>NZ_CP166299.1:1435000-3212500 GCF_041283565.1 Streptomyces sp. QH1-20 | reverse complement strand
CTAGCCATGGGCAGGTTGAAGCGGAGGTAAGACTTCGTGGAGGACCGAACCCACCAGGGTTGAAAACCTGGGGGATGACCTGTGGTTAGGGGTGAAAGGCCAATCAAACTCCGTGATAGCTGGTTCTCCCCGAAATGCATTTAGGTGCAGCGTCGTGTGTTTCTTGCCGGAGGTAGAGCACTGGATAGGCGATGGGCCCTACCGGGTTACTGACCTTAGCCAAACTCCGAATGCCGGTAAGTGAGAGCGCGGCAGTGAGACTGTGGGGGATAAGCTCCATGGTCGAGAGGGAAACAGCCCAGAGCATCGACTAAGGCCCCTAAGCGTACGCTAAGTGGGAAAGGATGTGGAGTCGCAGAGACAACCAGGAGGTTGGCTTAGAAGCAGCCACCCTTGAAAGAGTGCGTAATAGCTCACTGGTCAAGTGATTCCGCGCCGACAATGTAGCGGGGCTCAAGCGTACCGCCGAAGTCGTGTCATTCACACAATAGGTCCAACGACCGTGTGGATGGGTAGGGGAGCGTCGTGTGCCGGGTGAAGCAGCCGCGGAAGCGAGTTGTGGACGGTTCACGAGTGAGAATGCAGGCATGAGTAGCGATACACACGTGGGAAACGTGTGCGCCGATTGACTAAGGGTTCCTGGGTCAAGCTGATCTGCCCAGGGTAAGTCGGGACCTAAGGCGAGGCCGACAGGCGTAGTCGATGGACAACCGGTTGATATTCCGGTACCCGCTTTGAAACGCCCAATATCGAATCCATTGATGCTAAGGCCGTGAAGCCGTTCCGGACCCTTCGGGGAAAGGAAAGTGGTGGAGCCGCCGATCCAAGGTGGTAGTAGGTAAGCGATGGGGTGACGCAGGAAGGTAGTCCAGCCCGGGCGGTGGTAGTCCCGGGGTAAGGGTGTAGGGCGCTGTCTAGGCAAATCCGGACAGCATGAAGCCTGAGACCTGATGCCGAGCCGATTGTGGTGAAGTGGATGATCCTATGCTGTCGAGAAAAGCCTCTAGCGAGTTTCATGGCGGCCCGTACCCTAAACCGACTCAGGTGGTCAGGTAGAGAATACCGAGGCGTTCGGGTGAACTATGGTTAAGGAACTCGGCAAAATGCCCCCGTAACTTCGGGAGAAGGGGGGCCATGTCTGGTGATGAGGTTTACCCTCTGAGCTGGGTGTGGCCGCAGAGACCAGCGAGAAGCGACTGTTTACTAAAAACACAGGTCCGTGCGAAGCCGTAAGGCGATGTATACGGACTGACGCCTGCCCGGTGCTGGAACGTTAAGGGGACCGGTTAGCTTGGATTCGTCCAGGCGAAGCTGAGAACTTAAGCGCCAGTAAACGGCGGTGGTAACTATAACCATCCTAAGGTAGCGAAATTCCTTGTCGGGTAAGTTCCGACCTGCACGAATGGCGTAACGACTTCTCGACTGTCTCAACCATAGGCCCGGTGAAATTGCACTACGAGTAAAGATGCTCGTTTCGCGCAGCAGGACGGAAAGACCCCGGGACCTTTACTATAGCTTGATATTGGTGTTCGGTTCGGCTTGTGTAGGATAGGTGGGAGACTGTGAAGCATGCACGCCAGTGTGTGTGGAGTCGTCGTTGAAATACCACTCTGGTCGTGCTGGATGTCTAACCTGGGTCCGTGATCCGGATCAGGGACAGTGTCTGGTGGGTAGTTTAACTGGGGCGGTTGCCTCCTAAAGAGTAACGGAGGCGCCCAAAGGTTCCCTCAGCCTGGTTGGCAATCAGGTGTTGAGTGTAAGTGCACAAGGGAGCTTGACTGTGAGACCGACGGGTCGAGCAGGGACGAAAGTCGGGACTAGTGATCCGGCGGTGGCTTGTGGAAGCGCCGTCGCTCAACGGATAAAAGGTACCCCGGGGATAACAGGCTGATCTTCCCCAAGAGTCCATATCGACGGGATGGTTTGGCACCTCGATGTCGGCTCGTCGCATCCTGGGGCTGGAGTCGGTCCCAAGGGTTGGGCTGTTCGCCCATTAAAGCGGTACGCGAGCTGGGTTTAGAACGTCGTGAGACAGTTCGGTCCCTATCCGCTGTGCGCGTAGGAATATTGAGAAGGGCTGTCCCTAGTACGAGAGGACCGGGACGGACGAACCTCTGGTGTGCCAGTTGTCCTGCCAAGGGCATGGCTGGTTGGCTACGTTCGGGAGGGATAACCGCTGAAAGCATCTAAGCGGGAAGCCTGCTTCGAGATGAGTATTCCCACCCCCTTTGAGGGGTTAAGGCTCCCAGTAGACGACTGGGTTGATAGGCCAGGTGTGGAAGACCGGTAACGGTTGGAGCTGACTGGTACTAATAGGCCGAGGGCTTGTCCTCAGTTGCTCGCGTCCACTGTGTAGGTTCTGAAGTAACGACCGTGTTGTGTTCCGGTTGGTTAATTTCATAGAGTTTCGGTGGTCATTGCGTTAGGGAAACGCCCGGTTACATTCCGAACCCGGAAGCTAAGCCTTTCAGCGCCGATGGTACTGCATGGGGGACCGTGTGGGAGAGTAGGACGCCGCCGAACAATTTTTGAGAGTAGCCCCTGTGGGAGCCATTTGGTTCCTGCGGGGGCTATTCTGCGTTTCCGGACAAAATCCCGGGATACCGGGGTGGGAATGCGGCCTCTTTGTAGCCGCTCTCCGTCCTCCTGGGTGCCCCCTACCGCCCTCCGCCCCCGTCTTCCTCCCTGCCCCCCGTTCCCCGGGCCAGGGGCTCAGGCCCGGGGAGACAGGACGGGATACGACGCTTCGGATCGAACGCAACCGAACGAATCCGAATTACTTCGAGGCGGCCTGCGCCAGCTCGACGTCGAGGGATTCGCGGCGGATGCGCTGGTCCAGATAAAGCAGCGCGGTCACGCCGGCCGTGATCGGCGCCATCAGTGTCGTGCTGATGACCGCCGCGACACCGGAGATGATCAAAGTGCTCCAGCCGATGGTGCCGGAAGTGGCGCTCTCACCCGTGAAGATCATTTCAATGATGCCGACGGGAATGCCAATAACTGTCGCCACCACGAATACCAGGAATACGGCCAGCAGCTGCACGCCGAAGATTCGCCACCAGGACCCGCGCACCAGCTTCGCGGACCGGCGCAGCGACGCGAGGACACCCTGCCTTTCCAGCATCAACGCCGGTGCGGCCAGGCTGAACTGAATCCAGAGCCACGCCGCTCCTGCCATCCCGGCCAGGCTGCCGAACAGGGCGACGCCCACGCCCACCGCCTTCGCGCCCGCCGCCGAGATCAGAAGGCCGGGTGCGACCGCCACGCCGAAGACACCGACGATCAGGGCCGGCAGCAGGAAGAGCAGGCCGCTCAGACGGAGCAACTGCGGGCGGGCACTCCGCCAGGCGTCGGCGACCGAGGTCGACCGTCCCAGCACGGCCCGGCTGACGACGACTGTCAGCAGTGCTGTGGCGATGATCGAGCCCAGCAGGCTGACGAGTGCCGTGACCCCCGTGCCGGGCAGGCTCTCACCTATGGCGTCCAGGGTCTCCCCGGGGGTCGCCGAGGCCGGGTTGTCGAGGTACTCGAAGCCCGGGTTGTCGCGGAACCACACACCGGTGACCACGGTCGTCACGGCCTGGGTGGCGACCGCCACCGCCAGAGAGATGCCGAGGGCCGTCCGCCAGTGCCTGCGCAAGGTGCCGAACGAGCCCTCCAGGATCTCGCCGACGCCCAGGGGACGCAGCGGGATCACGCCCGGCTGGGGCGCGGGCGGGATCGGTGCCCAGTGGTTTCCGCCCCAGGCACCCTGACCCGGCCCGTACGGGCCCGTGGGGCCGGCGTTGCTCTCGGCCCGGGCCCTGGTGGGACGGCGGGGCCCGGGCGGGGGGCCCGCGGAGGGGGTGGACCACTGGCCCCTGGGGGGCTGCTCCCGGGCCCACTGAGAGGCGGGTGCGGCCTCCTCCGCCCGGCCGGCCGGCTCTTCCGTGCGTACGGCCTGGTCGTCCGCGGGGGCGGACTGGGCGGGAACGCCGTTGCCCTGCTCGTCGGAGGGGGAGGGCCCGGGCGGGGTGCGGCCCGGAGAGTCGTTCATGGTCGTCGCTCCTTCTCGGTGCCCGTTCGCCGGTGCGGCGGCGAGCGATTGCCCCGTCATCGTGTCACGCGGGCCCCGGGCGGCGAGGGGCTCGGATGTGGGCCCGTACGTCGGCTCGTAAGGGGGAGAGACCCAAGGGAGACCTTCATTAGTCGGGGTGTGCGGGGCAGACTGGACCAATGGCTGATCAGTACGCGGTACCCGCGGACCCCGCGCCGTCCTCACTGACTCCCGCACTGCGCTGGGAGGAGCCCCCGGAAGGGCCCGTGCTGGTGCTGCTGGACCAGCGCCGGCTGCCCGCCGAGGAGATCGAGCTGGTGTGCACGGACGTCCCCGCGCTGGTGGAGGCGATACGCACGCTCGCAGTGCGGGGTGCGCCGCTGCTCGGCATCGCCGGGGCGTACGGGGTGGCGCTCGCGGCCGTACGGGGCTTCGACGTGGACGACGCCGCCCAGTCGCTGGCCCACGCGCGCCCCACGGCCGTCAATCTGGCGTACGGGGTGCACAGGGGCCTCGCGGCCTATCGGGGGGCGCTCAAGGGCGGCGCGGACGTGGCAGGGGCCGCCGCGGCGGCCCTGGAGACGGCCCGGGCGCTGCACCGGGAGGACGCGCGGGCCAGTGAGCTGATGGCGGCGCACGGTCTGGCGCTGCTGACGGAGCTGCTGCCGGGCGGTGGCCTGCGGATCCTCACCCACTGCAACACGGGCGCGCTGGTGTCCGGGGGTGAGGGAACGGCGCTGGCGGTGGCCGGTGCCGCACACCGGGCGGGGGAGCTGAGGCGCCTGTGGGTGGACGAGACGCGGCCGTTGCTCCAGGGGGCGCGGCTGACGGCGTACGAGGCGGCCCGGGCCGGGATGCCGTACACGCTGCTGACGGACAACGCGGCGGGCTCGCTGTTCGCGGCGGGCGAGGTGGACGCGGTCCTGATCGGCGCGGACCGGATCACAGCCGACGGTTCGGTGGCCAACAAGGTGGGCAGCTATCCGCTGGCTGTACTGGCCCGCTACCACCATGTGCCGTTCGTCGTCGTCGCGCCGATCACGACGATCGACCTCAACACCCCGGAGGGCGCCGCGATCGAGGTGGAGCAGCGGCCGGGGCACGAGGTGACGGAGTTCGCCGTGCCGCAGGTGCCCGGGGCCGGGGAAGAGGCGGGTTCGGGGGTGCTGATCGCACCCCTCGGGACGCAGGCGTACAACCCTGCGTTCGATATCACACCGCCCGAGTTGGTGACGGCAATTGTCACGGAAAACGGGGTTGTTTCGCCGGTCACGGAGGCTGGTCTCGCGGAGCTGTGTGCCAGGTCACGATCAGGTAATGGGATGATGTCGATATGAAGGGACGCGTCCTTGTCGTCGACGACGACACCGCACTGGCCGAGATGCTCGGCATTGTGCTGCGTGGTGAGGGTTTCGAGCCGTCGTTTGTAGCTGATGGCGACAAGGCACTCGCTGCTTTTCGTGAGACCAAACCGGATCTTGTTTTGCTCGATCTGATGCTGCCCGGTCGGGACGGCATTGAGGTGTGCAGGCTGATCCGGTCCGAGTCCGGCGTGCCGATCGTGATGTTGACCGCGAAGAGTGACACGGTCGATGTGGTGGTCGGACTGGAGTCCGGGGCGGACGATTACATCGTCAAGCCGTTCAAGCCGAAGGAGCTGGTGGCCCGGATCAGGGCGAGGCTGCGCAGGTCGGAGGAGCCGGCGCCGGAGCAGCTGGCGATCGGGGACCTGGTCATCGACGTGGCCGGGCACTCGGTCAAGCGCGACGGTCAGCCGATCGCGCTGACGCCGCTGGAGTTCGACCTCCTCGTCGCGCTGGCCCGTAAGCCGTGGCAGGTGTTCACCCGTGAGGTGCTCCTGGAGCAGGTGTGGGGCTACCGCCACGCGGCGGACACGCGGCTGGTCAATGTGCACGTGCAGCGGCTGCGCTCCAAGGTCGAGAAGGACCCGGAGCGGCCGGAGATCGTGGTGACCGTGCGCGGTGTGGGCTACAAGGCCGGGCCGAGCTGACATGTCGGGCAACGGTGCCGCCCCGGAGCGGGGCGCGGGGCGGCCCGTCGATTCGACGGGCGGCATATCTTTCTTCCGCCGGCTGTGGCGTGCCGCGCGGCTGCTGCCCGACGGCGCGGCCGCGGGTCCGGTGCACCCGGTGCTGAGGCTGTACGTGCGCTGGGTGCGGCAGCCGCTGCTGCCCGCCATGCGGCTGTGGCGGCGCAACATCCAGGTGCGGGTGGTCGCCACCACCCTGCTGATGTCGCTGGGCGTGGTCCTGGTGCTCGGCGTCGTCGTCATCGGCCAGATGCGCAACGGTCTGCTGGACGCCAAGCGGCACGCGTCGATGAGCCAGGCCGAGGGCGGGTTCAAGGCGGCGCGTGACGCCGCCGACGCGGCTGCCGACCGCAGCCAGGACGCCGCACAGGCCGGTGGTCGCGGTCTTCCGGACTCCGGGGCCTGGCTGACCCAGCTCGTGCAGCAGCTCGCCAGTGGCGGGCAGGGCGTCTATCACGTGGTGGCGCTCAGCGCCGACGCCACCGACACCACCTCTGTGGGCACGCGCGGGCCGCGTGCCTCGGGTGACATCGACCCCGAGCAGAGCGTGCCCGCCGAGCTGCGCCGCAAGGTGGACAGCGCGAACGGCGCGTTCGAGACGCCCGCGTCGATCAAGCGCAACTCCTCGGACGAGGGGGCACCGGCGCTGGCGGTCGGCAAGCGGCTCTACGACGTCAACGGCAAGCCGTACCAGCTCTACTACCTCTTCCCGTTCACCCAGGAGGAGAAGTCGCTGAAGCTGGTGAAGACCACGCTGGCGACCGCCGGGGTGTTCGTCGTGTTGCTGCTCGGTGCCATCGCCTGGCTGGTCGTGCGGCAGATCGTCACGCCCGTACGGATGGCCGCGGGGATCTCCGAGCGGCTCGCGGCGGGTGTGCTCCAGGAGCGCATGAAGGTCACCGGCGAGGACGACATCGCCCGCCTGGGTGAAGCCTTCAACAAGATGGCGCAGAACCTCCAGGTGAAGATCCAGCAGCTGGAGGAGCTGTCGCGGATGCAGCGGCGGTTCGTCTCGGACGTCTCGCACGAGCTGCGGACCCCGCTGACGACCGTACGGATGGCCGCGGAGGTCATTCACGAGGCGCGGGAGGACTTCGACCCGATCACCGCGCGCTCCGCGGAGCTGCTGTACGGGCAGGTCGACCGTTTCGAGTCGCTGCTGTCCGACCTGCTGGAGATCAGCCGGTTCGACGCGGGCGCGGCGGCGCTGGAGGCCGAGCCGGTGGACCTGCGCGATGTGGTGAACCGGGTGGTCGACGCGGCGCTGCCGCTCGCCGACCGCAAGGGCAGCCGACTGCTCGTGCGGGGCGCCGAACAGCCGGTGATCGCGGAGGCGGACGCCCGTCGCGTGGAGCGGGTGCTGCGCAACCTCGTGGTCAACGCCGTGGAGCACGGTGACGGCCGGGACGTCGTGGTGCGGCTCGCCGTCGCCGGTGGCGCGGTCGCGGTCGCGGTGCGCGACTACGGCGTGGGTCTCAAGCCCGGCGAGGCCACCCGGGTCTTCAACCGCTTCTGGCGGGCGGACCCCGCCCGTGCCCGGACGACCGGGGGCACCGGTCTCGGGTTGTCCATCGCCGTGGAGGACGCGCGGCTGCACGGCGGCTGGCTCCAGGCGTGGGGCGAGCCGGGCGGCGGCTCGCAGTTCCGTCTGACGCTGCCGCGTACGGCGGGTGACTCGCTGCGCGGTTCGCCGATCCCGCTGGAGCCGGAGGACTCGCGGCGCAATCGCGGGCTGAACGAGTCCGGGGTGCCGCTGGCCGCCTCGGGACGGGGTGCGCCCGGTCCCGCGCCGCTGCCCGCCGCCGTGCCGGCCCAGACGCGCAACGTCCGGCCGGCCGCCGACCCGACGGCGCTGCCAGGCAGCGGCGCCCGGGTGGTGACGCGCCCGGCCGGGGCGCGCAACGACAACGCCGCGGGCAGTGACCCGCAGGACCGGAGCAGGACGTGAGGGGCGGGCGCGTGGGCGCTATGGGCGATCGCCGGGGCCGGCCGGTCTCGGTGGCGGGCCTCCTCGCGCTGGGGCTCAGCGGCGTGCTGCTGGCCGGCTGCGCGTCGATGCCGGACAGCGGAGACGTGAATCCGGTGGACTCCTCGCAGCGGGCCGACGCCGACTCGCAGGTCCGTGTGTACGGCGTCCCGCCGCGCAAGCGCGAGCAGCCGCAGGAGCTGGTGACCGGCTTCCTCGAGGCGACGACGAGCGACGACCCGAACTACGACACGGCGCGGATGTATCTGTCCAAGAGCGTGAAGCGGCGTTGGGACCCGTTGACGTCGACGACCGTGCTGTCCGACCCGCCGCAGGTGAACGTGGAGCGCACCGGCGACCGGGCCGAGGAGGAGTACACGATCACCCTGGTCGGCAAGCAGGTCGCCACGATCGACGCCAAGCACGCGTACAAGCCGGACGAGCGCCCGTACAAGGCGAACATCCATGTCGCGCGCGAGGACGGCGAGTGGCGCATCGACGACCTGCCGCCCGGGCTGGTGCTCGGCGTGTCCGACTTCCAGCGCATATACCGGCCGGTCAACAAGTACTACTTCGCCGAGCTGGGGCCCGGCAAGGCACCGCGTGACGTGCTCGTCGCCGACCCCGTCTATCTGCGCAAGCGGATAGACCCGGTGACCTCCACGGTCAAGGCGCTCCTGGACGGGCCGACGAACTGGCTCGACCCGGTCGCCGCGACGGCCTTCCCGACCGGTACGAAGGTGGCCGACGAGCGGCTTTCCCTCGACGATTCCAACGCCCTCAAGGTGCGGCTCACCGACCGGGCGGCGGGCATCAACGGCGAGCAGTGCCTGCGCATGGCGGCGCAGCTCTTCTCCACCGTGCAGGAGTCGGCCTCGGTCAGCAGTGTCACGCTGCAGCGTGCCAAGGGCGGTGACCAGATGTGCTCGCTGGGGCGGGAGCAGATGGGGCGGTACGCCCCGGACCAGACCGTGGGGCACGCCGACCGGCAGTACTTCCTCGATGCCCAGCACCGGATGGTGAGCCTCAGCGACGGCGAGAAGACGCCGTCGCGCGTGGCCGGACCGTTCGGCGCCGACGGCACCGTCAACCTGAAATCGGTGGCGGTGGACCGCGCCGAGAGCCGCGCGGCGGGTGTGGCCGCCAACGGGCAGTCGCTGTACGTCGCGCACCTGCAGCACGGTGCGGCCCTGGGCGAGCCCCGGGTGACCTCGCGGGCGGCGGCGGGGCTGACGGCGCCGAGCTGGGACGGGCTGGGCGATCTGTGGGTCGCCGACCAGGACCCCGACCGGCCGCGGCTGCTGCGGCTGCCCGGTGGTACGGGTGCGCCGGAGGAGGTCCGGGTGCCCAGCCTCGACGGCGAGCGCATCACGGGGCTACGGGTCGCGGCCGACGGGGTGCGGATCGCGCTGCTGGTCTCGAAGGGTGACCGCAAGACCCTGAAGCTCGGACGGGTCGAGCGGCGGATGAGCGGCGGGCGGCCGAGCCTGTCCGTACAGGAACTGCGCTCGGTGGCGCCGAAGCTGGAGGAGGTCGACGCCGTGTCCTGGGCGGGCGGCAGCCGCCTGCTGGTGGCGGGCAACGAGCGGGGCGGCCTGCAGCAGTTGCTGTACATCGAGACCGACGGATCGCGGTCGAACGTCGCGGCGCTGCCCGGCATCACGGGGGTGCGGGGCATCGCGGCCCCGGAGAACCCGACCAGTCCGGGCAATTCGAAGAAGGCGCCCGGGGTGGTCGCGGAGCGGGAGGACGGGATCGTCCGTCTGCTGCCGGACATGAACTGGAACTGGGTGGCCAAGGACGGCTCGGCCCCGGTCTACCCGGGGTAGGACTGCCGCTGGCCCGCCCCCACGCTGCGGTTTCCGTGATCCACAGCGCTGCGCGCCCGTGATCCACCGCGGTTTTCCACAGGGGTGGCAGGGGCGGTCTTGGGGCGGGACAGTTGAGGTATGCGCGGATGGTGGCGAGAGATCACCGGGCTGGTGCTGCCGGTCCACTGCGCGGGGTGTGGTCTGCCGCGTTCCGTGTTGTGCGAGGAGTGCCGCCGGGAGCTGTGCGGACGGGGCACCCGCAGGGTGTGGCCCGATCCGGTGCCGGAGGGGCTGCCGCCCGTGCGGGCCGCCGCGGCCTACGCGGACCGGGTGCGGTCCGTGCTGCTCGCGCACAAGGAGCGGGGAGCGCTGGAGCTGGCGGAGCCGCTGGGCGCCGCACTGGCGGGCGCGGTACGGGCGGTCGGGCGCGAGGCCGGATGGTGGGGCACACGGGGCGGGAGTGACCCGTTGCTGCTCGTGCCGGTGCCTTCCTCGCGGCGGGCGGTCGCGGGACGCGGGCATGACGCGGGGCGACGGCTCGCCCTGGCGGCCGGGCGGGCGCTGCGGAGCGCGGGACAGCCCGCGCGGGTGGCGGCGGTGCTGCGACAGCGGCGGACCGTCGCCGATCAGTCCTCTCTCGACGCGGGGCAACGATGGGTGAATGTCTCGGGCGCCCTGGGGGTAGCCGGGGGAGTGAAGCGGCTGTGGCGAGTCGGAGGGCCGGTGGTGCTGGTGGACGACCTCATGACGACCGGGTCCTCGCTCGTCGAGGCCGCGCGAGCGGTCTCCGCGTCGGGCGGTCAGGTGCTGGGGGCCGCGGTCGTCGCGGCCCCGGAGCGGGCGTTCGTGCCCGGTCCGGATCCCGGTGGAACCCCAGGTGGCGGTGCGACGTTCCCGTGGGAAACAGCGGGGAAACACCTGAATGGAGGTACAGCCCGGTAAGGGGTACCGACGGGCGTCCGGGCGAGATATGTTCGGTTGTGAGGAAGGGCAAGCTCTATGCCTCTTATCTCCGAATGGCGCGCTTTGCGTGCTTTCGCAGAAGCTTGAAGTCGATGGGGTGTAGATCTTGTCGATGGGGGAGGAGGAGGTGAAACCGCCGAGTCGGTGGCTCCGGGTATCCCCGGGGTCTGATGCAAGAGGGATGCGCTCCGCACCTTCGGCGGGGCGATCCGGGAACGGAGTTCTGCGTGGACATCGTCGTCAAGGGCCGTAAGACAGAGGTGCCCGAGCGCTTTCGCAAGCACGTGGCCGAGAAGCTGAAGCTGGACAAGATCCAGAAGCTGGACGGCAAGGTGATCAGCCTCGACGTAGAGGTGTCCAAGGAGCCCAACCCGAGGCAGGCCGACCGCTCCGACCGTGTGGAGATCACGGTCCGTTCCCGCGGCCCGGTGATCCGGGCGGAAGCGTCGTCGTCGGATCCCTACGCCGCGCTCGACCTGGCCACGAGCAAGCTGGAAGCGCGGCTGCGCAAGCAGAACGACAAGCGTCACACCCGCCGGGGCAACGGACGGATCCCGGCCAGCGATGTAGCGGTGACCGTCGGCGCCGCGGAGCTCACCGACACCGGCGAGCTCGCCGTCGACCAGTCGGCGAACAAGGTGCCGGTCACGCGCATCGGTTCCCTGGAGGTCCAGGGCGAAGGTCCTCTCGTGGTCCGCGAGAAGACCCATGCCGCAGCCCCGATGACCCTCGACCAGGCGCTCTACGAGATGGAGTTGGTCGGTCACGACTTCTATCTGTTCGTCGACTCCGACACCAAGATGCCCAGTGTCGTCTACCGGCGGCACGCCTACGACTACGGCGTCATCCACCTCAACGCCGACCCCTTCTCCGAGGAGCCCGGCGGCGCGGGCGGTTCGCTCGGCGGCTGACCCCGGCCGCCTCCGGCGCCGCGCGCCGTGAGTCGTAGCCCTTCGAGTTGATGCCCTCGAAGCGCCGCAGCGCTTCCGGGGGCATCAACCTGCGTCCTCAGAAGCGCCTCTCGGCGGCCTCGGCATGAAATCATGGCCGAGCGGCCAACCGCCGGTCCGCCGAAACCGGTTGGCTCGGCGCAGCACTGTTGCATCCGCGAGGGGCCACGGCCTTCAGGGGGAGGAACGATGGCGGACAGGTTCGGGCCCGTACTCGTGCCCGGCGAGGACGACGACGAGGGCGCCCGGGCGGAGCGGAACCCCGCCCGCGCGGAGCCGATCCGGGTCCTGGTCGTGGACGACCACGCGCTCTTCCGGCGGGGACTGGAGATCGTTCTCTTCCACGAGGAGGACATCCAGGTCGTGGGCGAGGCAGGGGACGGCGCGGAGGCGGTGGACAAGGCCGCCGATCTGCTGCCGGACATCGTGCTGATGGACGTGCGGATGCCCAAGCGCGGTGGTATCGAGGCCTGCACCTCCATCAAGGAAGTGGCCCCCAGCGCCAAGATCATCATGCTGACGATCAGCGACGAGGAAGCCGACCTCTACGACGCGATCAAGGCCGGGGCGACCGGCTACCTCCTCAAGGAGATCTCCACCGACGAGGTGGCCACCGCGATCCGCGCGGTCGCGGACGGCCAGTCGCAGATCAGCCCGTCGATGGCGTCCAAGCTGCTGACCGAGTTCAAGTCGATGATCCAGCGGACGGACGAGCGCCGGCTGGTGCCGGCGCCCCGGCTCACCGACCGTGAGCTGGAGGTGCTGAAGCTCGTCGCCACCGGGATGAACAACCGTGACATCGCCAAGGAGTTGTTCATCAGCGAGAACACCGTGAAGAACCACGTCCGCAACATCCTGGAGAAGCTGCAGCTGCACTCCAGGATGGAGGCGGTGGTCTACGCGATGCGGGAGAAGATCCTCGAGATCCGCTGAGGCGTGCGCCTCCGGCGGGTGGCCGAGGCCGGCCCGCCGGTCCTGTCAGTCCAGCGCCGTGACCAGTGCCGCCGCAAGCTTCGCGTCGTCGCAGCGCTCGATGCGCACGGTGTCGCAGCCGACCCACTCGGCCGCCTCCCGGAGCGCCCGCGCCATCGGGGCCACGGCCTTGGGGCCGTCGAGGGACACCTGCCGCGCCACCAGGGTGGTGCCCTCCCGGGCCGGGTCCACCCGGCCGAGCAGCCGGCCGCCCGCCAGCAGCGGCATCGCGAAATAGCCGTGCACCCGCTTCGGCTTGGGCACGTACGCCTCCAGGCGGTGGGTGAAACCGAAAATCCGCTCGGTGCGGGGCCGGTCCCAGATCAGGGAGTCGAACGGCGAGAGCAGCGTCGTACGGTGCCGGCCGCCCTTCGACGAGGACTCCGCCGCCAGCGCGGCCGGGTCCGCCCACGCCGGCTTCGACCAGCCCGCCACCTCCACCGGCACCAGGCCCGTGTCGGCTATGACCGCGTCCACCTGGTCGCCCTTGAGCCGGTGATAGTCCGCCAGATCGGCCCGGGTGGCCACACCCATCGCGGCACCGGCCTGGGTGACCAGGCGCCGGGTGCACTCGATGTCGTCGATGTCGTCGTGCAGGAGCGCGTCCGGCACCGCCCGCTCGGCCAGGTCGTACACCCGCTTCCAGCCGCGCCGCCGGGTGCAGACCACCTCGCCGGTGTCCAGCAGCCACTCCACCGCGATCTTCGTCTCGGACCAGTCGTACCACTCGCCGCCGTTCTTGGCGCCGCCCAATTCCGTTGCCGTCAGGGGGCCGTCGGCCCGCAGCCGGTCCCGGACGGCCGCGCACGAGCGCTCGGAATCCTGCATCACGTGCCAGCGGTGGCCGCGCGTCTTCATGGCCCGGCGCCGGAAGGCGAAGTGCGGCCACTCCTCGACGGGCAGGATGCAGGCCGCGTGCGACCAGTACTCGAAGGCGTGGTCGCCGGTCCAGTACGCCGACTCGACCGCCGCGCGGCCCACCGCGCCCAGCCGTGCGTACGGCACCAGCTCGTGCGAGCGGGCCAGCACCGAGATCGTGTCCAGCTGCACCGCCCCCAGGTGCCGCAGCACGCCGCGCACCCCCGCCCGGCGGTCCGGGGCGCCGAGCAGGCCCTGGGCGCGCAGCGCCATGCGCCGGGCCTCCTCGGCGGACAGTCGCGCCTCGGCCGCAGGGCCCTTGGACGCGGCGGCAGTTGTCGTACCGGTTGTCATGGCGATCACCCTAGGGCCGGGCACTGACAACGCCGCGCGAGCGGTCAGCCGCGCTCGGGAAAGGGCAGGTAGGGGGCCCCTGAGGGCAGTCCGAGATCGGAGGGCAGCAACGAGCCGACCCAGGCGTCGCGGCGGGTGCCGTTGTAGACGATCTTGGAGCGCATCGTGCCCTCCATCGTGAATCCGGTCTTCAGGGCGACCCCGCGCGATCCCTCGTTCCCGGCCTCCGCGTACCACTCCAGCCGCTCGACGCCCAGCTCCTCGAAGGCCCAGCGGATCACCTCGCGGGCCGCCTCGGCGGTGTAGCCGCGACCGCGCTGTTCCTTCGCCGTCCAGTAACCGAGCTCGGCCTGCCGCTCGGGGGTGCGCAGCTGGCCGAGCCGCACCAGGCACATCGAACCCACCAGCCGGTCGTCCTCGCGCGTGAAGAGACCGAACGTGTACATGCTGTCGTCCCGCCAGCCGTCCGGAGCGGTCTCCTCGATGAAGACGCGGGCGTCCTCGACGGTGTACGGGGAGGGCACGCTGGTGTAGCGCGGGATCTCCGGGTCCTGGCAGGCGGCGTGCACGGCCTCCCGGTCGGCGGGGGAGAAGGGACGCAGCACCAGCCGCTCAGTGGTGAGGTTTATGGGCTCCATGGGGGGAGTGTGAACGGTCGGCCGGTCCGGTGCGACTCTTTTGCCCCCGGCCGCGCCGCCCCGCCTGGCACGCCCGTACCGGGCCGCCTACCACAGCCGGGCACCGTGCCGGCGGGGTGCTCCGAAATGTCACCGCACCGGCACCTTCGAGCCGGGCTGTTCGTTCACTGTGCGGGTGACGCCCGGTTTACGTGCTGACGGACCTCCCGGCGCGGTGGGGTCCTCGCTTACGATGACCGTTGCGGCGGGGACTGTCCCGTCGTGCCCGCGCACCCGACCCCTGCCTGCGGCGGGGGTCTCCCCAGCGCCAGGCCCGACCGGCAAGGAGCCAGCCTACGTGTCCGTCTTCGGCAAGATCATGCGTGCAGGAGAAGGCAAGATCCTGCGCAAGCTGCACCGCATCGCGGACCAGGTCAATTCCATCGAAGAGGACTTCGTCACCCTCTCCGACGCCGAGCTGCGCGCCCTGACCGACGAGTACAAGCAGCGGTTCGCGGACGGCGAAAGCCTGGACGACCTGCTGCCCGAGGCGTTCGCGACCGTCCGTGAGGGCGCCAAGCGGGTGCTCGGCCAGCGGCACTACGACGTCCAGCTCATGGGCGGTGCCGCCCTGCACCTGGGGTACGTCGCGGAGATGAAGACCGGTGAGGGCAAGACCCTCGTCGGTACCCTCCCCACGTACCTCAACGCCCTGTCCGGCAAGGGCGTGCACCTGATCACGGTCAACGACTACCTCGCGGAGCGCGACTCCGAGCTGATGGGCCGGGTGCACAAGTTCCTCGGCCTCTCCGTCGGCTGCATCCTCGCCAACATGACCCCGGCGCAGCGCCGCGAGCAGTACGCGTGCGACATCACGTACGGCACCAACAACGAGTTCGGCTTCGACTACCTGCGCGACAACATGGCGTGGTCGCAGGACGAGCTGGTGCAGCGCGGTCACAACTTCGCGGTCGTCGACGAGGTCGACTCGATCCTCGTCGACGAGGCCCGTACGCCGCTGATCATCTCCGGCCCCGCCGACCAGGCCACCAAGTGGTACGGCGACTTCGCCAAGCTGGTCACCCGGCTCACCAAGGGCGAGGCGGCCAACCCGCAGAAGGGCCTGGAGGAGACCGGCGACTACGAGGTCGACGAGAAGAAGCGCACCGTCGCCATCCACGAGGCCGGCGTGTCCAAGGTCGAGGACTGGCTGGGCATCGACAATCTCTACGAATCGGTCAACACCCCTCTCGTCGGGTACCTGAACAACGCCATCAAGGCGAAGGAACTCTTCAAGAAGGACAAGGACTACGTCGTCATGGACGGCGAAGTCATGATCGTCGACGAGCACACCGGCCGTATCCTCGCCGGCCGCCGCTACAACGAGGGCATGCACCAGGCGATCGAGGCGAAGGAAGGGGTGGACATCAAGGACGAGAACCAGACCCTCGCCACGATCACCCTGCAGAACTTCTTCCGCCTCTACGACAAGCTCTCCGGCATGACCGGTACGGCCATGACCGAGGCGGCCGAGTTCCACCAGATCTACAAGCTCGGTGTGGTGCCGATCCCGACGAACCGCCCGATGGTGCGTCAGGACCAGTCGGACCTCATCTACCGCACCGAGGTCGCGAAGTTCGCCGCCGTCGTCGAGGACATCGCGGAGAAGCACGAGAAGGGCCAGCCGATCCTGGTCGGCACCACCTCCGTCGAGAAGTCCGAGTACCTCTCGCAGCAGCTCTCCAAGCGCGGCATCCAGCACGAGGTGCTCAACGCCAAGCAGCACGACCGGGAGGCGACGATCGTCGCCCAGGCCGGCCGCAAGGGCGCCGTCACCGTCGCCACCAACATGGCCGGCCGCGGTACCGACATCAAGCTCGGCGGCAACCCCGACGACCTCGCCGAGGCGGAGCTGCGCCAGCGCGGCCTGGACCCGGTCGAGCACGTCGAGGAGTGGGCGGCGGCCCTGCCCGAGGCGCTGGAGCGCGCCGAGGCCGCGGTGAAGGCGGAGTTCGAGGAGGTCAAGGAGCTCGGTGGGCTGTACGTGCTGGGCACCGAGCGGCACGAGTCGCGCCGCATCGACAACCAGCTGCGCGGCCGCTCCGGCCGTCAGGGCGACCCGGGCGAGTCCCGCTTCTACCTCTCGCTGGGCGACGACCTGATGCGCCTGTTCAAGGCCCAGATGGTCGAGCGCGTCATGGCCATGGCCAACGTGCCGGACGACGTGCCGATCGAGAACAAGATGGTCACCCGCGCCATCGCCTCCGCGCAGTCCCAGGTCGAGCAGCAGAACTTCGAGACCCGTAAGAACGTCCTGAAGTACGACGAGGTGCTCAACCGCCAGCGTGAGGTCATCTACGGCGAGCGCCGCCGCGTCCTGGAGGGCGAGGATCTGCAGGAGCAGATCAAGCACTTCATGGACGACACCATCGACGACTACATCCGCCAGGAGACGGTCGAGGGCTTCGCCGAGGAGTGGGACCTGGACCGGCTGTGGAGCGCCTTCAAACAGCTCTACCCGGTGAAGGTCACCGTCGAGGAGCTGGAGGAGGCGGCGGGCGACCGGGCGGGCATCACCGCCGAGTTCATCGCCGAGTCCATCAAGGACGACATCTACGAGCAGTACGCGGCCCGCGAGGAGCAGCTCGGCTCGGACATCATGCGCGAGCTCGAGCGCCGCGTCGTGCTGTCGGTGCTGGACCGCAAGTGGCGTGAGCACCTCTACGAGATGGACTACCTCCAGGAGGGCATCGGCCTGCGGGCCATGGCTCAGAAGGACCCCCTGGTGGAGTACCAGCGCGAGGGCTACGACATGTTCACCGCCATGATGGAGGGCATCAAGGAGGAGTCCGTCGGCTACCTGTTCAACCTGGAGGTCCAGGTCGACCAGCAGCTGGAGGAGGTCCCGGTGCAGGACGGCGCGGAGCGCCCGTCCCTGCGCAAGGACGCCCAGGACGCCGTGCCCGCCGGTGGCCGTCCCGAGATCCGGGCCAAGGGTCTCGACGCCCCGCAGCGCCCCGACCGGCTGCACTTCTCCGCGCCGACCGTGGACGGCGAGGGCGGTGTCGTCGAGGGTGACTTCGCCAGCGACGACTCCGTGCGGTCCGAGGCGGACGGCATGACCCGCGCCGAGCGCCGCAAGGCCCAGAAGAACGGTGGCGGCGGCCGCCGCCGCAAGAAGTAGGCGACAGCGCGCACGGAGGCGGTGGCGGGGCACGGAAGTGCTCCGCCACCGCCTCCTGTGCGTCGCTCACTCCCGGGCGGCCGCCGTGTGCGCCACGGCGGCCCCGCCGAGCTCGACGGCCGAGCACCGCCAGCGCAGGTCCGTGCCGCGCTCCAGCCGGAAGGCCAACGCCCGCAGCCGGTCCCCGGACGCGATCCGGGCGAACGCCTCGATCACCTCCGGCCGTGGCCGGAATTCATCGCAGCGCCGGACGACCGGGGCGCACCGGCCCGGCGGGGCGGGGCGCAGGGGCGCCTGCGGGGCCAGCGCCGTCAGCTGGTCGTACGCCGCGCCCAGGGTGTGCCCGAGCATCCAGTGCACCGGGCGCTGTCCGCTGAGGGTGAGCAGCAGCCGGTTGGCGAACCAGTAGCGCGGCAGCCGTTCCCGTTCGCGGTGCCGGGCGGCCGGGTCCGGGCCCGGCCGCCGGGGGTCCGTGCGCCGCGGCGGAGCGGTCCTGGCGCCGCCCGGCCGGGCGGCGGGCCTGGTCGACGGCCCGGCGACGCCCCTGGTGCCGGTCCTGGTGGTGCTGCGGATCGTCTTCATACGGATCGCCCCCGCGATGCCGGGCCCGGTGGAGATACCGGGCGGTAGCTTCGGTCGGTGATCTTCTATCGGCGGGCTTCCGGGGGCGGCAAGGACGGCCGTCCGTCCGGGGAGCGCCCGCCGGGCTTCACCTATCCGGGCCACGCGCCGCCGCGAGTCGTGCGCACGGCGGGGCCCGCGGGGTAACGGGGCCGGCCGGGCGCGGGGCTCCCGCACTTCGAAGGGGGACGTGCGCCTTATGCTGGCAGCCACGGTTGGTAAGCCTCGCGGCACTTCACGAAAGCGGCGGTCATGCGCGTCTACGTCCCTCTGACCCTTCCCGGTCTCGCCGAGGCGCACAAGGCGGGGCAGCTGGGCCCGGCTCCGCTGGACGCCTACGCGGTCACCCCCGCACTGCGCGAGTGGTACGTCTCCGACGACATCGAGGAGCTGGAGTACGCGGCGCTCAGCCGCGCCGCCCAGGCCTCGCTGCGCAGGATCGCGGCCGACCCCGACGCCCCGCGCCGCCGGGTCGTCGTCGCGGTGGACGTGCCCGAGGGTGCGGCGGTCGCCGACCCGGACCGCGCGCTGGACGAGTCCGCGCTCGGTGAGGTGCGGCTCGCGGCGGCGGTGCCGCTGGCGAAGGCGGCGGCCGTGCACGTCGACGCGGACGACGCCGAGGCCGATGTCGCGGCCGCGGCGGCCGCTCTGGGAGCTGCGGACCACGGTGACGAGGACGCGCGCTTCACGGTGGACGGCGCGGAGGACCACGAGCTGATGTGGTTCGGCGTGCAGGAGCTCCCGAACCTCCTCTGACCTGCGCCGCGGAGCCGTCGACGGCGCGTTGTCACAGGTGGTCGGTACGGTCTTGGCATGGGGAAGCACGTGGCACACATCGTCTGGGACTGGAACGGCACGCTCTTTCACGACATCGACGCGGTGATGTCGGCGACCAACGCCGCCTTCGCGGAGATCGGCCTGGAGCCCATCACCCTGGAGCGGTACCGCGAGCTGTACTGCGTCCCGATCCCGCTCTTCTACGAGCGGCTGATGGGCCGCCTTCTCACCCAGGCCGAGTGGGACCATATGGACGTGGTCTTCCACCGGCACTATCTGGACCATCACCTGCGGTGCGGCCTCGCGGACGGCGCCGAGGCGCTGCTGGAGAGCTGGCAGGGCGCGGGCGGCACGCAGTCGATCCTGTCGATGTACGGGCACGAGCAGTTGGTGCCGCTGGTGCGCGGTTTCGGCATCGAGCGGAGATTCGTCCGGGTCGACGGCCGGACGGGCCCCTCGGGCGGCAGCAAGACCGCGCACATGGCCCGCCACCTCGCCGGGCTCGACGGCATACCGGCGCGGCAGGCGGTCGTCATCGGGGACGCCGTCGACGACGCGATCGCCGCCGCCCACGTGGGTGCGCAGGCCGTGCTGTACACGGGCGGTTCGCACAGCCGGGCCAGTCTGGTGGCGGCCGGGGTGCCCGTCGTGGACAGCCTGGCGGAGGCCGTCGCGGAGGCGGAGCGGCTCGTCGGCTGAGGGCCGACCCGATCCGCGGCGTCGGCTTTCGGCCACAGCGGAGGATCGAACGTCTTCGCGTCGCTGTCCAGATCGTCAAACTTCGGGCCCAGGTTTTGTACACAAACGGCTCATGACGGCAACCCCCGGAAGAGCGATAGCCTTACCAGGTGATCAGCGCGATATCCAGCAGGGGCGACGACGCCCCTGTCCTGCGCCCCGAGCGACACCTCGCCCGGGCGGCCGCTGATCCCTTCCACCGGGCGCGTCCGACGAAGTTCGTCAGGAACGGCCCGGTCTTCCCTCATTCCGGCATACCGTCGAATACGACCGGACACCCCGCGTCGCGACGGGATGCCATCACCATCTATGTCTCGCAACGGCGCGCGACAGGAGCCAGAGGACATGCAGACCAAGCTGGACGAAGCCAAGGCCGAGCTGCTCGAACGGGCGGCCCGTGTCGCTGAGAACAGCCCGGCCGGGGGGCAACAACCGACTGGGCCGAAGGGCGAGGGCAGTCTCGACCCGGAGACCCTGACCGCGTTCCTCCAGCGCTACTACCTGCACACCGCCCCGGAGGACCTCACCGGCCGTGACCCGGTCGACGTCTACGGGGCCGCGCTCTCGCACTACCGCCTCGCGGAGAACCGGCCGCAGGGCACCGCGAACGTGCGGGTGCACACCCCGACCGTCGAGGAGAACGGCTGGATGTGCAGCCACTCCGTGGTCGAGGTCGTCACCGACGACATGCCCTTCCTGGTCGACTCCGTCACCAATGAGCTCTCCCGCCAGGGCCGCGGCATCCATGTCGTGATCCACCCGCAGGTGATCGTCCGCCGTGATCTGACCGGCCGCCTGCTCGAGGTCCTCGGCTCCAACTGCGACGCCCACGGCACCGGCAAGGACGCCGAGCTGCCCCACGACGCCCTCGTCGAGTCCTGGATCCACGTCGAGATCGACCGCGAGACCGACCGCGGTGACCTCAAGCAGATCGCCGCCGACCTGCTGCGCGTGCTCTCCGACGTCCGCGAGACCGTCGAGGACTGGTCGAAGATGCGCGACGCCGCGCTGCGCATCGCGGAGAGCCTGCCCGCCGAGCCGGTCCCCTCCGACGTCCCCGCCACCGACGTCGTCGAGGCCGGTGAGCTGCTGCGCTGGCTGGCCGCCGACCACTTCACCTTCCTCGGCTACCGCGAGTACGAGCTGACGAAGGTCACCACCGACAACGGCGAGGAGGACGTGCTCGCCGCCGTCCCCGGCACCGGCCTCGGCATTCTGCGCTCCGACCCCTCGCACCACGGCGAGGGCCACCACGCCGGACCCGGCACCCACCTCGCCGGCCCCGCGTCGCCGTCCTTCAGCCGGCTGCCCGCGGACGCCCGCGCCAAGGCCCGCGAGCACAAGCTGCTGGTCCTCACCAAGGCCAACAGCCGCGCCACCGTGCACCGCCCCTCCTACCTCGACTACGTCGGGGTGAAGACCTTCGACGCCGACGGCAACGTGACCGGCGAGCGCCGCTTCCTGGGGCTGTTCTCCTCCGCCGCGTACACCGAGTCCGTGCGCCGCGTCCCGGTCGTCCGCCGCAAGGTCGAGCAGGTCCTCGCCGACGCCGGCTTCTCCCCGGACAGCCACGACGGCCGCGACCTGCTCCAGATCCTGGAGACCTACCCGCGCGACGAGCTGTTCCAGACCCCGGGCGACCAGCTGCGGTCCGTCGTCACCAGCGTGCTCTACCTCCAGGAGCGCCGCCGGCTGCGGCTGTACCTGCGCCAGGAGACCTACGGCCGCTACTACTCCGCCCTCGTCTACCTGCCCCGCGACCGGTACACCACCGGCGTCCGGCTGCGGCTGATCGAGATCCTCAAGGAGGAGCTCGGCGGCACCAGCGTCGACTTCACCGCCTGGAACACCGAGTCGGTCCTCTCCCGTCTGCACTTCGTCGTGCGCGTCGAGCCGGGGGCCACCCTGCGCGACCTCACCGACGCCGACGTCGAGCGCATCGAGGCCCGCCTGGTCGAGGCCGCCCGCTCCTGGGCGGACGGCTTCGCCGAGACGCTGACCGCCGAGGTCGGCGAGGAGCGCGCCGCCGAGCTGCTGCGCCGCTACGGCCACGCCTTCCCCGAGGGCTACAAGGCCGACCACAACCCGCGCAGCGCCGTCTCCGACCTCGGTCACCTGGAGAAGCTGACGACGGCCGGCGGCACCCACGACTTCGAGCTCAGCCTGTACGAGCCGGTCGGCGCGGCCCCCGGCGAGCGCCGCTTCAAGATCTACCGCACCGGCGAGCCCGTCTCGCTGTCCGTCGTGCTGCCGGTGCTCCAGCGGCTCGGCGTCGAGGTCGTCGACGAGCGTCCGTACGAACTGCGCTGCTCGGACCGGAAGACCGCGTGGATCTACGACTTCGGTCTGCGGATGCCCGAGCGCGTCGAGGGCGAGGACGCCCGCGTCCGCTTCCAGGAGGCCTTCGCCGCCGTCTGGACCGGCCGCGCGGAGAACGACAACTTCAACAACCTGGTGCTGCGGGCCGGTCTCGACTGGCGGCAGGCGATGGTGCTGCGGGCGTACGCGAAGTACCTCCGGCAGGCCGGTTCGCCGTTCAGCCAGTCCTACATGGAGGACACCCTCAGCACCAACGTCCACACCACGCGGCTGCTGGTCAACCTCTTCGAGGCCCGCATGTCGCCGGCGCTGCAGCGCGCCGGCCGCGAGCTGATCGACGGGCTGCTGGAGGAGCTGGACGGCGCCCTCGACCAGGTCGCGAGCCTGGACGAGGACCGCATCCTGCGGGCCTTCCTCACCGTCATCAAGGCCACGCTGCGCACCAACCACTTCCAGCGCGACGCGGAGGGCAAGCCGCACGGCTACCTCTCCCTCAAGCTCGACCCGCAGGCGATCCCCGACCTGCCGGCCCCGCGCCCCGCGTTCGAGATCTGGGTCTACTCCCCGCGCGTCGAGGGTGTGCACCTGCGCTTCGGCAAGGTCGCGCGCGGTGGTCTGCGCTGGTCCGACCGGCGTGAGGACTTCCGTACCGAGGTCCTGGGCCTGGTCAAGGCGCAGATGGTGAAGAACACCGTCATCGTGCCCGTCGGCGCCAAGGGCGGCTTCGTCGGCAAGCGGCTGCCGGACCCGTCGGTGGACCGTGACGCGTGGCTCGCCGAGGGCATCGCCTCGTACAAGACCTTCATCTCCGGTCTGCTCGACATCACCGACAACCTGGTCGGCGGCGAGGTCGTGCCGCCGAAGGACGTCGTGCGCCACGACGAGGACGACACCTACCTCGTCGTCGCCGCCGACAAGGGCACGGCGACCTTCTCCGACATCGCCAACGAGGTCGCCCAGTCGTACGGCTTCTGGCTCGGGGACGCCTTCGCCTCCGGCGGCAGCGCCGGCTACGACCACAAGGGCATGGGCATCACCGCCCGCGGCGCCTGGGAGTCCGTCAAGCGGCACTTCCGCGAGCTGGGCCACGACACCCAGACCGAGGACTTCACGGTCGTCGGCGTCGGTGACATGTCCGGTGACGTCTTCGGCAACGGCATGCTGCTCTCCGAGCACATCCGTCTGGTGGCCGCATTCGACCACCGGCACATCTTCATCGACCCCACCCCGGACGCGGCCACCTCCTACGCCGAGCGCCGCCGTCTGTTCGAGCTGCCCCGCTCCTCCTGGGCCGACTACGACACCTCGCTGCTCTCGCACGGCGGTGGCGTCCACCCCCGCAGCGCGAAGTCGATCCCGATCAACGCGCAGGTGCGGGCGGCCCTCGGTCTCGACGCGGGCGTCAGCAAGATGACCCCCGCCGAGCTGATGAAGGCCATCCTGCACGCGCCGGTGGACCTGCTGTGGAACGGCGGCATCGGCACGTACGTGAAGGCGCACACCGAGTCGCACGCGGACGTGGGCGACAAGGCGAACGACGCGATCCGCGTCGACGGCCAGGACCTGCGGGTCAAGGTCGTCGGCGAGGGCGGCAACCTGGGCCTGACCCAGCTCGGCCGGATCGAGTTCGCGCTGTCGGGCGGACCGGAGTCCACCGGTGGCAGGGTCAACACCGACGCCATCGACAACAGCGCCGGCGTGGACACCTCGGACCACGAGGTGAACATCAAGATCCTGCTCAACGCCCTGGTCACCGACGGCGACATGACCGTCAAGCAGCGCAACAAGCTGCTCGCCGAGATGACCGACGAGGTCGGCGAGCTGGTCCTGCGCAACAACTACGCGCAGAACACGGCGCTCGCCAACGCCGTGGCCCAGGCACCCAGCCTGCTCCACGCCCACCAGCGGATCATGCGCCGGCTGACCCGTGACGGGCACCTGGACCGGGCCCTGGAGTTCCTGCCCACCGACCGGCAGATCCGCGAGCGGCTCTCCCAGGGCCGCGGGCTGACCCAGCCCGAGCTCGCCGTCCTGCTCGCCTACATCAAGATCACCACTGCCGAGGAACTGCTCGCCACCGATCTCCCGGACGACAAGTACCTCGAGCGACTGCTGTTCGCGTACTTCCCCGAGGCGCTGCGGACGACCTTCGCCGAGCAGATCGACGCGCACGCCCTGCGCCGCGAGATCATCACGACGGTGCTGGTCAACGACACCGTCAACAGCGGCGGTTCGACCTTCCTGCACCGGCTGCGGGAAGAGACCGGGGCCTCCCTGGAGGAGATCGTCCGGGCGCAGACCGCGGCCCGTGAGATCTTCGGCCTGGGCCGGGTCTGGGACGCCGTCGAGACCCTCGACAACACGGTCGCGGCGGAGGTGCAGACCCGGATCCGGCTGCACTCGCGGCGCCTGGTCGAGCGCGGCACCCGCTGGCTGCTCAACAACCGCCCGCAGCCGCTTCAGCTCGCCGAGACCATCGACTTCTTCCGGGACGGTGTGGCGGCGGTCTGGTTCCAGTTGCCCAAGCTGCTGCGCGGCGCCGACAGCGAGTGGTGGCAGTCGATCCACGACGAGCTGGTCGAGGCCGGCGTCCCGGACGACCTGGCGGTGCGGGTGGCGGGCTTCTCGTCCGTCTTCCCGGCGCTCGACATCGTCGCCACCGGTGAGCGCACCGGCAAGGATCCGCTGGACGTGGCGGAGGTCTACTACGACCTCGGCGACCGGCTGCACATCAGCCAGCTGATGGACCGGATCATCGAGCTGCCGCGGTCCGACCGCTGGCAGTCCATGGCCCGTGCCTCCATCCGCGAGGACCTGTACGCGGCCCACGCGGCGCTCACCTCCGACATCCTCGCCGTGGGCAACGGCAGCTCCACCCCGGAGGAGCGCTTCCAGGCGTGGGAGGAGAAGAACGCCGCGCTGCTGAACCGGGCGCGTACGACGCTGGACGAGATCCGCGGTTCGGACGCGTTCGACCTGGCGAACCTGTCGGTGGCGATGAGGACGATGCGCACCCTGCTGCGTACGCACAACTGATCTGCGCCGAACGGCTGAAAGGGGCGGCCCCGGGGAAGTTCTCCCGGGGCCGCCCCTTCGCCGTGCTAAGAGAGACGGATGAAGGTCGTTCCGCGGCTGTGGTCCACCGCGCCGCGCCGTGAGGCCCTGGCCGCCGCGGCGGTGCATCTCGTCCTCGCGGCCATTGGCTTCGTCGTCCTGCTGCTGGTCAACCGCCATCTCGGGCACAGCGTGGAGTGGCTGCTGCGTCGCTGGGACAGCGGTAACTACCTGGCCGTGGCCGAGCACGGCTACCCGGGCCGGATCCCCTACCGCCCCAGCGGGCTGCCGGACTTCTCCCGGCTGGCCTTCTTCCCGCTCGTCCCCCTGCTGATCCGGGGCACGCGGCTGCTGACCGGGCTGCCCGTCGTGTACGCGGGGGTGCTGATCTCCTGGTGCGCCGCCACGGTGGCCGCCGTCGGCGTGCACCGGCTCGTACGGACGCTGGGCGGCAGCGCGGCAGCGGGGTACGCGTGCGTGGCGCTGTGGTCCTGCTCGCCGTACGCCTTCGCGCTGTGGGTGCCGTACTCCGAGGCCGTCTTCAGCGCGGCCCTGGTGTGGGCGCTGGTGGCCCTGGTGCGGCGGAGCTGGCTGACGGCCGGCGTGCTGTGCGTCGTGGCCGGCACGGTGCGGCCGACGGCGGTGGTGCTGATCGGGACGCTCGCCCTGGCCGCCGGGTGGGCGGTGGTGCGGGGGCGGGGCGGCCCGCGGGCCTGGGCTGCGCTCGCCCTGGCGCCGCTGGGGCTGCTCGGCAGCTGGCTGTACCTGGGCAGCCGGGTGGGCCGCGTGGACGGCTGGTTCGAGGCGGAACGGGCCTGGGGGCAGACCTTCGACTACGGCCGCGGCACCGTGGACTTCCTGCGCAGCGTCCTGCTCTACGGCAAGCCGGAGCGGGTCACCGATCAGCGCAACGCGGCCGTGCTCGCGGTGGTGCTGCTCACGGCCGTCGCCGTGCTGGCCCTGGCGCTGGACCGGAGTGTGCCCTGGCCGTTGGTCGTGGTGGTGGCCGGGGCGTGGCTGCTGATGACGGGGACGCCCGGCTCGCCGTTCTCCAAGCCACGCTTCATGCTGCCGTTCCTGCCGGTTCCGCTTCTGTTGGTGGCGAGGCCGCTCGCGCGTGCTCCCTTAGTGGTCCAGGTCTGTCTCTACGGTGGAGGTGCGGTGGTCTCGGGGTGGTATGCGGCCGGCTTGCTCGTGCTGTTCGTGGGATCCCCGTGAGGGGAGCCGTCCCCGTCGTCCGCCGGCTCGCGGGCGGGCAGGGCGCGGAACACCCAGGCGCGGTAGGACCAGAAGCGGAAGAGGGTCGCCGTCCCGATACCGAGGAACTTGAAGAGGTTGCTCTGGAACGGCGTGTCCCAGCCGAAGCCGTAGGTGGCGATGTAGAGGACGCCGTTCTCGATCACCAGGCCGACGGCGCTGAAGACGGCGAAGAGGGCGATCTCCCTGCTGCGGCGGCTCTTGTCCCGGTCCCGGTAGGTGAAGTAGCGCAGCCCCAGGTAGTTGAAGGCGATGGCGACCACCGTCGCGATCACGCTGCACCGGACGACGGGCAGGCCGGTCGTGGCGCGGCAGAGGTTGAAGACCGCGAGGTTGACGAAGATCCCCAGCCCGCCCACGGTGCCGAACTTCGCGAACTCCCGGCCGAGCGCCAGCAGCCCCGGGGGCCCGGACGCGTGTTTTCCCCGGCGCGCGCGGCCTCCACGCGTTCTTCGTCCTTCCCGTGTCCCTTGCGTTCCTCGCGCTTCCGTCAGGGGGGCCGATCGCTTCGCCGGTCGCAAGGGCTTCTCCAGATACGGTCGATTCGGTCGCCACGCAAAGCAGACATTTGCCAACAGAGAGCTGATTGTAGTGTAAATTGCCGCGAAAACTCACATGGTGCGACAGTGGCGACACGATCCGCGACGACGGGTCGGGGGTGGCGATGCGCGACGAGAGGTGCGAGAGCGACGTGCGGGAACGACGTACGAGGACGGTGGCATGACTGAGGCGGTACTGCTCGTCGGCGGCAGGGGCACCCGGCTCCAGCCGCTCACCCTCAACACGCCGAAGCCGATGGTCCCGGCCGCCGGGGTGCCCTTCCTCGCCCACCAACTGGCCCGCGCCAGGGCCGCGGGCGTCGACCACGTCGTGCTGGCCACGTCCTATCTCGCCGAGGTCTTCGAGCCGTACTTCGGTGACGGCTCCGCCCACGGGCTGCGGCTGACCTACGTCACCGAGGACGAGCCGCTCGGCACCGGCGGTGCCATCCGCGGCGCCGCGGACGCCCTCGCCGCTGGCTCCGGCGAGCCCGTGCTCGTCTTCAACGGCGACATCCTCACCGGCCTCGACATCCCCGGCCTCCTCGGCAGCCACCGGCGTTCCGGGGCCGATGTCACCCTCCATCTGACCCGGGTGGCGGACCCGCGCGCCTTCGGCCTCGTCCCCACCGCCCCCGACGGCCGCGTCCTCGCCTTCACCGAGAAGCCGCAGCACCCGGACGAGATCGTCACCGACCAGATCAACGCGGGCACCTACGTCTTCCGGCGCGAGGTCATCGACTCCATTCCCACCGGCCGGCCGGTCTCCGTCGAGCGGGAGACCTTCCCCGGGCTGCTGGCCGAGGGGGCGCTGCTGCACGGCGTCGTCGACGCCGCGTACTGGCTGGACCTCGGCCGCCCGGCCTCCTTCGTGCAGGCGTCCGCCGACCTCGTACGGGGCGTGGTCCGCTCCCCGGCCGTCCCCGGCGAGCCGGGCGAATACCTGGTGCTGCCCGGCGCCAGGGTCGAGAGCGGGGCCCTGCTCGGCGGCGGCACCGTCGTCGGCGCCGGGGCCCACATCGCGGCGGGCGCCGAGGTCGAGGGATCCGTCGTCCTGGAGGGCGCCCGCATCGAGGAGGGCGCGCGGATCCGGGCCTCCATGGTCGGCGCCGGCGCCCGGGTGGGCCCGCGCACGGTACTCGACGGCGTCGTCATCGGCGACCACGCCGAGATCGGCGCGGACAACGAACTGTGCGACGGCGCCCGCGTCTGGTGCGGCATGACCATCCCCGACGCCGCCATCCGCTTCTCCGCCGTCTGACCGCCCATGCCCCTCTCTCCCCGCGAACTCCCCGACCCTCCCGACCCTCCACCGACCCGGCGCCACACCCACAAGGACAGGCCCATGAGACCCACGCACACCCCCGCCGCCGTGCCCCCGCTCCCCGCCGAGTGGGCACGCACCGCGACGACCGTGGTGATGCCCACGTACAACGAGGCGGCGAACCTCCCCGCGATGGCCGAGGCACTGATGGCCCTGCCGCTGGAGGGGCTGCGGCTGCTGGTCGTCGACGACAACAGCCCGGACGGCACCGGCAAGGTCGCCGAGGGCCTCGCCGAGCAGTACAACGAGCCGGGCCGCACCCGCGTCGGCGTCCTGCACCGCACCACCAAGGACGGCCTCGGCCGGGCCTACGCGGCGGGCATGGCCCGCGCCGTCGAGGAGGGCGCCGCCTACGTCCTGCAGATGGATGCCGACGGCAGCCATCCGCCCGGCAAGGTCGCCGAGATGCTCGGAGTCGCCCTCGCCACCGGCGCGGACGTCGTCGTCGGCAGCCGCTATGTGCCCGGCGGCACCCTCTCCGAGGCCTGGAGCCCGCACCGCAGGCTGCTCTCCCGCTGGGCCAACGCCTACGCCAGCACCATCCTCGGCACCCGCGTCCGCGACATCACCGGCGGTTTCAACCTCTGGAGCGCCGCCGCGCTGCGCACCGTCGACCTCTCCTCCGTCGACAGCGCCGGCTACAGCTTCCAGGTCGAGACGAAGTACCGGGCGCTGCGGGCCGGCTTCACCGTCGTGGAGGTGCCGATCCACTTCGAGGACCGGACCGTCGGCGAGTCGAAGATGAATCTGTCCGTCCAGCTCGAATCCGTCGCCATGCCCTGGCGGCTGCGCGCGAAGGCCGTCCGTGACTCCGGCAGACCCGACCGCAAGCCCGCTCGCTGAGCGCGTGGCCCCCAGGGTCACCACCGGCTTCCCCACCGGCTTCCCGCGCCCCGGGTCGGACGCCGGGCGGCGGGTCGCGGGCGGCGCCGTCCTGCTGCTGGCGGCCCTGCTGCTGCTCATGGTGGTGCGGCTGCCCTGGGCCGGTGACCTCGGGGTGCACGCCGCGGTCCTCGAGCGGCTGCGCACCGACCTGTCCCACCCGGGCAACCCCCTGGTGGACGCGCACACCCCCAGCCCGTACTACTCGCCGTGGACGGTGCTGCTGGCGGTCGTCGCCGAGGCGACCGGCGCGCGCACCTTCTCCGTGCTGCGGCTGGCCGCCCTCGTCGGTCTTGTCCTGCTGGTCACCGGCGTCCGGGCCTTCGTCGTCACCTTCACCCGCCGGGCGGCGGCCGTCCCGCTGGCCCTGCTGTGCGTGCTGCTGCTCCACGGCGTGCGGCTGTTCGCGTGGAGCGGCTTCCCGGGCCTCACCTCGCTGTGCCTGAGCCTCGCCTATCCGAGCACCTTCGCCCTGGGCCTCGCCTTCCACTTCCTCGCCCTGCTGCGCCGGGCCCTCGGCGGGCGCACCGAAGCGGCCCGTGGGCTGCCCGCGTTCCTGGCGCTCGGGGCGTTGCTGGCCTGTGTGCTGCTGAGCCATCAGTTCACGGGCGCGGTCGCCGTGCTCGGGGCCGCCGCGATGCTGCTGGGCGCCAGGCCGTGGCCGGCCCGCGCGGTGTGGGCGCGGGCCGGGGCGGCGGGTGCGCTGACGCTGGTGGTGCTCGCCCTGTGGCCGTACTACCCCTTCTTCTCGCTGCCGGGCGCGGGCGGGCTGGAGGACATCCACCGGCCGCTCTACGACCATCTGGCGACGAAGTTCTGCCTGGTGGGGCTGGGTGTCGTGGCGCTGGGGGTGCGGTGGTGGCGTGACCGCCGCGACCCTTTGGTGATCTTCTTCCTGCTGGGCCTCGCCGTCTTCGCCGCGGGCGGGCCGAGCGGCCACTACTCCTGGGGCCGGATCCTGCCCGCCGTCCTGCTGCCCGCCCAGCTCGCGCTGGCGATCGAGGTCGCGGACGCCGGGGCGGACGCCTTCGCGCGCCGGTCCCGTGCGGTGGCCCCGGCGGTGGCGGCGGTGGCCCTGGCCCTGCTGGCCGGGGCCTGGACGCAGGCCGGTGCGCTGACCTACGTCCTGCGGGACGCGGCCCTTCCATCGGTGCTGCGCGACGTCCACCGGATCGCGCCCTGGCCGTCGTTCACCTGGGCGGCCCGCCATGTGCCCAAAGGAGCGACGGTGATGACCGACGACTACCTCGCGCTGCGGATGCTCCCGGCCTACGGGCCGTACACCGTCGCCCCCGCCTACCCCGACTTCTTCCTCCCCGACGAGCGGCGGCGCCGGGAGGCGACCCGCCGCTACTTCGACCCGGCCACCGCCCGGGCCGAGCGGCTCGGCATTCTCAAGGAGTACGGCGCGCGGTGGGTGGTGCAGCGGACCGGGCGCTCCGGGCTGCCGGAGGGCGACCCCGCGCTGCGCGAGGCCGCCCGGGGGCCGGGCGGGCTGGCCCTGTTCGAGGTCGCCGAAGTGGGCCGGGGCGTCGTCTCGGCCCGGGCCACGGCCGGGGGTGCCCGATGACCGCGCCCGACACCCGGCCAGTGGCCCCCTTCGACGGGTCCGATGCGGCCGGGCGGTGGCTGCGCGGTGGCGCGCCGTGGCCGGTGCTCGCTACGGCGTCGCTCGTCTACGCGCTGAGCGTGTGGCAGGAGGCGAGCGCGGGCCGGCTGGGCGTCGACAACGCGGTGGTGGTGCGGGCCGCCCGGACGCTGCTCGACGGCGGGTCGCCCTACGCGGACAAACGGTTCCTCTATCCGCCGGGCGCCGTCTTCGCGGCCCTGCCCGAGACACTGCTCACCGATCGCGGGGTGTCCTACGTGGCGCCCGCCGCCACGGCCCTGCTCGTCCTGGTGAGCGTGGTGACGGCCCTGCGGATCTTCGGCGTGCGGGCGGACAGCCGGCTCGCCGCCCTCACGGTCGCCGGGCTCGGTGTGTTCCTGCCGCTGCGCAGCGTCGTCCACCTCGCCAACTGGACCGTGTTCTCGGCGCTCGCGTTCCCCGCGGCCCTGCTCCTGGCGCGGCGCGGACGGTGGGGCGCGGCGGGTGTGGTCGTGGGGGTGGCGATCGCGCTGAAGCCGATACTGCTGCCCCTTCTGCTGTTGTTCGTCCTCGCCCGGCGGTGGCGGGCGCTGGCCTGGGCCGTGGGCGTCCCGGCTGTGGTGTCCCTGGGCGCCGCGTGGGCGATGCCCCGGCCGGGACTGTTCTTCACCCGGACGCTGCCGTTCCTGCTGCACGGGCAGGACGCGTACGCCCGTCCGTACGATGCCGCCTGGCCGTCGGTCCTGCCGCGCCTCGGTATCCCGCCCTCGCTCGCGACGCTCCTCGCGGTGGGCGCCGCCGTGGCGGTGCTGGCCGTCGCCCGGCTGCGGTGGCGGCGCGGGGGAGAGCAGGGGCTGCGGCTCGTGGAGTGCGCGGCGCTGCTGATGCTCGCGGCGTTCCTGGTGTCGCGGCCGTCGTTCCTCCATTACGCGATGGTGGTGGTGCCGGCGCTGATCGCCTCGGTGGTGGTCCGGGGGGCCGCGGTGCGCTCGGTGTGGTGCTGGCTGCCGCTGGTGCCGCAGGTCGCCGGGGTGAACTGGCCGGAGTTGCAGAGCGCCGAACGGCACGCCTTCAAGGACTTCGTCATGTTCACCGGAGTGACGGCCGCCCTGTGCGCGGCCGTGTGGCGGGCCCGCCCGCACCCGGCTCCGGAGGTCACTGTCAGTGGTGGCGCTTACGCTCTGTGTAGTGATCCCGACCCTCGGGACCACTCCGGAACGAGGTGAACTGTGACTGTCGCGCACCCCCTTCCCGGCCCCGACGTCAGCGTGGTCGTGATCGTCTACAACGACGCCGGGCGACTGCCGCGCGCCGTGCGGTCGGTGCTCGGCCAGTCGCTGCGCAACCTCGAAGTGATCATCGTCGACGACTGCTCCACCGACGACACCTTCGCCGTCGCCCGCAAGCTGACGGCCGCCGATCCCCGGGTGCGCCACATCCGGCTGCCGGTCAACAGCGGCGGCTGCAGCGCCCCGCGCAACGCGGGCATCGACGCCGCCCGGGCGCCCCATCTGATGTTCCTCGACAGCGACGACGAACTGCCCTACCACTCCTGCAAATCGCTGCTGCTCACCGCCGAGGAGACCGGCGCGGACCTGGTCACCGGCGAGGTCACCCGGCTGTTCGAGGAGAGCGGCACCACCGGCCTGTGGTACCCCGGCCTCTTCGAGGACGTGCGGCTGGTCGAGGGCATCCGCCAGGCGCCCGGTTTCTTCCTCGACCACCTCTCGACCAACAAGCTCTACCGCGCCGACTTCATCGCCGGGCAGAACCTGCGCTTCCCCGAGGGCATCCACTACGAGGACCAGCTGTTCAGCGCCCAGGCCTTCACCCTCGCGCGGACCTTCGCCGTCGTCCCCTGGCCCGTCTACACCTGGCGGCTCGCCGCCGACCCGGACCGGCTGTCCATCTCCTCCAGCCGCCACAAACTCCGTAACGTGGCGGACCGGATCCATGTGGCCCGGCTCATCGACACCTTCCTGGAGGAGACGGGCAACGCGGATCTACGGCCCGCGAAGGACGAGAAGTTCCTCCGTCACGACTTCCGCCTCTACCTCGGTGACCTGCCCTTCCGGGACCGCCGGTGGACCGAGGGCTTCGCCGCCGAGGTCACGCCCTACCTGGACGGCATCGCCGCCGAGGCCTTCGCCGCGATGCCGCGCGAGCAGCAGATCTGCCAGTACCTGCTGCGCGCCGGGAGGCTGGAGGAGGCCGCCGAGTGCGCCCGCACCCTCGACCGCCCCCAGCTCGCCCCGCGCCACGTCGTCCGGCGCGCCGGGCGCACGTACTGGGGGCGGGAGCTGCCCGCCGACGAGCGGGCCGCCGCCGGACTCGACATCACCGACTGGCGGCTGGACGACCAGCCCTTCGCCGCCGGACCGCTGCGGCACGAGGTCGCCCGGCTGGAGACCGACGGCCCGCTGCTGCGGCTCACCCTGCGCACCTACGACCCGGCACGGCTGCTGACCGGGCCCGGGGCGCAAGCCGTCACGGCCGAGCTGCGGCTGGCCGCGGCCGGCAGACCGCTGGCCGTGCCCTTCCGCTACGAGGAGGCGGACGGCGAGGTCCTCACCGCCGAACTGACCATCGACCCACGACTGATCCCCCTCGGGCCCAAGGGGTACCGGGGCCGCCGCCACCCCGTCGTCGTCCTCGGCCGGCTGGGCCTCACCCGCACCGACCCCCTGCTCGCCCCCGCCTCCCTGCCCGCCCTGCGGGTGGCCCTGCCCCTGCACGGGCCGCTCGCCGGACACCGCGTCCGGGTGGACTGCGAGGGGCACGGCGCGGGGCGGCTCGCCTTCACCTGGGAGCGTTCGGGCGCCCTCGGCCACGCCGAGGTCCTGGCCCCGCGCCTCACGCCCCTGCGCCGCCGGATCCACCGGCTGACCCGCCGCGTCACCGGCCCCCGTGCCAAGGCCCTGACCTACCACGAGCTGCAGAAACTGCCCATCGACAACGAGCTGGTGATCTTCGAGGCGCTGGAGGGCCGCGGCTACGCGGACAGCCCCCGCTACATCCACGAGGAGCTGCTCCGGCGCGGCCTGCCGCTGCGCGCCGTGTGGTCCTACTCCGGCAGCCGCTCCTCCTACCCCAAGGGGGTCCCGCTGGTCAGACGGGGCAGCTGGGAGTACGTCCGCGCGGTCGCCCGCGCGCGCTACTGGGTGGACTCGCACGGCTTCCCGATGATCTACGGCAAGCGGCCCGGCACCCGCTACCTCCAGACCTGGCACGGCCAGGCGTTCAAGCACATGGGCTTCGATGTGCCCGAGCTGCGGCTCGCCAGTCCCGAACGCAGACGGCAGCACCGCGAGATGATCGCCCGCTGGGACGCCCTCATCTCACCCAGCGCCGAGTTCGAGCGGACCTTCGTCCGGGCCAACGGCTTCACCGGCGAGCTGCTGCGCACCGGCCTGCCCCGCAACGACGTCCTCGTCCGCGGCGACGAGCCCGCGCAGCGCGCCCGAGCCGCCGCCACCCGCGCCCGGCTCCAGATCCCCGAGGCGAGCAAGGTGCTGCTCTACGCCCCCACCTTCCGCGACGGCGCGCGCGGCAGCGGCGCATCCATCCGCGTGGACCTCGCCGGGCTCGTCCCGCTCACCGGCGACGAATGGACGATCGTGGTCCGCCCGCACTACTACGAGCGGTACACCGTGCCCCGCGAGCTGGGCCACGCGGTGCGCGACGGCCGGGAGTTCACCGACCTCAACGACCTGCTGCTCGCCTCGGACGCGCTGCTCACGGACTACTCGTCGGTGATGTTCGACTACGCCAATCTGGGCCGGCCCATCCTGCTCTACACCGACGACTACGAGTCGTACCGCACCACCTCGCGCGGCACGTACTACGACCTGCCCGAGATCGCCCCCGGCCCGATGCTCGCCACGACGGACGAACTGGCGGGGGCGCTGAAGGACTTGGGCGCGGTGCGGGAGGAGTGGGCGGCGGCGTACGGCCCGTTCCAGAAGATGTTCAACTCCCACGAGACCGGGCGGGCGAGCGAAGCCGTCGTCGATCTGTTCTTCGCGGAGGAACGAGAAGGGAGGGCCCGGTGAGCCCGCGCACACTCCGCAACGTCTTCCTGGTCGGCATCGACGTGGACTCCATGGGCGGCTCGCAGCGGGTGCTGCACACCCTCGCCCAGGGCTTCGCCGAGCGCGGGCACCGCGTCGATCTGATCGGGATCCGGCCGAGCCCTGAACCCCACACCTACATCACCGACCCGGGGTACCGGCACACCACGCTCTACCGCTCACCCCCCGCGCCCGCCTGGCGGGCCTCCTCCTTCGCCGAGCGGCTGCACCCCGCCCGGCTGCGGGACGCCCGGGCCGAGCGGCGGGAGCGGGAGGTGGCCCGGAAGCGGATGGCCCGGCGGTTCGCGGCGGTGCCCGACGGCTACGTGATCATCGGTTCGCCCTGGGCCGCGGTCTGGCTGAACGCCGTCGACCGGTCGCACCTGAAGAGCATCGGGCAGTACCACGAGTCGTTCTTCCAGGCCTGTCACTCCGCGAACCTCCAGCTGATCCTGCGGCACTACCCGGAGCTGGAGAAGTCGGTGTTCCTCAGCGAGCCGGACGCGGCGGACTTCCGCCGCCGACGGCTGCCGAACGCGACGGCGCTGCCGAACCCGGTGCCCTTCACCCCCGCCGCCCCCGCGCCCCTGGACACCCGGCGCGTCGGCGCGGTCGGACGGCTGGATGCGGTCAAGCGGCTGGACCGGCTGGTCGACTCCTTCGCAGCGGCCTGCGCCGACCGGCCCGGCTGGGAGCTGCACCTGTTCGGTGACGGCCCGCTGGAGCCGGAGCTGCGCGCGCAGGCCGAGCGGCTCGGCGTCGCGGGCCGGGTCCGTTTCCGGGGCAGCGTGCGGGAGATGGCCGCCGCGTACCGGGAGCTGTCCGTGGTGGCCCTGACCAGCGAGCGCGAGGGACGTCCGATGGCGCTCGCGGAGGCGTCCGCCGCCGGGGTGCCCTGCGTGAGCTTCGACCTGTCCGGCGGGGTGCGCGAGCTGGTCGACCACGGCCGCACGGGCACGCTCGTGCCGCCCGGCGACACGGCGGCGTTCACCACGGCCCTGCGGGAGCTGGTCGAGGACGACGGGCTGCGCGAGCGCTACGGCCGCGCCGCGCGCGACCATGTCGCCCCGCTGGCCCTGCCCGCCGTGCTGGACCGGTGGGAGGCGCTGTTCGAGGAGATCGACCGGTGATGCGGAAGGCCGGTGCCGGGCTCAGCCGGAACCAAGCCTGTCCGGCGTTTGAGGACACCACCGCACAGCGGTGGTGCGGACGACAAGGTCTAGGGGGCGTCAGGGGGTGGCGGGGCGAGAAGGGGGCCGTGGCGCCCGCGGCGGGCGAGGCGCGCCCGGCGCAGCCGGCGCAGGGCGATGTCCAGCGCGCTGCGCGCACCGGGCGCCAGCCGCAGCGCGAGGGAGCCGCCGGCCGTGGCATACGGCTGCGCCAGCAGGATTCCGTGGCGCAGGCTGGGCAGGGCGGTCCGGCGCAGCCCGCTGCCGACGGCCCGTACGGTCGTGCGGAAGGAGGCGCCGGTCGCGCAGTGCACCCGCACCCGCACGTCCCACACCTGCGGTGCGGTGGTGCCGTCGCGGCGGCCCCGGGCGGCCAGCGCGCTGAGGCCGAGGGAGAGGTGCGCGGTCCACTGCGAGCCGTCGTGGGCCAGCGGGAGGCTGCGGGTGAGGAGCGCGCGGCCGTCCCGGTGCCGCAGCTCGACGTCGACGGTGTGCGGGCGGGCCACGGCCAGGCGCCCGTACAGGTCGTGGACGCGCAGCCCCAGTTCGAAGCGGGGCCCGGCGGGGGCGGGCGGCCGGGGTGGCGGGGGAGCGCCCGGGGTGACGGGCGGTCGTGGCGAGGTGTCGGCTCCCGGCAGGGCGGGCGAGGGCGGCGGGCCGTGGTCGTCCGCCCGGGTGAAAGGCCAGGGGCGGAGCCCGGACAGGGAGGGCAGCGACGGCATCCCGCGCAGTGCGGCGCGCGGGCCGGTCAGGGTGCGCGCCGCCGCGTCGACGGTGATCGGCAGCCGGTGGGGCGGTGGGGCGCCGGGGCCGGTGAGCCCGTCGAGCTCCACCCGCGGCAGGTCCTCCGCCCACACCGGCCGCCCGTCGGTCTCGGCATAGGGCGGCAGCAGCCGGGCCGGGCGGGCGGCCAGCTGGGAGAGGCGGTCCAGGTCGCGCGGCGTCTCGGAGGCCAGTACGACCCGGGCGATCCAGCGGGCGGGCAACCGGGCGGAGCACAGCTCGACCTCGTCGTACCCGGCCAGCCGGTCGCGGGCCAGTCGCCACCACGCGCGGCGGTAGGCGGGGCTGCGGGTGGGCAGTTCGCGGACGTACATGCGCAGGTCGTGGTCGAGGAATTTCACCCGCGCGGCGTGCGCGAGGGGTTTGCCGCCGGAGTCGAGGAGGATCTCCACGCTCCGCCGGTGGGCGGCCAGGCGTGCCCGCCAGTTGGCGACCCGGTCGCGGTCGAGGGAGATCGACGGCTTGGCCGCGTCGCGGCGCACGTGCCAGATGTAGACGGTGTCGGGCACGGTCGCCACCCGGGGCGCCGCCGCGAGGACCTGGGCGGTGAAGACGAAGTCCTCGTAAGGGAAGGGGCCCTCGGGGAAGGTGATGCCGTGCGCGGTGAGGAAGTCCCGCGCGTAGAGCTTGTTGACGCAGAGCGTGTCGTGGACGAGCGCCGGATGGTCCCCGGGGATCCGCACGGCGGGCCGCCGGTAGAGCCCGGGCTGCCACCGGGTGTCGTGGCGCCGGGGCAGCTCGCGGCGTACGCACAGGCCCGCCGACACCGGTGCCCGGTGCCGCAGGGCGGCCCCCAGCAGGGCGTCCGCCGCGCCCGGCGGGAGCACGTCATCGCTGTCGAGGAACATCACATAGGGCGCGGTGGCGGCCCGTACGCCGTCGTTGCGGGGGGTGCCGCAGCCACCGCTGTTGGCCGGGCGGTGGATGACCCGCAGGCGCGGGTGGCGGGCGGCCAGCTCGTCGAGGAACGCGCCGGTGCGGTCGGTGGACGCGTCGTCCACGGCGATGACCTCGGCGACGGCGGGGCCCTGGGCGAGCGCGGAGTGGACGGCGTCACGGATGTGCCCGGCGTCATTGAAGCCGATGACGATCACGCTGACCCGGGCGACGGGCGGGGCGTCCGGATCGCGCTCGAAGGTTTCACTGTCGCTCGCTGCCACAGAACACAGTTTTACCTACATATACCCATCAAGCAGAGCATTGCGCCCATAGGCGCGGTTGCCCGGCGCGGAGACCGGGGCCGGAGCCGGGACAAGGAGTGGCAGGGATGAAGGGAGGGGCCGGAATGGGGCGGACCGGACCGACGGTGTCGGCAGGGCTCGGGGGCCCGGCGCGGCGCGCCGACCGGGAGGCGGTGCGGCGACCCGCCGCCAAGGACCCGGAGCCGGACGGCCTGCCGGGCAGCGAACCGGCCGGGAGCAGGGGGCCGGACGGGCCGCCGGACCCGCCGACCGGGCCGCCGCCCCGGGGCGTACGGCGGCGCACGGCGGTGGCCGCCGTCCTCGCGCCCGCCGTCGTGATGCTCGCGCTCGGCCTGTGGGGGCTGGACCGGGGCACGATGTGGCGGGACGAGAGCGCGACGTACCAGGTGGCCCGCCGCTCACTGCCCGAGATCTGGCATCTCCTCGGCACGATCGACGCCGTGCACGGCCTCTATTACCTCCTTATGCACGCCGTGCTGGCCGTGCGCGACGACGAGCTCGCACTGCGCGTGCCGTCCGTCCTCGCCACCGCGGCCACCGCCGCCCTGGTCGGCGCGATCGGTTGCCGGCTGGCCCGCCCCCGGGTCGGCCTGTGGGCCGGGCTGCTCTACGCCACCACCCCGTTCGTCAGCCACTACGCGCAGGAGGGCCGCTCGTACGCGCTCGTCGCCACCGGCGCCGCGCTGGCCACCTGGCTGCTGATCCGGGCCGTCGAACATCCCTCGTACGGGCGCTGGGCCGGCTACGGCGCGGTCGTCGGCATCACCGCGCTGCTCCATGAGTTCGCCGTCCTGCTGCTGGCCGCCCACGGCCTGACCCTGCTGCTCTCCCGCGCGGCGTGGCGCACCTGGCGGGGGTGGGGGTGCGCGGCGTCGGCCGCGGTGCTGGCGCTGCTGCCGCTCGCGCTCTTCTCCCAGGGGCAGAGCGGGCAGGTCTCCTGGATCAGGACGCCCGGCCCCGAGGAGGCCGAGGCCCTGCTGCGCGCCTTCGCGGGCCCCGGCGACACCGTCCTCACCGGCACGCTCCTCCTCGCCGCCGTGGCGCTGCTCGCCCCCCGGCCCCGCACCGGGGCCCTGCACCTCGGCGCGGTCGCCCTGCCCCTGGCGCTCGTCCCGCCGGTCCTGCTGTACGCCGCCGCACAGTGGCAGCCGCTCTTCCTCGACCGGTATCTGCTCTTCGGTCTCGCGGGCGTGCCGCTGCTCGCCGCCGCCGGGGCCGACCGGCTCCTCGGCCTCCTGCCCCTGCCCCCGCGCGGGCGCCGGGCCGTGGCGGCGGCCGGTGTCGCCGTCATCGCCGCGGCTTTCGCCGGACAGCTCCCCGAGCAGGAGCGCGAGCGGCTGCCGAACAGCCGTGGTGACGAACTCGCCCGGACCGCCACGGTGGTCGGGCGGCTGGCGCGGCCCGGCGACGCGGTGCTGTTCCTGCCGCTGCACGAGCGCCGCGTGGCCCTCGCCTATCCGCGGGACTTCACCGGCCTGCGCGATCTCACCCTCAAGCGGTCGCCCGCCGCCTCCGGCACCCTCTTCGGCGAGGAGGTGCCGGCCGCCGAGCTGCGCGCGCGGCTGGCCCGGCTCCCCACGAGCAGCCGGGTGTGGGTCGTGTCGGACACCAACGCCGGCGACCGCTGGATCCGCTCCCAACGCGCCGAGCACGCCAAGACCACCGTCCTCGGCGAGCGCTACCGCGAGGAGTCCTCGGTGTTCGTACGCGGTGGCGCGGTGTCGCTGTACGTCCGTAGATAGGAGCCGCGTCCGCGGGCAGGCCCCGCCGGCATGGGGCGGGGCCGTCGGTTCACTTGACCCCGCCCGCCATGATGCCGTTGACGAACTGGCGCTGGAAGGCGAAGAAGACCGCCAGCGGCACGATCATCGAGAGGAAGGCACCCGGGGCGAGGACGTCGATGTTGCTGCCGAACTGCCGGACCTGCTGCTGCAGGGCGACCGTGATCGGCGGGTTGCCGCTGTCCGCGAAGATCAGCGCGATCAGCATGTCGTTCCACACCCACAGGAACTGGAAGATGCCCAGCGAGGCGATGGCCGGGCCGCCCAGCGGCAGCACCACCCGGGTGAACAGCCGTAGCTCGCCGGCCCCGTCCAGCCGGGCCGCCTCCAGCAGCTCCCGGGGGATCTCGGCGAAGAAGTTGCGCAGCAGGAAGACCGCGAAGGGCAGCCCGAAGGCGGTGTGGAAGAGGATCACCCCCGGTGTCGTCTCGAAGACCCCGAGGGTGTTGAAGAGCTTCGCGACCGGAATGAGCGCCACCTGCACGGGGACGACGAGCAGCCCGACCACGACCATGAACCACCAGTCCCGGCCCGGGAAGTCGAGCCAGGCGAAGGCGTAGCCGGCCAGCGCGCCGATCAGGATGACCAGCACCGTCGAGGGGACGGTGATGAGAGCGGTGGTGAGGAGGGACTCCATCACCTTGTCGTTGCCGAGCAGATTGCCGTAATTCTCCGTTGTCAGCCCGCCGGGGTGGCTGAGGACCCGCCACCAGCCCGAGGCCTCGATGTCCGCCTCGTCGCGCAGCGAGGAGAGCAGCAGTCCGACCGTGGGCATCAGCCAGAACAGGCCGACGACGAGGAGGAAGATCCGCAGGGCGCCCCCGCCGGCCCGGGCGGCGATCCGCGCCGGAAGCGACCGCTTGGCCCGTACGGCCGTGTCCGTGGTGGTCATCGCCGCCGCTCCCTTCGGATCCTGCGTATGTTCACGAGCATCACCGGCAGGACGAGCAGCAGCAGGAGGACGGCGATGGCGCTGCCGACACCCTGGTTGACGTCCGTACCGAAGGACGACTGGTAGAGCTGCAGGGCGAGGACGTTGGCGTTGTCGAGGCTGGAGCCGGGGGCGATGATGTAGACGAGGTCGAAGATCTTCAGCACATTGATCATGAGGGTGATGACGACGACCGCGAGGACGGGCGCCAGCAGCGGCACGGTCACCCGGCGGAAGACCTGCCACTCGCTCGCGCCGTCGACCCGGGCCGCCTCCAGCAGCTCCCGGGGCACCCCCGCCAGGCCCGCCGCGACGAGAACCATCGCGAAGCCCGCCCACATCCAGATGTAGGAGCCGATGATGGCGGGGGTGACGAGGGTGGGTCCCAGCCAGTCGACGCCGCCGTAGGAGGCGGCGAAGTTGGCGGCCGGAAGGCGCAGCCGGGCGCCCGCCGCGGAGTCGGGCAGGGTGAAGGTGCCGTCGGCGGCCGAGGTCGCCGAGGCGACGGACTTCCCGTCCTTGACCGCCTCGACCCTGACGCCCGCCAGGGCCTTCTCGCCCTTGTCGACGCGCCCCGCCGTGCCGCTGCCGCCCTTGGCGAAGTCCAGCCACACCGTGCCGGTGACCTTCCCCGCCACCGCCCGCGGCGGGACGGCGTCCCGGGCGCCGCTCACGTCCTCCGGTTTGACGGCCACCAGCGGCAGCGCTGCCGGAGTGCCCGCCCGTACGGCCGACTTGGTGGTGAAGGCACCGCCGCCGCTCGCCGCCAGGTCCCCCGTCGGCCGGGGGTGCGCGCCGGGGAAGGGCGCGGGGTCGGCGAAGGTGTCGTGGACACCGACCCACACCGCGTTGGCCACGCCGCGGTCCGGGTCCTGCTCGTACACCAGCCGGAAGATGATGCCCGCGGCGAGCATGGAGATCGCCATCGGCATGAAGACCACCAGCTTGAACGCCGTGGCCCAGCGCACCCGTTCGGTCAGGACCGCGAAGATCAGACCGAGGGCGGTGGCGACGGTCGGGGCGACGGCCACCCAGATGACGTTGTTCCGCAGGGCCGTGCGGATCCGGTCGTCGGTGAAGACCTCGCGGTAGTTGTCGACGCCCACGAAGCCGCCGCCGGAGGCGTCGAAGAGGCTGCGGTGGAGGGAGTAGCCGATGGGGTAGACGACGAGGGCGCCGAGCAGGGCCAGCGCGGGCAGCAGGAAGCAGGCGGCGACCCACGGCCGGGTGCCGAGCACGCTCCTGGACGGGGTGACGGGCGGGTCGCCGGGCGTCGGCACGGGCCCGGAGGCCGGTCCGCCGCCCGCTGTCGCGGTCGACATGATGACGCGGCCGTCAGTTCTTGAACGCCTTGGCCGCGTCGGACTCCAGTTTCCGCTGGGTGCCCGCCACGTCCTTGGGGTTGCGCAGGAAGTCCTGGAGGTGCTTCCACTCGCCCTGCCCGGGCTTGCCGCCGAAGGAGGCGGGGGCCTGGTCGGACATGTCGAAACGGAAGTCGTCGCCCGCCGCGACCAGCGCCTTGGCGATGGAGCGCAGCACGTCATTGGGGTACGCGGCCAGGTCGAGGTTCTTGTTGGCCGAGATGAAGCCGCCCTCGTGCGCCCAGATGCCGGCGGCGTCGGAGGAGGCGAGGAAGGTCAGCAGCGCCTGCGCCGCCCGGCTGTCCTTGAGGGCCACGCCGACGTCGCCCCCGGTCACCACGGGCGAGTCGGAGCCCACCGCCGGGAAGGGGAAGACCTTCGCGTCGGTGCCGATCTTCACGTTCGCGCCGAGGATGTTGGCGGCCGCCATGTCGCCCTCGAAGACCATGCCCGCCTTGGCCTTCTCGCCACCGACAAAGGTCTGGGTGACGGAGGCGGGGAAGGTGACCTGGATGGCGCCGTCGTTGCCGCCCGCCAGCAGCTCCGGCTTGCCGAAGAGCTGCCCCAGGGCGGTCAGTGCTTCCTTGACGGACGGGTCCGTCCATTTGATCTTGTGCTGGGCGAGCTGGTCGTACTTCTCCTTGCCCGCCTGGGAGAGATAGACGTTCTCGAACCAGTCGGTCAGGGTCCAGCCGTCCGCGCCGCCGACCGACACCGGGGGGACACCGTAGTCGGCGATCACCTGGGCGGTGCGCAGGAAGTCGGCCCAGGACTTGGGCTCCTTCGCGCCCGCCGCATCGAAGATCTTGGTGTTGTACCAGACCAGGGACTTGTTGCTGGTCTTGAAGTACACGCCGTACCGCTTGCCCTCGTACGAGGCGAGGTCCTGCCACCCCTTGGAGTAGTTCTTCTCCAGTTGCGCGGTGACCTCTCCGCCGAGCGGCTTGAGCCAGCCCTTCCGCGCGAACTCCTTGAGTACGCCCGGCTGCTGGAGCATCGCCACGTCCGGCGCCTCGCCGCCGGCTATCTTCGAGCCGATGAACGAGGACATGTCGTCGCCGCTGGGCACGAACGACACCTCGGCGCCCGTCCGCTTGGCGAATTCGTCCAGCACCTTCGTGAAGTTCTTCTGCTCCGTGCCCGTCCAGACGGCGGTGACCTTGAGCTTCTGCCCGTCGAGCTTGGGAAGGTCGACGGTCTGCGGGAGCGGTTTCGACGAGGCCGTCTTCTCGCCGTCCTTCGGATCCTTGCCGTCGTCCCCGCAGCCGGCGGCTGTCAGGGCCAGTGCGGCCGTCGCGACCAGAGCCAGCGCGCCGCGCGTCGCGCGCGCCCCGCGCGGCGCACTGCGAAGCGGTGTACGCGATAGAAGTGGTGTACGCGATATACGCATAGCCGTCCTCCCCGTGCCCGGTTCCCCGTGGACGGCCGCGCGCCGTACGTCGAACCGGCGTACGGCCTGTCTCCCGTGCCGACAGTCCTACGCCGGGTCCGGAGCTGCCGCAATACCGCCGCCGGTATCAACTCACCGATCGTGACCGGGCTGTGATGCGGCGTCACGCCGCCGCGTGCCGCGGGGCCCCGGGGGACCCGCCCGTCACGCCGGGCGGGGCGGGTCCGGCGGGAGGAGCGACGGAGCCGGGGACGTGCCCGCCGACTGGGCGGCGCGCAGCAGGGCGCTGGCGAGCAGGGCCAGGTCGGTCGGGCCGTTGCCCAGCTCGCGCAGCGGGCGCCGGGTGGGCGGATCGCCCATGCGCTGCCAGTCCACGGGCACGACCGTCGGGCGCAGCGTCGCGGTCCGGGGGATCCGCCCCGTGACCCGGCCCGCCTGGAACGGCGTCATCGCGTCGTCGTCCGGCCGCTGCAGCCGGCCGCGCCCCGGGGCGGGTTCGCCCGCGCCGCTGCCGTCGCCCGCGCCGTCCGCCGTCGCGGGCGCGATCTCCAGGGTGACGCGCAGCCCCGACCGCTCGACCGCCGCCGTATCGGCCGTGCGGTCCGGCCGCCCGGACGCGGCGACCAGGTGCACGCCGAGCCGCTCGCCGTCCCGGGCCACGGACTCCAGCGCCCGCACGACGGAACCGGCCGCCGGGCGGCCCGTGCTGCCGAGGGCGGGAGCGACGAGCGCGTCGAAGTCGTCGACGAGGACGACGAGACGGGGCAGGGCCGTCTCGGCGGTGCGCGCCGGGCCGTCCTTCTGCGCGCGCAGCTTGAGGGTGCCGCTCGGCGCGGGGTCGAGGTCGCCGGAGGCCGCGTCCGCCGGGCGGCGGGGCGAGATGATCTGCGCGGCGGTGTGCTGCGCGTGCCACCCGCAGAAGTCCAGCCGGCCCAGCAGCTCGGCGCGGCGCTTCAGCTCCGAACTCAGCGCCTGGGCGAACTCCCGCATCCGCACTGGATCGGCGGCGGCCAGATACGTCGAGACGTGCGGCAGGTCCGTGCAGACCCGCAGCCCCTCGCCGCGCTCGGCGCCCGCCCCGTCGACCAGGACGAGCGAGAGCCGGTCGGGGCGGTCGGCGGCCGCCAGCGAAGCGGCGAGCGAACGCAGCAGCTCGGTCTTCCCGCAGCCCGGCCCGCCCTCGACGAGCAGATGCGGGCCGTCGGCAGCCAGGTCGACGGTCAGCGGCCCGTGCGGACCGGCGCCGAGGACCGCGACGGCCCGGCCGCCGGGCCGGGCGCCCCGGTCCGTGGCCGCCGCCCAACGGGCCGTCAGCGAGGCGGGGGTGGCCCGGGCCAGGCCCAGCTCGTCCAGCAGTCGCGCGGTCCGCGGCAGCGCCGCCACCACCCGCCCGGCCTGTCCGTGCGCCCCGTGCGCGTCCGCCATCCGCAGCGGCGCCAGCGCCCGCGCGAACCGCTCGGCCCACGCCGCCGACACCGCGTCGACGGCGGCGATGACGGTGCTGCCGCCGGGCGCCGTCGTGGGGTGGGCGCCGCCGTGGGCGGGCGGCGGGACCGTACCGCCGTACTGGGTGGCGTGCCCGCCGAGCGCGGGCGGGCCGCCGGCGGGCCCGTACCCGCCGGGCACCGCGAGGCCGGCCTGCGGGCCCGCGCCCGCCTCGAACGCCGCGCCGCCGCGATGGAGCACCTGGACCACCGTGGCCACATCCCCGCTCAGCAGCGCCACCGCGCCGCACTGCGGGAAGGCCGGGGACACCGCGCGGGCCGTGTCGAGGGTGGCGGAGACGGGGGAGGCGGGGGTGGTCGCCGGGGCGTCCGCCAGGCACAGGAGGTGGATGCCCGCCGCCGGGCCGCCGGTGGCCAGCCGCGAGACCGTCTCCCGCAGCGCGGACGAGCCGGGGTCGCCGTCGACGATGAGGATCGTGTACGGGCCGGTGTGGTGCTCGACGACCGATGCCACGGCCTCGGGGGCCGCGGTCGCCCAGTTCGGCCCGAGGGGGCCGTCGTCGAGTCGGCGCACGAGCTCCGCCGTGCGGGCCTCGGCCTGCTCGCGGTCGTAGGCGACCAGCAGCCGGCAGTCCTGTCCGTGGGTGGGCCGCAGCTGCGGCAGCCAGCCGAGCCAGGACCACTCCGCCAGCCGCTCCTCCACGCTCCGCGAGCGGTCGGCGCTGATCAGGACGAATTCGAGCGCGGCGGGCGAGTGCAGCGCCGCGAGCTGTGCGAGGACGGACCGGGCCAGCCCGGACAGCCGCTCCCGGGGGCCCGCCAGGCCGAGCGCCCCGACCTCCCGCAGCGCGACCGTCACCGGCACGGACGGCAGTAGTCCGCTGCCGTCGGCGGCGTACCGGTCGGTGGTGCCGAGCCGCACGGTCAGCAGGTCCGGATGGTCCGGGCCGCGCTCCCACAGCCGGGGCCCGGGACCGAGCGCGGTCAGCAGCACGCACGCCGGGTCGGGCCACCGCTCGCGCAGCGACCCCGCCAGGGCACGGGCCCGCTCGGCGTCGCCCTCGGCCGAGGGCGGCCACTCCTCGGCGACGACCGCCCGCTCGGCTCCCCGCCCGCCGGTCAGCCGCCGGGCCCAGGCGCCTATGCCGCGGTTGCGGCCGCCCCGCTTGCCCTCGGCCCGCTCGTCGTCCGCGAGGGGCGGTGCGCCGCGGTCGTCGGGAACGTCGAACTGGGTGCCGCGGCCGCCATGAGTGATGTGCCCGACCGGGGCGTACCCGTCCGGGGAGTAGCCGTCGGTGGAGTAGTCCGGGGTGTAGGGGTCGGGCGCTCCGACGAAGCCGGTGTGGTGGCGCGGTCCGGGCACGGAGGGGTCGGCGAAGCCGCTCGGCGCCACGGCGTCGGCCGAGCCGAAGTAGCCCTCGGTGAAGCCGGTGGGCCCGGGGAATCCGACGATGCCGACCGACTGGTGGGTCTCGGCGGTCCTGGCCGGGCCCGTGGTGGCGTGCGCCATCGCGGGGCCGGCGTCGCCGAAGCCGCCGGCCGGGGCGGGACCCGCGCCCTGGGGGGCGCGGGCCGGTCCGGGGACGCCGGCGTACCCGCCGCCCGCGCCCGCGAACCCGGCGGAGCCCTCGGCCCACGACGTCGTCCCCCGGGGCTGCCCGGCGCTGCCGGGCACCGTCCCCGCCGACACCCGGAGGTGCCCCTCCCCGTCCGGTGCCGCCGGAAGGACGCGCGGCGAGGTGTCGGAAGGACTGTGCAGGCTCAGCGTGGACTCGCCGACCCGCAGCAGCGTGCCGGAGGAGAAGGGGACCGGGCGGCCGTCGACCGGGGTGCCGTCGAGGACGGTGCCGTTGGTGGAGCCGAGATCGTGCAGGGTGACGGCGCCGTCGTCGCTGACGGTGACCGCGCAGTGCAGCCGGGAGACGTCGGGGTCGTCGAGGGGCACGTCCGCCGAGCTGGAGCGGCCGATACGGACCTCGCCGCCGTGCAGCAGGTGCACCCCGCCCGCGTCCGGCCCCGAGACCACGTGCAGCCGGGCGGCGGCCTCCGGCACCCCGGACAGGAGCACGCCCGCGTGCCGGTCCGGGTCGGCCGGGGCGCCCAGGGACAGGACGGCGCCGTCGATCAGTGGTGGCTCGCCCAGCGCGCAGCGCTGCGCGTCGAGCCGCTCGGCGCCGGCGTAGACGACGACGGCTCCGCTGCCGAGATCGCAGCCCGCCGCCGCGGCGGCGGCCGCGAGGCCGCTCGCCACACTGGCGAGGGCCGTCCCGGCGGGGGCGGTCACCAGCACATCGCAGGCGCGCGTCGCGTGAGGGGTGGTGTGGCCGCTGAGCGGCCCGAGGACGGTCAGCCGGATCTGCATCGCCGTCAACGGTCCCTTCCTGCCCGGGGTGCCCGGCAGGGGTCCGCACTTCCCCCACCACGCACGGGCGCGTCGGCACGTACAGGTCACCACGTTCGCGCGGGGCCTCCCGCTCCCTCCCCGCCGCATCCGTGCTGTGAGCATCCTCGCACCTGCCACTGACGACGCGCCCGGCGAGAGCCAATTCGTGATCTTGAACGACCATCCGAACGTGCGAAAACGTGAGGTCGCGAACGTCGGATGGCCAAGTCGTACCGCACCGTGTTCGCTCAGGGTTCGCTAAGGCCCGCTCCCCGTCCCCCACCGTGCCCGGTTCCCTCACACGGGGGGCGTGGCGGGACGCATGTGGCAACCATCTGTCCGGAACGCGCGTCTTTCCCATGAGCCCCACTGAACGAGACCCGTCAACGGGCGGTGCGGCAGCACTACAGTGGGCGAATGGCCGGGCAGCGGCCACCGCAAGCTTGGATCACGATCAGGGAGCGCATGACGTGCGGCCGGTAGGCAGCAAGTACCTGCTCGAGGAGCCGCTCGGACGCGGAGCCACGGGCGTCGTCTGGCGAGCCCGCCAGCGAGAGGCGGCCGGCGCCGAGGCCGCCGTGGCCGGCCAGCCCGGCGAGACCGTCGCGATCAAGGTCCTCAAGGAGGAGCTGGCGAACGACGCGGACGTCGTGATGCGCTTCCTGCGGGAGCGCTCCGTCCTGCTGCGGCTCACCCACCCCAATATCGTCCGCACCCGCGACCTCGTCGTCGAGGGCGATCTGCTGGCGCTCGTCATGGACCTGGTCGACGGCCCGGATCTGCACCGCTATCTGCGCGACAACGGCCCCTTCACCCCCGTCGCGGCCGCGCTGCTGACCGCCCAGATCGCCGACGCCCTCGCGGCCAGCCATGCCGACGGCGTCGTCCACCGCGACCTCAAGCCCGCCAACGTTCTGCTGCGGAACGACGGCCAGGCGATGCACCCGATGCTCACCGACTTCGGCATCGCCCGCCTCGCGGACTCGCCCGGTCTCACCCGCACCCACGAATTCGTCGGCACCCCGGCCTACGTCGCGCCCGAGTCCGCCGAGGGCCGCCCGCAGACGTCCGCCGTCGACATCTACGGCGCGGGCATCCTGCTGTACGAGCTGGTCACCGGCCGTCCGCCGTTCGCCGGCTCGACCGCTCTGGAGGTCCTGCACCGCCACCTCAGCGAGGAGCCGCGCCGCCCCACCACCGTTCCCGAACCGCTGTGGACGGTCATCGAGCGCTGTCTGCGCAAGCGCCCCGAGGAGCGGCCCAGCGCCGAGAACCTCGCCCGCGCCCTGCGCGTCGTCGCCGCCGGTGTCGGCGTGCACGCCTCCCCGGCGCAGGCCGAGGCCGCGCTCGGGGTCGCCGCGCTGCTCGCCCCGGACCCCGAGCCCGCCCAGGTGCCCGGCACCGGCGCGGACGGCGGCGCCGGGTTCGGCGACGCCGAGCCCACCCAGATGCTCCCGTCGAACGCGGGCTCCTACGACCCGAACGCCGCGACCAGCCTCCTGCCGAACACGCCGCCCGGCCAGAGCGGTCCGGCCGGCCCGAACGCCGACCCGACCCAGGTGCTGCCCGCCGGCCCCGGCGGTCCGCAGGCGGGCGACCCCACCCGGGTCATGCCGCCGGTGCCCCCGGGCCCGCCGCAGCCCTCGGGCGACGACCCGCACCCGTGGCAGACCCAGCTGCGCGCGGCCCGCGACCGCAACGACCAGACGCAGGTCCAGTACCTGGACCCGAGCGAGGACCCGCTGCGGCGCCGCCCCACGCGCCGGGCCGGTGCGCCCCAGCAGCCCCCGCAGCAGCCCCCGCGTCACCAGCAACAGCCGCCGCAGGGGCAGCAGTACGGGCAGCAGTACGGCGGGCAGCAGTACGGGCAGCCGCCGCAGCCCCAGCCCCAGCAGTACTCCCCACAGCGGCCGCCCCAGCGGCAGCCGAGGCAGCAGCCCCAGCGACAGCCTCAGCCGCGCTACCAGCAGCCGCCGCAGCCGCCCCAGCAGCAGCACCAGCCGCAGCGCTACACCCCGCCGCCCGCACCCGAGCCCGCCGCCCCGCGCCGCGAGCCCAGGCCGCCGCGGCAGCGCAGCGCGAACCCGATGCGAATTCCGGGGCTGGGCTGCCTCAAGGGCTGTCTGTTCATGATTCTCATCCTGGTCCTCGGGTCCTGGCTGGTCTGGGAGTTCACCCCGCTCAAGGACTGGGTCGCCGACGGCAAGAGCTTCTGGGACGCCACCTGGGACTGGGTGCGCGACGTCAAGAACTGGGTCTCCGACCTCGGGTCGGGCAAGTAACCCCACCCCGGCACCGGCGCGGCCGGGGGCAGTCCCCCCGGCCGCCCCCTCTCCGGCGCGATCTTGGAGACTTGTCGACATCTGAAGGGTGTTTTCTGCCGCAGAAGCGGCGGTCGGCACAGATCGGTGCCCCTAACATCCCTTCAGCCGCGTAGCTTTGTCGCCAGCGCGCCCTCCTCGGGGGTCGGAGGACCAGGAAAGGAAGCCGAAGAGTCTTGGCACGGAAGATCGGCAGCCGGTACACCGCCCACCAGGTCCTGGGGCGCGGCAGTGCCGGCACGGTGTGGCTTGGCGAGGGCCCCGAGGGCCCGGTCGCCATCAAGCTCCTGCGTGAGGACCTCGCGTCCGACCAGGAGCTCGTCGGCCGGTTCGTGCAGGAGCGCGCGGCCCTCCTCGGCCTCGACCATCCGAACGTCGTCGGGGTGCGCGACCTCGTCGTCGACGGCGCCGACCTCGCCCTCGTCATGGACCTCATCCGAGGGACGGACCTGCGCACCCGCCTCGACCACGAGCGCCGCCTCGCCCCCGAGGCCGCCGTCGCCATCGTCGCCGACGTCGCGGACGGGCTCGCCGCCGCGCACGCCGCCGGGATCGTCCACCGCGACGTCAAGCCGGAGAACGTCCTGCTCGACATGGCGGGCCCCCTCGGCCCCGCCGGGGCGCACCCCGCGCTGCTCACCGACTTCGGCATCGCCCGCCTCGTGGACACCCCCCGCCGCGCCGCCGCCACCGGCGGACTCGGCGGCTCCGCCGCCCCGGGCGGCCGTTCCCCGAACCCGCGCAGCGTCATCGGCACGCCCGACTACCTCGCCCCCGAGATCATCGAGGGCCTGCCGCCGCGCGCCTCCGTCGACGTCTACGCCCTCGCCACCGTGCTCTACGAGCTGCTGGCGGGCTTCACCCCCTTCGGCGGCGGCCACCCGGGCGCGGTCCTGCGGCGGCACGTCACCGAGACGGTGGCGCCGCTGCCCGGCATCCCCGACGAGCTGTGGCAGCTGATCGTCCAGTGCCTCGCCAAGGGCCCCGCGTCCCGGCTGCGGGCCTCGGAGCTGGCGGTGCGGCTGCGGGAGCTGCTCCCGAGCCTGGCCGGGTACCCGCCGCTCGACATCGACGAGCCCGAGGACGGGCAGAGTGCCGCGGGCACCGGGCGGGACGGCGGCTACGACGACATGTCCGCGACGGCGTCCGTGGCCGCCGAGCCGCGCCGCCGGGGCGTGGTGCCGCTCGTACCGGGCGCCGTCGCCGACTCCAGCCGCGACACCCACACGAGCATGCGCGTGCCCGGCCCCGAGGAGCTGGCGGGCGGCGCCCACGGCACGGCCCGCGCCCCGCGCGCGGCCGGGGAGCGCCGGGCGGGCTCCGCGCGCCACCGGTCGGCCGCGGAAGCGCTCCGGCGCCGCCGCGTGAAGCTCGGCGCCGCCGCGGTGGCGCTGGCCGCCGCGGCCGGGGTGGGCGGCTGGTTCGCCGTGGCCGACCACGACTCCGGCGACACCAAGCCGGGCGTCCACCGCACGGATCCCTCGCCGGGCAGGTAGCGCGTGGGCCCCGGCCCGAGCCCGTCGGCGTCGGCCGGAGCCCCGGCCCCTACTTCTTCATGGCCTTTGCGGCCTTTATGGCCCGGGATCACTCGGCCGCGGCCCGGAAAAACCCGTCCCGGAGATTCTCGGCGGCCACCTTCGGGCCGTGCAGCCCGGCGCAGCCGTTAGGCTGGGTGCGTGGCAGTCGTTGATGTATCCGAAGAGCTGAAGTCCCTCTCCTCGACCATGGGGTCGATCGAGGCCGTCCTGGACCTCGACAAGATGAGGGCCGACATCGCCGTGCTCGAGGAGCAGGCGGCGGCCCCGTCCCTGTGGGACGACCCGGACGCGGCGCAGAAGATCACCAGCCAGCTGTCGCACCTCCAGGCGGAGCTGCGCAAGACCGAGGCGCTGCGCGGCCGCATCGACGACCTCGCGGTGCTCTTCGAGCTCGCCGAGGCCGAGGACGACGCGGACACCCTCGCCGAGGCCGAGGCCGAGCTGACCGCGGTCCGCAAGGCGCTGGACGAGATGGAGGTCCGTACCCTCCTCTCCGGCGAGTACGACTCCCGCGAGGCGCTGGTCAACATCCGCGCCGAGGCCGGCGGCGTCGACGCCTCCGACTTCGCCGAGCGCCTGCAGCGCATGTACCTGCGCTGGGCCGAGCGCCACGGTTACAAGACGGAGGTCTACGAAACCTCGTACGCGGAAGAGGCCGGCATCAAGTCGACCACCTTCGCCGTGCAGGTCCCGTACGCCTACGGCACGCTCTCCGTCGAGCAGGGCACCCACCGCCTCGTGCGCATCTCGCCCTTCGACAACCAGGGCCGCCGTCAGACGTCCTTCGCGGGCGTCGAGGTGCTGCCGGTCGTCGAGCAGACCGACCACGTCGAGATCGACGAGTCCGATCTGCGCGTCGACGTCTACCGCTCCTCCGGCCCCGGCGGCCAGGGCGTCAACACCACCGACTCCGCGGTCCGGCTGACCCACCTGCCGACCGGCATCGTCGTCTCCTGCCAGAACGAGCGTTCGCAGATCCAGAACAAGGCGACCGCGATGAACGTCCTCCAGGCGAAGCTCCTCGAGCGCCGCCGCCAGGAGGAGCAGGAGAAGATGAACGCGCTCAAGGGCGACGGCGGCAACTCCTGGGGCAACCAGATGCGTTCGTACGTCCTGCACCCGTACCAGATGGTGAAGGACCTGCGTACCGAGTTCGAGGTCGGCAACCCCACCTCCGTGCTCGACGGCGACATCGACGGCTTCCTCGAGGCCGGTATCCGCTGGCGCAAGCAGCAGGAGAAGTAGTCCAACCGCCGACATAGTCGGACATCGCGCCCTTAACTGCCTTGACGCCACCCTGAAAACCTTGAAGGGTGGCGTTCGGCATGCGTATCACTGGGGCGCGTGTGGCGGGGGGCGAGCGGCCCGGCTGGTACGGCCGGTTCAGCCACGTGTGGTCCCCAGAGCGCCATGGCCCCGTGAAGAGCTGCTCCAATGACGAGTTCAGCTACTGGGGGTAGCAGGCAGATGACGAAGAACACGCGACTGCGCGTCGCGCGAATAACTGCCGGTGCGGTGATCGTGGCAGGTGCGTCGCTGACCGCCGCCGGTGTGGCCTCGGCCGCCGGGGTGGATGTCGAGGTCGGCGGCATCGGTGTGAAGGCGACCGTCGGGGCCGACCCGACGGTCGAGCCCACGGTCGAGCCGACCGTTGAGCCGACCGAGATCCCGCAGCCGACGCAGCCGCCCACCACCGGCGGTTCGACGACCACGGGTGGCACCAGCACCGGGGGGTCCACCACCGAGGGCACGACGACCGGCGGTACCACGACGGGTGGCACCACCACGGGTGGTACGACGACTGGTGGTACCACCACTGGCGGCACCACCTCGGGTGGCACCACCACGGGTGGCACGACCACGGGCGGTACGACCACCGGCGGTTCGACGACCACGGGTGGCACGACTTCCGGCGGCTCGACCAGCGGTGGCTCGACGAGCGGCGGCTCCACCTCCGGCGGGACCACGACGGGCGGCAGCACCACCACCGGTGGCTCGACCTCCGGTGGTTCCACCTCCGGTGGCTCGACCAGCGGCGGCTCGACCTCCGAGGGCACGACCGGCGGCGGCACCACGACGGGCGGCTCCGCCTCCGAGGGCTCCACCGGCGGGGACGACGACGGTGACAGCACCGGCGGCTCCACCGGCGGCGACGACCACAGCGGCTCCGTCACCGGCGGCAGCGGCAAGGGTGACGACGCCACGACGTGCCCGGTGGACACCGACTCCCACTGCGGCACCAGCACCGACAACGCCGGCTCCAAGCCCGTGCAGCAGGCCAAGCCGAAGGAGCAGCTGGCCCAGACGGGTGCCGGTCAGACGTCCTTCCTGCTGGTCGGCGCCGCGACGATGATCGCCGGCGGCATCGGCTTCCGGATGCTCCCGCGCCTGGTCAACCGGAGCGCCGCGGCCTGACCGGGTACCGCGTGCGATAGGACGACGAAGGCCCGGAGCGGGCAAACGCTCCGGGCCTTCTGTCATGTCTACGGTGAGTAATCGTGCTCCGCGGGGCTTACGTCCGCGTGAGGATGCGCCTACGCTCCGTCCGTAAGCCGATCGTCGAGCGCGGTCGGGTGATTACGCGGCGAGGCCGTGGGCGACCAGGGCCACCGCGACGAGCGCCACCAGCAGCGCGATCAAGGTGGCGGGCGTCAGCGCGGCGAACGCGCCTTCCTGCTGCTCAAGCCGCTGTCGGCTGGCCCGGCAGACCGGGCACCTGCCCTCGCTGACCCGGCCCGCGCAGCTGGCGCACACCAGTCGGTCGCATGTCATGCGATCTCCTCCTCCGGCACGTCCAACGCGCGGGATACCCGTGTGGTTCCCCTTACCACTGTGCCAGCTTTCCCGCCGTTCGGCGCGACTGCTCGCGCGCAGCGCAAAACGGGGCCCAAATGTCCTCGTTTTGTCCCCGATGGTGTCGGTAATAAACGCGCCAACCCCGGATGCCGACTGCGCGTGCACCGGTGGTTCGCGTATGGTCACGCACACCGACGGGAGCCGCGCGCGCGGTGTTCCGTGCCACTATCCAGGTCGACGCGTGGTGCACTCGTGATCCGATTCGACAACGTCTCCAAGTCCTACCCGAAGCAGAACCGTCCGGCGCTCCGCGACGTCTCGCTGGAGATCGAGAAAGGCGAGTTCGTCTTCCTCGTCGGTTCCTCGGGTTCGGGCAAATCCACCTTCCTGCGGCTGCTGCTGCGCGAGGAGCGGGCCAGCCACGGGCAGGTCCACGTGCTCGGCAAGGACCTCGCCCGGCTCTCCAACTGGAAAGTGCCGCAGATGCGCCGCCAGTTGGGCACCGTCTTCCAGGACTTCCGGCTGCTGCCCAACAAGACGGTCGGCGAGAACGTCGCCTTCGCCCTCGAGGTGATCGGCAAGCCGCGCGGTGAGATCCGCAAGGGCGTGCCGCAGGTCCTCGATCTGGTGGGCCTCGGCGGCAAGGAGGACCGGATGCCCGGCGAGCTGTCCGGTGGTGAACAGCAGCGGGTGGCCATCGCTCGCGCGTTCGTCAACCGGCCGATGCTGCTGATCGCCGACGAACCGACCGGCAATCTCGATCCGCAGACCTCCGTCGGCATCATGAAGCTGCTGGACCGGATCAACCGGACCGGGACGACCGTCATCATGGCCACGCACGACCAGCAGATCGTGGACCAGATGCGCAAGCGCGTCATCGAATTGGAAAAGGGCCGGCTCGTGCGCGACCAGTCGCGCGGCGTCTACGGCTACCAGCACTGAAAGGACGCCATGCGCGCCCAGTTCGTCCTGTCGGAGATCGGCGTCGGTCTCCGCCGTAATCTCACGATGACCTTCGCGGTCATCGTCTCCGTCGCCCTGTCGCTCGCCCTGTTCGGTGGGTCACTGCTCATGCGCGAGCAGGTCAGCACGATGAAGGGCTACTGGTACGACAAGGTCAACGTCTCGATCTTCCTCTGCAACAAGGTCGACGCCGAGTCGGACCCCGCCTGTGTGAAGGGCGCGGCCACCGAGGACCAGAAGAAGCAGATCAAGGCCGACCTGGAAAAGATGCGGGTCGTCCAGAGCGTTCAGTTCGAGACGAGCGACGAGGCGTACAAGCACTACAAGGAACAGTTCGGGAAATCCCCGATCGCCGGTTCCCTGACGCCGGACCAGATGCAGGAGTCCTTCCGGGTCAAGCTCAAGGACCCGTCCCAGTACAAGGTCATCTCCAGCGCCTTCTCGCAGCGCCCCGGCGTCCAGGTGGTGCAGGACCAGAAAACCCTGCTGGAGAACCTCTTCAATCTCCTCAACGGCATGAATCTCGCGGCGCTCGGCGTGATGGGCCTGATGCTCGTCGTGGCGCTGATGCTGATCGTCAATACGGTCCGGGTCTCGGCGTTCAGCCGTCGCCGGGAGACGGGGATCATGCGGCTGGTCGGCGCGTCCAGCATCTACATCCAGATCCCCTTCATCATGGAGGCGGCCTTCGCCGGGCTCCTCGGCGCGGGCTTCGCCTGCGTCCTGCTCGTCTGCGGGCAGTACTTTCTGGTGAACAACTGGCTCGCGCACCACGTCGACGTGATCCAGTTCATCGGCTGGGACGCGGTGCTCGCGAAGCTGCCGCTGGTGCTCGCGATCGGCCTGCTGATGCCCGCGCTCGCCGCCTTCGTCGCGCTGCGGAAGTACCTCAAGGTGTAACCGGCCGCGCACCGGAACACAGGACATGCGCCGAGGGCGCCGTACGGTCAACTCCCCGTACGGCGCCCTCTCGTGTCCTAGACTCTCGCGCATGCCCGGCCCGACGATGTTCGTTCCGCCGCGCCGCGTCCGTCGTGGAGCGGCTCTGACACTGGTCTTCGCGAGTGTGCTCGCGGCCGGTGCCACCGCCGGTTCCTGGGGGATGGACCGGCAGGACGGCGGGGAGCGCGAGGGCGGCAGGTCCTCCCGTACGGTCGCGAGGGCTGTCGACCGCCGGGCCGTGGAGGCGGCCGCCGCGCAGGCCGCGCGGAAGGGCAAGTCCGGATCGGAGGCCGCCGCCGAGGTGGTCAGCCGCAGCGGCGACCGCTGGAGCGCGGTCTACAGCGCCCGTGAGTACGAAGGTTTCCAGCGCGCGTTAGACGGCGCGTACGTCGGCGTCGGTCTCTCCGCCCGGCGCGGGCCGGGCGGCCGGACGGAGATCGACGGAGTCCAGCCCGGCAGCCCCGCCGAGCGCGCCGGGCTGCGCCCCGGCGACCGGGTCCGCACGGTCGACGGCGCGGACACCACCGGCCGTCCCGTCACCGAGACCGTCGCCCGGCTGCGGGGCGACGCCGGCAGCCCGGCGCCCGGCGACGACGCCGGCAAGCCCTCCGTCCGGGCCGTCGCGGCCGCCCCCGGTACGCCCGTGCGCCTGGGCCTCGAGCGCGGGGACCGCAGCTGGGAGCACACTCTGCACCGGCAGCGGCTGACGACGCGGAGCGTCACCGTCGACCGGCTCCGTGACGACGAGGCGCCCGCCACCCGGATCAAGGTCGCCTCCTTCACCAAGGGCACCGGCGAGCGGGTCCGGGAAGCGGTGCGGGCCGCCGAGCGCGGCGAGGGCATCCTGCTGGACCTGCGCGGCAATTCCGGCGGCCTGGTCACCGAGGCCGTCGACGCCGCCTCCGCCTTCCTCGACGGCGGCCTCGTCGCCACGTACGACGTACACGGCGAGCAGCGCGTGCTCCAGGCCGAGCCCGGTGGTCACACCCGGCCGGCGCTGGTCGTCCTCGTCGACGGCGGCACCATGAGCGCCGCCGAGCTGCTGGCCGGCGCCCTCCAGGACCGGGGCCGGGCGGTCCTCGTCGGCGGGCCCACCTTCGGCAAGGGATCCGTGCAGATGCCCAGCCGGCTCCCCGACGGCTCGGTGGCCGAGCTGACCGTCGGCCATTACCGCACCCCCGCCGGGCGGGCGGTCGACGGCCGGGGCATCACCCCCGACCTGGTCGTCCGCGGTGATGCCGAGCAGCGGGCCCGCACAGTATTGAGTGGCCTCGGGGTGGGGTCCTAGTGCGAGAATGGCCGCGCTATGGCTAAGCAGAAGAAAGAGACCACAGGTCGCAAGCTGGTCGCGCAGAACAAGAAGGCGCGCCACGATTACCACATTCTGGACACCTACGAGTGCGGCATGGTGCTGACGGGCACCGAGGTCAAGTCGCTCCGCCAGGGCCGGTCCTCGCTGGTGGACGGCTTTGTGCAGATCGACGGCGGCGAGGCGTGGCTGCACAACGCCCACATCCCCGAGTACACCCAGGGGACGTGGACGAATCACAGCGCGCGCCGCAAGCGCAAGCTGCTGCTGCACCGCGCCGAGATCGACAAGCTCGACTCCAAGTCGCAGGAGACGGGCCACACGATCGTGCCGCTGGCGATCTACTTCAAGGAGGGCCGGGCCAAGGTCGAGATCGCCCTCGCCAAGGGCAAGAAGGAGTACGACAAGCGGCAGACGCTGCGCGAGAAGCAGGACACGCGGGAGTCGAACCGCGCGATCGCCGCCGCGCGCAGGCGCCAGCGGGCGAAGCAGCAGACGCTGTAGCCCTCCCGGGGGCCGCCCCGGGAATACGCTGGCACCCTCGTGCGTTGGTCACGTACGATGGGCATCGCACACCACCGGGTGGTGCCGGGTGTGCACTTTGAAAAATCAACATGGGGATGATCGGTTTCGACAGCGGATGTCGAAGCAGGGGAAGCGTGTCGAGGAAGCGGCAATGATCTCGTAAACCATATGTCGCAACCAATAATCGCCAACACCAAGCGCGATTCCTTCGCCCTCGCTGCCTAAGTAGCGACTTGCGAAGTGTCAGCCCGGGCTTGTTCCCGACCCGGATCCTGGCATCAGCTAGGGAACTAAACTTCTAGACCCGGTCACGGGGTCTGGAAGGAAATCAAACAGTGGCTGGGCCCGTCGGAGACTTGTTCGTGTGATCTCCGGGGCCGAGAAAAGCGCAGCGAACTGCACACGGAGAAGCCCTGATTCTGCACCGTTGGACGCGGGTTCGATTCCCGCCATCTCCACTCATCCCATGTGAGCCTGAGGCCCGCGACCTAGTCGCGGGCCTCAGGTTTTTCTACGGGTCAAGGACGCCGCAGCCGTAGTGAGAGCAGCGCCATCGACACCATCAGCACCAGCAGCACGAGCATGGCGACCCGGAGGTCCACGGCCTCGGCGATGCCGCCGATGATGGGCGGGCCCGCCAGAAATCCGACGTAGCCGACGGCGGAGACGGCGGCGATCGCCGGGCCGGGCCGGGCGGGCCGGAGCTCGGCCGCGTGCCCGAAGACCACGGGGATGACGGCCGCCATGCCGAGCCCGAGGAGCGCGTATCCGGCGAAGCCCGCGCCGGGGCTGGCGACGGAGATCGAGACCACCGACCCGGCGGCGGCGACGAGCGAGCACCCGAGGGTGAAGCGCACGGTGCCCGTGCGGGCGCGGATCCGGTCGGCCGAGAGCCGCCCGATGACCATCCCGGCGGAGAAGACGGCGAAGCCCGCGCCGGCCGCGCCGGGGGAGGCCCCGGTCACGTCGTGGAGATAGACCGCTCCCCAGTCGTTCATGACGCCCTCGCCCATCAGGGCGCAGAAGGCCACGAGCCCCGGGATCCACAGCCCCGCCGTGGGCAGGGCGAAGAGGGGCCCCGGATCCTCGGCGGTCTCCCGCGGGTCGGGCAGCAGGGCCGTCGCGGCCACGGCCATCGGCACGCACAGGACCACCGCGGTGAGCGCGAAGTGCCGGCCCACGCCCACGTCCGCCGAGGCCGCGAGGCTGCCGACCACGGCGCCCACGATGCCGCCGATGCTGAACATGGCGTGGAAGCCGCCCAGGACGGCCCGGCGGTACGCCCGCTCGACCATCACCCCCTGGGTGTTCATGGCGACGTCGACGGCGGTGTTGCCACAGGCGAACAGGGCCAGGTTCGCGGTCAGCAGCGGGAGGTTGGGGGTGACGGCCAGGCCCGCGAGGGCGGCCAGATAGACGGCCATGCCGGTGAAGAGCACGGGACGGCTGCCGAACCTGGCCACCAGACCGCCCACGAGGGGCAGGCCGAGGAACGCGCCGCCGCTGAGGCCGACCAGGGCCACGGCGAGCTGCCCGGCGGACAGATCGAGCCGGTCCTGGACCGCGGGGACCCGCGACGCCCAAGTCGCGAACGCCGCCCCGGTGATGAAGAAAACCGCGGACACCGCCGCTCTCGCGGAGCGCAGCCGGGTGGGCGTTTCCGACGGGCCCGACTCCGGCGCCTGCCGGACCGGGGCCCGTCCGTCCGGGGCATCCGATGTGTTCTTCATGAAGTGGGGCGTCCCTCTCCTCGGTCTCCGGCGTACTCTCCAGTCTCTGTACTTGTCCTGCTCAACACCTCACAAAACGGTCAGACGGCGTAGGGGAGGGAACTCATTCCGCTTCGCGCGCGCAGCGGCGGGCGAGGGCGATGAGCGAGGCGCGTTCCTCGACGAGCACCTTGTGGAACACGTCGGCGAACGAGCGCATGGTGCGTTCGTCATTCGGCGGGCCGAGGGAGCTGAAGCTCTGGCCGAGGACGAGCCGGCGTCGGCAGATCTCCTCGGCCACCGGGTACTCCTCGGGTCGGTACGCATGGCCGGGGCGGGCGTGGCCGCAGGACCAGGGGCAGCCGCGTCCGTAGCCGCGCAGCTCCTGGAACAGCGTCTGGGCGGGCACGGGTTGGGGCTGCCAGCGCATGATGCCGAGCCCCTCCGCGCGTGCCGCCCGCTCCACCGCCTCCCGGAAGGCCTCCACCGGGACGTCCTCCAGGCCGAGCCCCTCGGGCTCGACGAGCAGCGGGTAGAAGAAGTACACGTGGGTGAGGCCTTCGGGCACCACCGGCGGCCTGATGCCGGGGATGCCGTCGAGCGCCGCGGTGAGCGCCGCCCCGTTGGCCCGCCGGATCCGTGACATCTCCGGCAGCCGGGTGAGCTGGGAACGGGCGAAGGCCGCGGCGAGCACGTCGATCCGGTAATTCCAGCCCATGATGCGGGCGTTGTAGTCGCGCCCCTGGCCCGGCAGTTCCTCGCCGAACATCAGGACCCGGCGCGCGAGCCGGTACTCCTCCTCGTTCCGGGTCGCGAACAGCCCGCCCTCGCCGAGCGCCGACAGGGTCTTCGAGCCATTGAGGCTGGCGCCGCTCATGGTGCCCAGCGCCCCCACCGGGCGGTCGCGGTAGGTGGCGCCGTGTGCCTGGGCGGCGTCCTCGATCAGGGGCAGCCCGTGGCGGTCGGCGATCTCGCGCAGCGCGTCGTAGTCGGCGGGCAGGCCGTTGAGGTCCACCGCGACGATCGCGCGGGTGCGGCCGGTGATCCGCTCCCCGACCAGGGCGGGGTCGACGTTGAACGTCTCGATGTCGGTGTCCACGAACACGGGGATCGCGTTGGCCTGGAGCACGCTCGATGCCGAGGCGAGAAAGGTGTCGGCGGGCACGAGCACCTCGTCGCCCGGCTCCACCCCGGCGGCGGCGATCGCCATGTGCAGGGCGGCGGTGCCGGAGTTGGCGGCGAGCACGTAGGGCATGCCGGTGAACTGCGCCCAGGCCTCTTCGAGTTCCTGCACGGGCTTCATCGGCCAGTGCCAGGGGGTCGCCTGGTCCAGGGCGCCGAGCACGGCCTTGCGGTCCTCGTCGAGGATGTACGGCCACGGCGCCACCGCGCCCTCGGGGATGACCCGCTCGCCTCCGTCCACCGCTAGCATGCCGCCGCCCTCCCTTCAATGCCGCCGGGGCCCCCGCTCAGCCGCCTTCTGGCCGGCGGCTCCCGGCGGAAGACCGCCTTCGCCGACGGGAGCTCGGGGAAGCGCCCCAGCTCGGCGGCGAGCGCCGTGAGCCCCGCCAGCAGTGTGATCTGCGGTTTGAAGTGGAGCGCGGTCAGCCGGGAGACGTCGGCCACCAGGGCGAAGCTGTCCTCCAGGCTGCTGACGTCGGCCTCCAGGATCGCGGGCCTGCCCGTGGCCTCGGCCACCGTGTCGGCCAGTTCGCGCATGGAGACATCACTGCCGGTGCCCAGGTTGTAGATCTCGCCTTCCGCCCCGCGGTCGGCGAGGGCGATGAGCGCACGGCACAGATCGTCGACATGGATGAAGTCGCGCGACTTGCGGTCGATGTCGCCGACCACGGGGATCGGCCGTTCGTTGAGCTGCCAGCGCAGGAACTGGGACACCTCGCCCCCGGCGCGGCGCGGGTCCTCACCCGGCCCGTAGATCACGAAGGAGCGGCCGATGACGACCGGAAGCCCCGTGGTCCGCTGAAGGCTGCGCAGCGTGAGTTCGCCGGAGAGCTTGGAAGCCCCGTAGGGAAGGAACGGCCCCGTGGGGTGGTCCTCGCGGATGGGCGAGTGCTGGGGCGTGCCGTAGACGATGGCGGAGGAGAGATAGACCAGCCGCCGCACGCCGAGTTCGAGTGCGGCGTTGCCGACGTTGCAGGTGGCCAGCGCGTTGAGGTGGAAGTCGTAGCGGGGGTTCTCGACGGACACGGTCCCGCTGGCGTTCCCCGCCAGATGGAAGACGACGTCCGCGCCCTGCAGGGCCAGCAGCGTCTCGCCGTAGTCCCGCAGATCCGCCCGCACATGACGGACGCCGGGCAGGGACGCGATGTCCGCGCCGAGGGCGGCGTGGTCGACGACGGTGACCTTCTTGCCCAGGAGGGTCAGGGCCGCGACGAGACGACGGCCGACGAAGCCGGCGCCGCCGGTGACCGCCACCTCGTCGTGCCCGGACAGGGTGCTGTCGAAAGGAGAGCTGTCGGAAAGAGCGTCAGTGGAAAGGTCGCTGCTGGTGGAAAGGGTGTCGAACGTACCTGGTGCATGGCTCAAGGCTGCTCCCACGTGGTAGTTCCCGGGTCGCACTGTTGCTGCCATGGCGGAGAACGGGCACGGGGTCGCACCGAACGAGCCGCATCGCCCCCGTCTCGGATGACCTAAGCCATGGAAGGCAATGCGCCGTGCGGCGCACAAGTGCCTGCCGGAGAATGACTGATTCGCAGCGTTGCCCTTCCGGCCGCCGTGGGCGTACAGGGAACGCCTGAAGTTGCTATTGCCACCTGCGCAAACCCGGGAGCATCCGCCGGATCCGGGCAACCAACGGGCCGGGGCGGCCATCTTCCTCATTGACCGACAGGGGGTGTGCGGTGAAGTGGACTCGGGCGGCGGTGGCCGTAGTGGGTGCGGGGCTGATGTGGCCGACGGCCGGTCCGGCGGTGGCCGACGACGGACCGGGCGGCGGGGTGAACCTGCTGCTCAACGGCGCGTTCGACAACCGGCCCGGCGAATTGATCGACATCGACGTCCGGGGCGTCCGGGCGGGCGCGGACGTCACCGTCAGCTCGCCCGTCTTCGACCGGCCGGTCCGGCTGGCCCCCTCCGACGGCGGACACCACGCGCGGCCCGCCGTCGAGATGTCCACTCCGCCCGGTACGTACCCGCTCAAGGTCAGGGCGGACGGCAAGATCGTGGCCAGGGATCAGGTGGAGGTCAAGGCCTCGGAACGGCCGACGTTCCAGGTGACCACGCCGGGCGACGAGCTGCGGCCGGGCGAGCAACTGGGGATGTGGTTCGACGATCTCTATCCCGGTGAGACCGGCGACGCCTTCACCGTGCGTTCCCCGGCCTTCCCCGCCCCCGTCCGGCTGACCCACGACCCGAAGGGTGCCGACTGGAACAACCCCCGGATGTTCTCGGCGCTCGTACGGCTGCCGGCCGACGCGAAGGACGGCACGTACAAGGTGGAGCTGACCGGCCCGGACGGCCGGACCCTCCAGAACAAGGACCTCGTGGTCCGCGCCGCCCGCCCCGGCGACAGCGACTACGTGGGCAAGGCGCGCGGCCCCGCATTCTTCGCCGAGAAGGACCGGCCGGAGGACGCCCGCAGGTCCGGGGCGAAGATCGCGGCCGGCGGTTCGGTCAACGTGCTGTGGAGCGACGAGTCACCCGATCCGGGCGAGGAGGGCCGGCTGACCGCGACCTCCCCGGCCTTCGAGCGCGCGGTGCCGTTGAAGCGCGACGACAGCAAGGCGGGCGACGGCGACGACCCGCGCTACTACGGCCCGGCCCGTATCCGGACCGACCTGGAATCCGGCCGCTACCCCGTCACCGTCGTCAGCCACCACGGCCGGGTGAAGAGGACCGGTCATCTCGTGGTCGCCGGATCCGCCCCCAAGACCCCGGACGACGGCCCCGACCGCACGGTGCTCATCGTCGGCGCGGGCACGGGCGGGGCGGCCGTGGCGGCAGCGGCGGGCGTGGTGATCTTCAGGCGGGTCCGGGCCCGCGCGTAGAGCCCTGCCGGGCGGGTTGCCCCAGCCCGTCCGGCGTTTGAGGACGCGCTCTCAGGGCGCTCGCCGCAGGCGGCAACGACACCCCTAGCGGGCAGCGTTGTCACGCGTCACGGAGCCGTAGATCTCGTACCGCTTGAAGCCCAGGTGCCGGGTCCCGCTGTGCTCCAGAACCCTGCCCCAGGCGGGGGAGGCGGCCAGGACGGGAAGAGCGGCCTCATGGGCGTCGACGTCGGACCACTCGGAGTACTTCAGGACGCGGGTGCCGTCCTTGGTGAGGTGGAAGTGGGCGGCGACCAGCCCGGGGAGCGGGGTCTCCTGCTGGGCGGCGACGACGGTGTCGGCCCATGAGCGCTGACGCTCGGGGCCGGACGCGTCGACGGTGGCGAGGACGATCAGGCGGCGGGTGAGGGACGTGTCCGCCGTGATGCTCCGGTAGACGTGGGTGCGGTGCAGTCCCGGGCGCTCGATACCGGGGACGACCGCGTCGAGCTGGCCGATCATGCCGTTGCGGCGGGCGCGGGCCCAGGCGAGATGGGCCTCGTCGCTGGTCCACTGGGAGTAGTGGAGAAGGCTGCTGCCGTCGGTGTTCAGAAAGATGTGCAGGGCGAGGGAGCCATCGGCCTCTCCGTCGGGGCCCCGGCCCATGTTGTCCGACCACTCCGCGAGAGCCATGTCGGCGGCGGTGCGGGAGCGCTCGGCGCTGCCGACGATCCATTCACTGACGAGGTGGGTTCCGGCGTCGGGGCGGCCGACGCGGGGCAGTTCGAGGCGCGGGGTGGTGGACATGGGCGGCCGTGCTCCTTGCGGTGATCGCTGGCAGATGCACTCAGCGTCGAACATCAACCGCGCTTGAGGTCAAGGCGGTCAAGGAGGCGGACGAGTCGCCCAGGGCGGCGGCGCGGCGCGCTGCGGGCGAACCCGGGGCCGGTGGCCGGACGGGCCATGGCGATCAGGGTGCCGCCGCTGACGGCGAAGAAGGGGGAGGGGTTCTGGTGGGGCTGATTCGGCATGCCTCTACCCTCGCCGGAGGGGGATGCGGCGGTCCAACACCTGATCAGTGGCCATTAACGCGTCTGTGTTGTTAACTGCGCCGCATGCCCCACGACATGGAACCGCGCCTGCTGCGAGCGTTCGTCGCCGTCGCCGACGAACTGCACTTCACCCGGGCGGCAGCACGGCTGTACGTGGCCCAGCAGGCGCTCAGCCGGGACATCCGGCGACTGGAACAACGGGTGGGCGGCGAGCTGTTCGCGCGTACGACCCGGCACGTGACCCTCACGGCGGAGGGCGCCCGGCTGCTGCCGTACGCGCGGGCGGTACTCGCCGCGTACGACGAACTGGCGGCGGCCTGCGTACGCGAGGAACGACCGCTGCTCGTCGACGTCGGCGCCAGCGTCGGCGTCCCGTCCCAGGTGCTGACGGCGGCCCGCGAGGCCGCACCCGAACAGGAGTTGATCGCCCGGTACCTGAGCGGCCTGACCGGCGCGGCGGGGGAGATCGTCGCCGGCCGCCTGGACGTCTCCTTCGGCCGCGTCGCCGGCCTCGACCCGGCGGTACGGGCCCGGCTCGATCACCAGCCCGTGCGGTACGAGCCGATGGCCGTGCTGCTCCCGGAGGACCACCGGCTGGCGGAGCAGCGGGAGGTGCCCCTCGGCGAACTGGCGGGGGAGACCCTCTACGCGGCTGCCGGAAACCCGATGACGGCGGAGTGGACCGACCTCGCGGAAAGACTCTTCGAGGGAAGGGGAATTCGCGTTGCCGAGCCCTTCCCGGAAATCGAGGGGGACGAGGAGTTCATCCGTGTCATCCGGAAGCGGGGGTGGTCGGTGCTGGCGAGTGTCGAATTCATCGACGTGCCGGGCATGGTGCTGCGACCGCTGGTCGAGCCGGTGCCGCTTTCGCCGGTGGCGATGGTGTGGCGGAAGGGCCTGCGGCATCCGGGACTGGACGCGCTGCGGGCGGCGGCGAGTGGACTGGCCGCGTCACGGGGGTGGCTGGAGCGTCCGGGTGGGGCGGGGTGGCTGCCGCCAGGTGACGCGGCGCTGATGGGGGCGGGTTAGCCCGTCGGCGACTCCAGGCGGGCGAGGAATTCCTGCCATGGGCGGTGGGCGAAGGAAAGCGGGGGGAGGTTGGGGGCGTTCGAGTCGCGGACCCAGACTTCATGATCGTCATAAGCGACCTCGACGCAGTTGTCCTCGGCTCCCCCGGAGAAGCTGCTTCTGTGCCAATGTGGCCGAATTTGCTGGGCGCTCACGTGAATCTCTCTCCCGCTTGGCCGCTAACGGATGTCTGACCAGGAGAGTCGCGGCTCGACTCCCCTCCCAGATTGGCAACTAATTGGCGATCAGGGAAGGGTGGGCAAGGAATGAAGATAAATATATAGGAAATTCGATATTTGCTTGTATGTGCTGTGGACTGCACTTGCAGTGGCTGTACGCACTGTTTGTGTGGGCGAGTGCTGTTCCGGCCGTATGGGCCCATCGCCTAATCTGAGTCGTGACCCGGTCCCGACTGCATGTGGCAGAGGAGACGTCATGGTGAACTCGACCTCGCCCGGTCCGTCCCGAGGCACAAGGCGCGTCCTCTGGTACGGGTATCTCCTGGCGGCCGGTATTGCCGCAGCGGGCTTCGGAGCGCTGATCGCGGCCGCCACCGGAGGCTCCGTGCTGGTGCACGTAGCGGCCTCCGGGGCAGTGATTCTCGCGGCGGGGTGGCTGGCGCCGACGTTGCTCAGCTGGGCGTATCGCTTGGCTCACCCTCGTTCGCGTGACTCGCGCACCCCACGTCGCGCGGGTTCATGAAGTGATCGACGATCTCCGTACGGCGCATGTCTGACTCCGCCATCAGCCAGGCTCGCCGCTCCGCCGCGTGTGAAGCAGGGCGTGGGAGACGGCCTCTCCTACGCCTCTACGCTCACTTCCACCGAGGGTCGGGCCTCCGGGACTCCGTTCATTCCTTCGATCGCCCGGTCGATCACATGGGGTAGGTCTTCCCGAGGGGCCTGTGCTTCCAGCGCCCAGAAAGTTTCCAGGTAGCGGCTGGTCGCTTCGGTGTCGTCACTGAAGACGGAGTCCCCGGATGTCTTCTCCAGATACAGGATGTCGTCCATCTCTCCGTTGAATTCGAGAAGGACGAAGGAGCCTTGCAGGCCGACGTGGGCGCCGATGCTGAAGGGGACGATCTGGATGGAGATGCCGGGGCGGGTCGCCATTTCCTTGAGGTGTAGCAGTTGGCTCTTCATCACCCCGGGGCCGCCGGTCCATCGATGGATCGCCGCCTCATCGATGATGAAGAAGAACTCCGGCCGGTGTTCGCTGGCGAGCAGCTTCTGACGCTGGAGCCGTGCTTCGACAGCCCGGTCCAGACGTGCCCCGGTGATGTGCGGGGAGAACGCCAGGCTCGTGGCCCGTGCGTACTCCTCGATCTGGAGCATGCCCGGGATCACCAGTGGTTCGAAGGACCGGACGATGCTTGCGGCGACCTCGACGGACAACAGGTTCATGTACGGCCTGGGGAGGAGGTCCCGATACTCCCGGTACGGCAGCTTCGCGCTGGCGAGGGCCAGTCCCAGGAAGTAGTCCAGACGCTGCGGGTCGACGATCCCGTACTCGTGGAGCAGTGCCCGTAGGTCGTCGGTGGAGATCCCCACCTGGCCGGCTTCGATCCTGATCAGCTTGGAGGGGCTCCAGTCCATCCTGGCTGCCACTTCCAGCTGGGTGAGTCCGGCCCTGGCGCGGGCCTTCTTGAGCTCGGTTCGCAGTTGCCGCCGCTGCACCACGGCGCCCGGAGTGGTCACGATCGCTGGTCCTTCCCCGCAGGGCGGGCAATCAGAGACTGCCCTGACGAAGTCGAGTGGGGTCGTTGTCGGCCCTCCGGGTGGCTCGGGTGCCATGCGGAAGGGCGGGCAGGAGGGCACTCCCAGGCAAGAGGTTGATCTATTGCCTCATGCCGAACGAGCGTTCATGGACAGTCTTTGAGATCACGCTAGTGGGCCAAAAACGGCAGGCCAAAGGCCCGGGGGCTCACGCGGTGCGCTTGCCGCCGACGGCGGCTGTTTGTGGGTCCGTACGTCCGGCGGACCGCCGACTACTTCACTCGGCGTGCGGTGCTTGGGCCGTCCGGCCTAGGCGGGCCTTAGCCGACGGTACGAGCGAAGGCCGTGAAGGCCGACCAGGCCTCGGGGGAGAGGGTCAGGCGGGGGCCGTCGGGGACCTTGGAGTCACGGACGTGGATGATGGTGGGGAGGTTGGCAACTTCGACGCAGGCGCCTCCCTCGCTGCCGCTGTAGCTCGACTTGAACCACGTCAGCTCGTTCATGTCTCTCCTAGCAGCCGAACCAACAGGCTTCTGGTCTCCTCAGGGTTGAGAGCCTGCGTACGCAGCATTCCATACTTCCGAGCGAGGATGCTGACCTCGTCAGGGCTGGAATTGAGGTGGCTGCTGCGGTGCGCCTCGATATATCCGAAGTGCCGATTGTCCTGGGTTTCCAAAAGGATGAAGGGGCCGTCGAGGGAAGCGTGGGTTTCGCGCGCGAGCGGCATGATCTGGACGCAGACGCCTGGTAGCTCTGAGCAAGTCAGTAGATGCTTGATCTGGTCCTGCATGACGTCCCGTCCGCCAAGGCCTGCCAAGACGATTGCCTCGGACAGGATGAAGCTTGCTGTGATTGGCACCTTGCGGTGCAGCAGCTCCTGGCGAGCCAGGCGAGTCTCCACGCGATGCTGGATCTCGTCTTCTGTGAGCTCCGGGACGGCGCTACGGAAGGTGGCGCGCGCGTACCCCTCGGTTTGAAGCAGACCGGGTGCGACGCCGTCCTCGTACCAGGAGAGGGCGATGGCCTCCTTCTCATGAGCCATGTACGCCTCGGCCCAGATCGGAAACTTCTCCTGCTCCGGCAAGTGCTCCACAGCAACCGCCAACGCACCTCCGGTCTCCAGGACCCGATCCAGCTCAACCGCCAAATCCGGCAGCAGCCGCCTCCGCCCCTGCTCGATCGACGCGATCGTCTCCTCGTGGATGCACAAGCGCTCACTGAGGCTGTGCTGGGTGAAGTTCGCGTTCACGCGGAAGAGGGCGACCAGTGCCCCGACAAGCCGCATCGACGTGCCCTGCTTCTTGGTGTTCTTCCGGGTCTGCATGGAGACCAACTCCCCACCCAAGGGTGCAAATGACCGGTGCGGGACCCGTACAAAAAATCTGTACGGGTTGACGCACTGGTCCACCCTAGTTACCCGCTGCGACCGTTGTGGCATGAAAGACGCGACTCAACTCCCCTACTTCCACAAGCGGTTCTACCGCCGCACTCCCAGATCCGTACCCATGGCCAGAGACTTCGGCCGCAAGACGCTGGAGCGTTGGGGCCTCACCGACAGATCCGAAGACATGTTGCTCTGCGTGAGTGAGTTGGCCACGAATGCCCTGCTGCACGGGGTGCCCGTAGGTCGGGGGTTTCTGCTCCACATGTGGCTGCTCGACGATCTCGTCGTGCGACTGGAAATGCACGACAGCGGCGACGGGCGCCCCGTGGTCCGTACGACCACTCCGGCGGAGGAAGAGCGGGGCCGGGGGCTGCTGCTCGTGGACGCGCTGGCGGACAAGTGGGGGGTCGGGGAGCGGGACCCCGGGAAAGTGGTGTGGTGCGAGTTCGCGTGCGCCCCGTCCGAGGGGCAGACGTGAGGGCCGTGGGCCGGCTCGTCCGGCCGTGCGTGCACCATTCCGGTTGGACGGAGAACGGAGGCGAAGCCCGATGCGTGGATTGCGGGACGCGGCGGTTCACGGATTACGGGGCGCTGAGGCCGCCGGATTTGCCGGAGGTGCTGACTCCGTCCGATCACGCCCGTTCGGCGGCGGACCGGGCGGCGGCCCGGCAGGTGTGGCGGCGAATTCGACTCCGGTTACTCCCTGGGTAGGGTGACCGCCGTGCGAATACAGAACGTGACAGTCGTCGTAGTCAGTGCGGTGTGCCTTCTGGCGACGGGTTGCTCGGACGGAAGCTCCGGCAAGAGCGACAAGGCGAAGCCGAAGTCGACCCACACCGTGCTGCCGCAGCGGCTGGACAAGCCGGCGCCCATGCCGGAGGAGACGCTGCAGCCTTCCCCGGCCGCTGACGCCCCTTTCAGCGAGAACCTGGCGTACGAGTTGCGCCGTAAGACGCAGGCCATGGCGGGGGCGACGGGAAAGATCACCGCCGAGTGCCCCAAGGACCTGGGGTCGAAGAGCGGGACGCAGGCTACGTGCACCACCACCTTTGAGGGCGTCAAGGTGGAGTGGGACGTGAGCATCGGCGGCAAGTCGTCGTTCTCGAACAACCTGGTGGAGTACAAGGCGGCGCCGCGCCAGGGGATCCTCACCCGTGACGGTGTCGCCCGTCTCCTCCACGGCAACTATCGCGGCAGCATCGATTACGCCCTCTGCAATGACATCCCCAAGGCTGTGATCGCGCCCCTGGGTGTTCAGTCCAAGTACCGCTGCGAGGTCGTGGACAAGGGGGAGAAGCCGTCGGGCTTCGCGCAGCCGGTACGGGCCACGGACTCCGGTCCGCGGTACTACTGACGAGTGGTGTAATCACGGCCATGAAGATCAATGAGCTGGTGATTCCCGATTCCTCGGCATGCTCGGCGGCGCTGGAGGTGGCGACCGCCTATTGCTCGCCCGCGTTGCTGAACCACTCGATACGGTCCTATCTCTGGGCGGCGGCCCACGCGAAGGCGTCAGGCATCGCCTTCGACGCGGAACTCCTCTACGTATCGGCGTTGCTCCACGACCTCGGTCTGGTGAAGGAGTTCGACAGCCACACCGTTCCGTTCGAGGAGGCGGGCGGTCATGTGGCGTGGGTCTTCGGGGCGGCCGCCGGGTGGCCCGTCGAGCGCCGGGTGCGGGCCTCCGAGATCATCGTGCGGCATATGGGGGACGGCGTGGACGTCGCGGAGGACCCGGAGGGGCACCTGCTGGAGTACTCGACCTCGGTGGACATCTCCGGTCGCGGTGCGGACGCGCTGCCCGCGGAGCTGCGCGCCGAGGTGCTGGGCCGCTATCCGCGGCTGGGGCTGGCCGAGGAGTTCACGGCGTGCTTCCGTGACCAGGCGGACCGCAAGCCGGACAGCGCCGCCGCCGCGGCCATGCGCGGCAACATCGCCGCGCGCATCGCGACGAACCCGCTGGACGCGTAACCGCCGCCGCTGACGGCCTCGGCCCACCCCGGCCGGGGCCGACGCGCGAGGCGCTGCGGGAGGGGGAGCGCACGCCATATATGGCGTGCGCAGGGCCCCAGGTGTGTCGTACCGTGTATGAGTCCCTGCCCCGAAACTCGGCGGCAGTGTTCAGACTTCCGTCCTTGCGCAGCGATCTTGAGGTGACTTCACATCCCCCAGGCCATGTAGCCGTCCGCATTCCCCCACGTTCTGATTCTTCGAACGTGTCCGGGGGCGGACTTCGCACTGGCCTGAGTTGCGTCACCCTCCCCCGTAGTTTTCTGTCATTTCCCGGGTGCAGCTCTGCCGACTGCCCCGGGTTTCGTGTTTTCCGGCCCCGGCGCGGCTGACGGCGAGCTCCCCGCATTCCTGAATCAGGAGTCCCTCCGTGGCTTCCCCCGCGCTCGACAACGAGCCGAAGCGCCCAGCCGAGTCCTCGGCTCCCGCAGCATCCGGCACCGCATCCAGGATGACCCTGGCCGCCAGAGTCGCCCTGGTGGTGCTCCTGGTCGCCGAGCTCATGGACATCCTCGACCAGTCGGTCGTCCTCACCGCCCTGCCCGCCGTCCAGGAGTCGACCGGGGCCGGACCGGCCGCGGTGCAGTGGCTGACCGCCGGTTACTCGCTGACCGTCGCCGTCGGGCTGATCACCGGCGGACGGCTCGGCGATATCCACGGCCGACGCAAGATCCTCCTCATCGGCACCGTCTCCTTCACCTTGGCCTCGCTGCTGTGCGGCCTCGCCACCGGTCCCGGCGTGCTGATCGCCGCCCGCGTGCTCCAGGGCGCCGGCGTCGCCGTGATGATCCCCCAGGTCCTGGCCACCCTCCACGTGACCTTCGACGGCGAGAACCGCAGCAGGGCCTTCGGCCTGTACGGGGCCGTGCTGTCGCTCGCCAACGTGCTGGGGCCGGTGCTGGGCGGCGTGCTCACCGAGGCCGACCTGTTCGGACTGGGCTGGCGGCCGATCTTCCTGATCAACGTGCCCGTCGGACTCGCTGTGATCATCCTCGGACGGAGGTTCGTCCCCGAGTCGACCGCACAGAAGGCCGACCGGCTCGACCTCACCGGCATGCTCCTGTCCGCACTGGCCGTGGTCCTGATCCTCTTCCCGCTCACCGAGGGCCGTACCCACCACTGGCCGCCGTGGTGCTTCGCCATGCTGACCGCAGGTCTCCTCGTGCTCGGCGTCTTCCTGCGCCACCAGCAGCGCAGGAAGGACGATGCCCCGCTCGTGGCACTGTCCCTCTTCCGGGGCGGGCAGTTCTCCGGCGGCCTGTCCGCGCAGCTGGTGCTCGGCCTGCTGTGCGGCCTGTTCTTCATGACCTGGACGCTGTACCTCCAGCGCGGCCTGGGCATGAGCCCGTTCCAGGCGGCCGTGGCCTTCGTGATGCTCGCTCTCGGCGAGCTGGCCGGTGCGACGGTCGCGATGAAGGCCGCCGGGCGCTTCGGGCGCCGCCTGCCCCAGGCCGGAGCCCTGGTCGCCCTTGCCTCGATGGCGGGCTACGGGCTCCAGATCAGCAGCCGACAGGGTGACCTGACCCTCCTGGGGATGACCGTCCCGGTCGTGCTGATCGGCTTCGGCCTGGGCATGGTCGGCGGCCCGCTCGCCGACATGTCGCTCGCCAAGGTCCCGCACGAGAACGCCGGTTCGGCCTCGGGCCTGTTCAACACCGCGATGCACCTGGGCATCGCGGTCGGCACCGCACTGACCGCTCTGGTGTTCTTCTCCGCCACCGGCGGCTCACCCGACGACGCGATCAACCGCGACGCCTTCACCGGCATCCTCTGGTGGGTCGGCGGCGCCCTCGCCGTGATGTGGGCCCTGATGTTCTTCCTGCCCAAGCCCACGAACAGCCGGGCCGACTGAAACAAGCGACGGGTCGGCCCGTCCCCAGGGGTTACGGCCCCGCCCTTCCGCCGGGCACCCTGGGGGTGGCGGTAACGCCACAGACCCCCCACAGGGAAACGGGTGACAGGACACATGGCGGCGGCGAGGGCCTCCTACGACCTGCGGTTCGACTCCGGGCGGCTCTGTCTGGACCTGTTGGCCACGGGCGGGGGCCGACCGGGTGAGGAGCGGCTCGGCAGTCCGGATCAGCTGCGTGAGTGGCTGCTCGGCGCCGGGGCCGTACCGCCCGGCACTCCGCTCGACGGCGTGGACGCGGGCTGGGTCGCGCGGTTTCACGCGGCGCGTGAGCTGTTGCAGCGGGTCGTGCACGCGGAGGTCGACGGGCGGGCCGCCGATCCGGATCTGGAGCGGGTCAACGCCCTCGCCGCGACCGCCCCGCCCGCCGTGCTCGCCGTCCGGGCCGGGGACGGGACGCTGGTCCGTCACCTCGCCACCGCGCCCGGCTGCGACGCCCTCGTGGGGCAGGTCGCCCGGGACGCGGTGGAGCTGCTCACCGACCCCGTCGCCCGTGGGCAGCTGCGGCGGTGCGCGGGGGAGACCTGTTCGCTGGTCTACCTCGACACCTCGCGGGGGCGTCGGCGCCGCTGGTGTTCCAGCGAGGTGTGCGGCAACCGCGAGCGCGTCGCCCGGCACCGGCGGCGCGCGACCGGCGGCCCCGGCCGGGGGTGATCCCCCGGCCGGTACGGACTCTTAGTCCCGTGCCGGGTCGCTGCAATTGGCCATTCATCACGGTAGTTGGCCGCGAGTGACCGCCTCCTTGGGGCGCGGACCCGGTCATGGTGTCGCCAGCAGCGGCGTAGCAAATCCGGGACTTCTGAGCAACGGCAACAGTCCGTAGTGATCTGGGGAACACTTCTGGACTTTGTCTGACCTGCGCTGCCCCGCCCTCGTACTGTCCACGAACAGTTGTACGGAGTATGGGCAGGCCTGGTCGCACCATGACCTGATCGGCCCCATTTGAGATCGAACGCCTGCCCCCACAGAAAGGGTTGCAGACAGGTGGGACTCAGATCCCGTTCCCAACAGCGTCTTGCCGTAGGTGCAGTCCTCGCCGTCATCCTCGGCTCAGGCGTGGCCTCGGCCGCCACCTACATACCAGACCCGCAGCACACTGCGGCGCAATCGGCTGCGAACCAGCGGCCCACCTCGGGCAAGAACCCCGAAGCCGGCCCACCGTTCGCCAAGAAGAACGGCGTCTGGGAGGTCAACACAACCACGCCTACACTGCGCAATACTGTCACCGACCCGGATGGTGACAAGAGCAACCTCACCTTCGAGGTGTGGACCACGGACCCCAGCGGAAAACCGAAGAGCCGGGTCAAACTGACGGACGACAACGAGTACGGGGTCCTCGTCTCCAGCTCTGTCGCCTCAGGCAAGACCGCCCAGGTCGGCGTCCCTGCAGGCAAGTTAAACGACGGCACGACCTACGCGTTCCACACCTCCGCCTTTGACGGAACGCTGTACGAGACCGACTGGTCGCCCTGGGCCACATTCAAGATCGGCACGCCGGCACCGGCAAAGCCCGCGAAGCCAAGCAGCGTGGCGAACAACGGCAAGCCGGGTGAGTTCACCGTCTCTCTCCCCGTCGGCCACACAGCACAGTGGGTGGAGTGGCAGCTCGACCAGGCCGCATGGAAGCGTGTGGACGCTGCCGGGAAGACGTCAGTGACGATCGACACCGGCCTGCGTACAGCCGCCGCAGCCGCCCGTGCTGCGGCAAACCACGTCCTCAACGTGCGTACCGCCAACGGCGGTGGCTCCTCTGACGCTGTCTCTGTGGCGTTCTCGGGGAACGGAACCGGCAATACCGGCGGGAAGGACCACGCGGTGGACCTAGCCCTGCCGAACCCGGTCTCCACGGCTCCGAACCCCGACCAGACCAAGCAGGAGGTCACGGGCAAGGTCACCCGCCCGCTCGGGGCCCGCGCGTCCAGCAGTCCGCCGCGGCTCGGGCCCAAGGAACAGTGCGGACCGGTCGACAAGGACGGCGGACAGGCCTGCTTCGGTGTGCCGGTGAAATTCGACGACCTGCCCGACGACGTCAAGGCCAAGGCCAAGAAACAGCGGGACCAGGCCCCGGCCGCGGCCCCCGGCGGCATGACCGACTGGTGCAAGACGAACAGTTCCGGCGCCATCGCCACCCGCACCGTTCAGTGCGAGACCAAGCAGCTGCCCGTCATCTACCGCGTGGACGGCAAGCCGATCGCGACCGCCTACTTCACGATGACGCGTGAGATCTCCGTCGAGAATTCCGCGAACAGCTTCATCCACCGCCTGAACATCCACCCGATCCTGATCCCGCCGACCTTCCGTGCCATCGAGATGGTCATGGACAACCGGACGTGTGTGGGCAGCACCGCCGCCCAGTGCAAGGATCCCGGCAAGGCCGAACTGTCGGACTGGGAGGGGAAGCCCATCTGGCAGTCCCCCACGGACACCCACGACGCCGGCCTGACCACGACGTACACCTGGGACAACTCGACCAAGGGCGCGGAGTACGACCTCCGGGCGGACTTCATGATTAAGGGTCTGCTGATCGTAGGCAACGCGCCCGGCCCGGTGTTCATGACCGACTTCCGCTGGGCCATGTCCGACCCGTCGGACCAGGAAGAGATCCGCTGCGACACCAAGGGCACGGCATCCGCGCTGAGCGGCTGCGTGTTCAAGAACATCGCGCCGAGCTACACGTTCAATGCTGCCAAGTATCCACAGGCCGCCGCCCATGCGTGGCTGCTGCAGGAGAAGCTGCCCAACACCATGGGCGTGAAGACCCGCGACACCCCCTTGTACTACCTGCCCGGCGGAACGCGCGCGGATGGCAAGAAGAACAGGGACGTCATCTGCGACGTGGCGAACTGGGCCAAGGACAACGGTGACGTCAGCGCCATGGACGGAGCCGGGGACAAACCCAACTGTGATGAGTTCGCGTTCAACACCACCTACAACAGCGGCGGCATGCCCAAGAGCGAGGGCGGCCTGAACGAGGTCTCCTCCGGTGGTCAGTGCGTGCAGACTTTCTCCAAGAAGGCCGACGACGGAGCCGTGCACCTGTACAACATCGACGGGCACGCACCCACCTGGCGCGAGGTCTGCGGCCGCTCGGCGATCTCCGGGAAGCACAACAGCGGCTCCATGGCCGGATTCTCCGGGTTCGTCAGGAACATGCGCCTGCTGGACAAGGACCCCTACTGGCTCGAGACCGGCATGTCCGGGCAATGCGCGCAGGACCCCAAGGCGGTCAAGTGCACCCTGCGCGCCAACTGACCTGAGCACCCGGCCGAACCGGCCAGTGAACCGGACATCGCAGCCATGACAGGCATGTGGGCGGCACACCATCAGGTGCGCCGCCCACACTCCTATTGAGCAGGGTCCGGCAGCCCTGCGGCAGGCAGTAGTCCCGCCTCGATCTCTTCGCGGGGAAGGCGGATGCCCAGATGCTCTCCCACCGTCTGGAAGGTGCGGGGAAGCAGGTCGGCGCCCTGCCACACCACACCAGCCCTGCGCAGGGCCTCGTCCAGCGCGGCGACCTTGCCCGTCGAATCGTCCCGGTCGGGGTAGTCCAGCAGGCTCTCCTCGCCGATTCCCATGCTCCATACCTCTCCGTCGCCCGGTGAGTACAGGAGCTTGGACGGGGACTGATGATGGTTCAGGGTCACGCACACCAGTTCCTCGCCCGGGCGAGGCATCGAGTTCTGAACCTCCTCAATCCAGTCCAGGTACCACGTTGCGCACAAGGAGTCCTCCAGCAGGAACGCCCATTCCCCGCTGGTGCCGAACATGCATTGCCCGTCTTTGAAGTCGCCCTCGGACCACTGCGAAGCGATGTCCTTGTACAGGACGCCTCGCTCCAGCACGTTCCGGTCTGCCCCCATCCGTACAAGGAGATCGACCGGATCCGTGCTGCGCATAGCGGTGAGCGAGATGCTTCCGAGCATCCCGTCCACGGTTCCCCTGGCGTCATGGGCGTGCTGCCCGATCCACGCCAGACTGTGGTCAGTCTGTTCTTCGGTCATGGCCGACACCGTAGAACATCGCTACACACCGGGAATGGCCTGTTGGTGCCGACCGCGGGACTGACCACGATGCCGGAGTGTGGGGGCGGCTTCACCAGGTGCTGCAGGCAGGGAAGCTGGAGCTGTGGTCCCGCTACTTCGCCACGAACACGTAGTCCGCCTCGTACGGCACCGCCACCTTCGGCTGCCGCTGCGGGTCGCACGAACCGGCCGGGGCCACGCCGCCCCGCGTGTTGAGCCGCAGGATCTCCGTGACCGGCGCGAAGAGCCCCCGGGCCGTACCCGACTGCCCGGCCCGCAGGTCGAGTTCGGGAATGTTCCCGTCGCCGTTCGGGACCTTGGCGACCAGCTTCCCCGTGACCGCCGAGCCGTCGCGCGCGATCCACTGCGGGGCGCCCCCGGACCGTACGAAGGAATGGGCGATGGAACCGCCGAGCGTGGCGCTGACATTGTCCTGCGTGAATCCGTACGTCCCGTCGTCCTTCTTCGTGCAGGCGTAGATCTGGCTGCCCTTCACCACGGACGACTGGAAGCTGTTCACGGCGGTGGTCATGTTGAGCGGTGCGCTCAGTTTGTGGACCTGGCCGCGCACGGCCCCGCCGGGGAATTCGCCGGTGTGGAGATTGAAATAGAAGCCGTTCGGGTCGGACTTCAGCGCGCCCAGCAGCTTCTTGTCCGTGACCTTCGCCGTGCCGGTCGCCGTCGTGCGGCCGTCGGGCAGCTTCTTCGCGAAGAAGGGGATTTTGACCGCCCCGTTCTTCCCCCGTGCGCCCTGGTGGACATGCGCGGCCGTGGGCGTCGCGATGCCCCGGAACGAGAAGGCGAACGACACCTCGTCGCCCTGCACGCGCAGGAAGGCGATCGCCCGCCCGTCCTTGTCGCCGACGGCCGGACCACCCGCCGTGGGCACCTCGTTGCGGCCGTTGAGGCTGCCCGCGAAGAACACGGCGTCGCCCCGGTTGCCGGCGCTGAGGGCGCCGAGCGTGCCCGTCGCGGCGCTCTCGTGGGTGGTGCCGTGCGACCCCGTGCGACCTGCACCGTCCTCCTGCGCGTCGGCGGGGATCACCGCGAGGGTGATGCCGGCGGCGGCTGCGACTGCGGTGGCGCCGGTGGCCAGAACGATGCTCCTGCGCTTCATGATTCGGTCTCTCCCCGTAAGGCGGCCGGTACCCCCTGCAACGGCCTCTCGGGCTGACTTACGGGCCCTTCCGGGCCCGCGCTCAACCGCGTTTCGCGAGCTGCATCACAGGGCTGTCACTGAACGCGGAGCCCTTTCGATCCGTACGCCGGAAGGTTTCGAAGATTTCTCCACCGGCACTGAGTCGATCACCAACCCCACCCGTATCCACGGGTGAAAGGGACTGGTGACATCGGCATGGCAACGGCGGTCACGGCTACGGACCCACGCCCCCGGGGAGCCGCACGAGCTCCCCGGGAAAGACCACAACGCGCTATCGACCTGGGGGAAGGCTTGCGCAAGGATGCCGTCGTGGCAGACAGGACGACTCCCGACGAGGAGCTGATGCGGGCGCTCTACGACGAGCACGCCGGCCCGCTTCTGGGCTTCGTGCTGCGCCTGGTCGGAGGCGACCGCCAGCGCGCGGAGGACGTCGTCCAGGAGACGCTGCTGCGTGCCTGGCGCAACGCCGACCGGCTGCGCGGCGCCACGGGCTCCGTGCGTCCGTGGCTGGTGACCGTCGCCCGGCGCATCGTCATCGACGGCCACCGCAGCCGGCAGTCCCGGCCCCGGGAGGTCGACGCGGGGCCGCTGGAGCTGATACCCGCGGCCGACGAGATCGAGCGGGCGCTGCGCCTGATGACCATCTCCGAGGCACTGGGTGATCTGACCGAAGCACACCGAGAGGCTCTGATCGAGACCTATTTCAAAGGTCGTACGGTGAGCGAGGCGGCGGAAGTGCTGGGCGTACCGGCCGGGACCGTACGGTCCCGCGTCTTCTACGCGCTGCGCTCCATGAAGCTCTCGCTCGAGGAACGGGGAGTGACGGCATGAACCCGCCGGCACAGCACACGGACGTGGGCGCCTACGCACTCGGCGTCCTCGACGAGGCGGACGCCGCCCGCTTCGAGGAGCACCTCGCCGCATGCGACCGGTGCGCCGCCGAGCTGGACGACCTGATGGGCCTGTCCCCGCTGCTCGACGAACTCAAGGAGTCCTCACCCGACCCCGAGGTGCTGGACGCCCGGCCCGGCCCGGCACTTCTGGACCGGCTGTTGAGCGAGGTGGGCGCCACCCGCCGGGCGCAGCGCACCCGCCGTCTGTGCCTCGTCGCTGCCGCCGCCGCGCTGATCGTCGCGGGCCCCCTGGTCGGCGCCGCCGTCACCGCGCAGGACGCGCCCAGCCACAGCACGGTGAGCGCGGCCAAGGAGATGTACGAGGAGGGCGACAAGCTCGGCACCGTCGATCCCGTCACGAAGGTCGACGCGACGGTCTCCCTCCAGTCCAAGCCCTGGGGCACCCATGTCGCCCTCAAGCTCGGCAACGTCAAGGGCCCGCTGAGCTGCGACCTCGTCGCCGTCGGCAAGAACGGCGAACGACAGGTCATCACCACCTGGGCCGTCCCGCCGGGCGGCTACGGCCTGCCCAAGGCCACGGAGAAGTGGAACAGGGCGCCGCTGTACACGCACGGCGGAGCCGCCCTCAACCGCGATCAGATCGACCGGTTCGAGGTCCGCACGCTCGACGGCAAGCGGCTGGCCACGGTCGACAACGCGTGACGGTCCACGGACGGCCTACTGATGGTCCGCGCGTCCGCCAGCCCATCCGTGGCCGTCTGTCAACGTGTGAACAGTCATAGCAAACCGCTCATGTCCTGACAGGTGCGCTCAGTACCCCTGTTCGCGTACGGTTGACGGCTGCCCTACGCACAGCAGAAGGGGGCCTGGGTGGCCGCGCAGAACGCCACGGACGCGCACGTGGTGACGGAACCGGACGGGGTCCGCGACCGCGAGATCGGTGCCGAACAGCAGCATCTCGACCGGGTGTACCGACGCCTCGAGGAGAAGATCCACGAGGCCGAATTCCTCATGGACGACGCCGCCAAGCGCGGCCAGGTGGGAACGCCGGGAGCGCTCGCCGAGCGGGACGCGCAGGTGTTCCGCGCCGGCGTGCACCTCAACCGGCTGAACAGCGAGTTCGAGGACTTCCTCTTCGGGCGGATCGACCTGCTGCTCGGAAAGGACGGCAAGAAGGGCCCGGACGGGGCGTACACCTCCGTCGAGCCCGCCGACGACGCGGTGCGGGACGACCGGGCGGAGATCGCCGAGACGCTGCACATCGGCCGGATCGGCGTGCTCGACGCGGACTACGCGCCGCTCGTCATCGACTGGCGGGCGCCCGCCGCCGCGCCCTTCTACCGGTCGACCCCGGTGGCGCCGGGCCGGGTGGTCCGCCGCCGGGTGATCCGCTCCAAGGGCCGCAAGGTCCTCGGCGTCGAGGACGACCTGCTGCGCCCCGAGCTGACCGCGACGCTGGACGGGACGGAGCTGGCGGTGGTCGGCGACGGTGCGCTGATGGCCGCGCTCGGCCAGGCCCGCAGTCACACCATGCGGGACATCGTCGCCTCCATCCAGGCCGAGCAGGACATGGTCATCCGCGCCCCCGCCGCGTCGGTGACCGAGGTCGAGGGCGGCCCGGGCACCGGCAAGACCGCCGTCGCCCTGCACCGCGCCGCCTACCTGCTCTACCAGGACCGCAGACGCTACGCGGGCGGCATCCTCGTCGTCTCCCCGACGCCGCTGCTCGTCGCCTACACCGAGGGCGTGCTGCCCTCGCTGGGCGAGGAGGGGCAGGTCGCGATCCGCGCGGTCGGCAATCTGGTGGACGGCGCCGAGGCCGACACGTACGACGAGCCCGCCGTCGCCCGGATCAAGGGCTCCTCGCGCATGCTCAAGGTGCTGCGCAAGGCCGTGCGGGGGGCGCTGGACGCGCCGCCGGCCGCCCCGGGGGCTGCCGCGCCGGCCGAGGACGGCCAGCTGTCGCTGGAGGGCCTCGACCCTGCCGCCCCGGCGGCCGGGACCCCGGACCGGCTGCGCGTGGTCGCCTTCGGCGGCCGGGTGGAGCTGGGCGCCGACGACCTGCGGCGCATCCGGCAGACCGTGCTCGGCGGCACCGCGCCCGTCAACCTGCTGCGGCCGCGCGCCCGGCGGCTGATCCTGGACGCCCTGTGGTCGAAGTCGGGCGCCGGCAAGCGCTACTCCGACCCGGAGCTGCTGGCCGAGGCGCGGCAGGCCTTCGACGAGGACATCTCCACCGAGGACTACTTCCTCGACTTCCTCGCCGCCTGGTGGCCGGAACTCACCCCTCGCGGGGTGCTCGCCGCGATGGCCGACGAGCGCAGGCTCTCCCGCTGGGCGCGCCGGGTGCTCAACCCGCGCGAGGTCCGGCTGCTGGCCCGGTCGCTCAAGCGGCTGGACGAGCACGGCCGGGGGCCGCTGTCCGTCCACGACGTGGCGCTGCTGGACGAGTTGGAGACGCTGCTCGGCGTCCCCTTCCGCCCCAAGCAGCCCCGTGAGGCGGACCCGCTGGCCCATCTCACCGGGCTGGAGGAGCTGATGCCCGAGCGCTCGGAGACGCGGCGCGAGCGGGCGGAGCGGCTGGCCCTGGAGCGTACGGACTACGCGCACGTCATCGTCGACGAGGCGCAGGACCTGACGCCCATGCAGTGGCGGATGGTCGGCCGCAGGGGCCGGACCGCCACCTGGACGATCGTCGGCGACCCGGCGCAGTCCTCCTGGTCCGACCCGGACGAGGCGGGCGCGGCCCGTGACGAGGCGCTGGGCAGCCGCCCGCGCCGCCGTTTCGAGCTGACGGTGAATTACCGCAACCCCGCCGAGATCGCCGAGCTGGCGGCCAAGGTGCTGGCCCTGGCCATGCCCGGCATGCGCTCCCCGGCGGCGGTCCGCTCGACGGGCGTGGTGCCGCGCTTCGCGGTCGCGGGCGGCGATCTGGGGGCGTCCGTACGGGAGGAGGCGCTGCACCTGCTGGCCGACGTGGACGGCACGGTCGGCGTCGTCGTGCCGATGGGGCGCCGCGCGGAGGCGCGGCGCTGGCTGGCCGGACTGGGCGAGCGGGTGGTCGTGCTGGGCAGCCTGGAGGCGAAGGGCCTGGAGTACGACGCGACGATCGTCGTGACGCCCGCGGAGATCGCCGACGAGTCCCCGGCGGGCCTGCGGGTGCTGTACGTGGCCCTGACCCGTGCGACGCAGCGGCTGACGGTCCTGTCGGGCGAGCGGGACGACCCGGACGCGGAGGGTGTGCCGGATCTTCTGCGGGACTGAGCGCTTCGCGGGGTGGCTCCGCCGGCTGCGGGTTGTGTTGCCGCCTGCGGCGGCGGGCGCCTCTCGCCTGGCCGGCGGTTCTTCGGCTGCGGGCCGTCCTGGCCGCCTGCGGCGGCGAGCGCCCTGCGGGCGCGTCCTCAAACGCCGGACGGGCTGGTGGTGGCTGAGCTCAGCTCGGTCAAGCCTGTCCGGCGATGGGAGCGGCCCGCGTCCGTCCGGATGATCCGTCGGACAGACAACCCGCGCTACCGGAATCACTTCCCGGGACGGTTTGTTAGCCTGGGTGTGGCACCGGCTCGATCCAAGCCCCCGGGCCCAACCTTAGTCGCTTCGAGCGACCACTTGCCGCGAGGCGAGCATGGACGGGTCGGTGCCACTCAAGCGATATTCGACGGGCGTCCCTCTCAATGGAGAGGGACGCCCGTCGGCGTTGGCGGTACCGGTCCCACCCGGCTCCGTCGGCTCCCGTATGGCGGAAAGTTCATTCCGAAAACTGCGGCTGGTTACCGTATACCGGCCAGTAGGTGGGACGATCGGACCCCGCGTTCCTGGGCGACCGCCGAGGCTCGCGCGTATCAAGCGACACAGGGAAAGCAGAGGGAAGTCGGCCATGGCAACGGCGCCTAGCGTCTCGTACTCGATGACGGTTCGACTGGAGGTACCCGCGAGCGGGACCGCGGTCAGCCAGCTCACCACGGCCGTGGAGTCCTCCGGCGGGTCGGTGACCGGCCTCGACGTCACCGCCTCGGGGCACGAGAAGCTGCGGATCGACGTCACCGTCGCCGCGACCTCCACCGCCCACGCCGACGAGATCGTGGGCAAGCTCCGCGGCATCGAGGGCGTCTCGCTGGGCAAGGTCTCCGACCGTACCTTCCTGATGCACCTCGGCGGCAAGATCGAGATGGCGTCCAAGCACCCCATTCGCAACCGCGACGACCTCTCCATGATCTACACCCCCGGCGTGGCCCGCGTGTGCATGGCCATCGCAGAGAACCCCGAGGACGCCCGCCGGCTGACCATCAAGCGCAACTCCGTCGCCGTGGTCACCGACGGCTCCGCCGTACTCGGCCTGGGCAACATCGGCCCCAAGGCCGCCCTGCCCGTCATGGAGGGCAAGGCCGCCCTCTTCAAGCGCTTCGCCGGCATCGACGCCTGGCCGATCTGCCTCGACACCCAGGACTCCGACGAGATCGTCGCCATCGTGAAGGCCATCGCCCCCGGCTTCGCGGGCATCAACCTCGAGGACATCTCCGCCCCCCGCTGCTTCGAGATCGAAGCCCGCCTGCGCGAAGCCCTCGACATCCCCGTCTTCCACGACGACCAGCACGGCACCGCCATCGTCGTCCTCGCCTCGCTCACCAACGCCCTGCGCGTCGTCGGCAAGAGCATCGGCGACGTACGGGTCGTCATGTCCGGTGCGGGAGCGGCCGGAACGGCCATCCTGAAGCTGCTGACCGCGGCCGGCGTCAAGCACGCCGTCGTCGCCGACATCCACGGCGTCGTCCACGCCGCCCGCGAGGACCTCGTCGCCGCGAGCCCCGACTCCGCGCTGCGCTGGATCGCCGACAACACCAACCCCGAGGGCGTCACCGGCACCCTGAAGGAAGCCGTACGCGGCGCGGACGTCTTCATCGGCGTCTCGGCCCCGAACGTGCTGGGCGGCGAGGACGTGGCCGCCATGGCCGAGGGCGCCATCGTCTTCGCGCTCGCCAACCCCGACCCCGAGGTCGAGCCCGGCATCGCCCGCCAGACCGCCGCCGTGGTCGCCACCGGCCGCTCCGACTTCCCCAACCAGATCAACAACGTCCTGGTCTTCCCGGGCGTCTTCCGCGGCCTGCTCGACGCCCAGTCCCGCACGGTCAACACCGACATGATGCTCGCCGCCGCCACCGCCCTCGCCGACGTCGTCACCGAGGACGAACTCAACGCGAACTACATCATCCCCAGCGTCTTCAACGACAAGGTCGCGGGTGCGGTCGCGGGCGCCGTCCGGGAGGCCGCGAAGGCCGCCGGAGCGTCTGTGACGGGTACCACGACCCTCTGAGCACGGCGCGTCGCATGGCGCGGGGCTCCTGACGCCCCCATAAGGTGGCGGGCAGAAATCAGCCGCAGAGATGCGGCCGTATCCGAGGCTGTGGCGCTTTCCGTGTGACTCTCCAGGGTGCCGGATTGGCTTTCCCGCCACTGGTGGGGGCAGGATGCGTAACTGGGCGCGAGGGTCTGGCAACAGACCCGGGTCCGGGGACTGTCCGAGGGCCCTGGCAGCATCGGCTTCGATCTCACGCCTCATTGGCAAGAAGAACACGGGAGTACAACATGAACCGCAGTGAGCTGGTGGCCGCGCTGGCCGACCGCGCAGAGGTGACCCGCAAGGACGCCGACGCCGTTCTGGCCGCCCTCGCCGAGACCGTCGGTGAGGTCGTCGCCAAGGGCGACGAGAAGGTCACCATCCCCGGCTTCCTGACCTTCGAGCGCACCCACCGCGCCGCTCGCACCGCTCGTAACCCGCAGACGGGCGAGCCGATCCAGATCGCTGCCGGCTACAGCGTGAAGGTCTCCGCGGGCTCCAAGCTGAAGGAAGCCGCCAAGGGCAAGTAAGGCCTGAAGACGCCGAAAGGGCGGTCACCCCCTCGGGGGTGACCGCCCTTTCGGCGTCCCTGCGGCCTTGTAAAGGCCATTACAGGCCCTTTCAGAGCCGCGAAAGCCCGTACGGCCCCCGTGGGGCTGTACGGGCTCTACGCGGCCTCACGGGCCTTACGGCCCGTCAGGCAGGTCCGTCAGGCGTGGTTGTGGTTGCCGTTCGGCAGTTCCACGTGCGCGCCGAGGTCCGCGAGCTTCGTCATGCTGTGCTGTCCCGGGGGCGACCCCCGGACCCCCGGCCGGGCGGGTGCTCGGCCGGGTGGGTGCCGTCAGGCGTGGTTGTGGTTGCCGTTCGGCAGTTCCACGTGCGCGCCCAGGTCCGCGAGCTTCGTCATGAAGTTCTCGTAGCCGCGGTTGATCAGGTCGATGCCGTGCACCCGGGACGTGCCCTGGGCCGCCAGCGCCGCGATCAGGTAGGAGAAGCCGCCGCGGAGGTCGGGGATGACCAGGTCGGCGCCCTGCAGCTTGGTGGGGCCGGAGACGACCGCCGAGTGCAGGAAGTTGCGCTGGCCGAAGCGGCACGCCGAGCCGCCGAGGCACTCGCGGTAGAGCTGGATGTGCGCACCCATCTGGTTGAGCGCGGACGTGAAGCCCAGCCGCGACTCGTACACCGTCTCGTGGACGATGGACAGGCCCGAGGCCTGCGTCAGGGCGACGACCAGCGGCTGCTGCCAGTCCGTCTGGAAGCCCGGGTGGACGTCCGTCTCCAGCGCGATGGCGTTGAGCGGGCCGCCCGGGTGCCAGAAGCGGATGCCCTCGTCGTCTATCTCGAAGGCACCGCCGACCTTGCGGTAGGTGTTGAGGAAGGTCATCATCGAGCGCTGCTGGGCGCCGCGCACGTAGATGTTGCCCTCGGTGGCCAGCGCCGCGCTCGCCCAGGAGGCCGCCTCCAGGCGGTCCGGCAGGGCGCGGTGGTTGTAGCCGCCGAGCGAGTCGACACCGGTGATCCGGATGGTCCGGTCGGTGTCCATGGAGATGATCGCGCCCATCTTCTGCAGTACGCAGATGAGGTCCTCGATCTCCGGCTCCACGGCCGCGTTGGACAGCTCCGTGACGCCCTCCGCCAGCACGGCGGTCAGCAGCACCTGCTCGGTCGAACCGACCGAGGGGTACGGCAGGCGGATCTTGCAGCCGCGCAGCCGCTGCGGAGCCTCCAGGTACTGCCCGTCCTCGCGCTTCTCGATCGTCGCGCCGAACTGGCGCAGCACCTCGAAGTGGAAGTCGATCGGCCGGCCGCCGATGTCGCAGCCGCCCAGCCCCGGGATGAACGCGTGGCCCAGCCGGTGCAGCAGCGGGCCGCAGAAGAGGATCGGGATGCGGGAGGAGCCGGCGTGCGCGTCGATGTCGGCGACGTTGGCGCTCTCCACGTGCGAGGGGTCCAGGACCAGCTCACCGGGCTCGTCACCGGGGCGCACCGTCACACCGTGCAGCTGCAGCAGTCCGCGGACCACCCGCACGTCACGGATGTCGGGGACGTTGCGCAGTCGGCTGGGTCCGCTGCCGAGCAGCGCGGCGACCATGGCCTTCGGCACGAGGTTCTTCGCGCCGCGGACACGGATCTCGCCCTCGAGCGGGGTGCCGCCGTGGACAAGCAGTACATCGTCAGGGCCGGTCATGGATCTCGCGTTCCTGGAGTTGGGCAGGGGGCAAGAAGAAAGGGTAATGCGACCGGAGGGCCCTTCTGTTAGCCCTGGGGGCCTGTTCTTACGTCATGGCTTTGCAACAACACGCTGTGTTTATGGAATGGTCGCTACCGGTTATCGGCGCGATGGCCATTTTCATACCCTTCTCATCCAACTCGGGACAACCCCGGCTTCGGACTCGCCGTCCACTCCCCGAACCGGCCGGAAATGCGGGATCATGTGGCCATGACCGAGGTGTCCTCGCTCACAGGACGACTGCTAGTCGCGACTCCGGCGCTCGCTGATCCGAACTTCGACCGCGCGGTGGTGCTGCTCCTCGACCACGACGAGGCGGGCTCCCTCGGGGTGGTCCTCAATCGGCCCACCCCGGTCGGCGTGGGCGACATCCTGGCGTCCTGGGCCGCGCTGGCCGGCGAGCCGGGCGTGGTCTTCCAGGGCGGCCCCGTCTCGCTGGACTCGGCGCTCGGGGTGGGCGTGGTGCCGGGCGAGCCGCACGACCGCAGCAGCCCGGGCCTGAAGGCCGCCAGGGGAGTCTCCGGGGAGACGGCCGAGGCGGCGGACACGGTCGTGGCCGGCGACGGCCCACTCGGATGGCGCAGGGTCCACGGCGCCATCGGGCTGGTGGACCTGGAGGCCCCGCCGGAGCTGCTGGCGGCGGCCCTCGGCAGTCTGCGGATCTTCGCGGGCTACGCGGGCTGGGGCCCCGGCCAGCTGGAGGAAGAGCTGATCGAGGGCGCGTGGTACGTGGTCGAGTCCGAGCCGGGGGACGTCTCCTCACCGGACCCGGAGCAGCTCTGGCGGGCCGTGCTGCGCCGCCAGCGCAACGAACTCGCGATGGTCGCCACCTACCCGGACGACCCGAGCCTCAACTGAGACGGCAGCCCGGCTCCGGCGAGCTGGTCCGACACTGCCCGGGAGCCCGGTTCAGGCTCCGGCGAGCCGCCTCCGCGGCCCCGTCGGACGGGTGTTTTCCGGCCATGGCCCCGGGTGTGTCGTACCGCTCACCGAAGGGAGGCGCGGCGGCCGGGCCGGGGCGGGGCCGGTGGCGCCCCACCCCAGTACTCTTGGAAACCATGAGCACTCTTGAGCCCGAGCGCGGGGCAGGGACCGGCACCCTCGTAGAGCCGACGCCGCAGGTGTCGCACGGCGACGGCGACCACGAGCGCTACGCCCATTACGTCCAGAAGGACAAGATCATGGAGAGCGCGCTCTCCGGTTCTCCGGTCGTGGCACTGTGCGGCAAGGTCTGGGTCCCCGGGCGCGACCCGAAGAAGTACCCGGTCTGTCCCATGTGCAAGGAGATCTTCGAGACCATGGGCCCCGGTGGCGACAAGGACAAGGGCGGCAAGGGCGGCGACAAGAAGTAGCCCCCGCTCCACCCCTTCTCCTCGTCGGTGGGCGTCGAGCCCCCCTCCGCCGGCCGGTGACGGCCTTCTTACGGCCCCTGGAACGCGCAGTCGCGCGTTCCAGGGGCCGTACGCGTTGCACGGAGTGCTTCCGCCGGTCACGAAGTGATCGCGGGACCGGGGCGGGCGCCGCAGAACCCTTGTCGGGCCGCTTCGGCCGCCCATAGCCTCCTCCCAGTTGTGCAAAGCGAAACGCCCATTGCGTATGTTGCAACGCCAATCGGGAGGGGATCTCCATGCCGCTGTCCGCCCGCGTCACCGTCCCGGCGGTGCTCCTCGCGGCGGCGGGGCTCACCGCCGTCACCGCCTGCGCGCCCGCCACCTCCGTGGGCGGCGCGCGGGGCGACGCGAGGACCGGCACGCTGCGCGTCTGGCTCTTCCGCGAAGTCGACAACAAACCCAAGGAGGCGGTGGTCCGCGAGGCCGTCGCCGCCTTCACCGCCGGCCACCGGGGCGTCAAGGTCGACATCGCCTACATTCCCGTCGACACCCGCGCCCAGCGGATCAAGGCCGCCTTCAACGATCCGAAGAGCGCACCGGACCTCGTCGAGTACGGCAACACCGACACCGCCGGGTATGTGCGGGACGGCGGACTCGCCGACGTCACCGCCGACCTCGCCACCTGGACCGACGCCAAGGACACCGACCCGGCGGCCAAGAGGTCCGTGACCGTGGACGGCAAGCAGTACGGCGCCCCGCTGTTCGTCGGCGTCCGGGCCCTGTACTACCGCACCGACGTCTTCCGCGAGCTGGGCCTCAAACCCCCGGAGACCCTGGACGGGCTGGCCGCCACCGCGAGAACGATCCACAAGGAACGCCCCGGGCTCTACGGCCTGGTGGTGGGCGGCGCCTACACCTACGGGGCCATGCCGTTCGTCTGGGCGCACGGCGGCGACATGGCGAAGCGTCAGGGCCGCCGCTACGTCTCCGCCCTCGACAGCGACGCCGCGAAGAAGGGCATCAAGGCCTACACGGACCTCTTCGGCGCCCACAACTGCCCCGCCGACAAGTGCGCCCGCATGGGCGGCAACGACACCGTGCAGGCCTTCGCGTCCGGCAAGGCAGCCATGGCCATCGGCGGGGACTTCAGCCACCGGGCCGTCGAGAACAGCAAGGCCAAGGGCTCCTACGCGGTCGTCCCCCTGCCCGGCGTGCGCAAAGGACAGATAGCCCCGGCCTTCGCGGGCGGGAACAACCTCGGGGTGCTCAAGAGCAGCGCACACCGCACGCTCGCCGTGGACCTGATGAAGTCATTGGCCGGCAAGCGCACCCAGGCCCGCCTCTTCGACGCCATGGGCTTCCTGCCCACCTACACCGACGTCCGGCGGGAGGCCGCACGCCGGCAGCCCTTCGTCGAACCCTTCGTGCGCACCCTCGCGGCAGGCGCGAGATCGGTGCCCGCCTCACCGGGCTGGGCGGCCGTCGACGCCGGGCAGGTGCTGCCGACCATGTTCCAGGAGATCGTGAGCGGCCGCAGAAGCGTCGACGCGGCGGCCGAACGGGCGGCCCGGAAGATGAACGAGGCGTTCGCGAAGTGAGCACCCGACAGCACGACGCCGGGCGCTGGACGCCCTGGCTCTACCTCGCCCCCGCCCTCCTCGTCCTCGGCGGACTGCTCCTCTACCCCATCTACCAGCTGGGCCTCATCTCCTTCCTCGAATACACCCAGGCGCAGGTCAGCGGAGGCGAGCCCACCAGCTTCCGGGGCCTGGCCAACTACCGCGAACTCTTCGCCGACGGCCAGTTCCGCCAGGTCCTCGCCGCCACCGTGGTCTTCGCGGCCGCCTGCGTCGCGGCCACGTTGGCCGTCGGCTGCGCCTTGGCCGTCCTCCTCACCAAGGTGCGCGCCCTGCCGCGGCTGGCGCTGATGCTCGCCGCGCTCGGGGCGTGGGCCACGCCCGCCGTCACCGGCTCGACGGTGTGGCTCTTCCTCTTCGATCCCGACCTCGGCCCGGTCGACAAGGCCCTGACCTGGATGGGCCTGAGCGGTTTCGACGGCTACGCGTGGACCTACGACCGCTACAGCGCCTTCGCGCTCGTCCTGCTCGAGATCGTGTGGTGCTCGTTCCCCTTCGTCATGGTCACCGTCTACGCCGGCATCCGCGCGATACCGGGCGAGGTGCTGGAGGCGGCCGCACTGGACGGCGCGTCGCAGTGGCGGATCTGGCGCGACGTCATGGCGCCGATGCTCCGGCCGATCCTGACGGTCGTCACCATCCAGTCGGTCATCTGGGACTTCAAGGTCTTCACCCAGATCTACGTGATGACCAACGGCGGAGGCATCGCCGGACAGAACATGACGCTGAACGTCTACGCCTACCAGAAGGCCTTCGCCTCCTCGCAGTACAGCCTCGGCTCGGCGATCGGAGTGGTGATGCTGGTGATCCTGCTGACCGTCACGATCGGCTATCTGCGGCTGCTGCGGCGCCAGGGGGAGGAGATATGACCCGGCCCTGGCGGTTCGCGGCGGAGGCGGTGGCGCTGTTGACGGCGGCCGTGGTCGCCTTCCCGCTGTACTGGATGGTGCTGTCGGCCTTCAAACCGGAGGGCGAGGTGCAGAGCGACCGGCCGCGCCCGTGGACGCTGCACCCCACCCTGGACGCCTTCCGGCGGGTCTTCGGACAGCAGGACTTCGGGCGGTACTTCCTCAACAGCCTGCTGGTCGCGGCCGTCGTCGTCCTCGCCTCGGCGCTCATTGCCTTCCTCGCGGCGACCGCGGTGACCCGCTTCCGCTTCCGCTTCCGGACCACGCTGCTCGTCATGTTCCTCGTCGCGCAGATGGTGCCGGTGGAAGCCCTGGCGATCCCCCTGTTCTTCCTCATGCGGGACGCGGGCGAGGTCGTGCCGGCGATCGGCCTCAACACCCTCGGCTCGCTGATCCTGCCGCACCTCGCGTTCTCCCTGCCGTTCGCCATCTGGATGCTGCGCGGGTTCGTCAAAGCGGTGCCGGAGGCGCTGGAGGAGGCCGCCTACCTCGACGGCGCGAGCCGGACGCGGTTCCTGTGGCAGATCCTCTTCCCCCTGGTCTTCCCGGGCCTGGTGGCGACGAGTGTCTTCTCCTTCATCTCCACCTGGAACGACTTCCTCTTCGCCCGGTCCTTCATCGTCAGCGCCACGGAGAACTCCACGCTGCCGATGGCACTCCTGGTCTTCTTCAAGGACGAGGGCAACGACTGGGGCGGCATCATGGCCGCCTCGACCGTCATGACCCTCCCCGTGCTGCTCTTCTTCGTACTCGTACAGCGCCGACTGGTCTCGGGCCTCGGCGGCGCGGTCAAGGATTGACGCCATGAATGACACCGGTACGGATCTGATCCCCGCACCTCGCCACATCCGCGACACGCTGCCCGGGGGCGGTGTGGGCTATGTGATCGACGAGGACACCGAGATCGACGCAGGGCCCGGCACCGAGCGCGTGGCGCGGTGGCTGCGCGCCACGGTGGGCGCGGCGACCGGGCTGCCGCTCGCCCCGCACGGGGGCGATGCCAACCGCATCATGCTGCGGATCCTGCCCGAGCTCGCCGAGGAGCACGGCAGCCACGAGGCGTACCGGATCGTTGTCGACGGCTACCTCGTCGTCATCGACGGGGCGAGTGAAACCGGTCTGTTCTGGGGCGCCCAGACCCTCCGCCAACTGCTCGGCCCGGCGGCCTTCCGGCGGGCGCCCGTCACGGCGAGGACGGAATGGCAGCTGCCCGCCGTCCGCATCGAGGACGCCCCCCGCTTCGCCTGGCGCGGCGCGATGCTCGACGTCGCCCGGCACTTCCTGCCCAAGGGCGATGTCCTCGCCTACGTGGACCTGCTCGCCGCGCACAAGCTCAACGTCCTGCATCTGCACCTCACCGACGACCAGGGCTGGCGGCTGGAGATCAAGCGCCACCCGAGGCTCACCGAGGTCGGCGCGTGGCGCGCACGGACCAAGGTCGGGCACCGGGCGTCCCCGCTCTGGGACGAGCGGCCGCACGGCGGTTACTACACACAGGACGACATGCGCGAGATCGTCGCCTACGCCGCCGAACGGCACATCACCGTCGTCCCCGAGATCGACATTCCCGGCCACTCGCAGGCCGCCATCGCCGCGTACCCCGAACTGGGCAACACCGACGTCATCGACACCACCTCGCTCTCCGTCTGGGACACCTGGGGCGTCAATCCGAACGTACTCGCCCCCACTGACACCACCCTCGCCTTCTACGAGGACGTCCTGACGGAGGTTCTCGACATCTTCCCCTCGCCGTTCGTCCACATCGGCGGTGACGAGTGCCCCAAGGACCAGTGGCGGGCCTCACCGACCGCCCAGGCGCGGATCGCCGAACAAGGGCTGGCGGACGAGGACGAGTTGCAGAGCTGGTTCATCCGCCACTTCGACCGCTGGCTCACCGGGCGCGGCCGACGCCTCGTCGGCTGGGACGAAATCCTCGAAGGGGGCCTGGCGGAGGGCGCCACCGTCTCGTCCTGGCGGGGCTACGCGGGCGGGATCGCCGCCGCCCGCGCCGGGCATGACGTCGTGATGTGTCCCGAGCAGCAGGTCTACCTCGACCACCGGCAGGCCGCCGGGGACGACGAACCCGTCCCCATCGGCTTCGTCCGCACCCTGGAGGACGTCTACCGCTTCGAGCCCGTTCCCCCCGAACTCGACGCCGACCGGGCCGAGCGCGTCATCGGCACCCAGGCCAACATCTGGACCGAGGTCATGGAGAGCCGACAGCGCGTCGACTATCAGACCTTCCCGCGCCTGGCGGCCTTCGCCGAGGTCGCCTGGTCCCGTCTGCCCGCCCCCGAGGACCGCGACTTCGCGGCCTTCGAACGCCGGATGACCGGCCACTACGCCCGCCTCGACGCCCTCGGCGTCGACTACCGACCGCCCGGCGGGCCGCGGCCCTGGCAGCGGCGGCCCGGCGTGCTCGGACGCCCGATCGAGGGCGCGCCCCCAATCGTGTGAGCCATGCCGGAAGGTGACCGCCCGCGCGGTTCGCCCCTGGCACGGTGGTCCCCCTCATGTCCTCCACAGACTGCCGTAAGTCACGCAAGGGTTCCCAATGGTGGCAATCCGCCTACAGCGGAGACATAGCCGAAAAACGGACCATCCTCCTGGCCCGGTACGGAACGGCGGTTCGCGGACCCTCGCGACGACGGACTCGGAAGATGTGCCAGAGTTGCCACGTCCGGGCTGTCAGCACGTACCGTACGGCGGGATCAGACGGGCAACAGCCGGGGACCACCGGGGAAGGGGCAGCTGGGTTGACCACGCACGCACCGCAAGCGGCGAACACGGTGACGTTGCCGGGCTCGCTCGATGAGGCCGTCGCGGCCCTCGCCGCCATGCCCGCCGCCGTGCCCGTCGCGGGCGGCACCGATCTGATGGCCGCCGTCAACTCCGGGCTGCTGCGGCCCGCCGCGCTCGTCGGCCTCGGCCGCATCAGCGAGATCCGCGGCTGGCAGTACCAGGACGGCCACGCGCTGCTCGGCGCCGGCCTCACCCACGCCCGGATGGGCCGCCCCGACTTCGCCGCGCTGATCCCGGCGCTGGCCGCCGCCGCGCGTGCCGCCGGGCCGCCCCAGATCCGCAACGCCGGCACCCTCGGCGGCAACATCGCCTCCGCAGCCCCGACCGGCGACGCGCTGCCCGTGCTCGCCGCCCTGGAAGCCACCCTCGTCGTGGCGGGCCCCGGCGGCTCGCGGCGCGAGATCCCCGTCGGCCACCTGCTGGCCGGCTTCGAGATGCTGGCGCCGGGCGAGCTGATCGGCTACGTCCGGGTGCCGCTGCTGCACGCCCCGCAGACCTTCCTCAAGGCCACCGGCCGTACGGGCCCGAGCCGGGCCACCGCGTCGGTGGCCGTCGTCCTGGACCCGGCCCGACGCCATGTGCGGTGCGCGGTGGGCGCGGTCGCGCCCATGCCGCTGCGCCCGCTGGACGCCGAGCGCTGGGTCTCCTCGCTCATCGACTGGGACGGCGAGCGCACGCTCGCGCCCGAGGCGTGCGCCGCCTTCGGCGAGTACGTCGCGGCCGCGTGCATCCCCGACCCCGCTCCGGCCGAGCCGGTCCTGGAGGCCGCACAGCAGCACGGGGAGCCGGGCGCCACCCTGCCGCCCGCCGTCCTGCACCTGCGTCGTACGGTGGCGACTCTGGCCCGCCGAGCACTGGGGAGGGCACTCGCGTGAGTGACGAACAGCAGCGACACGCCTCGCCGACCGGGGAGAGCGGCTGGCAGCCGATCCCCCGCGGCGCGGAACTGGACGCGGAAGGCACGACCTTCGTGCAGCTTCCGCCCGAGCTTCTCGCCCACCCGGGCGCGGCGACCCAGGGCGGCTCCTGGGACCCGCTGGCCGCCCCCGGCACGGGCGGCTACACCCCGCCGCCGGCCGCGGCCTGGCAGCAGCAGGCACCGCCGTCGCAACCGGCACCCGCGCAGGAGCCGGCGCACAGCACGCCCGCGCAGGCGCCGGACCAGTGGGCCACGCCCCATGCCTCCGCGCACGCCGCGGACCATGCGGTGAGCCACGCCGTGAACCATGCCGCGCAGCACGCCGCGGGTCAGGTCGCGAACCCCGCCGCGCAGCACGCCGCGCAGGAGCCGGTGCCGGTGGCGGCGGCCGGGGCGGGCGCGATGTCGGTCCAGGACGCGGTGCCGGGTTCGGCCCCGGGAGCGTTCCCCGGCTCGGTGCCGGGTTCGGTGCCGGGCGTTCCGGGCGCGTCGGAGTGGCCGGTTCCGGCCGGTTCGTACGACTACGCGCAGGTACAGCAGCAGGGGCACGCCCCGATCCACGAGCAGAGCCACGGCCAGCCGCAGAGCCACGGTCAGTCGCAGGACTACGGGCACGTCCCGGCGGGCGACGGCGGTGGCGGTGACCCGCACGACACGGCGCAGTGGCCCATGCCGTTCGCCCCGGGCGAGTCCGGCGGGCACGCCGGCGCCGGGGAGCCCGACCACGCGGCGCACCAGCAGGGCGGATCGACCGGCCAGTGGACGGTCCCGGCCGTCGGGGACGACCCGGTCGACGAGTCCGGTGAGTACGCCCTCGGCAACGCCGCCGACCCGCACAACACGGCGCAGTGGCCGGTGCCGCACGCCGAGCCCGACGAGGCCGTGAGCGCCGACGCCTGGCACCAGCCGATGGCCGCCGTGGGCATGGAGACCGGCTCGACGGGCCAGTGGTCGATCCCGGTCGCGCAGGACGACACGGCGGACGAGTCCGGGGAGTACGCGCTGGGCGGCTTCGCGGGCGGGATCCCGGCGCCGGTCGCCTCCTCGTTCCCCGTCCCCGGAGCCGACGGACACGGTCCGTTCACCGCTCCGCAGCACGACACGCACGGCAGCGGGGTCACCGGTACGGGCGATCATCAGGCCGCACCGTGGACGCAGCCCGTCACAGGCCCGGACGGCTCCCACGCCGGGCAGCCGCACGCGGAGGGCCAGGCCCTTCCGGAGACACCGGGTGACCCGGTGGCGCCGGAAAGCGGAGCCGAGCACGAGCAGGCGCCGGTGGACGCCGTCCCGGACGCCGGGACGACTGCCGACGCCGAGCGTCAGGACGCGTACCCGCACGCCGAGCACCCGCAGCACGGTCAGCCGGAACAGCCGGGCGCTGCGGAGCAGCCGGGCCGGTCGGAGCTGCCGGGGCAAGCCGAGCAGCCCGAGCAGTTCGCACCGGCAGCACCGGAACACGCGCCGGTCGATACGCAGGCGCAGCCCCAGTCGCAGCCCGGGCCCGAGTCCGTGTCCGAGCCCGAGTCGTCCGAATATCCGCAGGTAGCGGCGGACCTTCACCCGGTCGGCCGCGAGGCGGACGAAACGGCGACCCCGGAAGCCGACCACCAGGCCGAAGGCCTGCGGACCGACGACCCGGGGCCGGATGTCCCGGGGCCGGATGTCCCGCAGTCCGAAGCCGACCAGGCGCCCCCGGTCGACAATCCGCACACCGAGCACCCCCACGCCTCGTACGTCCTGCGCGTCAACGGCACCGACCGGCCCGTGACCGATGCCTGGATCGGGGAGTCGCTGCTCTACGTGCTGCGCGAGCGCCTCGGCCTCGCCGGAGCCAAGGACGGGTGCTCGCAGGGTGAGTGCGGGGCCTGTTCCGTGCAGGTCGACGGGCGGCTCGTGGCGTCGTGCCTCGTGCCCGCCGCGACCGCCGCGGGCGCGGAGGTCCGTACCGTCGAGGGCCTGGCCGTCGACGGACAGCCGTCGGACGTCCAGCGGGCGCTCGCCGCGTGCGGAGCCGTGCAGTGCGGTTTCTGCGTGCCCGGGATGGCCATGACCATGCACGACCTGCTTGAGGGCAACCACGCCCCGACCGAGCTGGAGACCCGCCAGGCGCTCTGCGGCAACCTCTGTCGCTGCTCCGGCTACCGGGGCGTCCTCGACGCGGTCCGCCAGGTCGCGGACGAGCGCGCCGAGTCGGCCGCGGCACAGGAAGCGGCCAACGAAGCGGTGCACGAGGCGCACGACGCGGCCGACGGCACGGCGCACGAGACGGCCTACGGCACCGGCCCCGGGGACGGACCCGGGTACGGCCAGGAACAGGCGTGGCCGGGGGCGGACTCGGCACGCATCCCGCACCAGGCGGGCCCGCACGACGGTGGCAGCGGAAGGGCAACGGCATGACTGGAATGGGCGGCTCGGCCGGAGCGGCCGGAATCCCCGATCTCCCGGGGATGGCCCCTTCCGCACCCGCCACTCCCACCGAGCCCCCGACCCACGGCCTCGGTGTCTCGCTGCCGGCCGCCGACGCGGCCGCCAAGACCCAGGGCGTCTTCCCGTACGCCGCCGACCTGTGGGCCGAGGGCCTGCTGTGGGCCGCCCTGCTGCGCTCGCCGCACCCGCACGCCCGGATCGTCTCGATCGACACGTCGGCCGCCGCCGCGATGGCGGGCGTCCGGGCCGTGATCACGCACGCGGACGTCCCCGGCGACGCGGCCCACGGCCGTGGCGTCGCCGACCGGCCGGTCTTCGCGTCGGAGCTGGTGCGCCACCACGGCGAGCCGATCGCCGCCGTCGCCGCCGACCACCCCGACACGGCCCGGCTCGCCGCCGCGGCCATCGCCGTCGAGTACGAGCTGCTGGAGCCGGTCACCGACCCGGAGCAGGCCTTCGCGGCCGAGCCGCTGCACCCCGACGGCAATCTGATCCGCCATATCCCGCTCCGCTTCGGCGACCCGGAGGTGACCGGGGAGGTCATCGTCGAGGGCCTGTACCGGATCGGGCGCCAGGACCCGGCGCCCATCGGCGCCGAGGCCGCGCTCGCCGTGCCGCGCCCGGACGGCGGTGTCGAGATCTACACCGCCTCCACCGACCCGCACGCCGACCGCGACCTGGCCGCCGCCTGCTTCGGGCTGGCGCCGGAGCGGGTGAAGATCGTCGTCACGGGCGTGCCGGGCGCGATGGGCGACCGCGAGGACCCGGGCATCCAGCTGCCGCTCGGCCTGCTGGCGCTGCGCACGGGCCACCCCGTCAAGCTCGCGGCGACCCGCGAGGAGTCCTTCCTCGCCCACCCGCACCGCCACCCCACGCTCCTGAGATACCGTCACCACGCGGACGCCGAGGGCAAGTTGGTGAAGGTCGAGGCGCAGATCCTGCTGGACGCGGGCGCCTACGCCGACTCCTCCGCCGAGGCCCTCGCCGCCGCCGTCTCCTTCGCCTGCGGCCCGTACGTCGTCCCGCACGCCTTCGTCGAGGGCTGGGCGGTACGGACCAACAACCCGCCCTCCGGCCACGTCCGCGGCGAAGGCGCCATGCAGGTGTGCGCCGCGTACGAGGGCCAGATGGACAAGCTCGCGGCCCGGCTCGGCATCGACCCCGCCGAGATCCGGCTGCGCAACATCATGGCCACCGGCGATCTGCTGCCCACCGGCCAGACCGTGACCTGCCCGGCCCCCGTGGCCGAACTCCTGCGCGCGGTAAGGGACTTCCCGCTGCCCGCCCTGCCGCTGGACGACCCCGAGGCGGACTGGCTGCTGCCCGGCGGCCCCGAGGGCTCCGGCGAGCCCGGTGCGGTGCGGCGCGGCGTCGGCTACGGCGTCGGCATGGTCCACATGCTCGGCGCGGAAGGCGCGGACGAGGTCTCCACCGCCACGGTCAAGGTCACCGGTTCGGTCGCCACGGTCATCTGCGCCGCGGTCGAGACGGGCCAGGGCTTCAGCACCCTCGCCCGCCAGATCGTCCAGGAGGTCCTCGGGCTCGAGGAGGTCTACGTCGCGCCCGTCGACACCGACCAGCCGCCCTGCGGTCCGGCCGCGCACGGCCGTCACACCTGGGTCTCCGGCGGCGCGGTCGAGCGGGCCGCGCGGATGGTGCGCACCCAGCTCCTCCAGCCGCTGGCCCACCAGTTCGGCATGTCCCACGAGCTGCTGACGATCGCCGACGGCAAGATCACGTCGTACGACGGGGTGCTCAGCACGACCGTCGCGGAGGCCCTGGACGGCAAGGAACTCTGGGCGACCGCCCAGTGCCGCCCCCACCCGACCGAGCCGCTGGACGACACGGGCCAGGGCGACGCGTTCGTCGGCCTCGCCTTCTGCGCCGTGCGCGCGGTCGTCGACGTCGACGTCGAGCTGGGCTCGGTGCGCGTGGTGGAGATGGCCGTCGCCCAGGACGTCGGCCGGGTGCTCAACCCCCGCCAGGCGCACGCCCGGATCGAGGCGGGCATCACCCAGGGCATCGGCGCGGCCCTCACCGAGAACCTCCGCACCACCGGCGGCCTCGTCCGCCGCCCCGACCTCACGGGCTACTCCCTGCCCACGTCGCTCGACACCCCCGACATCCGCATCGTGAAGCTGGTCGAGGAGCGCGACGTGGTCGCCCCCTTCGGCGCGAAGGCCATCAGCGCGGTCCCGGTCGTCACCTCCCCGGCGGCGGTGGCCGCGGCGGTACGCGCGGCGACGGGCCGCCCGGTCAACCGCCTGCCGATCCGGCCGCAGTCGGCGGTGTCCTCGAACGCCGGCGGGCTCGGCGGCTGAGCTCAGCCGCGTCCAGCCTGTCGGCTCCCGAATGCTGTGTACACCGGCACGGGGGACCGTCCACACATCTCAGCGTCACGTACGGGTCGCTCCGCGACGTATCGCCATAGGGGACGCCGAACTGACGGCGCTGCCGGTGTTCTGAGGCCCGAATCGAACGGATGAGTACTCGTACTCATGTCGCTGTCACTGCCTGTCAGTAGGCTGGGGACGCATGGTGATGCATTGACTGACGGGGAAGACGTGAGGGGCGGGGCGGTAGACGTGGTGGACGTGGCCGGTGGGGCGGCGGGGGCGAGCGGGCCGGGCGGGCCCGTTGGATCAACGGCGAGGCTGGAAGCGGACCTTGAGCAGCTGAAGTCCTTCCAGGGCCGTGTCGACGCCCTCCTGACCGACCTCACCGGTTCCGAGGGCGGCCCGGACCGCCTGACGGGCAACCGCCTCGCGCAGGCGGTGCTGGGCAAGTCGTTCGGCGAGGCGGACGCCCTGTACTCCGCGTACGACGACGTCCACACCCAGCTCGCGACCCTCTCCCAGCTCCTGTTCGACCAGATCGAGGCCCTGGGCACCGCCATCCACGCCTCCCGGGTCGGCTACGCCAACATCGACCAGGAAGCGCGCGAACGCATGTGGGCCATCCAGGCCCGGGCCAAGGAACACTACAACCGCGAACTGGACCCGCACCCCGCGAAGGACGTCCCGTCGGAGCCGAGTCCGCAGCCGAGCCCGAAGCCGACGCCGGGCAGCCAGAAGGGCAGCATCTGATGAGCACCCCACCTCCGGGCGGCGTAGGCCCGGTCATCCGGCGGACCGTCAACCCCGCCGTGATCACCTCCGACTTCGAGTCGCAATCCCACGAGCAGCTGCGCGCGATGATCGCGGACGCGGACCCGACGGCGACCCAGGCACTCGGCGACAGGCTCAAGGCCGCCGGAGTCGCCATCGGCAAGATCGGCGAAGACCTCCGGACGTACATGTCGCACGTCAACTGGGAGGGCGAGGCCGGCGACGCCTTCCGCACATGGGGCGCGAACATGGTCAACGCCACGACGCGACTGAGCGAGTTCAGCGACAAGGCGGGCACGTGGATGGGCCACGCGGCGGAAACGCTGAGCACGGTCAAGTCCTCGATGCCGGAGTACTCGGCGACGTCGAAGGCGACCCTGAACTCCTACCTGGCCCAGCACCCGGGCGGCTTCCTCCTCAAGCCCCCGGCCTCCTCCGACGCCCCCAAGCCGGGCGGCGGCGTCCTGGCCGGCCCCACCCCGGAGGCCGCGACGGCGGCCCAGAAGCGGCTCGACGAGGACCACGCGGAGGCGGTGCGTCTGATGCGGAAGCTCGCGGGGTCTTATGTGTGGTCGGCGCACAACATGGGGCAGGTGGAGAGGCCCGGGTTTCCGCCGGTTCGGGATGATCTGCTGCCGTCGCCCATCCGTGGGTCGGAATACATCCCAGGCCCTGGTGCCGCAGCGGGCCCTGCTTTTGCCGCTAGCGGTGGCTCGACGGAGCAGGGCGGGCGGGAAGCCGGAGCCGGAGCCGGTCCCGGAACCTACACAACAGGCGCGTCCACACACGCATCCGAAATGAATTCAGCCACCGGTTCTGCAACCTCGGCGCGCCCTGAACCTTTGCCTGTCTCCATGGACGTTGACGGCGGTGTGGTTGCCCCGACGGTTCCGGCTCCTCCGTCCGACGGGCTGGGGGCCTCGTCTCGCATTGAAGGGGCGCCTGAGCGAGTCCAGTTGCCGCCGACAGCGGGCGTGCCACCGATTGGGCATGTGAAGCCGGGGACACCCGGAGCGGGCCACGGCGAAGTCCCCGCAAGGACGGTGCCCGGCATGCCCGGGCATGGCGCTGGCGGTGGGGCAATTCCGAAGCAGGGAACGATTGGCGGCGTGGTGCCGGGTAGGGGCGCTGCCGGTGGTCGGGTCAACGTGCCGACGACAGGTGTACCGAACGACGGCATTTTCGGAGGCAGCCCCATGGCTCGGCCGCCTGGGCAGTCGTCGGCTCAGGTCCCCCGAGGCACGGTTATCGGAACAGAGCCCGTACATGGTCGCCCTCCGTTGGGCCATGGCCTCGGGGGGATCACACCAGGTGTCCCCAGTGGAGGCCCAGGGCGTGCAGGTAGTGGCGGACGGCGCCTGGCAACCGAAAGCGGTGGAATCGTCGGGGGACAAGCGCAGACGCGCCCTGGGGCTGTTGACCGACCGTTCACGCAAGGCGGGACGGGCTTGGTACGCAACCCGGGCCAGGCGCAGCCCAGCCGTGGGGGACCCCGGCGAGGGCAGCGCGATGGGCGCCCTGACTACTTGGTTGAGGACCACGACGGCTGGCATTGCGGCAATCGTCGCTCGGTACCCCCGGTCATCGATTGACGTCGGCCAGAAAGCAGAAGGAAGCACATGCGTCAAAGCCCTGGTACCGCAGCCCTCAGGCGAGGAGCGGTCTCCGCCGTTGCCACCTTTGTTGCTGTTGCCCTATCCGTCGGGCCTGCACGGGCTGACAGTCTCCGATCCCAGCAGTGGTACCTGGACGCGATGCATGCTGAGGAGATGTGGCGGACGAGTACGGGTGCGGGCGTGACAGTGGCTGTCATCGATACCGGTGTGGAGGCCGAGTTGCCCGACCTGCGGGGACAGGTCCTTCCCGGCAACGATTTCTCCGGGATCGAGGGAGGCGCCCACTCGGACTACGACGGGCACGGGACGTCAATGGCCGTACTTATTGCAGGAACTGGTAAGAGCAATGGAGGGTCTGGGGCCTTTGGCCTCGCGCCTGGGACCAAGATTCTTCCCTTGCGGGTTATTGGTAACACCGCGCCTGTCACGCAGAGGCTGCCGAGCAAAGCCATGAGTGAGGCTATCCGCTTCGCTGCCAACTCCGAGGCCAAGATTATCAACATCTCGATGGCGAGTCCGGGAGAGGACTTGCAGCAGGCGAAGGCCGTTGAGTACGCCCTCTCCAAAGGCAAATTGGTCTTCGCGGGCGTCGGAAACCACGGTCACAAGGACAACGCAGTCGCCTTTCCTGCAGCCTTCCCCGGAGTGGTGGGGGTGGCCGCGGTCGACGAGGAGATTGAGGCGACGCCGGAGTCGGAGCGTGGCCCGCAGGTAGACCTCGCTGCCCCAGGCGACAACATGATCACGACATGCAAGGGTGGCACCGGGATCTGCCGAGGCCACGGCACCAGCGACGCCACCGCCCTAGCCTCGGCCTCCGCCGCCCTCCTCTGGTCCGTCCACCCGGACTGGACGGCCAACCAAATCACCCGCGTCCTCATCAACACCGCCGGCGGCCCCCAGAACGGCGCCAAGCGCAGCGACTCCATCGGATACGGCGTAGTCCGCCCCCGCATCGCCCTCAAGAACCCCGGCGACCCGGGCCCCGCGGACGTGAACCCCCTCCCGGGCCCCAACTCCGCCTCGCCCGCGCCGCAGGCAACCGCACCCCGCGCCACCGGCGGCATGCCCGGACGCTCCGCCGCGGACTCCGCCGACAAAGCCGACGGCCTGCTCTCGACACGCAACGTCCTCGCAGCAGGCGGCGCAGCCGCAGTCGCCGTGGCGGCCGCCGTATCCGTGGGGCTCACGAGACGACGCAGGTCACGCCAGATGTAGCGTGCCGCAGGCATCCGCACGATCACACACCAACGGGGAAATCATGACGGTTGGCACAGGGCTGCCAGAAGACTGGGACAAGCGCTTCAACCCGAGCCGCTACGACGCCGATGGCAATCTGACCGCGAGCGCGCGCCAACAGGATGCCCAGATGGGCCTGGCGTCGTCCGGTGGTGGTGGCGGAGGCGGAGACGGTACACACAAGGCTTCGAAAGAGCCGTGGACTGCCGCCAGCGGCGTGGCTGACGACTTGCGCTCGTCTGTGAGCGAGGGGATCAACCAGCTCAAGAAGGCTCACGAGAATGTCACCAAGGGGACGTCGGGGTTCTCCAGCGCGAAGGTGTTGGCAGACATCCTCGGTTCGTGGGAAGGACGACTGCAGAAGGTCAAAGCCGAGTGCGATGGCCTCAGCAGCAGTCTGAAGCAGACCGGTATCGACTTCAGTCAGAACGACAAGCAGGTCAAGGGCACCTTTGCCTCCGGCAAGGGTGGAAAGTAGGGGGCCACCGGTCGTGGTGACGATCAAAGAGCTGACCGAGCTGGACAGGTCCAAGTTCTCGGGTGCTGCAGTTGGCTGGGCTGCTGTCAGCAACAGAGGCAATGCGGCAATGGACCGTGTGAACAACGAGATGATCGCCAAGCTCCAGCTGACTCAGAAGGGCCACGCCGAAGAGGCCGCGCGGCTGAGCTTGGATCGGCTGAGCAGCAACTTCCAGTACATCCATGCGGAATGTGGCCTCATACGGACGGCACTGAGCGGGCTCGCCTCCGAACTTGAGGGCCCGCAGCGCAAGCTCAAGGAAGCGCTGGCGGACGCCGCCGCCCTGCAGTTCACCGTCGATGCGAATGGTGCGGTCAAGTACCCGGCCACTGTCCCGTACGCGCCCAACCTCTCCGGAGCACAGCCGAAGGGCGTGCCGTTCGCCGCCAGCGCCGATCCCAACGAGGGCAAGGCCAGAGCCATAGCGAACCGTATAGCCGCCGCTCTCAGCGAGGCCAATGAGATCGACGGTCGTTACGCCAGGGCACTGGCGAAACTAAAGACGGATGCCTCTCTTAAGAAGCCCAATTGGGATGTCGCGCAAGACATCAAGGAAATCCAGGGTGCTGCGGGCAAATATCTTAAGGAATCGGACATCCCCAAGGGTAAATCCCCCAAGGAAAACGCTGCTTGGTGGGGGAGGCTCAGCCAGGCGCAGCGGGCGGAGTACATATCCGTCCACCCGGCCAGCGTCGGTGCTCTTGATGGTCTACCCGCCACTGCCCGAGACGAGGCAAACCGACTCGTGCTCGCTGAGGCTCGTGGAAGTGTTGAGAAGCAGCTCTGGGACCTCGACAGGGGGCCCAAGCCGAAGTACGAGCATCACATCAATCCCATCACCGGGCTTCCCCTGCAAGGAAAGGAGAATAGAAGGCTGGAGTGGGAAAATAAGAGGAAAAACCTGCAAGGCCAGCTGGCCGGCATGCAGCAAATTCAGAATCGGTTTCAAAGCGACGAAAAGGGGCTACCGAAGGCTTATCTTCTCGGTTTTGATACCAAGGGATTCGGTCGCGCTATCGTAGCAAATGGGAATCCAGATACTGCCGAACACACTGCGGTCTATGTGCCTGGAACGACGGCTCGGCTAAGCAACGCGGAAAATGATATGAAAAAAGCGCTTGCGTTGTGGAGGCAGAGTAACGCAATGCCTGGCAATCCATCCGTATCGACGGTTACTTGGATTGGATACTCTGCCCCGCAGACTGCGCGCCCGTTCGAGGGCGGACATATCATTCCTGAGGCTTCATCCCTATCCTATGCCGACAAGGCTGCTCCGCAACTGAGTAAATTTCTCGACGGTGTGCGAACGGCTCAGGGCGGACCTCACGCCAGCCACCTCACTGTCGTTGGGCACAGCTACGGCACTACGGCCATCGGTGACGCTTCGGTAAACGGTGGCGGCCTTGGGGCAGACGACATCGTAGCGGTCGCCAGCCCTGGAATGCTGGTAAAGCATGCTGATGAGCTCGATGCCCCAAAGGGGCATGTTTGGTCGGAAGCTGCGAGTTGGACCAAGGACCAAGTGCCGGCCGGTGGCAAGCTCGTACGCCTAGGGGGCGACAATGAGCTGACGCCGTGGCTTTCCCCGCTGAATCCGTTGACTCAAAATGTACCCTCTGACAGAGTTTTTGGGGCCAATATTATGCAGACTGACTCCAATGATCACGGAGGTTACTGGAAGGATGACTCGGTGAGTCTGTGGAATCAGGCGGCAGTGGTTACTGGAAACTATGACTCGGTGATTCGTGATTAACTCTATAACCCTCAAGGGCAAGCGCCATCGGCGCGGTTCGTTCATATTGGCAACCATTGTGATGAGTTTGATTCCTGGATGTGGCGTCATGGGTGATTCAAGTGCAAATGATCCCGCCCCCGAGGTGCGCGATGTCGACGATGCGCGAAATGTGGCCAAAGAGCTGTCTAGTCAGATCCTTGACGCCATAGGTCTGAAGGGGAAGACGAGCGAGCCCGGACCGGGGGTTTCGCCGTGCGAGGAGGATTCCAAGCATCTATATAAAATTCGGCACCCGTGGTCTCTTTGGGGAGTTCCCGAGCAGGACATGGAGCGATCCATGGAACGGCTCAAGGATGAACTGCCCAAGCGTGGCTGGAAAGTGGCAAGTTATGGGCGCAATAAGAGTGTCGCCAAAAACCTTGAGCTGATTGCTGAATCGACCAAGTTCAAGTTCTCCGTGAACATTACCTTCATGGATAAAAGGAGGTCGAGTGAAGAGACGGCCGCCAGGGCTGGCAAGACATCGGGCATCGTGGTCACCCTCGTATCGGCGTGCTTCCGTGTGCCGGAGGGTAAGATCGTCGATCAGTACTGATTGGGGTGAAAGTTCCAGATTGGGTGAGGGTGACTAATCGTGAACTGGTCGACCTTCTCACCTCTGGCCCGGGCTCTTTCAGTCGAGAGTGGCTTGGGGAGGGAAATAAGTCTACTGCCCCCATTGCTGCCCATGCACTCATAGACAGTCGCCTAGCACAGCGTCTGGGTTCGACTGCTCAAAAGACCGGCCACAACTGTGTCTTTGTGGGGCATCTGAGTCCTGCGCGAGTTGATGAGCATGTCGTGCGAATCCCCTCCGCTCAAGCAGATATTCTGCGGGCGCTTTCATGGTGCGAGGAGGGATTCGTCGTCACGTTGCCAGACCTCTCCGGGGCACTGCTTATGACGAACCAACACTACGCCTTGATCGCCGGGGATGAAGACTTCTTCAGGTATGCCGTTCCAGAGGGTGGCGATCAAGCGGCTATCAACTTCAAGAGATACGCGCAACGCGTCGGCCAGGACTTTCCGGCCGTGGCCGATGTCTCTGCGGCCTTTCGGCCACGCCAAAGGGCCTGGGCAAAGCGGAGCGATGTAGTTGAAGGCTCTGCCACGTCGGAACAGTTGTCACTTATGGATGCCTTCGCCGAAGAGGGGATCAGCGGATCGGATTTTGCTGATTCTTGGCTGACTGCCCGACACCGTGCTCAAGAGCAACAGGAACGTCTGCGGGAGAATTTTTCTGGAGTGATGAAAGAGGTATTTTACGCCCTGGAGGACTATTCCATCGACCCGCGATTCCGGGAGGACGGCGACCTGACTGACACTCAGTTGAGGGAGGTCGTCCGAAATGCCTTGAGCGAGGTTGAGTCGCTCGACTGAGACGGCTGAGGTCGCGCCACTCGCTTGGGGAAAGGATGACGCCCTCGTGACGTCGATGGCTTTTGTCGCTGCCATATGCTTGCGAGCGCATCCTGATCCGACCTGATCAACCTTCGCAGTTGTCCAGCCAAGCTATCGCCCACCCAGGGGTGTCGACCTCAATAGCTACTGGTGATGATAATCCCTGGACTTTTGGCGGCATTGGATCCGCGGGGTTGCCGGGATGCGGGCCGAAAATAGTGCCTCTGCTGGAATGAACCTGAATGGAAGTGCCGGTCGCTTGGAGTATTCATGATGTCTGGCGAGTTTCGTATGCCGGAGGCCGTCGATGTCTTGTCCGCGATCGGAGTGCTTCCTGAAACTCAGGAAGACAGCGAAACGCGGGTGATCCGCATCGTGGATAGCTCCGGCGGTGAGATCTCTTTTTCGTACGACTCAATGGAGCGATCCGTCAGGGTTGTATGGCAGCGCGGGCGAGAGGTCATCGTGGACCTCTTCCGAGAGGGTGCGACGAGCGTGGACATACGATCCGAAGCGGGCATCACCTACTTTCTTGTGGAGTTCCAGGATGAGGGCTGGTATGGAACTCTGAAGATTCAGGTGTTCCCGATCCTGTCACTCAAGGACACACTGCTTCGCAACTAGGTGCTTTCATGGGGCCACCTTCCGGATTTGATAGGCTCATCGAGTTCAGTACGCCGTCTTGCTGGCAGAGAGCCGTGAATGTTTGTAGATAGGCTGACCAAATTGGCGCCGCCACCCGTCGACCGGGTTGGCGAGGGCTGTAACTGGGAGACGCTCGAAGCTATATTTTCGTGTAGTTTGCCGCGTGATTACAAAGAGCTCGTCCAGTTGTACGGTCCGGGTTGCTTCGGTGGATTCTTGCACATCTATCAACCCAATGCGCCCTGGGCCCAACTGGACCTCAAGCGGCAATCAGATGCCGAGCTGGAATCGTTGCGGGAGCTACGGGAATTCGGAGAAGAAATCCCGTACCGCATCGACGAGTCGTCGGGTCTTCTCAATTTTGGGCGTTCTGATAACGGTGACGCACTTTTCTGGAATCGCTCCGATGCGGCGGACTCTGATAATTGGACCGTGGCTATCAAGGAGGCGCGAGGTGAAGAGTGGTTTGAGTTTGGGGGTGGCGTAGTCGAATTTCTTCAGGACTTTCTGATGCGTAAAGTCAGGGTGCCGGTATTTCCGGGCGATGTCCCTATCGAGGGAGCCGGTTTCGCGCCGTATGGCACTTGAGGATGCGATGAGCGATATCGAGATGTTCGTTGGGGGGAAGTAGCTGGCCGCAGCTGGTGTCTCGCGTCTGAAGAATGCTTTAGGCGTGAAGCGGGATGAGCTCGTTTGCTTTGCAGTGCTGATTTCCTCGCCCTCGGGCCGGCCTACTGGAGAGAATTAATACCCCGGCCTCCCACTTTCACGGAATATCAGGGAGTCTCTATGGCCATCGGAGACAAGAGGCTGATCGAATTGGCCCGAGGCATAGCCTCCATCCAGCCCGTGGAGCGGGAGGCTGCGTGTGGAACGGTGACGGACTGGATCACATCATTTGACGCCCGTGAGGTTGGCCTATTGGCTGCGTTGCTGGCCTCTGCCGCTGCTCAGGAAGAAGCCCCGACCTGCAGAGAGAGCCAACTGCATGCGCTCGTCGAGTTGGTGGACACTGGCTTCGTGTCATCCGCACATGTAATGCCACTTTGGCAGGTCGACAGAGATGGCCTCGGGATCACAGAGGCCGAGTACTTGGACTATCTGAGCGATGAGCTTCGTTAGGGGGAGCCTTCGGGCGCGCCGGGCAGCCCTGGCGGTGCCGTCCAGGGCGTGGCCGATCTGTAGGCAGGCGTTTGCCGTCGCTGTCGCCGCCGCAGACAGCTGCGTCTCGGCGTCCACGAACACGGAGCCGTGGAAGCTGTCCAGTCGAACGGTGCCGAGGCTGAGGACCGGACCGTGGGCGTCGGTGCGATGGTGGTACGGGGTGTCGCGGCTGACCGTGCTAGATGAGCATCCCGCGCACGCCGCAGACGTCGGTGACGAACGCCTGTCGTGAGCGTGCCGCCACCGGAGATGAACTCGTTCAGCTTGGTGGCGCACGCCCGGACGTGGTGCGACGTGTGGTGAAGCAGAAGTGAAGCGCAGCCGTCAGCTCGCTATTCGTTCCCGTTCCGCTTCCGCCCCCTTCAGGGGGAGTATCCACAGTGCGGCCCACAGGACCGTTCGTGTCACCAGGCCTGCCAGGGCCGCCGCGGCGAAGCCGGTCACCTGGAGGTCGCCGCCCGCCAGATCGAAGAGCCAGGCGGCCAGGAGCCATATCAGGGTGTCCTGGAGCCAGCCGGCCGCTCCGAGGATGAGGAGGACCGCCGGGACCTTGGGGCGGGTGAAGGCCGGGGTGGTGTCCACCAGGGTGGTCAGGATCATGAAGAGAAAGGCGGTCAGGGCCGCCGTCAGGAGTCTGTCCGGCAGGCTGTCGCCGCCGAGGGTCACTCCGGGAAGGAGGCCCGCGGACAGCGCAATGCCCGCCACGAGGCCGATCTTGCGCTGGTTTTCTTCAGTCATGGGCGGCACTGTGACATGACGTCACCGCACTCGAAAAATTGCGGAGCGGTCTCCCGGCACCTCCCGTGGCCGGAATTCACGCGTAGGCGCCGTACAGTCCCGCGAGCAACCACATCAGGAAGCAGGCCGTCGGGACGGTGATGACGGATCCGAGAACGAGCCCCACGCGAGCCATGCAGGCGTTGCTCGCCTCACCACGCTTGGCTCTTCTGAGGCCCACCACGCCACAGACGATCGCGGCGATGCCGACCGGGATCACCAGGAAGAAGCCCCCGTTCACGGTGGTCAGCATGTACGACGCCAGAGCGAGAACCAACGCCGCCGTCCCCGCGCCGTCGCGGTCGTTCGGCGTCGCGGGCGGGCTCTGGTGCGGCGGGAACATGGCTCGTTGTGTCATGTCCCGAGCGTATGGACGCCCCACCCCGGCAGGCATCGGGGTTGGTACTCATCGCCCGGCTGCCCGGGTACTCATACAGAGGCCGTGGCGGGAATCGAACCCGCGTAACTCGCTTTGCAGGCGAGTCCCTCAACCACTCGGGCACACGGCCGTGTTGTGCCTTCCCGCATGACCATAGGTGCGTGATGGTCAGAGCTCAATGGTCCCGTCGGGGTTGGCGCAAGTTGCCATATGGCTGACATGCCGCGTTCATCGGGGTTCATCGTCGTTCGCCGAGGTCCCCAGGAACTCCTCCACCACCGGGCGGAACATCTCCGGCTCGTCCACCCACGGGTAGTGGCCAACCCCGTGCAGCGGCCTCAGTGTCGCGTTCGGGATGGACTCGGCGACCGCCTCGCCCGCGCGCATGCCCGTCACGCCGTCACGGTCGCCGGTCACCACCAGGGTCGGGCAGTCCAGCTCGCGCAGGGCCGCGAGGAGGGCCAGGCGGGAGGGTTCGTCGACGCCCTGCCAGAAGCCCGCGCGGGGGACCGGGTTCAGTTGGTCGCCCTCGGTGGCCGCGTGGGTGCGTTGGGGGGTGTCCCAGCGGCCGTAGGCCAGGGGGGCCGCGCGGAGGAGGAGGGAGCGGACCTCCGCCATGTCCGTCGCCGAGGCCAGCATGTGGACGGCCACGTACGCGTCCTTCCACCAGGGTTCCGTGGCCCGGGACTCGAAGATCTGCTCGGCGTCGTCGGGGAGTTCGCCCTGGAGGCGGGAGCCGGGGGTGACCAGGACGAGGTGGGACAGATGGTGCCCGTGCGAGGCCGCGTACGCCTGGGCCGTCGCGCAGGCCGCGTCGTGGGCGAGCAGCGCGAAACGCGGGACGTCCAGGTGGGTGCGGAGTGCCTCCAGGTCCTGGGCCAGGGAGGGGAAGGCGTACGCAGCGGGGTCCGCGGCCGGCGGGGAGGCGCCCGTGCCGCGGCTGTCGGGGACGATCAGAGTGTGGTGCGCGTCGAGGCCGCCCAGATCGCCCAGATATGCGGCGTCACGGCCCGGTCCGCCGGCCAGGCAGACCAGCGGCGGGGCCGTCGAACCGTCACGTGCTTCCCGCACGCTGTAGGCCAGCTCCGTGCCGTCGAAGGACGTGAAATGTGAAACGTAGGGGGGCATGGCATCTTCCCTGCCCGATTTGTGCAAGCCCAAGCAAGCCCGGACCTGATCCAAAAGCATCCATTGGTCACTTGCCCTGCTGTCCCAACCTCCGCTTATGATTCAACGGTGTTCGACTCCCGGCACATCAGGACGTTCCACGAAGTGGTCAAGGCCGGTTCCTACTCGGCGGCCGCTCGCTCGCTGGGCTATACGCAGCCCGCGATCACGCAGCAGATGAAGGCCCTCGAACGTTCCGTCGGCACCCCGCTCTTCATCCGCGTCGGCCGCAGGATGCGGCTCACCGAGGCCGGTGAGGCCCTCTCCCGGCACGCCGAGACCATCCTCGACAGCCTCACCGCCGCCCAGGCGCAGATGGGTTCCCTCACCCGGCTGCGCTCCGGGCGGGTGAGGGTCTGTGCCTTCCCCAGCGCCAGCGCCACGCTGATACCCGAGACGGTGGCCCGCCTCGCCATCGACCACCCCGGTGTCCGGGTCGAGCTCCAGGAGAGCGAGCCCCCCGACTCGCTCCACCGTCTCGTGCGCGGCGAGTGCGACATCACCCTCGCCTTCACCTATCCCGGCCTGCGGGAACAGGTCCCCGAGGAGCTGGTCGAGATACCGCTCATGGAGGACCAGCTCACCGTCCTGCTGCCGATAGGGCATCCGCTCGCCCGCCGGCGCGCCGTCAAACTCGCCGATCTCGCGGAGGAGCGCTGGATCGCCGGCTGTCTGCGCTGCCGCACCAACTTCCTGCACGAGTGCGCCGAGCAGGGCTTCGCGCCCGACATCGCGTTCACGACCGACGACAATCTCGTCGTCCAGTCGCTCGTCGCGGAGGGGCTCGGCGTCGCGATGATGCCCGGCCTCGTCCTGTCCTTCCTCCGCCACGACAAGATCACCGGGCGGGCGCTGGACCCGGCCTGCCGCCGCCAGGTCTCCGCCTACGTCCTCCGCGACCACCTCCGCATCCCCGCCACCGCGCTCGTCATGGACGGGCTGAAAGCGGTCGCCGCCCGACGCGTCGGATGTTGAGCGACGGGCACGGTCGTTCCGCGCGCGACACACATCCATAAGCCCGTGTTGGCACCCCGCCAAGAAACTGTCGTTGGACGTGATGGTTCCAGCGGATCGACTCTGCACGTATGACCACACCCACCGCAGCCTTGACGACCGCTCGCCTCGACCAGCTCGTCGACGACGTCCGGGCGGCTGTAGGCCGTGGCCTGCCGCCCGACACGACGGCGTACCTCGTCGGCGAACGGCTCGCGGGCCACCTCGGCGCCCCCGACCTGCTCACCGCCGAACAGCGCGAGGGCGACCCCGACCGCTACCGCCAGCACATCCTGCACGCCGAGTCCGACGGCAGCTTCTCCGTCGTCGCGCTCGTCTGGCTGCCCGGCCAGCAGACGGCTGTCCACGACCACGTCTCGTGGTGCGTCACCGGCGTCCACGAGGGGCAGGAGAGCGAGCGCCGTTACCGCCTCGTCCCCGACGGCACGACCGCCCACCTCGTCGCCACCGAGGACGTGGTCAACGGCCAGGGCGACGTCTGCGGCTTCGCGCCGCCCGGCGACATCCACCGCGTGCGCAACTCCTGTTCGTCCAAGGCGATCTCCATTCACATCTACGGCGCCGACGTCGCCCGTCTCGGCTCCAGCGTCCGGCGCGTCTACGACCTGCCGGTCGGCGAACTGTGATGACCTCCCGAGCCCCCCGAACCCCCTCCTCGCGAGGAGTGCCGTCGTGGCACTGATCAGCTCGCGCGTACGGGACCACGCGGTCGGCGGCGACGGCGGCACTCCCGGCGCGCCCAAGCCGCCCCGCAAGGTCCCCGCCCCGCTCCCCGGGCTCGCCATGGCCGCCGTCGGCGTCGTGCTCGCCTGGGCGGTGCACCTGCTCGTCCCCGCCGTCCCCATGCTCACCGCCGCCGTCGTGCTCGGCATCGCCGCCGCGCACACCCCCGGTCTGCGCGCCCGCATACGCGGCACCGGCCGGGCCGGACTGACCATGGCCGGGAAACGGCTCATGCGGATCGGCATCGTGCTGCTCGGCCTCAAGCTCAGCCTCCACGACGTCCTCGGGCTCGGCTGGGCCACCGTCGTGATGGTGCTCGCCGTCGTCGCCGCCACGTTCGGCGGGACGCTCTGGCTCGGGCGCAAGCTCGGGCTGCGCGGCGACCAGCCACTGCTGATCGCCACCGGCTACTCCATCTGCGGCGCCTCCGCGATCGGCGCGGTCAGCGAGGTCACGGGCAGCGACGAGGAGGACGTCGCGACGTCCGTGGCTCTCGTGACGCTCTGCGGCACGCTCGCCATCGCCGTGCTGCCGCTGCTGCACCACCCGCTCGGCCTCGACGACGCGCAGTTCGGACGCTGGGTCGGCGCGGGCGTGCACGACGTCGGCCAGGTCGTGGCCACCGCCCAGACCGCCGGGCCGGACGCCCTGACCGACGCCGTCCTCGTCAAGCTCATGCGGGTGGCCATGCTCGCGCCGCTCGTCGCCGCCGTCGCCATGTCCGTACGGGCCCGCCGCGCCACCCCGGCCGCTACCTCGACCGGCAAGCGGCCCGCGCTCGTCCCCCTCTTCGTCCTCGGCTTCCTCGCCATGGTCGCCGTCCGCAGCACCGGCCTGGTGCCCGGCGGGGTGCTCGACATCGCCCAGCACGCGCAGGAGCTGCTGCTCGCCGCCGCCCTGTTCGGCCTCGGCAGCGCGGTGCACCTGCCCTCGCTCGTCCGGACCGGGGGCCGGGTCGCGGCGCTCGGGCTGTCCTCCTGGGTCGTGATCGCCGGAGCGTCGTACGTGGGCGTGCTGCTCACGACGTGACGCGCGTCCCCTCCGCCTCCCGCGGCTCCGCAAGCCCTTCGGCCTACGTCGGAATGCCGAGTCGACTCCCGTCGCACGACAGGTGTCGACCGGCTTTCCCGCTCCTACGCTGGCGCCCATGACCGCCTCCGATTCCCCGGCCGTGGGTGCCGACGTCCCCGCCATATCCCCGCCCGACCCCGACACCGACAGCGGTGACGGCGGCGTCCTCGGGCGGCGCTACCGGGCGCTCACCCTCGGCATCGTCTCCGTCGTCTCGCTCATCGCCTTCGAGGCGAGCGCGGTCAACACCGCCATGCCCGTCGCGGCCGAGGCGCTCGACGGGATCGCGCTCTACGCCTTCGCCTTCTCCGCCTTCTTCACGGCGAGCCTCTTCGCGATGACCCTGTCGGGGGAGTGGTGCGACCGCACCGGGCCGCTGGTGCCCCTCTTCACCGGCATCGCCGCCTTCGGCACGGGCCTGGTGATCGCGGGCTCGGCCGGGCGGATGTGGATGTTCGTGGCCGGGCGCGGGGTGCAGGGCATCGGCGCCGGGCTGGTGATCGTCGCGCTGTACGTGGTGGTCGGCCGGGCCTACCCCGAGCGGCTGCGGCCGGCCGTCATGGCCTCGTTCTCGGCGGCCTGGGTCGTGCCGGTGATCGTGGGTCCCCTCGTCGCGGGCACGGTCACCGAGCAGCTCGGCTGGCGCTGGGTGTTCCTGGCCATCCCGGTACTGATCCTGCTGCCCCTCGCCGTGATGCTCCCGGCGCTGCGCGCCCTCCCCGCCGCCGCCCGCGAAGCCGCCCCCGGCCGCAGCCGCGTCGGGCTCGCCCTCGCCGTGGCCGTCGGCGCGGGACTGCTGCAGTACGCGGGCCAGGACCTCAAGGCCTGGTCCCTGCTGCCCGCCGCCGCCGGGCTCGCCCTCCTCGTCCCGTGCGTGCTGCGCCTGCTGCCGCCGGGCACCTTCCGCGCCGCGCGTGGGCTGCCGTCGGTCGTGCTGCTGCGCGGCATCGCGCAGGGCTCCTTCCTCGCCGCCGAGACCTTCGTCCCGCTGATGCTGGTGACCGAACGCGGGCTGTCCGCGACGATGGCCGGGCTGTCGCTCACCGGTGGCGGGCTGAGCTGGGCGCTCGCCTCCTTCACCCAGAGCCGCGGCCGCGCCGAGCCGCACCGCGAGCGGCTGATGAGCCTCGGCATGGCGCTGCTGGCGCTGGCCGTCGCGCTGCTGCCGACCGTGCTCATCGACGGGGTGCCGGTGTGGATGGTCGCCGTCTCCTGGGTCATCGGCGGCTACGGCATGGGGCTCACGATCTCCGGTGGTGCGGTGCTGTTGCTCAAGCTCTCCCGGCCCGGGGAGGAGGGGGCGAACTCCGCTTCGCTCCAGGTGTCGGACGCGCTCGGCAGCGTGGCCCTGGTGGGGGTGGCGGGTGTGCTGTTCGTCTCGTTCGGGGGCGGGTCGGTGACGGCCCATGCGGGGGCGGCTGCGCCGGGCGGGGCGTTTGTGGCGGTGTTCTTGTTGGGGGTGGTGTGTGCGGTGGTGGGGGCGTGTGTGGGTGCGCGGTTGAAGCCGCGGGGGTAGTCCTTCCCCAGCCCCGCCCCTTCCCGTAACCGGGGGCTCCGCCCCCGGGCCCCCGGTCCTCAATCGCCGGACGGGCTGGAGTTGTCGGGGCTCCGCCCCGGGCCCCGGTTCTCAAGCGCCGGGCGGGCTGATTTTTCAGCCCGTCCGGCGATTGAGGACACAGCGCGACGTGACGCCGCCGCGGACGCGGGTAGGCTGACGCGGTTGCCGATCGCCGACCCAGCCGACGGAGACCGTGACTACCACCACCGCCAATCACCACCTTTCGCCCGCCTTCCCCGGCAGGGCCCCTTGGGGTACCGCCAACAAGCTGCGCGCCTGGCAGGAGGGCGCGATGGGGAAGTACGTACAGGAACAGCCGCGCGACTTCCTCGCCGTCGCCACCCCGGGCGCGGGCAAGACGACCTTCGCCCTCACCCTCGCCTCCTGGCTGCTGCACCACCACGTCGTCCAGCAGGTGACCGTGGTCGCGCCCACCGAGCACCTGAAGAAGCAGTGGGCCGAGGCCGCCGCCCGGATAGGCATCAAGCTCGACCCGGAGTACAGCGCCGGCCCCCTCGGCCGCGAGTACCACGGCGTCGCCGTCACCTACGCCGGTGTCGGTGTGCGGCCCATGCTCCACCGCAACCGCTGCGAGCAGCGCAAGACGCTCGTCATCCTCGACGAGATCCACCACGCCGGTGACTCCCGGTCCTGGGGCGAGGCGTGCCTGGAGGCGTTCGAGCCGGCCACCCGGCGACTCTGCCTGACCGGCACGCCCTTCCGCTCCGACACCAACCCCATCCCCTTCGTCACGTACGAGGAGGGCAACGACGGCATCCGCCGCTCGTCCGCCGACTACACCTACGGCTACGGCAACGCGCTCGCCGACGGTGTCGTGCGGCCGGTCATCTTCCTCTCCTACAGCGGCAACATGCGCTGGCGCACCAAGGCGGGCGACGAGCTGGAGGCCCGGCTCGGCGAGCCCATGACCAAGGACGCCGTCTCGCAGGCCTGGCGCACCGCCCTGGACCCGCGCGGCGACTGGATGCCGAACGTGCTGCGCGCCGCCGACCAGCGGCTGACGGAGGTCCGCAAGGGCATCCCGGACGCCGGTGCCCTCGTCATCGCCGCCGACCAGGACTCCGCCCGCGCCTACGCCAAGCTGATCCGGGAGATCACCGGAGAGGCGGCGACGGTGGTGCTGTCCGACGACACCGGCGCCTCGCAGCGCATCGACGACTTCGCGGCCTCCGACGCTCGCTGGATGGTCGCCGTCCGCATGGTGTCCGAGGGCGTGGACGTGCCCCGCCTGGCCGTCGGTGTCTACGCGACGACGATCTCCACGCCGCTGTTCTTCGCCCAGGCCGTCGGGCGCTTCGTGCGCTCGCGCCGCCGTGGCGAGACCGCGTCCGTCTTCGTGCCCACCATCCCCACCCTGCTGACCTTCGCCAACGAGATGGAGGTCGAGCGCGACCACGTCCTCGACAAGCCGAAGAGGGACGGCGAGGAAGACCCCTACGCCGAGGAGGACAAGCTCCTCGCCGAGGCCGAGCGCCAGCAGGACGAGGACACCGGCGAGGACGACCAGCTCTCCTTCGAGGCGCTGGAGTCCGACGCGGTCTTCGACCGGGTGCTCTACGACGGTGCCGAGTTCGGCATGCAGGCGCACGCGGGCAGCCCGGAGGAGCAGGACTACCTCGGCATCCCGGGCCTGCTGGAGCCGGACCAGGTGCAGATGCTGCTCCAGAAGCGGCAGGCCCGGCAGATCGCGCACAGCCGCAAGCGGCCCGACGCGGAGGCCGACCTGCTCGAACTGCCCGCCGAGCGGCGGCCGGTGGTCACCCACAAGGAGATGCTGGAGCTGCGCAAGCAGCTCAACACCCTGGTCGGGGCGTATGTGCACCAGAGCGGCAAGCCGCACGGTGTGATCCACACCGAGCTGCGCCGGGTGTGCGGCGGGCCGCCGAGCGCGGAGGCCACGGCGGGGCAGCTGAACGAGCGGATCAACAAGGTCCGCGAGTGGGCCACCCGCATGAAGTAGAACGCGTCCTTCATCGCCGGACGGGCTGGATCTGCCCGTCCGGCGATGTCGTTCAGCTGTCCGCATGCTGGGAACCCGTGCTCGATATTCGTGAATCAGCCGCACGCTGACCGGATTGTGGGCAGACTCTTCCGCTGAGCGGACCGGCTCGCTACCGTGCCGGTCACGCACACGCCCCGTGGCAGCGCCGCCGCGGAGCGCAGCCGGTGCCATGCGACCAAGCGGCCGGCGGCCTCTTGTCGCGCGCTGCCGGACGGGACCGGTGGCGCGAAACCCCCACCGGGACGAGAGCCCGCCACTCATCGGAGGAGGGCCTCGTGACCGCGGAGACCTCACAGACACTCGACCGGGGACTGCGCGTCCTCAAACTGCTCGCCGATACCGACCACGGCCTGACGGTCACCGAGCTGTCCATCAAGCTCGGCGTCAACCGCACGGTCGTCTACCGTCTGCTCGCCACGTTGGAGATGCACGCGCTCGTCCGCCGGGACATAGGCGGCCGGGCCAGGGTCGGGCTCGGTGTGCTGCGGCTCGGCCGCCAGGTGCACCCGCTCGTCCGGGAGGCGGCCCTGCCCGCCCTGCGCTCCCTGGCCGAGGACATAGGCGCCACCGCCCACCTCACCCTCGTCGACGGCACCGAGGCGCTCGCGGTGGCCGTCGTCGAACCGACGTGGACGGACTATCACGTGGCCTACCGCGCCGGGTTCCGGCACCCGCTGGACCGGGGCGCGGCCGGCCGGGCGATACTCGCCGCCCGCCGGGGCGAGGTCGACAGCCCCGGCTACATGCTCACCCACGGCGAGCTGGAAGCCGGCGCGAGCGGGGCCGCCGCGCCCCTGCTCGGGGTGACCGGCATCGAGGGCAGCGTCGGCGTCGTCATGCTCGCCGACTCCGTACCCGCCCGGGTCGGCCCCCGGGTGATGGAAGCGGCGAAGGAGGTCGCGGACGCCTTGCGGTGACGTTGACGCTGGGCTTTTCGGGATTCGGGTCGCCGGTCCGGGCGGTGCTCTGCCCGGGCGGGGGGTCTTGCCCGACCGGGTGTCCTGCCTGGTCGGGCGGTCGGCTTCCGCCGGGCCGTCTTGCCGCCTGCGGCGGCGGGCGCCCTGCGGGCGCGTCCTCAAGCGCCGGACGGGCTTGTTGTGGCTGAGCTCAGCGACCAAGCCTGTCCGGCGATTGAGGACACAGCACAGCAGCCCGTCCGGCGCTTGAGGACACCGCCGCGCCGACAGCCCCACCACTCACAGGCCCCGCGCCAAGCGGCCCGCGGCCCGCCGCGCACATGGGGATCACGCGTGAACTAGATTCGCTGCATGCCAGCTGTGTCTCTCCTCGCTCGGTCGCGTGCCCGCACCCTCGCGGTCTGCGCGACGCTCGTCGTCGCCCTGCTCGCTGTGGCGGCGTTCGTGCCGTTGCCGTTCGCGATCGCGCAACCCGGCTCGACCGTGAACGTCCTCGGCTCCGAGGACCGCAAGCCCGTGATCAGCATCAGCGGTGCGCCGAGCCGTCGGACCAGCGGGCAGCTGCGCATGACCACCATCGTGGCCACCGGCCCGCAGGTGCGGGCGAGCCTGAGCGACGTCCTCGACAGCTGGTTCCGCTCCGACCGTGCCGTCATGCCGCGCGACTCCGTCTACCCGCCGGGCAAGTCGGACGAGGACGCCGAGAAGCACAACTACGCCGAGATGGCGAAGTCGCAGGACAACGCCGCCCGGGCCGCGCTGCGCTACCTCAAGCGTTCCCCGAAGGATGTGAAGGTCGACCTCAGCCTCGCCAACATCGGCGGGCCGAGCGCCGGGCTGTTCTTCGCGCTCGGCATCGTCGACAAGCTCGAGGGCGACGGGCACGGCGGCGATCTCACCGGTGGCCGGACGATCGCGGGCACCGGCACCATCGAGCCGGACGGCACAGTGGGCGCGGTCGGCGGTGTGGCGCTCAAGACGCAGGCCGCCAAGCGGGACGGCGCAACCGTCTTCCTCGTCCCGAAGGCCGAGTGCTCGGACGCCGACGGCCAGGTCCCGAGCGGTCTGCGGCTGATCCCGGTGACCGAGCTGAAGGACGCGGTGGCCTCGCTGCGCGCCCTGGCGGCCGGGCAGAAGGTCCCCAGCTGCTGACATCTGCTGATCGCGGTCGGCAGCCGCCGAAAGGCTGACGCCGCGCGGCCCGGCGACGTCAGCCCTTCTTGATGAACCCCTCCTCGATCAGCCAGTCCTTGGCCACCTCGTGCGGGTCCTCCCCGTCCACGTCAACCTTGGCGTTCAGCTCCCGTGCCACGTCGTTCGTCAGCTTCGCCGTGATCGGATCGAGCACGTCCTTGATCGCCGGGTACTTCCGCATAGCCTTGCTGTTGATCTCCGGGGCGGCGTTGTAGTTGGGGAAGAAGTGCTTGTCGTCCTGCATCACCGCGAGGTTCATGGCCTTGATGCGGCCGTCGGTGGTGAACACCTCGCCGAACGTGCACGAGCCGCCGCCCGAGACCTGGGTGTAGATGATGCCGCCGTCCATCTTCTGGATGCGGGAGGCCGGGACGTTCATGCCGTAGGTCCTCGCCATGCCCGGCAGCCCGTCGTTGCGGGCCGCGAACTCGCTCTCCACGCACAGCGACACCGCCGACGGATCCGACTTCGACAGCGCGGCGACGTCCGAGAGCGTCTTCGTCCCGTACTTCTTCTCGTTCGCCCGGTTCAGCGCCAGCGCGTACGTGTTGTTGAGCGCGGCGGGCGCGAGCCAGGTGATGCCGTTGCGGGCGTCCGCCTTCTCCACCGCCCGCCACTGCTCCCGTGGGTCCGTGATCGGCCTGTCGTGGCCGAGGTAGGTGATCCAGGCGGTGCCGGTGTATTCGTACATGCCGTCCGCGCCACCGGTCTTGACCGCCTCGCGGGCGCCGATCGACCCCTGGATGTTGGTGCGGTCCAGGACGCTCGCGCCCGCCGCCTTGAAGGCGAGGCCCATGATCTGGCCGAGGATGATGTTCTCGCTGAAGTTCTTCGAGGTCACGGTCAGGTCCGCGCCCTTGAGCGGCAGGCCCTGGCCGACCGAGCCGGGCGCCACGTCGTCGACCATCGGCGAGCCGCTCGTCAGCCCGCAGCCGCCGAGCACGAAGGGGCCCAGCAGCGCGCCCGCCAGGGCCGCGGCCCAGACCGTGCGCGCCGCGCCTCCCCTGCGCGCCGCTCGCGCTGCCGTCACCTGCCTCCCTCCAGTCCGCGCGGCCGCAGCAGCAGCTCCGCCAGGGACGCCAGCCAGTCCACCAGCAGCGCCAGCGCCACCGTCAGCAACGACCCCAGCACCAGCACCGACATCCGCTGATTGGTGATGCCGGAGGCGATCAGGTCGCCCAGCCCGCCGCCCCCGCCGAAGTACGCGAGGGTCGCCGTGCCCACGTTCAGGACGAGCGCGGTGCGCACCCCCGCGAGGATCAGCGGTACGGCCAGCGGCAGTTCGACCCTGCGCAGCACCCCGAACGGGGACATGCCGATGCCGCGCGCGGCCTCCACCAGCGTCGGGTCGATGGCCTTCAGACCCGCGACGGTGTTGGCCAGCACGGGCAGGACCGCGTACGCGATGATCCCGATCAGCGCGGCCCGGGTGCCGATGCCCAGCCAGATCACCAGCAGCGCCAGCAGACCGATCGCGGGCGTGGCCTGGCCGATGTTGGCGACCCCCATCACCACCGGCGCGGCGGGCCGCAGCCTGCGGCGGGTCAGCAGGATGCCCAGCGGGATGGCGATGATCAGCACGAAGAAGGTGGAGACGACGGTGAGGTAGATGTGCTGGCGCAGCCGCAGCCACACATTGCCGTTGTCGATGGAGTTGCGGGCGATGGAGTCGAGGTCGGCGCCGCGGAACCAGAGCCAGGTGGCGAGCAGCACCAGCGTCAGGGCGGCGGGCAGGAAGGTCAGCTTCTGCCACGTGATGCGGCGGCGTGCGGGAGCCGCGGCCGGGGCGGGCGGCGACTGCCCGTCGCGGCCGGGGCCGTCGAGACCGGTGCCGGACGGCCCGCGCGGCCGGGGCCCGGCGGCGCCGCTCTCCTCCGGGTCGCGGAAGGCGATGCCCTGGACCTCGTGCTCGCCCGCGTGCCGCTCGCGCTCGGGCGGCGGCCCGTCCCCGCGCGTCATGGTCCCACCCGCGGGGGTGCCGGGTGTGCCGGGTCCCGCCTCATGCCCGTTCCCCCTGCCCGCCGGCCGTGCCCTCCTGCTCCTGCCGGGTCTGGTGGGCGCGCCGCTCCTCCAGTTCGTGCTGGTGCTCCACGGCGTCGAGCCGGTCCTCCTCCAGCAGTTGCTGCACGGAGTTCATGAGGGTCTCCATGTCCACCACGCCCTCGTACACCCCGCGCCGCCCGGTCACCGCCACCCGCCCGGTGTTGTCCGTCAGCACCGCCTCCAACGCGTCGCGCAGCGTCGCGTCCCGGGTGACCGTGTCGTGCACGAGCGTGCCCGCCCGGGCCAGGGAGCCCTTGGCGCGCATCAGGTCGCCGCGCCGCAGCCACTTGTACGGGCGGTGGTGGCGGTCCAGCAGCAGCAGTTCGTTGGTCGTGCCCGAGCGGAGCTTGTCGAATATCGACTGGAGCGGGTCGTCGATGGTGGCCGTCGGGAAGTCCACCACCGGCACGTCCCGCACCCGGGTGAGGTTGAGCCGTTTGAGCGCCGCGCCGGCGCCGACGAAGCCGGAGACGAAGTCGTCGGCCGGGTTGGTGAGGATCGCCTCGGGGGTGTCGAACTGGGCGATGTGCGAGCGTTCACGCAGCACCGCGATGCGGTCGCCGAGCTTGATGGCCTCGTCGAAGTCATGGGTGACGAAGACGATCGTCTTGTGCAACTCGTGCTGGAGCCGGATCAGCTCGTCCTGGAGGTGGTCGCGGGTGATCGGGTCGACCGCCCCGAACGGCTCGTCCATCAGGAGGACGGGCGGGTCGGCGGCCAGCGCGCGGGCGACCCCGACGCGCTGCTGCTGGCCGCCGGAGAGCTGCCGGGGGTAGCGGCCCTGGAACTCGCCCGCGTCCAGCCCCACCAGGTCCAGCATCTCCTCCACCCGGGCGCCGATCCGGGCCTTCGACCAGCCCGTCATCCTCGGCACGAGCGCGATGTTCTGCGCGACGGTCATATGGGGGAACAGCCCGGAGGACTGGATCGCGTAGCCGATCTTGCGGCGGAGCTTCACCGGGTCCATGTCGGTGACGTCCTCGTCGTCGATCCGGATCCGGCCCGACGTCGGCTCGATCAGCCGGTTGATCATCTTCATCGTGGTGGTCTTGCCGCAGCCGGACGGGCCCACGAAGACCACCAGCTCACCCGCCTTGATCTCCATGTTCACGCAGTCCACGGCGGGTGTGGCGCTGCCCGGATAGCGCTTGGTGAGGTTCTCCAGCTGGATGGTGGCACCGGACGGCTTCCGGTCGGCGGGGGAGAGCCCCGCCCCGGCCGGTGGTGGTGCGGCGGGCGACTCAGGCACGGATCCCCCTCGGGATGGTCAGCCGGCCGATCAGGACGTACGCGGCGTCGAAGAGCAGCGCGAGGACGATGATGCCGAGCGTCCCGGCGAGCACCTGGTTGAGCGCGTTGGCGCTGCCCAGCGACGAGATGCCGCGGAAGATCTCGTTACCCAGGCCGGGCCCCGAGGCGTAGGCGGCGATCGCGGCGATGCCCATCAGCATCTGCGTGGAGACCCGGATGCCGGTGAGGATCGGCGGCCAGGCGAGCGGCAGCTCCACCCGGAACAGCCGGGTGGGCCGGGACATGCCGATGCCGGTCGCCGCGTCCACCAGCGAGGCGTCCACCCCGCGCAGGCCGACGATCGAATTGCGGACGATCGGCAGCAACCCGTAGAGGGTCAGCGCCGTGACCGTGGGGGCCACCCCGAGACCGGTGATCGGGATGAGCAGACCGATCAGCGCCAGGGAGGGGATGGTCAGGATCGTCGCCGTCGAGGTGACGGCGAGATTGCCCGCCCACTCGCTGCGGTAGGTGGCCACGCCGATCGCCACGCCGAGCAGGGTGGCGACGACCATGCACTGGAACACCGCGCTGGCGTGCTGGTACGTGTCCGCCAGCAACTGGGCGTGGCGGTTGCCGACGTACTCCCAGAAGCTCACCCGCTCCTCCTCGCCGAATGTCGCCGAGCCGGTCCCTCTTCTCGATCCCGCGGGACTCCTCCGAGCCCTCGGTCCTGCGGGACTCCTGTGAGCTCTCAGTCCTCCGACGCCTGCTTGACCAGCGGGATGATCCGCAACGGCACCGCGTTCTCCATGACGATCGCCGTGGAGGCCCGCACAATGCCATCAAAACCCACAACCCGGTCGATCACCCGCTGGAGGTCGGCGTTCGAGCGGGCGACCAGACGGCAGAGCATGTCCCCGTGCCCGGTGGTGGTGTGCAGCTCCAGCACCTCGGGGACGGTCGCCAGATGGGTCCGCACGTCCGCGCCCTGGCCCTGCTTGATCTCCAGCGTCGCGAAGGCCGTCACCGGATAGCCGAGCGCCGCCGGGTCCACATCGGGGCCGAAGCCCCGGATCACCCCCTGGGACTGCAATCTGTCCAGCCGCGCCTGCACGGTGCCGCGCGCCACGCCCAGGCGGCGCGAGGCCTCCAGAACGCCGATGCGCGGCTCCTCGGCGAGCAGCTCGATCAGGCTGCCGTCCAAACGATCGATCGTCATGGAACACCTCTCGTGGTCATCCTGTACAGAACGCCCGGTAACCCCGACCGGACGCTGTACAGAATGCCCAGCGAAAACAGAAACTATTGCGCACCTTGTGGATCAGCGGGACGCTGCGACCATGACTCAGACCACAGATCACACCCCTCACACCGCACGGCAGGCCGACCCGTTCCCGGTCAAGGGAATGGATGCGGTGGTCTTCGCAGTCGGCAACGCCAAGCAGGCCGCCCACTACTACTCCACCGCCTTCGGCATGAAGCGCGTCGCCTACTCCGGCCCGGAGAACGGCAGCCGTGAGACGGCGAGCTACGTGCTGGAGTCCGGCGGCGCCCGCTTCGTCCTCACCTCCGTCATCAAGGCCACCACCGACCGCGGCCGCTTCCTCGCCGACCACGTCGCCGAGCACGGCGACGGCGTCGTCGACCTCGCCATCGAGGTCCCGGACGCCCGCCACGCCTACGCCTACGCCCTCGAGCACGGCGCCACCGGCCTGGAGGAGCCGCACGAGCTGACCGACGAACACGGCACCGTCGTCGTCGCGGCCATCGCCACCTACGGCAAGACCCGCCACACCCTGGTCGAGCGCGCCGGCTACACCGGCCCCTACCTCCCCGGCTTCGTCGCCGCCGAGCCGATCGTGGAGCCCGGCCCGCGCCGCTTCCAGGCCATCGACCACTGTGTGGGCAACGTCGAACTCGGCAAGATGGACGAGTGGGTCGCCTTCTACAACAACGTCATGGCCTTCACCAACATGAAGGAGTTCGTGGGCGACGACATCGCCACCGAGTACTCCGCGCTCATGTCCAAGGTCGTCGCGGACGGCACCCGCAAGGTGAAGTTCCCGCTCAACGAGCCGGCCATCGCCAAGAAGAAGTCCCAGATCGACGAGTACCTGGAGTTCTACAACGGCCCCGGCGTCCAGCACATCGCCCTCGCCACCAACGACATCGTCGCGTCCGTCCGGGCCATGCGCGCGGCCGGTGTGCAGTTCCTCGACACCCCCGACTCGTACTACGACACCCTCGGCGAGTGGGCCGGCGAGACCCGCGTCCCCGTCGAGACGCTGCGTGAGCTGAAGATCCTCGTCGACCGCGACGAGGACGGCTATCTGCTGCAGATCTTCACCAAGCCGGTCCAGGACCGCCCCACCGTCTTCTTCGAGATGATCGAGCGGCACGGCTCCATGGGCTTCGGCAAGGGCAACTTCAAGGCCCTCTTCGAGGCCATCGAGCGGGAGCAGGAGAAGCGGGGGAACCTCTAGCCGGTTCGGGGTGGCCCCGGGGGCCGGTGCCCCTGAGCGGGGGCGGGCCTCAAGGACGCCCTCAATCGCCGGGCGGGCTGATTTTTGGCCCGTCCGGTGACAAGGTGAGGGTATGGGCGAACTGATCAAGCGGCTCCGCGAAGGTCTCCCCGGCGAAGCCGTCCTCACCGACCCCGACGTCATAGGCGCGTACGCCAACGACATGGCGAGCTTCTGCGAAGCCGGCACCCCCGCCGTCGTCGTGCTGCCCCGCACCGTCGAGCAGGTGCGGCACGTCATGCGCACCGCGACCGCGCTGCGCGTGCCCGTCGTCCCGCAAGGGGCCCGCACGGGGCTGTCCGGCGCGGCCAACGCCAGCGACGGCTGCATCGTGCTCTCGCTCGTCAAGATGGACCGGATCATCGAGATCAACCCGGTCGACCGGGTCGCGGTCGTCGAGCCGGGGGTCGTCAACGCCGTCCTCTCCCGTGCCGTCGCCGAGCAGGGCCTCTACTATCCGCCGGACCCCTCCAGTTGGGAACAGTGCACCATCGGCGGCAACATCGGCACCGCCTCCGGCGGCCTGTGCTGCGTCAAGTACGGGGTCACCGCCGAGTACGTCCTCGGCCTCGACGTCGTCCTCGCCGACGGGCGGCTGCTGAGCACCGGCCGCCGCACCGCCAAGGGCGTCGCGGGCTACGACCTCACCCGGCTCTTCGTCGGCTCCGAGGGCAGCCTCGGCATCGTCGTCAAGGCGGTCCTGGCGCTCAAGCCCGCACCGCCCGAACAGCGGGTGCTGGCCGCCGAGTTCCCCTCCGCCGCCGCGGCCTGCGCGGCCGTCTGCGCCATCATGGCCCGCGGCCACGCGCCCTCACTGCTGGAACTGATGGACCGCACCTCCGTCCGCGCCGTCAACGCGCTGACGCGCATGGGCCTGCCCGACACCACCGAAGCCCTGCTGCTCGCCGCCTTCGACACCCCCGACCCGGCCCCGGATCTCGCGGCCGTCGCCGAGCTGTGCACCGCCGCCGGGGCCACCGAGGTCGTCCCCGCCGACTCCGCCGCCGAGTCCGACCTCCTCCTCCAGGCCCGCCGGATGACCCTGACCGCCCTGGAGACCCTCAAGCCCGCCACGATGATCGACGACGTCTGCGTGCCGCGCTCCCGGCTCGCCGACATGCTCGACGGCACCGCGGCCATCGCCGAGAAGTACGCCCTCACCATCGGCGTCTGCGCGCACGCCGGGGACGGCAACACCCACCCCGTCGTCTGCTTCGACCCCGCCGACCCCGACGAGGCGCGCCGCGCCCGCGAGTCCTTCGACGAGATCATGGCCCTCGGCCTGGAACTGGGCGGCACGATCACCGGCGAGCACGGTGTCGGCGTGCTGAAGAAGGAGTGGCTGGCCCGGGAACTCGGGCCGGTGGGCCTGGAGATGCAGCGCGGCATCAAGGCGGTCTTCGACCCGCTGGGCCTGCTCAACCCGGGCAAGGTCCTGGACCTCTGCGATCCGGACGGGCTCAAATCGAGCCCGTCCGGCGATTGAGGACACAGCACAGCAGCCCGTCCGGCGATTGAGGACACCGCCGCGCAGCGGTGGTGCGGGCGACACGGGCTCGCAGCGCCCCCTCACCTGATCCGCCGGGCACGGCTACGGCTCCGGCGACTCGTCCGACGACCACGGCGTCGGGGCCAGCAGCTCGCGCAGTGCCTCGTCCAGGCCGAGCAGCTCGGACTCCGTGCCCGGTGGGACGGCCCGCAGCGTGCGCTCCAGCCACGCCGCCACCGCCGACGCGGGCGCCCGCAGCAGCGCGCAGCCGTCCGGCGACGTCAGCGCCACACAGACGGTGGACCGCCGCCCGGTCTTGGCCGGCCACACCCGCACATCACCGACCCCGCATGGCCGAAAGACGCCCTCCACCAGCAACTCCCGGGCGAACGTCCAGTGCACGGGCAGCTCGGAGGTGATGTGAAAGGCGATATGGACGGCGTACGGGTCGTTCGTACGGTAGGTCAGCCTGGCCGGTACAGGGATGCTGCGCTCCGGCGACAGCACCAGGCTGAGCTCCAGCTCTCGTTCCACCACGGTGTGCATCTAGTGCGCCCTCTCTGCTCTGCTTCTCTCGGTGCGTGGCCCCTCGTGAACGGGCCCGCACCGGATAGAGCGCATCGACCCCCACACCATTACGCGACTTCGCCACATCCATCCGAATTTTTTTCGCGGGGCGACACGGCGGGTCGCACCGCGTCGGCCGGTCGCACGTGTGAGTGGTCCCGCCCGCGGGACGACCACAGACGACTGGGCCGTCTGGTAGACCTGTTGGTTGCGCTCCGGGTTGCCTTTTGCGCATAGAGATCACAAGGTCCCGTCATCCGGGCCCGGAGCGGCATACACGACCTCGCGCGCGTGCGGCAGACTGTTTGCCGCCATCCGCCCCACCGACACGACACCCCAGTCACGAACCCCAGTCACGACACCCCAGTACGGCCGAACAGATACGGGACATCGGAGACCATGAGCGCCCCTACCTCAGGATCCGCCGACGGCAGCCCCGCTTTTGGGTGGTATCCAGATCCCTCCATTCCAAGCTATATCCGGTTCTGGAGCGGGGTGGCCTGGGTGCCCGGTACGAGCCGGCCCGCCCCCGCCGAGGGGGAGCCGATGCCCGCGCCGCCCGCCGGGGTGGCCCCCGTCGCGGCCCCGGCACTCGCCGCCCCCGTGCCACCGGTCCCTCAGCCGGCCTCCCCGGCCCCGCGGCAGACCCCCCGTCAGGTGGACACCGCGCAGAGCGCCGGTCCGCTGCCGGAGGAGACCGGGCCCATGTTCCTGGACGAGGAGCCCGCGCTGCGCGACGCCCGCGCCGAGGCGGCCGGCCGGAACGACGGCGCCGGGCGGGAGGACGGTGCGGGGCGGAACGACCCGGGCGCCGACACCCGTGGCCCCCGCGACCCGCGTGACCCCCGGGCCGACTTGAGCGGTACCCCGGGCGCTGCCCTCCCCGCCGCCCGCGACCCCCGTCTGCCGGGTGCGGGCACCGCCCCTGCCGCCGACCCCGCCACCGATGCGTCCGCCGCCCCGGAGAGCCGCCCCGGCGCCGCGCGCGGCGGTGACGCCCGGCCCGCCCGCGGCGACGGCACGCTGACCATCCGCGCCAAGCGCCCCGGCCCGGGCCCCGCCCCCACGGCCGTCAAGCCCGGCGGCACGATGCAGCTCCGCCCGCCGGCCCGGCCGCAGCCCGACCCGGACCTCTCGCCCGCCCCCCAGGTGTGGCCCGACGCCCGAGCCGCCGAGACCGCCGCCCCGGCGCCCGCCGCGGCACCCGCCGAGCGGGAGCGCCCGGAGCAGCGCCGCCCCGTGCTGCCCGCCACCACCGTCGCCCCCCAGCCCCGGCCCCGGCACGACGAGAGCCGCCCGGAGCCCCCCGCGCCCACCCGCCAGGAAGAGCGCCGGGAGCAGCGACAGGAAGAGCGCCAGGAGCGGCCCGCCCCCGTCGGCTGGGCCCAGCAGGTGCAGCAGCTCGCGCAGGCGCACCCCGGCGACGCCATGGGGTGGAAGCCGCCCAAGGACGACCCGTTCCTTCGGATGGGCCAGGCGCAGGGCAGGCCCGCCGCGCTCGGCCGGCGGCTCGCCGCCCGGCTCGTCGACACCGCCGTCCTCGCCGGAGCCGTGGGCGCGGCGGCCGTGCCGCTGTGGGGCAGGTCCGTCGACCACATCGACGAGAAGGTGCGGCAGGCGAAGCAGTCCGGGCAGACCGTGACGGTCTGGCTGCTCGACGGCACCACCGGCACCTACCTCGGCATCGTCCTCGGCGTGCTGCTGCTCTTCGGCGTGCTCTACGAGGCGGTGCCGACCGCCAAGTGGGGCCGCACGCTCGGCAAGAAGCTGTGCGGGGTGCGCGTCCTCGACATCGAATCCCACGACACGGTCACGTTCGGGGCGGCGCTGCGCCGCTGGCTGGTGTACGGGGTGCTGGGCGTCCTCGTCGTCGGCGTCGTGAATGTGCTGTGGTGCCTGGTCGACCGGCCGTGGCGGCAGTGCTGGCACGACAAGGCGGCCCGGACGTTCGTCGCCTCCGCCGGGGACTGACCCGCCGCACCGGTGGAGCCCCGCGCCCCGGGGCAACTCGAACGGCATACGGACGGATGCACATACCGGAACCCTGGGTTCCACTGGGGCCATGAGCACCGACCAGCCGCGCGACGACGACCCGTTCCAGAAGAGGCCGCCGGAGCCCCCTCCCGCCGGATCGCCCTACGGCGGGGCCTACGGGAGCCCCCCGCCCGGCGGTGGGCCGTACGGTGACGAGCCCTACGGCGGCGGCCCCGGGGCGGGCGGGCCGGGCAATCCCTACGGGGACCAGTACGGCGCGAGCGACCCGCTCGCCGGCATGCCGCCGCTGGCCTCACGGCTCCGCCGGCTGGTCGCGCGGATCATCGACGGTCTGCTGGTGAGCGTGCCGATCAGCCTGATCTTCTCGCTCGCCTGGCGCGACTACGACCCCTGGAACGACAACGCCAAGTCCACCAGTCTGTCGATCGTGATCGCCGTCGTGTACTTCTGCTACGAGGGGATGATGCTGACCAGCCGGGGGCAGACGGTCGGCAAGATGGCGATGAAGATCCGGGTGGCGATGCTCGACAACGGCGCGATCCCGGCGGGCCGGGCGGGCTGGACGCGTGCCGCGGTCTACTCCCTGCCGGAGGTCGTGCCGTGCTGCGGCTTCCTCTTCTGGCTGGTCAATGTCCTGTGGTGTACATGGGACAAGCCTTATCAGCAGTGCCTGCACGACAAGGCGGCGCAGACCGTGGTGGTCTCAGCCGCCCAGTGAGTGCTCACTGATCCGTGAACCGGCGTGCCCGGGTGTCCGCTGAGCGGGCCCCCGGGCACGCTCACGCCGTCCCCGGCGGGGCAGTGGCGCGCGCAGGGCGACCAGGAGCCCCAGCGCCAGGGCGGACAGGGTGATGACCGCGATCCCGGCACCCGAGCGCGTCTGCGACAGCAGCAGCATGGCGAGGGTCGAGAGGACAACGGTGGCCGAACCGTAGGCGATCTGCGCGGGAGTCGGACGCGGCATGGCGGGATCCGTCCTCGGAGCATTCGATATGGGGGAGGTGAGTCGGCGCTGGTACGTACCGCAAACCGACTCTACGGTCCTGTCTGCCCGGGCGGAACTTGCGGTAAGCGTGACCTAACCCACGGTGTTGGGGGCATGAAGGGCGCACGGGGTCACCGGGCCGTCCAACAGGTGAGATCAGCGCGCCCGTTGATGTCCGATTTCGGCAACTTAAAGACCGAGTAACGTACTTGCTCCAACCGGAACAGTCAAGATCTGTCTTTTCTTGTTACTGTCCGGTCAAATACCTCCACAGTTGTTACTGGGGAGGCAGCACAAGTGAAGAGCAGACAACGGAGGATCGCCAGGTCCGCCGCCGTGGCCACGGTGGTCACCGCACTCGGCACCGGCACCCTCGCGGTCGGGATCGCCCAGGCGGCGGGCACGACCGACGGCCCGGCCGAGCGGCCCGCGATCCAGCGCCAGGACCCTGACCAGGCCAAGCGCGCCGTCGAGCACGACCTCAAGGGCCCGTACACCAAGAAGAACGAAGCGAAGCGGAAGGCCGCCCTCGAGCAGGTCATATCCGGCGACGCCGAGACCGAGCAGCGCGGCGGCTCGAAGGTCGTCAAGCTCGGCAAGGGCAAGTACGTCGAGCTGGCCCGCGAGAAGACCGACAAGATCTTCACGATCCTCGTCGACTTCGGCACCAAGGTCGACGACACCACCATGTACGACCCGGACGGCCCCGACGGCCCCAAGCCGCCGGTGAAGAAGTACGGCGGCACGCCCGGCCCCGCGCACAACGAGATAAAGCAGCCGGACCGCAAGAAGGACAACAGCACGGCCTGGCGGAAGGACTTCAACCGCAAGTACTTCCAGGATCTCTACTTCTCGCACGACAAGAACAAGGAGTCCCTGGCCAAGTACTACGAGAAGCAGTCCTCGGGCCGCTACTCCGTCGAGGGCCAGGTCACCGACTGGGTCAAGGTCCCCTACAACGAGGCCCGTTACGGCTCGAACTACTGCGGCTCCACCAACTGCCCGAGCGCCTGGGACCTGATAACCGACGGTGTGAACCAGTGGGTCAAGGACCAGAAGGCCGCCGGCCGCAGCGACGCGGCGATCAAGGCGGAGCTGGCCAAGTACGACCAGTGGGACCGTAACGACTTCGACGGCGACGGCAACTTCAACGAGCCCGACGGTTACATCGACCACTTCCAGATCGTGCACGCCGGCGAGGACGAGTCCGCGGGCGGCGGCGCCCAGGGCAAGGACGCGATCTGGGCCCACCGCTGGTACGCCTACGGCAGTGACGCCGGCAAGACCGGCCCGGCCACCAACAAGGCGGGCGGCACGCAGATCGCCGACACCGGCATCTGGGTCGGCGACTACACCATGCAGCCCGAGAACGGCGGCCTCGGTGTCTTCGCCCACGAGTACGGCCACGACCTGGGCCTGCCGGACGAGTACGACACCAGTGGTGAGGGCGAGTCCTCCGTCGCCTTCTGGTCGCTGATGTCCTCCGGCTCCTGGCTCGGCAACGGCAAGGAGTCCATCGGCGAGCTGCCCGGCGACATGAGCGCCTGGGACAAGCTGCAGCTGGGCTGGCTCAACTACGGCAAGGCGAAGGCGGCGACGAAGTCGACGCACAAGCTGGGCGTGGCGGAGTACAACACCAAGGACAAGCAGGCGCTCGTCGTCGACCTTCCCGCGAAGAAGGTCAAGACCGACGTCGTCAAGCCCGTCGAGGGCGCGAACCAGTGGTGGAGCGGCGCCGGCGACGACCTGAAGAACACCCTCTCCCGCCCGGTCGACCTGACCGGCAAGTCCAAGGCCTCGCTGGACCTTTCGGGCTGGTGGGACATCGAGGAGAACTACGACTACCTCTACGCCGAGGTCTCCACGGACGGCGGCGCCAACTGGACCCCGCTCGACGGCACCGCCGACGGCAAGGCCATCACCCGTGACGGTGGCGACAAGCCCGCGCTGACCGGTGTCTCCGGCGCGTACAAGAAGCTCGCCTTCCCGCTCGACGCCTACGCGGGCAAGAAGATCGACCTGCGCTTCCGCTACGCCACCGACGGCGGCGCCGGCGGCAAGGGCTTCACGGCCGACGCCATCACCGTCACCGCCGACGGCAAGGCGCTCGTCACGGACGGCGCCGAGGCGGGCGACAACGGCTGGACGGCGAAGGGCTTCTCGCGCATCGGCGCCTCCTTCACCAAGGACTACCCGCAGTACTACATCGCGGAGAACCGCCAGTACGTGTCGTACGACAAGACCCTCAAGACGGGTCCGTACAACTTCGGCTGGAAGTCCACCAAGCCGAGCTGGGTCGAGCACTACCCCTACCAGAAGGGCCTGCTCATCTGGAAGTGGGACACCTCGGAGAAGGACAACAACATCAGCGCCCACCCGGGCACCGGCCGGATCCTCCCCATCGACGCCCACCCGAAGGCCGAGAAGTGGACGAACGGTGAGCTGATGCGCAACCGCTTCCAGGCCTACGACTCGACCTTCAGCTGGTTCCCGGCGCAGGGCTACACGGTCCACAACGACGGTGTCGCCAAGCGCGTCAAGGGCAAGGCCGGCTCGCCGGTCTTCGACGACCGCAAGGGTACGTACTACGACAAGTCCAACCCGACCGGCGGTGTGAAGGTTACTGACACCAACACCCGGATCAAGATCCTCCACGAGGCTCTGAACGGCTCCACCATGACCGTCCAGGTGGGCCCGTCCGGCAAGTGACCGGCCAGTAGCCGGTAGTCGAACGGCATCACCCCAGGTCAGACACGCATCGGCCGTCGCCCCCTAGCGGGCGGCGGCCGATCGTGCTGAGAATGCCTGTCATGACCTTCTTATTGACACACTTGTCAAAAACGCGGCTCCGACGGTGTGCGGGAGAGGGGTGACGCGGGTGGCAGGTGGTGGGTTCGCCAAGCTTCCCGACGGCAGCGTGGTCGTCGCCCTGCCCCTGCCCAGCCCACCCGGCGGCGGTGGCACCCCGGGCGCCCGCGTACGCGTCCTGGTCCACGCGGCGAACCGGCAGCGGGCCCTGACCCGGCTGCGGAACCTCGGCCTGCGCGCGGTCTACCTGCGCGGCAACACCGAGCCGCCCACGCCCGACGAGATCACGGCCGTCCTGCACCACCCGGACGGCCTCGTCTGGCGCTCCGTCCCCGACGACGACACGGAATCCTGGCACCCGATCGCCACGTTGCTGCCGCGCAGGCCCGCAGGGGCGGCGTAGCCCGTGGTGGGCGCACCCCCGCTGCGCGGCGGTGTCCTCAATCGCCGGACGGGCTGCTGTGCTGTGTCCTCAATCGCCGGACGGGCTGGTTTTGGCCGAGCTCAGCCGAATCCAGCCCGTCCGGCGATTGAGGACGCGCCCGAAGGGCGCCCGCCGCCGCAGGCGGCAAGGACGGCCCGCAGGCGGACGCCGGAAACGCCTCAGCCGACCTGAACCACCGGCTTGCCGCTCAGCTCCACGCCCGCGTCCCGCAGCTCCTCCAGCGCCCGCTGGGTGGTGTGGGGGGCGACGCCCGCGGTCAGGTCCAGCAGCACCTGCGTGGTGAACCCCTCACGCCGCGCGTCCAGCGCCGTGGCCCGTACGCAGTGGTCGGTGGCGAGGCCGACCACGTCCACCTCGGTCACGTCGTGCTCGCGCAGCCAGTCCGCGAGCGAGGTGCCGTTCTCGTCGGTGCCCTCGAAGCCGCTGTACGCGGCCGCGTACGCGCCTTTGTCGAAGACGGCGTCGATCGCCCCGGAGGCGATCACGGGCGCGAAGTTCGGATGGAATCCGCTGCCCTCCGTGCCGGCCACACAGTGCGCCGGCCAGCTGTGTTCGAAATCGGGATGTGTGGAGAAGTGATCACCGGGGTCTATGTGGTGATCACGGGTGGCGACGACGTGCCGGTATCCGGCGGGCGCCTCGCCGACCAGGTCGGTTATGGCCGCGGCCACGTCGGCGCCACCGGCCACCGCGAGGCTGCCGCCCTCGCAGAAGTCGTTCTGCACGTCGACGATGATCAGCGCACGATGCATGGTGCAGATCCTTTTCGAAGGAGTTATCGGCCGACTGTGCGGATCAACTCGCTGTGACCGAGGGTAGTGACTCTCCTGGGATTGCGGGAGGGCGTGTCCGGCGGGGCGCTCGTCCCACCGGCCCGGTGCGCCCCCGCGCCCTCACGCGTCGTGGGTGACGTACTCCGTCGGCAGGACCGCCTCGCCGCGCGAGAGCTGGGTGGCCGACATGGGCAGCCCCGCGCGGGCCGCCGCGTGCCGGTCGCGGGCCGCGTCCAGCGGCTCCCGGGCGACGACCTCACCGCCCCGTACGAGCTCCACGAGCAGCTGCCGGTCGGCCAGCTCGTCCGGGACGGGGCCGGTGCCCACGACCTCCGCCTCGGCGATCCCGGAGGCGTCCAGGCGGCGCGCGGCCCACTTGCGGCCGCCGATGGAGGTCTTGCCGCCCATCGACTTCTTCGCCACCGGCCGCAGCGGCGCGTCGGCCCCGCCGCCGTCCGCGCGGGCGACGAGCTTGTAGACCATCGAGCAGGTGGGGTGACCGCTGCCGGTCACCAGCTGGGTGCCCACCCCGTAGGCGTCGACGGGCGCGGCGGCCAGCGAGGCGATCGCGTACTCGTCCAGGTCGCTGGTGACCACGATCTTCGTCTTGGTCGCGCCCAGGTCGTCGAGCTGCTGCCGCACCCGGTGCGCGAGCAGCAGGAGGTCGCCGGAGTCGATGCGCACCGCGCCCAGCCCGGGGCCCGCGATGTCCACGGCCATCCGGACGGCCTCGGTGACATCGAAGGTGTCCACCAGGAGGGTCGTGCCACTGCCGAGCGAGTCGACCTGGGCGGTGAAGGCGTCCCGCTCGCTGTCGTGCAACAGGGTGAAGGCATGCGCACTGGTGCCGACGGTCGGGATGTTGTAGCGGAACCCGGCCGCGAGGTCGGAGGTGGTGGCGAAGCCGCCGACGTACGCGGCACGGGCCGCGGCCACGGCCGCCAGCTCGTGCGTGCGCCGCGCGCCCATCTCGATCAGCGGCCGCCCGCCCGCCGCGACCGACATCCGGGAGGCCGCCGCGGCGACCGCCGAGTCGTGGTTGAGGATGGAGAGGATGACGGTCTCCAGCAGCACTGCCTCGGCGAAGGTGCCCTCGACCCGCATGATCGGCGAGCCGGGGAAGTACACCTCGCCCTCGGGGTAGCCCCAGACGTCACCGCGGAAGCGGTAGTCGGCGAGCCACGCGAGCGTCGGCTCGTCCACGATGCCCTGCTCGGCCAGGAAGGCCAGCACACTGGCGTCGAAGCGGAAGTTCTCGATGGCGTCCAGCACCCGGCCGGTGCCCCCGACGACGCCGTAGCGGCGGCCCTCGGGCAGCCGCCGGGTGAAGACCTCGAAGACCGAGCGGCGGTCGGCGGTGCCGGCCCGCAGCGCGGCCTGCAGCATCGTGAGTTCGTACCGGTCGGTGAAGAGGGACGTCGACGGCACAGCCACCGGCAGCCCCAGGTCCGCAGCGTTCACTTCGCCCTACCTCGCAATTCCGATCCTGGCGTCTGGCACGGATGCTACCCCGATTACTCGTCAGAGTGACGATTTCTAGGGCCGGTCACGGACGGAACCCGCCCGTGCGCGGACCCGTTTGTGCGTCGGGCAGGGGGGAGTGGCAGCATGGGATACGTGAGCGACGCACATGAGGCCGCCGGGCCCCGGACGAGGTGGGTCCGCCGCTGTCAGGGCGTGGCCTCGTGGGCCTCGTGGGCGGAGAACGCAACGATGGAGCAGTGGTGAGCGTCGCACCGGTCGAGATCGAACGTCCCGAGTCGAGTGAGGCCCCCTACGCGGTGGCCGAACCGGACGTCCCCTGGGTCACGTTGGTCCACAACGACCCCGTCAATCTCATGAGTTATGTGACGTATGTCTTCCAGGCGTACTTCGGCTATTCCAAGGACAAGGCACACCGACTGATGCTCGACGTGCACCAAAAGGGCCGCGCCACCGTCTCCAGTGGCAGCCGCGAGGAGATGGAGCGCGACGTGCAGGCGATGCACGGCTACGGCCTCTGGGCGACCCTGTCGCAGGACCGTTGATGGCCGGGCACTTCGAGCCGCTTCCCGGCGGCGGGGCCGCCGTGGCCCTGGACGAGGTCGAGGTCTCCATCCTGCGCAGCCTGGCCGTGCAGCTCCTGGAGTTGATCGGGCCCGGGGCCGACCAGGGTCCGGAGGAAACCGACCCGCTCGCCCGGCTCTTCGCCGAGGGCCCGAGCGAGCCGCCCGCCGACCCGGCGCTGGCCCGGCTCTTCCCCGACGCCTACGGCGCCCCCGGCTCCGAGCAGGACGCCCAGGCCCGCGCGTACGCCGCCGAATTCCGCCGCTACACCGAGAACGACCTGCGCGCCCGCAAGCGCGAGGACGCCCTCGCCGTCGTGCACTCGCTCGACACGCTGACTCTGACCGGCGACGACGACAGCGACGCCGTGCTGCGGCTGTCTGCCGACGAGTGCCGGCAGTGGCTCGGCGCGCTCAACGATCTGCGCCTCGCCATCGGGACCCGGCTGGAGATCGGCGACGAGGACGACAGCGACGAGCTCTTCCGGCTGCCGGACGAGGACCCGCGCAAGCCGATGGTGATGGCGTACCTGTGGCTCGGGGGTCTGCAGGAGACGCTGGTCGAGTCACTGATGGCCTAGTGGCGGCGTAGCGCGCCGAGCGGCCCCGCGTCGTTCACCGAGGTCCCCGGGCCGGTGCGGCACGGGCCCGGGATGTCCCGGTCCCCCCGGGTTCGGGCGGCGGGGATGTCCGGAATGCGGACACCCGACAAAGGGTGTCCGTTGATCGGACACTCCACCCCGCATAACGATCCCGTCACCCTAGTGGCAGCCTTTGGCGCCACTATTTACATTTGTCCTACTTTGCGTGTGGCGCCGATCACACACCGTTGAACGATCTCCTGTCCGCGTGTGATAAATCTTCACGACCTGCCTCCGTGACGCCACCCATGTCGCGGCGGGAGCGCTTAGCCGGCCGACCGTCGGCGTTTTTTCAGGAACTCCATCCGGGGGGATCGGGACCCGATCCGGACGCACCGGGTCGGTATGGAGAAAGGCGCACCACCATGACCTCTGAGCAGGTCGCGGACCGTACCGCAGACGCGGGGACCGCAGGGCAGGACGGAAGCGGACAGGGCGCTTCCGAGGGTTACCAGCGTGGTCTGGGCAACCGACAGATTCAGATGATCGCCATTGGTGGCGCCATCGGCACCGGTTTGTTTCTCGGCGCGGGCAAGGCCATATCGAAGGCCGGGCCCAGCCTGATCCTGGCTTACGCCATCGCGGGCCTGGTCATCTTCTTCATCATGCGAGCGCTCGGTGAGCTGCTCATGTACCGCCCGGTGTCGGGCTCCTTCTCGGACTACGCGCGGGAGTTCCTGGGCCCCTTCTGGGGCTATGTGACCGGTTGGACCTACTGGCTCTTCTGGGTCGTCACCGGCATCACCGAGGTGACCGCCGCGGCCACGTACGTCCATTACTGGGACAAGTCGATCCCGCAATGGCTCTCGGCGCTGGCCTTCACGGTCATCCTCTTCTTCGCCAACCTGATCTCCGTGAAGCTCTTCGGTGAGCTGGAGTTCTGGTTCTCCATGGTCAAGGTCACCGCCATCATCGGCATGATCCTGATCGGTATCGGCGTCCTCACCATCGGCTTCTCCGACGCCGGTGACACCGCCACCGTCAGCAACCTCTGGTCCCACGGCGGCTTCTTCGCCGGCGAGGACGGCATCGTCAGCATGCTGATGACGCTCCAGATCGTGATGTTCGCCTTCCTCGCCGTCGAGCTCGTCGGCGTCACCGCGGGCGAGGCCAAGGACCCGAAGAAGACCCTGCCCAAGGCGATCAACACCGTCCCGTGGCGCATCGCGGTCTTCTACATCGGCGCCCTGATCATCATCCTGTCCGTCGTCCCGTGGACCGAGTTCATGCCGGGCGTCAGCCCGTTCGTGGCGGCCTTCGAGAAGATCGGCCTGCCGGCCGGTGCCGGCATCGTCAACTTCGTCGTCCTCACCGCGGCGCTGTCCTCCTGCAACTCGGGCATGTACTCCACCGGCCGCATGCTGCGCGACCTCGCGCTCAACGGCCAGGGCCCGAAGTTCCTGGGACACCTCACCAAGAACGGTCTGCCGCTGCGCGGTACCTCCGTCTCCGCCGCGCTGATGCTCGTCGGTGTGTGGATCAACTACCAGTGGCCGGGCGAGGCGTTCAACTACGTCGTCTCCTTCGCGACCATCTCCGGTATGTGGGCCTGGATCATGATCCTCATCGCCCAGCTCCGCTACCGCCGCAAGGCCGACCGCGGCGAGCTCCCGCAGTCCGAGTTCCGCGCCCCCGGTGCCCCGTGGACGAGCCTCTTCGCCCTGGCCTTCATCTTCATGGTCATCGTGCTGATGGGCATCGACGAGAACTCGCGCGTCTCGCTCTACTGCGCACCCATCTGGGCCGCGATCATGGTCGTCTCCTACTACGTCCTCAAGAGCCGTAACCCGCAGGCCTTCGCCCGCAAGGACTACACGGCCAAGACGTCCGAGGTCGAGAAGACCCACTGACGCACCCGCCGTCCGAAGCATCCGGGCCCGTCCGTACCACTCTCGGTACGGGCGGGCCCGTCTGCTTATCCTGACGAACATGCTGACCATTACCCAGGCCCTGTACGACCAGATCGTCGCGCACGCCCGCGCCGACCACCCCGACGAGGCGTGCGGCGTGGTGGCCGGCCCGGCCGGCAGCGGCCGCCCCGAGCGCTTCGTGCCCATGCTCAACGCGGCCCGCTCGCCCACCTTCTACGAGTTCGACTCCACCGACCTCTTCAAGCTCTACCGCGACATGGACGACCGCGACGAGGAACCCGTCGTCATCTACCACTCGCACACCGCCACCGAGGCCTACCCCTCCCGCACCGACATCGGCCTCGCGAGCGAACCCGGCGCCCACTACGTCCTCGTCTCCACCGCCGACACCGACGACGCGGGCCCCTTCCAGTTCCGCTCGTACCGCATCGTGGACGGCGAGGTCACCGAGGAGGACGTACGCGTCGTCGAGGCGTACTGACACCCGTGGGCCCCCGGACGGCCCCACCGACGCGTCCCGGCCCCCAAGATCCGGTGGTCCGCATCGCGGGACGAACCTCCGGTGCGCGCAGGGGGAATCGATACCATGTGCCCATGGTTTTCCACGACGTGATCCAGAAGGCGCCGGGCACCCTGCTCGTGGCGCGGCGGCACGTCGATCTGTGCCGCCTCGCCGCCGCGCTGTGTCCGCGCGGCGCCGCCGAGTGAGAGCCGCAGCGCCCGCTTCGCCCGCGCACCGCGCGACCCACGAGCATCCCCGCACTTCCCCGCACTCCGACAGGAGCACAACCATGGCCATCGAGGTCCGCATCCCGACCATCCTCCGCACCTACACCGACGGCCGGAAGGCGGTCGAAGGCAGCGGAGCCACGATCGACGAGCTCTTCAAGGACCTCGAGAGCCGCCACCCGGGCATCCGCGAGCGCCTGGTCGACGAGAGCGCCGGCGGCGAGCTGCGCCGCTTCGTCAACGTCTACCTCAACGACGAGGACGTCCGCTTCCTCGCCGGCATCACCACCGAGCTCAGCGACGGCGACAGCGTCACCATCCTCCCGGCGGTCGCCGGCGGCCGGGACTGACCCGTGCGCTACGACAGCCCCCTGGCCGCCGTGGGGAACACCCCGCTCGTCCGTCTGCCCCGCCTCTCCCCGTCCCCGGACGTGCGGATCTGGGCGAAGCTGGAGGACCGCAACCCCACCGGCTCCGTCAAGGACCGCCCCGCCCTGCACATGATCGAGCAGGCGGAGAAGGACGGCCGGCTGACCCCGGGCTGCACCATCCTGGAGCCCACCTCCGGCAACACCGGCATCTCCCTCGCCATGGCCGCCCGCCTCAAGGGCTACCGCATCGTGTGCGTCATGCCCGAGAACACCAGCGAGGAGCGGCGCCAGCTGCTCGCCATGTGGGGCGCGGAGATCATCCCCTCGCCCGCCGCCGGAGGCTCCAACACGGCCGTACGGATGGCCAAGGAACTGGCCGGGCAGCACCCCGACTGGGTGATGCTCTACCAGTACGGCAACCCCGACAACGCCGGCGCCCACTACGCCACCACCGGCCCCGAGATCCTCGCGGACCTCCCCGAGATCACCCACTTCGTGGCCGGCCTCGGCACGACCGGCACCCTGATGGGCGTCGGCCGCTATCTGCGCGAGCAGGTACCGGACGTCCGCATCGTCGCCGCCGAGCCGCGCTACGACGACGTCGTCTACGGCCTGCGCAACCTCGACGAGGGCTTCGTCCCCGAGCTGTACGACGAAACCGTCCTCACCACCCGCTACTCCGTGGGCTCCGAGGACGCCGTCCGCCGCACCCGCGAACTCCTGGCCGAGGAGGGCATTTTCGCGGGTATCTCCACCGGCGCGGTCCTGCACGCCGCCATCGGGGTGGCCCGCAAGGCCCACCGGGCGGGGGAGCGCGCCGACATCGCCTTCATCGTCGCCGACGGCGGCTGGAAGTACCTCTCCACGGGCGTCTACACCGCACCCACGACGGAAGCGGCCGTCGAAACGCTGCACGGGCAGCTCTGGGCGTAGGGCTGCGGATCTCGGGGGACACCTCAAACGCCGGACGGGCTGCACATGCAGCCCGTCCGGCGTTTGAGGACACGCCCGCGGCGAAGCCACCCGTACGACACGAGCGGCGGCGTCCTTACCGGTGACTTCGCCCACAACGTCCCCCCGCGGAGGAGCGACCGCCCGTCCCGCGCTTTACGCTCGACGCACCGCATGGCCCCCCGTAACGAGCCCACGGAGGTTCAGGCCCGCATGAAGCTCACCGTCGTCGGATGCTCGGGGTCGTTCCCGTCCACGGAATCGGCCTGCTCGAGCTACCTCGTCGAGGCCGACGGCTTCCGGCTGCTCCTCGACATGGGCAACGGCGCCCTCGGCGAGCTGCAGCGCCACATCGGTCTCTACGACCTCGACGCCGTGCTGCTGTCCCATCTGCACCCGGACCACTGCATCGACATGTGCGGCTACTTCGTCGCCCGCTACTACCGCCACGACGGCGGCCGCGCCGCGGCCATCCCCGTCTACGGGCCGGAGGGCACCGAGGAGCGGCTCAGCACCGCCTACGGCGACGTCCCGCACGAGACGTCCATGCGCGAGGTCTTCGACTTCCGCACGCTGGCCCCGGGCAAGTTCACCCTCGGCCCCTTCACGATCCGCACCGACCGCGTCCGCCACCCCGTCGAGGCCTTCGCCTTCCGGGTCGAGCACGGGGAACGCTCCCTCGTCTACTCCGGCGACACCGGCCCCTGCGACGCCCTGCACGACCTCGCCCTCGACACGGACCTCCTGCTGTGCGAGGCGTCCTTCACGCACGGCAAGGAGGACATCCCGGACCTCCACCTCACCGGCCGCGAGGCCGGGGAACAGGCCGCCCGCGCCCGCGTCGCCCGGCTCGTCCTCACCCACATCCCCCCGTGGACCGACCCCCTCACCAACCTCCGCGACGCCCGTTCGGTCTACGACGGCCCGGCCGAGCTGGCCCGCGCCGGGGCGGTCTACGAGCTGTAGGGCCCCTCCGACGGGTCTTCGGTGCGGCCCCGCCGTTGCCGCCTGCGGCGGCGAGCGCCCTGCGGGCGCGTCCTCAAGCGCCGGACGGGCTGCGTGTGCAGCCCGTCCGGCGCTTGAGGACAAGGCACAGCAGCCCGTCCCGCGTTCAAGGCGCCCCGCCCCGGGGCATGACGAAGCCCCCGACAACCGTGCGCGTTGCGGGGGCTTCGTCGTCCAGGGGAGACCGGAGGCTACTTCGCCTCGGCCTTCGCCAGCTCGGCGAGCTCGGCGTCGGACTCACGGCCCGGCGTCGGCAGATTGAACTTCGTGATCGCGAAGCGGAAGACCACGTAGTAGAGGGCCGCGAAGCACAGACCCACAACCACGAGCAGCCAGGGCTTCGTGGCGATGCCCAGGTTCAGCACGAAGTCCACCGCGCCGGCCGAGAAGCCGAAGCCGTCCTTCATGCCGAGCGCCCAGGTCAGAGCCATCGAGACACCCGTCAGCACCGCGTGGATCGCGTACAGCACCGGCGCGACGAACATGAACGTGAACTCGATCGGCTCGGTCACACCCGTGACGAACGCGGTGAGCGCGAGGGAGAACATCATGCCGCCGACGACCTTGCGGCGCTCCGGACGGGCACAGTGCACGATCGCGAGGCACGCGGCCGGCAGGGCGAACATCATGATCGGGAAGAAGCCGGTCATGAACTGGCCGGCGTTCGGGTCACCGGCCAGGAAGCGGGCGATGTCACCGTTGACCGTGCCCTTGGCACCGTCGTACGAACCGGCCTGCAGCCACGGGAAGGAGTTGAGCAGGTGGTGCATGCCGACCGGGATCAGCGCGCGGTTGGCGACACCGAAGATGCCCGCGCCGACGGCACCGGAGCCGACCAGCCACTCACCGAAGTTGTGCAGACCCGTGCCGAGCACCGGCCAGATGTAACCGAAGACCACACCGATGAGCAGACCCGCGAAGGACGACAGGATCGGCACCAGACGACGGCCACCGAAGAAGCCCGCCCAGTCGGGCAGCTTGGTGCGGTAGAAGCGCTGGTAGATCAGCGCGACGACGAGGCCTATCACCACACCGCCGAGGACCTTGGCGTCGACCGCCTGCTCCACCATGGCGACCTTGTGGTCGACCACGGCCTCCTTCTTGGGGAGGCTGCCGTCGGTGAAGGTGCCCAGCACCTTCTGGAAGACCAGGTAACCGGCCACGGCGGCCAGCGCGGTGGAGCCGTCGGACTTCTTGGCGTAACCGATCGCGACACCGACGGCGAACAGCAGCGCCATGTTGTCGAGGATCGCGCCACCACCGGCGGACATGAACTCGGCGATCTTGTTGAGGAACGCCGGGAACGACTCCTTGCCGAGCATGTCGCTCTGGCCGAGCCGGACCATCAGGGCGGCGGCGGGCAGCACCGCGACCGGCAGCATGAGGCTGCGCCCGATGCGCTGGGCGACCGCCATCGCGCCGGCGCCGCGCTTCTTCTTCTCCGGTTGCGCCTCTTCGGGCGCCGCCTTGGTGGCCGTACTCATCGGATTCCTCCAGGTGAGGCGGGCACTCGGGAAGGGGGGCGGCCCGCTTATGGTCTACACCACTCAGTGGTTTAGACCTGTTGTAGCACGTGAAGCGGGCATAAAGGAATCCATACTTCCATGGCCTGAGCCACAGGCCGAACGGCCCCCGAGTCCTTGGACTCGGGGGCCGTTCCGTACGAGGGGCGAGAGGGCGGCGCAGCGTCACGCTCCCCTCACTTCGCGTTCCCTTATTTGACGTTCTCCTGCTCGATTTCCTCCGCTACTTCCTCCGGCTCCCGCCCCGGAGTCGGCAGATCGAACTTCGTGATCGCGAAGCGGAAGATCGCGTAGTAGACCACGGCGAAACACAGCCCGATCGGAATGATCAGCCACGGCTTGGTCGCCAGGCTCCAGTTGATGACGTAGTCGATCAGCCCCGCCGAGAAGCTGAAGCCGTCATGGACCCCCAGCCCCCACGTGATCGCCATCGACGCCCCCGTGAGCAGCGCGTGCACCACGTACAGCAGGGGGGCGATGAAGAGGAACGAGTACTCGATCGGCTCGGTGATGCCCGTGACGAACGACGTCAGGCCGACCGACAGCATCATGCCGCCGACCACCTTCCGGCGATGCGGCTTCGCGCAGTGCGTGATCGCCAGCGCCGCCGCCGGCAGGGCGAACATCATGATCGGGAAGAACCCGGACGTGAACTGCCCCGCCGTCGGGTCACCCGCCAGGAACCGGTTGATGTCACCGTGCACCACCGTGCCGTCCGGCTTGGTGTAGTCGCCGAACTGGAACCACACGAAGACGTTCAGGAACTGATGCAGCCCGATCACCAGCAGCGCCCGGTTCGCGACACCGAAGATGCCCGCGCCCGTGGAACTCAGATCGACCAGCCACTTGCTGAAGCTCGTCAGCGCGTCACCGATCGGCGGCCAGATCCACAGGCACAACGCCGCGAAGGCGATCGCCACGAACGCCATGATGATCGGGACGAGCCGTCGGCCGTTGAAGAACCCGAGCCAGTCGACCAGCCGCACCCGGTGGTACCGCTGCCAGAACCAGGCCGCCAGCAGACCCATCACGATGCCGCCGAACACCCCCGGGTTCTGATACCCGGCCGCGGCCGGATCCCCGCCCGGGGTGACACACACCCCGTTCAGCAGGCCGATGGGCGTGTGCTTGGAGCCGGTGGGGCAGTCGTCGGGGAACTGGTGCAGCACCGCGTAATAGACGAGGAACCCCGCGACCGCCGCCAGCGCCGTCGAACCGTCCGACTTCTTCGCCATGCCGATCGCCACACCCACCGCGAACAGCAGCGGCAACCCCAGCGACGAATCCAGCAGCGCGCCGCCCGCGCCCGCCATCACCTTGGCCACATCGGTCCAGCCCAGACCGTCCTTGCCGAACACATCGGGCTGACCGAGCCGGTTCAGGATGCCCGCGGCGGGCAGGACGGCGATCGGCAGCTGAAGACTGCGGCCCATCTTCTGGAGGTTCTGGAAGAGCGTCTGCGTCCACTTCTTCCCCGACGCCCGCCCCTTCGACCCCTCCGGCACCGCCGCCGCGTTCGAGCTCATCTGCGTCCTCCAGGCCGCCGCCCGGGCGACAGCTCCCTCGGTGTGTGCCGCATACTGGTGTAGACCACTCATGGTGCGATGCGGGGCCTCCCGGAACGCACCGCCGGGTGGTCGCCATCTTTCGTTAGATGGCGGACATATGCCCGCGTAGTTGGGCTGAACGTGGGTTACCGTGTGAAAGCCGGTCGGCGAGACCGCCGAAGGGCCGAGACAACCAGGAGTGCACATGGCTTCCAAGGCTGAGAAGATCGTCGCCGGGCTCGGCGGGCTCGACAACATCGAAGAGGTCGAGGGCTGCATCACCCGACTGCGCACCGAGGTCGTGAACCCCGACCTCGTCGACGAGGCCGCCCTCAAGGCAGCCGGAGCGCACGGCGTCGTGAAGATGGGCACCGCCATCCAGGTCGTCATCGGCACCGACGCCGACCCGATCGCCGGCGAGATCGAAGACATGATGTGAGCCACTGCGCTCCCTGGGCTCCCTGAGCCCCCGCCAAGGGCCCCGCACCGCTTCGCACCGAACCGGAACGGGGCCCTTCGCGATGCCGATAGGCTCATCACCATGTCTCGCATCGACGGCCGCACCCCCGAACAGCTCCGCCCCGTGACCATCCAGCGTGGCTGGAGCAAGCACGCCGAAGGCTCCGTCCTCGTCTCCTTCGGCGACACCAAGGTCTTCTGCACCGCCAGCGTCACCGAGGGCGTACCCCGCTGGCGCAAGGGCAGCGGCGAGGGCTGGGTCACCGCCGAGTACTCGATGCTGCCGCGCTCCACCAACACCCGCGGCGACCGCGAATCCGTCCGCGGCAAGATCGGCGGCCGCACCCACGAGATCTCCCGCCTCATCGGCCGCTCGCTGCGCGCCGTCATCGACTTCAAGGCGCTCGGCGAGAACACCATCGTCCTCGACTGCGACGTCCTCCAGGCCGACGGCGGTACCCGCACCGCCGCCATCACCGGCGCCTACGTCGCCCTCGCCGACGCCATCACCTGGGCCCAGGGCAAGAAGCTCATCAAGCACGGCCGCCAGCCCCTGACCGGCACCGTCTCCGCCGTCAGCGTCGGCATCGTCGGCGGCGTCCCGCTGCTCGACCTCTGCTACGAGGAGGACGTCCGCGCCGACACCGACATGAACGTCGTCTGCACCGGCGACGGCCGCTTCGTCGAGGTCCAGGGCACCGCCGAGGCCGAGCCCTTCGCCCGCGAGGAGCTCAACGCCCTGCTCGACCTCGCCGTCGCCGGCTGCGGAGCCCTCGACGCGGCACAGCGCGAGGCGTTGGCCGCGACGCTGTAGTTCCCACGAGGATCGCGACCGGGATCGCGGCGGGAAGCAACCGTCCGACGCGGCGCGCGCGTTCATAGCAGTACAGAGATACGGGCGTATGGTCTCGAAGACCATGCGCCCGTAGCCCGTCAACGGGGAGGGAACTGCTCCATGTCCGTGCGCCGCACCAGTCCCGTACGCCACCGCCGTACCACCGCCATCGCCGCTCTCGCCGTCGTCGCCCTGGCCGTTCCGCTGGCCGCCGGATGCGGCGCGGCGGAGAAGGCCGTCGACTGCGCACGGCTGGTGGTCGACGTCGGCAAGGACGTGGACGACCTCCAGCGCGCGGTCGGCAGCGCCGCCGACGACCCCGGCAAGGCCGACGAGGCCCTGGACACCCTTGACGCGGACGTGAAGAAGCTCAAGGACAAGACGGACAACCCGGACCTCGACAAGGTCGTCGACCACTTCCAGAGCGCCGTCGCCAACGCCCGCAAGGCCGTCGAGCGCAACGAGAGGCCCGACCTGGGCCCGGTCAAGGACGCCGCCGGCGAGCTGACGAAGGTCTGTACGTCGAAGTAGGACGGCGGGCGGTCCCGGGCCGCGGCGGCCCGGCCCGGATAATCGGGACCATGAAGCGCCTGATCCTCGCCACCCGCAACGCCAACAAGGTCACCGAACTCCGCGCCATCCTCGAGGGCGCCGGCCTCGACGTCGAACTCGTCGGGGCCGACGCCTACCCCGAGATCCCCGACGTCAAGGAAACCGGCGTCACCTTCGCCGAGAACGCCCTCCTCAAGGCCCACGCCCTGGCCCGCGCCACCGGCCACCCGGCCGTCGCCGACGACTCCGGCCTCTGCGTCGACGTCCTGAACGGCGCCCCCGGCATCTTCTCCGCCCGCTGGGCCGGCACCCACGGCGACGACAAGGCCAACCTCGACCTTCTGCTCGCCCAACTGGGCGACATCGCCGAGGAACACCGGGGAGCCCACTTCGCCTGCGCGGCGGCACTGGCCCTGCCGGACGGCACGGAACGCGTCGTCGAGGGCCGCCTGGAAGGCACCCTCCGCCACGAACCGACGGGCACGGGCGGCTTCGGCTACGACCCGATCCTCCAGCCGCTGGGCGAGACCCGCACCTGCGCGGAGCTGACGGCGGCGGAGAAGAACGCGATCAGCCACCGGGGGAAGGCGTTCCGGGGGTTGGTGCCGGTGGTTCGGGAGCTTTTGGGTTAGGCCCCCGAACGCGGAACGGCCTGTGAATCGATTTCTTCGATTCACAGGCCGTTTGCTGTGCGGCGGAAGGGATTCGAACCCTCAAGCCCTGTCACGGGCCACGGATCCTAAGTCCGCTGCGTCGCCGTTGCGCCACCGCCGCTCGTCACGTGTCATCGTACCGGGCCGACGGACGAGGCGGATCGGGGGTAGTGCTAGCGACCTCTCCGTCGCCTGCCCCCTCGGCACCAGGTGCTCGTGATGGCATGGCAGTTGGGGCAGAGCAGTCGGAGGTTCTCGGGCCGGTCATCGGTCCAGTCTCCGTTGACGTGGTCTATCTCCAGCGTCATGGGCCTGCCTTGCCACAGACCGCCTGTTCCGCAGCCGGCGCACTCCTCCGGGACGCCGATCTCGCGTAGCGCCAGACGAAGTGTGACCGTCCGTGCGCGTTGTTTGCCGCTGTGCTTGATGAGTATTTCTTCCGGGGCTTTTCGCTGAACCCTGCCGGGCTTGCCGCGCTGGTGCGCCTGGCCGAGGAAATGCGCGGTCGTGAGCCCGTCGTCCGCTATCCACTGGCGCAGCAGCGCGCGTTGGCTCCCGTTGTCCGGTTGGCGCAGCCGACGAAGTGTTTCGGCGATCGACGTGGATTCGGACACAGCGTCCCGGAGGGATTCCACCGCAGGCCGAGAGCCGCCTTTACGGTAGGGGCGTGCGAAGTGCGACACGTCGATGCCGAAGTGTGCGAACCGCCTGAACAGGTACCGGGCGAGGTGGCCGTACGGGTGCGTGCCGAAGAAGGCGATGACTTCGTCGATGTTCGAACACAGCAGTGCAGCCTCGGTCATACGCTCTTTCGAGTAACTGTTGCGCGCACTCATCAGGCCCGACCCCCGTCGCCTGGCTTCCCGTCGGCTGCGGCGCGTCGGCCTTTGCTTCGGCCGCGATACGTGTCCGTCGTCGAATGGCAGTTGGGGCATAGGAGCCGCAGGTTTTCGAGACGATTGTTGCGCCAGTTACCGTCGATGTGATCGACCTCAAGCGGCAGTGGGTAGTCCCGCCACAGCGGCTCGATGCCGCAGAGGGCGCAGTTCTCATCGATGCCGAGATCATGCATCGCCCTCTTGAGCTGTGTGCTGGGTGTGCGGCGGGAGTTCGCTGAACGGTCCTCCACGAGGATCTCATCGGGTGCCCGTCGACGGCGGTTGTCCCGCATGTTCTCCGTGCGTTGCGGCGGGGTGAAGTGTGAAGTGTCGATTCCTAGCGCGCGCACCCGACGGCTGATGTGCGTGTGCTGGCCGCCCACGACATCGATGCCCAGACAGCGGAGAACCTGGGACATGTTGCTCGACGCGGCCACGGCGAACTCCAGCATCTCCTTCGTCCAGCGTGCGCCCTCGCGCTCGAAGTGCGACGTGTCCACCCCGAGCCTCCTCATCCGCTCGCGTAGGTAATTGCGCTTCGAGCTCTTGGGATCGACCCCGAGTTTCTCCAACGCCTCCGACAGCGTCCGCGAGGATCTCGCGGCCTCCGCCAGACGTTCCCTGGTGTACGGACTGACCGGCATGACTTCCCCTCCGTTCGAGGCCACGCATGAGTTCGTGGCCTCGAACGAACCAACGAGGGGATCATCGGACAGTTACGCCGACAGCGGCATATGTCAGAACTTCGGATCCGGTGCCGCCGAGTTGACCATTTCCGCCGCTTCCTCCTTCGTCGCCACCGACGGCGGCGAGCCCTCCAGCGGCTGGCGGGCCGTTTCCTTCATGCAGGCGACCGCCACCATGCCCACCAGCGCTGCCGCCATCGTGTAGAACGCCGGCACCATGTCGCTGCCCGTGGCGCTGATCAGGCTCGTGATGACCAGCGGTGTCGTGCCGCCGAAGAGGGACGTGGAGAGGTTGTAGCCGATGGACAGCGAGCCGTAGCGGACGTGGGTGGGGAAGAGGGCGGGGAGGGCGGCGGACATGGTGCCCAGGAGGCAGACCAGGGGGAGGCCGAGCATCAGCATGCCGCCCGCCACCGCGACCACGCTGCCCTGCTTCAGGAGCCAGAAGGCGGGGACCGACAGGGCGAAGAAGCCGCCCATGCCCGCCATCAGCAGGGGCTTTCGGCCTATTCGGTCGTTGAGGCGGCCCACGAAGGTGATGACAGCCATGAGCAGCGCCATCGTGCCGATCAGGATCAGCAGGCCGTGGGTGTCGTCGTAGTCGAGCTGGTCCGTCAGATACGTCGGCATGTACGACAGCAGCATGTAGTCGGTGATGCCGTACGCCCCGGCCAGGACGACGCACAGGGCCAGTCGCGACCAGTGGGTGACGAAGATCTGCCGCAGCTCGGTGGTCTCGCTGGTGACGTGTTCGCCGGAGCCGTTCTCCTCCTCCAGTTTCTGGAAGGCCGGGGTGTCCTCCAGCTTCAGCCGCAGATAGAGGCCGACGAGGCCGAGCGGGCCGGCGGCGAGGAAGGGGATGCGCCAGCCCCAGTCGCCCATGGTGTCGCTGCCGAGGGTGGCGGTCATGACCGTGACGAGGCCGGCCGCGCCGACGTAGCCCGCCAGGGTGCCGAATTCGAGGAAGCTGCCGAAGAAGCCGCGGCGCTTGTCGGGCGCGTACTCGGCGATGAAGGTGGCGGCGCCGCCGTACTCGCCGCCGGTCGAGAAGCCCTGGAGCATCCGGAAGCAGATCAGCAGGACCGGGGCCCAGAAGCCGATCGTCGCGTACGAGGGGATGAGGCCGATGGCGAAGGTGCCGACCGCCATCAGGATCATGGTCAGCGCGAGGACGCGCTTACGGCCGACGCGGTCGCCGAGGGGGCCGAAGAAGAGGCTGCCCAGGGGGCGTACGAGGAAGGCGACGGCGAAGGTCGCGAGCGAGGACAGCAGCCGGACCGTGTCGTTCCCGGACGGGAAGAAGACATCGCCGATGGTGACGGCGAGGTAGCTGTAGATGCCGAAGTCGAACCACTCCATGGCGTTGCCGAGGGCTGCCGCCTTCACCGCGCGTCTGACGGTCTTCTCGTCCGTGACGGTGATGTCCGTGCGGCGCAGGCGGGGGTTCTTGCGGCGGGCGGCGGCCCGGAAGAGGGTTCTGTGGCGCCTGACCGCCTGCGGGTCACGATCGTCGCGTTGGCGGTCGGTTTCGGCGTCGGCCTCGGTGCTGTTGCCGGTGGGCACGGCTCGGCTTCCTCTCGGTCGGGTCGTCGGCGTCGGTTCCGTCCGTCGGCCGCGCTGCCGCGCAGTGCTTCTCGTACGGGACACACACGAACAGCACTTCTGCGCGATTGCCGACGGCTCAAACCGTTCCCTTGCTCGATCGCGAGATAGGTCACCCCGTCGAAGCCCGTCCCGGGAGAACCCGATGGTGGCCAAAGGGAACGCGCGGCGTGATTTCTCCGTCACTCACAACAGGGGACGAACCATCACCCGTGTACGAGGAAGAGAGCCCGATGACCGACCGCGCCGCGCCTCGCTGGGCGACCTTGCGCACTGTCGTCGCGACCTTGGCGGTCGTGGCCGTTCTGGTCTGCGGCGGGCTGTGGTTCAGCGAGGCCTCGGAGCGGACGAGCACCGTGGCCAAGGCGCCGAAGACGGCGGCGGCGCAGAAGGCGTGGGCGTCCGATCAGGAGTCGGCGGAGGTCACCGCGGCGGAGCCGCGGCAGCTGCCCGGGGTGCGGGAGTGCGGGTTCCGTACTCCGACCGTGCGGCCGGAGAGCATCATCCTGAACTGCTCGAACGCGGTGATGGTGGCGAGCGGCATCAAGTGGCTCAGCTATGACGCCAAGGGCGCCGACGGACGTGGGGTGGTGCAGGTGTCCGGTGGTGCGAACGGCGCGGCGTCGGCGTCGTACCCGGCGAAGTTCCGGCTCTACGGTGCGAAGAACGTGGACGGGGTGCGGGCCTTCACGGGGCTCGAGGTCGAGTACACGGGTGCCACGCGGGTCGGGGACCAGACGGAAATCTTCACGATCACGTGATGGGCATCCGTGGCCGGATCGCCCTCGCGATCTCTTTCGTCACCGCGCTGGCGGTCGTGTTCCTCGGTGTGGCCGTGCACCACATCTCCGGATTGGAGCGGGGCCGGCAGGCCATGGCGTTCCAGGACGAGCTGCTGAGTTCGGCGCTTCAGGTGTATCAGCGTGACGGGACGCTGGCGCTCGGCGCGCAGCTCGATGATTCGGCGCTGCCGTTCGCGTTGTCGCAGGCGGTGGCGCGGGGCGAGTCGGGGACGTACATCAGCACCGGTGGTGACCCGCGGGTGTGGGCGGCGACGGGCGTCGGTGACGACAAGGTGTTGTCGGTGTCGGCTTCGTACCCGGACCGGGATCCGTTGCAGACGGCGCTGGACAGGGCCCTGGTGGTGGCCGGTGTGGCGACGGTCGTGCTGATGGCGGTGGTGGCGTGGTTCGTGGCGCAGAGCCTGTCGCGGCGGTTGCGGCGCAGTGCGGCGGCGGCGCGGCGGATCGCCGCGGGTGCGGCGCCGGACGCGGAGGCGCTGGCGACGGGTGGCCGGGACGAGGTGGCGGAGCTGGGGCGCTCGGTGCATCACATGGCGGCGTCGCTGGCGGCGCGGGTGGAGGCGGAGCGGGAGTTCACGGCGGATGTGGCGCATGAGCTGCGGACGCCGGTGGCCGGGCTGGTGGCGTCGGCGGAGTTGTTGCCGCATCCGCGTGCGGTGGAGATGGTGCGCGAGCGTGCGCAGACGATGCGGGTGCTGGTGGAGGATCTGCTGGAGGTGTCCCGGCTGGACGCGGGGCGGGAGCGGGCGCAGCTGGACGCGGTGGAGCTGCCGTCGCTGGTGCACGGGATCGTCAAGCGGGCGCGTGGGCAGCGTGGTGTCGAGGACGTGGCGGTCGAGGTGGTCGGCGAGGGCCGGATCGTGGCGACGGACGCGCGTCGGGTGGAGCGGATCCTGGTGAATGTGCTGGGGAACGCGGCGAAGCACGGGAAGCCGCCGATCGAGATCCGGGTGGAGGGCACGCGGATCGTGGTGCGGGATCATGGTGACGGCTATCCGCCGGAGCTGGTGGACCAGGGGCCGCGGCGGTTCCGTACGGCGGCGCCGGAGCGGGGCACCGGGCATGGTCTGGGGCTGACGATCGCGGTGGGTCAGGCGGTGGTGCTGGGGGCGTCGCTGGAGTTCGGTACGGCGCCGGGCGGCGGGGCGCAGGTCGTTCTCGATCTCCCGGAGGCGGATCCGCCTCCGGCGGAGGGGCTGTAAATCAGCCCGTCCGCCGTTTGAGGACGCGCCCGCAGGGCGCCTGCCGCCGCAGGCGGCGAAACGGCCCGCGGGCGCAGGACTCCTGCTACAGCCCCAGGTCCTTGATGATCTTTGCAACGTGGCCGGTGGCCTTCACGTTGTAGAGGGCGCGCTCGACCTTGCCCTCCTCGTCGACGATGACGGTGGAGCGGATGACGCCCGTGACGGTCTTGCCGTACAGCTTCTTCTCGCCGAAGGCGCCGTAGGCCTCCAGGACCTTCTTCTCGGGGTCGCCGACGAGGGTGACCTTCAGGGATTCCGTGTCGCGGAACTTGGCGAGCTTCTCCGGCTTGTCGGGGGAGACGCCGATGACGTCGTAGCCGTGGCCGGCCAGGAATTCCAGGTTGTCGGTGAAGTCGCAGGCCTGCTTGGTGCAGCCGGGGGTCAGTGCGGCGGGGTAGAAGTAGACGATGACCTTGCGGCCCTTGTGGTCGGCGAGGGAGACATGCTTGCCGTCCGCGTCGGGCAGGGTGAAGGCGGGGGCGGTGTCGCCGGGCTGCAGTCGCTCGCTCATGGCTCTCCTCAAGGGTTTTCGTACGCTGTGTCCAGGTCGTGTCGACTCCCGAGACTAGCCAGCTCCCCGATCGGGGGTGCCGCGGGGCACGGGACCGTGCGAGCTGACAGACTGTCCATCATCAGTCTTAATCACTCTTATCGAGACGACGGAGGCCGCGCGGTGCCGGAAGCCAGGACCCCTGCGCAGATCGAGGCGGACATCGCCCGCAGGCGGAGCGAGCTCGCCGTGACGCTCGACGAGATCGGGGTGCGGATGCACCCCAAGACGATCATCGGTGACGCCAAGGCCAAGGTGGCCTCGAAGGTGGACCAGACCGCCGGCCGGGCCTATGTGGCGGCGAACCGGATCGTCTCGGATGTGCGGGAGCGGTTCGTGACGGAGGAGGGCGCGCCGCGGCTGGAGCGGATCGTGCCGGTGGCGATGGTCGTCGTGGGCGTGGTGGGTCTGCTCACGGTCTCCGCGCGGCGTCGCAAGGCGTAAGGCACAAGGCGTAGCGCGTAAGGCGTAAGCGTTCTGTAGTCGGTCGGTGGTCGGCCGTATCCGGTACGGACCGATCCGCGACCTATGGCCTCGGCATCCCGCTCGGCCAGGTACGGTCATGGCGTGAGCGCGAACACCACCCACGACAAGCTGCCCATCCGGATGCTCCACGACCGGGTGCTGGTCCGGACCGATATTCCCGAGGGAGAGCGCCGGTCCACCGGCGGCATCGTCATTCCGGCGACGGCGGCGGTGGGCCGTCGGCTGGCGTGGGCCGAGGTGGTGGCGGTCGGGCAGAGCGTCCGTACGGTGGAGCCGGGTGACCGGGTGCTGTACGACCCGGAGGACCGTGCCGAGGTGGAGGTGCGCGGGGTCGCGTACGTCCTGATGCGCGAGCGGGATCTGCACGCGGTGGCGGCGGAGCGCCTGGAGGGGTCCGAGGACTCCACGGGGCTTTACCTGTAATCCGCGACCTGTAATTCGCGAATCCGTCCGGTTTGGTACGGTCGAGAGAACCCGACGAGACGCGCCGTACCGGGTCATGACAAGACGACGCACCCCTGTTGAAGCACGTTTCACGGAGGTGCCGTCATGGCATGGATCCTGCTCGCCGTCGCCGGTCTGCTCGAGGTCGGCTGGTCGATCGGTATGAAGTTCACCGAAGGTTTCACCCGGCTGTGGCCGAGCGTGTTCACCGTCGCGGGCATCGCGGCCAGCATGCTGTTGCTGGCGCAGGCCGCGAAGACGCTTCCCATCGGTACGGCCTACGGCGTCTGGGTCGGTATCGGCGCGGCCGGCGCGGCGGTGCTCGGCATGGTCGTGCTGGGTGAACCGGCGACCGCCGCACGGATCTTCTTCATTGTGCTGTTGCTGGTGGCGGTGGTGGGGCTGAAGGCGACCTCGGGCCACTGACGACCTCGGGCCACTGACCCTTGATGATCCGACCTACAGGTCGCCCAGCAGCGAATCCCGGTCGTCCCCGCCGCCGCGTCCGTCCTGCCGTCCGTTGGGGCCGTTCGGGCCGAACGGGATGTCCGGCGGGGACGGGAAGTCCGTCGGCGGGCCGGGCGGCACGATCGGGGACGGGAAGTCGGTCGGCGGGCCCGGGGGCGTCGGGCGGGTGGTGGTCGGCGGGGCGGTCGCGGTCGGCGGGGCGCTGGACGTGGCCGGCGGCGCTGAGGTCTCGGGTGTCTCCATGAGCGGGGCGCCGCCGCTCATCGTCTCCAGGTCGAACTCCTTGACGGGGGTGCCCTCCAGGGCGTCGGCGGTGTACGCCGCCCAGATCTCGGCGGGGTAGCCGCCGCCGTTGATGCGGGACAGGCCCGTGGCCCCGTAGAGGGGTTTCTGTTCGGCGCTGTCGGGGTCCTGGCCCATGACGGCGACGACGGTGGCGAGGTCGGGGGTGTAGCCGGCGAACCAGGCGGCCTTGTCCTCCTCCGCCGTGCCGGTCTTGCCGGCGGCGGGCCGTCCGGCCATCTGGGCGGCGGCGCCGGTGCCGTTGTCGACCACGCTCTGGAGGACGGAGGTGGTGGTGTCGGCGGCTTCGCGGGGGACGGCCCGCTTGGTGTCGTCGCTGGGGAGCCCGACGTTCTCGCCGCCCTTGGCGAGCTTCTGGACGAGCGAGTACGGGCCGTGCCGGCCGTGGTTGGCGAGGGTCGCGTAGGCCTGGGTCATGTCCAGGACGCTCGCGGTGGCGACGCCGAGGGCGATGGAGGGCGTGGCGGTCAGGTCGGGGGTGCCGGCGGGGATGCCGAGGGCGACGGCCGTGTCCTTGACCTTGGCGGGGCCGACGTCCTGGGCCATCTGCGCGTAGACGGCGTTGACGGACAGGTCGGTGGCCTTGGTGACGGTGACGCGGCCGTAGGACTTGCCGTCCTCGTTCTCCGGGCTGTAGCCGACGGGGCCGTTCGGGCCCTGGACCTGGCGGCCGTCGGTGCCGTCGTAGAGGGTGTTCGGGGTGATGGGGCGGCCGTTCTGCGTGGTGGAGTCGTTCTGCACGGCGGAGGTGAAGACGAACGGCTTGAAGGTGGAGCCGACTTGGTAGTCGCGGCGGGTGGCGTTGTTGACGTACTGCTTGGTGTAGTCGACGCCGCCGTAGAGGGCGACGACCTTGCCCGATCTGGGGTCGATGGAGGCGCCGCCGGCGCGTACGTAGCTGTCGACCTTGCGGTCGGGGCTGAGTTCGTCCATCAGTTGCCGCTGTACGGCCTTGACGAAGGCGTCCTGTTTCTTGCGGTTGATGGTGGTGGTGATGCGGTAGCCGCCGGCGGCGAGGGTCTGTTCGTCGACGATCTTGTTGCCGGTGAGGTAGTCCTTGACGGCTTCGACGAGATAGCCGCGCTGGCCCGACATGCCGTTGCGGGCCTTGGACTTGCCCGGCGGCGGGAACTTCATCGTGGCGCGTTCGGCGGGGGTGAGCCACTTCTTCTTGACCATGCCGTCGAGGACGTAGTTCCAGCGGCTCAGGGCGCGCTGCTTGTTCTCGGGGTGGGCGCCGACGTCGAAGGAGCTGGGGGCGTTGAGGAGGGTGGCGAGGTAGGCGCCCTCGGCGGTGTCGAGCTTGTCGGAGTCCTTGCCGTAGTAGGCCTGGGAGGCGGCCTGGATGCCGTACGCGTTCCGGCCGAAGTAGCTGGTGTTCAGATACCCCTCAAGGATGTCGTCCTTCGTCACTTCGCGGTCGAGTTTGATCGCGATGAAGAATTCCTTCACCTTGCGGGTGATGGTCTGTTCCTGGCCGAGGTAGTAGTTCTTGACGTACTGCTGGGTGATGGTGGAGCCGGACTGCTTGCCCTTGCCGGTGACGGTGTTCCAGGCGGCGCGGACCATCGCCTCGGGGTTGACGGCCGATTCGGAGTAGAAGTCGCGGTCCTCGGCGGCGAGGACCGCGTGCTGGACGTTCTTCGACACCTTGGTCAGTGCGACGCTTTCCCGGTTGACCTCGCCGTCGCGGGCGAGCTGGCTGCCGTCGGAGTAGAGGAAGACATTGCTCTCGGCGACGGCGGCCTTGTTGGCCGGTGGGATGTCGACCAGCAGATATCCCGCGATCAACCCGCCCGCGATCAGCAGGATGATCAGCAGAACGCCACCGAGCAGCATGCGCCAGGTGGGCACGGCCCGGCGCCAGCCGGTGCGCTTGGGGCGGCGGGGCTTGCCGCCGCCCGGCCGGGCGCCCTGGCTCCAGGCCGCCCGGTTCGCCGACGCGTCACCGTCGCCCGGGGGCCGCTGGTGTGACTGCTCGTCGCTCATGTCTGTAGGGACTCCTCGGCCGTCGTCGGGGGTTCAGCCACGGCGAACGGTGTTGCCCGGCCGTTCCGATGTAGTCGTCTGCCCCGGAAAACACTCTCGCACCATGCGGTCCGTGCCGAAGCGGCGTGGCGCACCTGCGGCAGCTGTAAAGAGCCGTTTGGGTCAGGCCGTTCACTCCGAGGAGTGAAAAACCCGTGGTCCGGGCCGGAGCCGTACGGCTAAGCTCCTGCGCTTTGGGGTCAACGGACTAACAAGGTTCAACGACAAGAGGTGACACGGGGATGCGCCTGTACGCCGCGGTGGCGGTCAGTGGTTTCCGCCGGCACGCCACCTACCGGGTCGCCACCGCGGCGGGGGTGTTCACCAATACGGTCTTCGGCTTCATCATCGCCTATACGTTCATCGCCCTGTGGGACGAACGCCCGCATCTGGGCGGCTACGACCAGGCGCAGGCCCTGACGTTCGTCTGGGTCACCCAGGCGTTGCTCGCCCCTATGGAGCTGATGGGCGGCGGCTTCCAGGAGGAGCTGCAGGAGCGCATCCGGTCCGGTGACATCGCCGTCGATCTCTACCGCCCCGTCGACCTCCAGCTGTGGTGGCTCGCCGCCGACCTGGGCCGGGCGGCCTTCGCTCTGCTCGGCCGGGGCGTCGTGCCGCTGGCCGTCGGGGCGCTCGCCTTCGATCTGGCCCTGCCCGCCGACCCCGCCCGCTGGCCGGCCTTCGCCTTCTCGGTCTTCCTCGGCGTTCTCGTCAGCTTCGCGCTGCGCTATCTGGTGGCGCTGTGCGCGTTCTGGCTGCTCGACGGCGCCGGGGTCAACATGATCAGCGTGCTGCTCGGCATCTTCTTCACCGGGCTGCTGCTGCCGCTCACCGTCTTCCCGGGCCTCTTCGGTGAGACCGTGCGGCTGCTGCCCTGGTCGGCGATGCTCCAGGTGCCGGCCGATGTCCTGCTCGGGCAGCACACCGGCACCGGCCTGGCCGGGGCGCTGGCGTTCCAGGCCGTCTGGGCGGTGGCCCTGCTGGCCGCGGGCCGGGCCCTGCAGTCGCTGGCCACGTCCAAGGTGGTGGTGCAAGGTGGCTGAGGTGTCGGTGCGGGGCGATGACGGCCCGGTCCGGGAGGCCGAGGGGCCCCTTTCGGGGCTGCTGCACGGCTTACGGGCGTACGGGCTGATCGTCGCGATGTGGGTGCGCTCGACCATGGCCTACCGCACGTCCTTCGTCATGATGGCGGTCGGCAACTTCCTCACCAGCGGGCTCGATTTCGTCGCGATCCTGCTGATGTTCTCGCACATCGACGCCCTCGGCGGCTTCTCCCTCCCCGAGATCGCGCTGCTGTACGGGGCGACCAGTACGTCGTTCGGCCTGGTCGACCTCTTCCTCGGCAATGCCGAACGTGTCGGCCGGCGGGTGCGGGACGGCACGCTCGATACGCTGCTGCTCCGCCCGGTGCCGGTGCTGGCGCAGATCGCCGCCGACCGTTTCGCGCTGCGCCGGCTCGGGCGGATCGCCCAGGGCGTGGTGGTGCTGGTCTGGGGGCTCGCCGGGGCGGACATCGCGTGGACGCCGGTCGATGTCGTGCTCGTACCGGTGATGCTGATCAGCGGGGCGGGGATCTTCGCTGCGCTCTTCGTCGCGGGTGCCGCCTTCCAGTTCTGGGCCAGTGACGCCTCGCAGGCCCAGAACTCCTTCACCTACGGCGGCACGACCCTTCTGCAGTACCCGCCGACGGTGTTCTCGCAGGATCTGGTGCGCGGGGTGACCTTCGTCGTCCCCCTCGCCTTCGTCAACTGGCTGCCCGCGCTGCGGATCCTGGACCGCGAGGACCCGCTGGGGCTGCCGGGCTGGGTGGACTTCTGCGGCCCGGCGGTCGCGCTGGTGATGATCGCGCTTTCGGGGCTGGCCTGGCGGGCGGGCCTCAGGAGCTATCGGAGTACGGGGAGTTGAGCAGTGGCGACGGGTGCTGGTGACCGCGATGACAGGTTCATCGAGCTGGACGGTGTGGAGAAGGTCTTCGAGGTCCGCCGCAAGGCGGGCTTCCTGCGCCGCGAGCGGCATCAGGTGCGGGCGGTGGACGGCATCGGCTTCACCGTGCCGCGCGGGGAGATGGTCGGCTACATCGGCCCCAACGGCGCCGGGAAGTCCACCACGATCAAGATGCTGACGGGCATCCTCGTGCCCAGCGGCGGCCGGCTGCGGGTGGCGGGCATCGATCCCTCCCGTGAGCGCACCCGGCTCGCCCGCCGCATCGGGGTGGTCTTCGGGCAGCGCACCACGCTCTGGTGGGATCTGCCGCTGCGCGACTCCTACGGGCTGGTGCGCCGCATGTACCGCATCCCCGACGCCCGTTACCGCGCCAATCTGGAGCGCTGCGTCGACCTCCTCGACCTGGGCGCGCTGCTGGACGTGCCCGTGCGGCAGCTGTCCCTGGGCCAGCGGATGCGCGGCGACATCGCCGCCGCCCTGCTGCACGACCCCGAGGTGCTCTACCTCGACGAGCCGACCATCGGCCTGGACGTGGTGAGCAAGGCGAAGGTGCGGGAGTTCCTGCGGGAGGTGAACGCCGAGCGGGGTACGACCGTGCTGCTGACCACGCACGATCTGACCGACATTGAGCAGTTGTGCAAGCGGGTCATGGTGATCGACCACGGGCGGCTGGTCTACGACGGCGGGCTGGACGGGCTGCACGCGGTCGGGGAGAGCGAGCGGACGCTCGTGGTGGACCTGGAGCGGGAGCTGCCGCCGATCGAGGGGGTGCCCGGGGCGCGTACGGTCAAGGTCGAAGGACCGCGTCAGTGGCTGGCGTTCGCGGCGGGGCAGAGCGCGGCGCCGATCGTGGCGGCGGTGGCCGAGCGGTATCCGTTGGTGGACCTGTCGGTGCGGGAGCCGGACATCGAGGCCGTCATCGCGAAAATGTACGCGCAGCGATCGGGGATCTAGGGGTCGCTCGTTAGGCTGTCCGTCATGATGAGCGAGCTTCCTGACATGCGGGCGTCCGACGCCGAGCGCGAGCGGGTCGCGGAGGCCCTGCGCGAGGCCGTGGCCGAAGGACGGCTGGACATGGAGGAGTTCGAGCAGCGTCTGGACGCGGCGTACAAGGCCCGTACGCACGGTGAGCTGGTCCCGCTGGTCCGGGACCTGCCGGCGCCGGGGACCGCGTCCGCGGTGGTGCCCGGTGCGTCGTCGGCTCCGGCGTCGCCGGCCGACGCGAGCTGGCCGGAGCGGATCGGCGGCCCGCCGACCTCGAAGGGTGCCGTCGGTGTGCTGGGCGCTTTCTCGCGCAAGGGCCGCTGGACGGTGCCGCGCGTGTTCACGGCCTTCTGTTTCTGGGGCGGCGGCGAGATCGATCTGCGGGACGCGCGGTTCGAGGACCGCGAGGTGGTCATCCGCTGTTTCGCCCTCATGGGCGGGATGCAGGTCATCGCCCCGCCGGACCTCCACGTCGAGGTGTCGGGCGTGGGCATCATGGGCGGCTTCGGTGACCGGGGCGGCGATGTGGCGGCCCCCGGTTCCCCGCGGGTGAGGATCACCGGCTTCGCCGTGTGGGGCGGTGTCGGTGTCGAGCGCAAGTGGGCGCGGGCCCAGCGGGAGCGGCTGCGCGAGGAGCTGCGGCGGGAGCGCCTGGAGGGCGGAACGCGGGACGGCCTGGACGGCGGGGAGCCGCGCAAGCGGCTGGAGTGACGTTCAGATGCGACAACGGCCGGGTGGGGGGACTCCCACCCGGCCGTTGTCGCGTTTCCCGTCGCGTTTCCTCGTGCTTACAGCGCGGCCGAGGCCTGCCCCTTGAGGGTTTCGAGGTCCACGGCGTCGGCCATGGCCCGGTAGCCGGCGTCGCTCGGGTGGAGGTGGTCGCCGGAGTCGTACAGCGGCAGCAGCCGCTGCGGGTCCGCCGGGTCGCGCAGGGCCGCGTCGAGGTCCACGACGTCGTCGAAGACCTGCCCGGACCGGATCTGCTCGTTGACGGCCTGGCGCACGGACTCCTGGACCGGCTTGCCGCCCCGGTGGCCGCCGAAGGGCATCAGCGTCGCGCCGACGACGCGCAGCCCGCGCGCGTGCGCCCGCTCGACCAGCTTCCGCAGCCCTGCGGTGATCCGGGAGGGGTCGGTCTGCTGCGGGAGGCGGAGGATGTCGTTGACGCCCAGCTCCATGACCACGACCCGTACACCCGTACGGGTGAGGACGTCGCGTTCGAAGCGGTCGAGGGCGCTGGGGTTGTTCGCGGGCACGGTGGCCGAGCTGCCGAGCAGGACGCGGTTGCCGCTGATGCCCTGGTTGAGGACGCCGTAGGCGGGCGCGCCCGGCTCGGTGCGCAGCCGGGCCGCGAGGAAGTCCGTCCAGCGCTGGTTGGTGTTCGGGGTGGAGGTGACACCGTCGGTGATCGAGTCGCCGATCACCGCGACGGCGCCCTTCGCGTCCTTGCTCCAGACGTCCACGGCGGTGAGGTAGCGCCAGTACTTGGTCTTCGTCCGGTAGCGCGCGCCGTCGAGGTCCTCGGCCCGGTCGCCGTGGGCGAGGTAGGAGGTCTGGCGGGCGTGCGGGTGGTGGGTGACCGGGCCCGAGGGGGTCGGTGAGTACGTGGTGACGAGCAGATCGGTCGCCTGGGGGACGACGAGCCGGACGGGGTCGCTGAGGACGGCGTGCCCGGCGGGGATCGTCACCGTGGGGCGCGCGCCGAAGGTCAGCCGGCGCATGCTGCCGGGTGCCGCGTCGGCGGTGCCGTGCCCGGCGGCGAGGGCGAGGGAGACGTGGGTGAGGGCCAGCGGCTGAGTGCCGTAGAGGTTGGAGAGCTGGATGCGCGCGCCGGTGCCGCCGATGGTGGTGTGCACGACGTTGCGGATCGACTGTCCGGCGTAACCGTTCGGGGTGTTCGGCTCGGCGGCGGACGGTGAGGTGGACCAGGAGCCGATCCACGCTCCCGAGGCGGCCGACGTGGCGGGGCGGCCGGGCTCGGGCACCTTCGTCGCGGAGCGTCCCTCGGGGCCGCCGACCCCGAGGAATATCGCGGTCGAGACGACGATCACGAGGGCCGCCAGCGCGGCGAGCACGGCATAGGCCGTACCGCGGGGCAGGGGAGGCCTGTTCATGGGCGGATTTCTCCTGGGGGGAATGCGGAGCGGACGGCTCCGAGGGGTCGGAGCCACAGGACGGGACTGGCACTGAGCAGCAACAGCGCCCTCGCGGTCCGATCGCCTCACCATGATCCCACGGTGGGGCGCGGGTGTGCTGAGCGGCAAAAGGACACGGGAAGGCCTCGGGAACGATCGGAGAACGGTCGGGAGAGCGGTCACGGATGCGGCGGGACGCAACGGTCACGACTGTCGGCGGATGCGGTCACGGGACGTGTCCCACGTCGGGAGGTGTCACATGCGACTTGTCAGACGACGGGAACTCCACGTCCGTTCCCCGAGTACCCCGGGTAGGGACAATGCACATCACGACAGCCGGAACGGGTGGTACGGATGATTCAGTCCAATTCGGGGGAGTCGGCTGCCGCCGAAAGGGTGATGCCCGCTCGGCCCGGCGGATTCACCTACAGCGCCGCGGACGAGGAGAAACGGCGCGGCGTGCGCCGGATGAAGGCCACGGCGACCGGCCTGCTGGCCCTCGTCGCCCTGGTCTACGCCCTCGCGAAGTGGGCGCAGTCCACCGGGGCGGGCGGCTGGGCTGCCTATGTGGCGGCCGCCGCCGAGGCGGGCATGGTCGGCGCGCTCGCCGACTGGTTCGCCGTCACCGCGCTCTTCCGCCGCCCGATGGGCCTGCCCATCCCGCACACCGCCATCATCCCGACGAAGAAGGACCAGCTGGGCGTCTCCCTCGGTGAATTCGTCGGCGAGAACTTCCTCTCCGGCGACATCGTGCGCGGCCGGCTGCGCGCGGTCGGCATCGGCTCCCGCCTGGGCACCTGGCTCGCCGGTCCGGACCACGCCGACCGGGTCACCGCCGAGCTGGCCACCGCGCTGCGCGGCGCGCTGACCGTCCTGCGCGACTCCGACGTCCAGGCGGTCGTCGGCGAGGCCATCAACCGCCGGGCCGACGCCCAGGAGATCGCCCCGGGCCTCGGCGCGATGCTGGAGAAGATCGTCGCGGACGGCGGCCACCACCGGGTCGTGGACCTGGTGTGCGTCCGCGCGCACGACTGGCTCGTCGAGCACAGCGACTCGGTGATGGACGCCGTCACCGGCGGCGCGCCCGGCTGGACACCGCGCTTCGTGGACCGCAAGGTCGGCGAGCGGGTCTACAAGGAACTGCTGCGCTTCGTGACCGAGACCCGCGACATGCCGGACCACCCGGCGCGCGGCGCCATCGACCGCTTCCTCGCGGACTTCGCCGAGGAGCTCCAGTCCGACACGGACACCCGCGAGCGGATCGAGCGGCTGAAGTCCGAGGTGCTGGGCCGCGCCGAGGTACAGGACCTGATCGCCTCGGCGTGGGGTTCGGTACGGGCGATGATGGTCGCGGCGGCCGAGGACGAGCGCAGCGAACTGCGGATGCGGGTCCGCGCCTCGATCCTCTCCCTGGGCACCCGCATGACGAGCGACGACCGGCTCCGCGCGAAGATCGACGGCTGGCTGGAGGACGCGGCGGTCTACGTGGTGACGACGTACCGGGACGAGATCACGCTGCTGATCACGGACACGGTGGCGAGCTGGGACCCCGAACAGACCACCCGCAAGATCGAGGCCCACATCGGCAGGGACCTCCAGTTCATCAGGATCAACGGCACGGTGGTGGGCGCGCTGGCGGGTCTGGGCATCTTCACGGCGTCACGCCTGCTGGGGGCGTGAGGCCTGGAGCTGCCGCCTGTGGTGTCCGGGCGCGCACCCGGATGGCGGCCTTCGGCCGGACCGTCGGGGGGAACCCATGGGGAGCCCCCCGACGGAAGGAAGCGGCCTCATGGCGAAGAACGCCCACGTGCGTCACAGCGGTGACGGGTCGGCATTCTGGATGCTCAACGGTCTCTACGAGATCAAGGCGTCGAGCGACGAGACCGACGGCGCGGTGACCGTCGTGGAGATGACCCTCCCGGAGGGCATGGGCCCACCGCCCCACACCCACCCCGGGACGGAGAGCGTCTACGTCATCGAGGGCACGGTGCGCTATTACATCGCCGACGAGACGTTCGAGGGCGGCCCCGGGTCCTTCTTCCACATCCCCGCCGGCACATGGGAGCGGTTCGAGCCCACGAGCACCGCCCGGCTGCTGGTCACCTACGCGCCGGGCGGCATCGAGGCCTTCTTCGCCGAGGCGGGCGAACCGGCCCAGCGGCGGGAGCTGCCGCCGATGTCGGACACGCCGCCGGACGTCGAGGGCCTCATCGAGATCGGCAAGCGGCACGGCATTGAGATGCGTCCGATGCCGTGACGCCGGGGCGCTGTGCCGATGGTTGGACCGTGCGGTCGGCTCGGCTGCCGTGGAAGTGGGAACCCCGTAGATTCACCCGGTGACCTACGACATCACGCTCGTGCGGGTACGGCCGGGCCTGACCCTTCAGCAGACGCTCGACCGTCTCAACGCCGACTTCGACCCCGAGGCAGATCTGCCCCTGCTTCGGCTTACCGACGCACAACGGGCCGAATGGGATCGCATCCTGGAACGGGTCTCGCGGGAGATCGGACCTGTCGAGTCCGAGGAGTACCTGTACAGCTTGACCCTTGAAACGGTCGGTCCGCCGGGACGGGTGCAGTTCGACTACTGCGGGGACACAGCCAACATAGAGGTCGCCTATCGCCACTCGGGTCCGGCGGCGTTGGCGGTGATGGAACGGGCTTATCGCATCGCTCGCATCGCCGAGGAGGAAAGCGGTCTGACGGGCCACGACTTCGAGGTGGACCAGCCGACCCGAACCGGCGACCCGGCCAAAGCCGCTGCCCGGCTGGGCGGCGTATCCGATTGGGCACAGCATCACGTGAGCCGGCGGATCGCCGAGCGATGACGTTCGACCTGGGGCGTCAGACGTAGACGAGGCGGACGACTGTGACGGTAAGAACGGCAGCGCTGATGTAGTAGCGGACGACAACCCCGCTGACAGTTGCTTCACGCCGGTCGGCGTCATCCTTGACCGGGGTGGAGCCATGGCCGTACGGGTCGCTGGTCAAGCGCCGCATTCCGGCGTCGAAACTTGCGGCATCGCATTGCGAGCGTGGGTGTTGGCCGGAGTGGCCCCGATGTTCTCGCCGTAGGCAAGGCGCCCGAAGAGGCGTTCGTCTTCGTCATCGGCGCCTGTGACGACCAGTGCCCAGCGGACGTGAGCAGCAGGCAGCTCAGCCGCAGGGACATGCTCGATCTCGCGGTCGAATTCCTCGGCCTGGTCGGCTGCCATGGGGGCGTCATCCGGATGCTCTCCCGCTATGGGCGCCCTACCCCGCCTGCGACGTGATCGACGTGATAAGGCTGGTGATTTCCGGGGTAATCGCGTCCACCGAGGCTTGGAGCTCCGTGAACGCGCTGGTGAGAGCACTCAGGTCAATGCTCGCGCCGGAGCCGGCCTGTGGGGCGGCCGCAACGGTGGGGGTCTGCGGGGCGGTCGCAGCTGTTGCAGTGGTGCCGGTGGCCCCGATGAGGAGCGCGGCGCAGGCGGTGGTTGCGGCGACAGCGAGGGGCTTGCGCATACTCATGGTTTCCTATCCGTTCTTCTGCATGACATTTCAGTCCTTCTCCGCAGCCTTACCCCTTGGGAGCCTGGTCGACGTCACGAGGGGTGGAGCGAAGAAGCACTAGCAGGCGCACGAGCCTCCACGCCCGCCCACGCAGTGAATCGGGCAGCGCTGAGGACGCCGAGCTACGTCCGGAGTAACGGGAGCCGTAAATCGGAAGACACGACTGGCGCAGAGTGAAAGGGCAGGCGGCACGCTTGACGAACGATTTTGCTCGCACGCTCCTCGGCTACACCCCAGAGCCGAGGGCTGCCACGAGGGTCCCCGACCCACCGCTGGCTCGCGCTTCCGATTTTGCCGGTCCTGGACACGTTCTGAGCGTTCGATGGAGTTCGTCGCTTGTGGTCTGTGCCCAGACGAGAGCCGAGGCCGCAAGGTGCGTCGTCGCTGTCCACTGCGTCGTGCTTCTCCGGCCTTGGTGCGGCTGATTCAGACGGCTGACGCGGGTGCCGCCCAGCGGGGCGCGCCCACGCCGCTCGCCCCCCAGCGGATGCCGCGCCGCACGATGCGCGCCACGTGCCGGGCTGCCGCGCGGTCCGCTCGGTGGGCGCGGTGCGGGGGCGGCGTGGTCGTCTGGGGCAACTCTGCTGGCCGCAGAGCGCCGTAGTCCATGAACCGTCTGGTTCCACAGTCATTGCAGCGCGCCTCGCCATGGGTCTGTGTCCAGCCCGAACGATGCCCGCAGCTCCCGGGCCGGCTGCCCTCGCCCTTCACAGGGCGTGCGCCCTGCGTCGGTGCGAACGTACGGCGACGAGGGCGTCGCCGGCCTTCTCCTCGTCGCCACCCGCGATGGCCCGTCGCCGGGCGGCTTCGAGTTCGGCGCACTCGGCGCAGTTCATGAGACCCGTGGTCGCCGCGCGGGCCGCCGCCCGCTCCTCGCTCGTCGCCAACCGTAGGGCTCCCGCCGGGACTTCCCACTCAAGGCCGCCGCCGGGCGTTCTGACCTGCACGCGGTCGCCGACGTGTCCGATCACCTGCACGAGTCGCTTCTCTCGGGTGTCCATCACGAACACACCGACCCTGTATGTCATCCGCTACACCCTTCCAAGGTTCGAATGCGCGCCAACCCGTGCCCATTGAGCGCAACTTGCGCCGCACCATTTCAGCAGTGGCGCGGCGTATCCAGAATGCATCCGCTTGGCGCTCGCGACAAACTTCAATCGATGGAGCGACAAATTGAAGAACGACACTCTGTGGACTGGCACTTGGGGATTCGATTGGCCAGTATTCGGGGTCCCGGCCGCAGGGGTTGGGGGCGCAGGACAGTCGAGGAGCTACGCGTGGGACAGCAGGCACAGCGCACCGCCAGACGACGCAGGCTCGGAGCGGAGCTGAGAGCGCTCCGGGAAGCGGCGAAGGTCTCACCAGAGGAGGCGGCGGGCGCCATCCACGGCGACAGGTCGAAGATCAGTCGGCAGGAGACCGGGCGCCACCGTGTCACCCGACTCGAACTGGATGTGCTGCTGAGCCTCTACGGAGTCAAGGACGAGAAGACGCGCGAGTGTCTGGTCGCCCTTGCGTCCGAGGGGCACAAGAGGAGCTGGTGGCGCCAGTACGGCGACACGCTGCGGCCGAGCTTCAAGGAAGGACTGTCCCTGGAGTCCGATGCGACAAAGATCCGTGCCTTCCAGTCGCAAGTGATTCCTGGACTCCTTCAAACCAGACCGTATGCAACCGCAGTAATGACTGGTTCGGATCCGCTGCCCGAGGAAGAGCTTGAATTCTATCTCGACCTGCGGATGGAACGGCAGGAAATCCTCCGGCGGGATAAGTCGCCAAGCTACATGTGCATCATTCCCGAAGGTGTCCTGCGCCAGCAGATCGGCGGGCCTGCGGTGATGGCGGAGCAGCTGCGGAGGCTGATCTGTCTCAGCCAGTCGCCTGAGATGACCATCCAGGTCACCCCACTGTCTCAGACCGTCTTCACCTGCACAGGCGGCTCGTTCGACATCTTCTCCTACCCGGAGCCCATGGGCCTGGACGTGGTCCAAGTCGAGTATCTCGACGGTGCCCTGTACCTGGAGGAGGATGAGGCCGTCACAAAGTACAGGCGCGCGTGGGGGCGGCTTCAGGCAACGGCGCTCCCGGCGCAGCACTCCATCGAGTTGATTGCATCGATCGCACGTGAACTTGAATCCGAGTGAGGTACGCGTGAAACGCCACAATCTGCCCGCATACGCGTGGCGCAAGTCCTCCTATAGCGATAACCAACAGGTCGGGTGTGTCGAGGCGCAGCTGACCGACGACGGCCTCATAGCCATAGGCGACAGCAAGGACCGCGCCAGAGGCGCCTTCACCTTCACGCCCTCCGCATGGACGTCCTTCGTCGGCGCCGTCCGGCGCGACGCGATCGGCAGCCGGGCAACGGGGTGAGGGAGTCGGGCGACCGGAGCGGCGGCCCCCGCGCCTACCGCTCGTTCACCCGGGCCGTCAGAGCGGATGAGCTGCGCCCCCGGTAGCGGCGGCATCCGTCAGGGCAGGAGCCGGAGGCAGGCTTACCGCTCGTAGCGGGAGCGGTAGAGAACGATCAGTGCCAGGCCCGCGCCCAGCATGACCAGCGCGCCGCCGAAAGCCATCGACGCGCTCATCGGCGGCCCGCTGTGGGCCAGTTCGTGGCCGTCGCCCGCCACCGGGCCCGCGTGCGGGCGCACGGACGGGCGCACGGTCGGGGGTGGCATCGGGCGGGGCAAGGGGGGCAAGGGCTTCGCCCCCGCCGTGGGGGTGGCGGCCGGGGTCGCCGACGGGCTGCCCGTCACCGCGGCCGGCGTCGGAGGGGCCCACGGGCCCGGACGCGACGCGGCAGCCGCGCTCAGCGCGGCCAGGGCGCATACGAGCAGCACGCCGCCGAGCGCGGTCGCCAGGACCGCCAGGCCGGCCGTACGGGACCTTCCGCCCAGTTCCTTGCGCATGTACGAAAATATGCATGGACAAGGGTGCGGAACCCGGCAAAACACGCGCCGGGTCCCCCGGACGTACGCCCGCCGCTACGCCTCCTTGAGTACCTGCCGCTGCCGCCCCAGGCCGTCGATCTCCAGCTCCACCACGTCCCCGGCCCGCAGATACGGCTTGGGCTCCGGTTGGCCCATGGCCACGCCCGCCGGGGTGCCGGTGTTGACGACGTCCCCGGGGTAGAGGGTCATGTACTGGCTGACGTACCGCACGACCTGGGCGACGGGGAAGATCTGGTCCGCCGTGCTGCCGTCCTGCCGCAGCTCCCCGTTCACCCACAGGCGCAGCCGCAAGTCCTGCGGGTCGGGGATCTCGTCGGCGGTGACCAGCCACGGGCCCAGCGGGTTGAACGTCTCGCAGTTCTTGCCCTTGTCCCACTGGCCGCCGCGCTCCATCTGGAACGCCCGCTCCGAGACGTCGTTCGCCACCGCGTACCCGGCTATCGAGGCGAGGGCCTGCTCGTCCGTCTCCAGGTAGCGGGCCGTCCGGCCGATGACGACGGCCAGCTCGACCTCCCAGTCGGTCTTCTCGCTGCCGCGCGGCACCAGCACCGTGTCGTCCGGGCCGACGACCGTGTCCGGGGCCTTGAGGAAGAGGACCGGCTCGGTGGGGACCTTGACCCGGAGCTCGGCGGCGTGGGCGTGATAGTTCAGGCCGACGCAGACGATCTTGCCGATGCGGCCGACGGGTGGGCCGATCCGCAGGCCGGTCGGGTCGAGCGTGGGCAGGACGCGGGCGCCGACGGCGGCCCGCACGTGCTTCAGCGCCGACTCGTCCGCGAACAGCCCGGCGTCCACGTCGGGCACCAGGGCCGACAGGTCGCGCAGTGTGCCTTCCTCGTCCAGCAGCGCCGGGCGTTCCGCACCCGCCGGTCCCACACGCAACAGCTTCATCCGTACGACTCCCACGGTCGAAGGGACGGCCCGGACGGCCTTGTCCGGACCGGCCGATGGGGGACGGCCATCAGGTGAACTGGCCGATCGTGCAAGAACGGCGGCTCCCTCCGCAAGTCCACGTCCGGCAGTTGGACCGTCACATGAGCGCTCATACGCGGGCCTTGCGCGCCGACTGCGGTACCCGAAGGGGCGTCAGGTACGCCCGTTCGGCCGCCGTCCAGGCCGTGGTGGCCGCCAGATAGAGGCCGGCCGCCAGTGGCACGATCGCGGCGGTGACGAGCGTGCCGAAGGTGAGCAGCGGAAGGATCTTGGTCAGCCCCGTCATGCCCGGGACCTGGTCGGCCCCCGGGACGGGCATGGTGGCGGCTGCCTTGCGGCTGCGGGTGTACGTCCATGTCGCCACGGCCGCGATCAGGGCGAACAGGCCCAGGTAGACCAGGCCCTGCGGGCCGAACACCCCGCCGTCGCCGAGTGCGCCCGCCCACCGGCCGCCGAGCGGGGCACCCAGCAGAGTGTGATCGAGGAGGCCGTCGCCGCCGGAGCCCGTGGTGAAGAGGTGGTACATCACATAGAACACGGGCAGCTGCACCATGGACGGCAGGCAGCCGGCCATCGGCGACGAGCCGGCCTTGGCGTACATCTCGGTCGCCGCCTTGTGCAGCCTCTCCGGGTGGTTCTTGTGCTTGCGGCGCAGCTTCTCCAGCTCGGGTGCGAGCTCGGCGCGGGCTCCCTCGCCGCGCGCGGCCGACCTGGCCAGGGGGTGCAGGGCGAGCCGGACGCCCAGCGTGAACAGGACGATCGCGGCGGCCGTCGCCGAGGCGCCGAAGAGCGGGTCGATGAGGTCGGCGAGGTGCGACAGCAGGGTGCCGAGGAATGCGAAAACGGACATGGGTGAGCCCTCCACGGGGTCTCGTCGTGCCGGAAACGGAAGGGGTTTCGGCGTGACGAGCCGCGCGGGCTCAGCTCGGCTCAAGTGAAATGCAGTGGCGGGAGCGGAGCGCCTACGCGGCCGTCGGGAGGGGACGGCCGGGCGCTCGGGGCCGGGGGCGGCCCTGGGCATCGGGATCGCGTTGGGCGAGGAACGCCGTACGCAACTCCCGGTCCCGTATCGCGGTGCGTATGCGGGTCGGCGTGAGCGGACCCGTGACGCGGGCGGCGAGAACGGCGCAGGCCAGCAACGCGGCCGCGACGGCCGTCGTCGCGGCCAGCGCGACGACGCCCACCAAGCCGCTCTGCGCGAGCAGCAGTTCGGCCAGCAGGAAGAGGAGCACGCTCACGTGCGTACGCATGGTGTCGCGCAGGACGTGACGCATGAGGTGGTCCCCCCTCCCCGAAGGCCGTTCGTTCAGTCGTTCGTTCCGATGCTAGACGGTGCCACTGACAACCGGCACGTCCGGGCCCGGATCCGTCGCCAGCACCTCGGAATCCGGCCGCTCGTCGGCCGTCTTCGGCCCCAGCCAGGAGACCACCAGCGCGACCACCAGGTTCAACCCGAGGGCGATGGCCCCCGCGTTCACCCCCCACAGCGGGTCGTTCTCGGTGAAGACCAGCGCACACACCAAGGTGCCGCCCGCCACCAGACCGCTCACCGCACCCCAGAGCGTCAGCTTCCGCCACACCAGGCCCAGCAGAATCATGGGCACGAGTTGCGCCATGCCCTCGTACGAGATCAGTGACAGCCGCACGAGCGTATTGGGCTCGGTGTAGGTGAGCAGCAGGGCCAGTCCGCCCGCCGCCACGACCACCACCTGGGCGCCCGTCTTCTGCCGGTCCGGGCGACCCGCCAGACCGGGCATGACGCCCAGCACGCTCTTGCCCCACATGGTGCCGATGACCAGCATGAACACCGCCATCGGCACGATCGACGACAGGGCCGCCGCGACCCCGATCACCCCGACCGCCCACGCGGGCAGGGAGTCCACCACGAGCTTGAACAGCGCCAGGTTCGACCCCGGGCCGGCCAGTCCCGGCACCACGAAGATCGCCGCCATGCCCAGCAGCATCGGCACGAACAGCAGCACGTTGTAGAACGGCAGCAGCATCGCGTTGCGGCGCAGCCCGTCGGCGCTGCGCGCGCCGAGGTAGCCCGCCACGGTCGTCGGGAAGATCACCACGGTCAGGGAGTTCAGGAAGCTCGTCGTGACGAACCAGCTGCCGCCCAGGCCGCTGCCACCGTGCCCGGTGAAGGTCAGCCAGTCCGGCTTCTCCGCCACGAGGCGGTCCAGGAAGGGCCCGTAGCCGTCGAAGTAGTGCAGCGGGACGTAGATCGCGAGGAAGCCCAGGGTGCCGATGACCAGCACGTCCTTGAGTACGGAGACCCAGGCGCTGCCGCGCAGCCCGCTCACGACCACGAAGCCCGTGGTGACGGCGAAGGCGATGAAATAGGCCCAGTTCAGGCTGATCGCGCCGTAGGAGATGGTCGAGACGACCACGCCCATGCCGGTGATCTGAAGCTGGATGTACGGCAGCAGGCACACGGTCGCCAGGATCGCGACGGCCGTGCCGAGCCACGGGCGCCCGTAGCGGTGGGCGACCATGTCGGTGATGGAGACGAGGCCGTGCTCGCGGGCGTAGGACCAGAGCATCGGCCCGACGACGTAGCCGATGGCGTAGCCGCAGGACATGTACGCGATGACGTAGAGGACCGGCGCGCCGTGGTTGTAGCCCCAGCCCGCCGCGCCGAGGTAGCTGAAGCTCGTGTAGCCCTCGCCCGCCATCAGCACCCAGATGAAGACCGTGCCCATGCTGCGGCCGCCCACCGACCACTCGGTGAGCCCGCCGCCCGAGCCCCGGCCCCGGACGGCGAAGAGGCCGAGGGCGACGGTGAGGACCATGAAGACGCCGAAGACCGACGTCGCGACGGTGGCGTTCACACCCGGCCCCGCTTCCGGTCCCCGCGCCAGGCGAGGAAGACGGCGGCCGGTGTCAGCAGGGTCGCCAGCAGCAGCCAGAAGAAGAGGAAGGGCAGGCCGGCCACCGTGGGACGGACGCGGTCGACGAGGGGCAGTGCGCCGAGGAAGAGCGCGTAGGGGGCCAGCAGCCAGAGCAAGGCGGGACGTTTCAGCACATGGTCGACCCTAGGTCGTGGTGCGGTGGCTCCCTCTTCCGGCCCGTCCCGGTGGTGGCATCGGTGCAGGCCACGCACCCCTGCGACAGGGGGACCGGTCGGCCGTAGAAACGCTCACCCCTTCGGGTGTAAACGATGCCCGTCCGCCGTGCATTTCGGGGTGCGACAGACGCGGCGTGTAGAGATGGACCGCCATTCAGTGCTGTTCGGTGAACGAATTGATTCCGATTTCTTCTTCCTGGCTCCGCGGAACCGGTGAGTGACCAGAGAAACAGGGGAGTTGCCCTTGCGTCGCGACGCGCCAAGCGCACCGAAGGAAATCCCGTCGGCGCCGACTGGGCATGTTCGACGCCGGCGCTGCGCAGTGGTCATGACCGTCGTTCTCGGAGCGGCCTACGGCCTTCTGGCCACCGACACCGCCAGCGCGCTCCAGTTCGCCTTCGCGGGGCGGGTGCCGATGGTCATCAGCGCGGAGAAGATCAGTGTGTCCGGGTTGTCGATCAACCCGGGCCTGTCGTCGGGAAAACATTCCGATGCGGCACTCATGTCGCTCTTCCAGGATTTTCGAGCCGATGAAGTCTGTGTGACGTCCGTGGTGGAACTGCCGGTTGTCGGAGCCACCACCGCCCGTCTGTACGCCGACACGCTGTCCGCCTCGAAGTTCACCATCGAGACGTCCTCCCTCACTTCGTCACGCGTTTCCCTTTCCTCGGCCGGCCTGGAAACAGAGCGGGACCCGGCAACACCCTTCCGGCTGACCGCGGGCTCTTTTCACGCATTCGACGTCCGTGTCGAACCTCGCGCGTTCGCCGCCGCGAGTCTGACCGCGAAGGGATTCCACGCGGACTTCGTCCACGGCCGTCAAGGCTGCCCCTCCAGCCCTCATCGGGGTGCCGGGAAATGACTATGAACGATCTGTGGCCGACCGCTCGCTCCCGTTGGCTGCCCTGGTACCGCACGCGCCCGTTCTGGGGCGGCCTGTTGATGTGCCTGGGCGGCGTCGAAATCGTGCTGACCACCTGGGACGGCCTGGGCATGCTGCCGTTCTCGGGAACCGCCGGGGCCTCCGCGTGGCTGCTGGGCAGTCTGTGTCTCGTGTCCGGGATCGCCACCTGGCAAGCTCCCGAAAGGCGTGCTTTCCCGGGGGTCCTCGCGCTCATGCTGTCCCTGGTCAGCCTGGTCGCGGCCAACATGGGCGGCTTGTTCCTCGGATTCCTCCTGCTGGCATCCGGTGGGGCGATCACCGTGGCCTGGACGCCCGAGCCGCGTAGCAGCAAGGCATCGTAAGAACCATCTCCCAAGAAAGGTCATGCCTTGGCGCGTTGGGAACTGGGCAAGTTCGACGAGTGCCTCGATCTGGCAGGTATCAAGGACGCCGGATTGCGGAAGTCGTATCGGGCCTGCTTCAAGCTGGCGTTGAAGACGGACTGGACCATGGCCATGGCCGGGGCGTTCCTGCCGCCGCAATACCGGCCCGCGATGGCCGCTGTGGGAGCCGTGGTGCGCTGGGTGGACGACCTGGCGGACAGCCGCAAGGGCAGCGTCGCGCGTTTCTCCGAAGAGACCCATGAACTGCTGACGGAAGTACGCGCGGGATATTCGGCGCACCCCGTGCGCGCCGCGATCGTGCACAGCATCGCGACGTTCGCCTTGCCGGTTCCGGCCCTGGAGAAGTTCGTCGCGACGACCCGGGGGGACATCGGCAGGACCGGGTTCGCGACCGAGGCGGAGTTGTCGGAGTTCGCCCGCTGTGCCGTGGGCGCGCCTGTGCTGCTGGGCTGCCCGCTGCTGGGCGGACCGGTCGGCGATCCCGCGTTCGACCAGGCGGTGCTGTCCTTCGGCGAGGGCCTGGACCGGGTGGACAATCTGCGGGACATCTCCGAGGACGTGGCGCGCGGCTGGCTGGGAATCTCTACGGAGACGCTGGAGAACTGCGCGGCGGACCGGACGGATTTTCTCAACCGCAGGGCGACTCCCGCGGTGTTGCGGGCGCTGCGCTGGGAAGCCGACCGTGCCGCGGTTCTGCTGTCCGGTGCGGAGGCCGTGACGGCGGCGCTGCCCCCTTATGGCAGAGCCGCGATCGAAACCATGGAGTCCCTGTACCGGCTGCATCTGAGGGCAGTGACCGAGGACCTGCCCGCCGCCTTGCGGCGGCGCCCCCACCCCCGCCCGGCCTCCCTGAAACGGCTGGCGGTTTCCTCCCTGCGGTCCGTGTTCGACGCGGTGCCGCCGCCCCGCGCCGAAATGGCTCCCGCCTTTCCTTCCGCCGCTGTCCCCGTCGTTCCGGAGCAACTCGACGACGTACGCAGTTGGGCGTCGCACCGGGCGATCAGCGCCGAGCTGAGGCGGTCCTGCGAAGGGGCGGACGACACGCTTCTCGCGCCGATCCAGAACCACGCCCTGCTGCCGGTCGGAAAGCTGCTCAGGCCGGTGCTGACCGTGGAAGCCGCCGGGGCCGTCGGCGGGCGCACCGACATGGTCCTGTCCGCCGCGGTCAGCACCGAACTCGTCCACGTCGCCAGCCTGATCCACGACGACATCATCGACGGCGACCATCAGCGGCGGGGCCGGGACTCGGCGCCCTACCGCTTCGGCGCGGACCTCGCGCTCCTGGCCGCCAACGGCCTCGTCATGAAGGCCCTCCAGGGGCTCTCCCGCTGCCGTGAGCAGGGGGCGAGCGCGGAGCGCGTCGCCCGGGCATTCGCCGATGCGGGCCGCACGGGCGAGGACCTGGCGCGCGGCGCGGCCCTGGAACTGCACATCTCGGACGATCTGACCTGCGGGGTCGACACCTACCTGGAGATGATCAGGCTCAAGACGGCGGTGCTCTTCGCCTACGCCTGCCGTCTCGGCGCGTACCTCGCCGAAGGCAGCAACGATCAGGTCCAGGCGCTGAGCGAGTACGGACTGGCCCTCGGCATGGCCTTCCAGATCCGTGACGATCTCCTGCCCTACGACAGCACCTCACAGGCCGCCGGCAAGGACGCGGCCAGTGACCTGCGCAACCACCGCCCCACCTTGCCCCTCTTGCTGGCCCACGCCCACGCCTCGCCGCCTCAACGGACCGAGCTGCACGCCTTGTGGAACGACGCCGATGGCGAACGCGCCCTGCCCGCCGTGCACCGGCTGCTCCAGAGCACCGATGCCATGACCCGGGCCCGGGACCTGGCCGTGGCGTACACGGAGCGAGCCCAGGGTCACCTGGACCGGCTGCCGGACTCCGCCTACCGCGAGCGGTTGGGCCAGGTGGCGCGGCAGGCCGCACACCGGGTCAGCTGAACTCCGGGTGCGGGTGCGGTACGGGAAGGCGCACAGGTGGTCAGCACCACCTTGCCCTCGACCTCGCGGGCTTCCAGCGCGGCATGCGCGTCGGCGGCGCGTGAGAGGGGGAAGCGGGTGATCAGCGGCACGAGACGGCCCGCGGCGGCCTCGGCCAGGGCGCGGGTGGCGAGCTCGCGCATGCCGCCGACGGGGACCATGGCCGGGCCGATCGCCCAGGTGACGGTGAGGGCGCGCTCGATGATGTCCGGTGTGGTGATCTCGGTGGGCGTCCCGGAGGCCCAGCCGTGCAGCAGGAAGCGGCCGCCGGGGCCGAGCAGTTCCAGGGCCTGGCGGCCGGTCGTGCCCCCCACGCCGTCGAGGACCACGCTCACCTGACGCCCGCCCAGGGCCTCGCGGACGTGCCCCGGCCAGTCGGCGTCCCGGTAGTCGACCGCGACATCGGCGCCGAGCTCCCGCACGCGTGCCGTCTTGGCCGGACCGCCCGCCACTCCCACGACGGTGGCGCCGGCCTGACGCGCCGCCTGGACGAACAGGCTGCCGAGGCCGCCGGCCGCCGACATCACGAGCACCGTGTCGTCGGCGGTGACGCCCGCCACGGACAGGACGCCCTGGGCCGTGGAGCCGGTGGTGATCGCCGCCACGGCGGTCTCGGCGTCGAGGTGTCCGGGGATGGGGTGGAGGGAGTCGACGTCGGCGACGGCCTGCTCGGCGTACCCGCCGTACCCGCCCAGCTGCGCCACGACCCGTCGGCCCAGCCACTGTTCGTCCACGCCCGGCCCCACCGCCGACACGACGCCGGCGACCTCCCCGCCGGGGACGACCGGCAGCTCCGGCGGCTGGTGCGGGCCGACGGGGAGGCCGCGTCGAAGCGTGGTCTCGATCCAGTGGACGCCGCTCGCCCGCACATCGATCCGCACCTGCCCCTCGGCCGGAACGGGGGCGGGGACCTCTTCGTGGCTCAGGTTCCCGGCAGGGCCGAAGGCGTGCAGCCGTATCGCGTGCATGTCGTGCACTCCTGGATCGGTGCGCCCCCGGGGTGGGGCGGCGTGATCACTCTCCAACATCAACATTGCTTGAGGTCAAGAGAGCGAGGAAACTGAGGCCGACCCCGGTGATCGTGCCCGAATTCAGGCAGGATTATGGTGAACGCCCATGACGATAAGCACAACGCTATGGTCCTTCGCTCTGGTCGTGGGCCTCCTCACCCTCACCCCCGGCCTCGACACCGCCCTCGTCCTGCGCACGGCGGCACTCGGCCGCCGCCGACGGGCCTGGGGCGTGGTCCTCGGCATCCAGACCGGCATTTTCGTGTGGGGTGCGCTCACCTCGCTCGGTGTGACCGCGCTGTTGACGGCCTCTCAGGTGGCGTACGAGATCCTGCGCTGGGCGGGCGCGGTGTATCTGCTGTGGATGGGCGCGCGCATGCTGATCGACGCCTGGCGCGGCATGCGGGCCGAAGGGGCGGATGAGGCGCCGGTCCTGAAGGAGGCCGAGACCCTGTACGAGGGGTGGCGGCAGGGCGCGCTCACCAACCTCCTCAACCCCAAGGTGGGCGTCTTCTACGTCGCCGTCCTGCCGCAGTTCATCCCGGCCGGCGCCCCGCACTTCACGACCGGTCTGCTGCTGACCTGCGTGCACATACTGCTCGGCCTGCTCTGGTCGATGGCGCTGATCGCCTTCGCCCAGGCCTTGCGCGGCTGGCTCCAACGCCCCGCCGCCCGTCGGGCCCTCGACCGCGTCACCGGCACGGTCATCGCGGGCTTCGGCCTGAAGCTCGCCCTGGGTGACTGAGCCGCCGCCGTCCGGCGCGCGACCGCGCGCCGCACCGAGCAGCGGGTTCGGAGTCCGCTAGTCGGCGGCGCGCACCCGTGCGCGGGAGCGCCGGCGCAGCCACACCAGCGGTGCCGCGCCCACGAGGGCCAGCGCGCCCGGGGCGGTGGCGGCCACCGTGTTGATGTCCTTCTGGTCGAACGTGCCGGGTACCGGCAGCGTGGACCAGCGGTCGACCGGCCAGGCGACGACGACCGCGCGGCCCACCACATTGCCGACCGGCACCATGCCGCCGCCGGGGCTATCGCGGTGGTAGCGGGAGTCCGCGGAGTTCTGGCGGTGGTCACCCATCACCCAGAGGTGCCCCTTGGGGACCTTGACCTTGAACTGCCCCTTCTCGTCCGTGCTGCAGGCCGTGTTCCCCGCGAAGACGTACGGCTCGTCGAGGGGCTTGCCGTTGACCTTGACCGGGCCCGAGCCCTTGCACTCCACCGTGTCGCCGCCGACCCCGATGACCCGCTTGATCAGGTCCTTCTCCTCGGCGGACGGCATCAGCCCGATGAAGCTGAGCACCTTCTGGGCGGCGTTGGGCTGCGGGGTCGGCTCGTACTTCATCCAGTCGCCCGGGTCGTGGAAGACGACGACCTCGCCGCGCTCGGGCTCCGAACCGAACCACGGGGTCAGCTTGTCGACCAGCACCCGGTCGCCCGGCTGCAGGGTGTTCTGCATGGAGTCCGACGGGATCGAGAACGCCTGCACCAGGAACGTCTTGATCAGCAGGGCGAGCAGGAGCGCGACGCCGAGGAGGATCGGCAGCTCCTTCCAGAAAGGGCGCTGCTTCTTGGCCTTCACGCCGCGTGGCCCCTCCGGTGCCGGCCCGTCCTCGGGCTCGTTGTGCTCCGACCGTGCGTCGACCGCCGCGTCCGCCACGCCCTGCTCCTCACTCGCGCTTCCCGCCCGCACCCTGCTCGGCACAGGCCCGCCACTCCCACAACGAGCGGGAGTTCCACGAGCTCGGGAGTCGGATTGTTCCCGATCGATCCTAGGTGACCTGCGGCTTCCCGGGGCCCGTCGCGGTGAGGGGTGAATTCAGGCCGTGACGGTGAGTGATTCCTGAGATGGTGATGACGGTGTGTGATGCGTGCGGCGACGCGTGCCCGGTCGGGGGAAGTGACGGAAACCACGGGGAGTTGGCGGTCGGATATGCGGGCTCTGCCCGACTTGCCGGGTCTTCAAGATCCCTATTTCCACTACGCTCCGCGTTGTCGGCCACCTTGGGTAACCGATGGAGGTCGGCGATTTTTCCCCCCTCAACGGGTCGGTACGACCCGGAACTTGGAGAGACGCATGCGTCGTATTTCCGCGCTCGCCGTGACCGCCGCGCTCGCCGGTGGCGTCCTGTTCACGGCCCTGCCCGTCACGACCGCCACCGCGGCCCCCCACAAGACCTGCAACGTGGCCCAGATGGGTCAGCAGGTCGCCGACCTGAAGGCCAAGGCCGCCACGCTGCGGAAGCTGGGCGAGCCCGAGGCGGCCAACCGCGCCCAGGCCCAGGCCAACGCCATCGCCAAGCAGCGCGCCGCCTGCATCAAGGCGGACGAGACCGCCGCGAAGCCGCGCTGGTAGCAGATCCCCCATCAGACATCGCCCGCCCCGAGCTCCTGGGGGCGGGCGATGCCTGTTGTCCTGCGGACTGCTGTCGGGTGTGCACCTCGGCTGCGCGGCGGTGTCCTCAATCGCCGGACGGGCTCGATATGGCTGAGCTCAGCCAAAACCAGCCCGTCCGGCGATTGAGGACGCGCCCGCAGGGCGCCCGCCGCAGCAGGCGGCAAGACGGCCCGCAGCCGGCCGAAGCGCTAGCGCAAGACACACTCCCGTACCGCCATGAGCAAAGACGCCGTCCGCGCGTCGCCGTGGCCGATCATCCGGTTGGTGACGTAACCGAAGCCGACGCCGTACGCGTCGTCGCCGAAGGCCAGTTGGCCGCCCGAGCCGTCGTGGCCGAAGCTGCGGGGGCCGAGCAGCGGGTGCCGGGCCGAGTCGAGGTGGAAGCCGGAACCCCACCGCGCGCCCAGGTCGGGGAACCCCGACCAGGAGGCGCCGGCCGACTGCTCCCGCACCGCGTCGGTGACGGTCTCCGGGCTGAGCAGCCGCGGCCCGCCGTCCACGCCGTGCGCGGCGGCCGCGTACAGCGTGGCCAGACCGCGCGCCGAGGAGACGCCGCCCGTCCCGGGGAACTCGGCGGTCAGCAGCGCGGGGGAGTTGTAGCCGTGCGGATCATCCAGGCCGGGGAAGGGCACCAGCCCGTTCGTCGTCAGGATCCGCATGATGAGCGTCTCCGGATCCGGCAGCGCGGGCCGCCCGTCGGCCTCGACGAGCCGGGCCAGCGACGGGAGTTCGGCCTCGGGCACACCGATCCAGGTGCTCAGGCCCAGCTCGTCGGCGACGGCCGCACGGAAGTACGCGCCGGGGGTGAGCCCGGTGATCCGCCGGATCACCTCACCGACCAGCCAGCCCAAGGTGAAGCCGTGGTACTCCAGCGCCGTGCCGGGCTCCCAGAGGGGCTCCTGCTCCTCGAGGGCCTTGACGACCGGGGTCCAGGCGACGAGGTCCTCGAAGGTCAGCGTGCGGTCGTCGACGGCGGGCAGGCCGGCGCGGTGCGCGAGCACCATGCGCGTCGTGATCTTCTCCTTGCCGCGCTGCCCGAACTCCGGCCAGTAGTCGGCCATGGGGGCGTCGAGGTCGAGCCGCCCCTGCTGTGCGAGCAGATGGGCGCAGATGCCGACGATGCCCTTGGCGGCGGAGAAGACCGGGACGGCCGTGTCCTCTTCCCAGGCCCGGCCGGTCCGCTGGTCGGCGATGCCGCCCCACAGGTCCACGACCTTGCGCCCGCCCGCGAACACGGTCACGGCTGCGCCGAGGTCACCGCGCTCGGCGAAGTTCCGGGCGAACTCGTCCGCGACGGCTCCGAACCCCTCGTCGGCCCATCCGCTGTGCTCCACTGTGCCGCTCTTTCCCTCGCGTCGGGGCATGCCGGACCGATGCCCCCCGTGTGCCTTCGGCCAGGCCACGATACGTACGCCGCGCGGTGGGATCGAGCGATATTCTGTGCGCCCGCCCCGGCCCGCCGCCCCGCGCGTCAGCCCTCGGCGAGGAACCGTTCCAGCGCCTCCACCACCAGCGCGTGGTCGTCCCCCTGCGCCAGCCCCGACACCGCGACCGCCCCCACGACACCCGTGCCGCGCACCGTGAGCGGGAATGCGCCGCCGTGCGCGGCGTAGCGGTCCGGGTCCAGCCGGGAGGAGTCCTCGAAGGTGCGGCCCTTGGCGCGGAAGCGGGCGCCCACGAGGTAGGAGGACTCGGCGTAGCGCTCGACGACGCGGCATTTGCGGTCCAGCCAGGCGTCGTTGTCGGCGGAAGTGCCGGGCAGGGCGCAATGGAAGAGACGTTGCGCGCCGCGCCGGACGGTGATCGTGACGGCGGCGCCGCGCGCGCGGGCCAGCCCGGCCAGGAGCGAGCCGAGGCGCCAGGCGTCGTCGTTGTCGAAGTGGTCGAGGACCAGGCGTCGTTCCTGCTCCTCCAGCCGTGCGATCTCCTCGCTCATCGGTCCGCCCCGATCCGCACCGCACGGCCTTCGGCCGCCGAGGTCCGGGCCGCCTCCAGGACACGCAGGGCGTCCGCCGCCTCCGCCGCCGTGACCGGCGGCCGGCCGCCCGTGCGCAGGGCCTCCTCGATCGCCGCGTAGTAGGCGGGGTAGTCGCCGGGCAGGGTCGGCACGGGTTCCCCGCCGCCCGTCTGCGGGGACTCCCCCGCCCCGAGGCGGCCCCACGCGCACTCCGGTTCGACGCCCCAGGCCGTGCCGTCGGCCGTGGGCCGCAGGCCCTCGCGCAGCGCGGCTTCCTGCGGGTCGAGGCCGTACTTCACGAAGCCCGCCTCGCTGCCGAGCACCCGGAAGCGGGGGCCGAGCTGGGCGGTGGTGGCGCTCACCCACAGATGGGAGCGGACGCCGCTGATGTGCGTGATCGCGATGAACGTGTCGTCGTCGGCCTCGGCGCCCTCGCGTCGCACGTCGGTCTCGGCGTAGACGGTGGTGGCCGGGCCGAAGAGGTGCAGGGCCTGGTCCACGACATGGCTGCCGAGGTCGTAGAGGAGTCCGCCGATCTCGGCCGGGTCGCCGGACTCGCGCCAGCCGCCCTTGGGGCGCGGCCGCCAGCGCTCGAAGCGGGACTCGAAGCGCTGGACCCGGCCGAGGGCGCCGTCGGCGATCAGCTTCCGCACGGTACGGAAGTCGTTGTCCCAGCGACGGTTCTGGAAGACGCTGAGCAACAGCCCGCGCTCCTCGGCCAGGGCGGCCAGTGCCTCGGCCTCGGCGGCCGTCGCGGCGAGCGGCTTGTCGACGACCACCGGCAGCCCGGCCTCCAGGGCCGTACGGGCGAGCGGGACGTGGGTGCGGTTGGGGGAGGCGATGACGATCAGGTCGAGCCCGTCCGCCCGCGCGAAGAGGGCGTCCGCGTCGGCGACCGTGGTGACGCCCGGGTGCTCGGCCACGGCCTGCCGCTGCCGGTCGGGGTCGGCCGTGACGACCGTGTCGAGGGCCAGGCCCTCGGTCGCGGCGATCAGCGGGGCGTGGAAGACGGAGCCCGCCAGGCCGTAACCGATGAGTCCGACGCGCAGCGGGGTGCGGGGGGTGCCTGTGGTGCCATCCATGCTCCCCACTTTGGCAACGCTGTTGCGAAAGTGCAAGTGATGGCGACAATGGGCGGTGTGAACAACGGTCTGGGCAACCCCCCTCCCGGCGCCAACCTCGCCGCGCTGCGCGACCACAACGCGGCCCTCGTCCTCGGGCTGCTGCGCGACGCCGGCGCGGCGGGTGCGAGCCGCGCGGAGCTGGCCGCGCGTACGGGCCTGACCCCGCAGGCGGTCAGCAAGATCTGCGCCCGGCTGCGGGCGGCGGGCCTCGCCGCCGAGGCGGGCCGTCGCGCGTCCACCGGCGGCAAGCCCGCCACGACCTGGCGCCTGGTGCCGGACGCGGCCCACGCCATCGGCCTCCACCTCGACCGCGACGCCCTGACCGCGACCCTTGTCGACCTCACCGGCACCCCCGTCGCCACCCGCACGACCCCCCTCGCCTTCGGCGCGGGCGCGAAGGCGCTGCTGGACGCGGTGGCAACGGAGGTGGAGGCGTTGATGGCGAGCAGCGACACGCCCCGCGCGAGACGCCCCCTCCTCGGTGTCGGCGTCGCCGTGCCCGGGCCGCTCGATCATGCGAGCGGCGTGCTGCACCGGGTCACCGGGTTCCCCGAGTGGGACGGTTTCCCGCTGCGGGACGCGCTCGCCGAGCGGCTCGGGATGCCGGTCGTGGTCGACAAGGACACCAACGCCGCCGCGCTCGGGCTCGTGCTGCGCGGCGCGGGCGGCGGCGGGCCCGCCGCCGACTCCTTCGCGTATCTGCACCTCGGCACGGGCCTCGGCGCCGGGCTCGTCCTCGGCGGCGGGGTGCACCGGGGGGCCAGGACCGGGGCCGGGGAGTTCGGGCACCAGGTGCTCCAGCTCGACGGGCCGCCGTGCCCGTGCGGCAACCGTGGCTGCGTCGAAGCGCTCTGCCTGGGCGCCGTCGCGGCCGGTGACACCGCCCGCGCGGCGCGGCTGCTCGGCGTCGGCGCCGCCAACCTCGTACGGCTGCTGGACATCGACCTCGTCCTGCTCGGCGGCCGGACGGTGCTGGCCGAGCCGGAGCCGTATCTGCGCGGTGTGCGCGCGGTCCTCGCCGAGGACGCCGCCCGCGCGGACGGCCGTACGGTCCCCGTGGCCGTCACCCCCGGCGGCGGCCGGACGGTGGTCGAGGGCGCGGCCGAGCTGGCGCTCGCCCCGCTCTTCGGGCGGTCCGGGACGGCCCTCACGGCCCGGTCCGATGAGACGAAAATCGTCACATCGGGCGGTATGTGACGGCCAGTCGGCCGCACGGGACCGTGCCGCGCCCGGCCCGTGCGCGCGAGGGGTGGGATGTTCCTGAGGACCCGGAGCCTCCCGCGCTCCGACCCGCACCCCCCTCCGTAAAGGTCCCGCGATGCCCCTGTCCCGTGCCCTCGTCGCAGTCGGCGCCGTCGCGCTCGCGCTCGTCCCGGCGGCGGCACCGGCGGCACCAGTGAAGGCCGTCGCGCGCCCGGCCGCCGAACAGCCGCCCTGCGGCGACCCCGGCAGCGCCGCCTTCCCGATCAGCTCGCGGCTGAGCGGCGGCCCCGAGGTGTACGGGCGCGGCGGCGCCCCGCACGGCTGGCGGCTGGAGCTGCGCAACGCCACGGGCGCCGACTGCCAGGCCGTGCACCCGGTCGCGGTCCTCGCCGACCGGGGCCGCGCGCTGCGGCCCGGCGACATCCACCTCGACTTCTACGACCGGGGCGCCGCGCGCTGGCGGCCCGTGCGCTTCGAACGGACCGACGAGGCCGAGAACGTCGGTGTCTTCGACGGTTCCTCGCCGGACTTCCCCGGCTTCGCCGTCCCCGCCCGCCGCTCGGTCACCGTCGACCTGCGGCTGTCCTTCGCGGCCGGCGCCGCCGAAGGCCAGGTCACGGCCAATGTGACGGCCGTGCAGCGCCGCGGGAACGACGGCGAGTGGGTGGGGGAGTCCGACGACTACACCTTCTCCATCGAGGAGGGCGCGCCCGAACCCGCCGAGGAGACCGGGCGGCGGGGGGCGGGCGGACACGCCGGGGACGCGCTGGACCCCGGCGACGCCGGTGACCCCGCACACCGCACGCCGTACGAGGAGGCGAGCCCGCCCGCGCTCGCCGACACGGGCTCCCCGCACCACCTCTTCGGGATCGGCGCCGCCGCCCTCGCGCTGCTGCTCGGCGGGGCGGCGCTGATGTTCGGGGCGCGGCGGTCGGGCCGCTGACCCCTCCCGCGCCGCCGTCCGGGAGGTCACGGCCGGGAGCTGATTAGGCTGGAGGGGTCAGGGCGGCGCACGAGAGGTGCCGCTCTGGCGTACCCAGCCCCGGCGAGGGGCGTTTACGGCAGGAGTCCCACTGTGGCAGAGCGCAAGCCCATCGAGTCCTGGCTGACCGACATGGACGGTGTCCTGATGCACGAGGGCATCCCGGTGCCCGGCGCGGACACCTTCATCAAGCGGCTCCGCGAGTCCGGCAAGCCCTTTCTCGTACTGACCAACAACTCCATCTACACCCCCCGTGACCTGCACGCCCGGCTGGCCCGCATCGGGCTCGACGTCCCCGTCGACAACATCTGGACCTCCGCGCTGGCCACCGCCAAGTTCCTGGACGACCAGCGGCCCGGCGGCACCGCCTACGTGATCGGCGAGGCCGGGCTCACCACCGCCCTGCACGACATCGGCTACGTCCTCACCGACCACGACCCCGACTACGTGGTCCTCGGCGAGACCCGGACCTACAGCTTCGAGGCGCTCACCAAGGCCATCCGGCTGATCAACGCCGGTGCCCGCTTCATCGCCACCAACCCGGACGAGACCGGCCCCTCCGCCGAGGGCGCCCTGCCCGCCACCGGCTCCGTCGCCGCCCTGATCACCAAGGCGACCGGCCGTGAGCCGTACTTCGTCGGCAAGCCGAACCCGCTGATGATGCGGGCCGGGCTCAATGCCATCGGCGCGCACTCCGAGACCAGCGCCATGATCGGCGACCGGATGGACACCGATGTGCTGGCCGGGCTGGAGGCCGGCATGGAGACCTTCCTCGTGCTGACCGGACTCACCCGCGCCGAGGAGATCGAGCTGCACCCCTTCCGCCCCTCGCGCGTCGTCGACTCGATCGCCGACCTCGTCGAGCTGATCTGACCCGGCCTCACCCGGCCTCGACCGGTCCAAAGTGATCCGAGCCGATCGGGGGCCTTTGGGCACCGGATGGCGCAATACGGCTGGGGAGCGGATGCGACGCCGGAGTCCGGCGGGTGAACCTTCTGACGTACCCAGGAGGTTTCCCATGGACTCTGTCCGCTTCACATTCTGTGGCGCCCTCGTGGCGGCGGCCGTCGTCTGCGCTGCCCCCGCGTACGCCGTCGACGGCCCCGCCACCATGTCGGGGACCGTCGAACTCACCCCCGTCACCAGCCACCCCGGCGGCGAAGTACAACTGCGCGTCTCCGGCTGCGGCAACAACCGGGCGACCGCCAGCTCCGAGGCCTTCGTCTCCGACGCCGTGCTGGCCAAGGACTCGGCCGGGCTGTTCGCCGAGGCGACCGTCCGCTCGACCGTCGCCCCCGGCGTCTACCCCGTGAAGGTCAACTGCGAGGGCTACGACGCGACGGCCGCGGGCCGGCTGACCATCGTCAAGGAGGGCGAGGAGCCGGAGGGCGCCCGCGACCGCCAGGACGACCGCGTCGGTTCCGAGACCCACGACCAGCCCGAGGGCGGGCAGCCGCCCAGCGACCACACCCTGCCCGACTCCTCCTCCTCCGAGCTGCCCGTCGCGCCCGTACCCGCGGGCGGCGGCGGCACATCGATGGCCACCGCCGAGGCACCCGGCACGCCGGGGCTCGTCCTCGCGGGCGGCACCGCGCTGATCGCCGCCGGAGTGATCTGGTACCGCCGCCGCAACGAGGCCGCGCAGCGCCGCGACACCGACGAATCGCGGCACTGACGGAACGCGGGCCCGAGTCGATGTCCGAACCGCGTGCCAGTGGCACCGGCCGCCTGCTGACCGGAGTGACCTGGGCGGCGCTGCTGCTGGCCCTGTGGCTGTGGGGGCGGGAGATCACCGAGGGGCACGGCCCCGCCACGCCCACCACCGGCGACGTCGCCGCGGCGGGCCGTCCGATGGGGCGCCCGCTGCCCCCGGCCCACGAACCGCTGCCCGCTTCCCGGCCCCGGGGGCTGTCCATCAGGGCGACGGGCGTCTGGGCGCCGATCGAGGAGCGCGGCCTCAACCCGACGGGGGCGGTGGAACCGCCGCCGTACTCGCGGTCCAACGCCGTCGGCTGGTACCGCGGCGGCCCGCAGCCCGGCAGCGCCGGCGCCGCCGTCCTCGTCGGCCACCTCGACACCCCCCGCGCACGCGCCGTCTTCTACGACCTCAGCGAACTGAAACCGGGGGAGACGATCACCGTGGCCCGGGTCGACGGCACGAGCGCCGAGTTCACCGTCGAGGACGTCTCCGTCTACACCAAGGACCGCTTCGACGCCCGGAAGGTCTACGGGCCGCGCGAGGTGGACCGGGCCGAACTGCGACTGATCACCTGTGGCGGTGACTACGACCGCGTCCGGCACTCCTACTCCGCCAACGTCGTCGTCTCCGCCTACCTGACCGGCGCGGGCCGGGTGTGAACCCCGGGTTCCGGCAGGCCGCGACCGCGGACTGTGGTCCAACAGGGCGATATGACGCCAAGTCATACCCTGAGCACCCACTGTGGAGGACACGTCTGTGTCAGCATTGAGACGACCGGTCATGTCCCGCGCGGGTCTGGGGGCATCCCCAGGCAGTACAGCCAAGGGGGAGTGGATGTACGGCAGCTACACCGGCCACACACGCAGGGGCCGCACGGGCCCGGCGAGGGCGGCAGCCGCGGTGGGGGCGCTGCTGCTGCTCTCCGGGTGCTTCTCGTCCTCGGACACCGCCGTTCCGAAGGAGCGCGAGTCCGCACGGCCGCCCACCCAGCAGCCCAAGGCGCAGGCTCCGTTCTGGGTCAATCCGCAGGCCACCGCCGCCCAGCGGGCCGACCGGCTGCGCCGCGACGGCAAGGCCCGGGAGGCCGAGCTGCTCGGGAAGATCGCCGCGCAGCCCGTCGCGGAGTGGATCGGCGTGGACGACCCGGAGGGCCAGACGCGCGGCTTCACCCAGGCCGCCGCCAAGGCCGACCGGGACGCCCTGCTGGTGCTCTACAACATCCCGCACCGCGACTGCGGCCAGTACTCCCAGGGCGGCGCCGCCGACGGTGACGCCTACCGCCAGTGGCTGGACCAGGCGGCCAAGGGCATCGGTGACCGCAGCGCGACCGTGATCCTGGAGCCGGACGCACTGCCGCACATCGAGGACGGCTGCACACCGCGCGAGTTCCACGAGGAGCGCTTCGCGCTGCTCAACGAGGCCGTCGGCAAGCTCAAGGCGCTGCCGCGCACCAAGGTTTATCTGGACGCGGGCAACCCCAGCTGGGTCACGCCCGCCGGGCGGATGGCGGAGCCGCTGCGGCGGGCCGGGATCGCCAAGGCCGACGGATTCGCGCTCAACGTCTCCAACTTCCAGACCACCCGGGCCAACAAGGACTACGGCCGCAGGCTCTCCGCGCTCGTGGGCGGCAAGCACTTCGTCATCGACACCAGCCGCAACGGCAACGGCCCGCTGAACGGCGGCGACCACGAGAAGGCCTGGTGCAACCCCTCCGGCCGGGCCCTCGGCGACCCACCGACCACCCGGACCGGGGACCCGCTGACGGACGCCTATCTCTGGGTCAAGCGGCCGGGGGAGTCCGACGGCGCCTGCAAGGGCGGCCCGGACGCGGGGCAGTGGTGGGAGACCTACGCCCTGGAGCTCGCCCGCAACGCCCGCTGAGGAAGCGGCCGGGGCCCGCCGGGGCCCCGGCCCGCTCGCCGACCGGCCGGCCCGCTAGTCCGGATCCCCGACCCGGGGGACCTTGATCCAGACCGCCTCGGACGGGGTCCCCTGGTCGTCGATCACATGCAGCATGTACCAGCCCGGGGGCATCAGGGACGTGTCCTCGGGCAGCGTGACGGTGATGTCGTTCGCCGTCTTGCTGAGTTCCAGTTCGATCGAGCGCTGCTCGATGTTGGTGACGTGGGTGAAGGAGCCGGGCCGGATCAGCCGCGCCTTGCGGATGGCCTGGGAGTGCGCCGTGTCGTAGGTGGTCTTCTCGCCCGCCTTCACCGTTCTCGGTGCGGTGTCCCGCAGCTCGGGGCGTGAGTCGCGGAAGAGATAGGGCGGGGTGTAGAGGTCCATCTGCTGCTGGAAGGTGGCGGGTTTGGAATTGGCCCGGTCACCGAAGAGCGAGTCGGAACCGAAGGTCATGACCCGCCCGTCGGGCAGCAGCAGAGCGCCGGAGTGGTAATTGCGGCCCACCAGCGGATCGGCCACCGCGCGCTTGGTGTTGGTCCTCGGGTCGTACAGCTCGGCCTTCAGGACGTTGGAGTCGCTGCGGCCGCGGTAGTCGCCCGAGCCGTTGGTCGTCAGCACGGTGTCGTCGGGCAGGATCACGCTGCTCGGGTAGCGGGCCTTGGCGTAGAGATCGGGGCCGTCCCGGAAACGTGGCTTCGGGTCGTGCAGATCGACGATGCGGGTCTTGGCGGTGGACTTCTTGTTCTCCCCGACCCCGCCGCCGCCGAGCACCATGTACCGCTGGGCCTGGGCGGGCGGCAGCAGGACGGACATCGAGGTCTCCAGGGTGTCCGGGTCACTCATCCCGGGCACCTCGGTGAAGGCGTTGCTCTCCAGGTCCCACAGCCCCGGCACCCGGCCCTTGTCGGCCGGCCCGTAGCCCGCGTTCGACCCGGTGTAGAAGATCCGGCCCTTGTCGGTGAGGAAGAGGGCGGGGTAGGTGGGGAAGAACCTCTCCTTGGGGAGGTAGTTCCACTTCTTCGTCTTCGGGTCGTAGATCTCGTTCTTCCCGGGGACGACCTGGCCGATCTCGTCCAGCCCGGAGACGGACAGGACCCTGCCGTCGGGAAGGGTGGTCAGGGTCGGATACCAGCGGGCCTCCCGCATCGGGTCGACCGGGACGTACCGCTCGGCGATGGGGTCGAACTCGAAGGAGTCCCTGATGCCCTGGAAGTCCTTCTTGTCGAAGGAGAGCTTGTTGGCGATGCCGTAGAGGTTCTGGGCGTCCTTCCCCTTCAGACCCTCGATGCGGTAGTTGTCGGTGAGGCCGGTCTCGTACTTGGGGCCCTGGCCGAGCGCCTCCACATAGACGCGCGCGGTGCTGGCGGTGACGGTCACCTTGCCCCCCTCCCCTTGCGTCTTCTTGGCGCGGGGCACGAGCAGGGGGTCGTGGGACTCGAAGGTCTTGCCGCTCTTCCCGCCGGTGAAGCGGGTGCCGGCCGGGAGGGTCATGGGCTTGTCGGGGTCCTCGTTGTGGACGACCATCAGCCCGCCCGCCTTGGTGACATCGCCCTCCAGCTTCTCGTAGCGCTGGGTGCCGCCCGCGACCAGCAGCTTGCCGTCGGGCAGCTGGGTGTGCCCCGCGCAGAAGAGGTCCTTGGGGGTGTCGATGTTCTTGTAGGTGTTGTGCTCGGGGTCCCACAGGACCGAGCGGAAGCTCTTGGCGTCGAAATTGGCGGCGTTGTTCCCCGAACCGGCGACGAGCAGCACCTTGCCGGTGTGCAGCAGCGCCGCGTGGATCGTATTGATCCGGTATTCACGGGGCATGTCGACCACTTTCCAGTGGCCGTTCGCCGCCTTGTACCCCGGTTGGTTGATCTTGTAGTCGTGGTATTTGGCGGAGGCGTAGCCCCATATGGCGGGCCCGTTCATGCCCGCCAGGACGACCGCCACCGCCGCACCGATGCCTACGCGGCGGGTGCGGCGGCTGACGCGGAACGGGCGGGCTCTCATGCGCGGGCCTCCACGGCACGGTCGGTGTGGCGGAGGGTCCACCACCAGGCGACGATCGGCGCGACAGTGATCGCGAGGGCGAGCGAAGCCCAGGTGGTCATCGCAACATGCGTGTGGCCGAACCAGAAGGAAGCGGCCAGCGAGCCGCCGAATACCACCAGGAAGAACAGGTGCACACGGAACGTGCCGAACAGAGTGTCGGGACTGGCCGAGTCGCCCTTCGGCGTCACCACGAAATTGCTCTTGCGGCGCAGCACCGCGTCCATCAGGGAGCGGGCGTAGATCGGGGCGGACAGCGCGGACATCACCATGCCGGCGAGCCCCCCGGAGCCCTCGGGCTCGTGCGGCGAGACATTGTGCCGGCGGTTCCAGATGTACAGCCCGATCTGCAGGGCGGCGGCGTCGCTGTAGAGCATCATCCAGATCTCCGAATTGATGGAGATGCCGGAGGCGCCGAGGCCGAGGAAGAGGGCGCAGCTCAGCGCGCCCAGCATCCAGTTGATGGCGGTCATCGGGTAGTAGATGACCATCAGGGTGTAATTGAGGAATTTCCCGGGGGAGAGGGTGAAGGGCCCTTTCCAGAACTGCTTGAGGATCGTCTCGTAGGTGCCCCGGGACCAGCGCAGCTGCTGGGTGAAGAAGTCGGTCCACGCGTTCGGCCCCTCGCCGACGGCGAGCACGTCGGGGGTGTAGACCGAGCGCCACTTCTTCCCGGTCGCCGGATTGCGGTGCCGGTGCAGCTCGAAGCCGGTGGCCATGTCCTCGGTGATCGAGTCGTAGAGCCCGCCGATGCCCTTGAGCGCGCTGATCCGCACGGCGTTGTTGGTGCCGACGAACATGGGCGCGCCGTAGCGGTTGCCGGCCCGCTGGATCAGGGCGTGGAAGAGGAACTGCTGGCTCTCGGCGGCCTTGGTGACGGCCGCGTCGTAATTGCCGTAGACCTGGGGGCCGACGACGAAGGCGATGTCGGGATCGCGGAAATAGCCGAGCATCCGCTCCAGGAAATTGGGCAGCGGCACGTGGTCGGTGTCGACCGAGGCGAAGAAGTCGTAGTCGTCGCCGTGGGCGTCCAGCCAGGAGTTGTAGTTCCCGTGTTTGGTCCTGGCCCGGTGCGGGCCCTTCTTCTGGTTCCACTTCTCGACGCCCTTGCGGGAGAAGTGGCGCACCCCGAGCCGCCGGCAGACCTCCTTGACCTCGGGGTCGTCGCCCTCGTCCAGCAGCCAAACGTCGAGCGGGCCGCGGTGCCGCAGCCGCATCGCGCCCTCCAGGGTCCTGGTGACCATCTCGATCGGCTCCTTGCCGGGCACGAACGAGGTCAGGAAGGCGACTTTGGTGCCGGTCTCGGGCACGACGGGGACCGGGTCGCGGGCGACGAGCGTCGCATGGGCGTTCGAGGTGACATTCAGAGTGCGGAACAGCTCGATGAGGCCGATGGAGACGAGCATCACCGCGTCCAGGAACCGCATGGCCGTCGTGGCGTGGTCGCGCTCGGTCCAGTGCGCGGGCTGCATCAGCCACACCAGCAGCCCCAGCGATACGACGGGCGCGGCCCCGAGGAGCAGCGCCGCCCGGATCCGGTGCGGCTCGTCCGCGAGGAGACTGCGATAGCGGACGCGGTAGGGGCGGGTGGGGTCGGGCTGGGTCAGCGGGCCCGCCAGCCGGCTGTAGTGCTCGTAGTCGAAGCGGGGCCGTGGCCTGCGCTGATGCGCAGGGGAGGTGCCGGGCGGGGCCGATCCGGCAGAGCCGGGCGCGCCTGCTGTGCCGACGGGACGGGGTGGATCCGGCGGGGTCCGCGGGGCCGGCTCAGGGGGGCCCGCTCCGGGCGCACGGGGCGGGCGCGGGCGCGTGGCCGAGGACGGATCGTGGGACTGCTGCCGGGCATGGGCAGGCGTCGACGTCATGAGTCATCCCCCCGACACGCAGCTGCCTGCGTGTGTCAGATCCTGAGCCCTGCGGACCCCCCGGCCGCTCGGGCGCAGGGGCACCGGCTCCCCCCGGCGCCCCACTCGACCCACTGCTCACGCAATGAGACCGAGCCGTTGCTGTCGGTTCAGGATCTCCGACCCCGCGTCATGATCGCAAGGGTGAAACGAGGTGGTTACCGGGCAAAGCGGTGCGTCGAACGAAGGAGTGTGCGAAAGGTGTCGAAGGGGGCAAGGCGTATCCGCGAACCGGCCCGGACACGACGAAGGCCCTCACCAGTGGTGAGGGCCTTCGACTGTCGGTGCGCCGCCAGGGACTCGAACCCCGGACCCGCTGATTAAGAGTCAGCTGCTCTAACCAACTGAGCTAGCGGCGCCTGCTGACAGAGAAAACTCTACCTGATGTTCGAGGGTGCTCCCGACCACCCCGCGAGCCGCCCGCGGGATCGGCGTCTCTCCCTCCGTGATCACCGCACACCGCGCCGACGTGCGGTTTCTCCGGCCCGTTGAGAAGCTGTGGCGAGTACGGACGCGTGACAAGCGGTCCGGCGGGCCGCCGGCACACGGCGGGTGCGGGCCCGTCGGCGACCGCCCCGGACAGGCGTACGGGAAGGCGGTGAGGCGGTGCGGACTCCGGCATTCACCGAGGAACCACCCGACGGCCGTGGCTGCCCGCGCTGCGCGGGCGCGGCGGCCGCCGCCCCGGCGCGGGCGGACGACGGTGACGCTGCTCACGCTCCCCATGCTCCCCACGCCGGGCCTCTCGACGAGGGGGCCGACGAGGGCGGCACCCGGCACCGGTGCGCGTGCGCCCTGCGCGGCGCGATCGTGGCCGCCGTGGGGGTGGCGGTCATCGCCGGCTCGGGAACGGGCGCCACGGCCGCCCCCGAGCCCCCGGACCCGGTGGGCGGGGACAGCTCCGTCTACGAACCCGGCGACCCGGAGGATCCCGCGCTCCCCGGCGCCCCCCTCGCGGACGAGCCGCTGCCGGACGAGCCGGAGTCGAACGAGCCGGAGTCGGACGAGCCGGGACCGGAAGGCGCCGTCCCGCTCAGCGACCAGGACATACCCGGCGTCGCCGCTCCACGGGGGCCCCTCTCCCCACCCCTCCCGGCGGCTCCCGCCGCCGCCAAGCCCCGGCTGGAGTCGGCCATCACCTTCGCCATGGCCCAGATCGGCGACCCGTACAAGCTGGGCGGCAACGGCCCCCACGTCTGGGACTGCTCCGGACTGATCCAGCAGGCGTACCGCCGCGCGGGCGTGAAGCTGCCGCGCATCGCCGCCGACCAGTACCGCGCCACCAAGCGCATCACCCGCCGCGCCCTGCGCCGCGGTGACCTCGTCTTCTGGTCGACCAACGGCAAGGCGTCCGGCGTCCACCACGCCGCGATCTATCTGGGCGCCGGCAAGTACCTCGAGGCGCCCCGGCCCGGCAGGAAGGTCCGTATCTCGACCTTCTCCTACTACCGCCCGAACCTGTACGGCCGGCCACGCTGACCTGCGCCGGTACCTGGCGGCCGCCCGTGCGGCCGCCGCTCCCGCCACGGCCCGCAGTCGAAGATCCGCCGGACAGGCCTAAGGTGCGGGCATGGGGATCATCACCGAGTTGGCGGCCGACGCCTGGAATCTCACGGCGGCCGACGGCCGTCGCGTCGTGCTGGGCATCGCGGGGCCGCCCGGCGCGGGGAAGTCGACGCTCGCCCGGGCGCTGGTCGCCGAGCTGGAACGGCTGCACGGTGCCGGCGCGGCCGCGTATCTGCCGCTCGACGGCTTCCACCTCTCCAACGCGCAGTTGGAGCGCCTCGGTCTGACCGACCGCAAGGGCTCCGCGCCGAGCTTCGATGTGTGGGGCTACGCCGCGTTGCTGCGCCGGGTGGTGGAGGAGCGCGAGCGCAGCGTGTACGTACCGGACTACGACCGGGTCCTCCATGAGCCGGTCGCCGCCCGGCACGAGGTGCCGCCCTCGACCGGGCTGGTGGTGACCGAGGGCAATTACCTGGCGTGCGACGAGCCGGGCTGGCGCGAGGCCCGCAGGTGGCTGGCCGAGGTCTGGTATCTGGAGACGCCCGACGAGGTGCGTCAAGGGCGTCTGATCGAGCGGCAGTTGGCAGGAGGGCGCGACCTGGCGGGGGCGCGGGCCTGGGAGCTGGGCAATGACCGGCCCAACGGTGAACTGGTTAAGTCATCGCGTGTGAACAGCGACCGGATTCTCGCTTCCTTTGGCCTGGACATGACTATTTCGGAGGACTAATCTCCGACTTGGTCTAGACCGCACACTCCACCCACCTCACGGAGAACCCCCCACGTTCTCGAGGGAGCGAAGCATGCGCAAAAAGATCAGTGCGGTGATCATCGGCCTCTCGGTGGCCTGCGTGTCCGTGCTCGCCACCGGCAGCGCCAACAGCCACGGCTACACCGACTCCCCCACCAGTCGGCAGGTGTTCTGCGCGAAGGGCACCGTGAAGAACTGCGGCGAGATCCAGTACGAACCCCAGAGCGTCGAGGGCCCCAAGGGCTTCCCGTCCCGCGGCCCCGCCGACGGCCGGATCTGCGCGGGCGGCAACAGCCGTTTCGCCCAGCTCGACGACCCGCGCGGCGGCCAGTGGCCCGCCACCAAGCTCACCGCGGGGCAGGGCTACGGCTTCCGCTGGAAGCTCACTGCCCGGCACGCCACGACCGACTTCCGCTACTACATCACCAAGGACGGCTACAACCCCGCCAAGCCGCTCACCCGCGCCGACCTCGAACCCCAGCCGTTCATGAGCGTCCCCTACGGGGGCCGGGTCCCCGAGGCGACCGTCACCCACCAGGGCACCGTGCCCACCCTGAAGACCGGCAAGCACGTCATCCTCGCTGTCTGGACGATCGCGGACACGCCCAACGCGTTCTACGCCTGTTCGGACGTCCAGTTCTGATCTGAGCCCCCACCGGCCGGGCCGGCCGGGAGACCTTGTGGCGCGTCCCGCGCACCGAGGTCTCCCGCGCCGGTCCGGTCACGTTTCGCGGACCGGCTCGCTCCGATCGGCGGACCCGGCGGACCCCGCCGGCTCAGCAGCCTCAGCCGACTCGACCGGCTTGACCGGCCGCAGCGCGATCCGGGCCAGCACTCCCGCGACGACCAGCGCGATCACGGCCAGCAGGGCGTAGTCGGGCACGGCGTTGCCGATCCGGGAGGCGAGCCGCTCCAGCTCGAACTCCTGGTCGGCGTCCAGGATCCCGGGCAGGCCGGTCGTCCCGTCGTAGGCGAGGAAGAGCACCCCGATGCCGATGAAGAACAGCCCGGACACCAGCGAGGTCGTGTGCAGCCGCAGCCGGCCGAGGCGCACTTCCCGGCCGCGCAGCCAGCGCCGGCTGCCGAGCTTGAAGCGGTCCCAGAACACGGCCAGCACGAACAGCGGCAGTGCCATGCCCAGCGCGTAGACGGCGAGCATCGACGCCCCGTACACCGGGTTGCCGTTGACGGCGGTCACGGTCAGCACCGCGCCGAGGATCGGCCCGGCGCAGAAGCCCGCCAGTCCGTAGACGCAGCCCAACAAGAACGTCGAGGCGGCCGAGCGCGGGGTGATGCGCCCGGCGGCGGCCTGGGCCTTCCTGGAGGCGAAGCCGAGGCCGAGGATCTGGGCGGCGCCCATGGCGATCACGACCCAGCCGCCGACGGTGATCAGCAGATCGCGGTGGCCGTTGAAGAGCCGGCTGGCGGCCGTGGAGGCCGCGCCGAGCGGTACGAGCGTGGTCGCGAGCCCGAGGTAGAAGACGCAGGTGCGGGCCAGCAGCTTGCCGGGGCTCGCGAGGGAGTACGCGAAGAAGGCGGGCAGCAGCAGCGCACTGCACGGGCTGAGCAGGGCGAGGGCGCCGCCGAGGAAGGCGGCGAGGTAACCGATGTCGGTCACTTCTCGCTCTTCCCGCTGTCCCCGCCCTTGGCCGGGCCGGCCGCCTTCGCCGCCTTGGCGGCCTTGGCCTGGGCGATCGCGGCCTCGAAGGCGCTCATCGGCTGGGCGCCCGCGACGGGCCGCCCGCCGACGAGGAAGGAGGGGGTGCTCTGCACGCCGAGGGCGTAGCCCTCCTCCTGGTCCTTCTTCACGGCGGCCTCGGACGCCGAGCCGTTCATGTCCTCGCGGAACCGGTCGACGTCGGACACGCCGGCCGTGCGGGCCATCTCGACCAGCTTGTCCTCGGCGAGGGCGTCACCCTTGCGGAGCTTGGCGAACACTTCGTGGTGGAACTGCGGGAAGCGGCCCTGCTGCCCGGCTGCCCAGGCGGCCCGCGCGGCGCGCATCGAGTCCTTGCCGAAGATGGGGAAGTTGCGGAACTCGATGCGCAGCACGCCTTCGTCCACGTACTTCTTCACCAGTTCGGGCTGGGTCTCGCGGGTGTAGCGGCCGCAGTACGAGCACTGGTAGTCGGAGTACTCGACGAGCACGACGGGCGCGTCGGTGCGGCCGAGGGCGAGCGGGTCGCCGTCCTTGCGGCGGCTGGTGGCCTTCTCCGCCTCGTCGTAGGCGGGCTGCCGCGGGTCGGCGGCGGGCTCGGAGGAGGCGGACGCCTCCCGCTTGCCGGAGCCGCCGGCGTTCTTGCCGATCGCGATGCCGGCCGCGACGAGCGCGACGACGAGGGCGAGGACCGCGCCGATGGCCGCGAGGCGGCGGGCGGGCGTGGTGAGCGTTGCGGACATGAGGAAGAGGCTCCATGGGTCTGACGGATTCTGGGCATGCCAAGGTGCGGCCCGGGCGGGCCGTGGTGGGCGGGTCTAGATCCGTAGGACGGGGAGCAGCTCGGCGCAGCCGGCGACGGGCGCGGGCGGCGACCTGGGCGCGGTGGCCCGCGGCGGCAGTGCGGTCGGCGGTGCCGCGCGGGTCGCGGCGGGTGCGGTGAGCGGGTCGCCGTGCCCGGCCGGGACGACGGCCTCGGCGCCCTTGAGCGGGAGGTCCTGCGGACGGCACGTGCCGCCCGTGTCGCCGGGGTCGGCCCGGACGGCGTGGGGGTCGCGGATCTCGGGCCGGGTGTTCTGCGGGACGGCGGCCGTGGTGTCGCTCGCCGCGTGCGCGGACGGGATCGCACCGGAGAGGATCGAGTCGACCGGCGCCGGGCCGGAGAGGACCGCGAGGAGGAGCAGGAGCAGCGCGGTTGCCGTCGGACGGCGGTGCTGCGGCACGTGGCCCTCCTTCCCGGTCCCGGTCACGCGCGGCAGGGCCCGCCGCGGCCCCCCATGCTACGGCGGCCGGTCGGCGGACCGCCCTACCGAGAGCTCCCGGGAGCACGACGAAGGCCCTCACCATCGGTGAGGGCCTTCGACTGTCGGTGCGCCGCCAGGGACTCGAACCCCGGACCCGCTGATTAAGAGTCAGCTGCTCTAACCAACTGAGCTAGCGGCGCCTGCTGACAGAGAAAATAATACCCGGTCCGAACGGGTGCTCCGAACCACCCGTCGCCGGGGCCCCTCCCGCCCCGTCTTCCTGGGCGTCAGAGGGGCCCAGAGGGACTCAGAGAGACATCGACAGCAGCAGGGGTGCCGCCTTCCGGTTCAGCGTCTCGGCGGCCTGCCGCAGCCGGTGGGCGTGCGCCAGCGGGAGCGAGAGCGCGAGACAGCCGACCGAGTGCCCGGCGGTGATCGGGACGGCGGCGCAGACCGTGCCCACCGCGTACTCCTGGAGATCGAGGACGGGGACGGTCGCGGGCTGGGCGTCGAGCTTGCGGAAGAGGACCTGCTCGTTGGTGATCGTCCGGGAGGTGAGCCGGGCGGTCTTGTGGCGCGAGAGGTGGTCGCGCCGGTCGTCGTGGTCGAGCTGGGTGAGCAGGCACTTGCCGAGCGCGCTGGCGTGGGCGGCGGAGCGGAAGTCGACCCATTCGTTGACCTTGGGCGTGCGCGGGCCGTCCGCGTACTGCGTGATCCTGACCTCGCCGTCGATGTAGCGGCTCAGATAGACGGCCGCGCCGAGTGAGTCGCGCAGCGCGAACAGCGACTGCTGGAGCTTGCGCTCCACGGCCTTCGCGCGGTCGCCGCCGGAGCCGAGCAGGACCAGGGACTCACCGATGATGTAGGCATCGTCGCCGACCCGCTCCACGTAGTCCTCGCGGCGGAGCATCAGCAGCAGATGGGCGAGGTGGCCGGCGGGCAGGCCGGTCTCGCGCGCGATCTGGACCTCGGTGACGCCGCCGGAGTGTCTGGCGACCGTTTCCAGCACGCGCAGGGCGTACTGCACCGAGTGGAACGGCGCGGTCGGCTCGGGCTTGAGCGCCACGGTTTCCCCCTAGCGGTTTCCAGCGAGTATCCGCTCTCCACGATAAAGGCGAAAGGGTCCTTCTGGAGCGGGTGTTGAGGACTTGGGCCCGGGTATCGGGCGCCTGTCCAGGGATGCGCCCCAACGGCATATGCCGATGTCATAGCGGGGAACTCCGTGGCGCGGCCGGGAATAAGCGGAGTGATGCTCCGGTTGGGCTGGGCGCGACGTGCGGGACACCCCGCGCGACGCGAGCGACCAGACGCAGCGCCAACCAGGGAGGCGGGCCACCGTGGCCGACGAGCGGGACGACATCATCCGGGCCGAGCCCAAGGGAAGCGCGCCGGTGCCGCTGTCCGTACTGGACCTGGCGACCGTCGGCAGCGGCCGGACCGCCCGGCAGGCGCTGGGCACCACGGTCGAGCTGGCACGGCTCGCCGAGCGCCGGGGCTACCACCGCTTCTGGGTGGCCGAGCACCACTCCATGCCCGGTGTGGCCAGCTCCTCCCCGGCCGTCATCCTGGCCCACCTCGCGGCCCACACCGACCGGATCCGCCTCGGCTCCGGCGGCGTCATGCTGCCCAACCACGCCCCCCTGGTGATCGCCGAGCAGTTCGGCACCCTGGAGGCCCTCGCCCCCCGCCGCGTCGACCTCGGCCTCGGCCGGGCGCCGGGCACGGACGGCGCGACCGCCGCCGCGCTGCGCCGCTCGGACCGGCTGCGGGAGGGGGCGGACGACTTCCCGCAGCAGCTCGCCGAGCTGACGCGGTTCCTGGACGACGACTTCCCCGACGGCCACCCCTACGCCCGTATCCACGCCGTCCCCGGCCCGGTCCAGGGCCGGGTGCCCGGCGGGGTGCAGCGGGCGGACCGGCCCTCCGTCTGGCTGCTCGGCTCCTCCGGCTTCAGCGCACGGCTCGCGGGGGCCCTCGGCCTGCCCTTCTCCTTCGCGCACCACTTCTCCGCCGCGAACACCGTTCCGGCGCTCCAGCTCTACCGCGACACCTTCCGGCCCTCCGGGATCCTCGACCGCCCGTACGCCAAGATCGGCGTCCAGGCGTTCGCCGCCGACGACCCGAAGGAGGCCCGCCGCCAGGTCCTCACCGGGGCGCTCGCGATGCTGCGGCTGCGCACCGGCCGGCCCGGGCTGGTCCCGACGCCGGAGGAGGCCGAGGGATACGACTTCAGTGCGGCCGAGGGGGAGTTCGTCGACGACTGGCTGCGCAATGTCGTCTTCGGCACCCCGGACGAGGTGCGCGCGGGCCTGACCGCCCTGGTCGAGCGGACGGGTGCCGACGAGCTGATGATCACGGCCAACGCGCATACGCCGGAGCTTCGGCTGCGCAGCTACGAACTGATCGCGGACGCGTACGGCTTGCCGGATGCGTAGGGCCTGCCCGGCGGATCTTCGGCTGCGGGCCGCAGTTGCCGCCTGCGGCGACGAGCGCCCTGCGGGCGCGTCCTCAATCGCCGGACGGGCTGAAACCAGCCCGTCCGGCGATTGAGGACAAGGCACAGCAGCCCGTCCGGCGATTGAGGACACCGCCGCGCAACGGGGCCCTCACGGTCGTACCCCCGTGCGCAGCAGTGCCGAGATGCGGTCGGCCGGCACCGGTCGGGAGTAGAACCACCCCTGGCCGGTGTCGCAGCCGATCCGCCCCAGCCGCTCCGCCTGCTCCGCGCTCTCCACGCACTCCGCCGTCACCGTGAGGCCCAGCCGGTGGGCGAGCTGGACGAGCGCCTCGACGATCGTCTCGTCGGCCGGGTTGGGGTGCTCGTCCGCGCGGAAGCCGTGCACGAACGACCCGTCGAGCTTGAGGGTGGAGACCGGGAGCCGGCTGAGGTAGGCGAGGTTGGAATAGCCGGTGCCGAAGTCGTCGATGGCAATGGCGACGCCCATGTCGCTGAGCTGCTGGAGCTGCTGCAGCGGGCGGCCCGCCGAGCCCATCAGCGCGGACTCGGTCAGCTCCAGCTGCAGCAGATGCGGCGGCAGCCCGGTCTCGGCGAGGATCCGGGCCACGTCCGTGACCAGGTCGGAGTCCCACACCTGGCGTACCGCCACATTGACGCTGACGACGAGCGGCTCCTCGGGGTGGTCGAGCTGCCAGCGGCGCGCCTGGCGGCAGGCCGTCGCGAGGATCCAGCGGCCCAGCGGCACGATCGCCCCCGTCTCCTCCGCCAGGCCGATGAACCGGTTGGGGGCCAGGGTGCCGAACTGCGGATGGCGCCAGCGCACCAGCGCCTCCACCCCGCGCACGATCCCGTCGCCCAGCCCCACCAGCGGCTGGTACTGCAGGACGAACTCGTCGCGCTCGACGGCGGGCCGCAGGGTGCTGGAGAGGGCCTGGCGGGTCATCCGGTGGGCGTTGCGCTCCGGGTCGAAGAGCGTCCAGCGGGCCTTTCCGTCCGCCTTCGCCCAGTACAGGGTGGTGTCCGCGGCCTGCATCAGCTCCGTGGCGTGCGTACCGGCCGCGGGGCGCTCGACGACGCCGATGCTCGCCGACACCGACAGCCGCTGCCCAGCCACGTCGAACGGCCGCTGGAGCGCCGTCAGTACGGCCGCGGCGAGGGTCACGAGCTGCTCGGTGCCCGTCGACTCCTCGACCAGCAGCGCGAATTCGTCGCCGCCGAGCCGGGCCACCAGATGGCCGTCGGGCGCCGCGCACTCGCTCAGCCGCTGGGCCACCAGCCCCAGCAGCCGGTCGCCGGCCCGGTGGCCGAGGGTGTCGTTGACGGCCTTGAAGCCGTCCAGGTCGAGATAGCACAGCCCGATCCGGCCGCCGCCGTCCCGGGACACGGCCGCGGTGGTGAGCGCCGCGGCCAGCCGCTCGAAGAACAGACTCCGGTTGGGCAGCCGGGTGACCGGGTCGTGCATCCGCAAGTGCCGCAGCCGGGCCCGCAGATCCCGCCGGTCGCTGATGTCGGCGACCGACAGCAGCGTCTCGCGGCTGTCGGGCAGCTGGGTGAGGGTCACCTCCGCCCACACGCCCCGGCCGCCGCGGTGTCTGAGGCGACGGGTGCAGTGCAGCACCTCGCGGCGGCCGAGCAGCACCTCGCGGTACTCGCTCCAGGTGCGGGCGTCCTCGCGCAGGCCGGTGAAGTCGGCGGCGGGGGAGTCGGCCAGCCGGGCGGGGTCGGTGCCGAGCAGCGCGCCGAGCGCGTCGTTGGCGGTGCGTACGAGTCCGTCACGGCCGACGACGGCCATGCCCAGCCGCGCGGCATGGAAGGCGGCACGGAAATCGCTCGAAGGTACGTTACGTTGCGTGACGACTGGAGGCGTTGAACCGGGCGTGCCGCCCTGGCCGTCGAGGGTTCCGCTCACCGCTCGCTCCCACGTGGCATTCATTCCGCACTGGTTTCGTTTGGTTCTCGTGGATCTCGTACGCGTGGTCGAAAACGCGGCATATGACCGCCCTGTCGGGGGTATCCCGTGCTGGAAATGTGGCGATCATAGGGCTCGCGCAAGGACCGTTCCAGCGGCCCTCCCGTGAGCGCCCGAACCGCCGTCTCTGGTTTGTCCGTTTTTGCATGACCGTGCGCGCTCGTGCCTGAGTCCGGGTGGCCGCGTCTTCTCGATTGACCGTCAGTGACTGAGTGTGATGTACCCAGAAGTCGGCTTAGTCACTCGACTGGGGTAGTGGAACAGGGCATATCACCACAAACAATCAGAGGGTGGGTGAGGTGTCCCGAATCCGTCTCCGGAGGTCGACGTGGTGCGTCCGCAGACACCCATGGGAGTGGACCGGCAGCCCCGCTGGCGCCGCGCCGGAGCCGTGGTCACCTCGATGTGCGCGATCGCCGCCACGACCGTCGTCGCCGGACCGGCGCAGGCGGCGGGGCCCGGCGGGCCGTGCGCGCTCCCCCGCAGCCAGGCCCACCACTCCGAGGGCCTCGACAGCTGGAACCCGGCCTACCCGCGCCCCCTCGGCCACCTCGACGCCGTCATGGTCTTCCTGTCCTTCCCCGGCTCCCGGCCCCGCACCACCCCGGCCCAGCTCGCGGCCGACCACTTCCCCGGCACCTCGCGCTTCTTCGACCGGGCCTCATACGGGCGGTTCTCGCTGCACCCCCACCCCGTGAACCGCTGGCTGCGCATGCCGCGGTCGGCCGACTCGTACCGGATACAGCGCGACTGGGACGGCGACCGCCGCGCCGCCTATCTGCGCGACGCCATCGCCGCCGCCGACCGCGTGGTGGACTTCGCCCGCTACGACCTCGTCTACCTCGTCGCCGACCCCGACGCCCCGGGCGTCGACTCCGACGCGACGAAGGTCGTCAACCTCGACCGGCCCGTCCGGGTCGACGGCACCGTACTGCGCCGCATCGTCACCGTCTTCGAGCACCACCCGCCGGACCGCAACGTCCTCGCCCACGAGACCGGGCACGTCCTGGACCTGCCCGACCTCTACCACCGGCCCACCGACGGCAAGGGCGACTGGGACACCCACGTCGGGGACTGGGACCTCATGGGCAGCCAGTTCGGGCTCGCCTCGGACCCCTTCGGCTGGCACAAGTGGAAGCTGGGCTGGCTCACCTCGCGGCACGTCCGCTGCGTCCGGTCCCCGGGCAGCACCCTGCACGCGCTCCACGCGCTGGAGGACCCGATGCGGCCCGGCATCGACTCCCGGGCCCGGATGATCGTGGTCCGCACGGGCGAGACGAGCGCCATCGTCATCGAGGCACGCGGCGCGGCCGGCAACGACACCACCACCTGCTCCGAGGGCGTGCTGGTCTACCGGGTGCTCAGCGACACCGCCTCCGGCGGCGGGCCCGTCCAGGTGCTGGACGCCCACCCCGACAGCCAGGCCTGCTGGGGCGAGTCCGTCTACCCCCCGCTGGCGGACGCACCGCTGCGCGCCGGGGAGTCCCTGTCGACGGGCCCGGACGGGGTGCGGGTGGAGGTGCGGGCCCGGACGGCCGACGGGGCGTGGACGGTCGCGGTGGAGCGCGAATGAGGGCCGCGCCCCCGGAGCCTCCGGGAGCACGACGAAGGCCCTCACCATCGGTGAGGGCCTTCGACTGTCTGTGCGCCGCCAGGGACTCGAACCCCGGACCCGCTGATTAAGAGTCAGCTGCTCTAACCAACTGAGCTAGCGGCGCCTGCTGACGTGGAAGACTTTAGCACCCTGCTCCGGCGGAACGAAAATCCATAGGTCCGGGCCCGGCGGGAGGCCCGGCGCCCGGGCGGTCAGAGCGGTGCGGGGGTCAGTGTGGCGAAGGGCGCGGCCTCGACACCGCCCCCACCTGCGGACTCGTCCGTCGCCCCCTCGCGGGCGGCCCGTACGCACGCCCACAGCAGGACCTCCGGGCCCGGGAGCCAGGGGTGCCGTACCTCGGGGGCCACCAGCCAGCGGGAGACGGGGACCGTCGGCTCCTCGTCCCCCGGCGGATAGAGCGCGGGGGCGGTCACCGCGTCGCCCTTGCCGTGGCACAGCAGCGGCGGCACCGCGCGGGACCACTCCTCCCAGGCGAGCAGCGCGGGCAGCCGCTGGGCGGTGCCGGGGGCGGCGAACAGCAGCAGCCGGCCGCGCTGGGCGGCGACCGGGCCGGAGCCCGGCCCCGCGGACCATAAGCGGTCCAATAACCGGCGCCCGAACAGCGCCGGCGCGCTGATCACGTCGAACGCGGTGCCGCAGGGGAGCACGACCGGTGCGCTCGGCTGGTCGCACCACAGGGCGTGGACGCTCTGCGGGAAGGGGCTGGCCGAGGCGAGCCAGTCGGCCCCGGCGAGGGTGACATAGGTGGCGGTCGCGCGGTGCGGGGACTGGCGCGGTGCCGGGTGGGAGGCCTGGTGGGGGGCCTGATGCGGGGCGGTGTGGGGGTAGGGGCGGGCGGGACGCGGGTCGTGCGGCCAGGAGTTCATGGGTCCTATATTCAGCGCCATCTCCGGTGCCGCTGCCGGGAGTTGCCCGAACTCGGGACAAGGCGCCAAGGGGTGCGCTAGTTTGTGCGCCGCATATGCCAACGGCCCATGATCGGGGACCATGGGCCGCGGTGGCCACCGGGCGGTCAGTCGACCGCTCTGCTGCTGCGCTGCAGGTCACGGCCGAATTCGACCATCTTCTTCGTATAGTCCTCGCTCCACTCGGCGCGCGCCGCGATTACGGCGGTGGGCAGCCGGTCGAAGCGCCGGGGGTCGGCGAGCTGGGCGGCGGCCAGCGCCTGGTACTCCATCGCCCGGTCGGCCGCCGCGCGGAAGGCCAGCGCCAGCTCGGTGGAGCGGGCCAGCAGCTCGCGCGGGTCCTCGATCGACTCCAGGTCGAAGAAGTGCTCGGCCTCCGCGACGGCCTCGGGCGGCTCGAAGAGCAGCTGCGCGGGTTTCAGGCGGCGCGGCCCACTCCCACCGCGCGCGTCGGCAGCCGACTGCGGCTCGCACATGTACATACCTCCAGGATCGTCTCCACCGCCATCCATTGTCCTGCGCCGCGCAAGTAGGCCCACGGGCTAGGGGTTCCCCCCCCAGGGTTTTGGCCAGGGGTTCCATGGCGATATCGGCTAAGGGCGCCAGGCCACCCGATGGTCGGACCATTGGTCCCAGGTGGACATCATGGCCTCCCATCCATCAGGGCTGTTTCCGTTGGTCGCCTCCGGCGACGTGCCGGACTCCGTCCGGCGGCCAGGGGGCGCGGCGCCGTTCAGGGGCGCCATGCCACCCGGTGGTCGGACCATTGGTCCCAGGTGGACATCATCGCCTCCCATCCATCAGGGAACTTCACCGTCACCCCCAGCTGCACGGGCTCCGCCGACGGGTGCTCGTCGAGCAGGCGGTCGACCCCCGCCCGGCACACCACGACGCACGCGTGCCGGTGCCGTGAGGCCAGCACGCACAGCCGGCCCGTCTCCAGGTGGAACGCCGTCGCGTCCGGGCGCCCCGACAGCGGATGCAGCATCACCGTCACATCGAACTCCCGGCCCTGCAGCCGGTTCGCCGTGTCCACCGTGACGCCGGACACCCCCAGCCCGGCGAGGGCCGCCCGGACGGCCGCGGCCTGGTCGCGGTGGGCCGTGCCGACCGCGATCCGGTCCGGCGTGAGCGGCGCCGGGTCCGGCGACCGCTCGCTCGTCGCGACCCCGCCCCGGTCCAGCATCCGCCGCACCACCAGCGCCACCGCGCCGACCGCCTCCGGGTCCGTCCGCGGTGTGTGACGGGCGGGCAGCTCCAGCAGGCCCCAGCCCGACTCGGCCGCCTCGTCCAGCACCCGGTCCGGGCCCGAACCGTCGGAGGGGACGCCGAAGGACAGCCGCCGGTCTCCGTGACCGGTGCCGCTGCGGAACGGCGTGTACGGATAGAAGGCGTCCGAGACGAGCGGCGCGGCGGACGCGGGCAGCCGCCAGGACACCGGCAGCCGATGCTGGGGCAGCTCGGGGTTGTGCGCCAGCAGTGTGGTCACCGCGCTGGCGGACGGGTCGTACGACAGCCCCGCCCACTGGGCCGAGCCGTCCGGGCCCACCACGCTGAACGGATCCAACTGCCCCGGGTCGCCGACGAACAGCGCCCGCTCGAACAGCCCGGCCACCGCGAGCAGCGCGTCCGAGCGCATCTGATACGCCTCGTCGACGATCGCGTGGCCCCACGGCTCGCTGACCTTGGTGTGCGCCCACTTCGCCGCCGTGGAGACGACGATGTCGAGCCCCGCGAGGTCCGCGGCCTTCGCGGACGTCACGACGGACGCGAGCGCGTCGAGCGCCGGGTCGTAAGGACGCGCGTCGCTGCTGTGCAGGCGCCCGACGGGCAGCTCCGGGTCCTGCTCGGCCAGCCGCAGCACCAGGTCGTCGACCTGGGCATTGGTCTGCGCGACGATCATCAGCGGCCGGCCGGCGGCGGCCAGCTCGCGCGCGGCCCGTACGACCAGCGTCGACTTGCCCGCGCCCGGCGGGGAGTCCACGACGACGCCGCGGTGCGGGCTGTGCAGGGTGTCCCGCAGGATCGCGTCCGTCGCGGCGCCGGCCGCCGCCGCGGGGTCGAAGGAGGCCGTGCGGGGTGCTCGCAGGCTCACGGGGCCACCCACCGGGCAGGGACGGGCGGCATCCGGTACTCGGTCACAGAAGGTCCTCCGCGGTCACCGGGTCGGGGCCGTCCTCGTGCGTGCCCGGCGGGCCGCCGTGGGTCCAGGGCGTCCGCTCGGGGTCGGGCAGCTCCGGGCCGCCCCGGGGGGCGTGCTCGAACAGAGTCCAGCACACACGGTCGCCGGGGACCGGCACCGACCCCGGGTCGGGGACCTTGCCCCGGCCCATGCCACCGGTCAGCCGGACGGTCAGCACGCCCGCCCCGTGGGCGACGAACTCGGCCGACTGCGCCTTGCCGTCCGCCAGCGCGCGGTGCACCTTCGCACCCTCGGCGACATGCGGACCGTCGTCCGTACGCACCGTGACCAGGGGGCGCGGGCGCGGGACCTTCGCCTCCGAATACTCCATGACCACCTCGGTGACCTCGCCCGCGAAGGCCTCGCCGGCCAGCCGCCGCGCCGCCATGACCAGCGGATCGTCCAGCGCCTCCTGGGCCTCCAGCTGTGCCTGCGCGGTCTCCCGCGCCGCGAGCTTGCGGGCCGCCGTCACCGCGTCGTCCCGCTTGGGCTGCGGCGGCTCCCCGGCCCGTACCCGGTCGCGGTGCGCGGTGTACGACCAGCGGTCCCGCTTCCACCGCTCAGCCACCCTGGCCCCCTCCGGGAGGGCACGCAGCAGATCGACGCCGCGCCACACGGCGTCCCAGGTGGGGCGCAACTGCGAGGTGAGGAGGGCGCCGATCTCGCGCTCGGCGCCGGCCAGCGCGTCCCGCGCGGGCGGGTGGTACGGGCCCGCCTCCAGGACCTCCGCGCGCGCCCGGTCGTAGCGGGCGACGGCGGGCGCCAGCCGCTTGTTGTCGAAGACCGGGTCGGTGGCGGGCCCGGCGGGCGGACAGAGCAGCAGCCCGTCCGGGCCGCACCCGAGCTCCGCGCGGACGGCCGCCTCCGCGCCCGTCGTCCCCGCCGGGGGATCGATCCAGGCGAGCAGCGCGCCCAGGTGCTGGTCCTCGAGGTTCGACTGGCCGGTCGCCCAGTGGCGGCCCAGCAGGTGCGTCATCGGCAGCAGCAGCGACGAGCCGGGCACCCGGGCCCGCTCGCCGAAGTGCGTCAGCCAGCGGCCGAGCAGCGGCACGCGCGGGGGAGCGGGGTAGGGCGTTTCCGGGTCCTGCTCGGCGGTACGGCGGAACCGCATGGACCGCCCCAGCAGCCGTACGTACTCGACGCCCGCGCCGCTCGGCACCAGCAACTGCGGGGCGTCCGCGCACAGCTCGACCTCGACCGGGACCTTCTTGCCCGTCTCCGGGTCGGTCTCCTTGCGCTGCTCCAGCACGACGTCGTCGGCGAACGACTCGATGTACGGCAGCACGGCCTCGGCCAGCTCGGCGAGGAACGCGGACCGCAGATCCCGGTCCCGCGGCTGCGCCACCATCAGCAGCCGCGGCGCGTCCCGCTCGGTCCCGACCAGCGCGCCGAGCGGCGCCCCCGCCTCACCGGCGGTCGTCAGCGGCACGAACACGAGCGGCCGCTCGGACACCTGCCGATGCCGCACGGTCGCCAGCGGCCGCGCCCGCCCCTCCCGCACGGCCTCCAGCCGCGCGAGCGTGGTGATCAGTGACATGCGGCCTCCGTCCGGGGTGCGGTGTGCCCTGGCGGGCAGCCTTCCGAGGCGCCCAGCGCCTCCGCGCGCAGTGCGGCCGCGCGGCGGAGCGCGGAGACGGTGGGGTCGGCGGCGTCGCCCGTCTCGCCCAGGGCGGCGGAGAGCACCGATTCGACCGTGGTCAGCGCGCCCAGCTCGCCGCGCACCCCACGGCCCAGCGTCTCCACCGCGCCGGCCGCCCGCGCCCGTGCCCGGCAGTGGAAGGCCAGCTCGCACGTGGCCAGGCACTCCGGGGCGTAGGCCGCGCCGACCGACTCGACGGCGGTCGCCAGCTCCGCGGCGGGCCGCGTCGCGGTCCGGCCGTCGTCGGCCAGGCGCAGATCGAAGGTGGTGTCGGCGGGCAGCCCGGCGGCGATGTCCTCGACCCGGGTCAGCCGGGCCAGCTGACGGCGGGTGGTGGCCAACTGCTTGCGGACGTCGACGAGCTCGGCGGCGGGCAGGTTGGAGAAGTCCTTGGGACAGACCAGCAGGATGTGATGCCGCACGCGCGCGCCACGGGTCCGGCCGGCGGCCGGTGCGTCCGCGTCCTCGGGGTGACTGCGCGCCCCGCCGTCCGCACCGGCGGGATGCGGGGCGATGGCGTGGGCGTCCTCGGGGTGAGCGAGCGGCCGCGCACCGGGGTCCGTGCCGTCGGGGTGGCCCGGCGGCCGCGCCGCCCACCCGTCCTCGTCGGCGCCCTGCCCGGAAGGCGCGGGCAGTCGGGCCGCGACGTCCTCCAGCGCCAAGGCGTACACCGCCGCCTGCCGGGCGGCCGCGCCCACCTTCGCCGTGTCGGCCGCGCCGTCGATCATCGCGAAGGACTTGATCTCCACGACGGTCCAGCTGCCGTCGGGGTGGACGACCACCGCGTCCGGCTCCAGATAGACCGGGGTGCCGGCGACCGCGAGGGCCAGCAGGGGGTGGTCCAACAGCGTCCAGCGGCCGGCGGCCGTGGCATCGCGCAGGGCCAGGGCCGTACGGGCCGCGCGGCCCTCGGGCCCGACGGCCGACAGATCGGGGGCCGGGGCGGGGGCCGGGCCGGGCTCCTGCGGGCCCTCGCCCAGCCGCTCCCGCAGCAGCCGGATCAGCCCGGCGCCGCCGTCGTCCTTGACGCGGGCCTCGAAGGCATTGCCCCGGACGAAGGCGAACTGCGACTGCCCGAAGGTCGCCGGCGAGCCCAGGGCCCGGGCCAGCGCGCCCTTGTCGATCCCGGCGCCGTCGAGCAGCGCCCGGCGGTGACAGCCGGGGTTGGCGGCCAGCGCCGCGAGGGCGCGGGCATCGAGCGGGTGCGGTGCGACGGCCGGGCCGCGCAGGTCAGCGAGCCGCTGCCGCAGCCCCGTCGGGGTGGCTGTCGACGGCCTCGCCGTGGGCCGGCTGTCGAGGGATCTGGTCACTGGCGTCCGCCTCGCGATGTCTCTCCGGCGCCCCCGAACGGTCCCTCGGGGCCCCTGCTCCGGAGGGCGTCGACCGGGGAAGCGCTGTACCCGCCGAAGTGTCGCACCCGCCACTGACACTCGCGGGCGTCTCGGTGGTTTCCGCGTCGGCCGTCGCCAGGAAGCGGCCCCGGATCCGTTCGACGAGCCGCAGCACCGGACGGGCCAGCAGGAAGCCGGCGCCCATCACGGCGGCGCCCGCGACGGCGTCCAGGAAGTAGTGGTTGGCGGTGCCCATCACGATGATCGTGATGGCCAGCGGGTACACGACGCCCGCGATCTTCGCCCAGGTCGTACGGCCGTAGCGCCACAGCACGACGCCGCACCACAGGGCCCATCCGACGTGCAGGCTGGGCATGGCCGCGTACTGGTTGGTCAGCCCGCCGAGTCCGCGCGGGGCGCTGGCCTCGCCGCCCCACCAGCCGTAGGAGCCGTACTGGGCCATCGTGTCGACGAACCCGTAACCGGGGTCGAGCAGCCGGGGCGGGCAGGTGGGCAGCAGGGTGAAGCCGATCAGCCCGATGAGGGTGGAGACCATCAGCCACGTCCGCAGCGGACGGTAATCGGCCGGGCGGCACTTGAAGAGCCAGATGAGCAGCGCCGGGGTGAGCAGGTAATGCAGCGACGCGTAGGCGAAGTCGGCGGGTATGCCGAGGGAGGCGTGCTCGGTGAACAGCCGGTTGAGCGGGTGCTCGAAGTTTATTCGGAACGTTTTTTCAAGATCGAGAATTGACAGGCCGTGGTCGACGGCTGATTGCACGTCTCCCCGGACCAGCAGCCGCCCGGCCGAGTACACCGCGTACACCACGGCGATCAGCGGCAGCTCGGTCCACCAGCGCGGCCGCTTCCCGAGTGGTGCGGTGCGGTACATCCGGACGCTCTCCATTTGTTCAGGCGGCCAACAAGCGCGCATGCAACCGTACGGTGTAAGCCACTTGGCTCGCACACCGCCCCGAGACTTCCCGGCTACACCCTGTTCGCCCGCTGTTGTGCGGTGGTCTACGGGTCGTGAGGAAGGAGACGCCAGAAATGGCCACAGGGTTGCCTGTGAAAGGGGTGAGCGATGATGGGGGTGGGACGGACGAGCTTGTCGTTCTGTCGCCAAAATCACCCAAATCTTATTGAAGGGGGCCCCTCCATGGCACCGCGCATCCTGCTGGCCCGGCACGGACAGACGGAGTGGTCGCTCTCCGGCAAGCACACCGGCCGTACGGACATCCCGCTCCTCGACGAGGGGCGGCGCGGGGCCAAACTGCTCGGCGAGCGGCTGCACCGCGAGCCGTGGGACGCGCTGCCGGGCGTCGAGGTCCGCACCAGCCCGCTGGTGCGCGCGAAGGAGACCTGCGAGCTGGCCGGTTTCGGTGACCGGGCCACGACGTGGGACGCGCTGATGGAGTTCCACTACGGCGCGTACGAGGGCATGACCCCGGACGAGATCAAGGCGGGCCGGCCGGGCTGGCTCATCTGGCGCGACGGCGTCCCCGAGGGCGAGACGCTGGCGGAGGTCGGGGCGCGGGCGGACGAGGTCGTGGAGTGGGCCCGCTCGGCCGACCGCGACGTCCTGATCTTCGCCCACGGCCACATCCTGCGCGTCATCGGCGCCCGCTGGCTCGGCCTCGACGTCTCCTTCGCCTCCCGCATCCGCCTCGACCCGACCTCGCTCTCCATCCTCGGCTGGGCCTACGGCGCCCCGGCGATCGAACGCTGGAACGACACGGGGCACCTCGCGTAGCGGTACGGGGTGACCCCGGCTTCGCGCTCGGCGCGCGGGTGTCCTGCCGGCTGCGGGCCGTCTTGCCGCCTGCGGCGGCGGGCGCCCTGCGGGCGCGTCCTCAAGCGCCGGACGGGCTTGATTGGGCTGAGCTCAGCCGCCAAGCCCGTCCGGCACCCGTCACGTCAGACGCGCAGCCGACTGGCGGGCCAGGAACGACGCCACCACCGGATCGCGTTCGTGCGGGCGCAGCAGGCGGGCCGTGGAGGCGAGCATCGTGCGGATGCGGGAGGAGCGGACCTGGTCGAGCAGGTCCAGGACGCGTTCGCCCGCGGCCGCTGCCTCGTCCGGGTGTCCGGCGCGGGCCAGGTCGCCCGCGAGCTGCGCGGTGAACAGCGCCGTGTTGCGCGCGAAGTGCGAGTCCTGGAGGAAGACCGCCTGCCGCGCGTGCTCCACCGCGCGCGGCCAGTCGCCGAGCACCGACCAGCACTGCGCCTCCAGCCCCTCCAGTTCCGCCTCGCCGAAGAACGTCATCCACTCCGGGTCCGTCGCCCCCGCGCCCCGCCCGAACAGCGTTCGCGCCCGCAGCAGCGCCGCCTCGCACGCCGCCCGGTCCCCGAGCCCGGCCCAGCCGCCCGCCTCGCGCAGCGTCAGCAGGGACATCAGCCGGGTCGAAGAAAGCTTCCGCCCCGCCCGCTGCGCGGCCTGCGCCGCGCGGACGGCCTCCCGCGGCCGGTCCGCGTCCCGCGCGAGGAACGCGGTGTTGCAGAACGCGTGCGCCTCCAGGGCCGCGTCCCCGGCGACCCGCGCGGTGGCGAGGGCCTCGGCGTAGTGGGAGCGGGCGTCGGCGAACCGGCCCGAGTCGTGGGCCAGCCAGCCGACCGAGATCGCCAGTTCGCCCGCGCTGGCGTGCAGCCGGTCCGCGACCGACTGCCGCCGGGTGCCGGCGTCGAGCAGTTCGTACGCCACCCGCAGGGGCTGCGCGGCGCGTCGGTAGAGGCCGTCGCCGCCGTGCCGGTCGTCGAGGACGCGGATGCGCCGCACCGCCCGCTCGACGGCGGAGGCCTCGGCCTCGCCGACACGGCGGGGCGGGCGGGCGCCGGGGGCGCCGCCCAGCGAGGCGGTGGCCATCGCGGCCGTGCCGCTGGTCATGAACGCGCGACGCAACACGTCGCTCTCCTTGGTGCTGTCCGACCGCTGCAGGTCGAAGGGCCGGTCGAAGGGGTTGTCGGAGGCGCCGTCGGCAAGATCCCCCGAGGGGGCGGAGTCGTGGGTCGCTTCGGGGATCTCGGATTGCGGGGACGGCGTACGCCCCGCTCCGCGCGCCCCCCAGCCGCGTACCGCGTCCCGTGGTGCGAAGCCCATGTCCGCCGGTTCGCGACCGGGGAACATGTGCCGGAACACCCGTTCGTAGGCGTAGTTGGGGCAACGGATCTCCCCGGATTCGACACGTCCGATATAGCGCGCGTCGCAGGAGACCTGCTCGCCGATCTCACGGGCCGCACGCCGTACGGCCGCCGCGAACTCGCCAGGTGAGCGGTGTCCTCGCAACTGCCGGAAGGCGGTGTTGGGGCGGGGTGACGAGGATGCGTGGGACGACGCCATGGCCGGGCCCTCTCCCTGGCGAATGCCACCCCGCGCGTGCTCCGGGGCGGGCGGCTGTACTTGCCTTTGCGGCATGAAAACCGTACCGGCTGTGAGCCGTTCACTACGCTCGGTTTGGCTACAAAACGGATATCTCACGCACCATCCGCCATGAACTGCCATCCTTTGCGGCGGCTGTGCACCGTAGCCGTTGACGCGATGGGGCGTTGGAATCCATGGAGTGCGCTCGACGCGGAGTGCCCACGGCGGAGGAGGCGTTTCCCTTGGTGGAGGCCGGAGTGGACATCGGTGGTTCGCGTACGACGGTGACGACGGCGCTGCACCGGCCGCGTCAGGACCGCAGCCCCTTTCCGTACCCGCCCGTGACGTTCGACGAGGCCGGCCCGTGCGACCTCGTCACCGTCCCGGCCCGCCAGGGCCTGGAGGCCGTCGACATCCTGCGGCTGCGCGACGGCGTGGGACCCGTCCTGCACGACGGCGCGTGCGACACCCTCGGCTTCCTCGTGCCGCCCGGCACCGCCGCCGGCTGGGACGTGCCCGGCAGCGCCTGTACGCAGACCTTCGACCGCGTCCCCCGGGGCAGCCTCGCCGAGCCCCCCGTCTCCGGCACCGGCTGGCTCGTCCCACCCGACGTGGCCTTCACCTCCTCCACCGACCCCGCCGTGCTGAGGGCCGCGCTCGGCGAGGCGGCCCGGACCATCGAGGCCGTCGACCGCTGCCGCTAGCCGTCGCCGGCCGGCGAACGGGCCGCCGCGCGGGCCGCCGGGGCCGCGGGCGATACTTGCCAGGTGGCGAAGGGCAAGCAGAAGCAAGGGCGCGGGCGCACCGCGGAGCCGGTATCGGCGCAGGTGGCCGGCGGTCTGGCGGAGCTGGTGCCCGACCGGGACCGGCCGCGCGGCCGCACCCTTCTGATCGACGGGGCCCCGCAGTCCCATGTGGACCTCGACGATCCCGCGTACCTCGACTTCGCCTATCAGCGGCGCCTCGGCCACATCGCCGACCTCGTGGCACCGCCCGGCAAGCCGATCCAGGCGCTGCACCTGGGCGGCGGGGCGTTCACCCTCGCCCGGTACATCGCCGCGACCCGCCCCCGCTCGACCCAGCAGATCGTCGAGATCGACGCCCCGCTCGTCCAGTTCGTCCGCGCCGAGCTGCCCCTGGACGGCGGCTGGCGGATCCGGGTGCGCGGCGTCGACGCGCGGGAGGGGCTCGCCAAGGTGCCGGACGGCTGGGCGGATCTGATCATCGCCGACGTCTTCAGCGGCGCCCGCACCCCCGCGCACCTGACCAGCGTGGAGTTCACCGGGGAGGTGCGCCGGGCCCTGCGCCCGGGCGGCTTCTACGCGGCGAACCTCGCGGACGGTCCGCCGCTCGCCCATCTGAAGGGGCAGATCGCGACCGCGGCGGCCGTCTTCCCCGAGCTGGCCCTGACCGCCGAACCGGCGGTGTTGCGCGGGCGGCGCTTCGGCAACGCCGTGCTGCTGGCCTGCGACCGGGAGCTGCCCGTCGCCGAGCTGACCCGGCGGGCCGCCTCCGACCCGAACCAGGGGCGGGTCGAACACGGCCGCGCCCTGGCCGACTTCACGGGCGGCGCGGCGCCGGTCACCGACGCCGCGGCCCGGCCCTCCCCGGCCCCGCCGCCCGACGCCTTCGCGTAGCGGCGGCAGCGCGGGTCCCGGGGGAGTGCCGAACGGCTCTCAGAACGGCGGGAGTTGCCCGCTCCGCACCACCTGGGAGTACCACCGGGCGCTGGACTTGGGCGTACGGGCCTGGGTGGCGTAGTCGACGTACACCGCGCCGAACCGCTTGCTGTAGCCGTACGCCCACTCGAAGTTGTCCAGCAGCGACCAGAGGAAGTAGCCCCGCACGTCCGCGCCGTCGGCGATCGCCCGCCGCACGGCGTCGAGGTGCGCGTGCAGATAGGCGATGCGGTCCGGGTCGTGCACCACGCCCTCGCCGTCCGGCTTGTCGTCGTAGGCGGCACCGTTCTCGGTGACGACGAGCGGCAGCCCGGGGACCTCGCGGGCGAAGCGGGTCAGCAGGTCGTAGAGGCCGGTGGGGTCGACGGACCAATCCATCGCGGTCCGTTTGCCGGGCGGTTGGTGGAAGGCGACACGGTCCGCGCCGGGCCAGGGGGACCGCTCGCCGCCCCCGTGGCCGTCCGCGCGCGAGGGGCGGCTGTCAGTGCTGCCTGATACCACTGTGGGGGCGTAGTAGTTGATGCCCAGCGCGTCGAGGGGGTGGTTGATGGTGGCCGTGTCGCCGTCGTACACGAACGACCAGTCCGTGATCCCCGCCGTGTCGGCCAGCAGATCCTCGGGGTACCGGCCGTGGAGCATGGGGTCGGTGAAGATACGCGTGGCCAGGGCGTCGACGCGGCGCGCCGCGTCCACGTCCTCGGGCGCGGCCGTACGGGGCCTGACCGCCGCGGGGTTGAGGGCGACGGACAGCCGCGCCCGGTCGGGGAGTGCCGCGCGCAGTGCCGCCGCGCCGAGACCGTGCGCCAGGTTCAGATGGTGCGCGGCGCGCAGCGCCGCGAGCTCGTCCGTACGGCCCGGGGCGTGCACCCCCGAGCCGTAGCCGAGAAAGGCACTGCACCAGGGCTCGTTGAGGGTGGTCCACAGTTCGACCCGGTCGCCCAGCGCCTCGGCGACGAGCTGGGCGTAGTCGGCGAAGCGGTGCGCGGTCTCGCGCTCGGGCCAGCCGCCGGCCGTCTCCAGCTCCTGCGGCAGGTCCCAGTGGTAGAGGGTCAGCATGGGCCGGATGCCGTGCGCGAGGAGGTCGTCGACGAGGGCGCGGTAGAAGTCGAGGCCGCGCGGGGAGGCCGGGCCCCGGCCGGTGGGCTGGACGCGCGGCCAGGAGACCGAGAAGCGGTACGCGCCCAGCCCCAGCTCCGCCATGAGCGCCACGTCCTCGTGGTGGCGGTGGTAGTGGTCGGTGGCGGTGTCCCCGGTGTCCCCGCCGAAGACCTTGCCGGGGATACGGGCGAAGACGTCCCAGATGGAGGGGGTCCGACCGCCCTCCCGCGCGGCGCCCTCCACCTGGTACGCGGCAGTGGCCGCACCCCAGAGGAAGCCGGGCGGGAAGTTCACGGACGGGGAGGGGGAGGGGGAAGAAGAGGACGGAGAAGGGGTCATCGAAACGCTCCCGAGGTGGGGGAAAGGGGAGGGCGAGACAGAGTGAGACAGGGGGCTGGGGGTCAGCCCTTCACGGCGCCCTGCATGATGCCGCCGACGATCTGTCTGCCGAACAGCGTGAACGCGAGCAGCAGCGGCAGCGTGCCCAGCAGCGCGCCGGCCATGATCACGGCTTGGTCGGGCACATAGCCGCGGCCCAGCCCGGTGAGGGCCACCTGCACGGTCGGGTTCTCCTGGGTCAGCGCGATGATCGGCCAGAAGAAGTCGTTCCACGCCTGGACGAAGGAGAGCATCCCGAGGACGGCCATCGCCGGCCGTGCGACGGGGAAGACGAGGTGCCACACCACGCGCCAGCTGCTCGCGCCGTCGACGCGGGCCGCCTCGATCAGCTCGGTGGGCAGCGCCTCCACGAGGTACTGCCGCATGAAGAAGACCCCGAAGGCGCTGACGAGCGTGGGCAGCACCACCGACTGCAGCCGGTCGGTCCATTCCAGCTCGGCGACGACCATGAAGAGGGGGACCACGCCGAGCTGCGGCGGGATCATCATCGTGCCGATCGTCAGCATCAGCAGGAAGCTCTTGAAGCGGAAGCGCAGTTTGGCGAAGGCGAAGCCGGCGACGGTGCAGAAGAGCACGGTGCCCAGCGCGACGGAGCCCGCGACCAGCACGGTGTTGAACAGCGCGAGGCCCATGTTGGCGTCGGTCCACGCCGTCTCCAGGTTCCGCGCCAGATTGCTGCCGAACCACAATGGCGGCGGGGTCCGGGCGAGGCGGGAGCTGTCCCGCGAGGCGGCGACCGCCGTCCACACCAGGGGGAACAGCGAGCCGACGGTGAAGAGCACCAGCACCGCGTAGCCGACGGGCCCGGCGTGCAGCTGCCGTCCCGCGCGCCGGGTGCCGGCCCCCGGACGCGGTCCGGGCCGGCCGGCCGGGGCGGCTGCGGGAGCCGGCTGGTCGGTCGTCGTGGTGGTCGTCACGGCAGCCCCTCAATGACTCTCGCGCAGTCGCCGCGCGACGGTCGCGTTGACCGCGGCGATCAGCAGCAGGATCAGGAACATCGTCCAGGCGACGGCACAGGCGCGCCCGAGATGGAAGGAGTACCAGCCCTGTTCGTAGAGGTAGAGACCGAGCGTCTGGAACTGGTGGGAGGCACCGCCCTTCTGGCCGCCCGCCCCGCCGAACAGCAGCGGTTCGCCGAAGAGTTGGGTCGCCCCGATCGTCGACACGACGACGGTGAAGAGGATCGTCGGCCGCAGCGCGGGCACGGTCACATGCCGGAACTGCTGCCACCGGGAGGCGCCGTCGAGGGCCGCCGCTTCGTAGCGTTCGTCCGGCACGGCCCGCATGGCGGCCAGGTAGATCAGCGCGTTGTAGCCCGTCCACCGCCAGATCACGATCGAGGAGACCGCGAACCGCGAGGTCCAGGTGCCGCTCTGCCAGTCGACCGGGTCGACCCCCACCGCGCCCAGGGCCCAGTTGACCATCCCGTAGTCGCGCCCGTAGAGCAGCACGAAGACGAGCGTCGCGGCGGCGACCGAGGTGGCGTACGGGGTGAGCAGCGCGACCCGCCAGAAGTTCGCGGCGCGCAGCCGGTAGTGCAGCAGATGGGCCAGGCCCAGGGCCATCAGCAGCTGGGGGACGGTCGACAGGACGCCGATGGTGAAGGTGTTGCCCAGGGCGTTCCAGAAGAAGTCGTCGTCCAGCAGCCGGGTGTAGTTGCGCAGCCCCACCCACCGCATGTCGTCCGGGGCGGCCAGCTCCACGCGGTGCAGTGACGCCCAGCCCGTATAGAGGAGAGGAAAGAGCCCGAAGGCGGCGAAGAAGAGGAAGAACGGCGCGACGAAGGCGTAGGGGCTGTAGCGGACGTCCCACCGGTGGAGCCGGCTGCCCACCCGGGCCGCCCGGCCGGGGCCGCGGTCCGGGCGCCGCCGCGGGGTTCTGCCCTCGGCCGCCGCGCCCTCGTCCCCCGAGCCGGCGTCCGGGGCCGCGGTGGCGGTCGTGGTCATTCGTCCACCGCGTTCTCGATCTCCTTCTGCGTCGCCTTCCAGGCCTCGCGCGGGGACCTGCCCTGCTGGTCGATCTGGAGCAGCCCGATGTCGGTGAAGGCGGTGCCGATCTGCTGCTCGTCCGGGCCGATCACCAAGGTGGGGATGCCCTTGGCCGCCGCGGCGAAGATCCGCCCCGTCGGCGCGCCGCCGAAGTAGGGGTGCCTGGCATTTCTGACCTGCGGCATGTCGTACGAGGACGGGGTGGAGGGGATGCTCGCCTGCCGGTCGAAGAGCTTGGCCTGCTGCGCGGGCGCGGTCAGCCAGACCGCGAGCCTGACCGCCTCGGCCTTGTGCCGGGCCGCCTTCGGTACGCCGATGAAGGAGCCGCCCCAGTTGGCGGGCCTGGGCGCGGCGGCCACGTCCCACTTGTTCCTGCCCGCCTCGCCCGCCTTCTCCTTGATGTAGCCGAGCATCCACGGCGGACAGGCGACCGTGGCGAAGCGCCCGTTCGCGTACGCCTGGTCCCACGGCTTCTCGAACTGCTTGAGCCGTGCGGTCAGCCCGCCCCGCGCCGCCTGCACGGCCAGGTCCCAGGACGCCTTCACGGCCGGGCTGTCCGCGTAGATCGCCTTGCCGCGCCGGTCGTAGTAGCGCTCGGGGTAGGCGTGGATCGAGGCGTTGTAGACCCCGGCGGCCGAGTCGGTGAAGACCGTGCCGGCCGGTGCCCGCTTCTTGTACGCCTTGCCCGTGTCGATGTACTTCTGCCAGTCACCGGCCCACAGCCTGCCGACCGCCTCCCGGTCGGTGGGCAGCCCGGCCTTCTTGAAGAGGTCCTTCCGGTAACACATGGCGATCGGCCCGATGTCCGTGCCGAGCCCGACCGTCCGGCCCTTGCGGTCCGTGGCCTGCTGCCACTTCCAGTCCAGCCAGTCGCTCCGGCGCACCCCCGCCGCCTTCGACAGATCCTCGAACTTGCGGGACAGCGTCGTGGCGACCTCGTTGATGTTGGCGACCTCCACGGCCTGGATGTCGGCGAGCCCGCCGCCCGCCGCGAGATGGGTCAGCAACTGCGGGTAGTAGGCGTCGTTGCGCTCGATCACGCTCTCCTTGATCGTGACGTCCGGGTGCAGCCGCTCGTACTCCGCGTAGAGCCCGGCCTGCTTGTAGCCGAAGACGCCGAAGGTGCCGATCGTGATCGTGGTCTTCCCGCTCCTGCCACTCCCGGCGCCCCCGGTGCCGCTCGCGGCGGGGCTGTCGTCCCGGGCGCAGCCGCCGAGAAGATGCGCGCCGAGCGCGACGACGGCCCCGAGGGCCACCGCCCGCCTTCGGTAGGTGCACGTGCTGCCGCGCAATTGCGTCCTCCTGGTGACGGTTCCGCCGGGCGGGCCCTAGAAGTCGTCGAGAGCCTCCTCGGCCCGGTCCGCCCCCTCGATGACACCGTGGACGGCCAGGCAGTAGTAGGTCCCCTCGATGTCCTCCACCACACCGTTCTTCGCCTTGCAGTCGGCCTCCGAGATGGGACCCGGATCCGCCACGGACGGTGTCGCCCCGATGACGGCGAACGCCAGAGCGGCACAGGACGTGACGATGATGGACGCGGCCCGACGGCGCATGAGGTGCCCCTTTCCTGGGAAAGGCGGGGCGGCTGCCCGCCTCCAGCTCATTGAAGGGCCGCGCGTGTCGCCGACGTCGCCACTACCCGAAAGGGTGAGGGCGTGTCTCCGCGAAGTCACCGGGATGGGTGTGTGCGGGGGTGGCTCAGTGGACGGTTTTGGCGATGAGACCGGCCGCGCCCTGGCGGAGGAGCTCGGTGCTGACCCGGCCGCCGAGATCCACCGGGTCGTCGGCGGGGCCCCGGATATGGGCGCGGACGAAGGTGGAGCCGGTCTCGTCGAAGACCATGCCGCGCAGCGAGAGCCGCCCGTCGACCTCGGTGTCGCAGTACCCCGCGATGGGGGAGTTGCAGTGGCCGCGCAGGCCGTAGAGCATCGCCCGTTCCGCCGTGGCCTCCGCCAGCGTTCGCGCGTCGCCCAGCTGTCGGAGCAGCGCGAGGAGGTCGCCGTCGGCGCGTCGGCACTCCAGCACCAGGACCCCGGCGCCGACGGCGGGCAGGATCTCGTCGACGGTGAAGGTGTGCCGGGCCCGCGCCCGCAGCTCCAGCCGCTCCAGTCCGGAGGCCGCCACGACCAGCGCGTCGAGCGCGGGGCTCATGGCCTTGGTGCCGTCGAGCTTGTCGAGGCGGGTGCCGACGGTGCCGCGCACCCGGACGACCCGCAGGTCCGGCCGGGCGCGGCCGAGCTGGGCGCGGCGGCGTACGGAGGACGAGCCCACGTGCGCCCCGGCCGGCAGATCGGCGAGCGTGCGTACGGCGGAGTCCTCGGGCACGACGAGGACGTCGCGCGCGTCGTCGCGCGGCAGCATCGCCGCGAAGACCAGGCCCTCGGGGAGGGGGCCGTCGCCGGGGACGTCCTTCAGACAGTGGACGGCCAGGTCGATGTCACCGCTCTGCAGCCGGAGGTCGATGGCCTTGACGAAGAGGCCCTTCCCGCCGAGCTTCGAGAGATCGCCCTGCCACTGGTCGGCCTCCGTCTCGATGGGGACCACGTCGATGCCGAGATCGGGTTCGAGTTTGAGCAACAGCTCGCGGACCCGCTCGGTCTGGGCCAGCGCCATGGGGCTCTTGCGGGTGCCGATGCGCAGCGGGCGGCTGTGGGGGGAGGGGTTCACAGAAAGCACCATGGCACGTCGCCCGGACCCCGGTACCGGCTCCGGACGCCGTCCCGCTGACGAGGGATCAGCCGCGAGGGGTCAGCGCCGGAGAAGGCACAAGAGAAGAGGGGACGGGGATACGACGAAGGCCCGGTCTGTTTTCACAGACCGGGCCTTGTCATACAGGGTGAGTAACGGGACTTGAACCCGCGACATCCTGGACCACAACCAGGTGCTCTGCCAGCTGAGCTATACCCACCATGTCCGGTGCGTTTCCCACCGGCTGAGAAAAAGTGTACAGGGTCTTCAGGGGTGCTCGCTCCCAGATGACACGCGTTCTGGGAGCGAGCTGCGTCACTATCCCTGAGCGGGCAGCACGTGCTTGGCCGCGATGGCCTTCGCCGTGTCGGAGTCCGGGCCGGGCTGCGGTACGAAGATCGCCTCGCGGTAGTAGCGGAGCTCGGCGATCGATTCCTTGATGTCGGCGAGTGCCCGGTGGTTGCCGCTCTTCTTCGGACTGCTGAAGTAGGAGCGCGGGAACCAGCGCCGGGCCAGCTCCTTCACCGAGGACACGTCGACGATCCGGTAGTGCAGGTGGTTCTCCAGCTCGGGCATGTCCCGCAGCAGGAAGCCACGGTCGGTGCTGACCGAGTTTCCGCACAGCGGGGCCTTGCCCGGCTCCGGGACGTGCTTGCGCACGTACGCCAGGACCTGACGCTCCGCGTCCTCGAGCGTCGTCCCGCCGTCCAGCTCCGCGAGCAGCCCGGAGGCCGTGTGCATCTGGCGCACCACCTCGGGCATGGTGGTCAGGGCCTCGGCGGGCGGGCGGACGACGATGTCCACGCCGTCGCCGAGGATGTTCAGCTCGGAGTCGGTGACCAGGGCGGCCACCTCGATGAGCGCGTCGTCCGACAGCGAGAGCCCGGTCATCTCGCAGTCGATCCACACCATGCGATCGTTCATACGTCTCACCCTACGGGGCGTTCCCGCTGGCCGGGCAGCCGTGGGCTGTAGAGGTCGGACTCCGGCTTGCCGGGCTCGGGGCCGAGCCCGCCGTGGCCGCCATGACCGGTCCCATGGCCGAGGTGCCCGCCAGGTCCGGAATGACCGCTATGTCCGCCATGTGGTGGTGGAGGTGCCAGGGAAGCGCCGGTCACGGCATGGGCGCCGGCCATGGCCGTCCGCCGCATCGCCATCACCGAGGACTCCCCGGGCCGCTGCTCGGGCAGATCCTGCCGCTCGAAACGGTCCCCTCTGTCGGGACGGTCCGGACGCTCGCCCCGCTCCGGCCGGTCGGCCGAACCGCTCTGCGGCCGGCGCGCCCGGTAGGCGGCCCGGTAGGCGGCGGGGGAGGACCCCAGCTGCCGGCGGAAGTGGCCGCGCAGGGCCACCGGCGAACGGAAGCCGCAACGCCCGGCGACCTCGTCCACGGAATAGTCCGAGGTCTCCAGGAGCCGCTGCGCCTGAAGCACCCGCTGGGTGATCAGCCATTGCAGCGGAGCGCTCCCGGTGAGCGAGCGGAATCTCCGGTCGAAGGTGCGCCTGCTCATATAGGCGCGCGCCGCCAGCGTCTCCACGTCGAACTGCTCGTGGAGGTGCTCCAGCGCCCAGGCGACGACCTCGGCGAGCGGGTCGGCGCCGATCTCCTCCGGTAAAGACCGGTCGAGATAGCGCTCCTGCCCGCCGCTGCGGCGTGGCGGTACGACGAGACGGCGGGCCAGGGCCCCCGCGGCGTCGGCGCCGTGGTCGGTGCGGACGATGTGCAGGCACAGGTCGATGCCTGCCGCGGTGCCCGCGGACGTCAGTACGTCACCGTCGTCCACGAAGAGCTCCCGCGGGTCCACATGGACCGACGGATAGCGCTTGGCGAGCGTGGGCGCGTACATCCAATGGGTGGTGGCGGGCCTGCCGTCGAGCAGTCCCGCGGCGGCCAGCACAAAGGCCCCGGTGCACAGCCCGACGATGCGGGCGCCCTCTTCATGGGCGCGGCGCAGCGCGTCGAGTGCTGCGGTCGGTGGCGGCTGGGTGATCGACCGCCAAGCGGGCACCACGACAGTGCCCGCCCTGGAGAGTGCCTCCAGGCCGTACGGTGCGGTCAGTTCAAGGCCGCCGGTTGTTCGCAATGGCACATCTTCGCCCGCGCACACCAGCAATCGGTAGCGGGGGACTCCTGCGTCCTGTCGGTCGATACCGAACACAGAGAGCGGAATGGAGCTTTCGAAGATGGGGCCGCCGCTGAATAGCAGCACTGCGACGATCTCCCGGCGGCGGCGTCCGGAGAGCTTGCGCGCGGTCTCCGGTACGGTCGTGGAGTCCTGGCTCATGGCGCTAAGCCCCCCTCGGCGGTCGAGTCCTCTCGGTCCTGCACGTTTCCCCTCGGTCCTGAACGGTTCCCCCGCCGGTCATGGCCAAGATCGAATCTACTGCGTCGAATGGAGACGCGGTGACCAGTTCACCACCCGGCTCTATGTCGACATGACAACTTGGCGCGAAGCGTTCGATCACGAAGCGTTGCACTTGCAGGCCCCGGTGAAAAGTACGCCTCTCGCCCATGCCCACTCCCCGTAGGGCGCAACCGCCCTCAACGGTCCTTTCCTTGCTGGTCGACCGGCTGTTGGGGGGTGCTTTGGCCAAGGGATGGAGTTCGGCCCCAAGTTGGCTGAAAACCTACGGGTGCAGGCGTGCGAGGCCGTCAGTCGACCGGATGGGCGGCACCGGGATGACGCGCGCCGCGGTGGGAACCGGTACCCGTCCGGCCGCGCCTGCCGCGGTGCGGAACCGTCTGTTCCGCCGCGACCCGGGCGGCGCTGCGCTCGGACTGGCGCAGCAGGGCGTGGCAGGCGCAGGTGACCGCCACCAGACCGGCCGCCGTGCCGGCGGCGCCTCCGAAGGACTGACCGCACATCAGCAGGACGATGGGGACCAGGACGCAGCTGAAGGCCGCCCAGCGGACTACGTCGCTCACCGGATCGGGGGATTCCCCTTCGGTGGCGTCGGCGCGGGCGGACTCGCGGGTTCCGGGCACGGAACGGCTCCCTGGTGGCGGCTGCTGGCGGTAGTACAACGCCCGGCAGGCCCCCGGGTCACTGGGGAGAAGGGCAGCAGGGGCATGGCCGGGGCATTGCGCTGCGCGCCGCCCTCGTGCATGCTCCGGGGAACGCCCCGGGGGGTGTGGATCCGGCAGGCCTGGCCGGGCGGCCTCTGGGCAGCCGACGAGTGGCGCCGTACCCTGGGGGGTAAGCACTTGAAAAGATGAATCCCGGACGGATTTTTTCGTCCTTGATCATCTGGCCTGTCCCCCCTCGACAACTCCAATCAGCCCCCGTCGATCCCCCTCCGCAAGAGGACTCCTTCGCCGAGACACCGATGGCCGGTCACGAATTCTCCGAACCCGCGGACCGCAAGCGGGTCGCCGATCAAGCGGCGCACCCCGAAGCGGCGGAAGAAACACGTCATTCCTGCGATCCGGCGTTCCAGCACGGTGTCGTGGTGGGCTTCGACGGTTCCACGTCGAGCGAGCGAGCGCTTGCATATGCAATCGGGATGGCCCGGCGCTCGGGCTCCGGGCTGATCATCGTCCATGTGGCCAACCGGCTGCCGACGACCGTATGGGCGGGCTGTGAGCCGCCGGTCTTCGTGGACGTCCCCGACCACCGGACGGAAGTGCTCGGCCTCGAACTGGCCTGTGCCGACTATCTGTCCGAGGTGCCGTGGATCCTCGTCGAGCGTGGTGGGGACATTTGCCACGAACTGGAGGAAGTCGGCCGGGAGTACGCGGCGGACGCGATCGTGGTCGGCTCCACGCACGGCCTGGTGGGCCGGATCTTCGGTTCCGTCGCAGGGCGGCTGGCGCGGCGCGCGCAGCGGCCGGTCGTCGTCATCCCGTAAGCACCGCCGTCGGCGGCAGGCGCCCGTCCCGAACCTCAACTCGAAGGCGCTGCAGGGGAGATGGCACTGCGGCGCGCCCCGGGATGGCGCCAATTCCGCCTTGACAAGGCCGCTGAATCTACTCGCGCGTAGAGGTGGATAGTGCCCCGGGGGCGGGTACAACCCGCTACATGTGACGTGCTGCCGGACGGGAGGTGACGGTTCCCGGGACCGGCGGCATCACCGCCGGCGTGAGGGCGACGCCGGCGTAGGGGAGGCGGTCCTCCCCGCGCGCGTGGTGGCACGTGCGGGGAAGACCGTCCTCCCTTGTGCGGCTGAGCCGCCGCCGCTCTCGCGGACGTGGCTCGTCGCCGCTGGGGTTGCTCAATGCGTGGTCGCGGGGACAGGCCGCTTCCGATTGAGACCCCGGGCCTTACTCAACCGTGACGGACTTCGCCAGGTTGCGCGGCTTGTCGATGTCACGGCCCATGGCCTTCGCCGTGTAGTAGGCGAGGAGCTGCAGCGGGATGCCCATGAGGATCGGGTCCAGCTCGTCCTCGTTCTTCGGCACCACGATCGTGTGGTCGGCCTTCTCCTGGACCTGGTGCGCGACGGCGAGGATGCGGCCGGAGCGGGCCTTGATCTCCTCGAGCGCGGCGCGGTTCTTCTCCAGCAGGTCGTCGTCCGGGACGATCGCGACCGTCGGCATGGCCGGCTCGATCAGGGCCAGCGGACCGTGCTTGAGCTCGGACGCGGGGTAGGCCTCGGCGTGGATGTACGAGACCTCCTTGAGCTTCAGCGAGGCCTCGCGGGCGACCGGGTAGCCCCGGACGCGGCCGATGAACATCATCGACTTGGCGTCGGCGTACTCCCCGGCCAGCTTCTCGATCTCGGCCTCGTTCGCCAGGATCTCGGCGATCTGCTCGGGCAGCTTGCGCAGGCCCGCGATGATCCGCTTGCCGTCGGCGACGGACAGGTCGCGGGTGCGGCCCAGGTGCAGGGCGAGCAGGCCGAAGGAGACCACCATGTTGGTGAAGCACTTGGTGGAGACGACGCAGACCTCGGGGCCGGCGTGCACATAGATGCCGCCGTCGGTCTCGCGGGCGATCGCCGAGCCGACCACGTTGACCAGGCCCAGGACGCGGGCGCCCTTGCGCTTGAGCTCCTGGACGGCGGCGAGCACGTCGTAGGTCTCACCGGACTGGGAGACCGCGATGTAGAGGGTGTCGGGGTCCACGACCGGGTTGCGGTAGCGGAACTCGGAGGCCGGCTCGGCGTCGGCGGGGATCCGCGCCAGCTCCTCGATCATCTGGGCGCCGATCTGGCCGGCGTGGTACGAGGTGCCGCAACCGAGGATCTTCACCCGGCGCACGGCGCGCGCGTCACGGGCGTCGAGGTTCAGGCCGCCCAGGTGCACGGTGGAGAAGCGGTCGTCGATCCGGCCGCGCAGCGCGCGGTCGACCGCGTCCGCCTGCTCGTGGATCTCCTTGTGCATGTACGTGTCGTGGCCGCCCATGTCGTACGACTCGGCCTCCCACTCCACGGTGGTCGGCTGCGCCGAGGTGGAGGAGCCCTCGGTGGTGTACGTGCGGTAGTCGTCGGCCCGGAGCGTGGCCATCTCGCCGTCGTCGAGGGTGACGACCTGGCGGGTGTGGCTGACCAGCGCGGCGACGTCGGAGGAGACGAACATCTCCTTCTCGCCTATGCCCAGCACCACGGGGGAGCCGTTGCGGGCGACGACGATGCGGTCGGGGAAGTCGGCGTGCAGGACGGCGATGCCGTACGTGCCCTCGATGTGCTTGACGGCCTCGCGGACCTTCTCCTCCAGCGTGCCGGCCTCGGAGCGGGCGATGAGGTGGGCGAGGACCTCGGTGTCGGTGTCGGAGACGAAGACGAAGCCCTCGGCCGTCAGCTTGGCGCGCAGGTCGGAGGCGTTGTCGATGATGCCGTTGTGGACGACGGCGACCTTCTCCTCGGCGTCCAGGTGCGGGTGGGCGTTGACGTCGTTGGGCGCGCCGTGGGTGGCCCAGCGGGTGTGGGCGATGCCGGTGCTGCCGTTGAAGCGCTTGGGCAGGCGCGCCTCCAGCTCACGGACGCGGCCCTTGGCCTTGGCGGACTTCAGGCCGCCCGTCTTGCCGCTCGCGTGCAGGGCGATACCGGCGGAGTCGTAGCCGCGGTACTCCAGGCGCTGGAGGCCCTCCAGCAGCAGCGGCGCGACATCGCGCTTACCGATATAACCGACGATTCCGCACATGGTGTTGACCCTCCCAGGCAAACGATCAGTGATGCTCGGCGGCGGCAGGAGCCGCCGGTCTCAGCCGTAGACGATGCGGCGCAGTTGCCGCAGCGAGAGCTCGGGTGGCGCGACCGCGCGGTGCGGCAGCTCCGCCGCGACCCGCTCGAAGATCTCCGCGTTGTTCAGTCCCCCGGACTGGAGCTCGCGGTGTCGGCGACGCACGAACGTCTCGGTCGTCTCGTCGAAGTACGCCAGGACGTCCAGGACCACCCGGGCGGCCTCGCCGCGCTGAAGCGGCGTGCTGCGCACCAGGTGGTCCACCAGGTCGTCATGGGTCATACGGCGTTCGAGCACCCGTTGATACTGAGGGGTACCGAGGGGTTTCGCAAGAATCCTGCCCGATATCGGGCAGGAGTGAAGGTGAAAAGAGTCCGGAGGGCCCGAAAATGTCGGATTAGAAGCGCTTGAGTACGGCCTGCTTCGCCGCCGCGAACTCCTCGGCGGTGAGGATTCCGCTCTGGTGCAGCTCGCCCAGCTCCCGCAGGCGCCGCAGCAGCGCGTCATGATCGGCGGCGGCGCCGGGGGAGCCGGAGGAGGGTGTGCCGTCCGTCACGGCAGCGGCGGAAGCGCCGGGGGCGCCGGGCGGCAGGCTCGTGGCGGGCGCGGGGCGGTCCGCCGCGCCCGCACCCGAGGGGTGCGGCAGCCGGGCCAGGACCGCGGCCGCGACCAGCGCCATCAGCGGGTCCTTCTTGAAGCCGTACAGCTCGATCGCGTGCGGATCGTGCTTCGGCGGGGCCTTGGTCGCCCCCTTGACCAGGACGAAGCGCAGATAGCCGTTCTCCAGGCCGTGGGAAGGCAGCCACTCCACCGACTGGATGTCGCCCACCGGGAAGGTACGGGGCCCGGCGGACTTCTTGCCCTCCTCGGTCATCCAGTTCCACTCCAGCCGGACCCACTCGCCGTCGAAGGAGACGGTGCCGTCCCCGGCGCCCACCGACAGCGGCACGGCCGGGCCCGGCAGCAGATAGCGGTCCGTGGGACCGTCGGGCACCTGCTCCAGCAGCAGGGCGTTGCGCACCTCGTCCACGAGGTACTCCGCCACGCCCGTCCGGCCCGGCTCGACCGTCAGCTGATACGGATCGGCGCCGTCCGGCAGCCGGCCGCGCACGGCCTGCGCCAGGGGGTCGGCCCCGTCGCGCGGGCGCAGCCGCAGCCGGCCGCCCTTGCGGCCCGGCTCGAAGGCGATGCCCGCCACGGCCGTCAGCGGAACGGCCAGCTCACCCAGCGTCTGGCGCAGCAGGTGCACCCCACGCTCGCGCCCGGGCACGATGCGTATCGTGTCGCCGTCGAACGCCCACGTACCGTCCTTCTGAAGGATCTCAGCCATGAAGGAGATTCTCGCAGGCGCGCGGGGGCGGCCTACAGGCCCAACTCACGGGCGATGAGCATCCGCTGGACCTCGCTCGTGCCCTCGCCGATCTCCAGGATCTTGGAGTCCCGCCACATGCGGGCCACCGGGTACTCGTTCATGAAGCCGTAGCCGCCGTGGATCTGCGTGGCCTCGCGGGCGTTGGTCACGGCGATCTCGGAGGAGTAGAGCTTGGCCAGCGCCGCCTCCTTCTTGAACGGCTCGCCGTGCAGCAGCCGCGACGCGGCGTCGCGCCACGCGATCCGGGCCGTGTGCGCCCGCATCTCCATGTCGGCGAGCTTGAACTGGATCGCCTGGTTGGCCCCGATCGGCTTGCCGAAGGCCTCACGGGCCTTGGCGTAGGACACCGACTGGTCGACACAGCCCTGGGCGAGACCCGTCGCCAGCGCCGAGATCGCGATCCGGCCCTCGTCGAGGATGCGCAGGAACTGGGCGTACCCGCGCCCCTCCTCGCCCAGCAGATTCGCCGCCGGGACCCGGACGTCGGAGAAGGACAGCTCGCGGGTGTCCGAGGCGTTCCAGCCGACCTTGGAATAGGGGGCCGCGACGGTGAAGCCGGGCGTGCCGGAGGGCACGATGATCGACGAGATGCGCGGCTTGCCGTCCTCGTCGCGGCCGGTGACGGCGGTGACCGTGACCAGGCCCGTGATGTCCGTGCCCGAGTTGGTGATGAAGCACTTGGTGCCGTTGATCACCCACTCGTCCGTGGCCTCGTCCAGCCGGGCGGTGGTGCGGGTGCCGCCCGCGTCCGAACCGCACTCGGGCTCGGTCAGGCCGAACGCGCCCAGCATCTGGCCGGAGCACAGCTTGGGGAGCCACTCCTGCCGCTGCTCCTCGGTGCCGAAGCGGAAGATCGGCATCGCACCCAGCGAGACACCGGCCTCCAGGGTGATCGCCACGGAGGAGTCGACGCGGGCCAGCTCCTCCAGGGCGAGGCCGAGCGCCAGATAGTCGCCGCCCATCCCGCCGTACTCCTCGGGGAAGGGCAGCCCGAACAGGCCCATGCGGCCCATCTCCCGCACGATCTCGTACGGGAACTCATGGCGCTCGTAGAAGTCGCCGATCTTCGGGGCGACGACATCGTGCGCGAACTCCTGCACGGTACGGCGCAGTGCCTCGTGCTCGGGGGAGAGGCGGTGGTCCAGCGACATGACTCAAAGCTCCTGGGGGGAGAGGGCGCGGACGGTGCGGGAGGGGCTGGGCCGCCCCAGCTGGCCGGCCATCCACACGCTGGTGGCGGTGAGCCGGCCGAGGTCGACCCCGGTGTCGATACCGAGGCCGTCGAGCATCCACACGAGGTCCTCGGTGGCGAGGTTTCCGGTGGCGCTCTTCGCGTAGGGGCAGCCGCCGAGGCCGCCGGCGGACGCGTCGACGACGCGTACGCCGTGGCGCAGGGCGGCCAGGGTGTTGGACAGCGCCTGGCCGTAGGTGTCGTGGAAGTGCACGGCGAGCCGCTCGGCCGGCACGCCCACCGCGCCCAGTGCGGTCAGGACCGCCGTGACATGGCCGGGGGTGGCGACGCCGATCGTGTCGCCGAGGCTCAGCTCGTCGCAGCCGAGGTCCAGCAGCCGGCGGGCGACCCGCGCGACCTGCCCGACCGGCACGGCCCCTTCCCAGGGGTCGCCGAAGCACATCGAGAGATAGCCGCGCACGGTGACGCCGGCCTCCCGTGCCGTGGCCACGACGGGCGCGAACATCTGAAGCGACTCGTCGACCGTGCGGTTGAGATTGGCCTTGGCGAAGGACTCCGTGACGCTGCCGAACACGGCGATCTCGCGCACGCCGAGGGCGAGGGCGCGGTCCAGGCCGCGCTCGTTGGGCACCAGGACGGGAAGGCGGGCCGTGACGCCGTCGAGCATCGGCATCAGCTGCTCGGCGTCGGCGAGCTGGGGCACCCACTTGGGGTGCACGAAGCTCGTCGCCTCGATGGTGCTGAGCCCGGCGTCGGCGAGCCGGCGGATGAACTCCGCCTTCACCTCGACGGGGACGACCGTCTTCTCGTTCTGCAGCCCGTCGCGGGGGCCGACCTCGTGGATCCGGACGCGGTCCGGGAGGCCGGGCTCCGGCACGACCATCGGCAGTCCGTGGGTCATGACTCCTCCTGCGGGGCGTCGGCGGGGGTGACGACGGCCAGGACCTGGTCCATGGCGACGGTGGCGCCCGCCGTCACGTCCAGCTCGGTGACCGTCCCGTCGTGCGGCGCGGAGATGACGTGCTCCATCTTCATCGCCTCCACGACGAGCAGGCTCTGCCCGGCGGTGACGGTGTCGCCGACGGCGGCCTTCACGACGGTGACCGTGCCGGGCATCGGCGCGGTCAGCGCCCCGGCGTGCGCGGCCCCGGCGGCGCCGCGGGCGTCGGTGGGGTCGTGGTCCTGGACGTGCCAGGTGTCGCCGTCACGCCCGAGCCAGGTGCCCTCCGGGCCGGTGGCGTGGGCGAAGGTGTGGGTGAGGCCGTCGACGTCGATGGTGAGTTCCCCGGTCCCGCCCCTTCCCGACACCGGGGGCAGGCCCCCGGGCCCCCGGAGGTGCAGCAGCTTCGCGCTGCGAAGGGCGGCCGGCGGACGGTCCTCCGTGCCCGCCCCGCCCTCCAGGGTGATTTCCGTGTCCCCTCCGGTGTCCCGCACGCGTACCGCCACCGGGTCCTGGCCCGGGACGCGCAGGTGGTGGGCCGTCCAGGCGGGCTCGCCGCCCAGGCGCCAGCCCGTCGGGAGCGAGAACGGGTCCACCCAGCCACCCGCACCGGGTGCGCTCGGCTCCAGTGCCGCCTGGCGCAGCAGCGCCGCCGCCGCGTACACCTCCTCCGGGACCCCGCGCGGCACCAGCGTCGCCGCGTCCCGGTCGACCAGCCCCGTGTCCAGCGCGCCCGACACCACCGACGGGTGGGCCAGCAGCCGGCGCAGGAAACCGGCGTTGGTGTCCACGCCCAGGACGGTCGTCTCCGCCAGGGCGGCCCGCAGCCGACGCAGGGCCGTCGGGCGGTCCGGACCGTAGGCGATGACCTTGGCGAGCATCGGGTCGTAGGAGGTGCCGACCTCCGTGCCCTCGGCGAGGCCGGAGTCCACCCGCACGCCCCCGCCCGTGGGTTCGCCCAGGGCGAGCACCGTGCCCGCCGACGGCAGGAAGTCCACCCGGCCGTCGGCCGTCGGCCGCGCGGTCTCCGCGCAGATGCGGGCCTCGACCGCGTGGCCGGTCAGCGTCACCTCGGCCTGGGCCAGGCCGAGCCGCTCACCGGCGGCCACCCGCACCTGCCACTCGACGAGGTCCAGTCCCGTGATCAGCTCGGTGACGGGGTGCTCGACCTGGAGGCGGGTGTTCATCTCCATGAAGTAGTACGAGGAGGGGTCGTCGCCCGGCACGATGAACTCCACCGTGCCCGCGCCCGTGTATCCGCAGGAGCGCGCCGCCTGCACGGCGGCCTCGCCCATCGCCGCCCGGGTGGCCTCGTCGAGGAGGGGGGACGGCGCCTCCTCGATGATCTTCTGGTGGCGGCGCTGGAGGGAGCACTCGCGCTCGCCGAGGTGGATGACGTTGCCGTGGCCGTCGGCGAGGACCTGGATCTCGATGTGCCGGGGGCGGTCGACCCATCGCTCGACGAGCAGCGTGTCGTCACCGAAGGAGCCCCGGGCCTCGCGCCGGGCCGCGGCGATCTCCTCGCCCAGCAGCGCCTCGTCGCGGACGAGCCGCATGCCCTTGCCGCCGCCGCCCGCCGAGGGCTTGAGCAGCACGGGCATGCCGATCTCCCGGGCCGAGGCCGCGAGTTCCGCGTCGGTCAGACCGCTGCCGGAGGAGCCCGGCACGACCGGCACGCCCGCCGCCCGCACGGTCTCCTTGGCGCGGATCTTGTCGCCCATCAGCTGGATCGCCCCGGCGGGCGGGCCGATGAAGACCAGCCCGGCGTCCGTGCAGGCGCGGGCGAACGCGGCGTTCTCCGCGAGGAAGCCGTAGCCGGGGTGGACGGCCTGCGCGCCGCTGCGTGCCGCGGCCGCCAGCAGGCGGGGGACGGACAGATAACTCTCGGCGGCGGCCGCGGGGCCGATCCGCACGGCCGTGTCCGCCTCGCGCACATGGCGGGCGTCCGCGTCGGCGTCGCTGAAGACGGCGACCGAGCGGATGCCGAGCGCGCGGAGCGTACGGATGACGCGGACCGCGATCTCGCCGCGGTTGGCGACCAGGACGGTGTCGAACATGGTGTCTCCGCTTGTCATGAGGGCGCTCACATCCGGAAGACGCCGTAGCCGGGCGCCGACGGGTCCTTCGCGGGCAGCGGGGCGTTGGCGCAGGCGGTCAGCGCGAGGCCGAGCACCTGCCGGGTCTCCAGCGGGTCGATCACCCCGTCGTCCCACAGCCGCGCGGTGGCGTAGTACGCGCTGCCCTGCGTCTCGTACTGCTCGCGGACCGGGGCCCGGAAGGCGTCCTCGTCGGCCGCGCTCCACTCCTCCCCGCGCGCTTCGAGCTGGTCGCGCTTGACCGTGGCGAGGACGGACGCGGCCTGCTCGCCGCCCATCACGGAGATCTTGGCGTTGGGCCACATCCACAGGAAGCGGGGGGAGTAGGCCCGGCCGCACATCGAGTAGTTGCCCGCGCCGTACGAGCCGCCGACGACGACCGTGAGCTTGGGGACGCGGGTGCAGGCCACCGCCGTGACCATCTTCGCGCCGTGCTTGGCGATGCCGCCCGCCTCGTACTGCCGGCCGACCATGAAGCCGGAGATGTTCTGCAGGAAGAGCAGGGGGATGCCGCGCTGGTCGCACAGCTCGATGAAGTGCGCGCCCTTCTGGGCGGATTCGGAGAAGAGGATGCCGTTGTTGGCGACGATGCCCACCGGGTGGCCGTGGATCCGGGCGAAGCCGGTCACCAGGGTCTGCCCGAACTCCGCCTTGAACTCCTGGAAGCGGGAGCCGTCGACGATCCGCGCGATGATCTCGCGTGCGTCGTAGGGGGTGCGGGAGTCGACCGGGACCGCGCCGTACAGCCCCCGGGGGTCCGTCGCCGGCTCCTCGGCGGGCTCCACCGGCCAGGGCAGCGGACCGCGCCGGGGGAGGGTGGCCACGATGTTCCGCACGATGCGCAGGGCGTGCGCGTCGTCCTCGGCGAGGTGGTCGGTGACGCCCGAGACCTTGGAGTGGACCTCGCCGCCGCCCAGCTCCTCCGCGGTGACGACCTCACCCGTCGCGGCCTTCACCAGCGGCGGGCCGCCCAGGAAGATCGTGCCCTGGCCGCGCACGATCACCGCCTCGTCGCTCATCGCCGGGACGTAGGCGCCACCCGCCGTGCAGGAGCCGAGCACCGCCGCGATCTGCGGGATGCCGGCGCCGGACATCCGGGCCTGGTTGTAGAAGATCCGGCCGAAGTGGTCGCGGTCGGGGAAGACCTCGTCCTGCAAGGGGAGGAAGGCGCCGCCGGAGTCCACGAGGTACAGGCAGGGCAGCCGGTTCTCCAGCGCGACCTCCTGGGCGCGCAGATGCTTCTTGACGGTCATCGGGTAGTACGTGCCGCCCTTGACCGTGGCGTCGTTGGCGACGATCACCACCTCGCGCCCGGAGACCCGCCCGATGCCGGAGATGACGCCCGCCGCCGGGGCGGCCCCGCCGTACATCCCCTCGGCCGCCAGCGGCGCGAGCTCCAGGAACGGCGACCCGGGGTCCAGCAGCGCGTCCACCCGGTCGCGCGGAAGCAGCTTCCCCCGCGCGGTGTGCCGTGCGCGGGCCTTCTCGCCCCCGCCCAGCCGCGCGGCGGCGAGCTTCTCGCGCAGTCCGGCGGCCAGCTCACGGTGGGCGGCCTCATTGGCCCGCCAGGCGTCGGACGCCGGATCTGCGGTGCTCCCCAGCACCGGTGCCTGCTGCATGGACTCGAGCTCCCTTGCTCGGTTAATGAGCGTTAACACGTTTCCTTCAGGTTAACGACCACTAACGCAGCTGTCTAGAATTGATTTCGTGACCGACGCAGCAACCCACCTCCAGCCCGCCCCCGCCCTCACCCGCCGTGAGCAGATCCTCCGGGAGGCCGCCCGGCTCTTCGCCGAGCGTGGCTTTCACGGGGTCGGGGTGGACGAGATAGGAGCGGCGGTCGGCATCAGCGGCCCCGGTCTCTACCGGCACTTCGCGGGCAAGGACGCCATGCTGGCGGAGCTGCTGGTGGGCATCAGCGAGCGGCTCTTCGACGGCGGCTGCAAGCGGGTCGCCGAGGCCGCGGCCGAAGCGGACGGCGACCCGGCCGCGGTGCTGGACTCGCTCATCGACGGCCATATCGACTTCGCCCTGGACGACCGGGCGCTGATCACCCTCCACGACCGTGAGCTGGGCCAGCTGCGCGACAGCGACCGCAAGCAGGTGCGCTCCCTCCAGCGCCGGTACGTGGAGCTGTGGGTCGATGTCGTCCGCCGGCTCCATCCGGACGCCACCGAGGCCGACGTCCGCGCCGCCGTGCACGCCGTCTTCGGCCTGCTCAACTCCACCCCGCACCTCAGCCGCCCCGCCGCGCTCCCCGGTCGCGCGGCCACGGCGGCGCTGCTGCGGCGGTTGGCGCTCGGTGCGCTTGCCGCGTTGTCCGCGGGCGCGGCGTAAGGTCGTGTCGTCCGCACCCCCGCTGCGCGGCGGTGTCCTCAATCGCCGGACGGGCTTGATTCGGGGGCTATGGACAGTCCTGATGACCCCTGGGTAACTTCAGCCGAGCAAGCGCTTAGTAGGCGTGGGGCGAGGGAGGGGAGGCGCTGTGCGTCGCACGGTGTTCAACGAGGATCACGAGGCGTTCCGGGAGACCATCCGCGACTTCATCGCCGCCGAGGTCGTGCCGTTCTACGACGAGTGGCGCGAGGCCGGATCCGCGCCCCGGGAGTTCTACAAGAAGCTCGGCGAGCTGGGCGTCTTCGGCATCGAGGTGCCCGAGGAGTACGGCGGCGCGGGGACAAGCAGCTTCAAGTTCCAGGCCGTCATCGCCGAGGAGTGCGCCCGGGCCGGTGTGAGCTTCGGCGGCAGCGGTGTGCACACCGCGCTCTGCCTGCCCTACCTCCTGAAGTACGCCACCGAGGAGCAGAAGCGGCGCTGGCTGCCCTCCTTCGTCTCCGGCGACATGATGACCGCCATCGCCATGACCGAGCCCGGCACCGGCTCGGACCTGGCGGGCATGAAGACCACCGCCAAGCTCTCCGAGGACGGCACGCACTACGTCCTCAACGGCGCGAAGACCTTCATCACCGGCGGTGTCCACGCCGACCGGGTGCTCGTCTGCGCCCGCACCGCCCCGCCCACCCCCGAGGACCGGCGCGGCGGCATCTCCATCCTCGTCGTCGACACCGCCTCCGAGGGCTACGCGGTCGGCCGCAAGCTGGAGAAGCTCGGCCTCAAGACCTCCGACACCGCCGAACTCTCCTTCACCGACGTCAAGGTGCCGGTGGCAGACCTCCTCGGCGAGGAGGGCAAGGCGTTCGGCTACCTCGGCCACAACCTCCCCCAGGAGCGGCTGGCCATCGCCGTCAGCGCGTACGCCCAGTCCGCGGCGGCCGTGGAGTTCGCCAAGGCGTACGTCCAGGACCGCACCGTCTTCGGGCAGTCGGTCGCCGCGTTCCAGAACACCAAGTTCGTACTGGCCGACTGCAAGTCCGAGGTCGACGCCATGCAGGCGGTCGTCGACCGCGCCCTCGACGCGCACGACGCCGGTGAGCTGACCCCGGCCGACGCCGCGTCCGCGAAGCTCTTCACCACCGAGCGCGCGGCCACCGTCATCGACAAGTGCCTCCAACTCCACGGCGGCTACGGCTACATGATGGAGTACCCGATCGCCCGCCTGTACGCGGACACCCGCGTGACCCGCATCTACGGCGGCACGAGCGAGGTCATGCGCTCGATCATCGCCAAGTCGATGGGCCTGTAGGCCGCCCCACCCATCCCGTAAGGAACCACCGGCCCCATGAGCGAGCCCCCCACCCCCCTGGACGATCTGCTCGGTCAGCTCGACCTCGAACCCATCGAGCAGGACATCTTCCGCGGCACCACCGGCCGCCCCACCCTGGTGCCCCGGGTCTTCGGCGGGCAGGTGGCCGCTCAGGCCCTGGTCGCCGCGGGACGCACCGTCCCCGACGACCGCCTCGCCCACTCCCTGCACTCCTACTTCCTGCGCCCCGGCGACCCCGAGGTGCCCATCGTCTACACCGTCGACCGCATCCGGGACGGCCGCTCCTTCGCCACCCGGCGCGTGGTGGCCGTCCAGCACGGGCAGCCGATCTTCCACCTCTCCGCCTCCTTCCAGACGTACGAGGAGGGGCTGGAGCACCAGGAGCCGATGCCGCCGGCGCCGGACCCGGCGACCCTGCCCACCGCCGCCGAGATGCTGCCCCAGTACGCCGACCGGCTCGGCGGGCCCGACATCGTGGAGCTGATCCTCAAGGCGCGCGGCGCCGTCGACCTGCGGTACGCGGAAGAGCCGCCGTTCGCCAGCATGGGGGAGCGGCGCGAGCCCAAGTCGCAGGTGTGGTTCCGGACAAACGGCAAACTGGCCGACGACCCGCTGCTGCACCTCTGCCTGGCCACCTATGTCTCCGACATGACGCTCCTGGACTCCGTCCTGCTCGCCCACGGGCGCGGTGGCTGGGCGGTCGGTGACGTCGTCGGGGCCAGCCTTGACCACGCCATGTGGTTCCACCGGCCCTTCCGGGCCGACGAGTGGCTGCTCTACGACCAGGAGAGCCCGACCTCCCAGGGCGGCCGCGGGCTCGCCCGGGGCCGGATCTTCACGCAGGACGGGCGGTTGGCGGTTTCGGTCATCCAGGAAGGCGTGGTCCGGGTCCCGCGCGGCTGAGCCAAGTACCCTCGTGAAGCTGATCATTGGGAACGACTTCGGGAGGGAACAGCGATGACGCGCGCGCCGGCGTCCATGGCGATGGTGACCAGAGTGCTGCTGATGGGCGGAGGCGTCATCGGCATCGTCCTCGGCGCCATAGCCCTGTTCTTCTGGCACACCAGGATCGTCGAACTCACCGGCGGGCCCCGGGTGGTGTCCGGAATCGGCTTCCGGCTCGCCGAGGCCGCCGTCCTCTACGGAGGCAGCTGGCTGTGCTTCCGCGCGTGGAACGGCGGCCCCGGCAAGTCGCAGGAAACGGCCTAGCCCGGTCCTAGGCCCGCGCCGCCAACCCCGCCGCGCCCAGCAGGTACGCCGTCAGCGGGTCGTAGAAGCGCGGGCTGAGGACGTGGTCGTCGAGCGGCACGGCGACCTGGAGGGTGCCCTCGGCCTCGGCGAGGAAGAGGGCCGGGTCGTTGGAGTCCGCGTAACCGACCGCGTCCAGGCCGCGCTGGGCCGCGCACCCCGCCCAGCCGTGGTCGGCGACGACCAGGTCCGGCAGCGGGCGCCCCTCCCGGGCGAGGCCGTCGAGGATCGCGGCCATCGGGGCGGGGGAGTGCGTGTGCCACAGCGTCGCCCCGCGCTCGAAGACGGCGACGTCGGCGAACTGGAAGACATAGCCCTCGTCCGCCGTCAGCCCGTCCGGGATCACCACGATCTCGCACCCCGCCGCCCGCAGCGCGGCGGCCGTGGCCCGGTGCACGTCCAGCAGCCCGCCGGGGTGCCCGGTCGCGAAGAGCACCCGCTGCCGGCCCGCCGCCGCCTTGCGCAGCACGGCGGCCATGCGGTCCAGGGCCGCGACGGTGAGCTCGGGGTCGATGGTGTCCTGGCCCGCGCGGTGGCTCAGATCGTCGCTGACGCCGCAGCGCTCCGCCATGACGGCCAGCACGTCCTGCTCGTCGGTCCAGCGGTCGCCGAATTCCAGCCCGAACCAGTAGCGGCGATCACCGGTCGCGAGCTTGCGGTAGTGGTCGAGGTTGTTCTCGCGGGGCGTCGCGACGTCTCCCGCGATGCGCGTACGGACGAGGTGATCGATCAGAGCGGTACGGCTGGGTATCGACATGGGCTCATTCTCTCCCGCCTTGTGTGCACGATGGACGAGGCGTCCCCACGCGATGGACGTCGTGTCCATATGGCGAGTCCGGACCCTTCAATCCGTACATGTGCGGAATCCGTCGCCCTGCCTACCCTCGGGTACGTCCTCCACTGCCGCCCCGACGTTGCCCCGACCGTAATTCGTCCGTGATTCGAGAGGCCCCCGCATGACCCCCCAGAACAGCCCCGCCCCCCTTGAACCGCGTGGCCCCGTCGACTCCTCCCGCATCCCGCGCTACGCCGGTCCCGCCACCTTCGCCCGTCTGCCCCGGCTGGACGAGGTCGGCAGCACCGACATCGCCGTCGTCGGCGTGCCGTTCGACACCGGCGTCTCCTACCGGCCCGGCGCGCGCTTCGGCGGCAACGCCATCCGTGAGGCCTCCCGTCTGCTGCGCCCGTACAACCCGGCGCAGGACGCCTCCCCGTTCGCCCTCGCGCAGGTCGCGGACGCCGGTGACATCGCGGCGAACCCGTTCAACATCGACGAGGCCGTGGAGACCATCGAGGCCGCGGCGGACGACCTGCTGGGCACCGGCGCCCGCATGATGACGCTGGGCGGCGACCACACCATCGCGCTGCCCCTGCTGCGCTCGGTCGCCAAGAAGCACGGCCCGGTCGCCCTGCTGCACTTCGACGCGCACCTGGACACCTGGGACACCTACTTCGGCGCCGAGTACACCCACGGCACGCCGTTCCGCCGGGCCGTCGAGGAGGGCATCCTCGACACCGAGGCGCTGTCCCACGTCGGCACGCGCGGCCCGCTGTACGGCAAGAAGGACCTGACCGACGACGAGAAGATGGGCTTCGGCATCGTCACCTCGGCGGACGTCATGCGCCGCGGCGTCGACGAGATCGCCGACCAGCTCCGCCAGCGCGTCGGCGACCGTCCGCTGTACATCTCCATCGACATCGACGTCCTGGACCCGGCCCACGCCCCCGGCACCGGCACCCCGGAGGCGGGCGGTCTGACCTCCCGCGAGCTGCTGGAGATCATCCGCGGTCTGTCCTCCTGCAACCTGGTCTCCGCCGACCTGGTCGAGGTCGCCCCGGCGTACGACCACGCCGAGATCACGTCGGTGGCGGCGTCGCACGCGGCGTACGAGCTGACGACGATCATGTCCCGCCAGATCGCGGCGTCGCGCGTCTGACTCATCCGGGGGCTCCGCCCCCGGACCCCCGGTCCTCAAGCGCCGGACGGGCTGCCTTGCGCCCGTCCGGCGTTGTGCGTAAAGAGCACGTAAGGCCGAGCGGGCCACGCGACAAGGCCCCGTCAGGACGTCGTCGCACACCATGCCCGGCCCGGTTGGCTGAGCGCATGCTCTACCGTGCCCCGCAACGCCGCACCGGTCACCGTCACCGCCGGGTCGCCGGCGGTCTCGTCGAACCCAAGCAGCTGATCGCCTCCTTCCCGGAGGCGGTCCGCAAGCTGCGTCCCAGGGTGATGGTCAAGCACCCGGTGCTGTTCGTCGTCGAGGCCGGGGCCGTGCTCACCACGCTCTCCGCCGTCCTCGACCCGTCCGTCTTCACCTGGCTGATCAGCGTCTGGCTCTGGCTCACCGTGGTCTTCGCCAATCTCGCCGAGGCCGTCGCCGAGGGCCGGGGCAAGGCCCAGGCCGAGACGCTGCGCCGGACCCGCTCCACCACCGTCGCGCGGCGGCTGCGGTCCTGGCGGGTGGGGATCGGGCGCTACGACTGGGAGGAAGAGCGGGTGCCCGCGGCCGATCTGCGGCCGTACGACTTCGTGGTGGTCGAGGCGGGCGAGATCGTCCCCGGTGACGGCGAGGTCGTCGACGGGGTCGCGGCAGTGGACGAGTCGGCCGTCACGGGCGAGTCCGCGCCGGTCATCCGCGAGGCGGGCGGCGACCGCTCGGGCGTCACGGGCGGCACGAAGGTGCTCTCCGACCGGATCGTCGTACGGATCACCTCCCGCCCCGGCCACACCTTCCTCGACCGCATGATCGCGCTCGTCGAGGGCACCACCCGGCAGAAGACCCCCAACGAGCTGGCGCTCAACATCCTGCTCTCCTGCCTCACCGTCATCTTTCTGCTGGCCGTGGTCTCGCTCCAGCCCATGGCCGGCTGGGCGGGCGCCCCGCAGAGCATCACCGTGCTCGTCGCCCTGCTGGTCACCCTCATCCCGACCACCATCGGCGCGCTGCTGTCCGCCATCGGCATCGCGGGCATGGACCGGCTCGTGCAGCGCAACGTCCTCGCCCTGTCGGGCCGCGCCGTCGAGGCCGCCGGCGACGTGAACACCCTGCTGCTCGACAAGACCGGCACCATCACGCTCGGCGACCGGCAGGCCGCGTCCTTCGTCCCCGTCAAGGGCATCACGCACGAGCTGCTCGCCGACGCCGCCCAGCTGGCCTCCCTCGCCGACGAGACCCCCGAGGGCCGGTCCGTCGTCGTGCTCGCCAAGGAGAAGTACGGGCTGCGGGAACGCCCCGAAGGGGACCTGGCGCACGCGCACTGGGTGCCCTTCACCGCGCAGACCCGGATGAGCGGCGTCGACTTCGTCCACGGGGAGGAGTTCTGCCGCATCCGCAAGGGCGCGGGCGCCGCGGTGACGCGGTGGGTCGCCCAGCGCGGCGGCTCCGTGCCCGCCGACGCGGGCTGGATCACCGACTCCATCGCGGCGGGCGGCGGCACCCCGCTGCTCGTCGCCGTCGAGGACGCGGACGGTGCCCGGGTGCTGGGCGCCGTCCACCTCAAGGACGTCGTCAAGCCCGGTATCGCCGAGCGCTTCGCCGAGCTGCGGGCCATGGGCATCAAGACCGTCATGATCACCGGCGACAACCCGCTCACCGCCAAGGCCATCGCCGCCGAGGCGGGCGTCGACGACTTCATGGCCGAGGCCACCCCCGAGGACAAGCTGGCCCGGATCAAGGAGGAACAGGCGGGCGGCAACCTCGTCGCGATGACCGGCGACGGCACCAACGACGCCCCGGCGCTGGCCCAGGCGGACGTGGGCGTGGCCATGAACTCGGGCACCTCGGCCGCCAAAGAGGCCGGGAACATGGTCGACCTGGACTCCAGCCCCACCAAGCTCATCGAGATCGTCGAGGTCGGCAAGCAGCTGCTCATCACCCGCGGGGCGCTGACGACCTTCTCCATCTGCAACGACGTCGCCAAGTACTTCGCGATCGTCCCCGCCATGTTCGGCGGCGTGACCGGCTACGAGGGCCTGGAGAAGCTCAACATCATGGGCCTGCACAGCTCGACCTCGGCCATCGCCTCGGCGATCGTCTTCAACGCGCTCGTCATCGTCGCCCTGATCCCGCTCGCCCTGCGCGGGGTGCGCTACGCCCCCTCCTCCGCACACGCGCTGCTGCGCCGCAATCTGAGCCTGTACGGGCTGGGCGGGCTGATCGCGCCCTTCGTCGGCATCAAGCTGATCGACCTGCTGATCCAGTACCTGCCCGGCATCTGACGCGGACACGCAGCGCCACCGTCGGCGATCACTTTATTGCGATGGGATGAAAATCGCAGCCCACAGCGTTGGGGCCTTCCGTCAGTGGAGAACAGCGGGAGGTCTCGGGTGGCGGCGACGGATACGACCGGTGCGGCGGAAGACGCCGGTCAGGGCTGGGCGAAACGGCTCGCTCACTACTGTTGGCGATACCGCCGCACGGTATGGCTCGCCCTGGGCTCGTCGCTCGCGGGCATGGCCGTCATGGCGCTCGTCCCGCTGATACCCAAGCTCATCATCGATGACGTCATCGGCTCCCAGGAGCGCCCCCTCGCCCCCTGGGCCACACTCCTGATCGTGGCCGCGGTCGTCGTGTACGGCCTGACCTACATCCGCCGTTACTACGGCGGCCGGCTCGCGCTCGACGTGCAGCACGACCTGCGGACCGAGATGTTCGCCTCGATCTCCCGGCTCGACGGCAAGCGGCAGGACGAACTCTCCACCGGCCAGGTCGTCGGCCGGGCCACCAGCGACCTCCAGCTGATCCAGGGCCTGCTGTTCATGCTGCCGATGATGATCGGCAACATCCTGCTCTTCGTCATCTCCCTCGTCGTGATGGCGATCCTCTCCCCGCTGCTCACCGTCGTCGCCCTCGCCGTCGCCCCCGCGCTGTGGTTCCTCGCCCAGCGCAGCCGCACCAAGCTCTTCCCCGCCACCTGGTACGCCCAGGGCCAGGCCGCCGCCGTCGCGGGCGTCGTGGACGGCGCCGTCACGGGCGTGCGGGTCGTCAAGGGCTTCGGCCAGGAGGCGCAGGAGGCCGGGAAGCTCCGCGAGGTCAGCCGCAGGCTCTTCGCCGGGCGGCTGCGGACCGTGCGGCTCAACTCCCGCTACACCCCCGCCCTGCAGGCCGTGCCCGCGCTCGGCCAGGTCGCCATGCTCGCCCTGGGCGGCTGGATGGCCACCCGCGGCCAGGTCACCCTCGGCACGTTCGTCGCCTTCTCCACGTACCTCTCCCAGCTCATCGGGCCGGTACGGATGCTGACCATGATCCTGACCGTCGGTCAGCAGGCCCGCGCCGGCGTCGAGCGCGTCTTCGAACTCATCGACACCGAACCGGCCGTCCAGGAGCGCCCGGACGCCCGCGCCCTGCCCGAGGACGCCCCCGCCACCGTCGAGTTCGAGGACGTCACCTTCGGCTACGACCCCGACCGGCCCGTCCTCGACGGCTTCTCCCTGCGGCTGGAGCCCGGCGAGACCGTCGCGGTCGTCGGCGCCTCCGGCAGCGGCAAGTCGACCGTCTCGCTGCTGCTCCCGCGCTTCTACGACGTGACGGGCGGCGCGGTACGCGTCGGCGGCCACGATGTGCGCGAGCTGACCCTGTCCTCGCTGCGCGCCGCGATCGGGCTGGTCCCCGAGGACAGTTTCCTGTTCTCCTACAGCGTCCGCGACAACATCGCCTACGGGCTGCCGGACGCCACCGACGAGCAGGTCCGCGCCGCCGCCCGCGCCGCACAGGCGGACGGCTTCATCTCGGACCTGCCCGACGGGTACGACACCAAGGTCGGCGAGCAGGGCCTCACCCTCTCCGGCGGCCAGCGCCAGCGCATCGCGCTCGCCCGCGCCATCCTCACCGACCCGCGCCTGCTGCTCCTCGACGACGCGACATCGGCCGTCGACGCGCGCGTGGAGCACGAGATCCACGAGGCGCTGCGCGGCGTCATGGCCGGCCGGACGACGCTGCTCATCGCCCACCGGGCGTCGACGCTGGCGCTCGCCGACCGCATCGCCGTCCTCGACGGCGGCCGGCTCGTCGACGTCGGCACGGCGCGGGAGCTCGAGGACCGCTGCGAGCCGTACCGACGGCTGCTGACCGACCCGGACACCCTCGGCGGCGTCCAGATGGACCCGGCGGGCCTCACGGCCGCACCGGGCGTCACCGAGGCCACCGAGGCCGCGCCCGTCGGGCACGCGCGCGTGGACGGCGTCACCCCCGCCCTGTGGGTGCGCAAGGAGAAAGCCGGCGCGTCGGCGGCCGACGGCATGGACGGGTCCCTGGCCGGGATGCCCGCCACGCCCGAGCTGCTGGCCAAGGTGGCCGCGCTGCCCCCGGCGTCGGACACCCCCGACATCGACGAGGAGCAGGCGGCGCGGCCCGAGAAGGACTACGGCCTGCGGCAGCTGCTGCGCGGCTTCCGGGCGCCCCTGCTGGTGAGCCTGCTGCTGGTGACCGTCGACGCCGTCGCCGGTCTGCTGCTGCCCGTACTGATCCGGCACGGCATCGACCAGGGCGTCCAGCGCATGGCGCTCGGCGCGGTCTGGGTCGCGTCCGGGCTCGCGCTCGCCGTCGTGGTCGGGCAGTGGGCGGCACAGGTCGGCGAGATGCGGATGACGGGACGCACCGGCGAACGCGTGCTGTACGCGCTGCGCGTGAAGATCTTCGCCCAGCTCCAGCGGCTCGGGCTCGACTACTACGAGCGCGAGCTGACCGGCAAGATCATGACGCGGATGACGACCGACGTCGACGCGCTGAGCTCGTTCCTCCAGACCGGTCTGATCACCGCCGTCGTCTCCGTCCTCACCTTCTTCGGCATCCTCGTCGCGCTCGTGGTCATCGACGTGCAGCTGGCCCTCGTCGTCTTCGCGACCCTGCCCCTGCTCGTCATCGGCACCGTCGTCTTCCGGCGCAAGAGCGTCAAGGCGTACGAGCTGGCGCGCGAGCGGGTGGGCGGCGTCAACGCCGACCTCCAGGAGAGCGTCGCGGGGCTGCGCATCGTCCAGGCGTTCCGCCGCGAGGCCACCGGCGCCCGGCGGTTCGCCGAGCGCAGCGACGGCTACCGGCAGGCGCGCATCCGCGGTCAGTGGCTGATCTCCGTCTACTTCCCCTTCGTCCAGCTGCTGTCGTCCGTCGCGGCCGCCGCGGTCCTGATCGTGGGCGCGGGCCGGGTGAGCGAGGGCACGCTGACGGCGGGCGCCCTGGTGGCGTACCTGCTCTACATCGACCTCTTCTTCGCCCCCGTGCAGCAGCTCTCGCAGGTCTTCGACGGTTACCAGCAGGCGACCGTCTCCCTCGGCCGGGTGCAGGAGCTGCTGCGCGAGCCGACGACGACGCCCGTGCCGGAGCGGCCGCGCGAGGTGCGGGAGCTGAGCGGCGAGATCGTCTTCGACGACGTCCACTTCCACTACGGCGACGGCGAGGAGGCGCTCGCCGGCATCGGGCTGACGATCCCGGCCGGGCAGACGGTCGCGTTCGTCGGCGAGACGGGCGCGGGCAAGTCCACGCTGGTGAAGATGGTCGCCCGCTTCTACGACCCGTCCTCGGGAGCCGTCCTCGTCGACGGCCACGATCTGCGGGAGCTGGACCCGACGGGCTACCGGCACCGCCTCGGCGTCGTCCCGCAGGAGCCGTACCTCTTCCCCGGGACCGTGCGCGACGCCATCGCCTACGGCCGCTTCGACGCCTCCGACGCCGAGGTCGAGGCGGCGGCGCGGGCGGTCGGGGCGCACGAGATGATCGCCACCCTGGAGGGCGGCTATGTGCACGAGGTCACCGAGCGCGGCCGTAATCTCTCGGCCGGCCAGCGGCAGTTGATCGCCCTGGCCCGCGCCGAGCTGGTCGACCCGGACATCCTGCTGCTGGACGAGGCCACCGCCGCCCTGGACCTGGCCACCGAGTCCCTGGTCAACCAGGCCACGGACCGGCTGGCGGGCAAGCGCACGACCCTCGTCGTCGCCCACCGGCTGACGACGGCCGCCCGCGCGGACCGAGTGGTGGTGCTCGACCACGGCCGGGTCGTGGAGGACGGTACGCACGGCGAACTGCTCGCCCTGGACGGGCGGTACGCCGAACTGTGGCGGACCTTCACCGGAGAGGCGGTTCCGGCGTACCGGGCGGGAGTCGTAGGTTGAGCGACGAATGATCAGGCTCTCGGCCGTGGGGGACCCTTGCGCAAGCTCACCTACTTCATCGCCATGACCATCGACGGCTGTATCGCCGGCCCGGCCGACGAGTTCGATTTCATGAACGCCGTCATCGACCAGGACTACCTCGACTCCTTCCTGGTCGGTGGCTACCCCGACATGATGCCCGGCCAGAGCCGCCCCCTGGTCGGGCTCGACGACGGCAACCGGGACTTCGACACGCTGGTCATGGGAGCCGGCACCTACGGCGTGGGGGTGCGGGCCGGCACCCCCAGCCCGTACCCCCACCTGAAGCAGTACGTCGTGTCGAAGTCCCTCACCGCCTCCCCGCACCCGGACGTCACCGTCTTCTCCGGTGACCCGGTGGAGCTGGTCCGCGAGCTCAAGGGTCAGGAGGGCAAGGGGATCTACCTCTGTGGTGGCGGCAACCTCGCCGGACAGCTCCGCCCGGAGATCGACGAGCTGGTGGTGAAGATCTATCCGTTCGTCGCGGGCGACGGCATCCGGCTGTTCACGGGCGAGTTCTCCCCCGAGCGTTACGAGCTGGCGGAGTCGCGCACGTTCAGGAACGGCACGGTCGTGGTCAGGTACGTCAAGCCCAGCGGTTGATCATCTTCCGCTTGTCGTCGGTCAGTCGGCGGTCGAACAGTGATCAGCCGACGACCGCTCAATGATCAGTCGAGGGAAAAGTCTGGCGTGGCGGATGACGCCCCCGGTAGGTTCGCGGCGACTTTTGCGAACCCAGGGGAGGGCGAATGCGCAAGGCGCTCAGATGGCTGCTGGCGCTGGTGGTGCTCATAGGCGCCATCGGTGTCGGCGGTGCGACGGCGGGGACGGCCACGGCCGCCGCCGAGCCGGACATCAAGGAACGCATCCTGAAGATGCCCGGGATGAGTTTCGTCGAGGAGAAGCCCTACGAGGGCTACCGCTACCTCGTGCTCAACTACACCCAGCCGGTCGACCACCGGAACAAGGCCAAGGGCACCTTCCAGCAGCGCTTCACGCTGCTGCACAAGGCCACCGACCGGCCGACCGTCTTCTACACGTCCGGGTACAACGTCTCCACGACGCCCAGCCGCAGCGAGCCCACGCGCATCGTCGACGGTAACCAGGTCTCGATGGAGTACCGCTTCTTCACCCCCTCCCGGCCCCAGCCGGCGGACTGGAGCAAGCTCGACATCTGGCAGGCGGCCACCGACCAGCACCGCCTCTACCAGGCACTCAAGCCGGTCTACGGCAAGAACTGGCTGGCCACCGGCGGCAGCAAGGGCGGCATGACGGCGACGTACTTCCGCCGCTTCTACCCGAACGACATGAACGGCACCGTCGCCTACGTCGCGCCCAACGACGTGGCCGACAAGGAGGACTCGGCCTACGACCGCTTCTTCGCGAACGTCGGCGACAAGGCCTGCCGCACCCAGCTCAACTCGGTCCAGCGCGAGGCGCTCGTCCGCCGCACCGAGATCGTGGCCCGCTACCAGAAGTGGGCCGACGACAACGGCCAGACCTTCAAGGTCGTCGGCAGCGCCGACAAGGCCTACGAGAACGTGGTCCTCGACCTGGTGTGGGCCTTCTGGCAGTACCACCTGCAGAGCGACTGCAAGACCGTCCCCGCGACCAACGCCTCGACGGACGACCTCTACAAGTTCCTCGACGACATCTCCGGCTTCTCGGCCTACACCGACCAGGGCCTGGAGCGCTTCACCCCGTACTACTACCAGGCGGGCACCCAGCTCGGCGCGCCCACCTTCGACTCCCCGCACCTGAAGGGACTGCTCCGCTACCCGGGGATCTACCAGCCGCGCAGCTATGTGCCGCGTGACATCCCGATGCGCTTCCAGCGCGGCGCGATGGCCGACGTGGACCGCTGGGTGCGTGAGGACAGCACCCGGATGCTCTTCGTCTACGGCCAGAACGACCCGTGGAGCGGCGAGCCGTTCCGCCTCGGCAAGCGCGCCGCGGCCCGTGACGACTACCGCTTCTACGCACCGGGCGGCAACCACGGCGCGAACATCTCCCAGCTCGTCGCCGACGAGCGGATCAAGGCCACGGCCGAGGTCCTCGAATGGGCCGGTGTCGCGCCCGCGGCCGTGAAGAAGGACGAGTCGCGCGCCAAGCCGCTCGCCCCCTACGACGCGAAACTCGACCGCCAGAACGTCGAGCGGGAGCAGACCCTGCGGCCGTGACGTCCTTGCCGGGACACGGCTGAGCTAGGCCAGGCGGCGGGCACACCCGACGGGTGTCCCGCCGCCGACCTGTACGTACAGGGCCGTCGACGGCGGGCAGTCGGCGCGGGTGCGGACCGTGCGCGTCACCAGATACTCCGGGGGACGGGCGGGGGAGCCGTCACAGGCGGTCTCCTTCACCACGCCGCGCCGCTCGGTGTACACGCAGTCGCCGACGACCGTGAGCGGACCGCCGCCCATGCCGGGGTCGCCCGGGTGAGGCGGCCGCAGATTGCGCATACAGGCGTAGCCCTCGGGGGCGCTGTCCTCCTCGGAGACGCCGTCGACGGCGGTGATGTGCAGGACGTAGTCGGTGGCGGACGGGCAGCGCGGGCCTTTCGCCAGCGGGCCGTTGAAGCGGGCGAGAACCCTTGCCGCGGCCGCCGGGCCCGCGCAGGGCACCTCTTCGATGGCGGCGGCCGCCCGGCCCCGGCTCGCGCACTCCTCCGCCTCCAGGAACACCGGCCCCTGCCCGGACCGGGTGGGTCCGGTGCCGGCCGGGGCGGCGGCCGCCTCCGCCGTACCGCGGCCGGCCCCCTGACACGCGGTCAGCGTGTACATCCCCACCAGCACCGCGCACACCAGCAGCGCCTTCGGCAGCGCGCCTCGGCGCATGAACTCCCCCGTCCCCGTGATGCGCGTACAGAGTGGCCCGCCCGGCCCCGTACCCGCCAGGCGTGGGCCGGGCTTCGCGGAGCGTGACCGGGTGTCCGGTGAGCCGCCGCCGACGCTCTCGAAGGGGGGTGCGCCGACGGCGGCGTGCTGCCGGTCGCAGGCGGCGGAGAGGGTGGCCGGCGGCGCGGCCAGCAGCGACGCCGACACCGCTCTGCGAGGAATCAGCGACAGCACGCGCCTTGGACGGGCGGCGCCGCCGGGCGGTTCCGTCCCGGTTGGGCCCCTTACGCCCTGCCCTCGGGGGCGGGCCGCACCGCGCGGCCCCGGCCGGGCAGCCGCAGCGTGAGCAGCTTGGCGCGCGGCGCCAGCCGGCGGACCATCGCGAAGACCGACTCCGTACGGGAATGGTCGGTGTCCAGCACGCTGAAGAGATTGGCCCCGAGGTAGAAGGCGATCGCGGCGTTCGCGAGGTCGCGCGGCGGGGTGAGCCGGGCCAGCGGGGTACCGCCGATGACCCGCTCCAGGGTCTCCTCGATGAAGTCCTGCCACGGCTGGGCCCGCGCCCTGATGCCCTCGCGCAGCTCCGGCTTGGCGACGGCGGCGGCGACCAGTTCGCTGAAGAGCGTGAGGTGGCCGCCCGCCAGGTCGTCGCGGTAGATACGGGTGGCGGCCTCGGCGAGCTCCTCCAGGGTGGCGGCGTCCGCGACGGTGGCGCTGTGCAGGGCCATCCGCTCGGCGGAGGAGCGGTCGAGGGCCGCGAACAGCAGCGGGTCGACGCCGCCGAAGTGATAGAAGACCAAGGCCGAATTGACCCCGGCCTCCTTGGCGATCGTCCGGGCACTGGCCTTGCCGTACCCCTGCGTCCGGAGCACCGTCCCCGCAGCGGCGATCAGTCGTTCCTTGGTCTCCACCGTCATGTGCCGCCCTCTCGCAGAGGGCTCATCATACGGTCGGGTCGGGGGCCCGGGAGGGGGCCGGAGCCGGGTCGACGCCGTGGTCAGAGGCCGTGTGCGAGGTCGGGTCCGCGTTGTCTTCGGGGCGCGCCCTCAGCCCGCCCCGGCGCCGGCGAGCAGGCCCAGCAGATACTGCCGTCCCGGCCCGGCCAGCTGGGCGAAGTCGGCCGTGTGCGGATGCCAGCGCTTCTCGTACTCCCAGCTGAGCCAGCCGTCCCAGCCCGCCCGGCTGAGCTCGCCCACGCAGGCACCCAGCGGCAGCACCCCCGAGCCGAGGGCGAGCGGTGCCGGATCCTGGGCTGAGGCGACGTCCTTGACCTGTACATAGCCCAGGTGCGGGGCGATCGCCGGGAAGCTGACGGCCGGTTCCTCGCCGCCGAGCCAGGTGTGCAGCACGTCCCACACCGCGCCGACGCTGGGGTGCCCGACGGGACCGAGGACCCGGGCGGTGTCGGCGGCCCGGGGGTGCGAGTCGTGCGTCTCCAGCAGCACCCGGACGTCCCTGTCGGCGGCGAGCGGCGCGACGGCCCCGAGCCGGCGGGCCGCGAGCGCGTCGGCCTCGGCCGCCGGCAGGTCACCACCCCCGGGGAAGACCCGCACGTACGCCGCCCCGAGGTCCCCGGCGAGCCCGATCAGCTCCGCCAGCTCGCCGAGCACGGCCTCGTCGGCCGCCTCCGCGGCCACCCGCGCGTACCCGGCCACGGCCAGGATCCGCACCCCGGCCTCCGCGAACTCCCCGGCCACCCGGGCCCGCTCCGCCGCCCCGATGCCGGGGTGCACGGGTTCCTCCGGGTGGGCCCGCAGCTCCACGCCGTCGTAGCCGTGCGCGCCCGCGAGCCGCACCACCTCCTCGGCGGGCAGACCGGGCACGGCGAGGGTGGAGAAGGCCAGCTTCATACGGGCTCCGTAGGTCGTCGGCGTGGCGCGGGCGGGCGGTGGCGGCCAGCCGCGCGTGTCCTTCGTGATCCGTTTCCCGCTGGGCCGACGAAAATGCCCCCGGGGCGGCAAACGGTGCGAATCACCGCCTTGGCACCGGTCGAGGTGCTAGCTTCGCAGGCGCTCGTGACAGGTCGTGGCCGGCGAGGAGAGGACCCGCTCCGATGACGCACAGAACGGCCGGAGCAGCAGGGGGCAGGGCCGGCGGTGCCGCCGGGACCGCCAGGACGATACGCATCGCGATGAACGGCGTGACCGGCCGCATGGGCCACCACCAGCACCTCGTGCGCTCCGTGCTGGCCCTGCGCGAGCAGGGCGGCATCGACCTCGGGGACGGCACCGCGCTGTGGCCCGAGCCCGTCCTCGTCGGGCGGAGCGAGGGCAGGCTCCGGGCGCTCGCCGAGCGGTACGGCGTCCCGGAGTGGTCCACCGACCTCGACGCCGTCCTCGCCGACCCCACCGTCGACGTCTATTTCGACGCCCAGATCACCGCCGCCCGCGAGGCCGCGCTGCGCAAGGCCATCGCCGCGGGCAAGCACGTGTACTGCGAGAAGCCGACCTCCCTCGACGTCGGCGGTGCCCTCGATCTCTACCAGCGCGCCCGGCGGGCGGGCGTCAAGCACGGCGTCGTCCAGGACAAGCTGTTCCTGCCGGGGCTGCGCAAGCTCAAACGGCTCGTCGACGGCGGGTTCTTCGGCCGGGTGCTGTCCGTGCGCGGCGAGTTCGGCTACTGGGTCTTCGAAGGCGACTGGCAGCCCGCCCAGCGGCCCTCGTGGAACTACCGCGAGGCGGACGACGGCGGCATCACCGCCGACATGTTCCCGCACTGGGAGTACGTCCTGCGGGAACTCTTCGGGCCCGTCCGGTCCGTGCAGGCGCACCTGGCCACCCACATCCCCCGCCGCTGGGACGAGCACGGCCGGCCCTACGAGGCGACGGCCGACGACGCGGTCTACGCGATCCTCGAACTGGACGGCGGCGTGGTCGCCCAGCTCAACTCCTCCTGGGCGGTGCGGGTGCACCGCGACGAGCTGCTGGAGTTCCAGGTCGACGGCACCGAGGGCTCGGCCGTCGCCGGGCTGCGGTCCTGCCGGGTCCAGCACCGCTCGGTCACCCCGAGGCCCGTCTGGAACCCCGACCAGCCGGTCACGGCGGACTTCCGGGCGCAGTGGCAGGAGGTCCCGGACAACGGCGACGACGGGGGCGACGGCAATGCCTTCAAGACGCAGTGGGAGCTGTTCCTGCGCCATGTGGTCCTCGACGAGCCCTGGCGCTTCGACCTCCTCGCGGGGGCCCGGGGCGTCGAACTGGGCCTGCTGGCCCGGATGTCCGCCGCGGAAGGCCGCCGGATGGACGTAGGGGAGCCGGGGCGGTGATCCGGCTGCCGGACGCCTCCGGAGCCCTGCGTGCCCACACACCCAGGGAAGCGCCCCCGCTCATGCCTTTCGGGGGCCCACCCCCGGCGTCCCGTGCCGTCCTGGCCGCCGCGCACGTCGTCGCCGACCCCTTCGGCAACACCACCGGTCACGGCCCCGCCGACCTCGACTGGGAGGCCACCCTCGCCTTCCGCCGCCACCTGTGGGCGCACGGCCTCGGGGTCGCCGAGGCGATGGACACCGCCCAGCGGGGCATGGGCCTCGGCGCCCCGCTGGCGGCCGAACTCGTCCGGCGCTCGGCCGCCGAGGCGAAGGCCGTCGGCGGCCATCTCGTCTGCGGGGCGGGCACGGATCAGCTCACGCCCCCGTACGGCACCCTGGCCGACGTCACCGCCGCCTACGAGCAGCAGCTCGCCCACATCGAGGGGCACGGCGCCACGGCCGTGGTGATGGCCTCCCGGGCCCTCGCGGCCGTCGCCACCGAAGCCGACCACTACCGGGAGGTTTACGGGCGGCTGCTGCGCCAAACGGCCGGACCCGTCATCCTCCACTGGCTCGGCCCCATGTTCGACCCCGCCTTGGAGGGCTACTGGGGCAGCACCGACCTGGACACCGCGACCGACACGTTCCTCGACATCGTCGCCGACCGGCCGGACAAGGTCGACGGCGTCAAGGTGTCCCTGCTCGACGCCGACCGGGAACGCGCGCTGCGCCGCCGTCTCCCCGCGGGGGTGCGCTGCTACACGGGCGACGACTTCCATTACCCCGAGCTCATCGAGGGCGACGCCCACGGCCACAGCGACGCCCTCCTCGGCGTCTTCGACCCGCTGGCGGCCCTCGCGGCCCACGCGACGCGACTGCTGGACTCCGGGGACCGGCAGGGCTTCCGCGCCGTCCTGGACCCCACCGTCACGCTCGCCCGGCACCTCTTCGAGCCACCCACCCGGTACTACAAGACGGGCGTCGTTCTGCTGGCCTGGCTGGCCGGCCACCAGGACGCCTTCGCGATGGCGGGCGGGCTGCACTCCGCGCGCTCCCTGCCGCACCTCGCGCGCGCCTACGAACTGGCCGACGGTCTCGGGCTGTTCCCCGACCCGGGGCGCGCCGAGGAGCGGATGGCGCGGCTGCTGGCGGTGCACGGGGTGGAGCGGTGAGCGGCCCCGTTCCGGCCGCGGCTCCGGCGGGCTTCAGCCTCAACCAGCAGACCGTCCGGCAGTGGTCGCTGCCCGAGCTCGCGGCGTGCTGCGCGGCCGCCGGAGTGCGGCACGTGGGGCTGTGGCGCGAACCGGTCCGGGAGTACGGCGCCCCGGCCGCCGCCCGCCTCGTGCGGGACGCCGGACTGACCGTCACCAGCCTCTGCCGGGGCGGCTTCCTGACCGCCGCCGACCCCGCCGCGCGGGCCGCGGCCCTCGCCGACAACCGGGCGGCGGTGGAGGAGGCCGCCGTGCTCGGCACCGACACCCTCGTGCTGGTCGCGGGCGGTCTGCCCCCGGGCAGCCGGGACCTGGCCGGGGCCCGTGAGCGGATCGCCGACGCGTTGGCGGAACTGGGCCCGTTCGCGGCCGGGCACGGGGTGCGGCTCGCGATCGAACCGCTGCACCCCATGTACGCCGCCGACCGCTGTGTGGTCTCGACCCTGGGTCAGGCTCTCGACCTCGCCGAGCGGTTCCCCGCCCGACAGGTCGGCGTCGTGGTGGACACCTACCACCTGTGGTGGGACGACACGGTGGCCGCACAGCTCGTACGGGCGGGGCAGAGCGGCCGGATCGCCGCGTTCCAGCTCGCCGACTGGATCACCCCGCTGCCCGAAGGAGCCCTGCTGGGGCGGGGGCAACTGGGCGACGGGTGCGTGGATCTGCGCTGGTTCCGCGAACGGGTGGCCGCCGCCGGGTACACCGGGGCCACCGAGGTGGAGATCTTCAACCCCGCCCTCTGGGCGCGCGATGGGGCCGAGGTCCTCGCGGAAGTGCTGGACCGGTACCGACGGCATGTGCTCTGAGTGATCAGGCGCGTCATTCCGGTCACGGACCGTCGCGATCGGTAACGGATCGATAACTCCTCGAAATCGCTGCAACCCTACGACGGCCAAGTGAGTCGTACATGGCATCGGGCTTCCCGGGGAGGGATCCGGGGGGATTCGGGGAAGCCGATTCTGGGGGGAACGCGAGGGGCCCGGTCGTCGGACCGGGCCCCTCGAATTTTTCCGTAGCGGTGGTGGGAAAGAACTGCCCCCGTTGTCGTACCGGAGTTATCCACAGGCCCGAACGCCTGTCGGACCCGGGCGGTACCGTCGGCACATGGTGCAACTGGCAGTGGTCGAAGGGGTCCTCGAGCGGATCACCTACGCCAATGAGGAGAGCGGTTACACGGTCGCCCGGGTCGACACCGGCCGGGGCAGTGGTGATCTCCTCACCGTCGTGGGCTCCCTGCTCGGCGCCCAGCCGGGGGAGTCGCTGCGCCTGGAGGGCCGTTGGGGCTCCCACCCGCAGTACGGACGGCAGTTCACCGTGGAGAACTACACGACGGTGCTGCCCGCCACGATCCAAGGCATCCGCCGCTATCTGGGCTCCGGCCTCATCAAGGGCATCGGCCCCAGGATCGCCGACCGCATCGTCAGTCACTTCGGCACCGACACCCTGGAGATCATCGAGGAGGACCCGAAGCGCCTCATCGAGGTCCCCGGGCTCGGGCCCAAGCGCACCAAGTCGATCGGTGCGGCATGGGAGGAGCAGAAGGCCATCAAGGAGGTCATGGTCTTCCTCCAGGGCGTCGGCGTCTCCACGTCCATCGCCGTGCGCATCTACAAGAAATACGGCGACGCCTCGATCTCCGTCGTCCGCAACCAGCCCTACCGCCTGGCCGCCGACGTGTGGGGCATCGGCTTCCTGACCGCCGACCGCATCGCCCAGTCCGTCGGCATCCCGCACGACAGCCCCGAGCGGGTCAAGGCCGGTCTGCAGTACGCCCTGTCCCAGTCCACGGACCAGGGCCACTGCTATCTCCCCGAGGAGCGGCTGATCGCGGACGCGGTGAAGCTGCTCCAGGTCGACACCGGGCTCGTCATCGACTGTCTCGCCGAACTCGCCGCCGACGAGGAGGGCGTGATCCGCGAGCAGGTTCCCGGCCCCGAGGGTGGAGCGCCCGTCACCGCCGTGTATCTCGTCCCGTTCCACCGCGCCGAGCTGTCGCTGGCCGGGCAGCTGACCCGGCTGCTGCGGGCCGAGGAGGACCGGCTCGCCGTCTTCCGGGGCGTCGAGTGGGACAAGGCCCTGGCCTGGCTCGCCGACCGTACGGGCGCCGAACTGGCCCCGGAGCAGCAGCAGGCCGTCCGGCTGGCGCTGTCGGAGAAGGTCGCGGTCCTCACCGGCGGCCCGGGCTGCGGCAAGTCCTTCACCGTACGGTCCGTGGTCGAGCTGGCCCGTGCCAAGAAGGCCAAGGTGGTGCTCGCCGCCCCCACCGGGCGGGCCGCCAAGCGGCTGTCCGAGCTGACCGGCGCCGAGGCCTCCACCGTGCACCGGCTGCTGGAGCTCAAGCCCGGCGGTGACGCCGCGTACGACCGCGACCGGCCGCTGGACGCCGATCTGGTGGTGGTCGACGAGGCGTCCATGCTGGATCTCCTCCTCGCCAACAAGCTGGTCAAGGCCGTACCGCCGGGCGCCCACCTGCTGCTCGTCGGTGACGTCGACCAACTGCCCTCGGTCGGCGCGGGCGAGGTGCTCCGCGATCTTCTTGCCCCGGGCGGGCCCGTCCCCGCCGTCCGGCTCACCCGGATCTTCCGGCAGGCGCAGCAGTCCGGTGTGGTGACCAATGCGCATCGCATCAACTCCGGGGTGCCGCCCATCACCCAGGGGATGACGGACTTCTTCCTCTTCCCCGAGGAGGACACCGAGGAGGCCGGCCGGCTCACCGTCGACGTGGCGGCCCGGCGGATCCCCGCGAAGTTCGGCCTCGACCCCCGGCGCGACATCCAGGTGCTGGCCCCGATGCACCGCGGCCCGGCCGGTGCAGGCACCCTCAACGGCCTGCTCCAGCAGGCCATTACCCCCGCCCGCCCCGATCTGCCCGAGCGGCGCTTCGGCGGCCGGGTCTTCCGGGTCGGCGACAAGGTCACCCAGATTCGCAACAACTACGAAAAGGGGCAGAACGGCGTCTTCAACGGCACGGTCGGCGTGGTCACCGCGCTCGATGCCGACGAACAGCGTCTGACCGTGCGCACCGACGAGGACGAGGAGGTCGGCTACGACTTCGACGAGCTCGACGAACTCGCCCACGCCTATGCGGTGACCATCCACCGCTCGCAGGGCAGCGAGTACCCCGCGGTGGTGATCCCGGTCACCACCGGAGCGTGGATGATGCTCCAGCGCAATCTGCTCTATACCGCCGTGACCCGGGCAAAGCGGCTGGTGGTGCTGGTGGGCTCACGGAAGGCGCTCGGGCAGGCGGTACGCACGATGTCGGCCGGAAAGCGCTGTACAGCGCTTGATCATCGGCTCGGAGGTGGCGTTCGTCTCGGTTGAGTTTACCAATCAGGGCGAAGGGGGCAGGATGGGCAGGCTGGGCGGCACTGAGTGCCGCCTTTAGGCCCTATGGCCGACCCCGAGTGCACGTACATCGTCCAAATGGGGGAAGGTAGGGGTAGTCAGGGCACCTCGAAGAAGAGGCACAACGTCGGTGAGGGATGACGTGAGCGACAACTCTGTAGTAGTGCGGTACGGGGACGGCGAATACACCTACCCGGTGGTCGACAGCACTGTCGGCGACAAGGGCTTCGATATCGGCAAGCTCCGCGCCCAGTCCGGTCTGGTGACCCTGGACTCCGGTTACGGCAACACCGCCGCCTACAAATCCGCGATCACCTACCTCGACGGTGAGCAGGGCATCCTGCGCTACCGCGGTTACCCGATCGAGCAGCTCGCCGAGCGCAGCTCGTTCCTCGAGACGGCGTTCCTGCTGATCAACGGTGAACTGCCGACCGTCGACGAGATGGCGGCGTTCCAGGGTGAGATCACCCAGCACACGCTGCTGCACGAGGACGTCAAGCGGTTCTACGACGGCTTCCCGCGCGACGCCCACCCGATGGCGATGCTGTCGTCCGTCGTCAGCGCGCTGTCGACGTTCTACCAGGACAGCCACAACCCCTTCGACGAGCAGCAGCGCCACCTGTCGACGATCCGACTGCTGGCCAAGCTTCCGACGATCGCCGCGTACGCGTACAAGAAGTCGATCGGCCACCCGGTCGTCTACCCGCGCAACGACCTCGGTTACGTCGAGAACTTCCTGCGCATGACCTTCTCGGTGCCCGCCGCCGAGTACGACCTTGACCCGGTCGTCGTCAACGCGCTCGACAAGCTGCTGATCCTGCACGCCGACCACGAGCAGAACTGCTCCACGTCGACCGTGCGCCTGGTCGGCTCCTCGCAGGCGAACATGTTCGCCTCGATCTCCGCCGGCATCAGCGCCCTGTGGGGCCCGCTGCACGGTGGCGCCAACCAGTCGGTCCTGGAGATGCTCGAGGGCATCAAGGCCAACGGTGGCGATGTCGACTCCTTCATCCGCAAGGTGAAGAACAAGGAGGACGGCGTCCGCCTGATGGGCTTCGGCCACCGGGTGTACAAGTCCTTCGACCCGCGCGCGAAGATCATCAAGGCTGCCGCGCACGACGTCCTCTCGGCGCTCGGCAAGTCCGACGAGCTGCTGGACATCGCGCTCAAGCTGGAGGAGCACGCGCTCTCCGACGACTACTTCGTCTCGCGCAACCTCTACCCGAACGTGGACTTCTACACCGGTCTGATCTACCGGGCGATGGGCTTCCCCACCGAGATGTTCACCGTGCTCTTCGCGCTCGGCCGGCTGCCCGGCTGGATCGCCCAGTGGCACGAGATGATCAAGGAGCCGGGTTCCCGTATCGGCCGCCCGCGCCAGATCTACACCGGTGTCGTGGAGCGCGACTTCATCCCGGTCGAGCAGCGCTGACGCTGACGCGTACGTAGTCGTACAGGAAGGCGCCCCCTCCGCTCTCGCGGAGGGGGCGCCTTCGTCGTGCGACGCGCAGAGAAGCTTCATTCGCCAATGTATGTACCAACGAGAAGGCGCCTCGGCTCCGATCCCCCCACGGGTCGGAGCCGAGGCGCCTTCCGTTCCCCGGTTCGGATTCCCCCCACGGGATCCGGCCGGGCGCCTCGGCGTGCCGGGCGCGTGGCACCGGCGGACGCGATCTGCCGGGACGCGTACGGGAGGGCCGCTCAAAGCTCCCCAGGTACGTGCCCCGGCCACGCGTGGCCGGTTTCGTCCCCCAAGACGATCCAGCACTGCATGGTTAGACCATCCACCCCCCTGAATGGTTACCTGCATATTGCTGTGATCTAGGTCTCTTGCCATAACTGGACGTAAAAGGGCAAGATCCCCGCCCGCCAAATAGCCCCGGGGGTGGTGCGGGTGTTGTGTCGGTTATGTGGATTTCGTGAACCCCGGTGGTGCGGCCTAGGTGAAGCGCCTCAGCCGCAGGCTGTTCGTCACCACGCTGTGTCCTCCCGGGGGCAACCCCCGGACCCCCGGCCGGGGTCGCGGCCGCCTGAGGCCTACGTGAAGCGCCTCAGCCGCAGGCTGTTCGTCACGACGAACACCGATGAGAAGGCCATCGCCGCGCCCGCGATCATCGGGTTCAGGAGTCCGGCCGCGGCCAGCGGCAGCGCGGCGACGTTGTAGCCGAAGGCCCAGAAGAGGTTGCCCTTGATGGTCGCGAGCGTCCGGCGCGCGAGCCGGATCGCGTCCGCGGCCACCCGCAGATCGCCCCGGACGAGCGTGAGGTCGCCCGCCTCGATGGCGGCGTCCGTGCCCGTCCCCATCGCCAGGCCCAGATCGGCCGTGGCCAGAGCGGCCGCGTCGTTGACGCCGTCGCCCACCATCGCGACCGTACGGCCCTCGGCCCGGAGCCGCCGGACGACGTCGACCTTGTCCTGTGGCATGACCTCGGCGATCACCTCGTCGATGCCGACCTCGGCCGCCACCGCCTCGGCGACCGCCTTGTTGTCGCCCGTCAGCAGCACCGGCGTCAGTCCCAGTGCCCGTAGCTCCGCCACGGCCCGGGCGCTGGTGGCCTTGACCGTGTCCGCGACGGCGAGGACACCGCGTGCCCGTCCGTCCCAGGCGACCAGCACCGCCGTCCGGCCCGCCGTCTGGGCCGCCGACACCGCCCGCGCCAACTCGGCGGGCAGCTCGATCCCCTGCCGGGTGAGCAGCGGCTCACGGCCGACCAGCACCTCGTGGCCGTCGACGACGCCCCGCACACCGAGGCCCGCCACGTTCTCGAACCGCTCCGGTGTGGGCAGCGCGCCGGTCCGTCCGGCGGCGGCCTCCGCCACGGCCCGCGCGATCGGGTGCTCGGAGGCGTGCTCCAGCGCCCCGGCGTACCGGAGCAGCTCGCCCTCGTCCACGCCGGGCGCCGCGACGACGTCGCGCAGGCCCATGCGGCCGGTGGTGACCGTGCCGGTCTTGTCCAGGACGACCGTGTCGACGCGGCGGGTGGACTCCAGCACCTCCGGCCCCTTGATGAGGATGCCGAGCTGCGCGCCCCGGCCGGTGCCGACCATCAGGGCCGTCGGGGTGGCGAGGCCCAGGGCGCAGGGGCAGGCGATGATCAGCACGGCCACGGCGGCGGTGAAGGCCGCGGTGGCGTCGGAGGTGGCCAGCAGCCAGCCGGCCAGCGTGCCGAGGGCGATCAGCAGCACGACGGGGACGAAGACGCCGGAGACGCGGTCGGCGAGGCGCTGCACCTCGGCCTTGCCGTTCTGCGCGTCCTCGACGAGCTTCGCCATCCGCGCGAGCTGGGTGTCCGAGCCCACCCGGACGGCCTCGACGACGAGGCGCCCGGAGGTGTTCACCGTCGCGCCGGTCACCGTGTCGCCGACGGTGACGTCCACGGGCAGGGACTCGCCGGTGAGCATCGAGACATCGACCGCCGAGTCGCCCTCGGTGACCGTGCCGTCGGTCGCGATCGTCTCCCCGGGCCGTACGACGAACCGGTCGCCGACCGCCAGCCGGGAGACGGGAATCCGCTGCTCGCTCCCGTCGCGCAGCACGCTCACGTCCTTGGCGCCCAGCTCCAGCAGCGCCCGCAGCGCGGCCCCCGCCTTCCGCTTCGAGCGCGCCTCCAGGAAGCGCCCGGCGAGGATGAACGTGGTCACCCCGGCCGCCGCCTCCAGATAGATCGCCGACGAGCCGTCCGTCCGCGAGACGGTCAGGTCGAAGCCGTGCCGCATGCCCGGCATGCCCGCCGTGCCGAGGAACAGGGCCCACAGCGACCAGCCGAAGGCGGCCAGGGTGCCGATCGAGACGAGCGTGTCCATGGTGGCCGTGCCGTGCCGGGCATTGGTCCAGGCCGCCCGGTGGAAGGGCAGCCCGCCCCAGACCACGACGGGGGCGGCCAGCGTCAGTGACAGCCACTGCCAGTTGTCGAACTGCAGCGCGGGGACCATCGCCATCAGGACGACGGGGACGGACAGGGCCAGCGAGACGGCCAGCCGCTGCCGCGGCCCGCCCGCCTCCGTGCCGCCGTCACCGTGCTCCGCTTCCGCGGCCTCCGGCTCCGGCGGGCGGGGTACCTCGGCGGTGTAGCCCGTCTTCTCGACGGTCGCGATGAGGTCGGCGACCTCCACCCCCGGGCCGAAGGCGACGCGCGCCCGCTCGGTGGCGAAGTTGACGGTGGCCTCGACGCCGTCCATCCGGTTGAGCTTCTTCTCCACGCGGGCGGCACACGACGCGCAGGTCATGCCGCCGACGGTGAGTTCCACCTCGGCGGTGGGCGGCGTCGTCCGGGTGGGTGTCGTGCTGGTCATCGCGTCGCTCCTGGCGGGCGGGCGGGTAGGGGGCGGTCGCGGGTGGGTCAGACGCGGCCGGTCAGTTCGTAGCCGGCCTCGTCGACGGCGGCGCGGACGGCCTCGTCGTCCAGCGGGGCGGTGGCGGTGACGGTGACCTGACCGGTGGCCGCGACGGCCTGCACCGAGGTGACGCCGGGGAGGGCGGTGAGTTCGCTGGTCACGGCGGACTCGCAGTGGCCGCAGGTCATGCCGGTGACCTGGTAGACGGTGGTGGAGGCGGTGTTCGTCCCAGCGGTCATGGTGGTGCTCCTCGGTAGATTTCGATCAACTCGACAGCGTCAACACCTTACCCCCTAGGGGTATTCCTTCGGGTAGGGGTTCCGGGGAATTCCACCCGGCCGCGCGCCTGCCCGTACGCCTGCCCGCGCGGTGGCCGCCCGTGCGGGGGCAGGGCCGCCGCGACGGAAAAAGGGCCCCGGGCCGAGGGGGAGCTCGGCCCGGGGCCCGGCTGGTGGGGCGGGGGTGAGGGGGAAGGCGGGGGCGGGTTCAGTCCTTCGATCCGCGCCGGGAGCGGTTGCCGGGCCGCCGGGCGACCCAGGCGCGGATGGTGTCCGCGAACCAGTAGGGCTTGCCGCCCTCGGTGAGATCGGGGGCGGGGAGCAGTCCGTGCTTGCGGTAGGACCGCACGGTGTCGGTCTGCACTCCGATGTGTGCCGCGATTTCCTTGTAGGACCAGAGCCGACGGTCGGTCATCTGTCGCGCCTCTCCGCTGCGCCGCAGCCACGGAGGGGGGATCCGTCGGGAAGCTGCGGCGCGGCCGTTCTTGATCACTGAGCCTGCCCCCAATGAACGACGCAGAGTGACCGGGCGGGCGGGGCTGTCGAGCGCCTGTGACGGAAGGACCACGCGGGCGTGACCAATGTGACGTGAGGGTGACACAGGGTGGTCAGGGGAGAGGGACCCCCGCCCGCTCGGCCACCTCCGCCGGCCGCACGGGCCGGCCCTCCTGCCGGGACAGCTCGCACGCCTCCGCGACGACCAGCGCGCGCAGCCCCTCCCACCCGGAGCAGGGATTGGGCACCTCGCCCCGCGCGGCCCGGACGAAGGCGGCCAGCTCGGCGCGGTACGCGGCGTCGAAGCGCTCCAGGAAACCGCTCCACGGCCGTACGGGCGCCCCCGGCCCGCCCGGCTCGGCCGATGTCATGGGCGTACGGTCGTCCAGCCCGACCACCCATTGGTCGCGCTCGCCGGACAGCTCCATCCGCACGTCGTACCCCGCGCCGTTGTACCGGGTGGCGGTCGCGGTGACGAGCGTGCCGTCGTCCAGGGTGAGCAGGACGGCGGCGGTGTCCACGTCACCGGCCTCGCGGAAGAACGCCGCGCCGTTGTCCGTGCCCCGGGCGTAGACCTCCACCACCTCACGGCCCGTCAGCCAGCGGACGGCGTCGAAGTCATGGACCAGGCAGTCGCGGATCAGCCCGCCGGACTGCGGCAGGAACTCCGCCGGTGGCGGCGCCGCGTCCGAGGTGACGGCCCGGATGGTGTGCACCCGCCCCAGCCGCCCCGCCCGCAACGCCTCCCGAGCGGCCCGGAACCCGGCGTCGAAGCGCCGCTGGAACCCCATCTGCAACAGCGTCCCCGCCGACTCGACCTCGCGCAGTGCACGGACCGTGCGGTCCAGGTCGAGCGCGACCGGTTTCTCGCAGAACGTGGGCAGACCTTTGCGTGCCGCCGCGGTGATGAGGTCGGCGTGTGCGGCGGTCGCGGCGGTGATCACTACGGCATCCACGTCCGCGAGTGCGGCTTCCGCCGTGGTGGCCGCCCGCGCCCCGACGCGCTCTGCGAGCGCGGCGGCTCGCGCCGGGTCGGCGTCGGCGACGACGAGGGCGTCGACGCCGTCGGTGTGCGCGAGGGCGGTGGCGTGGAACGTGCCGATGCGGCCTGCTCCCAGGAGTCCGATCCGCAAGGGGGGTACCTCCGTCTTGTCCACGTCAGCGGTACAGCGCCGGGCGTTCGGGCAGTTCCACCGTCACACGCGTCCCCGTGGCCTGCGCTCGTACGCCCGCTTCGCACACGACCGCCGCCGCGTAGCCGTCCCAGACGCTGGGGCCCTCGACCAGGCCGCGGCGGGTGGCGTCGACCCAGTGGCGGACCTCGCGGTCGTAGGCGTCCTCGAAGCGCCGGCGGAAGTCGGGGGCGATCTCGCCGCCCCACCGTCCGGCGGCGTTCACGGTCAGGCCGTGCGCGTCCCCGATCAGGGCCGTGCCGCGCTCGCCGACCGCCTCGCAGCGCACCTGGTAGCCGAAGCCGCAGTTGACGAAGATCTCGACGTCGACGACCGCGCCGCCCGAGGTCTCGAAGAGGACGAACTGAGGGTCGCTCAGCGCCCCGGGCGCCGCCGACGAGGGGGTGGGCTTGAGGACGGTGACGGCGGTGATCTCCTGGTCGAGGAGCCAGCGCGTGGCGTCGATCTCGTGCACGACCGAGTCGTTGATCAGCATCTGCTCGGTGAACCCGGGCAGCGTGGACGTGTTGCGGTGGCGGCAGTGCAGCATCAGCGTCCGGCCGAAGTCACCCGCGTCCAGCAGTGACTTCAGCCGCATGTACTCCGCGTCGTAGCGGCGCATGAAGCCCACCTGCACCCGCCGGTGGCCCAGCCGGGTCTCCGCCTCCAGGACGCGCAGCGCGGACGCGGCGTCCGGGGTGAGCGGCTTCTCGCACAGCACCGGCAGATCGCGGTCGAGCGCTTCGAGCAGGGCGGCCTCGTGGGCCGGGCCGGGCGAGGCGATGAGGACGGCGTCCACGTCGTCGGCGGCCATGGCGGCGGCCGGATCCGTATAGGCGGTGGCACCGTCGAGGCGGTCGGCGATCCCCTTCGCGCGGTCGCCGTCGATGTCCACGACGGCCGCGACGTGCGCCCCGCCGACGACCTCGTCGATCCGCCGGACGTGATCCGCGCCCATCCTGCCCGTACCGATCACGGCTACGCCGAGCGTTCCTCGCTGCGTCATGGTTTCCCTCGTTCTCGTTCGACTACGAGCCGTCCGTGCCACCTGCGGCGGCGGACGCCCTGCGGGCGCGTCCTCAATCGCCGGACGGGCTTGTTCAAGCCCGTCCGGCGATTGAGGACACACTCGCGACGATCCGCCGGCCAGGCGCTACGCGCCGCACGAGCGCAGATAGCGGCGGGTGCGCCGGGCGATGGGCAACGGCCGGTCCGGCGGGCAGGGGTACATGTCCTGTTCGACGATGGCGAAGAGGTCGACGTCGAGTTTGCGGGCCGCCGCCAGGACGGGCTCCAGGGCCGGTACGCCGCGCGGCGGTTCGCACATCACGCCGCGCCGGACGGCGGGCCCGAAGGCGGTGCCCTCGGCGAGGACGTCGGCGAGGACCGCCGGGTCCACCTGCTTGAGGTGGAGGTAGCCGATCCGCTCGCCGTAGGTCTCGATGAGCTTGACGCTGTCCCCGCCGCAGTAGGCGTAGTGCCCGGTGTCCAGACAGAGGTTCACCAGGTCGGAGTCCGTGGCGTCGAGGAAGCGCTCGACGTGCGCCTCGGTGTCGATGTGGGTGTCGGCGTGCGGGTGGACGACGATGTCGAGCCCGAAGCGCTCGCGCACCTCGCGGGCCAGCCGTTCCGTGCCGGTGGTGAGGTGGTGCCACTGCTCGGCGGTCAGTTCGGGGCTCTCGATCAGCTCGGCGGTCTTGTCGTCGCGCCAGAAGGAGGGGATGACGACGAGATGGCCCGCGCCCGTCGCCCGGGTCAGCTCGGCGACCTGCGCGACGTGCGCCCAGGTGGCGTCCCAGGCCGCCGGGCCGCGGTGCAGGGCCGTGAACACCGTGCCGGCGGAGACGGTCAGGCCGCGCTGTTCCGTCTCGTCGCGCAACCGGGCGGGGTCGGTGGGGAGGTAGCCGTACGGGCCGAGTTCGATCCACGCGTAGCCCGCCTCGGCGACCTCGTCGAGGAAGCGCTGCCAGGGGACCTGCTGCGGGTCGTCGGGGAACCAGACGCCCCACGAGTCCGGCGCGGAGCCCACCCGGATCCGGCCGGGGGAGCTCGGGGCGGGGGAACCGGAGGGGGGAGAAGGGGAGTGGGCGGCGGGCATGCGGCGGCTCTCCTCTCGCCGGTCGGCGGTGACCGGTCAAGGGCTGGTTCTCCCGTGCCGAAGGGCAGGGGTGGGGTTGCCGGTAGCTTCCCTGCCGGGTAGATGGGTGTCAAGGCTTCGTCCGGACATATGGACGTACAGTCAATGCCCTTTCGAGGGACGTCCATATGTAAGGACAAATCCTTGACAGGGTCCCGTGCGCCCGGCTAGACCTGACCGGAGCCGACCGGAGTCCATCCGCCGGCGGAAGGACGGAGAGGGCAGACATGAGCGAACCGGTCGAGCCTGTCGAGCCGTACGACCTGCTCACCATGGGCCGCGTCGGCGTCGACCTCTATCCGCTCGAGACCGGGGTGCCGCTGGCGCGGGTGGAGACCTTCGGCAGGTTCCTCGGCGGTTCGCCCGCCAACGTCGCGGTCGCCGCCGCCCGGCTGGGGCGGCGCACCGCCCTCATCAGCCGTACGGGGGCGGACCCGTTCGGCGAGTACGTCCACCGGGCGCTGCGCGACTTCGGCGTGGACGACCGGCTCGTCCTGACCAGCCCCGACCACCCCACCCCGCTCACCTTCTGCGAGATCTTCCCGCCCGACGACTTCCCCCTCTACTTCTACCGACGGCCCAAGGCGCCCGACATGGAGCTGCGCGCCGACGAGCTCGACCTGGCCGCCGTGTGCGAGGCCCGGATCTTCTGGATGACCGGCACCGGCCTCTCCGAGGAGCCGAGCCGTACCGCCACGCTCGCCGCCCTGGAAGCGCGTACGGCTGCCGGGACCGGGGGCATCACCGTCTTCGACCTCGACTGGCGGCCGGCGTTCTGGGGCGATCCGGGCAAGGCCCGTCCCTGGTACGCGAAGGCGCTCGGCCACGCGACCGTGGCCGTCGGCAACCTCGACGAGTGCGAGATCGCCACCGGCGTCCGCGAACCGGCCGACTGCGCCCGGGCGCTGCTGGCCGCCGGGGTCGAACTCGCCGTCGTCAAACAGGGCCCCAAGGGCGTGCTCGCCGCGCACCGCGACGGCGCCGTCACCGAGGTGCCGCCGGTGGCCGTCGAGGTGGTCAACGGACTCGGCGCGGGTGACGCGTTCGGTGGCGCGCTGTGCCACGGGCTGCTCGCGGGCTGGGACCTCGAACGCGTGATCCGCTACGCCAACGCCGCCGGGGCGCTGGTCGCCTCCCGGCTCTCCTGCTCGGCCGCGATGCCCACCCCGGCCGAGATCGATCAACTCCTGGCCTGAAAGAGGCACCGCGTGAGCACCATCGGTATCCCCGACCTCGTGAAGGTGCGGAGCAGGCATCCCGAGGCCGTCGCCGAGGCGGCGGCCCGCCGGGCCCGGCGCCCGCTGATCGGCGACAGCGGCCGACTCCTGATCATCGCCGCCGACCACACCGCGCGTGGTGTCCTCGCCGTCGGCGACCGCGCCCACGCCATGGCCAACCGGGCCGACCTGCTGGAACGGCTGTGCCTCGCGCTCTCCCGCCCCGGCGTGGACGGCGTCCTCGGCACCGCCGACATCCTCGACGACCTGCTGCTGCTCGGCGCCCTCGAACACAAGGTCGTCGTCGGGTCCATGAACCGCGGCGGTCTCGCCGGCGCGGCCTTCGAGATGGACGACCGCTTCACCGGCCACCGCGCCGCCGATCTGGCCGGGCTGGGCTTCGACGCGGGCAAGCTGCTGCTGCGCATCGACTACGACGATCCCGGCTCGCTGAGCACGATGGTCGCCACCGCGCGCGCCATCGACGACATGGCCGCCCACCGGCTGCCCGTGTTCGTCGAACCCTTCCTCTCCCGGCGCGTCGCGGGCAAGGTCCACAACGACCTGAGCGCCGAGGCCGTCACCAAATCCATCGCCATCGCCTCCGGATTGGCCGGCACCTCCGCCTACACCTGGCTCAAGGTGCCCGTCACCGACGACGCCGACGACATGGCGAGGGTCATGGAGACCTCCACCCTCCCGGCCGTCCTGCTGGGCGGCGACGTGGGCGAGGACCAGGACGCGGCGTACGAGAAGTGGCGTGCGGCGCTTCGTCTGCCGACGGTCCAGGGGCTGGTGGTGGGGCGGGCCCTGCTGTATCCGGCGGACGGGGATGTGGTGGGTGCCGTTGATACTGCGGTGGGGTTGCTGTGAGCAACTCAGCCCGTCCGGCGATTGAGGACACCGCGCGCAGCGCGGTCGGCAGTGAGATGAGGACCGTATGACCTCCGCAGCGCACCACCTCCCCGCCGGCACGGCGACCGGCACGGACTACGCCCTCGACGTCACGCCCGGCCGCGCCGGCTGGCGCTACTCCTCCCTGCGCACCCTGACCCTGCCCCCGGGCGGCAGCCACACCTTCCCCACCGGCGACAGCGAATGGATCGTGCTCCCCCTCAGCGGCGGCTGCGCGGTCGCCACCGACAGCGGTGAGACCTTCGAACTCCACGGCCGCGACAGCGTGTTCACCGCCGTCACCGACTTCGCCTATCTGCCGCGTGACGCGCACGCCACCGTCACCTCGCCGTCCGGCGGCCGCTTCGCGCTCACCGGGGCGCGCTGCGAGCGCCGACTGCCCGCCCGCTACGGGCCCGCATCCGGCGTGCCCGTCGAGCTGCGCGGCACCGGCAACTGCTCCCGGCAGGTCAACAACTTCGCCGCCGCGGGCGTCTTCGAGTGCGACCGGCTCATCGCCGTCGAAGTGCTCACCCCCGGCGGCAATTGGTCCTCCTACCCGCCGCACAAGCACGACGAGCACCGCCCGGGCCTGGAGTCGGAGCTGGAGGAGATCTACTACTTCGAGATCGCCGGCGACGACACCGGCCTCGGCTACCAACGGGTGTCGCCGTCGCGGGAGAAGGGAACGGACGTCCTCGCCGAGGTCCGCAGTGGTGACGTCGTGCTGATCCCCGACGGCTGGCACGGCCCGTCCATGGCCGCCCCCGGCCACGACATGTACTACCTCAACGTGATGGCCGGGCCGGGCGCCGAGCGGGAGTGGCTGATCTGCGACCACCCCGACCACGCCTGGATCCGCGGGACCTGGCCCGAGCAGCCCGTGGACCCGCGTCTGCCCCTCTTCCCCGCCCGGGAAGAACCCGCCCGCCAGGAACCCGCCCAGGGAGAAGCCCGATGACCCGACGGCTCACCGTCGCGCAGGCCCTCGTCACCTTCCTCGCCCACCAGTACACCGAGCGCGACGGCCGACGGCAGCGGCTGATCGACGCCTGCTGGGGGATCTTCGGCCACGGCAATGTCGCCGGCATCGGGCAGGCGCTGCTGGAGTCCGAGGGGGCCCTGCCCTATCTCCAGGGCCGCAACGAACAGGCCATGGTGCACGCCGCCGTCGGCTTCGCCCGCCAGCGCGACCGGCTCGCCGCGCACGCCGTCACCACCTCCATCGGCCCCGGCGCCACCAACCTCGTCACCGGTGCCGCGCTCGCCACGGTCAACCGGCTGCCCGTCCTGCTGCTCCCCGGTGACACCTTCGCCACCCGGCCCGCCGACCCCGTCCTCCAACAGCTGGAACACCCCGGTACGGGCGACGTCTCCGTCAACGACTGTCTGCGCCCGGTGTCGCGGTACTTCGACCGGATCACCCGCCCCGAGGCGCTGATCCCCGCCGCCCTCCAGGCCATGCGGGTGCTGACCGACCCCGCCGAGACGGGAGCCGTCACCCTCGCCCTGCCCCAGGACGTCCAGGCGGAGGCGTACGACTGGCCCGAGGAGTTCTTCGCCGACCGCGTCTGGCACGTACGCCGTCCGGCGCCCGACCCGGCCGCGACCGCCGACGCGGCGGCGGCCGTACGGGCCGCCCGGCGACCCCTGATCGTCGCGGGCGGCGGCGTCCACCACAGCGAGGCCGAGGACGCCCTGCGCGCGCTCGTCGAGGCGACCGGCATCCCCGTCGCCTCGACCCAGGCGGGCAAGGGCTCGCTGCACCACGACCACCCCGCGGACGTCGGCGGCATCGGCCACACCGGCACGGCCGTCGCCGACGAACTGGCCCGCGCCGCCGACGTGGTCATCGGCGTCGGGACCCGCTACAGCGACTTCACCACCGCCTCCGCGACCCTCTTCGCGCCCGGCGTCCGCTTCGTCAACCTCAACATCACCTCCTTCGACGCCCACAAGCTCGCCGCCCTGCCGCTGGTCGCCGACGCCCGCGCCGGGCTCCGGGCACTCACCGAGGCCCTGGCCGGATACCGGGTCCCGGCGTCGTACGAGAGCGAGTACGCCGCCGGGAAGGCCGCATGGGAAGCGGAGGTCGAGCGCGCGTACGCGGTGGCGGACCCCGGTGCCCGGCCCGGTCAGGCCCAGGTGCTCGGCGCGCTGGACGCCGTCGTCGGCGACGAGGACGTGATCATCAATGCGGCGGGCTCACTCCCCGGCGATCTGCACAAGCTGTGGCGGGCCCGCTCCCGCCGCCAGTACCACCTGGAGTACGGCTACTCCTGCATGGGGTACGAGATCCCGGCCGCCATCGGCGTCCGCCTGGCCGCCCCGGACCGGCCCGTGTGGGCGCTCGTCGGCGACGGCACGTATCTGATGATGCCCACCGAACTGGTCACCGCCGTGCAGGAGGGCATCGCGATCAAGGTGGTCCTGATCCAGAACCACGGCTACGCCTCCATCGGCGGCCTCTCCGAGGCGGTCGGCGGCGAGCGCTTCGGCACCGCCTACCGCTACCGGGCCCCCGACGGCACCTACTCCGGCGACCCGCTGCCCGTGGACCTGGCCGCCAACGCCGCCTCCCTCGGCATGGCCGTACTGCGCGCCCGCACGGCCGGTGAGCTGCGCACGGTGCTCGCGGAAGCGCGCGCCGCGGACCGGCCCACATGTGTCTATGTGGAGACCGAAACAGCCGACAGTGTGTCCGGGGCGCCCCCTGCCCAGGCGTGGTGGGATGTGCCTGTCGCCGAGACCGCGACCCGCCCGGCGGCCGTCAGGGCCCGCCGGGACTACGAGCGTCACGCCGCCGCCCGCCGCCGTTACCTTGGAACGTAAGAGAGGTCGCAGCAGATGAAGACCGTCAACCACTGGATCGGCGGCACGTCCGTCGAGGGGGCCTCCGGCGCGTTCGGCCAGGTCACCGACCCGGCCACCGGCGCCGTCACCACCCGGGTCGCGTTCGCCTCCGCCGAGGAGGTCGACGCGGCCGTCGCGGCGGCCAAGGACGCCTTCGGCACCTGGGGCACGTCCTCGCTGGCGACGCGCACGGCGGTGCTCTTCCGCTACCGCGCCCTGCTCGACGCCCACCGCGACGAACTCGCCGGGCTGATCACCGCCGAGCACGGCAAGGTGCACTCCGACGCGCTCGGCGAGGTCGCCCGCGGCCTGGAGATCGTCGAACTGGCCTGCGGCATCACCCTCCAGCTCAAGGGCGAGCTGTCCACCCAGGTGTCCGGCGGTGTGGACGTCGCCTCGATCCGCCAGCCGCTCGGCGTCGTCGCGGGCATCACGCCCTTCAACTTCCCGGCCATGGTGCCGATGTGGATGTTCCCGCTCGCCATCGCCTGCGGCAACACCTTCGTCCTCAAGCCGAGCGAGAAGGACCCCTCGGCCGCGCTGCGCCTCGCCGAACTCGCCGCCGAGGCCGGAGTGCCGGACGGCGTGCTGAACGTCGTGCACGGAGACAAGGTCGCCGTCGACCGGCTGCTGGAACACCCGGACGTCGCGGCCGTCTCCTTCGTCGGCTCCACGCCCATCGCCCGCCACATCCACGGCGTGGCCACGTCCCACGGCAAGCGCGTCCAGGCCCTCGGCGGCGCCAAGAACCACATGCTGGTCCTCCCCGACGCCGACCTCGACGCCGCCGCCGACGCGGCCGTCTCGGCCGCCTACGGCTCGGCCGGCGAGCGCTGCATGGCCATCTCGGCGGTCGTCGCGGTGGGCGACACGGGCGACGCGCTCGTGGCGAAGATCCGCGACCGCGCCGAGAAGATCAAGATCGGCCCCGGTGACGACCCCACGTCCGAGATGGGCCCCCTCATCACCAAGGCCCACCGCGACAAGGTCGCCTCCTACGTCCACGGCGCGGCCGCCCAGGGCGCCGAGGTCGTCCTCGACGGCACGGGCTTCACCGTCGAGGGCTACGAGGACGGCCACTGGATCGGCCTGTCCCTCCTGGACAAGGTCTCCACGGACGCGGACGCCTACCGCGACGAGATCTTCGGCCCCGTCCTGTGCGTGCTGCGCGCCGCGACGTACGAGGAGGGCATCGCCCTGATCAACGCCTCGCCGTGGGGCAACGGCACCGCCATCTTCACCCGCGACGGCGGTGCGGCCCGCCGCTTCCAACTGGAGGTCCAGGCAGGCATGGTGGGCGTCAACGTCCCCATCCCGGTGCCGGTCGGCTACCACTCCTTCGGCGGCTGGAAGGACTCGATCTTCGGCGACCACCACATCTACGGCAACGACGGCGTGCACTTCTACACCCGCGGCAAGGTCGTCACCACCCGCTGGCCCAACCCGGAGGACGGCGGCGTCGATCTGGGCTTCCCCAGCCACCGTTGACACACCGTGAGCGGCCTCCCCCACGCGGGGGAGGCCGCTCACGCGTGCGGGGGGTCCGGCGGCCGGGCGCCGCCGGTTGACTGGCGGGCATGAGGAAGCACACGCGCACCCGGACACTCGGCCGTCTCGTCACCCTCGGTCTGCTCGCCGGGCTGCTGGCGCCCACGGCGCGGGCGGGGGCCCTGGAGGGGACGCCGGAGACGCCCGACGGTGACATCCGGGCCAGGGTCGAAGCCGTCCCCGGCATGCGGCTGACCGGTGAGAAGCCGGCCGCCCCCGGCTACCGCTACTTCGAGCTGAGCTACCGGCAGCCCGTCGACCACCGCCACCCCGAACGGGGGACGTTCGAGCAGCGGCTGACCCTGCTGCACAAGTCCGTCCGGCAGCCGATGGTGCTGTACACAACGGGCTACGCCCTGGGCGCGGACCCCGCGTTCCGCTCCGAGCCCACCAAGCTCGTCGACGGCAACCAGATCTCCACCGAGCAGCGGTACTTCGGCACGTCCCGGCCGCAGTCCCAGGCCGTGGACTACACGACGCTGGACATCTGGCAGGCGGCGAGCGACCACCACAGGCTGATCCGGGCGCTCAAGGCGCTGTACGGCGGGCCGTGGATCTCCACCGGCGGAAGCAAGGGCGGCATGACCGCCGTCTACCACCGCCGCTTCTACCCCCGCGACGTGAACGGCACCGTCGCCTACTCCGCCCCGAACAACACCGACGACCGCGACGACACCGCCTACGACGCGCTCGTCGAGCGGCTGGGCACCGAGTCCTGCCGCGCCGCGCTCAAGGCGGCCCAGCGGGAGGCGCTGGTGCGGCGCACGGAGCTGGCCGGCCGCTACACCGAGTGGGCGGCGAAGGAACAGCGGACGTTCACCACGGTCGGCAGCGCGGACCGGGCGCTCGAACTCGCCGTGCTGCGCGCCGTGCCGATGTTCTGGCAGTACGGCGACGCCGCGAAGTGCGCGGACGTCCCGGCGCCCACCGCCTCGACGGACGAGCTGTACACGTGGCTGGACGCGACGACCGGCCTGAAGAACTACACCGACCAGGTGCTGGGCACCCTGACGCCGTACTTCCACCAGCTGGGCACCCAGCTCGGCTACCCGCAGTACCGGGCCCCGCACCTGGACGGACTGCTCCGCCACCCCGGCGTCCAGGACGTCCGCACCTACGTCCCCCGGGACATCCCGCTGCGCTTCCAGCCGCACGCGATGGCCGACATCGACCGCTGGGTGCGCCACCACGGCAGTGAACTGCTCTTCGTCTACGGGGACAACGACCCGGCCACGGCCGAACGCTTCCGGCTCGGCCGCGGCAGCCGTGACGCGTACGTCGAGGTCGCGTCGGCCAACCACCGCGCCCGTCTCACGGACCTGGCACCCGACGCCCGCGCCCGCGCCGAGGCGGCACTCGGCCGGTGGGCGGGGCGGTAGCCGGGCCCACCGGTCAGCCCTTACGCCTTGGTCGGTCCCTGGCAGATCCCCGTCTTCGAGTCGCACGACCAGAGCGTGACGACCGGGTTGGAGGACGTGGTCACCCGTGAATTGCCGCAGCCGGGCTTGTTGCCGTTGCCGTCGCCGACCGCTCCGACGCGGCCGTTGCGCAGCTTGTACTGGACGCGGTAGCCGTGGCCGTCCGCGTGGTCGTCACAGGCCCACACCCAGGTGTGTCCCGTGGTCACCCCGCCGTGGCCGCACGACCGCAGACCCGAAGTGCCGCAGAAGTACGGGCCCTTGACGCGCGCGTCGTGGGCCGATGCGGTGCCGGCTCCGCCGATCGAGAGGGCCAGCGCGCTCGTCGTGCCGACGGCGAATACGGCGATCTTCCTCGCAAGCCTCATGCTCGTCCCCGTTCCTCCCTGGTCTCCGCCGTCAGGCGGAGCAGAGGGGGTTCCCCCTGCGGACACGAGCCTAGGAACGAGGCGCCCGTCGGGCATCCAACGCGCGTGGTAATCGCCGTCTGCAACCAGGGCGGTAGGGCGGGCCCATCGCGTGGCCGCCTACCGCCCTGGTCGCACCGCACCGCCTCCGGCGGCTCAGCGTGCGCCGAAGACCTGCGTCCACTTCGGGCCGCCGGAGTCGGAGGTGACGCCCACGCCGATCTCCTTGAACGCGCAGTTGAGGATGTTCTTCCGGTGGCCGGAGCTGTTCATCCAGGAGTCCATGACGGCCGACGGACCGCTCTGCCCGGCGGCGACGTTCTCGCCGTACGTGCTCCAGCGGTAGCCGGCGGCGGTGATCCGCTCACCGGGGCCCTGGCCGTCGGGGTTGGTGTGGTCCATGTAGTCGCGGGCGGCCATGTCGTCGGAGTGCCGCTGGGCAGCCGTGGTCAGCTGCGCGTTGCTCGTCAGCGGGGAGCAACCGGCCTTGGCGCGCTCCTCGTTGACCAGGGCCACGACCTGCTGTGCGGTGCTGCCGCCGCCCGTGTTGCCGGTGGCCGGCTTCGGCTTGGGCTTCGGGCGGGCCGGGGCGGTGTCGGGCTTGGGCTTCGACGTCGTGGCGCTCGGCTCGGGTGCCGCCGACTTGGCCGAGGGGGAGGCCTTGGGCGAGGGCTTCTTGGACGCCTTCGGGCTGTGGGACGGGGAGGGCTTGGCGGAAGCCGAGGCACCGGTCTCGAGGGGCGAGGGGGTGCGGTCCCCGAAGGGCACGGCCTGGCCGGGGGCGCTCACGGTCTTCGGCTCGGTGCTCTCGGAGGAGTCGGAGAAGAGGTACGAGCCGCCCAGCGTGGCGCCGCCGAGGAGAGCGAGGACCCCGGCCCCGATCCCCGCCCGTACGGCGGTGCGCTTGGGGCGGGCGCGGTGACTGCGGGGAGCAGAGGGCTGGTTCGGGGAGTTCGATATGGAGGAACGATTCGGCATAGCGGCCTGATTCGGTATCGGGGACGTTTCCGGTGTCGGGGAAGCGAAGTCGGAGGTGTGCGGACCGGTGTACGGGGCGGGGTCCGGGGGCGAGGAGAAGGCCACCGGCTGGGTGTCGAGCACGGCGCCGCCGCCCCACCACCCGAGCAGCGCGCCCGGGACGGGCACCAGACCGAGGCCGACGAGCAGCCCCTCGGCGGGGACCAGGGACGCCCCGGCGCCACCGCAGCCCGCGCAGCCGCGCGTGTGCCGGGCGAGGCGCTTGCGCCACAGCGCGGAGGGGGTGCCGTCCCAGGGCGCGACGAGTTCGGCGAGCTCCTGGCAGCGCGGGGTGGCGGCGAGTGCCCGTACGACGCCCCGGGCGACGTCGAGCTGGGCCTTGCAGCGCTGGACGCGCACGGCGGTGTGCTGCGGGGAGAGGTCCAGGGCGGCGGCGACCTCGGTGCGGGTCAGTTCGCCCGCGGCCTCCAGCCACCACAGGGACAGCACGTCCCGGTCCCCGTCGTCCAGCCAGCGGGTGGCCTCCGCGACCTCGCGGCGCTGGCCCGACAGGCCCAGTCGCACGATGGTGAGGTCGACGAAGTCGGCACCGGGGTCCGGCACTTCGCGGCCGACCTCCTGGAGTCCGCCCACGGGGGTCTCCTCGCGTTGTCCGTCCCGCCAGTGGCTGCGTATCTGGTTCATCGTGATCGCGACGAGCCACGACCGGCAGGCGGCCGGATCCCGTAGCCCGTCAAGGCCGTTGATCATCCGGAGCATGGTCTCCTGGACCACGTCGTCGACGTCCGCGTGCCCGTTCAGCGCGCGGCCGACGATGTTGTAGACCAGCGGCAGGTACGCGGCGACGAGTTCGTCCTGCGCGGCGGGGTTCCCGGCGCGCGCCGCCTCGATCACGGCCGCGGTCACGCTGTCACTCTGCACGCCCCGTCCACCTCTTTCCGCACCTGAGTCGATTGCCGTCCCGACACATGGGAGACCCGAAGCCGCTCATCCAATAACAAGAATGTGGAGATCGGTTCGGGCGGAAAGATCGAAACGGTGGGTGCGCGCGGGTGGCGGCGCGCGGGCCGAGGTAGCCGGGCGCGGATCCGGGTTCGTGGCGAACGTCCAGCTCAGGGCGGGTTTCTGGAAGATCGGCGGCGCGCGCGGCCGGGCCCGCCGACGGTCTGTGGATCAGCCCGCCGCGGGCCCGGTGTGAAGCACCTCACGTGCGCCTCACCTGCACCGGTGTGCCCTATATGCGCGCCTCGTCACTCGCGTTGCACGCGTGCTCGGCGAAGGGCGACCGGTCCAGAAACTCCGTCACGATCCCCGGCGTCGCCGTGTCCGCGAACCCCGCCGCCTCCATGGCCGACATGTCCCGGATGCGGTATCCGTCCTCACCCGCCGCGACCCCGGCCGTCACGGTGACCACCCCGGCCCGGCGGGAGAACGGCGTGTCCGAGAACGTCCACGCCAGCACCGCGTCCCGGCGCAGCGTCACGGTCTCCCGGCCGAACGTGCCCGACCGCACCACCAGATGGCGGCCCCGCACCGCGTGCCCGAGCGCGCGGTAGGCGTCGCGCGCGAACGCGTAGGCGACCGGGGTCGCGAGCAGCGCGTAACCCGCCGCGCAGTACAACAGCACGGGCGTGAGCTGCCGGCCCAGCACGGCCAGCGCCACCGTCGGCGGCAGGACGCACCACGTCAGCGCGCGCACGACCCGGCGCCGCAGCGCCACTCGCGGGTGCGGGCGCAGCCCGTCCGTCGGGACTTCCTCGCCCAGTACCCCCGCACACACCCGCAGCGCCTCCGCGCGGGAGGCGGGCGGCAGGACGGCGCTGCGCTTGCGGTTCTCCTCGCGGTTGCCGAGCCCGCCGGCGACCGCCCGTACGCTCGCCCCGCCGCCCGCGCGCAGCAGCAGCGGCTCGCGCAGGGCCACCCCGCGCAGCCTGGCCCGCTCGATGGAGACGGAACGGGTCGTCAGCAGCCCGTGGCGGACGCCGAGGGTCTCCCGGTCGGTCCACTCCAGGCGGTACCGGCCCCAGTTCTCGGCGTAGAGCAGCAGCGAGCCGATCACACCGATCACCACCACCGCGAGCAGGGCCGCCGGGACGGTGAGCCACAGCGCGCTGTGGCCGAACTCCTCGAACGACCGGCGGACGAAGCCGATCCGCCAGGGCTTGATCCCGATCCCGTCGAACACCCTCCACACGGCACCCGACGCGGCGAAGACACCTCCGAAGACCCAGAAGGTGAGCGGCGCGTAGCGCAGCCGACGCGGGTCGGCGGTGGCGAGTACGGGGTCCTGGGCGCTCACGGCCCCGGCGCGGGCGAGGAGTTCGGCCCGCAGCCGCACGGCCTCGGGCCGGGACAGGGCGTCCAGCGACAGCTCGCTGCGGCCGCCCGCCGAACCGGCCGTGCCCGCCCGCAGGACCGTGAGGCCCAGGACGCGCTGCACGGGGTTGGCGGTCAGGTCGACGTTGCGCACGCGATGCAGCGGGATCGACCGCAGCCGCCGGGTGAACAGGCCCGTGCGCACCTCCAGGGACTCGTCGGTGACGCGGTAGCGGGTGCGCGACCAGGTGACGGATCCGGCGGTGGTGATGACGGCGAAGACGACCCCGATGACTCCGAGGGTGATCCACCCGCGGAGGTCGAGCTCGCCGCCGGTGGCCAGCGCGGTGAGTGCCAGTGAGCCCAGCGGCGCGGCCAGCCAGGCGCAGTGCACGAGGGGGGTGCGGGCATCGAGCGACCGCCAGCCGTCGCTGTCCCGGGCAGTGCCCCGGTCGGTGTGCCGCCCGGTCACGCGGCGTCCCCCGGGACGGCGCGGGCGGCGGCGGTGATGCGCTCGGCCAGCAGCCGGGCGTCGGCGTCGGACAGGCCGGCGATCTTCACGTCGCCCGCCGTCGAGGCGGTGGTGACGGTGACCGTCGCGAGGCCGAAGTACTGCTGGATCGGGCCGCGCGCGGTGTCGACGGTCTGGACGCGGGAGAGCGGGGCTATCCGGCGCTTCTGCCAGAACCAGCCGCTCGCGGCGTAGACCGCGGTGTCCCCCAGCTCCCAGGCGTGCACGCGATACCGCCAGGCCGGCATGGCCAGCGTGTACGCCAGCGCGGGCAGCACGAGGACGACGAGCAGCAGCGGGCCGAGCCAGAGCAGGGCGCCGGGGAAGAAGAGGAGGGAGAGCACGCCCAGCGTGAGGGCGACCAGCAGCAGCGGGCCGCTGACGGTGACCAGCGACTGCACGGTCCACCACCGCCGGGCGCGGGGATCGACGCTGTTGCGCGGCGGCCGGAGCCTGACGCGCGTGTGGTGCCGGTGTTCGACCATGACCGCCCCCGTAATCTTTTACAAGTCAATCGTATTGGCAGCAGTCAAGGTATAGCAATACACTTGACCTGTAAAAACGAGGAAGGGGCGCCACGTGCCCAAGCGGGTGGACCATGAGGAACGCCGCCAGAAGATCGCGGAGGCCCTCTGGCGGATCGCGTGCGAGCGCGGGCTCGACGGGGCGAGCCTGCGCGACGTCGCGGCCGAGGCGGGCATCTCGCTGGGGCAGTTGCAGCACTACTTCTCCAGCAAGGACGACATGCTCGTCTTCGCCCTCGACCACATCAGCGCCCTCGCCGCCCGCCGTATCGGCGAGCGCGTCCACGCCCTGGCCGAGGCCCCCGCCCCGCGCGACATCCTGCGCGAATCGGCGGTGGAGATGCTGCCCCTGGACGACAGCAGCCGCACGGGCAACCTCGTCCAGATCGCCTACTTCGTCCGGGCCGTCCACGACGAACGTCTGCGCCGCCACGCCAAGGAGGGGATCCCGGCCCTTCGCGGCCTCTTCGCCCACCAGATCCGGGAGGGCATCACGCGCGGCGAGGTCGCCCCCGACCGCGACCCCGACACCGAGGCGATGCTGCTGATCGCACTGATCGACGGCCTGACGAACTACACCCTGCTGGAGGTCGTCTCCGGGGCGGAGGCGCTCCACCTGGTGGACGCGCATCTGGACCGGTTGTTCACGCCGTAGCCCTCCGGCCGCCGGTGCTACTTCCGCCGGGCGCGGTTGCGGCCGCCGGGGCCGCGGGAGAGGACGCCCGCGAGTTCGTCCAGGGCGTCCACGAGGAGCTCGGCGGCGCGTACCGCCACCCCCTCGTCGTCCACCCGCGCCTGCCACGCGGCGTACGCCTGGAGGGGACCCGACCAGTCCAGGTCCCGCCGTTCCCGGACGGCCGCGACGGCCTCCGGCAGGGCCGCGCGCAGGGCCGCCGCGAAGTCCTCGGCCTCCTGGGACGGGGTGGCGTCGCGGTCCGGCAGATGCGCCTCCATCAGCATCGTCGTCCGCCCCATCGTGGCCAGCGCGGCCTCCGCGCCCCGCTCCGCGCTGCGCGAGATCCCCCGATGGCGTACGGGCTCCCGCTGGGCGCGGGCGACCGCGTCGTCCCAGGCCTGGCGCGCGGCCCGGGCGTCCAGCAGCGCCTCGCGCACCCGGCGCGGTTTGCGCTCGGCCGGGCGGGCGAACGTGTCGAGGACCGCGAGGGAGTAGCGGCCGTTGGCCGCCAGCCAGTCCGCGAGCCGGTCACGCAGCTTGGGGGTCTCCCAGGCCGGGAAGAGCGCGTACGCGGCCATCGCGAGCAGCCCGCCCAGCAGGGTCAGGATCACCCGCTCCTCCACGGTCTGCGACCAGCCCTCGCCCGCGATGCCGAGCAGGAAGACGACATACGCGGCGATGCACGCCGAGGCCACGCTGTAACCCGTGCGCATCAGCAGATACATCAGCCCGATGCACACCACGGCGAGCGCCGCGCACACCCACGGTCCGGGGTGGGCCAGGGCCATCACCAGGCCGCCGACGAAGACTCCGACCAGCGTCCCGACGAAGCGCGCGACCCCGCGCGAATAGGTCTGGCCGAAGTCCGGCCGCATGACCATGACCGACGTCATCGGCGCCCAGTAGCCGTGTCCCAGCGGCAAGGCGCTGCCCAGGGCGTACCCGGCCAGCGAGACCGCCGCGACCCGCACCGCGTGCCGCCCGATCGCCGAGGACCAGCGCGCCTCCCGCCGCAGCGCCCGCAGCCCCACCGGCACCAGCCGGGGGACGGTGGGCCGCAGCAGATGGCGGTACGGCTCCTTCTCCTTGGAGTTCCCGGGGCCCTCGGCCGGCTTCTGAGGGCGCTCCCCGTTGGCGGGCGGGGCCTCCTTGACGGGCTCGTCGGTGGCTTCCACGGCGTCCGCGAGCAGCGCGATCAGCCGCAGCGCCGAACGGCGGGCGGGCCCGGTGAGCATCGAACCGGACTCGGCCCCCTCCAGGACCGCCATCACCTCCGGCGGCAGCCGCACCGGCCTGCCCCACCGGATCGACCGCGCCACCGCGTCCAGCACCGTCGCGGCGGCGGCCAGCAGATCCCGTACGTGATCCCGCTCCGGCCCCTCGGCGGGCGCCCCCACGACGGGGTCGGCCAGCGAGGCCAGCACCGGCCGCAGCCGCTCGGCGACGCCGCGCGGCCCGCCCAACTGGCGCGGGCGGTTCCGGGCCTGGCGGGGAGTGAGCTCGGCGGCGCTGCGGGCGTCCATCAACGGCTGCGCGTCGAACCGCGCCACCGGGTCGTGCCGCAGCCGGCGCGCGTAGTCCGCCTCGGCGGCCAGCGCGTCCGCGAGCGCGTCACGCTGCAGGCCCCAAGGTCTGATGGGGAAGAGCACGATGAGCGCGGCCTGGACCACGCCCGCGCAGACGATGATCCCGGCGTGCAGCAACGCCCCGGCGACGGACGTCGGCAGCGTGACGGTGATGAGCATGACCGCGACGGTCTGCGTCGCGACCATCCCCGACACCGGCCCGACCGCCCACGCCATCCCCGCGAGCAGCGTCCAGACGGCCAGCAGCACGGCGAACGCGAGATGGTCGGCGGCGGCCATGTAGCCCAGGAACGTACTGATCGCGAGCCCCGCCGCCACCGCGAGCGCCAGCACGGGCCGTGGCCGCCAGGACCGCTGGAAGGTCACCAGCGCCGAGGCGAACGCCCCGAACGCGGATGACACCGCCAACGTCGGCGTGGCGAGCCACAGCACGACCCCGATGACGATCGCCACCCCGGCCGCGCCCCGCACCGCGACCAGCGGCTGCAACTTGGTCCGCTCGACCGTCAGCCCGGTGCGGACGGTGTCTTTCAGCGCCTTCGACCAGGTCATGCCCCCGAGCTTACGGTCCTGACCGCAACTAACCGGAATGCGACCGCTCGCTTATTTCTGTGGTCGTTTCCGTGACCGTTTCCCTGACCTGACAGGGCTTTACGGGGCCTTGCGGGTGCGGTGCGTCAGCCGCGCCCGGGCAGGGACAGCGGGGTCCGGGCCCGCCACTGCTCGACGACGGGCTCCAGCATCGCGCCGAGCTCCGGCATGCGCGGCACGAGCGCCAGGGCACCCACCACCTGGAGCATCCGCGCGCCCTCCATGACGTCCAGCAGGGCCCGGTCCACCCGCGTGCCGCTGGCGCGTTCGTAGGCCTCGACCCCGCGCGGGCCGACGAGCGTCAGGTCCCACTCCACGGGCCCGCGCGTGACGTCCTCGAAGTCGTTGAAGACATAGCCGTCGGCGGTCCGCAGGACGTTGTAGGACGGCGAGTCACCGTGCAGCGTCTGCACACGGGCGTCGGGGAAGTACGCGGACAGATCGCTGACGAGCGCTTCGAGCACCGCGTACTCCGCCTCGGCCCGGTCCAGCTCCGCCGTGGTGAGCGACTGCGGCTGCTTCTTCAGCTCCGCGAGCGCCGGCTTCAGCGCGGGCACCAGGGGCGCCAGCGTCGGCAGCGGCTCGCCGGGATACCCGGCCAGCAGGCCGTGCAGCCGGGCGGCCCAGCCGGTCTGCTCGGCGAAGCGGTCCTCGAACGACTGGCTCTCGTCGGCGTCCGCCTCGCTGACGAACTCCCAGAAGGTCAGGGACCTGCCCTCGAACTCGACCGGTTCACGCGGCACGAGCGGACTGGGCCGCACGACCGGCGCCCCACTGTCGGCCAGCCACCCCGCCACGGCGAGCTCGTGCCGCTGCTTGACCGCCTGCTCCTCGACGGACGCGAGCGCGAGCGTCGGCACCCGCACCACGACCGGATCCGGCGCGAGATGCACCAGTACGTTGAAGACGTCGTGCAGCACGCGCGGCTCGTCCGCCCGCAGTCCGAGCCGCTTCCCGGCCCGGGTCGCGAGGTCTACGGCCTCCTGGGCACGCTTGCTGAGTGAATTCGGGTTCGCCATGGAACGATCCTGCCCGGGGGAGCGGCGCGGTGTCGACGAGGTTTCCCCAGGCCCGGGCCGTCTCGGCGCGGTACGGCTGCGGGCTGCTGACATGATCACCGGATGAACAACCGTTCCCGCGTCTGGATCCGGCGGCGTCTGCGGTCGCTGGTCGTCCTCGAACTGTTCAACATCCCCCTGCAGGCCGCGCTCTGGTTCGGCGTGACCGGCTTCCCGGTGACGGCGGCGAACGCCGTGGGCTTCGCGCTGTTCGCGCTCTTCCTCGTGGAGGGCGCCGCCTACTGGCTGGCCAAGCTCCGCCGCCTCGCGTCCCCGGGGAGGCCCCTGCCGGGCCTCCGGGTCTTCGCGGCCCTCCGCCTGATCAACGTGCCGGTGCTGGCGGCGGGGGTGCTGTTCACCCTGTGGGCGACCGCCGACGACCCCGGGAGGGGAAGCGTGCCAGGGCTGTGCTTCGCGCTGTTCGCGGTGCTGGAGCACGTGAACTACTTCCACACCCAGCTCATGTACGACACCGCCGAGGACCGCCGCAATCTCCGGGAGAACGGCCTGCGCCGCGCGCATCTCGGCCGTGACCTCGATCGCGCGAAAGGGCGTGCGAAAAGCCGTTTGGGTGCGCCGCCCTTGTAGAGCTAGATTTGCGCGGTTCGTTCGAATGACGGGGAAAGATCTGATGCGCAAACTCACGTGGGCTGCGGCGACCGCGGTCCTCTCGGTCGGCATGCTCACCGGCTGCTCGTCCGCTGACGAAAAGAGCGGCGACTCCGCCAAGGCCTCGGCCGGCGCGGCGAAGGACACCGGGAAGGACACGGGGAAGCAGGACACCGGGAAGGCCGTCGGGAAGAAGGACGCCGCCCGGATCGGCACCGCCGGTACGGTCTGTGAGCTTCCGGTGTCGTTCGAGGTGGCGAAGAGCTGGAAGCCCGCGGCGTCGTCCGCCGAGGACGCCAAGATGCTGGCGAAGCTGAACGACCGTACGTCGGTCACGGCCGCCTGCGTGGTCGACGCCAAGCCGGCGGGACTGCTCGGCAATATGCGGGTGTGGACCGCAGCGCGGAGCGACAAGTCGCCGCGGCAGGTCCTGGACGCGTTCATGGCCGAGGAGAAGCGCGTCAGCGAGCAGGAATTCAGTGAGACCAAGGTCGGTGGCCTGACCGCCGCGGAGGTCACGTACAAGGAGTCGAGCCCGCTGCTGGACGAGCCGTCCCCGCAGCGTGCCCTCGCGGTGATGACCCCGAAGGGCACGGCGGTCCTGCACCTCACCGCGTTCGACGGCGAGGAGTACAAGGACATGCTCCCGGCCTGGGAACTGGCCAAGAAGACCCTGCTCCCCGCCGGCTGAACCTATCCTCAAAAGCGTCTCCCGAGCCGGATGGACGCAAGCTGAGGAGCGCGTGTGATGCGGAAGGCCCCGAGTGCGTTGTGGGGAGTCGGAGCCACCCTCTTGTTCGCCGCGGTCGTGGTGGCGGTCGCGGTCGCGGTGATGGGCGCGTTCGAGGTGGACGAGACAGTGGAGCCGCGTCCCACCCGGGACAGTTACTCCGGCGGCGTCGACCTCGACTTCCCCGACCCGCCCCGTCCGCCCGAGGTCTACCGGCCCCCGGGCACCGTGCGGTGACCACCGACGGAGTCACCCGCGTCGCGCCCCGCCCTTCAGCGTCGCCCGCAGGTACTCCCGGTTCATCGTCGCGATCGACGACAGCGGGATGCCCTTCGGGCAGGCCGTCGCGCATTCGCCGGTGTTCGTGCAGCCGCCGAAGCTCTGGTCGTCCATCGCGCCGACCATGTCCAGCACGCGCGACTCCCGCTCCGGGGCACCCTGCGGGAGCACGTTCAGGTGCACCACCTTCGCCGCCGTGAAGAGCATCGCCGAGCCGTTCGGGCAGGCCGCGACGCACGCGCCGCAGCCGATGCACTCGGCGTGCTCGAAGGCGAGGTCCGCGACGGGCTTCGGGACGGGTGTGGCGTGGGCGTCGGGCGCGGCGCCGGTGGGGACCGATACATAGCCGCCGGCGCCGATCACGCGGTCGAAGGCCGAGCGGTCGACGACCAGGTCCTTGACCACCGGGAAGGCCGACGCGCGCCACGGCTCGACGTCGACCGTGTCGCCGTCCTGGAAGTGCCGCATATGGAGCTGGCAGGTGGTGGTCCGCTCGGGACCGTGGGCCTGGCCGTTGATGACCATGCCGCAGGCGCCGCAGATGCCCTCGCGGCAGTCGTGGTCGAAGGCGACGGGCTCGTCACCGGAGAGGATCAGCTCCTCGTTGAGGTGGTCGAGCATCTCCAGGAACGACATGTCCGGGGAGATGCCCGTGACCTCGTAACGGGTCATGGCACCGGCGGAGTCGGGTCCGGTCTGGCGCCAGATGCGCAGGGTGAGGTTCATGCGTAACTCCGCTGGGTGGGGTGGACGTACTCGAAACGCAGCTCTTCCTTGTGGAGCACGGGCGCGCTGCCCGTGCCGGTGAACTCCCACGCCGCCGCGTAGGCGAACTCCTCGTCCTTGCGCGCCGCCTCGCCCTCCGGCGTCGCGCTCTCCTCACGGAAGTGGCCGCCGCAGGACTCCGTGCGGTGCAGGGCGTCCAGGCACATCAGCTCGGCGAGCTCCAGGTAGTCGACGATCCGGTTCGCCTTCTCCAGCGACTGGTTGAGCTGCTCGCCCGTGCCCGGGACCTTGATCCGCCGCCAGAACTCCTCGCGCAGCGACGGGATGCGGCCAAGCGCCTTGCGCAGTCCGCTGTCGGTGCGGGCCATGCCGCACTCGTCCCACAGAAGCTCGCCCAGCTCGCGGTGGAAGGAGTCGGGGGTGCGGTCGCCGTCGTTCTCCAGCAGGCGCCGCAGCCGGGTGGTGACGTCGGTGACGGCTTCGGTGACCGCCGGGTGCCCGGGGTCGACCGGCTCGTGCGGGTGGTGGGCGAGGTAGTCGTTGATGGTGGCGGGCAGGACGAAGTAGCCGTCGGCCAGGCCCTGCATGAGGGCCGAGGCGCCGAGCCGGTTGGCACCGTGGTCGGAGAAGTTGGCCTCGCCGATCGCGAAGAGACCGGGGACGGTGCTCTGGAGGTCGTAGTCGACCCAGAGTCCGCCCATCGTGTAGTGGATCGCCGGGTAGATGCGCATCGGCACCTCGTACGGGTTCTCGGCGGTGATCCGCTCGTACATCTCGAAGAGGTTGCCGTACTTCTCCTCGACGGCCTCGCGGCCCATCCGGGCGATCGCGTCGGCGAAGTCGAGGTAGACGCCCTGCCCGCCGGGCCCCACACCACGGCCCTCGTCGCAGACGTTCTTCGCGGCGCGGGAGGCGATGTCGCGCGGGACGAGATTGCCGAAGGCGGGATAGATGCGCTCCAGGTAGTAGTCGCGCTCGTCCTCGGGGATCTGCGCGGCGGGCCGGGTGTCGCCCTTGGCCTTCGGTACCCAGATGCGGCCGTCGTTGCGCAGCGACTCGCTCATCAGCGTCAGCTTGGACTGGTGATCGCCGGAGCGCGGGATGCAGGTGGGGTGGATCTGGGTGAAGCAGGGGTTGGCGAAGTACGCGCCGCGCCGGTGCGCGCGCCAGGCGGCCGTGGCGTTGGAGTTCTTGGCGTTGGTGGAGAGGTGGAAGACATTGCCGTAACCGCCGGAGGCCAGCACCACGGCGTCCGCGAAGTAGCTGGAGATCTCACCCGTGATCAGGTCCCGGGCGACGATGCCGCGCGCCCGGCCGTCGATGACGATCAGGTCGAGCATCTCGGTGCGCGGGTGCATCTCGACGCCGCCCGCCGCGATCTGCCGGGTGAGCGCCTGGTACGCGCCGAGCAGCAGTTGCTGCCCGGTCTGGCCACGGGCGTAGAAGGTGCGGGAGACCTGGACGCCGCCGAAGGAACGGGTGTCCAGCAGCCCGCCGTACTCGCGGGCGAAGGGCACGCCCTGGGCCACGCACTGGTCGATGATCTCGACGGAGACCTGGGCGAGGCGGTGCACATTGGACTCGCGGGCGCGGAAGTCGCCTCCCTTGACGGTGTCGTAGAAGAGCCGGTGGATGGAATCGCCGTCGTTGCGGTAGTTCTTGGCGGCGTTGATACCGCCCTGGGCGGCGATGGAGTGGGCGCGGCGCGGCGAGTCCTGGTAGCAGAACTGCACGACGCGGTAGCCCTGTTCGGCCAGCGTGGCGCCCGCCGCGCCGCCCGCGAGACCGGTGCCGACGACGATCACGGTGTGCTTGCGGCGGTTGGCGGGGTTGACGAGCTTGGCGTCGAAGCGGCGGCGGTCCCAGCGCTCGGCTATCGGGCCCTCGGGGGCCTTGGTGTCGATGACGGGCGCGCCGACACCGTAGTGCAGGTATTCGGACATCTCAGCTCACGACTCCCGTCAGAACGCCGAGCGGCGGGGCGAGGAAACCACAGGTCAGCAGGGCCGCCAAGGTGTTGGCCAGGAACTTCAGGGCGCGGTCGCGGCGCGGGGATCCGGCGCCGAGGGTCTGCGCGGCGCTCCAGAAGCCGTGCCGGATGTGCAGGCCGAGGGCGAGCACGGCGACGATGTAGAAGGCCGTGACGGCCGGACGGTCGAAGGACGCGACGAGGTTCTCGTACGGGCGGCCCTGCTGGGCGTTGGGGTTCACCGTGAGGGTGGTGAGGTCCAGGATGTGCCAGACGATGAACAGGGCGATGATCACCCCGCCCCAGCGCATCGTGCGGGTCGCGTAGCTCGCGCGCTGCGGCGTGTGCCGGTACTTCACCGGGCGGGCGGCGCGGTCGCGGCGGCTGAGCTGGTACGCGGCCACGCCGTGCAGGACGACCGAGACGCTGAGCGCCACCCGCGCCGCCCACAGGAACCACTCCCGGTGCAGGAAGGGTTCGCCGACGGTGCGGATCCAGTGCCCGTAGTGGTTGAACTCCCCGGCCCCGAAGAAGACCTTCAGATTGCCCGTCATGTGGGCGACCAGATACGCCAGCATGATCAAACCGGTGACGGCCATGACCGCCTTCTTGCCGACGGTCGAGTGCCACACGGTGCCGATGAGGGACGGAGGCCGCTCCGTCCGGGTCGCCAGTGCCATGCGTCCGACGCTAGGCAGCCACTCTCCATCCGTCCAAGACATGGTGGGCCTGGTTTCCATAGGCCACGCCTATCTATGCTGGACAGGTGCAACTCCAGCAGCTCCGCTACTTCGCCACGGTCGCCGAAGTCCGGCACTTCACCCGGGCCGCGGAGGCGCTGCACGTCGCCCAGCCGTCGCTCTCCCAGCAGATCCGGGCCCTGGAGCGGGAGCTGGGCGCCGAGCTGTTCCACCGGGCCCGGGGCAACATCACGCTCACCGACGCGGGCGAGGCGCTGCTGCCGCTCGCCCGGCGGATCCTCGCGGACACCGAGACCGCGCACCGTGAGGTCCAGGAGGTCGCCCGGCTGCGCCGGGGCCGGGTGCGTCTCGGCGCGCCGCCGAGCCTGTGCGCGAGCCTGGTGCCGGACGTGCTGCGCACGTACCACGCCCGCTACCCCGGCATCGAGCTCCTCATCGACGAGGGCGGCTCGCGGGACCTCGTCCGCACCCTCGCCGCCGGCGGACTCGACCTCGCCCTGATCATCACCCCGCTGGCCGTCGGCGCCCCGGCCCTCGCGACCACCGAACTCCTCCATGAGGACCTGGTCGCCGTCTCCGACCCCGCCTCGCCCGCCCCGACCCGGCGCCGGGCGCTACGGGTGGCGGATCTGCGGGAGCTGCCGATGGTGATGTTCCGCCGCGGCTACGACCTGCGGGAGATCACCACGGCGGCGTGCCGCGCGGCCGGCTTCGAACCGTCCTTCACGGTCGAGGGCGGCGAAATGGACGCGGTCCTCGGCTTCGTCCGCGCGGGCCTCGGCCTCGCCGTCGTCCCCGGCATGGTCGCGGCCCGCTCGGGTCTGCGGGTCACGCCCTTCGACGACCCCCGCATGCGCCGCACGATCGCGATCGCCCACCGCAAGGACGCGACCCCGCCCCGCGCGGCGCGCGAGCTGCGGCGGGTGCTGCTGGAGCATCTGGCGGCGGAGCCGGAGGGCTGACCAAGGGGGCGGTCTCAGCCCGCCCCCACCAGCGCCGCCCCCGCGCAGGCCGCGCCCAGGCCGCAGGCCACGCTCGCGGCGACGTTCGCCACCGCGTACGCGCGCCTTCCCTCCTCCGCCAGCCGCAGCGTCTCGTAGCTGAACGTCGAGTACGTCGTGAGCGCCCCGCACAGGCCCGTGCCCAGGGCCAGATGGACGTCGGCCGTCGCGCCGGTGAGGAGGCCGAGGACGAAGGAGCCGGTGATGTTGACCGTGAACGTGCCCCAGGGGAAGGCGGAGGCGTGGCGGGACTGGACGGCGCGGTCGGTGAGATAGCGCAGGGGGGCGCCGACCATCGCGCCGGTGATGACGAACAGCCAGGTCACGCCGTGGCCTCCCGGCGCGTCAGGCGGTCGAGCAGACGGCGGGTCGCCGTGGCCGTCGCCCACACCGCCGCCAGCGCGGCGAGCGGGGTGGCGGCCGTACAGGCCAGGGCGGTCGCCGTGCGGTCGTCCGCCAGCAGCTGCCGGATGTCCACCGCGTACGTGGAGAACGTGGTGAAGCCGCCCAGGATCCCCGTGCCGAGGAACGGCCGCAGCAGCGGGTGGGGCGAGGCGAGCCGGGACACCACGGTCAGCACGACGCCGATCAGCGCGCAGCCGACGAGGTTGATCCCGAACGTCGTCCAGGGGAAGGTGCCGCTCGCCGTCGGCCACAGGAGGCCCGCGCCGTAACGCGCGGCGGCGCCCAGCCCGCCGCCCACCGACACCGCGCAGAGCACCGGCCAGTGGTCACGGACCGTGCCGCGCACGTCCTCGGGTTCGACGTCGGGGTCGATCGGCTCGATCGTTCCCGCTGGTCCGGCCCGGTCCACGGCCGCCGCCTCCTCCTGCGCGCGCTCCCGCGCCTCCTCCTGCGAAGACGGCCCAGGCTACCTGCGCACCGTCGCGGAGCCGACCGCCGCCAGATAGGCGTCGGCGCGGTCGGGGTCCGTCAGCCACTCCTGGAAGCCGGCTGGGTCCGCGTAGCCGTTCACGTACCGGTGGGCGACCTCCGGATGGTCCGCCGCCGCCGTCAGCACGCGGCGCACGTGCTCGGGCCGTGGGCCCAGCATGAGATTGGTGAAGGCGGTGACGTGCCGCGCGTGTTCCCAGAACGCCGCGAACGTCCCGCTCATCCACGCCCGGTCGAAGGGCCCCTCGCCCCGGTCCGTGACCGACCGGAGATAGCCCGCCGCGCAGCGGGCCGCGCTGTTCGAGCCCTGCCCGGTGACCGGGTCGTTGAGGACCACCGCGTCCGCCATGCCGAGGACGTGCCGGCCCGGGGCGACCTCGGCGACCGGCCGACGGACCGTCGGGGTGACGGCGCCGAAGAGCGCCGCGCCCGCGTCCGTCGGCTCCGCCTTCGCGCACAGCTCGTACTCCCAGGGCGCGTACCGCCGGAGCAGCTCCAGCGACCGCTCCAGCATCGCCTCGGGGTCCGGGCGGTCCTGCCAGCAGTCCAGCGGGCCGCCGGGGTGCCCCTCCCAGAACAGGATGTGGCACGGGCCCTCGGCGACCAGGGCGGGCAGCACGAAGAACTCGCCCGCTTCCCCCGCGGAGTAGAGCCGTCCGTGCGGGCCGGACAGGTCCGGGCCGCGCTCGACACCGTGCAGATAGACGCAGGCCAGGACGCGCTGCGGACGGTCGTACGGGCTGTGGCGGTCGTCGCGCGCGAAGGTCTCGGCGAGGGCGCCGCGACCGGAGGCGACCACCGTCAGATCGTGGGCCGCGGCCAGGTCCGCGAGGTCCGCCGGGGTGACGGCCCGGTATTCCACCCGGCCGCCGCGCTCTTCGAACAGCTCCAGCCAGCGTGCCGTCTTGACCCGCTGGTCGACGGACCGGGCGGGCGTGTCGAGGCGGGCGGCCAGGGAGCGGATCCGCGCGCCCGGCGGATCGATCGAGGCCATCGCCAGGCCCTCCACGGGCGGGGCCGCGTCGCCCCACAGGTCCAGGCCCGCCGCCCGCTCCAGGGCGAGCGCGGGGCCGAACATCAGCTGCGTGGACATGACCCGCCCGGACCGGATGCGCTCCGGTGTCCGGTCGGTGACCACGGTCACCTCGTAGGCCCCCTCGGCCCGCAGTCCCAGGGCCAGTTGCAGCCCCGCCTGCCCTGCTCCGACGATCGCGATCCTGCGCATCGCTGCCTCCGTTGCCGGTGCCGTTGCCCGTGCTGATACCGGTGTTGTCCCGGTCGCACTGCCGGTCGGGCGACCCGCCCGGGAAACCGTGGGGCCACGCCCGCACCCCGTTGTAGCGGGGCCCGCCGCGCGCTGTACAGATGGCGCGCGCCCCCGCCCGCCGCCGTCACGACACGCGGTGTGTCCCCGCCGTGGTCACCCGTCCGCGCGCCGTACGAAACCTTTGCGAGGTTTGGGCGTTTATCCGGCTCCCGACCGTCACCGGCCGGGAGCTCCTCCCCGTACGACGAAGCAAAGGTGTCTCCCCATGTCACGAATCGCCAAGGCAGCAGTCCTGACCGCCACCATGGGCGCCGCTCTCGCCGGCTTCAGCGGCGGCGCCGTCGCCGACTCGGGCGCCAAGGGTGTCGCCGCCGGGTCCCCGGGCATCATCTCGGGCAACGTCATCCAGGTGCCCATCCACGTGCCGATCAACCTCTGCGGCAACACCATCGACATCATCGCCCTGCTGAACCCGACGTCGGGCAACACCTGCGTCAACGCCTGATCCCTCAGGCGGGCCGGGAGTGATCCCGGCGGCTCCGGGCGGGGCACGCTCTCTTCGGTCCCTTCCGCCCCGGCCCCGGAACGCTTCGTGTGGCGCCCCCGACCTCGTCGGCGGGCGCCACACGCATGTGCGCGTCCGGCCGCCCTCGTCGACCGCATTAGCATGCGCACGTCATGGAGCGCTCCTCCCGGAGCGCTTCTCTCCCTCGACGGAAGCAACACATGCGCATCAAGCGGATATTCGCCGCGACCGCCGCCCTCACCGCCCTCGTCACCACCGCCGCCTGCGACGGCGGCGGCAAGGACGCCGGCCGCGCGGCCCCGGCCTCGACGAACAGCACCGACTCCGCCGGGCCCGACACCGGAGCGCCGTCCGCCGGCTCGCTGGCCGAGGCGCAGAAGTACGTCCAGCGCCACACCTCCTGCGAGCAGCTGAGCACGGAGCCCGCGGACAAGCGCATGCCGTCCGACGACCCGGCGAAGCCCGGGGCCTGGTCCGTGACCGAGCGGGGCGTGTGCAGCGACCAGCGCGAGCGAGGCCAGATCGTCCTCTACCGCACCTCCGACATGAAGGAGTTCCAGGCGGGCTACAAGAAGCACGTCTCGGACGCCATCGACGGCGGGAAGGGCGACTACGGGCTCTTCAGCCGTGTCTTCGTCGGCAAGGACTTCGCCGTCGTCCCACGGAGGACCGAGTCGGCGATGGCCCTCGCCAAGTCCGGGCTGCGCATCCTCACCTGCAACCCCACCTTCGGCGTCCCCAAGGGATACAAGAAGGAGAAGGCGCTGGTCGAGCACTGCGTCCTCAGCGACTTCGTCCACAGCCAGGACGGCAAGGGCAGCGTGAACCACCAGAGCCCGGAGGAGGAAGGCCGGGAACGCGGGGAGAGCGCCCGGCCCAAGGAAGGACGCGAACCCGAGGACAGCCTCGGCCTCGCCGAGGCCGGCAGCCTCGCCGCGCTGAAGAAGCTCGTCCACCACGAAGTCGGCTGCGAGCAGTTCTCCACCGACCCCGAGACCATGTCCGTCTCCTCCATCGACTACCTGCCCGCCATCGAGGGCGACCACAAGATGTGGGGTGTCGGCGAGCGCGGCATGTGCGGCTACCCGGGCGGCGAGCGCCGGGCCCACGACCTGTCCTGGCTCGACAAGGTCGACGACATGATCACCTTCCAGACCAAGGCCAAGGCCGCCCAGCTGAAGGAGCTCCGGGAGAACGGCGGCCGGTACCGGGCCACCCGCAGCATGGTGCTCGTCGGGAAGAACGTCGCGGTCGAGACCAACGACCCGTCGGCCCGGCACGGTCTCTACCAGGCGCAGTTCCTCCACCTGAACTGCCAGGAGGGCTTCACCGCCCCCAAGGGCTACCGCTTTGAGAAAGCACTGGTCAACGGCTGTGTCCTGACCAACTACGAAGGCAGCTGACCGACGGCTGACCTGCCGTCAGCGCTGCCAGCTGTGCGGGGCGCGGAAGCCCTGCGTACGCTCCAGCCGCCGCCACCGCGCCGAGGAGACGTGACGGCCGCCGCCCCGGCCCCGGCCGCCGCTCCCGGCCGCGGCGGCGCGAGCCAGCAGCACCGCCGTGAGAGCGGCGACCTCCTCCTCGCTCGCCCGGCCCCGCTCGACACGGACGAGGTAATCGCTGCTCATCGCTGTCCCCCCTCACTCGGCCTCACTCGACGGGCCCCGCGGGACCCGCAGGGCCGTCCGGCGCCTCGGGCCTCATCATGCGCGCGCGCCCATGGAAGACCGCTCGAACCTCGATGGGGCCGCCGACGGCCTCCGGCGGGGTCGGCGATTGACGGAACGAGGCCCGTAAACTGCTGTGAGCCGCGGTCAGCCCGTGAAGTCGACATCGGGGCAGGACCCGCAGGGCCCGCCGCCCGGCGGGGGACCGCGCGAGGGGCTGGCCGGCGGGCCTTGTCAAGCAAGCCGGAGCCGTGTGAGTGGATCTTGAGCGCGATGATCCGGCGCATGCGGCGGTCGGCTTACAACAACCGGGACACCTGCCTGGTCACCTGGCTCAACGTCGGTATTCCGCCTGCGCAGGTGGCAGGGGCAGCAATAGTGTGGCGGCCCTGCTGCCCACCAACGCAAGCGCATGGAAGCCGCTGAGGGCGACCTGCTGCACGGCGACCGATGATGCAAGGCCCGGAGTGGACCATCGTCTCGCCGCCATGGCTCCCCGAACCCCGGTACCAGCCGGACGCAACCGGACCGCCCCCGGAAGCTTGTGGGGCGGTCAGGTCACACCGCCACTCAGCTTGCGTCAGTAGGGTCGCGCCAGTGCCGTGGGACCTGCGGCGGCAGCCACGCAGCCCCTTCCGGCCGGTCAAGAACTGGCGGGACAGCGTGGGCTGGAAGCGTTCCGCCGTCGATGACTGTCTCAAGAGAGAGTTGTACATAGCGCAGGTAGTGACGCACGTCACGAATCTGCCTAGGGCGGTCTGTGTGTCCTATCTGCCGGTATCCGACGTCGTAGCCGAGTGCCACCAGTGAGCGATAGCGGTCGCGCACCTCGCTGTCGGCAATGGCAAAAAGGTCGGTCTGCACACCATGCCGGATGGAGTCCAAGGCGGCTCGGCACTTATCGCGTGCCGCAATGCTCAGGGTCGGTGTTTCCAGGCCAACGTCGGGCAGTGAGGGGAGCCACGCGTAGAGAGTCGCAAGTCGCTCAAGCAGGTTGTGGGCTGCCTCTGCGGCACGTTGTCGCTCTCTCTGCTCACTGGCGAGCGTGGCGTTTGCTGCTTGCTGGGATGCAGCTATCTGAGCCTGAGCGGTAAGGGTCCGCGCGGTCTGCCAGCGGGCAACGTGCACGGTGATGGCTCCGCCGACCAAGGTTCCGAACAGCGCACTCGCGGTCTGAGCTATGAACTCCGTTAAGTTGCTCATCAGGCCATCTTCGGGGCGGACTCAACGCTTCGAAAGGTGTCGGGGACCTGTGCCAACCCGGTGATCCAGCCCGGCCCGACGGTCAAGTACGAGACCTCCGCACCGGACGACTGGCATCAGCGGTGATCCTGCCGTTCAGGGGCGTCCGCTGCCGGTTTCCGGGAGGCGTACCGAGACAGCCGCCGTCTGCAACAAGATCTGGAAACGTCACCGTGGCCCTCAGAAGCACGGTGCCAGTCGGACAGGGCCGGCTCCCCGCGATCACCGAACAAGCGGTCGGGCCCTTACGCCGTCTCTATGGGCCCTCGCTGCGGTCCACAGCACAAAGGTCCTTCCCGGAGGAGGGGCTCGAAGGTCTCGCGCTGAGCCCCCCGGCAGGACTCGAACCTGCGGCAAGCGCTTGGAAGGGGCTTGGTCTATGCGGGGCGCTGTTCGGCTGATCTGCTGTTTCGTCGCCCGTTTCAACCGATCAGCGCAACTTCATCGCGTATTCGACGGCGAGCACCTGCGGGGCCCTTCGTCCCGAAATAAATCGAGTGGTCGCTGCACCTGGGGCTACTGCCGGCGGGAGCTGGGCGGGTAGACCGGAACAATCCGTGGTGGACCAGCGTCGTCCGGTGCGGTTGTCAGGCAGTTAGGCAGGCAAGCGTGACCGTCATGGCCTAAGGGCGGTCAAGGCTCGCTTCTGTGGCGCCGCCACCGTTTCCGCGGACAGCTGACATGACTGAAAAATGCCTACCGTAGTCGTGCTTGAAGGGGCAACGCCTATGCCGCAGCTATGAGACCAGCGACTGCGGTGCAGATAATAGGGCGATCAGCGCACCTCAGTTGACCTCCTGACGACCCGCTGGGTAGCGTCCCCATCCACATGACGGCGCGTCAAAGTAGCGCCGATGAAGGGGGAGGGATCTTGAGCATCAGCAAGTCTTTGAAGCCGGTGACCACCGGCCTGCCCGTCGACCTCCGCGAGATCCGCAAGGGGGTCATGGCGAACGGCGTCATCGACTGCGAGAACCTGCTGGCCATCGTCAACGACCCCCAAGAGGTCGAGGACGCCACCAAGCGCGCCCAGAAGGCCGGACAGCCGGTCAGCGAGTACGCCCGCACGCGTGCCGAGATCCAGCGGCTCCTTGGCACTGCGGGCAGCAAGAAGGCCAAGAACGTTGGCGAGTACGCCGACTACATTGCGGCCGGTCTGCGGGGGGATTTCGACGACGCTTGGTCGCTTCCGCAGATCACCCTGTGGTCGCCGCGCCCGCTGGTCATCTCCGAGGAGGGCTCGTCAGCCCTGCCGATCAAGGACGGTCTCTACGCTCTCGACAGCGAGACCCAGGTCACCGCGTGGCACCGGATCAAGAGGAACCCGGCCGCGTTCGACCTGGAGGAGGACTTCGACTTCGGCGCGATCCCGCTGTCGTTCGAGATCTTCCACGGCATTGGCGTCATGGCCGCCCGCCAGATCTTCCACGACCGCAACCTGAAGGGCGTTCCGGTCGACAAGTCCTTGGCCATGTCCATGGATGGCCGCGACTTCGGCACCACCGTGACGCGCAAGCTGATGGAGTCGCTAAAGGTGCCGGTCGGCGAGACCACGGTTCCGCTGTCCAGCCTGATCCTCACCGGCAAGCGCCAGGTGTCGGACAAGGCCGCGGAGTGGATGACGATGTCGGTCCTGCGGACCCTCGTCGCCACGGCAATGCTCGGCAAGGCCGGTATCCACGCCGCGTCGACCGGCATCGAGCACGAGGACATCCCCGCTGACGAAAACGGCGACCGCCCGGACAAGCTCGTTGTCCAGCGCGAGGTCATGGAGACGGTGGGCGCATTCCTCCAAGAGAACGCCGCGCTCTTCCACGCCAAGACTGCCGTCACCGCCCCCGCTGTCGTGGCCGGCCTTGGTGCGACCATGAACCGCACCATGTCCTGGAGCTCAGACCCCATGCCCGAGGGCGTCACCCTGGAACGACTGCTGGAGGGCATCCAGTGGGAGCGCGAGGCGAAGTACTGGGGCGGCATCGCTGCCAAGGTGACCGACCGGGGCGCTGTCTCCTGGGCCGGCGGTGCCCGTGACTCCGGCCACAAGGTCTACGACGCGCTGAACCACCTGGAGGGCGAAGCCGGTAAGCAGATCCGCGGACGGTTCTAGCTTCGCGCGAAAGGCTGGAAAACCGGCGTGGCGCGAGTCCCACACCCACGGCGTACGTGAACGGCGGCCCCTGACCGGCAACATCGGTCGGGGGTCTTCGTCAAGCCCGGTGCCCCCCCAATGACCGCGCAGGCTCCGTCTTCCGCCGGGCCTGGGCCAAAGCCCGCAAAGCGGTCCTCACCAAGGAGCAGTACGCGTCGCCCCTGGGGAAGCGGGTCTATGACCTGCGGCATACCTGCCTGACCAACTGGCTGAACAACGGGGCGCCACCGGCACAGGTCGCGGAGTGGGCCGGCAACAGCGTGCCCGTCCTCCTGGCCATCTACGCCCGGTGCATATCGGGTCAGCTCAAGGACATCCAGAAGCGCATCGAGGGAGCCCAGGACATCAGCCACCTCTACGAGGAAGCCTGATCACCGCCCCGGCGAACGTCGCCGCGTATTCGCCGGGGCCACCCGCAGAAACCCGGTGACAGCCGGACACAGCCGGACGGTGACGACTCGCGTGAGTCGTCACCAACGGCTTCACTGTGACCAGCATGACTGCCCCTGACCAGCAGAAACGCCCCTCCCGGAAGGAGGGGCGTGCAGTGGAAACGGAGCGCCCCCGGCAGGACTCGAACCTGCGGCCAAGCGCTTAGAAGGCGCCTGCTCTATCCACTGAGCTACGGGGGCCGGTGTGTGCGGCGGTCGCGGACGGCTGAAGCCCCGGGCTCGGTGGTGCCGTGACCTTGCCGGGGACAAGGATAGGGCTCCGCGTACCTCGTCCCGGTTGCTTCACCTCCGTGACACGATGTGGAGGTTCGGTGAAGCGGTCCTGATAATCGCAGGCAGGTGCGAATTTTGCATCGCTTTTGACGCCTCACACGCCGGGTGTTGTGTACTCGTTATGCCTGGGCCTCATTCGCCACGCCTCGCGCGCCATGGGCTATACGCTTCAAAAACACAACAGAATTGGGCATTCTGCACGTGTGGCGACCTTGGACGTACGGCCCCGACTGCTCGACGCGCTGTCCGCACTGCGTGACCGTGTCGACGCCGCACGCTTCCCGCTCCTCCTCCCCGGCGCGGCCCGCGCCCGTCGAAACCGTGCCGAACTCCTGGCGCAGCTCGACGACTACCTCGTGCCCCGCCTGTGCGCCCCCGAAGCGCCATTGCTCGCGGTTGTCGGCGGATCCACCGGGGCCGGCAAGTCCACGCTGGTCAACTCCCTGGTGGGCCGTCGGGTCACTGAGGCCGGGGTCCTGCGGCCGACAACCCGCACGCCAGTTCTCGTCTGCCACCCCGACGACCACCACTGGTTCGCCGGACCGCGGATCCTGCCGGAGCTGCGCCGGGTGTGGGTGCCGGCCCAGGACACCATGGTCCGGGAAGCGTTCAGCGTGTTCGAGGGGGACGACCCGGCCGGGCTCCAGGAGACGACGGACGAACTCGACGGCGGGGCCGACGAACCCGCCGCCCTGCGGATCGAGACCGACCGGTCCCTGCCGCTCGGCCTCGCCCTCCTCGACGCGCCCGACATCGACTCCCTCGTCACCCGCAATCGTGAACTCGCCGCCGAGCTGATCTGCGCCGCCGACATCTGGGTACTCGTCACCACCGCCACCCGGTACGCCGACGCGGTGCCCTGGCACCTGCTGCGGACCGCGAAGGAGTACGACGTCACCCTCGTCACCGTGCTCGACCGCGTGCCGCACCAGGTGTCCATCGAGGTGTCCCGGCAGTACGCGGCCCTGCTGGAGGCCGCCGGGCTCGGGGACGTCCCCCGCTTCACCATCCCGGAGCTCCCCGAGTCCGCCGGCGGGGGCAGCGGACTGCTGCCCGCCACCGCCGTCGCGGGGCTGCGCGCCTGGCTCGCCCAGCGGGCCCAGGACCCCGCGGCCCGGACCGTCGCCACCGCCCGCACCGTCCGCGGCGTCCTCGCGTCCCTCCAGTCGCGGCTGCCCGGCCTCGCCGGGGCCTCGGCCGTGCAGCACGCGGCGGCCGTGCGACTGCTCCAGCGGGTGGAGGACGCGTACGGGCGGGCCGTCGAGCGCGTACGCCGGGAGACCGCGGCCGGCGAGGCGCTCGCGGGTGACGCCCTCACCCACTGGCGCGGTCAGCCGCTCGACAGCACCCCGGACGAGCTGCTGACCGCCCTCACCGGCTCCCTCACCGCCCTTCTGTGCTGCGCGGCCGACGCCGCCGACGAGGACATCGCCACGGCCTGCGGCGCCGACCCCGCCGCAGCGGCCGCCCTCGCCCCGCGCGACCCGGACGGCGCCGCCGGCCGGATCGGTGTGGCGGCCCGCCGCTGGCGGCGCTGCCTGGAGGAGATCGCGGAGGAGGAGGTACGGGCCCTGGAGCGCGGCGCGTCCGTCGACGCCGAGCGCATCGCCGCCCTCCTCGCCGCGGGCCTGCTCGGCGGCCGTCGTGCCCGGACGGCCGGGGAGACGCTCGCCGAGACACTCGGGGCACAGGGCGCGCTGCGACTGCGTGACCGGGGCGGGCAGTTGCTGGCCGCGTGCCTGCAGCAGGTGCTCGACGCCGAACGGGACCGGCGGACCGCCCCCCTCGACGCCCTCGACGTGACCCCCGACACCCAGGTCGAGCTGATCGCCGCGCTGTCCGTACTGCAGAAGGAAAGGTGACGGCCGTGCACTCCGCCGACAGCCGCGACGAACCCGAAGGCCGCACCGGACGACGCCGCGAGCGAGGGGAGCGACAGTTTCCCGACCGCACGCCCCAAACCTGGGACGACGGGCTGATCGCACGCCGTGCGCAGCCGGAGCGCTCCCGGCGGGGCGGGCGCGACGGCGCTCCCGCGCGGGAGCAGGACCGTCCGCCCGACCGGCCCCCGGTCGCGCCCCCGCCCCGGGTCGCGACACCGACCGGCAACGCCCTGCGGCCCCGCCTGGACGCGCTGCGGGAGCTGGTCGGGCTGTCGCGGGCGCGGCTGGACCGGCGGACGCTGGCCGAGGCCGGGCGGGTGCTGGAGGAGGCCGAGGCGCGGCAGCGGCACTCGCTCGACCTGACGGTGGTGGCCATCGCGGGGGCGACCGGCAGCGGCAAATCGACGCTGTTCAACACGCTCGCCCGGGCGCCGCTCTCGGAGGCCGGGGTGCGCCGGCCGACCACCGCCGCACCGGTCGCCTGCACCTGGACGGACCGCGCGGACGGCCTGCTCGACCGGCTCGGCATCGCCCCGAAGGCGCGCCGGCTGCCGTCCCGCCCCTACGACCCGGGGCTGAGCGGGCTCGTCCTGCTCGACCTGCCCGACCACGACTCGGCGGCGCCCGGCCACCGGGAGCAGGTGGACCGGCTGCTGGGCCTGGTGGACGCGGTGATCTGGGTGGTGGACCCGGAGAAGTACGCGGACGCGGTGCTGCACGAGCGCTATCTGCGACCGCTGGCGGGCTACGCCGAGGTCACCTTCGTCGTGCTCAACCAGGTGGACCGGCTGTCGGGCGACGCCGCCGACCAGGTGCTGGACGATCTGCGGCGGCTGCTGGACGAGGACGGCCTCGCGCTCGGCGAGCACGGTGAGCCGGGGGCGGTGGTGCTCGCCCTCTCGGCCCTGACGGGAGAGGGTGTCGGTGAACTGCGGCAGATGCTCGGCCAGTTCACGGCGCGGCGCAGCGCGGCGGAGCTGCGACTGGCCGCCGACGTGGACGGCGCCTCCGCGCGGCTGCGCCCCGCGTACATGGCCGAGGGGCGGCCGGGGCTCACGGAACGGGCGCGGCAGGAGTTCGAGGACCGGCTGGCGGAGGCGGTGGGCGCCCAGGCGGCCGGGCTGTCGGCGGAACGGGCCTGGCTGCGGGACGCGGAGCGTGCGTGCGGGACGGCGTGGGCGCCGGTGCGACGCTGGTACGAGCGCAGGCGGGCGGCGGCCAAGGGCGGCGCCGGACGGGGTGCGGAGACCGGTGTGACCGGTGTGGCCGGAGCAGTCGGCGCGGGGAGCGGTGGCGGACGGGTGCCGCGCGCGGCGCGGGCCGATGCCGTGGCGAGGGCGGCGGGCGCGGCCCGTCGAGGCGCCGTCGCCAAGGCGGAGGGTAGTGCTCCGGTCGCTGTGCCGACCTCGGGCTCCGGTCCGGACGCTGACTCCGTGTCAGGTTCCGCTTCACGTTCCGTTTCGAGTTCTGTTCCCGGCCCCGATGCGGGCCCCGGAGTGAGTTCTGGTGCGGGATCCGCCGCGGGGCTCGCCCCGGGCTCTGTGCCCTGGCCCGGTCCCCCCGGAGCCGGAGAGTCCGCGACCGGTGTCCCGGGCGGCTCCCCGGCCGCTGCCCCCGGCATCCCCGCCTCGTCCCGCCGCACGGCCTCCCGGCCGCTCGTCGAGCAGGCGGTGCGGACCCTCGCGTACGAGGCCTCCGTCGGGCTGCCCGGCCCCTGGGCGCAGGCCGTGCGCGAGGCGGCGGGGCGCGGGACCGAGGGAGTGGCCCAGGCGCTGGACGAGGCGGCATCGGCGGCGGCCGCCGCGGCCCGGCCGCCGCGGCCCAGGTGGTGGGCGGTGGTGGCGGTCGCGCAGGTCGCGCTGCTGGTCGTGCAACTGGCGGGCATGGCGTGGCTGACGGGTGCGGTCACGGGAGCGTTCGGCGGGGAGTGGTGGGCGCCGGGGCTGCTGATCACCGCCGGCGGAGTGGGTGGGCCGATCCTCGCGTGGGGCTGCCGGCTGGCGGCGCGCGGGCCGGCCCGCGCGCACGGGTCGGAGACGGAACGCCGGCTGCGGGGCGCGGCCGCGGGCTGCGGACGGGCGCGGGTGCTGGAACCGGTGGTGGCCGAGCTGCTGCGGTACCGGGAGGTGCGGACGCAGTTCGTGATCGTGGCGGGGGAGACACAGACCTAGGCGGGCAGGGGTGTGGCGCCCCACCTCTGGCCCCGGTGAGGGCACGTCATCCCTGTGGGGGACGGTCTTTTCCCCAACGGCCCGGTCGTCCACAGCCCCCGACGGGCCCCGCCGATCCGGGGCAGCATGAGGTCACCGGTCAGGACGGGGCAGTCGAACCATTCGGGGGGCGGTCGGTATGAACGAGACGCTGGTGACGGTCGTGGGGAACGTCGCGACGCAACCGGACTTCAGGGAGTCGGCGAACGGGGCGGCGGTGTCGCGGCTCCGGCTCGCGGCCACGGTGCGCCGTTGGGACCGGGGGCGCGAGGAATGGGCGGACGCGTACACGAGCTTCTACACCGTGTGGGCATGGCGGGCCCTGGCCGCGAACGTGGTCGCCTCGGTGACCATCGGCGAACCGCTCATCGTGCGGGGGCGGTTGAGAATCCAGGAACAGGAGCGCGAGGGGAAACGGTGGCTGTCGGCGGACATTGACGCCACGTCGATCGGGCACGACCTCGCGCGCGGCACCTCGGCGTTCCGAAGGGTCTCGCCCGCCCGGCCGTTGCCGCTCGAACCCGTGCGGATGACCGGGGTGGTGAGCCCGGTCGACGCCGGTGAACCACTCGCGGTGCGGGAGCCTGAGCGAGAGCCCGCACGGGAGCCCGCGGGGGCGGCGACCGCCCTGTGAAATGAGGGGTTTGTCCCGGCGATTTATCGATAATGCCGGGACGAATCCGCCTTCCCGGTAACGATTCCGATTCGGATCGGTTGAGCGCACGCATGGGTGGGCATCGGGCCGCGGCCGCTCCTTAGGATCCCGTTCGTATCAACGAGGGCTTCTGAGTTTTGAGTTCGCCGGCGAGCCGCACCGATCGGGGTCGATCCACGCTTGCCTGAAAGGAAATCGATGATTTCTGTAACGAGGCGCGGAGCTGCCCGCCTTACCGCAGTGGCCCTGGCCTCCACCCTGGTGGTGACGGGCGCGATAGCCGCCGCGATCCCCGCCGCGGCGGACGAGGCGCCACAGCACGCGGGCGGCGTCAGCGCCTCGCTCGGCCGGATCACGGCCGGCTCCGAAGCCGTCGTGCGCGACGCGCGCAAGACCGGGAGCGTCCAGGCCGGCCTGTTCGAGATGAAGGTCGACGGCGGCGGCACGCTGCAGACCTACTGCGTCGACATCCGCACCAACACGGTGGAGGGCGCGAGGTACAAGGAGACCGGCTGGAGCGAGTCGTCCCTGCACGGCAACAAGGACGCGGGCAGGATCCGCTGGATCCTCCAGCACTCCTACCCCCAGGTGAACGACCTCGCCGCGCTCGCCAAGGACGCCGGGTCCGGACCCCTCGACGCGAACACCGCCGCGGCGGGCACCCAGGTCGCGATCTGGCGCTACTCGGACCACATCAAGGTCGACGCCAAGAACCCCGCGGCCCAGAAGCTCGCGGACTACCTCCACAAGAGCGCCGAGGCCCTCGATGAGCCCAAGGCCTCCCTCACGCTCTCCCCGCCGGCCGTCTCCGGGAAGTCCGGGCAGAAGCTCGGCCCCGTCACCGTCCGCACCAACGCCGGCAGTGTCTCCGTGGCCCTCGCCGGTGACGCCGCGGGCAAGGGCGTGAAGATCGTGGACAAGGCCGGGAAGCCCGTCACCACCACCGGCAACGGCGGCCGGCTCTTCTTCGACGTGCCCTCCGGCGCGGCCGACGGCACCATCTCGCTCAAGGCCACGGCCGCCACCAAGGTCCCGGTCGGCCGCGCCTTCATCGGGGACCACACCAAGACCCAGACGCAGATCCTGGCCGGTTCCAGCGAGAGCACCGTCTCCGCCACCGCCACCGCGAACTGGGCGGAGAAGGGCGCCATACCGGCGCTGTCGGCCAGGAAGAGCTGCGCCAAGGGCGGCGTGGAGATCACCGCGGTCAACAAGGGCGACCAGGCGTTCACCTTCGAGCTGGAGGGCAGGAAGCACACCGTCAAGCCCGGCGGCTCCGAGACCACGCTCGTGAAGGTGGCCGAGGACCAGGCCTACAAGTTCACGATCAAGGGGACGAACGGCTTCTCCAAGACCTTCGCCGGGATCATGGACTGCGAGACCGCGCAGAAGACCCAGGTCTCCCGGATCGGCACCCACGGTGCTCCGGGCGCCGCCGCTCCCTCCCCCCGCCCGAGCCGGACCCCGGCCGGTTCCACCGGCGGCTCCCACGGCTCCACCGGAGGCGGCAGCACCGCCGGTGATCTGGCGAGCACCGGCGGTAGCACCGCCACCCCGAAGATCGCGGGCGTGGCGATCGCCCTGATCGTGGTCGGCAGCGGCGCGGTCTACCTCCTCCGCAGGAACAGGACGACGGGCCTGTGACGCGCGGCGAGGGCCCCGGCGGGAGCCGGGGCCCGGGTCCGGGGCAGAGCCGGGCGTGAGCGGCTCCGCGGTCCCGGCGGGCCCCGCCGCACCGGGACCGCGCCCGCAACCCGTTTCCGCCCAGGGCGCCCGGTGCGGCAAGATGGTGTGTATCTGCCCACTCATCGATTGCCGGACGGTTTCTCTTGGCTGAGTACATCTACACCATGCGCAAGACGCGCAAGGCGCACGGCGACAAGGTCATCCTCGATGACGTGACGCTGAGCTTCCTGCCCGGTGCGAAGATCGGTGTGGTCGGCCCCAACGGCGCCGGTAAGTCCACCGTCCTCAAGATCATGGCCGGGCTGGAGCAGCCCTCCAACGGCGACGCGTTCCTGACGCCGGGCTTCAGCGTCGGCATCCTGATGCAGGAGCCGAAGCTCGACGAGGCCAAGACGGTCCTGGAGAACGTCGAGGACGGCGTCGCCGAGATCAAGGGGAAGCTCAACCGCTTCAACGAGATCGCCGAGCTGATGGCGACCGACTACTCCGACGCGCTGCTCGATGAGATGGGCAAGCTCCAGGAGGAGCTCGACCACGCCAACGCCTGGGACCTCGACGCGCAGCTCGAGCAGGCCATGGACGCGCTGGGCTGCCCGCCCGGCGACTGGCCGGTCACCAACCTCTCCGGTGGTGAGAAGCGTCGCGTCGCGCTCTGCAAGCTGCTGCTCGAGGCCCCCGACCTGCTGCTGCTCGACGAGCCCACCAACCACCTCGACGCCGAGTCGGTGAACTGGCTGGAGCAGCACCTCTCCAAGTACGCGGGCACCGTCGTGGCGATCACCCACGACCGGTACTTCCTCGACAACGTCGCCGAGTGGATCCTCGAGCTGGACCGCGGCCGCGCGCTCGCCTACGAGGGCAACTACTCCACGTACCTCGAGAGCAAGCAGGCCCGTCTGAAGGTCGAGGGCCAGAAGGACGCCAAGCGCGCCAAGCGGCTCAAGGAAGAGCTGGAGTGGGTCCGCTCCAACGCCAAGGGCCGTCAGGCCAAGTCCAAGGCCCGTCTCGCTCGCTACGAGGAGATGGCGGCCGAGGCCGACAAGATGCGGAAGCTGGACTTCGAGGAGATCCAGATCCCGCCGGGCCCGCGTCTGGGCTCCATCGTCGTCGAGGTCAACAACCTCTCCAAGGCCTTCGGTGACAAGGTCCTCATCGACGACCTGTCCTTCACCCTGCCGCGCAACGGCATCGTCGGCGTCATCGGCCCGAACGGCGCCGGCAAGACGACGCTGTTCAAGATGATCCAGGGCCTCGAGACCCCGGACTCCGGCGAGATCAAGGTCGGCGAGACCGTCAAGATCTCCTACGTCGACCAGTCCCGCGCCAACATCGACCCCAAGAAGACGCTGTGGGCCGTCGTCTCCGACGAGCTGGACTACATCAACGTCGGCCACGTCGAGATGCCCTCGCGGGCGTACGTCTCCGCGTTCGGCTTCAAGGGCCCGGACCAGCAGAAGCCGGCCGGTGTCCTCTCCGGTGGTGAGCGCAACCGCCTCAACCTCGCGCTCACCCTCAAGCAGGGCGGCAACCTGCTCCTCCTCGACGAGCCGACCAACGACCTCGACGTCGAGACCCTGTCCTCGCTCGAGAACGCCCTGCTGGACTTCCCCGGCGCGGCAGTGGTCGTCTCCCACGACCGTTGGTTCCTGGACCGGGTCGCCACGCACATCCTGGCGTACGAGGGCAATTCGAAGTGGTTCTGGTTCGAGGGCAACTTCGAGTCCTACGAGAAGAACAAGGTCGAGCGGCTCGGAGCGGACGCGACCCGTCCGCACCGTGCCACGTACAAGAAGCTGACCCGGGGCTGACCGTGGCGCGCCACCTGTACTCCTGCCCCCTGCGCTGGTCGGACATGGACGCGTTCGGCCATGTGAACAACGCGGTCTTCGTGCGCTATCTCGAAGAGGCGCGCATCGACTTCATGTTCCGGCTGGCGCCGGGGGAGGGCAGCGAGTCCTTCCAGGGCGGGTCCGTCGTGGCCCGGCACGAGATCGACTATCTGCGGCCCCTGGTCCACCGGCATGAGCCGGTGACCATCGAGACGTGGGTGACCAAGGTGGGCGCCGCCTCCCTGACCGTCGCCTACGAGGTCAAGGACGCCGACCAGGTGTACGTACGGGCCTCCACCGTCGTCGTCCCGTTCGACTTCGACCGGGGCAGGCCTCGGCGGATCACCGCCGAGGAGAAGATGTTCCTGGAGGAGTTCCGGGACGACGCCGGTCCGGCGTCTTCTGATGCGGGCGGGCAGCGGGACACCCCCGCGAAGGAGGCCGTCGCCGTATGACGGCGCACCGGCCCCCGCACGGTCAGCGGCTGCGTTTCGCCGATGCCGGGGAGGCGGCCGACCTGGCCGCCTTCCTGGCCCGGCTGATCCACTACGACCGTGCCGCCGCCGTCCGTCTGCAGGCGGGCGGCGGGGTGCTCGGCGTCTTCGGCCGGCCGCCGTCGTTCGAGGTGCTCGCGATCCGCACCGCCCGGCTGACGGACGACGCCGCGCTGGACGTCACCGTCTCGGCCGGACAGCTGGCCGATGCCCTCGACGCGGCCGGGGCCGGCCGCGTCGCCCGGGCCGACGGCCCGGAGATCACCGTGCCCGAGTCCGTCACCGGCCCGCCGTGGGCCGGTCTGCTGCCGCCGCGCGGCGGCTGGCAGCGGGTGGCGGGCCTTCCGGACGTGGCTGCCGTGCGGGAAGCGGTCGCCGCCGCCGTCGCGGAGTTCCGCGCCCGGGACGAGGCGCTCCCCGAGCAGCACCGGACCCGTGCCGAGCGGGACCGCATCGGCCGTGAGATCTGGTCCCGCACCCTCGGCGAGACCCGGCTGCCGCTGCGCGCGGTCCACGCCGCGCAGTCGCTGGGGTTCCTGCGGCCCCCGCGGGCCGTGCCCGTGCCCCGCACCCGGCCCGGGGCCGCCGAGGCCGCGCAGGGGACGGCCGGCACGCCCCGCGCGGCTGTGGCGACGGTCCTCGCCCCCGAGCCGCTGGCCCTTTTCGCCGCAGGCGGCTGGCTGCGGCTGCGCACCCCCTACGGCTCGATAGCCGTCCGTACGGGAGGCCTCCCCGGCCTCACCGTCACCCCGGCCTGACGGCCTGACGCCAGGGGTGCTCAGCCCTCGGTGTTGACCATCGACGCGGCGGCGTAGGTCAGGTAGTTCCACAGCTGCTCGGTGTGGGTGGGGGAGAGCTCCAGCTCGTCCACCGCGTCCCGCATGTGCCGCAGCCACGCGTCGTGCGCGGCCCGGTCCACGGCGAAGGGCGCGTGCCGCATCCGCAGGCGCGGGTGGCCGCGGTTGTCGCTGTAGGTACGGGGGCCGCCCCAGTACTGCATGAGGAACAGCACCAGGCGCTCCTCGGCCGGGCCGAGGTCCTCCTCCGGGTACATCGGCCGCAGCAGCGGGTCCTCCGCGACACCCTGGTAGAAGCGGTGGACCAGGCGCCGGAAGGTCTCCTCGCCGCCGACCTGCTCGTAAAAGGTCTGCTCCTGAAGCGTGCCGCGTGGAATCTTGTTCACGCTCCCATGGTCTCAGACCGCCCGGCCGAGGACCGGCGATGTAGGACCACCGGTAAGGGCACTCCGGCCGCGTCCCGGCCGGATCCGGCCATACCCGCGAGTAGCCGCGGAGCGGGGCCACAGGAACGTTTCGCCGTCACCGTGTCCGGCCATCGCCTTCGCCGCCCGCCCCCCGCCGCGCCGGATGTCAGCCCCGGTGGACCGTGATCGTGGTCCACGCGCCGACGTGCACCCGGTCACCGTCCTGAAGCGGCACCGGGACGTAGGGCTGGATCGAGTCCTCCGAGCCGTTGATCGTCGTGCCGTTGGTGGAGTCCTGGTCGACGACCGCCCAACTGCCGTCCGGCTGCTGGACGAACATGGCGTGCTGGTGCGAGACGCCCGGGTCCTCCGGCGGCCGGGACAGATCGATGTCGGGCGACTCGCCCGTGCTGTGCCGGCGGCGGCCGATGGTGACCTGGTGGCCGCTGAGCTGCAGACGCAGCTCGGGGGAGTACGCGGGGAGGTTGAGCCCGGACGCCTCGGGGCCGCTGCGGTTCATCATCGACCGGAAGTACTCGCGGTCCGGCCCGATGACCGCGACCCAGCCCGCGGGCGGCGCGAGCGGAGGCCCCTGCGCCGGCACGGGCGGAGGCGCCCCCTCCGCGACGGCGGCCTGCGGCTGCCCCTCGTATCCGTACCGCGCGACCGACGGGGTGCTCGGCGGCGGCAGCACCCAGTCGTCCTCGTCGAACGTCTGCGGCTGCGGTGCGAGCGGCTCCGCGGGCCGGTTGATCTGGGACGGGCGTGAACCGTGGTACTCGAAGCTCTGCGGCGGCGGTGTCGGCCGCGACGGGGGCGGCGGGGCCGACTGGAAGCCCTGGACCTGCGACGGCGGGGTGGCGTACGGGTTCGTCGCCTGCGTCAGGAAGTTGTAGCGGCACTCCTCGCAGAACGGCGCCTGTGCCTCGCGGGGGGTGCGGCAGTGCGGGCACAGCTCCGCCTGCATGGTGGCGTCCCCGCCGGCGTCCGGGAAACCGTAGGTCCCGGAACCGCCCCCGGGAACCGCACCGGGAGCACCGCCGGGCACGCCCTGCGGGCCGCTCGCGCCCGTCAGGGGCGGTCCGGGCGGCGGGGGAGGGGGCGGGGGGACGGCACCCGTGGGTGCTCCGGCCCCCGACATCCGGCGGCCGCACACCTCGCACCAGTCCTCGGCCGCCGAGTGATGGCCGTTCGGGCAGGTCGGCATCTCGGTTCATTCCCCCTCGTGTGCCGTTCGGCGACGAATCTCCGCCGCGGCCGCCCCATGCGTCCGCCGCGCCCATTCTTCCCTGTTCAGATCTTCACTTCTTGACGCGAACCGTCTTGGTGGAGCGGGTTTCCAGCGTCATCTGCGCCTCCGCCGAGACCTTCGCCTTCAGCCGCACAGTACCCGCCGCCGCGTCCACGACGTCCACTACCTTCGCGAGCAGTTTCGCGGTGTCGTCATTACCCGAACGGCTGGCCAATTGCACGGCCCGTCCCAGTTTCGCCGTGGCGCCGTCGAGGTCCCCCGACTTGCGCAGCTCCAGGCCCTGTTGGATGACCCGGGCCAGTTCGGCCTGGCCGGTGTAGTGGGCGACCTGCTCGTTGATGGCGGTCGACGCGGCCAGATCGTCCGTCCACACCGCCCGGACGAGCCCCTGTGCGAGCACCTGCGGCGGCGAGCCGCCCGGCGTGGGCAGGACGAGGGAGACCCGCGCGGCGAGCATCTCCTGTCCCACCTCGGCGTGCGGCACCCGGACGCACACGTGGTAGTCCCGCGACTCGTCGCCCCAGGAGCCGGTGGGGTAGTCGCCCGAGCGCGGCCCGGCCTCGGTGCGGCGGCCGGTCAAGTCCTCCACGGTCGGTGCCACTTGTTTGACGAACCGCACCTCGGCGCCCAGGGGCGTCCACAGCCGCAGGGAGACGTCCGCGATCTCCTTGCCCATGACGGACTCCATCATTCCGGTGAAGTCCGCGGCCAGCCCGGCCGGGTCGGCGACGATGTCGGCGGTGCCCAGGAGCGCCGACGCGATGCCGGTGACCTCCTTGACCTCCCAGTCCGTCCCGACGCCCCGGGCGTCACAGGTGAACCGACCGGCGCAGGCCTCCAGCGTCGTCAGCAGTTCCTTGGGGCCCTCGTGTTCATTGCGCCCGTCGGTGAGCAGGATGCCGTGACGTATGGCCGCGTCCGAGGAGGCGAGCAGCTTGTCGGCGAGGCGCAGCCAGGTGCCGATGGCGGTGCCGCCGCTCGCATTGATCTTGCGCAGGGCCTCCTTGGCCTGGCCGCGGGTGGTGGCGTCCGCCACCGCGAGCCGGCCGCCGCCGGGGTAGATCTCCTTCGCCTGATGGGTGCCGGAGACGACGGCGAAGGCGACACCGTCGCGCAGGGTGTCGATGGCGGCCGCGGTGGCGTCCCGGGCGTTGCGCATCTTGACGGGCGGGTACTCCATCGACCCGGAGGAGTCGACCATGATGACGACGGCTGCGTCCGGGGCGGGCGCGGGGGAGGCCCCGGAGGGCGAAGGGGAGGCGAAAGTGGGGGCGGGTGTCTCTCCGGTGGTGCCGCCGCCGGTGGCGGTGACCGTGACGATCGCGTTGACCTCACGGCCGCCCTCGGGCAGGTGCGTGTTCTGGTAGACCTCGGCGGAGAACCTGGGCACGCGCGGCTTGGAGAAATTCGCCATCGGATCCGCTCCTTCGTTCCACGTGGACACATGGACGGGCGGACAGGCGCGCCGGTGCCCCGAAGTGACACCGGCGTGCGATCCCCCCGTGGACGCCGCTCGGGCCGTCAGGCCGATCCTGCCCCTTCCGACGGCGTGGGGAACGGCAGGACCGCCACTGTTACGTTGTCGTGGCCCCCTCCGTCCAGGGCGTGGCCCAGCAGATGGCGTGCGCACTCCAGTGGCCGCGAGCGGGCGTCCGGCGGGACGACCGCGGCCATCTCCTCGGCGGATTCGGCGTAGTTCCACAGTCCGTCGGTGCACACCACGACGACGCCCGGCCGGTCGGGGTGGAAGGAGGCGGTGTGCGGCTCGATCTCGTACGCGTCCGCGCCGAGCCAGCCGGTGATGGCGTGCGCGCGCTCGTCGGCGTACGCCTCCGCCTCGGACATCAGGCCCGCCGCGACCATCTGGGCGGCCCAGGAGTCGTCCTCGGTGAGCCGGGCGGGCTGGGTGGTGCGGTCGTCCGGCACCCAGTAGGCGCGGCTGTCGCCGATCCAGCCGACGGTCAGCAGCTCGCCGGTGACGACGGCGCTCACGATCGTGCAGGCCGGGGCGTTCTCCTGGCGGTGCCGGTCGTGCTCGCGCGGCCGGTGGCCGGGCCCGGCGAGGGCGCCCACGGCCTCGGCGGCCCGCAGGATCGCCTCGTGGGTGGCCTCCTTCGGGGACGTGCCCAGCGGCAGGGCCGTCATCAGCGTCTCGCGCGCGGCCAGGACGGCCGCGGCGGACGCTTCGTCGGGGCGGGTCGCGGACGACACCCCGTCGCTGACGACGGCGATGACGGCGGTGCCGCCGTCGCCCTGTGCCGTGGTGGACACGGCGTACGCGTCCTCGTTCCGGTGGTGGCGCAGGCCCCGGTCGCTGACCGCCGCGACGCCTGCCGACTCGTGCTCCATGTGATCCCGTTCGCGCGGCTGTGCATGCCCGCAGTGTTCGCAGTACCCGTCTTTGTCGATCATCCCCGCCCGGCAGGCCCCGCAGGTCCGGCCGGTGCCGGGACACGCCGGGCCCGAGCCCGGGGCGGCCGCCGGGCCGCCGTGTGCCTGGGCCGGCACCCCGGCCGGCGCGTCGGTGGCGCGCGGGTCGGGGACGGCGTCATGGCCGGGCGCCCGCCCGGGTCCGTACGGCCCGGTGCGCGGCTCGGCGGCCGGCCGGGCCGCCGGGTCCGTACGGCCCTCGGTGCCCGGCGCGGCCAGGCGGTAGTCCTCTCCCCGGCCTCCCCCGGGCTCCGGCCGCAGCCGTGCCGCGACGGGCCCCGCGCCGTTTCGCGCGGGGGGCAGCGCCGAGAGGTCCGCACCGCAGCGGCCGCAGAAATTGTCGGCCGGCTCCAGGGGCTCGTCGCAGGCGGGGCACACCGTCAGCTGTGGGGGTTGCGGCAGTTGCGACATCGATCACACCCATGTCCTGGGGCGGAAACGGTTGGCCCGCTCCACCAGTTCGATCCTTTCGTCACCGCGCTGGGCGAGCCGGGCGAGCACGCGGTACGAGCGTTCCAGCCCGAAGCGCAGCCCCCGCTCGTCCAGGTCGCTGCCGAGCAGCGTGCGCGGGCCCGGTGGCGCGCCGGGGCCGCCCGGCGCGCCACTGCTGCCGGCCAGCACCCAGTCCAGCGCGCTGCCCAGCACTTCCGTGGACAGCTGTTCGCGGCGCACCGCGTCCAGGCCGAAGTCGGCGAGCCGTTCCACCTGCCCGGCGGCGGCCGTGAGGTCGTCCAGCAGCGCGTCCTGGGCGGGGCGCTGCCGCAGCCGGGCCCGGACCGCCGCGACGCGGGCCGCCGTGTAGTGGATGGAGGCCTCCGGCACGGACTCCAGGGTCCGTACCGCGCCCGTGCGGTCCCCGGTGGCGAGCCGCACCCGGGCCAGCGCGAAGGCGGCGCTGACGAAGCTCGGGTCCGTCGTCCACACCAGGCGGTAGTACTCGGCGGCGTTGTCGAGCTGGCCGAGCACCTCCGCGCAGATCCCGAGGGCCAGCTTCGGGGCGGGCTCGCCCGGGAACGCGTCGTAGACGGCGTCGAAGGACAGCGCGGCGATCTCGTTGCGGCCGGAGGCGAGCGCCTGCAGCCCGCGGTACCAGACGACCCGCCAGTCGTCGGGGTGGGCGGCGTCGAGCTCGGCGACGGTGCGCGCCGCCTGCTCGTTCTCGCCGAGTTCCAGCTGGGCGCGGAGCCGGCGCAGGCGCACCTCCGGCGAATCGGTGGGCGCGGCCTGGAGCGCCGCGTGCACCTCGGCGGGCTGGGAGGCGAGCAGACCGGCGAGGAACCCCGCGTTGGGGTCGGCCGGGTCGACGAGGGGGACCGGCAGGGCGAGGGCGGCGGCCCGGGCGTCGAGCGCGGCCCCCGAGGGGACGGCGGCGCCGGGCGTCGGCGGTGCGGGCGGGGCCGGCGGCGCGGGCGCCCGGCGCTTTTGGCGCCCGTGGTGCACCCGGCCGCCCAGCGTGGAGGCCGCCTCGGACCGCTCCTCGAACAGCCGGGTGTCCACGACCCGCAGTTCCGGCCCGAACAGCGTGGACAGCGCGGGCCGCGGTCGTCCCGTCTGGAGCGCCACGACCTCCCGCAGCACGCCCGTCAGCTGGTCGGCCATCTCCGCGGCGGACGCGAACCGCCGCCCCGGGTCGGGGTCGGTGGCCCGGACGAGCAGCCGGTAGAAGGATTCGTAGCGGGTGAAGACCTCGATGTGCTCGGGGTCGGGGAGCCGGTCCGCGAAGACGTTGGTGTAGCCCTGGAAGTCGAAGGTGAGCACCGCGAGGGTGCGCGCGACGGTGTAGAGGTCGGAGGCGACCGACGGGCCCAGCTCGGCGATCTCCGGGGCCTGGTAGCCGACCGTGCCGTAGATCGCGCTGCTGTCGTCGTCCATCCGCCGGACCGCGCCCATGTCGATGAGTTTGAGCTGGTCCTGCTGCTGAATGGCGTTGTCGACCTTGAAGTCGCAGTAGAGCAGATTGCGGCTGTGCAGATGGCCGAGCGCCTCCAGCGCCTCGATGCCGTACGCGCAGGCCTGCTCGACCGGCAGCGGGTCGCGCCGCCCGTCGGGCTGCCGCCGCTCGTTGGCGATCTCCTTGAGCGACTTGCCGCCGACGTACTCCATCACGATGTAGCCGTCGAGGCTGCCGGTCCGCTGGTCGAGGTGCTCGACGAAGTTGTAGATGCGGACGATGTTGGAGTGCTCGATCTCCGCGAGGAAGCGCCGCTCGGAGAGGGCGACCGCGAGCGCGTCCTCGTCACCGGTGTCGAGCAGGCCCTTGAGGACCACCCAGCGGTCGGAGACCGCCCGGTCGACGGCGAGGTAGATCCAGCCGAGCCCGCCGTGCGCGAGACAGCCCGTCACCTCGTACTGCCCGTGGACCACATCGCCCGGGCGCAGCTTCGGTACGAAGGAGTACGGGTGCCCGCACTTGGTGCAGAAGCCCTCGGTGCGCCCGGGGCGGTCGCCGCGCGCACGGCCGACCTGCGCGCCGCAGTCGCTCTTGCTGCAGAACCGCTTGCGCTCGGGCACCTCCGGATCGGCCAGCACCGCCGCCCGGGGGGCCGGGCGCGGCACGCCGGGCATGGTGACCAGGCCCGCGCCCAGCTTGTTGCGCCCGGAGGCGGCGCCGGAGGAGTGCGAGCTGCGCACCGACACCGACTGCGACGCGGTCCCTTCGGAGCCCCCCGACAGCGACCGCGACAGCCGACCCGAGACGGACCGGCGGGACCCCGAGGACCGTGAGGACCGTGACGAGGAGCGTGACGACGACTGCGACGCGGACGGGGCCGAGGCACCGGAGCCGGACGCCCCGGACCGCTCGGAGGGCTCCGACGACGCCGCCGCGAAGCCGCTGCCCCCGCCGGGGGAGCCGACGCGGCTGATGCCGGCCCGCCCGCCGCTCGTGACCCCCGTGGCCGGCGAGGAGAGCGTCCCCACCGGGGTGACGACGGGCGCGAGCCCGCAGGTGTCGCAGTACCGCTCACCGCCGCCGACGTCCTCGTACGTCCCGGCGCAGCCGGGCCGCTGGCAGGCGCTGTTCATGATTCCCCCCTACGGTCGGTGGGCTCGTGCGCCGCGGCCCCGGCGGGCGGCGACAGCGACTCGGCCACCGCCCGCTGATAGCGCAGCACGGCCTCCTCGGCGGCCATGAGGTCGCAGGGCGCGCTCCACAGCCTGCGCCGCGCGTCGTCGTACCGCTCGATGAGGAAAGGGTCCTCCGCCAGCCCGTGCCGGGCGACCTTCGCCTTGTACGCGTCGAGGCGGCCGCGGAGTTCGGCCCGCACGGCCAGCGGCGCGGTCACCGCCGTCAACGATTCGCGGGCGCGCAGCAACTCCTCCTCGGAGCGCTCCTCCAGGCTCTCCAGGAGCGGGGAGAGCCGGTGCCACTGGGCACGCCGACGCTGGTCGGCGGCAGCCGACAGCTGTTCGTACAGCGCGGTCGGCGGGCCGGAGACGGCGGGCACGTCGGACCCGGCGATCTTCGAGAGGACCTCGACGCGGGCCTGCCGGGCCTCGTTCAGCGTGCGGTCCGCGCGGGAGAGCACGTCGCGCACCCGCATCAGCCGCTGCTCGGCGTCCTGCCGGACGTCGAGGACGGCCTCGATCTCGCGCCGCACTTCCTCCAGGGCGCGGGCCGCGCGGTCGTAGCGGGCGGTGTCCGGGCGGCCGCCGCCGGGCGCCGAGCTGGGGGAGGCGCCGTTCCAGAAGGCGAGCGGATCCGATATCACCTCGGCACGCAGCGAGGTCAGCTCGTGGGTGATCTGTTCCAGATCGTCACCGGAGGGGTGCTCGCCGGGCCGGACCCCCACCGAGTGGGCGAGGGAGCGGGTGCGCTGGAGCTCGGCGGCCAGCAGATCGATCCGGGCGGGCAGCGCGGACCAGACGGCGTCGGCGGTGACGACCACGTCGAGCGCCTCCGCGTACCAGCCGTTCATCCGGTCGACCAGCTCGGTCAGGCTCAGCCGCTCGCTGAGCCGCGCGGCAGTGGGGGCGAGGGAGGGGGTCAGGGCCAGGGTGCCGCCGCCGGGCAGGGTGACGCCGGAGCCGCGTAGCAGGTCGGTGAGTTCGGCCAGCTCGCCCTGGGTGGGCCAGCGGCGGCGGGCACGCAGCTCACGGGCGGTGGTCAGGACGTCGGTGTAGACGTCGAAGTGCGTCCACAGCTGGGTGATGAGCTGCTCGGCGACCGCCCACCGGCTCTTGGTGGCGCCGGTCAGCTCCGCCCCCTCCAGGAGACGGCGTCCGGCGTGGTCCTGGAGGGCCAGCAGCGAGGATTCGACGGCCTCGTGCTCGGCGCCCAGTCTCGCCAGCGCACGGTCCACCTCCTCGCGGCTCAAGGCCGGCCCGGTGGGCCCCGCGACCGCCATCGATCCCCTCTCCTGTCCGCGGCCCGCGCCGCGTACGTCCGCTGCTGCTCCCGCCTTCACGGGGGTTCCCCCGAAGGCGTCCGGCCCGTGTCCTCGCGCCGGTGGTCCCTTCCGTCCCTGTGCTCGTCGTGCCTGTCAGTCCTTGTACTTGGGCACCGGTGGGCCGGTGATGCCCGGGAGTTCGTGGGCGAGCCACTTCTCGTAGGCCCGCATCCACGCACTGGCGGTGCCGCCGCGGCGGTACTCCTCCAGAACCTCGTTGACCCGGCGTACCAGGTCGGCGTCCCGGAGATTCATCGCCACGCCGTACGGTTCGGTGGTGAACGGTTTACCGACGAGCCGCAGCGACGGGTCCTGGGCCGCCTGCCCGGCCGCCAGGGCGTTGTCGGTGATCACCGCGTCCACCCGGCCGAGTTGGAGTCGCACCAGGCAGTCGAGCTGATTGGGCACGGTCAGCACCTGGGCGCCGTGCGATTCCTCGGTCAGCTCGCTCTCCCCCGTGGATCCCTTGGCCGTACAGACCTTCTTCCCCTTCAAAGTGTCGTCGAATGCCTTGATCGGTGAGTCTTTGGGGGCCAGCACCTGCTGACCCGCTTCGAAATAGGCGGTGGAGAAGGCGACTTGCTTGATCCGGTCACAGTTGATGGTCATCGTGCGGGCGATGATGTCCACCTTGCCCTTTTCCAGGGCGGGTATGCGCTGGTTCGTGGGTATCGCGAGAAAGGTGACCTTGTCGGCGTCGCCCAGGACGGCCTTGGCGACGGCCCGTACGAGGTCGATGTCGAAGCCGCTCAGTCGGCCGTTGGCCGGGTCGCGGTAGCCCCAGCGGAAGCTGTTCTGGTCGACGCCCGCGATCAGCCACCCGCGGTTCTTGATCCGCTGCACGGCCGGGCCGTCCGTGCCGCCCGCGGGCCGGAGACTGGCCTCGGGGTCCTGGCACTTCGCGGCGGCCTCCGGGACCCGCGGGCCCGCCGCCGCCCGGTCCGCCCGGTGCCCGCCGTCGGCCCCGGCCGGGCCGGGCACCAGCAGCGCCGCCGCCGCGGCCAGCGCGCACACGGCCGCCGTCACGGCTGTCACCATCGCCCCGCGCCGGGCTCCGTATCGTGTCGTCAACGCCCCGCCTCCCCGCGTCATCGGTACTCCGACAGCCTGCGGCCGATGCCGAGCACCGCGCCCGCCGCCCCCAGCACGGCCAGCACGGCGGCACCGGCCGTCAGCCCCGCGAGCGCCCCGCGCCCGTCGTCCGCCGCGCGGCGGAACTCGCCCTGCTCATGGGCCAGCGCCCGGCGCAGCGCGTCGTCCACCCGGTCGAAGGACTCGCCCGTGCTGCCCCGCTCGCCGATCACCTTCGGCAGGGCCCGTTCGTAGTTCCCCCCGTCGTCGGCGGTGCGGGCCTCGCCGTGCCGCTGCTGCCACCGGCGGACGTCCTCGATCGCCCTGCGGACCGGGTCGCCGCCCGCGGAGTCGTCGGCGAGCGACCGGGCCCGCTCCAGCAGGGTGCCGCGCTCGGGCTCGCCCCGGTCGCCGCCGACGAGCCGGCGCATGCCCGCCCGGTAGCTCGCCTCGTACGCGTCGTCGCCGCCCGGGGTGAGCACGGCGCCGCGCGCCACCAGGGTGAGGTTCTCGTCGCCCCGCGCCTGGAGGGAGGCGATACGGGCCTCGTTGAGCACCTGGAGGGACTTGGCGCCGTGCGCGTAGGAGTCCTGCAGCTCCGCGCGGGCCACGCCGTGCCCGACGACCAGCCACAGCAGCACGACCGTGGTGGCGGCACTCGCGCCGAGCAGGCCGTGGTTGAAGACGCGGTTGGTGCGCAGATATTCGCGGCGCTGGGCCCAGCCGAGCGCCGCGAGGGCCAGCACCCCGGTGCCGAGTGCGGCCCAGGGCCAGCGCTCGGCGTCGTCGTAGTCCGAGCCGAGCCGGCCGGTCTCCGCCTCGTAGAGCCGGCGGGCGGCGGGCAGCAGCTCCTCGCGCATGCGGTCGCCCGCGTAGCGCAGATAGGCGCCACCGAGCGGGAGGCCCTGACGGTTGTTGGCGCGGGCCGACTCCACCAGACCGGTGTACTGCGGAAGTTGTTCGTTGAGCTTCGTTATCTGTTCGCGCGCGGAGGCAGAGCCCTCGGTATTGGCCGCGGCCTTGACCAGCAGCCCGGACGCGAGGGCGATGTCCTTCTCGTATCTTTGCCGGACCGCGTGCGGCTCCTGGCCGCCCGCGAGGAAGCCGCTGGCGGCGGTGGTGTCGGCGTCGGCGAGCGAGCGGTAGATGTCCGCGGCGTCGGCGCTCAGCGGCTGGCTGTTGCCGACCACGGCGTCCGAGGCCGCCACCCGGTCGTCGACCTGCCAGGCGGTGACCGCCCCGAAGACGATCAGCAGTCCGGCCAGCACCGCCCCGATGCCGCGCAGCCGGCCCGGCTCGGTGACCGCCGCGGCCCGCACTCGGTCGAGCCCCTCGCGCCATGCCGTACGCCCGGGTACCGGACCCGGGACGCCGCCGGTCGGCTGCGGGTATGACACGAGACCTCCCCCTCGGTCGCCGAGGCACCCTTCGCCCGTCGGCGGGGTACGGATGCCCGGCCAGCAGTATGGCCGCAGGAACTGACAAAAACACCGGTAACGCATCGATCTTGTTCAGATCGCGATCTTGGTCGATGGTGCCGAGCCGTCCCCCGAAGGCGCATCTCCGCCCGTTCCCTCCTTCTCTCCACGCCAGCGCCCCGCGTCCGGTTCCCGGGCCGCCACCCGCGCCCGGCCCGCAGCACCGCGCCCGCCCCTCCGGCCGGGGGCCGAAGGGGCGGGCGGTGACGCGACGGGCGGCCTGCGGGCCGTCAGCGGTCGTAGGTGTAGAAGCGGGTGTGGTCGAGCATGTCGGCCGGGGTGACGTTGTTCCAGGGGCGCATGGTGTCGCCCAGGTCCACGACATTGGCGGTGCCGGCGGCCGGGAGGTAGGTCGAGGTGGGGTGGGCGCGCTGCCACTCCGTCCACAGCTTGTCTATGAAGCAGTGGTGCAGCCAGAAGACCGGGTCGTTCGGCGAGACGCCGGAGGACATCTGGCCGCCCATCCACACGTGCACCCGGTTGTGGAGGTTCACCCCGCGCCAGCCTTCGAGGTGGTTGCGGAAGCCGTTCGAGGAGCTGTTCCAGGGGGCCATGTCATAGGTGGCCATGGCGAGGACGGAGTCGACCTCGGCCCGGGTGGGCAGCTGCGCGACACCGGCGCCCATCTCCCGCTGGAGATAGGGGCGGCTGTCGACGTTCACGGTGATGGGCCACCGGCCGCCGCTGTAGGCGAAGGGCCCGGTGGTCACCTGGGCGTCGCGGGGGCGGCCGTTGCCGCCGAGGAAGTCCGCGCCCCAGATCGAGGCGGTGGTCGTGCGGTCGGCGGTCCAGTCCCAGTAGGGGAGCGTCACCGAGGCGTCGACGGTCTGGAGCTCCTTCTCGAACTGGATGAGGAACTGCCGGTGCCAGGGGAGGAAGGAGGGCGAGCGGTGGCCCACGCGGTCCCCGTTGTCGGTGTCGCTCATGATGAACTGGTTGTGCGTCCGGACGAAGCCGTCGTAGCGCCCGCTCTTCTTGAGCTCCAGCAGGGCGTTGACGAAATTGCGCTTCTCGGTGGCGGTCAGGCTCGCCTGGTTCTTGCGCACTGCCATGGGGGTCGTGTTCCTTTCGGGGAGGGGCAGGGGGAGCGGCAGGCGACTCAGGTGGCGATCGGGACGAGCGTCGCGCCGCGCAGCTTGTCCACGGCGGCACGGGCCACGGCGCGCGGGTCGGCGTAGGTCTCGTAGTGGTTGATGACGCTGATGTAGGTGCCGTCGGCGTTCCGCATCAGGTGCAGTTCCTTGCCGTCGATCGAGACGGTGAAGCCGCCGCTGTGGTGGGCCCCGTGGCCGCCCTCGGCGGCCCTGCCCACGATGCGACGCCCCTGGTAGACCTCGTCGAACGGCACGGGCCCGCCAGGGGTGGCGTGGCCGCCGTGACCGGAGCGGTCGGTGGTGGAGGCGGCCTGGGCGAGGGTGCCGGTGCCGGCGAGCACGCCCGGAACGGCCAGGGCCGCTCCCGCGACGGCCACGGCGGTTCCTCTGAGCACAAGACGGCGATTGACGTTGGACGACATGCGTGAACCCCTGGGGACGATTGATCAGGAGCAGGGTTTGTCACGAATGCACCGCAACGCCCTTTGGGCGGCGATTGCTTGTCGTATTTCGTGACCAATCCATGCGGAGCCGGATGCTCGCATGACCACCGAGAAGGGGGTGAAACGGATAAGCGGAATGTGGACATGGGGTATATGAAGGGTCAACCAGCGGGAAGGGAGGAATTGTTGCTCCATTGCGCTGTTGACGCGGTGTCAGGAAAAAAGTCCACCCGGAATGATCTTGGTCGAACGTTTTGCGGTGCGGGGGCGTTCGGGGTGACGCCCCTCACGGCGCGAAGCTGGCGCGAAAGTCGCCACCGGCGAGGCGGTTCACGGCCGTTGGGCACGGCCTCCGCGACGCCGGTGGCGACGATGGGGTGGTGTTGTCGGGCGATCGGCTTCGACTGTTGTGACGTGTCGTACGCACACGCCTACGTGTAGTGGGCGCGCAATCGCTGGTGGGCGGCGTTCGGCACCCCCACGTGGTCGAGTGCCAGCAGCGCCGCGCCCAGCACCGGCGGCGCCGTGACGACCACCGGCCGGGCCGCCGGAGCACGCTCCGCCAGCAACTCCTCGATCTGGTCGAGCAGCAGGGAGTGCCGGGCCGCCAGGACACCGCCGCCCAGCACGACGGGCACCTCCGCCTCCAGCAGCTCCAGCCGGGCCAGGGCGACGGCGGCCATGGTGACGATCTCCCGCGCCTGCTGGGTGACGATCGCCCGGGCGACCGCGTCGCCGTCGGCGGCCACCGCGAACAGCAGCGGGGTCAGCTCCTGGCGGCGCGCGGCCGACACCCCGCCCAGATGCAGCGCCTCGATCAGCGCCGACATGTCCCGCAGCCCGAAGTGCGCGGGCACGGCGTGGGCCAGGGCGCTCGCCTCGCCCCGGCCGTCGTGGGCCCGCGCGGCCCACCACAGCGCCTCGTCCGCCAGATGGCCGCCGCCGCCCCAGTCGCCCGAGAGCCGGCCGATCGCGGGGAAGCGGGCGATGCGGCCGCCCGGGGCCAGCCCCACGCAGTTGATGCCCGCGCCGCAGACGACGGCGACGCCCGTCGGCTCGCCCTCGTCGGGCAGGCCCGCCCGTAGCAGGGCGAAGGTGTCGTTGGCGACGGTGACCGAATGCCCCCACCCGTAGGCGGCGATCTCCGCGGTGAGCCGCCGCTCCTCCACGGGCAGATCGGCGTTGGCCAGACAGGCCCGCACATGGTCCACCCGCAGCGGCCCGGTCAGCCCCGCCCGGGACGCGGCCTCCGCGACGAGCGGCACGAGTATCGCCACCGCCTGCTCGGTGCCCACGACCGGCGGCTGGAAGCCCCCGCCGCGCGCCTGGCCGAGGACCGTGCCGTCGGTGGCCACCACGGCCACATCGGTCTTGCTGTTGCCGGCGTCGATGGCCAGCACGGCGCCGGGGACGGCCGCCGGGGAGGCCGGTTCCGTCTGGTTGCTCATGCCCACGCGAGGTGCTCCCGGTTGTGTGCGAGAAGGTCGTCGGTCAGTCGGTCCGCGTATTCGATCTGGCCCACCAGCGGGTGCGCGAGCAGCGCCTCGAACACCCGCTCGCGGCCGCCCTTGACCGCCGCCTCCAGCGCCAGTCGCTCGTACGCCGTGACGTGCCCGATCAGCCCGGCGAACAGCGGTTCCACCGGCCGTACCGGCAGCGGGTGCGCGCCGCGCGCGTCCACCGAGGCGGGTACCTCGATGACCGCGTCGTCGGGGAGGAAGGGCAGCGTGCCGTCGTTGAAGGTGTTGACCACCTGGACGTCACCGGTGTCGCGCAGCAGGGACGACGTCAGCGCGACGGCGGCCTCCGAGTAGAAGGCACCGCCCCGCCGGCTCAGCAGCTCCGGTTTCTCGTCCAGCGCGGGGTCGCCGTACAGGGCCAGCAGCCGCCGTTCCATGTCGGCCACCTCGGCGGCCCGGGAGGGCCCGGTCCTCAGCTCCCGGACGACGGCGTCGTGCTGGTAGAAGTAGCGCAGGTAGTACGAGGGCACGACGCCGAGCCGGTCCAGCAGGGCGCGCGGCATGCGCAGATCGGCCGCGATCGCCTCGCCGTGCTCGGCGATCAGCTCGGGCAGTACGTCCTCCTCCCCGACCCGCACCGACCGTTCCCAGGTGAGGTGGTTCAGCCCGACGTGCTCCAGGGAGACGTCCTGGGGGGAGACACCGAGCAGCGCCGCGAACTTCCGCTGGAAGCCGATGGCCACATTGCACAGCCCGACGGCCCGGTGCCCGGCGGTCAGCAGCGCCCGGGTGACGATCCCGACGGGGTTGGTGAAGTCCACGATCCAGGCGTCCGGACTGCGCCGCCGGACCCGCTCGGCGATGTCGAGCACCACCGGCACCGTGCGCAGCGCCTTGGCGAGGCCGCCCGCGCCGGTCGTCTCCTGTCCGACGCAGCCGCACTCCAGTGGCCAGGTCTCGTCCTGCTGCCGGGCCGCCTGCCCGCCCACCCGCAGTTGGAGCAGGACGGCGTCGGCGCCGTCGACGCCCGCGTCCAGGTCGGAGGTCCAGGAGATCCGGCCGGGATGGCCCTGCTTGGCGAAGATCCGCCGGGCGAGGCCGCCGACCAGCTCCAGCCGGTCCGCGGCCGGGTCGATCAGGACGAGCTCCGTCAGCGGGAGCACGTCCCGCAGCCGGGCGAAGCCGTCGACGAGTTCGGGGGTGTAGGTCGAGCCTCCGCCGACCACGGCGAGCTTCATACGAGCCTCATGGACATCAGCCCTTTACTCCGGTGAGAGTGACGCCTTCGACGAAGGCCTTCTGAGCGAAGAAGAAAACGAGGATGACCGGGGCCATGACCAGCAGCGTCGCCGCCATGGTCAGGTTCCAGTCGACGTTGTGCGCGCTTTTGAAGGACTCCAGACCGTAGGACAGGGTCCAGGCGCCCGGGTTCTGCGCCGCGTAGATCTGCGGCCCGAAGTAGTCGTTCCAGCAGGAGAAGAACTGGAAGAGCGCGATCGCCGCGATGCCCGGCTTCGCCATGGGGACGACGACGCTCAGCAGGGTGCGCAGCTCCCCGCAGCCGTCGATCCGCGCGGACTCCAGATATTCGGTGGGGATCGTCAGCAGGAACTGCCGCAGCAGGAAGATGGAGTACGCGTCGCCGAACGCCAGCGGGATGATCAGTGGCCACAGCGACCCCGACAGATGCAGCTGCTGCGCCCACACCAGGTACATCGGTATGACGATGACCTGCGGCGGCAGCATCATCGTCGCGATGACGAGGGTCATCGCCGTGCGGCGCCCGCGGAAGCGGAACTTGGCGAGCGCGTAGGCGACCGGGATCGAGGAGCACACGGTGAAGAGCGTGCCCAGTCCCGCGTAGATCAGTGAGTTCTTCCACCAGTCGAGGAAGCCGGGGGTGCGGAAGACCTCCGCGTAGTTGGACCACTGCCACTCGTGGGGCCAGAGTTCACCGCTCATCGCCTGTTCGTCGCTCATGACCGAGGTCAGCAGGACGAAGACGAAGGGCAGGACGAAGAAGAGCGCGACGGCGACGGCGGTGATGTGCACGGCGATCCAGTGCAGGACGCGGGTGCGGGTACGGGCGGTGGTGCGGGTGGTGGTGTTCATGTCGGCTCAGTCCTCCGCCGTCTGCAGGCCGGCGCCCTTGCGCATCAGGAGCGAGGTCACGGCCATCGCGATGGCGAAGAGCACGAGCGAGAGCACGCACGCCGCCCCGGTGTTGAAGTTCTGGAAGCCGAGCGAGTAGACGAGCTGCGGTACGGTGAGGGTGCTGTGGTCGGGATAGCCGGGCTGGATGCTGGAGCCCGGTCCGACGCTGACGCCGGAGGCGAGTTTTCCGGCCACGAGCGCCTGGGTGTAGTACTGCATGGTCTGTACGACGCCCGTCACGACCGCGAACATCACGATCGGGGTGATGGACGGCCAGGTGACATAGCGGAACTTCGCAAGCGCGCCCGCGCCGTCCAGCTCGGCGGCCTCGTACTGCTCCTTGGGCACGTCCAGCAGGGCCGCCATGAAGATCACCATCAGATCGCCGATGCCCCACAGCGAGAGCAGCACCAGCGACGGCTTCGCCCACGCCGGGTCGTTGAACCAGTTGGGCGCCGGGACGCCGATCGCGGAGAGAACCTCGTTGACCGGTCCCGTGCCCGGGTTGAGAAGGAAGACGAAGGCGACGGTCGCGGCCACCGGAGGGGCCAGATAGGGGAGATAGAAGAGCGTGCGGAAGAGCCCGACGCCGGACTTGATTTTGGTGACGAGCAGCCCGATGCCGAGGCCGAAGACCACGCGCAGGGCGACCATCACGACCACGAGCCACAGGGTGTTCCACAGGGCGGGACCGAACAGCGGCATCTGGCCGAGGACGTACTTCCAGTTCCGCAGGCCCACGAAGGTGGGGGCCTCGATCTGGTTGTAGTGCATGAAGGAGAAATAGACGGTGGCGAGGAGGGGGTAGGCGAAGAAGACGCTGAATCCGACCAGCCAGGGGGAGAGGAAAGCGAGGGTGCGCAGCCGTGCGCGGCGGTGCTTGCGCCGCAGTTCGGGCGCGGGGTGCCGGGGGGTCATGGCGGACTCCGTCAATCCTGGGACTGGAGGGTGTCGTTGTCTATGCGCCGGTCGAGTGCGCGCAGACCCTTGGTGAGGTCGCGGACCTTTCCGGACTCGACGTCGTAGGCGAAGTCCGTGAACGTGACGATGTACTGCCCGCCGTTGACGGACGGTGGCATGCCGACGCTGTGGCGATTGCGGGCGATGTCGAGGAAGGTGACGAAGGCGGGGTCGCGGTCCAGTTTCGGTGAGGCGAGCGCGGCCTTGGTCGAGGGCACATTGCGCATGGCGTTGGCGAAGGCGACGACCTGGTCGGTGTCGGCCGTCAGGAATCGCACCAGCTCCCAGGCGGCGTTCTGGTGCTTGCTGCTGTGCGCGATACCGGCGACGGTGCCGGTCAGATAGCCGCGCCCGTAGGTGTCGGCCTTGTCGTCGGGCACCGGCAGGGGCGCGGTGGCCCACCGGAATTCAGGCTTGGCGTCCTCCAGCATCAGCCCGCGCCATTCGCCGTCCAGATGCATGGCGAGCTTGCCGGTCACAAAGGCGTTCTGCGAGGACATCTCGTCACCGAAGGTGGTACGGAATCTCTCCAGCGGCCCGTATCCGCCGAGTGCGGTGATCAGGTCCCGCTGGAAGGTGAGGAATTCCTTCGTGGCCGTGCCCTCGGCGAGCCGGGACTTGCCGTCGGCGTCGAAATAGGTGGGCCCCCACTGGGCGAAGAGCCGGTCCGGTTTGTTCTCGTACAGCCTGTAGTTGGGCATGAAGCCCACCCGCCGGTACGCACCGCTCCTGGTCCGCTCCGTCAGTTTGACGGCGGCCCGCTTGAATTCGGACAGGGTGCGCGGCGGCCGGCTGATGCCCGCCTGCTCGAACGCGTCCACGTTGTAGTACATGCCGTAGGCGTCCGCGAGCAGCGGCAGCGCGCACTGCCTGCCCTCATAAGAGGTGTAGTCCAGCAGGGTTTTCGGGAAGACCGCCTTCTTGTCCAGGCCGGTCTTCCTCATGAACGGGTCGAGGTCGACCCACATGCCCGATGAGCAGTACTGGCCGACGTTGTTCGTGGTGAAGGACGACACGACATCGGGGGCCTCGCCGCCACCCGCCCGCAGGGCCTGGTTCACGGTCGCGTCGGTGACGTTCCCGGTGGACTTCACCCGGATATTGGGGTGCAGCTTCTCGAACCGGGCGATCGATTCATCGATCGCCTTGACTTCCTTCTTCTCCGACCACCCGTGCCAGAACTTCAGCGTGACCGGTGCCGTCGGGTCGTCCTTGTCGCTGCCGGTGGACGGATTGGCGCAGCCCGCCAGGAGAAGGACCGCGGTGAGGAGCAAAACGGCGGGGCGCATCGGCGCCGTCCGGTGATGTGCCCGGCTGCGTATTCGGCTTCGGGGGCGCGGCATGTCGGGACTTCTTTCACTGCGGGGGAGGAAGGAGGGAGGGCGGGGCGGGGTCAGGCGGTGTCGAAGACGGTGTCGCGGGTGGCGGCGAGCGCGGTCAGGAGGGCGCCGTTCAGGATGGGGGCGCTTTCGACGGTGCTCAGCCGCAACTCCGGCCGGGGCAGGGCGAGCCCGGACATCTCCGCCTCCACCAGCTCGCGCAGCCGCTCCCCGCCGGCCCGGCACACCTCGCCCGACAGCACCACGAGCGCGGGGTCGACGACCGCGACCACGGCCGCGAGCCCGAGGGCGATACGCCGGGCCAGATCGGTGAGGACGTTGTCTCCGGTGCCCGGCACGACGGCCGCTCGGGCCAGCGCCTCGGGGGCCGTGCGGGCGCCGATGCCGTAGGTACGGGCGAGTTCGAGCACGGCGGGCGAGCCGACGAGCATCTGGAAGCCGCCGCCCCCGTCCCCTCCGGTCGTGGCCTCCGGTCCGCCGCGCGCGAGCGGCGCGCCGGGCAGCGGCATATAGCCGACCTCGCCCGCGCCCCCGGTCGCCCCCCGCAGCGGCTTCCCGCCCAGCACGATCGCCGCGCCCACGCCCTCGTCGGCCCACAGCAGCACGAAGTCGTCGAAGCCCTGGGCGGCACCGCCGTGCTGTTCGGCGACGGCGGCGAGGTTGACGTCGTTCTCGATGACGACGGGCGTGCCGATCGCCTCGGTGAGTTCGGCGCGGAGCGTGCGCGCGTGCCAGCCCGGCAGGTGCGGGGCGTAGCGCAGGGTCCCGGTGCGCGGGTCGAGTGCGCCGGGCGTGCCGATGACCGTGCGGTGCAGCGCGTCCCACCCGAGCCCGGCGACCCGCAGCGCCCCGGCCACGGCCTCGGCCACCAGGGCGGGCGTGCGGGTCCGCACCTCCTCGACGAGGGCGTCGGCCTCGATGTGGTGCTCGCCGACGACGCGGCCGGTGATGTCCGCGACGGCCGCGGTGATCCCCGTCTCGTCGGCGGCGAGCGCGGCCACGTGCGCGACGGCCGGGTTCACCTCGTACAGCCGCGCGCTGGGGCCGGGCCGGCCCGTGACGCTCCCGGACGACACGACCAGCCCGCCGGCCTCCAGCCGGCCGAGGAGCTGGGAGGCGGTGGGCTTGGACAGGCCGGTCAGCTCGCCGAGCCGGGTGCGGGTGAGGGGCCCGTGGGCGACGAGCAGATCGAGCGCGGCGCGGTCGTTCATGGCCCGCAGCACACGGGGTGTCCCGGGGGTCTGGGCCATGGCCTCGCACCCGCCCTTCGGCGTCTCGGAAAAATCTGTTAGGAAACCTTCCTACGGGGGAGGGACGGTAGGGCGCGGATCGACACGGCGTCAACAACCCCTCGGCACGCCGGGCACCGGGCGCCGGAAAAATCATGCGACGTCCCGGCGGCGCCGGTGTTAGCTTCAACCACCATGGAACCACTCGGTGAGAACGACATACGTGCCTCCTTCGTGAACTGCTCCAAGGGAGAGGCGCGCAGGCTCAGCCTGCCCCGGGGACTGGCCGAACTCCCCTGGGCGGACCTGGACTTCCTGGGCTGGCGGGATCCGGGCGCCCCGGACCGCGGCTACATCGTCGCCGAGCGGGCCGGGGAGCTGGTGGGGGTCACGCTGCGTGTCCCGCAGGGCGGACCGCGGAGCATGATGAAGACCACGATGTGCTCGCTCTGTCTGACCGGGCACGTCGCCTCAGGGGTCTCGCTGCTCGCCGCCCGCAAGGTCGGCGCCGCCGGCCGCGACGGCAACACCGTCGGCGCCTATATGTGCGCGGATCTCGCCTGCCCGCTGTACGTGCGGGGCAAGAAGCAGCCGCTGCTCGCGATGCGCTACAAGGAGACGCTGGACGTGGAGGACCGGATCACGCGCACGCTCGTGAATCTGGACGCGTTCCTGGACAAGGTCTTCCGGGTCGAGGACGCGACGGCTCGGGTCTGAGCCGCGACGCACAGAAGCCGGGGCATCCGCCCCGGCTTCCGTGTCCGTAGTGGTGCGCGGCTCAGGCCTGCTCGGCCCGGGCCCGGCGGCGGGCGAGCAGCGCCTCGCGGCGCTCGTCGAACTTCGTCGCCTGGTCGTCGAGGCCGCCCATGTACAGCCCCAGCTCCTCCTGGGCGCGCAGACCGTCCGGGCCCAGCCCGGTGATCTCCAGGACCTTCAGGAAGCGCAGCACCGGCTGCAGCACGTCGTCGTGGTGGATGCGCAGGTTGTAGATCCCGCCGATGGCCATCTGCGCGGCGGCCCGCTCGAAGCCGGGGATGCCGTGGCCGGGCATCCGGAAGTCGACCACGACGTCCCGCACGGCGCTCATCGTCTGGTCGGGCGCCAGCTCGAAGGCCTTGCCCAGCAGGTTGCGGTAGAAGACCATGTGCAGGTTCTCGTCCGTGGCGATCCGGGCGAGCATGCGGTCACAGACCGGGTCGCCGGAGTGGTGGCCGGTGTTCCGGTGCGAGATGCGGGTGGCCAGCTCCTGGAACGCGACGTACGCGACCGAGTGCAGCATGCTGTGCCGGTTGTCGGACTCGAACCCCTCCGACATGTGCTGCATGCGGAACCGCTCCAGCGCGACCGGGTCCACGGCGCGCGAGGTGAGCAGATAGTCCCGCATCACGATGCCGTGCCGGCCCTCCTCGGCGGTCCAGCGGTGCACCCAGGTCCCCCAGGCGCCGTCGCGGCCGAAGAGCGAGGCGATCTCGTGGTGGTAACTGGGGAGGTTGTCCTCGGTCAGCAGGTTGACGATGAGGGCGGTGCGGCCGATGTCCGTCACCTTCGACTGCTCGGGTGCCCAGGCCTCGCCGCCCATGACCCCGTCGAAGTTCCGCCCGTCGCTCCACGGCACGTACTCGTGCGGCATCCATTCCTTGGCGACCTTGAGGTGGCGGTTCAGCTCGGTCTCGACGACCTCTTCGAGTGCGAACAGCAGGCGGCTGTCGCTCCACACGGCCCGGGAATGGTGGCGGAGGGGGGCAATGGTCACAGACAGCTCCTGGTGCGGGGACGATCTTACTTACGGGTCCGTAGGTTACGACACCGTAGGTTAAGTGCGCGGTAAACGGCAAGGGCCGCCCTTCCGCGAGGACGGTGCGTGCGGTCACCGTCACCGCGTGTGCCTCGGCGAAGGGTGCTCCGGCGCCCGGTCGGAGCCCGGCGAGGATGGCGGAAATCGTGCGTTGTCGCTGCGGGGGGTGGCGGCAACGATTGCGCCATGGACAGCAGGGGGAACGCGCATCCCGGGCGGGCCCGTGACCCGGCGGGCTATGTGGAACTGATGCGACGGCTCAAGGACCGCTCAGGCCTGACGTACCGTCAAATCGAGGAAGCGGCAGCCGAGTCGGGGGAGGTCCTCGCGCGCAGCACCCTGGCGGGCGCGCTGGCGAGGAGCGCGTTGCCGAGGCCGGAGCTGGTGGCCGCTTTCGTGCGGGCCTGCGGGGACGGCGACCGGGTGCAGGCCTGGCTTCAGGCCAGGGACCGGATCGCCCGGCAGGCGGAGGAGCCCGCGCCGGACGTGCCGGACGCGCCCCGGCGGCCGGCGGCCCTCACGTCGGCGGCCTTCGCGCCGGCCTTCATGACGAGGGCCCTGAGAATGCCCCGGCTCGCTCTGTGGGCCGTCGCCCTGGCGCTGGTGGCCGCCGCGACCGTCTGGTGGATCGCCGCCCCCGACGACCGGGCCGGGCGGCCCGTGGCCGCCACGCGGAGCGCGTCCCCCACCGGCGACGATCACCCGCTCGTGTACAGCACGTTCACCGCCCGGACCGGCGGGGGTGGCTGGGGGCGGGTGGGCGGGAGTCGGTCGGCTGCGAGCGGCTGCGAAAGCTGCCCTGACGGCACCAGCCACCGCCGTCGTGGCTGTGCGCGACCGACCGGTCACAGCGAAAAGCCCGGTGCCTCGGTCCGTGCGGGACCGGGAGGCACCGGGCGGAAAAGCTCGGTGGAACTCGGAAAAGGAGGGGGACAGCCGTTACCGCGACGGGCGCGGGTGGTGGGTGTCGTGCGTGTGGGGGTTGTCCGAGTGCTTGGCCGCGACCATCGTGAGGCCCGCGATGACCAGGAAGGCGACGATCGGCGCGGCGACGTAGAGGCCGAGCGTGTTGATCACGCTCATGCCCGGACCCGGGTCGTCACCGTCGTCGCGGGTGAGCGCGAACGCGGGGGACGACATCAGCAGCATCAGCACAGTGCCGGCGGAGATGGCGCCGGCGCGCATGGCGTTCTTGTTGACCTTGTTGCTCACGGGCTCAACGTATCGGACCCGCGTCGGCCCCGCGCGCCCGGGGTCGCCTATGGGTGGCCGACCGGGCCGCCGGGGCCCGTCGCGGGCCATTCCCCCCACGTCCCGCCCCAGGTCTTTCCCCAGGTGGCGCCCGTCGGCGCGGTCCGCAGCTCGTCCATCAGGGCGTGCAGCCGCGGGGAGGCAGCCAGGTCCTCCAGGGAGAGCGGGCGGCCCGTGGCGTCGGCGATGGGGAGCCGCCAGTTCGGGTACTGGTCCCAGGTGCCCGGCAGATTCTGCGGACGCCGGTCGCCGACCGTGTCCGGGAGCCAGACGCCGATCATCCGGGCGGGGGTGCGCAGCAGGAACCGGTGGACGGCCTTGACCGCAGCCACCTCGTCGCCCGGGCCCTCGGGGAGCAGGCCCAGACGGCCGAAGAGCGCCATCCACTCCGCGACCGCCGTCGCGTCCTCGCGCTGCTCCACGCCGAGCGGACGGGTCAGCAGGCCGAGCCGGTGGCGCAGCTCCACATGGTCGCCGGTGAGGCGGGCGGCCGTGCTCGGCAGGTCGTGGGTGGTGGCCGTGGCCAGGCAGTCGGTGCGCCAGCGCTCGGGCTCCAGCGGCTCCGCGCGGCCGCCCGGGCCCTCGTAGTCCCGCTCGAACCACAGCACCGACGTCCCCAGCACCCCCCGCTCGGCCAGCGCCTCCCGCACACCCGGCTCGACCGTCCCCAGGTCCTCGCCTATGACGGTCGCCCCCGCGCGGTCGGCCTCCAGCGCGAGGACGCCGAGCATCGCCTCCGCGTCGTAGCGCACGTACGTCCCCCGCGTCGGCTCGCACCCCTCCGGCACCCACCAGAGCCGGAACAGCCCCATCACATGGTCGATGCGCAGCGCGCCCGCGTGGCGCATCAGCGCGCGCAGCAGATCGCGGTACGGGGCGTACCCCGTGGCCGCCAGGGCGTCGGGGCGCCAGGGCGGCAGCCCCCAGTCCTGGCCGTGCGGGCTGAACGCGTCCGGGGGAGCGCCGACCGACATGCCGGCGGCGAAGGCGTGCTGCTGCGCCCAGGCGTCCGCGCCCGAGGGGTGCACCCCGACGGCCAGGTCGTGGACGAGGCCGACGCGCATGCCCGCCTCGCGCGCGGCCCGCTGGGCGGCGGCCAGCTGCTGGTCGGTGAGCCAGGCGAGCCAGCAGTGGAAGTCGACGCGGTCGAGCAGCTCACCGCGGGTCCGGGCCGTACGGGCCGAGCGGGGGTCCTTCAGGGCGCCGGGCCAGGTACGCCAGTCGGAGCCGTGCACCTCGGCGAGCGCGCACCACGTGGAGTGGTCGTCGAGGGCCTGGCCCTGCTCGGCGAGGAAGTCGCAGTACGCGGCGCGGCGGCCGGGACTCAGCGGCACCGCCCGCACCAGCTCCAGCGCCTGGCGCTTGGCCGCCCAGACCGCGTCCCGGTCGATCAGGGCATCGCGCCGCAGGACGCCCTCGCGCAGCGCGGCGGCCCGGCCGAGGAGCAGGTCGGCGCGCTCGCGCGCCGGAGGGTCGAGATAGGCGAACTCGGCGATGTCCTCGACCCGCAGATAGACCGGGTCGGGGAAGCGGCGGGAGGAGGGGCGGTACGGCGAGGGGTCGGTGGGCGCGCCGGGCACGGCCGCGTGCAGTGGGTTGACCTGCACGAAGTCCGAGCCGAAGGCGCGGCCCGACCAGGCGGCGAGCTCGGCGAGGTCACCGAGGTCGCCCATGCCCCAGGAGCGGGCGGACAGCAGCGAGTAGAGCTGCACGAGGAAGCCGTGGGAACGCTCGGGCGGGGCGGGCAGCCGCTCGGGGGCGACGATCAGCGGAACGCAGGCACTGCGGCCGTCGGGGGCGTGGGCGCGCAGGAGGTGGCTGCCGAGCGGCAGGGCCTCGGCGAGGCCGGCCCCGCCGAACAGGGGCGTCCCGTCCCAGGCGAGCTGCTGCCCGTCCTCGGTGTCGACCCGCAGGGCCGTGCCGTCCGGCAGCGTGGGCAGCGCCGGGCCGTGGGCGCGCGGCGTCCCGTCCGCCGCCGCCCGCAGGACCACCGTCCCGGGCAGCAGCCGGCGGCGCTCGGTGGCGGCGTGGGCGTCCAGGGCGTCCCGGACGGCACGGGGGGTGGACGCGTCGACGCCCAGCGCGGCGAGGACCGCGACGACGGTGTCCTCGGGCACCTGGAAACCCTGGCCGGGCGCGGGCTCGTAGGAAGTGGCGACACCGTGCAGTTCGGCGAGCCGCGCTCGGCCCATTCAGACCTCCGAGGACTCCGTGCCGAAGACCGGTCCGTGGACCGTGGCCGTGGGTTCGCTGGTGAGCGGCAGTTCGGTGGCCAGCGGGGGCTCGCTGGTCAGCGGGGTGGCGTCGGCGAGTGGCGGCTCGCTCGTCAGCGGCGGCTCGGCGGGGGCCCCGGAACCGGAGCCGGCCGGGAGCGGGCCGTCGAACTCCGGGAGGTAGACGTCGTCGTGCGCGCACGCACACGGGGACGGCACCGGTTTGGACAGGGCGGACAGCAGGAGCTGGGCGGACGCGGCCACAGGGGCCTCCCGGGGTGACGGCAGTGGGTCACGTCTGCACTACCCACTCGGGGCGGTCGCAGACGTACCGGACCAAGGAACGTGTCCCGGGTCACATTACGTTCCTCCATGTCGATTTAGCGGTGCTTTCATGGGCTTCGTTTTCCGTTCGCTCATCGACTCGCCGGGCAATACCGGCACTTCGGTCACGTGCGTTGACACGCATCGCGCCTGGTGATGGGCTCACTGCCCACGAGCGTGCACCTTGGGGCGAGGAGAAAGCCGTGCGGTTCCCGGGTAACGAACCCTCGTACGACAGCCACGGCGGAGAGCGACAGGCGGAGCGACCGGCAGAGCGACACGAGCAGCGACAAAAGGGGCGCTCCCTCCGTGCCGTCGGCACCGGCCGTCTCGGCCGCCTGGGTGAACCCTTTGTCGCCCGCCCCCGCAAGGCCGGAGCCACCGTGCTGGCCGCGGCCCTCCTCGGCGGACTGCTCGGCGGCGCCCCCGCCGTCGCCGACCCGCGCACCGGCGGTGCCACCACCACCGCGGGCCCCGCCGACCGGGAGAGCGCCGACGCCGTGCCCGCCGTCTGGCCGCGCCCCCAGTCGCTGAGCGCGCAGGGCCCGTACGCCCGGATCGGTGACGAGGTCACCGTCATGGCCGACGCCGGCGCCGACCCCTACGCCCTCGACGTGCTCCGCGAGACGCTGCGCGGCCTCGGCGCCCGTACCGTCGTGGACGCCGGCGCCGGCGGCACCCCGCCGCCGCGCGGGCTGATCGTCTACGCGGGCGGGCAGCCGGCCGAGGACGCCCTGCGGGCCCTCGGCGCCCCCGCCGTCGACGATCTGCCGACCGGCGGCTACCGCCTCGCGACCGGGCAGGTGGACGGGCGGCCGACGGTCGCCCTCGCGGGGCTGGGCCCCGACGGGCTGTTCCACGCGGCGCAGACGCTGCGCCAGCTGGCGGTGGAGCGCGACGGCGGCAAGGCCTTCGCCGGCGTGGTGGTGCGCGACTGGCCGGGCACGGCCGTGCGCGGACTGACCGAGGGCTTCTACGGCCGCCCCTGGTCGCGGCAGCAGCGCCTGGACCAGCTCGACTTCATGGGCCGCACCAAGCAGAACCGCTATCTCTACGCCCCCGGCGACGACCCCTACCGCCAGGCCCGCTGGCGCGACGCCTACCCCGCCGACCAGCGCGCCGAGTTCCGGGCCCTGGCCGAGCGGGCCCGCCGCAACCACGTGACGCTGGGCTGGGCGATCTCGCCGGGCCAGGCGATGTGCTTCTCCTCCGCCGCCGACCTGCGGGCGCTCGGCCGCAAGGTCGACGCGATGTGGGCGCTGGGCGTGCGCGCCTTCCAGCTCCAGTTCCAGGACGTGAGCTACAGCGAGTGGCACTGCGACGCGGACGCCGACGCCTTCGGCTCCGGGCCCAAGGCGGCGGCCGCCGCGCAGGCCAGGGTCGCGGGCGCCCTCGCCCGGCACCTGGCGGCCAAGGGCCCCGAGGCGGCCCCCCTGTCGCTGCTGCCCACCGAGTACTACCAGGACGGGCGGACGGCCTTCCGCCGCGCGCTCGCCGACGCCCTCGACCCGCGCGTGGAGGTGGCGTGGACCGGCGTCGGCGTGGTCCCCAAGACCATCACCGGCGGTGAACTGGCCGACGCCCGGGCGGCCTTCGGCCACCCGCTGGTCACGATGGACAACTACCCGGTCAACGACTACGCGCAGGACCGTATCTTCCTCGGCCCCTACACCGGACGTGAGCCGGCCGTCGCGGTCGGCTCCGCCGCCCTGCTCGCCAACGCCTCCGCCCAGCCGGTCGCCTCCCGCATCCCGCTGTTCACCACCGCCGACTACGCGTGGAACCCGCGCCAGTACCGCCCCGAGGAGTCCTGGCGCGCGGCCGTCGACGACCTCGCCGGCCACGACCCCGCCACCCGCGAGGCCCTCACCGCGCTCGCCGGCAACGACCGCTCGTCCGTCCTGGGCGGCGAGGAGTCCACGTATCTGCGCCCCCTGCTGGACGCCTTCTGGGCGGCCCTGGCCACCACGGACACCGGGCGGCTGACGGAGGCCGCGGACCGGCTGCGCACCGCCTTCCGCGCCATGCGCGACGCCCGGCAGCGGCTCTCGGGCTCCCTCGGCGGCCTCGACGCCGAGGTGCGGCCCTGGCTCGAGCAGCTGGCGCGGCACGGCGAGGCCGGCGAGAAGGCCGTGGAGATGCTCACCGCCCACGCGCGCGGCGACGGCACGACGGCCTGGCGGGCCCAGCTGGAGGTGCAGCGGCTGCGCGAGCGGATCGAGGACAGCCGGGTCACGGTCGGCAAGGGCGTCCTGTCCCCGTTCCTGGAGCAGGCCCTGGCCCGGGCCAACGGCTGGACCGGCATCGACCGGCCGCTGCGCACCACCGGCCCGGCCACCGACGGCGACCCGACGACGAGCACCCCGTCCGCCCCCGGCGAGACCCTCACCGTGCGGCTGCCGCGCCCCCGCCCGCTGACCGCCGTCACCGTGCTCACCGCCCCCGCCCCCGGCGTGCGCGGCACCGTCGAGGCACACGACCCCGACCGCGGCTGGCAGCCGCTCGGTACCGTCTCCGACGGCGGCTGGACGCAGGCACCCGGCAAGGGCGTACGGGCCGACGCGCTGCGCCTGGTCTGGGCCGCGGGCAGCACGGCGCCGGCCGTCCACGAGGTCACCCCGTGGTTCGCCGACGACCCCTCGGCCGACTTCGAGCTCACCCGCCGGGACGCCGACGCCGAGATCGGCGGCCGCCCGGCCGTCGTCGACGCCCGGATGATCACTCGGCGGCCGGGGACGGTCCGCGAGAAGCTCACCGTCATCGCACCCCCCGGGGTCTCCGTCCGGGCACCGGCGGAGATCACCTCGCCGCGCGGCGGGGTCACCACGACCCGGATCGAGGTCTCGGTGCCCACCGGGTCCGCCGCGCGCACCTTCACCGTGCCCGTCCGCCTCGGCGACCAGGAGCGGACCCTGACCGTCCGGGCCTATCCGCCGACCGGCGGTCCGAATCTGGCGCGCGGCGCCCGGGCGAGCGCCTCGGGCCAGGAGACGGGCCGTTTCCCGGCCTCGGCGGCCGTCGACGGCGAGCCGGGGACCCGCTGGTCCTCGCCGGCCTCCGACGACGCCTGGTGGCAGCTGGAGCTGGCCCGTCCGGTCCGTCTCGGCCGGCTGGTCCTGCACTGGCAGGAGGCGCACCCCGCCCGCTTCCGGGTACAGGTCTCGCCCGACGGGCGCACCTGGCGGGACGCGGCGGTGGTGGCCGACGGCAAGGGCGGGGTGGAGAGCGTCCGCATGGACGCGCCGGGCGCGCGCTTCGTCCGGGTGCAGGGCGAGAAGCGGGCCACCCGGTTCGGCTACTCCCTGTGGGAGGTCGAGGCGTACGCCGTACAGGAACGGCCGGGAGCGGAGTCCAAGCAGGAGTCCAAGCCGGAGGGCAGGCGCTGAGACCGGGCCACCGCCGCGCACGCGCCCTGGAAGCGAGCCCCCGGGGACGCTGTACGCCTGGACGACAATGGCCCGGTCGACTCAGGCGGAAATGCCGTCGATCCGGGCCATCGCGTCCTGGGCGCCGTATGCCTCCAGGTAAGGCAGCCAGCGTGGATCCCTGTGACCGGTACCGATGATGCGCCAGGCCAGCCCCGACGGCGGGGCCGGTTGGTGCCGCAGCCGCCAGCCCAGCTCCCCGACGTGCCGGTCGGCCTTGACGTGATTGCAGCGGCGGCACGCCGCCACCACGTTCTCCCAGGCGTGCTGGCCGCCGCGGCTGCGCGGAACGACGTGATCGACGCTGGTTGCGACGCCACCGCAGTACGCGCATCGGCCGCCGTCACGGGCGAACAGGGCACGGCGGGTGAGCGGAACGGGCCCCCGAAAGGGCACCCGCACGAAGCGCTTCAGCCGGACGACGCTGGGTGCGGGGATGGTGCAGGTCGCGCTGTGCATAAAGGCGCCGGAGTCCTCGAGGCTGATGGCCTTCTCATTGAGGACGAGTATGAGCGCGCGGCGGAGCGGTACGACGCCGAGCGGCTCGTACGACGCATTGAGGACCAGGACATGCGGCACGGGTGCCTCCTTGTACGCCGGCGGCGCGTGGCTCGCGCCGGGACGATCTCCTGCAAGTGTCCCCTGACCCCCGCTCGGAGCGCCACCACCACCGGGTAACGGGCCACAGGTGTTTTCGAGCACACCGCGTTCATCCCCCGCCCAAGACCTGTTCCATCTCGAACACAGCAACGGAACGCGACGTCTGCCCCGTTAGTGTGGTGAGTCCGCCCGTTCCGCTTCTCGGCGCGGGCGTGTCCCACACGAAGGGTTCCTGCTGTGTTCTGGTCCGCTGCTCTGGGCGCAGACTCACCGACCACCCCGCCGCCCTCGTCCCTGGACGAGGCGCAGAGGACGGCGAACGACGCCGCCGGCTGGGTCGAGGAGAACTGGTCCATCTGGCTCAGCAATGGCCTGCGCATGATCCTGATCATCGTGATCGCCGTGGCCATGAGGCATCTGATCCGCCGGGCGATCACCAAACTGATAGCGCGCATGAACCGCAGCGCCGAGGCCGTCGACGGCACGGCGCTCGGCAGCCTCCTGGTCAACGCCGAACGCCGCCGGCAGCGCTCGGAGGCCATCGGCTCGGTGCTGCGCAGCGTCGCCTCGTTCCTGATCATGGGAACGGCGGCCCTGACGGTGCTGTCCGTGCTGCAGATCAATCTGGCCCCGCTGCTGGCCAGCGCCGGTGTGGCGGGTGTGGCCATCGGTTTCGGCGCCCGCAATCTCGTCACCGACTTCCTCTCCGGCGTCTTCATGATCCTGGAGGACCAGTACGGCGTCGGCGACGAGGTGGACGCCGGTGTCGCCACCGGCACCGTCATCGAGGTCGGCCTGCGCGTCACCAAGCTGCGCGGGGCGAACGGCGAGATCTGGTACGTCCGCAACGGCGAGGTCAAGCGCATCGGCAACCTCAGCCAGGGCTGGGCCACCGCGGGCGTCGACGTCCAGGTCCGGGCCACCGAGGACCTGGAGAAGGTCCGCTCGGTCGTCATCGCGGCCGGTGAGGAGATGGCGAAGGCCGAGCCGTGGAACGAGCGGCTCTGGGAGCCGGTCGAGGTCCTCGGCCTGGACGCCGTCTATCTGAACTCCATGGTCGTCCGCGTCTCGGCCAAGACCATGCCGGGCAAGGCGCTCGGTGTCGAGCGGGAGCTGCGCTGGCGCATCAAGCAGGCCCTGGACGAGGCGGGCATCCGCATCGTCGGCGCCGCGCCCTGGGAGGCGGAGGACGAGGCCGCGGCCGACCCGAGCGCGGCCGTGGCGGCCCCGTCGGTGCTGGCCAACCCCACGTCCCCGCAGTCCCTGGCCACCGCCCCGATACCGGCCCCGCTCACGCCGGGTGCGGGGGCCTCGCTGGGCAAGTAGGCCCGCCGCGACACAGGACATACGCCGGGGGCGCCCCGGGCCGCAGTGGCCCGGGGCGCCCCCGTTTTCCGTCGCCTACGGGCGTCAGGCCGCCGCGGCGTCCGCCGCCTGGGCCTTCAGCGCGCGCTCGACGCCCGCGCGGGACTCGGTGACCAGCCGGCGCAGGGCCGCGTTCGGTCCGGCCGAGGCCAGCCACGCGTCCGTGGCGTCCAGCGTGTCCTGCGACACCAGCAGGGCCGGGTAGAGGCCGACCGCGATCTGCTGCGCGATCTCGTGGCTGCGGCTCTCCCAGATGTCCTTGACGACCGCGAAGTACTTCTCGCTGTAGGGGGCGAGCAGCTCGCGCTGGTCGGTCTGGACGAAGCCGCCGATGACCGCTTCCTGCACCGCGTTGGGCAGCTGGTCGGACTCCACGACAGCGGCCCACGCCTCGGCCTTCGCCTCGGCCGTGGGACGCGCGGCGCGCGCGGAGGCGGCGTGCCGCTCGCCCGCCGAGGTCCTGTCGCGCTCCAGCTCCGCCGCGATGGCCTTCTCGTCGGCGCGGCCGGTGGCGGCGAGCCGCTCCAGCAGCGCCCAGCGCAGCTCGGTGTCGACGGCGAGGCCCTCGATCTCTTCCGTGCCGTCCAGCAGTCCCTGGAGCAGGTCGAGCTGGTCACCGGTGCGGGCCGTGTCGGCGAAGGCGCGGGCCCACGCCAGCTGGTGGTCGCTGCCGCCCTCGGCGGCGCGCAGCTGCTCGAGCGTCGCCTCGGTCCACCGCGCCAGACCGGTCTCGCGCCAGTCGGGAGCCGCGTACAGGTCCAGGGCGAGCTTCGCCTGGCGCTGCAGCGACTGCACCACGCCGATGTCCGACTCCTTGGTGACGCCGGACAGCACCAGCGAGAGGTAGTCGCGGGTGGCCAGCTCGCCGTCGCGCGTCATGTCCCACGCGGAGGCCCAGCACAGGGCGCGCGGCAGGGACTCGGTGAAGTCGCCCAGGTGCGCGGTGACGGTCGCCAGCGACTCGGCGTCCAGCCGCACCTTCGCGTAGCTCAGGTCGTCGTCGTTGAGCAGCACGACGGCCGGGCGGGCCCGGCCCACCAGCGCCTCGACGGGCGTCAGCTCGCCGTCGACGTCCAGCTCGATGCGGTCCTTGCGGACCAGCTTGCCGTCCTCGTGCTCGTACAGGCCGATGGCGATGCGGTGCGGGCGCAGCGTCGGCTCGCCCTTGGCGCCGGCGGGCAGCGCCGGGGCCTCCTGCTTGACGGCGAAGGAGGTGATGACGCCGTCGGCGTCCGTGGTGATCTCGGGGCGCAGGATGTTGATCCCGGCCGTCTCCAGCCATGCCTTCGACCAGGTCTTGAGGTCACGCCCGGAGGTCTCCTCCAGCGCGCCCAGCAGATCGGACAGCCGGGTGTTGCCGAAGGCGTGCGCCTTGAAGTACGCCTGCACGCCCCGGAAGAACTCGTCCTGCCCGACGTACGCCACCAGCTGCTTGAGCACGGAGGCGCCCTTGGCGTAGGTGATGCCGTCGAAGTTGACCAGGACGTCGTCCAGGTCGCGGATGTCCGCCATGATCGGGTGGGTGGACGGCAGCTGGTCCTGCCGGTACGCCCAGGTCTTCATCGAGTTCGCGAACGTGGTCCACGAGTGCGGCCACTTCGAGCCCGGCGCGTACGCCTGGCAGGCGATGGAGGTGTACGTGGCGAACGACTCGTTCAGCCACAGGTCGTTCCACCACTCCATGGTGACCAGGTCGCCGAACCACATGTGGGCGAGCTCGTGCAGGATCGTCTCCGCCCGCACCTCGTACGCCGCGTCCGTCACCTTCGAGCGGAAGACGTACTGGTCGCGGATGGTGACCGCGCCCGCGTTCTCCATCGCGCCCGCGTTGAACTCCGGCACGAAGAGCTGGTCGTACTTGGCGAAGGGGTAGGCGTAGTCGAACTTCTCCTCGAACCACTCGAAGCCCTGCCGCGTGACCTCGAAGATGGCGTCCGCGTCGAGGAACTCGGCCAGCGAGGGACGGCAGTAGATGCCGAGCGGGACGCTGCGCCCGTCCTTCTCGTAGGAGCTGTGCACGCTGTGGTACGGGCCGACGATCAGCGCGGTGATGTAGCTGGAGATCCGCGGCGTCGGCTCGAAGCGCCAGACGTCACCCGCGGGCTCGGGGGTCGGCGAGTTCGAGATGACCGTCCAGCCCTCGGGCGCCTTCACCGTGAACTGGAAGGTGGCCTTGAGGTCCGGCTGCTCGAAGGAGGCGAACACGCGGCGCGCGTCCGGCACCTCGAACTGCGTGTACAGATAGGCCTGCTGGTCGACCGGGTCGACGAACCGGTGCAGTCCCTCACCGGTGTTGGTGTACGCGCAGTCCGCGACGACCGTGAGCTCATTGCGCCCGGCGAGCAGGCCCGGCAGCGCGATCCGGCTGTCGGCGAACACCTCGGCGGCGTCGAGCGCGGTGCCGTTCAGCACCACCTCGTGCACAGTGGGGGCCACCAGATCGATGAACGACTCCGCGCCCGCCTCGGCCGCGTCGAAGCGGACCGTGGTCTTCGACCGGTAGGTGCCGCCCTCCTGCGCGCCGGAGAGGTCGAGGTCGATCTCGTACGAGTCGACGGTGAGCAGGCTCGCCCGCCGCCGCGCCTCTTCGCGGGTCAGATTCGTTCCAGGCACCTGGGCATCTCCTTAACATCGCGACTTTCCGCCCATCCTTCCACGCCGATGGGGGCGGGCGCCCGTGTTAATCCGGGTGCGGGCCACCCGTGCCGCCTGCGGCGGCGAGCGCCCTGCGGGCGCGTCCTCAAACGCCGGACGGGCTGCACATGCAGCCCGTCCGGCGTTTGAGGACACCGCCGCGCAGCGGTGGTGCGGACGACACGGTCCGCAGAGATAAGGGTGCCTGCAGGCGTCAGCCGCGAAGCTCGGCAGCCACCAGCTCCGCGATCTGGACGGCGTTGAGCGCCGCGCCCTTGCGGAGGTTGTCGTTGGAGAGGAACAGCGCGAGGCCGTTCTCGGCGGTCTCGTCGACGCGGATGCGGCCCACGTAGCTGACGTCCTGGCCGGCCGCCTGGAGCGGGGTCGGGATCTCGGACAGCGCGACGCCCGGCGCGTCCTTCAGCAGCTCGAAGGCGCGCTCGACGCTCAGCGGACGCTCGAAGCGGGCGTTGATCTGCAGCGAGTGGCCGGAGAAGACCGGGACGCGCACGCAGGTGCCGGAGACCTTGAGCTCCGGGATCTCCATGATCTTGCGGGACTCGTTGCGGAGCTTCTGCTCCTCGTCCGTCTCGAAGCTGCCGTCGTCGACGATCGAGCCGGCCAGCGGCAGCACGTTGAAGGCGATGGGGCGCTTGTAGACACCGGGCTCGGGGAACGCCACGGCGTCGCCGTCGAAGGCGAGCTGGTCGGCCGCCTCGGCGGTCTGGCAGACCTGGGTGTGCAGCTCGGCGACGCCGGCCACGCCCGAGCCGGAGACGGCCTGGTAGGTGGTGGCGACCATGGCGGTCAGCCCGGCCTCGTCGTGCAGCGGACGCAGCACCGGCATGGCGGCCATGGTGGTGCAGTTGGGGTTGGCGATGATGCCCTTGGGGCGGTTCGCGATCGCGTGCGGGTTGACCTCGGAGACGACCAGCGGCACCTCGGGGTCCAGCCGCCAGGCGGAGGAGTTGTCGATCACCACGGCACCGGCCGCGGCGACCTTCTCCGCGAGCGCGCGGGAGGTGGCGCCGCCGGCCGAGAAGAGCACGATGTCCAGACCGGAGTAGTCGGCCGTGGACGCGTCCTCGACCGTGATCTCGGTGCCCCGCCACGGCAGCGTGGACCCGGCGGAACGGGCCGAGGCGAACAGGCGCAGCTCGGCGACGGGGAAGGCCCTCTCGTCGAGGATCTTGCGCATGACTCCGCCGACCTGACCGGTGGCTCCGACGATTCCGATCCTCACGGGCGCTCCCTACCTCATACGTTCAGTGACGTCTGTCGCGATAGACGGTCCTACCTGGTTCAACAGTTCCATCATGAGGTGCTACCCGCACCAAAAGTCCAATCCATTGCCGCAGGTCCCGGCCCTACGGTGACCGGGATCACGGCTACGGGGCGGGCGCCCGTGTGGCCGCCCGCCCCGTATGTCGTTCCGTGAGGGTTACGACACGACCTTCTCGATCTTCACGCTGCCGCCGCCCGCGGCCGTGCCGGCCGCGTTGACCAGCTGGACGTCACCGAAGAAGGTGCGCCCTTCCGGAGCCGCGCCCGCGACCACGACCTGGGCCGTGACCTGGGCGGACGTACCCGCGTCGAGCTTGACGACCGCGGCCGGGTCGACCTTGATCTCGCCCAGCGAGGGGGCGAAGTACACATCGCGGTAGTCGTACTCCGAGCTGCCCGCGGGCACCTCGTAGCCGCTGACCTCGATGGTGTACTCGCCCGCGGCGGGCGCCTTCAGGCTGACCAGCTCGTCCGAGCCGCCGCTGGTGGAGGCGCCGACGGGCTTGCCGTCCTTGAAGACGGCCAGGTCCAGATCCGCCTTGGGGTCCGAGGCGCCGCCGATGGCGGCGTCGAAGCGGGAGACGCCCTCGCCGAGGGTGACCTTGGTGGTCCGCTTCTCACCCTTCTTGATCGACGGCCGGTCGATCTTCGACGAGCCGAGCTGGCCGCCCTTGAGCCTGCCGTCGAGCGCGGCGAAGCCGTTGGTGGCCTTCCAGGACACCGAGGTGGGGTTGCCGATCTTCGCCTCGGGCACGGTCTGCGTGGCCGGGTCGAAGGCGACGCCCAGCACGGAGGCCGTCAGCGCGTAGGGGTTGGCCGCCAGCGGGGAGGTGCGGCGGGACTCGACCTCGATCTCCCAGACACCCGGCATCGGGTTGGCGTACGTCCGCAGCTCGGGGCGGCAGGTGTTGGCCGGGTTCGGGTAGTTCGGGTAGCAGTTGACCGTGGAGGTCGGGTCGGCCGGGACGCCGTAGGGGCTGATGGCGATGAACCGGGTCTGGCTGCCCGCGGCCAGGCCGCCGAGCGAGACCTCCAGCGACTTGGCGCCCTTCGGCACCGTCACGAAGTACGAGGTGGAGGCGTTGCGCGCGGCCGTGCCGGAGGCCTTGACCACGTACGACGGCTTCGCCAGCGGCTGTGCGACGACGACGGTCGACAGGATCTGCTTGTCGATGCCCTCGGTGCGGCCGTCGTCGACGGTCAGGATCGCGCTGTGGATGCCGGCCGCCTTGGCCTTGGCGCGCACCTTGACGGTGACCGGCTTGTTCAGCGGCAGCCTGACCTCGTTGTCGCCGACGATCTTGAACGTGCCGTCGTTGTTCTCCCAGCCCAGCTCGTGCCAGAGGGCACGGTCGGGGCCGGTGGTGCGGGTCACGACGACGTCGTACGTCTTGCTCTCGCCCGCCTTGAGGCCGCCCTCGCGGTCGTAGACGCCGGTGCCGAAGCCCGGGGTCTTCAGCGCGCCGGAGAGTGCCGTGGCGACCGGGGCCTTGACCGTGTACGCGTGGCCGGTGGCGCCCGCGCGCAGCGCGTCCCAGGCGTCCTCGATCTGCATGAGGCCCGCACCCTGCTCGTGCGGCTGGAAGCCCTTGATCTTCTTCGCGGTGCTGGTGAGCGCCGTGCGCAGATCGGCCGGGGTGAGCTTCATCTTCTTCTGCTTGGCGGCCGAGATCAGCAGCGCCGAGGCACCGGCGGCCTGCGGGGAGGCCATCGAGGTGCCCTGCAGCATGCCGTAGCCGGGCGGGAGCTGGTAGCCGGCCTCGGCGACGGGCGCGCCCGGCTCCCAGGTGGGGGTCGTGTTGACCGAGGCACCGGGGGCGGAGATCGTCGGGGTGAAGCCGCCGTCCTCACGCGGGCCACGCGAGGAGAACGGCATCATCGCGTACGTGGCCTGGACCTCGGAGCCGTAGTTGGCGGCCCAGGTCTCCTTCGACACGGACGCGCCGACGCTGATGACCTTGTCGGCCAGGCCGGGGTCGCCGATGGTGTTGGTGCCGGGGCCGCTGTTGCCCGCCGAGATGACGAGCTGGACGCCGTAGTCGTCGATGAGCCGGTTGTACAGCTCGGAGCGGGCGTTGTTGCCGTCGTTCAGCGCGGGCAGCCCGCCGATCGACATGTTGACGATGTCGACGCCGCGGTTGACGACGAGGTCGATCATGCCCTCGGTGAGCGCCACGTTGGTGCAGCCGCCGGACCAGGTGCAGGCGCGCGAGGAGACGAGCTTCGCGCCCGGGGCCGCGCCGTTCATCTTCCCGCCGAACAGGCCGTTGGCGGCGGTGATGCCGGCGACGTGGGTGCCGTGCTCGGACTCGATGACACCGATGTTGACGAAGTCGGCCTTCTTGCCGACCCAGTCGCCGCCCTTCGGCGTCATCGGGACGTCCTTGCGGATCTGGATGACGAAGGGGATGCGCTCGGCGATCGGGGTGTCGGGGTTGTCGGTCCCGAAGTAGCCGATCTGGTGACCGTCCTTGTACGGCTTCATCTCGGCGTCGTTGCCGAAGTCGCCGTTGTCGTCGAGGTCGACGCGGGCGGTGCCCTTGGCCTTGTCGTACAGGACCGCCCAGGAGTCGGTGGTGTCGCCGTCCCGGTTCAGGTCGCCCTTCATGTCGCCGCCGGCGGTCACGCTCTCCCGGAAGAGGCTGACGTCGTAGGAACCGGCGGGCACGGTGTAGTTGCGCCCGTTGAAGGAGAAGCTCGGCCCGGAGACGGAGTTCGTCATCGGCAGCCAGGTGCCGTCGGCGTCCGCGAGCGGGTCGGTGGCGGTGACCCAGTCGACGATCTTGCGCTCGCCGGTGGTGGTCTTCTGCAGCGCGGGGTGGCCGAGGTCGACGCCGGAGTCGAGGATGCCGATGGTCACGCCGCGGCCGTCGGCCTTGGGGTGGTCCTCGACGAAGTCGACGGCACCGGTCTCGAAGGACGGCTGGTAGGGGTTGGCGGCCGGGGTCTTCCGGTCCGGGCCGGGGTACGCCTTGGCCTTCGCGGTGCGCTCGCCCTTGACGGTGTCGGCGCGCGGCGTCGGGTCGGGAAGCTCGATCTCCTGCTGGAGGTCGATGCCGTGCACGGAGGCGAGCTTCTTCGCCTCGTCGATGGCGGCGTCGGCCTTGCCGGTCGGGACGGTGGCCCGGACGTAGCCGAGCTTGTCGTGGGACTCGCCGACCGAGGCGCCCTTGATGGCGCCGAGCTTGTCCTTGATCTGCTCGGTCCCGCCGGGGGCCGTCGCGATCATCATGGTGACGGTCTTGACGCCGTCGGCCTTGGCGTCGGCGAGCAGCTTCGCGTCGTGCGAACCGAGCTTGTCCGAGGACGACTTGACCGTCCCCGGGGCGGGGCGGGGGTCGTCGGCGAAGGCGGGCGCGGCGCCCGCGGCGGTGAGCGCGGCCACGACGGAGGCCGCGACGGCTATTCGAGCCGCGCGTCTCGCGCCGCCGACGGGGGCGTGCTGGGGATCGGGGGTCATGAATATCCCTAGGTGACGACGTAGAAGGAGGTACGAGGACCTGGCGGGGCCAGGGAGGAAGCGTCCGGAAATCGGAGCCGGATGAGCGCTCACTTTTATGGAAGTGACGGGGGTTTGGGGAGAGTTGTCGGGGTGGGAAAGTAAGGATGGCGTAAACCCGCCATGCGCCACACGGGATGAAGCATGCCGAAGGCCGTGAAGCGGTCAAGGGTGTTCTCGCAGCTCAGCACGTGTAAGGCAAACGGACTACAGCACCGGCCCCGTGACCGGCGGGGCACTTCCCCTCGCGGGTGAACGCTGAGTGAGCGTCAGCGCGCCAGGGGACGAGTGCTGTATGTCTGTTCGCAATCGCCAAGATCGATGTGAGGTGATCGGCGGCGGCCGTTGCGGCCGCGTTCACGCCCAGGTCACTCGCGCTGCCAACGATCCTCACTGACAGAGCCGACTCACAGGACCGCAGCTCAGCAGCCCGTCCCGCCTTCGCGTTCGCACCGGGGAGACCGCATATGCCTCGCAGATCCCGTAGACCCGCAGGACTCGACCGCCGCACGTTCCTCGCTGCGGCGGGCGCCGTCGGCACCGCCACCGCCACCGGGCTCGGACTCGCCCTGGGACCCGACAGCGGCCGGGCCGCCGCCCTGCAGCCCACGGCCGACGCCACCAAGAGCCCGGCCGCCACGGAGGAGGTCGCGGCGGGCACCCCCACCGGGGCCGGCACCACCCTCGTCTCGGTCGCCGCGCCCGCCGGCACCACCGGCTACCGGCGGCTCGGCGAGGGCCCCGGCTGGCCGCGCGTCGTCCGCTCCGAGCTCGCCACGGGCCGGCCGGGGCGCGAGGACCGCCGGACCACCCTGGCCTCCTTCGTGCAGTTCACCGACCTCCACCTGACGGATGTGCAGCACCCGCTGCGCTACGAGTTCTTCCGGGCCGGCGACGCCGGGGCCTGGCGCCCGCACGAGGCGCTCACCCTGCCCGGCGCCGTCGCCCTGGTCGAGCGCGTCAACAAGCTCCGCCGGGGGCCCGCCACCGGCACGCCCCTGGGCTTCGTCATCACCACCGGCGACAACGGCGACGAGAACGCGAAGATCGAGGCGGAGTGGTTCCTGACCGCCCTCAGCGGCGGCCGGCTGAACCCCCAGACCGGCGACCCCCGCCGCTACGAGGGCGTCCAGGACAGCGGCCTCAAGCTGTACTGGCACCCCGACAGCGCCCTGAACGACGACGACAAGAAGCTCGGCTACCCCCGCATCCCCGGCTACCTCCGCGCCGCCACCCGCCGCGTCGACAGCCCTGGCCTGCGGATCCCCTGGTACTCGACCTTCGGCAACCACGACCTCCTCTCCGGCGGCTGCTACCCGGCCAAGGGCAGCTTCATCGAAGAGGTCTGCGTGGGGAACAAGAAGCTCCAGACCATCTCCGCCGCCGAGGCCAAGTGGCTCATGGAGGGCGAGGTCGCCGGCGTCGACCCCAAGGGCGAGCGCATCAGGGCGCTGCTGCGCGAGCACAAGAAGAACCTGCGCACGGTCACCGCCGACCCGCGCCGGGTGCCGCTGACCGCCCGCGAGTACATCGCCGCCCACCTCGACCCCGCCCACAAGGGGCGCGGACCGCTCGGCCACGGTTACACGCGCGCCAACCTCGACTCCGGCGAGCTCTACTACTCCTTCCGGGTCTCCGACCGGGTCGTCGGCATCAGCCTCGACTCCACGGACCCCGGCGGCCACTACCAGGGCTCGCTGGGCACCGCCCAACTCCAGTGGCTGGAGCGGACGCTGAAGGCCCACCGGGACGAGTACGCGCTGATCTTCAGCCACCACCCGAGCTGGAGCATGAACAACCTCACGCCCGACCCCGCCCGCCCGGGCGAGAAGCGGCACGACGGCAACGAGCTGATCGCCCTCCTCCAGCGCCACCCCAACGTCCTGGCGTGGATCAACGGCCACAGCCACCGCAACCGGGTGCGGCCGCGCGGCAGCTTCTGGGAGGTCTCCACCGCCTCGCACGTGGACTATCCGCAGCTCGCGCGGGTCATCGAGGTCACCGACAACAAGGACGGCACGGTCTCGCTCTTCACCACCCTCATCGAATCGGCCGCCCCCTACCGCACCGACTACGCGGACCTCTCCCAGACCGGTCTCGCCTCCCTCTACCGCGAACTGGCCTTCAACGCCCCGGGCTCGGACGGTTCCCTCGCCGGTTCCCCCACCGACCGGAACACCGAGCTCCTGCTCGCCAGGCCCTGACGGAGGCGGGCCTCACTTCGGCAGGACGACGACGTACGCGGCGGGTTCGCGGTCGGCCGACGCCATCAAGGCGGTACGGGCCACCGCGGCCTGCTGCTCCGGCGTCTCGCGCAGCTTCTTCGGCGTGATGTGCACGACCAGGATGCCGAGCCGCTCCAGGCGGTCGCGCTTGCCCGCCTGCTCCGCCCAGAGCGCGTCGTCGTCCTGGCGCGGCGTCCGCGCGTCGATCTCCAGCGCCACCCCGTACTCCGGCCAGTAGGCGTCCACACCGCCGAGCCGCGGGCCACCGGGCAGCCGCAGGTCCACGTTCCACAGCGGCTCGGGCAGCCCGTGCCCGCGCACCAGGTCGTACAGTCTGCTCTCCGCGATCGCCCGGCTCTCGGCGAGCAGGGTGTCGACGGCGTCCACCACGGCGGGCCGGTTCACCAGCCGGGCGCGGGTCAACTCCCGCACCACCGCGCCCGCTTCGCAGTGCCCGCCGCGCACCGCCTCGGTCAGCAGCCGGTGCACCGTCGTCGGCTCGGCCAGTCTCCCCACCGCGTCGGCGACCGCGCGGGCGGGCGGGGCGACCGGCACCCCGGTCAGCCGGACCGGACGCGGCAGGGTGTGGGCCCGCACCACCCGCACGAAGCCCGTCGACCGCAGCCGCCGGGTGCGCGGCACGAGGACGTCGATGTGGTCGAGGGAGAGCAGCGGGGGAGCAGAGGTGAAGCGGTGCAGGGCGAGCGCCGCCAGCCCGGTGATCATGGCCTCGCCGTACGGGGCGGCCTCCGCCGCGGCGTCGGCGTCGCCCGGCCGCGGGTGGTCCGTCGCGGGCCGGGTGCGCGGCAGGGTGTACAGCAGCCCGGCGTGCAGCCGCTCCTCGCTCGTCGGCGGGCCGGGGCGGAGCAGGAAGACGCCGGGCAGCAACTGCTGCCAGGGGCCGCCGGGCCGGCAGCGCTCGGCGACCGTGGCCCCCGGGACGCCGTGCTCGCGCAGTTGACGTGTCGTCAGGACGCGATGGCGGACGTCGGAGAGGTGGTGCAGGGGGCGGGGGGACAGGGGGGTGTCGGGGTTCATGCCCCGGCCATTCCCGCTGTCCGCCCACCTCCTAACCGCTGTTACACACCCGTCGGCAAATCAGGACAACTTCGCCCTAAAGTACGGGCGTTCGATGCCGATTACGGCCCGTCGCACTGCGATCACTGATGGTGATTCAGTTCGGCACGCCCGCGTCGCAGTCCTGCGCCCGCAGCGCCCGATCGAGGTCGTCCCGGGCCTCCAGCACCAGCCGCCGCAGCGCGGGGGCCGCGTCCTCGTGCGCCGCGAGCCAGGCGTCCGTCGCCTCCAGCGTCCGCCGGTCGTCCTGGAGCATCGGGAACAGCCCGCGCACCACGGCCATGGCGATCTCGATGGACCGCTCCCGCCACACCCGCTCGATCACCTCGAAGTAGCGGGCCGCGTAGGGCGCCAGCAGCTCCCGCTGCCCCGGCTGGTCGAAGCCCGCGATGGTGGCCTCGGCCAGGGCGTTGGAGAGGGCGTCGGACTCCACGACCGCCGCCCACGCCTCGGCCTTGACCTCCGCCGAGGGCCGCGAGGCAAGGCAGCGGACCTGGTGCCGCTTGCCGGAGGCGGTGTTGTCGCGGGCCAGCTCGGCGGTGACGGCCTGCTCGTCGGCAGCGCCCTGGGCGGCGAGCGTGCCCAGGAGCGCCCAGCGCAGCTCCTGGTCGACCTCCAGGCCGTCGATCTTCGCGTTGCCGTCCAGCAGCCCGCGCAGCAGCTGCAGATCGGCCGCGCTCTTCGCGCTCTGCGCGAAGAACCGCACCCACGCCAGCTGGTGGCCGCTGCCGGGCTCGGCGCGCCGCAGCTCGCGCAGTGCGGCCCGGGCGAGCAGCAGACCGCCCTCCTCGCGCCAGGCGGGCGCCACGTAGTGCACCAGCGCGGTCCGCGCGCAGCCCTGCAGCGTCTGGAGCACGCCGATGTCGCTCTCGGCCCCGGCGAACCGGTCCACCAGCCCCAGGTACTCACGGGCGGGCAGCAGGCCGTCGCGGGTGAGGTTCCACAGCGCGGACCAGCACAGGGCGCGGGCGAGGGGGTCGGTGAGGTCGCCGAGGTGCTCCCGCAGGGTGGTGAGCGAGACCTCGTCGAAGCGGATCTTGCAGTAGGTGAGGTCGTCGTCGTTGACGAGGATCAGCTCGGGCCGCTCGGCCCCGGCCAGCTCGGTCACGACCGTGCGCGGACCGGCGACGTCCACCTCGGCACGGGCGTAGCGCACGAGCGCGCCACCGACGTCCCGGCGGTAGAGGCCCACGGCCACCCGGTGCGGGCGCAGCTCGGGGTGCGCGGCGGGGGCCTCCTGGAAGACCGAGAGCTCGGTGATCCGGTCGGCGGCGTCGTAGGTCGCGTGCGGCGTCAGCGAGTTGACCCCGGCCGTCTGGAGCCAGGACCGGGACCAGGCGGTCATGTCCCGGCCCGAGGTCTCCTCCAGCACCCGCAGCAGGTCCGTCAGCCGGGTGTTGCCGAACGCGTGGCGCTTGAAGTAGCGCCGGGCGCCCTCGAGGAAGGCGTCCCGGCCCGCGTAGGCCACCAGCTGCTTGAGTACCGAGGCGCCCTTGGCGTAGGTGATGCCGTCGAAGTTGAGCTTGGCGTCCTCCAGGTCACGGATGTCGGCCGTGACGGGGTGGGTGGAGGGCAGCTGGTCGGCGCGGTAGGCCCAGGCCTTGCGCTGGTTGGCGAAGGTGATCCAGGCGTTCTCGAAGCGGGTCGCCTCCACCTGCGAGAAGGCGCCCATGAAGTCCGCGAAGGACTCCTTGAGCCACAGGTCGTCCCACCACTCCATGGTGACCAGGTCACCGAACCACATGTGCGCCATCTCGTGCAGGATGACGTTGGCCCGCCGCTCGTAGGCCGCCTGCGTCACCTTGCCGCGGAAGACGAACTCCTCCCGGAAGGTCACGCATCCCGGGTTCTCCATGGCGCCGATGTTGTACTCCGGCACGAACGCCTGGTCGTACTTCCCGAAGGGGTACGGGTAGTCGAAGTGCTCGTGGAAGAAGTCCAGGCCCTGCTTGGTGACGGTGAAGATGTCATCGGCGTCGAAGTGCTTGGCGAGGCCCTTGCGGCACAGCGCGCCCAGCGGGATGTCGAGGACGGTCCCGTCGTCGAACGTGCGGCGGTAGTGGTCACGGACAACGTGGTACGGGCCGGCGACGACGGCCGTGATGTAGGTGGAGATCGGCTTCGTCGGCACGAAGCTCCAGGTGGCGCCGTCGGCGCCGGTCGGGCGGGGCTCGCCGTCCTGCTCGCCGTTGCCGAGCACCGTCCAGCCGGTGGGCGCGGTCACCGTGAAGGTGAAGGGGGCCTTGAGGTCCGGCTGCTCGAAGTTCGCGAAGACGCGGCGGGCGTCGGCGGGCTCGTACTGCGTGTAGAGGTAGACCTCGCCGTCCTCGGGGTCGACGAAGCGGTGCATGCCCTCACCGGTGCGGCTGTACGCGCACTGGGCGTCCACGACCAGCGTGTTCTCGGCGGCGAGGGAGGCCAGCTCGATGCGGGTGCCGTCGAAGACGGTCTTGGTGTCCAGCTCCGTGCCGTTGAGCGTGACCGAGGTCACCGACGGCGCCACCAGGTCCGCGAACGTGCTCGCCCCCGGCTCCGCGCAGCGGAAGCGGATGGTGGTCACCGAACGGAACGTGCGGGGCTCCGGGCCCGCGCCCACCGCGGACCGCAGGTCGAGCGCCACCTCGTAGCCGTCCACGGTCAGCAGTGCGGCCCGCTCGCGGGCCTCCTCACGGGTCAGGTTCTCACCGGGCACGACGGGACTCCCTCGGGTGAATGTCACGTATGTCGAATGTCGAACACCAGGAATCATGGCACGCGGGTTGGTTGTTGATTCAGCTACTGACCTGCCCGGATGAGGAGACCCGCGTGACCGTTTCGGAGAAGACCCCCGTCGACTTCTGGTTCGACCCGATCTGCCCCTGGGCGTGGATGACCTCGCGCTGGATGCTCGAGGTGGAGAAGGTCCGCCCGGTCGAGGTGCGCTGGCACGTCATGAGCCTCGCGGTGCTGAACGAGGACAAGCTCGACCAGGTGCCCGAGGAGTTCCGCGAGTATCTGCGCACGGGCGCCTGGGGCCCGGTGCGGGTCCTGATCGCGGCGGCGAAGGAGTACGGCGACGAGGTGCTCGGCCGCCTCTACACCGCGCTCGGCACCCGCTTCCACAACCAGGACCTGCCGCGCGACCGCGAGACGATCGTGGCCGCCCTGGCCGAGGCGGGCCTGCCGGCCCGGCTGGCGGACGCGGCCGACTCCGACGCCCTCGACGCCGATCTGCGGGTCTCGCACAAGGAGGGCATCGAGAAGGTCGGGCAGGAGGTCGGCACCCCGGTCATCGCCGTCCCCGGTGCGGACGGCGGCCAGGTGGCCTTCTTCGGCCCGGTCGTCACCCCCGCCCCCAAGGGCGAGGCGGCGGCCAGACTCTGGGACGGCACGCTGCTGGTCGCCTCGACCCCGGGCTTCTACGAGCTGAAGCGCACCCGGACGCAGGGGCCGCTCTTCGACTGAGGCCCATGGCCCCGCACGGCATGATGGGGGTCATGATGAGGCCACGATGAGGAAGGCCCCCGCGCGATGCGACCGTGCGGGGGCCTTCCGTATGCCTGCCGCGTGAAGGGTGAGAAGACGATCACGAGCAGGCCGTGTGCGGGGTGCCGCTCGGGCACCCGGGGTGTTACGGGACCAGCAGGAGCGTGTTGCCCCGCTCCTTGGCCGCGGCGTAACGGGCGGCGACGTCCTGCCAGTTGACGACCTGCCACATGGCCTCGATGAAGTCCACCTTCTGGTTCTTGTACTGAAGGTAGAAGGCGTGCTCCCAGGCGTCGAAGACCAGGATCGGGACCGAGCCCTGGCCGACGTTGCCCTGGTGGTCGTAGACCTGCTCGACGATGAGCCGGCCGCTGACCTGCTCGTAGGCCAGCACGCCCCAGCCGGAGCCCTGGGTGGTGGCCGAGGCCTTGGTCAGCTGGGCCTTGAACTTCTCGAAGGAGCCGAAGGACTCGGCGATGGCGTCGGCGAGCTCGCCCACGCCGTCCTTGTCGAGGGGCTCGCCGCCGCCGTCACCGGTCATGTTCTGCCAGTAGATGCTGTGCAGGATGTGGCCGGAGAGGTGGAAGGCCAGGTTCTTCTCCAGGCCGTTGATCGCGCCCCACTGGTCCTTGTCGCGGGCCTCGGCGAGCTGCTCGAGGGTGTCGTTCGCGCCCTTGACGTACGCCGCGTGGTGCTTGTCGTGGTGCAGCTCAATGATCTTCGCGTCGATGACGGGCTGGAGCGCCGCGTAATCGTAGGGAAGTTCGGGAAGTGTGTAGATGGCCATGCCGAGCCCTCCGACTGCTTATTGCAATTAACTTGCAGGTAAACGCTATCAGCAAGTGCGTCTGAGGTGCCGTCACGGGGCCGGTCTTCCGTCGAAAGACCGAGGCGGGGTAGGTCCTGAAGATCAGGACCTACCCCGCCTCGGTGTGCGGATGGGGTGGAGCGTCAGCGCTTGGCGGCCGCCGAGCGCTGCTTGAGGTAGCCGATCAGGGCGAGGGCGATCGCCAGTCCGGCCGTGAAGTACAGCTGGAGCCGGGTCTCCTCCTCGCGCAGCATCAGCGCCAGGACGCCGACGATGCCGGCCAGGGCCAGCCACGTCAGGTACGGGAAGAGCCACATGCGCACGATGAGCTTGTCCTGCGGGATCTGCCGGCGCCCCACGAGCTGGGACACCGCGATGAAGCCCCACACCACGAGCGTGGCCGCGCCGACCATGTTGAGCAGCCACTTGAAGATGGTGTCCGGCCACCAGTAGCTGAGCAGGACGGCGACGAAGCCGAAGGAGGCGGAGGCGATGACCGCGAGACGCGGCACGCCGTTGCTGACCTTGGCGAGGACCTTCCAGCCCTGGCCGCGGGCGACGAGCGAGTACGCGATGCGCGAGGAGCCGTAGATGTTCGCGTTCATCGCGGACAGCAGCGCCACCAGCACGACGACGTTCATGATGTCGCCGGCGTGCGGGATGTCCAGGTAGTCCAGGACGGCGACGTAGGGGCCCTTGGCCGTCACCGACGGGTCGTTCCACGGGATCAGGGTGACGACGATGGCCAGCGAGCCGACGTAGAAGAGGGCGATGCGCCACATCGAGGTGCGGACCGCGCGGGCGACGCCCTCACGCGGCTTCTCGGACTCGGCCGCCGCGATGGTCACCGTCTCCAGTCCGCCGTAGGCGAAGACGGAGGCGAGCAGGCCCACGACGAGCCCGTCGAGGCCGGTGGGGAAGAAGCCGCCGTTGCCGGTGAGATGGCTGGCCCCGGGGGAGTCCGTGCCGGGCAGGACGCCCATGATGGCGAGCACGCCGAGGACCAGGAAGAGACTGATCGCGCCGACCTTCAGCGTCGCGAACCAGAACTCGAACTCACCGAAGTTGGCGACCGCGGCCAGGTTGGTGATCGTGAAGACGACCATGAACAGCGCGACCCACATCCAGGACGAGGTGTCCGGGAACCAGCCGACCATGATCTTTGCCGCGCCTATCCCCTCGGCGGCGACGGCGACGCACAGCAGGGTCCAGAACACCCAGCCGGAGGTGAAGCCCGCCCACGGGCCGATCGTGCGCTCCGCGTGCACCGAGAAGCTGCCGGAGGCCGGATTGGCCGCCGACATCTCACCGAGCATGCGCATCACGAGCATCACCAGCAGCCCGGACGCCGCATAGGCGAGCACGACCGCGGGGCCGGCGGCGGCGATGCCGCCGCCCGAGCCGACGAAGAGCCCCGCGCCGATGACGCCACCGAGCGCGATCATCGACAGATGCCGCTGCTTGAGGCTGTGCGACAGGGCCGCGGCGTCGGTGCCGACGTCATTGGCCGGAACGTCGGTGGTTGATTTCGGGTCGGAGGCCGCGCACTCAGGCGGAGAGGGGGGTATACCGGTCATGATCGTGTCTGCCCCGTTGGGTGTGAGCGGAAAAGTTGCCTCAGTGTGAAGGCCACGTTCGCTCAGGACAACACCCTTTGCAGAGGTGTCCGATATTCAGACGTCGGTATGACCGTACGTACCTGATGTATCGCCAGAACAAACGTGTTTTACGGCCGATCTATCGGGCCGGGCGGCCCGTCGCGCGCAGCCGGAGCTCGCGGAGCCCCGCGACCACGAGCACCGCGCCCGTCGCCGCCGCCGACCACAGCAACTGCGGCCGGGCCGCGTCGTCGGTCAGCATGAGCACCAGCACGGCGCCCATCGCGGCCAGCGCGACCCAGGTCAGATAGGGGAAGCACCACATGCGCAGCGTCAGCCGCTCGGGTGCGTCGCGCTCGATGCGCGGACGCAGCCGGAGCTGGGAGACGGCGATCAGACCCCAGACGAAGAGCAGGACCGCGCCCACCGCGTTGAGCAGATAGTGGAAGATCGAATCCGGCCACTTCAGGTTCAATATGACCGAGATGAAGCCGAAAGCGACCGATGCGAACACCGCTCGTCGGGGCACGCCACCGTCGGAGATCTTCAGCAGCGAACGCGGCGCCTCCCCGCGCTCAGCGAGCGAGAAGACCATCCGCGACGAGCCGTAGAGGTTGGCGTTCAGCGCGGACAGCAGCGCCACGAAGACCACGATGTTCATGATCTGCCCGGCCCCCGGCACCCCGATGTGGTCGAGGACGGCCACATAGGGGCTCTGCCCCGGCTTCATCGAGGACCAGGGGAGAAGGGTGACGATGACGAGCATCGACCCGACGTAGAAGAACAGGATGCGGTAGACGGCGCTGCGCACCGCCCGGGCCACCGCGCGCGCCGGGTCGTCGGACTCGGCGGCGGCGATCGTGACGACCTCCAGGCCGCCGAAGGCGAAGACGACGGCGAGGACGCCCGAGACCACGCCGCTGACGCCGTTGGGCAGGAAGCCGCCCTGTCCGGTGAGGTTCGTGAACCCCACGGCCTCGGTGTCCGGGAGCACCCCGAAGATCGCCAGCAGGCTCAGCCCCAGGAAGAGGACGATCGCGCCGACCTTCAGCGCCGCGAACCAGAACTCGAACTCGCCGAAGTTCTTCACCGCGGCGAGGTTGGCGGTGGTGAACACCACCATGAACAGCAGCACCCAGCCCCACTGCGGCACCGAGGGCACCCAGCCATGGGCGATCTGCGCGGCGCCGGTCGCCTCCACGGCGAGCACGATGACCAGCAGGAACCAGTACAGCCAGCCGACCGAGAACCCGGCCCAGCGGCCCAGCGCCCGCTCCGCGTGCACCGAGAAGGCGCCCGAGGCGGGCATCGCCGAGGACATCTCGCCGAGCATCCGCATCACCAGCATCGCGAGCGCGCCCGCGATCAGATACGACACGATGATCCCCGGCCCCGCCACGGCGATCCCGGCCCCGGACCCGACGAACAGCCCGGCGCCGATCACCCCGCCCAGGCCGAGCATGGTCAGATGCCGCTGCTTCAGCCCCGCGGACAGCGGTTCTCTCTCGTCACCGGTACGGGACTCGGCGACAGACGGGCGTCGTGCATGGGGCTTCGTACTCTCGGGATCTGTGCGGTGGGGGGCTGCGGCGGACTCACGGGCTCCGAATGTGTGGACTCCGCGAATCCGGCTACTTCCGACAGATTCTCCCGACCGAGTGGTATGTGCCAAGCTGCGCAGGTCGGGGGTGACGAGCATCACGGGTTCGCTGGGCGCCGGCCTTTGCGCGACGGTGCCGCCTTCCGGCGCGGGGTGCACGCCTGCGGCCGGTGCCGCCGCTCTCCGCCCCTCCGGGGCGGGCGGGGCCCTGCGGGCGGGTCGGGGCCGCGGCGACGCGGCCTGGCCGCCCCAGGGCCCGCCCACCGGCCTCGCCCCGGGTGAGTCACGCGTTCGTGCAGGGGCCCCGGCCGGGAGGCACAAGTCTCCAAGCCGGAGGCCGTCGGTTTGTCGCGGGTGCCCGGTGCTCGCGCGGTGACGCTCGGCTAACGTCAGGCTGTCCTTAGTTGCCCAGTCACCTCGCGGAGTACCGATGGCCACCGCCGCTGCCTCAGTTTCCCGGACCGGTACGGTCCTCGCTGATCTGCTCCCCGCCTCCACCGCCGGCCGCGCCCGCGTCCGCGACGCCGCCCTGGTCCTGGGCGGTGCGGCCCTCACCGGCATCGCCGCCCAGATAGCCGTCCCGGTGCCCGGCTCGCCGGTCCCGGTCAGTGGTCAGACCTTCGCCGTGCTGCTGGTCGGCACCGCGCTGGGGGCCCGGCGCGGCTTCCTCTCCCTCGCGCTGTACGCCGTCGTCGGCATGGCGGGCATGCCGTGGTTCGCGGAGGCCAAGTCCGGCGCCACCTTCCCGTCCTTCGGTTACGTCCTCGGCATGCTGCTCGCCGCGACCGTCGTCGGCGCCCTCGCCCGCCGCGGTGCCGACCGTTCCGTGCTGCGCACCGCCGGTGCCATGGCGTTGGGCTCCGCGATCATCTACGCGGTCGGTGTCCCCTACCTCGCGCTGGCCACGCACATGTCCTTCGCGGACGCCGTCGCGAACGGTCTGACGCCCTTCCTGATCGGTGACGTCCTGAAGGCCGCCCTCGCGATGGGCGCGCTGCCCGCCGCCTGGAAGCTGCTGGAGCGCCGGGGCTGACACCCCAGGCACACCCCGTACGGGCCGGGCCCGCACCCCCTCTTCGTGAGGGGGTGCGGGCCCGGCCCGTACACGCGTCCGCGGATTTTTGTTATCGGCGTCCGGTCGCCGCGTCTCCTGAGTGTTGGACCAGCACTCAGCAGACCCCGCACCGGAAGTGGATCCGCGTGAACCGTGAACCCGAGACTGTGACGTTCGACCCCGCCCCCGAGGGAAGCCGGCGCTCCCGCCGGAACCGGGGCAGGCGCCCGCGACGAGCCGTGATGGTGACCGGGGCGGTGGCCCTGATAGCCGTCGCCGGTGGCGGCTACGGCGTGGCGCAGGCAGTGGGGGACGGCGGCGGGGACAGCCGTCCGGCCGCCGGGGCCGCCTCGGTGCGGGACGGGCGCCAGGCCACCGAGCCGGCCGCCGTCGCCGCCGGGAAGAAGAAGGCGACCCCGACCGCTGGCGCCTCCGCGAAGCCGAAGAAGAAGCCCGAGGGGACCGGGAAGGCAACGGCGGACCCGGCGAAGGCCGGTAAGAAGAGCGGCTCCCCCGCCAAGCCCAAGCCCAAGCCGACGAAGAAGCCCAAGCCGAAGCCCAAGCCCAAGGGCACCCCGGCGGGCGGGCCGACCGCGCGCCTCGCGCAGCAGGTCGTGGAGATGGTCAACGCGGAGCGGGCCCGCGCGGGGTGCTCGCCCGTCACCGTCAACGCCAAGCTCCAGGCCGCGGCCCAGGGCCACTCCGACGACATGGCCGCCCGCGACTACTACGACCACACCACCCCCGAGGGCAAGAGCCCCGGCGACCGGATGACGGCCGCCGGATACCGCTGGAGCACCTACGGCGAGAACATCTTCAAGAGCCCCAAGGACGCCCGTACGGCGATGGACGGCTGGATGAAGAGCCAGGGGCACCGGGACAACATCCTCAACTGCTCCTTCAAGGAGATAGGCGTGGGCATCAACCTCAGGGCGAACGGCCCCTGGTGGACCCAGAACTTCGGCGCCTCCCGATAGAGCTCACCGCGCACACGAACGGGCCGGGCCCGCACCCCCTTGGTGAAAGGAGGTGCGGGCCCGGCCCGAAACGCGAGAGGAAACTACTTCGTGGCAGCCGCCTCGCTCTTGCGGCGGCGGTCCAGCACGAAGGAGACACCCAGGACGATCGCGCCGACCAGCACGGAGGCGAGGACGACCTGGCGGTTGTCGCCGCCCGCGTAGACCATGTAGCCGAGCACGAAGGTGATCATGCCGATGGTGGCCCACGTCAGGTACGGGAAGAGCCACATCTTCACGACGTGCCGCTCGGGGGTCTCCCGCTCGATGATGCGGCGCATCCTCAGCTGGGTGAAGCAGATCACCAGCCAGACGAAGAGCGCGACGGCACCGGAGGCGTTCAGCAGGAACTTGAAGACGGTGTCCGGCCACACGTAGTTGAAGATCACCGAGAGGAAGCCGAAGACGGTCGAGCCCAGGATCGCGATCCGCGGCACGCCGGTCTTGCTGACACGGGCGAAGCTCTTCGGCGCGTCGCCGCGCTGGCCGAGGGAGAAGGCCATGCGGGAGGCCGTGTAGAGGCCCGAGTTCAGGCAGGACAGGACGGCGGTCAGCACGATGACGTTCATGACCTGGCCGGCGTGCGGGATGCCGATGGAGTCGAGGGCCGCGACGTAGCTGCCCTTGTCGGCGATCTCCTTGGAGTCCCACGGGAGCAGGCTGACCACGACGAGGATCGAGCCCAGGTAGAAGACGCCGATCCGCCAGATGACGCTGTTGGTGGCCTTGGTCACCGCGCGCTGCGGGTCCTCGGACTCACCGGCAGCCAGGGTGACGATCTCGCTGCCCATGAAGGAGAAGACGACCATCAGCACACCGGTGAGGATCGCGCCGGGACCGTTGGGCAGGAACCCGCCGTGCGAGGTGAGGTAGTCGAAGCCGGCGCCGGGGTTGTCGGAGCCGGGGAGCACACCGAAGACCGCGAGCAGACCGATGGCGACGAAGCCGGCGATGGCGACGACCTTGATACCGGCGAACCAGAACTCGAACTCGCCGTAGGAGGCGACCGAGGCCAGGTTGGTCGCGGTGAGCACGACCATGACGATCAGGGCCCAGCCCCACTGGGGCACGGCCGGTATCCAGCCTTCGAGGATCTTGGCACCGGCGGTCGCCTCGACCGCGAGCACCACGACCCAGAAGAACCAGTACAGCCAGCCGATGGTGAAACCGGCCCAGCGGCCCAGCGCCCGGTCCGCGTAGGCGGAGAAGGAGCCGGAGGTCGGGTTGGCGGCGGCCATCTCGCCGAGCATCCGCATCACGAAGACGACCATCGCGCCGACGAGGGCGTACGACAGGAGGATGCCGGGGCCCGCGGCGGCGATACCGCCGGAGGAGCCCACGAAGAGGCCGGCGCCGATCACGCCACCAATAGCGATCATGGACAGGTGGCGGTTCTTGAGCCCGGCCTTCAGGCCGTCCTGGCCGGACGCGGGGCCCTGGCCGGGATCGCCGGCCGTCGGCGCCTTCGTCATTGTCGGCGGTGTCGCGCTCATGGAACGTTTCCTTTGGTTCTCGGGTTTCGAGCTTCCGCATTAGAACTTTTTGCAGGTGTCTTTCGGAAGACCCGAATCCGTATCGTTGTATTCACGGGGTAACCCCCGGACCCGACGACGGGTGCCCCCTGCGAGTCGTGCCACACTCGGACGCATGCGCGTGTACCTCGGCTCCGACCATGCCGGCTACGAACTCAAGAACCACCTCGTCGAGTGGCTCACGGCCCAGGGCCATGACCCCGTCGACTGTGGACCGCACATCTACGACGCCCAGGACGACTACCCCCCGTTCTGCCTCCGCGCCGCGGAGCGGACCGCCGCCGACCCCGACAGCCTCGGGATCGTGATCGGCGGCTCGGGCAACGGCGAGCAGATCGCCGCGAACAAGGTCAAGGGCGTCCGGGCCGCGCTGGCCTGGAGCGAGCAGACCGCCGCTCTCGGCCGTGAGCACAACAACGCCAACGTGATCAGCGTCGGCGGCCGGATGCACACCCAGGAAGAGGCGACGAAGTTCGTCGAGATCTTCCTCGCCACGCCGTACTCCGGTGAGGAGCGCCACACGCGCCGCATCGAGATGCTGAGCCGGTACGAGAGCACCGGCGAGCTGCCGGAGATCCCCGCCCACCACCCGCAGGGCTGATACCCCTTTGTCCTCGGGCGCCGGACGGGCTGGACAAAGCCCGCCCGGCGCCCGAGGACACGGCACGGCAGCCCGTCCGGGCACAAACCGGCCCGCCCGGCGCTTGAGGGCCGGGGTCCGGGGCAGCGCCCCGGTCCTGCAGCCGCACCAGTCAACGCAACCAGTCCGGAGGACAAGCCTTGCCCGAGGGGCATACGATCCACCGCCTCGCGGCGGACCACCGTGACCTCTTCGCGGGCCGCCCGGCCCGGGTGAGCAGCCCGCAGGGCAAGTTCGCCGACAGCGCGGCCCTGCTCGACGGCCGGGTGCTGGAGACCGCCGAAGCCCACGGCAAGCACCTCTTCCTCGGCTTCGCCGCGACCGGCTGGGTCCATATCCACCTCGGCCTCTTCGGCAAGCTCGGCTTCGGCACGGGCCAGGCGCCGCCGCCCACCGAGACCGTGCGGCTGCGGCTCGCGAACCCCGGGGCCTACGCCGATCTGCGCGGGCCCACCACCTGCGCGCTGATCACCGACGGCGAGAAGCAGGCGATACACGACCGGCTCGGCCCCGACCCGCTGCGGTCCGACGACGACCCCGACAAGGCGTGGCGGCGGATCGCCAAAAGCCGCACCACGATCGCCGCGCTGCTCATGGACCAGAAGGTCATCGCCGGGGTCGGCAATGTCTACCGCGCGGAGGTCCTCTTCCGGCACGGCATCGACCCGTACCGCCCCGGCCGCGATCTCACCCGGTCCGAGTGGGACGCGATCTGGGCCGACCTGGTCGCTCTGATGCGCGAGGGCGTGCGGAACAACCGGATCGATACCGTCCGGCCCGAGCACACGCCCGAGGCCATGGGGCGCCCGCCGCGCGTCGACGACCACGGTGGTGAGGTCTACGTCTACCGTCGGGCCCACCTTCCCTGCCACATCTGCGACGGCGAGATCCGTACCGCCGAGCTCGCCGCCCGCAACCTCTTCTGGTGCCCCACCTGTCAGTGACCGGCCGGCCGCCCGGGGCGGTTCAGAACCCGTGCGGCAGCCACGGCGCCACGGTGCTGCCGAAGGCCGAGGACGCCTCCTCCAGAGCGGAGGGCCGCAGCTCCGTCACCCGGCCCGCGCCCGCGAGCGAGGCCAGCGACACCCCGCCCAGATACGCCGTGCCCAGCTCCCGTACGGACAGGGCCAGATCCGGCGCGTCGTCGGTGCGCTCGCAGGACGCGCCCTTCGCATCGCCGGTCAGCCGCCAGCGCCCGGCGTTCCAGGGGCAGAAGTCGTCCTCCACCTCGAACACCACGTCCACCGGCGTCCGGTACGTACGGGCGGACAACGCCGCGCCCACGTCGACCAGCCGGACGTGGAGCGAGTCCCGCACCCCGATCTCGCAGCGCCGGATGTCACTCACCAGGTGCAGCAGCGGGTCGTCGACGGGACGGTTCGTCGTGGTGATCCGGGTCGTCAGATCGATCTCGGTCAGGAAGCGCCACAGCGCGGCGTACGCCTGCGGGGTCAGCGCCTCCAGATCGCGCAGGACCACCGCGCCCTTCGGGCCGGCCAGGTCCCAGTCCCCGCGCACCGCGTAACGCGCGTAGCCGACCACCTCGCCGTCAACCTCCGCGAGCACGCACTGGAGCGGCGAGGCCCCTTCGCGCTTGTCCGGCGGGTCGAGCAGCGGCTGCTTCTCCCAGCCCGGCTGGCGGACCAGCATGCCCGGACGGGCGGCTACCCGGCGCGCGTAGACGGCCTCACACGCGTCGCGCGCATCCTCGGGCTTCGAGTCACGCAACCGCACGCCCTCCGCGCCGTCCGACGCGTCGGTACCGGGCGGCACCGTGACCCGCACCCGGGTGGTGTCGATGGTCGCGTGCAGGCTGTGCGTCGCGGCCCCGAAGCCGAACCGGCCGTAGATCGCGGGCTCCGAGGCGGTCAGCACGGCCAGCGGCTCGCCCCAGGACCGGACGTCGTCGAGCAGGCGCCGCATCATCTCCCGCAGCAACCCGCGCCGGCGGTACGTCGGCCGTACCCCCACCATCGTCACGCCGGCGGTGGGCACCGCGTCGCCGCCGGGCACCGTCATCCGGAAGGCCAACGTGCCTGCCGTGCCGATGACTTCACCGCCGTCCCAGGCACCTATGGAGCGGTCGAAGCACGTCAGCTCCCGCCACAGCGCCCGTTCCTCGGAGCTGTCCGCCGCCCCTCCGAAGGCCAGTTCCAACGTTCCGTACCACTGGTCCCAGTCCGCAGGACGCAATACCCGAAATTCCGTCGTCATGCCCCATGCCTAGCAGCGCGTTCCCGGCCCGCGCGAGCGAATTTCGCCTAGGCTGTGCCCTACCGAGTCGTTCCCGAGGCCCTCCCGGCGGCACACCGGTGCCTCCCGGCGGACATGTCGGCGCGGCGTGAATCGACGCACCGCCGAATGGGTGGATAAGGTCCCGATGCAATGACTGGCGGCGCGGAGACCCCGACGGCCCGGATGCGCAAAAGACTGCACCGGGTCCGCACGAGTGTGCGCAAAGCCGGTGTCGACTATTTCCGCGGCGACGGCTCCGACTGGCTGGCCCTGACCGCCCTGCTGCTCGCCGTCCCCGCCCTCACCTTCGGCACCGTGGCCAACCCCGAGTGGTGCGACCCCGCCGCGCTCGTCCTGCCCATCGTGGCCGGCGGGCTGCTGCTGCGGCCCGCGAGCCTGCTCGGTCTGTACGCGGCCTCGGCCGCCGCCCTCATCGTGGAGTCCGCGGCGCTGGACGACCCCGGCTCGTACGGCGCCGACCGGGTCACCCCCGGCACCATCCTCGTCGTCGCCGCGGTGGGCTTCCTCGGGCTGCTCATCGCGCAGTTCCGCAGCCGCGTCGGGGTGCCCTGGCGGCGCGGCGGCACGATGCTCTTCGACCTGCGCGAACGGATCCGGGTCCAGAGCAAGCTGCCGAAGCTTCCGCGCGGCTGGCACCGGGAGATGGCCCTGCGCCCGGCCGGCGGCCAGTCCTTCTCCGGTGACTTCGTCGTCGCCGGTCGGACGAACGGCGGCCGCACGCTGGAGGTCGTCCTCACCGACGTCTCCGGCAAGGGCATGGACGCGGCCTCCCGCGCCCTGCTGCTCTCCGGTGCCTTCGGCGGTCTGCTGGGCTCCCTGCCGCCCCCGCAGTTCCTGCCCGCCGCCAACGCCTATCTGCTCAGACAGGACTGGGACGAGGGCTTCGCGACCTCCGTCCACCTCGTCCTCGACCTCGACAGCGGCGACTACGAACTGCTCTCCGCCGGCCATCTGCCGGGGCTCCAGCTCAGCGCGGGCACCGGCCGCTGGGAGGAGAAGGCCGCCGAAGGCCCCCTCCTCGGCGTCTACGACGGCGCGCGGTTCGACCCCGTCAAGGGCACCCTGCGCCCCGGCGACGTCCTCATGCTCTTCACCGACGGCCTCGTCGAGACCGCCGACCGGGATCTGACCGAGGGCATGGACCGTCTCACCGGGGAGGCCGACCGCTATGTCGCCTCCGGCTTCCACGGCGCCGCCTGGCACCTCATCGAGGCCGTCGCCAAGGACGTCAATGACGACCGGGCGCTGCTGCTCATCTGCCGCGACTGAGCCCCGCTTTGTCACAGGCCCGTGACAGGCTGGGTTTGTTGTGCGACGAATGCGACTTCTGAGTAACAGCCATACGGAAGTGCCCCCTGTTCACGTTGCAGGCGGCAATGAGGGGTTGATAGACATGGCACGCCAGTGCGGGCCGTGGATGTTCGAGCGGCCTGTTGTGAGAGGTGACCGGGGGTGAGCTCGTGAAGTTCGATATGGGTAACACGGCGTTGTCGGGACTGATGTCCCGTACGCAGGGTTCGAGTGAGGATCTTGGTGGTCTGATCCGCCAGCTGATCGCCGCCGCCGCACCGTTGGAGGGCAAGTTCAACGGTTCGGGCAAGGTGGCCTTCGACCAGTTCAAGGCGCACTCGGACGATGTGACGGCCGCGCTGAACGGCTCGCTGCGCTCGATCCTGGGCGGTCAGTCGGGGATGGACACCTCGTTCAGCCAGGGTGACCAGGAATCGGCGGACAACGCGAAGCAGCAGATGGCGGCGGCGAACTTCGACGCGGCCCGTTTCTCGGGCCGCTAGGAATACGGGGGTAGTTGACATGGGTGGAACGGGTACGGACCGGCGGAGTTACGACATCGGCGCCTCGACCGAGGTGCAGGGGTCGCTGGACGGCATCATCGGCCGGCTGGAGACGGTGCTCGGCGAGCGCGAGGCGGCGGTGAAGGCGGCCATGGCCGACTTCCAGGCCGACGGCGTCTCGGACGAGTACCACGGCAAGGAGCAGCGCTGGGACAAGGCGGCCGCCGAGGTCCGCTCCATCATCAAGCTGCTGCGTACGACGATGGACAAGAACGACGGCACGGCGCACCAGACGCTGGCCAGGGCCAAGGCCGCCGTCGACAACATCGGCTGACGCCGGGGCACCGGAAAGAAACGTTTTACAGAACGGGGGGCATCGTGTCCAAGTGGGACATCAAGCCGGATGGTGTTCGTGGAGTCCTCAGCAAGACCGCCGAGGCCGGCGGCAAGTTCGAGGAAGAGTTCAAGTCGTACGGCGAGCACTTGATGGGCTCCGCGACGACGGCGGGCACGATGGTCCTGGGCGGGACCGAGATCCCCAAGGGCGGGGCCTTCGGTCCCGTGGCCCAGGCGCTGCAGGAGTTCCAGCAGAAGACGGAGAACGACCTGAAGTTCCTCCCGGTCCGGACGGGGAAGTCCATCACCGGGGCGCGGCTGGCCACTGAGGAGTACCTCAAGGGCGACCTGGAGATGGCGAAGAACAAGCAGGAGGAGTACTCCAAGGCTCCGACTCCGGAAGAGTTGAAGGGCCCCAAGAAGTGATTGATCTGGGGAAGATACCGACCTTCACGGGCAATCTGGAGACTTTGGAGACGCATGCGGCTTCGCTGAAGTCGACTGCTTCCAGTATTCGTGGCACGGGCAGGGACGTCCATAACGCCTTTCAGGCGTTGGATCCGGTCTATGACGCTCCTGAGCAGGAGCATCTGCTCAATTCGACGATTCCGGTGCGGGACAAGGCGGATGAGTTCGCGAAGAAGCTGGAGTCCGTCAGTGGCGCGCTGACGAGTTTCGCGTCGAGCGCGAAGCCGCTCGTCGACAAGATGAATCAGCTGCGTGCGGACGCGAAGAAGTTCGTCGCGGAGAACAAGGATGACGACGACTGGCAGAAGGACCAGGGCAAGATCGACGAGAATGCGCGTCTTGTCCGTGAGGTCGGCACCACGTGGGTGGCGTTCCAGGGTGTCGAGCGTGATGCGGCCAACAAGATCACCGCGCTGGTGGGCGGCACGCATTTCGTCGTCGACGACGGTTCGCACAAGGCCGGTATGTACGGCTTCAAGGAAAGCGACGTCAAGGACGCCAAGGAAACCCCTTGGGGGACGGTCGACGAGCGTGAGTACACGGGTCTGCGGGCCGCGTGGGAGTGGACGAAGGACAACGTCGGCGGTGCGCTGAAGGGGTTCTTCGTCGACGGTGTCTGGGGCACCCTCAAGGGCCTCGGCAGCATGGTCAACGTCTTCGACTGGGACAACTTCAAGAAGACCTGGTCGAACATCGGCGATGTCTTCGGTGGTATCAGCGCGTACATCATGACGCCGTACGACTGGGCGATGGACAAGATGTTCGGCCCGGTCGACCACAGTGACACCGACAAGCAGAAGGCGGCCCTGCGCAACTTCGGCAAGTCGCTGGTCGCCTGGGACGAGTGGGACAAGAACCCCTCGAAGGCGGTCGGGATCGTCGCGTTCAACGGTCTGACCCTCGGCGCGGGCTCGTTCCTCAAGCTCGGCAAGGCCGGGAAGGCCGGGATGGCCTCCGAGGCCGCGACCGTGATGGGCAAGGCGGGTGTGCTCGTCGACCCGATGAGCTACCTGGGCAAGGCGGCGAGTGTCACCAAGCTCAAGGTCGGCGAGCTCATGGAGGGCCTGAAGATCAGCCAGGCCGGCGTCGACGACATGGCCCGCAACGTCCCCACCGGCACCTCGCCGCACCCGACCGGGGTGAATCCGCCTGCGGCCCACACCGGCGACGGTGCTTCGACTCCTTCCCACTCGGGGGACGGTTCCTCGACCCCCTCCCAGCCGGGCGATTCGGCATCCACCCCCGCGGGCTCCGGCGAGAAGACGCCGGCCGGCCGCGAGTACGACGGCCCCGACGGCGAGAAGTACGTCGTCGGCGACGACGGGCATATCCGGGACACGAACGGCAACGTCGTGCCTGACAAGGCTCCCCACCCGGAGCCGCACAAGGACGACCTGCCGAACGTCAAGGAGCCCGAGACGGCTCCGGTCAAGGAGCCGGTCAAGGAGCCGGTCAAGGAGAAGGTGCTCGAGGGCGCGGGCGGTCCCAGCCGGGTGGAGACGTCCGGTGGTGGCACGGGCCATGGCACCGGCGGCCACGGCGAGACGCCGGGCACGGGCGGCGGCGCCGGCGGGCACGGCGGCTCGGACGGGCCGGGGGGCTCGGGCAAGGACTCCGGTTCCGGTGCGGGTTCGGGTGCGGGTGACTCCGGGTCGGGTGCGGGCGACGCCGGCTCGGGCTCGGGTGACTCCGGCTCGGGCTCGGGTGGCTCCGGTTCCGATTCCGGCGCGGGTGACTCCGGCTCGGGTGATCACACCCCGCCCGGATCGTACAAGCCGGGTCCCGCCGAGGAGATCCCGCCCCTCAAGCGTCATGACGCGGACTTCTCGGACACGCACAACAGCAAGGGGCAGCGCAAGAGCTACCTCAACGAGGACGGCGACCTCGTCCCCGCCAACCCGAACGGTGACGCGACGATCGTCGACCACATCGTGGGACGCGAGCCGAAGAAGTCGGAGAGTCCTTACACCTCGACCAGTGAGGACGGCGCCAACGCCAAGGACTACGGCGGCCAGAAGATCCAGATCGATCTGCCCCGGCTCGTGGACGACATAGCCAAGGGCAAGGTCAAGGGTGTGGAGGTCTACTCGCCGAGGGAGGTCGAGAAGGCAATCCAGCAGGCTGCCGACAAGGTCGCCGGCCGGCCCGTGGACATCACCGTCCCGCGGGACACACCGCACCCCGAGATCGATGCCAGGGCCGCCGAGATCGCCAAGGAACTCGGCCTGGGCAAGGCCAAGACGAAGAGCCTCGCGCAGCGCATGAAGGACATGATGCACACCCGCCGGGACTCGGAGTGGCTCATCAAGGGCGTCGTGCCGCGTGACTACATCAGCGGACCGTGACGACGACCTACGGGCGGAATGCGAAAGGATGCCACTCATGACCCGCTTCAGTGAATTGCTCGGCACGGATTTCGACGGTGAGCCGACGACGGATATCGACGATGTGATCTTCGGGGCTTTCGACGAGCCCGGACACCGGGACCGCGTGCCCGGACTCGTCGAGCTGATGAACGATCCCGCCGAACCGGAGATCGAGCGTTTCCTGGCCTGCCTGGCGCTGTCGACCTGGGGCGAGACGGCCGGCTACGAGGCGGTCATCCGGGCCGCCGCGGACCCCGGGAACACGCCTTGGTACGACTTCTCGGTCGACCGCAAGTTCTCCGTCGACAGCACGTTCGCGCAGCTCGCGGACGCGGTGGCCGACGGGGACCTGGCGCGGGAAAAGGGCACCGAGGACCTGCGCGTGGAGGCGGCCCGGGCCTTGGTGCGGCTCGCCGACAGCCAGTACTTCGAGGACAAGCTGGGTGAGTTGTTCGACAACGCCACGCTGCGGGCGCTGCTGGACGACATCAAGGAGGTCGTCGCCAGGGGCGTATGGTCCCTGACGGCGGGCGAGAAGCGCCGGTTCGACCTGCCCACCCAGCTGGTCGACCTGGCCAGCGCGGTATCGGTCATCGACGGCCCCTTGGGCGTGGAGATGGCCATGAGCGTGCTGAAGGTCAGCTCCTCGCCCCGCACGCTGAACCACGCCGTCGCCCTTGTGAGTCGCGCCAAGGGGCCGGAGGGCCGACAGTTCGGTGAGTATCTGCTGACGGTCGGCGACGAGAAGGTGTGCGCGGAGGTCCACGAGGCGCTGGGCCGAGCCGAGTAGGACGGCTACTCAGCCGAAGAGGCCGTATGCGACGGCGGCCCGTGCACCGCTACGGCGATACACGGGCCGCCGTCGACGCGCCAGGACGGCTGAAGTCGGCGGGAAGTTCGAGGGGGCGAAAGTGATTGATCTGGGGAAGATACCGACCTTCACGGGAAAATTGGAGGAGTTAGAGAAGCACGCTGGCCAGCTGAAGTCGACTGCTTCCAGTATTCGTGGCACGGGCAGGGACGTCCATAACGCCTTTCAGGCGTTGGATCCAGTCTATGACGCTCCTGAGCAGGAGCATCTGCTCAATTCGACGATTCCGGTGCGGGACAAGGCGGATGAGTTCGCGAAGAAGCTGGAGTCCGTCAGCGGTGCGCTGACGAGTTTCGCGTCGTCTGCGAAGCCGTTGGTCGACAAGATGAATCAGCTGCGTGCGGATGCGAAGAAGTTCGTCGCGGAGAACAAGGACGACGACGACTGGCAGGAGGACCAGGGCAAGATCGACGAGAATGCGCGTCTTGTCCGTGAGGTCGGCACGACCTGGGTGGCGTTCCAGGGTGTGGAGCGTGATGCGGCCAACAAGATCACCGCACTGGTCGGGGGCACGCATTTCGTCGTCGACGACGGTTCGCACAAGGCCGGTATGTACGGCTTCAAGGAAAGCGACGTCGAGGACGCCAAGAAGACTCCTTGGGGGACGGTCGACGAGCGTGAGCACACGGGTCTGCGGGGCGCCTGGGAGTGGACGAAGGACAACGTCGGCGGTGCGGTAAAGGGCTTCTTCGTCGACGGTGCCCTCAGCACCCTCAAGGGCCTGGGCAGCATGGCCAACGTGTTCGACTGGGACAACTTCAAGAAGACGTGGTCGGGCATCGGCGATGTCTTCGGTGGTGTCAGCGCGTACGTCATGACGCCGTACGACTGGGCGATGGACAAGATGTTCGGCCCGGTCGACCACAGTGACACCGACAAGCAGAAGGCGGCGCTGCGTAACTTCGGCAAGTCGCTGGTGGCGTGGGACGAGTGGGGCAGAGACCCGTCGCGGGCGGCCGGGACGGTTGCGTTCAACGGCCTGACCTTCGGTGCGGCCGCATTGCTCAAGCTCGGCAAGGCCGGCCAGGCTGGGAAGCTGAGCACGGGTGCGAAGGCGGCGACCGTGTTGGGCAAGGCGGGTGTGCTCGTCGACCCGATGAGCTACTTGGGCAAGGCGGCGAGTGTCACCAAGCTGAAGGTCGGCGGCCTGGTGGAGGCCCTGAAGGCCAGCCGGGCCGGTGTCGACGACATGGCCCGCAACGTCCCCACGGGGAACGCGCCCCACCCGGGCGAAGCCAACGCTCCCTCCGGCCACACGGGCGAGCACGACTCGACGCCGTCCCACTCGGGCGAGCAGCCTTCCACACCGGCTCACTCGGGCGACGCGTCCTCCACCCCGGCTGGCTCCGGCGAGAAGACGCCCTCCGATTTCGCGTACCCCGACAAAAACGGCAACGAGCGCTTCGTCGGCAATGACGGTTACATCCGGGACGAGCACGGCGATGTCGTTCCCGACACGGAACCCGTCAGGGAGCTACACAAGGACGAACTGCCCGACCTCAAGGAGCAAGAGACCGTTCCGGTCAAGGAGGAGTCGAGGGTTCTCGAAGGCGCGGGCGGCCCCAGCCGCGTGGAGAACTCCGCGAACCACCCGACGGGCTCGGCGCACCCGGGCGACGATTCCCATCCGACCGGCGGGGGTGGCAGTTCGCACAACACGCCGTCCACGGGCGGTCATGCTGCGGATCACTCGACTGGCAACGGCGCGGACTCGCACACTCCGTCCGGTGGGAGCGGCGACTCGCACACCCCGAGCAGTGGCGGCGGTAGCGGTACTCCGGGACACTCTGGTCACGACACGGGCGGCTACGGCGACGGCCGGGAGACGCCCGGCGGCCTCAGTGATGCCGGTGGCCCGTCCTCGGGTGACGGAGGTGGGACCGGCGACGGTCCGGGAAGCGGCTCCGGAAAGCCTGAGCGGCAGCCTGCGGTCATTCTGGAAGGCGACCGGATAAGCCAGCAGCCCAGCGGGCCCATGGCCCCTGAGCGGGAGGCCGCCGTTACGGCGGCTCTCAAGGACGCGAAGGTTCCGCCAGTGGACCAGGGTCGCATGTTGACGCAGCTGAAGAAGTCGGAATACGGGGCAGCCGTTGCCGAATATATCGCGAGCGGCAGATTTGCGGATATTCCCATGTTCGAGGATCCCAAGGGCCTCCTTTTTCAGGTCAAGCAGAACGACATGATCCCGGCTGTGCATCAGGCGATGGAGCATGCTGCGGAGCTCCAGGCCAAGGGAATAAAGAACATCGAGTTCGAGCTGAAGCTTCCCGAGAAGCAGCTCGACCTTGATGTGCTGGTCCGCGTCGATGGTCGCATCGAATACGGCGCCCAGCTCAAGGACGTGGACAGCGTCACAGGCATCAAGTCGGCAGTCAAGAAGATCGCGGAAAAGCAGCTCGGTGGGTCTGGAGTTGATGTCAAGGTTGGAATCCTGGATATCAAGGGCCTCAGGAGCGAGCTCACGGAGCGCGAAATTCAGGCCGTGCAGAGGGCCGCTGACCGCACTAACGCCTCTTTTGAACTAAAATTCGACGACGGGTCTGTCACCATTTATCCGACCAACGCCGCCAAGCGATAAGGAAGTTCGATGTCTATGCTGATGCGCGCGCCGAGAGAGTGCGGCTCGTGGTTCTGGGACCTTGACGACGTGGTGGAGCCCGGTCTGGAGTCCGCGCTCAGGACCGCGGGGCGCATGAGTGCGGTGCTGCAGAAGCACGCTTTGCTGGAGCCGGGCTCGCTTGAGTGGAACTGGTTCCAGGTCGGCAAGGGTGGCCTCGGTATCCATAGCCGCCTGGACCTTGTCAGACGTTCGCTCGACGATCCGGCATTGCCCGATGACCTCCGCGCCTGTCGGCCGGCTGGTCACCCGCAGGCGGAGATGGGCGGAATCCTTGTGCTGGGATCCGGCGTGTGGCTCGACGCGAACGGAACGCGCCACAGTGAGTACCGTCTGGTCGAACTCATGGTGTCACCCGACGAGATCGGTCCTTCGGCTGAACTGTCCGTGTACCACGACGTATGGGGTCTGTGTGATTTCCGGGGTGAGCCCCACCCGGCCATCCATGCCGCCAACGCGCCGCGGCTCGCGTCAGCCCTGCAGGAGCTCGTTCAGGTGCTCGAAGTCGAGGCGGAGCCCGGCGAGCCGACGTACTACGGTCGGGCAGAGGGCCACGGGCTCAAGGCTCCCGACATCATCGACGGACGGGGACCGGACCTCACCGATGCGGTATTCGCCTAGATGCCCAATCGGAGCAAATCGCTGTGCATTGCATCGACGTCGATGACCCAGCCGTAGGAGCGGGGAAATTCCACGCGGGCTTGGCGTGACAGCGACGCGTAAGGGTATGGACGACCGATCGGGATGCGCTCAGGGGATGCCCGGGCGCACCCCGATCGGCGAATCGCTGGGCAGCCGGGCGGGTCGTCACCCGCCCGGCGCGGCCGCCGAAGGCTCATCGGAGACAAGCCTCAGCGGGGCGGCCAGGCGGTCACCCTGAGATTCGCCGCATCGGGATTCGGGTCCACGCAGCGCAACGTGAGCTGCTTGCCACGCTGCCGAGGCGTCCAGCCATGGTGGAGCAACGCCTCTGATGCCCGCGCGTCCTGCGGTGGAGCCGGCCATGAGCGTGCTGGAGGCCGACGACCGCTTCCCGGCGAAGAGGAGTGTCGGCGGGGCGGGAAGTACTGGACGCCGCTCCGGCGTGAAGTGTCCGGTCGGGCGGAATCGGCCGGTATGCGGGGAAGGCCGGCGGGAGGTAACCGCGAAGTGTCGTCGTCCTGGTCGCCTGCGAGATGACGGTGACGCTTTGCTTCCCCCGGTAGAAGTTGATAGGCATAGCGGCCGGTGTGTGTCATGACCGCGCCGTTCCATAGTGCAGTGATTGATTCGGGGGACTCTTGTGGCTACTCCGCCGCAACAGCAGCCATTTCCGGCACAACAGCCGTTCCAGCAGCAGCCCGGTTTTCCGCCGCAGCAAGGTCAGATGCCCCCGCAGGGCCACGCCCCCCAGCAGGGCTGGGATCAGCAGGGCATGCCGCAGCAGGGATTTCAGCCGCCGTCAGGACAGGTGCACTGCCGGCTGTGCGGTGGATTTCCCGCCGTCGAGGCGACCGTTCGCGGACATCAGGGCATTTTGATCATGATGCGGTCCCTGTCGCTCAAGGGGCCGTTCTGCCGGAATTGCGGCACGGCGGTATGGCGTGACATGACCGGAAAGACCCTGCTCCAGGGCTGGTGGAGCCCGCTGTCGCTGGTGCTTCTGACTCCGTTCACCCTGCTGTGGAACCTCTTCGTCAGGGCCAAGATCAACAAACTCCCGCCGCCCGTTCCGGGGCAGCCGGGTATGCAGCTGAACCCCGGTGCGCCGCTGCGGAAGCGGCCCGCCGCGCTGATGTTGCTGGTTCCGCTGGGCTGGCTGGTGTTCATGGCCTTTCAGATCGCGCGGGGTTCGTAGCGGGTTCACAGGAGTCGGTCGGGCTCGGCTGATCGGGGAATGATGACGAAGGATTACGACAGTCAGCTGCTGGAGTCGGTGTCGGTACGGCGCCGGCGCATGCGGGATGCGCTGATCTTCGGTGCCCAGCGGGCCCGTCGTACGGCGGACGAGAAGCTCGGCAAGATATTCGCGGGGATCGCCGTCGCGGCGGTGATGTGTGCCGGTTGTGTGGGCTGGTCGTTCATCCAGCACACCCTGGCCAAGCAGAAAGAGCAGCAGAAGCAGCAACAGCAGCGCTATGCGCCGCAGGTGACGCCGTCACCGTCGTTGTCGCCTTCGCCGTCCGCCTCGCACAAGAAGTTGTCCGCGCCGCATACGAAGCTGCCCGGCTCCTATGTGAAGCCGACTGCTGTGAAGCCGACTGCCTCGCATACGAAGCCGACTGCCTCGCGTGCGAAGCCGTCCGGCTCCTATACGAAGCCGTCCCCCGCGCCTACGAAATCGGCGAAAACCCCGAAAGGAACGCACAAAGTGACGGAGCCGGCCCAGTGATAGGTTCTGCCGCGTGGTGAATGTGGGGGAAAAACAGCGTACGGAATTGAGCAGGATCACTCTCGTCGGCGACCGTCGGCGGGTGGATCTCGTGCTGCCCGCGGACGAGCCCATCGGGCGGCTTCTGCCCGACGTCCTGCGGCTGTTGGGTGACAGGGTCGGCGAGCGACCGGCCGCCCGGCATCTGATCACCGCTGAGGGAACGGTTCTGCCGCAGGACGGGACCCTCGCCGAGGCCGCCGTGCCCGATGGTGCCGTGCTCCGGCTCGTCCGGGTGCACGACGCGCCCTCCGCTCCCGTCGTGCACGACGTCACCGACGAGCTCGCCGAGGACCTGGACGTCCGGGCGTGGCGCTGGCGGCCCGAGGCCCGGCGGTGGACCGCGAGCCTGGCGACGATCGTGCTGGCCGTGACCGCCGGTGTGCTCGCGCGCACCAGCCTCGGCGCGGCCTCGGTGGCGGCCGCTCTCGCGATGACGGCCGTGCTCGTCGCTGCCGTCGGCGCGGTCGCCGCCCGGATCGGCACCCGGGCCAACCAGAACGATCGCGCCCGGACGGACGACGAGGCCGGCCAGGCCGGCCGTGACCTCGGCACCACCCTCATGCTGACCGGTGGCGCGCTCGGCGTGCTCGCCGCGTGGACCGCCGCCGACGCGCACGCTTGGTCCGGACCCGCGCGGCTCGCTGCCGTGGCCGCCGCGCTCACCGTGACCCTCGCCCTCCTCGGGCTGTTCTCGCAGCTCGGCAAGGGCGGTCTGATCGGCGCCGGAGCCGTCGCCGTGACCACCGGCGCGTGGGAGGCCGTCGCCGCGCTCCAGCACGACCCGGCACGCGTCGGATCCGTCATGGCCGTCGTCTCCGTCGTCGTCCTCGGCCTGCTGCCCCGCCTCGCGCTGATGGCGGCCGGGCTCACCGGACTCGACGACCGCCGTTCCGGCGGCTCCTCCGTCAGCCGCCACGAGGTCGAGACCGCCCTGGCAGCCACCCACCGCGGGCTGGTCCTGGCCACGGTCGCCGTCGCCGTGTCCGCCGCGGCGGGCGGGCTGCTGGCTGTCACCTCGCCCTCGTGGTGGACGGTGCTGCTCGCGTCCGTCGTGGTGGTCGTGCTGCTCTCCCGCTCGCGCGCCTTCCCCCTGATCGCCGAGGTCGTCACGCTGCTGGCGGCCGCCCTGGTGCTGCTCGTCCGGCTCGTGATGCTGTGGATCGACCACATCCCCGGCACCCCGGCCGGGCCGCTGGCCGCGCTCTGCGGGGTGGCGATCGTGCCGCTCGCCGTGCTGGCGGTCCGGCTGCCGGAGCACGTCGGCGTCCGGCTGCGCCGCGCCGTGGACTTCGTCGAGACCATCGGTGTGATCGCACTGTTCCCGCTCGCGGTCGGGGTGTTCGGCGTCTACGTACGTCTGCTCCACCAGTTCTGAGCTCCAGGAGAGACCGCATGTCCCAGGACGACTGGCAGGGCGACGTACTGCGCAACCTGCGCAACCTCACCAACGATCCCGGAGAACCGGACCGGCCCGGCGAGCAAGCCGGCCGGCCCCCGGCCGGAGCCGCGGGCACGCCCGCGCAGGCCAACGCGCCTGCACAGGCCAGCACGCCCTCGCAGGCGGAGGTGCCCAGCGCCCGCCCGGCGCCCGCCCCCGCCCCCCGGCCCCTGCCCACGCCCGTCACCATGGAGCTCCCGCTCCCCGAGGAGCTGGTCAAGGGCAAGCCGCTCAGCGGGGACACCGCAGCCAAGCGGACCTCCCGCTCGCTGCGCCGCCTCGTCGGTTCCTCGGCCACCCGCGAGGTGGAGGAGGCGACCCGCGTCGCGCAGGCACTGCAGCAGCCGCTCACCACGGGCCGGCAGATCATCGTCACCAGCATCCGCGGCGGCGCGGGCAAGACCACCGTCGCCGCGCTGCTCGGCCGCACCTACGCGCACTACCGCCAGGACCCCGTGCTGATGCTGGAGGCCGACCCGGCGCTGGGCACCCTCCCGGCCAGGCTCGGCGTCACCAAGGTGCGCTGGACGACGAGCGACGTCGCGCAGCTCATCGACCCGTCGATGCAACTCACCGACGTCGTCGGCTACCTCGTCCAGCTGCCCGACCGCGGCTGGCTGCTGCCCGGCAGCCAGGGCCGGGTGGGCCACCGGCTGGAACTGGCGGACTACCGCTCGGTGATGGTCGCGCTGCGCCGCTACTTCGGCATCACCGTCGTCGACTGCGACAGCCTCCCGAGCGAGTTGTCCCGCACCGCCCTGGCGGCGGCACAGGCGCGGGTGCTGGTCACCCCCGCCACCGTCGAGGGCATCACCAGTACCCGCTCGGTGCTGGACTGGATGGCGTCGCTGTCGCGACCCAAGATGCTGGAGGGAACCGTGGTGGTCGTCGCCGCGTCGTCCCCGCATATGACGCTTGATGTGACCGCGGCACGAGAGCACCTCCAGCTCGACGGCGTGAAGGTCCTGATGCTCCCGTACGACCGGCACCTCGCGACCGGCGGCCCGATCCGTACCGACCTGCTCGGCCAGGTCACGCGCGAGGCCGTCACCGAGCTCGCCGCCGAAGTCCTCACCCGAGCCATGAGCAGGCGAAGCAACCGATGAGCACCCGCATAGTCCACCGCCCCGCCCGCACCACCCGGCCGCTGCCCACCCCCGAGGCGCGCACCATCGAGCCGCCGCCCAATCTGCCCGAGGGCAAGACCGGCGGCGCCATGCACACCCTCATGCCCATCGCCGGCGTGATGAGCTCCGTCGTGATGATGACGATGGTGCGCAACAGCCAGTTCGCCGGGCTCGGCGCGATCGTGCTCCTCGTCACCGTCATCGGCTCGGTCGGCATGCTGCTGTCCCAGCGCGGCAAGGCCCAGCGCACCCGGCGCCAGCAGCGCGAGCGCTATCTGGAATACCTGGAGGAGCTCCGCGAGGAGCTGGGCGCCGAGGAGCGCGAGCGCCGGGAGAAGGCCCGGGTCCTCGACCCGCCGCCCGAGGCGCTCTACGACCTCGTGCGCGACCCCGCCCGGCTGTGGGAGCGGCGCCGCCGCGACAGCGACTTCCTGCGCGTGCGCGTGGGCACCGGCCGGATGCCCGTACGCCCCCTGGACATCGGCGAGCAGGGCAGCAGTGTCCTCACCCCGCCCGACCGGTTCATGCTCAACGAGGCCGGGGCTCTGAAGAATCGATTCTCCACAGCCACCGACCTGCCCCTGACCGTCCCGCTCGACCGCGTCGGCAACGTCAGCGTCGTCGGCGACCGCGAGGGCGTCCTGCGCGTCGTACGCGCCCTGCTCACCCAGACCGCCGTCACCCACGCCCCCGACGACGTCGCCATCGCCCTCGCCTGCCCCGGCGACCGCATGACCGACTGGTCCTGGGTCAAGTGGCTGCCCCACACCCTCGACCCCGACGAGCACGACGGACCCGTCAGCGCCCGCCGCATCGCCCCCGCCCTCGCCCAGCTCGCCCGGCTCATGAACCGGGACCTGCGCGCCCGCGCCTCCTACGCCGCCGAGGTGCGCCGCGGACTCTCCGGCAAGGACGCCCTGGAGATGACCGGCCGCCTGCTGGTCGTCAGCGACGAGTACGGCGAGGACGCGCCCGAACTGCCCCGCCCCGACGACGCCGTGAGCCTGCGGGACATGGGCGTCACCGTGCTGCACCTGGTGGCCGAGCGGGTGCAGGAGCCCGGCCAGGTCTCCCTGCGCATCACCGTCGACGGCGACCAGGTCCACATCGAGGACCTGCGCCCCGCCGAGCCCGTCACCTCGCACGGCACCGCCGACCGGGCCACCGCCCCCGGCGCCGAGGGCCTCGCCCGTCTGCTGTCCCCGCTGCGGCTGTCCCCCGAATCCCTCGTCGACGCCCCGCTCTCCGGCCCCGTCGACTTCGCCGAGATGCTCGGCGTGGAGGACCCGGCCGCCCTGGACGTCCGGGAAATGTGGCGGCCCCGCGGCGAACGCGCCTTCCTGCGCGTACCGATCGGCATCAGCGACTCCCGCCAGCCGGTCCTGCTCGACCTGAAGGAATCCTCCGAACTCGGCATGGGCCCGCACGGCCTGTGCGTCGGCGCCACCGGCTCCGGCAAGAGCGAGCTGCTGCGCACCCTGGTGCTGGCCCTGGTCGCCACGCACCCCCCGGAGGACCTCGCGATGGTCCTCGTCGACTACAAGGGCGGTGCCACCTTCGCGCCGTTCGCCGACCTGCCGCACGTCGCCGGTGTCATCACCAACCTGGAGAACCAGGCCGGGCTCGTCGAGCGCGTCCACTCCTCCCTCGCCGGTGAGGTACAGCGCCGCCAGCAGGTCCTCAAGGACGCCGGGAACATCGCCGACATCGGCCACTACGCCGCCCTGCGCGAGACCCGGCCCGACCTGGAGCCGCTGCCGCACCTCTTCGTCGTCATCGACGAGTTCGGCGAACTCCTCACCGCCAAACCCGACTTCATCGACCTGTTCCTGTCCATCGGCCGCATCGGCCGCTCCATCGGCGTGCACCTGCTGCTCTCCAGCCAGCGCATCGAGGGCGGCAAGCTCAAGGGCCTGGACACCTATCTCTCCTACCGGCTCGGCCTGCGCACCTTCTCCGCCGACGAGTCCCGCACGGTGCTGGACACCACCGACGCCTTCCACCTGCCGCCCATCCCCGGCTTCGGCTACCTCAAGGTCGACACCAGCGCCTACGAGCGGTTCAAGGCGAGCTTCGTCTCCGGCCCCTACCACGGCCCCGTCGCCCGGACCGTCGAGGACGAGGGACCGGTCGTCCACCCCTACCCGGACTTCAACACCCTCGGCGAGCCCGAGACGGCCCCCGGCGACAGCCAGCCGGCCATGCGCCACCGCAACCCCGGCCCCACCGTCATGTCCGTCGTCGTCGACCAGCTCCGCGACGCCGCCCGGCCCACCCGCGGCATCTGGCTGCCGCCGCTGCCCCGGGCCATCGCCCTGGACACCTCGGCGGGCCCGCTCCGGGCCGGCGAACGCGGCATGCAGCTGGCCGTCCGGCCCGGCCCGCTCAAGGTGCCGATCGGCCTCCTCGACGACCCGGCCAAGCAGTGGCAGGGGCAGTGGATCCTCGACCTCACCGTCGCCGGCGGCCACGCCGCCGTCATCGGCGGCCCCCAGTCCGGCAAGACCACCCTGCTGCGCACCCTGGCGCTGTCCCTCGCCATGACGCACACGCCGCGCGAGGTCGGCGTCTACGGACTCGACCTCATCGGCGGCGGCCTCGCCGCCCTCGCAGGTCTCCCGCACGTCGGCGGCATCGCCGGCCGTGCCGACCGCGAACGCGCCGTCCGCACGGTCGAAGAGGTCCGCGGCATGCTCGCCGCCCGCGAGGAACTCTTCCGCGAGCACGGCATCGACTCCGTCGAGCGGCTGCGCGAACTGCGCGCCGAAGGCCGGCTCCCCGAGCTGTCCTCGACCGAGATCGTGCTCCTCATCGACGGCTTCGGCGCCCTGCGCGACGACTTCGACGAGATCGAGGACGCGGTCACCGACCTGCTCAAGCGCGGCGGCGGCTACGGCATCCACGTCGTCGCGGGCATGCTGCGCTGGAACGACGTCCGCATCGCCACCCAGTCCCTGTTCGGCACCCGCGTCGAACTGCGGCTGAACGACCCCGGCGACTCCAGCATCGACCGCAAGCTCGCCGAGACCCTGGCCCCGGACGAGAAGGGCCGCGTCCTGACCGACGGCAAGCTCTTCGCCCAGACGGCGCTGCCCCGTATCGACTCCCTCGCCTCGGTCTCCGAACTGGGCCCGGCCGTCGAGCAGGCGGCCATGGTGATCCGCTCGTCCTGGTCCGGCGACGGTGCCCAGCGGGTCAGGGTGCTGCCCACCCGCATCCCCGCCGCCTCCCTGCCGTCCGTGACGACCGAGCCCAACCGGGTGCCCCTCGGGCTGGACCAGACGGCCCTCGCGCCCGTCCTGCTCGATCTGTTCAAGCGCGACCAGCACCTGATGATCCTCGGCGACAGCGAGTGCGGGAAGACCAATCTGCTGCGCCTGGTCACCCAGGGGCTCATGGAGCGCTACTCCGACGAGGAGATCGTCTTCGCGGTCATGGACCCGCGCCGGGGCCTGCGCAAGCTGGTGCCCGAGGAGTACCGCGGCGGCTACGCCCACAACTCCCGGCTGTGCGGCGCGCTGGCCGCCGGCATCGCCACCGAGCTCGAGAAGCGCATGCCCGACGACCTCGCCGCCCAGGACGCCCTCGCGTCCGGCACCTGGTACTCGGGTCCGCGCATCGTCATCCTCATCGACGACTACGACATCCTCACCACCGGCGGCCAGCAACCGCTCGCCCCGTTCATGCCGTTCATCCCCTCCGCGCAGGACATCGGCCTGCACTTCGTCGTCACCCGCCGGGTGGCGGGAGCCTCGCGGGCGCTGTACGAGCCGTTCCTGATGACGCTCCGGGAGAGCGGCACGACGGCGGTCGTCATGACCGGCGACCGGCAGGAGGGCCAGCTCTTCCCCGGCGTGTACGCGAGCGCCCAGCCGCCCGGGCGCGGCACGCTCGTGCGCCGGGGCGAGGCGACCCGGCTGATCCAGACGGGTCTCGCCGCCGCGGACGGCGACACCGAGACGACAGCCGACCACGCATGACCAGGGGGACCACCGCATGACCAAAGATGTGATCGCGCTCACCGAGCGCATGCCGGACGCGCTGAGCGTCCTGGCGGGCCTGCTCGCCGGTGGTCCCGACCTGCGGGTCGGGACCACCGGCGAGGGGGCCGTGGTCCAGCTGTGCGACGCCGAGGGCCGGCCGCTCGTCTCCATCGAGGCGCCGCTGCAGCTCCAGGTGCCGGGCGAGGCGGCCCGGCTGCTGGGGCCCGGAGCCGAGCCGTCCGGCGACGGCCCGGCATGGTGGATCGAGGCCCGCGCCACCACCGGCGTCCCCCAGGCCGAGCAGCTCGCGGGTGCCTTCGCGGCCCGGCTGACCATGCTGCTGGGCGGCCGGGTCTGGCCGCCGGACGCCCCCGGCACCGTCGGCGCGGCCCGCCCGGTCGACGTCTCGGGTGTCACGGCCGTCCCCGTCCCCGCCGCCGCCCAGCCGGCTGTCGACATGCTCACCGACGAGGCCGCCGTCGTCCTCCAGGACCGCCCGGTCGTCCCCATGACGAGCTGGCTCACCGAGGCACTGCGGGCCACCGTGGAGAGCGACCGGTCCCTGCAGATCGTCACCCCGCCGCACTGCCGCCTCTCCCTGCCGACCCGCGTGCTGTTGCAGTCCACACCCTCGCGCTGGGTGGTCCAGGACGAGCGGTGCGGCTACTACGACGGGCTGACCGGCGCGGTACTGCGCTGGCAGGACGGCGCCTTCTCCCCGGACCGCGACGAGAACGGCGAGAGCCCCGTGGCGGACGCCTTCACCGAGGTGCGGCCCACCGGCGAGCGCCAGCTCATCGTCTCCTTCCGCACCCTGCACCAGCCCGAGGCGGACCTCGTGCTCGGCGGCGCGCTGGAAGCCGCCTGGCAGGCGCTGACCGGCGGCCCGCCGGCCGGCTGGGGGACGTCGGAGCCGGCCGGTCTGACCTGGTCGCGGCGGCAGCTGACCGACCTGGCGTACGAGCGCGCCCCCCAGCCCACCTGGACGGTGGTCGTCGGTACCCCGGACCGGCCGGCCGTCGCCACCCTGCGCGTGATCCGCACCTCGGAGGGGGTGGAGGAGGACGTCACCCTCACCCTGGGCTACGGCCCCGGTGAGGAGCTGCCCCTGGAGGCACTGCCGAAGCTGGCCGGCGAGCTGGTGACCCGGCACGGGCTGAAGACCATGATGTGCCAGCTGCGCGAGGCGCGCCGGGACCTGAGCGCCCCGCCCCGCTTCGAGAGCCCGCCGCTGCCGTACGCCTTCGTCCTGGGCCCCGCCGAGGTCCGGGAGGCGGGGCGCGACACCGCGAGCAGAACGCCACTGAAGGACCGACCGGTGCAGCTGGGCCCGGACGCCCGGCCGGGCTTCTACTACCCGCTCGGCGACGGCGAGTCCGCCGAGAACTGGACCGCCCTGGAGCAGCTCGTACGCCACCTGCGCGGGGCGCCGCCGCTCTGAGCACCGGACGGGCTGGGTGTGGCCGAGCTCAGCCACACCCAGCCCGTCCGGCGTTTGAGGACGCGCCCGCAGGGCGCTCGCCGCCGCAGGCGGCACAGACGGCCGGCCCGGGTCAACGGCCCCGCGTCGCGGAAGCCTTCCCCGGGGCGGGGTCCTTGACGAAGGCCCACTCCATCTTCGGCTCCATCGCGAAGCGGAACACCTTCCGCACCGGCTTGCTGCACAGCGCGGTCATCATGGCGATCGCGAGCAGCGTGACGACGACCTCGCCCACCGGCTGCCGGATCCAGGCGTACGCGTCGTACCACTCCCACCAGCGCGACAGCTTGATCAGGAAGCCGTGCAGCAGATACCCGTACAGGGTCCCCGCACCGAGCGCCGTGAACCACACCGTCCGTCCGGGCACCCAGGCGAAGAAGCAGGCGATCAGCACGGCCGCGCAGGCGAAGAGCGCGAGCTGCATCACGGGTGCGGCCCACAGCGGTGCGTCGAGCTCCTGGACGCTGTCGTTGTGGTAGAACCACGCGGTGTCCATGGTCGGCGCCAGCCAGTAGGCGACCGCGACCGCGCCCGCGAAGACCGGCAGCGCGGCGATCCGCACCCAGCGCTTGCGCACGAGGTGGAAGTGTTCGGGCTTCATGTGCAGCCCGATCACGAAGAACGGCAGGAACTGCATCACCCGTTGGAGGTCGAAGTCGGTGCCGACCTCGGGGGAGAGCTCGGCGAGGATCGCGATGACGAAGGCGACCGGCACCGGCCAGCGGATCAGTTTCCAGATCGGGGTGGTCAGCCGCCAGACGAACAGCGCGGCCAGGAACCAGTTCAGGTACCAGGGATTGAGCAGCGAGATCGCCTCGTCGGGCGCGTCGTCCTCCGCCCAGTGCTGGAAGTACGTGTACGCGACCTCGAAGATCAGGTACGGCACGACGACGCCCGTAAGGAGCCGCTTGAGCTTGGCGGGGCTCAGATCGAAGCCACGGGAGAAGTAGCCGGAGATCAGGATGAAGGCCGGCATGTGGAACGCGTACACCGTCATGTACAGCGCCGTCGCCGCCCGGCCGCCGTGGGTGAGCGGCTCCCAGGCGTGTCCGAGGGCGACCAGGACGATCGCCAGGTACTTCGCGTTGTCGAAGAAGGGGTCACGCTGCGGGGCGGGGGCCGGGGCGGGCGGCGGTACCGTCGCCGCACCCGGCCGGGAGACGGCGGAAGCGGAGGCCACGGGGTGCGCGGGAGGCGTGGCGGTGGGGGACATTCGAGGCACCCTAGCGGCGGAAGCGGAACGCGTAAAACCTTGCCCGTACGTACGCACACGGCCCATGGCTTACCTCCGCGATACGCGGTGAACCGCCTCAAAAGCCGCCCCGGCGACCCCGTGGGGATTCCACTGGCGAATCGTCACGCCACCCCCCTGGCGGGCGAGTTGATGGCACGATGGTTGCCGAGAGGGGTCCGGGGGGCACCATGTCCTCCGGGGGGCGGCTCAGGGATTTCCGACCGAGGGGTGATCAGTTGTGACCACTGTTTCACTGTCTGTGGTGTTACTTCTGGCGATCATCCTGGTGGTGATGTACCGCGCGGGCAACATCAAGGCCGGCCCGGCGATCGTCGCCATACTCTTCGGCTTCTTCCTCAAGAACACGAGCATGGCGGAGCCGATCCAGCGGTTCCTCAACTCGATCGCCGAGACGATCAACAACATCAGGTTCTGACCGCGCGCGCACGAATCGTGCCGGAGGGCAGTCCGGCGGGGATGCGCGACGGGCATGCGGAACGCCCCCGGCCGGAGCCGAGGGCGTGCGCTGGAGCGGGCGACGGGAATCGAACCCGCGTAGCCAGTTTGGAAGACTGGGGCTCTACCATTGAGCTACGCCCGCCGGGTCGGTGCTCCGCCGGTGCGGCGAAGACCGCGGTCATCGTATCAGGGGTGAGCGGCGAGGTGTTGTGGCCCTCCGCGGCGATGCTCGACGGCGTCGGGACCCCGCCCCGGTTGTCCGGAACGACTCGCCGACGACCGCCGGTCGGACGCCGTCCGGGCGGTCGCCGGCGATCACCGGTCGATCACCATCCGCCCCCGCCGTCCCGCTGGACCCACCGGGATGACCTGCGCGGAAATCGCGTGCACCAAGGGGCCTTCGGGCATGTACCCTACGTCTCGCACCGACGGGGTGTGGCGCAGCTTGGTAGCGCGTCCGCTTTGGGAGCGGAAGGTCGTCGGTTCGAATCCGGCCACCCCGACCAGCACGACATGTTTTCCGGGTCTTCTCGGTTTCTTGAGATCGCTCGCCGTTTCCGGACGTTTTCCGGTGTTTTCCGGAGCGTCCAGAGGTTTTCCGGCGCGTCCCGCTCGGCTGTACGCGCCGCACGGCCAAGATCACATTGTGGGGCTCAACCTGCTTGCGGTTACTATGCAAGCTGCGCGCCTGTGTGTCTCTCTGCCGGGCGCGGAGTCGCTGAACCTCAGCGGAAACCCAGCAGTCAGCCCCAAGGAGACCGAACCGTGAAGAGCGCCGTGGAGACCCTGAACCCGACTCGGGTTCGGCTCACTGTCGAGGTGCCCTTCGAGGAGCTCAAGGCCAGCCTCGACGCGGCGTACAAGAAGATCAACCAGCAGGTCACGGTGAAGGGCTTCCGTCAGGGCAAGATCCCGGCCCGCGTCATCGACCAGCGGTTCGGCCGTGGTGCGGTGCTGGAGGAGGCCGTCAACGACGCGCTGCCGAAGTTCTACACCGAGGCGGTCAACGAGGCCGACCTGAACCCGCTGGGCCAGCCCGAGGTGGACATCACGGAGCTGAAGGACGGCGAGCTGCTGGCCTTCACCGCCGAGGTGGACATCCGCCCGGCCCTCGAGATCCCGGACTACTCCGGCATCGAGGTCACCGTCGACGCCGTCGAGGTGTCGGACGAGGACGTCGAGAAGTCGCTCGAGCAGCTCCGTGACCGCTTCGCCACCACCTCCCCGGTCGAGCGCGCCGCCGCCGAGGGCGACATCGTCACCGTCGACCTGGAGGCCAAGGTCGACGGCGAGGTGCTGGAGGACGGCGTCGCCACCGGCGTCGACTACACCATCGGTTCCGGCCAGCTCCTGGACGGCATCGACGAGGCCGTGACCGGCCTCGAGGCCGGCGGCACCGCCACCTTCACCTCCGAGCTCAAGGGCGGCAGCGCCGAGGGCAAGGAGGCCGAGGTCACGGTCGTCGTCACCGCCGTCAAGGCCCGTGAACTGCCCGAGCTGGACGACGACTTCGCCCAGCTGGCGAGCGAGTTCGACACGCTCGAGGAGCTGCGCGCGGACAGCGAGAAGCGCCTCGGCCGGATGAAGAAGTACGACCAGGCCACCCAGGCCCAGGAGAAGGTGCTCGAGGAGCTGCTCAAGCTCGTCGAGGTCCCGATGCCCGAGAAGCTTCTCGAGGACGAGGTCAACACCCGCAAGCACAACCTGGAGCACCACCAGCTGGGCCAGATGGGCCTGGACCTGGCGAAGTACCTGGAGATCCAGGGCAAGTCCGCCGAGGACTTCGACGCCGAGCTCAAGGAGCAGGCCGAGAAGGGCATCAAGACCCAGTTCGTCCTCGACGAGATCGTCAACAAGGAGAAGCTGTCGGTCGGCCAGGAGGAGCTCACCGAGCACCTCATGCGCCGTGCGCAGTCCTCCGGCATGAGCCCCGACCAGTTCGCCCAGGCCGTCGTCGAGGGTGGCCAGGTGCCGATGCTCGTCGGTGAGGTCGCCCGCGGCAAGGCCCTCGCGACCGTCGTCGAGGCCGCCACGGTCAAGGACACCAACGGCGAGGTCGTCGACCTGGACGACGAGGACGAGACCGCCGAGACGGTCGAGGCCACCACCGAGACGGCCGAGGCCGCCGAGGAGAAGACCGAGGCCTGATCCTCGGTCCCTGCGCAGCCCGCAGAACCCCTTACGGACGGGCCCGTACGTGTTTGCGCACGTACGGGCCCGTCCGTGGTCTCCGGGGCCTGTCAGGGCCCCTGGAACCTGCGCTCAGAGCGAACAGTTCCTGATGCGGGATGGCGCCCGCCGGACAGCGCGTTAGGGTCCGTAGATACGAGGGCAGGGGAGACGTGGGAGCGGGCCGAGCAGACTGGCCGCACCACCCCCGACCTCAGGTAGAAGACGCGGAGACGGCCCGTTGCCGTCAGAGACGAGCAGGTGGATACGTGACGAATCTGATGCCTTCCGCCGCCGGTGAGATTGCCTTCGGTGGTGGCCTCGGCGACCAGGTCTACAACCGGCTGCTCGGGGAGCGGATCATCTTCCTCGGCCAGCAGGTCGACGACGAGATCGCGAACAAGATCTGTGCGCAGCTGCTGCTGCTGGCCGCGGAGCCGGACAAGGACATCTTCCTTTACATCAACTCGCCCGGTGGCTCGGTGACCGCCGGCTTCGCGATCTACGACACCATGCGTTACATCAAGAACGACGTGGTCACGATCGCGATGGGCCTCGCGGCCTCCATGGGGCAGTTCCTGCTGACCGCGGGCACCCCCGGCAAGCGCTTCGCGCTGCCGAACTCGGACATCCTCATGCACCAGGGCTCCGCCGGCCTCGGCGGCACCGCCTCGGACATCAAGATCCAGGCCGAGCAGCTGCTCCGCACGAAGAAGCGCATGGCGCAGATCACCGCGGAGCACACCGGCCAGACGGTGGAGACGATCATCCGCGACGGTGACCGTGACCGTTGGTTCACCGCGGAGGAGGCCAAGGAGTACGGGATCATCGACGAGATCATCACCTACGCCTCCGGCGTTCCGGGCGGCGGCGGCACCGGGGCCTGATACCCCCCGGCAGCACCGCCTCGAAGCCGAATCCCAGCCCACCGATCGCCATCAGGATGGTGAACACCCGCATGAACAACTTCCCCGGCAGCGGCCTCTACACCGGCCCGCAGGCCGAAGCCCGCTACGTCGTGCCGCGCTTCGTGGAGCGCACCTCCCAGGGCGTCCGTGAGTACGACCCGTACGCGAAGCTCTTCGAGGAGCGCGTGATCTTCCTGGGCGTCCAGGTCGACGACGCCTCCGCCAACGACGTCATGGCGCAGCTGCTGTGCCTGGAGTCGATGGACCCCGACCGTGACATCTCGATCTACATCAACTCGCCGGGCGGCTCGTTCACCGCGCTGACCGCGATCTACGACACGATGCAGTTCGTGAAGCCCGACATCCAGACCGTCTGCATGGGCCAGGCCGCCTCCGCGGCCGCGATCCTGCTGGCCGCCGGTACCCCCGGCAAGCGGATGGCCCTGCCGAACGCCCGCGTCCTGATCCACCAGCCGTCCAGCCAGACGGGCCGTGAGCAGCTCTCCGACCTGGAGATCGCGGCGAACGAGATCATGCGCATGCGTACGCAGCTCGAGGAGATGCTGGCGAAGCACTCCAGCACGCCGATCGAGAAGATCCGTGACGACATCGAGCGCGACAAGATCCTCACTGCCGAGGACGCGCTCGCGTACGGTCTGGTCGACCAGATCGTTTCGACGCGTAAGACGTCTGTTTCGGTCTGAGTTCCGGTCCGGGATCCGTTGTCGGGTGGCAACCCCCTTGGACCGAGTAGGTCCAAGGGGGGCCCGCACAGGGGGCCCGGCAAGGTACCGTCGATAGGCAAGCACCCGGGTTCGCAGAGCAAGGCGGATCCCAGGCGAAGGGGAAGCACCTCGTGGCACGCATCGGTGACGGCGGCGACCTGCTCAAGTGCTCGTTCTGCGGCAAGAGCCAGAAGCAGGTGAAGAAGCTCATCGCGGGTCCTGGTGTGTACATCTGCGACGAGTGCATCGACCTCTGCAACGAGATCATCGAGGAAGAGCTCGCGGAGACCTCCGAGGTGCGTTGGGAGGAGCTTCCCAAGCCCCGTGAGATCTACGAGTTCCTCGAAGGCTATGTAGTGGGCCAGGAGGCAGCCAAGAAGGCTCTCTCCGTCGCGGTCTACAACCACTACAAGCGTGTGCAGGCCGGCGAGAACGCCGGAAGCCGCGACGACGGCATCGAGTTGGCGAAGTCCAACATCCTGCTGCTCGGCCCTACGGGCTCCGGCAAGACCCTGCTCGCGCAGACGCTCGCCCGGATGCTCAACGTCCCGTTCGCCATCGCCGACGCGACCGCGCTGACGGAGGCGGGCTATGTGGGCGAGGACGTCGAGAACATCCTGCTGAAGCTGATCCAGGCCGCTGACTACGACGTCAAGAAGGCCGAGACCGGCATCATCTACATCGATGAGATCGACAAGGTCGCCCGAAAGAGCGAAAATCCGTCGATCACACGAGACGTTTCCGGCGAGGGCGTCCAGCAGGCCCTGCTGAAGATCCTGGAAGGCACGACGGCCTCCGTCCCGCCGCAGGGCGGCCGTAAGCACCCGCACCAGGAGTTCATCCAGATCGACACGACGAACGTCCTGTTCATCGTGGGCGGTGCCTTCTCCGGCCTGGAGAAGATCATCGAGTCGCGGGCCGGCGCCAAGGGCATCGGCTTCGGCGCCACGATCCGCTCCAAGCGCGAGATCGAGGCCAGCGACCAGTTCCAGGAGGTCATGCCGGAGGACCTGGTGAAGTTCGGGATGATCCCCGAATTCATCGGTCGCCTCCCGGTCATCACCTCCGTCCACAACCTGGACCGCGAGGCGCTCCTCCAGATCCTCGTCGAGCCGCGCAACGCCCTGGTGAAGCAGTACCAGCGGCTGTTCGAACTCGACGGCGTGGAGCTGGACTTCGACCGCCCGGCCCTCGAGGCCATCGCCGACCAGGCCATCCTCCGTGGCACGGGTGCGCGAGGCCTGCGCGCCATCATGGAAGAGGTCCTGATGTCGGTGATGTACGAGGTCCCGTCCCGCAAGGACGTCGCCCGCGTCGTCATCACCGAAGACGTCGTCCACTCGAACGTCAACCCCACCCTGGTGCCGCGCGAGCCCCGCATCGTGGGCAAGGACGAACGACACGAGAAGAGCGCGTAGCGCGCTGTCTGTACGCACGGAAAGGGGGCGCCCGGCCTGGTCGGCCGGGCGCCCCCTTTCGTCGTCGGCTCAGGTGGGCTTGCGTACGTCCCGGTAGATGCCTGCCGTGGTCTTGGCGAAGGCTGCGAGGTCCACGGAGTCCGTCGAGACTCGTCCGGGATCGAAGTCGATGACCAGCATCGCGTCCGATTCTTCCGCCCACGCGCAGGCCGGGGCGTAGGCGCGGTCGTACATCTTCACCAGCTCACAGGTGATGGCCGGACCGTCGGGGCCGTCCGGTGTGAAGGCGTGCCGCTCGCCCGCCACGGACGGTTTCCCCGGGCCGCTCTCGAAGCCCTTGAACATGCCGTCCAGAACGGCGTCCGGCTCACCGATACCGCCGTACGCGCCCGACAGCGACAGCGTCACCGCGTGGTTCGCCACCCGCTGATAGCGGCCCAGTACGGAAACGGCGCCCCTGGGCATGCCGCCCTGGACGCCGAGCCCTTCCTTCTCCAGCTCCTTGGTCCCGGCATCGAGCCGGTACGCCCCGCCGACCAGCGTCGGCGGGGTGACGAGCGTGACCCTCGGGCCGTCGTCGCCCGGGACGAGCAGCAGAACGGCAGCGGCGACGGCCGCCGCGACGCCGAGTACGACGGCCGCGGCGGGCAGCAGGAGCCGGCGCCCGGTCAGCGGAGTTACTGCTTCAGTTCCTTGCGCGCGTCCGTGCGTACCTTGGCGGTGGCCTCGGACGTCTCCTTCGCCGACATCACCGGACCGGTGGGGGTGGTGCCGGTGGTACCCGCCGAGCCGGTCGGGGCGCCCGAGGACTTGCTGACCGCGTGCTCGACGACGCCCACGGCGCTGCTGTCGCCCCAGACGCAGAAGCTGGTCTCGGAGGAGGAAGTAATGGTGCCGAAGGTCACCGTGGCCTTCTGGGCCTTGCATTTCATGACCGCGCCGTCGAAGCCGCTCGGGGTGTACTCGGCCGTCTCGGTGACCGTCTCGACCTTGGCCTTGAACTTCTCCATGGACTTCTGCTGGTTCTCGTCGATCTTCGCGAGCATCGCGTCGACCGACTTGTGGGGATCGGCTACGTCGCCGTAGACAGCCGTCACCCGCAGCTTCTGCTTCTCGGGGCTGGTGTAGCCCCCCTTCACGCCCGTGCCGTTGGTGATGCCCATCGCCTTGGCATCCTTGTCATTGGCGAGGTTCTCCTTCTCCTTGACAGAGCCGAGCGCCTCCTTGGTGTACTTCCCGTCGAGCAGGGTCTGCGGCAGCACGATCTCGTACGGTGCCACCTTCCCGTCGCTCCCGCTCCCGCTGCCGCTCCCGTTCAGGAAGAACACCGCGCCGCCCACGATGGCACCCACCACGACCAGCGCGCCGATCACGATGCCGACCGTCTTGCCCTTGCCGCCGCCCTGCGGGGGCATCGGCGGCGGGTACTGGCCCGGGACGCCCGGCTGGCCGTACGGCGGCTGCTGGCCGTAGGGGCCCGGCTGCTGGGGGGCGCCGTAGGGGGCCTGGGGCTGGCCGTAGGGGGGCTGCTGGCCGTACGGGGCCGCGGGGGGCTGCTGGGGGTAGCCGTAGCCGGGCTGTCCGGGGGCGCCGCCCTGGCCGTACGGGTTGGGCTGCTGGGGTGGCTGCTGGCCGTACGGGCCCGGCTGGGGGTAGCTCATCGTGTCTCTCTTCGAATGCGGGGGGACTCTCGCGTCAGATGCCCGTCATCCTTCCCGATGACTTACCCAGGCTTTACCGCGGGGCCGCAACGGTTTCGGAACAGTTGACGTCCGCCCTCACGCGCCGGTCTCGACGCGAACGTCCTGGCGGAGCCTCGCCGTCCGGTTTGCCGCCTCCTCCAGGCCGAGGTCCTGGCCGCTCGCGAGCAGCGCCATGTCGAGGGCGAAGACGGTGCCGACCGTGTGCTTGTCGGCCCAGATGCACAGCGGCATCTTCATGGTCCGCACGCCCGAGTTGCTCCACTTGGTGATCTGGCACTTCATCACGGCGTCGTCGCCGAGCCCGGCCGGGGACATCCGCTGGGGCGTGCCCTCGAACTCGGTCTTCGCGTCGGGGTTCTTCTCGTTCGCGGTCGCCCGGGTCACGCTCAGGAACAACCCGTCCACCATCACTTCGGGGCTGCGTACCTCATCGCCCCACGCGCCGGTGAACCTCAGCTGCTTCTGGGAGAGCTTGTCCTCACCGGACTTGTACGCGCCCGAGACGCTCCGCGGGTTGGTGATTCCCAGGATCTTGAGATCGTCCAGCTCCTTCGAGCCGAACCCGCCCCCGGACTCGCCGGGGTCCTTCTTGTACTCGCCCGCGACCGTCTCGGGCGCGATGAGCTTGTAGCTCTTCCCGGCCGGGGCCGCAGGGACGCTGGGGGAGGGGCTCGCCGGGGCGGTGGACGGGGTCTTGCCGTCCGCCTTGTGGTTCGCCTTCCGTCCGCTTCCGGTGAGGAGGACGATGCCGCCCACGATCGCCCCGACCAGGACGACCGCGCCGGCCGCGAGGGCGATCGCCTTGCCCTTGCCGCCGCCCTGCGGAGGTATCGGGGGCGGGTACGGGGGCGGCATGCCCGGCCCCCAGCTGCCCGGCTGCTGCTGGGGCTGGGGCTGGTACGGCGGCCCGCCGTAGCCGTACCCCGGCCGGCCGTACGGATCCGGCTGTGGTGCCGGCTGCTGCGGTGGTACCCCGTAAGGGCCGGGCTGGTGCTGGGTCATCGTCGTCCCCTGCGTCTACGGATGCGTCTACGGATGCGGCTGCGGAAGATCGGTTCGCGACATCCTTACGGATCGCCCGGCCGCGCCCCGCCCCGGGGCGTAAACGGGTTCGTGAGCGGGCGGCGCCGCCCCGTAGAATCTCCCCGTGACCGAGAACACTCAGCAGAGCCCCGACCGCGGGCCGACGAACAGCAACCCCGAACTGCCGACCCAGTACGCGCCGGCCGAGGTAGAGGGGCAGCTGTACGAGCGCTGGGTAGAGCGCGGTTACTTCACCGCCGACGCCACGAGCGAGAAGCCGCCGTACACCATCGTCATCCCCCCGCCGAACGTCACGGGCTCGCTGCACCTGGGCCACGCCTTCCAGCACACCCTGATGGACGCCCTCACCCGGCGTAAGCGCATGCAGGGCTTCGAGGCGCTGTGGCTGCCCGGCATGGACCACGCCGGCATCGCCACCCAGAACAAGGTCGAGCAGCAGCTCGCCGAGGAGGGCAAGTCCCGCCACGACCTGGGTCGCGAGGAGTTCGTCTCGCGCGTGTGGCAGTGGAAGGAGGAGTACGGCGGCAAGATCCTGGGCCAGATGCGGCGGCTCGGTGACGGCGTCGACTGGTCCCGTGAGCGCTTCACCATGGACGAGGGCCTGTCCAAGGCCGTCCAGACCATCTTCAAGAAGCTCTACGACGACGAGCTGATCTACCGCGCCGAGCGCATCATCAACTGGTGCCCGCGCTGTCTGACGGCCATCTCGGACATCGAGGTGGAGTACCAGGAGGACGCGGGCGAGCTCGTCTCCATCACGTACGGCGAGGGCGAGGAGACGCTGGTCGTCGCCACCACGCGCGCCGAGACGATGCTGGGTGACACCGCCGTCGCCGTCCACCCGGACGACGAGCGCTACCGGCACCTGGTCGGCAAGCAGATCAAGCTGCCGCTGACCGACCGGACCATCCCGGTCGTCGCCGACACGCACGTCGACCCCGAGTTCGGTACGGGCGCGGTCAAGGTGACCCCGGCCCACGACCCGAACGACTTCGCGATCGGCCAGCGCCACGGCCTGCCGTCGCTGACGGTCATGGACGAGCACGGCGTCATCACCGTGCACGGCCCCTTCCTCGGCCTGGACCGCTTCGAGGCCCGTTCCGCGGTCGTCGGCGCGTTGCGCTCGCAGGGCCGGATCGTCGCCGAGAAGCGCCCGTACACGCACTCCGTCGGGCACTGCTCGCGCTGCAAGACCACCGTCGAGCCGCGTCTGTCGCTGCAGTGGTGGGTCAACGTCAAGCCGCTCGCCCAGGCCGCCGGTGACGCGGTCCGCGACGGCCGGGTCGCGATCCACCCCGAGGACATGTCGAAGCGCTACTTCGACTGGGTCGACAACATGCACGACTGGTGCATCTCGCGCCAGCTGTGGTGGGGTCACCGCATCCCCGTCTGGTACGGCCCCGACGGCGAGGTCGTCTGCGTCGGCCCCGACGAGCAGCCGCCCACCGGCGAGGGCTGGCACCAGGACACCGACGTCCTGGACACCTGGTTCTCCTCCGGCCTGTGGCCCTTCTCGACCCTGGGCTGGCCGGAGCGGACCCCGGACCTCGAGAAGTTCTACTCGACCGACGTCCTGCTCACCGGCCACGACATCATCTTCTTCTGGGTCGCCCGGATGATGATGTTCGGTCTGTACGCGATGGACGGCGAGGTCCCCTTCAAGACGATCTCGCTGACCGGTCTCGTCCGCGACGAGCGCGGCAAGAAGATGTCGAAGTCCTTCGGCAACGTCGTCGACCCGCTGGACTGGATGGACAAGTACGGCTCCGACGCCGTCCGCTTCACCCTCGCCAAGGGCGCCAACCCCGGCACCGACGTCCCGATCGGCGAGGACTGGGTCCAGGCGTCCCGCAACTTCGCCAACAAGATCTGGAACGCCACGCGCTTCGCGCTGATGAACGGCGCCACGGTCGAGGGCGAGCTGCCGCCGCTCGAGCAGCTGTCGGCCACCGACCGCTGGATCCTGTCGCGGCTGAACAAGACGGTCGCTCAGGTCGACGCCTACTACGAGGACTTCCAGTTCTCGAAGCTCAGCGAGGCGCTCTACCACTTCGCGTGGGACGAGGTCTTCGACTGGTACGTCGAGCTCTCCAAGACCACGTTCATGGCGGGCGGCGAGCAGGCGAAGGTCTCCGGCCGCGTCCTCGGCGAGGTCCTCGACGTCCTGCTGCGCGTGCTGCACCCGGTGGTCCCCTTCGTCACCGAGACGCTGTGGACGACGCTCACGGGCAAGGAGTCGATCGTCGTCGCCGACTGGCCGAAGGACTCGGGCTTCCGCGACGCCGACGCCGAGCGGGAGATCGAGAACCTCCAGCAGGTGATCACCGAGGTCCGCCGCTTCCGCTCCGACCAGGGCCTCCAGCCCGGTCAGCGGGTCCCGGCGCAGCTCGACCTGAGCGGTACGACCCTCGCCGCCCACGAGGACGCCATCCGCCAGCTGCTGCGGCTGCAGCCCGCCGGGGACGGCTTCCACGCCACCGCGACCCTGCCGGTCGCCGGTGCCACCGTCGCCCTCGACCTCTCGGGCACCATCGACGTCGAGGCCGAGCGCAAGCGGCTGACCAAGGCGCTGGCGGCGGCCGAGAAGGACAAGGCGCAGTGCACGGCGAAGCTGGGCAATGAGGCGTTCCTCGCCAAGGCCGCCGACGTGGCCGTGGAGAAGATCCGTAAGCGGCTGGAGACGGCCGAGGCCGACATCGAGCGGCTCACCGCCCAGCTGGCGGGCCTGCCCACGGCCTAGTCCGGTCCGGGTCCCACATGGGACCCCACGGCCCATCCACAGGCCCCTCTTCCATCTGGTCGAGGGGCCTGTTCCGGGTCCGGCGGTCACGCATCGGCCAGAACAGCACGTACGCCGTCGACACGGCCACGAAGCCGAGCCGGACCAGGCCCTTGGCCGACTCGTCGGGCACGGCGAACACGCTGCCGTAGAGCGTGATCAGCGCGATCCAGCTCCACCACGGCACCAGCCGCCGCTGCCCGCACACGTCCCACAGCAGGGTGCCGAGCAGCACCGACGCCGTGTAGTAGGTGTAGACGCTCGGGTCGAGGACGATCCGGGCGTTCGCGCCCAGCAGCACGACCCCCGCCCAGCGGCCCCGCCACACCGCGACCGCGCCGAGCGTGAGACCGAGGGCGGCCTGGGCGGGCCGGGCCCAGTCGGGCGTCTCGGGGTCGTTCGCACCCAGCCAGCGCAGCGCGGACGCCGGGTTGTTGGGGATCGTGAACTTCGCGGCGGCGAAGGACTGCGGGTCGGCGAGGAAGAACGGCAGCCAGGCCACCGCCACCAGCCCCGCGCACCACAGTCCCGCGCGCAGCCACTGCTGCTTCGGCAGGGTGAGGATCAGCGGCAGGAACGCCAGCGCGGTCGGCTTGGAGTCCATGGCCAGGGCCAGACAGGCGCCGACGGCGGCGGCGTTGCCCCGGGTCAGGAACCACACGGCCAGCGCGGTGAAGAACAGCGCGAGCACGTCGTCGAGGTGGCCGAAGCGGACCGACACCTCGATCCACATGGGGATGAAGGCGAGCCCCGCGATCAGGACGCGCTGCCGCAGCCGCTGGTGATTGGTGCCGGTGCCCAGGAAGTGCGTCGCGGCGCTGCGCCCGGCGAGCACCAGGATCACCAGGCCCAGCAGGGACATGAACGCCGCCGCCAGGAACTGGCCCGTGTGCTCCGAGAAGGGGTTGAACAGCCCCGCCACCAGGAAGCTGATGGGACCCATCTGGAGCTCGGGATGGTGGGCGTAGAGATTGAGCCCGCCGGTGCCGTCGCCCGACGAGCCCTGGTAGATCAGCTCACCGCCGGTGCGCAGGTAGTGCCAGGAGAACCCGCCGTTCGGCTCCACCAGCGCGAACCACAGGACGGTCCACGCGGTGAGCAGCAGCAGGTGCATCCTTGTGCTGACTTCAGGTATCCGCACAACGCTCCCGTTTCCGCCGCCCGGAACGGCTCCGGGCATCAGTCCCCGGCCGTCAGATGGCTACGGGGGACGGGAGGTTGTGCTGTGCGCGGGCTGTGTGACTCACCTCATGGTTTGCCGGGGACGGTCCGTAGAACGGTTCGTCAGCTCTCCACGGCCACCGGGCCGGAGAGGACCTGCTCGGCGTTGCGGCGCGTCTTGGCCCAGCCGTTGCGCCCCCGCAGCATCCGTACGAACCCCCGGGCGGACGCCGGGAACAGGTGGTAGGCGTACAGCCACAGCGCGAGGCCCCACAGCAGCGCGACGAGCAGCGAGCGGCCCGGCGCGCGGTCCCGGCGGTAGACCGGGCCCCACAGCACGAACGGCAGCACGGAGACGACGGCCAGCGCGAGCACGAGCGGCCACAGGGCCAGAATGCCGCCGAGCGTCTCGCCCGCGCCCTCGTCGGCTATGGACAGACCGAGGAAGACGAACATCACCGCGCACAGGGCCAGGGTGACCAGGTGGGCGACCGGCTGGAGGAAGGTGTAGAGCGTCTCCAGGACGCCCTTGCCGCTGTAGTGGCGCGAGGAGACGATGCGCGGCGCGTAGCGGACGCACTGCAGGTTGCCCTGCGCCCAGCGGGTGCGCTGGGTGAGGAACCGGCGGCCGTGCGGCAGGCCCTCCTGGGAGACCCAGGTGTCGGCTATGTGGGCTATCCGGTCACCGCCCAGGATCATGTGCAGACCCAGCTCGTAGTCCTCCAGCAGGGCACCGCGCTGCCACGGGCGGCGCTCGGCGGCCGCGATGCGGTCCAGGGCGGAGAGCCGGGTGAACTGGCCGTTGCCGCCGAGACCGACGGAGCCGGTGCGGCCGCGCAGCAGCTGCATCCCCGCGTTGGACACGGAGAACTCCATGTCCTGCATGCGCACCAGCAGCCGGGCGAAGGCATTGCGGACGCGACCGCGGTCGGGCAGCGGGCGCGGGTCCTCGGTGTTCCGCATCCGGACGCTGACCTGCACGCCGCCGATCTCCGGGTCGCCGAAGCCGCTCGGGCCGCTGACCCGGGCCAGGGCCTGCGGGTCGAGCTGGCCGTCGGCGTCGATGACGCACACGACGATCCGCTCGCGGTCGGCGTCCTCGCCCAGGAACTGGTTCAGCTCGTCGTACGCGGCGTTGAGGGCCGCGCCCTTGCCGGTACGGGCGTTCGGGCGGTGCCGGCGCACGAGGTGGACCCGGCGGTCCGTCTCGGCCAGCTCCGCGACGATCGCACCGGTCCGGTCGTCGCTGTCGTCGTCGATGACCCAGACGTGGGCGCCGGGGAAGTCGCTCCGCATCCGGCCGACCGTCGTGGCCACGACGGCCTCCTCGTCCCGGCACGGCACGAAGAAGTGCCAGTCGTGGCTCGCGGGGTCACCGGCCTGGGCCTCGGCCCGGCGCGTGTACGCGTGCCGCGCGCCGGCCCAGTACAGCAGGAAGCAGAGCAGGAGGAAGAAGGGGAAGACGAGCAGGAGGGGGTTGTCGAACATGCGGGGCTCCGTGGTCGGCGCGGGGTCAGGCCGGGGCTCCGCCCCGGACCCCGGTCCTCAATCGCCGGACGGGCTGAAATCAGCCCGCCCGGCGATTGAGGGCAAAGGGTGGAAAGTTCTGTCAGGCCGCGGCGGCCAGCTGCCGCGGCGCGGTGACCGCCGCCAGCAGCGCGACGATCCGCTCCGAAGCCGACCCGTCCCCGAAGGGACTCGGCAGGGCCGCCAGGCGCGCAAGGCCCGCCGGGCCCTCCGCCAGGCGACGCCGGGCAGCGCGCCCGATCTCCGCCCCCGGCTCGACGAGGTCCGCGAAGTCGGCCATCGCCTCCGGGCGCTCGGTCGAGCGGCGGACGACCACCAGCGGGCGTCCGAGGACCGTGCACTCCTCCTGGATGCCGCCGGAGTCGGAGACGAGCAGCGCGGCGTGCGCGGCCAGCGCGAGGAACTCGGCGTAGCCCAGCGGCGCGGTCACGCACAGCGGGGCCAGCAGCTCCGCCAGCCCGGCGGAGGCGATCCGGGCCCGGGTGCGCGGGTGCAGCGGCAGGACGACCGGGATGTCGGCCGCGAGGGCGCCCAGCTCACCGAGGATCGCGCGCAGTGCCTCGGGGGAGTCGGTGTTCTCCGGGCGGTGCACGGTGGCCAGGACGAAGCCGTCGGCGCGCAGCCCGTGGCCGGCCAGGAGCGCGGCCCGCTCGGGGGCGTCGGGGAGCTGGTTGCGCACGGCCTCGACGACGGTGTTGCCGGTGACGGCGATCCGCTCGTCGGCGATGCCCTCGGCGAGCAGATTGGCGCGGTTGTCCCCGGTGGCCGCGCACAGCACGTCCGCGATCCGGTCGATGAGGACGCGGTTGTGCTCCTCGGGCATGTTCCGGTCGTGGCTGCGCAGCCCGGCCTCGACGTGCAGCAGGGGGATGCCGCGGGCGTTGGCGGCGAGGGCCCCGGCGAGGGCGGCGTTGGTGTCGCCCTGGACGACGACGGCCTGCGGCGGCTCGGTGGTGAAGAGGGCGTCGAGCTGCGCGAGCGCCGCGGAGATCTGCACGGCCCGGGGGCGGCCGCCGATGCCGGTCAGGAAGGTCGGCTCGGGCAGGCCCAGCTCGGTCAGGAAGCGGCCCGACAGCTCCTCGTCGTAGTGCTGCCCGGTGTGGACGAGGTGCGCGGCGGGGCCGAGGAGGCGCACGAGGTCGGTGAGCTTGACCAGCTCGGGGCGGGTACCGAGGACGATGGCGATGCTGCGCGGGGGCAGGGACACGAGAGGACTCCTGGGGCTGTCAGGCGGTGACAGCTCCAGAGCCTGTGGTGCGTCGGTTGCGCGACGGGACGGTCGTCGGTTGCCGGACGGTTGCGACCGCGCCGGGGGCGGTGAGTGATGACTTCGGGCCCCGACGGACCCGGGACCTCCGGCCCGCGGGGGTCAGGGACCTTCGGCCCCCTGCGGGCCCGGTCCGCCCTCGCCCTCCCCGTTCGCGCGGTAGCGGTAGCCCAGCCCGCGGACGGCCTCCAGCGGGTCCGCCGCCTCGTCCCCGGCCGCCTGGCGCAGCTTCCGCCGCAGTCGCAGCACCGCGAACTTCACCCGCTCCCGGCCCGTGCCCTGCGGGTCGTCCCACACCCGGTCGAGCAGCTGATCGGTGGTGATCACCCGCCCCCGGTTGCGGACGAGCACCTGGAGCAGCCGGTACTCGATGTCGCTGAGCCGTGCCTCGTGGCCCTGCCAGACCGCCGAGCGGCGGTCCGGCACCAGCCGCAGCCCGTCGTCGAAGGAGTCGCCGGCCCAGCGGGTGGGCGCGCTGCGGCGCAGCAGGGCCTCGACGCGGGCGAGCAGCTCGTCGTTGCCGAAGGGCTTGGGCAGGTAGTCGTCGGCGCCCGCCCGCAGGCCCCGGACCCGGTCGCTCTCGGCGCCGCGGGCGGTGAGCAGCAGCACGGGCAGATCGCTCAGGTCCCGGGTGCGCTCCAGCACCTCCCAGCCGTTGAGCTGCGGCAACCCGATGTCCAGGACCATCAGCGCGGGCCGCTCGGCGAAGAGCAGCCGCAGCCCGTCGCGGCCGTTGTCGGCGTGGATGACCTCGTGGCCGGCCTGGGTGAGGAGGGTCCGCAGGGCGAGCGCGAGGTCGGCGTCGTCCTCGACGACGAGTACGCGGGTCATGCCGGTGCTCCTCCGGTAGCGGCCCCTCCGGCAGCGGCGGGGGCGTCCGGGCCGGGGCCGGCGACGGGCAGCCGGATCAGGAACGCCGCCCCCTCGCCCTCCCGGCCCCCCGCCGTGATCGTGCCGCCGTGCAGCTGGACGACGGTGCGGCTGATGGCGAGCCCCAGGCCCGTGCCGGGGTAGCCGCCGTGCTGCGCGTTGGGTGCCCGGACGAAGCCGGTGAAGATCTCCTCCCGGTACTGCTCGGGGATCCCGATGCCGGTGTCGGCGACCTCGATCTCCCAGTGGTCACCCCGGGGGGCCGCCGTGACGGTGATCCGGCCGTCCGGCGGGGTGAATTTCGCGGCGTTCTCCAGCAGATTGACGAGCACGTGCCGCAGCCGGTGCCGGTCGCCGCGCAGGACGGGGCCCGGGGCGCAGTCCACCACGGTGAACACACCGGGCTCCCGGCCCGTGCCGATCCGGTCCAGCACCGCGTCCTCCAGCATCCGGTCCACCTCCACGGGGCCGAATTCCAGCTGTGGCCCGGCCGCCCGCATCCGGGTGGTGAGCAGCAGATCGGAGATCACCCGCTGCATCCGCCCGGCGTTGCGCCCGATGGCGTCGAGGAAGGAGCGCTGGTCCTCGGTCAGTTCCCCGAAGGCCGGGTCGGTGAGCAGCTCGCAGAAGCTGCTGATGGAGGAGAGCGGGGTGCGCAGTTCGTGGGAGGCGGCGGCGGTGAAGGCGTTGCGCTGCCGGGCCAGCTCGGTGAGGGCCAGATTGTCCCGTTCGAGATCGCGTTCGCGCCGCTTGCGTTCGCTGATGTCGTCGAAGAGCCACAGGGCCCCGAGGTAGGCACCCTCGTGGCGCAGTGGTTCGACCTCGCGGCGGATGACGCGTCCGTCGTCGAGGGGGATCTCGGCCACCCGGTGGATGCGGCCGTGGGCCGGCAGCCCGTCCAGGGAGTGGGGGCCTGTGTGGTCGGCGGTGAAGAAGGCCCGTACGAGGGGGAGGAGCGGGTGCACGGGGGCGCCGGGGGAGAGGTCGGCCCGGCCCGCCAGATCGAACATGCGGACGAACTTCTGGTTGACCGCGAGCACCCGGTCGTCCGGGCTCTGCAGGAGCGCGCCCGGGGGCAGCGCCTCCAGGACGGCCCCGAGCCGCTCCCGGTCCTCGGACGCCATGTCGCTCACCCAGCTCTCCTCGGGCTCTCCTCGGGCAGGGGCCACTGTGGTCTTTGGGAGATTTCGGGAAAACCGTATGTCACGGATCCCGGCCCCGCTTGGCGTGAACCGGCCCCCGTCGGCGGCCAGTCGGGGGGCGCGGGGCGCTCCCGGCGAGTGTGACCCCTGCCGCGCCAGCCCGTCCCCGGCCCCGCGCGCCGCCCCGGCTCCGTAGACTGGTCGGCGTGAGCGAGCGCCCCCTGAACGACGACCATGGCGACACGGAACCCGGTGAAACTGGCGGAAACGACCAGTTCGCCGAGATCGTCGAAGCCGAGACCGACCGCGACCCCGACCTCGCCGTGATCGAGGCGGGCAGCCGTACCCTGCGCGCCCAGGGCGGGCAGCCGCAGGGCGACGGCGTACCGGCCCGCCCGGCCGACCCGGAGGTGGACCGGGAGCTCCGCGAGGTGGAGGCCGAGCTGGCGGGACGCTGGGGTGAGACCAAGCTCGACCCGTCCCGGGTGCGCATCGAGGCCCTGATGGACATCCTGGGCCAGCCGCAGCGCGCCTACCCCTCGATCCACATCACCGGCACCAACGGCAAGACCAGCACCGCCCGCATGATCGAGGCCCTGCTGGGCGCCTTCGATCTGCGGACCGGCCGCTACACCAGCCCCCACGTGCAGTCCGTCACCGAGCGGATCAGCCTCGACGGCGCGCCGATCGCGGCCGAGCGCTTCATCGAGACGTACCGCGACATCCAGCCGTACGTCCAGATGGTCGACGACCGCGAGGAACACCGGCTGTCCTTCTTCGAGGTGCTCACCGCGATGGCCTACGCGGCCTTCGCCGACGCGCCCGTGGACGTGGCGGTCGTCGAGGTCGGCATGGGCGGCACCTGGGACGCGACCAACGTCATCGACGCCGGCGTCGCCGTGGTCACCCCCATCTCCCTCGACCACACCGACCGGCTCGGCTCGACCCCCGGCGACATCGCCGAGGAGAAGGCCGGGATCGTCAAGACCGACGCCACCGTCGTGCTGGCCCAGCAGCCGGTGGACGCGGCGCAGGTGCTGCTCAAGCGCTCGGTCGAGGCGGACGCCACGGTCGCCCGCGAGGGCATGGAGTTCGGTGTCACGGCCCGCGAGGTGGCGGTCGGCGGACAGCTGCTGACCCTGCGCGGCCTGGGCGGCGAATACCCGGACGTCTTCCTTCCGCTGTACGGGGCACACCAGGCGCACAACGCCGCGGTCGCCCTCGCCGCGGTCGAGGCGTTCTTCGGGATCGGCTCCCAGCACGCCCGCACGCTCGACGTCGACACCGTCCGCAGGGCCTTCGCCTCGGTCACCTCGCCGGGCCGCCTGGAGGTCGTGCGCCGCAGCCCCACCGTCGTGCTGGACGCCGCGCACAACCCGGCGGGCGCGCGCGCCGCGGCCGAAGCGGTCACCGAGGCGTTCGGATTCAGCCGACTCGTCGGGGTGGTCGGCGCCAGCGCCGACAAGGACGTCCGGGGTCTCCTGGAGGCTTTCGAGCCGATCTTCAACGAGGTCGTGGTGACCCGGAACTCCACCCCGCGCTCCATGGACCCGGACGAGCTGGCGGGCGTGGCCGTCGAGGTCTTCGGCGCGGACCGGGTGCAGGTCGAGCCCCGGCTGGACGACGCGCTGGAGGCGGCGATCACCCTCGCGGAGGAAGAGGCCGAGTACGCCGGCGCGGGTGTGCTGGTGACCGGTTCGGTGATCACGGTCGGCGAGGCCCGGCTGCTGTTGGGAAAGGGCTGACATGAGAACGCTCTGCGCGAGCACCCTGATCGGTGAATTCTTCGTCATCGGTTTCGCCGGTCTGGTCGCCATGCAGACCTCCGACCTGTCCACCGGCACGGTCTGGGCGGTCAGCGGCACCGCGATGCTGCTGAGCGTGCTGCTGTGCGGCATGCTCACCCGGCCCGGCGGTGTGCAGCTGGGCTGGCTGTTGCAGATCGGCCTGATCGCGAGCGGTTTCGTGGTCCCGATGATGTTCATCCTCGGGGTGGTCTTCGCCGGTCTGTGGTGGGCCTCGGTGCACTTCGGCCGCAAGGTCGACGAGGCGAAGGCCCGCTTCGCGGCGCAGGCCGCGGCGTAGGCCCGGTGGGCGGGCGGTTCGGCTGCGGGCCGTCCGTGCCGCCTGCGGCGGCGAGCGCCCTGCGGGCGCGTCCTCAAACGCCGGACGGGCTTGATTGGCTGAGCTCGGCCACCAGCCCGTCCCGCGGCCCGGGCCTGGTTCGGGAGCGCACCCGCGCCCCTGTACTCTCTGCCGCACCACACCCTGCCTGCAAGGAGCCGCATTATGAGCCAGCGCACCCTCGTCCTTCTCAAGCCCGACGCGGTCCGCCGCGGCCTGATCGGCGAGATCGTCGGCCGGATCGAGCGCAAGGCGAACTGGACGATCAGCGCGCTGGAGCTGCGGACCCTGGACCGGGCGACGCTGGAGCAGCACTACGCCGAGCACGTCGGCCGTGAGTTCTACGAGCCGCTGATGGGCTTCATGGCCTCCGGCCCGGTCGTGGCGCTGGTCGTCGAGGGCGAGCGGGTGATCGAGGGCGTGCGCGCGCTGGCCGGTCCCACCGACCCGATCGCGGCGGCCCCGGGGTCCATTCGTGGCGACTTCGGCACCATCACCCGGGAGAACCTCATCCACGCCTCGGACTCCGAGGAGTCCGCCCAGCGGGAAATCAAGATTTTCTTTCCCGGCCTCGCCTGATACCGCATCAGGCCCGCGCCCATTCTGATCAGGGGCGACCGATTTCTTTTCGGTCGCCCTCTGGCATATGCGCGGCGAACGAGGGAACCTCTCACTCCGACACGACGTCACCATTACTGGGGCGCGCTCGTGTTCCGCCGACAATGGCGGAGGAACCCTCGCACCGCGTTCGAGCGGTCGAGACTACGATGAAGCTTCCGCGCCCCGCAGCGCACCACACCTGCCGACCTCAAGTAAGCATTCGCTCCAGCTGGGAAGGCCAGACGTATCCTCATGGGGAACAACATGTCGTTCATCGGCCGTGACATGGCTGTCGACCTCGGGACCGCCAACACGCTGGTGTACGTCAGAGGTCGCGGAATCGTCCTCAACGAACCGTCCGTCGTCGCCATCAATACCAACACCGGCGGTATCCTCGCGGTCGGCTCCGAGGCGAAGAAGATGATCGGCCGCACCCCGGGCAACATCGTCGCCGTCCGCCCGCTGAAGGACGGCGTCATCGCCGACTTCGAGATCACCGAGCGCATGCTCCGGTACTTCATCCTCAAGATCCACAAGCGACGCTGGATGGCCCGCCCGCGCGTCGTGGTCTGTGTGCCCTCCGGCATCACCGGCGTCGAGCGGCGCGCCGTCATCGAGGCCTCCACCCAGGCCGGCGCCCGGCAGGTGCACATCATCGAGGAGCCCATGGCCGCCGCGATCGGCTCCGGCCTGCCGGTCCACGAGGCCACCGGCAACATGGTCGTCGACATCGGCGGCGGCACCACCGAGGTCGCCGTCATCTCGCTGGGCGGCATCGTCACCGCGCAGTCCATCCGCGTCGCGGGCGACGAGCTGGACAACGCGATCATCCAGCACATCAAGAAGGAGTACAGCCTCCTCCTGGGTGAGCGCACCGCCGAGCAGATCAAGATCACCATCGGTTCGGCCTACGACCTGGAGCAGGACGAGCACACCGAGATCCGGGGCCGCGACCTGGTCAGCGGGCTGCCGAAGACCGTGGTGATCTCCGCCGCGGAGGTCCGCAAGGCCATCGAGGAGCCCGTCAACTCCATCGTCGACGCCGTCAAGACCACCCTCGACAAGTGCCCGCCCGAGCTGTCGGGTGACGTCATGGACCGCGGCATCGTTCTCACGGGCGGCGGCGCTCTGCTGCGCGGCCTCGACGAGCGGCTGCGCCGGGAGACCGGAATGCCGATCCACATCGCCGAGGACCCGCTGGACTCCGTCGCCCTCGGCTCGGGCAAGTGCGTCGAGGAGTTCGAGGCGCTCCAGCAGGTGCTCGACGCCCAGCCGCGCCGCTGACGCCCGGCTGAGACCTCCCCCGCCCGGGAGCGGGGGAGGAACGTTGCTCCGCCCCCCGGAGCGGCTTCCCGGACCCCTCTGCCGGGGGCCACCGGGAACCCCCGGGGGATTGGCCCGAAGACGCCGGCGGTCTTTGGCCGACCGCGCCCCGGCGCACCGGCTTCGCCGGGAAACAACCTGATATACAGGCAGAACGCTCCCGATGACCGGCCCGGACCCGCAGCCCGGCCGGTCCGATGAGAAGGGCACGCCGCCGCACGTGAGGGACACACGAGAGAGCCGGCTGCTGCTGGTGCTGCTGGTCGCCATCGCTTTCGCGCTGATCACGGTGGACATCCGTGGTGGCGAGCGGTCCCCGCTCGACGGTGCCCGGCATGCCGCCGCCTCGGTCTTCGGCCCGGTCGAGGAGGGCGTCGCCTCCGCGGTCGACCCGGTCGGCAACGCCGTCGCCGCCGTCCGCGACTCCGGTGAACGCCACACCAGGATCAGCGAATTGGAGCGCGAGAACACCGCCCTGAAGCAGCGGCTCGGCAGCGACGACCGCAACCGCGGCCGGGTCCGCGACCTGGACGCCATGCTCAAGACCGCCGGAGCCGGCCAGTACGGCATCAAGGGGGCCCAGGTCATCGCCATAGGAGCGGCCCAGGGCTTCTCCTGGACCGTCACCATCGACTGCGGCGCCAACGACGGCATCAAGCGCGACATGACCGTCCTCAACGGCGACGGACTCGTCGGCCGGGTCACCACCGTCGGCCCGTCCACCGCGACCGTCCTCCTCGCCAGCGACCCCAAGTTCACCGTCGGCACCCGGATGGAGAAGACCGGCGAGATCGGCTTCGCCAACGGCCAGGGCGACCGCTCCCTGCGCGTCGAACTCCTCAACGGCAAGGCCGCCGTGCGCGAGGGCGACCGTCTCGTCACCTTCGGCTCCAGCAAGGACAAGCCCTTCGTGCCCGGCGTCCCCGTCGGCGAGGTCACCCGCGTCGAGCCCGCCGGCGGCGGACTGACCCGCACCCTCCAGGTCCGCCCCTTCGTCGGCTTCAGCAAGCTCGACGTCGTCGGCGTCGTCGTCCAGCCGCCCCGCACCGACCCGCGTGACACCGTCCTGCCGCCCAAGCCGGAAGCCCCCAAGCCGGCCCCCACGGTGACCGTCACGGTCACCCCCTCCGCGAGCGCCAAGCCCAGGGACTGAAGACGATGCGCCTCAACCGGATCCTGCTCTCCACCGTGCTCGTGGTGGTCGCCCTCGTCGTGCAGGTCAGCGTCTTCGCCCGGCTCCACCTCCCCGGTGCCGTCCCGGACCTGCTGCTCCTCGTCGTCATCGGCCTCGCCCTGGTCTACGGCCACACCAGCGGTGCCCTCATCGGCTTCTTCGCGGGCCTCCTCGCCGACCTCGCACCGCCCGCCGACCACGCCACCGGCCGCTACGCCCTCGTGCTGTGTCTCGTCGGCTACGTGGTGGGCCTCGCCCGGCCCGAGAACGGCCGGATGCGGTCGGCCACCGTCCCCATGCTCGTCGTCGTCGCCGCGGCCGTCGGCTCCACCCTGCTCTACGCGGGCGTCGGCTCCCTCGTCGGCGACACCGCCGCCCGCCATGTGGGGCTGACCGGCCTCGTCCTCACCGCCGCCGTGTACGACCTGCTGCTCGCGCCCTTCACCGTGCCGCTGATCATGGCGCTGGCGCGCCGCACCCACAACGACCCGCTCGCCGGTGACGGCTCCCCGGCGGGCGGCGAGGGCTCCTACGGCTGGCTCTCCGGCGGCCGGGCGAACCGCATCGGCAGTCAGCGCGGTGGTCTGCTGACCAAGTCGGCGAAGAACAAGTCCGGACGCATCAAGGGGGTCAAGCGACTGTGACGCGGCGATTCACCGGCAGCCGGCGGGAGGCGGGGACCCCATGAGCAACCTCCCGGAGACCGGGCGCACCTCGCGCGTCACCATCCGGCTCATCGTCATCCAGGTCCTCGTCTTCTCCCTCCTGTTCACCCTCGGCGGGCGCCTCTGGTATCTCCAGATCCGCAGCGGTGACCAGTACACGGCCGAAGCCGCCAACAACCACATCCAGCAGGTCGTCGCCCCCGCCACCCGCGGCTCGATCCTCGACGCCCGCGGTGTGCCGCTGGCCGACAACGAGACCCGTCTCGTCGTCTCCGCCAGCCGCACCGACCTGATGAAGATGAAGGACAAGGGCAAGGGCGTCCTCACCCGCCTCGCCGGCATCCTCGAACTCAAGCCCGAGGACGTCGCCGCCAAGGTGCGGCTCTGTGATGCCAAGACCCCCCAGCCCTGCTGGGCCGGGTCGCCCTACCAGCCCATCCCGATCACCGACGAGGCCACCACCCAGCAGGCCCTGCAGATCCGCGAGCGCGCCGAGGACTTCCCCGGCATCACCGCCGAGCCCACCGCCGTCCGCCGTTACGCCGGACCCGGCGGCTCCAACACCGCCCAGGTCCTCGGCTACCTCTCGCCCGTCACCGACGACGAGATCACCAAGGCCAAGGACAGCCGCTCGCCGCTGCTGCGCTCCGACCAGATCGGCCGCTCCGGCCTCGAGCGCCAGTACGACACCGAGCTGCGCGGCAAGGCCGGCGTCACCCGCTACGAGGTCGACAACCTCGGCCGGGTCATCGGCAAGGCCAAGAGCGACAAGGCCGAGCCCGGCGCCAACATCGTCACCAGTGTCGACGCCCGCGTGCAGGCCATAGCGGAACGAGAACTGGACCAGGCGATGAAGGACGCCCGCAAGGAGATGGACCGCAACACCGGCGTCAACTACAAGGCCGACGCGGGCGCCGTCGTGGTGATGGAGTCCAAGACCGGCCGCGTCGTCGCCATGGCCTCCAACCCGACCTACGACCCCAACGCCTGGGTCGGCGGTATCTCCGCCAAGGACTACCAGCGGCTCACCGGCAAGGACTCCAACTTCCCGCTGCTCAACCGGGCGATCCAGGGCCAGGCCGCCCCCGGCTCGGTCTTCAAGGTCATCTCCGCGACCGCCGCCGTCAACGCCGGCTACTCCTTCACCGACAACTACAACTGCTCCAGCTCGTACAGCATCGGCAACCAGGTCTTCAAGAACTTCGAGTCCAAGGGCTACGGCCCCATCGACCTCGGCCGGGCCCTGGAGGTCTCCTGCGACACCGTCTTCTACGACCTGGCCTACCGCCAGTGGCAGAAGGACGGCGGCAACAACCCCAAGCACCCGGCGGACTGGTTCTACAAGACCGCCCACCAGTTCGGCCTCGGCAAGCAGACCGGCATCGACCTGCCCAACGAGGTCCGCGGCCGGGTCCCCGACCGCGACTGGAAGAAGAACTACTGGAAGTCCAACAAGGACTCCTGGTGCAAGCAGGGCAAGAAGGACGACAGCTACGCCGGGAAGATCGCCAAGGAGAACTGCGAGTCCGGCATGCGGATGCGCGCCGGTGACTCCGTCAACTACTCCATCGGCCAGGGCGACACGCTCGTCACCCCCGTCCAGATGGCCACCATCTACGCCGCCATCAGCAACGGCGGCACCCTCTACAACCCCACCGTCGGCAAGGCCATCGTCAGCCCCGACGGCAAGCGGGTCGAGGAGATCAAGCCCCAGGCCCACGGCAAGCTGCCCTTCGACCGCAAGACCCGCGACCAGCTCGACCGCGCCCTGGCCGGCGTCGCCACCCAGGGCAGCGCCGCCTGGCGGTTCGGCGGCTGGCCGCAGAAGCAGATCCCGATGCACGCCAAGACCGGTACCGCGGAGGTCTACGGCAAGCAGACGACCTCGTGGTTCGCGACGTACACCGAGGACTACACCATCGTCATGACGATCTCCCAGGGCGGCACCGGCTCCGGCGCCTCCGGCCCGGCCGTACGCAAGATCTACAACGCGCTGTACGGCGTCGACGAGAAGGGCAAGATCGACGCCAAGAAGGCGCTGCTGCCCAGGCCCGAGGCGAAGCTCCCGAAGATCCAGAAGGACGGGACCATCGAGGCCCAGGCGATCCCCAGCCCGCCCGCCCGCAAGGAGGACAAGGAGGAGCAGGAGAAGGACGGCGCCCAGCAGGCCGGAACGGCGGACGCCGCACAGCAGCCGGACGACCCGGACGCGACCGGGAAACCGGGCGGCCCCGACTCCACCGAGAAGCCCGACCCGGCAGCGGCAGGGGGGCAGGACGAGTGACCACCGCCGACGGCTACAAAGTCCGCCGCTACAGCCCCGAGCGCGGCGCCTGGGGCAAGCTCACCGCCCGCGACTCCGTCGTCCGCAGGCTCGACTGGGTCATGCTCTTCGCCGCCCTCGCCCTGTCCGGCATCAGCACCCTGCTCGTCTACTCCGCCACCCGCGGCCGCACCGAGCTCAACCACGGCGACCCGTACTACTTCCTGCTGCGCAACATCCTCAACACCGGCATAGGGCTCGCGCTCGCCGTCGGCGCGGTCTGGCTCGGCCACCGCGCCCTGCGCGGCGCCGTCCCCATCCTGTACGGCATCTCCGTGCTGCTCACCGCGGCCGTGCTCACCCCGCTCGGCGCGACCATCAACGGCGCCCGGTCCTGGATCCAGCTCGGCGGCGGCTTCTCCATCCAGCCCTCCGAATTCACCAAGATCACCATCACGCTCGGGATGGCGATGCTGCTGGCCTCCAAGGTCGACGCCGGCGACCGGCTGCACCCCGACCACCGCACCGTGATGGAAGCCCTCGGCCTCGCCGCGCTGCCCATCGTCATCATCCTGCTGATGCCCGACCTCGGCTCGGTCATGGTCCTCGTGGTGATCGTGCTCGCCGTGCTGCTCTCCTCCGGCGCCTCCAACCGCTGGATCGCCGGACTGCTCGGCACCGGCGTCATCGGCTGCGTCCTCATCTGGCAGCTAGGCGTGCTGGACGAATACCAGATCAACCGCTTCGCCGCCTTCGCCAACCCCGCCCTCGACCCGGCGGGCGTCGGCTACAACACCAACCAGGCCCGCATCGCCATCGGCTCCGGCGGCCTGACCGGCTCCGGCCTCTTCCGCGGCAGCCAGACCACCGGCCAGTTCGTGCCCGAACAGCAGACCGACTTCATCTTCACCGTCGCCGGTGAGGAGCTCGGCTTCGTCGGCGCGGGACTCATCATCGTCCTGCTCGGCGTCGTCCTGTGGCGCGCCTGCCGTATCGCCCGCGACACCACCGAGCTCTACGGCACGGTCGTGGCCGCCGGCATCATCGCCTGGTTCGCCTTCCAGTCCTTCGAGAACATCGGCATGACGCTGGGGATCATGCCCGTCACCGGCCTGCCCCTGCCCTTCGTGTCCTACGGAGGGTCGTCCATGTTCGCCGCCTGGATCGCCGTCGGACTCCTGCAGTCCATCAAGGTGCAGCGCCCCGTGTCCGCCTAGGCCTGTGCTGTGTCCTCAAACGCCGGACGGGCTCGGTCGGGCCGAGCCCGGCCGAAACCAGCCCGTCCGGCGCTTGAGGACGCGCCCGCAGGGCGCTCGCCGCCGCGGGCGGCAAACTACGGCCGGACACGGCCTAGGGCTGTCGTCCCGGCCATCCGCCCACTAGATTCGCTACATGGCGGACACCGTGCGAGAGATCGAGCGGAAATACGAAGCCGGAGACAGCGCGGGCGCGCCCCCGCTGCCCGACCTGAGCGGAGTGGCGGGCGTCGCGACCGTCGCCGCCCAGGAACCGGCGGAGCTGGACGCCGTCTACTACGACACCGCCGACCGCCGGCTGGCCACCGCGGGCATCACCCTGCGCCGCCGCACGGGCGGCACCGACGCGGGCTGGCACCTCAAGCTCCCCGTCGCCCCCGGCACCCGCGACGAGATCCGCGCACCCCTGTCACCCGACGTCCCCCGCGCCCTCGCCGCCCTCGTCCGCTCCCGGACCCGCCACGCGCGGCTCACCCCCCTGGTGCGGATCGTCTCCCGCCGCGAGGTCCGCCTCCTCCTCGACGAGCACGGCGGGGTCCTCGCCGAGGCGAGCGCCGACGAGGTCACCGCCGACCGGCTCGCCGACGGCGGCCGCACGGCCCACTGGACGGAATTCGAGCTGGAGCTCGGCAAGGACACCGACCCCGGCTTCCTCGACACCGTCGAGCCCCATCTGCGCGCGGCGGGCCTGCGCCCCTCCAAGGCCCCCTCCAAGCTGTCCCGCGCACTCGCCGAGACCGAGACCGAGACCGAACCCGCGCCGCGCGAGAAGCGAAAGCGGCGCCCGGCCAAGGGCGGCAAGCCCACCGCCGGCGAGCACGTGCTGGCCTACGTCCGCGCCCAGGCCGAAGCCGTCGTCACGGGCGACCTCGACGTCCGGCGCGACGTCGACGACTCCGTCCACCAGATGCGCGTCGCCACCCGCCGGCTGCGCAGCGCCTTCCGCACCTTCGGCAAGGTGCTCGACCGCGAGGTCACCGACCCGATCGGGGCCGAGCTGAAATGGCTCGCCGGTGAACTGGGCGTCGACCGGGACCGCGAGGTCCTCTCCGCCCGTCTGCGCGAACGCGTCGACGAGGTACCGGACACCCTCGTCCTCGGACCCGTCCGCGCCCGGCTGCGCCGCTGGGCCGCCGCCCGCCACGCGGGCGCGCGCAAACGCCTGCTCTCCGTCCTCGACAGCGAGCGCTATCTCACCCTCCTCGACGCCCTCGACGCGCTCCTCGCCGACCCGCCCCTGCTCCCCGCCGCCGACGCCCCGCGCAAGGCCATCGCCAAGGCCGTCCTGCGCGACTACCGCCGCCTCGCCCGCCGCGTCGAGCACGCCCTGGCCACCGAGGCCGGCCCCGGCCGCGACACCGCCCTGCACGAGGCCCGCAAGGCGGCCAAGCGCGTCCGCTACGCCGCCGAGGCCGCGAAACCGGCCCTCGGCAAGCCCGCGAAGCGCTTCGCGCGGCGCATGAAGTCCGTCCAGAGCCTGCTGGGCGAACACCAGGACAGCGTCATGGCCCGCGAAGCCCTGCGCGCCCTCGCGATCCAGGCGCACGCCGCGGGGGAGAGCACCTACACGCTCGGGCTGCTGCACGGCCGGGAGGAAGCCCTCGCGGCCGCGTACGAGCGGGAGCTGCCGGACGTGTGGCGGAAGGCGTCCGCGAAGCGGCACCGGGCCGCGCTGCGGGCGTGAGCCCCTCCCCGGGGTGCCGCCCGGATTCGCCGTGCGACAGGGGACGGTCCTCCTCGCGTACGCTAGAGAGTCGCCCCCTGCCAGCTCCCGAAGGTCGAGATGTCTGTCGAGTCCGTCTTCCCACAGCTCGAAGCGCTGCTCCCGCACGTGCAGAAGCCCATTCAGTACGTCGGTGGAGAGCTGAACTCCACCGTTAAGCCTTGGGACAGCTGTGACGTCCGATGGGCGCTCATGTACCCCGACGCCTACGAGGTCGGACTGCCCAACCAGGGCGTCATGATCCTTTACGAGGTCCTCAACGAGCGCGAGGGTGTGCTCGCCGAGCGCACCTACAGCGTCTGGCCGGACCTCGAAGAGCTGATGCGCGAGCACAAGGTCCCGCAGTTCACCGTGGACGCGCACCGCCCGGTCAAGGCCTTCGACGTCTTCGGCCTGAGCTTCTCCACGGAGCTGGGCTACACCAACATGCTCACCGCCCTGGACCTCGCGGGCATCCCGCTGGAGGCCAAGGACCGCACGATCGACGACCCGATCGTCCTCGCGGGCGGCCACGCGGCCTTCAACCCCGAGCCGATCGCGGAGTTCATCGACTGCGCGGTCATCGGCGACGGCGAGCAGGCCGTCCTGGAGATCACCGAGATCATCCGGGCCTGGAAGGCCGAGGACCGCCCCGGCGGCCGCGAGGAGCTGCTGCTGCGCCTCGCCAAGACCGGCGGCGTCTACGTCCCGGGCTTCTACGACGTGGAGTACCTGCCGGACGGCCGTATCGCCCGTATGGTGCCCAACCGCTCCGGCGTGCCGTGGCGGGTCTCCAAGCACACCGTCATGGACCTCGACGAGTGGCCCTACCCCAAGCAGCCGCTGGTCCCGCTCGCGGAGACCGTCCACGAGCGGATGTCGGTGGAGATCTTCCGCGGCTGCACCCGCGGCTGCCGTTTCTGCCAGGCCGGCATGATCACGCGCCCCGTGCGGGAGCGAAGCATCACCGGCATCGGCGAGATGGTGGAGAAGGGTCTGAAGGCGACCGGCTTCGAGGAGGTCGGCCTGCTGTCGCTGTCCTCCGCGGACCACACCGAGATCGGTGACATCGCCAAGGGCCTCGCCGACCGGTACGAAGAGGACAAGATCGGCCTCTCCCTGCCGTCGACCCGCGTGGACGCCTTCAACGTCGACCTCGCCAACGAGCTGACCCGCAACGGTCGCCGCTCGGGCCTCACCTTCGCCCCCGAGGGCGGCTCCGAGCGCATGCGCAAGGTCATCAACAAGATGGTCTCGGAAGAGGACCTGATCCGTACGGTCTCCACCGCGTACGGCAACGGCTGGCGCCAGGTGAAGCTGTACTTCATGTGCGGCCTGCCCACCGAGACCGACGAGGACGTCCTCCAGATCGGTGACATGGCGGTCAACGTCATCGCCGAGGGCCGCAAGGTCTCCGGGCAGAACGACATCCGCTGCACGGTCTCCATCGGCGGTTTCGTGCCCAAGCCGCACACCCCCTTCCAGTGGGCGCCGCAGCTCTCCGCCGAGGAGACCGACGCGCGCCTGGAGAAGCTGCGCGACAAGATCCGCGGCGACAAGAAGTACGGGCGCTCCATCGGCTTCCGCTACCACGACGGCAAGCCCGGCATCATCGAGGGCCTGCTCTCGCGCGGCGACCGCCGGGTCGGCGCCGTGATCCGCGAGGTCTACGAGTCGGGCGGCCGTTTCGACGGCTGGCGCGAGCACTTCTCCTACGACCGCTGGATGAAGTCCGCCGAGAAGACGCTGCCCCCGCAGGGCGTCGACGTCGCCTGGTACACCACGCGTGAGCGCACGTACGAGGAGGTCCTGCCCTGGGACCACCTGGACTCCGGTCTCGACAAGGACTGGCTCTGGGAGGACTGGCAGGACGCGCTCGACGAGACCGAGGTCGAGGACTGCCGCTGGACGCCGTGCTTCGACTGCGGTGTCTGCCCGCAGATGGACACCTCGATCCAGATCGGCCCGACGGGCAAGAAATTGCTGCCGCTGACGGTCGTCAAGTAGTCCGCGAAAGCGTCCCGTGAAGGCCCCACCGCCCCGGTGGGGCCTTCACGCGTTCCGACCCACCGGGGCGCGCTCCCGCGTGGGGCACGTACTCTAGGTAGCAGTACGACCGCTCTCACGAAGGACTGAACGACACTGGGCAAGCGACAGCCCGAAGGTCCGCCGCCCGCACCTGTGGTGCAGCGCATTCGTCTGCGCTACACCAAGCGCGGCCGCCTTCGGTTCACCAGCCACCGCGATTTCCAGCGCGCCTTCGAGCGGGCCCTGCGCCGCGCCGACGTCCCCATGGCGTACTCGGCGGGCTTCTCCCCGCACCCCAAGGTGTCGTACGCCAATGCCGCACCCACCGGCACGGGCAGTGAGGCCGAGTTCCTGGAGATCCAGCTCGCCGAGTTCCGCGACCCCGGGCAGCTCAGGGAGCTGCTCGACGAGTCGCTGCCCGACGGGCTCGACATCACGGACGCGGTGGAGGCCCACACCTCCTCGTTCGCCGACCGGCTGCAGGCCTCCCTCTGGGAGCTGCGGCTCGACGGCGTCGAGCCGGCGGACGCCGAGCGGGCCGTGGCGGCCTTCCTCGCCGAGGAGACCGTCGAGGTCCAGCGCCGGACGAAAAACGGGTTGCGGACCTTCGACGCCCGTGGCGCGGTGGCCCGACTCGAAGCGCTGGAGGCCCCGGCCGATAGGCCCGGCGACGGTGCCTGTGCGATACTGCGGCTGGTTGTTCGGCATTTGACACCTGCCGTACGACCCGACGACGTCCTGTCCGGTCTCCGCGCTACGGCCGACCTGGCGCCGCCGGTCCCCGCTGCGGTGACCAGGCTGGCGCAGGGGCTGCTCGATGAGGAGTCCGGCACGGTGACCGATCCGCTCGCGCCCGACCGCGACGCCGCCCCGGCCGCCCCATCCACGGCCGCCGGGCCGAGCGCCGCGAAGGTGCCGGAAGGTTCCGCGTAGGACGGCCGTCGTAGCGCCGCCGATCCACCAGGGAGCCACCCGGGTCCGGCAGGCGCACTGACCAGGAGACTTTCGCCGGTGCCGACAACTCGGCCCCGGCGAGCGAGACGACAGCTCCCGTGCGGCGACCGCGCCCCGGACGGCGGTACCGCGCACAACACGCGGACCGCCGGGTCGGATCACGACGCGGCGCCCGGGAGCGTGACGGGAGAACCGCCCGCATGCTCGAAGCTATTGAGCCCACCGAGCCCGAGAACGCGCCCAGCGCACCCGGGAACAACTCCGACGCAAGCCCCAGCGACACGCTGCCGCCGCGCCGCCGCCGCCGTGCGGCGTCGCGCCCGGCCGGTCCGCCGGTGGCGGAGACCGCCGCCGCGCAGCCGGTCGTGACGGCCGCCGCGCCCGAGGCCGCCCCGGCCGAGGCCGCGCCCGTCGCCGAGACCCCCGCCGCCACCGAGGCGGCACCCCCGGCCCGTCCCCGCCGCCGTGCGACCCGCAAGGCGACGGCTCCGGCCGGTTCGCCGCGTACCGCCGCTGCCGCGGAGACCGCCGCACCCGAGGCCGCTCCGGCCGCCGCCACCGAGGCCCCGGCCGAGCCCGCGCCCGCCGCCGAGCCCGTCGCCGAGGTCCCGGACAGCAAGCCGGCCCGTACGCGTCGCCGCGCGGTCCGCAAGGCCACCGCCCCGGCGGGTGCCCCGCAGACCGCCGAGACGCCCGCCGAGCCCGCCGTCCTCGCCGAGGTCCCTGTGCCGCTGGCCATGGAGGCCGCCGCCGAGCCGGCCGCCCTCGCCGAGGAAACCCCGGCCGAGGAGGCCCCGGCCGCGAAGCCGGCCCGTACGCGTCGCCGCGCCACCCGTAAGGCCGGCTCCGCCGCCGCACCGGAGGCGCAGCCCGCCGAGGCCGTGGCCCCGGCCGTGCAGGACGAAGCGGACGAAGAGGCCGAGGAGACCGAGGAAGCCGCCGTGGAGACGGTCGCCGAGGAGGCGCCCGCCAAGCCGGCCCGTGCCGCCCGTGGCCGCCGTCGCGTCGCCCCCGGTGACGCCGAGGCCGCCACCCAGGCCCTTGAGGCCGCGAAGGCGGAGAGCCGCCGCGCCGCCGAGGCCGCGGAGCCCGCCGCCGAGCAGGCCGAGCCCGCCGCCACCGGTGGCCGCCGTCGCCGTGCCGCCGCCGCGGACGTGGAGCCGGAGGCTCCCGCCCGGGGCCGTCGCCGTGCCGTGCGCCCGCCGACCGCCGTGTTCCAGGCGCCGGTGTTCGCCGAGCCCATGTTCCAGACCCCGGAGACCGCCGCCGCGGCCGCCGCCGCCTCCGTTCCCACGGAGGAGCAGCCCGAGGAGGAGCTCGCCCCGGCCGAGCGGCCCGCCGCCGACCGCGGCCGCCGTCGTCGCCGTCGTCGTGGTGAGGCCGCCGAGACCGAGCCGGTCGTGGCCGAGGAGCGCTCTCCCGTCGCGGAGCCCGCGGAGGACGTCCAGGAGGCCCCCGAGGCCCAGGACGTCGAGGACGCCGAGGACGTGGCGCAGGACGACGAGGAGTCGGGCGACCGCCCCTCGCGCCGTCGCCGTCGCGGTGGCCGTCGCCGCCGTCGTGGTGAGTCCGCCGAGGGCGAGGGCGGCGAGGAGGAGACCGAGCGCCGCGCCGAGGCCGACCAGGAGCCGGAGGCCGAGCAGGAGGCCGAGTCCCCCGAGGCCGACGCCGAGGACGAGGACGCGTACGGCTCGTCCAGCAGCCGCCGTCGCCGTCGCCGGCGTCGCCGCAGTGGCGACGCCGCGGAGGCCGAGGTCACCGGTGACGACCCGGAGCGCACGGTCGTGAAGGTCCGTGAGCCGCGCGAGTCCCGCAAGCGCGAGGAGCGCGAGCCCGGCACCGGTTTCGACGAGGTGCAGTCCATCAAGGGCTCGACCCGCATGGAGGCCAAGAAGCAGCGCCGCCGTGAGGGGCGTGAGCAGGGCCGCCGTCGTGTGCCGATCATCACCGAGGCCGAGTTCCTGGCCCGCCGTGAGGCCGTCGAGCGCGTCATGGTCGTGCGCCAGAGCGGTGAGCGCACCCAGATCGGCGTGCTGGAGGACAACGTCCTCGTCGAGCACTACGTGAACAAGGAGCAGGCCACCAGCTACGTCGGCAACGTCTACCTGGGCAAGGTCCAGAACGTGCTGCCGTCGATGGAGGCCGCGTTCGTCGACATCGGCAAGGGCCGCAACGCCGTCCTGTACGCCGGTGAGGTCAACTTCGAGGCGCTCGGCATGGGCAACGGCCCGCGCCGTATCGAGTCCGCGCTGAAGTCCGGCCAGTCCGTGCTGGTCCAGGTCACCAAGGACCCGATCGGTCACAAGGGTGCCCGCCTGACCAGCCAGGTCTCGCTCCCCGGCCGCTACCTGGTCTACGTGCCCGAGGGCTCGATGACCGGCATCAGCCGGAAGCTGCCCGACACCGAGCGCGCGCGGCTGAAGCAGATCCTCAAGAAGATCGTCCCCGAGGACGCGGGCGTGATCGTCCGTACCGCCGCGGAGGGTGCGAGCGAGGACGAGCTGGCCCGTGACGTGCAGCGGCTGCAGGCGCAGTGGGAAGAGATCCAGAAGAAGGCGAAGAGCGGCAACGCCCCGACCCTGCTGTACGGCGAGCCGGACATGACCGTCCGGGTCGTGCGCGACATCTTCAACGAGGACTTCTCCAAGGTCATCGTCAGTGGTGACGGCGCCTGGGAGACCATCCACGGCTATGTCGCGCACGTCGCCCCGGACCTCACCGACCGGCTGCAGAAGTGGACGTCGGACGTCGACGTCTTCGCCACGTACCGGATCGACGAGCAGCTGATGAAGGCGCTGGACCGCAAGGTCTGGCTGCCGAGCGGCGGCTCGCTGGTGATCGACCGGACCGAGGCGATGGTCGTCGTCGACGTCAACACCGGCAAGTTCACCGGCCAGGGCGGCAACCTGGAGGAGACGGTCACCAAGAACAACCTCGAGGCGGCCGAGGAGATCGTGCGTCAGCTGCGGCTGCGCGACCTCGGTGGCATCGTGGTGATCGACTTCATCGACATGGTGCTGGAGGCCAACCGGGACCTGGTGCTGCGGCGTCTGCTGGAGTGCCTGGGCCGGGACCGGACGAAGCACCAGGTCGCCGAGGTGACCTCGCTGGGTCTGGTCCAGATGACCCGTAAGCGGGTCGGCCAGGGCCTGCTGGAGTCCTTCTCCGAGCCGTGCGTGCACTGCAACGGCCGCGGTGTGATCGTCCACATGGACCAGCCGACGTCCGTCGGTGGCGGCGGCGGTGGCAAGCGCGGCAAGAAGAAGGGCAAGGCCGGTGCCGGTCAGCCCGAGCACGACCACGTCCACGAGTACGCGGTGGAGGAGCCGGCCGAGCCGGTCGAGGCAGCCCCGGCCGCCGAGGCCGAGGTGGAGGCCGAGCTGCCCGAGCTGGAGCCCGTCGCGGTGACCGAGGCGGACCTCCAGCCGTCGGTCGGCGGTGACGAGGAGTGGTTCGGCAGCCCGACCGAGGCGAAGGCCGCGGCTTCGCGCGGTGGCCGTACGCGCCGTCGGGCGACCCGCAAGGCGTCCGCCCCGGCGGGTTCGCCGAAGGCGGCCGAGCAGCCGGAGCCCGAGATCGTCGTGGAGCCGGTCGCGCCGGTCGCGGCCCCCGAGGCGATCGCCGAGCCCGTCGTGGAGCCGGCCCCCGAGGCGAAGGCCGAGGTCCCGGCGGCCGTCGAGACGGCAGCCGCCCCGGCCGCTCCCGTCCGTACGCGCCGTCGTGCGGTCCGCAAGGCGACGTCCCCGGCCGGTTCGCCCAAGGCGGCCGAGGAAGCGGCTGTGATGGTCGTGGAGACGCCCGCGAAGGCCGTGGCCGAGCCGGAGCCGGAGCCCGTCCGGGCCGAGGAGCCCGCGGCCCCGGTCGAGCAGGCCGAGCCGGTCGAGGCAGCCCCGGCTGCCGAGGAGGCCGAGTCGGAGGCGCCCGCCAAGAAGACGGCCCGTAAGACGGCCGCCAAGAAGGCACCGGCGAAGAAGGCCACCGCCACGAAGAAGGCGGCGGCCAAGAAGACGACGACCGCCAAGAAGACGACTGCCAAGAAGACGACGACTGCCAAGAAGGCCGCCACGAAGACGGCGACGGCCAAGAAGGCCCCCGCGAAGCGGGCGGCGAAGAAGACGGCAGCCGCCGCCTCCTCCGCCGAGGACTGAGCAGTACGGGGTCCGGGTCCCTTACGGGGCCCGGGCCCCGGTTTGACCCCCCGGACAGGGCCCCGTAACCTTGTCCTTCGGCGTCTGTACGCCAACCCCTGAGCACATCCCTTCCGGTGAATTCCGGGAGAGGCCGCTCGTCCTTTCGGATATGCGCGGGCTGCACGCCCGTGTGAGCGGCTGGCATCAGAGGTCCCGATTACCAGCGAGAGAGTGAGATCCGCGTGTACGCAGTTGTGCGTAGCGGTGGTCGCCAGCACAAGGTTGCTGTCGGCGACATCGTCGAGGTTGACAAGATTTCCGACGGCAAGGTGGGCGACTCTGTCGAGCTCTCCACGCTGCTCGTGGTCGACGGCGAGTCCGTCACCAGCGACCCGTGGGTGCTGGCCGGGATCAAGGTCCAGGCCGAGATCGTGGACCACCACAAGGGTGCCAAGATCGACATCCTGAAGTACAAGAACAAGACCGGCTACCGCAAGCGCATTGGTCACCGCCAGCAGTACACGGCGATCAAGGTCACCGGCATCCCCACGGCTGCGAAGTAAGGGACTGAGACATGGCACACAAGAAGGGCGCATCGTCCACTCGGAACGGTCGCGACTCCAACGCTCAGCGGCTCGGCGTCAAGCGCTTCGGCGGCCAGGCCGTCAACGCCGGTGAGATCCTGGTCCGCCAGCGCGGCACCCACTTCCACCCGGGCACGGGCGTCGGTCGCGGTGGCGACGACACCCTGTTCGCGCTGGCCGCCGGTGCGGTGCAGTTCGGCACCCACCGTGGTCGCAAGGTCGTGAACATCGTCCCGATCGCTGAGTAATCAGCTTTTCGGCACGACATAACACCTTTCCGAGGGCGGGCCTGCTTTTTCCGGTGACGGGGAAGCTGGCCCGCCCTCGACGTGTTTAGTAACAGAGACATCCCCGTATTCATCTGGAGGCACCGCAATGACCACCTTCGTGGACCGCGTCGAGCTGCATGTCGCCGCGGGTAACGGAGGCCATGGCTGCGCCTCCGTTCACCGTGAGAAGTTCAAGCCGCTGGGCGGCCCGGACGGCGGCAACGGCGGCCGTGGCGGCGATGTGATCCTGGTCGTCGACCAGTCGGTCACCACGCTCCTCGACTACCACCACAGCCCGCACCGCAAGGCCGGCAACGGCGCGCCCGGTGCCGGTGACAACCGCTCCGGCAAGGACGGCCAGGACCTGATCCTGCCGGTGCCGGACGGCACCGTCGTCCTGGACAAGCAGGGCAATGTCCTCGCCGACCTCGTCGGTCAGGGCACCACCTTCATCGCCGGCCAGGGCGGCCGCGGCGGCCTCGGCAACGCGGCGCTGGCCTCGGCCCGCCGCAAGGCCCCCGGCTTCGCGCTGCTCGGCGAGCCCGGCGAGTTCCGTGACATCGTCATGGAGCTCAAGACCGTCGCCGACGTGGCGCTGGTCGGCTACCCGAGCGCGGGCAAGTCCTCGCTGATCTCGGTGCTCTCCGCCGCCAAGCCGAAGATCGCGGACTACCCGTTCACGACGCTGGTCCCGAACCTGGGCGTGGTGACGGCCGGTTCGACCGTCTACACCATCGCGGACGTCCCCGGTCTGATCCCGGGCGCGAGCCAGGGCAAGGGCCTCGGCCTGGAGTTCCTGCGGCACGTCGAGCGCTGCTCGGTGCTCGTGCACGTCCTGGACACGGCGACCCTGGAGTCCGACCGTGACCCGGTCTCGGACCTGGACGTCATCGAGGCCGAGCTGAGGCAGTACGGCGGCCTGGACGACCGGCCGCGCATCGTCGTCCTCAACAAGATCGACATCCCGGACGGCCAGGACCTCGCCGACATGATCCGCCCGGATCTGGAGGCCCGCGGCTACCAGGTCTTCGAGGTGTCCGCCGTCGCCCGCACGGGCCTGAAGGAGCTCTCCTTCGCGCTGGCCGGCATCATCGGCGCGGCGCGCGCCGCGAAGCCGAAGGAGGAGGCGACCCGTATCGTCATCCGCCCGAAGGCCGTGGACGACGCCGGCTTCACCGTCACCCTGGGGGACGACGGTCTGTACCGCGTGCGCGGCGAGAAGCCGGAGCGCTGGGTCAAGCAGACCGACTTCAACAACGACGAGGCCGTCGGCTACCTGGCCGACCGGCTCAACCGTCTCGGTGTCGAGGACGCGCTGCTCAAGGCCGGTGCCCGGTCCGGTGACGGCGTCGCGATCGGCAGCGAGGAGAACGCGGTCGTCTTCGACTGGGAGCCGTCGATGGCCGCCGGTGCGGAGATGCTGGGCCGCCGTGGCGAGGACCACCGCCTGGACGCCCCCCGCCCGGCCGCCGTCCGCCGCCGCGACCGCGACGCGGAGCGGGACGAGGCGGACACGGAGTTCGAGAAGTTCAAGCCGTTCTAGCGGACGCTGCGGGGTGGCCGTGAGGGTCACCGAAAGCGCCCTCAAGCGCCGGGCGGGCTTCTGTACCCAGCCCGCCGGCGCTTGAGGGCCTTCGTACAGGCCCGTACGGCCCCGTACAGCGCATGGGGAAGGCCCCGGGAGGAAATCCTCCCGGGGCCTTCCCCATGCGCTGTACGGGCGGCTCAGACCGCGCCGACCGCCGGCCCCGCGGCGAGCGTCTCGCGCTGGGCCGGGATCTCGGCGGCCATGCGGGCCTCCATCCGGGCGCGGCGCTCGTCGGCCTTCGCGCAGAGCGCGAGGGACGCCTGGTTGAAGCGGACCAGCGACGGCGGGTCGGACGGGCCGAGCAGCTCGACCTTCAGCTCCGCACGGGCCGCCGCGAGGGCGTCCTGGCCGGGGGCGCGGACGGCCGCGAGCAGGGCCGGGACGCCTTCCGCCTCGGGGCTGAGGATCGTGGCCGCGCTGACGGTCGGGAAGCCCGCGCGGAACTCCTCCTCGGTCATACCGCTGGTGTTGGCCACCGCGTACGGCTTCTCACTGATGAGGTAGTCCGAGACCACGCTGGAGACATCGCTGATCAGCAGGTCGGACTGGTTGAAGCAGGTGTAGAGGGCGGGCCGGGCGGCCGTGATGATCTGGTGCTCCCAGACCGGCAGCGAGTCCCAGTACGCGGCCTCCCAGGCGGCGGTGGCGTCCGCCACGGTCGCCGCGCGCCCCTTCTCCGGAGTGCCCTGGAGGAGCATCCGCTCGACCTCGTCCGCGCTGGGGCGGAAGGTGCTCGTGGTGAGCCGCTCCAGCTCGACGGTGCGGCGCGCCAGCTCGGCGGCCGCCTCGGGGCCGGGGCGGGGGCCGCCGCGGCGGGCGTTGGCCTCGCGGATCATGGCCTGGATGCGCTCGTTGGCGCGGCCCGCGCGCGGGTCGACGGAGCCGGTCATCGGGTGCGGCTTGTACAGCAGCCGGACCTTGGGGTCGGCGAGCAGCTCGCGGACGATGTTCTCGCCGGCCAGCATCACCGAGGTGTTGCCGGGCTGGCCGTCCCAGCCTTCCCAGGTCGGGGCGTACAGCACGGTGGTGAAGCCCTCGGCGGCGGCCTTGCCGCGCGGCGCGGTGTACGGCTGGATCGGCGCGAGCTGCGGGCGGCCGACCTCGACGACGTCACGGTCGTCGACGCCGATGTCGGCGAGCTGGTAGCGCTCGCGGGCGGCGGGGCCGGCGACCCAGATCTCGTCGTACGCCTTGGAGTACGGGTTGCAGCTGGAGAGCTTGTCGCTCTCGCCGTGGTTGGTGAAGGCGTGCTTGATCGACGGCATGCGCAGGACCTGCGAGGTCTTGCCGGAGTTCGCCGGGTGCAGCAGCATCTTCAGCGACGACTTCTCCAGGGCCATCAGGTGCACGACCTTGGGGATGCAGACGATCGGCACGTCGGTGGCGTCGATCTTCTGCACCATGAAGCGCTCGCGGAGCACGATGACGGGGTTGCCGTCCAGCTCGGCGAGGGTCGAGAGCCACATGTTGGCCTGGTAGGCGGAGCTGGTGCCGCCGGAGAAGTACATGCCGACGGTGGGCTTGTAGCCGGTCAGCCAGGCGTCCAGCCACTCCAGGGCCTGCTGCTCGTTGGCGATGCGCTTCTTGGGGCGCAGCCACGTGGCCAGGTACAGGGCGCCGCCGAGGGAGAGTGCGAAGGCGATGCCGACGCCGATCTCGCCCCACAGGGCCTTCTCGGTGCCCGCGGTGATCAGCGTGCCCGCAGTGGCGGGGGCGGCGAAGCGCAGCAGCCGGCGGCCCTGCTGGCGGGCCAGCAGGCGCGGCGGCGCGGCCGACAGACGCAGGCCGGAGGTGTCGACGTTCCGGGTCAGGAACGGCAGGGTGCGGCTGCGGCGCACGAGGATCGCGACGGCCTGGCAGCCGAAGTGGGCGCCGTAGAAGAGCAGCAGTCCGATGAACAGCGGGGTGTACTCGTGCAGCGGGCCGTCGCCGTGCACGCGCAGCAGCCCGACCATGATCAGCATGTCGCGCAGCAGCTGACGCACGGTGACGTCGAAGCGGACCTTGCCGAGCAGCGAGAGCAGACCGGGGTCTCGGTGCTGGAGATAGAGATCGAGCGCGAGGCCCGCCGCCGAGGCGGTGATGAAGAGCGGCACATTGGGCAGCAGGGCGCCCACGAGCTGAGCGGCGAAGAACGCCAGCATCGCGAGCAGCGCCGCGAGCTGTACGACTCGGCGGGAGACGGATCCGGCAGAAGGCACTGGGCGGGCTCCTGGCAGGAGGGCTAGGGGGTGAGGGAGACCGCGATGGACAACGGTCGGCTACCGACCGTATGACGGCGGCTGGGCCAGGAGCAATCTTCCCTGACGGCAATCATCGCAAAATAGGGCCGAACGACCACATTCCTCAGGCGGTAGATTTGCGGGCCGGAAGCAGGCGGACCAGCGGCGATCACAGGGGTGTACGGACGTGACAGGGGCAGGGACACGGCAAGAGGCCGGTCGGACGGTCGGCCGGGAGGCCGGTCAGGAGCTCCGGCGGGAGGTCGTGGACGCCCGCAGGATCGTGGTCAAGGTGGGATCCTCCTCACTCACCACCGCGGGCGGTGGGCTGGACGCCGACCGGGTTGACGCACTGGTCGACACGCTGGCCAAGGCCGGCGGGGAGAAGGAGATCGTGCTGGTCTCCTCCGGTGCCATCGCCGCCGGTCTCGCACCGCTCGGCCTGGAGCGGCGCCCCCGCGACCTCGCCCGCCAGCAGGCCGCCGCCAGCGTCGGCCAGGGGCTGCTCGTCGCCCGCTACACCGCCTCCTTCGCGCGCTACGGCCGCCGCGTCGGCCAGGTGCTGCTGACCAGCGACGACACCAGCCGCCGTGCGCACTACCGCAACGCCTACCGGACGCTCGACCAGCTGCTCGCCATGGGCGCCGTCCCGGTCGTCAACGAGAACGACACCGTCGCGACGGACGAGATCCGCTTCGGCGACAACGACCGGCTGGCCGCCCTCGTCGCCCATCTCGTCCGGGCCGACCTGCTGGTCCTGCTCTCCGACGTCGACGCCCTCTACGACGGTGACCCGAGCATCCCGGGCACCACGCGGATCGCCGAGGTCACCGGGGAGAAGGATCTCGACGGGGTCTCCGTCGGCAGTGCCGGCAAGGCGGGCGTGGGCACCGGCGGCATGGTCACCAAGGTCGAGGCGGCCCGGATCGCGGCCGCCGCCGGCATCCCCGTCGTCCTCACCTCCGCCAGCCGGGCCGCCGACGCCCTGTCCGGCCGGCCGGCCGGCACGTTCTTCCACCGCACCGGCCGCCGCTCCGCCGACCGGCTGCTGTGGCTCGCGCACGCGTCCACCCCGCGCGGTGCCCTGACGCTGGACGACGGCGCCGTGCGGGCCGTGGTCGACGGGCGCGCGTCGCTGCTCCCGGCGGGCATCGCGTCCGTCGAGGGTGAATTCACCGCGGGTGACCCCGTGGAGCTGCGGGACTCCTCGGGGCGGGCCGTGGCCCGGGGGCTGGTCAACTTCGACGCCCGGGAGATCCCCCGGCTGCTCGGCCGCTCCACCCGTGACCTGGCCCGGGACCTCGGACCCGCGTACGAGCGCGAGGTCGTCCACCGCGATGATCTGGTCGTGCTGCGCCCCTGACGGCCGTCATCCCGGGGCGAGAGTGTGAGGTAAGTCCAGCCTTTCCATGGAGACCTTCTGTAAAACCGCCCCACGGCCGCCTGCGGACTGGTCAACTTTGAGCATGGGGGCCGTCGTGGACGGGCGGTGTCCGCGGGCAGCACGTGGCCCGCACCACCGGACACGGTGAGCACCACCTGAACCAGCAGCAAGACCGGCACAGCGGGACCCAGAGCGGGAACCGGCACCACACCGCTCCGCAGCGCGTGCGCGGAGCAGCGATCAACAGGAGGCCGTCGGTGGTGAGACGAGGGCGCCCCGGGGCGCCGCCCCGGGGGACGGCGGAGCGGACACTGACCAGCGTCGGGACGGGCGACGCGGTGGACGGGACGACGGGGCCCGGGGAGCCGGACGGGGCGGGCGAGACCGTGCGGGACCGTGGTGAGGTCTCCCGGCTGTGGCACGTCACGCTCAGCGTCTCGGGGGCCGAGGCACCGCTGGGGGAGGTGCGGCGGGCGCTCGAGCAGCTCGCCCACGACCACCCTTTCCTGCTGACCAGCCGCTACGCCAACGACCACGCCGAGATCCGCTACTGGGAAGAGGCGCGTGATCTGCACGACGCGGCGGCCGTGGCGCTGCGGCTGTGGGGCGAGCACCGCTCGACCGCCCGGCTGCCTCCGTGGGAGATCGTCGGCCTGGAGGTCATCGACCGCGAGACCTACCACCAGCGCATCGCGGAGGGCTACGGCCCGCTGCCGGCCACGCCGGTGGGCGTGCACCCGTTCTAGGTCCGCGCCCCGGCCGCGGGCCCGCATTCCGCCTACGGCGGTGGGGCGCCCCGTGCGCGACACCGCCGCGCACCGGAGGCGCACCCGCCACGGCCCGCCGGTCGGGTGTCCCGCACTGTGGAATACGGGTGGCTCCCGCGCGCGGCGGGGCTAGGCTGCCGCCATGAGCAGCAGTGTCTTCCCCTCCCCCCTCGCCGACCCGATGCCGCAGTCCCCGGTGCTGCGGGCCGCCTACCGCGCCCGCGCCGCCGCTGCCGACCTGGCGCCACTGCCGCGCTCGGCGAAGGACGAGGCGCTGCTGGCCATCGCCGACGCGCTGGAGGTCCGTACCCGGGAGATCGTCGAGGCCAACGCCGAGGACGTCGAGAAGGCCCGGGCCGCCGGGACCAGCGAGACCGTCATCGACCGGCTGACCCTCACCCCCGAGCGCGTCCGGGCCATCGCCAAGGACGTCCGGGACGTGGTGGCCCTGCCCGACCCCGTCGGCGAGGTCGTCCGCGGCTCCACCCTCCCCAACGGCATCGACCTGCGTCAGGTGCGGGTGCCGCTCGGTGTCGTCGGGATCATCTACGAGGCCCGGCCGAACGTGACCGTGGACGCCGCCGCCCTCTGCCTGAAGTCCGGCAACGCCGTCCTGCTGCGCGGCTCGTCCTCCGCCTACGCCTCCAACACCGCCCTGGTGCGGGTCCTGCGCGACGCCGTCGGCGGTGCCGGGCTGCCCGCCGACGCCGTGCAGCTGGTGCCGGGCGAGAGCCGGGAGTCCGTCCGGGAGCTGATGCGCGCCCGGGGCATGGTCGACGTGCTGATCCCGCGCGGCGGCGCCTCGCTGATCCGCACGGTCGTCCAGGAGTCCACGGTCCCGGTGATCGAGACCGGCACCGGGAACTGCCACGTCTACGTCGACGCCGAGGCCGACCTCGACATGGCCGTGGACATCCTCGTCAATTCCAAGGCGCAGCGCCCCAGCGTCTGCAACGCCGCCGAGACGCTGCTCGTCCACCAGGACATCGCGGAGCGGTTCGTGCCGCGGGCCGTGGCCGCCCTGGCCGAGGCGGGCGTGACCGTGCACGCCGACGAGCGCTTCCAGGCCCTGGCGGAGGGCGGGCCCGCGACCGTCGTGCCCGCGACCGTCGAGGACTGGGAGACCGAGTACCTCTCGTACGACATCGCCGCCGCCGTCGTGGACTCGCTGGACATGGCCGTGCGGCACATCCGGCTGTGGTCCTCCGGCCACACCGAGGCGATCGTCACCACCTCGCAGGCCGCCGCCCGCCGGTTCACCCAGCTGGTGGACTCCACCACGGTCGCCGTCAACGCCTCCACCCGCTTCACGGACGGCAGCCAGTTCGGCTTCGGCGCGGAGATCGGCATCTCCACGCAGAAGCTGCACGCCCGGGGCCCGATGGGCCTGCCGGAGCTGACGTCGACCAAGTACATCGTCACGGGTGACGGTCATGTGCGCGGCGGAGCCGGACCCGTCGCGTCCTGAATTCCCGTAGCGGCTGCGCGGATTGAGCGGTTCGGGTCTAATCTGGACGGGTGCCGGACGATGTGGGGGGCAAGCCGTTCCCGGACGGCGAAGAGCCCGACAGCCACGGCCACGGAGGCGCGGACGAAGAGTTCGCCTCCGTGGTCTTCGACGAGGAGTTCGTGCGGTCCGCCGCGGTCCACGAACCCTCCGCGGCCGAGCGGATGCTCGCCGCCGAGCGGGCGCGCGCCGAGGCCGACGCCGCCCGGGCCCGGGCGGGCGGCGGCCCCGCCGACGACGATGTTTTCGAGGGTTACGAGGGCCCCGAGGGTTTCGACGGCCATGACGGGCACGGCCCCGACGGCCGCCCCGCGACCGGCCAGCCCTCGGCCCGGCCGGGGGAGTGGCACGGTCTCGCCCACGACCTCGACCCCGACGACGCCTACGGCCCGTACGGGCGCTACGGCACGGCCCGGGGCCCGTATCGCGGCCATGCCCGCTGGCACCGCCCGGTGGCCTGGCTGCTCGCCGTGCTGATGGGCATCGGCGTGGTCGCCCTGGCCTTCGCCGCCGTCTACCGCGGCGCCTCCTCGGGCGACCGAGGGGATCCGGCGCCGCCCCCGGCGACCACCGGCGTGGACGCTCCGGCGGCCGGACGGCCCGGCCCCCTGCCGTCGGTGTCCGCCGATTCCGAGCCACCGGTGGCCTCCGCCGCGCCGGGCCGGAGCTGACGCCTCCGGCCGGTCACCCAGCGTGACCGTCCGGCGGGCGGTGACCGGCCGCCGAAGCGTGGGCCAAGGCATGGGGTGCCGGGTGCCCGACGATCCGAACGTTCCGTGGAACTTGTCGTGTACCAGGGCGTTTACCGAGGCCCTGGCGGACCTACTCTTGGAGTATGGACGGGCCGCGAGACCCACCCGAGGGGCCGCCCGAGGGCGCCCCGGGCAGCGGGGACGACGAGTACCGATCGGTCGTCTTCGATGAATCCTTCGTGCGCGCTGCCCGGCTCCAGGAATTCTCGGCGCAGGAGCGGATGGCCGACCACGCGCACCCCGTCCGCAGCCGCCACGTCTGGGCGCGCATCGGCGCGTCCCGGCAGGTCCTCGTCCTGATACTGCTGATCACCATGGCCTTCGGCACCGCCGTCTACATGGGCCTGCGCCACCCCTACGAGGAGCCCAGGCCGCCGACGGCCGAGGCGCTGCGCACCACGCTCGTGCCGCTCGCGCCCCGCGACCCCGTACCGGGCGGGATCTCCGCGCGGGAACTGCTCGACCACAGCCCGGCGGCGCAGTTCCGCGACGGCGAGGAAGGGATCAATCTGCCGCCGGCCCGGCGCACCCAGCACTTCTCCGAGAGCCTGGTGATGACGGCGCTCGCCACCGCCAAGGAGTACACGCTGAAGTCGGCGCTCGACCGCGCCACGCTCACCGGCGGTGCCCAGCGCGGCGTCCGGCTGCTGCTCGACCCGTCCCAACTCGACCAGTTCGACCGCAGTTTCACCAAGCCCGTCGACGACGGCCGGCATGCCGCCACCGGCTGGCTGGTGCGCTTCGACCCCACGCAGATCGCGCTCGCCGACGTGCCGGTGCGGACCCAGGGCACCTTCTCCCTCACCGAGACGACGCCCGGCACGCTGGAGGTCGCCGCCGACCACACCTTCGTCTACGCCGTGCACGCCGTGCGGGCCGGCGGCGGACAGCACGCGGAGCCGGGGCAGGGCGAGGACCGGGCGTCGCTGTTCACCGTGCGGCGGCAGATGCGCTTCCGCTTCGACCGTGACGATCTGCAGGGGCACCACGTGGAGGTCCTGCAGAGCCACGTCCAGGCCGGACCGCAGTCCTGCTCGGCCGACGACGCCGGCTATCTGCGGCCGCTGCTGGCCGGGCAGCGGGCCACCGACCGGCCGGCCGACACCGACCCGTACGCGACGGGCCGGGAGTCGGCCGCCCTGTGCGGCGTCATGGCCCCCAGTGCCCAGCCGAGCCTGCCGAAGGCGTCTTGACCAAGCGCTGGCCGTGTCCGGCGGGCGGGGGCGGGTGTACCTCCGCTGCGCGGTGGTGTCCTCAATCGCCGGACGGGCTGCTGTGCTGTGTCCTCAATCGCCGGACGGGCTGATCTTCAAGCCCGTCCGGCGATTGAGGACGCGCCCGAAGGGCGCCTGCCGCCGCAGGCGGCACCGGCGACCAAGACGGCCCGCCGTCGGCAGGCCCTATCGCTCCCCAGGCGTGTCCTCGGGGCCGTTGCCCGGCGTGCCGGTGCCGCCGCCCTTGGGCGGGGTCGCGCGGCCGCCGAAGGTGTCCCGCAGTCGGCCGCCCAGGTCGGACGCCCCGCCCGCGATGTCCCGCACGAGGCCCATCAGCGGGTCCTTGCTGGAGCGCACCGTCTCGGCGTAATGGCTCGCGGACTCACGGAAGGAGTCGGACACCGAGGTGTCCTTGTCCTCCGCGCGGCGCGGGTAGTGGCCGTCCATGATGCGCTGGTAGTCGCGGCTCTCGGCCCACTTCTTCAGCTCCGCGGCGCGCACGGTCGTGAAGGGGTGGGTGCGCGGCAGCACATTGAGGATCTTGAGCACGGAGTCGCGCAGATCGCCACCCGCCTCGTACTCCTCGGCCTGGGCGAGGAACGCGTCCACGTTCATCTCGTGCAGGTGGTTGCCGCCCGCGATCTTCATCAGACCGCGCATGGAGGCCCGCAGATCCTGCCCCACGAGCAGGCCCGCCCGGTCCGCCGACAGCTCCGACTTGCGGAACCACTCGCGCAGCGCCGTCACGATCGCCATCACCGCGATATTGCCCAGCGGAATCCAGGCGATCTTGAGGGCGAAGTTGGTCAGGAAGAGCAATATCGTCCGGTAGACCGCGTGCCCGGACAGCGCGTGGCCCACCTCGTGGCCCACGACGGCCCGCATCTCCTCCTCGTCGAGCAGCTCGACCAGGCCCGTGGTCACCACGATGATCGGCTCGTCCAGGCCGATGCACATGGCGTTCGGCTGCGGGTCCTGGGTGACGTACATCGGCGGGACCTTGGGCAGGTCCAGGATGTAGCAGGCGTCCAGCAGCATCGCGTGCAGATGCTGGAACTGCTGGTCGCTCACCCGCACCGAGTCGGACAGGAACAGCAGCCGCAGGCTGCGCTCGGGCAGCAGCCCGCTGAGCGCCTTGAAGACGGTGTCGAAGCCGCTCAGCTTGCGCAGGGCCACCAGGGCCGAGCGGTCCGCCGGGTGCTCGTACGCCCGCGAGGAGATGTCCGGGAACCGCCGGCGCTCGCGGCCCGGCAGCCGCTTCGCGCCCTCGGCCCGGCCGTCGGCGCCGTGGCCGGCCTTGTCGTCGGAGCTGTTGTCGGAGCTGTTGTCACTCATCGAGACCCCCTCAATGGGCTGATCATGGCTCGTCCCCCGGCTTGCCGGACCCCACCCTAGGCCGTGGCACCGGCATGGCTACCGTGGGGACATGCCGCATATCAATGGTTTCGCCACGCATCCCGGATTCACCGAGCTGCTCGCCGTGTCCAAGGGCGACCAGGGCCCGGGCGCGCTGCTGCGCACGGTCATCGTCGTCGGCGTGGTGGGCATCGCCCTCCTCGCCTGGTTCCTGCTGCGTGGTTACGGCAACAAGGACTGACGCGCCGGAGTCGGCGTGGGGTTGCGAACGGCCCCCGCATACGATGTGGCAGAAGTCTCCACCCGATCCGGCGATCCCCGGATCCCATCCCGGATAGGTCCTGCCGACGATGAACCTCATCACCGCCCACGCCGCCGCCGCCACCCTCGCCTCCGAGGGCGAGCACGTCGACACCCACGCGAGCCTCAGCCCGTACATGACCGGTGGCGCCGCCCTGGTCATCCTGCTGCTCCTGCTCTGGATCACCACCCGCTTCAACCGCGACCGCTGACCCCACCGGTCCCTGGGGGCTCGGCGCCGAGCCGCGCCCAGTAGGGTCTGCACGCATGGGAGAGCAGACAGGGCCCGTGAAGCGGCGGCTCGGCGTGATGGGCGGGACCTTCGACCCGGTCCACCACGGCCACCTGGTCGCCGCCAGCGAGGTGGCTTCGCAGTTCCACCTGGACGAGGTGGTCTTCGTACCGACCGGGCAGCCGTGGCAGAAGAGCCACCGGGCGGTGTCACCGGCCGAGGACCGCTATCTGATGACGGTCATCGCCACCGCGTCCAACCCGCAGTTCTCGGTCAGCCGGATCGACATCGACCGCGGTGGTCCGACGTACACCACCGACACGCTCCGCGACCTGCGCTCCCTCAACGACGACGCGGACCTGTTCTTCATCACCGGTGCCGACGCGCTGGCGCAGATCCTGACCTGGCGGGACACGGACGAGCTGTTCTCCCTCGCCCACTTCATCGGCGTCACCCGGCCCGGCCACATACTCGCCAACCCGGGGCTGCCCGAGGACCGGGTCTCCTTCGTCGAGGTGCCCGCGCTCGCGATCTCCTCCTCCGACTGCCGCGCGCGAGTGGCGCAGGGCGAGCCGGTCTGGTACCTGGTGCCCGACGGTGTGGTGCGCTACATCGACAAGCGCAAGCTCTACCGGCACAGCGGCTGATCCGGATCGACCCCGGATCCACAGGGCACTGAGGGGCACTGGTGAACGACCGACAGGACCCGTACGCGCACGACCCGTACGCACAGCAACCGCAGGTGTACGGCTACGACGCCTACGGACAGCCGGTGTACCAGCCGAACGCCCCGGAGCGCGTGTACGACCAGTACGGCCAGGCTCTTGCGCAGCAGTACGGCCACGACGGCCACGAGTACGGGCAGCAGCACGGGCAGCAGTACGGGCAGGACGGCGGGTACGGCGCCGGCGCGACGGGAGCGCAGGGGCAGCAGCAGGGCTACGGCCATGACCCGTACGGCGCAACGGGGCAGCAGAGTTACGACGCGTACCCGGCCGCACAGCCGCAGACCCGGCAGCAGGAGTGGATCCCCCGGCAGGCGGGCGCCCCCGTCCACGAGGAGCCGGCCCACCGGGCGCCGGAGCAGGAGCCGGTGCCGATGCCGGAGCCACGGCGGGCCCCGGACGCCTCCGAGGCCCCCGCGGCGCCGGACTACCGCACCGAGCAGTTCTCCTTCATCGAGGAGCCGGACGAGGACTCCGAGGACGTCATCGACTGGCTCAAGTTCAGCGAGAGCCGCACCGAGCGCCGCGACGAGCGCAAACGCAAGGGACGCAACCGCGTCGTCGCCCTCGTCGTCGCGGCTGTCCTCGCGCTCGGCGGCGGACTCGGCTACCTCCTGCTCGGCGGCTCCGACGCGAAGAAGGGCACGACGGCGAGCGGCGGCGGGCAGAAGCGCGACGTGATCGTGGTGCATCTGCGGCAGACGAAGGGCGGGCTCAGCTCCACCGCCCTGCTCGTCGACAACGAGACCACCAAGAAGGGCACCACGGTCCTGCTGCCGAACGCGCTGGCCGTCTCCAGGGAGGGCGGCGGCTCCACCACGCTCGGCAAGTCCGTGCAGGACGAGGGCACCGGCGCCACCCGGGACGCCCTGAACGCCCTGCTCGGCGCCGACATCAAGGGCAGCTGGCGACTGGACACCCCCTACCTGGAGAACCTCGTCGACCTGGTCGGCGGCATCGTCGTCGACACCGACGTCACCGTCCCCGGCGCGAAGTCCGGCGACCGCCCGCTGGTCCGGCAGGGCAAGGCGCAGGACCTCAGCGGTCAGATGGCCGTCGGCTACGCCACCCACCGCGCGCCCGGCGAGAGCCCGGACAAGCAGCTGGTCCGGTTCGGCCAGGTCATGCGGGCCGTGCTGAAGAAGATGCCCGACGACCCCGGCCCCGCCACCACCACGGTGGACTCCCTCGCCCAGATCCCCGACCCCTCCCTGTCGGTCAAGGAGCTCGGCGCCTCGCTGGCCCAGCTCGCGAAGCAGGCCAAGAACGGCTCGTACGACACCGCCGTGCTGCCCGTGCAGAAGGACGGCACGCTCAGCGCGCAGGCGACCGACAGCGTGGTCAAGGACGTGCTCGGCGGCACCGTCCGCAACACCGACCCGGACGCGACGCCCCGGGTGAGCGTGAAGAACGCCACCGGAGGCAAGACCGCAGGCCAGTCCGCCCAGGTCACCCTGGTCAACAGTGGCTACACCCACGTCGACGCCGGCACGGCCCCGGCCGCCGCCGCCTCGACGGTGACCTACGCGGACGACAAGCGGGCGGCCGAGGCCAAGGAGGTCGCCAAGACGCTGGGCCTGCCGGCCGGCGCGGTGAAGAAGGCGGCGGGCGCGCCCAACGCGGACATCACCGTCACCCTGGGCAAGGACTACAAGGGCTGAGCCGCCGCTCCGGGCCGTTTCGGCGACCGGGCCTCCGGGCCCGGCCGAAACGGCCCGGAAAGCGGTTGGCGGGTCGTGAGACCCTTGAGAGGTACTGACCCTCTTTATCGAAAGCATGGCTTGTGACCGCCACGGACCGCTCCATCGAGCTGATCAAGGCCGCCGCCCAGGCGGCCGCCGACAAGCTCGCGCACGACATCATCGCGTACGACGTCAGCGACGTGCTGTCGATCACCGACGCCTTCCTGCTCGCCTCCGCCCCCAACGACCGCCAGGTCAAGTCGATCGTCGACGAGATCGAGGAGCACCTCAACAAGGAGCTCGGCGCCAAGCCGGTCCGCCGTGAGGGCGACCGCGACGCCCGCTGGGTGCTGCTCGACTACGTCGACATCGTCGTCCACGTGCAGCACAGCGAGGAGCGTGTCTTCTACGCCCTGGAGCGGCTGTGGAAGGACTGCCCCGAGATCGAGCTGCCGGCCGACGCCGTCGCCACCCGGGGCAAGGCCGCCGAGCACGCCGAGAGCCAGGCCGCCGCGGCCGACCTGGACGGTGAGCTGAGCTGAACGCCGCGGACACCGGCACCACCGCACCCGCCCCGGCCGGCCGCGGCCGCCGCATCGTCCTGTGGCGGCACGGGCAGACCGCCTGGAACGTGGAGCGCCGCTTCCAGGGCTCCACGGACATCGAGCTGACGGACACCGGTGTCGCCCAGGCGCGCCGGGCCGCCCGGCTGCTGGCCGCGCTGCGGCCGGACGCCATCGTCGCCTCGGACCTGCGACGCGCCGTGGCGACCGCCGCCGAGCTGGCCGCCGTCACGGGCCTGGAGATCGCCTCCGACGCCGGGCTGCGCGAGACCTACGCCGGAGCCTGGCAGGGCCTGACGCACGACGAGATCATCGCGGCCTACGGCGAGCAGTACGCGGCGTGGAAGCGCGGCGAGCCCGTGCGGCGCGGCGGCGGCGAGCTGGAGACCGAGGTCGCCGACCGGGCCGCCCCGGTCGTGCTCGGCGCGGCCGAGAAGCTGCCGGACGGCGGCACGCTCGTCGTGGTCAGCCACGGCGGCACGATCCGCACCACCATCGGACGGCTGCTCGGCCTGGAGCCGGGGACCTGGGAGGCGCTCGGCGGCCTCACCAACTGCTGCTGGTCGGTGCTGGGCGAGGGCGCGCGCGGCTGGCGTCTGCTGGAGCACAACGCCGGCACGCTCCCCGAGCCGGTGCTCGGCGACGACGTCTGAGCGGGCCCGAAGGACCGACGCCGGCGGCCTGCCGGGACCGGATTTCACATCTGGGCAGGTCGCAGGCTAAAGTTCTTCTTGTTCGCGGGAAACGCCGGGGGAAACGCCGGAAGACCTGAGAACAGCGGGGCTATAGCTCAGTTGGTAGAGCGCCTGCATGGCATGCAGGAGGTCAGGAGTTCAATTCTCCTTAGCTCCACAATCCGGACGATCCCGTCTCCCTCTCAGAGGGAGGCGGGATTGTTTGCTGTTGCGGCACGTTCCCATGGCAGAATCGGACGGCCGGGTGCGGACGGGGCCGAAGGGGAGGGAAAGCGCCATGTCGCTGTGCGTCCTCAAGGGGGTCGGCGTTCCTCGCGGCGCGGCTTCCCGTCACGGGCACGACGCGCGCAGACGCGTTCACGGACGTGTTCACAGCTGCGATTCCTCGCTCCGCACGGCCCGCCGCCACAGGGGGAGCTGACCGATGGGTGCACACAGCCGGAAGTGCGACTGGTGCGGCAGCGGAACACCGATCGTCCGCGACATGGAGCCGCTCAACTCCGCGTATCAGTACTGGTGTGTGGAGTGCGCGCGGGCGCTGATCATAAAAGGCGACCCGATCGAGACCTACCGTGAGCTCGAGGGCGAGCCCATCTACGGCCGGCTGCTCGACGAGCACTGCGCGCTGAAGCGCTTCTACTCCTTCGCCAGGGCCTGAGGCTCCGCCAGCGGTGCGCTCCGGGGCCCCGCATGCCGCCGACCGGTGAGGCCCACGACGGCCGCCAGCACCAAGAAGGCCGCGCCGAACGCCGGATAGCCGGCGGACAGCAGCATCTGGCCGCCGTTCTGGTGCAGTTCGAGCCGCGCCTCCGAGACGTGCGGGACCCACCACAGGGCGTACGAGAAGAAGAGCGCGCCGGTGCCCGCGGCGATCGCCCACCACGCGGCGCTGCGCCGGACCACCGCCTCCGAGACGAGCAGCAGCGTCATCGGGACGCACCACACCCAGTGGTGCGACCACGAGACGGGGCTGACGATCAGTGCCGTCGCGGCGCAGGAGAGCGCGCCCCAGGCCGGCGCGGTCGGCTCGGGCCCGTACAGCCGCGCCCTGACCGCGATCCCGAGGCCGAGCAGGGCCACGGCCGAGGCGACGACGAGCCACCACGGGCCGGGGTCGCCGGTGTGCAGCAGCCGGGCGAGGACGCCGCGCAGCGACTGGTTGGCGGTGTCCTCGGCGGGTCCGGCCCGCCCGGCGGCGAACACGGTGCCCGTCCAGAAGCGGTGCGCGTCGTAGGGCAGGACGAGGGCGCCCACGGCCACCGTGCCGGCGAAGGCGGCGGTGGCGACGAGGGCCTGCCGCAGCCAGTGGCCCGCCCCGGGCCGCCGCGCCAGGCCCGAGAGGGCCAGGAAGACCACGAAGAGCGCCGGGGTGAGCTTGATGCCCGCCGCGAGGCCGGTGCCCACACCCGCCCAGCGGTGGGCCGCCGGCCGGGTCAGATCCCACAGCACCAGCACGGCGAGCAGCAGATTCACCTGCCCGTAGCGCAGCGTCGTCCACACCGGTTCGCACCAGACGCACAGGGCGGCGGCCGCGAGGGTCACGGCTGCCCGCGGCGGGCGGCGGCCGATCAGCCGCAGCGAGAGGTGGACGAGCGAGATGAGCAGCGCGAGGTTGGTGAGCGTCGCGAGCACGCGCAGCGGGGCGGTGGCGAGCAGGGTGAGGGGGGTGAACAGCAGCGCCGCGAAGGGCGGGTAGGTGGCGAGGAGGCGCGCGTGGGTGGCGCGCATCGCGTAGAGATCGCCCCCGTTCCGTACGGTCCAGCCCTCCGCCCGGTAGACCAGCAGGTCGATCATCGAGACGTGGGCGAGGTACTGGGCCAACCAGAGGCAGCCGAAGGAGACCACGCAGCCCGCGGTGGCGAGCAGCGTGCCACGGCGGGCTGTCACGAGGCTCGGCTCCGGGAACCTCCGGGACAAATCGTCATCAGACGGACGACGCTACCCTGTGCGGGCTCGTTTCAAGCGCTGACGGGCCATCGATTTGGCAGATGGCGGGGAGGTCCGTGTAATGTAGTCGATGTCGCCGGGGGAACCGGGCGGGAAAACAAAACAAGGGGCTATAGCTCAGTTGGTAGAGCGCCTGCATGGCATGCAGGAGGTCAGGAGTTCAATTCTCCTTAGCTCCACAGTGAATGAACGGGTCGTCCGAATAGGGCGGCCCGTTCAGCGTTTTCCGGACCGCCGTCCGGATCGCGGGTGCGGGTCGCCGTCGCGTGCCCGGTCCTGCTCCTGCCTCCGGTCCCCGCTCTGCTCCTGGCTCTGCTCCTCCCGGGCGAGGTACAGCGCGAGCGCGGGACAGCGGCGTACGGCCCGCTGCGCACGTCCCCGCAGATGCGCCGGCACCGTCGTGTCCGCGAGCGACGGATAGCCGTCCCGGCCCAGCCGTACGAGCTCCGGCACCAGTCCCGCGCACAGCCCGTGGCCCGCGCACAGCGTCCGGTCCACCGCCAGCCGCTCCGCGCCCTCCCGGCTCTCCGGTGCCCCCGTCCGGGTGGGGGCGGGCAGCGGCAGCACGCCCGCCGTGCCGCGCCCGCAGCCGCCGCCCAGGACGTGGGCCGCCAGATCGTCCGTGAACGCCGCCAGGGCGCTCAGGACGAAGCGCGCCGAGCCGTCCGGGTTGCGGCACGCCCCGCGCCCGCGCAGCCCCCGCACCGCCTCCCGTACGCCCTCCAGGGCGCCCGGCCCGGCCACCACCTCCGCCAGCGCCCCGGCCAGCGTGGGCAGGCCGAGCCGGCACGGCCCGCACTGCCCGGCCGACTCGGCCGCCAGCCAGTGCGCCACCCGCGCGGTCTCGCCGAGCGGGCAGGTGCTTCCCGGCAGCGGCAGCACCGCGCCCGCGCCGAGCGTCCCGCCGGCGGTGGCGAGTGCGTCGCGGGAGACCGCGGCCCCGTACGCCGTCGCCGCGTCGAGCCACCCGCCGTGGTAGCCGCCGACGAGCACGCCCTGGAGGGCGGGATCCGCGCCGCAGGTGCGCAGCACGTACCCCATCGGGACCCCGCTCGGCGCCTCGACCACGCACGGCCGCGGCACCCCGCCGGAGAGGGTGAGCAGCAGGGTGCCGGGCTCGGCCGGTGTGCCGGTCGCGGCGTAGCGGTCCGTGCCGAGCCGGGCGGCCACGGCGAGTTGGGCGAAGGTCTCGGCATCGGACAGCAGGGTCGGCACACCGCCCAGACCCTCCTCGCACGCGCGCGCGTGCCGCCCGGGCGGCACGGCGGGCCCGCCGCCCGCGGCCCGCAGCAGGGCGGACGCCTCGCCGGAGACCAGCCGTTCGGGCAGGCGTACGACCCGGGCGCGTACGGTCCGGCCGCGCCGGTCGGTGAGCCCCCGCTCGGCCAGCGCCTCCCGCACGGACGCCTCGGCCCGCTGCCGGGTCACCCCCACCACCAGGGTGCGGGCGCCGAGCACCTCGGCGGCCAGCAGAGCGCCGTCGAGCACCAGATGCGGGGCGCGGCCGAGCAGCACGGCGTCCTTGCGGCAGGCGGGCTCGCCCTCGCAGCCGTTGACCACCACCACCGGCCGGACGCCCCGCCGCCGCGCGGCCTCGCCCACCGCCCGCAGCTTCCGCGCGAAAGGGAATCCGGCGCCGCCGCGCCCGCGCAGCCCGACGCCCTCGGCGAGCCGGGTCAGCCGGTCCTCGGTGAGGCGCGGTGCGCAGCCGTGCACGGCCAGGTGCATTCTGCGGTCCAGCCGCTCGGCCCCGTCGAACCCGGCTGTCAGCCGTGGCAGCCCGAGGCCGATGACGTCCGGCAGCTCGGGGAGCGGGCGCCCGGTCACCGGTTCCGGCCCGAGGTCTCGCGCGCGAGATGGCGCGGTGGGCGGGCGGCCGGGCCGGGTGCCCCGCGCCCGAGCGCGTGCTCCGGGCGGGGGCGCGGCACGGCCGGTACACCGCGCCGGGCGTGGGCACCGGCGGGGGCGGGGCGGCGGGCGGGCACCTCGGCCGCCCGGGACCGGCGGCGGGCGTGTACGCACCGCGCGACGAGCGCCGCCGCCACCGCCGCGAGGCACAGCACGTAGCAGCCCGTCACCCAATCCGCCGGGGTGCGACCGGACTTGAGGCCGTGCAGGACGGCGGCACACCAGGCCGGGTACGCGCAGGCGTGCAGGGCGCGCCACCGGCGGGCCGCGTGCCCGCGCCCGGCGAAGGCGCTCCGCAGGGCACCGCTCGCCGCGGCGAGCACCATGAGGTACCCGGCGAGCGCGCCGAGCCCGATGAGCGCGCCGCTGCCGCCCGGGCCGCCCGCGCCGGACGGGAAGGGCAGCAGCGCGGCAGGGCCCACCCGGGTGTCCGCCACCTTGAGCGTGACGTGCACGAGGAGGAAGCCGAGCGCGCAGACTCCGGTCGCGCGGTGCACGCCCTGGGCGAGCAGCCGGTCGCGCGGGGACAGCAGCAGCCGGTCGGTGGCGAGGAGCCCCCAGGCGACGGTCGCGGTGAGCGAGACCAGGGCGAGGACGCCGCCCGTGTGGTCGAGGAAGCGGTGCAGGTCCATGCCCCCGCACGCTAGGGAGCGCGTAGGGCGTACGTTCCGCTTCGCGCAAGCTCGGCGACCGGGGCCCTCGTGACTGCTAGCGTCGGTCCGTTCTGCGGTGTTCCGCCGGATAAACCCGGCCGCCCGTCCAACCGGTCCGTCGCACCCGCCCGGGGGTCTCACACGGCGGCCGTCTGTGCGGGCCCTTCGGCCGCTGCGGTAACCTGACCCCATGCGTGCCGTACGCCTTCTGCTTAGCGGGCCGCGCTGATCAAAGCCGACCGGTGACAGTCCGGTCGGCATCGGCGCGGCGTCCCCTCCTGTGCGAGGGGCTTTTTCATTTCCCGGACCGCATGCAGAGACGACGATCGATGGAGCTTTGAGGACGATGAGCGAGACCACTTCCGCCGCCGAGCCGGCTGCCCCGCACCGCTACACGGCCGCGCTGGCCGCTGACATCGAGGCACGCTGGCAGGACTTCTGGGACGCCGACGGCACCTACGAGGCGCCCAACCCCACCGGTGACCTGGCGGGCGACCCCGAGGTCGTGGCCCGGCCCAAGAAGTTCATCATGGACATGTTCCCGTACCCCTCGGGTGCGGGCCTGCACGTCGGCCACCCGCTGGGTTACATCGCCACCGACGTCTACGCCCGCTACCACCGCATGACGGGCCACAACGTCCTGCACACCCTGGGCTTCGACGCCTTCGGCCTGCCCGCCGAGCAGTACGCCGTGCAGACCGGTACGCACCCCCGGGTCTCCACCGAGGCCAACATCGACAACATGAAGGCTCAGCTGCGCCGGCTGGGCCTGGGCCACGACAAGCGCCGGTCCTTCGCGACGATCGACCCGGACTACTACAAGTGGACCCAGTGGATCTTCCTGCAGATCTTCAACTCCTGGTACGACGAGGACGCGAAGAAGGCCCGGCCGATCAGTGAGCTGGTCGCCCAGTTCGAGTCCGGCGAGCGGACCGTCGACGCGGGGCGCGCCTGGAGCGAGCTGAGCGAGGCCGAACGCGCCGACGTCCTGGGCGAGTACCGCCTGGCCTACGCCTCCGACGCGCCCGTCAACTGGTGCCCCGGCCTGGGCACCGTCCTGGCCAACGAGGAGGTCACCGCCGACGGCCGCTCCGAGCGCGGCAACTTCCCCGTCTTCAAGTCCAAGCTGCGCCAGTGGAACATGCGGATCACCGCCTACGCGGACCGCCTGATCGACGACCTGGACGCGCTGGACTGGCCCGAGGCCATCAAGCTCCAGCAGCGCAACTGGATCGGCCGCAGCGAGGGCGCCCGCGTCGCCTTCCAGGTCGCCGGCCGCGACGAGAAGATCACCGTCTTCACCACCCGCCCCGACACCCTCTTCGGCGCCACCTACATGGTGCTGGCCCCCGAGCACCCTCTGGTCGACACCGTCGTCCCGGCCGAGTGGCCGCAGGACACCAAGGACGCGTGGACCGGCGGCGCCCGCACCCCGGCCGACGCCGTCGCCGCCTACCGCAAGCAGGCGCAGTCGAAGACCGACGTGGAGCGCCAGACCGAGGGCAAGGACAAGACCGGCGTCTTCACCGGCGCGTACGCCCTCAACCCGCTGACCGGCGAGCAGATCCCCGTCTTCGTCGCCGACTACGTCCTGATGGGCTACGGCACCGGCGCGATCATGGCCGTCCCCGGTCAGGACGAGCGCGACTGGGAGTTCGCGACCGTCTTCGACCTGCCCATCGTCCGCACGGTCCAGCCCCCCGAGGGCTGGGAGGGCGAGGCGTACGGCGGCCAGGGCCCGGCGATCAACTCCGCCAACGCCGAGATCGACCTCAACGGCATGGACGTCGACGAGGCCAAGCGCACCGTCATCGCCCACCTGACCGAGCGCGGCATCGGCGAGGGCACCATCAACTTCCGGCTGCGCGACTGGCTGTTCAGCCGTCAGCGCTACTGGGGCGAGCCCTTCCCGATCGTCTACGACGAGGCCGGTGTCGCCCACCCGCTGCCCGAGTCGATGCTGCCGCTGGAGCTGCCCGAGGTCGAGGACTACTCGCCGCGCACCTTCGAGCCCGACGACGCCGACACCTCCCCCGAGACCCCCCTGTCCCGCAACGAGGACTGGGTCAACGTGGAGCTGGACCTCGGTGACGGCGTCAAGCGCTACCGCCGCGAGACCAACACCATGCCCAACTGGGCCGGTTCCTGCTGGTACGAGCTGCGCTATCTGGACCCGCGCAACAGCGAGCAGCTGGTCTCCGCCGAGGCCGAGCAGTACTGGATGGGCCCGCGCGAGGGCCAGCCGCACGGCGGCGTCGACCTGTACGTCGGCGGCGCCGAGCACGCCGTGCTGCACCTGCTGTACGCCCGCTTCTGGTCCAAGGTGCTCTTCGACCTGGGCCACATCGCCTCGAACGAGCCGTTCCACAAGCTCTACAACCAGGGCATGATCCAGGCGTTCGTCTACCGCGACAGCCGGGGCATCGCCGTGCCGGCCACCGAGGTGGAGGAGCGCGACGGGAAGTTCTTCCACCAGGGCGAGCCGGTCAGCCGGGTCCTGGGCAAGATGGGCAAGTCCCTGAAGAACGCCGTCACGCCGGACGAGATCTGCGCCGAGTACGGCGCCGACACCCTGCGCCTGTACGAGATGGCCATGGGCCCCCTGGACGTCTCGCGCCCCTGGGACACCCGTGCCGTCGTCGGCCAGTACCGGCTGCTGCAGCGTCTGTGGCGCAATGTGATCGACGAGAACACCGGAGAGGTCACCGTCGTCGACGCCGAGCCCGACGAGGCGACGCTGCGCGCCCTGCACAAGGCCGTCGACGGCGCCGGGCAGGACATGGCGAACCTGCGGTTCAACACCGCCATCGCCAAGGTCACCGAGCTGAACAACTTCGTGACCAAGCTGCCGGAGGTGCCCCGTTCCGTCGCCGAGCGGATGGTGCTGCTGATCGCGCCGCTGGCCCCGCACATCGCCGAGGAGCTGTGGCGCAAGCTGGGCCACTCCGGCTCGGTCGTGCACGAGGCCTTCCCCGTGGCCGACCCCGCGTACCTGGTCGACGAGGCCGTGACCTGCGTCGTCCAGATCAAGGGCAAGGTCAAGGCGCGTCTGGAGGTCCCCCCGGCGATCTCCGACGAGGAGTTGGAGAAGGTCGCGCTGGCGGACCCGGCGGTCGTCGCGGCGCTGGGCGGCGCGGGCATCCGCAAGGTCATCGTGCGGGCGCCCAAGCTCGTGAACATCGTTCCCGCGTAAGGGCCTTTCCGGACGGCCCACGGTCGTCACGGACGGTCTGAGGGTTTGTCCCTACGGGCAGGTTGGGGGTTCCGCTGGAACCCCCAACCTGCCCTTTCCGTTTACGGTGGAGGGGTAACGCAGATCGGTCGGACCGACCCCGCTGAGGAGCGCTCATGGAAGCCGTGGCCGTGATCGTCGCGCTGATGTTCGCGGTCTTCGTCGCGCTCGGGGTGATCGCCGTGGTGAGGTCGGTGCGCGCCGTAAAGCGCGGCGTGGACCGTACCGTCACCCAGGCCCGCCGCACCGTCGAGGACACGCGACTGAAGGCCAAGCAGTACGTGCAGCCCGGGGCGCCCGGCGAGGTCGCCGAGCTGCGCCTGTCGCTGCGCACATCGATGCGCGCCACCCAGGAGGCCCTGCGGGCCGCCGCACCGGACGACCCGTCGCTGTCCGAGGCCCTGGCCCTCTTCAAGCGGCTCAGCACGCACGGCCAGGAGATCGACGCCGACCTCAAGCGACTGGAGGCCGAGCCGGACAAGGCCCGCGTCACCGGGAGCCTGCCCGAGCTGCGCGAGCGCGTGGAGCGCGTCACGCACTCGGCGGATTCGCTGCGGTGGGCGGCACAGGACCGGGCGCGGCAGTTCGCCGACGACGATCTGGCGCTGCTCAGCGAGCAGATCCGCATGGAGGCCGGGGCGCTGCGGCACTGGACGACGGAGGAGGAGCCGCACGCCGCTCCCACGGGCGCCGGAGCCGGTGCCCGGACGCCGGGCGCGGGTACAGGCGTCGGCGCGGAGGGCCCGGAGGCCGCGACGACGGCCGGGGCGGAGCCGGAGCGGCCCGCGATCACCGCGCGGGACGCGTGGCGACAGCCCGGCTACTCCTGGCAGAAGACCCGCAGGCCCGAGAGCACGACCTGAAGTGATCGCGGGCCCACGGCCCGCACTGCCGTCCGTGGGCCCCTGCGGGTAATCTCCGGAGCATGCCCCGCCATGTCGCGATCGTCACCGACTCAACGGCCTACCTGCCGCAGGAGGCGATGGAGCAGCACGGCATCACCGCCGTCCCGCTGGCGGTCGTCCTGGGCGACCAGGTCCTCGAAGAGGGCACCGAGATCTCGGCCCGTTCCGTCGCGCAGGCGCTCCAGAAGCGCAAGCCGGTGACCACGTCGCGGCCCGGCCCCGAGGTCTTCGCCGCCGCCTACCGCGCGGCGGCCGACGCGGGTGCCACGGGGATCGTCTCCCTTCATCTGTCCGCCGAGTTCTCCGGCACCTACGACGCGGCCGTCCTCGCGGCGCGGGAGGCGCCCGTACCCGTGCGGGTCGTGGACACCGGGATGGTCGCCATGGCCCTCGGCTTCTGCGCGCTGGCCGCCGCGGACACCGCCGCCGCCGGTGGCACGCTCGACGAGGCGGTGGCCGCCGCCGAGAAGCGCGCGCAGGGCACGGCCGCGTACTTCTACGTCGACACCCTCGACTACCTGCGCCGGGGCGGCCGTATCGGGGCCGCGCAGGCGCTGCTGGGCTCGGCGCTCGCCGTGAAACCGCTGCTGCAGCTGGACGGCGGCCGGATCGAGATGCGGGAGAAGGTCCGTACGGCTTCCAAGGCCATCGCCCGCCTCGAAGAGATCGCCGTGGAGCGGGCTGCCGCCGCCCCGGTCGATGTCGCGGTCCATCATTTGGCCGCCCCCGAGCGTGCGAACGACCTCGCGGACCGGTTGCGGGAGCGGGTGCCGGGGCTGGTGGACCTGCACGTCAGCGAGGTCGGCGCGGTCATCGGGGCGCACACGGGGCCGGGGCTGCTCGCGGTGGTGGTCTCGGCGCGGTAGCGCCGGGGCGCGGTCTGAGCGCGGGTTGGGGCGGCCTGGGCCGGTCTGGTCTGGTCCGGTCGGGATCGAGCCACCTGTTCGGGTGGTGGGGTTTTCCACAACCGACGGGTTATCCACGGGATTTGGGCTGTCGAAGCGGGTTCGCTCGAAGGCGTCTACGGTCACGTTCCATGACGACTCGATCACGTGCCGCGCTTGCTGATGCTTCCGCTCCCGCGCTGAGCCAACGGGCGGCGGCGCTGTTCAACGGGCCTGGTCCTGACGCGGCGTCCGATGCGGGGAGCGGGGACGCGATGTCCGGTGTGCGCCCGGCGGCGGGGGTTTCGCGCCGTGTTTCCTCCAGCGGGGACGGTGGCGGTGGGTTCCCCCGGGTTGCTGCGGGTGCGGGATCGGGGCCGGGGAGAGGGACGGGTGGGCCGGCCGGGTCGCGGCCGCCGGGGCACGGCAGCCCGGATCCGCCCGATCCCGTCCGGCGGCGGGCCGGTTGGCGCGTCGCCGTGGGGGAGCGGATGCCGCTGTGGGTGCAACTGCGGTGCGGCCTCGAACCCAGGACCCTTGCCGCGCTGACGGTCGTCCTGATCGCCGCGAGCGTCTTCGCCGCGTACCACTTCTGGACGGGGCGCCCGCAGACCGTGCGGGCACCCGTCCGTGAGCTGCCCGCGGCGGTGGCGGCCCCGACGGCGGCGGCGATGCCGACGGTGACAGCGGTACCGACGGGGGCTTTGGCGAGTGTCCGCCCGAGCGGCGTCGTGGTGGTGGATGTGGCGGGCAAGGTGCGCAGACCCGGCATCCAGCGGCTGCCGTCCGGATCGAGGGTGGTCGACGCGCTGAACGCGGCGGGCGGATCCCGGCCGGGTACGGACACCACCGGCCTCAACCGGGCGCGCGTGCTCACGGACGGCGAACAGATCGTGGTCGGCGCCACCGCGAGCCCTCCGGTCGCCGGGGCGGCGGGGAACGCGGGCGGCCCGGCCGGGTCGGGCAGCCCGGGCGGCCCCGGCGGTTCAGGGAGCCCGAGTGGCCCGATCAGCCTCAACGCCGCCACGGTCGACCAGCTCGACACCCTCCCGGGCGTGGGTCCCGTCCTCGCCCAGCACATCATCGACTACCGCACCCGGCACGGCGGCTTCCGCTCCGTCGACGAACTCCGCCAGGTCAACGGCATCGGCAACCGTCGCTTCACCGACCTCCGCCCCCTGGTCCAGCCGTGAGCCCGCCGACCCGCTACGACCCAGGAGCCGCGCCCGGGGCGCACCGGCCGGTCCCGACGACGACCGCCCCGCCTGCCGCACCGACCGGCTCCGGCGGCGGTCCTGCCCGGCCCACCGGGCAGGCCCCGGCCCTCGTCCCCGGGCAGGCCCGTGCCCGTCCGGACGGTCCCGCCGACCTGCGGCTGATGGTGCCCGCCCTCGCGGCCTGGGCGGCCGCGGCGGGCGCGTTGACGGCGGACGGGAGCGTGGTCGCTGTCGCCTGCGGGGCGGCGGTGGTCATCGCCGGGGCTCTGGTGGCCGTGGCGCGGCGATGGACGGTCGCACGCGTGGGCGCGGCGGTCGCGGTGGCGGCCGTACTGCTGTGTGCCGCCGTCGGCGCCGCGGCGGCAGCCCTGCGGGCGGCCGATACGCACCGGGGCCCGCTTCCGGAGCTGGCGCGGCAGTACGGGGAGGCCACCGTCGAGCTGACGGTTGTTACGGATCCACGGCCCGTCCGCCCGCACGTGCGCGGAGCGGCCCGCACCACACCCGCCGTCGTGTTCGAGGGTGAGGCGACCCGGGTCGTCACGGGGCGCGGCACGGTCGCCACCCGCACGCCCGTCCTGCTGATCGCGCCGCGTTCCTGGCTCGGGCTGCTGCCGTCGACCCGGCTCCGCGTCGACGGCAGACTCGCCCCGCCCGCCCGGGAGGGCGACCGCGTCGGCGCCGTGCTCCGCGTCGGAGGCAAGCAGCCCCCTCGGGTCGTCGCGCCCCCTGCCGCGCTCCAGGTCACCGCCGCCCGACTGCGATCGGGCCTGCGCGAGGCCACGGACGGACTCGCGCCGGATGCCCGCGCGCTGCTCCCCGGGCTGGTCGTCGGCGACACCGCCCGCGTTCCGCCCGATCTGGAGGACGCGTTCCGGGCCACCGATCTGACGCACCTTCTGGCGGTCTCCGGCAGCAACCTCACGATCCTGCTGGTCGTGCTGATCGGGCCGCCGCATCTGGCCACCCGCGCCGAGCGCCGGGGGCTCGCCGCCCGGCTCGGGGTGCCGCTGCGGTTCACGGCGGTGCTCGGCGGTGTGCTCGTGCTCGGGTTCGTCATCGTGTGCCGCCCCGAGCCGAGCGTGCTGCGGGCCGCCGCGTGCGGTCTGATCACGCTGCTGGCGATCGGGACGGGCCGGCGCCGCAGCCTGCTGCCCGCCCTGGCGGCAGCCGTGCTGCTGCTCGTGCTCTACGACCCCTGGCTGGCCCGCAGCTACGGCTTCCTGCTCTCCGTCCTGGCCACCGGAGCCCTTCTGACCCTCGCTCCCCGCTGGGGCGACGCGCTGCGGCGACGGGGTGTCCCGGCGCGTGTCGCGGAGGTCCTCGCGGCGGCGGCCGCCGCGCAGGCCGTGTGCGCGCCCGTGATCGCCGTACTGGCGGCGCGCGTCAGCCTGGTGGCCGTTCCGTGCAATCTCCTGGCCGAGCCGGCCGTCGCCCCCGCCACCGTCCTCGGTTTCGCCGCACTCGCTGTGGCCCCGCTCGCGCCGCCCGTCGCCGAGGGACTCGCGCGGGTCGCCGGCTGGCCCGCGTCCTGGATCGCCACGGTGGCCCGCACCGGTGCCGAGCTGCCCGGCGCGGAGCTCGGCTGGCCGGGCGGGTGGCCCGGCGGGCTGGCGCTGGCCGCGGCCACCGCCGTCGCCGCGCTCGCCGCCCGCCGGCTGATCCGCCGCCCTTGGGCGTGCGCGGGCTGCGCCCTGCTCCTGCTGGTCGCCATCGTCCGCCCGGCCCCGCTGACACGGGTCGTCACCGGCTGGCCGCCGCCCGACTGGCGGCTGGTGGCCTGTGACGTGGGCCAAGGCGACGCCCTGGTCCTCGCCGCGGGCGGCGGCACCGCCCTCGTCGTGGACGCCGGGCCCGAGCCACGGGCCGTCGACCACTGCCTGCGCGCGTTGGGTGTCGAGAAGGTGCCGCTCCTGCTGCTGAGCCACTATCACGCCGACCACGTCGACGGGCTGCCCGGCGTACTGCGCGGCCGCGCGGTCGGCGTGATCCAGGCGACGCCGTTCGCCGAACCGCCGGGCCAGGCCGCGTTCGTACGCCGCGAGGCCGCGCGGGCGGGGGTCCCCGTCGTCGCCGCGGTGCCGGGGGAGCGGCGCCGCCTGGGAGCGCTGTCGTGGGAAGTGCTGTGGCCACCGCCCCGGGGCACGTCCTTCGTGGCGGAGGAGGGGCCCAATGACGCCAGCGTCACCCTTCTCGTCCGTACCGCCGGGCTCACCTTCCTCCTGCTCGGCGACCTCGAACCACCCGCCCAGCGGGCCCTGTCGGAGGCCCGCCCGGACCTGCCGCCGGTGGACGTCCTCAAGGTCGCGCACCACGGATCCGCTTACCAGGACCCGCAGTTGATACGCAGGCTCCACCCACGGCTGGCACTGATCTCGGCGGGCGCCGACAACCCGTACGGCCATCCGTCGCCCCGCACGGTCGCGGCCCTGCGCTCCCGGGGAGCGGTGGTCCTGCGGACCGATACCGACGGCCCGGTCGCGGTGACCGGCGCGGCCACCGCCATCAAGGGGGGAAAGGCGAGGTCGGCGGGGTGGAGATGACCCGAGGACGACACGGGGGTGACATTGTCGGACGTAGGTCTGTGGGCTGATGCCACATCAGCTCCCGTGAGGCATAACTGATCCATGGATGCCATCAACACCGACGCCTACCTCCGCCGGATCGACGCGACCCGGCCCGCCGCCCCCGACGCGGACGCCCTCCGTGAACTGTGCCTGCGTCACCTGAGAGCGGTGCCCTTCGAGAACCTGTCCATTCACCTCGGCGAGGAGATCGTGCTCGACGGCAAGGCCCTCGTCGACAAGATCGTGCACGGCCGGCGGGGCGGCTTCTGTTACGAACTCAACGGCGCCTTCGCCGAGCTGCTGACCGCGCTCGGCTACCCGGTGACGCTGCTTTCCGGCCGGGTCATGGGGGAGGAGGGGCTCGGTGTGCCGTACGACCACCTGGTGCTGCGCGTCGAGACCCCCGAGCCCTGGCTGGTCGACGTCGGATTCGGCCGCAACAGCCACTACCCCCTCAGCCTCACCGAGCGGGGCGACCAGAGCGACCCGGCCGGGGTGTTCCGGATCGCCGAGACCGAGGAAGGAGACATCGACGTCTTCCACGACGACGTGCTGCAGTACCGGATAGAACAGCGCCCCCGGCAGCTGGCCGAGTTCGAGTGCGCCTGCTGGTGGCACCGCACCTCGCCGAAGTCCCACTTCACCCAGAACCTGGTCTGCTCCCGGCTCACCGAGAACGGACGGGTCACGATCAGCGACCGAAAGCTCGTGATCAGCGGCGCCTCGGGCAGACGGGACCGGACGCTGACCGAGGACGAGATCCTGCCCGCCTACCGGACGCACTTCGGTATCGACCTGGACGAGGTACCCGAACTCCGCGCCACCCGCTAGCCCGGGGCTACTCCGCTTCGAGCCAGCCCTCGTACTCCTCGGCGAGCGCGCGCAGCGCGGCGGGGTCCAGGGCGCCACGTGGATCGTCGACGACGACGATCCACTGGGCGTCCTCGGCGTCGTCCTCCCCGGCGAGGGCGTCACGCACGACCTGGGGCTCCTCCGTCAGACCGAACCGCTGCACGGTCTCGACGGCCACCTCCTCGGCGGCGTCGCGGTCGGGGAGCACCAGCAGGTGCCGGACGGGATCGGAGGCTTGGAAAGAGATGGGAGTGCTGCTCACCCGCCCATTGTGCGTCATATCCGGTCCGCCGCACGGGGAGCGTGTCAGTGGCGCGTGGGATGCTGGACGCGATGGCCAGGAAGACTGCAACCGACGACCCGCTCGCTCCCCTCACGATCGCCGTGGGCCAGGAGGATCTGCTCCTCGACCGCGCGGTGCGGGAGGTGGTGACGGCGGCCCGCGCCGCCGACGCGGACACCGATGTGCGCGACCTCATGCCCGACGCGCTCCAGCCCGGCACGCTCGCCCAGCTGACCAGCCCGTCGCTGTTCGCCGAGCGCAAGGTCGTGATCGTGCGCAACGCCCACGACCTGTCGGCGGACACGATCAAGGACGTGAAGAATTACTTCGGCTCGCCCGCCGAGGAGATCACCCTGGTCCTCCTGCACGCCGGTGGCGCCAAGGGCAAGGGCCTGCTGGACGCGGCGCGCAAGGCGGGGGCCCGGGAGGTCGCCTGCCCGAAGATGACCAAGCCGGCGGACCGGCTGGCGTTCGTCCGCTCGGAGTTCCGGGCGACGGGCCGCTCCGCGACGCCGGAGGCCTGCCAGTCCCTGGTGGACGCGATCGGCAGCGATCTGCGTGAGCTGGCGAGCGCCTGCGCGCAGCTCGTCGCCGATATCGAGGGCACCATCGACGAGGCCGTCGTCGCCCGCTACTACACGGGCCGGGCCGAGGCCTCCAGCTTCACCGTCGCCGACCGGGCCGTGGAGGGCCGGGCGGCCGAGGCGCTGGAGGCGCTGCGCTGGGCGATGTCGACCGGCGTCGCCCCGGTGCTGATCACGAGCGCGCTCGCGCAGGGTGTGCGGTCGATCGGCAAGCTGGCCTCCGCCCCGCGCGGTGCCCGCCCCGCCGATCTGGCCCGTGAGCTGGGCATGCCGCCGTGGAAGATCGACCGGGTGCGGCAGCAGATGCGCGGCTGGTCGGCGGACGGCGTCGCGGCGGCCCTGACCGCCGTCGCCGAGGCCGACGCGGGCGTCAAGGGCGGCGGAGACGATCCGGAGTACGCGCTGGAGAAGGCCGTCGTGGCCGTCGCCAGGGCGGCCCGCAGCCGTTCGTAAAGGGGCCTGCGGGCGTAGGGGGTGCGGGTCTGCGGCCCGGCATGCCGCCCTACGTGTCCCGTCGTCACCCCGTTCGCCCCGGTCGGCGCCCGCCCCGGCCGGGGCACGGCATCCCCCGAACGGCCCCCACGCCGCCCCGAACGGCCGAAGGCCCCGTGCCGCCCTGGGGAAGGGCAGGCACGGGGCCTTCGATATCGAGCCGTCGAGCCGTGAGGCTCAGTGCGCCGCACCCGCGTGGCGAACGCAGGCCGCGTGCGGCGCGCATCGCAGCCTGGCTGCGATGGGGTGCCGGGACGGCGCGGTAGAGAGGGTCCGCGGAGTCCGTACCGACGGGGTGGGGCTCACGCCCCGGAGTTGCTTCAGGCCTTGAGGGCAGCAGCCTGCTTGGCCAGCGCCGACTTCTTGTTGGCGGCGGCGTTCTTGTGCAGGACACCCTTGCTGGCGGCCTTGTCGAGCTTCTTGCCGGCCGCGGCAACCGCGGCGGTGGCCTTCTCGACGTCGCCGGCGAGCAGGGCCTCACGGGCCGCGCGGACAGCGGTCTTGACCGAGGACTTGACGGCCTTGTTGCGCAGGCGCGCCTTCTCGTTGGTCTTGTTCCGCTTGATCTGGGACTTGATGTTCGCCACGAAAGAGCCTTTTCAGCTTCGTCGGATTTCGATGAGCACCCCGGCCCGAGAGGGCACGAGGCACAGTGGACCAGGCTACCAGCAGCCACGACGGGCTCCCAAACCGGACCGAGGTCGCCGGTCATGGGACGATGGGGGGACGTATAAACCGCGACTCCCGCCGAGACCGCGTTCAAACGCCGAAGTCACCGAATGGACCTTGCGTGCCCGCGACCCCTACCAACGTGCCGGAGCCGAGCCGTACCGACCCGGCTCTGATCCGTAACTTCTGCATCATCGCGCACATCGACCATGGCAAGTCGACGCTCGCCGACCGGATGCTCCAGCTGACCGGTGTGGTCGACTCGCGGCAGATGCGCGCACAGTATCTCGACCGGATGGACATCGAGCGCGAGCGCGGCATCACGATCAAGTCCCAGGCGGTCCGTCTGCCCTGGGCGCCCACCGAGGGCGAGGACACGGGCCAGACCCACATCCTCAACATGATCGACACGCCGGGCCACGTGGACTTCACCTACGAGGTCTCGCGTTCGCTCGCCGCCTGCGAGGGCTGCATCCTCCTCGTGGACGCGGCCCAGGGCATCGAGGCCCAGACCCTCGCCAACCTGTACCTGGCGATGGAGAACGACCTCACGATCATCCCGGTCCTCAACAAGATCGACCTGCCGGCCGCGCAGCCCGAGAAGTTCGCCGCCGAGCTGGCGCACCTGATCGGCTGCGACCCCTCCGACGTGCTGAAGGTCTCCGCGAAGACCGGCGTCGGCGTCGACGAGCTGCTCAACGAGGTCGTCAAGCAGGTCCCGCCCCCGGTCGGCGTCAAGGATGCCCCGGCCCGCGCGATGATCTTCGACTCGGTCTATGACTCCTACCGCGGCGTGGTCACCTACGTCAGGGTCGTGGACGGCGAGCTGAAGAAGCGCGAGCGCATCAAGATGATGTCGACCGGCGCCACCCACGAGCTGCTGGAGATCGGTGTCTCCTCGCCCGAGATGACGGCCTCCGACGGCCTCGGCGTCGGCGAGGTGGGTTACATCATCACCGGTGTGAAGGACGTCCGGCAGTCCAAGGTCGGTGACACGATCACCTCCCTGCACAACGGCGCCACCGAGGCCCTGGGCGGCTACAAGGACCCCAAGCCGATGGTGTTCTCGGGCCTGTACCCGCTGGACGGCTCGGACTACCCCGAGCTCCGCGAGGCCCTGGACAAGCTCCAGCTCAACGACGCCGCGCTCGTCTACGAGCCGGAGACCTCGGCCGCCCTCGGCTTCGGCTTCCGCGTCGGCTTCCTCGGCCTGCTGCACCTGGACGTGATCCGCGAGCGGCTGGAGCGGGAGTTCGGCCTGGACCTCATCGCGACCGCGCCCAACGTGGTCTACCGGGTCAACATGGAGGACGGCACCGAGCACATCGTCACCAACCCGAGCGAGTTCCCCGAGGGGAAGATCGCCGAGGTGCACGAGCCGGTGGTGAAGTCCACCATCCTCGCGCCCAATGAGTTCGTCGGCGCGATCATGGAGCTCTGTCAGTCCCGCCGCGGCTCGCTGCTGGGCATGGACTACCTCTCCGAGGACCGGGTCGAGCTGCGCTACACCCTGCCGCTCGCCGAGATCGTCTTCGACTTCTTCGACCAGCTGAAGTCCAAGACCCGCGGTTACGCCTCCCTCGACTACGAGCCCACCGGCGAGCAGCAGGCCAGCCTGGTCAAGGTCGACATCCTGCTGCACGGCGACAAGGTGGACGCGTTCTCCGCGATCACGCACAAGGACAAGGCGTACGCGTACGGCGTGCGGCTCGTCGCCAAGCTGCGCGAGCTCATCCCGCGGCAGAACTTCGAGGTGCCGATCCAGGCCGCCATCGGCTCGCGGGTCATCGCCCGTGAGACGGTCCGCGCGATCCGCAAGGACGTCCTCGCCAAGTGCTACGGCGGCGACATCTCCCGTAAGCGCAAGCTGCTGGAGAAGCAGAAGGAAGGCAAGAAGCGGATGAAGATGGTCGGCAGCGTGGAGGTCCCGCAGGAGGCCTTCATCGCGGTGCTGTCCTCGGACTCCGACGGCGGGGAGAAGGGCAAGAAGTAGTCCCCGCGTGAACGGTAAGTAGCCGCGGCGGCTTCCGTCGCCCGGCCGGAAGGCGCCCGCCCCCTGGAGGGGACGGGCGCCTTTTCGTGCGCCCGCGCCCCGGTACGGACCGGAATCCGCGCCCGATTCGGACCGGAAAAAGGCTGCTCCGGAGTGGTGTGTGCATATGACACTTACCACTGTGGTCACAGCTTGAACCCGTCGTCCGCAGCCCCTTACGTGGTGGCGACGCGGGCTCTACTCTGATCACAGTTTGGAAGGTTACTCACGAGTCACCACAGCGAAGTGCGGGCCCCCGGAGGATGCCGTGACCGAGACACAGACCTTGATCGAGAGCCGGCCGCCCTCCGTGGCGACCCTTTTCCTCGACCGTGTCGGGGCGACCCCGGACGCGGAGGCGTACCGCTACCCGGTGCCCGCCGCCTCCGGCGAGGGTCCCGACAGCTGGGCCTCGCTCACCTGGGGCGGCGCGGCCGAGCGGGTCTTCGCCATCGCCGCCGGTCTCCTCGCCCTCGGGGTGCGCCCCGAGGAGCGGGTCGCGCTCGCCTGCTCCACCCGGGTCGAGTGGATCCTCGCGGACCTCGGCGTGCTCTGCGCCGGCACCGCGACCACCACGATCTACCCCAGCACCAACGTCGACGAGACGGCCTTCATCCTCTCCGACTCGGAGAGCCGGGTGCTCATCGCCGAGGACGCCGCACAGCTCGCCAAGGCCCGGCAGCGGCGGACCGAGCTGCCCGGCCTCGCCCATGTCGTCGTGATCAACGCCGAGGACGCCGTCCCCGCCGACGGTGACCCCGAGGGCTGGGTGCTCTCCCTGGCGGAGCTGGAGCGGCGTGGCGCCGAGCATCTGCGCAAGCACCCCGACGCCGTGCGGGACAGCGTCGGCGCCCTCCGCGCCGACCAGCTCGCCACCCTCATCTACACCTCCGGCACCACCGGCCGCCCCAAGGGCGTACGGCTGCCGCACGACTGCTGGTCGTACATGGCCCGGGCGATCCAGGCCACCGACCTGGTGCTTCCCGACGATGTGCAGTACCTGTGGCTGCCGCTCGCGCACGTCTTCGGCAAGGTGCTGACCGCCGGCCAGATCAGCGTCGGACACGTCACCGCCGTGGACGGCCGGGTCGACAAGATCATCGAGAATCTGCCGATCGTCCGGCCCACCTACATGGCCGCCGTGCCGCGCGTCTTCGAGAAGGTCTACAACGGCGTCGCGGCCAAGGCCCGCGCGGGCGGCGGTGCCAAGTACAAGATCTTCCAGTGGGCCGCGGAGATCGCCCGCGAGTACGCCAAGGTCTCGCAGGACAATTTCCGCCGCACCGGGAGCAAGACCGCCCCCTTCGGGCTCACTGCCAAGCACAAGGTCGCCGACGCCCTCGTCTACTCCAAGATCCGTGAGGCGTTCGGCGGGCGGATGCGCGCCTGCGTCTCCGGCGCGTCCGCCCTCGCCCCCGACATCGGTTACTTCTTCGCCGGCGCCGGCATCCACATCCTGGAGGGCTACGGCCTCACCGAGACCAGCGCCGCCAGCTTCGTCAACCCCGGTGAGGCCTACCGCACCGGCACGGTCGGCAAGCCGCTGCCCGGCACGGAGGTCCGCATCGCCGACGACGGCGAGATCCTGCTGCGCGGCCCCGGCGTCATGGAGGGCTACCACGGCCAGCCCGAGAAGACGGCGGAGGTGCTGGAGTCCGACGGCTGGTTCCACACCGGCGACATCGGCGAGCTGTCCCCGGACGGCTTCCTGAGGATCACCGACCGGAAGAAGGACCTGATCAAGACCTCGGGCGGCAAGTACGTCGCACCGGCCGAGGTGGAGGGTCAGTTCAAGGCCGTGTGCCCCTTCGTCTCCAACATCCTGGTCTACGGGGCGGACCGGAACTTCTGCACCGCCCTCATCGCGCTCGACGAGCCGACGCTGATGTCCTGGGCCGCCGAGCACGGCCTGGAGGGCAAGTCCTACGCCGAGGTGGTCGCCACCAAGGAGGCCGAGGAGCTGATCGACGGCTATGTGCGACGGCTGAACGAGGGCCTGCAGCGCTGGCAGACGATCAAGAAGTTCCGGCTGCTGCCGCGTGATCTGGACGTCGAGCACGGTGAGCTGACACCGAGCCTCAAGCTCAAGCGGCCGGTGGTGGAGCGGGAGTACAAGGCCCTGATCGAGGAGATGTACGAGGGGGCCAGGGAGGGCTGACGAGGAGGCCCGCCCTCGCCGCGGGCGGGCCCACCGGCGGCATGCCGGACAATGGACGCATGCCTTCCGTACTGCCTGATGGTGAGCCCATGCCCGAGGACGGGGCACTGCCCCGGCACGCCCTGGAGGGCGCGGGAGCACGGCCCCTCGGGTTCTATCTGCACGTGCCGTACTGCGCGACACGCTGCGGGTACTGCGACTTCAACACCTACACCGCCAGTGAGCTGCGCGGCTCCGGCGGCGCGCTGGCCTCCCGGGACAACTACGCCGACACCGTCGCGGAGGAGATCCGGCTCGCGCGGAAGGTACTGGGCGACGACCCCCGCCCCGTGGAGACCGTCTTCGTCGGCGGCGGCACCCCGACCCTGCTGCCCGCCGCCGACCTCGTACGGATGCTGGCCGCGATCCGCGACGAGTTCGGCTTCGCCGAGGGCGCGGAGATCACCACCGAGGCCAACCCGGACTCCGTCGACCCGCGCTATCTGGCGGAGCTGCGCGAGGGCGGCTTCAACCGCGTCTCCTTCGGCATGCAGAGCGCCCGTCCGCACGTCCTGCAGATCCTGGACCGCACGCACACCCCGGGCCGCCCGGAGGCATGCGTCGCCGAGGCCCGGGCGGCCGGCTTCGAGCACGTCAACCTGGACCTGATCTACGGCACGCCGGGGGAGTCCGACGACGACTGGCGTGCCTCGCTGTCCGCCGCGATCGGCGCGGGCCCCGACCACGTCTCGGCCTACGCCCTGATCGTCGAGGAGGGCACCCAGCTCGCCCGGCGCATCCGCCGCGGCGAGGTCCCGATGACCGACGACGACGTCCACGCCGACCGCTATCTCATCGCCGAGGAGATGCTCACCGCCGCCGGCTTCGGCTGGTACGAGGTCTCGAACTGGGCCACCACCGAGGCCGGCCGCTGCCGCCACAACGAGCTGTACTGGCGCGGCGCCGACTGGTGGGGCGCGGGCCCCGGGGCGCACTCGCACGTGGGGGGCGTGCGGTGGTGGAACGTCAAGCACCCCGGCGCGTACGCGCAGGCGCTGGCCGAGGGACGCTCGCCGGGCGCGGGCCGCGAGATCCTGCCGGAGGAGGACCAGCGGGTCGAGCGGATCCTTCTGGAGCTGCGGCTGCTGGAGGGGTGTCCGCTGTCACTGCTGAAGCCGGCCGGAGCGGCGGCGGCCGCGCGCGCCTTGGCGGACGGCCTGCTCCAGGCGGGTCCGTACGAGGAGGGGCGCGCGGTGCTGACGCTACGGGGGCGGCTGCTGGCGGACGCGGTGGTGCGGGATCTGGTGGACTGAGGTCCCGGGGCTCCGCCCCGGACCCCGGTCCTCAATCGCCGGACGGGCTGAGAGTTCTCAGGGCGCCGTCACGAAGTCGATCAGTTCTTCCACCCGGCCCAGAAGGGCCGGCTCCAGGTCCTTGTACGAACGCACCGACCCCAGGATCCGCTGCCAAGCGGCCCCCGTGTTCTCCGGCCAGCCCAGGGCCCGGCAGACGCCCGTCTTCCAGTCCTCGCCGCGCGGCACGCGCGGCCACGCCGCGATGCCCACCGAGGACGGCTTCACCGCCTCCCACACATCGATGTACGGGTGGCCGACGACCAGCACGTCCGCGCCCGTGACCTGCGCCGCGATCCGCGACTCCTTGGAGCCCGGCACGAGGTGGTCGACCAGGACGCCCAGGCGCGCGTCCGGGGCGGGGGCGAAGGAGCGGACGATGGCGGGGAGGTCGTCGATGCCCTCCAGGTACTCCACGACCACGCCCTCGATGCGCAGGTCGTCGCCCCACACCCGCTCCACGAGCTCCGCGTCGTGCCGCCCCTCGACGTAGATGCGCCCGGCCCGGGCCACCCGCGCCCGCGCCCCGGGCACGGCCACCGAGCCCGAGGCGGTCCGCCGGGGTGCGCGGGGACTCAGGGGGCCCGGGCGTACGAGCGTGACGACCCGGCCCTCCAGGAGGAAGCCGCGCGGCTCCATCGGGAAGACCCGGTGCTTGCCGAAGCGGTCCTCCAGGGTGACCGTCGGGCCCTGCGCCGTCTTCTCACAGCGGACCACGGCCCCGCAGAAGCCCGTGGTGACCTCCTCGACCACGAGGTCGGGTTCGGCCGGGACCTCGGGAGCGGGGGTGGTCTTCTTCCATGGAGGGGTCAGATCGGGGCCGTACTGTCTGCTGCGCATGGAGCCGTTCCGGTCGGGGGTTCCGGGGTCCGGGGTGCCCGGAAGCGCGCGACCTCTGCCGCGCACCAGCCCGACCATAGGAAAAAGCGCGCTACCGGCGTTACGACACGCCGAAACGCAGCGCGAGCGCGTCCCGCTGCGCACGGACAAACCCGGCATCCACCACCGCGCCGTGCCCCGGCACGTAGATCGCGTCCTCGCCGCCGAGCGCCAGCAGCGCGTCCAGCGCCGCGGGCCACTGCTCGGGCAGCGCGTCCGTGCCCGCCTGCGGTTCACCGGACTCCTCGACCAGATCCCCGCAGAAGACGACCTCGGGAGCGCCACCGGAGTCCGTGACCAGCACCGCCAGGTCGTGCGCCGTGTGCCCGGGCCCCACGTCGGCGAGCAGCGCCCGACGGCCGCCGCCCAGGTCCAGGGTCAGCTCGCCGGAGACGAGATGGTGCGGGCGGACGAGCAGATCGGCCGCCTCCTCGGCGGCATCGGCGTCCACCCCCTGCCGCACCGCGCTCGTGCGCACCTCTTCCCCGTCGCGCAGCGCCGTGTCGATGCCCATCGCCCCGTACACCTGCACACCCGAGAAGGCGGCGGTGCCCAGCACATGATCGAAGTGCGCGTGCGTGAGAGCGATATGCGTCACGCGGCGGCCGAAGAGTTCCTCGACCTCCCGACGGATCTCCGCGCCCTCCCGCAGGGACGAGCCGGTGTCCACGAGCAGGACCCCGTCAGGCCCGGCGACGGCCCCGATCGTGCAGTCCCAGACCGGCATCCTGCGGCGCGCGATCCCCGGCGCGAGCAGCTCCCAGCGCTCCCGCGCGCCCCGTTGCCCATGATTTTCCATACCGAGACGCTAGCCGGAGCACGGTACGGTTTGCCCGCCAGGGAGGCGCGCGGCGGGACGGCCCTTGCCCTGGCCGTAGTACCCGGCCGTACACTGGCGGGAGGGATTTGGCACTCGTGACCTTCGAGTGCCAGGGACGACCCCGTGAGACGGCTGGACAGGGAGGTGCGCGCGGTGCTGAGCGAACGAAGGCTCGAGGTGTTGCGCGCCATCGTCCAGGACTACGTGGGCACCGAGGAGCCCGTCGGCTCCAAGGCCCTCACCGAGCGGCACCGGCTGGGCGTGTCCCCGGCCACCGTGCGCAACGACATGGCCGCGCTGGAGGACGAGGGCTTCATCGCCCAGCCCCACACGAGCGCGGGCCGCATCCCGACCGACAAGGGCTACCGCCTTTTCGTCGACAAGCTGGCCGGCGTCAAGCCGCTGTCCTCGCCCGAGCGGCGCGCGATCCAGAACTTCCTGGACGGCGCCGTCGACCTGGACGATGTCGTGGCGCGCACGGTCCGGCTGCTGGCGCAGCTGACCCGTCAGGTCGCCGTGGTGCAGTACCCGTCGCTGACCCGCTCGACAGTGCGGCATGTGGAATTGCTCTCACTCGCCCCGGCCCGTGTGATGCTCGTGCTGATCACGGACACCGGCCGCGTCGAGCAGCGCATGGTCGACTGCCCGGCGCCGATCGGCGAGACCTCGCTCGCGGACCTGCGGGCACGGCTCAACAGCCGGGTCGTGGGGCGGCGGTTCGCGGATGTGCCGCAGCTGGTGCAGGACCTTCCCGAGTCCTTCGAGCAGGACGACCGAGGAACCGTTTCTACGGTGCTCGCGACCCTGCTGGAGACCCTGGTCGAGGAGACCGAGGAACGGCTGATGATCGGCGGCACCGCCAATCTCACCCGTTTCGGGCATGACTTCCCACTGACGATCCGGCCCGTGCTGGAGGCGTTGGAGGAGCAGGTCGTGCTGCTCAAGCTCCTGGGTGAGGCCAAGGACTCGGGCATGACCGTTCGTATCGGTCATGAGAACGCTCACGAGGGACTGACCTCCACATCGGTCGTGGCCGTCGGATACGGTTCGGGCGACGAGGCAGTCGCCAAACTCGGCGTGGTCGGACCGACCCGCATGGACTACCCCGGAACGATGGGAGCGGTACGCGCAGTGGCACGTTACGTCGGACAGATCCTGGCGGAGTCGTAAGTGGCCACGGACTACTACGCGGTCCTGGGCGTACGGCGTGATGCCTCGCAGGACGAGATCAAGAAGGCCTTCCGTCGACTCGCCCGCGAGTTGCACCCGGATGTGAACCCGGACCCGAAGACCCAGGAGCGGTTCAAGGAGATCAACGCCGCTTACGAGGTGCTCTCCGACCCGCAGAAGAAGCAGGTCTACGACCTCGGTGGCGACCCGCTGTCCTCCTCGGGCGGCGGCGGTGGCGCGGGTGGCTTCGGCGCGGGCTTCGGCAACTTCTCCGACATCATGGACGCCTTCTTCGGGCAGGCCTCGCAGCGCGGCCCCCGGTCGCGCACGCGGCGCGGCCAGGACGCCATGATCCGGCTCGAAGTGACCCTCGACGAGGCGGCCTTCGGGACGACCAAGGAGATCCAGGTCGACACGGCCGTCGTCTGCACCACGTGCAGCGGCGAGGGCGCGGCCCCCGGCACGTCCGCCCAGACCTGTGACATGTGCCGCGGTCGCGGCGAGGTCTCGCAGGTCACGCGGTCCTTCCTCGGCCAGGTCATGACCTCCCGGCCGTGCCCGCAGTGCCAGGGCTTCGGCACCGTGGTGCCGACCCCGTGCCCGGAGTGCGCCGGCGACGGCCGCGTCCGGTCGCGGCGGACCCTCACCGTGAAGATCCCCGCCGGTGTCGACAACGGCACCCGCATCCAGCTCGCGGGCGAGGGCGAGGTCGGCCCCGGCGGCGGCCCGGCCGGTGATCTGTACGTGGAGATCCACGAGATCCCGCACACCACGTTCCAGCGGCGCGGCGACGATCTGCACTGCACGGTCACCATCCCGATGACGGCCGCGGCCCTCGGCACGAAGGTGCCGCTGGAGACGCTGGACGGCATCGAGGAGATCGACATCCGGCCCGGTACCCAGTCCGGCCAGTCGATCCCGCTGCACCAGCGCGGTGTCACGCACCTGCGCGGCGGCGGTCGCGGCGACCTCGTCGTGCACGTCGAGGTGACCACCCCCTCCAAGCTCGACCCGCAGCAGGAGGACCTGCTGCGACAGCTCGCGAAGCTGCGCGGCGAGGAGCGGCCCATGGGCGAGTTCAAGCCGGGGCAGCAGGGGCTGTTCTCGCGGTTGAAGGACGCGTTCAACGGGCGCTGACAAACGCTGCTCAGTCGTTTGAACGTCGGGCCGGGGCATTCGCCCCGGCCCGACGCGCGTTTCCGGGGCCCGGCGTCAACGCCCGTTCCCCGTAGCCCAGTACGCGGTGTGGACGGCCGCGGCCGATGGGCGCCCACCCGTACGGGTGGAGTCGGGCGGTGCGGCCCCCGGCACGGGCTCCGGCACGGGCTCCGGCACGGGCTCCGCGGCCAGGTTCGATTCGGCGCCGTGCGCGGGGCGTGACACGATGTGGTCATGGCTTTTGAATCCAGGGGGGCCTCGGCGCTGACGGGCCTGTTCCGGTATCCGATCGTGCAGGCCCCCATGGCGGGCGGCACCTCGTGTCCGTCGCTCGTCGCGGCCGTGTCCGGGGCCGGTGGCCTCGGATTCCTCGCCGCCGGGTACAAGACGCCGACGGCGATGCGCGACGAGATCGCGGCGACGCGCGCCCTGACCGACCGCCCCTTCGGTGTGAACCTCTTCATGCCGCAGCCGCCCGTGGCCGACCCGGCCGCCGTGGACGCGTACGGGCAGCGCCTCGCGGGCGAGGCCGCCCGGTACGGGGCGCCGCTCGGCGATCCGGACCTGAGCCGCGACGACGCGTACGAGGCGAAGCTCGCGATCCTCCTGGAGGATCCCGTCGCGGTCGTCTCCTTCCACTTCGGCTGCCCGGCCCCCGAGGTCCTCGCGGCACTCGCCGAGGCCGGCACGCTGACCGTGGTGTCGGCCACCTCCGCCGCCGAGGCGCTGGCCGCGCAGCGGGCGGGCGCCGACGCGGTCTGCGTCCAGGGCGTCGAGGCCGGCGGTCACCAGGGCACCCACCACGACGACGCGGACGCGGACGGGACGGGCGTCGGACTGCTCACCCTCCTCGCGGAGGTCCGCGACGCGGTGACCGTCCCGCTGATCGCGGCGGGCGGCCTGATGCGCGGCGATCAGATCGCGGCGGTCCTCGCGGCGGGCGCGTCGGCGGCGCAGCTCGGCACGGCGTTCCTGGTCTGCCCGGAGTCGGGCGCCCATGACCTGCACAAGCGGGCCATGACCGATCCGCTGTTCACCCGCACCGAACTGACCCGGGCCTTCTCCGGCCGCCCCGCGCGCGGTCTGGTGAACCGTTTCATCCGCGAGCACGGCCCGTCCGCCCCGGCCGCGTACCCGCAGGTGCACCATCTGACGTCCGGTCTGCGCAAGGCCGCCGCGCAGGCGGGCGACCCGCAGGCCATGGCCCTGTGGGCGGGCCAGGGTCACCGCCTGGCGCGGGAGCTTCCGGCGGGGCGGCTGGTGGAGGTCCTGGCCGCCGAACTGGACGCGGCACGGGTGGCGTTGACGCGAGGCAGTGAACTGCGAGGGAGCGAGACATGACAGCACCGGTCTTCCTGGTCGAGGAGGACGCCCTGACGGGCGTTTTCCCCGGTACGGTCTTCCCCCTCGACGGCCCGGAGGGGCGGCACGCGGTCTCTGTCCGCCGGCTGCGGGTGGGCGAGGAGATCGTCCTGACGGACGGCGCGGGCACGGGCGCGTTCGGCACCGTGGCCGCCGTCGAGGGCAAGGACCGCCTCGATGTGGCGGTCACCTCGGTCCGCGCCGAGCCCCTGCCCCAGCCTCACATCACGGTCGTCCAGGCCTTGCCCAAGGGCGACCGGGGCGAGTTGGCGGTCGAGACCATGACCGAGACGGGCGTCGACGGGATTGCCCCGTGGTCGGCGTCCCGGTGCGTCACGCAGTGGAAGGGCGAGCGCGGGCTGAAGGCGCTCGGCAAGTGGCGCGCGACGGCCCGCGAGGCCGGAAAGCAGTCGCGCCGCCTCAGATTCCCGCCGGTGTCCGACCTTCTGACGACGAAGCAGGTCTCGACCCTGCTCGCGGACGCGGCGTTCGCGGCGGTCCTCCACGAGGAGGGCAGCAGCGCCCCGCTGGCCACCGCCTCGCTCCCGCAGACGGGCAATATCGTCCTGGTCGTCGGCCCGGAGGGCGGCGTCTCCCCGGAGGAGCTGGCCGCCTTCGCCGAGGCGGGCGCGAAGCCGTACCGGCTGGGCCCGAGCGTGCTGCGCACGTCGACGGCGGGCACGGCGGCCACGGCACTGCTGCTGGGCCGGACGGGCCGCTGGTCCTGAAGATCGTTCTCCAGCGCCGCACAGCCGTTCACCGGCTGCGCGGCGCTCGGCGTATCCCGACGGGACCCCACGGAACCCGATGGGCTCCGGCGGCCGGGTCCGGCCTCGCCGGGCGGCCCGATATGACCGAAAGTCGATCACCGTCCTGCCCCGGTCTCGCCCGGAACCCGTCCGGCCGGGATGCTTGCGGCCATGGCACAGCTCAGCTCCCGGGATTACGAGCGCATGCTCGACCTTGTCGTCGCGGTCCTCGAGAACGACGATCCGGACGCGTTATGGCATCTGGTCGCCGGCCACCTCCACGAGGCCTTCGGCTGCGACACGGTGCTGTTCGCGGGGGTCGATCTGGCGGAGCGGGCCGGGCGGGCCGAGGGGTGGGCGCCCGAGCGGATCGGTCATACGGTGGAAGACCTCATCGCACGGCGCATCCGCCAGCACCATCCGCTGCTTCCCTATCTCAGGGCGGGTGAGCGGCAGCCGGTGACCATGAGTCAGCTCTGCGAGCGGTGGCGCCACTCCCAGTGGCGCAGCGAAGCGCTGCGCGACTTCGGCACGACGCACCAACTGGGGCTGCCGATGCCCGGCCAGGCGAACGTGCTGCGCACGGTCTCCCTCGGGCGCAAGGGGGAGTTCACCGAGGGGGAGCTCGCCTTCGCCGCTCGGATCCAGCCACTGCTCGGCAGCGTCGACAGCCATGTGCGGGAGCTGCGCCGACTGCGCGAGGCCGCAGGCCGGGTGCCCGGGGTCGCGGGCGCCGGCAGGCACGGGCTGACTCCTCGTGAGTTCACCGTCCTCGGGCTCCTCGCGGAAGGGCTCACGGCCGATGTGATCGGCCGTCGGCTGACCATCTCCCCGCACACGGTCAACCGGCACCTGGAGAAGATCTACCGCAAGCTCGGCACCAACAACCGCGTCTCCACGGTATCGCTGGCGAGGCGGACCGGGCTCGTGGCGTGAGTAGGAAGTTCTTCCTATGGCGACGGGCCGGGGGCGTGGCCATGCTCGGAAGGCAGAGGGAGCCGACGTCGGCCGCGGGGGAATCGGCGTCGACCGGGGCCCGGCTGCCGGGCCCCGGGGCAGGACGGCCGCCGGTCGGCCACGGGTCGGCCTGACGCGTTCTTCCGCGCCGCCCGCCCGAGTGGGAACCTCCCTCTATGAGGGCATTGAGGCGACTGCGGGGTCGGCGGGTGCTGTCCGCGGCGGGTGCCGCGGCGTTGACGGGCACGGCGGTCGTGGCGCTCGCCGCCTGTCAGCCCTCCGACGCGCTCGACACGGCGACCGTCTCCGTCGCCACCGATCAGCTGGCCACCCGGCAGCTGGAGCGGGAGCACATCCCCGTGCGCTGGCTGACCTGCACCGGGAAGGCGGAGTCCGACGGCAGCACGGACAAGGACGGCAAGCGCAAGGTGACGGCCGTGGGCGTGGACTGCCAGGGCAGGACCGACAAGGACAAGAAGATCATCGCCTTCGGCAGGGTCACCGGCATCAACGGCCACGCGTGCGTCACGGGCTCACTGACCGTGAAGGTCGACGGGAGGACCGTCTTCTCGGGCGGCGTCCTCGGCGACTGCGGGCAGGCCGGCGGCGGCCAGGGCAAGCCCCCGCCGCCCCCGTCCCCGACGTGCACCGACAAGAAGGGCGACGGCGGGCACGGCGATCACCACGGCGGCGGCCAGGGTGGCAAGCACGGCGGGAACGAGGGCTCCCCGCAGGGGAAGTAGGGCCCGGGAAGTCGGGGGCGGCGATGCCGGCCCGCCGACGTCGGCACGTCCGCGTGCGGCCCGGGGCCGTCGCCGTCCGAGGGCGGCCCGGTAGCATCCGGACCGTACGAGCCGACGACCCGGGAGGAGCCCACCGGTGGCGGGAGAACCGCAGGCCGATTGCCTGTTCTGCAAGATCGTGGCGGGGGAGGTGCCGGCGACCGTCGTACGGGAGTCCGAAACCGCCGTCGCGTTCCGTGACATCAACCCCCAGGCGCCCACCCACGTCCTGGTGATCCCCAAGGTGCACTACCCCGACGCCGCCTCCCTGGCGGCGGCCGAGCCGCAGATCGCCGCGGACATACTGCGCGAGGCCGGTGAGGTCGCGGCGCAGGAGGGTGTGGACGAGAAGGGCTTCCGCATCGTCTTCAACACCGGCGCCGGTGCCGGGCAGACCGTCTTCCACGCGCACGCCCACGTGCTGGGCGGCCGGGGCCTCAACTGGCCCCCCGGCTGACCGAAACACCCGCACCACACCGCACACACGAAAGCAGTCCCTTGTCCGTACGTGAACTCGTCGTCCTCGGCACCGCCAGCCAGGTGCCCACCCGGCACCGCAACCACAACGGCTACGTTCTGCTCTGGGACGGCGAGGGGCTGCTCTTCGACCCCGGTGAGGGCACCCAGCGGCAGATGCTGCGCGCCGGAGTGGCCGCGCACGACCTGAACCGGCTGTGCGTCACCCACTTCCACGGCGACCACTCCCTCGGCCTCGCCGGGGTGATCCAGCGGATCAACCTCGACCGGGTGCCGCACCCGGTCACCGCGCACTACCCCGCGAGCGGCCAGCGGTTCTTCGACCGGCTGCGGTACGCCACCGCCTACCGCGAGACGGTGAAGCTGAGCCAGGAGCCCGTCTCCGGGCCCGGCGGGGTGCTGGCCGCGGCCCCCTCGTACACGCTGGACGCGCGCAGGCTCTCGCACCCCGTCGAGTCCTACGGCTACCGCCTGGTGGAGCCCGACGGCCGGCGGATGCTGCCCGCGCTGCTGGCGGAGCGCGGGATCGGCGGGCCGGACGTGGGCCGGCTCCAGCGCGAGGGCGTGGTCGGCGGCGTGACGCTGGACGAGGTGAGCGAGGTACGGCCGGGTCAGCGGTTCGCGTTCGTCATGGACACCCGGCTGTGCGACGGGGTGTACGAGCTGGCCGAGGGCTGTGACCTGCTGGTCATCGAGTCCACCTTCCTCGACGAGGATGAGGGGCTCGCCGTCGAGCACGGCCATCTGACGGCCGGCCAGGCGGCCCGGGTCGCGGCGGAATCCGGTGTCCGGCATCTGGTGCTGACGCACTTCTCGCAGCGGTACGGCGACCCCACGGTCTTCGAGCAGCAGGCCCGGGCGGCGGGCTTCGAGGGCGAGCTGACGGTCGCCCGCGACCTGATGCGCGTGCCCGTGCCGAAGAGGCGGTGACCACCGCCCCCTCGGCCGCGGGGACCTACGGGAGGTAGTACATCGGGTTGGGGAGCTTGAAGGTGCGGTCGGCGTAGCCGCCCTTCAGGTCGCTGTACTGGTCGCCGAAGTTGGCGACGATGTCGTACCCCCGGGACTCGATGTGCTTCCGCGTGCCCGCCTTGTACTCCACCGTGGTGCAGGTGGCCCCGCAGGGCAGGTAGGCCGGCGGGTTCTTCTTGTTCTTCAGGAAGAAGTGCGCGGGGTCGGCGACGGGCTTGTAGCCGACGTTCTTGAGGTTGCGCGCGCTCCACTCGCGCTGGTGCTCGGCGCGTCCGGTGACGTAGAAGACCTCGATCCCCTTGGACTTCGCCCAGTTGACCAGCTTCGGCATGCCGAAGACCGGGGACATGTCGGTGGACTTCAGATAGGCGTCCTGCGACTCGGGTGTGAAGTGGAAGCCGACCTGGAGCTCGTAGTTGTACGACAGCAGGGTGGTGTCGTCCAGATCCAGGACGATGGCGGGCTTGGCCTTCTTCCCCTGGTGCTTCCCCTTGCCGTTCTTCACGACGCTCTCGAGGTGGGCCTTGGCCTTCTTCTCGATGTCCGCGACCTGCTTGGCGTAGTTGCTGTCGGGCGAGGCGTAGTGCTGGCCCGCCGCGTCGACCGTGTCGCCGTAGTACGCCTTGATCTTGTCGGTGACCTTGGTGAGGTTCGGGATCTCCTTGTCCGTGCGCGGCGCGGCGTGGTCGGCGGAGGCCGCGCCGGCCGCGAACAGACCGGCGCCGACGGCCACGGCCGCGGCGGCGGCCGCGATGCGGACGCGCTTCGAGGAGCGCTTGGGAGAGGAGGAGAGGGTCACGTGCGGGCTCCTGGGGAACAGGGAGGAGAGGCGGTCGAACAGTTGTCTACGCGCGCAGACCGGCGCCGTCAATCTACGCGCGGAGACCGGGCCCGACAGGGGCTGATGACGGCACGTCAGGCCCCTTCCGGCGGGCCGGGTCCGCTGCGCGTACGGTGTGGACTGACCAGTGATGAGAAGGGGACCCGCCATGGCGCAGGAAGTACGTGGAGTGATCGCACCCGGCAAGAACCAGCCGGTGCGGGTGGAGACGATCGTCGTGCCGGACCCGGGACCCGGCGAGGCCGTGGTGAAGGTCCAGGCGTGCGGTGTCTGCCACACCGATCTGCACTACAAGCAGGGCGGCATCAACGACGACTTCCCCTTCCTCCTCGGCCATGAGGCGGCGGGTGTCGTGGAGGCCGTCGGCGAGGGCGTGAGCGAGGTGGCCCCCGGCGACTTCGTCATCCTCAACTGGCGGGCCGTCTGCGGCCAGTGCCGGGCGTGTCTGCGCGGCCGCCCGCAGTACTGCTTCGCCACGCACAACGCCAAGCAGAAGATGACCCTGACCGACGGTACCGAGCTGTCGCCGGCGCTCGGCATCGGCGCGTTCGCCGAGAAGACGCTGGTCGCCGCCGGGCAGTGCACGAAGGTCGACCCCGCCGTCTCCCCGGCGGTCGCCGGGCTGCTCGGCTGCGGCGTCATGGCGGGCATCGGCGCGGCGATCAACACCGGCCAGGTCGGCCGTGGCGACTCCGTCGCCGTCATCGGCTGCGGTGGCGTGGGCGACGCGGCCATCGCGGGCTCCCGGCTGGCGGGGGCGGCCCGGATCATCGCCGTCGACATCGACGACCGCAAGCTCCAGACGGCCCTGACCATGGGCGCCACCCACACGGTCAACTCGCGCACCACGGACCCCGTCGAGGCGATCCGTGAACTGACCGGCGGCTTCGGCGCCGATGTCGTCATCGAGGCCGTCGGCCGCCCCGAGACGTACCAGCAGGCCTTCTACGCCCGCGACCTGGCCGGCACCGTCGTCCTGGTCGGCGTCCCCACCCCCGAGATGAAGCTGGAGCTGCCGCTGCTCGACATCTTCGGCCGCGGTGGCGCGCTGAAGTCCTCCTGGTACGGCGACTGCCTGCCCTCCCGCGACTTCCCGATGCTCGTCGACCTGCACCTTCAGGGGCGCCTGGACCTCGGCGCCTTCGTGACCGAGACGATCGGGCTGGGGGACGTGGAGAAGGCGTTCGAGCGGATGCACGAAGGGGATGTGCTGCGCTCGGTCGTCGTGTTCTGACCGTCGCCGTGCGGACCCACGGTGGTGTCCTCGGCGCCGGACGGGCTGCTGTGCCGTGTCCTCATACGCCGGACGGGCTGAATGAGCCCAGCCCGATCAAGCCCGTCCGGCGATTGAGGACGCGCCCGCAGGGCGCCCGCCGCCGCAGGCGGCAAGACGGCCCGCAGCCGGTAGGACGCCCCGCCGTCCGCAGGACACCCCGCAGGCGGCAAGACGGCCCGCAGCCGGTAGGGCGCCCCGCCGTCCGCAGGACGCCCCGCAGGCGGCAAGACGACCCGCGGTCGGCACGACAAACCGCGGTCGGCACGACAGCCGGCACCGACGGCCCGTAGCCGCCGACCCGCCGGACAGGGCTACGCCGGGCAGGCCCGGTCCAGGATGCGGGCCGCGACGGCCGGGGAGTCGACCAGGGGATGCAGGGCCATGGCTCGCAGCGCGGCCCCGTGGTTCTCACCCACGGCCGCGTCGATGGCAGCCCGTTCGACGGCCTTGAGCTGGAGCATCAGCCCCAGCTGGTCCTCACGTAGAGGGGCGCACGGCAGCGGCCGTGCGCCCTTCGCGCTCACCTCGCAGACCGTCTCGATGATCGCCCCGGGGTCCAGCGCCGGCACCGTCGTGCCGTTGCGGACGTTGAGGATCAGCCGGGTGCGCTCGTCCCGGGCGACCGCCCGCATCAGGGCCAGGGCCACCTGGTCGTAGCCGCCGCCGTCCAGGTCGCAGGAGTCGCGCTGCCAGCCGCCGCTGGCCGCCCGGCTCTCGGCCATGTATGTCTCCTCGCGGTGCAGCCGGGTCCGCTCCCACAGCGCGTACGCCCGCTCGGGCTCGGCCGCGGCCGCCGCGAAGAAGCCGCCCTGCTGCTGGTCGAGGAACTCGCCCCGGGTCTCCGGCGACTCCAGCACGGCGTGCAGGGTCTCGCGGCGGAAGTAGTAATAGTGCAGATATTCGTTCGGCAGCGAGCCGAGGGCCTGGAGCCACCGGGCACCGAAGAGCTTGCCCTCCTCGAAGGAGGACAGGGCCGCCTCGTCCGCCAGCAGCCCCGGCAGCAGGTCCCGGCCGTCGAGGGTCAACGTCCGCAGCCAGCCCAGGTGGTTGAGACCCACGTAGTCGAACCCGACCCGGTTCGGGTCGGCGCCCGCCGCCCGCGCGGCGCGCCGCACCAGCCCCACGGGTGAGTCGCAGATGCCGATGACCCGTTCACCCAGAACGGCCGACATCGCCTCGGTCACCATGCCCGCGGGATTGGTGAAGTTGATGACCCAGGCGTTCGGGGCGAGCGCCGCGACCCGCTCGGCGATGCGCAGCGCGACCGGGATCGTCCGCAGCCCGTAGAGCACGCCGCCCGCGCCGACGGTCTCCTGTCCCAACACGAGCTCGCCGAGCGGAATCCTTTCATCACGCACCCGCCCGGCGGTGCCGCCCACCCGGATCGCGGAGAAGACGAAGTCCGCCCCGCGCAAGGCGTCGTCCAGGTCCTCGACGGCCGTCACGACGGGGGCACCCGGGATGCCCTCCGCCTGCTCGGCCAGCACGTTCGCGATGACCTTGAGTCTCGCGGAGTCGGTGTCGTACAGCGTGAGTTCGGTGCAGCGTCCGGGAGCCTCGCGTCGCGCGTCGTCCAACAGGGCCCGGTGCACGAGAGGCACCCGGAAACCGCCACCGCCGAGAATCGTCAGCTTCATGGCCCGGAACGTATCGCAGCATCGGGCACACTGTCGGGACCCGCACCCCGTGAAGAGGAGCAGCGAGCGAGCATGACGATTTTCTCGCCTCATGCGGCACCGCAGACGGCACTGTCCGGCGAGCGTTCCGAGGTGTTCGAGGGCGCCGCGCCGGTCCTCGACCCGCTGGCCGAGGTCCGGGCGGAGGGCGATCCGGAGACGGACGTCTATCTGACCGGGACCGTCTTCCTCGACATCATCTTCACCGGTCTGGACTCGGCCCCCGTGCGCGGCACCGAGTCCTGGGCGCGTGGCATGGGCTCCAGCCCCGGCGGCATCGCCAATATGGCCACCGCCCTCGCCCGGCTGGGCCTGCGCACCTCGCTCGCCGCCGCCTTCGGCGACGACATGTACGGGGAGTACTGCTGGGAGGCCCTCTCCCGCGGCGAGGGCATCGACCTGGGGCTCTCCCGCACGGTCCCCGGCTGGCACTCCCCGGTCACGGTCTCGATGGCCTACGAGGGTGAGCGCACGATGGTCTCGCACGGTCACGAGGCCCCGCCGCCCGGTGAGGGCGGTGTGCCCGCCCCCGAGTGCCCGCCGCCCGCCCGCGCCTGTGTGGCGCTGCTGGTGCCCGGCCGGCAGGAGGAGTGGATCGGCACCGCGGCCCGGCGCGGCAGCCGGGTCTTCGCCGATGTGGGCTGGGACGAGACCGGCCGCTGGGACCCCTCGGATCTGGCCGATCTGGAGCACTGCGAGGCGTTCCTGCCCAATGCCGAGGAGGCCATGCGCTACACCCGGACGGACTGTCCGCGCGCCGCCGCCCGGGCACTGGCCGAGAAGGTGCCGCTCGCCGTCGTCACGATGGGGGAGCGGGGTGCCTTCGCGGTGGACAGCCGCACCGGGGAGAGCGCCGAGGTGCCGGCCATCGCCGTCGAGGCCCTCGACCCCACCGGTGCCGGGGACGTCTTCGTCGCGGGATTCGTGACCGGCACCCTGGCCGGCTGGCCGCTCGCGGACCGGCTGGCCTTCGCGGGCCTGACCGCCGCCCTGTCCGTACAGGAATTCGGAGGGTCACTCTCCGCGCCCGGCTGGGTGGAGATCGCCGCCTGGTGGCAGCACGTGCGGGCCTACGACGACTCCCCGTCCGCCCTGCGCCGCTACGCCTTCCTCGACGGCATCCTGCCCGCCGCCGCCCGCCCCTGGCCGCTGCGCCGGGCCGTACCCACGCTCGGATTCCGCCAGCCGTGACCTGCCGCCGGGGTTCCGCCTCCCCGGGCGTGCCGGGCCTGCCGTAAAACCCCTCGGGCCGACCGGCGCCCCGTCGTACCCTTGATATCCCAAGGATGTCCGGAGACATCGGGCGGATTTCGCTCTCTCCGGGCACGTCGGAACGCAGGAAAAGAGGGGATGAGCAGGCCCGAGTGGCCGGCCCATGACTCAGACACCCACACGACCGCAGGCGACAGCCCGGTTCACGGTCCCGGCCAAGCACCCCATGGTGACGGTCCTGGGCTCCGGGGACGCGCTCCTGCGCGTGATCGAGAAGGCCTTCCCCCACGTGGACATCCACGTCCGGGGCAATGAAGTCAGCGCCGCAGGGGAGCCGCGGGAAGTCGCCCTCGTGCAGCGCCTGTTCGACGAGATGATGCTGGTGCTCCGCACCGGACAGCCGATGACGGAGGACGCGGTGGAACGCTCGATCGCGATGCTGCGGGGCGAGGGCGACGGGGACGAGACCCCGGCCGAGGTCCTCACACAGAACATTCTCTCCAGCCGCGGTCGCACGATCCGGCCCAAGACGCTCAACCAGAAGCGCTACGTCGACGCCATCGACAAGCACACGGTCGTCTTCGGCATCGGCCCCGCCGGCACCGGCAAGACGTATCTGGCCATGGCCAAGGCGGTCCAGGCCCTGCAGTCCAAGCAGGTCAACCGGATCATCCTGACCCGGCCGGCCGTCGAGGCGGGCGAGCGGCTCGGCTTCCTGCCCGGCACGCTCTACGAGAAGATCGACCCGTATCTGCGGCCGCTCTACGACGCCCTGCACGACATGCTCGACCCCGACTCCATCCCCCGGCTGATGGCCGCCGGGACGATCGAGGTCGCGCCGCTGGCCTATATGCGCGGCCGGACGCTCAACGACGCCTTCATCATCCTCGACGAGGCGCAGAACACCAGCGCCGAGCAGATGAAGATGTTCCTCACCCGCCTCGGATTCGACTCCAAGATCGTCATCACCGGTGACGTCACCCAGATCGACCTCCCCGGCGGCACCAAGAGCGGGCTGCGGCAGGTCGTCGACATCCTGGAGGGCGTCGAGGATGTCCACTTCTCGCGGCTCACCAGCACGGACGTGGTCCGCCACAAGCTGGTCGGCCGTATTGTCGACGCGTACGAGCAGTTCGACGAGCGCAACGGAAAGTAAGTAATCGAAGCGATGGCAATCGACGTCAACAACGAATCCGGCACCGACATCGACGAGCAGGCGATCCTCGACGTCGCCCGCTACGCCCTGGCCCGGATGCGTATCCACCCGCTCTCCGAACTCTCGGTCATCGTCGTGGACGCCGACGCCATGGAGCAGCTCCACATCCAGTGGATGGACCTGCCCGGGCCCACCGATGTGATGTCCTTCCCGATGGACGAGCTCCGCCCGCCGGCCAAGGACGACGACGAGCCGCCGCAGGGCCTGCTCGGCGACATCGTGCTCTGCCCCGAGGTCGCGAAGAAGCAGGGCGAGGAGGCGCCGACCGGGCACTCCATGGACGAGGAGCTCCAGCTCCTGACCGTCCACGGCGTCCTCCACCTCCTGGGCTACGACCACGAGGAGCCGGACGAGAAGGCCGAGATGTTCGGCCTCCAGGCGGCGATCATCGACGGCTGGCGTACCGAGCGCGGGATCGAAGGAGCCTCCCCGGCTCCCACGATCACGTGACCGGGCAGCTGATCGCCGCCGCGGTCCTGCTCCTGGTCGTCGCCTGGCTCGCCGCCTGCGCGGAGGCGGGCCTGGCGCGCACCACCCGGTTCCGTGCAGAGGAGGCCGTCCGGGCGGGCCGCCGCGGCAGCGCCAAGCTGATGGCCGTCGCCGCCGACCCGACCCGCTATCTCAATGTGGCGCTGCTGGTGCGCGTGGCCTGCGAGATGGCGGCCGGCGTCCTGGTGACGTACGTCAGCCTGCGCGAATTCGACAAGACCTGGCAGGCGCTGACGGTCGCCATCGCGGTGATGGTCCTCGTCTCCTATGTCGCTGTCGGCGTCTCCCCGCGCACCATCGGCCGCCAGCACCCGCTGAACACCGCGACCGTGGCCGCGTACGTCCTGCTGCCGCTCGCCCGGATCATGGGCCCGGTGCCGCGGCTGCTGATCCTCATCGGCAACGCCCTCACCCCCGGCAAGGGCTTCCGCATGGGCCCGTTCGCCTCCGAGGCGGAGCTGCGGGCCATGGTCGACCTGGCGGAGAAGGAGTCGCTGATCGAGGACGACGAGCGCCGGATGGTGCACTCCGTCTTCGAGCTCGGCGACACCCTCGTCCGCGAGGTCATGGTGCCCCGCACGGATCTCGTCGTCATCGAGCGCGGCAAGACCATCCGTCAGGCGCTGACCCTGGCACTCCGCTCGGGCTTCTCCCGGATACCGGTCACCGGCGAGAGCGAGGACGACATCGTCGGCATCGTCTACCTCAAGGACCTCGTCCGGAAGACGCACATCAGCCGTGACGCCGAGTCCGAGCTGGTCTCGACGGCGATGCGCCCGGCGGTCTTCGTGCCCGACACCAAGAACGCGGGCGACCTGCTGCGGGAGATGCAGCAGCAGCGCACCCACTGCGCGGTCGTCATCGACGAGTACGGCGGCACCGCCGGCATCGTCACGATCGAGGACATCCTCGAGGAGATCGTCGGTGAGATCACCGACGAGTACGACCGCGAGCTGCCGCCCGTGGAGGAGCTCGACGACGACCGTTACCGCGTCACGGCCCGTCTCGACATCGGCGACCTCGGCGAGCTGTACGGCCTGGAGCTGGACGACGAGGACGTCGAGACGGTCGGCGGTCTGCTCGCCAAGTCCCTCGGCCGCGTCCCCATCGCCGGCGCCACGGCCGAGGTCGACCTCACCGACGACACCACCGACCCCACGCTGCGCGCCCTGCGCCTGACCGCCGAATCCGCGGCGGGCCGCCGCAACCGCATCGTGACGGTTTTGGTCGAACCGGTACGCGTGCCGGAACCGGACGAGGACTGAGCGAACACGACACCACGACACCGATGCCCGGCTGCCCCTTGAGGCAGCCGGGCATCAGCGTTAGCCGGGTCTGCGCGGAGGCTGACCGCGTGGGCGGCGGACCGCCGGTCTACTCTGACGGGCCTGCTCCCGTCGCTCACCCAAGGAATCCCTGTGCGTCCTCACCCGCGCCGTGGCGCCTACGCCGCCCTCGCCGCCTCGGCCCTGCTGCTCGTCTCCGCCTGCGGCGGGGCGCCCGGCCGGGAGAGACCCACCGACGACGGGAGCCGCCCGGCGGCGACGCGCGACGCCGCGAACGGTCCGGCGAACGGGACACCGCAGGCGAAGCCCCTCACCGGCGAGCAGGCGAAGGCCGCTGTGCTCACCGCCAAGGACCTGCCCTCCGGCTGGAAGGTCATGGGTGACGCGAGTGACGTCTTCGGCCCGGGGCTGCTGCAGATCGGCACGACGGAGAAGAAGCCCTGCCAGCCGCTGCTCGACGCCTTCGTCGGCCGGAGCGACGGCCCGAAGCCGGCGGTCCACGCCATGGCCGAACTGGTGCAGGGCGGCGACGCGGGCTCCATGCTGGTCAACGGCGTCACCTCCTACCGCGAATCCGACGCGGTGAAGATCATGCGGAGCCCGCTGGACGTCGACGCCTGTGAGAGCTTCAGTGGCAAGCTGGGCGACGACCGCAAGGCCGACTTCACGGCCGAGCGACTGGACGTCCCCAAAACCGGCGACGAGTCGCGCGCCGTTCGCGTGACCGTCGCGGAGACCGCGAACGAGGTCAGCATGCAGCACGACATCGCGGCGGCCCGGGTCGGCGCCACCATCGTGACCGTCGTACGGACCAGCTTCAGCACGGCCGACAGCTCCAGCTTCGAGGACGCGCTCGGCAAGGTCGTCGAGAAGGTGAGGAAGGCGGAGAAGGCCGCGCGCCCGTAAGGCGTCCCGGCCCGGCGCCCGGGGCCGGGGCGGCGTTCAATATGCTCCGCCGTATGACGGACAACGCCACGCTGGACCCCGAAGACCGCAAGCTGATCACGCTCGCCCGATCCACGCGCGCCCGTAACGCCGTGGCCGAGGGCGCCGCCGTGCGTGACGAGAACGGCCGGACGTACGTCGCCGGGACCGTCGACCTCGACTCGCTGAAGCTCAGCGCGCTGGCCACCGCCGTCGCGATGGCCGTGGCCAGTGGCGCGAAGTCGCTGGAGGCCGCCGTCGTCGTCTCCGAGGCCGAGGCCGTCTCCGACGCGGACCGCGCGGCCGTTCGTGACCTGGGCGGGCCCGCGACGCCCGTACTCCTCGCGGGCCCGGACGCGACCGTGCGCGCCGCCCGCACCGCGGGGTAGCCGGGCCGCTGGTCGGCGGGGGGCCGGGGATCGGGGAGAATACCGAGTATGGACAGTGCTGCCTCCCCCTCCCAGGCCCCTCACCGCGCGGGCTTCGCGTGCTTCGTCGGCCGCCCCAACGCGGGCAAGTCGACCCTGACCAACGCACTGGTGGGGACGAAGGTCGCGATCACCTCCAACCGGCCGCAGACCACCCGCCACACCGTGCGCGGCATCGTGCACCGCCCCGACGCCCAGCTCGTCCTCGTCGACACCCCCGGGCTGCACAAGCCCCGCACGCTGCTCGGCGAGCGCCTCAACGACGTCGTGCGGACCACCTGGGCCGAGGTCGACGTGATCGGCTTCTGCCTGCCCGCCGACCAGAAGCTCGGCCCCGGCGACAAATTCATCGCCAAGGAGCTCGCGGGGATCAAGAAGACCCCGAAGATCGCCATCGTCACCAAGACGGACCTGGTCGACTCCAAGCAGCTCGCCGAGCAGCTCATCGCGATCGACCAGCTCGCCGTGGAGCTCGGCTTCGAGTGGCAGACGATCGTCCCCGTCTCGGCGGTGGGCGACAAGCAGGTCTCGCTGCTGGCCGACCTCATCGCCCCGCTGCTCCCGGAGAGCCCGCCGCTCTACCCCGAGGGCGACCTCACCGACGAGCCCGAGATGGTCATGGTCGCCGAGCTGATCCGCGAGGCCGCGCTGGAGGGTGTGCGCGACGAACTGCCGCACTCGATCGCCGTCGTGGTGGAGGAAATGCTCCCGCGCGAGGACCGGCCGGAGAACAAGCCGCTGCTCGACATCCACGCCAACGTCTACATCGAGCGGCCGAGCCAGAAGGGCATCATCATCGGCCCCAAGGGCGCGCGCCTGAAGGAGGTCGGCATGAAGTCCCGCAAGCACATCGAGGCCCTGCTCGGTACGCCGGTCTACCTCGACCTGCACGTCAAGGTCGCCAAGGACTGGCAGCGGGACCCGAAGCAGCTGCGGAAGCTCGGCTTCTGACGGGACACCCTCGGCCGGCCGGAGGACGGCGCAGTCGTCCGAAGCCCGGGAGGCCCCCTGGGGCCGAGCGGTGCGAGGGCGGCAGGGGGGAGAGGCCCCGAAGCAGCTGCGGAAGCTGGGCTTCTGACGGGCTCGGCTTCTGACCCTTACCGCGCGCGTTACGCGCCTTCCTTCAGCACCAGCCGGATCAGCTCCCGCTGTTCCGGCGTGAGGTGCGGGTCGGCGCAGTGGACCGTACGGCTGTCCACCGTGATCTCGTAGTGGAAGCCGTCCGGCACACCGCGCGCGGTGGCGCCCGCCTCCGGGCTCACCGCGAGTGCACGGTGGGCCAGGGCCTGCACATGGGTCGCGTCGGACCGGCCGCTCGTTTCCAGCTCGGCCCGACGCTCGATACCGGCGAAACCGCCGGTACGGGTGATGGCAATCCGCATGACGCCATCCTTACCCCGATCGCCCGGCTCTACGAGACGGGCACTCCCACCGACGACCACGCCTTGAGCACGGCCTCGAGCTCGGCCCCCTCGCCGAACCGGGCCCGTGCCGCCCCCACCGTCAGTCGCGCGAAGTCCTTGAAGTCGGCGTCCGAGGCCAGCTCGCCGCCGGTCAGCGTGTCGTACCAGATGTGGCCCGCGCGCTCCCAGGCGTTGCCGCCGAGGGCGGTGGCCAGCAGATAGAAGGCGTGGTTGGGGATGCCGGAATTGATGTGCACGCCGCCGTTGTCACGTGAGGTGCGGACGTAGTCGTCCATGGTGGCGGGCTGCGGGTCCTTGCCGAGGACGTCGTCGTCATAGGCGGTGCCGGGCGCCTTCATCGAGCGCAGGGCCTCACCGCGGTCCACATTGGGGCCCAGCAGGCCCGCCCCGATCAGCCAGTCGGCCTGATCGGCGGTCTGCCCGAGGGTGTACTGCTTGATGAGCGAGCCGAAGACATCCGCGACGGACTCGTTCAGCGCGCCCGACTGGCCGTAGTACTCCAGGTTCGCCGTGTGCTGGACGACGCCGTGGGTCAGCTCGTGGCCGATGACGTCGACGGGGATGGTGAAGTCGAGGAAGAGGTCGTTGTCCCCGTCGCCGAAGACCATCCGCTCGCCGTCCCAGAAGGCGTTGTCGTAGTTCTCGCCGTAGTGGACCGTCGCGTTCAGCGGCAGCCCGGCGTCGTCGATGGAGTGCCGTCCGTAGACCTTGAGGAACAGGTCGAAGGTCGCGCCGAGCCCCGCGTGCGCGCGGTTGACCGTGGCGTCCTGGGTCGGCTGGTCGCCCTCGGAGTGCACCTTCCGGCCCGGGATCGTCTCCTGGTGCTCGGCGTCGAAGATCGTGCGCTGCGGGGTTTCGGAAGGGGTGCCGAGCGGGGCCGCGACACCGCGCAGAGCGGTGATCCGGCGGCGGGTGCGCTGGAGGGAGTCGTGTTCCAGGGTGCGCCGCGCGGGTCCGGAGAGCCGCTCGTCCTCGGACTGTGCGAGCTTGTCCAGCACATGCGGCGGAACGATGGTGCAGAAGACCTTGTGAGATGTGGCGTCCATGGCCTGAATGTGGCACTGGGTTTCCGTCGTGTCACTCCTTGCGGTCATGATTAATGAAATCGAGTGGTTGGGCTCCTTTTGGGTGGCAGGCGTTCCGGATCCGGTCCGTATGACGCACGTGCATCCCGCATGCTGATACGGGGCCTGTCCATACCGGCCATCTCGGTTAGTGTGCTGTGCATCATGCGTTACGGGCTGCTTCTTCTTAGCTGCCGCGGCGAGGGTCTGTAAGTCGTAGGCCGACCCCCTCCCCGCGGAGTTCGGTGGTGCGCCATCCCGCCCCCGTCGGCCGCTCGTTGCAGCGGACACATGAGGAGCCCTACGCAGATGACCGAGATTTCCGTCGGCAGGCCCACGCCCGTCACCGCGGCCACCGTGACCCAGAAGCCGTCCGGGATGCCGATCCACAAGTACGGCCGCTACGAGGCCGTGGACATCCCCGACCGCACCTGGCCGGACAACCGCATCACCGTCGCCCCGCGCTGGCTCTCCACCGATCTGCGTGACGGGAACCAGGCGCTGATCGATCCGATGTCGCCGGCCCGCAAGCGCGAGATGTTCGACCTGCTGGTCCGCATGGGCTACAAGGAGATCGAGGTCGGCTTCCCCTCCTCCGGGGCCACCGACTTCGACTTCGTACGGTCGATCATCGAAGAGGGCGCGATCCCCGAGGACGTGACGATCTCCGTCCTGACCCAGGCGCGCGAAGAGCTGATCGAGCGGACCGTCGAATCGCTGCGCGGGGCGCACCGCGCGACCGTGCACCTGTACAACGCCACCGCGCCCGTCTTCCGCCGCGTCGTCTTCCGGGGCTCGCGGGAGCAGGTCAAGCAGATCGCCGTGGACGGCACGCGGCTGGTCATGGAGTACGCCGAGAAGATCCTCGGCGACGAGACCGCGTTCGGCTACCAGTACAGCCCGGAGATCTTCACCGACACGGAGCTGGACTTCGCCCTGGAGGTCTGCGAGGGCGTCATGGACGTCTGGCAGCCCGAGGCGGGCCGCGAGATCATCCTCAATCTGCCGGCCACCGTGGAGCGGTCCACCCCCTCCACCCACGCCGACCGCTTCGAGTGGATGTCGCGGAATCTGTCGCGGCGCGAATTCGTGTGCCTGTCGGTGCACCCGCACAACGACCGGGGCACGGCCGTCGCCGCCGCCGAGCTGGCGCTGATGGCCGGGGCGGACCGGGTCGAGGGCTGCCTGTTCGGGCAGGGCGAGCGGACCGGCAACGTCGACCTGGTCACCCTGGGCATGAACCTGTTCAGCCAGGGCGTGGACCCGCAGATCGACTTCTCGCAGATCGACGAGATCCGTCGCACCTCCGAGTACTGCAACCAGATGGAGGTCCACCCGCGCCACCCCTACGCGGGCGACCTGGTCTACACCGCCTTCTCCGGCTCCCACCAGGACGCCATCAAGAAGGGCTTCGACGCCATGGAGGCCGACGCGGCCGCCCGGGGCAAGACCGTGGACGACATCGAGTGGGCCGTGCCGTACCTGCCCATCGACCCCAAGGACGTCGGCCGCAGCTACGAGGCCGTCATCCGCGTCAACTCGCAGTCCGGCAAGGGCGGTATCGCCTACGTCCTGAAGAACGACCACAAGCTGGACCTGCCACGCCGGATGCAGATCGAGTTCTCCCGCACCATCCAGGCCAAGACCGACGCCGAGGGCGGCGAGGTCACCCCGCAGCAGATCTGGTCGGTCTTCCAGGACGAGTACCTGCCCACGCCGGAGAACCCGTGGGGCCGTATCGCCCTGCGCGACACCCAGACCTCGACGGCCGGCGACGGCGTCGACTCGCTGACCGTCGAGGCCGTCCTGGACGGCCGGGACACGGTGCTGACCGGTACGGGCAACGGCCCGATCTCCGCGTTCTTCGACGCGCTCGGCTCGGTCGGCATCGACGCCCGTCTGCTGGACTACTCCGAGCACACGATGAGCGAGGGCGCCAGCGCGCAGGCCGCCTCGTACATCGAGTGTGTGATCGACGGTGTGGTCCTGTGGGGCATCGGCATCGACGCCAACACCACCCGCGCCTCGATCAAGGCCGTCGTCTCCGCCGTCAACCGCGCGTACCGGAAGTGACCTTGGCCTGATCCCGGCCTGATCTTTTCCGGACGGAGGCCCGGCACCGATGCGGTGCCGGGCCTCCGTCATGCCCGTCGTCAATCACGAGCCGCCGAAACCACCGGTTCTGATGGAGTCGGTGGCATGTTCAACCTGCTCTTGCCCGAAGACCCCCCGCAGGAGGTGCTGACGGACATGACCGATGTGGCTAACATCACGTCAACGCGGCGACGAGGCCGTGGCGTTATGGAGGTGCGCCGTGATGCACGCGCAAGGCCGACACAGCCCGGACCGGTGTGTGGTGGGCGTACGCACCGTATGGCGCACCGTCGGGGACGGCGAGTTCTTCTGCCCCGGCTGTGGCGGTGACCGCAACTACCGGCGCCGCACGGGCCACCGTCGCCTCGTCGCCTTCGGGGTGCCCCTGCTGCCGCGCGGTCCCGTCGGGCCGATCGTCGAGTGCGCGGCCTGTCACGCCAGGTTCGGCATGGACGTCCTCGACCACCCCACCACCACCCGCTTCTCCGCGATGCTCCGCGACGCCGTGCACACCGTGGCCCTCGCCGTCCTCGCCGCGGGCGGCACCGAGGCGCGTACGGTCCGCAGGGCCGCCGTCGGCGCGGTGCGCGCGGCGGGCTTCGCCGACTGCAGCGAGGAGCAGCTGATCACCCTGATCGAGGCGCTCGCCGCCGACACCGGGCGGCTGCCCGGCATGTTCGCCGGCGGCGCGTTCCCGGCCGGCACCGGGGGAGGCCGCGGCGGCTTCGACCCGTGCGGCACGGCCCTGGCCATCGAGCTCCACGAGGCCCTGGAACCCCTGGCCCCGCACCTCGCCCCTGCCGGGCGCGAGGCGATCCTGCTCCAGGGAGCCCGTATCGCCCTGGCGGACGGCCCCTACCAGCCCGCGGAGCGGGAAGTCCTGTCGACGGTGGGGCGGGCTCTGCTGATCTGCCCGGAAGACACGGATCGCCTGCTGGCGGCGGCGCGGATGCCCACGTAGTTCGTTCGTGTGTCCTCAAGCGCCGGACGGGCTGGCTTCCAGCCCGTCCGGCGCTTGAGGACCCCGGCCCGAGCCACCCCGCCCGTACGGGACAATGGCTTCATGAGTCTCTTCCGCGACGACGGCATCGTGCTGCGCACGCAGAAGCTCGGCGAAGCGGATCGCATCATCACGCTGCTCACCCGCGGTCACGGCCGCGTACGCGCGGTAGCCCGCGGTGTACGGCGGACCAAGTCGAAGTTCGGGGCGCGGCTGGAGCCGTTCTCGCACGTCGACGTGCAGTTCTTCGCGCGCGGCAGCGAGCTGGTCGGGCGCGGGCTGCCGCTGTGTACGCAGAGCGAGACCATCGCCGCGTACGGTGGCGGGATCGTCACCGACTACGCCCGCTACACCGCCGGCACCGCCATGCTGGAGACCGCCGAGCGGTTCACCGACCACGAGGGCGAGCCCGCCGTGCAGCAGTATCTGCTGCTGGTCGGCGGACTGCGGACGCTCGCCGCCGGCGAGCACGCGCCGCACCTCATCCTGGACGCCTTCCTGCTGCGCTCCCTCGCCGTCAACGGCTACGCGCCCAGCTTCGAGGCGTGCGCGAAGTGCGGTATGCCCGGGCCGAACCGATTCTTCTCGGTCGCGGCCGGCGGGGTCGTCTGCGGGGAGTGCCGGGTGCCCGGAAGCGTCGTACCCTCCTCGGAGTCGATCGAACTCCTCGGCGCATTGCTGACCGGGGACTGGGCGACGGCGGACGCGTGCGAGCCGCGCCATGTCCGGGAGGGCAGCGGTCTGGTGGCCGCGTATCTGCACTGGCACCTGGAGCGGGGGCTTCGCTCCCTGCGCTACGTGGAAAAGTAACTGGTATCGAGGAGAAGTGGCACGCATGGCACGACGCGGGATTCTGGGCCGTTCCCGACGCGAGTACCTCACCCCTGAGCCGCACCCGTCCGGGGCGCGGCCGCCGAAGATCCCGGGCGAGCTGGTGCCCAACCACGTGGCGATCGTCATGGACGGCAACGGCCGCTGGGCGAAGGAGCGCGGGCTGCCGCGCACCGAGGGGCACAAGGTCGGCGAGGGCGTCGTCATGGACGTGCTCAAGGGCTGCCTGGAGATGGGCGTCAAGAACCTCTCCCTGTACGCCTTCTCCACGGAGAACTGGAAGCGCTCGCCCGAAGAGGTGCGCTTCCTGATGAACTTCAACCGGGACGTCATCCGCCGCCGCCGCGACGAGATGGACGAGCTGGGCATCCGGGTGCGGTGGACCGGCCGGATGCCGAAGCTGTGGAAGTCGGTGGTCGAGGAGCTCCAGGTCGCCCAGGAGCAGACCAAGAACAACGACGCCATGACCATGTACTTCTGCGTCAACTACGGCGGTCGCGCGGAGATCGCGGACGCGGCGGCGGCGATCGGCCGGGACATCGCGGCGGGCCGGCTGGATCCGTCGAAGGTGAACGAGAAGACCTTCGCCAAGTACCTCTACTACCCCGACATGCCGGACGTGGACCTCTTCGTGCGGCCCTCCGGTGAGCAGCGCACATCCAACTACCTGATCTGGCAGAGCGCTTACGCCGAGATGGTCTTCCAGGACGTGCTCTGGCCGGACTTCGACCGCCGTGACCTGTGGCGCGCCTGCCTGGAGTACGCGCAGCGCGACCGCCGCTTCGGCGGCGCGGTCCCGAACGAGGACGAGCTCGCCAAGGACCCCGCGTCGAAGGCGTGAGCCCCTCGCTGAGGCGAGACCACGGATATGGCACTGCTCCGGGCGTCGGCCGACGCCCGGAGCAGTGCCATATCCGTCGCTGTGCTCGTCAGCTCCGGGAGCGCGCCGCGGCGCAGTCCCCGCAGGTGCCGAAGATCTCGATGGTGTGGGCCACGTCGACGAAGCCGTGGTCGGCGGCGATGGAGTCCGCCCACTTCTCCACGGCCGGGCCCTCGACCTCGACGGCCTTGCCGCACACCCGGCAGACCAGGTGGTGGTGGTGCCCACTGGAGCAGCGGCGGTAGACCGCCTCGCCCTCGCTCGTGCGCAGCACGTCGACCTCGCCGGCGTCGGCGAGGGACTGCAGCGTGCGGTAGACGGTGGTCAGGCCGACCGAGTCGCCGCGGTGCTTGAGCATGTCGTGGAGCTCTTGCGCGCTGCGGAACTCGTCCACCTCGTCGAGCGCCGCCGCGACAGCGGCTCGCTGCTTGGTGGACCGGCCGCGTACCGGGGGACCCGCGGTCGCCACAGTTGCCTCCTCAAGCTCGCCTGAACACGCATCCGTACGTAGTGCCCGGCCAATTGTGCCAGGCCCGGCGTCATCTCCCGTACGACTGAGCGTCCCCGGTCACCTGCGGGCGGCCGCGGGCGGGACCCGTCAGGCCTCCACCCGTACGTCGTCCGCGGGGGTGCCCGGCACGTCCAGCGTGCAGTGCTTCTCTGCGTCGGCGGTGCGCCTGGCCCGTTTGCGGGCCAGTGGCGCGGCGAGCGCGGTCAGGGCCAGGAAGACGCCGATCGCGAGCAGCACGATGGTCGCGCCCGAGGGCACGTCCACGTAGTACGAGGTGGCGGTCCCGGAGACGGTCACCAGGACGCCGATGGTGACGGCCAGCGCGAAGGTGGTCGCGAAGCTGCGGGCGACGGCCTGGGAGGCGGCCACCGGGATCACCATCAGGGCGCTCACCAGGAGCAGGCCGACCACGCGCATCGCGACGGTGACGGTCAGCGCGGCGGTGACCGCGACCAGCAGGTTCAGCAGCCGCACGGGCAGCCCGGTGACGCGGGCGAACTCCTCGTCCTGGCAGATGGCGAACAACTGCTTGCGCAGCCCCACCGTGGTGAGGATCACGAAGGCGGCCAGCACGCAGATCGCGAGGATGTCCTCCTCGGCGACGGTGGTGATCGAGCCGAAGAGGTAGCTGATGAGGTTGGCGTTGGAGCCGCCGGACAGGTGCATCAGCATGACGCCGCCGGCCATGCCGCCGTAGAAGAGCATGGCGAGCGCGATGTCGCCGCGCGTCTTGCCGGAGGAGCGGATCAGCTCCATGACCACGGCGCCGACCACGCACACGGCGGTGGCCACCCACACCGGGCTGGTGTTGAGCAGGAAGCCGAGGCCGACGCCGGTGAGGGCGACATGGCCGATGCCGTCGCCCATCAGCGCCTGGCGGCGCTGGACGAGGTAGATGCCGATGGCGGGGGCGGTGATGCCGACCAGCAGGGCGGCGAGCAGCGCCCGCTGCATGAAGGCGGGATTCAGGATGTCCATCAGGTGAGCAACCCCGTCCGGATCGGTTCGGCAGCCGGGTCGGCGTGCGGGTGGACATGGTCGTGGCCGGGCAGCGCGTGCTGGCCCACGGCCTCCGGCGGCGGGCCGTCGTGCACGACGCAGCCGTCGCGGAGCACGACGGCGCGGTCGATGAGCGGCTCCAGGGCGCCCAGCTCGTGCAGGACGAGCAGGACGGTGGCGCCCCGGGAGACCTGCTCGCGCAGGGCGCTCGCGAGGACCTCCTGGCTGGCCAGGTCGACGCCGGCCATCGGCTCGTCCATGATCAGCAGCTCGGGTTCGCCGGCCAGCGCGCGGGCGATGAGCACCCGCTGGTGCTGGCCGCCGGAGAGCGCGTTCACGGAGTCCTTGATCCGGTCGGCCATGCCGACCAGCTCCAGGGACCGGACCACGGCCTCCCGGTCGGCCTTGCGGGTCAGGCCCAGCTTCGTACGGGCCAGCCGCCCGGCGGCGACGACCTCGCGCACGGTCGCGGGGACCCCGCTGGCGGCGGTGGTGCGCTGCGGTACGTACCCCAGGCGGGCCCAGTCGCGGAAGCGGCGCTTGGGGGTGCCGAACAGCTCCAGCTCACCGCCGGTGAGCGGCACCTGGCCGACGATGGCCCGGACGGCCGTGGACTTGCCGGAACCGTTGGCGCCGAGCAGCGCGACGACCTCGCCGCGCCGCACGGTGAGATCCACGCCGCGCAGCACGGGACGGGAACCGAGCGAGGCCGTGGCCCCGCGCAGCGCTATGACGGGCTCCGCCCCTTCACGCGCTCGGCTCGCCTCCGGGCGCTTCGATCCGCTCATGTCGGCCTCCGCCGGGTTCGTCTGAGTCACTTGGTGCCGAGTGCCTTCCGCAGGGCGGCGAGGTTGGACTCCATGACCTCGAAGTAGTCGTCGCCCTTGGACTTGTCCGTGATCCCCTCGAGCGGGTCGAGCACGTCGGTCTTGAGCTTGAGGTCGGAGGCCAGGGTCTTCGCCGTCTTCGGGTCGGCGAGGGTCTCGAAGAAGATCGTGGAGACGTGGTGCTTCTCGGCGACCTCGTGGAGCTCCTTCATCCGGGCCGCGCTGGGCTCGGCCTCCGGGTCCAGGCCGTTCACGGCCTCCTCGGTGAGGCCGTAGCGCTCGGCGAGGTAGCCGAAGGCGGCGTGGGTGGAGATGAAGGTGTCGGAGGCCCGGTTCTTCAGGCCCGCCTCGAACTTCTTGTGCAGCCCGTCCAGCTTATGCGCCAGCGCGTCGGCGTTCTTCTCGAAGTCCGCCTTGTGGTCGGGGTCGGCCTCGGCGAGGGTCTTGGCGACACCCTTGGCGACCTCGGCGTACTTCACCGGGTCGAGCCAGATGTGCGGGTCGCCGCCCTCGTGCTCGTGCTCGTGACCCTCGTGCTCGTCCGCGTGCTTGTCCCCGGACTCGTGCTGGTGGCCGTCGACCTCGTCGCCGTGCTCCTCCAGCTCGGTCAGGGAGGCGGCGTCGACGACGTGCTTGGCGCTCGACTGCTTGATCGCCTTGTCGACGCCGGGCTGGAGGCCCTTGAGGTAGACGACCGCGCCCGCCTCGTCGAGGGAGGCGGTCTGCTTGGGGGTGAGCTCCAGGTCGTGGGGCTCGACGCCGGGCTTGGTCAGGGCGGAGACGCTGACGTGAGCGCCGCCGATCTCCTTGGCCAGGAACTCCAGGGGGTAGAACGACGCCACCACCTTGAGCTTGCCCTCCGAATTTTTTCCGTCCGTTTCCGAGGAGCAGGCGGTGAGGGAGAGCAGCCCGAGGGCGGCGAGCGCGGCGATCGCGCCGGTGGTTATTCGGGCGGATCGGGCGGATCGGGGAGAGGTCGGGCGTACGTTCATGACACTCATTTTCAACAAAAGTGGAAACGATTGTCAACAAGACGTTCGCTCGGGGGTCGGGGTGAAGCCCAGGCCAGTGCCGATTTGATTAGGGGGGTGGCGCCGCCGGTAACCTGAAGCATTCGCTGTTCGTCGTCGCAATGAAGAGAGCACCGTGGCCGCCGACAAGATCGACACCATCGTCAGCCTGAGCAAGCGCCGTGGCTTTGTCTATCCGTGCAGTGAGATCTACGGCGGCCAGCGTGCCGCCTGGGATTACGGACCCCTCGGCGTGGAGCTCAAGGAGAACATCAAGCGCCAGTGGTGGCGCTCCATGGTCACCTCGCGCGACGACGTCGTCGGCCTCGACTCGTCGGTGATCCTGGCCCGTGAGGTGTGGGAGGCGTCCGGTCACGTCGCCACCTTCTCGGACCCGCTGACCGAGTGCACCTCCTGCCACAAGCGCTACCGCGCGGACCACCTGGAGGAGGCGTACGAGGCCAAGCACAACAAGCTGCCCGCGAACGGCCTCGCCGACCTCAACTGCCCGAACTGTGGCAACAAGGGCGCCTTCACCGAGCCCAAGCAGTTCTCCGGTCTGCTGGCCACGCACCTCGGCCCGACCCAGGACACCGGTTCGGTCACCTACCTGCGCCCCGAGACCGCGCAGGGCATCTTCACCAACTTCAGCCAGGTGCAGCTGACCTCGCGCAAGAAGCCGCCGTTCGGCATCGCCCAGACCGGCAAGTCCTTCCGTAACGAGATCACGCCGGGCAACTTCATCTTCCGCACCCGCGAGTTCGAGCAGATGGAGATGGAGTTCTTCGTCAAGCCGGGTGAGGACGAGGAGTGGCACGAGTACTGGATGGCGCAGCGCTGGAACTGGTACACCGGCCTCGGCATGCGCGAGGAGAACATGCGGTGGTACGAGCACGCCGCTGAGAAGCTCTCCCACTACTCGAAGCGCACCGTCGACATCGAGTACCGCTTCAACTTCGGCGGTTCGGAGTTCTCCGAGCTGGAGGGTGTGGCCAACCGCACCGACTTCGACCTCAAGGCCCACTCGAAGGGCTCCGGCCAGGACCTGTCGTACTTCGACCAGGAGGCCGGCGAGCGCTACTTCCCGTACGTCATCGAGCCGGCGGCCGGTCTCAACCGCGCCATGCTCGCCTTCATGCTCGACGCGTACAACGAGGACGAGGCGCCCAACGCCAAGGGCGTCATGGAGAAGCGCACCGTCATGCGCCTCGACCCGCGCCTCGCCCCGGTGAAGGTCGCGGTCCTGCCGCTGTCCCGCAACCCGCAGCTGTCCCCCAAGGCCAAGGGCCTCGCGACGGACCTGCGGAAGAACTGGAACATCGAGTTCGACGACGCCGGCGCCATCGGCCGCCGCTACCGCCGCCAGGACGAGATCGGTACCCCGTTCTGCGTGACCGTCGACTTCGACACCCTCGACGACAACGCCGTGACCGTGCGCGAGCGCGACACGATGAAGCAGGAGCGGGTGTCCCTCGACCAGATCGAGGCCTACCTGGGCGCGCGCCTGCTGGGCTGCTGACCCCTGCCTGACGACCGAAGGCCCCGACCCCGCTACGGCGGGGTCGGGGCCTTCGGGCTGTGTCAGGCCTGCCAGTCGGCGGTGCCGAGCTCGCAGTCGAAGGGGGCCGGGATCTGGACCTTGTAACCCTCAGTGGGCTCCGAGGCGTGGCCTATCGTCCGAGGCGGTGTCTCGACCATGGTTGCCGTGATGCTCCTACGGGCGTCGGTAAGCGTCCTGACACACAGCGTAGTGGCGCCTGCTGGCAGTCGAGCCCGGCCGTCGGCACCTGAAGGCGGAGCCGTCATGCTCAGGCGTGCAGGCCCCGCAACACCAGCTCGCACACCGCGTCGAAGGCCGCGTCGATGCCCGGGCGGGACCAGTCGGCCGCGTAGGCCGGGTCGTGGAAGCGGTTGGTCGCGTCCCAGACCGCGCGGGCCGCCGTCGTCGGGTCGACGGGGCGGAACTCGCCCTGGCCTATGCCGTTCTCGACGATTCCCGCGAGCTGCTCGATCATCGTCTCGATGTGCCGGTCGACGACGCCGCTGTTCTCGCCGACGAGCACCATGTACGTCGCGAACAGCTCGGGATCGCTGCCCGACTTGCGGCGCTTGGCGGCGAAGAGGGCGGTGAGCCACGCGCGCAGCCGGGGCCCCGCCGGGCCGGCCGCTTCGGCGACCGCGGACAGCTCGGCGTGCGACTGGTCGAGCCAGCGCTCGGTGACGGCCTCCCGCAGCGCGGCCTTGCTGCCGAAGTGGCGGTAGACGCTGCCGTGGCTGACGCCCAGCGCCCGGGCCACGTCGACCACGGTGGCCTTGGCCGGGCCGAAGCGGCGCAGCACGTCCTCGGTGGCCTCGAGGATGCGGTCGGGGGTCAGGGTCTCGGGCGGCATCGCGGGCAGTGCCTTTCGGTCGGGGCGGGGCGGTGGGACGCCCCCTGGTAGAGGACCGTACCCGGCGGTGCCCCGGAGGGCCGAGGAGGCCGGACTGCGTCGGTACGGCAGGCCGCCGGGCTCCGCCGTGACCCGGCCGCCGCTGCCGACCGGGCTGCCCGGGCAGGGGGCGCCCCTTCCCCCGCAACCGGCCCGGAGGGCTCACCGCTCGCTGTCGAGGTGCGCCATCTGGTCCGTCGGGTAGCGGTCGCCCGCGGCGGCCCCCGCCGGGACGGCTCGCTCGATGGCGGCAAGGTCGTCGGCGTCGAGGGTGACGTCCAGCGCGCCGAGCGCCTCGGTGAGGCGGTCGCGGCGGCGGGCGCCGACGAGGGGGACGATGTCCTCGCCCTGGGCGAGGACCCAGGCGATCGCTGTCTGCGCGACACTCGCGCCCTTCGACTCGGCGATCTTGCGCAGCGCCTCGACGAGGTCGAGGTTGTGCCGGAGGTTCTCGCCCTGGAAGCGCGGGCTCATGCCACGGAAGTCGTTCGCGGCGAGCTGCCGGTCGGGCGTGAAGTGGCCGCTGATCAGGCCGCGCGAGAGCACCCCGTACGCGGTGACGCCGATGCCCAGCTCGCGGACGGTCGGCAGGATGCTCTCCTCGATGCCGCGCGAGATCAGCGAGTACTCGATCTGGAGATCGGAGATGGGCGCGACGGCGGCGGCCCGGCGGATCGTCTCGGCGCCCACCTCGGAGAGGCCGATGTGCCGGACGTGCCCGGCCTCGACCAGCTCGGCGATGGCGCCGACGGTCTCCTCGATCGGCACCTTCGGGTCGAGGCGGGCGAGGCGGTAGACGTCGATGTGCCCGGTGCCCAGGCGCTGGAGGGAGTACGCGGCGAAGTTCTTGACTGCCTCGGGGCTGCCGTCGACGCCGGTGAAGCCGCCTTCGACGGTGCGCAGGGCGCCGAACTTGACGCTGGTGAGGGCCTTCTCGCGGGCCCCGGCGGGCGCGGTGCGCAGGGCTTCGTTGATGAGCAGTTCGTTGTGGCCCATGCCGTAGAAGTCGCCTGTGTCGATCAGGGTGACGCCGGCGTCCAGCGCGGCGTGGATCGTGGCGATCGACTCGGTGCGGTCGGCTTCGCCGTACAGGGCGGACATGCCCATCGCGCCGAGGCCGAGGGCGGATACCTGGGGGCCGGTGGTGCCGAGAGTGCGGTGCAGCACGGGGGACTCCTTCACAGGGGCGGGGAGGGGACGTCGGCGAGAGAGGGGCCGACACCAGAAGAGTGACACATGGAATGACAGATTTCAATATCTGTCATTCCATGTGTCATCGACAGGCGGCAGGCCCTCGGGAGGGTTCCCCGGCTTCCTCCGACGCCCCCCGCTCACCCCACCGCGCGCGGCAGTCGCAGGCTCAGCAGCAGCGTCACGGCCACCGCCGCCAACTGCGCCCCGAGCGTGATCGTCAGCGCGTCGCGCATCCCGACCGAGGGGGCCAGGGAGAGGAAGAGCGTGCCGAGCGTGGCGACGCCGAGCGCCATGAACGACTGCTGCGTGGTGATCATGACGCCGCCCCCGACACCCGCCTGGGTCGCCGGCACCTCGCTCAGCACGGTCCGCAGCGTCAGCGGCAGCAGCACCCCCTGGCCCAGCCCCAGCACGGCGAGCCCCGGGGCCAGCCCCAGCGCGCCGAGCCCGTCCCAGCCCCAGTGGAAGGTCGCCACCAGGGTGATCAGCCCGGTCGCCTGGATCAGCGTCCCGGCCGTCACCGCCCGCCGCCCGTACCGCGCACCCAGCCGGGGCCCGACCATCGAGCCGAGCAGGAACGTCAGGCACAGCGGCACCAGCGCCACCCCCGCCGCGAGCGGGCCCAGCCGCAGCCCCTCCTGCAACGCCACCGCGACCACGAACATGAAGCCGCCCCAGCCGATGGAGAACGGCACGAGGAGCGCCAGCCCGCTGCGCACCGAGTGGATCCGCAGCAGCGACGGCGGCACCAGCGGCGTCCGCCCGGCGCGCTCCTCACGCCGCTCCACCACCACGAACGCCACGGCCGCGAAGGGGAACACCGCCAGCAGCACCCACGACCACACCGGCCACCCCGCCGAACGGCCCTCCGTCAGCGGCAGCAGCAGGGACACCAGCGTCAGCGACAGCAGCGCCGTACCGCGCCCGTCCACCTTCGTCGGGTGCTCCGAGCGCGTCTCGGGCACCGTGCGGACCGTCAGCAGCAGCGCGAGCGCCGCGACCGGGGCGTTGACCAGGAAGATCGAGCGCCAGCCGGTACCGAAGAGGTCGACGGAGACCAGCACCCCGCCCAGCACCTGGCCGACCGCGCTCGCGACCCCGGCCGTGCCGCTGTACATGCTGAGCGCCTTGGTGCGGCGCGCGCCCTGAGTGGTGGCCTGGATGGTCGCCAGCACCTGCGGCATCATCAGCGCGGACGCCGCGCCCTGCGCGACCCGCGCCGCCACCAGCGTCCAGGCGTCGGGCGCGAGCCCGCACGCCACCGACGTCACGCCGAAAGCAGCCGTGCCCCACAGGAACAGCCGCCGCCGGCCCACCATGTCGCCCAGCCGTCCGCCGAGCACCAGCAGCACCGCGTACGCGACGCCGTAGCCGCCGACCACCATCTCCAGCATGGCAGGGCCCGCGTGCAGATCGTGGTCGATGGTGGGCAGCGCGACATTGACGATGAAGAAGTCCACCATCGGCAGCGCCGCGCCCATCAGCACGGTGAACAGCCCGAGCGGGCTCAGCGCGGCTCTGCCGGTCGGGGAGACCGGGGAGGCCGGGGCAGTGGGGGAGATAGGGGCGGACGGGACGGGCTTCGCTATCGGGATTCGACTCACGGATACGACGATGACGGCTCGCGGAGCCAGGTACCAGAGTGCCTTTATCCTGGTACAAGCAGTACCTGGCAACCGACTGGGGCGTCCCGCACCCTTGGAGAATGACCACGATGGTGCAGGAGACCCCGGCAGTCACGACAGCCATGCCGGCCACGACAGCCCCGGCGGCCTCGTCAGCCATGACCGCCTCGGACGTCCGCCGCAGCGAACTCGCCGCCTTTCTGCGCAGCCGCCGCGAGCGCATCTCCCCCGAACAGGTCGGCCTCCCGCGCGGCCGCCGCCGGCGCACCCCCGGGCTGCGCCGCGAGGAGGTGGCGCAGCTCGCCGCCGTCGGCGTCACCTGGTACACGTGGCTGGAGCAGGCCCGGGCCATCCAGGTGTCCGCGCAGGTCCTCGACTCCATCGCCCGCGCGCTGCTCTTCGACCCCGGTGAGCGCGCCCACCTCTTCGCCCTGGCCGGCACCGCCGACCCGATGCCCGACACCGCGTGCGCGGGCGTCTCGCCGCCGCTCCGGCAGATCCTGGAGCAGCTGGACCCCTTCCCCGCCTGTGTGCAGAACGCGCGGTACGACATCCTCGCCTACAACCGCACCTACGCCACGCTGATGTGCGACCTCGACGCCCTGCCGCAGGAGGAGCGCAACTGCCTGTGGCTCACCTTCACCAACCCCGACTGGGCCGCGAGCGTCGTCGACCGGGAGGAGCAGATGCGCGGCATGGCCGGCAAATTCCGGGCTGCCATGGCCGAGCACATCGCCGAACCCGCGTGGAAGTGCCTGCTCAAGAGGCTGCTCGACGCCTCGCCCGAGTTCCGGCAGATATGGGCGCGACACGAGGTCGTCCAGCCCGTCGCCTACCGGACGAAGACCTACCAGCAGGCCCGCGTGGGCCTGCTGCGCCTGGACCACAACGGTCTGTGGACCGGCCCGCACCCCGGAGCGCGCCTGGTGACCTTCACCCCCGCCGACGAGGAGTCCCACGAGCGCCTGCGGCGACTGCACGCCCTGGCCCTCGCCGACGCCTGACCCGCCCCCTTACCCGAATGGGGGACAATGGACGGTCGACCCCCTCCGCACGAGCCCGAGGAAACCCGCTTTCATGACGCAGCTCCAGATCGGCCCGCACTCGGTGCAGCCGCCGGTGGTCCTGGCCCCGATGGCCGGCATCACCAACGCGCCCTTCCGCACGCTGTGCCGTGAGTTCTCCGGCGGCAAGGGGCTCTTCGTCAGCGAGATGATCACCACCCGGGCGCTCGTCGAGCGGGACGCCAAGACCATGCGGCTGATCCACTTCGACGGCACCGAGAAGCCGCGCTCGATCCAGCTCTACGGGGTCGACCCGGTCACCGTCGGCCGGGCCGTCCGCATGATCGTGGACGAGGACCTCGCCGACCACATCGACCTGAACTTCGGCTGCCCGGTCCCCAAGGTCACCCGCAAGGGCGGCGGCTCCGCGCTGCCGTTCAAGCGGAACCTGCTGCGCGCGATCCTGCGCGAGGCCGTCGGCAACGCGGGCGCGCTGCCCGTGACCATGAAGATGCGCAAGGGCATCGACGACGACCACATCACCTACCTCGACGCCGGCCGGATCGCCGTCGAGGAGGGCGTCACCGCCATCGCCCTGCACGGCCGCACGGCCGCCCAGCACTACGGCGGCACGGCCGACTGGGACGCCATCGCCCGGCTCAAGGAGACCGTCCCCGAGATCCCGGTGCTCGGAAACGGCGACATCTGGTCGGCGGACGACGCCGTGCGGATGATGCGCGAGACCGGCTGCGACGGCGTCGTGGTCGGGCGCGGCTGCCTGGGCCGCCCCTGGCTCTTCGGCGACCTGGTCGGCGCCTTCGAGGGTGGCGGGGCCGCCCCCGCCGCGCCCACGCTCAAGGAGGTCGCCCGGGTCATGCTGCGCCACGCGGAGCTGCTGGGGGAGTGGCTGGAGAGCGAGGAGCGCGGTGTCATCGACTTCCGCAAGCACGTCGCCTGGTACACCAAGGGCTTCTCGATCGGCTCGGACATGCGCCGGAAGCTCGCTATCACCTCATCCTTGGGCGAAATGGACGCTCTTCTGAGCGAGCTGGACCTGGACCAGCCCTGGCCGGTCGGTGCCGACGGCCCGCGCGGGCGGACCTCGGGGCGGAACCGGGTCGTCCTCCCGGACGGCTGGCTGAACGATCCGTACGACTGTGCGGCTGTGAGTGCCGACGCCGAGCTCGACACGTCCGGCGGCTGAGAGCGGCGTGATTCTCGCCACCACTGATCGGGTGTCCGCTCAGATGAGCGATTGAGACGAGGGTCAATGTTCTGAGGGGTGGCACTGCGTGCCACCCCTCTTGCGTTCACTTTCCGACGGCGAATGGCTCGATTTCTCGACACCCTGTGATGGTGTGGATGAGATCCGTGAGGTTGAGTTCAAGCTTTGAAGTTGACCCCCTTTAGCGTGCGTCAAGTGGATCACTTTCGATCTGTTGGCGGACGGGTGGTTACAGCCGTATGACGGCGGAGTGGACCTGCCCAGAAGCCTTCGATCTGGGTAGGCTCCCCGCCGTCAGCACGTTTGAGCAGGCCTTCCCCCATCTGTGTACGGGGGGACCCCAGTGAGGAGTCGAGTCCCGTGCCGGAAACCACAGATCGCCAGAAGTTCGTCTACGACTTCACCGAGGGCAACAAGGACCTCAAGGACCTGCTCGGCGGGAAGGGCGCCAACCTCGCCGAGATGACCAACCTCGGTCTGCCCGTTCCTCCCGGCTTCACCATCACCACCGAGGCGTGCAAGGTCTACCTCGCCAGCGGCGCCGAGCCGCCGGAGATGCGTGACGAGGTATCCGCCCACCTCGACGCCCTAGAGGCGGGGATGGGCAAGAAGCTCGGCCAGGCCGACGACCCGCTGCTGGTCTCCGTCCGCTCCGGCGCGAAGTTCTCCATGCCCGGCATGATGGACACGGTCCTGAACATCGGCCTCTCCGACGCCTCCGTCGCCGGTCTCGCGGCCCAGGCGGGCAACGAGCGGTTCGCGTGGGACTCCTACCGCCGCCTCATCCAGATGTTCGGCAAGACCGTCCTCGGCGTCGACGGCGAGCTCTTCGAGGAGGCGCTGGAGGAGACCAAGCGCGCGAAGGGCGTCACGACCGACGTCGACCTCGACGCGGCGGACCTCCAGCGCCTGGTGGAGGAGTTCAAGAGCATCGTCTCCAAGGAGACCGGCCGGGACTTCCCGCAGGAGCCGCGCGAGCAGATGGACCTCGCCATAAGGGCCGTCTTCGAGTCGTGGAACACCGACCGCGCCAAGCTCTACCGCCGCCAGGAGCGCATCCCCGGCGACCTCGGCACGGCCGTCAATGTCTGCTCGATGGTCTTCGGCAACCTCGGCCCGGACTCCGGCACCGGCGTCGCCTTCACCCGCGACCCCGCCAGCGGTCACGCCGGCGTCTACGGCGACTACCTCCAGAACGCGCAGGGCGAGGACGTCGTCGCGGGCATCCGCAACACCGTCCCGCTCGCCGACCTGGAGCAGCTCGACAAGGCCTCGTACGACCAGCTGATGCAGATCATGCAGACGCTGGAGACGCACTACAAGGACCTGTGCGACATCGAGTTCACCATCGAGCGCGGCAAGCTGTGGATGCTTCAGACCCGCGTCGGCAAGCGCACCGCGGGCGCGGCCTTCCGCATCGCGACGCAGCTGGTGGACCAGGGCCTGATCGACGAGGCCGAGGCGCTCCAGCGCGTCTCCGGCGCCCAGCTCGCCCAGCTGATGTTCCCCCGCTTCGACGAGAAGGCCGCCACCGAGCTGCTGGGCCGGGGCATCGCCGCCTCGCCGGGCGCCGCGGTCGGCAAGGCCGTCTTCGACTCCTACACCGCGGTGAAGTGGTCGCGCTCCGGCGAGAAGGTCATCCTGATCCGCCGCGAGACCAACCCCGACGACCTCAACGGCATGATCGCGGCCGAGGGCATCCTGACCTCGCGCGGCGGCAAGACCTCGCACGCGGCCGTCGTCGCCCGCGGCATGGGCAAGACCTGTGTCTGCGGCGCCGAGGAGCTGGAGGTCGACACCAAGCGCCGCCGCATGACCGCCCCCGGCGGCGTGGTCATCGAGGAGGGCGACATCGTCTCCATCGACGGCTCCTCCGGCAAGGTCTACCTGGGCGAGGTCCCGGTCGTGCCGTCCCCGGTCGTCGAGTACTTCGAGGGCCGCATGCACGCGGGCGCCGACGACGCCGACGAGTTGGTCCAGGCCGTGCACCGGATGATGGCCTACGCCGACCGCACGCGCCGCCTGCGGGTACGGGCCAACGCGGACAACGCCGAGGACGCCGCCCGCGCCCGCCGCTTCGGCGCCCAGGGCATCGGCCTGTGCCGCACCGAGCACATGTTCCTCGGTGAGCGCCGCGAGATGGTCGAGCGGCTCATCCTGGCCGACACCGACGCCGACCGGGACGCCGCCCTCGACGCGCTGCTGCCGCTGCAGAAGGCCGACTTCGTCGAGCTGTTCGAGGCCATGGACGGCCTGCCGGTGACCGTGCGGCTGCTGGACCCGCCGCTGCACGAGTTCCTGCCGGACATCACCGAGCTGTCGGTGCGCGTCGCCCTCGCCGAGGCCCGCCAGGACGCCAACGAGAACGACCTGCGCCTGCTCCAGGCCGTGCACAAGCTGCACGAGCAGAACCCCATGCTGGGTCTGCGCGGCGTCCGCCTCGGCCTGGTCATCCCCGGTCTGTTCGCCATGCAGGTCCGCGCGATCGCCGAGGCCGCGGCCGAGCGCAAGAACGCCAAGGGCGACCCGCGCGCGGAGATCATGATCCCGCTGGTCGGCACCGTCCAGGAGCTGGAGATCGTCCGCGAGGAGGCCGACCAGGTCATCGCCGAGGTCGAGGCCGCCACCGGCACGAACCTCAAGCTGACGATCGGCACGATGATCGAGCTGCCGCGCGCCGCGCTGACGGCCGGCCAGATCGCCGAGGCCGCCGAGTTCTTCTCCTTCGGCACGAACGACCTCACCCAGACCGTGTGGGGCTTCTCGCGCGATGACGTCGAGGCCAGCTTCTTCACCGCGTACCTGGAGAAGGGCATCTTCGGCGTCAGCCCCTTCGAGACCATCGACCGTGACGGCGTGGGCTCGCTCGTCCGCGAGGCCGTGAAGGCCGGCCGGGCCACCCGGCCCGACCTCAAGCTCGGCGTCTGCGGCGAGCACGGCGGCGACCCGGAGTCGGTGCACTTCTTCCACGAGGTGGGCCTGGACTACGTCTCCTGCTCCCCGTTCCGCATCCCGGTCGCCCGCCTGGAGGCGGGCCGCGCCGCGGCACTGGGCGGCGGCAGCGACAGCCGCTGACGCGGCGCTGTGTCCTCAAACGCCGGACGGGCTGGAAATCCAGCCCGTCCGGCGTTTGAGGACCGGGGTCCGGGGCGGAGCCCCGGGAGCGTGACCGGCAGGTGACGCGTGGGTTTCACCCGGCGCCCCACCGCCGCCCCCGCCGCGCGGGCACGGCGAAGGGGCGGCGCCCGTGCGGGAGCGCCGCCCCTCTTTACTCCCCCACCGGGAGTTGTTGCCGCCCGCATCGGCTCGGGCGGCAACTCGCATACTCAGCGACCGCTTTTTCGCTCGCCACCCCCCACGGGAACGAGCGGGTGCGGCCCTGAGTGCGTGAATAGCATTTCGCTTCTGCGATGTTCGCCGCGACTCCTTTCAACTGTGGCCAAAAGGGCGTGGTAACACCTCGTATCGGTGTGCATACTCAGTGAGCGGGGGGTGGTTGCGGATGTCTCATGTGGGGGTTTGGTGCTGCGTGTCCATTTCACTGGACTCGATCTGGCCCGGTTGCGCCTGGCCGGAGACCCGGACGCACTCTGGGAAACCGTATTGAGCTTGCACCGACTTCGGGACAAACAAGGCGAGTCGATCTTCGGGGATTGGCGCTCGGAAACCCGCACTCGGTTGAATGGTGAAACTCGGCTTCTCGCGCCGCTGGTACCCTCGCGCGGATATTTCCCCGACTTCCTGACACCGCCCGAAGGCGTACTCGGGCTCGAGTCCGGGATGCAGGCGCTGCGGGCCACGCCCGCCGACCGGGTCCACCAGGAGCTGGGCCGGCTGGCCGGCGCGCGCACGCTGCCCGCTTGGATACGATCGCTCGCCGAGGGCGACGCCCGGGCGTTCGGCAAGCTGATCGGCGCGCTGCACGCCTATCACCAGGCGGCCATAGAGCCCTACTGGCCGCACATCCAGGCGCAGATCGAGGCCGACCGCGCGGTGCGCGGCCGGGCGCTGCTGGACGGCGGGGCCGACGCACTGCTGTCCTCGTTGCCGCCGATGATGCGCTGGCGGGGGCCGGTGCTGGAGTGCGACTACCCCGTGGACCGTGATCTGCATCTGAACGGGCGGGGGTTACTCCTCCTGCCGTCGTTCTTCTGCCGACGCACCCCGGTGGCCTTCCAGAACCCCGAGCTCACCCCGGTGCTCGTCTACCCCGCCCGGCACATGTCGGAGTCCGCGCCCGCGGTCACGCACGCCCCGCGCTCGCTGGGCAAGCTGGTCGGCCACACCCGCTCCGCGGTCCTCGGTTCGATAGGGGGCGGCTGCACGACGAGCGAACTCGCCCGCCGGGTGGGCGTGTCGGCGGCCTCGGCCAGCCAGCACGCCGGTGTGCTGCGCGAGGCCGGGCTGGTGCTCACCCTGCGCAACGGCAGCGCGGTGATGCACACGCTGACACCGCTGGGCGCGGCCCTGCTGCGCGGCGGCCACCGCGGCACCCAGCTGTGCGCCAAGGACCGGTCGACGAGGGTCCAGTCGTCGATCCCCGAGCGCTCGACCCCGGCCACGATGCTGCAGTCCCCCGGGGGGTGACGGCGGCCCCGATCAGCCCGCCGCCGCCTCAGTCGTCGATCCCCGACCGCTCGACCCCGGCGACGATGCTGCACTCTCCCGGGGGATGACCCCCGGACCCCCAGCCGGGCCGTGGCGCGGGCCGTCGCACCGGCCGCCGCCTCAGTCGTCGATCCCCGACCGCTCCACCCCTGCCACGATGTACCGCTGGAGCAGCAGGAAGACCAGCAGCAGCGGGACGATCGAGACGGCGGCCGCGATGAACAGCTCGTGGATGTTGACGACCTGTGCGGTCGTGAACGTGGACAGGGCGACCTGGACAGTCCACGCGTCGCGGTCCTGGCCGATCACCAGCGGCCACAGGAACGCGTTCCAGGCACCGATGAAGACGATCGTGCCGACGGCGGCGAAGACCGGGCGGGAGTTGGGGACGACGACGCGCCAGTAGGTGCGCCAGTACCCGAGCCCGTCCACCTGCGCCGCGTCCTCCAGCTCCCGGGGGAAGCCCAGGAAGTACTGCCGGAAGACGAAGCACGCGAACGCGCTGAACAGCGTGGGGACGATCAGACCGCGCAGCGTGGAGACCCAGCCGAGCGAGGAGACGAGCACGAAGGTCGGCACGAACGTGACCGCCGCCGGGACCATCAGGGTGCCGAGGATCGCGTAGAAGACGGCGTTCGCGTGGCGGTAGGGGATACGGGCCAGGCCGTAGCCGGCCAGGGAGGCGAGCAGCAGGGTGCCCACGGTCGTCGCCACCGCGATGAGCGTGGAGTTCAGCAGCGCGTGCGCCATCGGCACGTTCGGGTCGGCGAAGAGCTCGCGCACGTTCGACCAGCGCAGTTCCCCGGGGAAGAACGTCCAGCCGGGCGCGGTGATCTCCTCCTCCGACGCCAGGCCGTTGCGTACGAGCAGGTAGAAGGGGATCAGGAACAGCGCGGCCAGCGCGATCAGCAGTACCAGCCGCAGCGCCCGGCCGGCCCGTACCAGTGCGTCGTTCATCTAGACCGCCTTCTCGTCCTTGCCGCCGAGCCCGAACCAGCGTGCCTGCGCCACCGTCACCACCGCGATGATCAGCGCGAGGATGACCGCCCCCGCGCTGCCGAGGCCGAGGTTCTGCCCTTGGCCGAGGGCGGTGTAGTAGAGGTAGACCAGCGGCGGCCGGGCGTAGGGCGGGTAGCCGCGCGCGTCGGAGAGCAGGTTGTAGAACTCGTCGAACGCCTGGAAGGCGCCGATGACCAGCAGCAGCACCACCGCGATCGAGGTCGCGCGCAGCGCGGGGAAGGTGATGTACCGGAAGGTCTGCCACCCCGGCCGCGCCCCGTCCACGGCGGCGGCCTCGTACAGCTGGGGTGGGACGCGCTGGAGCCCGGCGAGGAAGAGCACCATGTAGAAGCCCGCCTGGAGCCAGAGCCGGACGGTGACGATGACCAGCCAGTACCAGGGCGGGTCGGTCGTCGACAGCCAGGCGATCTGGTCGGCGCCGAACCAGCCGAGGACGGTGTTGGCCAGTCCGAACCGCACCCCGTTGAAGATCGACAGCTTCCAGACCAGGGCCGCGACGACATACGAGCAGGCGGTCGGCAGGAAGAAGACCGACCGGAAGAACGCCTGGGCGAACCGCAGCCGGTTGACCGCCAGCGCGAGGCCGAGCGACAGCGCGTACGTGGTCGGGACGATGAAGGCGGTGAAGACCGCGAAGGTCAGCAGGGCGGCGCGGAAGGACGGATCGCCCAGCATCGCCGTGTAGTTGTCCAGGCCGACGAAGTCGGTCGGGGAGACGGTGTTGTGGGCGTCGAAGAAGCTGAGATAGACGCTCCAGGCCAGTGGTACGTACGTGAAGAGGACGAGCCCGGCCGCGAACGGGCCGACGAAAATCCAGAACCAGAGGGTACGGTTCCGCTGCCGCGCCGGGCGGGATGTCGTGGGTGTCATGGGTGTCGCGGCACCGGGTGCCATGCCGCGAGGCACCGTTCCGGCCTTGCTCCGCGCCGCCATTCAGGACGTCTTCTTCACGCGTCGCAGCTCGGCCTCGGCCGTGCGGACGGCCGCCCTCAGCTCGCGGTCGGGGTCGGCGCCGTCCTTGATGATGCGGCTGAGAGCGTCCTGATAGGCGGTTTGGCTCGCGACCGTCCACAGAAGGGGCTGCGCGTAACCGTGGTCGACGGTGAAGCGCACGATGTCGGCCGCCGCTCCCGATCGCAGCTTGTCGGCCTTCTTCGCGAGGGAGACGCGGGCCGGGATGTGGAAGCCGTAGGAGAGCGCGAAGTCCTGCTGGAAGTCCGTGCGCTCCACCCACAGCCACTTCACGTACGCCTTGGCCGCCTCCTTGTGCCGGCTGCGGGCGCTGACCGCGCTGCCGTACGCGCCGACGGGCACGGCGGGCCGCCCGCCCGGGCCGTCGGAAGGGAAGGGCAGCACCCCGAAGTCGTCCCCGAGCGCCTTTTTGATCTGCGGCAGTGCCCACAGCCCCGACCACTGCATGGCCGTCAGCCCCTGGACGAGGGCGGAGGGGTCGGACCAGTCGGCGGGGGCGCCCAGCAGCAGTGACTTGTCGGCGTAGAGCCGACGGATCTTGCCGAGCGTACGGGCGGCGGCGGGGTCGTCGAAGCCGACCTTGCCGTCGGCGGTGACCAGGCTCAGGCCCGCCGCGTGCAGCGGGGTGCCGCCGAGGACGCCCGCGCCGCCGTCGTTGCCGAGGAAGAGCCCCTTGGTCCGGGCGTCGGTGAGCTTCTTCGCGGCGTCGACCAGCTCGTCCAGCGTCCGGGGCGGCTTCACCCCGGCCTTGTCCAGCAGGCTCTTGCGGTAGTAGAGCACCTGGGTGTCGATGACCTGCGGGACGGCCCAGATCCGGCCGTCGTGGGTCTTGGGGGCGAGGGCCGCCGGGTGGAAGTCGTCCTTGACGCCGTGCACGAGGTCGGTGAGGTCGACGACCTGCCCGCCCCGGATCTGGTCCAGGGTCGGGCCGTTGACCTCGAAGACATCGGGCCCCGAGTCGGTCAGCAGGGCGGCCGCGGTCTGCTGGTCGTAGTTCCCGGGCCGCCACTGCACCCGGACGTCCGCCTGCTTATAGGCCTTCGCGTACCGCCGCACGGCCGGTTCGGTGCCCGCCTCGCCGTACTGGTGGTACCACTGGGACAGCTGGGACCGGGAACCGCTGCCTTCGCGCCCGGAGTTGGAGCCGCAGGCGGCGGCGAGGCCGCCCGCCAGGGCGAGCCCGCCGCCGGTTGTCAGGAGTCGTCTGCGGCTGATCGGCATGTCGCGTCCCCTCGCTGCGTTGACGTTGGCGTGTCACTGAGCGCCTGGATCGTACGGCTCAACGATCAACGATGGAGGGGGATTACGACAGGGGTGCTACAGCCGTGTGTCGGCCTTTCCGGCCGGTTCGCCACCTTGCGTCGCGCCGATCCGGAACCGCAGTCGGCAGATCACCGCGTCGGTGTCCCGGCGCACCGCGTGCGCGACGACCGCGCCGCGCTGGTTCTGCAGCAGCCGCTGCCAGACGTGCGCGGGCTCGACCTCCGGGATGAGGACGGTGACGCGGTTGTCCGGGTGCCGGTCCGCGATCTCCCGTACGTAGTCCACGATCGGACGGCCCAAGGATCGTGAGGGCGCGGGCAGTTCGACGAGATCGACGCCGGGCCGCCACAGCTCCCAGTCGCGGCGCAGCGACTCCGCCGCCGCCCGCCCGTCCGGGTCGGCCTGGGTGACGGTCACCGCCACGACCTCGTCGCCGAGCGACACGGCGGCGGTCAGGGCCTTGCTGGTCAGCCGCGACAGCGAGGAGACGGGCACGACGACCACGGAGTGGCAGCGGCGCGGCGCCTCGGGCACCCGGCCCAGCACCAGCCGAGCCCCGATCCGCCCGTACGCGCGGTGGACGGCCTCGAACACCAGGACAAGCAGCGGCAGCGCGACCACGATCAGCCACGCGCCCTCGGTGAACTTCGTCGCGGTGACGACGACGGCCGACACGCCCGTGAGCACCGCGCCGAAACCGTTGAGGAGCGCCTTGCCCAGCCAGCCGGCGGAACGTTCCTGCCGCCAGTGCCGGACCATGCCGACCTGGCAGATCGTGAAGCCGACGAACACCCCGATCGCGAACAGCGGCACCAGCGTGTTGACGTCACCGCCGGAGAAGACCAGCAGCAGCGCGGAGACGGCCGCGAGCGCGAGCACCCCGTGCCGGTGGACCTGCCGCTCGGCCTTGAGGCCGAACACGTGCGGCAGGTAGTTGTCCCGGGCCAGCAGCCCCATCAGCACCGGCAGCCCGCCGAACGAGGTGTTCGCCGCCAGCGCCAGCAGCACGACGGTCGCGAACTGCACGACGTAGAACGCCCAGTTGTGGCCCAGCGAGGCGTCCGCGAGCTGCGCGAGGACGGTGACGCCCTCGACCGGCTGGAGGTGGAAGCGGCCGATGAGGACCGACAGACCGATGAGCATGATGCCCAGCAGCGCCCCGAGCGCGACCTCCGTGCGCTGCGCCCGCCGGGTGGCCGGGGTGCGGAAGGACGGCACGGCGTTGGCCACGGCCTCGACCCCGGTCAGCGCGGAACAACCGGCGGCGAACGCCTTCAGCAGGAGCAGCGCCCCGACGGTCGTCGCGTTGTCGGACAGCGCGGACGCGTGACCGGCGGCGGCCTCGGTACTGGCGGGCGCGTCCCGGAACAGCCCCACGACGATCACGGTCATGATCGATCCGACGAAGACGGCGGTCGGAATGATGAAAGCCTTCGCCGAGTCCACGATGCCGCGCAGATTCACGGCGGTGACCAGCGCGAGGACGCCCAGACAGATCCACAGCCGGTCGCCGTAGAGCGAGGGGACGGCGGAGGTGAGCGCCGCGACGCCCGCGGTGACGGACACCGCGACGTTCAGTACGTAGTCCAGCACCAGGGAAGCGGCGGTGAACAGGCTGGTGCGCCGCCCCAGATGGCGCTTGGCGACGGCGTAGCTGCCGCCGCCGTCCGGGAAGGCCGCTATGACCTGCCGGTAGGAGGCGACGAGCACGGCCAGCAGTGCCGCGATCGCGAGCGTCACCGGCAGCGTGAAGCCCAGCCCGTGGGCGCCGGCGGCGGCGAGTACGAGGACGATCGCCTCGGGCCCGTACGCGACGGACGCCATCGCGTCGAGCGACAGAGCCGCCAGGCCCTGCGTCGCGGTCAACCGGTGCCGGTCGTCCGCCGCGGGCCGGGCGGCCTCGGTATCAGGCGGCTGCTCGCCGGTCCCGGCGGGCCGGTCGTGCTTGTTGGCCAGCATGGACATGAGTGGTCGTACCTCCGTGACGATGGGTCGCCGCTTGGCGCGAGTCGCGCTCGGCGCTCCGGAGGCTCAGGTTGCGCCCGTGATGCCAGGGAGGAGCCCGGCCTTGGCGGCGCCTTGGCGCGTTTTGGCGGTTTCTTCACGTGTTCTTGACGCCGGGGGAGGGGCGGTCGTCAGCGCGACGTCAGGGTTGCCGGGGTCGGCGTCATGGCCGCGTCAACACCGCGCGTACGGCGGGCGCGCCGGTTCTAGCGTCAGGACCATGGGACGCCGACAGACATTACGGTCGCGGGTGCATGGTTCGCTGGCGCATGGCCGCGGGGCTGACTACGGGCGAGGGCCGTACCCGTGTCCAACGACGAGCGGGGTGCTCGCCTGGGACCGCGGCTGGCGGCGCGAGGCGCGGGCCGCCTGGCTGTGCGGCCTGGCGCTCGCCGGCGTCCTCACCGCCATCGACCTCGGCCGGGGCGGGCTCGACTGGCCGCACGGCTGCTTCTGGGCGGCGCTCGGCGCCACGCTCGTCCTCGTCCTGCGCCCGGCCCGGATCACCGCCGGCGACGGCTGGCTGGCCTCGCGCGGCGTGCTGCGCGAGCGTCGCGTACGGACGGACCTGCTCACCCGGGTCCGGCGGGAGGACGGCATGGCACCGCGCCTGGTCCTGCGGGACATCACGGGAGGCCGCGTCGAACTCGACCCCCAGGCCCTCGCCGACAACCCGCTGCTCTGGCACTACCTGGACGCCGGAGCCCGCCGCGCCCGCGAACGCGGCGTGCTGCTGGAGGGAGCGGGAGTGCTGACCGCGCTGGCGGAGCGTATTGACGGGGAGGGGGCGCGGAGGCTGTTGAGCTCAGCCGAAATCAGCCCGTCCGGCGATTGAGGACACTGCCGCGCAGCGGAGGTGCACACCAACGTGACCCGCAGAGAAAAGCACGCACCCGCGAAGATCCGCCGGACAGGCTAGCCGTACCGCACGCCGGTCAGCCGCTCCGACGCCGCCCACAAACCCGCGCTCGCCTTGTCGCTCAGCGTCCACTTCGCGCGGGCGGAGCGCGTGGGGGCGCCGCGCCAGAGCTGCACGCGGGGGCCGAAGAAGTCGTCCTGGCGGACGTCCGGCGCGGTGGCCGCGTAGAGCGAGGGAAGCGCGCCCTCCTCGGCGCTCTGCGCGAAGACCCGGTTGAGGAGCTCGGCGCCCCGCTCGGCCCAGGCGCGTTCCTCCATCCGTGCCCCCGTGGTCTGGAGATTGGTCGCCGCGTACCCGGGGTGCGCGGCGACGGCCAAGACCCGCGAGCCCTCGACGGTCAGCCGGCGCGCCAGCTCATGGGTGAAGAGGAGGTTGGCGCTCTTGGAACGCCCGTACTGGATCCAGCGGCGGTAGCGGTGGTCCATGTTGAGGTCGCGCGGGTCGACCGTGCTGAGGAAGTGCAGCCCGCTGGAGACGGTGACCACCCGCGCCCCGTGCCCGGCCTCCCGCAGCCGGGGAAGCAGCAGCCCGGTCAGCGCGAAGTGGCCGAGATGGTTCGTACCGAACTGCATCTCGAAGCCGTCGACCGTGCGGCGCTGCGGCAGCGCCATCACGCCCGCGTTGTTGATCAGCAGGTCCAGGCGGTCGTCCGTGAGGTCCGCCGCGAAGGCCCGTACGGACGCGAGGTCCGCGAGGTCCAGCGGCGCGAACACCACGTCCGCGCCGGGCGCCTCCGCCCGTACCCGCTCCTCCGCCGCCTTGCCGCGCGTCGAGTCACGGCAGGCCAGCACCACCCGCGCGCCGCGCCGGGCCAGCTCCCGGGCGGTGATGTAGCCGATGCCGCTGTTGGCACCGGTCACCACGGCGGTACGGCCGCTCTGGTCGGGGATGTCGTTCGCGGTCCAGCCAGTCACGTCTGCTGTGCTCCTCTGCTCGGCGACCCGGGCGGCTGTCCGCATCGGTCGCTACGCGTCAGTAGCTTGCGTGCGTCCCAGCGTAGGCGAGGAAGGGGGCGCGCGGGCGGCCCGGGTGCCTATCAATGCGCCGTCCGCGCCCTGTTGGGCCGAACGGGTGTGCCGAGGGGCATGGCCGACAGCCGCCGACTTGTGCGGGCGCGGGTCCGCGTTGCCCGTACGATCGCGCCGGTGAGCCCCGACATATCGCTGACCACGCTGCTCCTGCTCTGCCTGGCCGCCGCAGCGGCCGGGTGGATCGACGCCGTCGTCGGCGGGGGCGGTCTCCTCCAACTCCCGGCGCTGCTGGTCGGCCTGCCGCACCTGCCGCCCGCGCACATCCTCGGCACGAACAAGGCCGTCGCCATCTGCGGCACCACCGCGGCCGCCGTCGCCTACACCCGCCGCGACCCCATGACGCTGCGCGCGGGCCTGCGCATCGGCGCCGCCGCCCTCGTCGGCTCCCTGGCCGGCGCCTTCTTTGCCTCCGGAATCAACAGCGCCGTCCTGCGCCCCCTGATCATGGTCGTCCTGCTCGCCGTCCTCGCCTTCGTCCTCCTCCGCCCCACCTTCGGCACGACCGCACCCACCCCGGGCCCGGTCACCCGCCGCCGCGTCCTGACCGCGATCGCCGTGGCAGGCCTGGGCATCGGCTTCTACGACGGCCTCATCGGCCCCGGCACGGGCACGTTCCTCGTCATCGCCCTCGCCGCGATACTCCACATGGACCTGGTGACGGCCTCCGGCACGTCCAAGGTCATCAACGTCTGCACAAACGTGGGAGCGTTGGTGACCTTCTCCCTCCAGGGCGCCGTGCTGTGGCAGGTCGCGGCCCCCATGGCCGTCTTCAACCTCGCGGGCGGCGCGACGGGCGCGCGGATGGCACTGAAGCGGGGGAGCGGGTTCGTGCGCGGGGTGCTGGTCGTGGTGGTGGTGTCACTGGTGTGCAAGCTGGCCTTTGACCAGTGGGGCTGGTGAGACGTTCCGTCATAGGGCTGCACAGAGGCCCGAGATGGGCGATATTTAGCGTGCTCATACAGTTAGCGCTGCTTTGCAGGGCTCAATCTGCCTGTTTCTGACCGTTCCCTGAACAGAGGTTGCCTAGATGAAGTTGTCACGGATCACCGCGGTCGTGGCCGCCGCCTCCATAGCCCCGGCCGTCTTCCTGGCCGCCCCGGCTGTCGCCGACGGCACGGACGCCAAGCCGCCGGTGACGACGACGCAGGAGCAGGTGCCTGTGCCGGTTCCGGCGGGTGGGGAGAAGGCTCCTGCCGATGAGGAGAAGAAGGCTCCCGTCATCACGTCCAAGGACTTCCCCAAGGAGCTCACAGCGGGAGGCGAGTGGACGGCGTTCTCGTTCGTCGTCGACAACCAAAACGGTGAACCCGTCGAGGACTTCACCTTGAGCTTCAGCCTCTTCGGCCTGGAGAAGGGGAACGGTGGTCAGATCGAGCCGCAGGACCAGCGCGCCGCGCGGCTGGAGTACCGGACGGACATTAACGCCTCCACGTCGTCCTGGGAGTCGATGGTCACAGTCGTCAGCCCCGAGAAGGTGCGCGGAGAGGCAAAGATCGGTGACATCGCCAAGGGAAGCAAGGTCACCGTCGACCTGCATGTACTCCTGCCCAAGACCTTCCCAGTAGGCCAGGCGGCCGCGAACGTGACAGCAACCATGGCAGCAAAGGAGGTTCTGACTCCGAAGCTGGGCGCGATCACCATCGTCGCCAAGGACGGCGGCAAGACGGACCCCACAGGCCCGAAGCCCACGGCCTCGGAGACTACGGGCGGTGGGACCAAGACCAAGGACCCCAAGACCGGGCCCAGCCCGAAGGCGTCCGCCACCGCAACCCCGACGACGAGCGCCACGGCCACCGCTACCGCTACCGCCACGGCCACGCCGTCCGCGAGCGAGACGACGGCCGCCGCAGTCGCGGGCAACACCACCACAACCAACAGCGGCAGCAGCGAGCTGGCCAAGACGGGCGCGGGCTCCTCCACCCCGTGGGCCCTCGCAGGCAGCGCGGGGGCGCTCGCGCTGGGCACGGGCCTGGTAGTGATGGCCCGCCGCCGGGGCGCAGCGCAGGGCTGATGCGGTAACCGACTGCATAGAGACGATGAGGCCCGGACCAGACGGTCCGGGCCTCACGCGTTGACAGCTACGGCACGGTGCTTCCGTTGTTGTCCTGTGGCATGGGCGCTTGTGACGCAGGTTCCGCGCCAGTGATTCACAACTCCTTTACAAGTAACGTGGTCCGTACATACAGTGATTGCGCTGTGACCGCAGGGCTTGGTGCGCCTGGCTGCTAACGGGCGAACCAGCCACTCCGGCATGCCCGCATGTCCTTGGCTCTGGGCACCTGGAAGGCAACCAGCACCATGTGAAACACCATCCGCCGGGTCGGCTCATGACCCACACGGGATGCCAGAAGGGGCGCTAAAACAGCATGCACGAGAGACACGTCACCTCCGTTCGGATCCGGGGATTAGCCACGCGCGGAATCGTGACCGCTACCGCGTTAGCCGCTGTAGCTGGCGTAGTCGCGCCGGACACCGCTGTCGCCGCGCCGTCGAAGACAGTGTCCGAGGCCGGCGGCATCGGGACCAATGACGAACAGCGCGTCGCGGCGGCGGCCGTGGTCCGGCTCGACCCGAAGCCGGATGTCCTCCTGCTCAGTGACTACGACTTCATCCACGCACTGTGGCAGAAGGCCAGAGACGCGGGCGAGGAGCTGGGAGCTGTACGCACAGCCGCCGAAGAGGCGATGATGAGCAGCACCAAGGCCGAGGACCACGTACGGTTCATCACGACCGGCATCCACCAGGCGTACAAGCTCGACCAACAGCGGGAGAAGGACAAGGCCGACGCCGAGCGTGCGGTCAGGCTCGCCAAGTCTCAGGTACTGATCGCGGTCGGCATTCCGAGCAGCCCTGACCTGCTGGCGCTCAGCGACGACAACTTCATCCGCGCGATCATGAAGCACGATGCTGCCGGTCCGGAGGTCCGATCGGCGGCCGCCAAGGCGCTGGCCAACGACGCGGCTGCATGGCGGGAGTTCATCGTCAACGGGGCCCGCGAAGCCCGCCAGCGGGACGTGGCCAACGAGCTCAAGGAGCTTGAGGAGAAGAACCGCAAGGAGGCGGAGCGCCGCAAGGAACTGGCTGCGCGAACGAACACCGCGGCGCTCTTCCGTGCGACGCCGACCGAGGCGATGCTCGCCCTGAGCGATGACAACTTCATCCGGGAGCTGCTGCGTACGGCGCCTGAGGATACGCGCAAGTCCGAGCTCTCCGAGGCTGCCGAGCGCGCGGTGCTCAGCTCCGACCCGGTGGAGTGGAAGAAGTTCATCCACTCAGGGGCCGAGGAGGCGTACAAGCGCGACGACGAGGCCCGTCGGAAGAAGCTCGCGGAGGAAAACCGCAAGCTCGCCCGACAGATCATGGCCACGGCCGAGAACAGCGGGGTGACCCCGGGCCTGGTGGAGGCGGCACGCAAGGCCCTTGCCGGTGACGACGCGGAGGTCGCCCGGTTCCTCAAGCCGGACAGCCAGCTCCGCGCACGACGGCAGTCGATCCAGTTGAGCGTCGGTCCGCAGGCGGGGTGGTACCTCCGCGGTTCCGCCCCGGACGACGACTACGGCTTCATCGGCCCCCTCGACGCCAAGAGTAAGCAGGCCGTCCGCGAGGAGGCCACTTGGGTCATCGTGCCCGCGCTCGCCAGCAATCCCGGCTGCTTCTCCTTCGAGTCGGTGCGCAAGCCGGGCTACTACGTGTGGGGCGAGCACGGCGGCGTCTCTAACGTCCGGATAGTCGCGGACGACGGCAGTGCGGAATTCAAGGAGTACGCCACCTGGTGCCGTTACCGGGGATTCGCCGGGACCGGGGTCTCCTTCGAGCTGGCGGGCCGACGCGGGGTCTGGCTGCGGGCGTACGGCGGACAGCTCTACGCCAATTACAGGTCGAAGGAGGAATTCAACCAGGACGCCACGTGGTCGATTGCTCCTCCGCTTGCGCGTTGAGCTCCTCCCTGCCGAGTTCACCCCAGAGAAGAACGGATCCCACGATGTTTCGGACCACGCGAGCCGCGCTGGTCATCAGCGCCAGCATCGCCGCGCTGGCCGGCGGTGCGACCACCGCCTACGCGGCTCCTGCCGACACCTCCTCCTTCGTGCGCCTGCGGGCGGAGCACAGTGACAAGTGCCTCACCGTCAGCGGCGCCAAACTGGGCCGTGCGTCTGTCGTCCAGCAGTCCTGTGCCGACGACCTGGACAACCAGCTCTTCGAGCTGCGCTCTGGTGGCGGGGGGCTGATCTCAATATGGGCCAAGCACAGCGGTCGCTGCATTGGGGGTGCCGCACCGTGGACCGACTGGTACGTCGAACAGAGGTGGTGCTCCGACAACTCCACTGAGCGTTGGCGGGTAATGCTCGTTGAGATCGCCAAGGGCCTGTACGAACTGCGTTCCGCGTCCCGCACGGACTACTGCCTGACCATCCCGTACTCCAGCCAGGCCGAGGGCGAGTGGGCGATGGTTCAGCCATGCACCGGAGCCTCCTCCCAGCGCTGGCGCATGCAGCCGACCGCCTCCTGACGCCCACTGTGTTGAGTAGGAACGGATTTACGATGGCACGGATCATCCGAGCTGCGCTTGCTCTCGGCGCCGGGCTGGCCGCACTGGCCGGCGGCACGACTACCGCACACGCGCAGAGGACCCCCGATACAGCCTCCGAGGACACTGTCGTCCAGATCGAGGTCGGGGACAGCGGGCGGTGCCTGGCCATTCCCAGCAGCCCCGCTGTCAAGAACGGCGGCCGGGCATACCTGGACGTCTGCAATGACCGGGAGTGGACGAAGTGGCGCGCGGTTCCCACTGACAACTCCTCCTTCGAGCTCCGCTCGGTGAAGGACGGCAGGTGCCTGGAGGTGGAGAACAGCGGCACTCAGGTCAAGGCCGCAGTCCAGTCATGGGACTGCTCCGGGGGTAAGCAGATGCGCTGGCAGATGGACCTCGTCGATCCTGCCCGGCAGCTCTACCAGTTGCGTCCCACGCATGTGCAGGACCGTTGCCTCGACGTGCCCGATGGGGGCGTTGTCCCGGGCAGACAGTTGTGGCAGTGGTACTGCAACCAGAGCGCCGCCCAGCTCTGGCGGATCCGGCCCGTCAATTGACCGGCGCTGTGACCACAGCACCGTCCCTCCAGGACTAAGGGCACTGCAATGCAGGTTGATTTCTTGAGAGATTCGAAGTGAGCCGTCAGTGGTGGGTCGCGCAGGCGCTGACGGTCAGCATGCTGACCGTCAGCGGAGCCCTCGCGGGCGCGGCGCCCTCATGGGCCGACGCCCCTGTCCCGATCGCCGTGTCGACCGATCAGCCCTCACCCATTGCGGCCGTCGCGGCTGAGAACGCGCGGAACCGCGTCCTCAAGGTGGCCAAGTCGAACCTCCCCGCTGAGGTGCGCGTGTCGGCGTGGAACGCGCTGCGCAGCTCCCGGGGGGATGCTGCGATCGCGGATTGGCTGGCTCCCGGTGGTGGCTATGACGCCGCCAAGCAGCGGATGAGGACCACTCGGTCTCGAAACACGGCGTTCTGTGAACGGGTCGTGAGCACCCACCCCGTGGAGTTTTCACCCGAGGTGCGTACTGCGGCCGAACGTGCCCTGAAAGGCTCGGACACCGACCGGGCGGCCTTCGTCAGGACCGGATACGCCGAGGCGCAGCAGCGTGACCGGGCTGCCAGGGAGGCTGACGCGCAGCAGAGGCAGGAAGCCGCCGCGAATGACCGGGCCTTCGTGCGCGCCCTGGCAGAGCAGGACCCAGGCGAGCAGGTGCGGGTAGCGGCGCAGTGGGCGTTGCGGACCGGTGCCACGAATGCGGACGTCGTGGAGTTCTTTGGTTACGGCTGGGTGACCGGTGCGGCGCTGGATCTCGAGGGTTACCGGATGCGGGTCGCTGACGCGGAGGTGCTGCGGCATCACACGCTGAAACTCCTGATCGAGAAGGCCACCGCCGCCGAGCAGGACCTGAAGAACACAGCCGACTGGGCCAAGGCCCGGGCTGAGGCCGAGGGAGCCTGGAGAGCGGTGGCAGAGCACGCCGATGCCGCGCAGAAGGCGTGGCTGGCCGAGCAGGACACGGCCAGGGCGCAGGCGGAGAACTGGCGGAACATCGGCAAGGCCGCAAAGGAAAGCGCGGACGGCCTTTGGAAGAACATCGCCGGGCCCGCTGACGCCAACCAGGACTCGTGGGCCAAGGAACAGACAGAGGCGGCCGGTTCGGCCGCATTCTGGAAGGACATGTTCGACCGGGCCAAGGACAGCGAGAACCGCATGCGGGGCTGATGCCGTACGGCCGCCGGGAATGACCCGTCGGTCAATCCCCTGCCATTCCCACGGTTTCTCTTTCTCTATTCGATCCCCCCTGCCCACACGCATAGGGCAGGGGTTTTCTTTTGCATTCCAACAGGAGATTTTTCGTGAGGGACAGAAGATTCCGGACCAGAACCGGAGGGTTACGCGGTCGTGCAGCCGTAGTGGCGAGCAAGGCCGTTTCCATAGCAGCAGCCGTGGCGCTGCTCGGCGGCTTGACGGGGCAGGCCGCTGCCGCCACCGATTCATCTGCCAGAGCAACTGGACTCAGCGCCCAGACACTTTCCGCCCTGGACCGTCTGAATGCCGCTCGGCAGGCGCCTGCCGCCGGGCCGAAGTCCAAACTGGACGAGATCAGTGCTGAGCGGGACCGGCAACTGGTCGAGGACTTCGCGGAGTTCGACGAAGAGGAGGAAGTCAAGGAAGCCGCTAAGAAGGCCCTGGAGAGCAGCGATCCGGACGCGATCCGGGAGTTCCTGGAGCACGGCGAGGCAGAGGCCCGCAAGCGTGCGAAGGAGCAGAGGGACGCCACCGACGTCCAGAATCGCCAGCAGATCGAGGCGATGCGCGGTACCGGCGGCTCGTACTTCGAGAAGGAGGTCGACCGTGTTCTGAAGGGGGCGGCCCGGGATCGTGCCGACTTCCTGGCTTTCGGTGCCGACATAGCCCGGCAGCGGGACAAGAAGACCCAGGAGAACGACCGCAAGCGCGCGGACGAGAACCGCAAGCGCGTGGAGATGCTGGCCGCTGCCGGTGGGCCGGAGGTGAAGAGGGCTGCTCAGGTTGCACTGGCCACGCATGACGACCAGAAAATCTCGGAGTTCCTGGAGAAGGGGTACCTGGTCGCCGCGCAGAAGGATGCCGACGACCGGGCAGCCCACGAGAAGGCCCTGAAGGAAGCCCAGGAGGCTGCGGACAAGCTGCGGGACTTGGCCGAGAAGGCCGCCCGCGCGGCGGATGCCCGCACCAAGCTGATCGCTGCGCACGGAGACGCCGTCAAGGCGCTCAAGTTGTCGTCCAACGCAATGAGTTCGGCGGCCGCGCAGTCGCGCCAGGCCGACCGGATGCTGGCAGCGGATCGAGCCGGCAAAAGGGTGTCCGACTATGACCAGGTCAAAACCGAGGTAGCCCGGCAGGTCAGGAACGCGGACCAGGCCGCCAAGCAGGCTCAGGTCGCGTCCCTCCTGGCCAAGGCTCAGGCCGACATCCTGGTGGAAACTGGGCTGACCTATGGCGTGCAGTGGGCTGAGGTTGCTTCGGGTATTGCGTCGGCGGCGGACGCGGCGGTCAAGGCGGCTGAGACCGCGCAGCATGCGGTGGATGCCACCGAGGCGGATGCCAAGGGCCTCAATGCCCAGAACCAGGCCGAACTGCACGAGCAGCAGGCCAGGAAGTGGCGGGCCAACGCTGAGGAGCACGCCAAGGCCGCGGCCAAGCTGGCAGAAGCAGCCGGCAACCAGGCCAAGATCGCCGCGAACGCCGCCGCAAGGGGCAAGCAGGCCCGCCTCGACGCCGAAAAGGCCGAGCAGGCAGCGTGGGACCACGCCAAGAAGACCCGTGAGGCCCGGGAAGAGGCCCAGCGGCAGGCCAAGGTCGCTGCCGAAGAGCGGGCAACCGCCGAGCGTGAACGCGGTCTGGCCGCCGAGGCGCGGGCTCGGGCCGAACGAGAGCGGGATACCGCCACGGCAGCACGGGCACGAGCGGATGCCGAGGCGCGTACCGCGTCAACGAAGCGGGCGGAGGCGCAGGAGGCCGCCGCTGCCGCGGCAAGGGCGCGAGAGTACGCCGTCGAGCAGGAAGGCAAAGCTGCCAGCGCGGACGAGCGGGCCGGCGGCGAGGAAGCCAAGGCCCGCGAGGCCAGGAACAATGCGGTCGAGGCCGAGCAGAACCACAAGGCCGAAGAGGCCAGGGCCCAGGCCGCTGAGGCGATAGAGGCATCGCTCCGCGGCACCGAGGACGCCGCACTGGCGCATTCCTACGCGGTTGCTGCGCGAGCGGATGCCAAGGCTGCCGGTGAGGCGGCCGGCCAGGCCCGTAGTGCCGCTGACGCAGCCAGTGGTGCAGCCGTACGGGCACGCACGGCGGCCACCGAGGCTGCGGGAGCGGCCGCTCGGGCGCGAGCTGCGGCGGCGGAGTCCGCCGCGCATGCTGCGAACGCCAACGCCGCAGCGAATAACGCCGAAGCCGCGGCAGCCAACGCCAACGCGGCAGCGAACAAGGCCGCGGCCGAAGCCGCAGCTACCCGCGCCGCAGCGCAGCGGGCCAACGCCAAGGCCGCTGTGGCCACGGCTCAGGAAGCCCGCGCGGGCATCGCCGCACACGAAGCCGCCCGTCTGGCCGGTCTGGCCGCGATCCAAGCGAAGAACGCCGTGCAGGCGGCCAACCGCACCAAGGACGAGGCCGACGGCGCGGTACGCGAGGCCGCGATGGCCAAGATCCAGGCCACCATCGCCGTGCAGGCGTCCATGGCGGCGCGCTCCACAGCAGCCGGCATCGCCGACCCCGCCAACACCGCCATTGCACTGACTGCCCCCTTCTCCGGCAAGGACGTCGACGCCGACTTCGCTGCCGCAGTGGCCGCCGCCGCCCAGGAGATGGGACAGGAGCAGGTCGAGTCGGCGGAGGCCAAGGCCACCGAAGCGGTCAAGGCCGCCGAAGCCGCCGAGGCCGCCGCGCAGCGGGCTAACGCGCAGGTTGCCCCTGCGTTCAAGGCTGCTGCGGACGCGGCACGTTCCTCGGTCAGCGCGGCACGCTCAACGGCAGCCGCCCTGAAGTCGGCAGCCCAGGCCGCAGAGGACGGAGCCAAGGCTAGGGCCGCCGCGTCTCGGGCCAATCAAGCCGACGCCCAGGCTCAGGCCGACTCCAATCTCGCCCGGCAGAGCGCCAACGGTGCCTACGCGGATGCGGCAGCGGCGCGTCAGGCAGCCACGCAAGCGGAGGCCGAAGCAGAACGGGCACGCGGCGCCGCCACCGAGGCGGACAACCAGGCCACAGCCGCCAACAGCGCTGCCAGCATGGCCGAGAACCAGGCCACCGTTGCTCAGGGAGCGGCATCACAGGCGGCAGCGGACGCCACGGCCGCAGGCAAGCTGGCCGAATCCGCTGAAGAGCACGCCAAGTCGGCGGAAGCTGCGTCGAAGAACGCCGACAAGTACGCCCGCGAGGCCGATGCAGCAGCCAAGAAGGCCGAGGAATACCAGCGCGAGCTGGAACGCAAGGCCCGCGAGGAAGCCGCCCAGCAGGACGGCAAGGGCAGCAGCGCCAAGCCGACCGAGGCCGAGGAAAAGGCGCTCAAAGAGCTCGGCATCTCGCCCGAGCAGTACGAAGAGGACCGAAAGCTTGCCGACAAGAAAATAGTCGACCACCTGGTCGACATCGGCAGCGATGTACTCCTTGAGTTCATTCCGCTTGAGGACATCAAGAAGTGCTTCGGCGATGGCGACGTCGTGAGCTGCGTCATGGCGCTGATCAAGGCCATCCCTGCCAGTAAGGCGGTGCAGGCCTTCCAAAAATTCCCGGAACTCGTCAAGGCTGCCAAGCGCCTTGCGGGAATCGGTAAATCCCTTGAAAAGTCTGCTGAGGCGAAAAAGCGGATCAAAAGGGTAGAAGAAGCCCTGGAGGAAATTCGCAAGAACCTTCCGGGCTGCGACGTTGAGCACAAGCGGGATAAGTCTAAGCCCAGAAATCCAAAAAAGCCCAAGCATGTCAGCTTCGCATCGCTGGGTAGCGGCACCAGTGGGTCGATCAATAACGTTCGGGCCGGGCGCCAAACGCTGGGTGACGGCCCCACTCCAGTCTTCGCCGACTGCAATATAGTGTATCGAGGTGACAACCGGTCGCCTGCCGAGATAGAGGCTGCTGGGGGCTTCATGCCCAAGGATCCGAATTCGACACGTTCCCTTTTGGCGTACGTGGAGGATAGTAGCGTCCCCAGTCGATTCGTGGGAACGTCCAAGCGTGCCGACGTCGCTGTAACGTTCCCCATGGGTTCTCGGGGCGGTAGCTACGTTTACGAGATCAAGGGTGCGCCTGGGGGGATCGACGTCAATGAAACAGTCGGCAGACTCAACAACCCCAATGCTCACGAAGCCGAGGTGGCTTTCGATGGCGGCGTACCCTGGCGATATGTGACGAGGATTTGGCAGAAGGATGAATGGGGTGACATAGATTTCGACTACGATGAGCCTATTTGGCAGAGATAGTGGATCTTTCGGTGCCCGGAGAGCGCGAAGTTAGGGTGAAGGGTATGGCGGTCTACGAGTACTTGCCGATTGAAATGGCGAGGCTCGGGGTGGTCAGAAAGGCTACCGGGTTGAGCCTTGACCAGGTGCAGGATTGCGTGCGGTTCGCCGAGGAACGCGAGGCGCGTGCACGTATAGAGCCAGCGGAGCCGCTCAATCTCTGCGAGCTCGCGATCTCCCAGTGGGAGTCGCTTGCCTGGCAGCGGATCGCACATGTGATGGCGGAACAGCAGATGGCGGCCTACAACCCTGAGCAGGACTACCGCGCTGTCCGCTGGCGCCAACAGCGTTCGCAGCGTCTGGCCACCGAGGTTGCCGATGCCGAAAAGCGCAGCGGAATACCTGCCGAGATCCTGCGACATCGCGTCTACCGGATCACCGCCGAGCCGGCCGCCAGCCGGACCGTTGGGGAATCGCCCTTCGTGGTCCACCTAATGGGCTCCTGCCTCAGCGAAGCCGTCAACCTGGCCTGGAACGTCTACGGACGACCCGGAGGCCTCTACCAACAGCGCGGGTACCGGATCACGCAGGCCGAGCAGGTTCTACCCGGGGCCGGAGAATGGTTTTGAACCACCTCCGAGCCTTGTGACCATATGGCAAGAGGCCCCTGCGTTCCTGTCCTGACAGCAGGAGACGCAGGGGCCGCCTCCATGTGACGAGCTCCACGGACACCGCCACTGCCGCGCCGTCCGCAAGCGCAGGCTCTCTCCTCACAGGTCCCACTCGCCGTCAAACCGCCACGACCCTCGGTCGGGTGGTTTGGGACGCAGCTTGCCCCGACCCGTCGAACTGGCCGGAAGAATAGGTCTGTTGTTGCCGTCGGGAGGGACATTCGGATGGGAACGAAGTGGTCTGCTGCCCCATGGGGCATGGGGCTGGCCTTGGTGGCCGTCATGGCATCAGCGGCAACACCGGCAGCCGCTCACGGCCGAACATCGCATCAGCTGGCCAAGCGCATCGTGCTCACGAACCCGGACAGCGGCCGGTCCGTGCCCGCGAGCACGGGCGACGACATCGAAGTTCGCCTCACCCACTACAGCGAACGCGGACTCAACTACAGCTGGGGCATCCCGAAGCCCAGTGACCCCGCGGTGCTCCGACGGACCTCGGGTGGCAGCACACCGGCCGGCGACGCAGCAGTGACCTTCCACGGGGAGAAACCCGGCACAGTCACCCTCAGTGCGCCTCGCCGTTGCCGCCCCGATCCGGGCAAGATCTGTCCCTTGGTCGTCTCACCTTGGCGCGTCACGGTGACCGTGAAGTGACCGGACGGACGCAGGCCGCCAGGGCCTCCGTCACGCGACCCGACGGCGGCCCTGGAAGAGAGCGTCAGCGAGACGGTCGACCTGGTCGATGTCCGAGGACCAGCAGTAGAGGATGACCTCGTCGGCGCCGATGTCGGCAAAGGCCGCGGCCGCGTTGCGGATCTCCTGCGGTGTGGTGAGAAGACCGTTCGCCACATGGTCTGCGCGACCGGTGAAATCGTAGTAGCTGCGGATGTTACGCCGGGCCTGCTCCACCGTGCTCTGCGGGCCAAGGGCGATGTTCACCTGGGCTACCAGGCGCGGGCTGCCGGGGCGGTCGTACTTCTCCCAGACCGCCTCGACGCTGCGGTACAGGTCGGCCATGAACTGCGGTGGCAGCGCCGCGCCGAGGAACCCGTCCCCGAACCGGCCGACCCGCTCGATCGCGGCCGGAGAGAAGCCTCCGAACAGCACTTCCGGGCCGCCAGGTGTCGTGGGCGGAGGACCGATGGGCCCGACACCCGCGTCGTACGGCTCGCCGGCCCAGGTCCGACGCAGCAGCGGCATCTGCTCGTCGAGGCGGCGGCCCCGACGGCGGATGTCGATGCCTGCGGCCAGGCAGTCGTCCTCGCGACCGCCGACGCCGATGCCGAGCGTGAAGCGGCCGGCCGACAAACGGTCGAGGGTCGCTGTCTGCTTTGCGAGCATCGCGGTGTTGTGGACGGGCGCGATCAGCACCTCGGTCTGGAGGCGGATCCGGGACGTGGCACCAGCGAGGGTTGCGAGGGTGATGAGGGGCTCGGGGTTGTCGAAGACAAGCCGGTCCAGCAGGCCGAGCGTGCTGAACGGGCCGGCGTCGGCACGTTGCGCCCAGCTCAACAGCAATGCGGGGTCGTCAATGGGAAGGCCAAGGCCGATGTTCATGGGAAGGATCCTCCGGAGGGCATGCCGAATCAGGTGCCGCCCCTCCGTGGCTCCGCGCATGTGCTGCGCGGGCTCGCTCCCGTTCTGCGACGTGGTTCCAGAGAGCGTGATCTTTAGAGTGCGGTGACCGTAACGCGGTCATCCATGCCTGAGCAACGCCTTTTCCGGCACGCGCTCCGGCCGGGCGGCCATCGGCCCTACGTCTCACCGTCGCTCCGCCGCACGGCGGAGCGGGACCCGCCTCTGGTGTGATGTGACGGTGTCGGCACGGGCGGCATCGTGGTGGGAGGTGATCAGCACATCGCTGGCGCCGCTCATCCAGGAGGAAGCAATGTCCCGTGTTCGCCGTCCGTTTGGCGCTGCCATCGCCCTTGCCGTGTGCGCGGCCGCCGTGCTGACCTCGGGTGCGAGCGGGCCGGCCGCGGCGGCCGGGAGTGACACCCGGGCCGTCGTCCGGCAGACGCCGGACGAGCCCTCGCTCACCGGGTCCGCCAAGCTCAAGCGCAAGCCCGGCGACGACGTGCACTTCTCCTTCAACGCCCACGGCTTTGCCGACAAGGCGCGCGGCACGTTCTACGTCAGCCACCACATGGGCAAGGACTGGGGCGGCTACTTCAAGGGGCGTATCGACTGCCTGCTGACCGGCGGTCCGGTCGCCGTGGCGACGGGCGTTGTGACCGAGTCGCACTTCGAGGCCGCGCCCGGTCTGCCGCAGATCGGGGATCTGAAGGGCAAGCGGTTCGGCTTCACCGTGCTGGACGACGGCAAGAAGGGTGACCGGCTGGGCTACAGCTGGGCGCTCGACGGGCTGCCGGAGAAGAGTGTCGGCCCGTGCCAGGGCAGTGCGCCCTTCGAGACCCTGGAGAAGGGCAACTTCAAGGTCCACCACTGGATGCCGTCACGGGAAGCGGAAGCCATCGGTTAATCCTGCTCTGCTACTCCGCCCCGTCGGGTCGACCCGACGGGGCGGAGTGATGCGACGTGGTTGGTGCGTGTGCGGGCCCGGCGGGTGCCGGCGCGGGGTAGGGGTTTGATCGGGGTGCCGGTCAGCCGGTGCTGGAGGCTGTACTTGGCGACCCGCGCCTCCGAGCCGGACGAGAGGGGGAAGCGGTAGTCCGAGCGCAACACCGGCAGCCTGGGCGAGGACCCCGTCGACCCGATGCCGTGCGAGAGCCCCGACGGCCACCGGTGTCCATCAGGAGGACATGGACGCACAAGGACGGCGGCCACACTTCCAAGGATCGGACACAGCTGTCCCCCAGCAGACGCTGCGGGACACGGGCTGTGCAGGTGGAACGAGGGAATCAGCCGACGAGCTGCACCTCGCCGTGTGTACCTTCCGCGTCCACGCCCGGGTAGTAGCTGACGTTGCCGTCGTTCCACCGGATGAGGATGTCGTTGGGACGGATGTTGGCGGCGAACGCGCCCACGGTGAGTACCTGACCGTTCTTCCATGCGGAATCCACCGGACGGATCCGGGTGCGGCCGTGGTACCCGGCGGTGTCGACGCCGGGGAAGACGGTCGTGTCGCCGTCGTTCCAGCGGATGACCAGGTCTGCTGTCTTCTTGCCGGTGAACTCACCGGAACTGATCTGTGCCGCGTTCTGCCAACCCTTGTCGGCGTTGGTCAGCTGGGACTCCTTGCGGACACCGTTGGTGTTGGTGTCGGAGTACATCGAGGTCGAGCCGTCGTCCCACAGGACGAGCAGGTCATCGCGGAGAGCGTTGGCGGTGTAACGGCCGGCGGTGATGAGGCGGGCGCGCTTCCACGTGTCGCTGTAGGCGAGGGTCTTCTCGTCGTGCACGCCGTTCTGGTCGACGTGGGTGTACGTCGACAGCTTGCCGCTGGCCCAGCGCACGGTGATCCCATCGCTGCCGCTACCGGTGAAGCTGCCACCGGTGACAGCACGCGCGTCCTTCCAGTAGCTGCCCTTCTCGGCAACCTTGTACTCGGCGGAGAAGGGTTGCTTAGGGTCGTCGTGGTCGGCGCCCTGGAAGAGAGAGGCCGAGCCGTCGGCCCACACGACAAAGAGGTCCATGCGGCGCTTGCCGCCGGCCGAGCCACCGGTGAAGTAGCCGGACGCCAGGCGCTCGGCGCTCTTCCAGTTCGCACGGCCCAGGAGCGTGCGCGAGGAGACGGATTGGATCCATCCGGCGATGTCGTCGGCGCGGGCGTCGACGGCCCCCTTGCGCTTCTCCTCCTCGTTGCCGAAGCAACCACCCTGCCAAGAACGGCTGTTCACTCCGACCAGCTCATACCGGCCGCCGACGTCGCGGAATGCGGGGGCACCGGTGTCACCCTGGCAGACGACCGCGTCATCGGACTTGCCATCGAGGCCGACTGTGGTGTCCTTGACGGCGCCCACACCGAACTTCGCGTAGTGCAGGCGGTCGGGGACCCACTCGTCCTTGGCACGGCCGTAGCCGCTGATGAACACGTCCTCGCCCTGCTGCGGTGCGTTGAAGCCGAGGTTCACTGGCGCGATGCCGGTGACGCGTTTGTCGAGCTTGGCCATGACCAGGTCGCGGTCGGTGCGGGGAACGAGCTCGACGACGTTGGCGGTGGTGCCGCCATCGCGGGTGAGGTCGGTGCGGCCGATTGTGGCGACGGTCTTCAGCTTGGGCGCACCGGCGGCGACCTTGAAGCCCTGTTCGGGGTTGTCGGCGAAGCAGCTGGCGGCGGTGACCAGCCACTGCTGCTCGACGAGCGCGGCGGTGCAGCTGCGCTCGCCGCCGATGTCGAGCTTGGCGGTGAAGGCGTAGGAGCCTTCCTTGGTGGCTGTACCCACAACCGCGTGAGCCGGGGCAGCGGTCAGCAGGCCGGCCATGACGGTGGAGGCGAGGAGGCCTGCGGCCAGCGTCGCGCGCGGACGTCCGACAGACATGTCTATCTTCCTGTCTGGATCTGAGTTCAGGAGGCGGTGCACCGGAAATCGGGTGCATGGGAAAGGCGTGCCGAAGTCGGCGGGAGGAGCCCTAGGGAGGGCTTTCCGAGATCAGCCGGTGACGCGGAGCTCGACCAGGACCGGAGGAGCGCCCGGAACGGGAGCACCCGTGCCGACGCCCACGCCGTCGTTCTTGGGCACGGCGACCGTCTGGCTCTTGCCCTCGGCGATGAGGTTCGCCTTCACGGCGACATCGCCGGTCATGATGTTGTAAACCGTGGGGATTTCCAGCGTGAGGTAACCGGACTTACCGGTCCCGGTGACCTTGAAGCAGTACGTGCCCTGTTCGCTCTGTCCCGGGTGAATCAACGACGTCCCGACCTGGATGTCCCTCGAGACCTTGCAGTCGGCGAGCAGGATGTGGCCGTCGCCCTTGCGGAGGACGATGCCTTGCTCCTTGAGGATCTTCTCCGCGTTCGGGTATTTGAAGGTCTCAACGGCAGACGGCGGAGTGGCGTCGTCCGCGGGTGCGGGAGCGGCAGTGGCGATGCCCAGGGCCGAGACGCTCGCGATGGCGGAAGCCGCGCCGATGGCGCCAGCGGTCAGCATCCGGCGCGTGCGAAGTATCACCAGAGAATCCTTCCAAGGGGTACGCGACGGCAGAAGCCGTGCGTAATGGCGAAGTAAAGACAACCGAGCGGGAACTTATCACCACATATGACTTTGCCTGATCTTGACGTTCCTGGGGCTCGCTTCACCTAGTAATCCGAAGGATTTTCTGCGATGGATAGGTGTCGTGTACATGATTGTTTTTTCGGCTTACGAGGTGCGGGGGGCTTGAGGTCGGCCGATATGACGGTACGTAGACCTGCAAGGTGATGGTTATGCTCACGGCGCCGAAGTACGGCGACAAGCAAGTGGCAGGGAAGAACAGACTGGTGAGAGACAATCTCTTTTTGGCGAGAACCGGGGGAGGGCGAGGAATCGGTGTGCGCCTACTGAGTCTGGGCCTGTTGCCTTCGGCGCTTTTGGGAGGCTTGCTTGGGACGGCGAGCCCCGCTATGGCTGCGGGTACCTCGGTTACGGCAACCAACCGCGCTCGCGTCGTGGAGCTGTGGACGACGGGCGGCCCTTCAGTCAAGGCTGCGGCCGAAGCTGCGCTCATGGGCACCGATGAGGACATCAGTAAATTCCTCAGCAGCGAGAAGGACTTCGCCGAGTTCACCGACGACCGCATCAACGCCACGCGCATCTTTACCGCCGGTGGTGTGACGGTCCGTGAGGTGGCGTACAAGGCGCTGACGGGTTCGAAGGAAGACCTGCGAAACTTCCTGAAGGACGGCTGGAAGGCGCCGTTCGAGACGGACATGCGAATCCGTGCCACGCAGATCATGGGAACGGCTGGTCCTGCGACCAAAGAAGCTGCCCGAGCAGCGCTGCGGGGCTCAATCGATGACGTCCGTAAGTTCCTCGACGACAGCCAGTACGCCACCCGGGACAACGACGACCGGCTGCGGGTCACTCAGATCATGAGTTCGGGTGGTCCGGCGACGAAGGAAGCGGCGAAGGTCGCACTGCGCGGCTCGATGGACGACATCCGCGAATTCCTTGCGGTGGGACAGGACATCGCACGTTCCCGTGACCAGGAGCGGGCGAGTGTGGCCCAGTTGGCTCAGCAGGCCAAGGAGGCCGGAGAGGTCGCCAAGCAGCAGACCGACGCGGCCAAGGAGGCCTCGCAGCGTGCGGTGAAGGCGTCCGAGCTGGCGAAGATGGAGGCGAAGAAGGCCGCTGCCGAGACGAAGGCGGCGGGGAAGGACGCCGGTCGGGCCGCCAACGCGGCAGGACGTGCGGCGGACGCGGCACAGGGCGCCGCCAGTGCGGCGCAGGAAGCCATCGGTGCCGCCCAGGCTGCCAACTACGCGGCTCGGATGGCTGCCAACGCCGCCGCGAACGCCGCTGCCGCCGCTTCGGCAGCGGCTTCGGCCGCGGCGCGGGCACGCGATGCTGCGGCCAATGCGGCGACGGACGCCGGTATGGCCGCGGCCGCACGTCAGGCCGCCGAGGATGCCGACTCCGCCGCACGCGCGGCTGAGAAGTCCAGGGACGCAGCCAAGCAGGTAGAGGTCGCCGCCCGGGCGGCCGGTGCGGCGGCTGACGCTGCTGCTGGAGCGGCATCCAACGCCGACGAGGCAGCCGACGCGGCTGACGAGGCGGGCGGTTACGCTGGCGAGGCAAGCTCCGAGGCAGCTCGGGCCAAGGCCTGGGCGGCGACGGCACGCAGCCAGGCGCGGGAGTCGCGCCGGGCCGCCATCGCAGCACGGGACCTCGCCTACCAGGCCGCCGATGCCGCGGCAGAGGCGCGGGAGATGGCCGACTCGGCTGCCCAGCACGCCAAGGCGGCGGCAGCGGCCGCGCGCCGCGCTGCCGAGCACGCCGGTGAGTCGGCCAAGGCGGCGAAGGAGTCCACGGATCACGCCAAGGCGGCCAAGGGGGCCGCTGACAAGGCGTCCGCTGCAGTCGAAACGGCCAAGAAGCTCCACAACGTCGCGACGAAGATCGAGGCCGAGGAGCTCAAGGCCCGGACCGCCGCCGGTATCGAGCAGGCCAGGGCCGAGAAGCAGGCCCAGGCCCTTGGCAAGACGGAGGTGGATCGGGCGGTCAAGGAAGCCAAGGACCTTGACGAAGAGGCCGCCCGCCTGGCGGCTGAGGCTGCCAAGCCCGGCACGGAAACCAAGGATGTCGCGGCCAAGGGGCGCAAGGTTGCCGTCCTGGCGATGAAGACCCGCGGTCCCTGGAGCCAGGCGGCCGCAAAGTCCGCCCTGACGGGTTCGGACGAGGCCGTTCGCTCCTACGTACGCACCGGCTGGCAGCAGGCCGGGGCCCAGGACGAGCGCGCGAAGGTGCAGGGTCTCGCGACCGCCAGTGGCTATGAAAGCGTTCGGAATGCCGCTACTGAGGCACTGAAGGGTGACGAGAAGCAGGTCGGAGAGTTCCTGCGTACCGGCCGGAACGACGTAGCACTGACCGATTACCGCATTCGCGTGACCCAGATCATGGGCAGCGGCGGCCCGGAACTCAAGAGCGCGGCCCGGGCAGCGCTGAGGAATGGTTCGGTCGGTAACCTCGTCGCGTTCCTCGGAGAGGGCCAGTACACCGCCCGGACGGTCGATGAGCGGATTCGGGCGACGCAGCTGATGGGCAGTGGTGGGCCTGAAACGAAGTCCGCCGCTAGGATCGCCCTTGAAGGAACCGACCAGTCCCTGCACGCCTTTATTCAGTTCGGGCAGTTCTCGACTGCTCGTCTGGACCATCTCGCTGCCACCCACATCGCAGCGATCCAGCAGCTCATCGCCGAGGCTGGCGGAGTGGCGGCCCTCGCGCAGAAGAACGCTGCCGAAGCGGCCATCGTCGCGGTCAAAGCCAACCAGGCCGCAGACCGAGCCAAGGGCTACGCCGAAGAGGCTGCGAGGCAGGCTGGCCAGGCCAAGGAATTCGCTTCCAAGGCCAACGGTTACGCGAAGCAGGCCGAGACTTCGGCAGCTGATGCCGCGAAGTCCGCACGTGTCGCCGACGCCGCGGCGTCTGCAGCAGAGCGTGATGCCAGTGAGGCTGAGTTCTCCGCAGCGCGCGCCATGGTGTCCGCCGAACAGGCAAGCGCCTCGGCGGAATCGGCTTACGCATCCGCGGGCGCTGCGCGAATCTCTGCCGAGACTGCGGGCAGGGATGCCGCAGCCGCTGAGGCCGCTCACCAGGATGCCTTCAAGGCCTATCAGGAAAAGTACCGTGCGGAGCAGGTGATTCGTCTCGCCCAGGCGGAAATAGCCCGCCAGTCCGAAAAGATGCTCTCCGACGTCGAGCGGTGGCAGCTTGAGAACATGCGAATGGCGCTCGAGGCCAAGACCGACTCTCCGAGCGCGTGGCAGCTCGGACTTGAGTGGATCACCGGGACCGGCAAGAAGGTCGATACTTACGGGGCCAACGACAACTTCACCAAGCAGCTTCGCGGGGACCACTCGATGGACAACGTCCGTGATGGGATCCGCGAGGATCTTTCCCAGGGCAAGACCGAGGGTAAGGGCGCCTACAGGGTGATGAAGGAAGAGGGAGTCCTGCGTTTCGCGACTGACCTTGAGTACCTGAGGACCTTCGGCCTCTCTGGCAGCCTTCAGAACCTCTGGACCGGTGGGAGGTATGGCACCGACGCGTCCGTCTTCGTCGGTACATATAACTATGATTACCAGGTCATCTCACAGAGCGGCGGAAAGGCAGAGGTGAAGATCACCATCACGAACACAACCACGATCAGCTCTCTGACGCACCTGCCTGGCATCCAGGGGTGGATGGAGAGGAATGTGGGTGGTCCGCTCGACAGCCTGGCGAACAAGATCGGTGGACCATTGAGGACGAAGACGCAGCAGGCGAGCTGGATCGAGACGGTGGACGTTCCGTGAAGAGAGTTGGCATCCCGCTGGCCGTCATCTGCTTCGTGCTGGCAGTGGGCGCTGTGGCTTTGCTCCTCTTGACCCAGGGAGACAACGGCTCGGCGAAGCCGAGTGAACTCGTCGGTTCCTGGCGTGGCAGTCAGGGGGCAGAGTTGACCCTGCGCGAGGACGGATCCCTCACCGCGGTGAACGTCCCCACCCACTTCTCCGTCGACAATGAGCCCTTGAAGCCTTTCACCGGCAAGGGGTCGTGGGACTTGGAGGAGAAGCCGGAGCTCGACAATCAGGAGATCGACGTCACGCTCGGCGAGGTGTTCGGATCCAAGATCGGTATTAGGCTGGAGATTTTGGGCAAAGCGGCCCGGGATGGCCTCGCCATCCCGATCTCTGAGGACACCGGAAAGAAGTTCACCTTCAAAAGGTCCCGCTAGCAGGCTGCGGCCGCTGACACAGCCGTAGCAGGGGATCAGCAGTGGAGCCCTCCAGTCTGAACAGACTGGAGGGCTGGCCTGCACGCCGTTCCGCAATGGCTCGGCCACGAGGATTGTCCAGGCCCGCCATCCCGGTCACAGGTTTCAGCGGGGCCCGGCCGGGGCGTGGTCGGGTCCCGCTGCGTTGTGCCCCGGTCAGCGCCGGGTGCTCGGGACGTGGTCGTAGCAGTAGCCGCGGTGGTGGCCGGCGTTGTCCAGGACGCTGTTGCCGGTCTTGGGGCCGACGATGCCGTCCGCCGGGAGCTTGGACGCCTTCTGGAACTTCACGACCCACGTCTTCGTGGCGGACCCGAACTTGCCGTCCTCGCCGATCGGACGCCCCTTGCCCGTCCGCTCCGCCCAGTTGTTCACGGCCCGCTGAACACACCACACGCCGTGGGAGTTGCCGGACCCGACAGAGATGTTGGCGATACCCGGCTTGGCGGTCGCCGTACCGGCCAGGCCGCCGCCCACCATGCCTGCCGCCGCCGCCATGATGCCGATCGTGCAAACGGTCTTCCTGATGCCTGTCATGAGCGCGTGTCCTTCCCGAGGATCGTGCCGCCGGTCGTCGGCGCGTTGGAAAAGTTATGCGCGGCGGGGTCCTGACCGCGTCCCGCAGGTGTTTGATCTCTGCGGTCCATCCGCTGCGGTACGCCGCGATCACCTCAACCCGGCGCGGTACGACGGCGCGCCGCGCCGCGCCAAAACCACACCGTCTACCCCGCCGCTTGATCAATGCGCCTGCATTCGGGCCGAGTTACGGTCTGGACCAGGCTGCCGGTTGGGTAGCTGACCACCGGAAGATCTACGGATGGAAGCGGTATTCCGGCTCGAGTTTCCATCTGCCCCGGGCCGACAGCAGGCGTTTCGAGAAGATCGCCGCCATTGAACGATGCACTATCCAGGGCGAGTTGGCTTCTTCATGACCCACGCCCGTCCGGGCCCCTCTGCGGGATCGTCCGCCGCTGTCAGCATGTGGCGGCACAGGCGGACGGAGCGATCTCGTCCCGCCTCATGAAGAAACGTTCCTGCTGCGGGCTTTCGCTCGCGCTGGACAGACGAGAGGAGAGACCGTGCAACGTCTCACCCGCCGCGACATGGTCCGACGGTCCCTGCTGGTGGCGGCCGGTACCGCGCTCGCCGGCCAGACCGCCGTCGCCACTGCGAATGCCTCGCCCCGGACCCCGCATGCCCCGCGCGCCGCCGATGTGCCGGCTGCGTTCGACGAGACGTATCTCGGCCGACACATCAAAGGCTGGCCCGCCGAGGGGGGCCATGGCGGCCATACCGGTCATGGCGGAGCCGACGGCCATGGTCTCGTCGAGTTCGTCGTCCGTATCGACAACGACGATCTGCACGTGATGCAGAACGCCGACGGCACCTGGATCAGCGTGATCGACCACTACGAGACGCACCCCACCCCCCGCGACGTGGCACGCGCCGCCGTACGGGACCTCAACGGAGCATCACTCGTGCCCCTCGCCGTCTGACATCGCGCTCGGCACCCCCACACCGAAAGGACCCGTCGCCATGGCAGACCGCAAGAACCAGGCAGACCTGTCGGCCACCGAGAAGCGGAACTTCATCGACGCCATCCTCGCCCTCAAGCGCCAAGGCCGCTACGACGAGTTCATCACCACGCACAACGCCTTCATCATGAGTGACACCGACGACGGCGAGCGAACGGGACACCGTTCACCGTCGTTCCTGCCCTGGCACCGCCGGTTCCTGCTCCAGTTCGAGCGGGCGCTCCAGACCGTCAACCCCTCCGTCATGCTGCCCTACTGGGACTGGACGGTCGATCGTTCGCCCAGCAGCTCGCTGTGGGCGGACACGTTCCTCGGCGGTGACGGCCGCAGCGGAGACGGGCGGGTCACCTCCGGCGCGTTCGCCTTCGGCGGCGGTAATTGGCCCATGAACATACGGGTCGACGGCAGGACCTTCCTACGGCGGGCCCTGGGCGTCGGCACCCGCGAGCTCCCCACCCGGGCGGAGGTGGACGCCGTGCTGGCCATGCCCACGTATGACGCCGCCCCGTGGAACAGCAGGTCCGAAGGCTTCCGCAACCACGTCGAGGGATGGCGCGGCCCCAACCTGCACAACCGGGTCCACGTCTGGGTCGGCGGTCAGATGACCAGCGGGGCCTCGCCGAACGATCCGGTCTTCTGGCTGCATCACTGTTTCATCGACAAACTGTGGGCCGACTGGCAGCAGCTGCACCCCTCCTCCGGCTACGCGCCCGTCACGGCCCCGCGCAATGTGATCGGCCTCCGCGACACGATGAAACCCTGGAACGACGTCACGCCGGAAGACATGCTCGACCACACGAAGTTCTATACCTACCGCTGACGGTGGCGGGGGGGGGGCTTGGCGGGCTGAGAGGAAGTCGGTATGAGCGTGGTGAAGGCTGTCGATGTCCCGCAATCCCTGGCGGCGTCGTACGCCAGAAGCTTCGGCGAGCAGGGGACGGCCTGGATCACCGCGCTGCCGGCTCTCGCCGCGGAATTCCTGGACCGCTGGGAGCTGAAACGGGACGGCGCGGCCGGAGCGGGGGAAGCCTCGCTGGTGTTGCCGGTGTCGGGCAAGGACGGCACGCGTGCGGTCCTCAGACTCCAGATGCCCAGGGAGGAGACAACCGCCGCGCTCATCGGCCTGCGCACCTGGAACGGTGAGGGGATGGTGCGCCTGCTCGACCACGATCCCGACAGCGGCACCATGCTCCTGGAGCGGCTGGACGGTGCCCGCACACTGGCATCGATCGAGGACGACGACGCCGCGATGGGCATCCTGGCCGGGCTTCTGGCCCGGCTGATCCGCGTTCCCGCGCCGCAGGGGCTGCGCAGCCTCAAAGTCATCGCCGACGAGATGCTGGAGGAGGTTCCGCATGCGGTCACGGCTCTGGCCGCCCCGGCCGACCGGCAGCTCCTACGCGGCTGGGCGTCAGCGGTGGCCGAGCTGATCGACGAACCCGGCGACCGGCTACTGCACTGGGACCTGCACTACGGCAACGTGCTCGCCGCCTCGCGCGAGCCGTGGCTCGCCATCGACCCCGAGCCGCTCGCCGGGGATCCCGGCTTCGACCTGTGGCCCGCGCTTGACAGCCGGTGGGACGACGTCGTCGCGGCAGGCGACACCCCGCGTATTGTGCGGCGCCGCTTCGACCTGCTCACCGAGGCCCTGGGCCTGGACCGCGCACGGGCGACCGGTTGGACGCTGGGGCGGCTGCTGCAGAACTCCCTCTGGGACATCAGCGACGGCGAGACCGCGCTCGCCCCGTCGTCCATCGCTATCGCGGATGCGCTGCTGAAGCGGTGACCTCTCGTAGAGCAGGAGCCGGTTGTCAGAACGGGTCCTTCTCCAGCTTGAGGGGCTGGAAGGGGTTCCCCGGCCCGCGAAGCTTGTTCTGGACGGGGTCCTCCGGGTCGGCGTTCGTCGGTAGCACCACCGACTCGTAGCGTTTCGCCTGGCCGGCGACCCTCATCTTCTCCCCGCCGCTCAGCTTGACGGGGTACCACCCGTCATTCGTTCCGCTGGTGACGTTGACCTCGACCCCGAATTCACAGTCCTTGTTTCCTGTGAAGAAGTAGAGGTCGAAGGAGCGGGCATCGGCCTGTTTCCCGCCGTCGAGGTAGATGCCCTTCGAGAAGGCGTTGCCCTTGATTCGCCAGACCTCCGCCTTCGCGGCCGGGTCGGAAACGACCCTTCCCTCGTGTTGTCTCGGCCGGGGGACGGGCTCCGTGAGGTCGAAGGCGATCTCCGTGGGCGGCATTTCCTCCCCGCCGTCCCCGATCGGCGGCGGAACGACGGCGGTCCCCGCGTACCGGGTCGGCTGGCACTTGAGACCGGAGAGCCGCATGTTCTGGACGACGACGGTTCCCTCGTGGAGAGGAGACAGGGTGACCCTCGTCGCGGCCACCCCGACGGGAGCGACTCGGTTCTTGGCGAACCATGTCGAGTACGCCTCCGTCCCGTAGAGGGCCGATTTTCCTTCCCCCAGCTCGGTGGTTCGATCGGGGAAGGCGAAACGTGAGCCGTAGAAGGCAGGGGCCCCGGCCACGCTCGCGACCGGCGGGCCGGCTTCCTTCTTCTTGTCCTCTTCCACCTCCCCCTTCTCCCGGTCTTCCGCTTCCCGAGCGATCTTCACCGAGTCCTCGCCGGACTTGGTGCTGCGGTCCTGGTACCAGAGGCCGAGAATCACGCCGGGCACTCCGACCAAGGCACTTAAGCCGCCGATCACGGCCATGACCTTGACCGTCTTCTTCCAGCGCGGGGTTTCCTGGTCCGGTCCGTCGTTCGGCTGCGGAGGTGGCGCCGCCGGAGGTGAAGGCGGAGATGCGGTCATCGTTTCCCCCGGTTCTTCTGCTGTTGTCCGAGGTCGACGTTTTAGCAGAAGGTGTTCCCACCATCAACTCGTCGCAAGATCAATCGAGTTGGCTGCCGTCCGGGGGTGGCTGGAAGTGCGTCACTCGGTGGAGTGAGTCACTCAGCGACGTCACGAGGGCCTCGCGGAAGCTGCCCCAGGGGCCGGGGGAGAAGCGGATCACTGGGCCGTGGGGGCTTTTGGAGTCACGTATCGCCACGATGCCGGGGATGTTGGTGGCTATCTCCACGCATTCATGGTTGGGGTCGCTGAAGCTCGACTTGCGGAACTGAAAACGCGTCTTCATCACAACTCCTTGATCATGGCGTTGATGAAGGCGCGGGAGTCGTCAGGGTTGAGGGCGGTTGCGGCGGCGCTCTCGAAGAGCGCGGCATGTTGTGCGGCTTCCTCGCCTCCCTCGGCCCAGTGTTGGCTGAGCGGTACCTCCATGTACACCACGTCCATGGCGCCAGGTTCCGCGAATGAGAGGACGTTGAACGCGGCTCCCAAGGCTGGATGAGGTCCAGCGGTGAACGGGCGCACCTGGACGGTGACGTTCGGCTCGCGGGAGAGGCGGTTCAGTTGGTCCAACTGGCCCCTCATGACGTCCGGACCGCCTACCTGGCAGCGAAGTGCTGATTCATTGATCACTGCCCAGACCGACAGTGGTGGGGTTTCGACGAGGCGCCGCTGACGCTCGATCCTCGCCGCTACGAATTGCTCGTCGGGACGCAGAGCCCGTACGTAGTCAGCCGTCTGGAACAGGCCGGGTACGTAGGAGACCTGCCAATACCTGATGGAGGCGGCCGCGCTCTCCAGCGAGACGTATTCCGTCATCTTCACTCGCGAAAGAACAGGAAGACCGTTCCACCAACCTTTCGCCTTGCGCCGCTCACGGTCGATCCGTGCCAGCTCCAGCAGGCCGCCCACAGCGGTCGGATCGCGCACCCCGTACAGCTCGCACAGTGCCCGGATGTCCGGATCTCGAATGGGAACCCAGCCGCGTTCCATCTTCGCGACCTTCGTGGTGGACGCGCTCAGGACCTTCGCCGCCTGCGGCTGAGTCATGCCCGCTGCTGTCCGGAGCTTGATGAGTTCGCCGCCGAGTCTGCGGCCCAAAACGGTCGACGTGCTGTTGCCCTGCATCGGCTGACTGGCTGTCACGTATCCCTCCTCGTGGGCGTTGCGCGCCCAGTTTGGTGCCGTGCGGACCGCGCTCGCAACCTGGTTCGGAGGATATTTTCCAGGAGGAGGTTGCGGGCTGCCCGGGCGCGGCCCTACCGTCCGTAACGCACCGATCGCGCCACGCAAATCAGCCACGCGCGCCGATCCCCCACGCCCGGAGGAGACCGAAAATGCTCGCTCCCGAGGAACTCCCCAGCCCCCTCCAGTACGACCGCATGAACTACCCGTCGAGCCTTCAGTGCGTCGCCATCGCCCGCCGCCACACCGCCCGGCTCGTCGACGTCTGGGGGTACCCCGAGGCCGCCGATGACGCCGCCGTCCTACTGTCCGAGCTGGCGGGCAACGCCGTGCAGCACGGGCGTCTGCGGGGGCGGCTATTCCAGGTGGAGCTGACGGTCACCCAGGCCGTGACCAGGGCAGAGGCCGTCACCCTGCGGATCGCCGTCTCCGACGCCCGGGGCGAGACCCTCCCCAGGCCACGGCACGCCACGCCGGAGGACGAATTCGGCAGGGGTTTGTTGATCATTCGTACGCTGGCCACGCGCTGGGGAGTGGCTCGGCGGACCGTGGGAAAGACAGTCTGGTGCGAGTTGGATCTTGGCGGATGCGGTTAGCCTGTCGATTACCTTCCTGACGTGGTGGGGGTTCTTGTGCGTTTCTCCCGGTGGAGCCGTGGCCCGTGGGTTCGGGCCGTGCTCGCGGGGCTGTATGTCGTCGCGCTCGCCGCTGCCGTGCCGCGCGGGGCCGGTGGGCACGGGCGGGACGGCGACTGGTCGAGCGAGGAGGCCCAACGGTTCTGGGGGCCCTCGCGGATGTCGGCGTCGACGACGGCCGGGGACGGTGAGGACGACGACGCCGAGTCACCCGCACAGCGGATGACGGGGAGCGCGCGGCACTTCGACGGGGTGCCGTCGGTGGGGGTGCTGTTCTACGTCGGCGAGGACATGAAGGACCATCACTGCACGGCCAGCGTGGTGCACAGCCCCAAGGGGAATCTGATCGTCACCGCCGGGCACTGTTCGGTCGGTGACGACGCCGCCTTCGTGCCGGGCTATCAGCGCGGCAAGGACACGCAGCCCTACGGGGTGTGGGCGGTGGACCGTACGTTCGTCGATCCCCGGCGTGCGGACTACGGCGACGGGTCCGATCTGGACTTCGCCTTCGCCACCGTCAAGCCCGATGGCCGGGGGCGGCAGATCGAGCGTGTGACGGGCGCGAACCGGCTGACCCGGACGCCCGGGTACGTCAACCGGGTGACTGTCATCGGCTATCCGAACTCCGATGACGACCCCGCCGACCAGGCCATTCGCTGCACGACCCTGACGTCCCGGCTCGATGACCACAAGCAGTTGCAGATGCGCTGTGACGGCTTCTATTCGGGCACGTCAGGAAGCCCCTGGCTTGCTCACTTCAACGAGAAGACGAAGACGGGCGAGCTGATCGGGGTGCTCGGCGGGCTCAACGGCGGCGGTCCGGACGGTGACGACAGCGATCAGCTCTCGTACAGCCCGGTCAACGACGAAGAGATCTTCAAGCTGTACCTGGACGCGATCAACGGCCGCGAGCCGCGTCGCTCCTGAGGCTCAGGAACCTTGCTCAGCCCTCGCCCGGCTCGTACAGGGGGAGGAAGTGGATGACCGGCTCCTCGTAGGGGTGGGCGGCGCGGACCGCGCGCAGGATGGCGGCGGCCTGGTCGGTGTCGCAGAAGGACTCGATCCGGCTCTCCGTGGCGTGTTGCGGGACGCCGACCTCCCCGTCGTACGGGTCGGCGCCCGGCAGCGGCTGCCACGTGCCGGTGATGCGCCAGACGCTGGTGCAGCGCTCGTAGGCGCCGACCCGTCCCGCGCCGGATGCGTGCAGGGCGGCTGCCACCTTCTCCACGTGGTCGTCCGGAACCGATATCTCGATCTTCAGGCGTGCCATGCCCCGGACCCTAACAAGTGGTCTGTCTCCCCTCCCTGAGTGGCAATTCAGGCGCCGGCGCCGTCGAGGCGTCCCGCGACCACCGGTTGGCGATGACCGCGCACACCATCAACTGCACCTGGTGGTAGAGCATGAGCGGCAGGATCACCGGGCCCGCCGACGCGCCGAACAGGACCGCCGCCATCGGCAGGCCCGTCGCGAGGCTCTTGTTGGAGCCGCAGAAGACAATGGTGATCCGGTCCTCCCGGTCGAACCCCAGTCGCCGGGCGACGAGGGACGTCGTGGTGAGCGCCAGGGCCAGCAGGGCCGTGGCCACGCACAGCAGGGCCAGCAGCCGGATCGGCGTGACCTGCTGCCAGATGCCTTCCGCGACTCCTCTGCTGAACGCGGTGTAGACGACGAGGAGGATGGAGAGCCGGTCCAGGAGGCCGAGGGGCTTCTTGTGGCGGGTGAGGAAGCCGGTGAGCCGGCGGCGGGCCAGTTGGCCGGCGAGGAACGGCGCCAGTAGCTGGGTGGCGATGGTCAGCAGGCCGTCGGCCGAGAAGCTGACGGCGGAGCCGATCAGCCAGGCGGCGAGGAGCGGGCTCGCGACCATGCCGAGCAGGCTGGAGTACGTACCGGCGCAGATCGCGGCGGGGACGTTGCCCCGGGCCGTGGACGTCAGGGCGATCGATGACTGGATCGTCGAGGGGACGACGCAGAGGAAGAGCAGGCCGGTGTAGAGGTCCTCGGTGAGCAGGTACGGGACCAGGCCGGCGGCGGCCAGCCCCAGCAGGGGGAAGAGGACGAACGTGCTCGTCGCCACCACGGTCTGCAGCCGCCACTGGCGCAGACCGTCCACGGCCTCGCGGGTGGAGAGCCGGGCGCCGTAGAGGAAGAAGAGCAGTCCGATGGCGGCATCGGCCGCGTAGCCGACGGCCGTGGCCGTCCGGCCGGTCGCGGGCACCAGTGTGGCCAGGGTGACCGTGCCGAGGAGGGCGGCGACGTAGGGGTCGACCGCCCTCCTCAGCCGGCCCGGCCGGAAGACCGGGGTCATGCGTCAGTCCCCGTCCTGGGCCGGATCGCCGCTCTGGGCAGGGGAGTTGCCGGTGCCGGAGACGTCCCGGCTGCGCACGTCGATGGCGCCGCCGCCACCGTCGTGGTCACTGCCCGCGGTGCCCTTGCTCGCGAACAGCGTGTTCAGCGTCCGGTCGACCTCCAGCCATGAGTCCGCGTTCGAGTTGTCGATGAACAGGACCCCGGTGCGTGGTCCGCTGAAGGAGGACGGTTCCGGGTCGTCGTCCCCCGGGAGGGCGACGAGCGGTACCGGTGCCGGGTACGCCGCTCCCGCGCAGAAGAGGACGGCCGCGGCGATCGTGAGGGTGATGCCCGCCGTGGAGGACCAGAGCAGGCGGGGTGTTCTCCATGGCGTGCCGAGGCGGCTTCCCACACCGCTCACGTCGTCGACGGCTCTCGCGTCGGGTGGTGCCGGCCGAGGTTCTTCGTCAGAAGTTCCGTGGCGTCCCCGACGCCGATCACTTCGGTCAATTCGGGGTCCGGCAGCCGTCCGTCCGTCTTTCTCAGTTCCGCCAGGGCGCTGTCGATCGCGTGGTGCGCGGCGAACAGACAGGGCGTGCTGTAAATGGCGACGTCCACGCCCAGATCCGCGAGTTCTGAAAGGGAGAGCCGCGGCGATTTACCGCCTGCGATCTGATTGAACAGCAGGGGTTTGTTGCCGACGACCGAGCGGATCTTGTGAATGCTTTCGACGCTTCTCACTCCGTCGACCAGGACGACGTCCGCCGCGGTTTCCGCCAGCGCCGCCGCCCGGCGCATGATCTCGGCTTCCTCGGTGGCGTCCGTACGGGCCACGACAACCAGTTCCTGTCTGCTGTCGAGGACCCGGTGGAGCTTCTCCAGATACTCCTCCAGCGGCAGGATCAGCTTGCCGTCCACGTGCCCGCACCGGCGGGGGCGCTTCTGGTCCTCCAGGATGACCCCGGAGGCGCCCGCCCGCTCCAGTCTTCGCACGACGTGGCAGGCGACCTCCGGGTCGCCGAAACCGTCGTCGATGTCCACCAGCAGGTGGTGGCCGGGGAAAGCCGCGCGCAGTCGTTCGGTGAAGGCCAGAATGTCCGGCCAGGCGATGAAACCGATGTCGGGGAGGCCGTAATGCGAGGCGGCGAAACCGAATCCGGATACGAAGAATCCGTCGTAGTACCGAGCCGCCAGTGAGGCGGAGTACATATCGTAGATTCCGAGGAGGGGCGTGGTCCCGGGACCCGCGATCGCTTCACGTAAGGCGTTTCCGTGCAGCATGTCTTCTCCTTGCGGTGAGTTCGCACAGGCAGCCAAGGCAGCTACGCGCGGATGCTTTCCGGGCGGCCAGTGGTGCAAACCGGTCTGGACTCCCCTTTTGTGGTCGAATATGCAAAAACAGAACAAGAGTGTGGAAGATGTGAAAGCCCGGGGGAGAAGCCCGGCTCCCCAGGGGCCCGGACGGTGGGCGGCCCTGCCGGGTTTACGCTGGCAGGGCACCCCGCTCCGCTCCCGGAAACAGGTCCCACCGTGTCGCTGCCCCCGATACCCAAAGCAGAGCTGCACCTCCACATCGAGGGCACGCTGGAGCCCGAGCTGGCCTTCGCGCTCGCCGCGCGCAACGGCATCGAGCTGCCGTACGCCTCGCAGGACGCACTGCGGGCCGCCTACTCCTTCTCCGACCTCCAGTCGTTCCTGGACCTCTACTACGCGCTGATGACCGTCCTGCGCACCGAGGACGACTTCGCCGACCTCGCCCACGCCTATCTGGCCCGCGCGCAGGCGCAGGGCGTGCGGCACGCCGAGATCTTCTTCGACCCGCAGGCCCACACCGCGCGCGGTGTGGAGATCGGCACCGTCATCGAGGGCCTCACGCGCGCGCTCGACGCCGCCCCGGAGAAGTACGGCATCAGCACGCGCCTGATCATGTGCTTCCTGCGTGACGAGAGTGCGGAATCCGCGCTCGCGACCTTCGAGGCCGCCCGCCCGTATCTGCACCGCATCACGGCCGTCGGCCTGGACTCGGCGGAGGTCGGCAACCCGCCGTCGAAGTTCCGTGAGGTGTACGCGCTCGCCCGCGAGGCCGGGCTGAAGTGCGTGGCCCACGCGGGGGAGGAGGGGCCGCCCGCGTACGTCTGGGAGGCGCTCGACATCCTCGGCGTCGACCGGATCGACCACGGGGTGCGTGCCATGGAGGACGACGCGCTGGTGTCCCGACTGGTCGCCGACCAGGTGCCGCTGACGCTCTGTCCGCTGTCGAACGTACGGCTGCGCGTCATCGACAAGCTGGCCGACCACCCGCTGTGCACCATGCTCGACGCCGGGCTGCTGGTGACGGTCAACTCCGACGATCCCGCCTACTTCGGCGGCTACGCGGACGACAACTTCACCGCTGTGCGCGACGCTCTCGACCTCGACCCGGAGACGCTGCGCACGCTGGCCCGGAACTCCTTCCGGGCCGCGTTCCTCGACGCCGAGACGCGCGAGCTGTATCTGAAGGAAGTCGACGCGTACCGGCCCCAGCCGGGGGCCTAGGGCCTGGCCGCCCGCGGCGGCGGGCGCCCTGCGGGCGCGTCCTCAAACGCCGGACGGGCTTGATATGGCTGGGCTCGGACTCTAACCCCGCTCCGCCGCCGACAGGGCCCGCTGGACACCCGGCTCGTGCGGGCCCAGGAACGTGGGGCTCGGGCGGACGACCGCGTCCAGCGCGGCCTTGCCCGCGGCGAGGACCTCGCGGGCCCCGCCCCCGTACCAGGTGACGTCGTGCACGGCGTCGACCCCGACGCCGTACGCGTCGATGCCCGCCGCCCCGCACAGCGCCAGCGCGCGGCGGATGTGGAAGCCCTGGCTGATCAGCACGGCCCGGTCCACCCCGAATATCCGCTTGGCGCGGGCGCAGGAGTCCCAGGTGTCGAAGCCCGCGTAGTCGCTGACGACCCGGCTGTCGGGCACCTTGCGATCGGTCAGATAGCGGCGCATGGCGTCCGGCTCGTCGTAGTCCGTGCGGCCGTTGTCACCCGTCACCAGGATCACCCGCACCTTGCCCGCGCGGTACAGCTCGATCGCCGCGTCCAGGCGGTGCGCCAGATACGGGGACGGCTTGCCCTTCCACAGGCCCGCGCCGAAGACCATCGCGACCGGCGCCGACGGCACATCGCGCACCTCCCGCAGCCGTGGCTCCGCCGCCGCGTACACCCACGTGACGGGCAGCAGTGCCAGCACACAGCCCGCCACCACGGCCCACAGCGCACGCCGGCGCCCGCGTCTGGTCGCCGGCAACCGCAGGCGCTGCCGCAGATTTCGCGCCAACCTCATGTCGTTCTCCCCCGTTCGCCAAAGCATCAACGCCCCGACACCTGGTGCGGTTCCCGCCGCGGAGGCCCCGCGGAGGGCTGACGAACCGTGGGAAGCGAGCCCTCTCGGCGGGCCGGGCCTGGCCCGGCTCGTTCCGCACCGGTCGGCCGACAGCACGGCCGCACGCGGGCGCAGCTGTCAGACCCGGCGGCTACGGTCGGAGTATGAACGGCACAGCACGGACCGCAACGGAAAAGCCCGGCATCGCCGGATACGACGCGCCGGACCTGGAGCGATGGGCCACCGAGCCCGACAAACGCCCTGGTCGCACCGCCTTCCAGCGGGACCGTGCGCGGGTGCTGCACTCCGCCGCGCTGCGCCGCCTCGCGGGCAAGACCCAGGTGGTCACCCCTGGCGTCAGCGGCCAGGCCTGGGACGCCAGCCCCCGTACGCGCCTCACGCACTCCCTGGAGTGCGCCCAGGTGGGCAGGGAGCTCGGAGCCGCCCTCGGCTGCGACCCCGATCTGGTGGAGGTCGCCTGTCTGGCCCATGACCTCGGTCACCCGCCCTTCGGGCACAACGGCGAGCAGGCGCTCAACGAAGTCGCCGAGGCCTGCGGCGGCTTCGAGGGCAACGCCCAGTCGCTGCGCCTCCTCGCCCGGCTGGAGCCCAAGCGTTTCGTGCCCCAGACGCTCGGCGGTGCCCCGACCGGGCGGCTGGTGAGCGTCGGCCTCAATCTCACCCGCGCCGCCCTCGACGCCGCCACCAAGTACCCCTGGCCGCGCGGCGGGCACCCCACCGACCCGGGCTCCCGGAAGTTCGGGGTCTACGCCGACGACGTGCCCGTCTTCGAGTGGTTCCGCCAGGGCGCCCCCGAGCACCGCAAGAGCTTCGAGGCCCAGGTCATGGACTGGGCCGACGACGTCGCCTACTCCGTGCACGACGTGGAGGACGGGCTGCACGCCGGCCACCTCGACCCCAACATGCTCCAGGCCGACCCCGAGCGCCGCGAGGTGTTCGCCGTGGCCGCCGGCCGCTACGCCCCGGGGGCGGAGGAGGCCGCGCTGGCCGAGGCCCTCGACCGCCTCCTCGACCAGGAGTGGTGGCCGCACGGCTACGACGGCTCGGCCGTCGCCCAGGCCCGCCTCAAGGACGCCACCAGCCAGCTCATCGGCCGTTTCTGCCTCGCCGCGGAGTCCGCCACCCGCGCCGCCTTCGGGCCGGGCCGGCTGACCCGCTACCACGCGGAGCTGGTCGTCCCCCGCGAGACCCGCCTGGAGTGCGCCGTGCTGAAGGCCGTCGCCGACCGCTACGTCATCCAGCGTGAGGACCAGGAGAAGCTCCGCGCCGACCAGCGGATCGTCATCGCCGAGCTGGCCGAAGCCCTCATCGCCCGCGCGCCCGACGGGCTCGACCCGCAGTTCCGCTCCCTCTTCGCCGAGGCCGACGACGACGCGGGGCGGCTGCGTGCCGTCATCGACCAGATCGCCGCGCTCACCGACGCCTCCGCCCGCTCCCTGCGCGCTCGCCTCGCGGCGGGGCGGTCCGGGGTCAGGCCCGGGGGGTGACCCGCGTGTCGGGGCCGGGGCCCCGGGGCATCCCTTTCCCGGGGCTCCGCCCCGGACCCCGGTCCTCAATCGCCGGACGGGCTCACAGACGAGGTACGTATCCGAAGGACGGACCGTGACCCGTCCGGGGTAGTCCCTCTTCCGGCGGCAGGCTCCGTGCGGGACGCTCGGCACTGCTGATTTTACGACCGGGGGCGGTTAACGCAGACGTTCTGCGTGGCATCGAGGAGGCAGCAAGTGGTCGACGCACACCAGACGTTCGTCATCGTCGGAGGGGGCCTGGCCGGGGCGAAGGCCGCCGAGACCCTCCGGTCGGAGGGCTTCACCGGGCGGGTGATCCTCATCTGTGACGAGCGCGACCACCCCTACGAGCGGCCGCCGCTCTCCAAGGGCTACCTCATCGGCAAGGACGAGCGCGAGAGCGTCTTCGTCCACGAACCCGGCTGGTACGCCCAGGCCGACATCGAACTGCACCTCGGCCTGCCCGCCGTCCACCTCGACCGCGAGGCCAAGTCCGTGCGCCTCGGTGACGGCACCCGGATCCACTACGACCGGCTGCTGTTGGCCACCGGTGCCGAACCCCGCCGCCTCGACATCCCCGGCACCGGCCTCGCGGGCGTGCACCATCTGCGCCGCCTCGCCCACGCCGAGCTGCTGCGCGGCGTCCTCGCCTCTCTCGGCCGCGACAACGGCCACCTCGTCATCGCCGGCGCGGGCTGGATCGGCCTCGAAGTCGCCGCCGCAGCCCGCAGTTACGGTGCCGAGGTGACCGTCGTCGAGTCCGAGCCCACCCCGCTGCACACCGTCCTCGGCCCCGAGCTGGGCCAGCTGTTCACCGATCTGCACTCCGAGCACGGCGTCCGCTTCCACTTCGGGGCCCGCCTCACCGAGATCGCCGGCCACGACGGCATGGTCCTGGCCGCCCGCACCGACGACGGCGAGGAGCACCCCGCCCACGACGTCCTCGCCGCGATCGGCGCCGCCCCGCGCACCGCCCTCGCCGAAGCCGCGGGCCTCGCCCTCGTCGACCGGGCCGACGGCGGCGGCATCGCCGTCGACGCCTCGCTGCGCACCTCCGACCCCGACATCTTCGCCGCCGGCGACGTCGCGGCCGCCGAGCACCCGTGGCTCGGCACCCGGCTGCGCGTCGAGCACTGGGCCAACGCCCTCAACGAGGGCCCCGCCGCCGCCCGCGCCATGCTGGGCCAGGAGGTGTCGTACGACCGGGTGCCCTACTTCTTCTCCGACCAGTACGACGTGGGCCTGGAGTACTCCGGCTACGCGCCCCCCGGCTCGTACGACCAGGTCGTCTGCCGCGGTGACGTCGGCAAGCGCGAATTCATCGCCTTCTGGCTGGCGGAGGGCCGGCTGCTCGCCGGGATGAACGTCAATGTGTGGGACGTCACGGACACCGTCCAGAAGCTGATCCGCTCCGGCCACCGGCTCGACCCGAACGCCCTCGCCGACCCGGCCGTCCCCCTGGAGTCACTGCTTCCGTAGGCGGGGCTTCCAGGGGGCGCCCCGCCGGACGTAGCGTGATCCGTATGACGACCTCACCGGCCCGTACGGCCGTGGTACCCGTGGCGGAGATCTTCGAGCTGCGCCGGTCGGTGCTGCGGCCGGGCCTGCCGGCGGAGGCGGCCGTCTTCGCGGAGGACGCCGCCCCGGGCACGTTCCACATCGCGGCGTACGACGAGCGGGGGGCGGTACGGGCGTGTGTCAGCTTCTTCCCGGAGGCGCTGCCCGGGGAGGCCGGGGAGGCCGCGTATCGCTTTCGGGGCATGGCCAGCGACCCGGCCGTCCGGGGTCTCGGCTACGGCGTCGCCGTCCTGCGGGCCGGGCTGGACCAGGCCGCCGCCCGCGGCGCCGGCCTCGCCTGGTGCAACGGCCGCACCTCCGCCCGGGGCTTCTACGAGCACCAGGGCTTCACCGTCACCGGCGAGGAGTTCGTCGTGGAGTCGGTCGGCCCGCACTACCTCTTCACGATCAAGCTCCCGGGGTGAGCGGTCCGGACTGTCGTACCCCGGCCGTAGAATTCACGGCGTGGCAGGCAGGATCAACGATGACGACGTGAAGGCGGTCCGGGACGCGGTCCCGATCGACGCCGTCGTTTCCGAGTACCTCCAGTTGCGCAACGCGGGCGGCGGAAACCTGAAGGGCCTGTGCCCCTTCCACGACGAGAAGTCCCCGTCGTTCCAGGTCAGCCCCGCCAAGGGACTCTTCTACTGCTTCGGCTGCCAGGAGGGCGGGGACACCGTCGACTTCGTCATGAAGATCGACCACCTCTCCTTCGCCGAGACCATCGAGCGGCTCGCGGGCCTCGCCGGCATCACCCTGCGGTACGAGGAGGGCGGCTACACCCCCGGCCGCCAGCAGGGCGAGCGCATCCGCCTCGTCGAGGCGCACAAGCACGCCGCGAAGTTCTACGTCGAGCAGCTCGACAGCCCCGAGGCCGAGATCGGCCGCGCGTTCCTCGCGAGCCGCGGCTTCGACCAGGCCGCCGCCCAGCACTTCGGCGTCGGCTACAGCCCGGCCGGCTGGGACCACCTCACCCGCTTCCTGCGCGGCAAGGGCTTCAGCGACAAGGAGCTGATCCTCTCCGGCCTCGCCCAGGACAGCCGCAACGGCCGGCCCATCGACCGCTTCCGCGGCCGGCTGATGTGGCCCATCCGCGACATCACCGGCGAGGTCATCGGCTTCGGCGCCCGCAAGCTCCGCGACGACGACAACGGCCCGAAGTACCTCAACACCCCCGAGACCCCGCTCTACAAGAAGTCCCACGTCCTCTACGGCATCGACCTCGCCAAGAAGGACATCGCCAAGACCAGCCGTGCCGTCGTCGTCGAGGGCTACACCGACGTCATGGCCTGCCACCTGGCCGGGGTCACTACCGCCATCGCCACCTGCGGTACCGCGTTCGCGGGCGACCACATCAAGATCCTGCGCCGGCTGCTGATGGACAACTCCGGCGCGGAGGTCGTCTTCACCTTCGACGGCGACGCGGCCGGGCAGAAGGCGGCCCTGCGCGCCTTCGAGGACGACCAGAAGTTCGCCGCCGAGACGTCCATCGCGATCACCCCCGGCGGCATGGACCCCTGCGAGCTGCGCCTCGCCCAGGGCGACGCGGCCGTCCAGGCCCTGGTGGACACCCGCACCCCGCTCTTCGCGTTCGCCATCCGGCAGGTCGTCGCCCGGCACAACCTGGACACCGCCGAGGGCCGGGCCGCGGCCCTCGAAGCCGCCGCGCCCATCGTCGCGAACATCAAGAACGGCTCCATCCAGCACGAGTACGCCGTGCAGCTCGCGGGCATGCTCGGCATCCTCGACACGCAGTTCGTCGTCCGCCGCGTGGGCCAGCTCGCCCGCTGGGCCCGCGAGCGGGGCGTCCGCCCCGGGGAGGTCCAGGGCGGCGGCCGGCAGCACCGCGCCGCACCCGCCGCCCCCCAGCAGGCCCCGGCCCGCGGCGGCCCCGCGCTGAACCTCCGCAGCCCCGCCCACCGCACGGAGCGCGAGCTGCTGAAGCTCGCCCTCCAGCGCCCGGAGCTGGTCGCCCCCGCCTTCGACGCCTACGGCGAGGACGAATTCACCGCACCGCCGTACGTGGCCGTGCGCCGCGCCATCGAGCAGGCCGGGGGAGTCACCCAGGCCGCCGAGGACTACCTCGCCCGGGTCCGCGACGTCGCCCCCGACGACACGGTCCGGGCCATGGTCACGGAGCTGGCCGTGGAGGCCATCCACAACAAGAACGTGGACGAGATCTACGCGGGCGTGCAGCTCGTCCAGGTCCGCCTCCGAGCGGTCGAGCGCCGCATCGAGGAGGTCCAGGGCAACCTCGTCCGCCTGGGCGCCCAGGCGGCCCCCGAGCACCTGACGGCCGTGCAGAACGAACTGTGGGTCCTCGAGCAGTACGGCCGCTCCCTCAAGGACCGCGGCGCGGCTGCGCTGTAGCGCCTTTGCCCTGGCCGGGCGGTGGACGTCCCGGCGGCGCCGACTGACCCGCCCCGCGGGGGCGTGGGCCCTACCGTGTGGACACCGGCCTGCGCCGCGGCCGAGCGGCGACTTTGCTGGCCCAGTGGCGTGGACGAGCTCCCGAACGCCGCCCGGTCGGCGCCGAGGCCCCGGCCGGGCGCAGCCCGTCCCGCAGGGGCACCCGCAGCTCCGGCCGGTCCGCGAGGACACCGCCCGTCCGCAGACGGCACCGCCCGTCCCGTCGGCGCGGCATCCGCCCGCGCCTCAGCCGGGCGCCGCCCGTCCCGCAGGGACACGCGCCGCCCCGGCCGGTCCGGCGAGGACACCGCCCGCGCCGCAGGGGCACCCGCCGCCCCGGCCCGCCCGACGAGGGCCCCGTTCAGTAATCGGCCGGTCACCGTGCGGGCTCAGAAAATGCCCGCACGCCCCTCGTGGCGGGACTGTGTCGTACCCCACACTGGTGGGCGGTGCCTGAGTCCTCGGAGCGCGGCAGGTCCGGGCGACTGGACCCGGAGCCCTTCGCGAAGTCGCTCTTGATCCCCGGGACGGACGGCGGCCCGGCCGTCTCCGTCCCTCCTGCGCATGCCGCCCCCGAATCGGCAGCGATCACCCTGGAGGTCGCCCCCGTGCAGACCCGGACCCCGACCCTGCCCCAGGCCCCGGCCGAAACGGCCCCGGCCGTGCCACGGCAGTCCGAGCCACCCGTGTCCGAGAGCTTCGACGAGCCGGCCCCGGAGCCGGCGGTGCGGGCAGCCGACACCGGTGGCCCGTCCTCCGACCTCTTCCGCCAGTACCTCCGCGAGATCGGCCGCATCCCCCTGCTCTCCGCCGCCGAGGAAGTGGAGCTGGCCCGCCGTGTCGAAGCCGGGCTCTTCGCCGAGGAGAAGCTCGGCAGCACCCCCGACCTCGACTCCCAACTCGCCCTCGACCTTGACCGGTTGGTGGTCCTTGGCCGGATGGCCAAGCGGCGGCTCATCGAGGCGAACCTGCGCCTCGTCGTCTCCGTGGCCAAGCGCTACATCGGCCGCGGGCTGACCATGCTCGATCTCGTGCAGGAGGGAAACCTCGGGCTGATCAGGGCCGTTGAGAAGTTCGACTACGCCCGGGGCTACAAGTTCTCGACCTACGCCACCTGGTGGATCCGGCAGGCCATGTCACGGGCGCTGGCCGACCAGGCCCGTACGATCCGGGTCCCCGTCCACGTCGTGGAGTTGATCAACCGCGTGGTGCGGGTCCAGCGCCGGATGCTCCAGGAGCGCGGCTACGAACCCACCGCCGAGGAGGTCGCCGCCTATCTCGACCTCTCCGAGGAGCGGGTCAGCGAAGTCCTGCGCCTCGCCCAGGAACCCGTCTCGCTGCACGCCCCCGTGGGCGAGGAGGACGATGTCGCGCTCGGCGATCTGATCGAGGACGGCGACGCGGCCTCCCCCGTCGAATCGGCCGCGTTCCTGCTGCTGCGCGAGCATCTGGAAGCCGTCCTGTCCACGCTGGGTGAGCGCGAGCGCAAGGTCGTGCAGCTGCGCTACGGCCTGATGGACGGCCGCCCCCGCACCCTGGAGGAGATCGGCCGGATCTTCGGGGTCACCCGCGAACGCATCCGCCAGATCGAGTCCAAGACCCTCAACAAGCTCCGCGACCACGCCTTCGCCGACCAGCTCCGGGGCTACCTGGACTGACCGGACGACCTCACGCGCCGCCCTGGAAGGCCCCGGGGTGGGTCTGCTCGCGGACGGTCACGTACTGCTGCCGCACGGCCTGCCCCACCGCCAGATCCTCACCCGGCTCGAAGACCTGGCAGGCCGCGGCGGGCCAGCGCGGCGGCTCCAGGTGCGACAGCACGCCCTGCTGGACGCCCAGCGCCCACGCGGCCTGCCGGGCCGCGCCCAGCGCCGCGTAGTCCGCCGCCTGCGGGACGACGACCTGCGCGCCGAACAGCGTCGGCGCCACGGCCTGCACGGCCGGCAGCTCGGCCGCCGCACCCAGCAGGAAGACCCGGCGCACGTCGACGCCGCGCCCGCGCAGCACGTCCAAGGCGTCCGTGAGCCCGCACAGCATGCCCTCGAAGGCGGCCCGCGCCAGATGCTCCGGTTTCATGCTCTCGCGGCGCAGCCCCGCCAGCGTTCCGGCGGTGTGCGGCAGGTGCGGGGTGCGCTCGCCCTCCAGATACGGCAGCAGCACCAGCCCGTACGCGCCGGGCGTGGACCGCAGCGCCAGCTCGGACAGCCCGTTCAGATCCGTACCGAGGATCTCGGCCGTGCCGCGCAGCACCCGTACCGCGTTGAGCGTGTGCACCACCGGCAGATGCCGCCCGGTCGCGTCCGCGAAGGAGGTGATCGTGCCCGTGGGGTCCACCAGCGCCTCGTGGTGCACGGCGAAGACCGAGCCCGACGCGCCGAGCGAGATCACCGCGTCGCCGGGGCCGACACCCAGTCCGAAGGCGGCCGCCATCGTCTCGCCCGTACCGGCGGAGATCAGCAGGCCCTCCGGGGTGTGCCCGGCGGGCTCGGCGGGGTGCAGCACGTCGGGCAGCGCCGCCTGGCGGCCCAGCGCCAGCTCCACGAGATCCGGCCGCCAGCTGCCGGTCGCCGCCGACCAGTAGCCGGTCGAGGACGCGGCGCCGCGGTCGGTCGTGCGCCGTACGGGGCGGCCGAGCAACTGCCACACCAGCCAGTCGTGGGGCTGCATCAGCGCGGCCGCCCGCGTCGCCGATTCCGGTTCGTTTCGCGCCAGCCACCGCAGCTTCGCCACGGCCTGCCCGGCCTGCGGCACCGATCCGACGGCCTCCGCCCACGCGGCCCGGCCGCCGAGCGCGTCGGTCAGATCGGCGGCCGCCGCCTGCACACGCCGGTCGTTGCCGAGCATCGCGGGCCGGACGAGCACCCCGCCCGCGTCCAGCACGAGCAGCCCGTGCTGCTGCGCGGACACGCCGATGGCCTGCACGCCTTCCAGTAGCCCGCCCGCAGCGGCCTCGCCCAGCGAGACCAGCCACGCCTGCGGATCACCCTCGGGGCCCGTCGTCGGATGCGGGGCGTAACCCTGCCTGAGCACGGTGCCCGTCTCCGCGTCGCAGACGACGATGCTCGTGCTCTCGGTGGAACTGTCCAGCCCCGCGACTATGCCCATGCGGAGGATGATGCCAAATCCCCGGCGCCCGTCCGTCATCGGTCAGGTGTTGCTGGTGCCCCAGTCGTCCTCGCTGCCCTGGCCCTTCTCGCGCAGGCCGCGGATCCGGTCCGAGACCGAGGCGGGCATCCGCTCGCCGAGGGTGTGGAGAGCCTTGCCGGTCATGGCCCGGCCGTTCTGCGCGGCGGACTCCGCCGTATTGCGCACCGCGGGGTTCTGCGCGACCCGCTGCGCGCCCTTGCGCAGCTGTTCATAGCGCTCACGCCCGGCTCGTGCGCCGAGTACGTACCCGACGGCCGCGCCGATGATGAACGTCAGTCGGTAGCGCATCGCGCTCCACCTTCCCTCGGATTTCCCTCGGATCCCGCAGACCCTGACGACCCTCATGACCCTTGAGCCCTGCCGGGCCCCGCCCGTGTCGGCGGGGCCGTTCGGGGCTGTGCACCGCCTACCCGTCGGACCCGAAGGTCACTCACGGGATACCGATTGGCGGAGCACCCCCCAGCTTGCGCTAATGTATGTGTCGCAGCGAGCGCACGCCGCCCGGGAGACCGGAGGGCAGAGCATTCGAGGCACCGCAGCAATCCCCTGTAGCTCAATTGGCAGAGCAGCCGACTGTTAATCGGCAGGTTACTGGTTCGAGTCCAGTCGGGGGAGCGCAGTCCCCTGTAGCTCAATTGGCAGAGCAGCCGACTGTTAATCGGCAGGTTACTGGTTCGAGTCCAGTCGGGGGAGCAGTGGAGGAAGGGCCCCTTGGGGGCCCTTTTTTCATGCCCGGAGGGAACCATCCATGCGTGATCGAAGTCCTCATGGGCAGGCTGGTCACGCAAAGCGGACCCTCAGGGGCAGCAGATCGTATGAGCAGCTATGCTGCGGCAGACGGCGCGCACAGATGTGCGCGACGCGCCGTGAATGGGGCGGTAGCTCAGCCGGTTAGAGCAGCGGACTCATAATCCGTCGGCCGTGGGTTCGAGTCCCACCCGCCCCACCACACGGTTACTTCGAGGAAACGTTTGACCTGTGTGCTTGTACAACCAAGGGCCGCCACATGCTGATGTGGCGGCCCTTGGTCATGGTGCGTCTGCGCTGGTGAGGCCGAGGTGGGGCCGGTCCGTGAGGGTCAGGAGGCGACGGTCTCGGGCCGGCGTGGTCCGGGCACGGGCACGGTGTCGGCAGCGGGGGCGTCGAGGACGGGGTCGGGGTCCGGCAGGCCCGCGCGGTGCGCCTGGACGCCGGCACGCACGGCCCAGAAGTAGAAGCCCACGGCCGACACGGCGACCAGTGCGATGTCCAGACCGCCCGGGATGACGCCGTGGCCGCCGAACTCGGCACTGCCGAGGGCGGACAGCAGCGCCAGCCACAGCAGGAACGTCACCATCCACCAGGCCGGTGCGAACTGCCGGCGCAGGCTCGTCCCGCCGCGCCGGCGCAGCACCACCGCGGCGATGGGCACCGAGACCAGGGTGAGCACGGCGACCTTGCCGGTGTTGGGCCACTTCGACCAGTACAGGGCGCAGGCCGCGAACGCGAAGGTGATGGGGCAGAGCACCGAGGCGGCGGGGAGGCGGAACGGGCGGGGCAGGTCGGGCTTGGTCTGCCGGAACACGCCGACCGCGATGGGGCCCATCAGGTAGGAGACGACCATCGCGGCGGAGACCACGCTCGCCAGGGCCTCCCAGCTGTGGCCGACGGTGAGGAGCAACAGCACGGAGAAGCCCAGGTTCAGCCACATGGCGGGGCGGGCGACGCCGTAGCGGGGGTGCACCTCGGCGATCTTCTTGGGGAAGAAGCCGGTGTCGGCGAGGTTCTGGGCCAGATACGCGGCCGAGGCGACGTTGCCGATGTTGGCGCCGTTCGGTGAGATGAAGGCGCCGAACTGGAGCATGGTGACGACCCAGTGCAGCATCAGCAGCTTGGCGAGGTCGGCGAAGGGCGAAGCGAAGTTGATCCCGTTCCAGCCGCCCGCCTCGGCGAGCCGCTCCGGCGGTACGGCGCCGAGGAAGGCGATCTGGAGGGCGAGGTAGATGACCAGGCCGAGGGAGAGCGCGCCGACGAGGGCGAGCGGGATGGCCCGGCCGGGGTTCTTGGCGTTGCCGCCGAGGTTGACGACGGCCTGGAAGCCGTTGAAGGCGAAGACGACGCCGGAGGCGGTGACGGCCGTGAGGACGGCGGACCAGCCGTTCGGGGCGAAGCCGCCGTGCGCGGTGAAGTTGTCCGTGTGGAAGCCGGAGGCGATGAGCGCGCCGACCGCGAGGACCGGAATGGCGAACTTCACCAGGGTCAGGAGATTGTTGGCGCGCGCCAGCAGCTCGACCGACCAGTAGCAGGCCAGCCACAGGGCGACGGTCAGGAGTAGCGCCGTCGCCATGCCGGTGCCGGTGAGGCTGCCGTCGGCGACCAGCCCCCGGGCCCAGCCGAAGCTCCAGGACGACATGTACTGGGTGCCGGCGATGGCCTCGATGGGGATCAGGGAGGCGGTCGCGATCCAGACCGCCCATCCGGTGACGAAGCCCAGCACCGGGCCGTGCGAGATGGAGCCGAACCGGGCCATGGCACCGGGCAGCGGGTAGGCGGCACCGACCTCGGCGTAGGTCATGGCGATCATGCCGATGAAGACGGCTCCGATCACCCAGGCGACCAGCGCGGCGGGCCCGGCGACCTGGGCCGCCTGACCGGCTCCGAAGAGCCAGCCCGAGCCGAAGATCGACCCCAGTCCGATCATTATCAGGGCGAAGAGACTGAGGCCTTTTCGATTGGCCGCGCTCATGTCCACGACGTGCATTTCCGTTCTGTCCGGAGACCGAGGGAGCGCCTCTGCGTGCCTCTCGGTCCATCCGGTTGCCGGGCCTGCTCCGTCGGCGCGCACCGACCGGCGACGCCGTCCGGTGGCTGAGCGGAAAGCAGCCGCAAGCGCTGCGTGCCGGCCCCGTGGGCTCCGTCGAATCGGCCCCGGGGAACGGGCACCGGGTGTGGCGCGACGAGTCCGGTGGGCCGCGAATCAAGATCGACGGCTGTTCGGGCTCGATGGCGACGGGATGGCCGAGGACGCAGTAGCGACGCCGGACATACTACGTCAACCGGGGGTAACAGCTGCATTCGGCTCCGGCAGCGAGGTCGACATGCTCGCGTCATCCCCACCCGACCGCAGAGCGTGCGCCGCGGATGCGCAGCGGCCCCTCCCGGGGGCCCTAGGGGAGCCCCTACACCCTTCGGTGGAGGGGCAGTTGGTCATCACGGACGATGTTCCGCCGTGCCGCAGAGCCCATCGTGGGGGGAGATCGTTTCATACGGCAACAAGGTGACAAGGGGAGCGGGCCATGGCGGAAGTGACACGACGCGGCGTACTGGCAGGAGCGGCGGTGATCGGCGGAACGGCCGCCGCGGCGGCCGCACAGGGCGTCACCGCTCCGGCCGCCCTCGCCGCGCCGCCGACGGACGCCCCGCCCCCGTCGGCCCCGGTCACCGTCGGCCCCGGGGACCCGCGCTACCGGTCCCTGACCCATCGCGGCTACAACGCCCGCTTCGTCGGAAAGCCCGACTACGTACGCGTGGTGAACACCACCGCCCAGGTCGTCGACGCGGTGCAGCAGGCGGTGCGGGAGGGCAGGCGCATCGCCGTGCGCAGCGGCGGGCACTGCTTCGAGAACTTCGTCGACGATCCCTCGGTGCGTGTCGTCATCGATGTCTCCCCCATGCGGGCGGTCTCCTACGACGCCCGGCGGCGGGCGTTCGCGGTCCAGCCCGGCGCGTTACTCGGCGAGGTGTACCGCACACTGTTCCTCGGCTGGGGTGTGACCATCCCGGCGGGCGCGACCGCCGAGGTCGGCGTCGGCGGCCATGTCCTGGGGGGCGGGTACGGCTCCCTGTCCCGCCGGTACGGGCTGTCCGTGGACCACCTCCACGCCGTGGAGGTCGTGGTCGTGGACGCGTCCGGAAAGGCTTCCGCCGTGGTGGCCACCCGGGAGCCCTCGGACCCGAACCACGACCTGTGGTGGGCGCACACCGGCGGCGGGGGCGGCAACTTCGGCATCGTCACCCGCTACTGGTTCCGCGACCCGGCGGCCAAGGGCTCGGACCCCGCGCGTCTGCTGCCCAGGGCCCCGGAAGCGGTCACCACCTTCTACGCCACCTGGTCCTGGAAGGACCTTGACCAGCGCTCGTTCAGCAGACTGGTGCGCGATCACGGCACCTGGCACGAGAACGACAGCGCGCCGGACTCGCCCTACGCCGGGCTGTTCAGCGTCCTGATGCTCAACAGCCGCAGGAAGGGAACCGTCAGCCTCGTGGGGCACCTGGACTCCACCGGAGAGGGGGCGAGGCGGCTGATCGACGACTACGTCGCCGCGGTCGGCCGCGGGGCGGGGGCACGGCCCGACCGGAGGCAGGAGGAAGAACCGTGGCTGCAGTCCGAGGCCAGCGTGCAGGAAACGGCCCCGGCCTCCTTCAAGGCCAAGGCCGCCTATCTCCGCAAGCGCTTCACGGACCGGCAGATCGCCGCCGTCCATGACCATCTGTCGAGTGGGACGGGTGGTGACGTCGACGGCTCCCTGTGGCTCGTCTCCTACGGCGGGAAGGTCAACACGGTTCCGGCCGACGCGACGGCCGTCGCCCAGCGCGACTCGATCCTCAAGGCGATCTACATGAACAGCTGGGAGGCCGGGCGAGGGAACCCCGAAGCGTGCCTGGCATGGGTGCGCGACCTCTACCGGTCCGTGTACGCCGACAGCGGCGGCGTGCCCGTGCCGGGCACGGTCAGCGACGGTTCCTTCATCAATTACCCGGACACCGATCTCGCCGACCCTGCCCTCAACACCTCGGGCACCGCATGGCACACCCTGTACTACAAGGACAACTACCCCCGTCTGCAGCGCGTCAAGGCGCGGTGGGACCCGCGTGACGAGTTCCGGCACGCCCTCTCCATCCGCCCGCCGAAGTGACGACGGCCGCAGTGATGACGGCTGCTTTCCCGGCCGGGGCGGCGCGCTGACCGCGCCCCGACCCCGTGCTTTCCGGGCCTCCCCGGGGCCCTTTCGCGCCGTGTGGCGCACATCGCACCACCGTCCGCCGCCGGCTTGGCACACTGAGTCCGCGAGATCACGACATCGTGGGGGCCCGGCACGGGCAGGTCGTGGCCGGAACGACGACGGGCGGGGTGCGTGGACTTCATCGGCAACGACATTTCCGGCGGCACCTTCACGGGAACGGTCATCCAGGCGCAGCACGTGCACTGGGGGCAGGCGGCTCCCGTCCGCACGCCCCGCATGCTGCTGCCCGAGCCGGAGGAATTCGTCGACCGCGCCGCCCCCCGCGCGAGACTCGACGCCCTGCTGACCGGACGGGACGGCCGCAGAGCCCCGCGGATCGTGGTCATCACCGGCATCCCGGGCATCGGCAAGACCGCCGTCGCGCTGCGCTGGCTGTACGACGTGCGCGACGACTTCCCCGGCGGTCAGTTCTACGCGGACATGAGCCCCCAGGGCCCGCGCTCCCCGATCGATCCGGTGAGCGTGCTCGAGACCTTCGTCGGACAGCTGGGCACCCCGCGCGAGGAGCGGCCCGCCGGGCTGGCCGGACTGTCGGCGTACTTCCGGTCCCTGACGGCCGACGAGCCGAGCCTGATGCTGCTCGACAACGTCGTCGTGCCCGCCCAGGTCCGCCCGCTGCTGCCCGGGGCACCCGGCAGCGTCGTGGTCGTGACCAGCCGCAATCGGCTCACCGGCCTGAGCGTCACACAGCCCGGACCGGACTACGTGACGCTCGACGCGCTGGACGACGACGCCTGCGCGCAGCTGTTCGGCCCCGTCGCCGAGGGCGGCCCCGACGACGGGCACGAGGGCGGCCGCGACGGCGGGCAGGCGCTCCGCGAGGTGATCCGCGCCTGCGCCGGGCTGCCGCTGGCGGTCCGTATCGCGCGCGTGCGCGCGGCGGAAGGGGTGGAGGCACTGCGCGAGCTCGCCGACGAGCTCACCGATCCGCAGACCGTATGGGAGGCGCTGTCCGTGGCCGACGAGATCCCCTACCCCAAGGTCCTCGACATTGCCTACTCCGGCCTGGACGAGAGAGCGGCGGCGGTCTGGCGGATGCTCGGCGCACACCCCACCGGCGAGTTCGCGGGCGACCTGGTGAAGCGGCTGGGCGGCGACGGCCGCGACGGGGCCAAGGCGTTACGGACCCTCGTCCACGAACGGCTGCTGGAGCCCTCCACGGCCGGCCGCTACCGCATGAACGGCCTGGTCCACGCGTACGCGCGCAGGCTGCTGGAGGACCCGCCCGCGGCTTCGCCCGGCGCGGTCCTGCCCGGCGCGGCCTCGTCCGACACTGCCACGGACGTGATCATCGACTGGTACCTGGAGCGGGCCGCGGCGGCCGAGGCCCTCATCTCCGACCGGTGGCGCTTCGGCTCCCGCTTCGCCCCGGGCGGCCTGCCGACCGCGGTCTTCGAGAGCGAGGCGGCGGCCCTGGACGCGCTGGAGCCGGACGGGGAGAACGCGGCCGCCGTCGTCGCGCTCGCCGCCCGCACCGGCCGCGACCGGCTCACCTGCGAACTCGCCGAGGCGCTGCGGGGCTTCTTCTTCCGCCGGAAGTACCACACCCGCTGGATCGGCGTGTGCGAGCAGGCCCTCGAAGCGGCCGGGCGGCTGCGCGACGACCTCGTCCTGGCCCGGATGCACTACGAGACCGCCTTCGCGCTGTACGACCGCGCGGGCGACGGCGACAACGACGCCGCCCGGCACCACTACGAGCGGGCGCGCGCCCTCGCGGCCGGCATCGGGCACGCGCGTACCGCGTCCTCCGCGCTGGAGGGCCTGGGGCAGCTCGCGCTCCGGGAAGGGCGCCCTCACGACGCGATCGCCCTGTTCCGGGACGCCACCACCGCGCTCGGCGACATCGAGCACCCACGGGGGCGCGCCCTGCTGGAGTACCACCGGGGCCGCGCCCACAACGCCGCCCACGATCATGCGGAGGCGGCGCGGCTGCTGCTGAACGCCCGCCGCCTGTTCGCCGCCCTGACCGACCGCCACGACCCCACCGTCCCCCGCCCGGACCGCTACAACGAGGCCCGCGCCCTCACCCGCTACGCGGAAGCCCGCCTCCGGGCCGACCGCCCCGACGAGGCCCTGGCGGGGCTCGACGAGGCGATGACCCTGTTCCCGCCCCGCGTCGCCCCCAAGGAGCTGGCGGACGCGGTACTGCTGCGGGGCGACGTCCTGGCCGCGAGCGGCGACCCCGAGGGCGCCCGCCGGGAGTGGCAAGCGGCGCTGGAGACGTATACGGGGATCGGCAGCGTGAAGGCGGCCGCGGTGCGGGTGCGACTGGCCGCGCGGGACGACGACGGTGCGTCTGCCGACGGGGCCTCTACCGATGGCGCGACTGGCGGCGGCTCGTAGCGGGCGGGGGCGCTGCCCCCGCCGACCGGGGTTTCGGCCCGAGCGGTGTGTCGGCTTCGCGTCGGCCACGCGGGCTCGGGGCTTGCTCACCCGGCAGCCCTGCCAGGCCTCCGCTTCCGCGCGGAGCGCGCTGGCACGGCCGTCCGACCGGTGGCTTTTCCCCGTACGGCCGCACGGGGACACGGCCCGGACACGTCATCCCCAGCGCACGGCGGCAACGGTCAGTACGGCGGGTGGCAGGTGTTCTCCCGCCCGGACCGTGATCTCGCCCTCCCAGGACGGGCCGAAACGGGCCAGGCAGGCGTAGGCGGTCGCCGCCGCGGTCTGTGGTGTGGTCCACCACTGCGGGTCGCGCCAGCGGGCCGTGAGCTCCGGGCCGTCGCGCAGGGCGAGCCCGCAGTCTCCGTCCAGCCCGGCCGGCTCGGGAACGGCGACCGCGCCGCACCCCGGATACTGGTCGAACAGCGGCTCCGCGACCTCCCCCGTGGGTCGTCCCGTCGCGTCGGGGTAGGCCAGCACGATGTCCGCCGTGTGCAGCCAGCGGACGTCCGGCTCGCCTTCGACGGCCAGGAGGTGGGGGTCGGGAAGGTGTCCGGCCTCGGAGCCCTGTACCGCCGCCGGGTAGTGGCGGACCGTGACTGCCGTGGCTGCCCCGCCGTGCTCCTCGAAGTGGGCCGTCACGAACACCGGGGGAGGGGCGGGGTCCCGGCGGCGGTCGTGGGGGCGGCGGGGGATGGCGACAGGCCGGACGACCGCCGGGTCGGCCGGTTCGGGCAGCCCGAGGTGTTCGTAGAACAGGGCGCGCAGCAGGGCCATCGACCGCATCGGACGGGACGTCACCAGGCCGCCCACCTCGGCCAGCCGTTCGTCGCCGGGCTGCGTGGCCGCGGCGTCGGCCAGTTGCCCGGCCAGGGGCCGTCCCGCCGCGACGCGCGGCAGCAGCCCGCCCAGGAGGGCCATCGGCGAGCCGGGTGCCACGACGCCGTCGTCGAAGGCGCCCAGCAGGCCGGGAAGGCCCAGCGCGACGCCGTAGAGGGTGACCGAGCCGTGGTCGCCGATGAACGCGTCGGCGGCGGTCAGGGCGGCCTTCCAGGTGTCCGTCTCCGGGACGGGCAGGACCAGCCCGGCGCGGACGAACGGCGCGAGCCACGTGTGCACCTGCCAACCGCCGTGGCCGTGCCAGGCATTGGGGTGTACCGCGGCCACCACGCGGTATTCGTCCCGCGGCAGCTCGGCGAGCGCCCGGCGTACCGTGTCGCCGCCGTGCCCGAGGAGGGAGCGCCGGCCCCAAGTCGACGTCAGGACCAGCAGTTTCTGGCCGGGGCGTACGCCGAGGGCCGCCCGGTAGGCGTCCCGGAAGGGGGTGGAGGACCGCAGTTGGTCGGCGCACGGATCGCCGACGACGGTGGCGAAGGGCACCGCGTCGGGACAGCCGTCGCGCAGGCGTTCGCGTTGCTCGTCGTGGGACAGGACGATGGCGGAGGGGATCAACCGGCCGTCATGGACCAGCCATTCATCCGTCAGGCCGAAGGCTCCCGGCTCCCGGCTCCCGGCTCCCGGCTCCCGGCTCCCGGCTCCCGGCTCCCGGCTCCCGGCTCCCGGCTCCCGGCTGAGTGTTTTATTGTATCCGGCACCGTGCGGGGCGCATATGAGTGGTGCGGAAATATCCTGCAACTCCCCGCCGCGGCTGCTGCTGACCGCGAGGTCGAATTTCAGCTCGCACGCCTCGTCCCAAGGAATGCACGGCATTTCCCTCGCGGCGATGAATTCCCGCATTCCCCCGTCGAACGCCGACGAACCCGTGCATGTGAAATGCACCTGTATCCGTGTATCGCCCTCGAAGACGGACAGGAGGTCCAGCAGACGGGTCGCGGAGGTGACGTTGTGGATGACGCCGAGGACGTGGTGGGTCGCGCCGATCGTGCGCCAGCGCTCCGGTCCGCCGGGCGCGGCGAGGTGCGTCTGCCCGGGCGACACCGGCACCGCGTCCTCCCCATGACGATCGCGTCGGCCGTGGCTCTCCCCGGACGGCCCCGGCCGACGATACCTTGCGCCTGTTCGGGTGCGGGGCGGTCCCGACCGACGGCTCCCGGATGCGGAATACGACGCGGCATCGCCCTGTTGCCGCTGCCGGGGGCCCTGGACGACGAGCGGAAGAGGCAGGCACGCGATGAGCGGCAGCACGGTGGAGCTCACCAAGGACAACTTCGACGAGATCGTCTCCGACAGCGGATTCGTGCTCATCGACTTCTGGGCGGAGTGGTGCGGGCCGTGCCGGAAGTTCGCGCCCGTCTACGAAGGGGCGGCCGGGCGCCATGACGATCTGGTTTTCGCCAAGGTCGACACCGAGGCGCAGCCGGAGCTGGCCGCCGCCTTCGAGATCCAGTCGATTCCGACGCTGATGATCGTGCGGGACAACATCGCGGTCTTCGCCCAGCCCGGCGCGCTGCCCGAGGCCGCGCTGGAGGACGTCATCAAGCAGGCCCGCGCGCTCGACATGGACGAGGTACGGGCCTCGGTCGCGCAGGCCCAGGCGGACGCGGAGGCCGGGCAGGGCGGCGAGCGGCGCGACGGTGAGTGAGCTGCTGCTGGTCCGGCACGGCGAGACCGAGTGGAGCCGCTCCGGGCGGCACACCGGGCTGACCGATCTGCCGCTGACCGAGGTCGGTGAGGGGCAGGCGACGGCGCTACGGCCGTTGCTCGCGGAGCGCACGGTGTCCCTGGTGCTGGCGAGCCCGCTGGGGCGGGCCGTGCGGACCGCTGAACTGGCCGGGCTCACGGATATCCAAACCGACCCCGACCTGCGAGAATGGGACTACGGCGGCTACGAGGGCGTGACGACTCCGGAGATTCAGCGCACCCGGCCCGACTGGTACCTGTGGGACGACGGGGTGATCCCCGGGCCCGCCGAGCACCCCGGGGAGACGCTCGAAGAGGTGGGCGCACGGGCCGACCGGGTGCTGGCACGGATCGCGCCGCGACTGGGCTCGGCGGACGGCGGCGATGTGGTGCTGGTCGCGCACGGGCACTTCCTCCGGGTGCTGACCGCTCGTAGGCTCGGGCTGCCGCCCGCGGCCGGCGCGCTGTTCCGGCTGGACACGGCGACGGTCAGCCGCATCGGCACCGAGCACGGGCGCCCGGCACTCGTGGCGTGGAACACGCCGTCCCCCGCGACGTCCGGGGGGCCTGGGGCCTCCGGGACGTCCGGGAGCGGAGCCTCCGCCGTCGCTATACCCGACGGCGCTCCCGAAACCGCGTCCGATGGGTCTCCCGGGCGTGTCGGAACCGGGGCGGGGGCCGCGTCGGCACGATGATCGGGACGTTGGGCCCCGATCTTCATATGACTCGTTTGAACCGTTCTTGCAGGAGGAAGCCAGCATGGCCACGAACCGCACCGCGCACACGGTCTGGGAAGGCGAGCTGCTCAAGGGCAGCGGCACCGTCACTTTCGACTCGTCCGGCATCGGCGACTACCCGGTCTCCTGGCCGTCCCGCGCCGAGCAGGCCAATGGCAAGACCAGCCCGGAGGAGCTGATCGCGGGCGCTCACTCCAGCTGCTTCTCCATGGCCCTCTCGCACGGGCTGACCGGCGCCGGCACCCCGCCGACCCGCCTGGAGACCAAGGCCGAGGTCACCTTCCAGCCGGGTGAGGGCATCACCGGCATCCACCTCACCGTGCGCGGCGAGGTGCCGGGCCTGGACGAGGACGGCTTCGTCGCGGCAGCCGAGGACGCCAAGAAGAACTGCCCGGTCAGCCAGGCGCTCACCGGCACGACGATCACGCTCTCGGCCGAGCTGGCCTGACCGCCGGCCGATAATGGACCAACCGCTCCCGGCTGCCACACGGCGGCCGGGAGCGGCTTGTCCCCAGCACCGTCCCGCGACTCGTCCCGCGACCGTCTCACGACCGCAGGGACGCGTAGACGATCAGGCTCCGCTTGGGGTGCCCGTCGGGGTCGAGGTCGCCCGCGCAGGTGACCAGGCGCAGCGCCCGCTCGGAGGTCCTGCCGTAGACCTTCTCCCTCGGGAAGGCCTCTTTGTCGACCTTCTCGGTGCCGGTCACCGTGAAGTGCAGCACCTTGCCGTCGCCACGCTCGATGTCGATGACCGTGCCCTTGCCTACCTTGTCCAGGTCGTGGAAGACGGCCTTGCCGTCGTGGGTGTCGTCGTGGCCGATGATGACGGCCGCCCCGGGCTCGCCGGGCCTGGCGCCGCCCGTGTACCAGCCCGCGGTCATGCCCTTCTCCGGCGGTGGGACCCGTACGGTCGCGTCCTTGTCCGTCCCCAGGCGGATCAGCGGGCTCCGTACGCCGATGGCGGGGATGGAGACGCCGGCCGGTTCCTCGGCCGAGGCGGGGGTGCCGCTGGCCTTGTCGTCGGCGGTTCCGCCCATGGAGCAGGCGGTCAGCAGTGCGACCGGCAGCATCAGCAGGGCGAGGACGAGGGCCGACAGGCGGGTGCGGGACATGGGTATCCATCCGGGGTGAGGAAACACCGCCCACGCTACGGAGCGCCCCCGTGCCTGCGCCTCGGGTGAATGGCCACTTCGCCATCCCCCTAAAGGACGAGACACGGGGCCACCACGGGCGCGGCGATCGGCCCCGTGTCGTGTGCACCACCGCTGCGCGGCGGTTTCCTCAGACGCCGGGCGGATCGCTCGGTGTGACGCGCTGCAGCAGCCCCCAGCTGAATTCCGCCACGTACTCCGCGCGCTCCCCGGCGGCGTCCGGTGCCGTGAACGACAGCCGCCAGCGAGTGGGTGCCGTGCCTTCCATCGGGCGCGCGGGCGGGAAGGCGCGCGCCACCTCGTCCACGGTGCACGCCCAGGGCCGCAGGTCACGGGTTGTGCGCAGCGCCGGGCCGGGCAGGCCGGGGGCCCGGATCAGCCATTCGTTCCAGATCGCGCCGCCGGGCGCGGTCAGCACCTCGAACCTCAGGTCGGGCCAGAGCGGTACGCGCCACGTCAGGGCGTCGAAGGTCAGGTCGCCCACGCGGCGCTCGGAGACGGTCTCGGGCGGGCCGAGCACGGAACGGTAGCGGGCGCCCGCCGCGCGGCGGCGCGGGGAGCGCACCATGGCCTGCCAGCGGCGGTTGGCCTCGCGCATCTCCGCGCGGTCGACGCCCAGTTCACGCAGGGCGTCCTCGACCAGGCCGGGCTGGTGGTCGGCCATCCGGCGCAGCAGCACGAGCTGGAAGGCGAGCGGATCGAAGGCGGGGGTGGCCAAGGGGCCGGGCGCTGAGCTCATGGGGGCATGGTCGCGCACCCCGTCCGGCTCCCGGCGCCGGTCGACGGTCTTCGTCGCCGAGGGTGGCGATATCGCGACACCGGCCGCCGGGAACCAGCCACGCTGACGGGTGATCAGCACCGGTGCCGGGCGGACCGTCGGCGGATGTCGTCGAAGCTTTACCCGCCGTCACCCCGGAGCTGGCCCGTGGGCCGCCTACGTCACCGGCCCGGCCGGTACGGTCTGGACATGACCGAAATCGACCCGCAGCGAACCGCCTTGGTGATCGTCGACCTCATGGAGCGCATCGTGGCGCTTCCGCTCGCGCCGCGCTCCGGTGACGAAGTGGCGGAGAGATCCGTGGAGTTGGCGCGGGCGTTCCGCAAGGCGGGGGCGCCGGTCGCGGTCGTCCGGGTGGAGCGGCCGGGGGTGGTGGAGCAGCCGCCCGGCAGCGCGCTGCTCGACGGGGTCGCCGAGCCGGGTGACATCGAGGTCGTCAAGGGGGCCGTCGGCGCGTTCCACGGCACCGGGCTGGACGCGCGGCTGCGGGAGCGCGGGGTGCGGACGCTCGTCCTCACCGGGATCGCCACCAACCTGGGCGTGGAGTCGACCGCCCGTGCCGCCGCCGATCACGGCTATGAGCTGGTGTTCGTGGAGGACGCGATGACCGCCCTGACCGAGGCGGAGCACCGGGCGTCGGTGACGCTCGACATGCCCCGGCTCGGCACCGTCGTCACGGCCCGCGATCTGCGCCTGGCCGGCTGAGCGGGCGGTAGAGCGGGCAGCGCGGAGCGGGGCGCGGCGGCCGCTCAGAGGTGGGTGTACGGGTCGTCGGGGTCCTCGCCCAGCATCCGCTTGAGCAGGTCGCGCAGGACCGCGCGCTCCTGCGTGGACAGCCCCGCCAGCGGCTCGCGCGCGAAGTTCAGCGACTCGCGCAGCCGGCCCGAGACCTCCCGGCCCGTTGCGGTGGCCGCAGCGAGCTTCACCCGGCGGTCGGCGGGGTCCGGCCGGCGTTCGACCAGGTCACGGGCCTCCAGCCGGTCGACGATGCCGGTGACGTTGGACGGCTCGCACTTCAGCTGCTGGGCGATACGACGCATGGGCTGCGGCTCGCCGGCCAGCAGCGCCAGCACCCGCGCCTGGGCGCCGGTGAGGGAGTGCTTGGCCGCCGCCTCCTCGTACTCCTCGTGGTAGCGCGCCACGACGGTCGCGATGAGTTCGACGACTTCGAGGGTCAGGGCATCCGTTCGGGGGACCATACGGCTCAGGCTACTCCGTTGCTTGACAACATGAAATATCGAGGCGCATGGTTGTTTTAGTTGGTGAACCATTAGGAGGCTTCGTTTCATGTCCGCAACGCCCACCACCGGCCGTGAATGGCACCTCGTCGCCCGCCCGCAGGGCTGGCCGAAGCCCGAGGACTTCGCCCTCCGCGAGGTCGCGGTGCCCGAGCCCGGCGAGGGCCAGATCCTCGTCCGCAACATCCACATGTCCGTGGACCCGTACATGCGCGGCCGGATGAACGACGTCAAGTCGTACGTACCCCCGTTCCAGCTCGACCAGCCCATGGACGGCGGCGCGATCGGTGAGGTCATCGCCTCCCGCGCCGAGGGTTTCGCGGTCGGCGACCACGTGCTGCACGGCCTCGGCTGGCGCGAGTACGCGGTGGTCGACGCCCGGCACACCGCCAAGGTCGACCCGGACCTGGCCCCGCTCTCCACCTACCTCGGCGTGCTCGGCATGCCGGGCCTGACCGCCTACGCGGGTCTGCTGGAGGTCGCCTCCTTCAAGGAGGGCGACGCAGTCTTCGTCTCCGGCGCGGCGGGCGCGGTCGGCAGCCTCGTCGGCCAGATCGCCCGGCTCAAGGGCGCCTCGCACGTCGTCGGCAGCGCGGGCTCGGACGAGAAGGTCCGGATCCTCAAGGAGGAGTACGGCTTCACCGCCGCCTTCAACTACAAGAACGGCCCCGTCGCCGAGCAGCTGAAGGAAGCCGCCCCCGACGGCATCGACGTCTACTTCGACAACGTCGGCGGCGACCACCTCGAGGCGGCCATCTCCTCCCTGAACGTGCACGGCCGCGCCGCGCTGTGCGGGGCGATCGCCCAGTACAACGCCACCGAGCCGACGCCCGGACCGAGCAACCTCGCCCTCGTCATCGGCAAGCGGCTGCGTCTGAACGGCCTGCTCGTCTCGGACCACCAGGCGCTGCGCCCGCAGTTCATCGAGGAGGTCTCGGCCTGGGTCCGCTCCGGCGAGATCAAGTACAACGAGACGGTCGTCAAGGGCATCGACCACGCCGTCGACGCCTTCCTCGGCATGCTCCGCGGCGAGAACACCGGCAAGATGATCGTCAGCTTCGCGTGACACATGTCCTCAAGCGCCGGACGGGCTCATCGCAGCCCGTCTGGCGCTTGAGGACGCGCCCGCAGGGCGCCCCCGCCGCAGGCGGGAAAGGTCAGGGCGTCCGCGGCAAGCGGCTACGCTCCCGCCATGCGAGATCTTGTAGCGGGCATGACCTACCTGGCCAAAGGTCAGCGCTGGGTGGGGCGGAACCGGAAGCAGTGGGGGTTCGGACTCCTGCCCGGGCTGATCACTCTTGTGGGATACGCGGGCGCGATGACCGCGCTCGTCCTGTACGCGGACGAGGTCGTCGACTGGGCCACGCCCTTCGCCGACGGCTGGGGCTCCCCCTGGCTCGGCCTCTTCCGCGGCGGCCTGACCGTCCTGTTCTTCGGCGGCAGCCTGCTGCTCGCGCTGATCTCCTTCACCGCCGTCACCCTGCTCGTCGGCCAGCCCTTCTACGAGTCGCTCTCGGAGAAGGTCGACCTGTCCGAGGACGGCACCGTCCACGAATCCGGGCTGCCGCTCTGGCGCGAACTGTGGATCTCCGCCCGCGAGAGCCTCGCCGTGCTCCTCAGGGTGGCCGTCTGGGGCGTGCTGCTCTTCGCCCTCGGCTTCGTGCCCGTCGTCGGACAGACGGTCGTCCCGGCGATCGGCTTCTGCGTCTCCGGGTTCTTCCTCACCGAGGAACTCACCGCCGTCGCCCTCCAGCGCCGTCGCGTCCCCCTGCGGGAGCGCCTGCGGATGCTGCGCTCCCGCAAGCTCCTCGCCCTCGGCTTCGGGGTGCCCCTCACCCTGCTCTTCCTGGTGCCGTTCGTCGCGGTGTTCGTCATGCCCGGCGCGGTCGCCGGCGCGACGCTGCTCGCCCGCGAGCTCACGGGCGAGGCGGCCGCGGAGGACGGGGGCGAGGGGAACGGGGACGACGGCCGGCGGCTGTCGGACCGCGCCGTCAGCTGAGCACGTCCGCCGACACCAGCCCCGGCGCGGCGGCCGGGGCCTCGGCCAGCACGCCGCCGTCCGGGGACCACACCGCACTGAGACCACAGGCGTCGTACGGGCCCGAGGGGCCGGTGTGGTTGGCGAGCAGGACGTGCAGGCCGTGGTCCTTCGCCAGCGCCGGGAAGATCGCCTCGCGCTCCTCGGCGCCGACGCCCTTCGAGTACAGCGAACTCGCCAGCAGCACCCGGCAGCCGTCGGCCGCCGCGCGGGCCGCGAGCTCGGGGAAGTGCGTGTCGAAGCAGATGGCCAGCCCGAACGCGACACCGCCGAGCGTGAACCGGCCGTCCGCCATCCCCGGGACGAAGCCCGCGGCCCGCTCCGAATCCGTCACGTGCCGCTTGTCGTAGCGCGTGAGCAGCGCGCCGTCCGGCCCGTAGACGTACGAGGTGATCGTCGGCCCCGCCGCCGTGCGCCCCGCGCAGTTGACCACCGCCGCGACCCCCGTCGCCGCGCAGGCCTGCCGGACCGGGTCCAGCCGGGGGTCGTCGGGAGCGAAAGCGAGCCGGTCCGGGTCGGCGACTGTCTTCGGCAGCTCGTAGCCGGTGACGGCCAGCTCGGGGAAGACGACGAGCGCCGCACCACGCTCCGCCGCCTCGGTGACGAACCCGGCCATGCGCGCCACATTGGCGTCGACGTCGCACGGCCGGGCGGTGAACTGCGCCGCTGAGATGATCATGTGCTCATCATGACCGAGAGGCGCCACCCGCCGCCACGGTGATCACGGCCCGGATCTGCGCGGTGATCGCCTGCCGGTCCCGGACGAACGACGGGTCCGTGATCCGCCCGGTGGCGGGATCGGTGTTGCCCGCGCCGAACCGCAGCACCGGTGTGTGCAGATGACCGCCCGGGAGGTACGGGCGCAGCGCGTCGCGCAGCAGCGTCGCACGGTAGGCGATCTCGTTGGAGAGGTAGTCGCCCCCGCCGCCCTCGCGGGCCGTCGAGCCCGGCGTCGGCCCGTCGGGCCGGTCCACGGGCCCGGTGCCGCCCGCCGGGATCTCCGTGACGGCCGTGTTGTCGTACACCGGGTACGGGCCGGTCTTCGCCGCCAGGATCGCGTCGTAGGGCAGGGTCGTCGACGTCCACTGCGGCTGCGGGTGGACGGTCGGCACGCCCGGCGGCACGGGGACGGTCTCTGTACGGGACGCGCCCACGTTGTCGGGGAAGCCGCCGCGCCAGGCGCCGTTGGTGTGCTCCAGATCGAAGCGGCCGTCCCGCCCCTGGCTGATCGTCGTGAACAGGTCCGCCTCGCGCTGCCCGGACTCGAAGTGCGGCAGCAGCGTGCGCTCGACGTCCCCGGCCGTGAAGTCCGCCCAGCGCACCGGGAAGAGTGCCGCCTCGATCCGCGCCGGACCGGTCGCCGTGTTCACGGTCGTGCCGTCCAGGGCGAGCGCGGCGGCGCCCGAGGGGTTGGAGCGCCGGATGTCGGAGTCCAGCTGGAAGGGGTCGAAGCCGGTGATCACGACGCGCTTGATGCCCTGGTCGCCCCGGGGCAGCTTGATGGAGTCCTGTCCGCGCGAGCCGCGCTCGACCTTCGCGACCAGCTTCTCCACCAGGGCCGTCCGCCGCGCGTCCGTCATCGCGAACGCCGGCTTCCAGTCGCGCAGCGCGCGCGTCATCCCCAGGCGCGCCCAGTACAGCGGACGGTCGTCGTCCCGGCTCAGGTCCCCGGAGCGACCGGTCGCGCGCCCCTGCGCGCGGTCCACGGCCCGCTGCCACAGCCGCCGCCCCTCGGCGGTCGCGAGCCGCTCGGCCTCCGCGGCGGTGCGCGTACGCGCCAGGGCGCGGGCGAAGCCGGGCGCCACCCCGTCGAACCCCGAGCGGCGCAGGATCTCCTGCGGCACGGAGCCGGTGAGCCGCTCCTCCTCGACGGTGGGCGAAGTGGCCGATGGCGCCGAAGACGCGGCGGGAGCCGCGACGGCAGGGGTGGGCAAAAGGGCGGCGCACGCGAGCAATGCGACGCCGAACGACATCCGGGCCTTCTCAATGGGTCTCATGAGCCGGAAGGAAATCATTGTGCGTGCATGGGCGGAAGGGAAGCACTCAACACCCGTTACGTACAGTCGAGTTCAGGCCACAATGGCGGGATGCGAATAACCGAGTACGCAGCCCCGCTGTTCTCGCCGGGAAGCGGCCAAGGGGCCCGTCAGTTCGCCGAGTTGGGCATCGCGCTCCTGCTCGCCTCGCTCATCGGCCTCGAACGCGAGTTACAGCAGAAGAGCGCCGGACTGCGCACGCACACCCTCGTCGGGGTGGGCAGCGCGCTGTTCATGGAGGTGTCGGCCCACGGCTTCGGCGTGGTCGAGCTGGCGGGTGTGCGCCAGGACCCCTCACGGGTGGCCGCGCAGATCGTCTCCGGCATCGGCTTCATCGGCGGCGGCCTCATCTTCGTCCGCCGCGACGCGGTGCGCGGTCTGACGACGGCGGCCACGATCTGGCTGACCTGCGCCGTCGGCATGGCGTGCGGCGGCGGCCTGCCGCTGCTCGGCGCGGCGGCGACCGTGGTGCACTTCCTGGTGGTCCGCGGCTTCCCGAGAATGACGAGACGGATGACGGTGACGCCGGTGGCGGAGCAAGTGGAGCTGAGACTGTCCTACCGGACGCGCAGCGGGCTGCTGGGGCGGGTGCTGGAGCTGTGCACGAAGCGCGGTTTCCGGGTCACGGACGTACAGATCGACGCCGATACCGCCCCGCGCGGGGACGACAGCCGCGAGAAGGGCAGACACACGGAGGCGGGCCTGGTGCTGAGCCTGGAGGGCAAGGGTTCCGCCCATCCGATCGTGGAGGAGCTGACGGACTGGGACGGCATCCGTGTCGTGGGCCTGAGCGCGCATCGCGACAGCACGGAGTGACGGCGCGGGCCCCCGGGGAGGGCGTGGTCGGGAGGCGGGCGCCGGTGACGGGTGTCAGGCTGGCTTCGAAGGCATCCGCGAAGGGAACTTCCATGATCACCACAGATTTCGTCCACGGCTCACCCTGCTGGCTCGATATCGGCGCTCCGGACGTCCACGCCACGGCCCGCTTCTACAGTTCGGTGTTCGGCTGGGAGTTCCAGTCCATGGGTTCGGACCCGGAAGTCGGCGAATACGGTGTCTTCCAGCTGGACGGCAAGGGCGTCTGCGGCATCGGGCCGCTCACCGAGCAGGGGGCCCGCTCCGCCTGGATGATCTACTTCAGGACCGACGACGCCGACGCCACGGCCCAGGCCGCGGAGCGGCAGGGCGGCACCGTGCGGGTGGCGCCGTCTGACGCGGACGGGTGGGGGCGGATGGCCCAGCTCACCGACCCCCAGGGCGGGCAGTTCGCCGTCTGGCAGTCGGGGGAGAAGGCCCAGGGCGGCATGGAGGTCACCGACCAGCCGGGCGCCCTGTGCTGGACCGAGCTCTACACCACCGACGCGGCCGCGGCGAAGGCCTTCTACGGCAGCCTCTTCGGCTGGACCACGCAGGACGTGCCCCTGCCCGGCGACGGGGACGGCACGTACTCCCTCATCACCCCGGCGGACCAGCCCGAGGAACGCATGCACGGTGGCCTCATGCAGCTCCCGGCCAAGGACCTGTCCCTGACCGGCGGCCGCCCCTACTGGCACCCCGTCTTCGCCACGGCGGACTGCGACGCCACGGTGGCCAAGGCCACCGAGAACGGCGGCAGCGTACAAATGGGCCCGGAGGACGCGGAGGGCGTCGGCCGCCTGGCCGTCTGCGTCGACCCCAACGGCGCGGACTTCGTGGTGCTCAAGCCGAGCGAGATGTGAGCGCGGGTCGACCTCCCCACGCCGAAGCCGGCGCGGGGAGGTTGACCGACAACACGGTTCCGTTGGCCCCTCTGCTTCGGCAGGGTCGTCCCCGTGGTGGTTCGGCGGGGAGGTGGGGACGTGTCCGCGCAGCAGAGTGAGCCCGTGGGCCTTTCGGTGACGCTGAATGCCGAGGCGTGGGCCGAGACCACCGCTCTCGCCGTGGGGCCCGCGAAGTTCAGGTTCGCCGACCCCTCGGCCTTCAAGGCCCACATCGACGTCATGCCCCTCGCGGGGGTGCAGCTCTCGTTCATGCGCTATTCGGCGCTGGTCTCGCAGAGAACCCCGGAACTCATCAGACGCTCGGATCCGGAGCTGCTCCAGATCGCCCTCATGCTGTCGGGGCGGCAAGGCGTCGAGCAGAACAGGAACAACGTCCTGATCTCCCCGGGCGACATGGTGCTGTTCGACAGCTCACGACCGTTCCAGGGTTGTCTCGCCCCGGGGGAGGACGGCGGCTCGTCGGTGATGCTCCAGTTCCCCAGGCAACTGCTGCCCCTGCCCGATCCGCAGATCGCGAGAGTCTGCGCCGAAACGCTGCCCGGCACACAAGGCGTCGGTCGCCTCCTGCGGCAATTCCTGCTGGGGCTGTCCGAGGAATACCGGCACTGCACCCCCGACGACAGGCTGCGACTGAGAAACACCACACTGGACATGGTGACCGCCATGCTGGCGCAATACACGGACGCGAAGGCGCCGTTGTCGCCGGAATCCCGTCGGCACCTACTGTTCCGGACCCTCAGCTCCTTCATCGTCGAGAACCTGGACGACCCGGACCTGACACCCGACAGCATCGCCCGGGCCCACCACATTTCCGTCCGCTACCTGCAACGGGTTTTCCAAGAAGAAGGCAGCACCGTCACGGCCTTCATCAAGCAACACCGTTTGGACCGGTGCCGCCACGATCTGGCCGATCCGGGCCTGGCCGGGACCCCGATCAGCTCCATCGGCAGCCGCTGGGGCTTTACCCACCCCTCCGACTTCTCGCGCGCCTTCCGCGCCTACATGGGAATGACGCCACGCGAGTACCGTCAGGCCGCGCATACGGGCTGACGGCCGGTCCCGGCGGAGCCCGCTCCGTACCCGGCGGTGGCCGGGCACGGAGCGGCGACTCGGCTCAAGGGGATGCGTCCCCCCGTAGCGCATCCAGCGAGAGCCGACTCCGAACCGCCCCCCAGCGGTTCGTCAGTAAAACTAGCGACCGTTGCCCTGTGCCATATATGGGCTCCGCGCACAGTCCTTGACGGGCGACGCACATCGACCGCGGGCCCGGGACGAGTGACGTCCCGGGCCCGCCGTCATGCGGTGATCAGCAGGTGCGCCCCACGTAGTGCGCGCCATTGATCTTGTCGGCGGATCCCAGCCAGACGGTGCCGGGAGCCACACAGCGCTCGTAGTCGGGGCCCCACGCCACATCCACCTTGATGACCACGCGCGAGCCGTCACCGGTGCAGTGGTTGTAGAACGCGTCACTCCCCGTCTCGTAGAACCCGCAGGGGTTCAGGGCCGCGGGAGTGGCGGAGGCCGCCGAGGCCAGGCCGAGGGTGAGAGCCACGGCGCCGACGGCGGCGGTCAGGGAGCGGCGAACGTTCACAGAAAACTCCTCATGAGTATGCGGATGCCCGGGGTGCGGTGTCCCGGGTGTACGGAGAGCGTCGCGCCGTTCGCCGGGGCCGTCACGTGATCTCGCCCGGACGAGTGGTGGAGTCCACCGATTCGAGTGCCTTCCGGCTTGCGCCGCTTCACCGGTGCCTCTCAGCAGCGCCGCGCCGCGTACGCCGCGGTGCCCGCGTGCGGGAGGTCGGCCCACACTCTGGTGCCCTCGGTGGCCGGGGCGGGCTTGGTGATGCCCCACGCCCCGCCGCACTCGCGCACGATGGCGGCGAGGAGAAGAAGTTGGCGCTTACGGCGCGCCCGGCAGGTCGCGGCGAGAACGGGGACGGAGTGGGAGTGGTGGGGGTCCCAGTTCACGATGCGCAATGTCCCGTCCCGCCAGCGGACGGAGTAGTACAGGTCCTGCCCCGGCGCGAACAGCGCGCCGCAGGCGACGAGTTCGCTTGCCACGTGCAGCGCGGGCTCTTCGAGCTCGCCCAACCCGTGGGCGTGCAGCGCGGTGTGGACGTTGCTGCGGGCGATTCCGGCCGAGCGGGGTTCGCCGGGGACGGTGAAGCTGTACGACAGTCCTGCGGGGTCCTGTGGTGTGGGGGTGGGGTGGTGGGTGACGGACTGGACGGTGAGGGGGCAGAGGCTGACGGGCATACGGCAGCTCCGGGTGTGGAGGGGTGTTGGCGTTCGTACGCGTCGGTCAGCCGGTGGCTTGTCTCCCTGACACGAGCACGCCTCTCCCAGGGCAGGAGTGTGCGGGCACGCTCGCGTGATGCGCTTCCGGCTGGTGCCGTGCGGTGATTGATGCGATACCGAAGGTAGCTGCCGATGTGGCACAGGTGCCACGCTTCGCGTGGCAAATGCTCGATCGAGTGAAAGGTGTCTGGCTGTGCGCGGCCACCGGGCCTGGAAGCTGTAGGAAAGGTCCATGCCACCCAGGACGACACCCACCGAACGGCAGCAGCGACTCGGGGCCGAGCTGCGCAAAATGCGTATGGCTGCCGGAGTTTCGACCCATTACGCCGCTGGGCTGCTCGGTATCGACCGCCCGAAGATCTCCAACATCGAGTCCGGGGTGCGGGTGATCACCCCCGATCGCCTACGGACTTTGGCCTGCAACTATGCGTGCACGGACGAGAAGTACGTCGAAGCCCTGGTAGCCATGGCCGCCGATCGCACGCACGGCTGGTGGGAGCATTTCCGGGGCGTGTTGCCAGCGGGGCTGCTGGACATCGCGGAGTTGGAATGGCACGCGGTGCGGGTACGCACCTCACAGGTAATGCACCTCCCCGGGCTTCTTCAGACGGAGGACTACGCGCGGGCGATCTTCGGGGCGGTGCTTCCGCCCATGCCCCGGCTGGAGGTCGAGCTTCATGTGGCACACCGGTTGCAACGACAGCAAGTCTTCGAGCGGGACCGGCCATTGGACTACGTCGGTTACATCCACGAGGCCGCGCTCCGCATGCAGTTCGGCGGTAGGAAGGTGATGCGGGACCAGCTGGATCACCTGCTGCTCATGTCGGAGCGCGAAAGCCTCGAACTGCGCGTCCTCCCTGTCGAAACGGGGGCCTTCCCAGGTGCCGGGCATGCGATGTTGTATGCGGAGGGGCCCGTGCCGCAGCTCGACAGCGTGCAACTCGACTCGGCAGGCGGCCCCTGCTTCCTGTACGCGGAGTCTCAGCTTGCCCGATACCGCGCGCACCTGGCGTGGATGGAGCAGGCCGCCCTTGACCCAAAGCAGTCGCGTGACTTCATTCGAGACATCACGCGCGATCTCTGAGGAAGGTGACCATGAACCGCATCACCTGGGAAGAACCCTTCTGCGGAGCAGGGAACAACTGCTTCCGAATAGGCACCGACGCTGATGGCAACGCCTACATCGCCGTCAGCGGCGCCGAGGACCGCTACCTCACCGATACCCGCGAGGCCCTCGCGACTCTCATCCGGGAGATCAAGGCCGGCAAAGCCGACCACCTCCTCTGAGGAGGCACACCGCCCATGCCCGACGACATCGTCGACGCGCTCGACCTCGACACCAAGGCCCGGCTCCTGTCCGGGCAGGACATGTGGTCCCTGCCCGCCGTACCCGGCATCGGGCTGCGTTCGGTCGTCATGTCCGACGGGCCCGTCGGGGTGCGCGGTGTGCGGTGGAGCGCCGATGATCCCTCGCTCGCGCTGCCCAGCCCCACCGCGCTCGCCGCCACCTGGGACCCGTCGCTCGCCCGCCGCGCGGGCCGGGTCCTCGCGGCGGAGGCCCGGCGCAAGGGCGTGCACGTGCTGCTCGCGCCGACCGTCAATCTGCATCGCTCCCCGCTCGGGGGCCGGCACTTCGAGGCGTACAGCGAGGATCCTTACCTCACAGCCGCCATCGGCACCGGCTATGTGCGGGGCGTGCAGGACGGCGGGGTCGCCGCCGTCGTGAAGCACTTCGTGGCCAACGACGCCGAGACCGAGCGTTTCACCGTGAACAACAAGGTTGCTGCCCGTGCCCTGCGCGAGCTGTATCTGGCGCCCTTCGAGGCCATCGTCAAAGATGCCCGTCCGTGGGGCGTGATGGCCGCGTACAACCAGGTCAACGGCGTGACCATGACCGAGCACGGCCACCTCCAGAACGACGTCCTGCGCGGCGAGTGGGGCTTCGACGGCGTCATCGTCTCCGACTGGCTCGCCGCCCGCGACACCGTGCGGGCCGTGCTCGGCGGGCTCGATGTGGCGATGCCGGGGCCGGTGACCGTCTACGGTCCGGCGCTCGCCGCCGCCGTGCGGGCCGGGGACGTGCCCGAGTCGGTGGTCGACGACGCCGTGCGCCGCGTGCTGCGGCTCGCCGACCGGGTCGGCGCCCTCGGCGAGGCGGCCCCGCCGACTCCGGGCGAAGGCGACAGCGACAGCGACGGCATCGAACTCGCCCGCGAAATCGCCACCCGATCCTTCGTACTGGTACGCAACGCGTCCGTCCGTGGCACGCCCGCCCTGCCCCTCGATCCCGCGCAGGGCCTTCGGGTCGCGCTTCTCGGCGGCGCCGCCCGTGACGCCCGTATCCTCGGCGGCGGCTCCGCGCAGGTCTTCCCCGCCCGAGTCGTCTCGCCGCTGGACGGACTGCGCGCCGCCCTCCCTGAGGGCGCGGTCACCTACGTCGTCGGCGCCGAGCCCGGCGACGAACTCCGTGCCGCAGGTGCCGGGTTCACGCTGCGGGCCGTGTGCCGGGACGCTGCCGGGCGGGTGCTGGGGGAGGAGCGACTGCCCAGCGGCATGGTGCAGTGGCTCGGTGATCTGCCCGCCGGGGTCGGTTACGACGCCCTGCACACCGTCGAGGTGACCGGCACGTTCACCCCGCGCGAGAGCGGTGCGCATGTCTTCGGCACGAAGGGGGTCGGTGCCTTCCGGCTCGTCGTCGACGGGCGGACGCTCTTCGACGGGGAGCAGGGCGCCGACCACGCCGACCCCTTCGAGGCCTTCCTCGGCTCGCCCGTGGAACGCGGGCGGGTCGCCCTTGAAGCCGGGGCGGCCGTCGAGGTCTCCCTCACCTGCGCCGTCGCCAAACCGGAGGGCGCTCCCATCGAGGCCGTCGGCTTCTGCCTCCTGCACCGTGAACCCGAGCGCGACGCGGAGGAGCTACTGGCCGAGGCGGTCGCCGCCGCGGCCTCGGCGGACACGGCCGTCGTCGTGGTCGCCACCACCGAGCGCGTCGAGAGCGAAGGCTTCGATCGCACCACCCTCGCCCTGCCCGGCCGCCAGGACGAGCTCGTCGCCCGGGTGGCCGCCGTCAATCCCCGCACCGTCGTGGTCGTCAATTCCGGCTCACCCGTGGAGCTGCCGTGGCGGGACGACGTCGCCGCCGTGCTGCTCGGATGGTTCCCCGGGCAGGAGGCGGGCGGGGCCCTGGCGGATGTGCTCCTGGGCGCGTGCGAGCCCGGCGGCCGCCTTCCCACCACCTGGCCGGTACGGCTCGCGGACGCGCCGGTGACGCGGGTCGCCCCGGTGGACGGCGAACTCGCTTATGCGGAAGGGGTGTTCATCGGCTACCGTGCGTGGGAGAAGGCGCGGGCGACCCCCGCGTACGCCTTCGGACACGGCCTGGGCTACACCGACTGGTCGTACGAGACCCTTGACATCGACACGGACGTCACAGGAACCGCCACCGCGCGCGTTCGCGTCCGCAACACCGGCAGCCGCCCCGGCCGTGAGGTCGTCCAGATCTATCTGGCCGTCCCGCCCGGTGACAGGGCCGATCGTCCGGCCCGGCGGCTGGCCGGCTTCGCCTCCGTCGAGGCGGGGCCCGGCGAGACGGCCGAGGCGGTCATCGCCCTGGACCCTCGCGCCGTCGAGGTCTGGGACGAGGAAGCGGCCTGCTGGCGTCGGATCCCCGGCATCTACACCGCCGAGGCCGGCCGCAGCGTCGCCGACCGCCGACTGACCGCACGGGTCGCCGTGGGGTAAGAGACCGGGGCGGGGTCACCTGACGGGCCCCGCCCCTCCTCACCGTGCGGTGATCGTGCGGTACGCCATGTCGGCCAGCGTCCGCTGTCCCCTCTTGTTGGGGTGGAACCAGTCCCACTGGCTCAACTCCTGACCCGTGAAGGCGTAGCCGCTGACCGCGGTGTCGTAGCGGCACAGCTTGTCCCGCGCGCAGGCGCTCTTGAGCACGTGGTTGTACGCGGCGACCCGCTGGGCGACCTGGTCACGGCGGGCCACGGCCGCCGCGTCCACCGCCTCGGAGTCGCCGAGCATCGACGGGCAGATCCCCAGCTTCCAGACCGTCTTCGCGTAGCCGTTCGTCCGCCCCTGCGACCACAGCCGCTTGAGGTCCGGCACGCCCGCCACGTACACCTGTGCCTTGGGCAGGGAACGGCGGAGCTCCTTGAGCGAGGACTCGAAGTCCTCCTGGAACCGCTCCACCGGCGTCATATCGGCCACATTCTTGCGGCAGGCGTCATTGGCCCCGAGCAGCACCGTCACGAGCTGCGGCTTCCGCGCTATCGCCGACCGCATCTGCGCCGGCAGGTCCGCCATCCGCGCGCCCGTCCTCGCGTAGTTCCAGCTGCTCGTCTGCGGATACGGCAGCAGCCGTTGCGCCAGGCTGTTCACGGTGGTGCCGGTGGCCCAGGAGGCCTCGGGGCAGTCGGCGAGCACGCCACAGGCGTCGAAGCCCCGGGTGATGGAGTCGCCGAGCGAGGCCATCGACGCGGGGCGGGCGTTCCATGCGGGCTCGGGTGCGGCGCTGGGCTTCGCGGCCGCCTTGGCCGAGCCGTTGTTCGTACCGTCGTCGCAGCCCGCGACGAGGAGCGCGGCCGAGAGCGCCGCCACCGCGGCCTGTACCATCCGGGGCCGCCGCCCCGTGCTGCTGCGCATCGTGTTTCCCCCATCCGGCCGGGTGGTATCTGTCCTGGACCGACGGTACGTCACCCCGTGGGGTGCCCACGCACGGTAGCTTTCCCCGGGAGCGCGACCCTCGTCGGGCCGTGCCGATGATTTGCAACACGTCACGTCCTGTCCCTTTTCAGGAGAATTGCTCCCGATGGTGTTTACTGTTGGTAACCTCGTGGGCTGGTACGGGAGTGGCCATTGGGGCGAAATGCCCCAAGCCGTCCCGGGCGGGACCGATATGCGCGCGAGGCCGCTGGGGAAGGCGAACCTCGAACCGCACTGGAGGTCCCGGTGACGACACGTGGAGTTCTGTACGTCCACTCCGCGCCCCGCGCGCTGTGCCCGCACGTCGAATGGGCCGTCGCGGGCGTGCTCGGTGTGCGCGTCACCCTCGACTGGATCCGACAACCCGCCGCGCCCGGCACCTGGCGCGCCGAGTTCTCCTGGCAGGGCCAGCCCGGCACCGCCTCCAAGCTCGCCTCCGCGCTGCGCGGCTGGCACCTGCTGCGCTTCGAGGTGACCGCCGAGCCCTGCGCCACGGCGGAGGGCGAGCGCTACAGCTCCACCCCCGACCTCGGTATCTTCCACGCCGTCACCGGCATCCACGGCGACATCCTGATCCCCGAGGACCGGCTGCGGGCGGCGCTCGCCCGCGCGGTACGGGGCGAGACCGAGCTGGCGGCCGAGGTGGCGAAGCTGCTCGGCAAGCCCTGGGACGACGAGCTGGAACCTTTCCGCTACGCGGGCGAGGGCGCTCCCGTCCGCTGGCTGCACCAGGTGGTCTGAGCCGCGCGGTCGAACGCCCGTCTGCCGCTGTTCGCGTGAACCCGGCTACATTTCCCCCGTGATCCACACAGGATCCATGCCACGCGCGGGGGGTAGTAGTGAGTGTCATAGGCGTGACCAAGGCGGTCGCGATCGGCCTGGGGGGATTGCTGCTCGGCTGGGGCGTCCTGTTCATCTTCCTCAACATGGGCGGCCGTTCCTACTGCCCCGGCGGCGCCTGCGCGACCGGCAGGGACACCGCGTTCGGCCTCACCATCGCGTTCCTCATCACCGGTCTCGTCGCCCTGATCATCGCGCTCGCCATCGCGGCGAACACCGAGTCGTGGCGCAAGCGGAGCCGGTTCGCCTTCGCCGCGACCGGGCTGGTCGTGGGCCTGCTGCCCGGCTGGCTCTGGCACGACTCGCTCATCGGCCAGCGGGTGCGGCTCGACTGGCACGCGCCGACCGACCGCCCCGAAGCCGTCCGTGGCGTCGGCAATTGGAGCGTCGGCAGCACCGTCGTCCGGGCCCGCACCGACGGCCTCACCGCGTACGCCGGGCGGGACGGCCAGGTGCGGTGGGATCTGACCGCCCCCGTCCGGGAGTCCGTCTGCGCCATGAGCGCCCGCACCAGCAAGGGCACCGGCCTGGTCGCCTTCAGCGGGTACCTCAAGCCGTGCACGACCCTCACGCTCGTGAACCTCTCCACCGGAAAGAGCGTGTGGGAGCAGAAGATCAAGGGTGACGAGTCCTTCCCGGCCGCGACGGACGGGCGGATCGCCCTCGCCGACGGCACGGCCGTCGTCCTGGAGGAGGAAGCCGTGCGCGGCCTCGACGCGGCGAACGGCAAGCAGCGGTGGAAGCGCCCGGTGCCGCGCGACTGCCAGGCCGTGACCGTCGAAGCCTCCGCGGCCCGGCTGCTGCTCGTCGAGCAGTGCCGCAAGGACCGTGCCGGCGACATCACCATGCGGCTGACCTCACTGGACGCCGGTACGGGCAAGCAGCGGTGGAGCAGCCCGCTGCCCGTGAAGTCGGGCTACTCGTCGCTGTACACGGTGTCCGTCGAGCCGGCCGTCATCGCACTCAAGGAGAGGGACGAGCGCGGCACCGCCGCCGTGCTGTCCTTCGACGACACCGGCCGCACCCGGGCGACCATCCCCTTCTCAGGCCGCACGGGGACCCTGGCCATCAGCAACGGCGGTTTCAAGGCCAGGCCCGCGCTGACCGCCCTCGTCGTCGGCGACACCCTCGTCACGGCCGCGAAGGATCCGGGAGAGAACGTCTACGTGCGGCGGGTCAGCGGCTACTCCCTCGCCGACGGCCGCCCGCTGTGGAGCAAGAAGTACGGATCGGGCAAGCGGTACAGGGACGAGGTCGAGGCGCTCGCGGTGCGGCCCGGCGGACGGCTGGCCGTCCTGACGAAGACCTTCTCCGACGGCACCATCCGCCCCCTCGACCCCCGTACCGGACGTCAGGCCGGCGACATCGAGCCGGTGAGCGGACGGGACGGTCTGGTGGCCAGCACCGGGGCGGAGCTGCTGCCCGACGGCGACCGCGGCGGCTACGTCGTCGTCAACCACGACGGCACCGATGACGCCCCGCCCGTCTGGGGCGCCTCGCGCTGAGCCACCGGGCCACCGGATCGAGGGAACGCGAAGGCCCGCCCGGTCGGGACGACCGGGCGGGCCTTCGTCATGCGTCGACGAGCGGTGATCAGACCGAACGGAGCGCGAGGACCACGTTGTGGCCGCCGAAACCGAAGGAGTTGTTGATCGCCGCGATGGAGCCCTCGGGGAGCGGGCGGGGCTCGCCACGGACGACGTCCGCGTCGATGTCCTCGTCCATCTCCTCGATGTTGATGGTCGGCGGCGCCATCCGGTGGTACAGGGCGAGGACGGTCGCGACCGTCTCGATGCCGCCGGCGCCACCGAGCAGGTGACCGGTCATCGACTTCGTCGCGGAGATCGCGACGTGGTCGAGGTCGTCACCGAGGATCTTGCGGAGCGCCTTGACCTCGGCCGCGTCACCCTGCGGGGTGGACGTGGCGTGCGCGTTGAGGTGGACGACCTCCGACGGCTTGAGGTCGGTGGAGTCCAGCAGGTTCTGCAGGGCGGCGGCGATGCCGCGGCCCGTCGGCTCGGGCTGCGCGATGTGGTGGCTGTCCGCGGACAGACCCTGGCCCAGCACCTCGCAGTAGACCCGGGCGCCGCGCTTCGCGGCGTGCTCGGCCGACTCCAGGATGACGACGCCCGCGCCCTCACCGAGGACGAAGCCGTCACGGCCCTTGTCGTACGGGCGGGAGGCCTTCTCGGGCTCGTCGTTGTTCTTCGACATCGCCATCATGTTGGCGAACGCCACGATGGGGAGGGGGTGGATGGCCGCCTCGGTGCCGCCGGCGACGACCACATCGGCACGGCCGGTGCGGATCATCTCGACGGCGTAGCCGATCGCCTCGGCGCCGGACGCGCAGGCGCTGACCGGGGTGTGCACACCCGCCTGGGCGCCCACCTCCAGGCCGACGTTGGCGGACGGGCTGTTGGGCATCAGCATCGGCACGGTGTGCGGGGAGACGCGGCGGACGCCCTTCTCCTTGAGCACGTCGTACTGGTCGAGCAGGGTGGTCACGCCGCCGATGCCGGAGGCGATGACCGTGCCGAGCCGCTCGGGGGCGATGGAGGCGTCGTCACCGGCCTTGGCGGTGAAGCCCGCGTCGGCCCACGCCTCACGCGCGGCGATCAGCGCGAACTGCGCCGACCGGTCCAGCTTGCGGGTGAGCGGGCGGGGCAGGACGTCCTCGGGGTCGACGGCCACCCGGGCGGCGATACGGACCGGGAGGTCGGCGAAGCGCTCACCCACCAGGGGCTTGACGCCGGAACGCCCGGCGAGCAGCCCTTCCCAGGTCGATGCGCTGTCGCCACCCAGCGGTGTGGTTGCGCCGATACCGGTGACGACCACGGTGCGATTGGTCGAGTTCACAGGAATTCTGTCTCCACGTGTAGAGGTGCTGGAACCGCCACCGCCGGGGTGGCGACGAACGCTTGGATCAGTCCTGGTGCTTCAGGATGTAGTCGGCAGCGTCACCGACGGTCTTGAGGTGCTTGACGTCCTCGTCGGGGATCTTCACGTCGAAGCGCTCCTCGGCGGCAACGACGACCTCGACCATGGACAGCGAGTCGACGTCCAGGTCGTCGGTGAAGGACTTGTCCAGCTGGACGTCCTCGACGGGGATGCCGGCGATCTCGTTGACGATCTCCGCGAGACCCTTGAGGATCTCTTCCTGAGTGGCGGCCATGGTGGCGCTCCTTCGATATTGCGGTGGAACTGCGATGTGAGAACTGCGTATGTGGTGAGGGACCGCGGCGGCCGGTGGAAGCCGGTCCGGCGCGGAACTCGCCTAGGGGAGGGTAACGACCGTCGCGGCGTACACGAGACCCGCCCCGAATCCGATGACGAGCGCGGTGTCCCCGCTCTTCGCCGCTCCTGTCGCCAGGAGCCGCTCCATGGCCAGCGGAATGGAGGCCGCGGAGGTGTTGCCCGTGGTCTCCACGTCACGGGCGACCGTGACGGTGTCCGGCAGCTTCAGCGTCTTGACCATCGAGTCGATGATCCGCATGTTGGCCTGGTGCGGGATGAAGACGTCCAGGTCCTCCGGGCTGACGCCGGCGTCGTCCAGCGCCTGCTGGGCGACCTTCGCCATCTCGAAGACGGCCCAGCGGAAGACCGCCTGGCCCTCCTGGGTGAGAGCCGGGAAGCGTACCTCGGTCTCCTCGCGGTAGGCGTCCCAGGCGATGGTCTGCTTGATGGTGTCGGCCTTGTCGCCCTCCGAACCCCACACGGTCGGGCCGATCGCCGGCTCCTTCGAGGGGCCGACGACGACGGCGCCCGCACCGTCACCGAACAGGAAGGCGGTGGAACGGTCCTCCAGGTCGGTCAGGTCCGAGAGTCGCTCGACACCGATGACCAGCACGTATTCGGCGCTGCCGTCGGTGACCATGCCCTTGGCGAGGGTCAGGCCGTAGCCGAAGCCCGCGCAGCCGGCGGAGATGTCGAACGCGGCGGGCTTGCCCGCGCCGATCTTGTGCGCGATCTCGGTCGCGATCGCCGGGGTCTGCTTGAAGTGCGAGACCGTCGAGACGATCACGCCGCCGATCTGCTCGGGGGCGATCCCGGAATTGGCGATGGCCTTGCCCGCGGCCTCGACCGACATCGCGGCCACGGTCTCCTCCGGGCCGGCCCAGTGACGGGTGGCGATGCCGGAGCGGGAGCGGATCCACTCGTCGGACGAGTCGATGTGCTTGAGGATCTCCTCGTTCGGCACCACCCGGACCGGACGGTAGCCGCCGACGCCGAGGATGCGCGCGTACGGAGTGCCCTTGGCGGGCTTGATCTTCGCGGTCATACTCTCGGGCTCCTTATTCGGCCGGGGTCTCGGCGGCGGCGGTGTGCTCGGCGATCAGCGCACGGGCGGCGTCGAGGTCGTCCGGGGTCTTGAGAGCGAGAGTCTTCACACCGGGCAGGGCGCGCTTGGCGAGGCCCACGAGGGTGCCGCCCGGGGCAACCTCGATGATCGCCGTGACGCCCAGCTCCTTGAAGGTATCCATGCACAGGTCCCAGCGGACCGGGTTGGCCACCTGGCCGACGAGCCGGGAGACGACCTCCTGGCCGGTGGCCACGGTCTTGCCGTCCTTGTTGGAGACGTAGACCGTGTGCGGATCGGTGACGGTCAGCTCCGAGACCGCCGACTCCAGTGCGGTGACGGCCGGGGCCATGTGCGGCGTGTGGAACGCGCCGGCCACCTTCAGCGGGACGACCCGCCGGGTGCCCTCGGGCTTGTCCTCGGCCAGCGCCGCCAGCTGCTCCAGGGTGCCGGCGGCCACGATCTGCCCCGCGCCGTTGACGTTCGCGGGGATCAGGCCGAGCTTCTCCAGGTGCGGCAGGACCACCTCGGGCTCACCGCCCAGCAGGGCGGACATGCCGGTCTCGGCGGCCGTCGCCGCCTCGGCCATGGCCAGGCCGCGGCGTCGTACGAGCGTCATGGCGGCGGGCTCGGACAGCACGCCGGTGAGCGCCGCGGCGGCCAGCTCGCCGACGCTGTGGCCGGCGGCGGCGCCGACGAGGCGCGTGAAGTCCCCGGGCGTCGGGAACAGCTGACCCGCGGAGACCAGGGCCGCCGCGACCAGCAGCGGCTGGGCCACCGCGGTGTCGCGGATCTCGTCCGCGTCGGCGTTCGTGCCGTAGTGGACCAGGTCCAGGTCGATGGCAGCCGACCACTCCCGGAGGCGGTCTTCAATACCGGGGAGGTCGAGCCAGGGGGTCAGGAAGCCGGGCGTCTGAGCGCCCTGGCCGGGAGCGACGAGTACGAGCACCCTCACACTCTCTCTCGTGGACGGCATCGGCCACCCGTGGGGACAGGGACGAAGAACCGTCAGGGGAATTGTTGACGTCTGACAAAAGACTAAGACTGCGACTCCGCGTCGGCCAGACGCCCCAGGATCAGCGCCACCCGCAGGGTGAAGGCCGAGCGCACATCGGAGGGTGACCATCCGGTGACGTCCGTCACACGTCGGAGGCGGTATCGCACGGTGTTTGGGTGAACGAACAACATCCGCGCCGCACCCTCCAGGCTACTGGCCTGTTCCAGGTACACACTCAGCGTCTCCAGCAGCGCGGAGCCCGCTTCCTCCAACGGTCTGTAGATCTCCTCCACCAGCTGCTCACGGGCGGTGGCATCACCGGCCATGGCCCGCTCCGGCAGAAGATCGTCGGCCAGTACCGGCCGGGGCGCGTCCGGCCAGGCCGCGCACGCCTTGAGCCCGGCGGCCGCGGCCTGCGCGGAACGCGTCGCGGCCAGCAGATCGGAGACCACCGGCCCGGCCACCACGGGCCCGGCCGCGAAGGGGCCGATCAGCGCCTTCGCGGTCTGCAGCGGATTGTCCGAGCCGCCCGCGATCACCACCAGCCGGTCCCCGAGCACCCCCGTCAGCACCTGCAGCTTCGCGTGCCGCGAGGCCCGGCGGATCGCCTCGACCGTCAGCTCGCTGTCCCCGTTGGGGGCGGTGCCCAGCACCACGCAGACGTGCGCGGGCGAGTTCCAGCCCAGCGCGGCGGCGCGGGAGAGCGCGCCCTCGTCGGCCTCGCCCGACAGCACGGCGTTGACCACCAGCGACTCCAGCCGGGCGTCCCACGCGCCGCGTGCCTCGGCGGCCTGCGCGTACACCTGGGCCGTGGCGAAGGCGATCTCGCGGGCGTAGACGAGCAGCGCCTCGCGCAGCACCGACTCGTCCCCCGGGGCCGCCACCTCGTCGATGGCCGACTCCATGACCTCGATGGTCGTGCGGACCATCTCCACGGTCTGGCGCAGTGTGATCGCCCGGGTCAGCTCCCGGGGAGCCGTCCCGAAGACATCGGTGCTGATCGCCTGCGGAGTCTCCGGATGCCGGAACCACTCCGTGAAGGCCGCGATGCCGGCCTGGGCGACCAGGCCGATCCAGGACCGGTTCTCCGGGGGCATGGCCCGGTACCACGGCAGCTGGGCATCCATGCGGGCGATGGCGGCGGCGGCCAGGGTGCCGGAAGACTTCTCCAGGCGGCGGAGGGTGGCGCTGTGCGGATGCGGGGTGTTAGCGGCGGGTTCAGGCACGGGACAAGCCTGCCTTATTCGGGTGCGGAGCGGGGTCGCCGGGCTACCGTAGCCCGATGACGCACGGACGACCGATCATCCAACGGGCGGAGGAACGCTTCCGCGGCGGGGACCTACCGGCCGGTATCGAAACGTGGCACGCCTTCTCCTTCGCCGGTTTCTACGATCCGGACAACGTGCGCTTCGGTCCGCTCTCCGCCTGCAACGAGGAGCACCTGGCGCCGGGCGCCGGCTTCGCGGAGCACCCGCACCGGGACACGGAGATCGTCACCTGGGTCATCGAGGGCGAGCTCACCCACGAGGACTCCACCGGCCATGTCTCGGTGGTGCGCCCCGGCGACGTCCAGCGGCTCAGCGCGGGCGCGGGCGTGCGGCACGTGGAACGCAACGCGGGAGCCGCCCCGCTGCGGTTCCTGCAGATGTGGCTCACCCCGTCCGAGTTCGGCGGGGATCCCTCGTACGAGGTGGTGCGCGGCCTCGCCGACGGCACGCCCTACGCCCTGACGCGGGCGGAGGCGAGCCTGCGCGTGTGGCGGCTCGACCGGGGCCACGGCGCCGACCTGCCGGCCGCGCCGTGGCTGTACGCGCACGTGGTGCGGGGAGCCGTCCGGCTCGGGGGCGAGGAGCTGCGGGCGGGCGACGCGGCGCGCGTCGTGGACGCGAGCCGGCTGCGCGCCGAGGCGCTGGACCCCGCCGAACTGCTGGTGTGGGAGATGCACGCCGAGCCCCACTTCGGGTGACCCCGGCGCGGGGCGCCGGGGCCTGTGTCCGTGGCCGGACGCGTCACGCCCCGCGCAGCTCGGCGAGGACCGCGTCGGTGAGCGGGGGCCAGGCCTCGATCGCCCAGTCGCCGAAGGGCCGGTCCGCGAGGGCCACGCACGCGGCGCCGGCGTCCGGGTCCACCCACAGGAACGTGCCCGACTGGCCGAAGTGGCCGTACGTGCGCGGCGAGGACGAAGTGCCCGTCCAGTGCGGGGACTTGCCGTCGCGGATCTCGAAGCCCAGGCCCCAGTCGTTCGGCCGCTGGTGTCCGAAGCCCGGCAGCACCCCGGGCAGCCCGGGGAAGACCACCGACGTGGCCTCGTCCACGGTCTGCCGGGACAGCAGCCGCGGCGCCTGGAGTTCGGCGGCGAAGCGCGCCAGGTCGGCCACGGTCGAGACGCCGTCCTTGGCCGGGGAGCCGGGCAGGTCCGTCGCCGTCATCCCGAGCGGCTCCAGCACCGCCTGCCGCAGATACTCCGGGAAAGGGATGTCCGCGGCCTTGGCGAGATGATCGCCGAGCGTCTCGAAGCCGGCGTTGGAGTACAGCCGCCGGGTCCCCGGCTCGGCCATCGTCCGCTGCTCGTCGAAGGCCAGCCCGGACGTGTGCGCGAGCAGATGACGGACCGTGGAGCCGGCGGGGCCGGCCGGCTCGTCCAGCTCGATCGCGCCTTCCTCGACCGCGACCAGCACCGCGTACGCGGCCAGCGGCTTGGTCACGGACGCCAGCGCGAACCGTCGGTCGGTCGGCCCGTGCGACCCCGCCCAGCTGCCGTCGGCACGCACCACGACGGCCGCGGCGTGCTCCACCGGCCAGTTTTCGATCTTGCGCAGGCTCTCCATGACGACGAGCCTAACCCGGTGCCCCACCAGGCCAAGATTGCCTCAAGTCTCCGCTTGCCTGGAGTGCACTCCAACTCTCTAGCGTTGAGTCCGTCGCAAGGGCACAGACCGTGCAGCCATGCGGAGGGGTACTGATGGGGACTGCGATGACCGTGACCGACGACGCGCCGACGGAGGTGCGGGCCTGCGGCGCGCTGGAGCGCGAACGCCACCGGCGCCCGGAGGGGCGGGACCGCTTCTCGATCAGTGAAGTGGCCGACTACACCGGCCTGTCCCCGCACACCCTGCGCTGGTACGAGCGGATCGGGCTGATGCCGCTGGTGGACCGCTCGCACACCGGGCAGCGCCGCTACGGGCCCCGGGACCTGGACTGGCTGGACCTGGTGGGCAAGCTGCGGCTGACCGGCATGCCGGTGGCCGACATGGTCCGCTACGCGGAACTGGTGCGCCAGGGCGAGGGGACCATGGCCGAGCGCGAACGGCTGCTGAGCGCGCACCGCGAGGACGTGCGGCGGCGCATCACCGAGCTGCGGAGCACGCTCGACGTCCTCGACTACAAGATCGATATCTATGCAGACGCCCGTCGCCGGGCGTCCGAAGGAGCCTCACGCACATGAGCAAGGACAGGATCGACACCGTAGGTCTCGGCACCGACGGCCCGCTGGTCGGCGTGCAGGGGCTCGGCTGCATGGGCATGAGCGCCTCCTACGGGCCGACCGACGAGACCGAGGCGCGGGCGACGCTGGAGCGCGCCCTGGAGCTGGGCGTCACGCTGTTCGACACCGCCGACATCTACGGCTTCGGGCGTAACGAGGAGTTCATCGCGCCCTTCGTCCGGGCCCACCGGGACAGCCTCACGCTGGCCACGAAGTTCGCCATCGAGCGCCGTGAGGACGACCCGTCGTTCCAGGCGATACGCAACGACCGCGCCTACATCCGCGCGTCCGTCGAGGGCAGCCTGCGCCGCCTGGGCGTCGACCACATCGACCTCTACTACATGCACCGCCGCAACGTGGACGTGCCGATGGAGGAGAGCGTCGGCGCGATGGCCGAGCTGGTCGCGGAGGGCAAGGTCCGCCACCTCGGCCTCAGCGAGGTCTCCCCGGGCGAACTGCGCGCGGCCCACGCCGTGCACCCGATCGCGGCGGTGCAGTCGGAGTGGTCGCTGTTCAGCCGTGATGTGGAGGCGGGCGTCGTCGACGCGGCCAAGGAGCTGGGCGTCGCCTTCGTGCCCTACTCACCCCTCGGCCGCGGCTTCCTGACCGGCTCGTTCGTGAGCGCGGACAAGGAGCTGGACAGCAAGGACTGGCGGCGTACGCAGCCCCGCTTCACGGGTGACAACGCGGCGGCGAACGCGGCGCTGCTGGAGCCGGTACGGACGATCGCCGAGGCGCGCGGCGTCTCCCTGGCGCAGGTCGCGCTGGCCTGGGTGCAGCAGCGCGCGGAGGTCCACGGCCTGGCCGTGATCCCGATCCCGGGAACGCGCAAGCGCACCCGTCTGGAGGAGAACCTCGCGGCGACGCGCATCACGCTGGACGCGGCGGAGTTGGCGCAGTTGGAGCCGATCGCCGGCAAGGTCGCGGGCAACCGCTACCCGGACATGACCTTCACGGCGGTCGGCCGGGAGTAGTAGCCGGGGCCGGCGGGGTCTATCGGCTGCGGGCCGTCCTGCCGCCTGCGGCGGGGGCGCCCTGCGGAAGCCGTCCCGGCGGGGGTCGGGAGTCCTGTTTCCGGCGGGGTCTTTCGGCTGCGGGCCGTCCTGCCGCCTGCGGCGGGGGCGCCCTGCGGAAGCCGTCCCGGCGGGGGTCGGGAGTCCTGTTTCCAGCGGGGCCTTTCGGCTGCGGGCCGTCCTGCCGCCTGCGGCGGGAGCGCCCTGCGGGCGCGTCCTCAATCGCCGGACGGGCTTGATACGGCGCTACCGGTCGCCCGGGGAGACCAGTCCCGACTCGTAGGCGTAGATCACCGCTTGGGCCCGGTCGCGCAGGCCGAGCTTGGCGAGGACGCGGCCGATGTGGGTCTTGACGGTCTGTTCGGCCAGGATCAGCGAGGCCGCGATCTCCTGGTTGGACAGGCCTCGGGCGATGAGTTCGAGGACCTCGGTCTCACGGGGTGTCAGGCCGCCCAGGCGCAGGGCGGGGTTCTTGCGCGGTGCGGGGCGTTGCTTGGCGAAGTCCGCGATGAGGCGGCGTGTGACCGAGGGGGCCAGCAGGGCCTCGCCGGCGGCGACGACGCGGACGGCCGAGATCAGGTCGGCGGGCGGGGCGTCCTTGAGGAGGAAGCCGGAAGCGCCCGCGCGCAGCGCCTCGTAGACGTAGTCGTCGACGTCGAACGTGGTGAGCATCAGCACCTTCGGACGGTGCGTCACCCCGGTCGGCGGGTCGAGGAGCCGCCGGGCGGCCTCCAGGCCGTCCATCTCCGGCATGCGGACGTCCATCAGCACCACGTCCGGGTGCGTGCGGCGGCTCACCTCCACGCCCTGCCGCCCGTCCGGGGCGTCGCCGACGACGTCGATGTCGCTCTGTGCGGCGAGCAGGGCGGCGAAGCCCGCCCGCACCATGGCCTGGTCGTCGACGATGATCACCTTGATGGTCATGCGGTGAAGAGTTCCTCTTCTGTGTTCGTGGTGAACGGGAGCCGGGCGGCCACCCGGAAGCCGCCGCCCGGCAGCGGGCCGGTGTCGAGGGTGCCCCCGACCAGGCGGACGCGTTCGCGCATGCCGACCAGGCCGTGGCCCGTGCCGCTGGTCTCCAGGGGCGGCGCGTCCGCGTCCGGCGCGGTGGCGTTGACGACCAGGACCATCAGGGCGCTGCCGTCCGCGTCGACGGTGACCGACACCCGCGTCTTCGCGCCCGGGGCGTGCCGGACGACATTGGCCAGGGCCTCCTGCGTGATGCGGTAGGCGGACAGGTCCACGGTCTGCGGCACCCCGGTGGGCAGCGGTTCCGGCATCGACAACTCCACCGGCAACCCGGCCCGTACGGTCGCCTCGACCAACTGCGGGATCCGTTCCACACCCGGCTGCGGCGCCCGCTCCGACCCGCCGCTGACCTCGCCGGCGGCGTCCTCGCTGCGCAGCACGCCCAGCAGCCGGCGCATCTCGGTCAGCGACTCGCGGGCCGTCGCGGCGATCGAGGCGAACTCCTCCCGGGCCTCCGACGGCAGACCGTCGAGGCGGTAGGGGGCGCTGTCGGCCTGCACGGTGATCACCGACATGTGGTGGGCCACGACGTCGTGCAGCTCCCGCGCGATCCGGGTGCGCTCCTCCAGCAGCGTGCGGCGGGCCCGTTCGGCCTCGCTGATGGTCTCCTGTTCGGCCAGCGCCCGCTGCGCGTCGCCCCGTTCACGCAGCGCGCCGCCCACCACGAGCAGTACGCCGCTCAGCACGACCAACGGCACCCAGCTGCCGTCGGACCGTTCGGGAGAGACGCTTCGCAGGGCGACGCTCGCCGAGAGCAGCAGCAGCCAGACCGCCAGGAGCGTACGGCGGCGCTCGCGCAGGCTGACGGCGAGGGTCAGCAGCAGCATGCCGACGATCGACATCGGCGTCCACGGCCAGGGCCGGCCGTCCTGTGCGGGGACGGACAGCAGCGCCACCGCGCCCCCCACGTCGGCGACGAAGACGATCGCCCAGGCCAGCAGCGGCCGGCGGACGGCCATCAGCAGGGGCAGGGTCTGCAGCACGGCGAGCACGACGGCGAGGCCCGGGTGCAGCCCGTGGTCCTGGGAGAGGACCGTGCCGGTGACCGGCAGCAGGACGGCGATGAAGAGGATCGCGACGCCGTACGGCAGCCGCCGCACCCATCGGCGCCGGGAACGGCCGAACAGGGGTTCCGGACGGGTGGGGTTACGTGACTTGAACATGGCCTGTTCAGCGTAGGCGGCCGGAACGGGCCGGTCATCACACCGAGGTGCCGACCCGGGTGTCATACCCGGGTATCACCCACCACGGCCGGGCGCCGTCAGAGCTCGGCCAGCAACTGCGCCTTCTTCGCGCTGAACTCGTCGTCGGTCAGCAGCCCCGCCTCGTGCAGCGCGCCCAAGTGGCGGATGCGGTCGGCGATACCGCCCGGGTCGGGGCGGCCGGCGGGGACGCGGCGCGGGGCCGGAACGGTGGCGCCCCGGCCGGACCGGTCCCGCACGGCCGCCAGGACCGCCGCGGCGAAGGGCAGCGACTCATGGACGAGGCCGTAGCCCATGCCGAAGACGACGGCCGCCGGGTCCTGGTCGGTGTCGCCCGGCCGGCTGTCCTCGGTGCCGCGCGGGACGAGTCGCAGATGGCCGCCGAGGACGTCCGGGGAGCGCCATTCGACGCCCGCCAACTCCTCGACGGGGAACCGCTGGTCGCCGGCCTTCCACTTGGCGGAGGAGGCGCCGGTCCAGAACCAGCGGAAGGAGACGGCCCTGCCGTCGAAGGACGCCTTGCCGTCGTAGGCCTTGAAGGACAGCGGGGGGACGGGTGCGGCGACCAGATGCCGCTCGGCGGGCTCGGCGGCACGCGGGCCGAGCCTGGCCCGTATCTCGTCGGCGTAGTACTCCGCCAGCAGCTCGCGCTCGGCGGGCAGCACCAGCCGGTACGGATCGCAGCTCTCCTTGAGCTGGCCGTCCGCCGCGTCGATCAGCGGATCCGCGCCCGGTCTGGGCACAGCACGCAGGACCACCGTGCCGCGCTTCCCCGAGGCCGGCTCGACGGCCGCGAGCGCCTCGTAGGGGATGCGTCGCTCGCCGAGCGCCTGGAGCAGCTTCGGCGTGCGGATCCCCCGTTCGAAGCGGATGAGCACGGAGTCGGTGTCGAACTCCCAGGCGGCATGGAAACCGGCCAGCACATCACCCATGCGCTTCATCGTATGCGGCGGTCGCCCGCCCGTCCCCCCTCCCGGCGCTACGCGCGTCAAACCGATGGCCTGAAGGGGCCGGTGACCGGCCGGACATGGCCGGTTCCGGCTCAGGCCGCGGAGCAGTCGGGGTCGTCCTTCGCGCAGATGACGGAGGTGACGGCGCCGACGCCGATCCCGGCGAAGTTGGCGAGACTGGTGGTGCCGGGTTCGAAGTAACCGGCGTGGCCCTTCGCGTCCCGGGCCGACAACAGCCGGGCCCCGAAGGCCGTGGAGACCGGGTCGGCACCGTGGCCGAGGCCCCCGACGGCCAGGTGCGGAACGTCCTGAATCCAGTCGTCCGCATCGCGCATCGCCCAGATCCGGGCGCTGGTGCGCAGTTCGGAAACCCGCTCGGCCCGCATGCCGGGGCTGCCGGCCACCGCGACGTCCGTGACCCGGGAGGGCAGCTCGCGGGCGGCCACGCCGCAGACGACCGAGCCGTAGCTGTGGCAGAACAGCGAGGCCCTGGAGGTGCCGGGCAGCGCCCGCACCATCGCCCGCAGCCGCAGCGCCCCCTCGGCGGCGAGCTTGCCTGTCGCCGCGTCCATGCCGACGCCGTTGGGCGAGGTGTAGTCGGCCCAGGCTATGACGGCGGTCCTGGTGCCGGGGGCCGCCTTGCGCTCGGCCGCGTAGAGCGAGCGGGCCATGCCCACGGGCGCGGTGTGGGCGCGCTGGGTCTTCTCGAAGGTCAGCACATTGGTGTCGACGCCGGGCACCACGACCGAGACCCGGTCGGCCCGGTCGAGGTCGCCGAAGACCTCGGCGACCCGGCCGGAGCCACTGGGGTCGAAGGCGAGGATCTGCCGGTCGTCGGCCATCAGCGAGGCGAAGCGGTGCATGCGGCGCCCCGCCTCGTGGCGGCCGGAGGGCGTGAGCCCGCCCGCGTGCCTGCGGCGCTCCTCGACGCTCCGGGCCTTGGCGAGGGCGATCCGGTTGGCGCGGTAGCGCAGCTCGACCGGGGCACCGTCGAGATTGCCGACGACCAGGGGGTAGCGCTCCGCGAGCCGGGTCCGCTGGCCGCCGGAGAGGGAGCCGAGGAAGCGGGCCACGACGGCGGCCCCCGCCTCGGGGGCGGGCAGCGGACGACCCGCTATGGAGTCGTGCAGCCAGGCGCTCAGCGAGGCCGCTCTCGGGTCGGAGTTCCCCTGATGTCCTCTGACCGCCGTCCAGCCGGTCGTGGCGAGCATGACGAAGACCACGGCCAGGGCGAGCAGTGCGCGCATGGCCGTGGTCGAGTTCGTCCAGGGCAGGGAGGAGGGAGAGCCGAGCTCCGGGAAAGAAGTCACCGCGAGACACCCTAGGAGAAACCTGTGGCCATCCGGGAAGCCGGTGAGCTATCTCACGTTTGACGACGGGCAATTGCGCACACTCGTGCTCACCCCGCTCAGGTACGCCAATTTTCCGCCAACACGGGTCCGATCCGGACGAGATGCGGGGGCGCCGGCCGCTTGGGCGTCACCCCGGGTCGTCGTTCACGTCGTCGGTCCGGCGCCTCCCGGTGACCGGCATCACCCGGACCGGGGGCGCCGCGCTCGGCTCTTCTGCGCCGGGCACGCCGTCGGCGTCACCGTTTCGGGCGGCCGGCTGCCGGGGGCGCGTTCGTGAAACCGCCGGTGGCGCGGGACGGGGGCGGGGTGGCTGCCCTGGATCGCGCCCCGCGCGACCGGCTTCCCCTATCAGGGCCCTGCGTGCTTTTCGCCCTTGGCAGCGGTGATCACCGACGAGGAGGATCGCCGTACGCCATTTTCGATTCAGGGGAGTGATCCATATGCGGACGATCCGCACGGCGGCCCTCGCCATGAGCTTCGCTGCCCTCACGGGGACCCTGACCGCCACGAGCGCGCAGGCCGCGCCCGCGCCGTCCCCGGCCCGCACGGCCCGCGTCGCCTCCGGCGACTGCGCCGCCGGGCAGCTGTGCCTGTGGCAGAAGACCGATTTCCGCGGCGCCCGGGCCACGAGCGAGCTCGCGGACATCGACATCGAGAGCTGTGTGACCTTACCGGCGGGCAGGAGCGCGGCCTCCTTCGTCAACCGCACGGGGCGCCCCGTCACCACGTACCAGAGCGCCACCTGCGGGGAAACGGGCGAGTTCGCCACGTATCCCTCCGGGAGCTGGGTGCCGGAGTCGCCCTATCAGGTGAGGGCCTACAAGGTCTGGGAGAGCTAGGGGCCAGCCGGCGGATCCTTCCCCGGTCCCGCCGCCCCTTCCCGGAACCGGGGGCAAGCCCCGGGCCCCCTTTCCGCGCTCCGCACGGTGTCCTCAAGCGCCGGACGGGCTGATCTCAGCTCGTCCGGGGCTCCGGCGCCTTGGAACCGCCGCTGCCCCGGCCAGCAAAGGCTGGCCGGGGCAGCGGCAGTGGGAAGCGGGGTCGGCTCCCGCCGAGTGCGAACGACTACGCGTCGCCGCCCGCGGCGCCCGGGTCGGCCGCCGCGACGTCGAGGAGCTGGTAGCGGTCGATCGCCTGCTTCAGCGCCGAGCGGTCGATCTTGCCTTCCTTGGCGAGCTCGGTGAGCACGCTGAGGACGATCGACTGCGGGTCGATGTGGAAGAAGCGACGGGCCGCGCCACGCGTGTCCGCGAAGCCGAAGCCGTCCGCGCCCAGCGAGGTGTACGTGCCCGGCACCCAGCGCGAGATCTGGTCCGGAACCGCCCGCATCCAGTCGGACACGGCCACCTTCGGGCCCTCGGCGCCCTGGAGCTTGCTCGTCACGTACGGGACGCGCAGTTCCTCCTCCGGGTGCAGGAGGTTGTGCTCCTCCACCTCGATGGCGTCCTTGCGCAGCTCGTTCCAGGAGGTCGCCGACCAGACGTCCGCCTTGACGTTCCACTCCTCGGCCAGGATCCGCTGGGCCTCGAGCGCCCACGGCACCGCCACACCGGAGGCGAGGATCTGCGCCGGGATGGCGCCCTGCTCACCGGTCTTGAAGCGGTAGAGGCCCTTGAGGATGCCCTCGACGTCCACGTCCGCCGGCTCGGCCGGGTGCTGGATCGGCTCGTTGTAGACGGTCAGGTAGTAGAAGACGTCCTCGGCGTTCTCGCCGTACATCCGGCGCAGGCCGTCCTTCATGATGTGCGCCATCTCGAAGCCGTACGCCGGGTCGTAGGAGACGACGGCCGGGTTCGTGGACGCCAGCAGCTGCGAGTGACCGTCCGCGTGCTGCAGACCCTCACCGGTCAGCGTCGTACGACCGGCGGTCGCGCCCAGCACGAAGCCGCGCGAGAGCTGGTCCGCCATCTGCCAGAACTGGTCACCAGTGCGCTGGAAACCGAACATGGAGTAGAAGACGTAGACCGGGATGAGCGGCTCGCCGTGCGTCGCGTAGGCCGAGCCCGCCGCGATCAGGGAGGCCGTGCAGCCCGCCTCGGAGATGCCGTCGTGCAGCATCTGACCGGTCGGCGACTCCTTGTACGCGAGCAGCAGCTCACGGTCCACGGCCTCGTACTGCTGACCGAGCGGGTTGTAGATCTTCGCGGACGGGAAGAACGCGTCCATGCCGAAGGTGCGGTACTCGTCGGGGGCGATCAGCACGAAGCGCTTGCCGATCTCCTTGTCCCGCATGAGGTCCTTCAGGATGCGGACGAAGGCCATGGTGGTGGCGATCGACTGCTGTCCCGAGCCCTTCTTCGCGGTCGCGTAGGCCTTGTCGTCCGGGAGGGCCAGCGGCTTCGCGCGCACGACGCGGGTCGGCACATAGCCGCCCAGCGAGTTGCGGCGGTCGTGCATGTACTGGATCTCCTCCGAGTCGCGACCCGGGTGGTAGTACGGCGGCAGGCCGGACTCCAGCTCCTTGTCGGCGATCGGGATGTGGAGACGGTCCCGGAAGCGCTTGAGGTCGTCGACCGTCAGCTTCTTCATCTGGTGGGTCGCGTTGCGGCCCTCGAAGTTCGGACCGAGGGTCCAGCCCTTGACCGTCTGCGCGAGGATCACGGTCGGCTGGCCCTTGTGCGCCTTGGCCGCCGCGTACGCCGCGTAGATCTTCTTGTGGTCGTGACCGCCACGGCCCAGGTGCAGGATCTGGTCGTCGGTCATGCCCTCGACCATCTTCCGCAGACGCTGGTCGTCGCCGAAGAAGTGCTCACGGATGTACGCACCGGTCTCGGTGGCGTACGTCTGGAACTGGCCGTCCGGGGTGCTGTTGAGCTTGTTCACCAGGATGCCGTCGCGGTCCTGCGCGAGCAGCGGGTCCCAGGAGCGGTCCCAGACGAGCTTGATGACGTTCCAGCCGGCGCCGCGGAACTGCGACTCCAGCTCCTGCATGATCTTGCCGTTGCCGCGGACCGGGCCGTCGAGACGCTGCAGGTTGCAGTTGACGACGAAGGTCAGGTTGTCCAGACCCTCACGGGCGGCGATCGACAGCTGGCCGAGCGACTCCGGCTCGTCCATCTCGCCGTCGCCCAGATACGCCCACACGTGGGACTTGGAGGTGTCGGCGATGCCGCGCGCCTCCATGTAGCGGTTCATGCGCGCCTGGTAGATCGCACCGAGGGGGCCGAGGCCCATCGAGACGGTCGGGAACTCCCAGAAGTCCGGCATGAGCCGCGGGTGCGGGTAGCTGGACAGGCCGTAGGGGGCCTTGGACTTCTCCTGGCGGAACGCGTCGAGCTGCTGCTCGGACAGTCGGTCCAGCAGGAAGGCACGGGCGTAGACGCCGGGGGAGGCGTGGCCCTGGAAGAAGATCTGGTCGCCGCCGTCGCCCTCGTCCTTGCCACGGAAGAAGTGGTTGAAGCCGACGTCGTACAGCGACGCGGAGGAGGCGAAGGTGGCGATGTGGCCGCCGACGCCGATGCCCGGGCGCTGGGCGCGCGAGACCATCACGGCCGCGTTCCACCGGGTCGCGTTCAGGATCTTGCGCTCGATCTCCTCGTTTCCGGGGAAGAACGGCTCGTCCTTGGTGGCGATGGTGTTGACGTAGTCCGTGCTGCGCATCTCGGGCACGGCCACACGCTTCTCACGCGCGCGCTCGATCAGGCGAAGCATGAGGTAGCGGGCACGTTCCCGGCCTCGCTCATCGACGGCTGCGTCGAGCGAGTCGAGCCATTCCTGGGTCTCTTCGGGATCGAAGTCCGGGACCTGGCTGGGAAGGCCGCCAATGATGATCGGGTTGCGATCGGATCCGGGAGCCACGCTGTTCCTTCGCTGTTCGGGTCGTTGTGCCCTGCACGCAAACGATGCTGCGCACGCGGTCACATACGGTCTTTGCTTATGTCGCGCCGTCCCATCGTGGACCGCGGCGGCGCAAACGTCATCTCTACTGATCGGTAACCACCGCTCGCGAGATGAAGCGCCGAAGGCCGACCGACGCGCGGCAGCCAAATCGCAACCATACGCCCCCTATGGGGGTCGTCCGCGTACGGCCGTTCGGACCCGATTGCCGTAATCGTGCGGTGCAACTTCACAAAACCGACAGAACGCTGTGTCATGAATCACTCGCCCGTGCTCTTCCATGGTTGGAGTTGCGGCGAGACGTCAACGTTTGGGCGGGGTGGAGGGCCGGGTACTTGCGCGAACCGCCCGTCACGTGTGGACTACCGCCAATGACTCGCGTAAAGCGAGGAACACAAGACATTTTCTCGAAACAAGACAGGAGGCAATCCGTGAGCGCGACCGCGGACCACGCGGAGGAGCGGACCAACCCTGCCGCCAGGCTGGGTTTCCAGCCCGGACAGGTGGTCCAGGAGATCGGCTACGACGACGATGTCGATCAGGAGCTCCGCGAGGCCATTGAGGAAATCACCGGCCAGGATCTCGTCGACGAGGAATACGACGACGTGGCCGACGCCGTCGTCCTCTGGTTCCGCGACGAGGACGGCGACCTGACGGACGCGCTCGTGGACGCCATCGGCCTGCTCGAGGACGGTGGGGACATCTGGCTGATGACGCCCAAGACCGGCCGCGACGGCTACGTCGAGCCGAGCGACATCAACGAGGCGTCCCGGACCGCCGGCCTGAGCCAGACCAAGAGCATCAGCGTGGCCAAGGACTGGACCGGCACCCGCATGGTCGCCCCGAAGCGCTGACCCTCCGGGGCCGGCCTTCCCGCCGCCGAGCACGACCACCGCGCCCCCCGGCAGCACCGCTGCCGGGGGGCGCGGTGTATCGCGCGGGGGGCGCAGTGACACACTGGCCGCAACCCGCCGGCGGGTGAGGCCGTGATCGACCGCACCGGGGCCGGCATTTTGTCGAGACGAGGGATGCGAACCCATGGCGATTGAGGTCGGCACCAAGGCCCCGGACTTCGAGCTGAAGAACCAGCACGGCGAGACCGTCCGGCTCTCCGACTTCCGTGGTCACAAGAACGTCGTACTGCTCTTCTACCCCTTCGCGTTCACCGGCGTGTGCACCGGTGAGCTGTGCGCCCTGCGCGACGAGCTGCCGCAGTTCGCCAACGACGACGTGCAGCTGCTCGCCGTCTCCAGCGACTCCCCCTTCTCGCTGCGCGTCTTCGCCGAGCAGGAGGGCCTGGAGTACCCGCTGCTGTCCGACTTCTGGCCGCACGGCGAGGCCGGCCGCGCCTACGGCGTCTTCGACGAGGAGAAGGGCTGCTCGGTCCGCGGCACCTTCATCATCGACAAGGAGGGCGTCGTCCGCTGGACGATCGTCAACGGCCTGCCGGACGCGCGCGACCTGAACGAGTACACCAAGGCGCTCGCCGCCCTCTGACCCGGCCGGTGATTCGTCCGGCGGGCGACTGATATGCGCCCGCCGTCCGTTTCGCTGTAGTTTGAGTCACTCCGGGGGCAATCCGAGCGCTCTCCGCGTGCCCTTGAGTGCAAGACCCTGTAATCGGTGGGAACCGGTCACTAGGATCAAAACGTTGATCGGATGCCATCGCACAACGGGGGCGCAGGTCTCGCCGAGTGGTTCCGGCCCCCTCAACCAATGGAGGACTCGTGGGAGTCAGTCTCAGCAAGGGCGGCAACGTCTCGCTGACCAAGGCGGCCCCGAACCTGACCGCGGTCATCGTCGGTCTCGGCTGGGACGCCCGTACCACCACCGGTACGGACTTCGACCTGGACGCCAGTGCCCTGCTGGCGAACGACCAGGGGAAGGTCACCAACGACCAGAACTTCGTCTTCTTCAACAACCTCAAGAGCCCCGACGGCTCCGTCGAGCACACCGGTGACAACCTCACCGGTGAGGGCGAGGGGGACGACGAGGTCATCAAGGTCAACCTGGCCGGCGTCCCGGCCGATGTGCAGAAGATCGTGTTCCCGGTCTCCATCTACGAGGCCGAGTCGCGCACGCAGAGCTTCGGCCAGGTGCGCAACGCGTACATCCGCGTGGTCAACGCCGCCGACAACAACGAGCTGGCGCGCTACGACCTGAGCGAGGACGCCTCGACCGAGACCGCCATGGTCTTCGGTGAGCTGTACCGCAACGGCGCCGAGTGGAAGTTCCGGGCCATCGGCCAGGGCTACGCCTCCGGCCTGCGCGGCATCGCCCAGGACTTCGGCGTCAACGTCTGACCTCGGCGGTCGCACCCGACCGATCCTGATCGCGGCCGGCGCCGCACACCCGCCCCAGGCCTTCGCCATGGGCCGGGAGTGCGGCGCCGGACGCGCATGGACACCCATCTCGTTTCATCTCGGGGAGGAACCAAGATCATGGGCGTAACGCTCGCCAAGGGAGGCAATGTCTCCCTCTCCAAGGCCGCACCGAACCTCACCAACGTGACCATCGGCCTCGGCTGGGACGCGCGCTCCACCACCGGAGCCCCCTTCGATCTCGACGCCAGCGCGCTGCTCTGCGCGAGCGGCCGGGTGCTCGGCGACGAGTACTTCGTCTTCTACAACAACCTCAAGAGCCCCGAGGGCTCCGTCGAACACACGGGCGACAACCTCACGGGTGACGGCGACGGCGACGACGAGTCGATCATGATCGACCTCACCCAGGTGCCGGCGACCTGCGACAAGATCGTCTTTCCGGTCTCCATTCATGACGCCGATGCCCGTGGCCAGAGCTTCGGCCAGGTCAGCAACGCCTTCATCCGCGTGGTCAACCAGGCCGACGGCGCCGAGCTGGCGCGCTACGACCTGAGCGAGGACGCCTCCAGCGAGACGGCGATGATCTTCGGCGAGGTCTATCGCTACGGCGGTGAGTGGAAGTTCCGCGCGGTCGGACAGGGGTACGCGTCGGGACTGCGGGGCATCGCTCTAGACTTCGGGGTCAACGTTTCGTAAAGCCGCGCACCGCGCGGGGGACCTCGTACTTACACGATTGGGTAGCCAGTGGTTCTGAAAACCTTCGGTTGGTCCTTCGGCATCACCGCCTTGGGACTGGTCGCAGCGTGGTTCTACGGGGGGTGGGAAGCGTTCGGGATCGTCGCGATCCTGTGCGTCCTCGAGATCTCGCTGTCCTTCGACAATGCCGTGGTCAACGCCGGAATCCTGCAGAAGATGAACGCCTTCTGGCAGAAGATCTTCCTCACCATCGGTGTTCTGATCGCAGTCTTCGGCATGCGGCTGGTCTTCCCCGTCGTCATCGTGGCGATCAGCGCCAAGGTCGGCCCCATCGAGGCCGTCGATCTCGCGCTGAGCGACAAGGACCAGTACGAGCAGCTGGTGACGGACGCCCACCCGGCGATCGCGGCCTTCGGCGGGATGTTCCTGCTGATGATCTTCCTTGACTTCATCTTCGAGGACCGCGACATCAAGTGGCTGGGCTGGCTGGAGCGCCCGCTGGCGAAGCTCGGCAAGATCGACATGCTGTCGGTCTGCATCTCGCTGATCGTCCTGATGATCTCGGCGATGACCTTCGCGACGCAGGCGCACCAGCACGGCGGCACGCACGTCGACAAGGCGGCCACGGTGCTGCTCGCCGGCGTCGGTGGTCTGATCACCTACCTGATCGTGGGCGGCCTCTCCGGCTACTTCGAGGGCAAGCTCGAGGAAGAGGAGGAGCGCGAGCACGAGCTCGAGGAAGAGGCCAAGAAGACCGGCAAGAAGGCCCCGGCCATCGTGCTCGCCGGCAAGGCCGCGTTCTTCATGTTCCTCTACCTCGAGGTGCTCGACGCGTCCTTCTCCTTCGACGGTGTCATCGGCGCCTTCGCCGTCACCAACGACATCGTCCTGATGGCGCTCGGCCTCGGTGTCGGCGCCATGTACGTCCGGTCCCTCACCGTCTACCTGGTCCGCCAGGGCACCCTGGACGACTACGTCTACCTGGAGCACGGCGCGCACTACGCGATCGGTGCGCTGGCCCTCATCCTGATGGTCAGCATCCAGTACCAGATCCCCGAGGTCGTCACCGGAGGCATCGGCGTGGCGCTCATCGCGCTGTCGTTCTGGTCCTCCGTGCGCCGCAACCGCGCCCTCGCGAGGAACGGTGACCCGGGCTCCGGCGACAAGGCCGAGGTGCCGTCCGGCGTGTGACCGGGGCATAAACGAGGAACGCTCTAAGCGGGGCGGTCATGAGGCGAGTCCTCGTGGCCGCCCCGCTCGCGGTTTCGGGGTGCGATTCGGGGCGAAACAGGGTGGGGGTTGAGGAATGGAGTTCCGGGACAGGCTTTTCGGCAACTGGGGGCGTGCGAGCGCACGGCAGTTCGACACCAGCGGCACCAACGGATCGGTGGAGCTGACCAAGCGCAATCCCACCTTTTCGCTGACCAAGCAGGGCGCCCTTTCGGGCAATCTGCGGGTCAATCTCTCCTGGCGGATGCGGACCTCCGACTTCGGGGACCGGCCCGCCTTCGGCACCGGGCTGCGTCATCCGTTCCGCAAGTTCCGACCGGAGATGGTGCAGGCGCAGGGTCCCGCCATGGTCAATGTGGACCTCGACCTCGCCTGTATGTATGAACTCCAGGACGGTGCGAAAGGCGTGGTGCAACCGCTCGGCAACATACTGGGCAGTCTCAACAACGCGCCGTACGTCCAGCTCAGCGGGGACGACCGGTTCGGCTCCGGGTCCGGCGAGACGATCTACGTCAACATGGACCACCGGGACAAGATCAAGCGTCTGCTGATCTTCGTCTATATCTACGACGGCACCCCGGCGTTCGACCGTACGCACGCCTTGGTGACGCTCTTCCCCGGCAACGGGCCCCAGATCGAGATCGCGCTCAACGAACGCGCCCCCGAGGCCCGCTCCTGCGCCGTCGTGATGCTGGAGAACATCAAGGGCGAGATCATCCTGCGGCGCGAGATGAAGTACGTCTACGGCTTCCAGGCGGAGCTGGACCGGTTGTACGGCTGGGGTCTGCAGTGGGGCAGGGGGTACAAGAAGACGAAGGTGTGAGCGGGGGTTTGGGTGAGCAGCGGCCCCGCTCACGTCTGGGCTCGGCCGCCCCTGGCCGGGTCAGCCGTGCCTGACCGGTTGAGCAGCCCTCACCGGTTGAGCGGCTCTCACCGGTTCTGCTGGAACTGCGGACCCTGCGGCGGCAGCCTGAAGGCCGGGTCGGGCACGGGGCGCGCCTGCGGATACCCGTAGGACGGCTGGTGCGGCTGCTGCTGCGGGTAGCCGTAAGCGGGCTGCCCCGGCGGCTGCGCCGGGGGCGGGGTGACGGGCGCCGGGGGCTGCTGCGGGTAGCCGTACGCGGGCGCACCCGTCGCGGCGGGCGCGTGGGCCGACGGGTGCTGCGGGTAGCCGTACGCGGGCTGGGCGGCGGGCACCGACGGCGGCACCGGCGGCGGTGCGGTGGGCGGCGGCGGGTAGCCGTAGCCGGGCGCCGACGTGGACGCGGGCGGCGTGGCAGGGGGCTGCGGGGCCGGCACGGGCTCGGAGGCGGGCGCCGGGACGACCGCCTGGGTCGTGTCGTCCGTGGCGGGGCCCTGTGCGCCCTGTGCGCTCTCCGGGGCGTCCGTGGCCCGTGCGGGGGCCGGGGTGGCCTCGGGCTCGGGTGCGGGCACAGGCGCGGGCTCCGGCGCGGCCGTGTCCTCGGCGCCCTCGGACTCCTCCACGGAGATCCCGTACTCGGTGGCCAGGCCGACGAGCCCGGACGCGTAGCCCTGTCCCAGTGCCCGGAATTTCCAGCCCTCCCCGCGGCGGTACAGCTCTCCGCAGAGCATCGCGGTCTCGTCGCCCGTCTCCGGCTGCACCTCGAAGACCGCCACGGGGTCCCCGGAAGGCGGTGACGGCTGTGTGCCGCCGGCCGTGTCGTACAGCAGCACCCGCAGGTCCCGGACCTGGCCGAAGGCACCGCCGTCCGCCGACGCGGCCAGGACGACGCGGTGCACCGAGGCGTCCAGCATCGCCAGATCGGCCTCGATCGAGTCCGTCAAGCCCTCGACCAGCCGCTTTTTCGGCAGATGACGGACCAGTCCGGACGGGTGCCGTGGCTGGTTGTAGAAGACGAAGTCCTCGTCCGATCGCACACGCCCCTCGTCGCCCAGGAGCAGCGCCGAGGCGTCCACGTCCGGGACGCCCGGGCCGGGAGTCCAGCGCAGTACGGCCCGTACGGTCCGGGCCTCCACCGGGATGTTCGACCCCTTCAGCATCGCGTGCGTCATGCCCGCAATCCTGCCCTCCCGCATGGGCCGCGGACAACGTCGGGGGGCGTTACGCCGCCGTCGTCGGTAACACTGGACACCGGAAGGACCCACGTGAGTCATGAGATCGTCATGGACTTGGGGAACTCTTGACCCAATGCCGGACGTACCATAATCGGCCATGCTTCCGGCTGGACGGCCGGTGGAGCCGCAGCCACGGGGAGAGCGATGAGGCACTTCGGACATCTTGCGCCTGTGGTGCGGAATGGATTGTTCCACCAGGAGCCCGCGGAATTCGGTGCGGATTCCCCGGCCCGTACGCTCGCCGTCGCCCTCGGCGCCACGCTCTACAGCCCCGGCACGCGGCCCGCGCTCGCCCGGGACATCCTCAAGCAGGCCGAGCGCGGTGTGGTGTCCATGGTCCTGTGCCTGGAGGACTCCATCGGTGACGACGAGGTGGCCGGCGCGGAGGAGAACCTCGTCCGGCAGTTCGCCGAGCTGGCCGCCGCCGGTGCGGCCGGTCCGGCCGGTGGTGGCGTGCCGCTGCTGTTCGTCCGGGTCCGTGAGCCCCGGCAGATCACCGACCTCGTGCGACGGCTCGGCCCCGCCGGGCGGCTGCTGTCCGGATTCGTCCTGCCGAAGTTCACCGAAGAGCGCGGGGTGCCCTTCCTCGAAGCGCTGACGGAGGCGGAGAACGCCTGCGGCCGACGGCTGTTCGCCATGCCCGTCCTCGAGTCGCCCGAGCTGCTCCACCTGGAGACGCGGACCGAGGCGCTGGCCGGGATCGCCCGCACCGTCGAGAAGTACCGGGACCGGGTGCTGGCGCTGCGCCTCGGCGTGACGGACTTCTGCTCCGCGTACGGGCTGCGCAGAGCACCCGACATGACCGCCTACGACGTCCAGCTCGTCGCCTCCGTCATAGCCGACGTCGTCAATGTACTCGGCCGCGCGGACGGCAGCGGCTTCACCGTCACCGGCCCGGTCTGGGAGTACTTCCGGGTGCCGGAGCGGATGTTCAAGCCGCAGCTGCGCCGCAGCCCCTTCGCCGGCCCGGCCGAGGCGCTGCGCACCGCCCTGATCCGGCACGACATGGACGGCCTCCTCCGCGAGATACAGCTCGACCGGGCCAATGGCCTCCAGGGCAAGACCTGCATCCACCCCTCGCACGTCGCGCCCGTGCACGCGCTCTCGGTCGTCAGCCACGAGGAGTTCAGCGACGCCCAGGACATCCTGCGGCCGGAACGCGACGGTGGTGGAGTGCTGCGCTCCGCCTATACGAACAAAATGAACGAAGTGAAGCCGCACCGGGCCTGGGCCGAGCGGACCCTGCTGCGCGCCGAGGTGTTCGGCGTCGCGCGGGAGGACGTGAGTTTCGTGGAGCTGCTGGCGGCGGGTGTACAGACCGGATGAGCCGGATGAGTACGAAGCACGAGCGTAAGGACGGTATGGGGAACGACGGCGTGGTGTGGTCGGGGCAGTGGGTCGCGGACCGGCTCGGGGTCGGGCTGGAAGGTGACGCCGCACTGCCGGAACTGCTGGGGCTCGCGCTGCGGCGCAACCCCAAGCGGGCGCATCTGCTCGTCTCCAACGTGCTGGGCAAGCACGTCCCCACGAGTCCCCGGGCCGTGTACGGGCCCGGGCTCGCTCTCGGCCGACGGGTGCGGGAGCTGCTGGGCGACGCGGCTGCCGCGCGGGCGGTCGTGCTGGGTTACGCCGAGACCGCCACCGGGCTGGGCCACTCCGTGGCGGACGGCATCGGGCTCGCCCCGTATCTGCACTCCACCCGGCGTCCCGTGCCGGGCGTCGCGCCCGTCGGTGGCTTCGAGGAGGAGCACAGCCACGCGACCTCGCACCTGCTGCTGCCGGAGGACCCGGAGTTGCTGTCGGGCGACGGCCCGCTGGTCCTGGTGGACGACGAGTTCTCCACGGGCCGCACGGTCCTGAACACCATCGCCGCCCTGCACGCGCGCTTCCCCCGCGAGCGGTACGTGGTCGTGGCCCTGGTCGACATGCGGTCGGACGAGGACCGGGCCGGTCTGGCGTCGTTCGCGGCGGGGCTGGGGGCGCGGGTGGATCTCGTGGCCCATGCCTCGGGGACGGTGCGGCTGCCGGAGGGCGTGCTGGCGCGGGGACAGGAGCTGGTTGCGGAGCACGAGGCGGCTGCGGCTTCTTCGGAGGCCGAGGCGAGCGAGGAGCGGCGACGCGGCCTCCGGGGTGGGGGTCCGGGGCCGTATATTTACGGGCCCGGCACCCCCGAGCGCGATGGCGCCCCCACATCGGGCCCGCAAATACACGTCAGCGCCCCGGACCCCCACCCCTCCGACCCCGCCGCCTCCCGTCGTTCTCCGGCCGCCCCCGTGCGTGTCGATCTCGGCTGGCCCGACGGGTTGCCCGACGGCGGTCGGCACGGCTTCACGCCCGTCCATCGGGAGCTGTTGGAGGCGGCGCTGCCCGCGATGGCCGGCCGGATTGCCCGGGCCCTGCCGTCGGATGCCTCGCGGGTGCTTGTCCTGGGTAACGAGGAGTTGATGTACGCACCCCTGCGGCTCGCCGACTCCCTTGAGCGCATGTCGTCCGACATCTCCGTGAGCTACTCCACCACCACCCGCTCACCCGTCCTCGCCGTCGACGACCCCGGCTACGCGATCCGCACCCGCATCCGTTTCCCCGCGCACGACAACCCCGCCGACGGCCCCGGCGAGCGGTACGCCTACAACGTCGCCGGTGCTGGCTTCGACGCCGTCGTGGTTGTTGTCGACTCCGTTGGTGATTCTTCTGAACTCGCCGCTCCCGGTGGGTTGTTGGACGCGCTGTCGGAATTCATTCCGAGTGTTCTGTTGGCTGTTGTGCCCTCTTACGATCCCGCCCACCGACAGGTGTCGTCCATGCCCGAGCCCCTCCGCGGCCCCGCGTTCTCCTCGTACGCCCCCGACGAGGTCGGCTGGCTCCTCCAGGACCTGTCCGGCGTATCGCTCGAAGCGCCCACCGAGGAGCGCGAGGAGGCGATCCAGAGCGGCGGCGCGCACTACGCGGAGTCCCTGCCCGTCGAGTACCAGCCGAGCGCGGACTACCAGGCGCTCTTCCACTCCGCACTCGACGCCTCCGCGTCCCGGATGGCACGGGCGGTCGGCGTGGTCACCGAGACCGTGCTCGCCGAGCGGTCGCCCCGCCCGGTGCTGGTCTCGCTGGCCCGCGCCGGTACGCCCGTGGGTGTGCTGATGCGTCGCTGGGCGCGGCACGCGCACGGCCTCGATCTGCCGCACTACGCCGTCTCCATCGTCCGGGGGCGCGGCATCGACACCACGGCCCTGCGCTGGCTCGCCGCCCACCACGACCCGGCCGATGTCGTCTTCGTCGACGGCTGGACCGGCAAGGGCGCGATCACCCGCGAACTGGCCGACGCCCTTGAGGAGTTCGAGGGCTTCGACCCCCGGATCGCCGTGCTCGCCGACCCCGGCCACTGCGTCGAGACCTACGGCACCCGCGACGACTTCCTCATCCCGTCCGCGTGCCTCAACTCCACCGTCTCGGGGCTGATATCCCGGACCGTCCTGCGCGCCGACCTCGTCGGCCCGCACGACTTCCACGGCGCCAAGTTCTACCGCGAGCTGGCCGGCACCGATGTGTCGGGAGCCTTCCTCGACACCGTCTCCGCCCGCTTCGACGAGGTCGGTGAGGACGTCACCGCCGACGTCAAGGAGCTCGCCGCCACCGACCGCACGCCCACCTGGGAGGGCTGGGCGGCCGTCGAGCGGATCAGCGAGGCCTACGGCATCCACGACATCAACCTCGTCAAGCCCGGCGTCGGCGAGACCACGCGCGTCCTGCTGCGCCGCGTCCCGTGGAAGATCCTCGCCCAGCGCGGCGTCGGCGCGGACCTCGACCACGTGCGGCTGCTGGCCGCGCAGCGCGGGGTGCCGGTGGAGGAGGTCGACGGCCTGCCCTACAGCTGCGTCGGCCTGATACACCCCCGCTACACCCGGGGCGCGACCGGTGCGGACGGCAAGGCGGTGGCGGCCAAGTGACTGTTCTCGTCGCCAGCGACCTCGACCGGACCCTGATCTACTCCGCCGCGGCCCTCGCCCTCGGCATGCCGGACGCGCAGGCGCCGCGCCTGCTGTGCGTCGAGACGTACCAGCACAAGCCGTTGTCGTATCTGACGGAGACCGCGGCCATCCTGCTGGACGAACTCGCCCGCACGGCCACGTTCGTGCCCACCACCACCCGCACGCGCGAGCAGTACGGGCGGATCCGGCTGCCCGGGCCCGTGCCCGAGTTCGCGATCTGCGCCAACGGCGGGGAGCTGCTCGTCCGGGGCGAGTCCGACCGGGACTGGCGGGCGGGGGTGGAGCGGCGGCTCGCCGACGAGTGCGCGACGCTCGACGAGGTCCGCGCGCATCTGGTGCGGACCGCCGACCCGGCGTGGCTGCTCAAGGAGCGCACCGCCGAGGACCTCTTCGCCTACCTCGTCGTGGACCGGCCGCTGCTGCCCGACGAGTGGGTCAAGGAGCTCTCCGTGTGGGCCGAGGAGCGCGGCTGGTCCGTCTCCCTCCAGGGCCGCAAGCTCTACGCCGTGCCGAAGCCGCTGACCAAGAGCGCCGCCGTCGCCGAGGTCGCACGCCGGACGGGTGCAGTTGAGGTGCTCGCCGCCGGTGACTCGCTGCTCGACGCCGACCTCTTGCTGGTCGCCGACCGCGGCTGGCGGCCCGGCCACGGCGAGCTGGCGGATGCCGGCTGGACCGCGCCGCACGTCACCGCGCTGGAGACGAAGGGCGTGGCGGCGGGCGAGGAGATCCTCCGGGCGTTCGGCGCGGTGGTCGGCCCGGGATTCCGCCCGTAGGGGAGCGGGCTGCGGCTAGGCTCGCGAAGGGGCTCGGCCGGTGCGTCCGGCCGGTGCCCCGCTGATGCGTACTTTCTTCTACCGGCAAGCCGAGGAGATCGTCCGATGGAGATCAAGAGGCCACCGCTCACCCCCGAGCTCTACACGTACGTACTCGCTCACAATCCCGCGCTCGACGCGTCGCAGCGCGCCCTGGTCGACATCACCCACACCGCACTGCCCGGTGAGGCCGTCAAGCAGATCGCCGAGGAACAGGGCCCGCTGCTGGCCTTCCTCGTACGGCTCACCCGGGCCCGGCACATCGTGGAGGTCGGCACCTTCACCGGTCTGTCGGCGCTGTCCATGGCCCGGGCGCTGCCCGCCGACGGCACGCTGATCACCCTGGACATCTCGGAGGAGTGGACGGCGTACGCGCGGGAGGCGTGGGCCAAGGCCGGGGTGGACGACCGGATCGAGCTGCGGATCGCGCCCGCCCTGGACTCCCTGCGCGCGATGCCCGCCGAGCCGCACATCGATCTCGCGTTCATCGACGCGAACAAGGACGGCTACATCGACTACTGGGAGGAGATCGTGCCGCGGCTGCGCCCCGGCGGTCTCGTCGTGGTCGACAACGTCCTCTTCGCCGGCGAGGTCGTCGCCCCGGCCGCCGGGAGCATGGCCGCGTCGGTCGACGCGTTCAACGAGCACGCGGCGGCCGACGCGCGGATGGAGTCGGTCATGCTCACCGTCGCGGACGGGCTGACCCTGGCGCGCCGGGTGGACTGACGCCGGTCTCAGCCGCAGCAGCCCCCTCCACAGCAACCGCCGCCTCCGCCGCCGCCCGACGGCGGAGCGGACGGCGCGGCGCCGCCGGTCACGGCGACGGTGGACAGCAGCTTCACGGTGTCCGTGTGCCCTTCGGGGCAGCTCGCGGGGGCGCCGGACTCGGCCATGGGCCGGTTGAGTTCGAAGGTGTCACCACAGGCTTTGCAGCGGTATTCGTAGCGAGGCATGCGGGCAGCATAACGAGCCGGTGGGCCGGGGCGGCGGCCGATGGCCACGGCGCCTCAGCGGCCGCGCTCCTCGCGGATCTCCTGGACCACACGGGCGACGGAGACCCGTACCGCCTCGGTCTCGGTGAGGAAGTGCCACCAGTCGGGGTGGCGGCCCTCCAGGCCCGCGACCGCCCGGTCCAGCCGGGCCACCGCGTCGTCCAGGGGGCGGGCGTGCCGCGGGTCCGGGGTGCTGCGGCCGGCCATCGCGAGCCGCTGCGCGTCGCGGATCGCGAAGCGGGTCCGGTCGACCTCCTTCTGGTGGTCGAACGACACCTCGTCCAGCCGGCGCAGCCGCTCGCCCGCCGCCGAGACGGCCTCCTCGGTGGTGTTCAGCAGGGCCCGTACGGTCGCGAGTCTCGCCGTGGCGTCCGGCCAGCGCTGCTCGTCGCGCGCGGTCCGCGCCTCGGCCAGCTTCTCCTCCGCCTGCCGGACGGCGCGCTCGGCCTCCTCCGGCACCTGCTGGAGGTCCTGCCAGCAGGCGGCGCTGTAGCGGCGGCGCAGCTCGCTGAGGACGGGGGCGACGCCTGCGGCGCGCGTGGTGATCGCCTGTGCGCGCGTACGCAGCGAGACGAGCCGTTTGTCGAGGTCCGCGGCCTTCTGCGGCAGGTGGTCGGCCTCGCCGCGGATGGCCTCGGCCTCCCGCAGCACCCGGTCCGCGCGCTGGATGGTCTCCTGCACGCCGTGCTGCCCGGCGCCCTGGTTGAGCTTGGTCAGCTCGGGGGAGAGCGCGGCGAGCCGCGCGGCCAGGTCGTCGGCCTTGATCCCGGAGGCCCGGACGGCGTCCAGCGCGTTACTGGCGGCGAGCAGCCCCTGCCGGGCCCGCTCGACGGCCGGCGCGAGCCGTGCCAGCTGTGTCTCCGCCGTGCCCAGCAGCGGCCCGAGGCTCTGCCCGAACCGCTCCAGCTCGGCCTTGACCCGGTCCAGCTCGTCCTTGGCCCGGGTCAGATCGCCCCGCGCGCGGGCGGCGGCCGCGCCGTCGAGGCCCTCGCGGTCCAGGTCGTGCGCGTCGACGGCGGTGATGTAGGCGTGGGAGACCTGGTCGATGCGCTGCCCGAGGTCGGCGAAGTCGCCCGCCGCCTTGCGGGCGGCGGGGGAGGAGTCGACCGCGGTGATCGTCTCGATGGAGATCCGCAGATCGCGCTGCGCGGTGTCCAGCTCGTAGAACGCCGCGGCGGCCGCGTCCTTGGCCGCCTGCGCGTCCGCCCGCTGCTCCTCGCCGCGGCCCCAGCCCCAGCGGCGGGTGCCCCCGCCGGCGAAGGCGGCGGGCGCCATGGCTACCAGCAGCGGGAGCGGCAGCAGCGCGAGCGCCACCGTCTCCCGGGCGACGGCCGCCACAGCGCTGAAACGGCGACGTGCCGGTCGTACGGACTGCGCGAAGGTCGCCGTCACTTGCCCTCTCCCGATGGATCGCCCCAGGCCCGGATGCCATTCTCCCACCCGTTAAGGACGAACACACGGGCCGGTTAGTTCGCGGATCGCACCGTGACTTCGCCGTTCTGGGTGCGCGCGGTCACCTTGCGGTGGCTGGCGCTGTCGCGGGGGACATCGACATCGACCTTGCCGTTCTGGCTCTCCGCGATGACGTCGTACGTGGTGCGGGGCAGCTCGACCTTCGTCGCGCCGTTGTCGCTGGAGACCTCCACCCGGTCGGGGACGCGGGTCAGCGCGAGGCGCACCGCGCCGTTGGAGGAGACCGCCTTCACCTGCTGGGGAGCGACGCGGGCGGCGACGACGTCGCCGTTCGAGGACTTGAGGTCGAGGTTCCCCTTGGAGTCCGCGATGTCGATCTTCCCGTTGTCGGTGTGGACCTTGAGGTCGGTCTCGAAGCCGCGCGCCCGCACCTTGCCGTTGTCGTCCCGCACGGTGACCTTCACCCCGCGCGGCACCTCGATGCGGTGCTTCGACGCGCAGTTGTTCATCAGCCCGTCGCAGTGCTCCCGCAGCTTGAGCGTGCCGTCCTCCATCGCCCAGGTCGCCTTCGACTCCCCGCCCACGGTCCACCCGTCGAACCACCGGGTGACCTTGAGGTCCTTGATCTTCGCGTCGACGGTCACCAGCTCGAGCTCGGAGTTGTCCGCGTCCACGGTCAGCTCCTGCCCCTCCAGCGAGAACGTCCGCCGCTCCGGCTCCGCGTCCTCGGCATGGGCCCCGCCGCACCCGGTCATCGTGACCCCGGCGGCCAGCACCGTACCGACGACGAGGGACAGACGGACGGCGGCGCGGCGACGAGAGCGGGGAAGCACGTGGGACTCCGTGGGTTCGGCATCGGGACTTCGGGGTGCTCCCCGACTCTAGATACCGGCGGCCGGTGGGCGGCATGTAGCCCACTCCCTGCTTCGGGGTGGGGTTATCCCCACCCCGACCGGGGTTTGCGGGGATACGGGCCGGGCCATGTAGGCTGTCACCTCGTTCGGGGCGCATAGCTCAGCGGTAGAGCGCTGCTCTTACAAAGCAGATGTCGGCGGTTCAAATCCGTCTGTGCCCACAGATGAAATAGCAGGTGAGAACCTGTTTCAGGCCCTCGGTCCATCCGGACCGGGGGCTTTTTCATGATCGCCCACTTGGAACCTCGTCGGCTGGCCGGGCGAGCGGCGAGAAGCGCGCCGCTTCCGGCAGCCCTGGCACTGGCAGATGTTCTTCGTGACCTGGTCGCCGTGGACCGTGCCCACCAGCAGGGCGCCCTCCTTGTACCTGGGCCGCCGCGCCGGAGGCCGAGGGCGGGTTCGCTCCCCACGTCTCCATTGCCTACAGCAATGCGGAAGGCCCGGCGTCGCTGGTGGCGGATGCCCTGTGGGGTGAGCCGGCCTGGGGCGGCTCCGGCGGCCTCCGGGGCCATTTTCTTGATCCGGGGCCACCTCCGCCCCGCCCCCATCTGCGAGGCTGAGCCCCCTCTGCTGGTTCGCCTTATGAAAGGCCCCCATGTTGCAGAACGTCTGGAAGCGCTACGGCCTCGTCGTGGCCGCGGGCACCGTGTGCATCGTCGTCAACGCCCAGGGCGTCGGGCCGTTATGGTTCACCGGGCTCGGCCTGGTCGTCGTAGGTCTGCTGATGCGCCGGGCGATGACCCTCGCGCAGCGGCCACCACGTGACGAGGCCCCGCCGCTGGCGCTGGAGGTGCCTGTGAGCGGTCGGTGGATGGCGCGCAACGGGCCCGCCACCAAGGTGCCCAGCCATACGCACAATCTCGCGCAGACCTACGCCATCGATCTGGCCCGTCGGCCGGCGCCGGAGCCCGTGTGGTTCTGGCCGGTGGCGCGGCGGCCCGAGGCGTATCCGGCGTTCGGGGAGGTGCTGCTCGCCCCGGCGGACGGGCGGGTGGTGGCCGCCGGGGACGGGCAGCGGGACCATCTGTCGCGGTCCTCGCTGTTCGGAGTGCTCTACGTGGTCGCGGAAGGGTTCGTGCGCTCCCTCGGGTTTCCCCGGCATCTGCTGGGCAACCACCTCGTCCTCGAACTCGGCGACGGGGTGTACGCGGTCTTCGCGCACCTGCGGCGCCGCTCGCTGAAGGTGGCCGTGGGTGACCGGGTCACGGCCGGGCAGCCGCTGGCGGAGTGCGGTAACTCGGGGAACTCCACGGAGCCCCATCTGCACTTCCAGCTCATGGACGGGCCCGACGTCGCCTCCGCCCACGGCCTGCGCTTCAGCTGGCGGTACCAGGACGACGACGGGCAGGAGCACGACGGTGTGCCCGCCGACAACACCTGCTTCAGCCCCGCCCGGGCCGGAGCGGCCGACCGGCCGGACCCTTACGCGCCGTAGCCGGGTTGCAGGACGAAGCGAACCAGCCGGACGCGGCCGTCGGGGGCGAACTCGCCGAAGGCGAAGACCTCTTGGCGCCGCGACGGCTTCCCGTCGTGGCTCGTGGTGTAGCGGGCCGCGAAGCGATTGCCCTCGCGCAGCGTCTCGTGCACGTCCACCGGGTAGGTGTGGCCCATCTTCCGGCCCTCCTCCAGGGCCTTCAGGACGCCGGAGCGTTGCATCACCTTCCCGCCGACCTGGTGCAGCGCGTCGGGGGTGTGGAAGCGGTCGTGGGCCTCGGCGGCCGGGACCGCCGGGTCGTACCCGGCGGCGTAGAAGGCCCGCAGGTAGTGCGCCGGGTCCTGGGCCGGGGTCGGCTCGGCCCCGGCGGCGGGGGGCGGCGCCGGGGTGGTGCCCGGCGCGGGGCGGGCGGCGGCGTCGAACGGGTCGTCCTTGCCCGGGCCCGACCAGCCGGCACGGCCGGCGGAGAAGATGTCGGTACGGGCCACCCGCCCGTCCTCGGCCAGCTCGGCGAAGACGGCCGTGTCGGTGGCGCTCTGGACCTTCCACAGCATGGGCGTGCCGATGGTGTACCGGGCGGCGGCCCGGTTCCCCTCCACGGTCACCTCGTGGATGTACAGCTCGTGGGGCGCGCCGAGGGAGCGCCGGGAGCGGACGCCGTGCAGGACCTTCTTCCGGTCCCACTCGCGGCCGTTGACCCGGTGGGTGCCGTCGGGCAGGTGGTAGCGGTCCCAGACCTCCTCGACCGGGTCCTTTCCGTCGAAGGCGTCGGCGTGGTAGGCGCGGAGGTATCCGGCGAAGTCCTCCGCGGCGGTGGGGCGGTGCGTGCTGCTCATGGTGCTCTCCTGGTGTTCTCGATGGGGATGGCACCGCCCTCGGGCCCCAGGGGCGGCGTTGTGGCGATACGGAATTCGCGGCGGAGGGCGGCCCGGGCGGCGAAGTGGCCGCACATGCCGTGCACACTCGGGCCGGGCGGCGTCGACGCGGAGCACAGATACACCCCGGGCAGGGGGGTGCGGTACGGATTCCAGGCGGGCGTCGGTCGCAGGAGCGACTGGGTGAGCGTGATGGCTCCCGCGCCGATGTCGCCGCCGGGGTAGTTCGGGTTGTACCGCTCGTACTCGGCCGCCGGGATGCCGCGCGCCGCGAGGACCGTGTCGGCGAAACCGGGCGCGTACCGCTCGATGCGGCGGGTGATCAGCGGCACCGGGTCCCGGGTGTCGCCGTTGGGCACGTGCGCGTAGGCCCACACCGGGCGGCGGCCCCCGACGGCACGGCCCGGGTCGGTCACGGCCGGGTCGACCAGCAGCACGAACGGCTCCTCGGCGGCCTCGCCCCGGGCGGCGGCGTTCTCCGCCGCGAGCGTCTCGGCGCGGGTGCCGCTCAGGTGCACGGTCCCGGCCCGGCCCACTTCGGGATGCGCCCAGGGGATGGGCTCGCTGACGAGGAAGTCGGCCTTCGCCGCGCCCGGCCCGTAGCGGAAGCGCTCCAGCGCCCGGCGGTAGCGCGGTGGCAAGCGGTCGCCGGCCAGTGCCAGCAGACCGCGCGGCGTGGTGTCCAGCATGACCACCTTGGCGTCCAGCTCCGCGAGGTCGGTGACCCGGTGGCCGGTGTGCAGCACACCGCCGTGCGCCAGCAGATCGTCGGCCAGCGCCTCGGCCAGGCGGACGCTGCCGCCCTCCGGCAGGGGCCAGCCGGTCGCGTGCGCCAGATGCCCGAGCAGCAGCGAGATGGCACCCGCGGGCAGGCTGGGCAGTCGGCCCACCGCGTGCGCCGCGACGCCGGTGAGCAGCGCGCGGGCACCCTCGGTGCGCAGTCCGCCGCCCCGCAGGAGGTGGTCGAGCACGCGGGGGCCGAGCAGCAGCGGGACCGCCGGGTCGGACGGCAGGGACCGCTGCCCGGACAGCAGGAAGTCGGTCACTCCCGTGCTGTGCCGCACCAGTGGCTCCATCAGCCGGCGCCAGCGCCCGCCGTCCGGGCCGAGCCGGGCGCAGGTCCGTGCCAGGTCGCGGTAGGCGAAGGCGGCGTCGCCACCGTCCAGCGGGTGCGCGTAGCTGATCGGCGGCTGGAGCAGGCGGACGCCGCGGGCCGCGAGGTCGAACTCGCGGAAGAACGCGGACGCGGCCGCCATCGGGTGCACGGCCGCGCAGATGTCGTGCCACACCTCGGAGTCGAACAGCGCCTCGCCGCGCAGACCGCCGCCGACCGTGGCGGCCTGCTCGTGGACGTGCACGGTCAGCCCGGCGCGTGCCATGGTGACGGCGGCGGCCAGACCGTTCGGGCCGCTGCCGACGACGGCGACGTCGGCGCGCGTCATGTGAGCGCGTCCTCGGCCGCGAACTGCTGGGTGGCCAGCCGCCGGTAGACCTCGTCGGACGCGATGAGCTCCCGGTGGGTGCCGATCGTCCGCACGCGCCCCTCCTCCATCACGATGATGCGGTCGGCCTGCACGACGGTGGACAGTCGGTGCGCGATGGCCAGCACGGCGCATTCGCCGGCGGCTTCCGCCATCGTGTCGCGCAGCGCGGCCTCGGTGTCGCTGTCCAGGTGCGCGGTGACCTCGTCCAGCAGGATCACCTCCGGCCGTTGCAGCAAGGTGCGGGCGATGGCCAGGCGTTGCCGCTGGCCGCCCGAGAGCCCGGCGCCACGCTCACCGAGCTCCGTGTCGAGCCCGTCGGGCAGAGCGGCGACGAAGTCCTCAAGGCTCGCGAGCCGCAGCGCGCGGGCGATGTCCTCGGCACCGGCCCCGGGGTTCGCATACGTCAGATTCTGGCGGATCGTGCCGCGCAGCAGCGGCGCGTCCTGCTCGACGTAGCCGACCAGCGACCGCAGTTCGGCGAGCTTCAGGGTGGCGGTGTCATGGCCCGCGACATGGATGGTGCCGGAGTCCGGCCGGTGGAAACGCTCGATGAGCTGGAACGTCGTCGTCTTCCCGGCGCCGGAGGGACCGACGATCGCGGTCAGGCCGCGACGCGGCAGGCTGAACGAGACGTCCCGCAACACCGGGACGTTCTCCTGGTAGGAGAAACCGACGCCCTCGAAGCGGACCGCGGGGGCCGACTCCGAGGCGGCCGCGCGCTCCCGCCGCTCCCCGGGATCCGCCTCCTCTTCCTCCTGCGGAATGGCCCCCAGCTCCGTCACGCGCTGGATGGCGGCGCGGCCCTGCTGGATCTGGCCGATCGCCATGAACAGCATCACCAGCGGCGACACCACGTAGAAGAGGTACATCACGAACGAGGTGAGGTCGGCGGGCGACAGTGACCCGGTGGCGACCCGGGCCATGCCCCAGGAGATGACGACGGCGAGCGAGAGCTGCGTGCCGACGTTCATCGCCGGGGTGAGCAGCGAACTGAACCCGGTGACCCGGATCCCGCTGTGCCGCACCCGGTCGGCCAGCCGCGCCAGCTCCTCGGTCTCCCGTTCCTCGGCGCGGGAGGCCTTGACCGTGGTGATGGCGCCGAGCACGCGCTGGAGCCCCGAGCCGAACGCGCCGATGTTCTCCCGGTTCTTCAGGGCGGCGATGCGCACCTGGCGGGCCAGCAGCAGCGCACCGCCGCTGGCCAGCCCGAGACAGCCGACCGTGGCCAGCAGCAGCTTCCAGTCGAGCAGGGCCATCAGCACGATGCCGCCGGCCACCATGAAGACGGAGGTGACCACCTGCGCCAGCGCCTGCGCGATGACCAGACAGGCGATGGAGGTGTCGGACACGGTGCGCGCGAAGACATCACCGTGCTCCAGGCGCGAGAAGGCGGGGAACTGGCTGCGCAGCAGCCGGCCGCCCAGGACGCGCCGGGCGTCGAAGACGATGTTCTCGCCGGCCCGGCCGATCGCGTAGGCGTGTCCGGCGTTCAGTGCCGCGTCCGCGACGAAGAACAGCGCGATGAACGTGACGGTCCAGGCGATCGGCTTGTCCAGGGCCACCGCCTCGATCAGCCGGCCCAGCATCCAGGGCTGGGCGAGCGTGGCCGCCGCGCCGACCAGGCCCATGCCGACGCCGATGATCAGCAGGACCTGGTGGCGGCGGACTATCTCCCGGAGATTCATGCGGACTTGGTGTAGGACGCGACGAACAGACCGGCCGCGGGGGCGTACGCGGTCCGCTGCCAGTCACTGTAGTGACCCTCGGGCCGCAGCCCGGCGTCCCGCGCGTAGCCGTCCACCTCGTCGGGGGTGAGCAGGCGCACGGCCTCGGTGCCGATGCGGTGGGTGCCGTCCGCCTCGAACCACACCGTGGACACCTGCCAGATGCGGTTGTCCATCAGGAGCGTGGCGTGCATCTGGATGCCCGTGTTCGGCTCCGGGTAGGGCACGAATATCGTGGTGCGCGTCTGTCCCTCGTGCTGGGCGACGATGCCCGGCCGGTTGTGCGTCTCGACCACCAACCGGCCGCCGGGCCGCAGCAGTTCGGCCGCGCGGGCGATGGCCTCCCGCTGCCCCTCGGGGTCGAGGATCTGCGCGAGCGTGGAGCAGACGCAGTAGACCAGGCCGTAACTCCGCTCACCGCGGTAGGTCCGGATGTCGCCGAGCTCGGCGGTCACCTCACCCTCGTCGGCCTTCTTCTCCAGGGCCGCCAGCATCTCCCGCGAGGAGTCCACCCCGGTGACCGGGCCGACGCGGTGCGACAGCGGCAACGCGATCCGGCCGGTCCCGACGCCGAACTCCAAGGTGCCCGAGGCCGGGTCCGGGTGGAACCCGGCCAGGGCCTCGACGGCGACCCGCGTGGCGGCGTCGTCCTGGAAGACACGGTCGTACCAGCCCTCGAACTGCTTGCCGTAGCCGATGTCCGCGATCGTCATGGGTTCTCCGTTTCTGTGTGCGTGGAACCCCCGTGGCAGGGGTCCCGGTCTCAGGCGGCCCGCAGGAAGCCCGGTGAGACGGGGTTCATCGCCTGATAGGTGGAGACGTAGAGAACCTCGGGGTCCTCGCTGTCGTCGTGCCCGCTGGCGCGCACCACGGAGAACTGGAAGCCGCGCACCTCGGAGACGTTCGGGGCGTCCCTGATCTGCTTCCTGATGAACTCGGCGAGGACCCGGAAGGGCGGCGATCCGGTGGGGTCCTCGCCCTTGGCGATGTTCTTGATGATGGCGCTGCAGATGTCGAACACCGCCTTTTCCGTACGGCGGGACGAGAACCAGAACGCCTGGATCATCCTGCGGTCCTGGATCAGGTCGAGCTCGATCCAGGGCGACGTCTCACGGTTCTCGTCGAGCGTGCGGTAGAGGTAGTGGTAGTCGTGCGTCGCGGGGTTCGGCGCGAAGAACTTCCAGTTCGGCACGAGGGAGAACAGGTCCTTCTCCCGCCCGCGCTCGAAGGCCGGATGCGGATGCTGCGCGGACAGCGTCGTCAGTAACAGGGCCGCGCCCGCGAGCCGGGTCAGGGCGCCGGGACCGGTGAAGGCGTCCTTCAGCAAGGTGGTGGCGTTCACTTCGTCTCACTCGCCTTTCCCGGGAGTTCCCCGGCCGGGGCCTCGGCGGCCGGCGCGGGCGGCAGGCAGTGCCCGTCCACGAAGTCCGCGATGAGGTCCGCCGCGGTACGCGCGTGCCGGGCGTCGGTCAGGATCGTGTCGTGCCCGCCGCGCTCGACGACGGTGACGTCGCCGTGCCGGTCGGCCGCCCGGTGGGCCCGGACGATGTCGTGGTACATCAGCAACTGCTCGGGATCGATGTCGACCGTCACCTGTGCCGCGACGACCAGGCCCGGGGCCGGCACCGGGGGCAGGTCCCCTTCGAAGGACTGGAACTCCTCGCGCACGGCCTTCCACTCCCGGGCCGCCGCCGTCCACAGCCGTGAGTCGGTGTAGAGGGCGAACGCCTTGTCCCGGTAGGCGTAGGGCAGATGGTCCACCCAGCGGGGGCGCGTCATCAGCGAGCCGAAGCCCAGCTTCGTCCAACGCGCCATGTCCGTCATGGAGTCGGTGAAGAGCTCGCTGCCCTTGCGCTGCTTGTCCGACCGGATGAGCTGCGCCGGGTGCGAGGGGTCGAGATAGACGACACCGGCCACCCGGTCGCCGAGCTGCGCCACGGCCCGCCGGTTCAGCTCCGCGCCCAGGGAATGCCCGACGAGCACCACCTTGCGGTCCTCGGGCAGGGCCTGACGGATCAGGTCCACCAGGTCGTCCACGGACTCCTGGATGGTGTACGGGGACTCCTTCACCCGGCGGCTCGGGCCGTAGCCGGCGCGGGCGTAGGTCACCACGGGCTGGCCCCGGTCGAACGCCAGCCGCTCGACGATCCACGCGAAGTGCTCGGTGGTCGAGGCGAGGCCGTGGTTGAAGACGAGGACCGGGCGGTCGGCGATGTCCCGGCCACCGGTGTCGTACCGCAGGACGTTGCCGTAACGCGTGGTGACGGTACGGGAGTTCGGCCAGCCCTCCACGGCGCGGGCCCGCCGCTGCGTAGCCAGCACGGCCGAGGCGGTGACGCCGCCGGCCAGCAGCACCAGCGCGGTCTTCACCATCCGGTCGTCCCGGCCGGCGACCACCGGCAGCGTCCGGGGCGCGGTGGTGTAGGCCACCATGGGGTGCATCGCGGGGAACGCGGTCATGAACCGGCCCAGGCCCATGACGAACGCGTTGGCGATATGGAAGCCGCCGGCCGCGCCGATCATCGGCCGGGTCAGCTTTCCCCCGGCCAGATAGACGACGGGGAAAAGGCATTCCATCGCCAGGACCGCGTGCTGCGTGAGCTTGCTGGCCCGGGGATAGCGCTGCGTCAGCCGGTACGCGCGCTCGAAGCCGTAGGTGCGGGTCCGCAGCACGCCGGGCAGGGCCGAGCCGTCACGCCACTTCGTGCCCGCCAATTTCGCCCAACCGGACGTCGCGTAGGACATGTTGGCCTGGATCGCGAGATACCACATCAGGGCATCCTTGACCTGCGGGCTGTTCGACAGCCGGGCGAGCCCGGTGACCGCCTGCACCTGCGTGGCGACCTGGTCCGAGCCGTCCGTACCGTAGCGGTGGCGGGCCTGCAGAAGCGTGGTGGAGACCCCGAGGTACAGATTGCCCGCCGCCCGCCACTTGCTGTTCCCCGGCAGCAGCATGCCCAGGCTGCAGGCCGCGCGCGTGGCGTGCAGGGCCAGTGTGGTGCGCCTGCCGCTCACGGCGTCGGTGAGCTTCTGCACGGCCGGAATCTTGCTCTCCGGCGTCTGCTTCATGATTTCCCAGTCATTGAGCCCGCCGGGGCCCAGATTCCGGTGCTGGTGCAGGTATTCCAGGGAAGAAGAAAGGGTGGAAAGAGCCGCAAGTCGTTCCGATATGCCTATCGCCCGGTCCCGGGAAATCGGAATCGGAGAAAATAGCGAAGAAGTAAGCTTCTTTATCAGCTGCATGCCGAAAATTTGCTCCGCGTCGAATCGGCTGAGGGTAGAGTCGAGAGGCTGTCGGGCCGCGATTCCGCCGCGGCCCGACAGACCTCTCACCTCCCGGCGGACAGCTCCCGGAAGGTACTCTCAGAAGCCCATGGGGCTTCCGGGCAGGTGGCGCTCAGTCCGGCAGGACGTCAGTCGTTGGCGCCGGCCTCGTACGCCTGGACGGTGACCCACGCGGCACCGGCACCGCCGGCGAAGCCCACGCCGAAGGCGACCAGGGCCGGGGTGGCCTGAATCGGCATCATCGCGCCGAACTCGCCATGGGTCTCGTCCGTCAGCTTCTCGGGGGTGACGGCGACAACGCTGTCGATAATCTTGCTCATCGCTTGTTTCCCTTCGGTGGTGTTTATGGGGTGAAGGCTCAGCCGTTGACGCGACCGGTGACGTACGCACCGACCACGGCACCGGCGCCGGCCACGGCGCCGCCGACGTACCAGCAGGTGGCAACGGCCGCCACGGGGGTGGCCAGGACCGGACCGGCGTCGTCCTGGTAGCCCTGCTCCAGCGCACCGAGGTCCTGCTCGTTCATGAACGCGGCGATCTTCTGCTCCATCGTGCTGTCCTCCGTCTCTTTATGGTGAGGTACTGCATTCGGGATATTGCGGGGTGTTTCTTTCGCACCGGGACGCGGACACGGCCTTTCCCGACGGGAGCTGCGGGCAGAATCCCGCAAGGAATGGCAGGGATATCGGGCCTGAGGACGCCGCATGCGTCACAGGGAGAATTGAATTCGTGGTGCGCCATCTCGATGGGACGTGCGCGGCCTGCGGGCCCGGGTTCGGGGACCGAATCATCCCGGACATCGACCGGTAATCCATGCGTCGGGTGGTGCCAGCGCCTTCGAATAACTATTCGGTGGCGATCACCACACTAGCGGGCTGTCGATCAATGAGAACAGGCCATAAAGATTTCTGGCCGGATCCGTAGCGTGCCGGCCGTCGTCGGCGCTACCCCCGGTACGGGCCCGACCTGGGCTTCTGCTGTCGGGGCTCGGCGGGCCCTGCGTAATGTGCGGGCAAAGGAGTGGCCGATTCCGCTCGCCTGAAAGTCTCTGGAATCCCTATTTTTCCAGGAAAACGGAAATATCACTCGGAGGTGTTCGGGGGTGCCGCGCAGTTGAACGGGGGGTCGCACGGCATCTGGCATGGTCGGACCGTGCGCTCACGGTCCGGCCGCCGAGGCGGCGTCGAAGGCGTCCGTCCGTGCCCTCAGCGCGGGTCGGCGGACTCGTCCTGCGCCCGGCGCAGCCTGATCAGCAGGGTCACCGCCCGCAACGTGAAACCGGCGGCCGCCAGGAGGGTCGCGCAGGTGAACAGGGCCGACTCCGCGCCGCGGCCCAGGTCCAGGAACAGGGCGGGGCTCGCCACGACGAGGAACAGCAGCGCGGCCACGGCGCAGCCGCTGGCGACCGCGTAGCTGATCTCCACCGTGATGGCGTCGCGGCTCTCCTGCCGGCGTGGTCCGGACATGTGCCGCCCCTCTCCTGGTCCCTTCATCCCCGCAGTCTGTCATCCCGCGCGGTCGGGGGGCGGGTGCGAGCGTCGATCCGGTCGGGCGGGCGTGGCTGGGGACGCGCGGTCGGTGCGGCCTGCGGCTTCATGCCGCGGGCGGCTCCGTCCTCGGCGACCGGCCGGCGCGGCCTGAAGGATCCGGTCGGCCGGACTGATCCGGCCGGTCCGGGACCCGTAGCAGCGGGCTGGTGTGGCGGTTGAGCCAGGCGCGATAGGCGGGGTTGGCCCGGATCAGTTGCTCGTACGCGTCCTGGAGGTCGCCGAACAGGGCGTCGAGGTCGGCCGGGGGCATCGAGCAGGGTCTCGACGCGAGGAACAGCCGGGCGGCCAGGGGGTCGCCGTGCAGGGGGCGGAGCACCGTGCCGGGCGCCGGATCGGCGGTGGGCTGGCAGGGGCGCACGGCCTCGCCGGAGGCGACGAGCTCGGCGGCGGTCGTGCTGTCACGGACGTGCACGAGGCGGGGGTCGAATCCCGCGGAGGTGAACGCCCGGCGCAGCGCCGCGCATTCGTCGTCGGCCGTCGGGTCGACGATCCAGGGTTCCCCGGCGAGATCCGGGAGCCTGATCACCGGCCGGTCCGCCGCAGGGTGGCCCGCGGCCAGGGCGACGAACCTCGGTTCGCGCGCGACGAGCATGCGACGCTCCACCCCGGGCGGGACGGTCAGGGGGAAGCCGTCGAACTCGTGGATGAGGGCGACGTCGAGCTGGTTCGTCGCCAGCAGCTGGAGCAAGGTGTCCGCCGACACCTCTATATGGATCGTGGTGTCCGTCTCGGGGAGGCGGGCGTGGACGCGGCCCAGCCAGCCCGTCACGGCACGGCTGCCGATGCTGCCGATCCGCAGGCGCGAGCCCCCCGAGCCCACCGCCGCGTCCCGGGCGGCCGTCACCAGAGCGGTCATCTCGGCCACGATGGGCCGCGCCCGGGACAGCACCGAGTGACCCAGCGGTGTCGGCCGGCTCCCCGTCTGGCCGCGGGTGAAGAGGAGGCCGCCGATGGCCCCTTCGATCCGGCTGAGCTGAGTGGTGAGGGAGGGCTGGGTCATGCCCAGCTGTAACGCCGCTTTCCGCACACTTCCCGCGTCGGCTATGGCCAAAAGCGCACGGAGGTGCCTGACCTCTAGCTCCACGGGGGGAGCATAACCGCGCCTCGTGCGTCACACCAGACACAGCGGGGGCAGGGTAGGTGATTACTCGGTGCTATGGCCACTTGGCATCATCCGCACCATTGATATCTCGTCAGAGACTCTCCGGGACCAAAGAGTTCACCCGACGCACCCCGGCCGCCTGTCCACCCCGTGCGGCCGAAGGTGCTCGGAACGAATGGAGTCCCCCACATGAACCGCTCCACGATGGTGCTCTCGGCAGCACTCGGCCTCGGACTGGCCGCGAGCATGACGGCCGTGCCCGCCTCCGCGGCGACGGCGCACACCGACCGGCAGTTCACGCAGTCCTCGTACGTCGGCTCGGCGGCCGAGGAGGCGAACAACAAGGCCTTCTTCGAGGCCGTGATGAAGTCCGCGAAGGCGAAGCAGGCCGCGAAGCCGGGCCTGCGCGCCGTCACCGTCACCTACGACGCCCGCAGAGCCCCCAGCTTCGCCGCCCAGATAGCCAGCAGCGCGCGGATCTGGAACAGCTCCGTGACCAACGTCCAGCTGCGTGCGGGCACCAACGCGGACTTCACGTACCGCGAGGGCAACGACTCCCGTGGCTCCTACGCGAGCACCGACGGTCACGGCCGCGGCTACATCTTCCTCGACTACCGGCAGAACCAGCAGTACGACTCCACCCGCGTCACCGCCCACGAGACCGGTCACGTCCTCGGTCTGCCGGACCACTACTCGGGTCCGTGCAGCGAGCTGATGTCCGGTGGCGGCCCCGGCCCGTCCTGCCGGAACGCCACCCCCAACAGCGCCGAGCGCAGCCGGGTCAACTCGCTGTGGGCCAACGGCATGACCGCGTTCAACAAGGACGCCTTCACCAAGGCGCACTGACAGCGCGCTGATCCCCTGGGTCGCGCAGGCGGCCCGCAGGGCGCCCGCAGGGGCGCACGCGCGACCCCGAAAGGGGCTCTCAAGTGGTCTCCCGTCGATCCGGCGGGGGTCCCCGGCGGCTTCTCCGCATGATCACCAACAGCCCCTGGGTGATCTTCCGGAGGATCCCGCGACGCACGACGGCGGCGGCCCGGCTCCTTCCCGGAACCGGGCCGCCGTCCCGTGCCAGCCACCCCGGGTCCGCCGAGGGCGCATACTGAGGCCAATGACGAAGCCAAGAGCGACCCGACGTTACTTGCCCACCAGCCCCTTCAACACCCCGCCCGTGACGCTTCCGGTCGAGCACTTCGCCGTAGGGGACCGCGTCACACACGACCGGTACGGTCTCGGACGGGTCATCGGCGTCGAGGACGGCATCGCCGTGCTCGTCGACTTCGCATCGCGCCAGGAGCGGATTCCGGGGCCCTTCACCAAGCTGACCAAGCTCTGACCGCACCCGTGGCGCCGCGATTCACCTATCCGGAGGTGGGAGCCACCGGGCGCGATCCGCTGCCCGGCGGGTACTCCCACCTCCGCGTCACTATGCCCACGGGCCACGGCCGGGCCGTCTTCGAGGCGGCCGCCGACGCCGTGCTGACCTGGGGCATGCACCGGGCCGCGGGGGTGCGGATCGCCGACGGCACGCCTCCCGCCGCGTACGGCGTCACCGTGACCCCCGGCGTCGGCATCGGCCCCCTGCGGATCTCCGGCCCCTGCGCGGTGGCCTGGGCGTTACGCGAGGAGCGGCGGGCCGGCTTCGCCTACGGGACCCTGCCCGGCCACCCCGAGACGGGGGAGGAGGCCTTCGTCGTGGCGATCGACGACGCGGGGGACGTCACGCTGACCGTCATCGCCTTCAGCCGTCCCGCGCGCTGGTTCACCAGGGCCGCCGGACCGCTGGTGCCCCTCTTCCAGCGGGCGTACGCGCGGGGCTGCGGACGCGCTCTGCGCAAGGAAGTCGCCCGCAGGACGATCCGGGGCTGATTCCGCCCCCGCCCCTGCCTTCGGCCGCCCCCGCGCGCCGGTGTCCCACCGGCGTACGGAATCCCCTGTACCGCTCCACCGGCCCGACTGCGCGGGCCCGCTCGCGCGGCTTCGGTATCCCCGCGCTACCGCGTCGGGACCCACTTCGTACGGCCGGCGCCGAAGCGGGCGCGTTCGGGTACGTAGCCGGTGCGTACTGGTGCGTCAGGTGTGTCGGGTAGGTGCCCGGTGTGTACGGGGCCTACGGGGTGGTCGGTGCCTCGGCGGGTTCCGGGCGGCTCATGAGGAACGCGGCACCGGAGCCGGCGGCGAAGAGCGCGAAGACCGAGACGGCCGTGCCGAACCAGGTCGCCCCCAGCCATTGGCCGCCGAAGTAGCCGAGGCTCACGCTGTACGCCGCCCAGGTCAGACCCGCCAGCGCGGACCAGGGGAGGAACTCGGCGACCCTGCGGTGCATCACCCCCGCGCCGAGGCTCACCACGGACCGCCCCGCGGGCGCGAACCGGGCCAGGACGACGAGCGGGCCACCGCCGCGCAGCAGCGCCGTGCCCAGCTTGGCCTGGGCCGCGGTCAGCCTGCGGGAGCGGGCGATGGCACGGTCGAAGCGGTCGCCGCCGCGCCAGGCGAGGCGGTAGGCGACCAGGTCGCCGAGGACGGACGCGGTCGCGGCGCACATCACGAGCGCGAACATGTCGGCGAATCCCGCGTGGCCCCGGGCGGCGTCGGCCGCCGCGTCGGCGGCGGTGCCCGCGGCCGCGGTGGCGGCGGTGATCACCAGGACCCCGCTCGGCAGCACCGGGAGGAAAACATCGAGGAGAACGGACAAGCCGACAATCACATAAATCCATGGCGTGGTGGCCAACGCCCCCAGCTGCTCCAGCACGTCCTGATCTCCCGGTACGGTCCCCCGCCGCGACGTCGCAGGGGAGCGGCAGGGGCGGCCTTCACAACCGTACAGCGTACGCCTGGGGCTCCTGAGGCGTGGGATCGGGGGGTTGTGATGTTGTGAACGTCACGCACCACAGGGGCCTCTTCGCGGATCGCCGGTGCGGCCCGGTCATGCGTCAGGAGGGGTCCGGCGGTGCCGGACCCCTCCTGGTGACGGGCGGTGCGGACGGCCCGGGCCGCCCTCGCGGGTCAGACCGCGCTGGGGGTGCGCTGCGGGGCGGACGCCTGGGCGTCCTCGCTGCCGGAGCGGGAGAAGAGACGGTCCAGCGAGAGGGCGCCGGGACCGGTGAAGACGAGCAGGAAGAAGGCCCAGCAGAACATCGCCGAGGCCTCGCCGCCGTTCTGCAGCGGCCACAGGGCGCTGCTCTGGTGCATGTCGAAGTACGCGTACGCCATGGAGCCGGAGGCTATGAAGGCCGCGCTGCGCGTGCCGAGGCCGAGCATCACCAGGCCGCCGCCGACGAGCTGGATGACCGCGGCGTACCAGCCGGGCCAGGTGCCGGCGTCGATCGTGCCGCCGCCGACCGCGCCACCGAGCACGCCGAACAGCGAGGCGGCGCCGTGGCAGGCGAAGAGCAGGCCGACCACGATGCGGAAGGCGGAGAGGACGTAGGGGCGGGCGGCGTCGAGCCGGGCGGTGAGCGCCGAGGCCGAAGACGTGGGGGGCATGGGTGAGGGCTCCTCGTGGCGGGGACGGGAAACGACGAGGGCTCCAGGTTAGGTACCCCTAACGATACTTGCAAGTTCAAGTTTCTTATTTCATTCGAACGCCCGCCCTGGTATTCGCGGCCTCGCGCACGTCCTCCGCCGGGTCCGTGGCCGTGCCGGTGTCGACCTCCATCTCCAGGACCGTGGACAGCCGCTTCCCGGAATCGTTCGCCTCCGCACGCGCCTGCTCGAGCCGCAGCCGGGCGGCCCGGCCGCGCAGGGTCAGCGTCATCAGCTGATTGCCGAACCAGGGGCCGCCGCCGACCCTGTCCCAGTCGAACGCGGGGCGCCCCACCCGCCCGTGCCGCGTCAGCGCCCGCCCCAGCCACCGCCCCGGCCCGCTCCAGCCGAAGCGGAAGCCGAGCCGCACGGCGGTGTGGATGTTGTTGTGCACCGGGGAGCAGGTGAGCTGGAGGACCCGGCTGCGCACGTCCTCCGGCAGGGCGGGCTCGGCGACGTACGCGTGGTGGACATCGCCGGCCAGCACACCGATCGTCGCGGGCGCGTCCGGTCCGCTGCCCGCCGTCGTGATCAGCTCGGTCAGCTCCGTGAACGACGCGGGGAAGGCTGCCCAGTGCTCCAGATCCGCCCGCTGGCGCATGGTTTCGGCCACGCGCGCCCAGCGCGGCCCGCGCTCCCCGGCACACAGGGCCGCGTTCCACACCTCCGCGTCGTGCACCGCCGGTGGCAGCAGCCAGGGCAGTGACGTGCCGATGAGGAGGTGGTCGTACGAGCCGCGGCCGTCCAGCACCTCGCCGCGCAGCCAGTCCGCCTCGGCCGGGGCGAGCATCGCCCGCGAGCCCTCACCGAGGACCCGCGTCGTACGGGTGTCGACCATCACCAGCCGTACCCGCCCGAAGTCACGGCGATAGCTCCAGCGGGCCTCGGCCGGGTCGTCCTCGACGCGGGCGGCGAACTCCCGCAGCGCCTCGGTGCCGTCCGGGGCGGAGCAGACCGCCTTGTAGAGCTCGTCGCGGGCCAGCTCGGCGGGGGAGAGATTGCCCAGGTGCTGGTACACCCAGTACGACATCAGGCCGCTGACCGCCCGCTCCCGCCACCACGGCGTCGCCCGCATCCGGTCCCGCCACGCCTCGCTGGTGTTCCAGTCGTCTATGACGTCGTGATCGTCGAAGATCATCAGGCTCGGGACGGTGGAGAGCAGCCAGCGGACCTCCGGGTCGCACCAGGACTCGTCGTAGAGCCGGGTGTACTCCTCGAAGTCCGCGACCTGGTGCCCCGGCGGCTCGGTCAGCGGGCGCCGCTCGGCGATCCAGCGCCGGGTCGCCTCGGAGGTCTTGTCCGCGTACACCTGGTCACCCAGCAGCACGAGGACGTCGGGCCGGTGGTCACCGGTGCCGTCGGCTTCCGTATGCGCCGTGCCGCGGGCCATGTCGCTCGCCATGTCGCTCGCCAGGGTGTCGAGCGCGTCCGGTCCGAACGGGCCGAAGGGTTTCAGACGGGCCCGCGCGCGGACGCCTTCCGCCTCCGGAGGCGGCGCCGACCACCGGCAGGACCCGAAGGTGACCCGCACGGTGTCGTCGGCGCCGCCGCCGGCGCCGATCGAGGGCGTACGGATCGTGCTGTCGGGGAAGGCCGAGCCGGCGAGCGGCCACACGGGCTCGCCGTCCAGGAAGACGCCGTACGCCGTCTCGCTGCCCGGGGTGAGGCCGGTGACCGGCACCAGGGCGTAGTGGTGCCCGGCGACCTGCCAGGTGCGCGCCGAGCCGCCCGCGCCGTCGGCACAGCGGACCTCCGCCTCGCACGGGCGGTCGCTCTCGACCCACACGGTGGCGCTCGTACCGCTCTGCCAGTCGACGTACCGCAGCAGCGGGCCCAGTCGCAGGGCTGCCGTCATGCCGGTCTCCCCTCCGTCATTCCGTACGGTACGAAACGAGGGAGGGGAGTACGGAGTTTCCCATTCCGGGTGAAGTCCGCGCGGGTCAGCAGCCGTTGAGGACAGCCGCCAGCTTGTTCTTCTCGGCGGGGTCGACGGTCAGCTTGTAGTGGTGCTTCACCGTGACCCACATCTGCGTGTACGTACAGGCGTAGGACGCCAGCGGCGGCATCCACTGCGCGGGGTCCTTGTCGCCCTTCGCCTGGTTCACCCGGTCGGTGACGGCGATCAGCTGCGAGCGGGTCAGGTCGTTGGCGAACGCCTGCCGCTGCGCGGTCGTCCACGTGTTGGCACCCGAGCGCCACGCCTGCGCCAGCGGCACGATGTGGTCGATGTCGATGTCCTGGGCGTCCTCCCAGGTGGCACCGTCGTACGGCGAGACCCAGCGGCCCTCCACGGCGGCGCACTTGTCGTCCTGCTGCACGTCCTCGCCGTCGCGCTTGAGGACGACCTCACGGGTGTTGCAGGCGCCGCCCTGGCTGCTCCAGTGCGGGAACTTGGCCCGGCTGTAGCCGTCCATGGAGCCCTCGCTCTTGACCGTCAGCTCGCCCAGGTACGTACGGGCGGTCGCGGCGTCCGCCGGGGTGGGCGGCGCGGCGTGGGCGGCCGGGCCGCTGAGGACGATCGTGCCGACCAGCGCGGCGAGCCCGCCGCCGACGGCCGCACGACGCGCGTAGACGCCGCGCGGAGCAGAGGTGACGCGTATACCGGACATGGGAACTCCCTTGATGTGGGGGGTTGTCGGCCGTCGGAGCGCGGCCAGGATCGCGGCGACGGGTTGCCGAGGGGTGGTCGCCGGGTAACAGCGTGGCGACGCGACCATGTCAAAGCAAGGGGGCGGGAGCGTGATCCACCCCTCGGCCGGGCGTACTGACACGCCGCCACCCGGACGCGTCAGCAGGGATGTTCGCCGACCGTAGGGTGGCCGCGTGCTCGCCGCCGAAGTCCTGCTGCCCGTCGACACCACCCTCGGGGTGGTCCTCGCGGCCCTGCTCGTCGCCGCCGTCACCGTCGCCGCGCTCGCCCGCCTCACCGGTGACCGGGGCCGGGGCTACGCCCGCCAGATCGCCGTCGCGGGACTGCGCGCGGCCGCGCAACTGGCGGTGGTCTCCGCGCTGATCGGCTGGGTGGTCCGGGCGGCCCCGCTGCTGCTGTGCTTCCTGCTGCTCATGTTCGCCGTCGCCGTCCGGACGGCGGGCCGCCGCGTCACGGACAACGCCACGTGGTGGTGGGCGGCCGTGCCGATCGGGGGCGCGGTGCTGCCGGTCGTCGCCGTGCTGCTGCTGACCGGGCTCGTGCCGTACCGCGGCATCGCGCTGATCCCGGTCGCCGGCATCCTCATCGGCGGCGGCCTGACCGCGACGGTCCTCGCCGGACGGCGCGCGCTGGACGAGCTGAGCACCCGGCACGGCGAGGTGGAGGCGGCCATGGCCCTCGGCTTCCTCGACCGCGAGGCCCGGCTGGAGATCGCCCGCCCGGCCGCCTCGGACGCCCTGCTGCCCGGCCTGGACCAGACCCGGACCGTGGGCCTCGTCACCCTGCCGGGCGCCTTCGTGGGCATGCTGCTGGGCGGCGCCTCACCGCTGCTGGCGGGCGCGGTGCAGATGTTCGTGCTGGTCGCGCTGATGGCCGTGCAGGTGGTGGCGGTGGCCCTCACCCTGGAACTGATCGCCAGGGGCCTGCTGCACCGGGAAGCCTCCACCGAGGTACCTGTACCCTGAAGGGAGCAGAAGGGGAGTAGCTCTTCGCCGGACCGTCGACATACTGCTGAGTTCGCTCAGCCGGCGCCCGGAGGCGGACGTTTTCACATCCGCCAGCGAGACCTTCGGCCGCAGTGTCCACGACGCTGCCGTGCCGAAGCGACCCCTGATCTCCACGCAGGCCCCGTCCCTCGGTGCGCGCAGCCCCCACCGACAGAGGAAACCCTGTGTTCAGCTTCACCGTCGCCGCCCTGGTCTTCGGGGTCGTCTTCCTGGCCGAGCTGCCGGACAAGACCGCCCTCGCGGGCCTGATGCTCGGCACCCGCTACCGCGCGAGCTACGTCTTCGTCGGCGTCGCCGCGGCCTTCGCCGTCCACGTGGCCCTGGCCATCGCCGCGGGCAGCGTCCTGACCCTCCTGCCGCACCGCCTCGTCCAGGCCGTCGTCGGCCTGCTCTTCCTCGCGGGCGCGGCGATGCTGCTGCTGAAGAAGGACGACGGCGAGGAAGAGATCAAGAAGCCCGCCGACCAGTCCTTCTGGAAGGTCTCCGGCGCGGGCTTCATGCTGATCCTGGTCGCCGAGTTCGGCGACCTCACCCAGATCATGACCGCCAACCTCGCCGCCCGCTACGACGACCCCGTCTCGGTCGGCGTGGGCGCGGTCCTGGCCCTGTGGTCGGTGGCGGGCCTGGGCATCGTGGGCGGCCGCACCCTCATGAAGCGGGTGCCGCTGGCTTTGATCACACGGATCGCGGCGGTGCTGATGCTGGCGCTGGCGGGCTTCAGTCTGTACGAGGCGGTGTCGGGCTGACGGGTTGGCGCTGCCGCTGCCGTACTCAATGGGCCCCGGCCACAGCCGAGCCGGGGCCTTCCCCGCGGCCCCGCCGCCGCCGCGATCATTCGGCTGTCTCTCACGGGAGCTGCCTTCCGGCGGCGTCGACGCCGGCGAAACTCTGATCGAGGCCCTGCGGCGGGAGGGCGCCGAGGAGACGGGGCTGACGGTCACGGGCGTCGGCGGCTACCTCGGTCACTTCGACTACCGCTCCGGCAGTGGACGCGCCACCCGTCAGTTCAACTTCGCTGCCACCGTCGCGGGGGAGACGGTCGAGCTCACCGAGCACGACGCGCACCTGTGGGCCGACCGCACCCAGCAGAACCAGGTCTCCAGCGCCGTCCAGACCGTCCTCGATACTTGGCGACGCCAGATCGCCTGACCGGCTCCCGAGCCTCAGCCGGGCCCATGGCCGGACGCCGCCGGGGGAGCGGCTTCAGCCCGCCCCCGCCCCCTTGCGGGTGATGTTCCTTCCGGCGGCCGTCTCCACCAGCGTGAGCGCCCCGGTCCAGGCGTCCTCCGGGTACTCCCAGTGGCGAGGGTCCGCGAGCAGCGCGGGGAGGGATTCGCGTGGCAGCGGGGGGCCTGGGCGGAATCCCGGGTGGCCGTCGGGGGCCGTCCACGGTTCGACCTCGCACACGCTGATCCAGCCGCGATCGACCAGCCGCAGCGGAACCTCGGCCAGCGCGCCCGACGGCGCCGACAGCAGCGGTTCCTCAAGATCTCCCCGCACTCCCGGCAGGATGTCGATCTCGTAGGAGTTGATGAGGAAGGCCTGTTCGTCCGACGTCAGGTCATCCCACGGGGAGTCGTTCACACCCCCGCGCCGCACCGATCGCGGCGGTCCGCCGCGTGCCACGCCGCGAGGAGGCGTTCGTACATCCTCCGCTCCGACCTGGTGAGCAGGCCCCGGCGGGTGGCCAGGAAGGCGCGGATGGTGTCGTTTATCTCCTCGGGCGACAGCTGGTCGGTAGTCGAGTCGGGTGACATGGGACCAGGCTACGAGCAGGAGGCCGCCTTAAACCCCCAGACTCGATCAAGTTCGCGGAACGCTCATCAAACGGTCATCAAGACGAACGCTCGTCGAGACCCGTGGCAGCTTCTTACCCGACCGTCAGCACGATGCCGCCGTCCGGCCCCGCCGTGACCCGGATCTGCTCCAGGTCCATGACGTGGACGTCCGGCGCGTGGGCCGCGGCGCGCGGGCCGACGCCCACGACGCGCATGCCGGCCGCCTTGCCCGCCGTGATGCCCGCCTCGGAGTCCTCGAAGACGATGCAGTCCTCCGGGGCGAAGCCCAGGGCGGCGGCGCCCTTGAGGAAGCCCTCCGGGTCCGGCTTGCTCGCGCCGACGCTCTCCGCCGTGACGCGGACCTCGGGCATCGGCAGGCCCGCCGCGCCCATGCGGGCCGTGGCCAGGGCGCGGTCGGCCGAGGTGACGAGAGCGTGCGGGAGGGCGGCGAGGGCGGCCATGAAGGCCGGGGCGCCGGGGACCGGGACGACGCCGTCGACGTCGGCGGTCTCCGCCGCGAGCATGCGGCGGTTGTCGGCGTGGTTCAGCTCCATGGGGCGGTCCGGGAGGAGGACGGCCATCGTCGCGTAGCCCTGGCGGCCGTGGACGACCTTCATCACCGCGTCCGCGTCCAGGTCCTGCTCGGCTGCCCACTGGCGCCAGCAGCGCTCCACGACGGCATCGGAGTTGACGATCGTGCCGTCCATGTCCAGGAGCAGGGCACGGGCGGTCAGCGTGATCGGGGTGCTTGCGTTGGCCGGCATCGGCGGACTCCAGGGCGCGGGAGCAAAAAAGACAAGTGGCTCCGCCCGCCGGTCAGGGTATACGGACGGAGCCACTTTGTTTCTTCACGATACAAAAAGGGCGCAGTGAACGCCAATGCCGCTGGTCGCAGCGGTCCTGGGGTGGCCCGTGCGGGTGGCCCGGGGGCTGCCAATGGGCTATCCCAGCGGGCCGCGGGCGCGGATCCGGATCACGATGGGTGGACGCGGGGCGCCGAGCGTTCCGCAGGACCCGAACCGCATTCGAGGAGCGCTCATGGCGGAGGACACCCCGGGCCGAGCCGAGCACCCCCCGGGCCCCTCCCTGGCCGCGGCGAAGCCCTACGTGCCCGGCGAGGGGCAGTCCACCCGCACCGTCCTGGTGGCGATCGGGGCGCTGCTGCTCGGGCTGCTGCTGGCGGCGCTCGACCAGACGATCGTCTCCACCGCGCTGCCCACCATCGTCAGCGATCTCGGCGGACTCGAACACCTCTCCTGGGTCGTCACCGCTTATCTGCTCGCCTCCACCGCCGCGACCCCGCTGTGGGGCAAGCTCGGGGACCAGTACGGGCGCAAGAGGCTCTTCCAGACCGCCATCGTCATCTTCCTCGTCGGCTCCGCGATGTGCGGCGCCGCACAGAACATGCCGCAGCTCATCGGCTTCCGGGCGCTGCAGGGCCTCGGCGGCGGCGGGCTGATCGTGCTGTCGATGGCGATCGTCGGCGACATCGTGCCGCCCCGCGACCGCGGCCGCTACCAGGGCCTGTTCGGTGCCGTCTTCGGCGGGACGAGCGTCCTCGGGCCGCTGCTCGGCGGGCTGTTCGTGGACCACCTCAGCTGGCGTTGGGTGTTCTACATCAACCTGCCCATCGGCATCGTCGCGCTGCTCGTCATCGCCGCCGTGCTGCACATCCCCACCAGCCGCACCCCGCACCGCATCGACTACCTCGGCACGTTCCTCATCGCCGCCGTCGCCACCTGCCTGGTGCTGATGACCTCGCTCGGCGGGGTGAGCTACCCCTGGGGGTCCTGGCAGATCATCGGTCTCGGCGTGCTGGGCGTCGCGCTGCTCGTGCCCTTCGTGCTCGTCGAACGCCGCGCGGCCGAGCCGGTCCTGCCGCTGAAGCTCTTCACGATCCGCACCTTCGCGCTCTGCTCGGTCATCGGCTTCGTCATCGGTTTCGCGATGTTCGGGTCCATGACCTATCTGCCGACCTTCCTCCAGGTCGTCCAGGGCGTCTCCCCGACCATGTCCGGGGTGCACATGCTGCCGATGGTGGCCGGCATGCTGATCTCCTCCACCGCCTCCGGCCAGATCGTCAGCCGCACCGGCCGCTACAAGGTCTTCCCCATCGCCGGCACCGGGCTGACCGCCATCGGGCTGCTCCTGCTGCACCAGCTCGACCCCGCCAGCGGCGTCGGCGAGATGAGCGTCTACTTCTTCGTCTTCGGCTTCGGGCTCGGCCTGGTCATGCAGGTCCTGGTGCTGATCGTGCAGAACTCCGTCGGCTACGAGGACCTCGGCGTCGCCACCTCCGGTGCCACGTTCTTCCGCTCCATCGGCGCGTCCTTCGGCGTCTCCATCTTCGGCACGATCTTCGCCAACAAGCTCGGGCCCCGCATCGCCGACGCCCTCGCCGGCGCGAAGCTGCCCGCCGGCGTCACCCCCGAACAGCTCCAGGGCGACCCCCGCGCCGTCTCCGCGCTGCCACCCGCGGAACGGGCGGGGGTGCTCGACGCCTACTCCGTGTCGATCACCGATGTCTTCCTCTACGCGGTGCCCGCCATGGCCGTCGCCTTCGCCCTCGCCTGGCTGCTCAAGGAGGAACCGCTGCGCGGCAGCGTCACCGCCCCCGACACCACCGAGGTGCTCTCCAGCAACCCCGTCGAGCGCACCTCGCGGGACGAGTGCGCCCGCGCGCTGTCCGTCCTCGGCAGCCGGGAAGGCCGCCGCAAGGTCTACGAGAAGATCACCGAACGGGCCGGGTTCGATCTGCAGCCCGCCTCCAGCTGGATGCTGCTGCGCATCAACCGCTACGGATCCGCCGAACCCGCCATGCTCGCCGAGCGCGTGCCCGTACCGCTACGGGTCATCACCGAGGCGGCACGGGAGTTGGAGGTGCGCGGACTGGCCGTCCGCGAAGGGCTGCCGCTCATCCTCACCGACCGGGGGCGCGATGTCGCGGCCAAGCTCTTCCGGGCGCGCGAGGAGTCGCTCGCGGAACTGCTCGGCGACTGGTGGACGCCCGACCGGCCCACCGATCTGATGGAGCTCGTACGGGAGCTGAACGGCGAGCTGTGCGGCTCGGACGCCGAACAGCCGCACAACGGGCAGAAGGGCGACCACCGGCGCTAGCCGTGGCCGCGGTCTCGCTAGGCCAGTTCCTTGGCGAGCCACACCTCGGCGTACGGGCTCTCGTTGTAGCGCGGAATGGGTAGATACCCATGCCGCGCGTACAGCGCCCGGGCCTCCACCAGATCCATCCGGGTGTCCAGGACGATCCGCTCCACGCCCCACGCGCGCGCCGCATCCTCGGCGGCGCTCAGCAGCACGGCCGCGCCGCCGAGACCGCGCTTCGTGGGGCGTACGTACATCCGCCGCAGTTCGGCGGTACGGGCGTCCAGCCGCCGCAGGCCCACGCACCCCGCCTGCTCGCCGCCGTGCCGGCCGACCAGCAGCACGCCGTGCGGCGGGGTGAGGTCGTCGCTCGGGTCCTCGGCGAGGTGACGGTCGATCTCCTCGGGCGTCGAGGTCCGGGCGTGGTTCAACTCGTACCAGCGGTCGGCCACATCGGTGAGGTACTCACGCAGCAGAACGGCCGAGCCGGCGGAGCCGACCGGCTCCGGGCCGACGGTCCAGGGCAGGCGGGCGGTCGCGGCATCGTTCATGCCGGGATCCTCGCACGTGCGACGCGTGCGACGCCCGGGATTTACCCGGCGGGGGCGGGCAGCCCGTCCCCGCCGGAGCGCGGGGCGGTCAGCCGTTCTTCGGCGCCGCCTGCTGGACGACCTCGAAGGACCACAGCGTGGAGCCGGACGCGGCGGGCTTCTGCTTGGGGGCGCCGTCGCCGCCACCCTCACCACCGCCGTGCGCGGCCTTCATCGAGCCGTTCATCCACGCCTGGAAGTCCTCCTCGGCACGCCAGCGCGTGTAGACGAGGTAGGTGTCCGTTCCCTCGACGGGCCGCAGCAGCTCGAACCACTCGAAGCCGTCGGAGTTCTCGACCGAACCGGCCCGCGCCGCGAACCGCTTCTCGAGCGTCTCCCGCTGCTCGGCGGGGACGGTCAGCACGTTGATCTTTACGACGCTCACATGACACCTCTCATCGGGAGGAGCCCCTGGTGGGCCCCTGCTCCGGACCGTGTGGGTGCAGTCTCCTACACGGGTCGGCGGGGCAGGTGCGGGGGCCGCTCCGGGGCGGCGGGACCACCTGCCCGGCCGGGAGGGCGTTGCGCCCCGAGGAGCGCGTGCTGAATGCACGAAGCGGCGTGCGTTCAGCACGATCTGGCACCGGGGCGGCCCGCCCGGCGCGGCGGCACGCCGGGAAGCTGAAGTCCCCTGACAGAGAGGGGAGTTGGTCTGGCGGGCGTCGTCGTCCGGCCCGCAATGGGTGACGGTGCCCCCGGGCGGGCAGCCGGTCCGGCAGGCCCAAAACCACTCGCGCCTTCGCGGACGGGGAAGTAGCGTGAGGGCGCTCATGGAGCCGTGTGCTCCGTTCGTATACGTCGCGAGGTGATGACCTATCTCCCAGGCCTGACAGCCGCCTGTCGTGAGGCTCGACCCCCTGCCCTTCTCCGGCAGCGCGCGGTCGCCTCAGCAGCGGCGTACCCATCGGCCTGGGCATCGTCGTACCCCCTGTCCTCCTGTCCCGCAGTGAGCGGGGAGGGCGTGCCTGGCCTGCCCCTTTCCCCCTTCTGTCCGCCAGAACAGGAACCGCGCCGTGTCCGCCGACACCGACACTCCCTCCCTTCGCTCCACCTCCCCCGAGATCCGCACGGGCCACCGCCGCACCATCACGCTGGTCGTCGTTCTCGTCGCCGAACTGATGAACGCCCTCGACGGCTCCGTCGTCTACACGGCCCTGCCGTCCATCCAGAAGGACACCGGTGCCTCCACCGCCGCCGTGCAGTGGGTCCACGCCGCCTACGCGCTGACCTTCGCCCTCGGGCTGATCACCGGCGGCCGCCTCGGTGATCTCCACGGCCGCAAGCGGACCTTCCTGCTCGGCACCGGCGTCTTCACCGCGGCGTCGCTGCTCTGCGGCCTCGTCGGCACCCCGGCTCTGCTGATCGCGGCCCGCATCGTCCAGGGCGGCGCCGCGGCGGTCATGGTCCCCCAGGTCCTGGCGACCCTGCACATCACCTTCGACGACGGATCCAGGGCCAAGGCGTTCAGCCTGTACGGCACCGTCATGTCGCTGGGCAGCGTCGCCGGGCCGGTCCTCGGCGGCGTCCTCACGGGCGCCGATCTCCTCGGCCTCGGATGGCGCCCGATCTTCCTGATCAACCTGCCCATCGGCCTGGCGGCGCTGCTCCTCGGCCTGCGTCACCTCCCCGAGTCCCGGGACCGGCACGCCCGGCGCCTGGACCTCGTGGGCGTGGCCCTGTCCGGCCTGGGCCTGTTGCTGATCGTCTTTCCGCTCACGGTCGGCGGCGAACACCACTGGCCCGCCTGGAGCTTCGTCATGCCGGGGGCGGGTCTCGTGATCCTGGCCGTCTTCGTGCTCCAGCAGCGGTCCAGGACGGCACGGGGCGGCGCCCCGCTGGTCGTCATGGCGCTGTTCGGGAACAGGGCCTTCAGTGCGGGGCTGGCCGCTCAGCTCGTCTTCGGGCTGCTGTCCGGCGTGTTCTTCCTGACCTGGACCCTCTTCATGCAGGACGGCCTCGGTCTGACCCCCGGGCAGGCCGCCCTGGGCTTCGTGGCGGCCTCCCTCGGTGAGATGGGCGGTGCCTGGCTGGCGATGAGCCTCGCCGCCCGTCAGGGGCGGCGTGCCCCGCAGGCCGGAGCCCTGCTGGCCGCCGTCACGCTGGGCGGCTACGCGTGGCTGATCGCCGGGCAAGGAGCCGGTCTGCCCTTGGTGTTGACCGTGGCGCCGATGCTGCCGTTCGGGCTCGGCCTGGGGATGATCGGCGCGGCACTGGCCGACCTGACACTGAGCGAGGCCGACCACGCTCATGCCGGCTCCGCGTCGGGGGTCTTCAACACCTCGACGCAGCTCGGCATCGCTCTGGGCACGGCGCTGACGTCCGTGGTGTTCTTCGCCCACTCCCCGGCGAGCAGCCGGGGGACGGCGGTCACCACAGCGTTCACCGGAACCGTCTGGTTCGTCGTGGGTGCCCTGTCGGCGATGTGGGCCCTCATGCTTCTGCTGCCCAAGCGCACTCCCACCGGCTGAACTCCCGTCCCGCCCCCGGCCCGTGCGGCCGGGGGCCGTCGCGGGCCGAACCGCCGCACGCACCGGCTGACAGGTCTTTCAGGACTTTCGAAGAGGAACAACCACCCCCATGATCCGAGTGCTGATCGCCGATGGTCTGCGACTGCCACGCGAAGCGCTGTCCGCCGTTCTCTCGTTGGAGACCGGCATGCAGGTGGTCGCGCAGGTACCGCGGGGCGACGACGTCGTGCCGAGCGCGCTGCGCGTCCGTCCGAACGTGGCGCTGCTGGACGTCAACCTCCCGGGGCTGGCCGGGATCTCGGCGGCGGCGCAGCTCAAAGCCGCCCTGCCCGCCTGCCGCGTCATCGTCGTGACCGCTCACGAGCGCCCCGACGTGCTCGGGGCCGCCCTGAAGACGGGCGTGGAGGGGTTCATGGGCAAAGGCGCGTCGGTCAAAGAACTGGCGGAGGCGGTCCGCAAGGTGGCCCGCGGCGACCGGGTCCTCGATCCGCGGATCGTCGCCGACGCCCTGCGCGCCCCCGACAATCCGCTCGGCCCGCGCGATATCGACATCCTCCGGCTGGCCGCACAGGGGCACACCCCAGCGGAGATCGCCGAGGTCCTGCACCTCTCCCCGGGAACGGTCCGCAACAACCTGGCCGCCATCAACCGCAAGGTCGGCACCCGTAACCGCATCGAGACGATACGCGCGGCTTCCGCACGCGGCTGGATCTGAAGGGCTTCCCCCGCCCCCGCGGGGTAAGCCGGTGGAAATGCAATCTGCACGGCATGCGATGCACTTTGCCTTTGTCGGGAGCTGTCACGGTGGGCCCCCATGGGACCGGCACCCCTGTATTTCCTGGTCAGCGCGGTGCCGGCGGGGAATTACCGCAGCGGAAAGCGGTAATCGGTCCGGTGTGGATCCGGAAGAATTCGAACCCGTCAAGGAAGAAGCGGCGACGACAGCCGCACGGACCGGGAGAAACAATGGCCAGTCGATGTGACGTATGCGGTAAGCAGCCGAGCTTCGGGAAGCGTGTGGCCCGCGCCGGGCTCCGTGCCCAGGTCCGGCACGTCAAGGGACGGTCGAATCGCCGATTCAATCCGAACATCCAGCCGGTCCGGGCCGTCAAGGACGGCACCCCCGTCCGTATGAAGGTGTGCACGTCTTGCATCAAAAAGGGCAAGGTGGAGCGCCGGGTCCCGGCGTAGGTCCCATGTGGCTTCGCCGCCGCTTCGAGCGGGACGAGTTCCCCTGCCACGATTGCGGCTCGCCGACCGCGCCCCTCGACGGTCCGCACGAGTGGTACATGGTGTCCGACCGTGTGTGGCGGCGCGCTCACGCCGGGGAGGACAGCGTCCTGTGCATCGGGTGCCTCGAAGTCCGGCTCGATCGCCGGCTCCTGCCCGCGGATTTCACCGCCGTTCCCCTCAATGATCCGCGTGACGGCCGGCACAGCGATCGATTGCTGAATCGTCTGCGGCCCCGGGGGTGACGGCTGACGGAACGCTGGTGGGCGCGGGACGGCGCTTCGCTACCGGATCGCTACCGAACAAATCAGTTTGCCCGGGTCGGAGCCTGCTCTACCCTGGAGAACTGCGAGACGCGCCCGCGCCTCGCCCGTTTTCTGTTTCGAGGTGATGACGTATCTCCCAGGCCCTGTAGCCACTCGTTCCGAGGCGCTCCTTTCCGGCTGTCCGCTGCGGCGGACTTCCGACGTATGCCTCGACGGTGGCGCACCCGATGGCCTGGGCTTCGTCATACCCTTTCCGCTTCTGTGCGCAGTAGGCGTACGGGCATGCCCAGGCCTGCCCCTTTCCTCCTATTCGCGAACAGGAATTGTTGTTTCCGTGTCCACCGACACCCATACCTCCGGCCGGCCGCGCGCCGGCGCCGGGCCGGGACGCGCCCGCACCATCACTTTGGTCGTGGTGCTGATCGCGGAGCTGATGAACGCGCTGGACGGCTCGATCGTCTACACCGCGCTGCCGTCGATCCAGGCCGATACCGGGGCCTCCAGCGCCGCGCTGCAGTGGATCCCGGCCGCGTACACCCTCACCTTCGCCCTCGCTCTGATCACCGGCGGCCGTCTGGGCGACCTCTGTGGCCGTAAGCGGATCTTCCTCGTCGGCACGGGTGTGTTCACCCTGGCGTCGCTGCTGTGCGGCGTCGCCACCGGGCCGGAGCTGCTGATCGCGGCCCGGGCCGTCCAGGGCGCCGCGGCGGCGGCGATGGTGCCGCAGGTCCTGGCCACGATCCACGTCACCTTCGACGGGGAATCGCGTGCCAAGGCCTTCGGCCTGTACGGGATGATCATGTCGCTCGGCGGGGTCCTCGGCCCCGTCCTGGGCGCCGCCCTGACCAGTGCCGATCTCTTCGGCCTCGATTGGCGGCCGATCTTCCTGATCAACCTGCCGATCGGTCTGGCCACCGTCCTGCTCGGCCTCCGGTTCCTTCCGGAGTCCCGTGACCGGCAGGCCAGGCGTCTGGACCCGCTGGGCATGGTCCTCTCCAGCGCGGGTCTGCTGCTGATCGCCTACCCGCTCACCGTCGGCGGCGAGCGGCACTGGCCGGCCTGGAGCCTCGCCATGGCGGCGGCCGGGGTCCTCGTGCTGGCCGTCTTCGTGGCGCAGCAGCGGGCGAAGACCGCCAAGGACGGCTCGGCGCTGGTCGCCCTGTCCCTGTTCCGGGGCAAGGCGTTCAGCGGCGGCCTCGCCGCCCAGCTGGTCTTCGGGCTGGTCTCCGGCGTGTTCCTCCTGACGTGGACGCTGTTCATGCAGGAGGGCCTGGGCTTTTCCCCGGCCGGGTTCGCGCCGGGATCGATCGCCGTCTCGATCGGCGGCATGGCCGGCGCCATGCTCGCCTCGAAGGTGACGGTGCGTCAGGCCCGGCGGGTGCCGCAGGCGGGCGCCGTGCTGGTCGCGGTCACCCTGGTCGGCTACCACCTGCTGATCACCGCCCAGGGCACGGCTCTGCCGTTCGCGGCCGCCGTTGCCCCGATGATCCTCTTCGGGGCCGGCTTCGGCATGATCGGCGCCGGGCTCGCCGGTCTGACGCTCGGCCAGGTGGGTCACGAGGAGGCGGGGTCCGCATCCGGGCTGTTCAACACCGCGATGCAGCTCGGCACCGCCCTGGGCATCGCGCTGGCCTCCGTGGTGTTCTTCACCCACGCCCCCGCGGGCAGCCACGGTGCCACCGTGACCGGGGCCTTCGCGGGCACCATCTGGTACGTCACCGGGGCGCTGGCGGTGATGTGGGGCCTGATGTTCCTGCTTCCCCGCAGGGCACGCGGCTGACCACCCGGCGCCGTCGGCCGGGGCCGCCCGGCCCCGGCGCCGCGTCATCCGCGCCGGGGAAGCCGTCTCACCCCGTCTGCGGCCTCGGGCGTCCCGAGCTCAGGTCGGCCAGGACCGTGCCGAGCTGTTCGAACGTCAGCGGGGGTGCGGGCAGGGGGCGGGCGGCCTCGGCGCGGAGGCCGTCGAAGAGGAGGGCGAGCTGACGGCGCCAGGAGTCGGGGGAGACGGCGGCGGAGGAGGGGACGCAGCGGCCGACGGCGGCGAGGGCGAAGAGGAGGTCCTCGGCCACGATGTCGGGCCGCATCGTGCCCTGTTCCTGGGCGCGGCGCACGAGCAGGCCGACCGTCTCGTGGTTGTGCTCGCGGAGGGTGGCCAGGGTCGGGCCGGCGGGGATGGCGGTGGTCATCAGATCGATGGCGCCCCGGTCGGCGGCCAGGCCCTCGAAGACCGCCTCCATGTAGCCGACGAGGGCCGCCCAGGCGTCCTCCGCCCGGCGGGCCTCCTCGCCCAGCCGCAGCCCCGTGCTGAGGGTGTCGTGGAAGACCGCCTCGATGAGGTCCTCACGGGTGGGGAAGCGCCGGTAGAGGGTGGCGTTGCCCACCCCCGCCCGGCGGGCGATGTCGTCCAGGGGGGCCTCCAGGCCCTGCTCGGCGAACAGCTCGCGAGCCGCCGCGATCAGCAGCTCCCGATTGCGTCGCGCGTCGCGCCGCAGGACTGGCGGCTTGTCTGCACCGGTGCTCATGGTGCGCACCCTAACAAGTGTGGACTCATCCCCGTTTGTATCGAGTCCGGCGTCGGGTGGGGTGCCGGGCGCGGCGCGGAGTCGGCCGGCCCGGCCCGGTGGCGACGAAATAAGGACACCTGTGGGAGGTTGTCAAGTGACCTGGGGGTGACCTGCGTCTGTTCTTCAGGACTCAGTAAGGTCTCAAACAGCCCTACGAGGCTGACCGAGCTGGGCGGAGTGGAGGAGCGGCGGGGCGTGGCGAACGCAGAGGGGGGCGGGCTGGGGAGTCCGCCGAAAACGATTTCGCGGATCGGCATGGCACTGGGAGCGCTGTGGCTGCTCGCCGGGGTGCTGGCCGTGCGTCAGGCGGCGGTGGTGCTGCGGCTGCCGCCGGAGCGCCGCTTCACCGACCTCGAACGATGGATCGGTGACAACGGTGTCCTGCACGTCCGCGGCTCGCTGTACGACAAGGACGGCTTCACCGGCACCCCCTTCGCGGGACTGGTGCTCAAACCGCTGACCCGGGCCGCCGAGCAGAGCCTCGGCATCGCCTTCACCTTCGGCACCCTGCTGCTCGTCGTCGCCCTCGCCCTCGTCGCCGCCCGCGCCCTGCCCGGCCCGGTCTCCCGTCGTACCGCCCTGCTCGCCGCCCCGGTCGCCATCAGCCTGACCGTGCTGTCGCTGCCCGTACGGAACACCTTCACCCTCGGCCAGACCAGCATCCTCCCCGTCCTGCTCGTGCTCCTCGGCTGCTGCCTGCCCCGGGCGGCCCAGGGCACCGGGCGCACCACCGGCATCCTCGTCGGCCTCGCGGCGGCGCTGCAGCCCGTCGTGCTGCTCTTCGCGCCCCTGCTGTGGTTCACCGGGCGCCGCCGCGCCGCCCTCACCACGGGCGCCACCTTCCTGGCGTGCTCCGCGCTGGCGTGGGCGACCATGCCGGACGACTCGTGGACGTACTGGGTGCACCACATCGCCGGAGCCGGCCTCGGCCAGGCGCCCGACGGGCTCGCCAACCAGTCCCTGCACGGCCTGCTGCTCCGCACCGGCCTGCGCGGCCCCGTCGAGCTGGTGCTGTACGCGCTGCTCGCCGCCGGTGTCGTCGCGCTCGGCCTGCGCCGGGCCGTGCGCTACGCCAAGGACGGCCAGGCGCTGCTCGCGATCGCCATCACCGGCTGTGTCGCGGTCGCCGTCTCGCCCACCGCCTGGCAGCACCAGCAACTGTGGATCCTGCTCGCCGTCGTCGGCCGGGTCGGCAAGCGGCGCGCCGACCGGATGGTGTGGCCCGTGCTCGTCGTGCTCGTCATGACGCTCACGAGCACCGCCCTGATGCCGCACAACCGCGTCCAGGGCCCCATCGCCGACCACGCCCCGCTGCTCGCCGCCCTCATCGCGGCCTGCGCGGTGCCGTTCCTGTCGCGCACCTCGCCGCTGTGGGAGAAGCCGCTGCCCACCCCGGTCAGCGAGCCGCGGCCGGGGCGCTTCTCCTGGGTGCCGCTGCTGCGCTTCTGGAAGCGCCCGCTGTCCCGGCCGAACGTGCTGCTGGAACTGATGCTGATACGCGCCGGTTACTGGCTCTACTCCTTCATCCGCTCCCAGGTGCCCGACGAACGGGCCCTCGCGGAATCCCACGGCCGGCAGATCCTCGGTGCCGAGCAGTTCCTGCACATCGACATCGAGCACGGCTTCAACCAGTTCGTGGCGCGCACCGGCTGGCTCACCGACAGCATGAACTACTACTACGGCACCTTCCACTTCCTGGTGCCCGTCTCCCTGCTCGTCTATCTGTACCTGCGCCGCCCCGGCACCTACCGCTGGGCGCGTACCGCGCTGTCGCTGGCGACGCTCATGGCGCTCATAGGGTTCTGGGCCTACCCGCTGGCCCCGCCGCGGCTCATGCCGGGCCTCGGCTACGTCGACACCGCCAACGGCCCGCAGGATCTGGAGAACCCGGACTTCGGGGCGCTGACCGAGCTGTCCAACCAGTACGCGGCGATGCCCTCGCTGCACATCGGCTGGTCGCTGTGGTGCGGCGTCGTGATCGCCATCATCGCGCCGAAGCTGTGGATGAAGGTGCTGGGCCTGCTCTATCCGCTGCTGACGTTCTCCGTCATCCTCGGCACCGCCAACCACTACGTGCTGGACGCGGTCGGCGGCGCGCTGGTCGTGACCGCCGGTTTCGCCATCCAGTACGCGCTGAGCGGCCCCGGCCGCACGGAGGGGGCGCCCCCGGCCGGGCGCCCGGGGAACGACGACGCCCGGGAACGGAAACCGGCCGAGGTCGCCGGCTGACGAGTGGGGCAAAGGCGCGGGGTGCGTGTACGGGAACGGTCCGTACACGCACCCCGCTCTCCTTTCACGGTGTCCGGGTCAGCCGCTCACCGTGATCTGGGAGGCCGGGTCCGTGACGTCCGTGACGTCGTACACCGCGTTGAACGCCGACGTCACGGCGCCGGTGGGACAGCCGAAGCCACCGGTGACCTTCACCGGGACCGCGGCGTTCACGAAGGTGATCTTCGAGGGGCTGCCGTCGCCGCCGTTGGTCCAGCTTCCGGTGACGGAGCTGGGACCGGTGGGCGCGGACGTCACCGTGCAGCTGGCCAGCCCGCTGGTCTGGAGCACGAAGCCCGCGGTGGGAACGGTCAGCGTCGCGCTCGCCGGCGATCCGTTCTGCATCGAGACGCCCCAGGTGCCGGTGGTGGTGACGGTCGCGGTCACCCCCGGCAGGTTGGTCGTGCAGGACGAGTACGTGGGCGGGTTGATGTCACTGGCCACCGGGCCCGCGGGGTTGGCGTTGTCCGGGGCCTGGGGGATGTGGTTGTTCGTGCCGGTGGCCGACGGCTGCGACACGGACACCGAACACGTGAGGGTCACCGAACCGGCCTTGAAGGTGGCCTTGCCGTTGACCTTGGCGGTGAAGGCGTGGCCCGCCGGGGTCACGGTGGTCGAGTCTGCGGCCGGGGCGGGCCGGGCGTCCGCGACGCCGGTGCCGGTCAGGGTGAGGGCGGCGGTAACGGCCAGCCCGGCCCCGGAGGCGAGCAGAAGTCGCGGACGCCGGCTGCGAGTGGACATGGGGGTCTCCTTGTGTGGGAGGTGAGTGGGGGGACGTGGTGCGGCGTGCGGTGTGCACTGCGTGCGTGCGTGTGCGCTGCGTGCGGTGCGGGTCTGTGGGGTGTGGGGTGCGCACCGTTGTGGGGCGGGCCCGTGCCGCTCCGGGGTGTCGCGGGACTGCTTCGCTTTACGTCCCGCGACACCCCTGCGCGTCCCGAGCCCTCACGCCGGTGGGCCACCGGGCCGTAGGCCTAGCGCGTGCTGTGCGGCTCGGGAGGTTGCTCGGTCCCTTGGGCGGGTGGGGTGACGGCTTCGGGTTCCTCGTCGGGCCTGGAAACCGGCTCGGGTCCGGACTCGGGCTCCGGGCCCGAGTCCGCCGGCAGCGGTTGCCACGCGAAGATCATGCCGCCACCGATGGTGCCGATGATCGTGCCGAACAGGAACCCGCCGAGGTTGGACATGACCAGCGTCGCCGTGGCGACCATGACCGTGAGCACCCCGGCGAGCGCCCGGTACTGCGGGGCGAACCACGCGGTCAGCCCCATCACGACCATGACCAGGCCCATCAGGACCGACGGGATGCCCGCGATGCCCTGATGGAGCATGATCTTCAGCGGTGCGAGCGGAATGGCGCTGATCTCCGCGCCCGCGACGATCGCGGCCAGGCCGCCCCAGAAGGGGCGCCCCTTGCGCCACTGACGCCACGCGGCCCACGGGCTGCGCCGCGCGGTGCCGGGCTCGGTGCCACGCCGGGAGGCAGTGGCCACGTCAGAAGCATTCCCGCTTGCCCTTGGCGACCTTCATGCTCAGCCCGGAGAGCTTGAACGTGCCCGCGTTGGTCGCCCAGGCGACCTGCTGAAGGTTGGTGATCTTGACGGTGTCGGCCTGCTGGGCGAAGAGGTCCTGCATGCCCTGGGCGTTGTCCGGGCCCTTGTCCAGCGTGGAGGCGTCCCGGCCGATCTCGATGTTCTTGAAGACCGCGTTGCCGGAGAGCTGGGTCGCGTCCACGAACAGGTCGCTGGCCTCGACGGGGTCCTTCCCGCCACCCGCGCTGAGGTTCAGTGAGATGTCGCCGATGATGGGCAGATGGGTCACCACGGATTGGCAGAGCTTCTTGAGCTCGGCCTTCTTGATGGCGGTCACGGCGACGGGCAGCAGCTCGCCGCGGGCGTTGGTGTCCACGCTGCCGTACTGCGCGAAACCCTCGCCCGTCAGGCTGTCGGCGGAGACCTTGAACTGCTGGCCCGACACGGCGAACGAGGCGGCCAGCGCCCCGTCGGCCAGTGCGACCGCCAGCGCGGCCGTGGCCGCGAATCCCGGGACGGCCAGAACGGCGAACTTCCGCCACCGCACGCGGCCCGTCACCTGTCTTCCTTGAGCGTCTTTCATGCTGATTGTCCCCTCGGAGAGCGTTGCACAGCGCAGGCAGCGCTGCTGGGGTGCTGGGGCCCGGTGGTGCGCACGGGGAGAAGCGGCTCTTGCGGTGCGCGAAGCTGAGCACGGCGGCATGCGACGGGCATACGGTGCGGAGATCGTGCGGCGCGACGGTCGTGGGGTGCGGCGCACACGCGACGTATCGAACATGCCACCCTCGAAGGTGTACCCGAGAGTAAGTCCGCGCATGACGGCTGACAAGGTTCTGGTACGGACCGATTCCGGCCTATCGAGGGCCAGTTGGGGATCTGCGGCTAGGCGTACCGCACCCGCAGCTCCTTGATCCCGTTCAGCCAGGCGGACCTCAACCGCCTTGGCTCGCCCGCGAGTTGGATGTCGGGGAGGGTGTCGGCGATCGCGTTGAAGACGAGGTCGATCTCCATGACCGCCAGCGACTTGCCGAGACAGAAGTGCGGACCGCCGCCGCCGAAGCCGAGGTGGGGGTTGGGGTCGCGGGTGATGTCGAATTTCTCGGGGGCGTCGAAGACCTCGGGGTCGTGATTGGCGGAGGCGTAGAAGAGACCGACGCGCTGCCCCGCCCCGATCCGGGTGCCCGACAGTTCGGTGTCGCGGGTGGCCGTGCGCTGGAAGGAGACGACCGGGGTCGCCCACCGTACGATCTCCTCCGCCGCCGTCACCGGACGCTCCCGCCGGTAGAGGTCCCACTGGTCGGGGTGGGTGAGGAAAGCGTGCATGCCGTGGCTGATGGCGTTGCGCGTGGTCTCGTTGCCGGCGACGGCCAGCAGCAGGACGAAGAAGCCGAACTCGTCGGAGCCGAGATTGCCCTCGCCCTCGGCCGCCACCAGCCGGCTCACGATGTCCCGTGCCGGGCACTTCGCGCGGTCGGCGGCGAGGTTCATGGCGTACGCGATGAGCTCCGCGGCGGCCTCGGTGCCGATCTCCTCGGTGATGGCCAGCTCGGGGTCGTCGTAGCCGATCATCTTGTTGGACCAGTCGAAGATCCGCGCCCGGTCGTCCTGGGGGATGCCGATGAGCTCGGCGATGGCCTGCAGGGGCAGTTCGCAGGCGATGTCGGCGACGAAGTCGCCGCTGCCGCGCTCGCGCGCCCGTGCCGCGATGACCCCCGCCCGCTCGCGCAGCGCCGCCTCCAGGGCGCGGACCGAGCGCGGGGTGAAGCCGCGCTGGACGATCTGGCGGACCCGGGTGTGTTCGGGCGGGTCCATATTGAGCATCATCAGCCGCTGGGCCTCGATCTCGTCGCGCCCGATGTGCTCGCTGAAGCGGATCACCGAGGTGTTCAGCCGGGCCGAGAAGTCCTCCGGCCGGGTGGAGACCTCCCGGACGTCCGCGTGCCGGGTGACGGCCCAGAAGCCCTCGTCGTCGAAGCCCGCGACGCCGCGCCGCTGGGCGTTCCACCACACGGGGGCGGTCCGGCGGCAGACCGCGAACTCCGGGAGCGGCACGCGGTGCTGGTAGAGATCGGGGTCGGTGAAGTCGAAGCCCTCGGGCAACGCGGGACAAGGCATCGGGCACTCCGTTCCTGACGGCATCGCTGCCGTCATTGCTGACGGCCCATCAGAAGTGCCCGAAGGTAATGACGGGCCCCGAAGGAGGCAAGGCCGACGACGCCATCTGTTGCGCACGCGGTGGTTGCGCGACCCTTGCGTACCGAGGTGGCAGTCATAAGACTGCGAGCGGAACTAGAACGCGTACCAGTTCGGCCAGGGGTCGGTGGTGGTCAGGCAGGGCCCCGGGAAGACACAGCTCCGTGGGCGCCGGGACGTCCCGCGGCGCCCACGAGAGGACGAGTCATGGCCGCGGAACCCGTCATCGTCGAAGCCGTGCGCACCCCCATCGGCAAGCGTCAGGGGGCGCTCGCCAATCTCCACCCCGCCTATCTGCTGGGGGAGACCTACCGAGAGATCATCGCCCGCACCGGCATCCAGCCCGACTGCGTCGAGCAGATCGTCGGCGGCACGGTCACCCACGCCGGTGAGCAGTCCATGAACCCGGCACGCACGGCCTGGCTCGCCATGGGCCTGCCCTACGAGACCGCCGCCACCACCGTGGACGCCCAGTGCGGCTCCTCCCAGCAGGCCAACCACCTGGTGGCCAACATGGTCGCGGGCGGGGTCATCGACATCGGCATCGCCTGCGGCGTCGAGGCCATGAGCCGGGTGCCGCTGGGCAGCGGATCCAAGCACGGGCCGGGCAAGCCCTTCCCCGACGAGTGGAACGTCGATCTGCCCAACCAGTTCGAGGCGGCCGAGCGGATCGCCCGCAGGCGCGGTCTGACCCGCGAGCGGGTCGACGCACTGGGCCTGCTCTCCCAGGAGCGGGCGGCCCGGGCCTGGGCCGAGGAGCGCTTCAAGCGGGAGGTCTTCGCGGTCCAGGTGCCCACCACCGAGGAGGAGCAGTACGCCGGGCAGGGCATGTGGCGGCTCGTCGACCGCGACGAGGGGCTGCGCGACACCAGCGTGGAGGCGCTGGCCGGACTCAAGCCCGTGATGCCGACGGCGGTCCACACCGCCGGGAACTCCTCACAGATATCCGACGGGGCGGCGGCGCTGATGTGGGCCTCCAAACGCATGGCCCGCGCCCTGAAGCTGCGCCCCCGCGCCCGGATCGTCGCCCAGGCCCTGGTCGGCGCCGACCCGCACTTCCACCTCGACGGCCCCGTCGACGCCACGCGGGCCGTGCTCGGCAAGGCGGGCATGTCGCTGCGGGACATCGATCTGGTGGAGGTCAACGAGGCCTTCGCGTCCGTGGTGCTGTCATGGGCGCAGGTCTTCGACCAGGACCTGGAGAAGGTCAACGTCAACGGCGGCGCGATAGCGCTGGGGCACCCGGTGGGCGCCACGGGCGCCCGGCTGCTCGTCACCGCGCTGCACGAGCTGGAGCGCGCGGACAAGGAATTCGCGCTCGTCACAATGTGCGCGGGCGGGGCGCAGGCCACGGGCACGATCATTCAGCGCCTGTAGGGCCTGTGGCAAACGACGGACGGGCTTGATGTGGCTGAGCTCAGCCACATCAAGCCCGTCCGGCGTTTGAGGACACCGCCGCGCAGCGGAGGTGCACCCGCCAGGTCCAGCGCCAAGCGCTCAGTACCAGTGGTGGGTCTGCCAGAAGGTCCAGGCGCCACAGGGGCTGCCGTAGCGGTCCTTCATGTAGTCCAGGCCCCACTTGATCTGGGTGGCGGGGTTGGTCTGCCAGTCGGAGCCGGCCGAGGCCATCTTCGAGCCGGGCAGTGCCTGGACCAGGCCGTAGGCGCCGCTGCCGGCGTTGGTGGCCTTGTGGTTCCAGCCGCTCTCGTGCTCCACGATCTTGCTGAAGCACTGGTACTGCGCGGAGTCCTTGATCATCTGCTGGGCGGTCTCCTGCGCGGCGGCCTTCGGGGCCGCGGTCGCGGCCTGAGCCGGCACGGAGGCGAACACGACTCCGGCGGTACCCAGGGCGAGGGCGGCACCGGCGACGGTGGCCAGCTTGCGGGAGGCGACGCGGCTGATGTTCGAGAACGTCACGAAGGAACCTTCCGTGGGGGACATGGGGCGCCGCCGGGCCGACCTGCGCTCCGGCGACTCAACCGACCATGGACGACGCGGCGGGGCCTGGCAACGACCCCCCTCTACTAGCCGGCCTCGCAGGAAGGGGGCCGGGGAGCGGGCCGCCGGGGCCTTTACGGAGGGGCGCGCGGGCATACGAAGCGGGGCCGTATGTGAACGGGGTCACGTGGGGGCGTTCACAAATCGGTAAGGGCTAGTGGCGCTTTTTGGGGATTACTTGGCGCCGGTTTCGGCGCCCTCGAAGCGCACCGGGGCGTCGAACGCCGCGCGACGGGTGGCGCGGCGCAGCGCCTTCAGCACGGTGGGGCCCAGGGCGAGGGTGGCCGTCACCGTCACGATCGCCCGGGGCACGTCCCAGCCCAGGGACGTCGCCAGGCAGTACGCGACGAAGCGGGCGAGGTTCTCGGGGAGCGGGTCGCCGGGGACGAAGGAGACGCCCGTGGCGAGGGAGCCGATGTAGGGCCAGCCCTGGAGGTTCATGATCGTGCCGTAGAGGAGGGACGCCACCGCCCCGTATCCGGCGAGCAGCACCAGCTCCCGCCGCCCCCGCAGCCGGTCCGGCCCCGGCAGCAGGCCCGCGCCCATCGCCACCCAGCCCATGGCCAGCATCTGGAACGGCATCCACGGCCCGACCCCGCCCGTCAGCAGCGCGGACGCGAACATCGACACCGAGCCGAGGACGAACCCGAAGCCGGGTCCGAGGACCCGCCCGGACAGCACCATGAGGAAGAACATCGGCTCGATGCCGGCCGTCCCGGCCCCCAGCGGCCGCAGGGCCGCGCCCGCCGCGGCCAGCACGCCCAGCATCGCGATGGCCTTCGCGTCCAGACCGGTATCGGCGATGGTCGCCGCGACCACGGCGAGCAGCAGCGGCAGCAGCGCCGCGAAGAGCCAGGGGGCGTCCTTGGAGTGGGCGAGGCCGGAGGCGGTGTCGGCGAGCAGCGGCCAGCCGAAGGCGGCTACGCCTGTCGCTGAGACGAGGATCAGGACGGCGATGGATCTCGGGCCGAGGCGGACGGCTCGGGCCTGGCGGTCCATGCCGGTGGCTCGCGCCTGGCGGTCCGTGCCGGGGCTCCGCCCCGGACCCCGGTCCTCAAACGCCGGACGGGCTGAAGTCATGGTGTCTCCCGCAAGGCCTCGCGTACCTGCGGGACCGTGAGCCAGGGTGACGGGGCGAGGATCTTCGCCACCTGGGGGGCGAAGGCCGGGGAGGAGACCACGACCTCGGGGGTCGGGCCGTCGGCGACGATCTCTCCGTCGGCGATGACGACCACCCGGTGCGCCAGCTCCGCCGCCAGTTCCACATCGTGCGTGGCCAGGACGATCGCGTGGCCCTCGGCGGCGAGCGCGCGCAGGATCTCCACCAGGCGGGCCTTGGCCGCGTAGTCGAGGCCGCGGGTCGGCTCGTCGAGCAGGATCAGTGGCGGGCGCGCCGTGAGCACCACGGCGAGCGCGAGCGCCAGCCGCTGGCCCTCGGACAGATCGCGGGGGTGGGTCGTGTCGGACACGTCCGGCAGCAGCTCGGAGACCAGGGCCCGGCAGGTGCCCGGCGCCGCCGCCGCGTCACCGTCGGCGGCCTCGCACTCCGCCGCGACGGTGTCCGCGTAGAGCAGGTCGCGCGGCTCCTGGGGCACGAGGCCGACGTGGCGCAGCAGCTCGGCGGGGGCTGTGCTCTGCGGGATCACGCCACCGACCCGCACCGAGCCCGAGGCGGGCTTGTGCATGCCGACCAGCGTGCGCAGCAGCGTCGACTTGCCCGCGCCGTTGCGGCCCATCAGCGCGACGGTCTCCCCGGCCCGTACGGTCAGCTCCACGTCGTGCAGGGCGGCGACCCGGCCGTGCCGGACGCCGAGCCGGGTCACCGACGCGGGCGCGGGGCCGTCGGTGACCGATGCGGCCGGGGTGACGGGGGCGTCCAGCCCTGCCAGCCGCTCCCGCAGCGGGGCGGCCTTGCGGCGCGCGTCCCGGACGGACAGGGGCAGCGGCGACCAGCCCGCGAGCCGGCCCAGGGCGACCACGGGCGGGTGGACGGGCGAGAGGGCCATGATCTCGGCGGGGTCGCCGACGACGGGAGCCGCGCCCGGCGCGGGCAGCAGGATCACCTGGTCCGCGTACTGCACGACCCGCTCCAGCCGGTGCTCGGCCAGCAGGACCGTCGTGCCGAGATCGTGCACGAGGCGCTGCAGCACGGCGAGGACCTCCTCGGCCGCGCCCGGGTCCAGTGCGGACGTCGGCTCGTCGAGGACCAGCACCTTGGGGTGGGTGGTCAGCACCGAGCCGATGGCGACGCGCTGCTGCTGCCCGCCGGAGAGGGTGGCGATGGGGCGGTCGCGCAGGGTGGCGAGCCCCAGCAGGTCCAAGGTCTCCTCGACGCGGCGGCGCATCACGTCGGGCGCGAGGCCCAGGGACTCCATGCCGTAGGCGAGCTCGTCCTCGACGGTGTCGGTGACGAAGTGGGCCAGCGGATCCTGGCCGACGGTGCCGACGACGTCGGCGAGCTCGCGCGGCCGGTGCGTGCGGGTGTCACGGCCCGCGACGGTGACCCGGCCGTGCAGGGTGCCGCCGGTGAAGTGCGGCACGAGCCCGCTGACGGTGCCGAGCAGCGTCGACTTGCCGACGCCGGACGGCCCGACGAGCAGGCACAGCTCCCCTTCGGGGACGGTGAGGTCCACCCCCTGCAAGGAGGGGGCCGCGGCGTCGTCGTAGGTGACCGACACCTGCTCGAAGTGGATCACCGGTTCTCCTCGGAGTGGGGTGGATGGGTGGGTGAGCCGGCCGGCCTCGGCGCCACGAACGCCGGCAGCAGGCCGAGCAGGATCGACGCCGCCGGCCACAGCGGCAGCTCCGGCGAGGTCAGCGGCACGGCCGGGGGGTGCAGGGCCTGCGGGGCGTACGAGCTCGCCCAGATCGTCAGGGCCGCGACCGCCGCGCCCGAGCCGGACACCAGCCACGCGCGCGTGCCCCACCGGTCGGGCCGGTAGCGGGTGCGGACCGAGCGGCGGCCGCCCAGCCACAGGCCCGCCAGCGCGGCGGCGAGCCCGGCCACCAGCACCGCCAGGCCGTAGCCCGCGCCCTGGTCGGCGAGCAGGCCGTATGTCCCGGCGCAGACGCCCAGCAGCCCGCCCAGCGTCAGTGCCGTCGTGGTGTGCCGGACGGCGCGCGGCACCTCGGCGCTGCGGCCGTAACCGCGCGCGTCCATGGCCGCCGCCAGTGCCACCGAACGTTCCAGCGCTCCCTCCAGCACCGGCAGCCCCACCTGGAGCAGGGCCTTGAGGCCCCGGTCCGGGCGGCCGCGCAGCCGGCGGGCGGCACGCAGCCGCTGGACGTCCGCGACGAGGTTGGGTGCGAAGGTCATCGCGACGACGATGGCCACCCCCGCCTCGTACAGCGCGGCCGGCAGGGACTTCAGCAACCGGGCCGGGTTGGCCAGCGCGTTGGCCGCGCCGACGCAGATCAGCAAGGTGGCCAGCTTCAAGCCGTCGTACAGCGCGAAGACCAGCCCCTCGGCGGTCACCCGGCCGCCGATCCGCACCCCCTTCGCCCAGTCCGGGAGCGGGACCTCGGGGAGGGTGACGAGGATGTGCGTGCCCGGGATCGGCGAGCCGAGCACGATCGCGAACACCAGCCGGATGACGATCACGGCCAGCCCGAGCTTGAGGAACGCCCCGTACGAGCGCGCCCACGGCGCGTCCGTGCGGCGCGCGGCCACCACGTATCCGGCGACGGCGATCAGCAGGCCGAGCAGCAGCGGGTTCGTCGTGCGCGAGGCGGCGGTGGCCAGTCCGAGCGCCCATATCCACCAGGCGCCCGCGTGCAGCGCGGCCGCCCGTGCGGTGACGGGCGCGGGGCCCGCTCGCCCGGTGCGATGGCCGCCGGCCCGCGGCGGGGTCGTCCCACTCATGCGCGGCGGCGGGCCTGCCACACGGCGGCGGCGCCGAGGACGACCACGGTGGCGATACCGACGAGCAGACCGGCGGAAGGACCGCCGTCGTCCCCGCCGTCGGACTTGCCGGACTCGCCGGACTTCTCGGAGGCGGACGGCTGCTGCCCGGACTCCTGCGCGCCCACCTGCTCACCGCAGCCCGACTTCGGGTAGCCCGCGATGGCGCACAGCAGTGCCGCGGAGTTGTAGCGCAGCGGCTCGGCGACGGCCGCCAGCGCGTCACCTGCGCGGGCGTCCTCACTCACCTGCGCGCACGCGGTGCGCTGCCGGGGCGGGCGCTCACCGCCCGGCGCGTGCTCGGGTATGCCGAAGTCGAGGACGACCGCGACGCGCTTGCTGCCGTCCTTCGCCGGCGTGTTGGCGCAGATCGCCGAGAAGTCGCCCTTGTCGCGGGGTTTCGCGGCGCGCGCGGAGTCCTCGCTGACCGCGAACCGGAAGCCGATGGTGTCCCCGTCGTCCGGCCGCAGCACCGACGGCCCCTGGGTGGCGTACGCCCAGTCGCTGCCGGTGTGTTCCCAGAACGACCAGTACCGGTACCCCGCCGCCTGCGCGGGCACGGCCCCCAGGACGGCGAGGAGCCCGGCGACCAGCAGCGCGCCGACGGCTCGCGCGGCGGAACGCGCCACCGTCACAGCTGCTGCTTCTTGTTGCGGCCGCTGATCAGGAAGCCGACGCCGACGCTCGCGACGAAGAAGATGCCGACGATCCACCAGATGCCGATGGTGTCGTCGTCCTTCTTCTTCTCGTCCTTGGTCTCCGTCGATGACGGAGAAGCCTCCGCCTTGGGACCGGTCGCGGTCAACTGCTGCACCAGGTCGACGCCGGCGAAGTCACGCGGGTTGGCGCCGGCGGCGTGCGCGGCGAGCACGAGCTTGGAGAGACGGCCGGGGTCGCCCTTGGCCCAGTCGGCGGTCTTGTTGGCGCCGTCGCCGAGCCACTTCAGCGGCTTGGCCGCGGCGTCGCGGTGGCCGCCCGCCGCGAGGGCGAGGGTGGCGTCGGCGGTGAGGGCCGGGTCGGCCCCGCCCTGCGACATCGCGGACTTCAGGGCACCGTCGTTCGCGTCGATCTTCGCGGCCAGGTAGGCGGCCGCGGCGGCACCGGCGGACGGCGCGTCCTTGGGCTTGGCCGACTCGTCGTCGGCGCACTCCATCGGCTTGACGGGCATGTCGCCGCCCTTGGCGGGCGCGACGAGGTAGCCCTTGCCGAGCGCGGCCAGCGCGGCGGCGGTCGTGGCCAGGTCGTTGGGGGTGAGCTTGCCCTTCTGGTCCGGGTAGGCGAAGACGCCCCGCTCGTCCTCCTTCTGGTCACAGCCGAGCTGGAAGCCGATCAGCGCGTCGTAGGGGTTCTTGCCGCCCTTGGCCGTCACCTTGGCGGGGTCCTGGCCGGTGGCCGCGTACGCGCCGATCGCGGTGGAGGTGGAGTTGGGGTCGCTGGGGGAGCCGGGGGTCATGCCCCAGCCGCCGTCCTCGTTCTGGTGGGCCTTGAGCCAGCCCAGGCCCTTCTTCACCGCGTCGCCGTGCCCGCCGGCGGCCGCGAGGCCCTGCACGGCGAGGGCGGTCTGGTCGGTGAACTCACCGGCCTTGGGGTCGCACGCCTTGGCCGTGTCCGCGCGGTACGCGGCGAAGCCGCCGTCCGCGCACTGCTGCCCCGCGAGCCAGTCGACGGCCTGCTTCGGCGGGGCGACGTCCGTCGCCTTCTGCGCGAGGAGGGCCAGGGACTGCCGGAAGACACCGTCGAACTGCGGGTCCTTCTTGCCGTACAGCCCCGGGGCGGTGGCCGGGGACGGTGAACCGTCGGCGAACGCGGCAGGGGCCACGGCCGCGCTGAGGACGGCCGCGGTGGCCAGGGCCGCGGCGCCGCGGCGCGCGTGGACGGCGAAGGAGGGGGCCATGGAAGTCGGTGCCTCTCGGTGGGTGTCTCACAGCGGTGGGCGGCATACGGCTGGGTGCTACGGGTGGTGCACAGCCTCGCACGGCAGCCCAGCCGCGCACCTCGCGCGGTGGCACCGGGACGTCGGCTCCGTATACCTCGACGGTGCCGGTGTCCGGACGGCACCGCACGCGGCACGACCGGCTCCGGGGACCTGCCGCCACGGAGCGGGAGCTCCGGCTCGCACGACCGCACCGGGGTGCGGGCCGCGCTCACGGTTGCGGGTCAGCGCCGGATTCGCACCGGCTTTCCCCGTTCCGAGGCGGGATGAAGTTGTCACGCACACTTTAGCTGTCGCTTTACGGACACCTGGTGCCCTCCGGGCGGGTCGGCCGACGACGGCGCGGCAGCCGGGCTGGGGGCTTGCCCGTTCCGGACGGGGGCGTGTCGGCGGAGCGGTGCGCCGCGGGCGCCGCGCGGCGGTGGCCGTCCTGCGGGTGCCGCGCCGCGGCGGGGGTGTGTGTGGGCAGGCCGGGGTGCTTGTCCGTTCCGGACGGGGCCGTGTCTCGGAGCGCCGCGGGCGCGGCGCGGCGGAGCCGCAGGGTGGGTGGGCCGTCGGCCCGGAGGCGCTTGTCCGTTCCGGACGGGGTCCGTGCCGCCGCGCGGTGATGCGCTCGTCCTCGGCTCAGGAGGGGGCAGCGATGCGATCCGGGCCGCGGACCCAGCGGCGGCAACCGCGACAGCGGCTGTCGCCCCGCCCGCCGCGAGGCGACTGTTGCCCCCTCTCATCGGAACTGCTATCAGTTCTGATGCAGCGTCAGATCGAGGGTCGGTCAGACCCCCGGCCGTCGTGGAGGTGGTGCGGATGCGTGGAGTCATCGAGCACGGGCAGCTCTTCATCGGCGGGGTGATGGCCGATCCGGCCGGTACGGACACCATCGACGTCGTCTCGCCGCACACCGAGCGCGTCATCGGGCGGGTGCCGCACGCCACTCGCGCCGACGTGGACCGGGCCGTCGCGGCGGGGCGGGCGGCGTTCGAGTGCGGGGCCTGGGCGCGGCGGCCGCTCGGGGAGCGGATCGAGGTCGTCACGCGGATCAAGGACGCGATCGCCGCCCGGCACGAGGAGATCGCCCGGGTCGTCTCCGCGCAGAACGGGTCCCCTTACTCCTGGAGCGTCCTCGGGCAGGCGCTCGGCGCCATGATGGTCTGGGACTGCGCGATCACCGTCGCCCGGGACTTCCCCTACGAGGAGCGGCGGGCCGGCGTCCTCGGGCCGCTGCTCGTGCGGCGCGAGCCCGTCGGTGTCGTGGCGGCCGTCGTGCCGTGGAACGCGCCGCAGTTCGTGGCGGCGGCCAAGCTCGCGCCCGCCCTGCTGGCCGGCTGTTCGGTCGTCCTCAAGCCGTCCCCGGAGACACCGCTGGACGCCTATCTGCTCGCGGAGATCGTCGCCGGGGCGGGGCTGCCCGAAGGCGTGCTGTCGATCCTGCCCGCCGGCCGTGAGGTCGGCGAGTACCTCGTCGGGCACCCCGGCATCGACAAGGTGTCCTTCACCGGCTCCGTGGAGGCGGGCCGGCGCGTCATGGCGACCGCCGCCCGCAACCTCACCCGCGTCACCCTGGAGCTGGGCGGCAAGTCCGCCGCTGTCATCCTCCCCGACGCCGACCTCGACGCGGCCGTCGCCGGCATCGTGCCCGCCGCCTGGATGAACAACGGCCAGACCTGTGTGGCCCAGACCCGCGTGCTGGCGCCCCGCGCCCACTACGACGAACTCGCCGAGCGCTTCGCCGCCGCCGCGTCCGCCTTCGTCGTCGGCGACCCGCTGGACCCCGCCACCCAGATCGGCCCGCTCGTCGCGGAGCGTCAGCGCCGCCGGTCGCTGGACTACATCGCGCTCGGGCAGCGCGAGGGTGCCAAGGTCCTCGCCGGGGGCGGCCGGCCCGTCGGGCAGGAGCGCGGGTGGTACGTCGAGCCCACCCTCTTCGGCGACGTCGCCAACACCATGCGGATCGCCCGCGAGGAGATCTTCGGCCCGGTCGTCTGCCTCCTGCCGTACGAGGACGAGGAGGAGGCCGTCCGCATCGCCGACGACTCCGACTACGGGCTCTCCGGCAGCGTCTGGACGCGCGACGTCGAGCGCGGCATCGACGTCGCGCGACGGGTGCGCACCGGCACGTACTCCGTGAACACCTTCAGCCTCGACATGCTCGGCCCCTTCGGCGGCTACAAGAATTCCGGTCTGGGGCGGGAGTTCGGGCCCGAGGGCTTCGCCGCCTATCTGGAACACAAGACGATCCACCTGCCCGCCGGCCACGAGGCGCCGTGATGACCGAGCGCTGGCACGTGGAGGTCGACCGGAGCGTCTGCGTCGGCTCGGGGATGTGCGCGGGAATCGCACCGTGGGCGTTCCGGCTGGACGCGGCCCGGCAGTCCCACCCGGCCGAGGCGGAGACCGACGCGGCCGGGCCCGTGCTCGCCGCCGCGGAGAGCTGCCCCGTCGAGGCCATCACCCTGCGGGCCCTCGGGGACGGTGCCGCGGTCTTCCCGCCCGAGGACGCATGACCGGCGCCCGGGGCGGCGCGGGCAACCGGAACGGAGAGGCCAACAACCGGAACATGTGTTGCCTTGTTACTCGTGCGTTCCTCATAGCGGGTTCATGACATTCACGACTGTCCCCTCGCGGTGACGCCGTGGAACCCTCACGACGTCACCGGACGAGGGAGTGCGATGAACAAGGGCTACGCCGTCTACTGCGACGCGGACCGCCGGTTCTACGACGCCCCGCACCGCCTGCCCGCCGACGGCGACGGCCCCACCGGCTTCTACGCGACCGCCCGCCGTGAGCCTCCCGCCGACTGGCAGCGCCACGACTCCGGCGACTGGCGGGCCTTCCGGCCGCTCGACGCCCAACTGCCCAGCCAGGGCTGGAAGATCCACGTCTCCGCGTGCCTGGACAACGCCGAGCGGATCCTCGCCACCGTCTGGGACTACTGCGTACCGCGCCGCATCGCCTTCAAGTGCGTGCCGAGCCCGTACCTCCTGCACACCCGCAACGCCAAGTACGCCGACCGGGGCGGCAGCGGGAAGTTCATCACCGTCTACCCCGCCGACGACGCGCAGTGCCGGGCCATCGCAGAGGACCTCGACGCCCTGCTGACCGGCGAGGCGGGCCCGTACATCCTCACCGACCTGCGCTGGGGCGACGGCCCGGTGTACGTGCGGTACGGCAGCTTCACCGAACGGCACTGCTACGACGACAAGGGCGAGCTGCGCCCGGCCGTCGAGAACGCCGACGGGGTGCTCGTGCCCGACCGCCGGGACCCCGCCTTCCACGTCCCGGACTGGATCACCCTTCCCGACTTCCTCGCCCCGCACCTCGCCGCCCGCTCGGCGACGACGGTCAGCGACATCCCGTACCGGATCGACCGCGCCCTGCACTTCTCCAACGGCGGCGGCGTCTACGTCGGCACCGATCTGCGCACGGACCGGCAGGTCGTCCTCAAGGAAGGTCGCCCGCACGCGGGCCTGGCCGCCGACGGCGCCGACGCGGTGACCCGGCTGGAGCGCGAACGGGACGCCCTGCGCGCGCTGTCGGGGCTGCCGTACACCCCCGAGGTGCACGACTACTTCACCCTCGGCGACCACCACTTCCTGGTGCTCGAGTTCGTCGAGGGCAGGCCGCTCAACACCTTCTTCGCCCGGCGGCACCCCCTCGTCGACCCGGACCCCGGCGCCGAGGCCCTCGCCGCCTACACGGATTGGGCGATGCGGCTGTACCGGCTGGTCGAGGAGGCCGTCGACGCCGTCCACGCGCGCGGCATCGTCTTCAACGACCTGCACCTGTTCAACATCATGGTCGCCGAGGACGAGGAGTCGGTTGTCCTCCTCGACTTCGAGGCCGCCGCGCACATCGACGAGGGCCGCCGCCAGACCATCGCCAACCCCGGCTTCGTCGCCCCGGCCGACCGCAAGGGCTTCGACGTCGACCGCTACGCCCTGGCCTGTCTGCGCATCGCCCTCTTCCTGCCGCTGACGAGCCTGTTCGCCGTCGACCCGCACAAGGCGGCGCACCTGGCGCAGACGGCCAGTGAGCAGTTCCCGGTGCCGCCCGGCTACTTCGACGAGGCCGTCGCGGAGATCGTCCACGGGCCGCGTGCCGAGCGTGCCGCACGGGGGAGCGGCCCGGCCGGCCCGGTCGCCGCCGCCGACTACCTGCCCGTCGACCTCGCCGACTGGCCGCGCAGCCGCGACTCCATGACCGAGGCCGTCCTCGCCTCGGCCACCCCCCAGCGCGAGGACCGCTACTTCCCCGGCGACATCGCCCAGTTCGCCACCGGCGGCGGCGTCTGCTTCGCCCACGGCGCGGCCGGTGTGCTGTACGCCCTGGACGCCACCGGCGGGCGCGAGCGGTGCGGCGACGCCGAGGAATGGCTGCTGCGCCACACCAAGAGCCCCCGGCCCGGCACCCCCCTCGGCTTCTACGACGGGCTCGCCGGCGTCGCCTGGGTCCTCGAACGGCTCGGCCACCGCGCCCGCGCCCTGGAACTCGCCGAGACGATCACCGCCCAGAACTGGGACCAGATCGCCCCCGACCTGCACAGCGGCCTCGCCGGCATCGGCCTCGCCCTCGACTCCCTGGCCACGACCACGGGCGAGAGCGCCCTCCACGACGCGGCCCTGCGCTGCGCGGAACTGGTCATGGCCAGGCCGGTCGCCGAGGCGGGCGGCAAGCCCCGCGCCGGCCTCCTCCACGGCGCCACCGGCACCGCCCTGCTCCTGCTGCGCCTCTACGAACGCACCGGCGAGGCCGCGTTCCTCGACCGCGCCGCCGACGCCCTGCGCCGCGACCTCGCCCGTTGCGTCCTGGGCGTGGGCGACGTCCTCCAGGTCGACGAGGGCTGGCGCACCATGCCCTACCTGGGCGCCGGAAGCGTCGGCATCGGCATGCTGCTCGACGACTACCTCGCCCACCGGCCCGACGCCGAGTTCGAGCAGGCACGGGGCCGGATCGTCCGGGCCGCCCAGGCCACCTTCTACGCGCAGCCCGGCCTCTTCCGGGGCACCGCCGGCATGGTGCTGTACCTGAGCCGCACCACGGCCGCCGGACCCGGCACCGCCCCGGCCGACCTGCACCGCCAGATCACCTCCCTGTCCTGGGGCGCCGTCCCCTTCCAGGGCCGTCTGGCCTTCCCCGGCGAGCAGATGATGCGCCTGTCGATGGACCTGTCCACCGGCACCGCAGGCTGTCTGCTCGCCCTGGGCAGCGCCCTGCACACCGCACCGGTGCACCTGCCCTTCCTCCCGCCGCTCCGGCGGCCCCCAGAGCCGGCCCTTCGGGGTCGTACAGAGAAACACCCCGTCCCCACGAGTGAGAGGAACTGACATGACCCTTCTCGACCTGCAGACGATGGAGACCCCCAAGACCGAGGTGACCGGTGAGCTGGGCACCGGTGGCGGTGGCGGCAGCCGCGCCAGCCTGCTGCTCTGTGGTGACAGCAGCCTGTCGGTCGTCACCTGCAACTGATCGAGGGCGCACGGCGGTCGCAGACCGCCACGCCACGATCGTGGTGACGTAACCCACGCACACGGTCGAACCGGTCCCGGGCGCACCGCCGCCCGGGACCGGTTCGCGCCCCGGCCACGCCCACGGACGAGGACCCACCGCGTATGGCCACGACGCCCCGCACGCCGGGAGCCACGGACCCCGCACCGGCCGACGAACGCAGGCCCCCCGACCGGGGCCGGGCGCACGAGGACGCACGGGCGGACACCGGCGCACGGGCGCACGAGGACGCCGGGCCCTCCGCCGACCGGCTGCTGCTGGCGGCCGCCCGGCACAGCGCCGGCCGCACCACCGTGATCTGCCTGCTCAGCACGGTGACCGCGGGCTGTGCCCTTGCCCTGCCCGCCGCGCTCGGCCACACTCTCGACCTGATCCTTCGCCAAGGCCCCTCCCCGTACCTCTGGACGGCCCTGTGCGCGGCCCTGATCAGCGCGGAGGTCCTCCTCGAAGCCCTGACGGCCTTCGTCACCGGCACCACGAACGCGCGCGGCGGCTCCTGGCTCCGCCGCCTCGGCGTCCAGCGGCTGCTCGCTACCGGACCGCACCACGCCTCCCGCTTCACCCCCGGCGACCTCGTCACCCGGCTGACCGGCAACGCGGCCGAGGCGGGCACCGCCCCGACGACCGTCGCCACCGGCGTCGCCGCGCTGATCACCCCGCTCGGCGGGCTGATCGCCCTGGCCTTCATCGACCTCTGGCTGGCCGCCGTCTTCCTCGCCGGGGCACCGGCGCTCTTCCTCTTCCTGCGCGCCTTCGCCCGCAGCTCCTCCGACAGCGTCTCGCGCTACCAGCGCGTCCAGGGCGAACTCGCCGCCCGGCTCGTCGAGGCCCTCGGCGGCGCCCGCACCGTCGCCGCCGCCGGCACCGCCCGACGCGAACGCGACCGGGTCCTCGCGCCACTGCCCGAACTCAGCGCCCAGGGGCGGCGCATGTGGCAGGTGTACGGGCGGGCCGTCGTGCAGGGCGGCATCCTGGTGCCGCTGCTGCAGACGGCCGTCCTCGCGGTCGGCGGGGTGCGCCTCGCCGCCGGCGATCTGAGCGTCGGCGAACTACTGGCCGCCACCCGCTACGCGGCGCTCGCCGCCGGTGTCGGATCCGTCATCGGCCGGCTCAACTCCCTGGTGCGCAGCCGCGCCGCCGCCCGGCGCACCGCCGAACTCCTGGCGCTGCCCGCCATGCCGTACGGCACCAGGCCGCTGCCCGCCGACGGCCCCGGCCGGCTCGAACTGAGGGGCGTGAGCGTCACCCGCGGTGGCTGCGAGGTGCTGCGCGGCGTCGATCTGGTGGTCCCCGGCGGTACGACGACGGCCGTCGTCGGCCGTTCCGGCGCGGGCAAGTCCGTCCTGGCCGCCGTCGCCGGCCGGCTGACCGACCCCGGCAGCGGGCAGGTGCTGCTCGACGGCGTGCCCCTGACCGAGGCGGACCCCGCACAACTGCGGCGGGAGATCGGATACGCCTTCGAGCGGCCCGCGCTGTTCGGCGAAACGGTCGGCGGGGCCGTCGCCTTCGGGGCCTACGCCCCCGACGGGCCGGCCGTCGAGGCCGCCGCGCGGGCGGCCAGCGCGGACCGCTTCGTCCGGCTGCTGCCGCGCGGGTACGACACCGCCCTCGCCGACGCGCCGCTGTCGGGCGGGGAGCTGCAACGCCTCGGCCTGGCCCGGGCCTTCGCCCACGCGGGCCGGCTGCTGGTGCTCGACGACGCCACCTCCAGCCTGGACAGCGTCACGGAGGTCCAGGTGGGGCGGGCACTGGTCGGCGAGGTCCGGGCGGGCACCCGGCTGCTGATCGCGCACCGGGTCTCCTCGGCGGCCCGCGCGGACCGCGTCGCCTGGCTGGAGAACGGCCGCGTCCGCGCCGTCGGCCCGCACGAGGAGCTGTGGGAACTGGCCGACTACCGGGCGGTGTTCGCGGACGAGCCGGAGGAGCCTGACGAGCCCGATGCCGAACGGGCCGACGGCGGAACGGGCGCGGTCCGGTGACCGGCACCCGCACCCGGCCCGGCCCTGCCCGCCGTGTCCTGCCGAAGGCCAAACGATTCCTGGCGTGCCGCAAGCGCGTGCTGCTGATGCTCGGCGGCTGGTCCCTGCTGGAGTCCGCGCAGACCTTCCTCGGCGGCTACAGCGTGGCCCGCGCCCTCGACGACGGATTCCTGGCGGGCCGGCCCGGCGTCGGACTCGGCTGGCTGGCGCTGGCCGCCGTGACGATCGTCGTCGGCGGACTCGCCACGGGCGGGGTGTTCCGCGGGCTGGCCGATCTCGTGGAGCCGCTCCGGGACGGGCTGGTGCGCCGGGTGGTGAACCGGTCGCTGGGGGAGGCCGTGACCGGCGGGGGGCGGGCCGACAGCGCCGTGGTCTCCCGGCTCACCCACCAGACCGAGCTGGCCCGCGACAGCTTCGCCGGGCTGGTGCTGGTGGCCCGCTCGTTCGTCTTCACCGCGGCCGGGGCGCTGCTGGGCCTCGCCTCCCTCGCGCCGCTCCTGCTGCTGGTCGTCGTGCCGCCCCTGCTGCTGGGCCTGGCGCTGTTCGTGGCCACCCTGGCGCCGATGGCCGACCGGCAGCAGGACTTCCTCAGCGCTGACGAACGCATGTCCACCGAGTTCGGCGCGCTCGCCGAAGGGCTGCGCGACGTGGTGGCGTGCGGTGCGGAGCGGCAGGCCGCCGGGCGGGCGGACGCGCTGATCGACGCCGAGGTCCGGGCGGCCCGCTCGCTCGCCGGGTGGGCGGCGGTCCGCGCCCTGGCGCTCGGCGTGGCCGGGCAACTGCCGGTGGTGCTGCTGCTCGTCGCCGCGCCCTGGCTGCTCGACCGGGGCCTCACCGCGGGTGAGCTGCTGGGCGCGCTCACCTATCTCGTCCAGGCGCTGCTGCCCGCCCTGCACACCCTGATGAACGCCCTCGGGGCGGCGGGCACCCGGCTGCTGGTGGTGCTCGACCGCCTCACCTCGGGGCCCGACGGCGACCTGCCCGCGCACGGCGACGAGCGGGTGCCGGCGGCGCCCGCGCAGCCGCCGCGCGTCGAGCTTCGATCGGTCACCTTCGCCTACGGGCCGCGTGCCCATCCCGTCGTCCGGGACCTCGACCTCGTGGTGGAGCCCGGCGAGCACCTGGTGGTGGTCGGCCCCAGCGGCATCGGCAAGTCCACCCTGACGGGACTCATCGCGGGGCTGCTCGCCCCGGGCCGGGGCGAGGTGCGGGTGGCGGGGGAGCCCGTGGCCGGCCCGGCGGCGGCCCCCGCCCGGGACTGGGCGCGGCAGCGGGTGCTGATCCCGCAGCAGGCCTACGTCTTCACCGCCACCGTCCGGGAGAACCTGCTCTACCTCCGGCCCGGCGGCGCGCCCCCGGCGGCCGTCGCGGCATCGGTGGCGGCCGTGGGCCTCGAAGCGCTGGTGGAACGGCTGGGCGGGCTGGACGCGGAAGTCGACCCGGCCGCCCTGTCCCAGGGGGAGCGGCAGCTGATCGCGCTGGGCCGGGCCCATCTGTCCCCCGCGCCGCTCGTGCTGCTGGACGAGGCGACCTGCTATCTGGACCCCGCGGCGGAAGCGCGCGCGGAGCGCGCCTTCGCCGAGCGGCCCGGCACCCTGATCGTGGTGGCGCACCGGATCAGCTCCGCGCGCAGGGCCGACCGGGTGCTGGTGATGGACGGCGCCCGCGCCGTCTGCGGGCGCCACGACGAACTGCTCGACTCCTCGGTCCTCTACCGCGATCTGGTGGGGCGCTGGCACGCGGGACACGTCTGAGCCGGGCCCGCCGCCCGGCTCTCAGGGGGTGTCCGCGATGTCGTGCCCGGCCCGGCTACACCCACCCCGCGCACTGGGAGATCCGTATGGCGTCCACCCGGTTGCGGGCGCCGGTCTTGCGGGTGATGGCGGCCATGTAGTTGCGTACGGTTCCGTTCGACAGACACAGACTGCGGGCGATCTCCCCGATGGAGGCGCCCTCGGCGGCGAGCGATAACACGCTCAGTTCGCGTCGCGTCAGCGGCATCTCCGACGCCTCCAGAAAGCCGAAGCCGAGTGACTCGTCGATGTAGCGCTCGCCCTTGGCGACATGCCGGATGCCCTCGACCAGCCGATCGGGAGAAGCGTTTTTGCTCAAGAACCCCAGGGCCCTCTCCTCGTAGGCCCGGCGCAGGGGGCCCGGGCGTCCCGCGCTCGCCAGAGCCAGCAAGGAGAAACCGCCGTCCCCTTCGTAACATCGGCGGGACAGCTCCCGGATGCCGCGCGGACCGACCGCGTCGGCGCTGTCCATGTCCACCACGCACACCTGCGGCCGCAGCGTCCGCGAGGTCGCGACGGCTCCCGGCCAGGACGTCGAGGAGACCTCGAGATCGGTTTCCCTGCCGATCAGCGCGGCCAGCGCCGTCCGCAGCAGATAGGTGTCGTGCACCAGAAGGACCCGGATCACGTTCCCGCCTCTCCCCGCTCGCGCTCCCCGGGTAGCGAGCGCTACGTCGGGCACGTCGGTAAATACTTACCGGCGTGTGCCACTGTCACGGGCGCCGAAACCGAACGTGCGGGGGGCGCAAGGGCGCACGAAACTTGCCGCGTGCGCCCCAAGTGTGAGCGAATGCGCCTCCCCCTGCCCATGGACGCCGGAGCGGGTAGGTGGTCATACGCGGCGGTCAGCGCCGTTTGGCGCGGCCCGGCTTGGTGCGACTCGTAGCGGTACGCCCCGACTTGGCGCGCCCACCGGCCGCCGCGCCTGCCGCCGTGCCTGCCGCTGTGTCCCTCGCGCCCGCTGTTCCCGTCGTCGGGCCGGGGGCCGCCGACGTCAGGTCGATCAGTCGGCAGACCGTCTCGATGTCTATCTTCACTTGCGCGATGGAGGCCCGCCCCGACAGCCAGGTGATCAGCGCCGAGTGCCAGGTGTGCTCGATGACCCGGACGGCCGAGAGCTGTGCGGGCGTGGGCGGGACGGTCAGGCCCATCGCGTCCAGGATGATCGTCGTCGTCAGCCGGGAGGCCGCGTCGACCTCGGCGCTCACCGACCGGTCGGCGAAGGTGAGGGCGCGCACCATCGCGTCGGCCAGATGCGGCTCGCGCTGCATCGCGCGGAACGCCCGCATCAGCGTCTGCGCGACCCGGGCGGCGGGCTCCTCCTCGGTGGGCGGACGCTTGCGCAGCGTCTCGTGCAGATGCTGGAGCTGGTCCTGCATCGTGGCGACCAGCAGATGGATCTTCGAGGGGAAGTAGCGGTAGAGCGTGCCGAGCGCCACGCTCGAGGACTCGGCGACCTCCCGCATCTGCACCGCGTCGAAGCCGCCGCGGCCGGCCAGCTGGGCGGTGGCGTGCAGGATCCGGCGCCGCCGCGCCTCCTGACGCTCGGTCAGGGGGAGACCGGACGAGGCGATCACGACCGAGGCGGTCGCCGACTTGGGTTCCGTCGTCATATGTCCCATTCCGTGGCAATCCATCCAGCGGTGTCTGTACAGCCCGGACGGCACAGCATGGCAGGGGCCGGGTCGTGGCGCGAATCACCTGATCCGGCTCCGGCGCGTCCCCGAGAGGCCGGTAGATTCGTGACTTCTGGACGACTCGGTCTGAAACTTGTTCTAGATTACCGCGACCGGTTACGCTCCGGCGGAATCGCAGTGAGAAGGAGGCCGGGAGTGACCGCTGAGGCCGCTGAGGCAACGACATCCCACCTCCTTGACCAGGACGTCGGCCGACCGCTGCGCATCGCGATGCTCACGTACAAGGGGAACCCGTTCTGCGGCGGCCAGGGCGTCTACGTCCGCCACCTCTCCCGTGAACTCGCCCGGCTCGGCCACACCGTCGAGGTCATCGGCTCCCAGCCCTACCCGGTCCTGGACGAGGGCACCGGACCCGGCACGGTCAGCCTCACCGAGCTGCCCAGCCTCGACCTCTACCGCCAGCCGGACCCCTTCCGCACGCCCAAGCGCGACGAGTACCGCGACTGGATCGACGCGCTGGAGGTGGGCACCATGTGGACCGGCGGCTTCCCCGAGCCGCTCACGTTCAGCCTGCGGGCCCGCCGCCACCTGCTGGCCCGCCGCGGCGACTTCGACGTCGTCCACGACAACCAGACCCTCGGCTACGGCCTCCTCGGCAACCTCGGCACCCCGCTGGTCACCACGATCCACCACCCCATCACCGTCGACCGGCAGCTGGACCTCGACGCCGCCGACGGCTGGCAGCGCCGCGCCTCCGTGCGCCGCTGGTACGGCTTCACCCGGATGCAGAAGCGCGTCGCCCGGCGGCTGCCGTCCGTGCTCACCGTCTCCGGCTCCTCGCGCCAGGAGATAGTCGACCACCTCGGGGTGCGCGACGAGCGCATCCACGTCGTCCACATCGGCGCCGACACCCAGCTGTTCTCCCCGGACCCGGCCGTCGCCGAGGTGCCCGGCCGGATCGTCACGACCTCCAGCGCCGACGTCCCCCTCAAGGGGCTCGTGTTCCTCATCGAGGCGCTCGCCAAGGTCCGTACGGAGAACCCCGACGCCCACCTCGTCGTCGTCGGCAAGCGCGCCGAGGGCGGCCCGGTCGCCGCCGCCATCGAGCGGTACGGGCTCGAAGGGTCCGTCGAGTTCGTCAAGGGCATCACCGACGCCGAGCTCGTCGACCTGGTCCGCTCGGCGCAGATCGCCTGCGTCCCCTCCCTCTACGAAGGCTTCTCGCTGCCCGCCGCCGAGGCCATGGCGACCGGCACCCCGCTGGTGGCCACCACCGGCGGAGCCATCCCCGAGGTCGCCGGCCCCGACGGCGAGACGTGCCTCGCCGTGCCGCCCGGTGACGCGGGGGCGCTCGCCGCCGCCCTGGGCCGGCTGCTCGGTGACGCCGGACTGCGCCGCCGGCTGGGCGCCGCGGGCCGCGAGCGCGTACTGGCCCGGTTCACCTGGGAGCAGGCCGCCATCGGCACCGCCGAGCGCTACCGCGCCGCCATCGCCGCCCAGGGCGCCGGGCGCGGCGCCCCGGCCCGCGCCACCGCCAGACGCAAGCCCGCCTGACCACCGGCCCGGCGGCCGCCCGCCCTTCGCCGCCACCCGCTTCGCACCCCTCACGACCCCGCTCGGACGCATTCCCCGAACCAGAAGGCAGAGCCCGTGCTGACCGTCGATTTCTCCCGCTTCCCGCTCGCCGCAGGCGACCGCGTCCTCGATCTGGGGTGCGGCGCAGGACGGCACGCCTTCGAGTGCTACCGGCGGGGCGCGCAGGTCGTGGCCCTCGACCGCAACGGCGAGGAGATCCGCGAGGTCGCCAAGTGGTTCGCCGCCATGAAGGAGGCCGGTGAGGCCCCGGCGGGCGCCACCGCCACCGCCATGGAGGGCGACGCGCTGGCCCTGCCCTTCCCCGACGACAGCTTCGACGTCGTCATCATCTCCGAGGTCATGGAGCACATCCCGGACGACAAGGGCGTGCTCGCCGAAATGGTGCGCGTCCTCAAGCCCGGCGGCCGCATCGCCGTCACCGTGCCGCGCTACGGCCCGGAGAAGATCTGCTGGGCCCTCTCCGACGCCTACCACGAGGTCGAGGGCGGCCACATCCGCATCTACCGCGGCGACGAACTCCTGGACCGGATGCGCGAGGCGGGCCTCAAGCCGTACGGCACCCACCACGCGCACGGGCTGCACAGCCCTTACTGGTGGCTCAAGTGCGCCTTCGGTGTGGACAACGACAAGGCGCTGCCGGTCCGCGCGTACCACAAGCTGCTGGTCTGGGACATCATGAAGAAGCCACGGGCCACCCGGCTCGCCGAGCAGGCCCTCAACCCCCTCATCGGCAAGAGCTTCGTCGCCTACGCCACCAAGCCGCACGCCCCGGCCGCCCCGGCCGCCCCGGTCGCACCGGCCACCGAGGACGCTGCCCGCGAGGGACGAGCGTGACGACACCGGGCCGTACCGAGCGCCTCGTCCTCGCCGGGGTGCTCACCGCCGAACAGGTCGCGCAGACCGTCGCGGGCATCGCCGCCACGCAGTGCCCGGACGGCGCCATACCCTGGTTCCGCGGCCACCACCTGGACCCCTGGGACCACGTCGAGGCCGCCATGGCCCTGGACGTGGCGGGCGAACGGGACCGGGCCGAGGCCGCCTACCGCTGGCTGGCCGAGCACCAGAACTCCGACGGCTCGTGGTACGCCGCGTACGCCGACGGCGACCCCGAGGAGCCCACCGACCGGGGACGGGAGACGAACTTCGTCGCCTACGTCGCCGTCGGCGTCTGGCACCACTACCTCGCCACCGGCGACGACGCCTTCCTCGACCGCATGTGGCCGACCGTCTTCGCCGCCGTCGAGTTCGTCCTGGGCCTGCAGCAGCCCGGCGGCCAGATCGGCTGGAAGCGGGAGGACGACGGCACCCCCGTCGACGACGCGCTGCTGACCGGCTCGTCCTCCATCCACCACGCGCTGCGCTGCGCCCTCGCCATCGCCGAGCACCGTGAGGAGCCGCAGCCCGACTGGGAACTGGCCGCGGGCCTGCTCGGCCACGCGATACGGCACCACCCCGAGCGGTTCCTGGACAAGGACCGCTTCTCCATGGACTGGTACTACCCGGTCCTCGGCGGCGCGGTCACCGGCGCCGCCGCGAAGGAGCGCCTGGAGGCGGGCTGGGACCGCTTCGTCGTCCCGGGCCTGGGCGTGCGCTGCGTCTCCGACCGGCCATGGGTGACCGGCGGCGAGAGCTGCGAACTCGCCCTCGCGCTCTGGGCGATGGGCGAGTCCGACCGCGCGGTCGAGATCCTCCAGTGGATCCAGCACCTGCGCGCCGAGGACGGCATGTACTGGACCGGATACGTCTACGAGGACGACGCCGTCTGGCCGGAGGAACGCACCTCCTGGACCGCCGGCTCACTGCTCCTGGCCGTCGCGGCCCTCGGCGGCGACGAGGCGACCACGACGGTCTTCGGCGGCGAACGCCTCCCGTACGGCCTGGAACCGGACTGCTGCGCCTGAACCCGGACGCCGGACGGGCGAAGCCCGTGCCCGTCCGGCACCCGGATGCAGCCCCGCTGGGGCTCCTGACCCGCGCTCTGTCCGGCAGCGCACCGGTGCCCCACTCGAACGGACCCCGCCCGGTCGCCCGGCTCGCCCGCCCGCGCCAGTCTGGGAGGAGTACAGCCCCACATCCCCGGAGGGAACCGCTCCGACGCAACGGCCGTCCCGGCCAAAGGCGTTGTCAGCGGCCCGTTCTAGAGTGACGTCATGAGCCTTCTCAGTCACGACCGTTACTGCTCCGAGGTCGAAGCCCAGACCGGACTGCTGCGTTCGGCACTGCACGGCACCGACCTTTCCACCACCGTCCCCACCTGCCCCGACTGGTCGCTCAGCGAGCTGGCCCTGCACGTCGGCGGCGCGCACCGCTGGGCCGAGACCATCGTGCGGACGCGCGCGAGCGAGCCCGTGGGCCCCGATGCGGTCCCCGGCGCGGCCGGCCCGGACCCGCTCGACGCGGCCGGGCTCGACGCATGGCTGGCCGAGGGTGCCGAGACGTTCGCGCGGACCCTGCGCGCCGCGGACCCCGCCGAGGAGGTGTGGTCCTGGGCGCCGCAGCAGACGCCGGGCTTCTGGGCCCGTCGGATGGCGCACGAGACGGTGATCCACCGGGCCGACGCGTTCGCGACCGCCGGCCTCGACTTCACCCTCGACGCCGATCTCGCGGCGGACTGCATCGACGAATGGCTGGAGATCGGCAGCTATCCGCAGACCGTGGAGCGCAAGCCGGAGCTCAAGGAGCTGCTCGGCCCCGGCCGCACCATTCATCTGCACGCCACGGACACCCCCGCCGAGCTCGAGGCGGAGTGGTTCGTCGATCTCACCGGTGACCGTGCCACCTGGCGTCGCGCCCATGAGAAGGCGGCCGTCGCCCTGCGCGGGCCGCTCACCGACGTCCTGCGTGTCTTCTACCGCCGCCTCCCGGCGGACACCGACCGCGTCGAGGTGCTCGGCGACCGCGAGCTGCTCGACTTCTGGCTGGAGCGGGTCACCTTCTGATGCGTACCGACGAGCACATATCCGACGGCGGGCGCCGGGCGCTCGCGCCGCGCCGTCTGCTGCGCGGCGCCCTGCCGGCCGTTCTGCTGCTCGTCGCGGCGTGTACGGGCGACGGCGGCGGTGGCGTGGCCGCTGCCGCCGCCGGGCAGCCCGGGGTGGCGGGCGTCGGCGATCCGCTCTACCCCCGGCTGGGCAACGGCGGTTATGACGTCAGCCACTACGGGCTCACCCTCGACTACGTGCCCGAGGGGAACGAGCTGCACGGCATCGCCGTCGTCAAGGCCCGGGCCAAGCAGGAACTGACCGCGTTCAACCTCGACTTCAAGGGCCTGAAGGTACGGACCGCGCTGGTCGACGGAAAGTCCGCACGGGTCTCCCGCAAGGGCGACGAACTGACGCTGACGCCCCGTTCGACGATCGGCAAGGGCGACGAATTCGAGGCGAAGATCGTCTATGACGGCACGCCCCGGCGCGTCGTCGATGAGGACGACGGCAAGGAGGGCTGGGTCGAGACCGACGACGGCTCGGTGAGCCTCGGCGAGCCCATGGGCTCGATGACCTGGTTCCCCGGCAACCACCACCCCTCCGACAAGGCCACCTACGACATCGACGTCACCGTCCCCAAGGGCTTCACCGCCGTGGCCAACGGCGAGCTGAAGCGCAAGAAGGTCGCCGAGGACGGGCGGACCACCTTCGCCTGGCACACCGCCGAGCCCATGGCCAGCTATCTCGCCAGCGTCGCCGTCGGGGACTTCACCGTCTCCGAGACGAAGACGAAGAACGGCCTCCCGGTGTACGTCGCCATCGACCCGGACGAGGCCGAGCGGAGCAAGGGCGTCGAGACGCTCATACCCAAGGTCGTCGAGTGGGGGAGCGGACTCTTCGGCCCGTACCCCTTCAGCGGCACCGGCGCCGTCATCGACAACAACCCCGACGTCGACTACGCCCTGGAGACACAGGCCAAGCCGTACTTCCCGCACGCGCCCGACGACCTGCTGGTGGTGCACGAGCTGGTGCACCAGTGGTTCGGCAATTCCGTCTCCCCCCGCACCTGGCGGGACATGTGGCTCAACGAGAGCTTCCCGTCCTACGCCGAGTGGATGTGGGAGGAGAAGACCGGCGGCCGGACCGTGGCGAAGATATTCCAGGACTTCTACGACGGCACCGACAAACTCAGCAAGAACATCTGGGACTTCCCGCCCGGCAGCCCGCCCGCCGACGACGTGTCCGGCGACCCCGTCTACGGCCGGGGCGCGATGGTGCTGCACAAGCTGCGCGTGGCCGTCGGTGACAAGACCTTCTTCGACATCCTCCGCACCTGGACGAAGGAACACCGGCACGGCAACGCCGAGACCCGCGAGTTCATCGACCTGTGCGAGAAGAAGTCCGGCAAGGACCTGGGCAAGCTCTTCGAGTCCTGGCTGTACGGGAAGGCCAAGCCCCCGAGGGGTGCGATAACGGTGCCGTAGGGCCGTGCGGCCGGCTCCGGCTCCCGCTCACGCGTTGAGCTCCGCCAGCACCCGCAGCGTCCCGGGGTCGGGCGCGGTCACCAGCAGATCCGTGACCGGCCCCGCGCGCCACGCCGTCAGCCGCTCGGCGATCCGCTCCCTCGGCCCGACCAGGGAGATCTCGTCGGCGAAGGAGTCCGGCACCGCTTCCACCGCTTCCGCCCGCCGCCCCGCGAGAAACAGCTCCCGCACCCGCGTCGCCGCGTCCTCGAAGCCCATCCGCGCCATCAGGTCGGCGTGGAAGTTACGGGTCGCGTGCCCCATCCCGCCGATGTAGAAGCCGAGCATCGCCTTCACCGGCCGCAGTCCCTCGGCGACGTCGGCGCACACCTGCGCCCGCACCATGGGCGCGACCATGAACCCCGCGGGCGCCGCGCCCAGGGAGGCCGTGTAGACGTCCGCGCGCTCGGGTGACCAGTACAGCGGCAGCCAGCCGTCGGCGATGCGCGCGGTCTGGGCGATGTTCCGGGGGCCCTCCGCGCCGAGCAGGACCGGCAGTCCGGAGCGCAGCGGATGGGTGACGGACTTCAGTGGTTTGCCGAGGCCGGTGGCTCCGGGGCCGGTGTAGGGAAGGGGATGGAAGCGGCCGTCGAGCGTGACGGGGGCTTCCCGGCGCAGCACCTGCCGGACGACGTCCACATACTCGCGGGTAGCGGTCAGCGGGCTCGCCGGGAACGGGCGTCCGTACCACCCCTCCACCACCTGCGGCCCCGACAGCCCCAGCCCGAGCAGCACCCGGCCCCCGGAGAGGTGGTCGAGCGTCAGCGCGTGCATCGCCGTGGCGGTGGGCGCGCGGGCCGCCATCTGGGCCACGGCCGTGCCGAGCAGGATCCGTGTCGTGCGGGCGGCGATCCAGGTGAGCGCGGTGAAGGCGTCGGAGCCCCAGGACTCGGACGTCCACACCGAGTGGTAGCCCAGCCGCTCGGCCTGCCGGGCGAGCTCCACATGCCGCGGGTCGGGGCCGCGGCCCCAATAGCCGAGTGCCAGGCCGAGTCGCATGCCGTGCCGCCCCTTCCGCTGGAGCTGACGAGCCGTCAGGCAAGGTCCGGCGACTGTACGGGCCACCGGCCGCCCCCGACAAGAGGCACATGCCGGTCACGGGCAAAGGCGAAGGCCCGCCGGGCAACCCCGGCGGGCCTTCGATGACGGAGCTTCCTCCGGCGCGTGCCTCAGCCGCGCTGGATGCCCGTGGTGTCCTGCAGCACGCCGCGTCGGCCGTCCTGCGTCTGCGCGACGAGCGCCTGACCGCGCTGGTCCACCGCGAGGTACCACGTGCCGGGCGCGAGCTCGGCGATCTGCGTCGGCGAGCCGTCCTCCCCGTACAGGGGGCGGGCCACCGGCACCGCGAACCAGAACGGGGCGAAGTCGCCGGCGGGAGCCGCGGCGGGCTGGGCCCCCACAGGACCGGCGGGCTGCGCCTGAGCCGGAGCCGACTGGTCCTGCTGCGGGGCCTGCGGCTGACCGGTCTGACCGGCCTGCGCGCCGTAGGGCTGCTGCTGCGCGCCGTACGGGGCCTGGCCCTGCTGCATGCCGCCCGGACCCGGGTAGCCGTAGCCCGGACCGGCGCCGTACGGGGACGGGGCCTGCGGCGCCGGAGCGCCCATCAGCGGGGCCTTCAGCGCGGGGATCCGCTGCGTGAGCAGCGCACCGGCGGCCATCACGAGCAGCGCGATGAGCGCCAGGATGCGGCCGATGCCCGCACCGACCTTGTCGTTGTCCTCCAGGGCGCCGCCGAACATCGTCCACAGCGAGGACCACGCGGCGAACACCGTCAGAGCGGTGCCCCACTGGTCGAGCGTGAGCCCGAGCAGATTGCGGCCCTGGGGCTGGAAGCGGCCCGCGATGATGAGCACCGCGCCGACGATCCCGGCGAGGACGACGGTGGGCAGCACCGGGAAGAGCTTCGAGTCCCACAGGTTGGGAAGTTCCGACTTGTCGCAGAACTGGCCACTGCAATCGACGGAGTAAAAATCGAGGAACGAGGCGATGAACAGCAACACCGCTGCTCCGATCACCACGCCGTCGCCTCGAGTGAGGGAGCGGATGTTCACCTAAAATCCTTTGTCAGAGCTGTCAGAAGTCGTCGCGGTCGCCGATACGCGAGCTGCGGGGGCGCGGGGGTGGCCGCCCCATCGTACGGGTGAACCTATCGCCTGGGCGGTCGGGGCGTCTCCTTCGTATCACCCTCGTGACACGGCCGTGGCCTGCTGGTATCTACCCTCGCAGGAAGTCCGTAATGCCGTCCGCGATCCCTCGCGCCGCCTTCTCGCGCCACGCGGTGTCGGTGAGCAGAGCGGCGTCCTTCGGGTCACGCATGTTGCCGCATTCGACGAACACCTTCGGCTGGGTGGAGAGATTGAGGCCCCCCAGATCGGACCGGGTGTCCAGACCGGTGCCGCCCCCGATGTAGTTGGACGGCGCGCTCCCGGTCGTCCGTACGAAGTTCCCGGCGATCCGCGCGCCGAGCTCCTTCGACGGCCCGACGATGGGCGCGGTGTCCGCCCGGCCGCCGCGCACGGTCGCGGGCAGGATCACATGGAAGCCGCGATTGCCGACCGCCGAACCGTCCGCGTGCACGGACACCACGGCGTCGGCCTTCGCCTTGTTGCCGATCGCGGCCCGCTCGTCCACGCACGGCCCGTACGGCCGGTCGCCGTCGTGGGTGAAGCTCACGGTGACGCCCTGGTCCTGGAGCATCGTCCGGATCCGGTGCGCGACGTCGAGGGTGAACGTGGCCTCGGCGTAGCCGTCGTCGGTGGACGTGCCGGTGGTGTCGCACTCCTTGCGCCCGGTGCCGATGTCGACGGAACGGTTGATCTCGGCGGTGTGGTCACGGTTACGGGTGTTGTGACCGGGATCGATGACGACGACCTTGCCCTTGAGCGGACCGTCGGCACGGGGCCGGCCGACCGTCCCCGCCGCCGTCGCCTCGTCGGCGGGACGTGACGCCTCACCCGTCGGCTTCGACGGCGGCGTCACGAACGGCGAGGGGAGCGCGGGCGACGGCTTCCCGGACGGTCCGGACGTGCCGGACTGGCCCGACGGAGCGGGATGCGTCGCGGAGGAGGCCGCCACCGGCGACTTGGCGTCGTCCGCGCCACCGCCCGAGGCGGCGTCCCACAGAAGCCAGCCCGCCAGCGAGAGCGCCAGTAACGCGGCCAGCGCCACGAGAAGGGGGGTGCGGAGGGTGGTGCCGCCCAGGCGGCCGGGCATGCGGGAATTCCTGCCGTTGGACACCCGGCGATGCTAGCGCCGCCGCCCGCGCCGCGAGACCCCCTCCGCGAAGTACCTACGCGGCGCGGGGTCCGGCCACCCGGCGCAGCACGCGCAGCGAGCGCGTCACCGAGACCTCGGCGAACTCGCCGGACTCCAGGGCCCGGAGATAGACGCGGTACGGCGCCTGCCCGCCGTCCGCCGGGTCGGGGAAGACGTCATGGATGACGAGCAGCCCGCCCGGGGCGACGTGCGGGGCCCAGCCCTCGTAGTCGGCGTTCGCATGCTCGTCGGTGTGCCCGCCGTCGATGAACACCAGCCCGACCGGCGTCCCCCAGACCGCCGCGACCTGCGGCGACCGGCCGACGATCGCGATCACATGCGGTTCCAGGCCCGCCTTGTAGAGCGTGCGGCGGAAGGTCGGCAGGGTGTCCATGCGGCCCACGCCGGGGTCGTCGTCCACGACGGACGGGTCGTGGTACTCCCAGCCGGGCTGCTGCTCCTCGCTGCCCCGGTGGTGGTCGACGGTCACGGCCGTCGTCCCGGCCTCCCGCGCGGCGGCGGCCAGCAGAAGGGTGGAGCGCCCGCAGTACGTACCGACTTCGAGCAGCGGCCCGAGCACCGCCGCCTCCTCGGCGGCGGCGTAGAGGGCGAGACCCTCGTCGACCGGCATGAAGCCCTTCGCCGCCTCGAAAGCGGCGAGTACCTCGGGTTTGGGGGGCATGCGGTCTCCTCCTGGCGGTGCGGGTCGTGGCGCCTCATGCTGCCGCATGGCGTTGCGCGCGCCATGCCGGGGGCGGGCCCAGGCCCTCCGGTGCAGGGGCCGGGCGGCCGTCCGGCCAGGGGCGGTCGCACATTTCAAGCCCGTCCGGCGATTGAGGACAGCGCCCTCCGGGCGCTCGCCCGGAGCTACAGCCAACCGTTCTGCCGAGCAGCCCGCACCGCCTCCATGCGGTTGCGCGTCGCCGTCTTCCCTATCGCCGCCGACAAATAATTCCGCACCGTCGCGGGCGACAGGTGCACCCGTGACGCGATGTCCGCCACCGTCGCCCCGTCCACCGCCGCGGCCAGCACGTCGCGTTCGCGCTGGGTGAGCGGGTTGGGGCCGGCGCTCAGGGCCGCCGCGGCCAGGGCCGGGTCGATGACGCGCTCTCCCGCCAGCACCCGGCGAATCGCCGCGGCGAGTTCCTCGACGGGGCCGTCCTTGACCAGGAATCCGGACGCCCCCGCCTCCATGGCCCGGCGCAGATACCCGGGCCGGCCGAAGGTGGTGAGAATCAGCACCCGGCATTCCGGCAGCCGTTCCCGCAGGTCGGCCGCCGCGTCGAGGCCGCTGCGGCCCGGCAGTTCGATGTCGAGGAGGGCGATGTCGGGCCGGGTCGCCAGGGCCTGGGGCAGGATCTCGTCGCCGTCGCCGACCTGCGCGACGATCTCGATGTCGTCCTCCAGGCCGAGCAGCAGCGCGAGCGCGCCCCGCATCATGCCCTGGTCCTCGGCAAGCAGCACGCTGATGACGCGGCTCATGCGGCCCGGCCCTCCTCTTCGTCGTCCACCGGGAGTTCCGCCACCAGGCGGAAGCCCCGCTTACCGTCGGGTCCGGCGGCCAGTGCGCCGCCCGCGGCGGCCAGCCGCTCGGTCAGTCCCTTGAGGCCTGTACCGCCCTTGGCACCGTCCGGTTCGGCGGCTGCCGAGCCTACGCCGCGGCCGTCGTCGATGATCTCCAGATGGACCCGGTCCGGCTCGCCGCGCACCTCGATCGCGCAGCGGGCCGCGGCGCTGTGCCGGACGACGTTGGTGACGCCCTCGCGCACCACCCAGCCGAGCAGCGCCGCGGTCTGCGGTGGCAGGGGCGGGCCCGACTGGCGGATGTCGGTCGCGATGCCGGAGGCGTCGAGGAGGGAGCGGGCCCGTTCGAGTTCGGTGGTGAGGCTGCCCTCGCGGTAGCCGGTGACGGCCTCCCGGATCTCGGTGAGGGCCTGGCGGCCCACCGCCTCGATGTCGGCGGCCTGGCCGACGGCCGCGTCCAGGTCGCGCGGGGCCAGCCGGCGTACCGCCTCGGCCTTGACCACAATCACGGACATGGTGTGGCCGAGCAGATCGTGCAGATCGCGGGAGAACCGCAGCCGTTCGCGTTCGACGGCGGCGTGGGCCAGCTCCTCGCGGGTGGCGCGCAGCCGTTCCACCGTCTCGAAGAGGTTCAGCAGGGCGGCCGCGACCAGGCCCGACAGCGCGGTGCCCCAGGCGATGGCCAGGACGTCCTCGGTGTCGTTGTGCACGGCCATCAGCACCCCGACCGTGGTGCCGAACGCCGCCAGCGCCGCCCCGAGCCGGGGGCCGCTGCCGCGCAGCACGATGCCGGCGGCCAGGGAGAGCAAGGGGAAGCACAGCAGCCAGTCGCCGCCATAGCCGGTGGTGAGCGCGTAGGTCACGGCGGCCAGGGCGGCGAGCGACGCCAGCGGGGCGCGCGTCTCCCGGCGGCGCTCGTCGAGGCCGAGGAAGACGGTGGTGACGTAGAGGGCGACGAAGGCCGCCAGTGCCGCGGCGCCGAGCCAGGGCAGCGGCAGCCTGCCCCGGCACAGGTCGATCACGTCCCCGGTGAGGATGAGAAGCCACGGCAGGAACCCCCGCCGGTCCGGCGATCTCATCCGTTCGATCCGCTGCATCGCTCCACTCATGCTCCGACCCTATGGAACAGGGCGGTGAGCTGCGCAGATGCATCTGTCCAAGGCGTGCGGTGACTTTTGTCATGGCATGTGACGCCCCGTCAGGCAATGCGGTCCGCGGCCTTCCGGCCCCCACGGCGATCGGCTATACAAGGGTGCATCGGATCGGCTGGAACGCGTTCCAGTACCGAGCGCGAGCGGGCCGGCCCGGCAGCGACCCCGGCGCGGCCTGCGGTGCGGACGGCCGGGTCGGGGTCTTCGACCACACCGCGAAGGAGCCGTCGCCCCGATGCCCATCGACGTAAGCCAGGCGGTCGGGGCGAAACCCCGTAGCGTCGAGCTCTCCTGGGACCACAAGGACGTCCTCCTCTACCACCTCGGCATCGGGGCCGGCGCGGCCCGGCCCACCGACCCGGAGGAGCTCCGCTACACCCTGGAGAGCAGGCTCGCCGTGCTCCCCAGTTTCGCGACCGTCGCGGGCGGCGGCATGGCCCTGGCCGGCGGCCTCTCCGCGCCCGGTGTCGACGTCGACCTCGCCCGCGTGCTGCACGGCGGGCAGACCATCGGGCTGCACCGGCCGCTGCCCGCCCGCGGCTCGGCCACGCTCACCTCCCGCGTCGCCGCCGTGTACGACAAGGGCAAGGCCGCCGTCATCGTGCTGCGCGCGGACGCCGCCGACGCCGAGGGCCCGCTGTGGACCAGCGACTGCCGGATCTTCGTCCGCGACGAGGGCGGCTTCGGCGGCGAGCGCGGCCCCTCCGACCGGCTCCCCGCGCCCACGCGCGAGCCGGACCTGACGGCCCTGCGCCCCACCCGCCCCGACCAGGCCCTGCTCTACCGCCTCTCCGGGGACTGGAACCCGCTGCACGCCGACCCGGAGTTCGCCGCCTCCGCCGGCTTCGACCGGCCGATCCTGCACGGCCTGTGCAGCTACGGCATCGTCCTCAAGGCCGTCGTCGACACCGTGCTCGACGGTGATGTGACCCGCGTCCGCTCCTACGCGACCCGCTTCACGGGCGTCGTCTTCCCCGGCGAGACCCTGCGCGTGCGGATGTGGCGCCAGAGCCCGGGCCCCGGCCGGGTCCAGGTGTCCGTGACGGCCGTCGAGCGCGAGGACGCGCCGGTCCTCGCCGACACCGTCGTCGAGCACACCTGAACCACACCCCTGTCCGCGAATCCTGGAACACCGAAGGGATACGCACCATGCGCGCAGCCGTCCAGCACGAGATCGGCCAGGACAAGCTCGAAGTCCTCGACGACGTCGAGGCCGTGGGCTTCGGCCCCGGAAAGGTCAGACTGCGCCTCCGGGCCGCCGGACTGTGCCATTCCGACCTGTCCGCGATGAGCGGCGTACTGCCGCAGCCCGCCCCCTTCGTCCCCGGTCACGAGGGCGCCGGCGAGGTGCTCGACGTCGGGGACGGCGTCACCGCCGTCAAGCCGGGCGACCGCGTCCTGGTCTGCTGGCTGCCCTCCTGCGGGACCTGCCCGTCCTGCCGGCGCGGCCAGACCCAGCTGTGCCTCGCCGGACTCGCGGCCGCCGGCGCCCCCAACTTCCGGCGCGCGGGCGGCTCCCCGTCCGATGTCTTCGGCTTCGCCGGCACCGGCACCTTCGCCGAGGAGGTCGTCGTCGGAGCCGTGTGCGCGGTGCCGATCCCGGACGACGTGCCCTACGAGATCGCCGCCCTCATCGGCTGCGGCGTCACCACCGGCCTCGGGGCCGCCCTCAACACCGCGCGGGTCGACGCCGGTTCCTCCGTCGCCGTCATCGGCTGCGGCGGCGTCGGCATCAACACGATCCAGGGCGCGCGGGCCGCGGGCGCCGCCCGCATCGTCGCCGTGGACCCCGTCGCCTCCCGCCGCGACGCCGCGCTGCGCTTCGGCGCGACGGACGCCGTCGCCCCGGACGCCCTGGCCGACGCCAAGAAGCGGATCACCGGCGGCGAGGGCTTCGACTACGTCTTCGAGGTCGTCGGCACCTCCGCCACGGCCCGCACCGCGTACGAGACGACCCGGCGCGGCGGCACCCTGTGCGTCGTCGGAGCGGGCGCGCTGGACGACCACTTCAAGGTCAGCATGTTCGAGCTGTTCTTCGACGAGAAGCGGATCCTGCCGTCCCTGTACGGCGGCGGCGACGTGCTGCGGTCCTACGAGCGGGCCATCGCCCTGTGGCGGGCCGGCCGGATCGACCTCGCCGGGCTCATCACCCACCGGGTCCCGCTCGCCGGGATCAACGACGCGATCGACCAGATGCGCACCGGTGAGGCGCTGCGCACCTGCGTCGAGATCTGACCGGTTCGATTCCGGGAGAGGGAGGCGCATGTCAGCGCAAGCGACCCTGCGGGGCCGGACCGCGATCGTCACCGGCGCCGGGCGCGGACTCGGCCGGGCCGAGGCCCTCGAACTGGCCCGGCTCGGCGCCCACGTCATCGTCAACGACTACGGACAACCGGGCCGCGACGGCTCGGGCGAGGCGTCCGCCGCACCCGCCGAGGCGGTCGTGGCACAGATCCGGGCGGCGGGCGGCAGCGCCACCGCCCACCTCGGCGACGTCGCCGACTTCGAAGAGGCCCGCGCCCTCGTCCAACTGGCCCTCGACACCGGCGGCTCGCTGGACATCCTCGTCAACAACGCGGGCATCCTGCGGGACCGGATGGTCTTCTCGATGACCGAGGAGGAATGGGACTCCGTGGTCCGCGTGCACCTCAAGGGCCACTTCAACACCGTCCGCTTCGCCGCCGCACACTGGCGGGACCGGGCGAAGGCCACGGGTAGGCCGGTGTACGGACGGATCGTCAACACCTCCTCCGAGGCCTTCCTCGCCGGCTCGGCCGGGCAGCCCAACTACGCGGCGGCCAAGGGCGGCATCGTCGGCCTCACCACCTCGACGGCGGAGGCGCTGCGCAAATACGGGGTCACCTCGAATGTGATCTGCCCCCGGGCCCGGACCCGGATGACCGAGGACGTCTTCGAGAGCATCGAGGCGGACGGCAAGGGGCTCGACCCGCTGGCGCCCGAACACGTCTCACCGCTCGTGGGCTATCTCGCCTCACCGGCGGCCGCGCACATCAGCGGACAGGTCTTCGTGGTGCACGGCGGCATGGTCGCCGTCGTCGAACGGCCCAAGGTGGCGGCCACGTTCGACACGGCCGGGGAGGCCTTCAGCGTCGAGGAGCTCGACGGGCTGCTCACCCCTTATTACGCGGGGCGGCCGTCGCGGGAGACCTTCGCGAGCGTGGAGGTGCTGGGCCTGTCCCACCGGACGGACGCCCGAGGCGGCCCGTCCGGCGGGTGAGGGACCCGTGGAGTCCTGTGGAGAGGACGGGGTCAGTGGTTGTCCGTCGTATTGCGGCGGTGCTTGCCATGGGCGGGGGCGCCGTGGTCGTTCGGGGAAGCCGGGCCGCGGTGCCTGCCGGAGCCGGTGGCTGCGGCCTGGGCGGACGCCTCGCGGGGGCGCGCCTCGGTCGTGTCGGTTCGGGCGTCGGGCATGGGAAGAGTCACTCCGTGGGAAGGGGATGCGTGCACTGCGCGTCGGGGGCCGTGGCAATGGCGCACGGCATCGACGGACGTCAACACGCTGCACACGCTTCTCACGCGCGACCGTTCGGTTCACCGCCGGTGCCCGGCCGGTACAGCCGCACAACCCCCGCCCGATTCTAACGGGGACCTTGATCGCGGAGCCACCCGGTTCGCCGGTGTGTTCGCATTCTCGCGACGCCGGAACCGGACGGAAACGGGTGCGGACAGACGGGCGCCCGGCAACGCGACCGAGCGCGGTGCCGGGCGTCGTGGGCCCGTCGGGTCCGCCGGGCGGATACGTCCTAGGGGGTCCGGCCCAGGGGTGCTTGCTGGAGCGGGACGGGCCGGGGCGCGGCGCCCGGGTCCGGCTCCGGGAACCCGGCGCAGCCTTCCGTGAGCGTCGGCTGCACCGCCTGCCAGAGCTGCGCCGTCGGTGCCGCGTGCGACGCGGGCCGCGGTGTCGCCCCCACCCCGGCCGCCCAGGCCCTGGGAGGCGGGGCCTCCTCCTGCCCGTCCGGCTCGTCGTGCGCGTCCGGCCCGTCCGGTGCCGCGGCCTCCGGTGGGACGCAGACCGGGCCCTGCGGTGGACCGCCCGGCTCCTGCTCCGCGTCCTCCTCGCGGGGGCCGCGCTTGCCGTCCGCGCCGGGCAGCCGCAACCGTGCCAGCCCGCAGGGCACGTACGGCGTGACGTACGGCAGTCGCAGCTCGCCGTCGGCGGTCCACAGGCCCGCGCCCGCCAGCCACCCCACCGGCGCCGGGAACTGCTGCACCCGCCGCCCCGACGGCCGCCACACCCCCACCCAGCTGCCCGCCGCCCCGTCGATGCGGAGCGCCACCGCACACCCCTCGGGCATCAGCACCTGCCCCGGCTGCGCGGCGAAGGGGGTCACCGCCGCGTCGGCCATCCGCAGGCACTCGGGGAAGCGCACCGGCCGCGCCGAGCCGAGCACCCCCCACCCGAGCCGGTCCTGCCCGGGCGCGTCGGACCGCACGAGCAGCAGGCCGCTGTCCGGGTCGGCCAGCAGCAGACGGTCGTTGCTCTCCTCCGTGATCTGCAGCAGCGGGCTCGTCTCGCCGCCGCGGCCCAGGTCGACCACCACGGCCTTGGTGCGCCCGTCCAGCTCGCGGTCGAGCGCGAGCATCCGGCCCGTGCGGTCGAGCCAGGCGCCGCCCCCGCAGCGGCCCGGCAGCTCGGTGACCCGCTCGGGCCCGAAGGCGCCGCCGTGCACCCGCCACAGGGTGGTCGACCGCTCGCCGTGCACGAGGGCGAAGGCGGACGAGCCGTCGGGCGCGGGGGGCAGCAGGGACAGCCGGGGGCACTCGATCGCGCCGAGCGGCAGCTCGCCGGTGCCGGGGCCGGTGGGGTAGAGCAGCGACAGCGCGTACCGCTCGGCGACCCGGCGGCGGATCAGCACCCGGCCGTCGGCGAGCGGCAGTACCTCGCTGTCGGGTTCCTCGGGCTGGCTGCCGGGCAGCGGGACCGCGTAGGGCTCGGGGCCGCCGAGCGTCCAGCGCTCCGGAAACCAGCCACCGGTGCCACGGCCGAGAGCCAGCCACGCGGCGTACGAACCGTCCGCCGTGACCGTGAACGAGGTGCGGCCGCGGTCCTTCGGTGGGCCGGATGGGGTGTTCGGTGGAGCGCTCTGGGGGACACAGACCGTCATGAGAAACGTCACCTCCGGCACTGAACGTAGTTATCGCACTACGTCCCGAACCTTGAGAGTGAGGCCGCTTCACGCTTAAGGGTGGTGTTCGCCTGATTTGCCTGAGGGGCTGGGGGTGGGTGTGCTCCTCATTGGGCGGCTGTTTAAAGTAAGGCCGACCTAAGTGGCCGCGGGAGTGGCCGAGCAGGCTCCCTTGACCGCCCTGCCGCCTGGCGCGTTTCCGCCTCCGGCCGACCGGTCGCCCCCTTCCCCCCGATCAGGAGCACCCCATGTCCCTCCGCCGCCGCGGCACCGCCGCCGTCGCCCTTTCCGTAGCCGCCGCGCTCTCGCTCGCGGCCTGTGGTTCCTCCGACGGGAAGGACGGCGAGGCGGGCAAGGACGGGGGCAACGGCTCCAAGTCCGTCGCCCAGGGCGGCAAGGACTTCGGCAAGGCGGCCGAGGAGACCGCGAAGATGGGCACGGACGCGAAGCCCGGCCAGTTCCCGCGGACGATCACCCACGCGCTGGGCAAGACCGAGATCAAGGAGATGCCCAAGCGCGTCGTCGTCCTCGATGTCGGCGAGCTGGACAACGTCGTCTCCCTCGGCATCAAGCCGGTCGGCTGGGCCCCGAGCGAGGGCAGCCAGGAGATCCCTGCGTACCTGAAGAAGGACGTCGGCGACCCCAAGAGCGTCGGCACCATCAGCAACCTCAACCTCGAGGCCATCAACGAGCTCAAGCCCGACCTGATCCTCGGCAGCAAGCTGCGCGCGGAGAAGAACTACAAGGACCTCTCGAAGATCGCCCCGACGGTGTTCTCCGTCCGCCCCGGCTTCACGTGGAAGGAGAACTACCTCCTCAACGCGGCCGCCCTGGACAAGACCGCCGACGCCAAGAAGCAGCTCGACGCGTACGGGGCCAAGGCCAAGCAGCTCGGTGAGGACATCGGCGAGAAGAAGCCGACGATCACCATGCTGCGCTACCTGCCGCAGTTCACGCGCCTGTACGCACAGCAGTCCTTCATCGGCACCATCCTCAAGGACGCGGGCCTGCCCCGCCCGAAGAACCAGCAGGCCGACAAGCTCGCGGAAGAGATCAGCCCCGAGAACATCGACCAGGCCGACGCGGACTGGATCTTCACCGGCGTCTACGGCGACCCGGACAAGACCAAGCGCGACAGCGCCCAGGACAACCCGCTCTGGAAGAACCTCAAGGCGGTCAAGGACGGCCGGGCCAAGGACGTCCAGGACGAGACCTGGTACCTGGGCCTCGGCGTCACCGCGGCGAACAGCGTCCTGGACGACCTGCGCGGATACCTGGTGAAGAAGTAGGACGGACCGTTCGCCGGGCCGTCCCGGCGGGGCCGGGTTTCGTCCCGGGTCCCGCCCCCTGGGTGGTGACCCGGGCGGCAGTCCGGCTCGCACCCGGCGCCGACGGGACGGCCGGAGCTTTGCCGGTCCGGCCGTGGCCGGGTTCGCGGCCTGGCCTGCCGACCGGCCTGCCGCCCGGTCGGCGGGCCGGCGCGCGCCGGAGGCGACCGCCCCGGCCGGGGCCGGATTCCCGGCACCCCGCCCAGGGGACCCGTGGGGGCACGAGGGACAGGTAGCCTTTCCCCGTGCCCGTACTGTCTGAAGTCATCGCCGCCCTCGACGCCCTCTGGCCCCCGGAGCGGGCCGAGCAGTGGGACGCCGTCGGTACGGTCTGCGGCGACCCCGACGCCTCCGTCGGCCGGGTCCTGTTCGCCGTCGACCCCGTTCAGGAGGTCGTCGACGAAGCCGTGGAGCTGGGCGCGGACCTGCTCGTCACCCACCACCCGCTCTATCTGCGCGGAACGACGACGGTCGCGGCCTCCACCTTCAAGGGCCGCGTCGTGCACACCCTCATCAAGAACGACATCGCCCTCCACGTCGCGCACACCAACGCCGACCGCGCCGACCCCGGGGTCTCCGACGCCCTCGCCGGCGCCCTCGACCTGCGCGTCACCGGCCCCCTCGTACCCGACCCGAGCGACTCCGCGGGCCGTCGCGGCCTCGGCCGGATCTGCGAGGTCGAGCCCCCGCTGACCCTCGCCGCGTTCGCCGCCCGCGCCGCCGAGCGGCTGCCGGCCACCGCGCAGGGCATCCGCGTCGCCGGCGACCCCGAGCGCCTCATCCGCACGGTCGCCGTCTGCGGCGGCTCCGGCGACTCCCTCTTCGACGACGTACGGGCCGCGGGCGTCGACGCCTACGTCACCGCCGATCTGCGCCACCACCCCGCGTCCGAGGCGCAGCACCACAGCCCGCTCGCCCTCGTGGACGCGGCGCACTGGGCCACCGAATGGCCCTGGATCGAGCAGGCCGCCGCCCAGCTCGACGAGATCTCCGACCGCCACGGCTGGGGGCTGCGCACCCATATCTCCCGTACGGTCACCGACCCCTGGACCGCCCACGCGGCGTCGTCCGCTTCCTCTTCCCACCACTAATCAGGAGCTTCCACTGAACGCCGCGCCCGCCGACCAGATCCGTCTTCTCGACCTCCAGACCCTGGACACCCGCCTCGCGCAGCTCGCCCACAAGCGCAAGAGCCTGCCCGAGCACGCCGAGATCCAGAGCCTCGAAGGCGATCTCACGCAGCACCGCGACCTCCTCGTCGCCGCGCAGACCGAGGAGAGCGACACCACCCGCGAGCAGACCAAGGCCGAGCAGGACGTGGACCAGGTGCGCCAGCGCGCCGCCCGCGACCAGCAGCGCCTGGACTCCGGCGCCGGCATCTCCCCGAAGGACCTGGAGAACCTCCAGCGCGAGATCGCTTCGCTCGCCAAGCGCCAGGGCGACCTGGAGGACGTCGTCCTCGAGGTCATGGAGCGCCGTGAGTCCGCCCAGGAGCGCGTCACCGAGCTGACCGGCCGCGTCGAGTCCGTGCAGGCCAAGGTCAACGACGCCGTCGCCCGCCGCGACGCCGCCTTCGCCGAGATCGACGCCGAGGCCGCCTCGGTCACCAAGGAGCGCGAGATCGTCGCCGGCTCCATCCCGGCCGATCTGCTCAAGCTCTACGACAAGATCCGCACCAAGGAGGGTGGCGTCGGTGCCGCCCGCCTCAACCAGCGCCGCTGCGAGGGCTGCCGCCTGGAGCTCGACATCACCGGGCTCAACGAGGTGCGCGCCGCGGCCCCGGACGAGGTCGTCCGGTGCGAGAACTGCACCCGCATCCTCGTCCGCACCCGCGAGTCGGGCCTGTAAGCCCCATGGCGAATCGCTTCATCGTCGAGGCGGACGGCGGTTCCCGGGGCAACCCGGGCCCCGCCGGCTACGGTGCCGTCGTCCTGGACCCGGTGACCGGCGAGGCCCTCGCCGAGGCCGCCGAGTACATCGGCACCGCCACCAACAACGTCGCCGAGTACAAGGGCCTCATCGCGGGCCTCAAGGCGGCAAAGGCCCTCGACCCGGAGGCCACGGTCCAGGTCCGGATGGATTCCAAGCTCGTCGTGGAGCAGATGTCCGGCCGCTGGAAGATCAAGCACCCGGACATGAAGCCGCTGGCCGCCGAGGCCCGTGGCGTCCTCCCGGCCGGTCAGGTCACGTACCAGTGGATCCCGCGTGAGAAGAACAAGCACGCGGACCGGCTCGCCAACGAAGCCATGGACGCGGGCAAGGCCGGCAAGCGCTGGGAGCCCGGGGCGTCGGCCGCGGGTCTCCACACGCGGATGACGCCGGAGCCGGCCGCCCCCGTTTCCGCCGCACCCCTTTCCGGCTCCGCGGACGCCGCCGGCACGGCGGCGCTCGCCGAGCCGAAGGCCGTGCCCGTCGGGTGGGCCGCCCCGGCCGACCTGGGCGCGCCGACGACGTTCGTCCTGCTGCGGCACGGCGAGACGGCGCTGACCCCCCAGAAGCGGTTCTCCGGCAGCGGCGGCAGCGACCCCGAACTCTCGCCCGCCGGGCGCCGGCAGGCCGAGCAGGCCGCGGCCGCCCTCGCCGCGCGGGGCACCGTCCAGGCCGTCGTGTCGTCGCCGGTGCGCCGCTGCCGGGAGACCGCGGCGGCCGTGGCCGCGCGCCTCGGACTCGAGGTCCGGATAGACGAGGGGCTGCGCGAGGCCGACTTCGGCGCCTGGGAGGGACTGACCTTCGCCGAGGTCCGCGAGCGCTACCCCGACGACCTCGACGCCTGGCTCGCCTCCTCCAAGGCGGCACCGACGGGCGGCGGCGAGAGCTTCGCCGCGGTGGCCCGCCGGGTCGCGCTCTCGCGGGACAAGCTCATCGCCCGCTACGCGGGCCGGACGGTTCTCCTGGTCACCCATGTGACGCCGGTCAAGACGCTGGTACGGCTGGCGCTCGGGGCCCCGCCGGAGTCGCTGTTCCGCATGGAGCTCTCCGCGGCCTCCCTGTCCGCCGTCGCCTATTACGCCGACGGCAACGCCTCGCTCCGGCTGCTGAACGACACGTCCCACCTGCGTCACTGACGTGTCGCGTCCACTGACGTGACGAAGGGCCCCCACCGCAGGGTGGGGGCCCTTCGCCGTACGGCCGTCCGCCGGAGCCGCCGGGCGGGCCTACTCCGCGCGCCACCCGATGGCGCGTTCCAACAGGGCCAGCGCCTCCAGACGCTGCCGTTCACGGTCCTCGATGTCCTGGGCACTCTCCCCGGTGGCCGCCACCCGCGGGCAGTCCGGACACTGCCACCGGTCCGGAGCACCGAGAGGCGGTGGCCGCATGGCGATGCGGCAATGGGGGCACTCCACGATCACTCCTTCCACATGGCCGCACGAGGCGCAGACCCATACCGGGCCCTCGGCGTCCTGCTGCCGCCAAGCGGTGCGATGGCACTGCGGGCAGCCGGTCGTGACGATCCCGGCCCGGCTCATGACCGGCGGTTCCGGAGTGGTGTCGGCGTACTCGATGATCCGCGCCCGGACCCTGTCGTCGGTCGTGTTGGCCATCCGGAGCAGGTGGGCGACTCGCGAGCGTGCTTCGTCAACGAAATCGTTCATGGCAGCGGCAGGCTATGGCAGCCGGTCGGGCCCCCGACGCCAGTCCCCGGCCGATCACCCACCGGTCGGGGGCGCGTTCACCGGATGGAGTGGCGGGCGGCCGCGACACCGGGCCGTCAGCCGCGCAACGCCGACGCCGCACGGGCGAGTTCCTCGATCCGCGCCCAGTCCCGGTCCCGGATCGCGTCGGCGGGCAGCATCCATGTCCCCCCGACGCAGCCGACGTTGGGCAGCGCCAGATACGCGGGCGCCGAGGCGGGCCCGATGCCGCCCGTGGGGCAGAAGCGGGCGGTGGGCAGCGGTGCGGACAGCGACCGGAGATAGGGCACCCCGCCCGCGGCCTCGGCGGGGAAGAACTTCATCTCGCGCACCCCGCGCTCCAGCAGCGTCACGACCTCCGAGGCCGTCGACACCCCCGGCAGGAACGGCACCCCCGCCGTCCGCATCGCCTCCAGCAACCGGTCCGTCCAGCCGGGACTCACCAGGAACCGCGCCCCCGCCCCGACCGCCGCGGTCACCTGCCCGGGCGTGAGGACCGTCCCGGCGCCCACCACCGCGCCCGGCACGTCCGCCGCCACGGCCCGTATCGCGTCGAGCGCGGCTTCCGTGCGCAGCGTCACCTCGATCGCGGGCAGACCACCGGCGACGAGGGCGCGGGCGAGGGGGACCGCGTCCGCCGCGTCGTGGAGGACGACGACGGGGACGACGGGCGCGAGGTCGAGGACGGACACGGGCGAGGCGGGTACGGCGGCGGGGGTCACGCGGGCATCCTCGCCGCGCCCGACACACACCGCAACAGTCGTTGCACAGTGTGCAACGGGCTCGTGTCTACAGCTCGGTGACCACGACGTCCAGCGCCCAGGGCTTCCCGCCCTTGGCCGGAGCCTCGCCCTCCACCGCGTACCCCAGCTCCCGCAGCGCCGCGGCCAGCTCTCCCGGCCCGGACGGCTCGACGCCGGCCGTCAGCAGGTCCCGTACGAGCCGCCCCTTGGTGGCCTTGTTGAAGTGGCTCACGACGGACCGCTTCTCGACCCCGTTCACGATCTTCGACTGAAGGACCCGCACGGTCGCCGTCCGCTCGGCGACATCACCGGCCGGCTTCCACGCGGAGGCGTACGCCGCGGACCGGAGGTCCAACACCAGCCCGTCGCCCGCCGACTCGGGCACGGTCCGCGCCATCGGGCCGCGCCAGTACGCGCCGAGCGCGCCCAGCCCCGGCAGCTTCACCCCCATCGAGCAGCGGTAGGAGGGGATCGCGTCCCCGATCCGCACCGCGCCCCACAGCCCGGAGAACACCAGCAGCGACCGCTCCGCCCGCCGCCGGGCCGCCGGGTCCAAGGTGGCCAGGCCCAGCGCGTCGTACAGCACGCCCGTGTAGATCTCCCCGGCGGGCCGGGTGCCGGCGGCGGGCAGCGCGGCGTTCTTGACGATCTCGCCCCGCAGCCCCGGGCTCAGCCCGAGGACCTCCGCCGCCTTGTCCTCGTCGCCCGCGCACAGCTCCACGAGCTCCGCCAGCACGGCCCGGCGCGCCTCGGTCAGCCCCGGCAGGGACAGCGAACCGAGCTCCAGCGGGGCACCACCGGAACCGCTCTCGACGGGCGCGGCCTTCCCCTCGGACGGCGGCAACAGCACGAGCACGGTCGTTTCTCCTTCAGTACGTACGCCCGCGCGCGCCGTGGGCGGCGCGGAACGGTCAAGGGGCCCCGTCGAGCCTAACGCCGCCCGCCGCACTCACCGTGCCGCGCGCCCGCACCCCGCCTACGCTCGGTGCCATGCCCCGTCGCCACATACATGTGACGGATACGGACGGCGCCCCCCTGCGCGCCGCGCTGCGCGAGCTGCGTGCGAAGTCGGACGTACCCGCCGAGTTCCCCCGCGCTGCCCTCAGCGAGGCGGAACAGGCCACGCGGCGACCCCGCCTTCCCGCGCACGACGCCACGGACATCCCGCTGTTCACCATCGACCCGCCCGACTCGATGGACCTCGACCAGGCCATGTTCCTGGCCCGCCGCGACGCCGGCGGCTTCCGGGTGTACTACGCGATCGCCGACATCGGCGCGTTCGTCCTCCCCGGCCGGGCCCTGGACGCCGAGGCGCACCGCCGGGTGACGACCCTCTACTACCCCGACGGACGGATCCCCCTCCACCCCGACATACTCGGCGAGGGCGCCGCCAGCCTCCTCCCCGACCGCACCCGCCCCGCCCTGCTCTGGCAGCTCGACCTCGACACGGACGGCCGAGTCGTCCGGGCCGACGTCCGCAGGGCCCTCGTCCGCAGCCGGGCCAAGCTCGACTACGCGGGCGTCCAGCGGGCCATCGACTCCGGCACGGCCGAGGAACCGCTGTCGCTGCTGCGCGAGATCGGCATGCGCCGGGAGGAGCTGGAGCGGACGCGCGGCGGCATCTCGCTCAACGTCCCCGAGCAGGAAGTCGTCCGGCGCGGCGACCGCTACCGCCTCGCATACCGCGTCCCGCTGCCCGCCGACGGCTGGAACGCCCAGATCTCCCTCATGACCGGCATGGCCGCCGCCGAGCTGATGCTCACCGCCGGCACCGGCATCCTGCGCACCCTGCCCCCCGCCCCCCAGACCGCCGTCGAACGGCTGCGCCGCGTCGCCCGCTCGCTCGGGGTGAACTGGCCCGAGGGCATGCCGTACGCCGTCGTCCTCCGCGCCCTCGACCCCCGGCACACCCAGCACGCGGCGTTCCTCCAGGAGTGCACCTCCCTCCTCCGCGGCGCCGGCTACACGGTCTTCGACCGCGACCGCCCCACCGAGCACCCCCTCCCCATCAGCCCCGACGCCTCCTTCCACGCCGCCCTCGCCGCCCCGTACGCCCACTGCACCGCCCCGCTGCGCCGCCTTGTGGACCGCTACACCGGCGAACTGTGCCTGGCGGCGGCCGCGGGCACGGACGCGCCGGAATGGGTACGGTCCGCGCTGGACACCCTCCCGCAGGAAATGGAGACCGGCGCCCGCCGCGCCGCCCGGACCGAACGCGAATGCGTGGACCTGGTCGAGGCGGCGCTGCTGCGGGACCGGATCGGCGAGGTCTTCGACGCGTACGTCGTCGACGTCCGCGAGGACCGCCCGACGGCCGGCACGGTGCACCTGTACGAACCGGCCGTCGTCGGCCACGTCGAGGGCGACGGCGACGGCCCCCCGCTCGCACTGGGCCACCGGCTGCGGGTCCGCCTGATCGAGGCGTCCCCGGGCCGGGAGAAGGTCTGGTTCGCCCCGGCGTGATGGGGACGTCACCCCTGCCAGGTAGCATGGTCGACACGGCGGACGAGCCGGCCGGGCGGCCGCGTGGGATCTTCGGATCCCCCGAGGAACGTCCGGGCTCCATACGGCAGGGTGGTGGGTAACGCCCACCCGGGGTGACCCGCGGGACAGTGCCACAGAAAACAGACCGCCGGAGGCCGCGAGGCTTCCGGTAAGGGTGAAACGGTGGTGTAAGAGACCACCAGCGTCCGAGGTGACTCGGACGGCTAGGTAAACCCCACCCGGAGCAAGGTCAAGAGGGCCGTCGCAAGACGGCCTGCGCGGACGATCGAGGGCTGCCCGCCCGAGTCCGCGGGTAGACCGCACGAGCCTGCCGGCAACGGCAGGCCTAGATGGATGGCCGCCTCCCCGCGGGCCGCGAGGCCCTCGGGAGACAGAACCCGGCGTACAGGCCGACTCGTCCGCCTACTAGGGCCTCTGAGCAGCGAAAGCGCTGGTCAAGGGCCCTTTTTGGCAGATCAAGGGGCTTGGTCAGACCCCGTTCCACACCGGTTCAAACGGGACCGCGCGGCTACGTACGTAGCCATGAAAGTAGCCACGAAGGATCGGGGCTGTAGACGGTCCGAAGACGGCTGTGATGAGGCGAGAGCCAGCGCAGATGGCCTTTGCCCTGCGGCATCCGGGTGGTCTGGTCACGATGCCTCAGCGTGCAGTGCAGCCACTTCCGGCTTGTACCTCTCCGATAGCCCCGATGGGTGGGGGCACGGGAGGGCAGCCCGCGGGGCGCTACGGTGGCCCCGTCACACGGGCGCTCTCCCGGAGAGGCGCGTCCGCCTGAAGGTGAGGAGTCTCGTGAGCCGCCATACCCACACCGCCGACGACGTAGCGCCGGGCACGATCACGCTGTGCGCGCAGGATGATCACCAGTGGACTCATACCCCTGTAGACGTCCATTTTTGGGCGCACGCTGGCGAAGAGATGCGGGCGGGGCTGCGTGACGCCGCCCGCCGCCCCTACGGCAGCGCCGGACAGCCCGTGGTTGTCGTCCGCCGGGAAGACATCGAGGGAGCCAGCGCCCGTGAGGCGGCCAACGAAGGCAAGGCCAGGGCCTGAGAAACGCCTCAGCGGGGCTGAGGCCGATGATCGGCCTCAGCCCCGCTGAGGTTCAGAACCCGATGCCTCTACGAGGGGGCAGTGCGGAGGGGCGTCACGCAGCGATGCCTACGCGAGAGGGGGAGGGTGCCGGCCGTGCTGTCAGGCTGGCGGCCACCGCTCCGTGTGTGTCGGCGTGGTTCTTCAGGAGGTGGCTGTACGTGCGCCGCAGCTCCTCGACGGTGTCGCCGACCCAGGCAGCCACGGTGTGCTCAGGGATTCCGTTCTGGAGGCACGTGGAGATGAAGGTGTGTCGAAGGTCGTGGTATGTCGGGAGGTTCCCGTCCTCGTCCTTGATGCCCAGCTTTAGCAGGGTGGGCTTCCACAGGTCGTCGTTGAAGTGGTTTCGGTTCAGGAGGCCGCCGCGTGGCGTCCAGAAGAGTGCACGGACCGAGCCGCGCTTGCAGTCATCGATCTTCTTCTTGTGCTCCCACAGGACGGTCTCCGTGACCTGCGGCGGGTAGCGCTCCGTGTACTCCCCCAGAGCTTCCTGGAAGTACGGAGGTATCGGCACCTCCTTCGAGTTGAGGCGCGGGCTCGTCTTGAGGCGGTCTACAAGGATGGGTCTGTAGCCGGTCTCCTTCGTCCTGAGCACCTGCCGACGCACGGTGAGCAGCCGTCCGCCCGACCCGATGACGTCGTCGCACAGGCCGAACGCCTCTGCCTGTCGGACGCCACAGGCGAAGCCAGCCATGGGGATGGGGCGGTAGCGCTCAGGAAACTCGTCGTAGATCGCCCAGCATTCGTCCGGGCTGAAGACGTACGACTTCGACGTACCTACGTAGGGTCCTTCGACCTCGTAGGTGGGGTTGGCGGTGATCTTCCCGTTCTGCTGCGCGTCCTTCATGATCATCTGGAAGACCTTCCAGTGGCCGTCCGCGGTGGAGTTGGCGATGTGCGGGTTGGCTTCCATCTCCTGCACCCACGCTTCGACCTTTGCTTTCTTGATGGCGGGCATGCGGTAGCTGCCCCAGCGCGGGTTGAGGTGTACGCGGATGGCTATCTCGTACTGCTCGAGGCTGGTGTCCTTGACTCGGCGTCTGCTGAGCCAGTCGGCAGCCCATTGCCGGAAGGTCAGGTTCACCTCGGCGGGTTCCGGGACCGCGCCGGCGGGCGTGCCGTCCAGAATTGCCTGAGCCTGGGCCTGGGTCAGGCCGACCGAGTCGGGAATGGTGGCCCGCGTGCGATTGCCTTCACTGTTCGTGAGGTTGTAGTACCAGCTGTGCTTACATCCGCCCTTTTTGGGCCTGTTCTGATCGGGGCAGTCGCACCGCTTTTTGACAGTGGGCTTGCGTGCCACAGGACGCCTCTCGCGACTCGGTTCTTGGGTGATGCCCTGGCCAGGGGAGTTGGACTGTACGTAGGGCGGGGCGCGGCAGGTCAAGCCGACGAGCAGGAGGCGGAGCGGTTGATAGTGGGCCTGCTAATCGCGGCAGTAGCGCCTGCCTCGTTTATTGGAATTCACTCTGTGCGGGCATCAACCCATGCTTCGAAATCGCGCTCCCGAACACGCAGGATCCTGTCGCTGATGCGTACGACGGGGATGTCCCAATTCCTGTAGTTGTCGAGCACGGTGCGCTTTGGGACTTCCATTCGCTCGGCAATCGTCTCGAAACTCAGCAATGCATTGGAGCCACCGCGAGGCATAGCCGTCCTCATCCACTCGTGTGTGTCCCCCGGCGGCCCGAACCGGCCGGATGGAGCCGGTTGCGTTCAGTCCGGCACTGACACGTACGTGGATCAGCGGAATCTGTTACACCCGGGGAGAAGCCCAAGGTGTCTGCTGGCGGGCTAGTCGCTATCGTTGGGGCGCTTAGGGGTGCGGCGCGCGGCGGGGTAGATCCGCCTGACCTGCTGGGCCGGTCCCTTCCCGCGGGTACGCAGGACACCGCGACGGCGACCTGCGCGTACGACGCTGGCGGCAGCGTCCTCGTCGATGTCAGCGCGCTGCGCGGCCGCGCTGATCGAGATCCACTCCTCGAACGGCAGGAGCATCAACGTCTGGTCGGTGGCGCTCATGGACGCGGGCATTGGTCGCGGGTCCCTTCGCTTCGGGTCTGTGCCCGCCGGGTTGCTCTCCCGGCGCGGGTTTGCACCATATACCACAGCGCGCGTCATGGGGTGTCGCGAGCCTGTTCGATGCATTCGGCATGTGTCCGGTTATGCTGCCTCAGCGTCGCTACGGAATGTGACCTTCCCTCTGAGGGGGGACCGTGAAGACGGCCCGAGGGCGGCGCGGTAGGGGACCTGCGCAGGACACGCTCTAGGGGGGACAACACGCCGTGACTGACATATTGGAAGCCCTGGTCACACGCGCCGCGGCAGGCGGGGCGGACGGGGCGGACGCCATCGCGGCGTTGTACGACGAGCTCAACGGCACCGTGTACCACTGGGTGCGGTTCTATATCCGTGACGGGCACGTTGCGGAGGATCTGAGCCAGGAGGTCTGGCTGAAGGTCGCCCAGAACATCAGCAAGTATCGGCCAGGTACGAGCTTCCTTGCGTGGCTGCGCACGATCACGAAGAACACCGCGCTCGACTATCTGCGGTCCGTGCAGCGGCGCCCCTCGGAAGTGCTGTACGCCGACCACCTGGAACTGGACCGGCCGCGCGTCGGTCAGAGCCCAGAAGAGTACGCGGAGAACCGTGCTCTGGCTCAAGCCGTTGCAGCCCACCTGCATAAACTGAGACCCCAGCAGCAGCAGGTCCTGATCCTGCGGTTCTTCGACGGCGAAAGTCCTGGGCGTACGGCGGAGATCATGGGGAAGACGGACGGTGCTGTCCGTACCCTGACGGTACGGTCACTGCGCAAGCTTGCTGAGGTCATGCCGGCAGGGGAGTCGTCTTCCCAACTGGTCGAGGAGCTGCTGACAGCGGCAGCGGGCAGAAACAGGTATGTCGGTACACGGGTCAACACACGAGAGGCAAGGGCGCATGTCGCGACGCGCTGACCAGAGCGAGCGCCTGGAACGGGCGCTAGACGGCGGGCCCATCCCTCACGACGAGGAGACCCGTCGGATGCTGGCGGCCGCGGGCGCCTTGCGCCCCGGTTACCGACGCAGCCCCGCGCGCGTGCGGGCCACCAAGGAGGCGATGCTCCGCGAGTACGAGCGTGCGCAGAATCCGCAGGAGGTCCGCGAGGACGCCGGAACGGGCGACGGCTTGGACGAGCCGGAGATCCATCGCGAGGAGATGGACCTGCCCGGAGGCGGACACCTTGTCCTCACCGACATTGAGGCCATCACCCCCGAGCGTGCCGAGAAGACGGCCGCCCGCATCGCGCGCATCTTGCAGAGCAGTGAAGAAAGAGACCGGCTGAGTTGAGCAGCGCCATATCCGGCTGCCCGAGTATGGAGGACCGGCTGTGAACCCCTCCATGCCGCGCATCAAGATCCACGTCCTTGATCCGGACGCGGACGACGATGATGTTTCGCTCACAGACGTGGGCGTGGTCCACGTGGACGGCGAGTGCCACCTGTTCCTGAGTCCGCAGTCGTTCTACTCGGCTGTGCGGCAGGTCAGCTCCGCCATGCCGGACCTGCCCCTGGAACAGGTCGAGCGCCTGGTGCGTGATCACTGTGAGTTCAAGGACTTCGACGAGCTGCTGGGACCCGCCGAGCCTGCTCCGTCCGTCGACCTGCCGCCGCAGTCGGAGGAACCGCCTGCGGCAGTACGCCCGAGCGGCCGTGCGAAGAAGTGGGTCATCGCTGCGGCTCTGCTGCCGGCGCTGGCCGGGTCTTGGGCGCTTGGGCACTTCACGGCCGCTGCCCCGGGCACGACTGCCGCGAGCGCGCCGGACAAGGACCCGAGCGCTGTGCGCGACGGGGCGGCCAGGGATAACCGCAACCTGGGGCCGGAACCGTTCACAGCTTCCGACTTCAAGGACTTCTCCGTTGCGGGGAAGATCGCTTGCAGCCCCATCGCCAGTCTGGAAGCGGAGTGCACTGACTCCGACGGGATGGTGATGGCGTCCAAGGCTGCGACGGGGCCGGACTCCACCATTTTTACGTTCTCGTACGGGAGGGAACGCCTTGGCCTGCGCATCTTTGGGACCGCCGAATATGCGAAGACGTGGGCGATGCAGGACGCCTCCCGGAAGCTGTACCCCAACATGGTTCTCTCGGGCCGGTACGTACTGTGGGGCACCGACGAGGAGCGGCTGAAGGAGTACGAGGCGGAACTGCTGGCCGCGGCGCCGAAGAAGTCTGCCGCTGCAGCCCATCAGTCGAGCGCGAAGGGGGACGCTGCGCCGCTGCCACCCCGCCTTGCCGCTCTCACTTTGGGCACTCTGGGGATCGACGAGCACGACGTGCGCACGATCCTCTACGCCCCACAGGAGGCTACGGTCGACGCGCCAGTTTTACTGGCGGCACGGGCCGTCCTGGGCGTGCCTGACGCGACGCCCTCCGTCGTGAAGCCGGGCGAGGCGGACATCGTGGCGCTCGCCGTAGGGCTTGAGCCGCGGCTTGAAACCGGGCCGGACACGCACACGGCCGAACCGGTCACCGACCCGGCGGCAGGGGCGAACTCGACGGGTGGCTTGTCCGGAGAGTCGACGGAGACAAGGACCGCCACGAGCCCTGCTCAGTCGCCGAACCCGAGGCCGACGGAGAGCGAGCAAACGCAGAAGCCCGAAGACCCGAGGCCGACGGAGAGCGAGCAAACGCAGAAGCCTGAGGAGCCGGAGCAGCCGACGGAGCCGACGCCCGAGCCCGAGCCGAAGGAGTCCCCGACTACGCCTGTCGAACCTGCGCCGGTCGATCCGGCCCCGCCGGTCACTGAAACGCCGGCACCGCCGCCGGAGCCGGACCCCGCCCAGACGCAGCCGTCCACCGGCGATGCTGCCCAGGAGCCGCCCGCCTCCGACGGACAGACGCCCTCGGACGGTGAAGCGGGAGAGCTGCTGACGCTCCCGCAAGCCTGGATCGCCCCGGCCGCGTAGCGCAACGTGCCGCGCAGGAGACCACCTGCGCGGCACGTTCCCATCCCGGGGGCGGGCTCAGAAGGGCGGCTCCGTCGCCCACTGATCGTCGGCCGTTGGGTGGCCCGCCGGGGTGGCGGCCGGACGCTGCCCACCGGTCTTGGTCACCTTCGCGATCGCATTCTTCAGACTCACGCCGACATCATCGACATCGAGTTCGTACACGGTGCGCTTCACGCCCTCGCGATCCTCGTAGGAGCGCTGCTTGAGGCGGCCCTGGACGATGACGCGGGCGCCGCGCGTGAGGGACTCGGCGACGTTCTCCGCAGCCTGGCGCCACACGGCGCAGGTCAGGAACAGGCTCTCGCCGTCCTTCCACTCGTTGGTCTGGCGGTCGAAGGTGCGGGGAGTGGACGCGACGCGGAACTTCGCGACCGCCGCGCCGGACGGGGTGAAGCGCAGCTCGGGGTCGTCGACGAGATTGCCGACGACCGTGATGACGGTCTCGCCTGCCACGGGAGCGGGCCTTTCAGGAAGGGGCTGGCCCGCCAAGGGGCGGGCTGGCCGGTGGGCAGGGGTCAGGAGAAGAGCAGGCGCCAGGTCAGGGGGCCGGGCAGGCCGTCCGCGTCGCCGCGCAGCTCCGCTCGGCTGCGCTGGAAGTCGCGGACGTTCAGCCGGTCGGCCTCGGACCACTTCGGGCTGGGCCCGGAGGAGTAGTGCTTGCCGTAGCCCTTCTTCACGAGCTGCTTGCCGAGCAGGGTGACGTGGGAGTTGTTCTTGCCCGACCCGAAGTAGGAGGTGCCAGGGAACGGCGGCGCGGGCTTAGGAGTGGTGCCGGTGGTGCCCGACTCGGTGCCGGAGCTGCCGTTGACCTTGGTCTTGGCCTTGGTGACGAGCTTGGCGAAGTCGATGTCGCCGGGGTCGCCGTGGTCGTTCTCCGGGACGTGGGCGTGGCCGCACCAGCCCTGGAAGTCGTTCCACGCCGAGAAGGACATCCGGGCGTCGGTGTCGCCGTAGGAGGACGGGTAGGGCAGCCACGTCGCGGGGCCGGTCAGCGGGATGTTGTTGTTCTTGTACTGCCAGGCCATGAACGCCGCGAGGTCCTGCAGGGCCCAGTCCGGGGCGTCCGGCCAGTAGATGTAGTCCTCGCCCGGCGTCTCACCGTCCCAGCTGGTTTCGTTCTCGGGATCGCAGGTGCCCACCAGTTCGATCTGGATGCAGTTGAGGGTGTTGGTCTCGACGCCGCCGGCGCGGTTGACCAGGGCGCGGGCGGAGCGGTCGAAGGGGTAGTGCTGGTAGAACTCCAGCCGCTTCTTCGCGAAGTTCGGCACGGCGGTGATGTTCGGCGCCTCGGCGCCCTGGTCGTACGAGGGCAGGGAGGTGCCCTCTGTGGTGTGGATGATGCCGCAGTTGGGCTTGATCTCGCTGCCCTCGTAGCGGGACGAGTAGTCGTAGGCGCGGCTGGCGCCGGGGTAGTACAGGACGGTCACGGTGTTTCCTCCAGTGCTGGTGAGCAGGGAGGGAGCACCGTGACCGGTGATGCGGGTTAGTGTCGCGCGCTGCCCGTGGGTCGCCGTTATGCGGTCGGTACGCCGGAGTTCCGTGGGGCGGCCACCGTGCCGACGCGCGTGCATTGGATGGGCGGAGCCCGGCCCGAGGGAGCGACGGACCAGGGAGGGGGGCCACCGGGTCCGTGCCGTGGGGCCGGTCAGTGGCCGCGCAACTGCGCGGCGTACGTCTCTGCCTCGGCCGCGAGGTTGGGCACGAGCTTGAGGTGCTCGAGGAGCGCGGCGATGCGCTCGCCGTGGGGCGTTGGGAGTATTACGGTGCCGTCGGGGGCCTTGATCGGGCGCGTGGCCGTGATAGCGGTCGGCGCGCTGGTGGTTGACGGTGCCGTGGTCGTGATGACCATGTCGCCGCCCTGGATGACGGCGCCGGTCGCGGTGCCGCCGGTGATGCTGTTGACAACGCCCACTGCTGGTTCCTTCCGGATGAGTGATCGTTTTGCCGGGGGAGCGTATCGCTTGTGATCAGCAGGGCGTTGGGCCGGGCGGGCCGGAACCGCAGGGTTCACCCGTCGACGACCTCTGCGTCCAGGACGCTGCCGTCCTCCAGCTCGGGCGGCTTGGGGTACTGCACGGCGAAAAGGCTCTTGTTCAGCCGCTCGGCGATGGCTGCGAGGTCGACGCGGGGTTCCTCGGCGGGCGCGCCGGCGTCGATGCCGGTGATCTCGAAGGCAATCGCGGCATCCTTGCCGTAGTGGTGGCGGTGCTGCCGCTCCAGGTACCAGGCGTCGGCGCGCCAGTCCGGGGCCGTGCGGTCCTCGGTGACCTCTTCGACGATCTGGCCGGTCTCCGGATCGCGGAACTTTCTCGTCGTGACCTTGGTGACGATTCCGCCGTCGGCGACCCGGCGAATGTTGGCCATGGCGCGGGCTCCTGCCATGGCGCGGGCGGTGCGGACCTTTTCGAACAGCTCGACGTAGGGGTCCTCGTCCCGGTTCGGGGCCTGCCCGTCCTCGCGGGCGGCGACTTCGGCCCGGCCGCGAGCCATCCACCGGTGGTAGGTGGCGCTTGAGATGCCAGATGCTTCGGCGGCGAGTTCGACGGCAATGCCGGTGCGGGATGCGGCGATGATGCGGCTCTCGACCTCCTCGGACAGCAGAGTGGGGCGTCCGGCGCCGGAGCGGCGGGGCTTGCGGCGGTTGGACATGGGGCCGCTCCTCAGCGTCCGGGCGTGAACGCGTGGCCGCAGGCCGGGCAGGTGATCAGGCTCGCACGTCCTTCGTCGTCTGGGCTGAGGCTGTCACCGCCCAGACCGTCAGCGCCGTCGTCTGGGAGGTGCAGCAAGGGTGCATGGTCCTCGTTGATGGCGCCGGGCAGCGTCTCGGGGTCAACCTGGCGTAGCAACTTGTCCAGCTCGTCATCGGAGATGGCGAGCGAGTCGTACAGCTCGGCGTCTTCCGTCACGATGTCTTCGAGGTAAGCGGCGAGGGAGCGCGGTCGCCAGCCGCCGTCGGCGCCGATCTTGTTGAGCTTGATGTTCAGCGCCTTCGCCTCGGCGTCGGAGCGGGAGGCCCAGCCGCGCTGGACGGGGACGAGCCAGCCGCCGTCGTTGTCCAGGAGGAGCCCGGCGGGAAGCTGTTCACCGCGGGCCTGCATCTCGATCAGAGCCTCGCGGCGGCCGTGGCCGCCCAGGATGGTGTGGGTGCGTTCGTCGGCGATGGGCTGGTCGACGAAGCCATGCGTGCGGATGCTCTCGATGATCCGCTCGACTTCGTGATACTTCGGATTGCCGGGCGCGGGGGTGAGGTCGGTGAGCGGCACGTAGGTGGTGTAGCGGGGCGCGGGCAGGGTCTCGGTCACGGCAGTCCTTCCGGCGGTTCGTAGTGCCGGCGGCGGGCGCGGGCTGCGAGCCCGCGGACTTCAACCGCAGCACCCCGCCTCGCAAGCGGGGCATGCCGTCATGGCCGGGCCGCGCCCGCCGCCGGGCCGGCGCCGCCCTCGTTCCGGATGGGGCGACACCGGAGCTTTCCCACCCCTGGCGACGTCACCAGGGCAGGAGAGCCGTGCGGAAGGTAGGGGACGTGGATGGTTTGTGTCGCGGCGTCGTCAGGCCAGGGCCTCGGCCACGAGGTTCCCGGTTCGTCGCGCGGTGATGGTCACCTTCGTGTTCGCGTCCCCGAACACGGTGGGGTAGTCGGTGCCAAGGTTCACTTGCACGTCGGTGCCGCCGGTGGGGGTCTTCACGTGCTTCAGCGCGTCCACGGTGACCCGGCGCTCGTTGAAGTGGATGACATCGCCGACCTGGAGGCCTCCCATCCTCACCCGTTCCGTGTGGTGTTCGAGCACATGCGGGCGCTGCGTGAACGCGTGGCGGGATACTTCGGCCACGGCCTGGGCGAACTGGCTGGCGGTGTAGCGGCTGACGGGCTTTCCCCGCTCGTTCACTAGCAGCGGGCCCTCGGAGCGTCCATCCATAGCTTCGCGGACGATGTTGAATACGCGGTCGCTGAGGGGGAACGCCTGCGGCTCCGACTCCTTCACGGGCACTGCCACGACCGCCTTCCCCTTACCGAGGTCGGCATCGCGCACATCCAGGCTGATGGCGCCCGTCGCTGGATCGCGGTCGACGGCGGTGAGGACGCGTCGGGCGTACGACTTACTGACGTTCCAGAGTGCGGCGCAGTCCTGTGCGGACATCAGTTCATCAGCCATAGCCCGCAACATAGGCACACCCCGTTTGCACGTCAACGAGGGCGCGACTGTCGGGCGCCGCTGAGTGCTCAGCAGGCTCGCGCGCTGGATGTGGTGCGCTGTGGAGGCAGGGATGTCTGCACGAGATGCCCGGCCGGGAGTGGTCCTGGCCGGGCATAGGGTCGTGCTCGTTCCTCGGTCGGGGTGCTCGTGTCCTTGTGATGACGGCTGAGGTCCCGTTCGCAAGCGTGCAGCCCAGGGCCTGGGGTGGTGGCGGCCGGTGTTCAGCTCTGGCGGGTGAGGGGGCCGGTGATGGTGTGGGTCTCTTTCCTCAGCTGCAGGGAGTCGATGGAGGGGGAGAGGGGGACATAAAAGACCCCTTCCATGGCGACGCGCAGGCGCTTGGGAGTGCGGTTGTCGCCGACGCACTCGGGGCGGGCGGCGAGAGTGTCGAAGCGCGCGGATGACCCGTCCGTCACGGTAGATCCGACTACCTTTCCCTCCTCATCGAGCACCGGCTCGCCGTAAGCGTCTTGGACGCGGACATCGAAAACGACGCTCCGTGGGGTTCGTTGGTTGAGGCGGTATCCGTTGCTGAAGGGAGAGGTCTGGTTCACCTGTGTCTTTGCCGTCGGGTCGCCGAATTCGTCCCTGAAGAACTCGATCTTCAGGGCAAAGGTGACCCTGCTCAGGGTTTTTCCGTCACTCGTGACTTTGTGCGTGACCGTGCCGCTATAGGTGGTGTTGAAGTAGTCGGAGCGTTCTCCGCCGCATTCATGGAGGGGGACGCCGGCGGCGGCGGGGGTGACGGTGACTCCCAGGGTGCTGGCGGCCAGCAGGCCGAGAGTGGCCAGTGTCGTACGCGTGCGCATAAAGGGGGCTCCTGATGGATGTGCGACGGCAGTGATCGCGGTGGGGGTTGCTCGCAGCCCTGGCGCTGGCGGGGCGCCGGGGGACGGGGGCTGGGAACATCACCGCCCGGCCGGCAGGCGTTGTGGCATGCCGGGTCCCGGCTGTCCTTGCCGTGCCCGCGAGGAATGGGCACGGCAAGGACAGCCGGAAGAAGAAAGGGCGGGCGGCCTTACTTCAGGGAGGCGTCGAGGGTGCCGGACAGGCCCGAGGTCAGGGACTGTGAGGCGGAGTTGGCGGTGTCCTTCGCGGCCACGGCGGTGACCGGGTCCGGCTCCAGCGGGCCGGCGGCTGCGGCATCGTCCGGTGCTACTGAGGGCCGGACACGGGCTGAACAGCCCGCTTGGACGACCTCATCCGCATACTGCGCTCAGGGTGTGATCGTGCCGTACTGGCGGCCTTCATTCGACGCGGGTCAGTTTGCCCGTCCAGACATAGGTTTGACCGCCGTCCTGGTGGTTTCCCCGGATGTCGAGGTACTTGGGGGAGGTGTCGCCGGTGCATACGGCCTTCCCCTTTGTTCTGGCGAACTGCTTTACAGGCCGGTACGTGTACTGACGGACGCCCGTGGGGCCTGCGGTCTGGAAGTAGAAGTCCACGGTCTGCTGCCTGGTGGTGTCGATGTTGTACTCGTCAGTGGTGAATCCGAGCTTATCCATTTGGGAAATGGTTTGGTAAATCCCCGAACTGGTTTGGTAGAACTTAATCGAGAGGTCGTGAGTGCTTTTCTTGGCCAGGGTCGAGCCAAACTGGGTGTTCTTGTTCACCTTGCCGCGATAGGTGTGTTCGGCGTAGTCGATCTTCCGGGTGCCGCACTGGTCGAGCGGTACGTTGTCGGCGGCTGCGGGGACAGAGGCGCTCAGGGCGCTGGCGGCTGTCAGGCCGAGAGCGATCAGTGTGGTACGGAGTCGCATCAACATCTCCAACTCGGGGGCGACCGGTACGGGGTGCTGGGCGGGTACGCCTGACGCGATCCGGAGGCCGGGCTCACCCGCAGCCGAGCGCCGGGGGCTGCCCCGCGCTGCTCCGCCGCGGGCGCTATGGTCTGCCAGGCCCGGCCCTCCGGATCTGCCGGGGCGAGCGGGCAGCCCCTGGAGGGCCGGCAGAAAAGAACGCGGGGTGTGGTTACTTCAGGGAGGCGTCGAGCGTGCTGGACAGGCCCGAGGTCAGGGACTGTGAGGCGGAGTTGGCGGTGTCCTTCGCGGCGGTGACCGGGCCCGGCTCCGGCGGGGCCGGCGGCTGCGGCACTCCGCCCGGGGACGCCTGGTCCGACGACTCGCCCGAACCCTTGGGGTCGTAGGTGTAGGTGAGGGTCTCCTTGCGCTCCTTGGTGAGCTTTCCCGGGGCCGGGGAGACCACCAGCGTTGGCGTCCCCTCACCCGGGCCATCCGCTACCGCCGCCTGCAGGGAACCGGCGCCTGCCAGCATCCCGACGACCACCCCCGCCACCAGCGCGAACCTGCGTGCCATACCGTTCATCACATCTCCCTTTGAACCGACTTGCATCAGTCAGATGCACTAACCATCCGGCGCGCATTAGGTCACGCGGGCTGCGAAAGTCGTATATTCCAACCGCCCTAGTCATCCAGCAGGACGGCACCATCCCCCGCCCTCACCCGTGCTACGGACGGCTGGGATCTACACCTGTCCCGGTAGGCCCGCAGACGCCCGGCCGGAAGGCGATCAGCCTCTCAGCCAGGCACGCGGTCAGCGCCCAAGACCGTGAGAGCACCGCCCGGCCCCGCAGCGAGCCGGGGGCACCGGCAGCCGCAGATACAGGTCGAGCTTTCCGCTCGGATCGGTAGGCGACGCGCGTCGATCACAGCGACGACGAAGGCCGGCAGTCGGCCAAGGCGAGGCTGTGGCCTGTTCGCGAGACCAACGGCTTCAAGACCTTGACGGACGGCCTTCGGGCCACAGGGCTGTGCACGCGGGCGGGGGCGCGAAGTAGGCGAGAGGGAAAGGGACGGTGATGGGATCGATGAAGTCGAGGGGCCACCGGTCGCGTCGTCGGTCGCTACCCGATGGTGATCAAGGTAGCCGGTTGGCCAGGTTCAGGGTGGACAACCGTCTCCCACGGGAGACGCGGGGCGCCGCGCCAGAAGCCTGTCGGTCGAGGCGGGAGCTGCGCACTGAAATGGTTCCTGAAACGAAGGTGACCGCTAGTCCTGTCGGTAGAAACTTCAGCGCCCAGGTCAGTGGCCATGTCCACTGAAGTAATGAATGGAGCCCGACCGCGACCTCCCACTCGGCTCAGCGAGTTCGGGCGCGGCCGAACACACGCTGCGACGCATGCTGTAGTATTTGTTGTGGCTGGGAGAGCAACCCAGCCGCCTGGGCCTTGGTGTCACAGATTTCGCCGGTTGACGTACCTACTGGCGGCATCCTCTGCACCTCGCCCGGGACAGACCCGAAAAGCCCTGGGCCGTGCCTTGGGTGAGAAAGGACCGTCATGTCGTACGACCACGTCAACCAGGCGCCGGAGTCTGCCTTGTCCCTGGGGGATGCCGCACTCCTCTCCGTCTTCGCCAAGCTGTTCAAGGACCACGTCGTGCCCGCGATTGACGAAAAGATCGCCGCTGTGAAGGGCCCGCTCCTTGCTGCTTACGACAACCCCGAAAGCAGCACCAAGTCCGTCGACGCCAAGGTCAACGGCGTCGCCGTCGCCACGCATACGGTGGCCATCTCCAAGGACAAGTACGACGTCGGCGACGAGGACGCGTTCAACGAGTTCGCCGAAGAGAAGGGCGAGGCCGAGGCCATCATCCGGGCGCGTCCCGCCTTCCGTACCGCGATGATCAAGCGCGCCCAGTACGACAAGGCGACGGGCGAAATTGTCGACAAGGTCACCGGCGAAGTGATTCCCGGCCTCACCCGCATCCCCGGCGGCAAGCCGACCGGCTCCGTCACCACGACCTGGAAGGACGGGGGCCAGGAAGCCGTGATGGAGGCTTTCCACGAGGGACAGCTCGACGGTCTGCTGCGCGGTGTGCCGATGCTCCCTGCCGCGCCCGGCCGCGACGCCCAGCGGTAACGCGCGCACCGTCGTACGACTGCCCGGCCGCCCCCCGCTGCGGCGGCCGGGCCTTTCCTCAAAGGACCCTGCCTTGTCCACCCACATCCACATCGCCCCGGCTCTTGCCGGAGGCATATCCGACCGCGCGTTCCGCCTTTACTGCTACCTCGTCCTGGAGAGCGACGGCGAGTGGGTCACCGTGCAGGACGCCGCCGACGCGTGCAACCTGACCAACCACCAGGCTCGCGAACCTCTCTCTGAACTCCGCAAGGAGGGCATGGCCGAATCTCGGCGTGTGTACGAGATGGGCTCCCAGGGCCGTAAGACGTGGCACACCCACTTCCGGCTGCCGCAGGAGACAGTGAGCGGGGCGGCAGCGTGACCAACCGCAGCGCGGTGCGCCACAACCGCCGCCCCCTCTTCGTCGCGGTCGAGTCCGCGACAGCCCGCGACATTCGCATCAGCTACCGTGCGCTCGGCCTGCTCACGTACTGTCTGGACCAGCACGACAGTTGGAACGTCCGCTCCGAACAGCTCGCACGCGGCGAGGGACGCGAGGGGCGCGACGCAGTCCGTAAAGCGCTCCACGAACTGGCCGCGAACGGCTACTACCGCCTGGAGCGGCGCCGCTTCCTCGACGGCAAGACGGCCATGGGCGCTGCGGTCAGCGCGTACCCCGTCGAACAGTGGGCCAAGGACTACATCACCTTCGGCAACAAGCTGGACGTCCCGGTCGTCGAGCAGGAGGACGGGTCGTTCCGCGTCCGCTACCCCGACAACAGCCTCGGGTCGGACGGCTTCGCGTCCGACCCGGATGCCAGGCCGGACGACGCCCCCGCTGAGGATGTCCAGGAGTGGGAGGAGCCCGAGCCGGAGCCCAAGCCGGAGCCGAAGAAGAAGCCGCGCCGCGTCCCGCCGGCCGCCGCTCGCGCCGCCGCGAACAAGGCCCAGCAGCCCAACCCCTCGGAGAAGCAGGGCGAGACGCCCGGGGAGACGAAGGTGAAGACGCCCGCCCAGGAAGTCGCCACCTGGTACTACGACCACGCCACACAGCACCTCGGCCCGTACGCGGGCAAGCAGAAGTCCGGGTGGTACTTCGGGCTCGTCAAGCTCAGCCAGCAGGCCCTGGACGCCGAGTACACGCAGAAGCAGGTTGCCAAGGCGTTCCAGCGCACCGGGGTGCACTTTCCCACGGCGCACCAGTTCCAGCGCGCGCTGAGCGACGAGCGGAACAACAAGCCGATGCCCGCCCAGTACGGCGGCCGCCCCGCCCCCTACAGCGACGCCGCGACCTGGGGGACGAACGACACGTACGGGCCGCCCGCTCCGACCGCCCCCGACGACGCCACGTTCGGCATCGTCCCCGCCTGATGCGAAAGGAGAACGAGCGGTGAGTGCCATGGCCGCCGAAGGCTTCATCCCCGGCCGCGAGCCGAAGCGGCTGTTCGAGATCACGGAGCGCACACTTGCGGCGCTCCACCGCGGCGGAGCGGACCTCTCGCAGCTCGGCGTGCCCGCGCCGCCCGAGGACGGCGAGACCGACCTGTGGGAGGACGTCTCCGTCCCCCAGGCCCGCGCCCGCACTCTTGCCTGGCGGAACAGCATGACAGCGGCGGACCACGACGACTACATGAAGTGGCGGTTCCCCGACCTGGACGACAACCAGTGTCCCAAGGCGCTGAGCAGCTGGCTCGACTCGGTCGTCAAGGCGAAGAGGGAAAAGGCGCGCCCCAGCACGATGCACTTCATCGTGTCGGGGAACATCGGCTCGGGGAAGACCACCGCTGTGGCGGCGCTCGGCAACGAGGCCAGTGACCGGGGCCTGCTCGTGCGGTTCGTGCAGCACTCCACGTACCTCACCTGGCGCCGCCCGGACGGGGGCCCCGACGGCATGAGCCGGTACGAGATCCGAAGGCGCCACGTCGAGGACCCTGACCTGCTCATCCTGGACGAGCTGTGCGGTGAGATGGACGGCGTGCAGACGGAGTTCGTGCGCCGGGAGACCACCGACCTGGTCGGCTCCCGCCTCGCGTCGGGCAGGCCGACGGTGTTCTCGACCAACCTGCGGCGCGATGGCATCAAGGCCGTCCTCGGCGAGCGACTGCTGTCGCGCATCGAGGACCGGGCGTACCTGGCGAAGGTCGTGGGGCAGGACCGGCGCATGCCCCACAAGCCGCTGGACTGGTGAACAGCCACCCGCCGTATGGCCGGTAACGAGACCTGCGCGATCGAGGGCAGCGCGCCGACGGGTGGAGGTTATATCGTTTGGGCAACCCGAGGGCCGACGAGCATAGGTCCTCGGGAAGACCCGAACGAAAAGGACCTGTCTTGCCCAAGTTGCCCACCATACGTGCCATTACCCAGGGTGAACGGGACCTGCGAGATTGGCACCGCAACCTTCGCATCGGAGCCGCGGCCGCGGGCTTCGGAATGATGCTCGCCTCCCTGTATCAACTCCACTGGGCCGGCACGCTCATCGGCTTCCCCACCTTCGCGGCTGCCGCGATGGCCGGTTCGCTCGAACTCCTCCTTGCCTTCAACGCCGGAGCTGTCACCTCGATACGCAAGCGCACGGAGCGGGGCGCAGAGGGCGGCTACTACTGGTCGCTGTGGTGCATCTTCGCGTTCCTGCTGTGCATCTCGATCGCCGCGAACGTCGGCCACGCCATGGTCGCCCTGTCCGAGTGGTTCAGTGTCGGCGGTGCCCCGGCCATGATGGCGGAGAACCGCGTGTACGTGTACGCGGTCGGCAGCGGCGTCGCCGCGATGGTGCCACTCGGCGGCAGCTTCGGGCTGCACATCTCTGGGTTCGTCCGCGCGCGCGGAGCGGGTTCCGACTGGGTCGACGAGGACGGAACCGGCGCGCTGCTCGACACCGCGGCGCCCGTCCCCGCGACACTGCGGAAGACGCCGGCAGCACCGAGCCCCGTGGCGAAGGGGCCCGGCGAGAAGCCCAAGGCTCCCGCACCTGAGCAGCTGGCCGAGCCCCCGGCGCCGGACCAGAAGGACGAGGCGCCGGAGGAGACTGAGCAAGAGCCGGAGCCCGCCCCGGAGATCGAGTCGGTGAAGGTGCTGTCCGAGGAGGGGCTGTACGCCATCTACAAGGCGGCCAGGGACGCCGCCGAGCACCACCGCTTCGGCCCGCGCGGGGACTTGAATCCCACCCAGCTCGGCCGCCGCCTCGGGCAGAGCCCGCAGAACGGCCGGAAGAACGTCGGCCCCCGTTTCGACTCCCGCTACCGTGCGGAGAAGCAGGAGGAGCGCGGCGACGGCGTGGACCTGGACGGCCTTGAAGCCGGTAGCGAGGCCGCTCAGGCATCCTGACGTACTGCACCTGCACGACTCAGCGGCGGGCGCTCCCGATCCAGGGCGCCCGCCGCTGGCACGATCGGACCTTCATGACCTCCGAGAACCTGGCCCGTCTAGCCGCCGCCCGCGCCCACCGCGACCTGTCCGACCTGGCCCGGCAGGGCGTGGGCGACATCAGCTCTGTCACAGGGGCATGTGAGCGGATTGAGGCGGCGCGGCGGCTGCGGGTGATGGTCAACGAACTCCTCGACCTGGTCGTACTCGGCGAGGCCTTGGGCGGCGAGCCGTGGGAGGAGATCACGCGTGCCCTGCGCCGTCGGGACGCAGAGACCGTCCGGGTCGAGTACGCCGAGGCCGTGAACCAGTGGAAGGCGGCGCCGGCCACGGCTCTCTACGGGGCCAAGGGTGACGCGGAGGACCTGGACGCCTGGTACCGGCGGCATCGGGAGGACGCTGATCCACTCGCCGCAAATCCGGTGTCTGACCTGCTGCAAACGGATTGATTCTCCACCCAGACGCGCTAGAATAGTACAGCGCGCGTCAGGGTGAGAGGTTAAGGCCCTTCGCGCCGCAACATCCGGGAGAGCAACCCGGAAGACCCGAAACGAAAGGCCCGTTCCGTGGCTGGAATCACCGCGCCCCAGCGCACCCGCAAGAGCCGGAAGCCCACCGGCAAGCCGAACCCGCCGATCATCCTGCTCACCGGCCCGGAGAAGACCGGCAAGAGCTACGAGGCCGCACGCGGCTCCGGCTCCGACCTCATCGGCATGACGTACTGGATCGAGATCGGTGGCACCGAGGGGACCGCCGACTACTACGGCCGCGTTCCGGGCGCCGCCTACGAGATCGTCCCGCACGATGGCTCGTACCAGGACATCCTCGACGCGATCCGCTGGGTGAATCACCAGCCCCGCGTCGACGGCAAGCCGAACATGCTGGTCGTCGACTCCATGACCTCGCTGTGGGACATGCTCAGCGACGAGATCGCCATGTACGCGCGCAACCGTGCGATCCGCAAGGCGCAGCGCAACCGCTCCCGCCTGCCCACCCTCGACGACCCGGTCGTCATCGACTCGGACCTGTGGAACCGGGCCAAGGACCGTTGGGGCGAGGTGCTGTGGCTCCTGCGCCGCCATCAGGGCCCGTGCCTGCTGCTCGCCCGCACCGAGATCATCACAGCGTTCGAGAACGACAAGCCGACCCGCAACACCACCCGGAAGGTCAAGGCGGAGAAGAACCTTCCCGCAGCCGTCGACGCGATCGTGGACCTTCACGCGATCGGTGAAGCCTGGCTCACCGGCGTACGCACCCTCCACATGGAGATCCAGCCCGGCGAGACCCAGCGGTTCCACGACTTCACCATAGACGGGCTGCTGCGCCGCCTTGGCCTGCATGATGCCGCCGAGTCCCGCTCTGCTTCCGAACTGCGGCCCGACGCCGAACTGCAGGAGCACGGCCAGCAGCCTCAGCAGCCCGCCTCGCGCCCGGAGCCCGCCCGGCCTGCCCCGGCCCTGACCGGCGAGCAGGCCGCCAAGCTGGTCCGCGACGCCCTGATGCACCCCACCGACCCTGAGAACGCCCTGCGCGAGCTGCGCGAGTATCACGGTCGCCGCTCGCTCACGGCCGTGAAGACGGAGACCGCGTGGGGCGTGATGAGTGCCGATGACCTGATCACCAAGTCGCTCGACCACCTCAAGACGAAGGCCGAACAGGCACAGGTACAGGCGGACACGGAGGACGGAGAGCAGCCCGGCGGCCAGCAGGATTCGACCGGGCACGGGGCCGACGTGGAGGAGCCGACGGACGCGGACGAGCCCGAGCCGGTCGACGAGGGAACGCCGCCGCCCCCGGACCCGGACGAGAACCCGCCCACCCCCGAACGGCCCGAGGAGACCAGCGAAGCCGAAGAGCCGCAGGATCTCCCACGGCCCCGCCCCGCCCAGGTGAACAAGGTCAACAAGGTCATGGCGGTGCTGCTCACCGAGGCGGAGATCCAGGCCCGCATCATGGGCATGACGATGCAGGAACACCTGGAGCCGATCTCCGGCTCCGACGAGGGTGCGCCGCCGCCGATGACGAAGCTGCGCACGTACGTCATCGAGCACCGCCCCATGGTGATCGGCCTCCTGGAAGAGCGCGGCGAACGGGACATCGCCAATGCCTACCGGCTCGCGGGCAGGCCGGAGCTGAAGATCGCCGAGATGTTCGCGACGCTCTACACCGACCTCGCCACCGTCGGGTGACGTGAGGTGACGCGCTCCGGGCGCGCCTCTCCGGCTCCGGGCTGGGGTGGGGCGCACCCGGAGCGCATCACCGCACTCACCGAAGGCGCGGCTGCGCGCTTCCAGCCATCGCCTGGGCGCGCCTTCGCTGCGTCCAGGGCGCGCGCCACCTGGCTAGGCAGGCGCGCCACACCGCAACCGCAGCGCGCCGCAGGTGGTCATGGCGGGCGCGCGCCCTCGCCGACAGGGAGTAGCGCGCCTCCGCCGCCGCGCGCTCCGGGAGGCGCGCCCGCCTGACTCCGCGCGCCAGCGGTGGCGCGTCGGTACCCCGCTGGCGCGCCACCCCCAGGCGCGCTCAGCGCTCGATTGCGCGCGCTACTGGGTGGCGCGCCGTGGGCTGACCTGCGGACTCTCCCCGCGCGCCATGTTCGGGCGCGCCTGTCCGCTTGCGGCTGGAGTCGGATGGCGCGTGCGTGGGCCCCGCCCGGAAGGTCGCGCGCCACAGCCGGATGGGGGCGCGATGCGACGGCGCGGGCACGCGGGCATGAAGAAGGGCGCGCCCGGATCGGGCGCGCCCCGAGGTGCAAGTGCGTCGTCAGTTCGCAGAGCGCGCCTGTGGTCGACGCTCGGCGCGCCGCTGTCGTCGAACTTCCTCGCGCGCCTTCCGCGCATCGTTGCGCACCGCGTTGCGCAACCGGGAGAACTCCTCCGGGTACTTCTCGGCGAGGAGCCGCATCGCCTGGAGACGGTAGTTCGGCGCGGTCGGCATCCGCCCCCACCGCGCCACCATGTAGTTCAGGGTGTACTGGAGGTACCGGAGCTCGGCCTCCAAGCGCGAGCGGAACTGTGAGACCCGCGCGCCGTATGCCTTGCGCGACTCGCCCTCCAGCTCCGGCAGGAAGTCCTCTGCGTTCCGCATCATCTGTACGGCCAGAGCTTGCGTGCGCGGGGCCACCTCTGGCGAGCGGAAGGCCAGGCCCTGGACGTAGTCGCGGCCGGACCGGGAGCTGCCGGCGGCCGCTTGGACAAATGCCGACCACTCAGCGGCGAACGCCTCGTCGTCGAGCTGCGCCAGGTACTCGGCCTCGTCTGCGGCAAGGTCCTCGACCGTGTCCACGACGGGTTGCCGCGCGTCCTGGAGTTGCTTGCGGAAGGTGCTGATGCGGGCCTGGTGATCCCGTTTCGACTCGCCGTCCCGGCGCTCGACCACGGCCTTGAACTCGCGGGCAGCCCGGTCGGCGGCCACGAGAGTCCGGCTGGCCAGCTCCGGCGACCGAAACGCGGCCGCCTGCACCTCCCGCGGGGCCCACTCGTCGATGCCACCCAGTACGTACGTGGTCCATGCCTCGAAGAACGCCTGGTGCGACATCTTCTTCAGGCGCTCGACCTCTGCCGTGGCCTTCTCGGCAGGTGGCTGCGCGTCGGCCATGCCCGCGGTTCCTCCTGGTCTTAGCGGCTCGCTGCTCTCAAGCCGCGGCGTGCCGCGCGAGGCGGCCGGTGCGTAGTAGGCGATGGCCGCCTCGCAACCGAACCCACCCCGTGTGCCGGGTCATCGCAGGAGCAACCACTCTCCGGCCCTGGACGCTCTGCACGCGCGCAGTGGTCTCGGGCTGTTGCCTGCTGGCCAGACCCGGGAGGAAAGGAAGACCCAAACTCCCAGAAACCAGCAGCAACCCTCAACGCGGTGGGTTCGGCGGCGAAGCGGCCACCTTGATGCGGATGATACCCGCCGGCGTCCCGGCGGGTTACCGGCCGCGGCGCTATCCGGCTTGTCCCGAGGGCTTCGGGCTGGTGACCGACTCGATCACAGGGGCCACCTTGCTCGGCTTCCAGAGCAGGTCGTACGTGGCCTGGGAGGCGGCAAGGACGGCAGCGAGCGTGGCGATGGTGAGGGTGCCGTGCTGGAACTGTGCCCAGCCGCCGGACGCCGCGACGGTGACGATGCCCGCGATCAGGGCGAGGACGGCGGCGACCACCTTCTTCACCTCCGCCGACCAGGTCGGGCGCTGCACGATCGCGGTGAGCAGCGGAAGGAAGGCACCGACCTGGGCGCCGGTGGTAATGGAGTCGAGGGTCGACATGGCGATTCTGCCTTTCATCGGGTGGATGACCGGCGGACTGTGCACATACGGGTGCGCTTACGTCGCGTCGTGGTCAGCCGGTGGTGTCCTCGTCAATGTCGGCGGCGATCTCGCGGGGCGGAATTGGTGCCGGGCGGTGGGGGGTGAGCAGGGCGTGGAGCTGTCGGATGTAGTCGATGGCGGCTGCCTTCCACCGTCGCCACTGCCGCTGTTCTTCCTGCAGGGTCTCGACCTTGCGCTCCAGATCGATCTGCCGGGCCTCCAGGGTGGTCACGCGTTCGATGGTCTGTGCGTTCATTACGCGCTGCTGTTCGAGCAGCCCGGTAAAACCTTGTGTGACGGTGGCGACGGCAGCGGCGCTCGCCTCCGCGTCGTTCTTCCGCTTGGTCTGGCGGTGCATGAGCCAGGCGCCGCCCAGGGCGCCAGCCATGCCGCACACCGGGGTGAGAACGGGCGCCATCGAGACAAGCCACATGGGCCCCTCCTCGTAGTCGGTCCTTTCCGTTGCGTCGCCCGTCTACGGCCGGCGCACCGCACACGGTGGCGTGCGCGGTGCCTTATGTCGTGTCCTGGTTCACGGGCCCTCGGCCTGGCCGTTGCTGCCGGGCACCCAGCCGCACGCACTGTTCCAGACCTTGCGGACCGCGGCGAGGATCAGCTCGTCCCCGACCGCCTCCTGCGCCGCATCGCTGGCACCCCCCTCGGGAACGGACTGCGCGGCCGCCGCCACTTCGGTATCGGTCGCGATGACCGGCGCGTAGCCGGAGGCGGTGAGGTCCGAGGGGTTTAAGGCGATGCGAGCCAGGGCGTAGCGGAGGTCGTGGCCGGGGGTGGTGGGGTCCTCGGCGCAGATCTCCTTGGCGACGTGGGAGAACGCCATCCGGACGCGGGCCTGAAATGAGGGGTTGGTTGCCAGGGCGTGTTGGGTGAGGAGGGCGGAGGCCATGGGCGGTCCTTCGGTCGGGGCTTACTTGGTGTAGGTCACGCGCAGGCGCGGGGCGTTGGTCTCGCCGAATCCGCGGGCGCGGCCGTAGTAGGTGGAGGCGTTGTTGTTGGGGTCCAGCGCCACGCCGCGGAACCACGAGGGGACGAATTCGCTGGTGATGTCGATCCACCTGCCTTCGTTGCGGGCAAAGGGGGCGGTCACCGACTTGGGGTCTGAGGAGAACGAGGCCGGGCGCGCGGCGTAATGGTGGGCCTTGATGACGGCCTTGCCGCCCGCGTTGGCGGACCAGAACTCGAAGTACAGATAGACCTCGGCCTTGATGATGACCGCGCCGTCCAGGTCGCCCAGGCTCGGGAATCCGACCAGAGAGGCCTGCATGCCGTTGGTGGCGGAGTAGTACCCCTGCAACATCTTGGTGCCGTAATAGCTGTTGTAGGCGCCTCGGTCGGCGTAGGAGCCGGACCATGTCGCGTCGTAGACCTTGGTGTACCGCTGGGGTGCGGGTTTCGTGCTGGCGCCGCCGGTGTTGTACGTCCCGGTGCTGGTGATGCTCGGTCCGACGTCCTCGACGTACATCGTGCCGGGGTAGTAGTCGGCGCCGAAGACGGCCATGGACTGACCGGAGGGGCCGTTGATGTTCGCGAAGGTGGCCAGGAGGCGGTGGGGGCCTTCGCCGAGCGCGGCGCCGGAGCGCACGAGCTCCAGGCGGACGCGTGCCCAGTCGGGTCCGGCGATGGGGGTGATCGCGGACTGGATCTGGGGCGAGGTGACGGTCGGGGCGCTGGCGCCGCCGTCGCGGAGCCGGAGCTGGAGTTCGCCGCCGGGCGTGGAGGGGTTGGCGTGGCAGTCCAGGACGACCCGGTACTGGCGGGCGGGCTCGGCGGTGAAGGCCAGCTCCATCAGGCCCATCTCGGTGCCGGTCGTCGAGACCGAGGAGGTGATGGTGCCCTGGGCGATGATGCCGCGCGGGAGGCGGTCCAGCAGGGTGTCCAGGTTGTCGCCGCCGACGGTCAGGGTCCCGGCCGCGGTGATGTTCTGGAAGCCGGCGTTGCCGCCCTGGTCGATGGTCGCGACGGGGCTGCCGTCGTTGGACAGGGTCAGGTAGTTCGGGCGTCCGGTGACCAGGGACACCGCTTCTTCTCCGTCGTTGTCGTAGAGGCGGAGGCCTTGGGGGCCGATCTCGGCGCGGGCCCCGTCGGCTCCGGAGGACAGCACCGGGCGGACCTCCAGGTTGTCGAACTGCACTGACCCGGCGGTCGGGGTGCTGACCTGGAGGCGGAGTTCAGCGGAGGCTACGTGGGGCGGGGCCAGCACGGTGGCCCCCACGTGCTTCCACACCCCGTCGGCGGGCGGCGAGGCGATGGGGATGGTGCTGGAGCTCAGCCAGGTGCCGTCTGCGGCGTACCAGCGCAGCAGGACGTACAGGGTTCCGCCGGTGTAGTCGGTGGCGACCTTGTAGTCGGCGGCGAGCCAGAAGCGGTCTCCGGGAGAGACGGGGAACTGCGGGTAGGCCAGGATCTGGTGTCCGGTTGTGGGCTTGGGGTCGACGCGCAGGGAGTGGGCGGAGCGGTTGCCGTCGGCGGCTATGGAGAACCCGGGCGCGGTGGCCAGGGATGCGGCGTACCCCGTCTCGAAGCCGGGGTCGGGGCAGAGGTTGCCCCCGATACCGACCGACAGCTGCCCCGCTCCGACGGCGCCGGCCGCCAGCTCGCGGGCTCTGATCGCCCCGGCAGCGACCTTCCCGGCGACCACGGAGTTGGCGGCGAGCCGGTCCGCGCCAATCGTCTCCGCGACGAGCTTCGTCCCGGGGATGGAGGCGTCCTTGAGCCACACGGCCAGGTCCAGCAGCGCGGACAGGTCAGGCCCGTCGACCTGTTTCGGTGTCGCGGACACGGCCGTCGACCCTGCCCCGGCGCCCTCCGCGGTGTTGACGCCGACTAGGCGCACCCACACCGGGGTGTAGCTGGAGGTGGCCACGGTGGTCGTGCCGCCGGCCACGTCGCTGATGGTCGCGGCCGCCGTCGCCGCCGTGGGGGTGAAGTCCGGCCCAGTCCCGACGTGGACCTGCACCCGGGCGAAGTCCAGGGGCGCGGCGTAGGCGTTGGCCCATTGGCCATCCCAGGTGACGAGCAGCCCGCCCAGGACCGGCGTCACCGTGGGCGTGGTCGGCGTGGGCGGGGGCGGCGCGTTGTGCGTGACGACCCCGACCGTGCCGTCTTCCTGTACCCCGACCGTCCCCCGCAGTACACCCTGCTTGTCGTACACCTCCAGCGCGCCGCCCTCGATCGAGGTGAGCGAGGCCTGCGAGGTGCGTTCCAGCGCGCGCAGGCGCCGGTCGTAGCCGTCCAGGAGCTGCGCCATGCGGCGTGCTTCGACTCGTGCGTCCAGCGCGTTGCCCATGGGCCGTACTTCAGGGCACGGCACGGCTTAGCGTCGCGTCCTCACCGGCTACCGGGTGCAGGTGTGGGTCAGTAGTGGAAGGAGTCGCTGCGTTTGAGTTCGAGGGTGCACAGCCCGTCGGCGCTGATCTCGTCGCCGACGATCCGGTGCCACACGTCCACGTCACCGACCCAGGGCAGGTGGAGCTGAAGGCGGACGTCGTCGCCGAGCTGCCATGATCCGAAGGCCGCGTTGGGGTGGTCCCAGATCTGGATCATCGGGATCTGGACGCCCATGGTCCGGCCAGCGAGTTCCTGCTCGCCCCGGGTACGCAGGGCCTTGTCCCCGGAGAGGGTCTTGTCCGCGACGGTGGCGACCCGGCGTAGCCGCCCGTCGAAGCGGTGGACCTGGGCGCGGGCCATTTTCCGGCCTTCCCCTTTGCCGAGCACGATCACTTCGTTCGCGAAGTCATCGGACATTCCTGTGGGGGTGGCGACGGCGGCTACGTTCTCGCCGTCGGCGATTCTCAGGTCGGTCCGCTTGCGGCCCAGGCGGGGGGTGCCGAGCCGGATGCGGTGCTCGATCTGGTTGCCGCCGCCGTCCCACTGGTGTGTCTCCAGCCAGTCGAACGGGATGTCCTTGGCGAGCGAGTCCAGGGCGGCGCCGCAGTCGGGGGTGTCCCACCACTCCAGCCGCCAGGGGTCTTTGCCGTCCTCCGCACCGAGCATCTCGCCGAGCTTGTGCCCGTCGATGCGCAAGCCGATGTTCCCGTACGGGCGGGACTGGACGTGCTTCCAGATGGCCCGGAACGCGTCGTAGACGTCGATGCGGGGCCCCGGGTAGGGCTTGGGGGCCTTCGGGATTTTCCTCCTCGGACTTGTGCCGTCCTCGTACCCGTCGTGGTTCTTGTCCTTGCCCGCGTTCGGGTCCTTCGGGTCGATCATGTCGCCGGAGACGAGGGTGTCCTCGAAAGGGATGCCCGTCGGGTAGCAGGAGAGACCTTCACACTCGATGGTCTTCTTCGCGCCCTCGTACCCGATCTTCGTCACGATGCCGCCCCATCGCAGGTGCCCGTCGACCTCCAGGTACAGCTTGGTGGCCCACTCCTGAATGACCGGCCGGCCGTCGGCGCCGAGCATCCGCGCGTACTCCGGTTCGATCGTCCCGGCCATCGACCCCGGCCCCGACAGTGCCCGCTTCGGGTTGCTCGACAAGGTGAGGGGCACCTCCCAGTCGAGGATCTCCCCGCCCAGCGCCCGCTGGGCGATGAACCGCCACCCCCGCATCAGATCGCGTCCTCGTGCGGGTCCTCGGCGAACTCCACATCGAGGAACACGCTCGCCCCGCCGTCGGCCTCCAGCACCCCCCGGTAGTCCGGGGCTCCGGCACCCTCAAGCGTCACGGTCTGCACCGTGCCGCGCAGCCCCGGCGGGACAGCCAGCGTGCCTCCGCCGACGAACGTATAGCGCTGACCTCCGCGATACGTGCAGTTGAAGCGTGTGGCGGCCGTGGTCAGGGACCCCATCCGCACCCGCAGGTAGCCGTAGGAGTCGGCCGAGTTGCGCTGGTCGAGCCCCGCCCATGTCGCCATCACCGTCGCCGACGTCGCCCACTCCGGCACCTCCAGGTCCCATCGGGCCCCGTCAGGGAACATCTCGAACTCCGGATACTTGATGTTGCCGACCTCGTCCATCCGTTCTGCCTCCCACACACCGCGCAGAGCCCGCACAACGCGGCGGCGGCGGGGGTTGGCCATCTCCCGCAGGCTCGTGATCATCGCGGGGGTGATCGTCGAGGTGTTCGGCGGGATATCGATCCGCGCCAGCGTGATGGCCGAGTCACCCGAGCGCACCTGCCGCACGCTCTTCACCGACTTCGACACCCCGGAGATCACCCGGGTGAAGATGTACGGGCCCGCGGCCTTGTCGGCGGGCTGAGGCCAGGTCTCCCCGTAGGAATACGGGTTCTCGATCCGGGCGATGATGAGGTCACTTCGTCCGGCCGCGCCGGTACCCGCGATGGGGATCTCGTCGGCGGCCGGCAGACGGGCCGCGTACGCCTGATAGGTGGCGCCGCGGGCCCGGTTGAGGATCGCGGCCGCGCCGGGCATCACCTGGACCGCGGCCGCTGGCGACGGCAGAGCCCGTACCCGCAGGTCTCCACCGCCGATGATGCCCTCTGACCCGGCGAACGCGGCGTAGGCCAGGACCCTCGCGATCTCGCTGGAGTGCTCGGCCCCGCCCTCGGTGAACCACGGCACGCTGTCCCACGCCATTTACTTGCCTCTCCTCGCCGTCCGTTGCTTCGGCGTGGACTGTTCCCCCGGGGAACACCTTGTGTCCCCCCTCCAGGAAGGTCAGAGATAGGAGTAGGCGTCGCGCCAGGCGACGGTCATGTAGGCGTTGCCCGTGTCGTCCTTGCCCCGCAGGATCAAGTCCCTCCGTCCCAAGGGCAGCCGCATGTCCGCCAGCAGCGGCGAGGACCGGTAGAGGGCATCAGCGACGGACGCTCCGTTGCGCAGCACGGTCCGCGCCCAGGGCCGAGGATCGATCCGTACCGACTGTCCCGCGCCCAGGGTCAGGTTCAAGCTGACCTTCCAGCTCCCCAGGACGTCGCATACCGGCTGGCTGATCGGGCCGTAGAAGGTGATGACCGGCCACGTCGGCACGTCCCCAGCCACGACGATGTCGCCCGGCACCCGTGTCGCCCCCGGGCCGGTCATCGACAGCGGGGAGTGCAGCGGCCCGCGAAGGCCACGATGCGGTGCTGGCTCCATGTCCACCCGCGTGGCTTGTTCACGGTCGTCGTAAGCCACATCCTCAGCGGCCAGGAACGACGCCTCCACTGTCGTGTGGCCCTGCCGAGTGAGCCGGGACGAGGCTGCGGCGAACTTCCGCGGCCGTCCGTAGAACCTGCGGGCCCGCCCACCCTGCACCGTGCGCAGCACGGCGGGCGTCGCGAACCGACGTCGCACCGCGTCCCCCCGCCACGCCTGAGCCAGGACCGACACGGCCCCCAGATTCGCGCCGTGCCGGCCCAGCGGGGTGGGTGCCGCATCGACGGTGTCCACACCGATGGAGAAGTCGATCACAGCGGTGCTGCGGTGGTCCTGGCCCAGGCGGACGCCGTCCTCACGTGGCATCGGCACGTCCCCGACCTCCGCGTCCCCGTACGTGATCTCGTACGGCTCGACCAGGTCGAAGCCCGTCTTCCGCGTGCCGAAGAGGAAGTCCACCCCGGGATGGACCCCGTTCGCACCGTAGAGGAGATTCCACTGCCCCTCGGTGAGACGGCGTTCAGACATGGGCACCTCCGTGCCTAATCCGGCGTAGCTCGAACATGGCGTCGTGCAGTGCGGCCCCCGGGGTGATGGGCGCGCCGGTCATGGTCAAGTTCAGGTCCCCGCCGACGAGCGACGAGCCGCCCTGGCTGTGACTCGGGCGGGCGAGCGGTGCGGAGCGAGCGCTGCGATACAGGGCGCTGGCGCCCCCTTGCGCGGCGTTGGCCTTCTGGGCGTAGACGACCTGGCCGCCGAACCGGCGGGCCACCTCCTCCAGGACCGCCTTGGACCGCGTCCGCTTGGCCGGGCTGAGGGGTACATAGGCCTCCCCCTGCGTCTCCGGCTCCGCCCATACGCGCACAGAGTTGGCCGGGGCGATCTGTGCGACGTGGTTCTCCCGGCGGATGCCGCCGTTGGCGAAGAACTCCAGCAGCCCGCCGTTCGCGTTGGGCAGCGTCAGTGGCACCCCGTCCACCATCGGCGGGCCGAGACTCACGGTCTGGACGTAGTTGGTGATGGTCCGGCCCTGGAGCGAGTTGATGGCGGCCTGCAAGGCCGCGACCGAGCCCCGGGCCTCGTCCGTCGGAGCCGAGACCCGCACGTTCTTGCTGCCCGGGACCGACTCCACCGTGAAGCCGAGGGCGCGCAGCTCCTCCTGGGCCAGAGCGGTAGGAGCCGACACCGTGAGTGTTTTGCCCCGGAGGGAGGCGATTTTGTCCCTGATGGTCGTCAGGTCGGCGGCCGCCGCACCGATCTGCGCCTGCACCGTCACGTTCTTGCTTCCGGGGGTCGAGGCGAGATCGGCGATGAGTGACCGGAGCTGACCGCGAGCCGCGTCGGTCGGCGCGGTTACCTCCACCTTCTTGCCCCCGGGCAGGGCTGTCACCGTGAAGCCGAGGGCGCGCAGCGCGGTGATAGCCGGGCCGGTCGGGGCGTCGATCTTGATCGTCTCGCCCTTCGGCAGGGCCAGCAGCTTGCTCTGGAGCCCCAGGACCTGGGTGGTGACCTCGTCGGCGCCGTCCGCGCGGATCAGGGTGGTCACGGTGTCGGGCATCAGGCCGAGCCGGTCCGCCAGGCCCTCCGCCTCCGTCTTGGTCAGCCCCAGCTCACTCCCATACCGCACGGCAGCCTCACGGGCCTTCGTCATCTCCGCCTGACCCGACTTCAGCGCGTCGCCCAGATTGGTGCCGTTCGCCTTCGCCGCCTCGTACGCGGCGGTGGCCGCGCCCATCGCGGCCTCCCGCAGCTCCTTCATCCGACCGTTGAACTCCTGCCCCGAACGGCTGGCCGTGTTGATCGACCCGTTCGCCAGCAGCAGCTCCCGCGACGCGTTCGCGATCTTGCCTCCGCCCTGGTCGAGCGCCTCGTTCACGCTCAGCACCGCGGCGTTCAACCGCGTCTGCGCGTCGTGGAAGCTCTCGGAGTTGCCGGTGATCGCGTCCAGGGCCCGCTTGAGGCTGTTGACCTTCTCGTCGGCGGACGAAGTCTCGGACGACAGTCCGCTCATCGCGGACCGCAGCCTGTTGAACGCGTCCGCGCCCCCGCCGACACCCTTGGTCGCGGCCTCCAGCTCACGGTTCTTCCCGATCGCGCCTTCCAGCTCGCCGCGCACGCCCTTGAGAGCCTCCGCGGCGGCCTTGGCCCGCCTGCCCGTCTCGTCCGTCACCGACCGCTGACCGCGCGTTTCGCGGTTGCCAGCGATCTCCTTCAGGTGTGTGTGCGCTCGTGCCGTGTCTTCGAGCTGCTTCTGAAGCTTCTCCAGCGAGTCCTTCGGCCCCAGGTAGGCAGTGGTCAGCTTGCTCAGCCCGATTCCCGCCCGGTCCATGACGGCGGTGAGCTTGGCGTGGCCATTGGCCACCTTCGTCTCCTGCAGCAACTGGGCCGCCTGCGACCTGACGTTGGCGTCGATCACGCCGCCGGAGTCACGCAAGGCCCGCGACAGGGAGTTGACTCGGTCCTCGTGAGCTTGGGTGGCGCGCGCGGCTTTTTCCTGACTGCTGGCCCACAGCCCTACGCCGATGGTCACCGCGGTCAACGCCGCGCCGAGCGGACCGCCGAGGGCGTTCACCAGCCCGCCCACGCCGAAGCCCGCCGAACGTACGGCCGCGCTGGCGTTGCGCATCGCGCCGCCGAGCGTCCCGGCACCCGCGGCCGTGGACCGGTAGGCCGCCTGCATCCGCTGCCAGGTGCCGATCTGCGGGCCCACTGCTGCGGTGACTGCCGAACCGGAGGTGACCACGTTGCGCATCGCGCCGCCGAGCGCACCGGCCGCGGCACCAGCGCCGCGCATCGCCCCGGGGATCGCACGCCCTGCCTGCGAGGCCGCCAGACTCAGCCGCTGCCACGCGCCGATCTGGGGGCCGATCACCGCGGTCGTTCCGGATGCTGTCGTAGCCAGGCCCCGCATGGTGGTGCCGAACCGGCCCAGGGCGCCGGTGATGCCGGTGACGATCTTCAGCGCCACCAGTGTCCCTAGGAGCGTCCCCAGCGCCGTACCGAGACCCGGCACCACGGTCATCAGCTGGTTGAAGAGAGACAGCAGCCCGTTGAAGGCGAGCAGCAGCGTCCCGAGGCCGGTGCCGACTGATGACAGGGTGGCGAAAGCTTGCGCGAGGTTGGCTATCAGGCTGACGACGGACGGGCCGATTGACTGACCGATCGAGTTGAGGAAGGCGCCGACGCCCGGCATGAGCTCCGTGCGGATCTGCCGGATCAGGTCAGTGAAACCGTTGTTCCGGGCCAGCCGACCTAGGCCGCGGAAGAAGTCTCCGACCAAGGCGTTGAGTTCATGGAAAGTCGGGCTCGCGTCAGCGAAAAATTGCCGCATGGACAGCTGGCCCTTCTCCGAGCGAGCCCAGCGGTTGAACCGCAGCAAGGTGCCCTCGAACCCGTCGAGGAGCGCGTTACCGCTCTCCATCCCGGCCCGCCCGACCGCGGCCAGGCCCTTGCCCAGCCACTTCGTGCTGCGGCCGAGCTGGACGGCTTTGTCCCCGGCATGGTCCAGGAACTTCGCCAGGCTGCCGGTCTCCCGGCCGGCAGCGGTCGAGGCGCGTATCCATCGCGACAATCGCTCCGTGCCGTTTCCCAGTCGCCGGGCGAAGGGCCCCGAAGCGACGAGGAAGTCGAGCGTGGCATGTCCGAGGTTGCGCAAGGTGCCGGTGAAGTTCCCGATCAGCGCCGAGTTCGTCTTCGCGACCGTTCGGAAGTCGCGGGCGAACAGCCCGGTCCGCATGAACCGGGCACCGCGCTGCATCAGGCCGCCCATCTGCCCGGCGGCATCCCCCAGCGAGGACTCCAGCAGCGGCAGGGCCTTCTTCGATAGCGGCTCGATCTCGTCCTTGATCTTGGAGAAGAAACGTTCCTGCACAGACATGCGGAACTTTTTCCACTCGCCCCGCACCCCGGCGATGGACAGGATCGTCTTTTTCGCCGAGGACGAGACATCGCCCATCGCCTGGGCGAGCGCCTGCTGCTGCGCTGTGGTGACCTTCGTGCCGGCGTCCAGCTGCTGCTGGTTCTTGAAGGTCTGCTTGAGTGCTTCGCCGAAGCCACCAAACGCGACCTTCGTGCCCAGGGCCGCGGTACCGGCAGCAGCGATCAGCCCCGGGATGCCGCCTAGGACCCCGACGGCCGGAGTCGCTGCCGAGACCAGAGCCGTCAGAGCGGCACCATACTGGGTCAGCGCCCCCAGTGCCGGGCCGACCACAGACACGATTGAGCCCATGGCCAGAGTGCGCATCAGGCGCCTGCCGCCGCGCATCCGTGCAGACGTGGGCGGCTCGATCTGCACTGGTACACGTACGGGGTTCCGGTTGGCTTCCCCCTGAACGCCCGCCACCAGGTGACGGATTCGGCTGAGGAGGCTACCGCCGCGTTGGCCCTCGTCGTCCGGCCGGACCGGAACAGTGACGCCGTTGCTTCCCGAGGCCCGTCGGACGGCTTCGTCGAGTTCTTGGCGAAGCCGTCCGCCCCTGAACTTGACCTCGACCTTGGCGGAGACGCCGGTGGATGCCTCCTTGACGGCCGTCTCAAGCCGTTTGCGCAGCCCCTTGTCATTGATCCGCACCGGGACCTTGATCTTCAGGCCCTCGGTGACGGCCTCAATCTTCGTCCTCAGTTCCTCGGCGAAGCCGCGCAGGTCTGAGACGACCGGCACCTCCAGCCGCCCGGCCTGCATGCCCTCACCCAAGGCGCACTGCTCCTCGTCGTGTCGCGGCTGCCAGCAGCTGCTGGTGCCCGCTGGTGGTCGTGGCCTGCTCGCCGCTGCGCGCCGCGTCGGCGTCGCCGTAGGGGCGGGGGACCGTGCGCGGCTTCTTGCGGCGCAGATCCGAGGCAAGCAGGGAAACTTCCTCGATCAGTTGCGCGAGAAGCTCCGTGGTGACGGTCCACCCGCTGACGCGGGAGGACCGGGTACAGGATTCCTCTGGCAGCCGGTCGAGGAAGGCCGTCAGTCGGCGGAGGCCGATGAAGTTGGGCTGTCCGGGGCGGAGCCAGATGCCACGGGCGTCGATGCCGTGGAATCGGGCGAGGTCGGATTCGACGTCTCCCCACTGCTCTCGGAGAAGCCGGAGAGTCCAAACAGTTTTCCCATGGACACTCCGTACTCGCGGGCAAGGGCCTTAGTGAGCCTGACGTAGTCACCAAGGGACGGCCGGCAGTCCGTGAATGCCTTGTGCTGCTCCGGGCCGAGGAGAACCGCATAAAGATCCTGGATGCCCTTCCAGAACTGCTTGGGGAACCGCGGGCGTTTGGTCAGCAGCTCGATCGCCTCGCCGGCGACACTGTTGCTCGTAGTGACCGCCAGGTCGCCCAGAAGCCCGACCAGGTCCAGTTCCTCCGACAACAGCGTGTCCAGGGCGGTCGCCGGCAGCTCAGCCGGGAACACGAAGCGGTGCTTGTCGAACAGGACGTGTATGCCGTCGGGGTGCTGTACTTCGCGGCGTGCGGCGTCGAGGTCAATGATCGTAGTCATGGCGGGTGCTCCTCCCCTAGGTTCTGATCGAGCCGCGAAGGTAGAAGGGGGCGGAAGCTTGTGTCGCGTCTTGACTGCGGAACGCGTCGGCCCGAGGAGTTGCCTCCTCGGGCCGACGGGGTTCGTCACACGGCCGGGGCGAACGCCGGGTCGTTGGTGAGCATGTACCAGGCGTCGGAGCCGTCACCGCCCTGCACGGCTAGGCGCAGGGGGAGCACGCTCTCCTTCGACTTTTGCAACTCCGCCTCAACGCCCTCCATCTGCATGGTGCGGGGGAAGACGTATCGGTAGCATTTGCCGCCGTCGACGACCTCGATCAGGGCAGCGATCTCGCTGCGGCCACCGATCGGCGGCGGCGTGAACTTGTAGTGCTTGGCGTCCTTTCCTTCTGTTCCGGTACTGATCTCGGTGATGGAACCGCCGCCGAAGACCGCGACAAAGTTGCGGCCGTTCCACTGTTGAAGGTCTACCTCCAACGTGGCTGCTTCGGAGGTCTGGAAAGTGCGGCTAGGGAAGTCCGTCTGGGCCGACTTCACCGACTCAAAGTCCGGTTCCTCCTTGAACTTCAAACTATCTTCGGTGGTGAGCCCCACCGACTTCCAGCCGGTGGGCATCTCCACGGTGGCGTCCGCGGGCGCCGGGGTGCCGACCTTGGCCAACCAAACGTGGGTTCGGGCGGGTACGACGATCTCGCGCGAGTTGGTGATCTCGGCGGCCATGGCTTCTCCTCATGCCTGGGGTGGGATGGCCGTCGGACCGTGGAGGAGCCAGTCGGTTAGCGTCGCGTGCTGGCCTCTGACGGGCGCAGAGTGACAAGGAGCCCGAGGATATGACGGGGCTGCCCGGTGGCGAGCGGCGAGTCGATCAACATGCCTGAGGGGCGGACACGGCTGACGACGGGGCGCATGGGGTCTTCTGGGGCGTCAGTGAGCTCCGCCGTGGCCACCGCACACATCAGCAATGCGCGGCGCAGCGCCGCCGGGCCGGGCCAGCCGCCGGGGTCTCCGTAAATTTCGAGGGCCACCTCGGGTTCGATGGCCCATGACAGGTTGCGCAAGTCGCCGCCAGCCCCGGCGGTGACCCGCAGGTGAGGCCAGGGTGCTTCGAGGATTCCAGAGACCCGGTTGGGACCTCCGAGAGCCATGGCCACCTTGGGGTGTTCGGCGAGCCAGGACAGAACGGTAGCGACGGGGTCCGCGTCGGCGACCGCGTAGGAGTCGGTCATGGTCAGGCGCGCTCTCGGGCGAGGTAGCCGCTGTTGCGCAGCTGTCGGGCGTAGTCGGGGGAGAGGCGCGCTGTGTCGCCGGGACGGAAGTCGCGGTGGTCGATGCGCAGGTGGTGGGCGAAGGTAACGCGCTCGGCTGTCTGGCCTTCGCGGAGCGGTCGGCCGACCACCTGGGGCGAGTAGGTGGTCGGGGTGTCGTCACTGGTGGTGGCCTTCTTCGTGGTGGTCATGGGCGTAAAGGGTGCTGGCGGGGACTGCTTGTGTCGCGGCGTCCCGTGCAGCGGGAGGGTGGAGGCTTGCTTGTTTCAGAGGGGCGACCGCAAGGCGTCCCTCGTCGCTCCGTTCACTTCAGCTCAAGGTCAGCTTCGGGCAGCAACGGCTGCGGCGGCACGAGCCATGAAGTGCGTGCCCTCAGCGACGAAGCTGCCGGGGTAGACGGTGCCCACTTCGGCCTCGACGACCATCGGGCCGCTCGCGGTCACCGTCACGGTGACTTTCCTGCCGGTGATGACCGGCGGCCCGGTGCTGATATTGCGGGCGATGCCTTCGGGGTCGATAGCCGTGCCGCACCGGCAGTTCTTGAGGTTCGCGACCGCGCGGGACGACTGGTCGCGGGGCTGGCGCATGTAGATGCTGGAGCCGACGCCGCGGTGCTTGCGGTCCCAGTCCATGCTGTTGATCGTGAAACGCAGGTTGCCGGGAACGACTTGGCCCTGCGCCTGCATGTGGGTGGGCCTGACCTTGTCGTCAGCCATCGTGACCCACCGCTTCGTGGGCGGGGCGAGGCGCTTGGCTTCGACTTCGACCTGGTAGGCGATGCGCTGGACGTGGGGGGCGATCATTCGCGCCAGCAGCGTCTCCAGCGCAGGGTTCGGCGTGAACTTCGCCATGTCACGGTACTTCCGGGGGGTTGCGGGTGGCGGACAACTGAACGTAGTCGGCGGCGGGGCAGCCGGGCACCCGGTGGACGCGGGCGGTGGTGACGGTCCACGTCATGCCGGTCTCGTCACCGACGACGTCGCCGGGCTCAACGGGCCAGGCGGCCGGGTCCAGGCGCAGGGACCATGTGCCATCCGGTTGCTCCAGCGCGGAGCCGGGCGAGGTGCCGCGCGGCTTGGACCGCTGGCTCGGGTCCGGTGGCACCGGGACGCCGTTCGCGTCTCGTGACCACGGGTGCTCGAGCGCGTACAGCGACAGCAGCCGATTGGGGAGGACGACGGCCACCTGGTCAGCCCTTCCCTGGGGTGACGAGGGCTTGCCGGATGCCCGTGGTCACTGCGGTGATGTACGTGGTGAAGGCGTTGGTGGTGTTCTTCCGGTTCGGGCGGCTCATGTCACCGTTCTCGAAGAACTGAGCGCGTTGCGCGTTGGTGAGTTCGAGCTGCACGCCTATGCGTCGGGTGCCGCGGTTGGCGATGTTTGCCGGGTCGTTCCCGTTGAGGTCTTCGGCGGCCACGCTGACCGCGAAGCCTGCATTGGCCAGAGCCTCGCCGATCTGGTCGCGAAGGTTGTAGTCGAGGCCGCCGAGGTAGGTCATCGCCGTCGTGCCGGCCGCGCCGTGCCAGGACACGATATGGCTCGCGGCTTTGGCCATCGCCAGGCCCTGCGGCTCGTCAAACCGGGTCGACGTGATGTGCAGCTCCGCGTTGGCGCCCGCTTCCTTGAACCCGTCGAGGGTGTAGAAATCGTGCACGTCGCCTGCGGCCGCGTCAGCGAGTTCGGTGGTGCCCTGCTCGATCCCGCCTCCGTGGATGGCGAGGTGCAGAAGGCTGGAGAAGGCGGAGGTGCGCCACGCCCGCTGGTAGTGGATGCCCTCGATCTGGCCGCTCGCCAGCTCCGCGTACGACTGGTACAGATCGCCCATGGGCCCGTTCCTTTCTTCTGGTCAGCGCCAGCGCCGGGAGCCGCTGGGCGAGTACGGCCACGAGGCACGCGGCGGGCGGGACAGGGGCTGGAACACGAGGCGGCGCAGTCGGTTGAGGCTGTCGATCGTGGGGAGGGCGCCCGCCTGCCCGGTGGTGGGCGCGGAGTCGTACGAGATGGACTGTCCTTCAGCGCTCACCGAGGAGACCCGGCGGCCCGGTCCCGTGCTCTGGTCGGGCCGCTGCCGGACGGACTCGGCGGCGTGCGCGACGACGTACCGCACCACCGTTTCCTCCTGGGCGCCGTGCAGACCGACGAGGAGATCCACGTCGTACGTGCCGTCCGGGTTGGCTCGGTAGGAGACCACCTCGGCGATGTCATCGACGTGGACTGGCCAGGTGCAGATGTCGTCGAGGGCATCCGCCCATCGGGGCGTGACGCCGCGCAGCGTGGTCGTGGTAGGCACCAGGGGGCGGTTCAGGTATGCGGTGACGTCAGCTTGCGCGTTGCGGATCTCCTCCTCGTAGGCGGCGCGCTGGGCGGAGGTGAGGGGAAGCGGGATGCCGAGGGTGTCGGCGACCGCTTCCGGTGATCCGATCAGGCCCTGGCCGGTCGGGAGGTCGAGACGCACGGACGTGTCCGTGACAGGCTCCCCGGCCGAGTTGGGGGTGAAGGTGACCGCACCCCAGTACCGGCCGGGCGGGACGGTGGGCAGGTCGAACCGGTACACCCCAGCTCGGAGGCGGTCGGCGGGTGCGGCCGATGCGACCACCGGCCCGTCCCGTTCGGGCGTGGCGTACAGGTCGAGTCGCGTCACCTGCCCGCCGGCCGGGGCCGGGTCGTAGTGCGCCCCGGCCCACATGGGCTTGTGGTCGTAGACCGACACCCCTTCGTCTCCCTTACTGGTTGTTGCCGGTGCGCGCGGCCTGCGCGTCGAGGCGTTCGCGGATGCGGGCGGCGATGCCCTCGGAGACCACGGCACCCTTGGGCTGGAGGAGACGGGTGACGGGGTTGCGGTGCGGCCCGAGGAAGGTGCGCTCGACCAGGCGGACGGTGCACTGAAGGGTCGAACCGAACGGGGTCAGCGGCACGAACACTCCGTCGAGGTCCACGGGCGGCTGTCCGATGGCGTCGTCGAGGATGACGTCCGACAGGTTCTCCTCGTCCGGGATGACCTCGGTCGGCGTGACGTACGGGCTCGGCGCCGAGGGCTCCGCAGCCTCGTCGACGTGCGGCGGCTCCAACGGGGCGGCGTCCGGCGCGGCAGGGGCCGAGTCAGCCTGAAGGGTGTCGGTCTCGGGGGCGACTGCCTCGGCCGGGGCCTCCTCAGAGGCCGTCTTGGCGGCGGACTTGCGGGTGCGGGCGGTGGTGGCCATGGATGGCTCCTCAAGCGGTGTCAGTCCGAACGCGCGCACCCTGCACAAGGAGCTCGGCTTGTGTCGCGTGGTGCGGTATGTGCGAGAAGGGGCCCCGCTTCGTGCGAGGCTCCTTCTCGCTCCGGTCAGCCGCTGGCCGGGGCCTCGTAGGTGAAGCCGTCGGCCTTGGAGACGGCGCCGCTGTCGTCGGCGAGTTCGACAGCCACTGCCCCGATAGCGCCGGGCGGAGTCTTCACGGTCAGCTCGGCGGCCGAGCGGACGTGAAGGCCCGCGCCGGCCGCGCCGCCGAAGGTCACCGCAGAGATGCCGTCGAGGTCGGCGCCCCTGATGGTGACGGTGGTGCCACCCGTATCCGGACCCTTGGCGGGGGTGACGCTGGAGCCCGTCGCCGCGGTGAACAGGCGGTCGACGGTGGAGCGCAGGACGATCGTCCCAGCCTGGTAGAGCAGGAAGCGCTTGGAGCCTTCGGGCTGCCCGTCGCCGCGCCCGTACGGCTCAGAGACATAGACGTCTTCGGTGACCCGTACGGGCGGATCGTCGAGCGCGGCCGCGGGGAACGCTGCCTTCGTGATGCGGGTGCCGTCCTGGCGATACAGGCCCATGGTGTCCTTCCTCCGGATGCGGTGGTCGAGGGAGGGTGCACAGCGTCAGGGGCTTGAGTCGCGTCTTGCCGAGGACGGGCACTTGCCCAGCTGGACAAGAACGATCATTGGGCAGGGGTGGAGGTCAGCTCCGGCTGGCGCTGCCGTAGTTCTCCAGATAAGCGATGGCCGCCCTCAGTCGTTTGGCATCATCCTGGAACGAGCCAAGCCCTGGTGCGTCGAGTCCTCGCAGCGGCTGGGCCGTCACCGCTGGGTCGTCGAGAGGACGGTGTCCTGGCTCACCGGCTGCCGACGTCTGCACCGCCGCTATGAGCGCAAGGCCGAGCATTTCCTGGCCTTCGTCGGCATAGCGGCAGCCCCCATCAGCTACCGCCGACTCGTCAAGTGAAACGGCGACTTACAAGCAGGGAGGGCGGCCGAGGTGGCCGGGGATCTGCAGGGCGCGCGGCGGGCTGGGTGGGGGGCTATTCCTTCACGGCCGGTGGCGAGGGCCGTGTCTGTGTGCGGAAGCCGCTGGCGAGGCACGAGGGGGTGAACTCCTTGCGATCTCCCTCGATGCCGTACTTCAGGCCGTCGTCGGAGATGGCGCCGAGGCCGACCCAAAGGGCGGGCGGGATGCCCAAAGCGGTGGGGCCGGCGGTGCCGAGGGGCGACCTAGGCGCCACCGCTGGCGCCGGACATGGCCAGATCGGCGGCCCGGTCGATTTGAATCAAGGGATGAAAGGTTCTTTCACCGGGAGCCAAGCAATACGGACATATAAGCGACTCCGACACGTGCAGGTGAATATTTTGCGCACTTCTGGTGCTACTCATCTGTTAGGTGTCACTTAGTAGTTATCGGATACAAGGCTCGTCCGAGGAGGAGATAAATGAAGCTGCGCGTATGGGCGCTTTGTGCCGCCTCAGCACTGGTCATGCTGATCTCCACGCCGGTAACAGCGCAGGCGGAGGCGGCTCCCTCGAACTGTCCCTCCGGCTACATCTGCGGGTACGACTGGAAGGACTACACAGGCAATCGGGTAGTGAGTCGCCCGGGTGAGTTCCATCGTTACGACCCCCCGGCATTCTCCGTCTACAACAACACCCCCAATTCAGTGTGGATCTACACGGACGAGGCGTGCACTCAGCAGGAGGGGCCGATCCCCCCGGACTCCGGTCTGTCCAACACCTACGCCTACTGCGCATGGGCACCGGCCTAGAGGTCAGCGACTTCGAAGGCCCCCGCCATGAAGCCCACTCAGGGAAGTGAGTGCAGGTGGACGGCTTAGGTGGCGCCGAAGCAGGTAACGGCCGGGTTGTTCCAGAGTCGCCAGCACGGAGCAGCGACCGTGCCCGCAGCGGTGAAGGCGGCTCTGGGTACGGAGGCTGGCGGTGGTGCCAGTAAACGGTGATCGGAAGGACTCGACCGGCCCGCGAACGCTGTAGGTCAGGCCCCAGATACGAAGACGGTCGGGGGGCCGGACGTCCGCCGCCGGTGCGCGCGTAGATCACCAGGTGGGCAGTGACCGTGTCCTGGCCGCCCACGCTCTCACCCCCGCTCCCCAGGGGCGATCACGCACCCGGGGAGCGGGGGCTCCTCATCCGGGCCGCTGACGCCGTCGGCAATAGCGGCAGCCCTCATCAGCTACCGCCAACTCGCTAAGTGAAACGGCGGCTTAGGCGATGGCGTTGGAAGATTCGTGCGGGTGTCGAGGAAGCGGCGCGGTGTCGCCGCAGTCTCCTCGTCGACCGTGGCCAGGGAGCTCCTACGCTGCACGGTGGGCCCTTGCGCGCGGTCGGCACTCCGGGTCAGTGCGTCCAAGTCCGCTGCAGGTCCGCTGAGTTTCTTGTCGGCGTTCCTCCGTGTCAGGTCTGCAGAAGGAGGGCGGAGGGGAGGCGCCGCCCAGGACGGCGGGCGGCGCCTCCCCTCAACGGGGTCAACCGGTGGGCTGGGTCCAGGTGCCGATCACGAAGGACTCCGGACGCGGGATCTCGAGGGCAACGCGCTCGTCCCCACGGAACGTGATCAAACCCTTCTCGAAGTTGTCGGCGTTCTCCGAGCTGACGGTGACGCTGACGTTCTCCCTGTCGTGCAACTGGGCGCCCAGGCCGAAGGCACCAACGAGGAAGTTGTTATCCGCCATAGCGGTCGTCTCGACCACATCCAGCCGCCAGACGCGCTTCGTCGCGCCGACGGCGATCTGCAGGGCGACGCGGAACGCGCCGGTCTTGTCCTCTTCGACCTCGACGTGTTCCCACATCGTTGGGGACAGGACGATGCCAGTCGGGTCGTACTCGGCCAGCAGAGCCTTGGTGATCGACCGCCGGATCTGGACGCTGTACTGGTCGGTGTTGAGACCGGTGTACTGCTGGACGCCAGGGGTGTTGAAGATTCCGGTCAGCGACTGGCCGTCCCCGACGGAGTGCAGGAGGTCCCAGTCCTCCTGGTACTTCACGCCCTCGATCATGCGGGTGTTGATGAAAGTCTTCAGGCGCGGTTCGTCGCTGAGGATGTTCTTGTGCGCATCGAGGAGATGCGCGATTTCACTGACCGGGTACATCACCGGGACGAGCGAGAGCTTCGAGCGGGGCGCCCGGCCCCAGGTGTCGGTGTCCGCTCCGGTCGCCGGGCTGGTGCCGTCGGCGCCGTAACGTTCCTTCACCTGCTTGGCGTTGTTGGTCCAGCCGGTCTCCCGTGCGCCGTAGAGCACGGCCTGCTTGGTGCTGCTCTTGGGGAACAGGTCGCGGATGTGGAACTTCCGGTACTCGCGCTCGGCGATTCCCAGGTTCTGCGCGGGGCCGAGGGTCTGGTGCGTGACGGTCCCGGCGGACAGGCTGAAGATGGACTTGCCCTCCATCTCCGCGCGGACGTACGGACGGTCGCGGAACCCGGCCTGGGCGGCGTTCTTGTAGGCGTCGCTTTCGACGAACAGGTCACCGAGGCTCTTGCCCTCGATGGCGCCCAGCGACTTCTGGCCGTAGTGCTGGCCTGCGGCAGGCACGGAGTCGGGCGCGGCGAGGTACTGCTTGACCTCGCTCATGCCCTCCGCGTCGGCGATCAGCTGCTTGAGCTCCATGGCCTGCGCGGAGACCTTCTTGAAGGCGTTGGCCTGCTCGGTGCTGACGACGAAGCCGCCGTTGTCCTCCACCTTGAAGGTCTGCGAGATCCGCTCGGCTTCGGCGGACTTCTCGGCGAGCTGGGTCTTGAGGCCCCTGACCAGGCCTTTGTTCTCCGAGATGACGGGGGTGCTCACGGTGTGCTCTCTCCACGTGCTGGGGTGCGGTTGACGTGCGTCGCTCGCCCGGCCAGCACCGGGACGACCCGACTACGCGGGGCATTTGAGAGAGCGGGGGTGGTTAACGTCGCATGCTGCCGTTCCTCACGCGTCAGAGGAAGACAGCACACGGCTCTGACCTGCTGTTTTGGTTTGATCGGTTGGGCGCGCCCGCAGGGGCGGATGGTGGGTCGCCAGCGTGGTGGTTGAGGCTGAGTCGCGGGTGTTACCCCTGGATCGCGGCGAGTTGAGCCTTCACCTCTTCGGCGTTCAGGCGGACGGTGTCATCGTCGTCGCCCTCGTCACCGTCCGGTCCGTCTGTGATGGCGGGGGCGGAGTCGTGGGGTTCGTCGTACGGGTCGTCGTCCCACAGGTCGATGCCGTTGCCGGCCATCGGGGACGACCCGGCCGCGGGCGGCTGCTGGTCGCCCTCGTCGCTGGAGCCGACATCCAGACCCTTGGAGGAGAGGGCGGCGAGAAGTTCGCCGACGGTGGCGCGCACGGGTTCAAGCTGCTGGGCACCGTTGGCGGCCTGGATGCGGGCGGTGGCGTCCGCGAGTGCGCGCATGGTCGGTCGCACGACCCTGCTGTCCCGAGCCTCGCTGTCGTCGGCCGCACGCGCAGGCCCCTGGTCGGGGATGACCACGGTGGTCAGCTCGACGGGCTGCGGGGCGCCGAGAGATATCTCGGGGCCGGCGCTGTCGTACGGCACGGCGTAGGTGACCGGGTCGGTGCTGTCCTGGTGGACGGAGACGATGACGCGGTCGGGGTAGGTGGCTTCAACGCACGTCCAGGTGCCGTCCTCGGCGGCGAGCAGGCGGCGGACGGCGGCGCCGACACGGTCTCGGATCTCCTCGTACGAGGCGGGTAGCGGCTGGATCGGCGACACGGTGGCTCCTGGGGTGATGAGGGACTTGGCTTCGAGGACGGCGGCGCGGGCGCTCTTGCTCTCGACGTCTCCTCGGTTCTTGTCGAAGGCGCCTGCCACCTTGGCTTCGAGCACTGCGGCGCGGGCGGTCTTCGCTTCGACGCTGGCCCGCAGTCCGAGACCGTTCGTGCCCAACTGCGTAAGCCTGGCGTCCCGGGCAGGCTTGTCGTCGGCGGCTGGGCCGGTGAGGCGGATGGGGGTGGCGTCGGGGCCGCGCACGACGTGCACGGTGTCGAAGGCGACGGGGAGCGGCGGCACGACCGGGGTGTCCGCCGGCAGGCCGTAGCCGAGGGTGATGTGCGGGGTGAACCCGTGGTCGGTGCGCAGTGCTCCGGCCAGAGACGACAGGGCTAGTGCGCTGATGACTCGTTCCCGGAGTTCGCTGAGGCCGGGCACGTCGACGGGAACGAATACCGGTTCGCCATCCCCTGCGTCCGGGAAACGGCCGATGCCTCCGATCTTCCCGGTGAGCGGAACGGCACCGTCGAGGGCTGCGGCGACGACGCCAGCAAGGTCGTCAGGATGGCCGGGGAGCTGGTCGGCGGCGTCACCGAAGTAGGCCAGGGTGATGTGCAGGTCGCGCGGGGCGGTGCCGTCGCGGTGGGCGATCTTCCCAGCGATGCCGGCGGGGATGTAGAGGGCGACCATGGCGCCCCGGCCCACCTGCTGTTCGGCGGCCTTGACGTCGATGTGGCCGCTGGATGCGGTGGTCTTGTGCTCCAGCTCGACTGAGCCGGGGTCGGCCTTGACCTCCAGCGACCTCGTCATGGGGTGTGCGCCGTGGAGGACTGGGGAAACCTCGTACAAGTCCAACTTGTGGATCATACGGACGCCGTCGGAGCGCTTCGTCGCAGCGCCCGGCGGGACGCGGTAGCCGATGGAGAACTGGGCTTCGCCGTGCTCGTGCCACTGCCGCACCTGCTCGTACACGTCGCGGCCCTTCGACGTTCGCAGGTTGAACTGGATGGTCGCGACGAGCGCCCCGGCTTCGGTAGGCCAGTTCGGGATGCTAGCGAATCGGGGGTCGCCGGGCTGCCACTCGGCGATCTCCAGCACGACGCCGATGGGCTGCTGCCACTCGTGGTGCCAGACCGTCTTGACGGGTCTGGTCGCCAAGGTGTGGGCGAACGCGCCGGGGACGATCAGGTCCGCGACTTCGTCAACGACGCCCGTGACGGCGAAGATCGCCCGGCACGTGCCCTTACGGGATGCGGTTACTCGGGGCATGGGGGCGGGTGGCACGGGGAGGAACCTCCGGCGGGTGGACAGCTGGCCGCCGGGACCGTGCAGTGCCTACCGGATTAGTGTCCTGCGCTCACCCCGTGTTGGGTCCTCTGGCCCACCCCGGACTCGATAGTTCACCACCGCCGCGTAGGCCCGACGGCTGACGTCTACGCGCTGACCTCTGCTTCGGGGTTCCTCGCCTCCGCAGCGGTCCGGGCCGCGACCCACCCCTTCGTCCAGTAACGGGCGCCGAACTGCTGCTCCTTGTCGGCGCTGTACTGGTCGTAGGGGCAGGCGTCGGAGGGGTCTCCCTGTGTGAACGCGGCCTTGCCCTCGTCGAGGAGCGCCAGGTACCTCTGGCGATTCAGCTCCACCGGTTTTGCTCCTAACTCTGCGTCGGCGGCAACAGCGGGTCCTGCCCGCCGTGTTCGGCTTCCGCATTGCCAACGGCACCGCTGGCCTGGCTGTGGGTGCGGGTCATCTGGGCGTCATCGACATCGATGGCCCAGACGTCCGGGTCCGTGTACCGCCACACCTGGCCAGTGGCATCGCGGACCCATCCGGTCAGTGTGCCGTCTGGGGCCTGATCGAGCCACGCCTCCTCGCCGTCGGCGCCCCTGTAGGCAGCGAACGCGGTGGCCGGATCTGTCTCGTCGCCTTCGTCGTACATGTCCCCGGACCACGGGCGCGCATCGTCCTCAGGGGCAGGAAGCGCTTCCTCGGCAGACTCGTCCTCGGTCTCTTCGCCCGCCGGTGATTTCACTACCGGCGATTCCGGGACTTCTTCAGTTGGCTCGGTGCCGGGGTCGGTCTCGTCTTCCGGGGCTTCGTCGGTAGGTCTGTCCGCCGCCGGGTTCGCCTCCGGGGCGGCCGGGGTACCGGTGTCTGCGCCTTGCGTGGTGTCGGCGTCCTGGTCTTCCTCGTCGTCCCCGAACGGCTTGCGGCCTTTGGGGAGTGCCTTGATGGCGAATCCGTATCTGGTCACCGGCGGAGCATGAAGAAGCGGCCGCGCTAGTGTCTCGGCCGCACTAGGGCGTGTCCGGGTGTGTAACCGCCCACCTTCCAGGCCTGAATGCTGGCGATCATCAACGCCCTCCACTAAACTCTGTGTTGCTCATTCAAGAGCCACAAGCACTGGCGACGTGTCCGATGGGGGACAGTGCTTCAATCTCGATAGGCAATGAGCATGATGAGTCTCTAATCGTCGCAGAGCCTCAGCAGGCCATCCGTAAGCGGTGGTCGAGCTGAGGCTGCCCGCCGACTGGTCGATCACCTTCGTGAAGGGATCGACTGGTGAGGCTGACTTTTCCCGTTCAGGTACTTCTCGCGCTGCTGTCCTTCGTATCGTCGCTGCTGGTAGCGGTGGTGGCGGGGGTACTTTCTCATGAGACTGGGGCGCCGACAGCTGGTGCGGTGCTGTACGGCGGCGGCGCGTTCATCGGCTGGATGACGCTCTGTTTCACTGTGTTGACGGCGCTCGGCCTGCTCGGGCGTCACAGCCCTCCCGGCGAGTGAGGGGCGCCCCGCATTCAGGAGCGTAGCCAGAGTCGGATTGCAGCGAGGGTGACGGTGCCGTGGAAGATATGCGCTCCCTTGTCGTACCTGGTCGCCACAGCCCGCGACGCCTTGAGGGCATTCATCGTTCGCGAGGTGCTCCCACTCCCTTCTCAATGACGTCGGTGTATCGACGCAGCACTGCGAGGACGGCCTTTTCGTCGTCTCCAGCTACGACACGCAGCGGGCCTGTCGGCGTCAGGGGGATCGACTGGCCCGCGTGCAGTTCGACGAGCGCGGCCGCGCGGGAGGAGCCGACTACCGGCCGGTCCGCGTCTCCAGTGACGTGTACCTGGTAGGCGGACCCGTCGTCGAACCGGCCGGTGACGGTGTGCGGCATCGTCTTCTCCTTCATCGTGTGGCGAGCAAGCCGAGGAGGAACGACCTCAAGTCGTCGTCCTCGTACCAGTCGCCGGTGAACATGGCCTGCAACGACCGGGCGAGGCTGTCACCTGTGTCCGTCTGCGTCTGCTGCTGGGCCAGAAGCCTGCCCAGGGCGGTGCGGTCCTGCGTGCGGGCGCCGGGGCGGCCGGTGTGCGTGCGCGTGAACCAGAAGGTGCGCTGCGCAGCGTCCAGGTCCGGCAGGTGGGCGGAGAGGTGCTGCGCCAGGGCGTGTGCGGCCGTGCCCACCCCCGCGTCACCCAGGTCGGCGACAGTGGCGCGGCGTGCGTCGGGCTCGTACCGGCCAGCGTCACCCTCGACGGCGGTGAGCCGACGCCCTTCCGGGGTGGCCAGCCAGTCCCTGGGGATGAGGCGTTGCACGTCGCGTACGGCCCGTTCGGCGTCCGGGGTGGTGTCCGGACCGAACACGAGGCCCGCATTGCCCCGGGGGCCGAGGTCGCGGACGTCGGCCAGGGCTGCCGCAACAGCGTCGGGCACCGCCGCAGCGTACCGGGTCCGGAGATCCGCCCATGCGCGGCGGGCAGCCGCGGCCTCCATACGGGCGGCCGCTATCTCCACGTCGACGTCCAAGTCCAGGACGGTGCTGCTGCGCGCAGCTTGGAGGTTGAGCAGGCGCCGCTCCGTGTCGGCTACGTACTCGTCCGCGTGCCGCAGGGTGCCGTGCGGGTCGCCGCCGAAGTCATCGCCGAGCGCGTCGGCCAGGCGGCGGGTCACGTTATGGTCGACGTCCGTGCCGGCGGCTCGCAGCGCGGCAATGTGCCGCAGTGCGGTGAGGCCGGGTCCACCGTCGGAGGCGCGATCCGGAACCCACCGGGTTCCCTCGGCGCGGCCGGGCAGCCTGCCAGCCGCGAGGTGCGCCCACGTCGTCGGCCGCCACCAGGAGACGCGGCGGCGCGCCTGCCCGAACTGGCCGCGTTCGGGCAGCAGGCCCGCCCACTGGGACACCCGTGTGGCCAGCGACTCCCCCTCAATGTCGGGGAGGTCAAGGGCAGCGTGCAGCCGCGCCAGACGGCGGGACTCCGGCCAGTTGCGCACCCGAGCCACCAGACGGCGCAGGAACGCCTTCAGGCGGGAGATCCGGTCGCGGTTGCTGCGCCACAGCTCGGCGATCTTCCGAGCGGCGGCCTTCACCAGCTCAATGAGACGACGAGCCATACGCGACAGCAGCTCGATCACGCTCGCGAGGAAGCCGGGCAGCGGGGCGGTGCCCGGAGACGTGGCTGTGGCGCGGCGGGCGATATGCCGGGCGGTGGCGTGCCGAGTTCCGTCAAGCTGTGCCGCCAGGAGCTGGGTCAGCGCCTCAGTGTCGGCCGGGTCAACCCCGGCTTCTTCGAGCTGCCGCAGCAGTGCGGTCACCGCGTCGTCGACGTGAGTGGCGGCATCCGCGGAACTGCCCTCGTCCGGGACGTCACGGCGGTGCGACGGCGAAGGAGCAGTGACCCGGTCCGGGATCAGCCGTAGCAGGTCAGACGCACGCTGTGCCAGGCCGTCGTTGGACTCGCCGGGCAGTGGTTCGAGGTCGTTGATCGTGCGCAGCGCGGCTCGGACGGTCCGCTCGTGCGCCTTCGCGCGGGCCCGGCGGAGGGCCTGCTGTGCGGCGGCGCGGTCGCGGCCGGTGATGCCCGCGGCGTCCAGGGCGGCGTTCGCGTCCTGGCGGGCGGTGTTGCGGGCGTCTTGCAGGGTATCGGGGGTCAGGCGCTGCGCGACCTGCTCGCGCAGGGCATGGATGCCTCCGGGCGGCTCGGTCCCGGCAACGGCCTCGTCGATGATGCGCATGGCCACCGTACGGCTGTGGTCGGCGACGATCTGGCGGCGTATCGAGGCGATCGGAGGGTTGGGGTCGCGCGGGGCCGGAGCGGGTGCTGCGTCCGGGGTGTCACTGCCGGTGGTGTCCGGGGCGGGCTCGGGGAGCTGCCACACGGGCATGGCGGCGTGAACGATGCGGCGCTTCCACTGCCGGTTCTCGTCTTCCAGGAGCAGGCTGCGCACCCCTCCGGGGCCTTCCTCCACGTCGATGACGCGGTAGACGTGGAGCTCATCGCCGCGGCGCTCGTCGGGCATGGCGACGATGTCGCCTTCGCCGATCTGCGCGGCGTTGGACGGGCGAGGGCGGTCGAGTCCTTCCGGCGCGGCTCGGCCGGCAGCACGGTCGAGGTGGTCGGCGGCGCGCAGTGCGGCCCGGCCCTCTGTGGTCGCCGGGTCCGCATTCGCCCGGAGCTGGACCGCGAGGGCGGTGGCCTGTTCCGGCGTGACGGGGAGGTCGGCGCCGAGCCGGGTGGCGGCCTGCTGGGCGCCGGGGGCGTCCTCGGGGCTGCTGCCGTTGTCGGCAATGGCGTCGCGGTCGGCCGGGGTGAGGTCCGGATCGACCGTGGGGCCGGTGACTGGGGCGAGCGCGGGCAACGGCTCGTGCACCGTGAGTTCGTCGTCGGCGGTCGGCGCGTCATCGGGGCCGAGTTCCGGTGCGGTGCCCTGCGGGCCTTCGGCCTTGTGGACAACGGTCGTGGCGTCCATGTCGATAGTGCCGAGTTCGCCTGTCGTGGTGTCGACGTAGTCGAGGGTGACGCGGTCGCCGCCGCGGTTGGTGCCCTGGATCTCCACGGTGGTCGGAGCGCCGTCGAGGTCGAGCACGATGACGTCGCCCTTGTTGATCTCGTCGGCGGTCGTCTCGCTGATACCGGTGACGGGGGCGGGCTCGGGGGTGTCATCGCGGACTTCACCGACGACTCGGAGGTCCGCGGCGTCGCGGGTGATGGTTCCCTCGCCGGTGGTGACCGTGATGCGGTCGCCGTTGGCCTCGTCGACCGGGCCGAGGAGTGCGCCGTTCTCGTCGGAGACGACGTGGCCGGGGCGGAGCCGCTGGCCGGTGGAGGTCCAGCCGGCAGGGCGCCGGTCCTCGGTGTCGTCGACCGTGAGGGAAGTCGGCGCGACGCCGTTGTCGGTGTCGCCATCGGCCCACCGCACGGAGACGCTGGTGTCGGTGACGCCAATGACCGTGCCGTCGCGGTCGCCGCTGCCGGTGACGTGGCTGCCGGGGAACAGGCCGTGGCCGCGGATGTCGGTGGCGATGGTGTCGGGCAGGTCACCGCTGATGACGTTGCCCTGGGCGCCGCTCTCTGGGGCGCCGGGGACGTTGCCCTCGGGGGCCTCGGCGCGGGCGGCGCTGGCGTTGAGCGGTGTGTAGACGGCGCCCCGATTGTCGGTTCGACCGTCAGGGGTCTCACCGATCGTCGTACGCCACATGTCCTCGGTACGACCCCGGCGGGTCACGGTGACGCGCTCCGGGGGATCGAGGACGTACCCGGCGCGGGTCACGGCGCGGCCACGGCGGGTCGTGCCGTCGATGCGCGCCATGTCGCCGGGATGGAGCTGATCGATGCTGGCCCAGTGCGCGGGCTGCCCGCCGATGGGCTCGGGGTCCGGGCCGGGGTCAGGCTCGTTTGTGTCCTCGTCGGCGCTATCAGGCGCCTGGGCTGGCCCCGGCGCGGGGCGGTGCTCGCGGGCCGGTCCGGCATCCGGGGCGGGAGCTGCGTCGGCGCCGGTGCGCGCGGTATCCGAGTCGTCATCGCGACCTGTCTCGGGGGCGGCCCCGGCGTCCGGGGCGCTCTCGCTGCGCGGGGCCTCGGGGGCGTCCGGAGTACGGTCCGCCGGGCGCGACTGGTCTACCGCGCCCGTACGCGGGACGGCCGCGTCGCCGGGGTCGGGCGTGTCCTCGTCGCCCGGGGCGGGCGTGGCCGCCTCGCCGACGGACGGTTCCTCCGCGACGCCGGGGGCTGCGGCGGTCACCGCCGGGGTTGCTCCGTCCGGCCCGTTGCCGGGCCCGTCCGGGGTCCGGTACTCATCGTCCTGGGCGAATCCATCGCGCAGGCGCTCCGCCCAGAAGGACCGCCGCTCGAGGTCCTTGAGGGTGTCACGGTCCTGCCGATCGCCCTGAGCGGCGGCCAGAGTGTCACGCAGCCACTGGAACTCGTCGTGGGCCTGCACCAGGTCCTTCGCCACGTTCCCGCTAGGCGACTGCTGCGAACGGAACGACTCGACGAGCCGCACGAGCCGGTCGTAGCGCTCCTTGACCGCCGGGTCGCTGCTCAGGCTGCCGGGGAGGTCCGGCAGCTCCGGGGTGTGGCCCGCGAGATGCGCCTTGACCGTGTTCCAAGTGTCCTCGTTGGGGTTCGTGGCGTCCGCGGGGTTCCGCTCAGCCCGCACCACCAGATTGGCCACGGCTAGGTCCCGGTTGGCGGAGCGGCTGTTGTGGTCGTGGTTGATCGTCAGCAGCGGCGTCGCATCCCACATCTGCTCGCGGTCGGGCGAGTTCCGGTTCGCGTTGCGCACGGTGCCGATGCGGCGGCCGTCCATCCAGACGTCGAACGTTCTGCGGTCGGCGGCGGCCGGGCGGAGTTCGGCGCGCTCGGCGAGGGCGCGCACCTGGTCGGTGCCGCCGAAGCGGCGGTTCGCGTCCTCCTCGGGCTCCGGGGTCAGGGTGAATGGCGGCAGGTCGATGTCGTCGGTGCCACGTCCTGCGGCGCTGTCCCCCTCGGGAGTGACCGTGTTAGTGGCGGCCGCGGCACGCCGCTGCTCCTTCTCGTACTGCTCTCGCTCGATCCTCTCGTCCGCGCGGCGGCGCTGCTTGTACTGGTTGTAGGTCAGGCGGCCTCCGTTGTTGTCGAACCACTCGATCAGCTCTTCGCTCGCGTAGTCCCGCCACCGGCCGAACCGGGACAGGGAGCCGCTGGAGAACAGGTCACGCTCGCTGACCGGCGGGAGGCTGCGACCCTCCCTGCTGAACAGGTAGCCGTTGGTGGCGTCGATCGCAGCGGAGTAGCGGGCCTCGTCGACATCTTGGAACTCACGCTGCAGGCGCTCCTCACGGGTCTGCGGGCGCCGGGTGACATCGGCATTCCCGAAGCCCAGCGCGGCGTCCATGGCCTCGCCGCGGCGTCGAACTTCTTCGGCGTCGGCTGCCGGCGTGGTCGAGATGGCGTCCCGCACTCGCTGGTCGGCGTTGTCGCGCCGGTCCATCTCCTCGGCGACGCGCATCTGGTCTGCCTCGGAAAGGCCCTGCCCCCACGCTGCGGCCAGGTCGTCGTCGCTCAGGTCGGCCAGGCTCTTCGGGAGAGTGGCGACGGGCTTGGACTGCGGGGTGTCGCGGTCCTGTTCCTCGCCGTCCTGGAACAGGTCACGCGCCGCGCGCAGAGCATCGGGCAGCGTGCGGCCCTGACGGTCGCGCCACTGGCCGATGACGCCCGGAGTGAGCGGCTGGTGCCAGTCGATCGGCTGCCCGTTCGCGTCGGTGGTGATCTCGAACAGGTCGGCGAGGTCACGGGCGTCGTCGGCGGTGCGTGCCGTGAGCGTGATCTTGCCGAAGCGGCCGCCATTGCGGGCCTGCGCGAACTGCCAACGCCGCATCCCGTCGCGGGCGATGTCGTCGGTCCAGGTGACCAGCCCGCCGCTGGAAGACAGGGTGAGCGTCGAGTTGTTGGCGAGCTGCGCGAGGAGTGCCCGCCGCTCGGGGGTGTTCTCGTCGGTGGTCAGCTGGTCGCCGCGGCGCCACGCGTCGCGGAGTTCGGCCAGGGTGCGCGGCGGCGTATGGTCGGGCGCCCCGCTGTCGCGGTCGGTGCCGTTACCCTCCGTTCCGCCGCTGCCGGCCGCCGTGACGTGCGGGAGGTGCGGCAGGTTGAGCCGGGGCAGGCCGGGACCCCCCGGACCGCCGGGGCCTGCTCCGCCCGTGCTGCGGTCCCCACGGCGGCGGCGACGGCGCTCACGGTCGTCTTCGTCGCCCTGAGTGTTGGGCTCGTTGGCGTCCGCGTCGTTGGCGTCCCGGTCATTGTCGGCGCCCGGTGTCTGGGGGCCACCGGGGCCTGCGGGGGCTCCACCCGGCACCGCGCCGCCCGTGTCGCGGTTGCTGCGACGCTGTTCGTTGTTGCGCTGCTCCTCGTCCTGGGGCTGCTCGCCGTCGTCCTCCGGCTGATTGTCGTCCTGCTGGTTGGGCTCCGGGGTTTCGTCGCGGTTGGTGTCGTCGTCCGGGGTCGCGGGGGTGTCATCGCTGCGGAGGTCAGGCGTCGACTGTTCGTCGCGGTCGTTGTCGATCTCCTCGTCTGGGTGCCGTAGCCGGAGTTCGGCGTCGCGGTTGTAGACCCGCTCCTCACCGTCGCTGGTGACGATCCGGACGCGGCCTCGGCCGGTACGCCGCGGCGGTTCAGCGACCGTGTGCGTACGACCATCCGCGTCGGTGTACCGGTCTCCTTCCGCCAGTTCCTCGGGGTGGCGCATCTGCGCCGGGCGGAGGCGGCTGGTGTCGCGTCCCTCGTGGTCGGCGAACATGTCCGGGGTGCCGAACAGATCGTCAGGCTGGTCGAGCGGGTTGTTCGGATCGGCGGTGACGGGGCCCTGCGCCTCCGGCTCGTCGACGTCGAAGAGGCCGCCTTCCGGCTCGGCGGGCGCTGGCTTCTTCGGCTCCCGCTTCGGCATCCGCCCGGCGCGGCGGTCGTTCTCCGCTTCCAGCACGGCCATACGGGTGCGGTCGGCGCCGGCCAACACGCCGTCGGCCATCTCCCGCTCCACCAGAGCCACGATCTCGTCGGCGATCTCCTGCGCGGTCATGGCAGAGGGCGCCTTGGTGCCCTCGGGACGGATAGCGTCGAGTTGCTGGGCGATCTCGTCACGGTCGAGGGTGACCGTGTCGTCGGAGACTGAGGGGCCGTCCGGGGCACGTTGGGCGTCGCTGGCAGGGACGCCCGGCTGGGTCGCGTCGTCGCTTGGGATCGGTGCCGGCTGCTCGGTGTCGTCGCCCTCCGGGTTCTCGTCGTCGGGCGCGGCGGGCGTCGCCGGCAGGTCGCGGCCATCCTCGCCGCCATCTGCTGCGTCGTTCGGTGCGTCGGTGGTCTCCTCGCTGGTGCCGTCGCTGCCGGAGCGGTCGGGGCGGAGGTCGTGGAGGGTCTGGGAGACCTCCTCGGCGGAGAGTTGCACCTGTCCCTGCTCCGGCTGCCGCTCCTCCGGTATCTCCGGCTTGCTGGCGCGCTCGGGCTCGGGGAACTTGCGGTCGAAGTCTTCGAGTGTGAGGACTGCGGCGTCGACAGCGGCCTGGAGCGGAGTGCGTGCCTCGCGCCGCTCCTCGACGATCTTGCGGTGCTGGGCGTTGGTGAGCTTCTTATCGAGTTCGTCCTCGTCGATCTCGGGCAGTTTGTCGAGGTCGGCGATCCGTCCGACGATGTCGTCCAGCAGGTTCGCGCGCGTTCGCGCGTGCTCGATCTGAGGGGTGAAGTCTGCGGCGGCCTGCGCCGACTGCAAGAGGGCTATCTGCTCGTCGAGTTCGGGCAGACGGGCGCGGTCGGCTTTCTGGAGGGCGGGTGCCTTCTCCAGTGCGTTGGTGAGCCGGGTGATCATGCCCGCCCCGGCGCCACGCTTCTTCAGGTCATCCGGCCCGCGCTCGAAGGCCGAGCGCGCCAGGTCAGGGAAGCCGACGTGTGCGACGAGCTGGCCGCCTGCGCGCCGTTCGGTACGTACGGCGACGTCGAGGCCGCCGAACTGGCCCAGGACCTTCCAGGGGCCTACGCCGTCGCGGTCGTGCTCAAGAAGCTGGGTGGTGACCTGCCGGTGCAGGGCTGCCGCAGCGTCCGCGCGCTCCGTGTATGACAGACCGCCGAGGTTCATGGCGAAGCTGTCACGGACGTCGCGGATGCCGGGCAGGGCCTCCTCGCGGCGGGCGATGCCGTCACGGGTATCGGAAAGTTCCTGCTTGAGGTCGGCCAGGGTCTCCTGGCGGCGGACGCGTTCGGCAGCCTCGTTGTGCTGGTCGATCTCCAGGTCACGAAGCGCACGGCGGGCCTTCATGAGCTGGCTCATGTAGGGGTTGCCGCCGATCTCGGCTTCCATCGTCTCGTAGTCGGGGTAGTCGACATCCAGCTCGGTGACGGTGTCGCGAGTGTCGCTGTCGGCCATCTCCGGGCGCTGGATGTCGATCAGGCCCTCTGCCTTGGAGGCGACGAAACCGGCCTTCCAGCCGTCGAGGCTGCCCTTGGTCGCGAAGACGTCAATCTCGACTTCGTCGTTCTGGTTGCCGTAGCGCAGGACGCGGCCATTGCGCTGTTCCATCTGCGCGGCGCCCCAGTCCAGGTCGACGTGCGTCAGGCTGACCATGCGGTTCTGGGCGTTCATGCCGACGCCAGCGACGCTGCTGGAGCCGATGAGGACGGCGATCTCGCCGTCGCGGGAGCGGCGGAACAGCTCGGCCAGTTCCTCGGGCTTGCCCGTCTTCTTGTGGTCCTGGACGAACGCGATCTTCTCGTCGGGGACGCCGCCCGCGACCATGAGCCGCTTGAGTTCGGCGTACGCGTCGAAGGAACCGCGGTTGTTGCCGCCCGGGACGCCCTCGTTCAGGAAGTACATCTGGAGGGCGCCGGGGGTGGGGTGGTCCTCGGTGCTGCCGTAGTACGTCTTGTAGATGCGGCCCTTGTGCCGGTGGTACCGCTCGATGGCCTTGGCAGCGACGGCCGCGAGCTTGTTGCCCGCCGGGGCATTCGCATCGACGAGCCGCGGGTCGAGCGCGACGGACGTGCCCTCGTTCGAGACGGCGAGCATGTTGTCCTGCGACCGGTCGATGTCACCGTTGTGGATCGCACGGCCGCGGGCCACGAGCTGCTTCAGCCGGGCCGTCTGGTCCTTGGTCGGGTCGACCATGACCAGGTTGGGCCCGCCGCCCTTGACCTTTGGGCGGGGAATGCCGACGTCGTCGGCGCGCTTGGTATCGGCGACCAGGCCCCACATGGTCTTCATGGCGCGGCGGTTGTGGAACTCGGCGAACCGCTCCACGATTCTCAGCCCGGAGCCGTCGGGGGCGTTCTCGACGCGGAGGGTCTTGCGGCCGAAGGTCGCGGCCCACAGGTCGGGGGCGCCGGCCTTGTAGGAGTCCAGGACCCAAGGAGCGGCCAGGGCGAGCATCGTGAACTGCTCAGTGATGCTGTTCGACAGTGGCGTGCCGGTGGCCAGGGTGACCGTGGCCCGGCCGTCACGGCGGCGGTGCAGGTCGGTGAGCTTCTGGTGCAGGTCGATGCCGCGGATGGAGGCGGGGTCGCCGCCACCCTCGCGGGAGCGGAAGCCCACGCCCTTGTAACGGTGGGCCTCGTCGATGACGGCGTAGTCGAACCCGAGGTCGTCCCAGTACGTCTGGCCGGGCGTCCGCATCGGCGCCGCGTTCTTGCTGATCTTGTTCTGGACCGTCGCAATGCGCTGCTCGATCTTGGCGACGATGAACGGGTGATCCGGGTTTCCCGCGTCCTCGTACTGCCGGTCGAGCTGCTCCCGCAGAGCCTCCAGCTCCCGGAACTCGTACTCCTCCTGCGCTTCGGGGCTCATCTTGATCGAGCCGAACGCGGGCTCGGTGAAGATGACGAGGTCCGGCTTGTTGGCGCGCAGCCACTCCAGCGTGCTGTCGCGCCGCCCGTCGGCAAGGTCCCCGCTGGTGATCAGGTGGAGCTCAGCGTTGGGGTACAGGAGCCGGGCCTCGTCGTACCACTGCTGTGCGATGCCATCGGGGACGACGGCGTACGGCTTCTCGATCTGCCCGGATGACTTGAGGGCCTGGGTGCCCATGACGAGCGTGCCCGTCTTGCCCAGCCCGACTTCGTGGGCGAGGATCACCGACCGCTCGAATTGCATCCGGGCCGCGCCGGAGAGCTGCCAGGGGTGCGGGGTGCGGTCGGGGGTGAAGCCGTCCAAGGACGGGCTCATGCCGTCGTACGAACGGACGACGTGCCCGTTCATGATTTTGTTGTAGGAGTCGGTCAGCCGTGTGAGCCGGTCGGCGTTGGCCGTCGCGTACTTCGCGAACTCCGACCGCATCTGGTCGGCCTTCTGCCGCACCAGGCGTGACGTTTCCTCGTCGACGTTCCGGCGCTTGTCGTCGTGGTAGATCGTGAGCGAGCCGTGGCCGAGGATGGAGCGGGCGATCTCGACCGCGTTCTTGCCCTTGGTGCCCTTCGCCTCGTCGGCCGCGACACCGTGCAGAACGTTGTTGGCCTTGGGGACCTGGCCGGTGTAGAGCATCCAGCCGTAGCGGTCGTCGTGCGCGACGCGCAGCGTCTTGTCGCCTAGGTAGTCGCGCAGGAAACCCTGAAGCAGCTCGGGCGGCGTCCAGTGCGCGCCCATCTCCGGGGTGAACTCGCCGATGGTGCGGTCCTTCGGCTGGACCGCTTCGAGCGCGGAGACGTTGACGGCGAACGCCGGGTCCTTCTCGGCGGCACGTCGGGCGTCGGCGAGCTTGTCGCGGACTGGACCGGACAGGTAGGCACCGGCCAGATCCAGACGGCCGGTGCGCGGGTCGGTGAAGACCTCGCTGCCCAACGCCCGGATGGCGTCCGCCGGGGACACGTCCAGCAGGCGGGCGATCTCGTCGATGTCCACTTGACCGGTCGCCGCGACGACCGCGGACAGAGCTGTCTTCGGGTCGTCGGTCCGGTCGAGCGGCTGCCGGCGCGCGGCGGCACGCTCCTCGAAGACGCGGCTCAGGATGGGTTCCTGCTTGTCCGCGTCCCACCGCTCCAGGGCGAGGACCGAACCGGCGTCCGGGTCGGAGCGGAAGTAGCCCCACGCGGTCGGCGTGCGCTCCTGTGTCCCGTCGCCGCGGATGCCGGTCTTCATGCTGCGGAACTGACCGGGCTTGGACAGAGGCCCGTACTGCTCGACGTACGCGGTGTGCAGGTCGCGGAGCTGGGCGCGCAGCTTCTCGGCGCGCTCGTCCTCCGCGTTCTTGCGGTCCAGCGCTCGCAGTTCGGCGGCGACGTCGCGGAGCTGCATGAGGGCGCGGAGCTGGTCACCGCGGCCGTCGGACGGCTCGACCGCGACGGGGTTGCCGCCGTTGACGTGCTGGTAGAGCTTGCCGTCGTCACCCTCGTAGAGGCGGCCGGTCCAGTCGTTGGCGTGCTTCTCCCGCGCGGTCTGCAGGAAGACAGGCGGCCTGTTGTCTCCGTCGGGGTGCGGCTCGTAGCCACGGCCGTCGGCCTGCGCCTTGGTGGCGATGCCCTTCAGCGCGTCACGGAGCTGGTCGGCGGCCTTGGCCGGGTTGCCCTTGACGGTCAGGCGCGGCCCGTACGGCGAGGACTCGGTCGTCAGCTCGCCAAGGACGTGCTCCGGGTGCTGGGTGAAGTACGCATTGACGTGCTCGTGGGTGCTCCCGACCTTCCGTTCGGGAGCGTTGAGCCACGAGGTATCGCCTGGCTCGTCACCGTCGGCGCGGCGCCGCAGCACCAGGACGTCGGTGACGACGCTGGTGCCGGCGTCGTTGAATACACCGGACGGCAGCCGTACGGCGCCGATCAGGTCGCCGTACTTGGCGATCTGCTTTCGGGCCTTGTCGCCCTTGGAGTCGAGGGTGTGCCGGGAAGTGATGAGGAGGGTGATGCCGCCCGGCCGGGTCAGCGCCAGGTCCTTGGTGATGAACCCGTTGTGCAGGGACTCCGAGGGGTACCGTTTGTCGCCGAACGGCACCGAGGCGAACGGGACGTTGCCGACCGCTGCGTCGAAGGTGCCAGGCTCGGCGTCGGTTTCAGCGAAGTTCTCGTTGAGGACATTGGCGTCCGGGTAGATGGCCTTCGCAATACGCGCCGTGGTTGGGTCCAGCTCGATGCCGGTGAGGCGGGCGCCCTCCGGTGAAACACCGAAGAACGTGCCGGACCCGGACCCAGCCTCCAGTACGTCACCGTGCTCGAAACCGAACGCCTTCAAGCCATCCCACATCGCCTCGGCGATGGGCTGCGGCGTGTAGTGCATCGACAGGGTGCCGCGGCGGGCCTGCTGCCACTCCAGCGGCGTCAGTTCGTCCGACAGCATCCGGCGCAGGTCGGTGTACTCCGCCCAGCGGGCGTGGTCCTGCGCGAACTTGCCGTGCCGGGCGCCACCTTGCTGGTAGCGCGGTTCCTTCTCGTTCGGCTCCGACGCGAACATGATCGGAACCGAGCCCCACCCGGTCCATCGGGCGAGGGTGACCTTCTCCTTCTGGGTGGCCGGGCGCTGTTCACGCTCCAGCCGCTTCATCACCCGGATCGCCTCGACGTTCGCCGCGGCCCGCTGGATCGGGCCCTTGGTGGCGGCGTCGGCCGGGTTCGGGCGGAAGCGTGGTGCTACATGTCGTACACCGCGTCCTTCAGCGCCAGTAGATCCCGCATCTCCGGGCTGAGCGTCTGCGGCTCCTCCGTCTGCGGCTCCGGCTCCGGCAGCAGGTCCCGCAGAACCATCGCGGTCGCGTCCGCCCTGATCTGCTTGATCTGACCCGCCCGAGCTTCGTATTCCGTCGCGGCCGGCACGGTCTCCTCCAGCGCCTCCTCGGCCGCCAGAATCGCCGTCTCGATCTCCCTGCCCTTGTTCAGAAAGAACGTCTCCGCGTCGTCCATCGCCGCCAGCTCCCGCGGACGGTACTTCGTCCAGTGGTCCCTGGCTGTCTGGCTGTAGATGCTCACCATCAGCCCCTTCATTCGTTCCGAGAGCCGCGCGCAGGGCTGCCTGCTGCGCCTCGATCTCCTCGCGGGAGATGACCTTGCGGTCGTCGTCCCCGCCATCCTTGCGTACTGCGGCGCGCTGACCGTCGATCCCGTGCAGCGCAGCGTTGATGGAGGCCAGCCGGGTGCGGGCCTTCGACCGGTCCGACGAGTCCAGTTCCCGGTCGCTGGAGCGCAACATCATTTCGCGGGACAGATCCTCGGCGACCCGGTGGAACTCTGCGAGCAGGCCCTCGGGCACCTCGATGTTCGCGCCCTTGCCGACCTTCCCGGTAATCGGGTTGGCGTTGTCGGACCAGCCGTAACCGTGCCCCTTGAACAATCCGTAGAGGGTCTGGCGTTCCTTGCTCGCCGTCGGGAAGGAGTCAGCCCGGCGGGAGGACCGGTACAGCTCAAAGAACATCTTCGGCACCCACACGCGGCGCACGGAGCCGTACAGGCGCACCGGCTCGGTCGCCGGGTCGGTGTCGTAGCTGTCGACGATCGCGGCCAGGGCCTCGGTCATGCTCGGAAAAGCGCCCAGGGTGCCGCCGTGGCTCTGGCGCTGTGCGTTCCACCCGGCCTTATGACCGCCCGCATACGGGGCGTCGTGCGCGTGGTAGCTGATCTTTCCGTAGTCGTTGCCATCGACCCTGGTGGAGACGCCGTACGAGCTGGTGAGCGGGTTTTCTCTGGTGTCCGCCCGGTTGACCTTCTGCTCGCGACCCTCAGCACCGCGGCGGTTCTGCTCGTCGAAGAGGCCCTTCAGGCGCTCCTCCAAGGCCTCCCGCTCCCGGCCGCTGGTCAGGTTCCGGTTCTTGTGGAGGTCCTTGAACGCTTTGCTCAGGTCTTCGTCGGTAAGCCCGGCAGGGTCGGGGCCGTTTCGGTACACAGCGGCCTTGCGGTTCTGCCGTTCCTCGTGCACCGCGGCATTGCGGGCCGACAGGATCTCGTTCTGCTCCGTGCCCAGGCGTCGCAGGCGGATGGGCAGGCGCAGGAACTCCTTTTCCAAGGCGTCGTCGTCGAGGTCCTGGACCGGCGGAAGCTGCTGGATAGCGCGGAGACGGCGGGCCTGTTGCTCGGTCTCGGCGTCCGCCAAACGCTCGGTTACCTGGTTCCACAGGTCCCGCTCCGGGGCAAGGTCTTCTTCCCCGTGGATCGTCCCCGAGGGCTTGTGGGCACGCTCCCGGGACTCCAGATCCTTGATGTGGGTGGCGAGGTCGTCGTCGCTCAGGTCCTGCGGGCTCTCGGCTTGGCTGACGCGTTCGGTGGTCCGGCGGCGCCGGTCGGCGTACAGGGCCTGCTCGTCCTCATTGAGCCGGTCGCCGCGGCGGGAGCCGTAGGTGCCACGGTCTCGCTCGGAGCGGCTGATGGCCTCGGAGAGGTCTTCGTCGCTCATTGCGGCCGCGCGGTCCTGTGCGCTCGGCTTGGGGGTCTCGGGCTCGTTGTGGTTGCTCTCGTCGTCCTGGGCGATGCGGCGCCGGTTGAGTTCGGCTTCGACCTTCTGTAGGGCGGCGCGGGCTCGCTGCTTGCGGGCAAGGGTCGTGGCGACCTGCGTGTGGATCTTGAGGTTGTCGCGGTGCTGGCGCAGGTCTGCCTCGGGCATCGCCCGGAGCTTCTTGGCGTCCTCGTCGAGCTGGGTTGTCTCCGGGGCGCCGGTGTTGTTGCGGTCCTCGTCGGTGACGCGGACGTTGCGGCCCTGCCGGATGAACGCGGCGAGGACGTCGGCGGCCTTGCGGTCGCGGGTCTCCGGTTTCCACTGGGTGCCCGTGATGCGGGCCTTCTGAACCGGGGACCAGGCGAGCTTTCCGGCCGCACCGACTGCCCGGTCATCGCGAGCGTCGTCCTTGATGGTGCCGCGCACGGCCAGGACCCGCTTGCCCTTGTGGGTGGTCCACGCCAGGTGGACATGGTCCGCCTGGTCCGGGTTGGTGGTGGCCAGGTGGTGGCGCGCGATGATCTGGTCGGCGAGGTTCGCGTTGCTGCCGATGGGCACGTAGACGCCATCGACCGTGGCGTGACGTTCGCTGTAGCCGCCGACGACGGAGGCGATACGGGTCCCGTCCGGGCCGTACACGGTGACCGGGCCGGGGTTCCAAGAGGTCGCCCAGTATCCAGTCACGCCTTCGACCGGCTCGGCGTCCTTGGGCACGCCTGCCGGCCGACCGTCGGTCTCGGGCCCCGGCGCATGCTCCGGCTGCTGCGCCGTGGCGGGCTCGGGAGCCGGCTCTGGCTTCTCGGCCGACGTGCTCCGCTCCTGCTCGCTCTCCTTGGAGCCCGCCCGCGCGTTCTCCGAGGTCTCGGGCTCGTCGGCGACCTCCGGCTTTGTCGTCGGCTCCGCGACCGGGTTCGCCTTCGGAGCTTGGTCCTCGTCGTCGCCGAAGGGGCGGCGGCGCAGCGTCTCGGCGAGTCGGTCGGTGGCGATGCTGTGCTTCGGCGGGTGTTCCTGGTCCCACAGGGCGCGGGCGGCCGTCCACTCCTGCTGGTAGTCGCGGCCCTTCGCGGAGCGCCAGGTCCGTCGGTACTCGGCGAACGTGGGGTCGGAGAAGTCGAGCGGCGCCCCGTCCTTGTCCTTGAGCGTGCCGACGATGTGCTCGGCGAAGCCCTTGGCGTCGCTCTGCCGGTCGAACCACCACGGCATCTGCTGACCGGTACCAGTTGCGTGCAGGTACCAGTCGCCTTCGACCCGGTGAGCGACGAACTGGCCGTCGCCCACGAGCTTGAGACGCTGCTCCTTTACAAGGACGTCGAGGTCCTGAGCGGTGCGCTGGTCCTGCTCGCTGCCGGTGGCGCGTAGGGCCGCGGCGCGTTGGGCCCAGTTGGCGCGGACCTGCTGGAGTGTGGTGAAGCGTCCACGGGCCTGGGGGTGCTGCTGCTTGGGAGCTGGTGCCTGCGGAGCGCTGGGGTCCGTGCGGGAGGCATGGAAATCCCGCACTGCCCGGCGGATGGCCTGCTCCGCGTCCTCGCCCTTGGTGGAGCGCCAAGTCAGGAGCCAATCGGCGATCTTGGGATCGGAGAAGTCGATCGGCTCGTTGAACTCGCCCGGCATGATGTGCCCATTGCGGACGTGCTCATTGATGTACTCGACCGCCGCTTCGGCTTCCTCGCGGGTTGCGAAGTCGCCGACGTCGAGGTAGCCGCCGGTGCCGGTGGAGGTGAGGTACCAGCGGCCGGTAGCGTCGTCGCGGGTGGTGACTAGGCCGCCAGACGGGGTGACCTGTAGGTCCTCGTCACCAGCCAAGCGGCGCAACGCCGGCGCATTGGCACCGGGCTGCTGGGCCAGGTCGAGGAAGTGGCGGCGTACCGCGGCCGTGTCCTCGAAGCGGGCTCCGGCGCGGGCCTTGTGGTTGGGCAGCGCGGCGGTGTCGACGTCGTGGTGCCCGCCCTCGGGCTCGTCCTGATCGTCGCCCTCGGGGTTGTCGCCGTCGTCGTCGCCGACGGGGTTGCCCTCGTCGTCGGCGCCGTGCGGCTCATCGGGGGTGTCCGGGTCGCCATGGTCGTCGCGGGATAGACCCAGGCCGCGCCGCTCGTCCTGGTCGCGGCGGGCATCCTCTGCCTCGACCTTCTTCTGGTTCGAGGTGGGGGCGCTGCCGTCGGGGCGCGCGACCATCGTGATCCAGCGGGCGCTGGTGCTGTGGCGTCGCCCGGTGTAGGTGCCGTCGGCCGCGCGGTCCTGGACGAGCACGCGGTCACGCGGGAGAGCGCGAACAACGCGGGCGAGCTTGCCCGACCACAGCCTGGCCACACCGCCGGTCTCGATAAACCTGCCCTTCGAGTCCCTGGGGTGCAGGGCAGCGTTCCACGGCCGACGTACGGACTTGGCCTCAAGGGTGCGACTCAGGTCGGCCGGGGAAGTGCGATTCAGCATGGCGCGGACCATGCACACCGCGGACAGTTAGCGTCGTGCGCTGAATTCGGGCCTATGCGCGCCTGGAAGTGGGTACGGTCCGGGCATCACCGCGTCGGGAGGGGGCTCTCGTGGCTATTCGAGCGTTCGGTGAGAAGAAGGAGCCGTCGGAGTGGGCGGCTGACGAGAGGCGCGTTGTTTCAAGCGGCGTGTTACGTCGACGCATTGGGGCGGGCTGGGGGCCAGAGGAAGCGATCACTACCCCTTTCAACGGTGCAGCGTGGCATTCGGCCAAGCAAGCCGCGCTGGAGGAGGACCGCGCGAAGCCCGCCCAGCGGGTCTACATCCCTCCACAGCAGGAAAAGCCGAAGAGGAAACGCCCGGCGGTGCGCGGGGAGATCAGGCCAGTTCCGACGCCGACGGCAGGGTGGGAGGGCACGGCTCCTTCCACGAGGCAGCCGCCAACGCAGCCCAGCAGCAGCGTCCGTACAGTCCGTGGCGGCCTGCCCTCCCTCGGAAAGCGTCGCTGACCTTCGTCACATGCTCTCGGTGAGTGCTCGCCACCAAGGCTAGCCCGGTACAAAAAGGGCAGACACGGCGATTGAGCTCGATACATGCCGGGGATTGAAATTAGCGGGCCTCACCCGCTTGGGGGTTGGCCTCGTCATGGACGTATGCCGAGAGTCGGTGAGGTGCGCATGGCTAGTTCGCGTAACACGTCGGAGTCGGCGAGTCTGTTGGAGCGCTGGGATCAGCGGGGGCTGGCCATCGCGTGTCTTGTCGCCGTCTGCGGATCAGTGGCAGCTGCGCTCTTCGGGCTGTCCGCCGCCTGGCAGATGCCATTCCTGTTCACGGCGGTGTACGCGATCTTGCGCTCCCTCGCTCCCCTCACCGCGTCGCGCCGAGAACTGGCCGATCTCCGCGCCGAAGTGGAACTGCTGCGACGCGACTTCGATCAGGTGAACTCAGCCCGCATAGAGCACTATCCGGACGCGGCAGCCTTCTATAAGGCGGAGATCGACTATTTCGTCAACCGCCGCCCCAGCCATATGGACGCCTGGTACATGCGGCTCGAAACCCCGGATGACTTCAGCGCATCGACTGCAGCCTTCTCGGACTACTTCCAGGCGGTACTTCACTGGGCGCACAACGGCGGATCGGTGCGGCGCCTATTCTGCCTCGGCTCGTCCAGAGGGTATGCGGGCTGGACGGCGCGGCACCGGGAAGAGACCCGCCACCTGCACAGCTACAGCATTCGCGAGGTGACCTGGCCTATCAAGGCCGACCTCATGAGCATGGCGATCATGGACACGAGTGCGGTGTTCCTCGCCTTCACCGTTGGTGACCGAGTCCAGGGCATGCGCATTGAGGATAGCGAGGCCGCAGCGTACTTCAAGTCGTACTTCGACCGGCACTGGGAGAACGCGAGGGATGTGCCACGTATCCCCACGCTTTGAGGTCTGCTCAGGATTCAACTTCCGCCGGCCGTGCGATCCGAACTTCCGCGAAAGCTAACCGTTTGATATCGGCGCCAAACCGCTTTCCCGCACCAACTGAAATCCTTGCAGTTCAGGGCCTTGTCATCTGTCAACCGGAATGCAACGGGACACCAGGCGAACCGGCTGGCGGGCCACATCAAGGGGTCTCCTCGGTGGTGGGGCCGGTGCGATAGCTGAGGCGGCAGCGGCAGTTGACGGTGAGGTCGGCGGGCGCAAACGGGTCGCCGGGGTAGCGCAGGGTGGAGCCTCGGACGGTGTAAGGGGTACCGGCGGGCAGGGTGGTGCCGTTCAGCTCTGTGTGGGCGGGCCGGACGCGGGTGTCTCCGCGGGTGACCCAGGTGCGCAGCACGGCTGGGCCCGCGCTCTCGGCGGCGGCGTCGGCCGCACCGTTAACGGTCGCGACGGCGCAGGACTCGGCGAGCAGGGCGATGAACTTCACGGAGCGCGCGCGGTAGAACGCGGCGACCGCGTCGGTGAGAGTGTGAAGGGTTCCGGGCTCGCTTTGTGCTCTGTCGAGGACGTCGGCCAGGTCGGAGAGCAGTGCGGTGAGCGCGCGCCCGGCCATGGTCGTGGTGGCGAGCCCGGCGGAGGCCGCGCTCGGCGGCACGGTGGCCGCACCCGTCATGCTCCTGCCGAGGGCCGCCGCGATGGTCACTGCGGTTTGCTGGAGGATCGGGGCCAGAGTGCTGACCGTCTCCTCTTCCCACCGTGCCGCGCCGACAACGCGCGCCCCGTCGATCGGTCCGCCACCCTGGCGTAGGTCGGTGTCGCCGTCCGGCTCCCAGTACCGGGTGTGCTTACGAGTCTTGGGCGCGTGCAGACGGGCGGTGATGACGCCCTCTTGCCGGGCGAGCAATGCGGTGAGCGCGGCCGTAATGGCGGCGGCGGCCGTGTCGAAGTCGCTGTCGGTGACTTCGAATCCGTCGTCCCGAGATAGCTCCTTGCGTTCGATGCGGCTGCGCGCGGCGCCGACGTCGGATGCGGCATCCCCGTGGGCTATCGGTTGCTCGACGGTGGTGCGCGCGGCAGCGACGTCGTTTGCAGCGTCACCGGGCAAGGCGAGAGGAACGTTGCTGCGGGCCTGGTCGACGGCGGCTGCGGCTGTGCCCCCGGCCGCCGGATCGCTGGCGGTGCCACGGGCGGCTGCGACGTCTGCGGCGGCGGTTGCCTGCGGGGCCTGGCCGCGGGCCTCGGCGACCGCGTCGGCCGCTGAGCCGCCCGCAGGGCCCGAGGGGGCGATGGCGGGCGGCGGACCGCCGGCGCCGGGTAGGCCGGGCATGCCTCCCGCAGCCGGGTCCTGGGCGACGCCGAGCGCAGCCGCATCCTGCTCGTTGGCTGGGACGGGCGCCTTCTGCGGGCTGATCCACAGGGCCCGGGTGTGGGGGACGTTAAAGGGGCGACGCCCGGCGATCTCACGGTACTCATCGACCGTGATCAGCCCGGCGTTCCACTCCTGCCTGGCTTCCTCCCTCCGTTGACGGCGGGGGAACTCGAGCGCTTCGACGGTGGACGTGTTGAAGCGGAGCGACCATCCGTCGTCGAGGTCCAGGTCGAAAGCGGAGGCGAGCATGGCGAGGTGGGGGAGTTCGGTGTGCTGCCAGAAGTTCCACTCTTCCCGGTCAGCGTTCGCGTACGTGCGCTCGCTCGCATTGCCGACGATGCTCTCCGGGACGCCGAACGCCGAGAGAATCTCGTCCTTCGCAGTCTTGGCCAGCGCCTCGTAGTTCATGTCACGCGGACGGGTGCTGGTGTCCACGTAGTTGAGACCGCCCGGTCCGCTGCCGACGACGACGGTTTCGCCGGCGTGCTGAGCGCCGGGAGCAAGCCGCTGCTGAATTCGATCGATCTCGCGCTGGTCCAGGCCGTCAACGTCGATGCCGACGATGCCCGACGGGCGCGCGTCGTTGTCGATGAAGGTGATGTTGTACGTCCGGGCCTTCACATCCAGGTCGACGGACAGACCCGCGGCCTCCAGTGGCGTGACGCCGCAGAAGGGGTCGGTCGGGTGCGGGTCTCTCAGCCAGATGACCCGGCTGGGGTCCAGCTCCCGGACCCGGCCGTTGTACGTCGTGAACTCGAAGTGGGAGAGGTAGTCGCCGTGGTGGGGGTCAGGTATCGGCTCGACCCGGTTGGGCGGCAACAGGTCGAGCCGGGTGACGGTGCCTCCGCGACTGCGGGTGATCTCGATGAACGCGCCCTTCTTCGACAAAAGGAGCTGCGCGGAGAGCCGCTTCTTGAATACGGTGGCCCGCTCCAGCGGGTTCGCCTGGACGTTCAGGACGTGCAGGAGCGGGTGCTCGGCGAGCGTTTCCGCGAACTGTCGCTGGTCGCCACCGCGTCCGATCTCGACGGTGAGCGCGCTGGGGTGCTTGGAGATCGCCTCGACGGACTTGAAGGTCCAGATACTCCGCTCGTATCCCTCCTGGATGACGCGGTCGAGGTCCCAGCCTGCGGCGCGGTTCTCGGTGCCCCACACGGTCGTGGCGCCCGCATAGGTCATGGAGACGTACGAGTTGCCGAGGGCCCCGGCTGACTTCTCTTCCAGCGGAACCGGCGGGCGCGGGACGAGGAGGCGGCGGAGGCCGGGCAGGAACTGGCGCTGCGGCATCAGGCCCCCTCACTGGCCAGCCACACGCCTGCCGCACTGATGCACGCGCCGACTTCGACCCAGCCCAGGAGGGGGAAGTACACGAAGGCGCAGCCGATGGCGGCTGCGACCACAATGGCGCTGATGGTGCAGGCGACGGCGCGGGAGGCCTTGGTCCTCCGCGGTGTCAAGAAGCGGAAAGCCGCGAAGGTGCCCGTGGCCGCCACGCTGCTGCTCAGCACGGGGTGCATAGCGCCCAGAGCAACGAGCAAGACAAGGACGCCAGCGGTGACGAGGAGCAGTCCGGCGGCTTCGCGGGCGAGGCTTCGCGGCGAGGGTGTCTCAGGCGGTGTACTCACGGCGCGCACGATGAGTGCAGCGTGGCGTTAGTGTCGCGTGCTCATCCTGGGGAGGTGAACAGCGGCGGTCGGGAGAGGACGCGCGTAGTCAGCGGGGCCGGCTGACTCCGGCCATGTAGGCGCTGATGCCGCGGCGCTGAATCTTCTCACCGGGGATGATCTTGGTGCCCATCGGGGGCGGCGGGATCTTGCGCTTCTTCCTCGTCGACTGGTCCCCACCGATCAGGTGTCTGTTGTCCACTTTCTCTGCGCAGTCCTCACCCTTGACCTCGTCGTACGGGCGGCGGCAACCCTTGCAGTACACCTCCAGGGCGTCGACGCGCTGGCCGGAGGTCGCCTTGAAGGAGCCTCGGAAGTCGGCGATGCTCGCGATGCGCGGCTCAACCTGGATCTCAGCGGCGACGACCCAGGTGTGCGAGAGATCCTGGGATGGTTCGGCGGGCTCGGCCGGGAGCACGGGGCACGCTGTCTTCATCTCCGCCTGCGGCACCGCGGCCTGTGATGCCGTGACGGGCCGCGACGGGAACAGAGGTTCCTGCCAGAACGCCCGGCCCGCTGCCCGTGAGAGGGGAGCAGTAGCAGTTGTCACCCGTTCCTCCATGCCGTGTCACCGAATGGGTCGACACAAGTTGCCGCCCCTCTCTACAGCCGGAACGTCAACAACTGGGTTCTGTTACACCCTCACGCACCGGTGATCAAGCACGGAGTTGGAAGACCAGGCTGCTTGAGCTGTCACTCGGCTGACCTCCATGGGTGAGCGGTGGCCCTGGGGCATGGCCCTCCCCTGTACTGGAAGGGACGTGTCAAAGATCAGCGTTGTTGCAGTAGCGGGTGAGGCCCAGGAGCTTGCGCGCGAGCACACGCCTGCTGGTGTCCAGCGCGGTAGAGAGATCAGCCTGCAGCGCGGCAGACATCGTGCCAGCCCCAAGTGCGCACGACTGTATGAGGTTGGTGAGGTCCTGGGCCTGCCTCGCTGTTACGAGGGTGCTGCAGGGCTGGTGTGCCAGGACTTCGCGTGCTGCGTACCCGTCTCGCAACTCCATCGCCTGGCGGTACAGGTCGTCGGCGACGCGGTGTGCAGCGGGAACGTCGGTGGTGCCCATAGCGTCGAGGACGGAGAGGCCCAAGCGGGTCTCGAAGACCGTCAGGCCGGGGGCAGCGTCGCGGTCACGGTAGGTGTCGAGCAGGGTGTCGAGTTCTGCCCTGTGCGGCAGGTTGGCGTCGCGACGGCAGAGAACGGTCAAGCAGGCGCTGACGGCTTGCTCCCACGGCTCCCCGGGGACGGTGTTCGCCAGAAGGTCCAGGGCGCGGTCCGTGTCGTCATTGGTGAGGGCAGCGAGGACGGCGACCTGGCGGCCGTCGAGCATGCGTGTGCCTACGCCCCGGTGTTGTTCGATGTGGGCGAGGGCTTCGGGCCAGCGTCCCTCGGTGGTGAGGGTGCGGGTGCCGTCGGCGAGGAGCACCCGCCACAGCCAGGCGCGTACTTCGTGCCGGTCCTCGGCGGTCTTGGTGAGGTCTGCCGGTACGACGATGCCGTCGACGGTGGCGGCGGTGCCTGCGGTGACGGCTTCGTACAGGGCGAGGAGGCGCTCGCGGCCGGCGTCGGGGTGGCCGGCGCGGATGTGCAGCCGGGCGAGGTTGACGAGGGGTTCCAGCCCCCGGATGGCGTTCATCGCGGGCAGGGGGCAGGCGCGGAGGTAGGCGGCGGCGTGCTCGTGGCACATGGCTTGGGCGAGCCCGGGGAGGCCCAGGTCCGAGGCGAGGAGCGCGGCCTGGTTGTAGACGGAGGAGGCCACGCCCTCGTCGTTGTGCCGTTCGCTTGTGTCGGCAAGCGCGGCCAGGTGGGCGACGCGGGCGGGCAGGGGCAGGCAGGCGGGCCGGAACCGGGCGATGAGGGGGAAGCGCCTTGCTATGGGCCCGCTGTGGTCCATGGGTTCCTCCCGGGCGGCGGAGAGGGCGGATGGGGGCGATCGGGCGCGCAGGACGGTCGTCGATCTGGTGGCCCCCGTCGCCGGTGGGCGAGCGGGAACCACCGGGCTACCTGGCCGGCTGGGGGCTTACTGCCACTGGACGACGATCCGGTTGAGCGGGGTGTCGATGGTGAACCGGCCGGGGCCGGGCTCGACGGGCTCGGCGTCGAGGGGGCGGAGTTCGAACTGGGCCTGACGGCCGCGGTACTCGCGGTCCCAGGTGCGGATCGCTTCGGCGACCTGCGCGGTCAGCTCCTCGCTGCCGGGGCCGTGCCCGACGGCACCGAACTCCCACAGCTTGCCGCCCTCGGGGGTCGTTTTCTGTGACAGGCGTCGGGCGAGGTAGGTGACGGCGCCCTTGTCGACGGCCGCGGTCGACGAGGGATACGGGTCGTCGGTGAGGAGAGTGCCCTTGGCGTCCTGCGGGAACAGCATCCGGATGAGGCCGGACGGGACGGAGCAGGTGACGAACAGCTCCATCCACTCCGGCGACTCCATGGCGCGGACCGTCATGCCGGTCCACTCCTCGGTGCGCGGCTGGTCCAGCACGTTGGCCAGGGCGTCGGCGTCGATCTGCTGCCCGGCAGGGGCCTGGAGCCGTACGGTGCCGTCCGCGCTGAGAGGGATGACGCGGCGGCCGTCATCGGCGATGCCCCTGCGGAGCGGCATGAAGGTGTTCATCTCGCTGCCGACGGATACCCACCGGCCGCCCTGGCGCTCGTAGGCGATGGAGCGGGAGACGCTGCCCTTGAGGCGCTGGGGGACCAGGAGCCGGCCGCCGGGGGCGAGCTGGTCGAGCCAGGCGTGCGGGACGCCGTGCGCGCCGACGGTGGCGATGATCCGGTCGTAGGGGGCTGCCTCGGCGTGGCCGAGGGCTCCGTCGCGGGTCAGGGCCTCGACGTTGGTGAAGCCGGCGGCGGCCAGGTGCGTGCGGGCGCCTTCCACGAGGTCGTCGTCGACGTCGATCGTGGTGACGTGCCCGCCCGCGCCGACAAGGTACGCGAGGAGAGCGGCGTTGTAGCCGGTGCCCGCGCCGAGTTCGAGGATGCGCTCGCCGGGCTGGGCCTGGAGCTGGTCCAGCATGAGGGCGACGACGCCGGGCTGGGAGGCGCAGGAGATCGAGGTGCCGTCGGTGTCGTACTTGATGTTCACCGGCGCGTTGGCGTAGGCGTCCTCGAGCGGCGCGTCGGGCACGAACGTGTGGCGGGGCACGGTGCGCAGCGCTGTTTCGACGGCGGGTGTGGGGGCGTGTCCGTCCTTGAGGAGCTGGTCGACCATGGCGTTGCGCAGTTGCTCGGCGTCCTCGAGGGGAGCGATCGTGTCGGTATTCACCGGCCCGACGCTAGTGGTATCGGTCGTTGTCTCGGCGGGTGACGCCGTGTTGTCACTCGATCCCATGACTACGTCGCGCGCGATGGTGGACAGGGCGCTCTGGTCATCGTGGAGGAGGCCTGCGCGGTTGGCGTGGAAGATCACGTGGTGGGCGATGACCTTTCGCAGACCGTGGGTGAGCTGGCCGGTGGCGGCGAGGTAGGCGAGCGTCGTACCGGCGCGTTCGAAGGCGGCCACCCATTCGGCGTGCCCGTCGAGGGGGCCGTCGGGGTGGCACAGGCTGTGGGCGTCGGCGGTCATCAGCTTCCGCATGGCCGGTGCCAGGGCGGCGGACCGCTGTGGTGCGAGGACTTGGGTGGCTGGCCGGAGTTCGGTGACTTTCACCCAGACGTCGCCCTGCTCGAACCAGTCCAGGCCGGCGGCTCGCATCATGGCGCTTGCCAGGAGGATGGCAGTTTCGCGGCGGCCGAGGCGTCCGGGGCCGGGCTGGTAGGTGAGCAGGTGGCGGCTGTCCTCATGGAACAGATCGTGGGCGGCATCCATGGCGGTGGAACCGCCGAACGTGTAGGTCTCCGGTTCGTAGTCTTGAGACGGCCACGACAGCACGGTGCCGTCATCGACGAGGCCACGCAGCAGCGATGTGATGAGCGGGGACGGTTTGGCAGCGCGGTACCGCAGCGGCCAGGGCTGCTTGTTCATGAACCACCAGCCGGTGAGTTGCCCGTCCTGTTCGGCTTCGAGAAGGACGGGGCCGAGGCGTTCGGTGACGGTGCGCTGGCGGGTCTGCCGGTCGGCGAAGGTGAGGTTGTGCTGGTGCCAGCTGTCGGGGGGCATGGCGGAGAGCTCCTTCGGTCGAGGGGTTACGCGATGAGCAGGCAGGTGTCCCAGGCGGACCGGGGCGGCGTGGCGGTGGCGGGGGACAGGAGCGCCAGGGCGATACCGGCGGCCCCGTTGAGGAACCCGGGCCCGGCTTCCTCGTCCTGCACGATCGTGGTGGCGGCGTCTGCGGGGTCGGTGCCTGGCGGGCAGAGCGCGGCCAGGAGCGCCGGGATGACGGCACGGAGCTGCCCGGCGGTCGTGGGGTGTGCGTCGTCGGCGGTCCGGGCGGCGATGTGGGCGAGACCGGCGAAGCCGTGGCACAGGCTGTTGTCCGTGGTCGCCTTGAGCTGTGCGGGATCGGTGAGGGCGTCCACCAGCGCGTTCTCCGCCTCGACTTGGCGGCCGGTGTCGCCCAAGGCGAGGGCGGCGAGTTGCTGGGCGCGGGCGAGACCGGCGGTGCCGTAGCACCACGACGGGCGCAGCGCCCCCGTCGATACACGGCGGCCGTTGCGGAGCTCGGCGCGGGTGATCCAGTACGGCCACTCCGGGCCGTTCGTGGTGTCGGTGCGCCACCGCTCCAGCCAGGTGCAGATCGTACGGATGGCATCGAGCTGGCCGGTCACCGTGGTGCCGCGCCGGGCGGCGAGGGAGAGCAGGCTCAAGGGCCCGGTGATGCCGTGGGCCATGCCGCTGTTGGCGTGACCGCCGGGTAAGCGGTTGTCCGGTCGGCCCGAGGGTCCGCTCGGCGTCCACCAGCCGGGCAGTACCTCCCCGTGCAGCGTGAGGGGGGAGGCGAGCCGTACGAGGTAGTCCAGGACGGCTCGCAGGGCGTCGCCGTCGGCGTCGCGCCGCAGCAGGTAGGCGCCGTAGCCGCTCAGGCCGCGGACCGCGTCGAACTCGGCGAGGGCGGGCAGCTCTTGGTGATCGATGCGGCGGTGAGCGGCCGCCGCGCGGCGGCGGGCCTCGGCGGCGACCTGCCGGTCGAGCGCCTCCAGCGCCCGCCGGTAGGCGCCGCCGGGCAGTTGCCCGGCGGCGCAGGCCAGGGCGTGGGCGAGAGCGGGAGCCCCGTAGTAGGGGTTGCTGTCGGTGCCGGCGGTGAGCGGGGCCTGCGCGATGGCGGCGAGCCAGTCATGGGCGCGCTGCCACGGCCCCCTCCCGGAGGCGGCGAGCTCGATATGCAGCAGCGCGATGCCGGGGAGGCCGTGCGCGAGCGACTGCCGCCACCAGCCCGCGCCGCGCAGCCCGCCCGGCACGGCGTCGGGGTCCACCAGGCGCTCGCCAACCGCACAGGCCAGGCCCAGGGCGGGGTGCTGCGTCACGCGGGCCTCCTGGTGGTCTTCGCTGTCCATGCCAGGGCTGCGGCCCGCGCGAGGTAGAGGCAGATGGCTTCCTCGGGGAAGTCCACGGCGACGGCGCGCGCGAAGTTCAGATGCAGGAGGGAGTCCAGCACGGCGTCAGGGGCAATGCCTTCGGTGTCCGGGCCGGGCAGGTGGCCGCGGTAGGCGGCCAGCGCCGTATCGCGCTCTGCCCACGCCTCGACGATGGCGTCACCGCCCGGAGCCGAGCGCAGCGCCGCCCAGTCGTGCCGCGGGTCGGACAGCCGTACCGCCTCGGTGAACTGCCGGCGGGGTACCGGCTCCGGTGCCGTGGGAGGAATGCGGCCGGTCAGCCAGCGCATCCCGGCGGCAGTGCTGCCGAGGAAGGTACAGGCGATCGCGACGGTGTGTGCGGCGGCCAGCGCCCGCCGGTGCGGGCGGACGGTCTGGCGGTGCTGGGCGAGGAGGGCGCGCGAGTCGGCACGGAACACCTCCTCGGCCGCCTCCCACGCCGCGCCCGAGCCCCAGCGGCCCGTCTCCGGGTACGAGGTGGGATACCGCACCTCGCTCAACAGCCCTGCCTGATGCAGCTCCTCGGCCCACGTGCTCACTGTCTGGGCCAGCGGCCCGAACTCCTCGGGGCCGGACAGGGCGATGCGCAGGCGCAGATGCTGCTCCGGGTCGCGGAACCGTACGTACCACCACGGCGGCCGGCCGAGCCGCTCCAGCAGGTCGGGCACATGCTCTGCCAGGACGGTGTCCTGGCGGCGGATGTCCCCGTACAGGGCGGCGAGCAGCACCCGTGACGCGGCCGGAGCCAGCCCATGCCCACGCCCCAGAACCCGGGCCGTGCTCGGCCGGGGCAGATGCGGCCACCCCGGCGGCGCGAGCGCTTTCAGCGGGACGACGACCTCGTGCGCCCGGTCCCCGCACCACCCGGCCTCCCGGCGCGCCTCGCTCAGCGCGAGCGGGCCCCCACGGTCGAAGTGGGCGCGCAGCAGCGCCCGGTGATTGGCCTCCTCCAGACCCAGCGCAAGCAACCGGTCCCCCTCCGTCAGATAGACCTGACCAGGCACACGGCGCCGCGCCCGCCATGCGGCAAAGGCCTCGTCCCACTCGGCCCAGGGGCGGGAACGGGCCGGCAGTTCGGCCGGCTCCAGGCGCCACCGCGCGGGGGACAGCACGGTGCGCCCGTAGCGCAGGCGCGGCAGGAACGGCATCACCCGCGCCGCGCCCCAGTCGAACCCGGTCACCGCGGTGTACGAGGTGCGGCTCAGCTCGATCAGGAAGCGGGCCAGCGGCGGCGTGTGCCGGTTCAGGTTCAGCGCGTGCATCGCCACGGCCTCCACCCGGCAGCCCAGCGCCGGCGCGGCCAGGTACATCCGGCGGCCGTCACAGCCCACCGCCAGGTCCTCAACCGTCAGCACGCCCTCACCCGGAACACGGTGCTCCTCCAGGCTGATCACGAGCGGCAGGGCTTGCGGGGCCCGGGTGACGTGTGCCGTCTCCGGCTCCAGCGGCGGAAAGGAGAGCTGCACCGGCACGGTGCACTCATCCGCTGCCGGCAGATCCGCCATCTCCGCCGCGAGGGCGGCGCGGCCGCGGGGGTCCAGGACACTCAGGAAGCGGCCGCTGCCCACCCCGACGCCCCTGGAGACGCTCAGCACCTCCAGCCAGAAATCCCCCCGCGCCAACCGCTCCGTGCTGGCGGCGTGCACCCGGACCCCGACCTCCAGGTGCGGCGGGAGCCGGACCGCCCCCAGCTCCAAGGAGGTCAGCAGTTCCTCGTCGAGAGCGACCTCGTCGAGGCCGTCGAGGAGTGCGCGCTGCGCCAGCCGCATCAGGGCCTCGTCGCGGCTCGACACCGGCGAGCGGCGCTCCTGGGTCACCGAGCCGGGATAGCCGTCGGGGAAGCCGATCCCGCTGTCGGCGACGACGTCCAGCACCGGCACCATCGAGCCGAGACCGAAGCGCTCATAGAACCGCTGGTGATACGCCTTCCACACCGCCGCCCCGTACGGGGCGGCGCTCGTACGGGCCAGAGTGAGCGCCGCACGCTCCACTTCCTCGGCTACGGCGCGGGGGAGAGCGAGCGAGGCGTCCAGCCGCAGGTCCACCGCGAAGGGATGCCTGCGCCCGGGGGCGAGCTTCCGCATCCGCGCGGCCGCGCCCTCCCGGGCGGCACGGGTAGCGCCGACCGGGCGCGCCGTGCACCGCAACAAGTCCGTCCGGATGCCCCGCAGCTCGGCCACCAGGGCGCTGGCCGGGTGCTGGTGCACCCCGTCGGCTCCGACGGCCCCCAGCTGCGCCAGCATGTGCTCCAAGGGGGCGGCCTCGGTGGTGGGGGCGTGCAGAGCGGTGATCAGCGCCCGCCGGGCAACCAACTCCGTGAGCAGCCCGGTGACCCGCTCCGGACCCGCCTCGGGGAAGGCCGCTGCCAGCTTCGCCCGCACGTGGGCAAACGGCATCGGCGCGCGGGCCGCGGCCAGGGCCATCCGCACGGGCGCGGTGTACCGCAACGAGACCTCCACAGCCGCCGCCCCCTGGCCTTGAGCGTGCGGTTGGTAGGGCACGATCAGCCGGTCGCCACGGACGACCAGCGCGTTGTTGGCAATCACCGGCAGGCGCGCCAGCAGCTCCGGGCAGCTCTCCAGCCGGGTGATCACCGACGACAGCCACTCCGCACCGGCACGGATCACCGCCAGGTGCTCCTCCCCCCACCGCGCATCCGCCTCCGTGCCGAAGGACGCGGTGGTGACGCCGGCGAACAGGCCAAAAGGGGTCGCACGGTGCTCCGAGCGCAGTAGGTAACGCGCAACGGAGAAGGCCGCGCGTCGAACATCGCGTCGGGCCGGGTGCTCGGCTTCGCACAGCGCGTGGACTTGCTCGGCGAGCGCGGGGCTTGCGTGCCGGATCCCTTCCGCAACGCCTCCGGCATGCCATACGGCGCGCAGCCATGCGGCCTGCGCCGATACGCCTTCCGGGGTGGGGTCGGTCAGATCGGGCCACGGTGGAACTACGCGCGCGGTCGACGCGACGGCGCGGACGAGCGCGGTGCTGCCAGATCGGAACGCGCGAGCGGGAACAGGCACACTGACCTCCGCGTGACGCAGAACGAAACGGGGGACGACCGGTGCCGCCGCGCGACGGCGACACCGGCCACTGAAGGGGCGGGTAGGTCAGTGGACGCCGGTGGTGCAGGCGCCACAGGTGGCGCCACAACCGTCGTCGGTCACGGCCACCAGACCGGCAGGGTCGGCGATCTCCACCAGCGTGACGTCCAGGTCGAAGCCGATGTCCGCCTGGTCAGGAATGTTCTGTACGCTCGCAGCCATCTCAATTCCTCCTGCTGTGCAGTGGTTGGATGTACTTTGCGCCCCGGCCCCACCGACTCGCTGTACAGGTGAGGTCAGGAGTTCGGTGCCCGGAGTGTAGTGACTCAGGCACTTCCGCGAAGGGCAGCCAGTGAGGTACCAGCCGGTTGCCATGCCCGCAGGCCGCCTGGCCGACCGGAAACCCCGGCGGTTGGGGGCCGCCGATGCCTCGGAGCACCCCGGTCCATATGTCGATTACGACGTGTCCATTTCCCCTCCTTTCTTGAAACGAGCGGCATCTGCCTGGGCCTCCGTGGCCACGCCCGACGAACGGTCGCGGCCGCGGAAGATCTGGGGCACCCGGTACCCGGACATCTACCGGTACCCGGCTTGCGGTTCTCAACGGGGCCCAGGGCGTCCCGGACGGCGTGGAGACACGTCAGATCAGCCCCTTGCGCAGGGCGTAAGCCACAGCCTGGGTCCGGTTACGTAGTTGGAATCGGCTCCTGACCTGCTCCAGGACCTTCTTCACCGCGCGCTCGGAGAGGTGCACCTGGGAGCCGATTTCGCGGGTGGTGAGCCCGTTAGCGGCGAGGCGCAGCACCGCGGCCTCGCGCGCGGTTAGCACCGAAAGGTCCTGAGGGGGTGTCACGGCGGGTTGCAGTCCTCTCATTCGGGGTGCCGGAGTGTGAACGGCCGGGGCAGGCGTTGGGAAGAGTGGGCCGTGGACCTGCCGAGTCGACCCTGGGTAGCCTGCGCGCCCTCGGCTGGTGGGGGACGCGCAGGCTGGGTGGCCGGTGGCGGGCGCACTCCTCCGGGCATGCGTCCGCGCTGCTGCCTCGCGGTGGCAGCACCCTCGTCCTCCCTGCGCGGGGCAAGGAGAGAAGGGGCCCGGCCAGGCCGTTCCGGGGGCCTGCGCGGGCGTCTACCCCTCGCCCGCCCGGGGGCCACAGCCGGAACGGCCGGTCTAGGGGGAGCGGATCACGACGTCCTGCCCGCGGTCCGCTCGAAGCCTTGTCGCGCCAGCCTGATCCGGCCCAGGCTGTGCTCGGGCGGGTAGGCCGCGGCATATGCGCGATCGAGCACCTGGCCGAGCGATTCGGCCTCCGGGCCGCTGGAGTACAGGACAGCCTGGGGCCCCCGACGCACAGACAAGAGACGGCCTTTGATCTCCAGCTCGCTCAGGTAGTTGCAGGGAACCAGCACCGTCGCCGGCACCACGAGGACCTCCGCGATGCCCTGCTCGACCACCGACTGCAAATGCTCGCACTGCTCCGCCATCACGGCTGCGCCCCCGAGGGGCCGCTCAAGGATCAACTCGTCCAGGAGCACCGTGACCTGTCTGCGAGAGTGGCCCGTTGTACCGGGCGTCTCCAGCCGGCTCTCGTCGCCTAGCACCGGGCTGATACGCCGCAGGGCCTCGGCGTAGGCGGCCGATTGCACCAGGCGGGGCATTCGGTATGCCGAATAGGTGCGCTCAGATGCGGCCCACTGTTCGCAAGCAGCCAGGCGGTCCTCCCACCCGAGACCGACATCAGTACCCAGGTGGTGCGAGACGCCAACGCTTTGCAGGAGGTGTCGCACCGCCATCACCTGCTCCACGTCCAGGAGCCCGTACATACGCAGCAAGGGCAGGACATCCTTCTCCTGCATGTAGGAACCGCCTTCCATACGGCTGACCTTGGAGATCGCACAGTCCAACACTCTCGCCGCCTCCCATAACCGTCTTCCCCGACAGTGACGCAAGTGCCGCAGATAGGCGCCTACCACCACATAGGCAGCGGATCGCGGCCTCTCTGCGAGAAAGGTCGGCTGGCTGGCCTCCCCGCTACGGACGGACAAGCCCGGTTGATGTTGCGTCATCGCCTCATCCTCATCGGACCGGACAAGGAGCGTCGGTGGGTGCTCGGCCAGCAAGTTGAGCCGGACTTACTGGTGTGCAGCCGCGCAACGTGGCAAAGAGCTGCCCGGCGAGTACCCACTGGCAGGCGGGATCGCCGTACCGCGCGAACGCTTTCTTCCCAGCAGCAGGCCGGGGGCAGCCGGGGCTGTACAGCGTGCCGTGGACCCCGTCGATGGCCGGCGCCTTCACCCGCACGGCCGTGTGGCCGTCACGGAGCGCGGGACAGACCTGGACGGCCTGGCGAGCACACGGCAGGCACACGGGGGGCTGCACGGTGACCTCCCCCTCCGGGTAGGCGATGCGCCCGTCCAGAAGCCACAGCATGCCCTGGTCATTCACATCGGCGGGGCCGGCACAGACCTGGCACAGCATGCTCCCCATAGCCCGGCGCTGCCGTTGCGGGTGGATCCTGCCAAGCTCGGGGCGCCCCTTGCCCCGAGCCAGCCCGCAAGCTGCCCACAGGACGCCGTACGTATCGCGGTCCTGCGGGTATTCGTCGAGGTAGGCGATTCCGCGCCGCCGCGGGTTGGCGATAACGACCGCCGTGATGGGGGTCTCTGTGCTCCATGCTGCGATGTAGGGGACGGGGGCGCGATGGCCCTTCACGGTAGTCATCAGTTGACGTCCTCGATCGGTTGGTTCGTAAGGAGTTCGCGACCGTCCGCGCGGACGCCCGTGACCGGCCGGACCAGCTCCGTGCCCGTCTGCGCGGCCGCAATGTCCCGCGCGACGAGCGGGAGGAGGCCGCGCTGTTCGCGCGGCACTAACGGCCCTTCGGGGTGCAGGAGCAGCGGCCAGTTGATGACCTCGGCGGCGTAATCAGAGACGACCACGGCGGGGAGCCGGGCCTTTTGGGGACGGTGCCCGACGTCTGTGAGGGGAGCGCGCGTCATTCGGCGTCGTCTCCCATCAGGTCGAGGACGGCGAGGATCGCCAGGGCGTAGCGGCGCAGGTAGGACAGCGCCTCGTCGGGGGGTGTCTGTTCGTCGCGCAGGGCGAGGAGGAGGCGCAGTTCCTCGGTGGGGTACATCGCGACGCGGTGGGGGACGACCTGCATGAGCTGGCGGGTCGCCCGGCGGAACCGGTCGGCGATCCGCGCGGCGTCCTCGTCGCTGAGCGGTGCGACCTCGGGGCGCTGCCGTCGGCAAAGGGGGAAGCCGAGGCGGACTAAGAGGGCGTCGAGCTTCCGGCCGCAGGCGGCGGGACCGGCGGGCCGGTCGCTGAGGACTTCTTCGAGGGTGTCGATCAGGTCATCGCTGATCCCCTCGTCAGCCAGGGAGCGGGACAGGAGGTAGGCGATCCTGAGCTTCACCTCGTCCCCGGGGGTAACTGGCTGGCTCAGCAGCTCGGCAGCGGTTGCTTCGTTGACGGCGACCATCACGACCTCCCGGCGGGGACGGGGAAGGCGGCCCATGTGGTCCGACCGTCCTGGCTGACGCCCCAGTCGCGAGCGAGGACGTGGACGAGGAACAGGCCGCGGCCGCTCACGTCGTCGTCCGCAGCAACTCGAAGTCGGGCGGGGGCAGGGTTGCCGTCTGTGACCTCGACACGCAGCTCTTTGCCGGTGCCCCGCATGCGCAGTCCAACGGTTCCGTGGCCGTGTTCGATCGCGTTCGTGACCAGTTCGGAGACGACGACCAGCACGTCGCGGGTCAGTTGGGTGGGCACGGCCCAGTGCCGCATGAACGCCGCGGTGATGCGCCGTATGTGGGCGACACGTACCGGGTCTGGGGCGATGGCCACCTCGAATGCGTGCGGCGTCTGCGGCCGAAGCGTTGTGGTGGTCGGGGCGACGGCTGTTGCAGGGCTCATCGGGGGCCTCCCGTTTCCGGCGTTGCCAGCGCCACGAACCCGCCGAAGTGCTCGACCAAGCCGAGCTGGTTCTCGTACTCGTCCAGGTGTCGGCTGATGGAGTCGTACGTCGGCACCACGACTCCGTCGACGTCGCCCGCCCGGATCAAGCGCAGGACCAAGCGCCAACCGGGACGGTGTATCGGGGCCGCTGCGAGGCGGTCCGCGACGCACTGGTCGTTCTTGATCCGCCACTGCTCGGAGGCCGCGTAAGTCCGGGCCTCGTCGAGCGATGATGCTCGCGCCACGCCCGTGGGGACGTGCGTGTAGAGGCATACGCGCGGAATCCGTCCGTGGGCTTTGAGTTGGGCGAGGCGCTGGCAGAGGACTTCGCGGCGAAGGGCGTGGAGCCGGTGGAGCGGATCCGGCAAGGTGCCGATCCGCTCCGGCCCCCATTCCTCGCGGAACCGCTGCTTCCTAGTCAGCCAGGTTGCAGTGTTGCGGCCTCTCGGGTGCCCTTGGCTCAACGTCCCGGACGGCGGGTACAACGGGCAGTGGAAGATGAAGTGTGCCCTGTCCAGGAACTCGGTCAACCTGTCGACGAGAGCAAGCTGCATCAGCCCCTCCTCTGCTGGGCGCTGCGCCGGCGCTGCTCCTCGAGTCCAACGAACGCCCTGAAGGGCAGCATGGCTGGGGCGCTTTCGCGCTGATCGGTCACAAGGTGCGCATCCGCGGCGTGCTCAGTGGTGGAGTCCGGTGGGGAAGGGTTCCGTCTTGCGCTGGTGGTGCTCTGGCTCGTCATCACGATCGGCCTCGGCTCGGCATCGGGGGATGAGGGCGGTTGCCGCTCTAGTGGGGGTGCTGGGTGGCGGACTGACCACGGCGAGGCAGCGGGCAGCCCCACCGACCGGTCACAGCCCGAGGGCTGGATGGGCCCCTTCCGTCGCAGAACTACGTTCCTGCATGCGAGAGTTGTTCTGCAAGTCAAAGTGCAAACTTCACTTGAGGTGGCATATGCCGGTGGAAACGCATGGAGCTTTGCAGGAGAGTCTTGAGGTGCCACACTCAGGGTCGACATCCGATTCCGCCGGACTGTCACGTGAAATCGGTGGACTGTCCGCCGACTTGGCGGGACAGTCATCCTCGACGGCGGTATTCGGGCAGCGATCAGATGCTCTCGACGAGGCAGGAGGCAGGCACGTGGCGGCCCCCATCGGACCCACCGTCCGGCGAATGCAACTCGGTCATGAACTTCAGCAGCTACGGAGGCAGGCTGGCTTCACGAACCTCAAGGAGGTCGTTGACGGTCTCGGCTTCTCTGACGCGCAGCTCCGGCGTGTCGAGAACGGCGAGTCGGCATTCCGCAAGCAGAGCGATCTCGTGGCCGCCCTGGAGCGCTACGGCGTCACTGACCAGGACGATGTCGCCCACTTCACAGAGCTTCACCGCCAGAGCCTGAACCGCGGATGGTGGTCCACCTACTCGCGGACCATGTCCTCCGGCATGAAGATCTATGTCGGGCTGGAGGACGGGGCTACGAACATGCGCGCGTGGCAGCCCTCCGTGATATTCGGCCTGCTTCAGACCGAGAACTACGCACGCGAGCTCTTCCGCACGCACAAGCCGATCGACGAGCTCACGACAGAGCAAGTCGAGCGTGGTGTCGAGCTGCGTATGGAACGCCGCGAGATCCTGACCCGCGAGAATCCGGTGACGGCGCGCTTCATCCTCGATGAGGCCGCCCTTCGACACGTCGTCGGCGGCTCGGAGGTGATGCGCGAGCAGTACCGCGAACTCATCAAGATGAGCGAACTCGACAACGTCTCGCTTCACGTGCTCCCACTGTCGAAGCCGGCTTACCGCTGTGCCTTCGACTTCACCGTCCTGGACTTCGGCGCGGGGCTGCCGACGGCGGTCCAGATGGACCTGATCGACGGCGGCGTGAACATCACCGACAAGACCACTGAGGTCTGGGCATTCTCCCGAAGGTTCGATGCCTTGCGGGATGGCGCTCTTCCTCCGGAGGAGACGCCAAAGTTTCTGGAACAACTAGCCCGAGAGATCTGAGAGATGGCCCTCATGAAGTCCCTCGATCTGGCTCCCGAGGGAGCCTGGTTCAAGTCGTCGTTCAGTGGCGGCAACGGCAATAACTGCATCGAGGTCGCCGACCTCGGCTCGGTTGTCGGCGTCCGCGACTCCAAGGAGGAAAACGGACCGGCGTTCGTCGTGTCCTCGGCCGCGTTCGCCCGGTTCGTAGCAGGCGTGAGCGCCGGCGCCTGCTTCGCATAGTCTGCTCACCTGGGCCCGGTGCCCCTCGCGCCGAGTGCGGGGGAAGCCGGGCCTTCTTGCGCCTCTCCCTATATGGGCGCTTGGTCGCTCGCCGCCTGTCACAGATGCCGCCCTGGTGCCGTTCCTCCCTGCACGGGCAGGATGAAGGGGCGGAGCACCATGTCGGTTCGGTCGCAGCCGGGAGATTTCCCCAAGCTCCGGGCACGGCTCGGTGGCGCGTGCACGTATCCGATGCCTCGCCCCCCGTGCAAACAAGCGGCGCTCGGGCCCGCCTCGACACGGCAGCGCCCGTAGCTTCAGACGTACATCGCGGCTGCCGGGCGCGGGACGGTCGTAGACCATGTCGTACGGCGACCTGCTGACCAGCAACCAGCGCCTTCACCACATGGCCGAGCACCGGCTCAAGAAGCGGCTGCGGCAGGACGCGGCGCTGACCGCGAGAGCCCGCACCCTGCCGCGCCTGGAGCGGGCCGCCGTGTACTACGTGCTGCACCCGAGACCCATCAAGCGGAAGCGCGATCCGGGGAACTGGTCGCCGACTGCGAAGGCCTACGTGGACGGCCTGGTCGACGCCGGGCTCCTCCCGGACGACAACTCGGCTCACCTGGTCGGCCCGGCCCGGAGATGGGCCAGCCGGTGATGACCGGCAGTGCGCGCATCCCCCTCGTCTTCGTGGAGATCAACACTCAGGGCGCCTGACCTCGGTGTAACAAATTCCCGGCACGCACGTACTTAGACGCGGGGACCTGGATCGAGGCCCCCGCTACGTGCAATTCCGATACGAGGAGATGTCCCTCCAATGCCCGCTGTCCTTGCTGTCCAGGCTCCCGGCTACCCCGCTCCCAAGACCCTCCGCGAACTGGACAACCTGCTGTCGAACTCCGGCGGCCCCAGCGCCCACATCATCGTTCTCCTGCCGCAACTGGCCGCCCGTCTGCTGCGCCGTAACACCAAGAACCGCCACCTGCGGTCCGCAGCGGTCGAGGACTATGTGCGCGACATCGAGGCCGGCACCTGGCCGCTCAACGGGGAGGCCATCAAGCTCGACGTTCAGGGCAACGTCCTCGACGGCCAGCACCGGCTGCACGCCATCGTGAAGGCGGACGAGCCGGTCACCACCTTCATCGTCGGAGGACTGCCCCCAGAGGCGCAGACGACGATGGACTCCGGCCTGCGGCGCACCACGGCAGACGCCTTGTCCCTGGCCGACGAACCGCATGCCGCCACCGTCGCCGCCATTCTCCGCAAGGTCTGGACGTGGCAGCAGGGCGACCGGAAGTTCAGCCGCCGCATCAGCCCCACCACCACGGAGTCCCGGGCCCTGCTGAAGAAGCACCCCGAGATCCGGCGCTCAGCCGAAATCGCCCTGCGGACACGCGCGGCTTTCCCCCACATCCCCCAGTCGGCGCTCGGCACCGCGCATTTCCTCTTCAACGCCATCGACCCCGATGAGTGCACCTGGTTCTTCCAGCGCCTGGGCGACGGCGTCGAACTCTCCAGCGGCCACCCCATACTCGCTCTCCGCGCCCGGGTCACCTCCGAACGAGCCAAGGAAGGCCGGATCGCGTGGGAGCGCCACCTGTCCTACCTGGTGTCCGCCTGGAACGCCGTGCGCGATGACCGACCGCTGACCCGCCTGGTCGTCCGCCCCGACGCCCCCGTACCGAACCCGAAGTAGCCCCCTTCGCATAGGAGATGCCCCTCCCATGAGCACTACCCTCGCCGACGGTCCGGACATCGTCCAAGCCGCCAAGGCGTTCGCCCGAGGCGGCGAGCACATCGACCCCGAACTGCTGGACGCGTACCTGATCGAGGTCGCCGACAAGGCGTCCTGCTCGCTGCTGCGAGACCGCTTCCGCAACGACTTCCCGCACGCCGCTTACCACGAGCTGCTGTCCAACGTGGCGGCGCTGCGAGCCGTTCTCGGCTTCTCCCCGACGCCCACCGCCCGCGAGGTGCTGGACTGGCAGGACCGGCAGCGCAACGTCTACGCGGAAGCTGTGCGGGGCCCGAAGACCCCGTACCCAGTGATCTTCGTCGACGGGCCGTACCGCGGCGTCGAGATGGCGCTCGACGGCCCGGCGGAGGCGTACCCGAGCGCGGACGACCCCCTTGGGCACCTGGCCGACGGATGGATCGCGGGCCCGCCCGCCTTCATCTCGCTGCCCATAGTGTGGGGCGATACCAAGCAGACGGGGCACGGCGCCGTCCGGTACCAGCGCGGCTACGGCCCGCACGCCGACGGCCAGTGGCCGTTTCGCGTGCGTAAGGACGACCCCGCGGTACCGGAGGGTGCCCGGCCGCACATCCCCGTGTCAGCCGCACAGGAGGGCTGATGCCAGGCACGTTCGCCGACCGGGTGGCGGAGGAGGCCGTCACCTCGGTCGTGGACTGGGAACAGGTCTACATACGCCTCCAGCCCAAGGCAGCCGAAGCGCTGGCCCTCGCCGCCGGGTTCCCCATCTTCCCGCCCCCGCTGCCCAACACCTCCGTCAAGGTCCGCAGCGAGGTACCGTGCCCGGCCTGCGGCGACGGCCGGGTGTCGCGAGCCTGGCGCATGGAGCGTCGCGCGCTCATCGCCGGGTCGGTATGCCGACGGCGGCACGTCTTCGTGATGGCGCCGCCGCTGCCGTTCCTGGGGAGGGAGGACGAGGCGTGACCGCGCTGGCCGTGGAAATGCCGAGCCCCCTGTGGGCCGGGCGCGCCATCCTGCGGGCGGCAGGCCGGATGGCGCTGCACGTAGCCGTCGAGGGCGCCCAAGTGCCCACAGCCGCGATGTTCACCGTGCCCGTGGAGTGCCGCCCGAACGCCGAGTCCGCACCGGGCGTGCGGCCCTGGACCGGACCGGTCGACGAGGGGCTGCTGTGCGCGTCGTGCCTGCGAGCCCTGCGAGGCGATCCCGAGCCGGAACCGGCCCGCCTGATCCCTGCCGGCACGGCCGAGGCCCTGCCGGAGCCGGACCCGGGCCGGAGGGTGCGCCCTCTGTGGGCAATGCCGGGTCTGTCGACATACGCCGGACCGCCCCTGCCGGCTGAGTACGGCGGACGGCCGATCCGGTGATCGGATTGGGCCGAAGCGCCGAAGCTCTCTCATCACTCGTCGGCATGCGACTGGTGTGAGGACACCGGGCCGTGCGTGATGACGGGCGGCCGTCAGGGCAACCCGCCGGCGAAGGACAACCCGCTACGCTGATTAGTCGCCTACCGCTGCTCGTACTGCCAGCAGACGCGCGTCTACCAGCAGACCGGAGCAGCGGACCGGAAGCCGATCGCTCATTTCAAGCCCAAGTACCCGAAGGGAGCCCGCGTATGAATGCCCCGTCCGAGCCGTCCGCGAACCTGCTGGGGGCAATCGCGCTGATTGCGTGCGGCCGGCACGAGGGCAAGACCCGCTCGTGCAAGTCCTGCGCCCACAAAGCCCCCAGCCTGTTCAACATCGCATCGAGGGGCACTTTCGACGCCCTTGCCTCTGCTATCTGCGGTTTGACCAGCACCGCGTGCCAGGACTGCCGGAGCAAGGCCGCCGAGATCATCACCGAGACCACCGGCATGCCGTCCACTGCCTGAGCGGCGAGACCCGCCCCCCAGTCCGCACGGACATGGCTCAGGAGGAGCTCCTGCCGCTAGAGGGATGGCACAACGCCGAGTTCCACTGCCGCCTCGTCGAGGTCGATCCGTCCGACCGGCCCCCGGCGCTCGCCCGCGTTCTACTGTCCATCCTGCCACCCGGATACCAGGGCACGGCCCCGCGGGTTGAGGCGCTGGCCGACTACATCAGCAGGATCTGGGAGCTCGGCGCCAGCCTCGACGAGGCGGACCGGGAGACCCTCGGGAAGGCCGAACAGTATCGGTACCCGGCGGAAGCCCTGATGCCCTGGCTCACCGAGGCACCGCGCCGCGAGGCAAAAGATGTTTTCGACCGTGGGTACGAGGCGGGGCGACGTCGCGCGGCCCACGCGTCCCGGCCTACGTGAGCCCCCTACCCTGGCAGTGTCGCAGCAGTCGCAGCGTGCTGCGTTTCGCGGCAGCCGGGGCGACAGCAGTGCTCACCGGACCGAGGCCACCAAGGCGTCCCACAGCGACATTTGGCAGTGCGCGACTGCCCGCCGTGTGCCTACATCCCATATCTGGATGCCGCCGGATGACCAAGTGACAAGGCGGCGACCGTCAGGGGTCCACCCGGCCGGGGTGATGTCCTCGTCGTGGACGGTCAGCTCGCGGCTAGTGCCGTTCGCGAGGGACCAGAGACGCACGGCGCTGCCGGTAGAGGCAAGCCACCTCGCGTCGGGGGACCACGCTATCCGAGGTTCGAAGGGGGACAGAGAGCCGTAGGAGAAGCTGCGCTCAAGGCTGCCGTCCGTGCGCCACACCAGGGCGCGCTTACCCCACCAGGAGGCAGTGGCCAAGCGGCGACCATCCGGGGACCATTGGAGATCGTCAACAAGACCCTGCCAGCCAGGGGTGAGCCGTACGGTGCCGCCGCTCTCCTTAAGACGATGAATTACCAGCGGCGGGTCTTCTCCATTCAGACTGGTGGTGGACAGCATTTCACCGTGTGGGGCCCAGGCCAGCAGGTCGACGGACTGCTGTTCTTGAAAGGTACGTAAGGTGTGGAGCCGCTTGGAATCGGCACTGACCACCATGGCATTGTGCATCAGTCTGCCGACGGCGAGACGGTTGCCGTCCGGCGACCAGGACAGGGCGCTCACAACCGATTTGAAAGTCCTGTCGCCCACGGGTGTTCCCGTGCGGGTATTCCACACGTGCAAGGTACCTCCGTAAGAACCAGCAGCGATCCGATCTCCGGAGGGTGACCACTCGACACTATCGATCATGCGTTGGCCTCCGGAGAGGGTGCGTAACGGCGTCAGCGTCGCAGGGTTCCATAAGCGTACGTTCCCGTCGGATTGCCCAGTGGCGATCCGTTGTCCGTCCGGTGACCAGCGTAGGATCCACACGATTGGGCCGCTAGGTTCGGTGCGGGAGGCCAGCTGCGAGCCGCTCCGCGTGTCCCAGAGTCGAAGCGTGGTGGCGGTGCCCCGGCCTTGGCCGTGGGCCGATACCGCGTACCGCCCGTCGGGCGAAAGCGCGACGTCGTTGACCATCCGCGCGTCGGCGGCGAATGCCACAGCCCCAACCCACACGAACGGCAAGAGGACAGCGGTCAGGAACGCGGCTACGCCGGCCCTGCGGCGTCGCCGAGCAGGGGGTGCTTCGATCAGCTCCGACCGTTCGAGCCGGAAAGAGTGCTCGAACCGCTCGCAAAGCGCGTCCAGATCTCTACCAAACTCGGCCCCCGGCCGCAGATGCGTCGCCTGCAGGAAGGGTAGTGCCTTGAGGGAGTTGGGAAGCCGCTCGGCGGCCGGGAGGGCAGCCCCGCCGACCAGGACTGGAATTACCGCGATTCTGGCGGCGATTGCTGTTTCGATCTCTGTACGGACGGGATCATCCGGCTGGTCGAGCCGCCGCTCACCTCTCACGTTGCGGGTTTCGAGCCAGCTCTCTCCGATCAGGGCCAGCATGCAGTCACAGCGCCTAATGAGTGCGGGGAGATTCTTTGCGCCCAGGGCATGCAGAAAATTCCTACCGGGGGGCAGTGTCTCAGAATCCTTGAAAACGCGGGTGCGTCCGTATCGCTTTGATAGAGCGTCGAAGATCTCGTGGCACTCGCTCAGTGAATCGCTTTGGCGGTAGTTGATGAAGAACCTGGGTTTGCGCCGTAGTTGGGCGAGTTCGCCGAGCCACAGTGAAAGCGGACAACTGAGACCGCCAATGAGTAACCCTGCCGCAGCCCCGGTCCCCTCTTCGCCGCGCGCGGAGATGCCGCAGGCAAGACCGAGGGCAGTTGACGAAACGAGGTTAAAAACGCAGACTGATGGGCGGGTCAGCTTTCCGCGCAGAAAGGTCACCTGCACTACCTGTAGAAGCCCCACGCCTGCTAAGAGAAAGCATATTACTCCCGCCGCATCACTGCCACCCAAACCTGTAAAGAACGTGCTCCAGAGCGCTGCCAAATACGGCGGCACAACTAGTAACAAACGTGTACGGGTGGTCAATCCCGCCCCCTCGTTCATCTGCGCGAGTCCCCTAGGTCGAGATGATAGCCACAGCCTGGGGAGGAACAGGGTGCCTTCGGGAAGGCGGTAATCCATGCGTCTCACGAGGCTAGGAAAATCAATTATGTGTTCTGCGAATGAGTGTTCCATGGGGTGTTGGGTGAACATTGCGGGGCCAGTCGCCGGTCACCAGCCCGACACCTCCAGTTCCGCACGGTGGATGTCCTACCCGCAGGTGCACACCACCCACTCCGCTTAAGGCGCGATCCGCCTCGTCATGACTCAGGCCAGCCGAGACGACGCCGCACTCATGATCCCCCGTATACGGTGGTAGCAAAGTGCGAATCGTCGAGATCGCAGCAGTCCAAGCGAGGGGGCAAGAAATGGTGCGGGCGCCGAAGAGCGTAGAGGTCAAGCTGAACCTGCGCGTGCTGGAGATCTCGGGTACATGGGAGCCGAACGACGCCGAGCGGCGGGCTGCTTGGGAACTGTACGTCGAGCTGGTGACCCGGGTCTCGGTGGTTCCGCTCCGTGAGGAGGAGGGGCTGCTACGGGAAGCGCTGAGTAGCCTGTACTCCTTGTTCGCCACCACCCGAGAGGTGCTGCGCAAGTACGGCCCGGAAGTCGCTGAGCCCAAGAAGAACGGCCAGTACAACTTCGGCTACCTGGCCGTCGCGATGCTCAACTACGGCATTCGACCATTGCTCGCAAGCTGGCACCCCGCGCTGGAGGATTGGGAGACCTGCCGCCCCGCAGACCGCTCGCGCCGCGATCACGAACAGGCCTGGCCCCGCGCCAGCGAACTGCGGACCACGCTGCGAGACACCCGCAGCATTCTCACCGCCTACGCCGGTCTCCTTGCCAGCGCCTGCGGCATCCCCAACCTCCTCGCGGCCGTCCCCACTGGAGACGACTAGGAGTTGTCGAGCCGATCACGTGACTGGGCTGTGTCCGGGATCAACTGGGCGCGCATCGAAGAGCTGTGACGGCAGACCCCGACGGAACGTCAACACACTCAGTCAGCTCTGCGCGCCTCCCAGGCCACTGACTAGGCCCAACCATGGGCCGGCATGCAGGCGTGCCGCCCGGTTGGGTGAACTCCTAAGGTAACGCTTCTATATGGCAAGTTCGAGGAGTAGCTAATCGTGAGCACGCGACATCAGTGGCAGTCGGCGTCGAGATCGAGGCAGACGACGCAGACTTGTTCCCCGTCCCCGGCCGGGGGCATGCCGCTCAGGCCCAGCCCGCACAGCGCCCGGTTGGGGTCGCAGCAGTAGTAGTGGGTGATCGCCACCGTCGCGCGAGGTGCCGCGGCCGGGAGTTTGCCGCGGACGCGCGCGACGACGGTTCGGGTGGCCTGGTCGAGGGCTGCGAGGAACGGGTCCGCCATGGTCAGGAAGGGTAGCGCGCCAGCCTGGCGCCTGCTTGGCCTTCTTCCCGCCCGGTTCACCAGGCGGGCAGCTCTAAGAGGTCATCGATCACCGGGCGGGGGCCGGGCGGGAGCGGCGGTTCCGTGGAAAACCGGTGCTCGCCCTCTTCGAGATCCTGCTCCTGGTCCTCCGGCTGGCAGCCGCACGAGTTGCTGTGGTGCGTCCAGCACAGCGGCTCGGCGTCCGGCTCCGGGTAGTCCGGGACACGCCCGGTGTACTCGGTGCCGTCCTCGTCGCGGAACACTTCGAATGCCACGGGGGGTCCCTTCTCCTTGTCGGTCAGGCAGTCGACGGCGTGGTGGCCGACATCAGTACGGCGATCGGGTCATGGTCAAGAGTGTGCCTGGCCCGCGGTTGCCCCGGCACAGCTATCGCTCGGTGCGCTTCTGCTTCGCCTGACAGGCCGGGCAGATCGGCTGGGCCTGCTTGCCGTACCGGACCGTGAGACCGCGGCAACGCACGCACGGCCCGACCTGCCGCGGCTCGCACCCCAGGACGATCGCGGCCGACGCCCGGTCCATCCTCGGGTCCAGACGTCTCGGGGTGTCGCCCATGTTTCCGAATCTACTCACGGCAGGCGCCCCTTTCAGTTAAGGAGGCCGCGGCGGCGCGGCTTGTGAAGGGGCTCCGGCTCGTACAGGGCCAGGAGCACGGCTTCAGCCCGGTCCGGCGACTTCATGCCGCGCGACTTCATGGCCTTCTTCGACTCGATCTGCGTGTAGCCGCTCGTCGTCGACAGCAACTTCGGGGTGGAGAGTTGCGCGGCGGCCTTCTTGTCGACGTGGAGGCGCAACCGTCCGCGGCCGGAGGATGGGTCCGGCTGGAGAAGGCTTCTGGTCGCCAGCCACATCTCATCCCGCTTGCGCCACGGCCGCATGACGGCGCCGGGGTCGTCCTGGCCCGGGGACTCCGACACCATGACGCCCACGATCTGCGCGTAGTGCCGTCCGGTCTCCGCCCACCGCTGAAGCATGGACACGACGCCATGGCCGATGCCGTTCTGGTCGACCTTGACGCGGACGGGGTGCGGGGAGTGCAGGGCGTCGGCCAGGCGCTGTGCGGCGTGGATCTCCTCCAGGACCACCTCGGCGACGGATACCTGGTTGTCGTTCGCGGCGCCGGCGGAGGCATGCCGGAACTGCACCGCGTCGCCGACGGCGCGGTACACGGTGAATTCATCGCCACCGTCGGCGGCAACGTCGACGCCGAGGCGGACCCAGGCGCCTTCACGGACGGTGTGCTGGAAGGTTTCGCCTTCCAGGTCGAGATCGCACAGGCGGTGCCAGCCGTCGCCTGTGGGGTCCTTGTACGACATGGCGGCCTCGACCCAGCTCGGCGGGATGACGATGCCGCCGCCGCCCTTGGGGAACTTGGCGTGGACCTTCGCGATCACGTAGGGGTGGTCTTCGCCGTACGACCGGATGGTGCGGTCCACCCAGTCCTGGTCGGGCATGTGGTCGGCGAGGGAGTGCCGGGTGACGCCTTCGGGGCAGTCGGTGCAGAACGGGGCGTGTTCGCCGGTGATCGCCGGGGAGTCGAGCGAGGAGATCGGGATGGTGACGGTGGTCGGCTCGCTCGGGTCGTCGCCCTCGATGCACAGCTCCTCGAACCAGCTGGCCGGGTCATCCATTGCGGGGTTGCCGATGGCGAGCATCGCCGCGTGCCCGCCGGTGAGCAGGTTGTTGGTGCCGTGGCCGATCATCGGGGCGATACCGCCCGCCTCGTCGACGATGAGCAGCAGGTGCGGCATGTGGATGCCCTGCATGGCGGCCTCGTCGTTGGCGGGGGCGGAGAAGCCGTAGGCGACGACGACGTCCTGGCCGTACGGGTCGGGCATCTTGTACTGGACGGTGTCGCAGTAACCCGGCAGGCCGGCACGGGGGACGACCTTGCGGATGTGCGGCCAGAGCTGCCGCTGCACCTGCCGGAAGCGGGTCGCGGTGGTGATGCACAGGGCAGTGCCCACTGGGTAGACGTTGGTGAACCACACCGCTGCACGGGCGGCGAGGTGCGTCTTGCCGACGCCGAATCCGGCGGGGACGGCGACGCGTTTGTGGTCGACGATCGCGTCGAGGACGGCCCGCTGCTTGGACCACAGGCTCTCGCCGAGGACGTCTTCCACGAACCCGGATGGCGAGTCCCGCCACAGGCCGTACAGGGAGCCCGTCGCGCGCTCGACCTCCGTCATGACGACGGCGCGTTCGCGGGCTGTGAGGTGGTGCTTGAAGGCGTTCCGGCGCTCGGTTGGCGGCAACCCCAGGAGGACGTCGGCGACGTTGGCGGCGTCGCGGGAGACGACGCCGGGCCGGGCGTGCTGCAGCTTGGACGCCGAGGGCGCCACGCGGGTGCGCGTCGGCTGCTCAGGCTGCGTGCGGGACATGATCGGGACGGTGCCGCTCGAGTTTGGTTTGTGTCGCGGTCTGGCCGGGTGCCCATGCCCAGACGTCCCGGCCAGACCGCGGGTTCCGGCGCAGTGGGTGACTACTACGCGCCCTGTGCCCTGCGCGCCGGAATTCCGGCTCAAGGCCCGCGCGACTGGGGGGAGTGGTCGTGCGGGCCTCAGCACTCAGTAGTACGTCGGGAGGCCCGATCTTGTTACACCTGCACCACAGGCGGGGGATCGGCGGCTGGCTGGTCGGTGATGACGGGGAGGAGCGCGGCATGTTCCTCGTTCGCCCGGCGCACCGCTTCGAGAATGATCGTGGCCTCTGCAACGGCGACGGACCGTTCGTCGGAGGTGAGCCGGTACCAGGGCGTGATCTGTGTACCGCATGTGGCCAGGAACTCGCGGCGGGTCTCGTGGTAATGGCGGGCCAGGGGGATGGGACGGGGCATGGTCGTCATGCCTGGGAGAACGTCGCCCGCCCGATTTTGTGACAGCCGTCTGTTCGGCAGTCGCGGCGCGCTACCTCGTCGTTGCAGCGCCCTCCCCCAGGAGACCGATAGCCGACGGTGCCTGAGCGAAGCGAAGGCACCGTAACTACTTAATGGTCTTGCTTGATGTTCTTACTAAAGGCGCCTGTTCTGCCGGGACCCGGTTCACCGGGACCCGGTTCACCGAAGGCCGGTTTCATCGGCGCCGGATTTTCAGGCCCCGGTCACCGACGACTGAAAACCCGGCCCCGGTGGCGCTTCGGGGCCGGGTCAGAGGGACGGCGGCTCAGTGGCCGCGGCGCTTCGCCGCCTTGTTCTTCACGTCTCGCACGTACTTCGGCGTGGTGTTGCCCAGCTTGGCGATGCGGTCCGTGGACCAGTCGTACGGGTCCTCGGTGAGTGCGAGCGCCGCGTCCTGCAGGAACGGCATCGCGGCCTTCCTGCGAGCGGCTGCGACCGACACGGTGGCAGCGAGGGACGGCAGCTGGTCGGCGGCCTCGTCCGGGTTGAGGCGCGGCACGCCGGCCTTCTCCGCGGCCGCGATGCGCTCCTCGGCGGTCATACGGGCGTTGAGGTCACCGCCGGGGTTGATCGTCGCCTTCTTGTCGCCGTGCAGGGCGAAGCGGCGCATCTCGGAGTAGGCGTTGGGGAGGATTCCGAGGACCTTGTCCAGGCCGCGGACGCCGTTGTAGAACCACAGCGACAGAGCGGCCTGGTTGCGCTCCTCGGTGTGGGCGGCGATCTCGAGGTCGGCCTGCTGCACGATCTCGCAGGCCCTTTTGAACCGGTCATCGGGGCGGGCGATCTTGCCCAGCTCCTCCTTGACCTGGCTCGTGGCCTCGGCGCGCAGCGTCTTGTGGTCGGGGACCGTGAGGTTGTGGTGCGCAGCGGGCATGACTGGCCTCCGTCGGGTAGGGCACCGGGCTGGTGCCGGCGACGGCTGGGGCAACCCCATGCCGAACGAACCCGCAAATAGTACAGCGGAGGGCGAAGCAGTGTCATGCCGAATGCCGCGCACCCCTTCTGAACAGGGCAAACCCCAACCGGCCGAACAGGATCACCGGCCCCTCGACGTCGACATGCGTACCTGGATCGCGGGAGTAAGGAGCGTCGGTAAGGGCGATCCGGCCGACTGCCATGCGCCGGACGGCGCCGTGCCGCACAACGCAGAGCCCGGCCAGCCGCCTCACAGCCACCACAGCAGCCGCCGCAGACCGCATCGAGGCCGCGGCAGAGGCTGGAACTCCTCGCTCTCCTTCGCCCACGGGTCGCCCCTCCGCACCCTGTACTCGGCGCGGGAGTAGAGGGGGAACACAGCCCAGGTACGGCGGCCAACCGTAAGGGCGGGCCCACAGGCGCCGTACGGCCACTCGTCGCGGCTGTAGGTGTAGCCGACCGCGAACCAGATACCGGGCGCCTTCGTGGTCCAGGTGCCGGCCGTCCACCGGCCGAAGTCGACGAACCCCGCTGCCCCGCGCTTCATCGAGCCACTCCCACGACCGCGGTGCGCACACCGTCCGGAGTAAGCCGGCACACCCGCCCGTCCGCGTAGCGGACCTCGACCTTGTCGGGGAGCTGCGGGCGCCGGACCTTCCACCCGGCCTCGTACGACGGCTTCGGGTTGTCCTCGAACCAGCCGTTACACACCTCGCAGGCCAGCAGCAGGTTGTGCGCCTGGTTGATCCACGGCTCGCGCGCGCCGCCCATGCCCCTGTTGACCCGGTGGTGGATCGTCAACCGCTGCAGGGAGCCGCAGCGGACGCAGCACCCGCCGTCGCGCTGGAAGACGAGGTCGCGGACTGTGTCCGTGGGGCCGGTGCGTCGTCGGGCCACGATCGGCCTCCGTCCTGCCCGGCCGCCGGACCGCGGGTGCGGTTCCAGAGAGAAGCAGCGGGGCGAGCGACGGGAGAGTGGACGGCGGCCGCGCCTTACGTCGCGTTCTCCGGCGGGCCCCACCCGGCGGCGACACATGCCGGGCAGCGCTGTGCAAAGTGCTCGGCGAGAGCCAGGTCGTGGCGGCGCGTCTCACACCCCAGCAGGAGGGTGAAGCGCGGCACGGACAGCTCGATCCCGAGCACGAGGGGCGGCAGGTCCGGGCAGTAATGCAGGTAGCTCAACCCGTTGCTCAGCACGAGGGCATGCATGACGCGCTTCCACAGCCCCGGGGGCCGTTTGCCGACGGGCCCGTAGAACGCCTGCCGGGTCTGCCGGATGACGGAGACGTGCAACCTGACCGGGAGGCCGCTCGTGCTCCAGGCGCGGACTTTGACGCCGTCGCTGTCGGTCAGGATCTGGGCGAGCATGGAGACGTCGGGCGCCCATCGGAAGCGGTGAAGGTCCATGGGGGCGGACCGTACGAAGAGGTCCGCTCAGTGTCGCGTCTCGCCGACGCCCTGCTCAGCGAACGCCTGCTCCAAGGCGTCGAGGACCGCCACGGCGTCCGGGATGGTGGCGAACGAGATGATCACCTGGCCGTGCCCGAGAGCGCCGAGAACGAATTCGAACTGCGCGCCCGACCCCTCGCACTCGTAGACGTAGGTGCCCGGCGGCGCCTCGCACAGCGGTCCGTCGGCGTAGTCGAGGTACGGGAGCCGGATCTCGTCAACGGCATGCGCGATCACCTCGTTGGGCACCTGGCCGAACTCGATGTTGGCGCGTCCCTCGTCGTCGAGGCAGACCCGCCCGCCGCCGAGCCCAGCCTCTTCGTACTCCAGGCGGATGTCGTTGCAGCCGACGTGTCGCGGAAGGCCGTGGAGATGGGGGAACGCGGTCTTGAGCGCGGCGACGGCCGCGGCCTGCGTCTCGTTCCAGTGCTGTTCCCAGGTCTCGACGGCCTGGAGGGCGGCGGGCTGCATGTGGTGCTCCGTTCGGTCACCGGGCAGCGGGCCGCCAAGGGGGCGGCTGCGTGCCCGGCAGGGGTAGTGCAACGGAGCAGCATCTGTACGACGAGGGCTAACGTCGCACTGGCCTACCGGCGGGCCCCGGATAGTGCTGTTCGTGGACGATGTACATCAGCTCCATCAGCAGGGAGTGAGCAGCGGTCGCTTCTCGGCGGTCGACGGCTTTGAGCGCCCTGGCCGCAGCCTCGCGCACGGGGGTTGCCAGCCGTTCCGTGGCCGCCTGCTGGTACGCCACCCAGCGCAGTTCCGTCACTTCATCTGTGGTGACGGCGCCCTGCCCGGTCCGGGGGAAGGCGGCGCGGTGGTAGCAGGCAACGGCGACGAGCACGCCCTGGGCCAGCCCGGCACGGAACCCGGTCCTCATCGCTTCGGTCTGCTGCTGGACGCGGCGGAGCCGGAGGAACGCCCCGAGGCCCGCCGCGGCGCCGCAACACAGCGACGCCGAGATCGCGAGCGCCGTCGCCAGGCCGAGGAGGTAGCCGATCACAGCGCCGCATGTCAGCCCGGCGAGCGCCATGACGGCGACAGTGGGGCGCAAGTCTTTCCACATACCCGCAGTGTCTCAACCAGCAGTGACAGCCTTCTGCACCCGGTACTGGGCGATGAGGAGCGCGACGGCCTCGCTGATGAAGCCGTCGGCTTCCTCGAGTGCCGCCGCAGGCAGCGGGTCACCGGGATGGTCGCCGAGCGCCGGCCGCCCGGCGATGTGGGCGCACAGCGCGTCGAGGCAGTCGAGGAGGGCGGCGCGGTGGGCCTGGTCCTCGTCGAGTGAGCGCAGCCACGCCCACCGGCCGTGGGCGTCGGCGGGGCGGGGTCTAACTGGGGATCTCCATGTTCGAGCGGGGCCGGTAATGGCGGCGTTTGCCGAGTTCATGTGTGTGCTCATCGCATGTCAATACGACGTGTGTTGGAGACGGCTCTGGCCCTACAGCTGAGGTTTATCGACAGTACGCGCCTCGTTGGATGCGTCGCGGCGTCCGCCTGGGTAGCGTGCGGGCTCTGGGATCCGACCAATCCCGATGGTCCAGAGATAAGGGGGAAACCATAGTGTTCAACAAGCACTTAGCCATAGCCGCAGCGTCGGTTGTCATCGGCTCAGGTGTGGCCTTCGCACCGTTGGCAGACGCATCACCCAAGGCGGCCCCGGTCGCTGAGTCGGCTGTCGACTCCGGCTGGAAGACTGTGCCCGGTGTGAAGAAGGACGTGAGGGCAGCCGCTGGCGACAACATCTACACCTTCAAGTTCGCGCACTCTTCAAAGTGCGCCGAGGTACCGGGGCTTAGCACAGCCAACGGGACAGGTCTCGATCAGTGGACGTGCACCAGCAGAGGCCACCACTGGTGGTACCTCACCGAAGGGCCGGGCTCGTCGGTTCACGTGGTCAACTACAACAGCAAGAAGTGCATGAACGTGAAGGGCGCCAGCACGGCCAATAAGGCCCGTGTCATCCAGTGGACCTGCAACGATCAGAACAACGGCCTGTGGGCGCTGCAGTACCACAGCACCTACGGCCAGTACCGCTTGGTCAACGCCAAGAGCGGCAAGTGTCTCAACGTGAATGGTGCGAGCAAGGGCGACGGCGCCGACCTCATCCAGTGGACGTGCAGCGACGCACCCAATAACCGCTTCTGGGCGATCGACTGATCTTCTTTTCCACCGTCCGCTCGCTCGGCCGGTGCCGCAGCCTGCGGCGAGCAGCCGGTCAGGAGCAGCGCGACGGCCGTGGCCGTGGCGACGGCACCCGAGGTGGAGCGCAGCGCGCGGAGCCGGGCGGAGGGGGTGTTCGCGGACGAGGCTCCCAGGTACTGGGACAGGTGGCCGCGAACCGTATGCCTTGCGTCGCGCGCAGCGCGGGGACGCCGGCCTCCGCATGGGAAGCCGGGCGCTCGGGGTCAGACCGCGAGGTCGTACTCCTCGGCCCACAAGTCCTCGTAGTGGTACAGCTCGGTGAGGTAGTCGCGGACCCGTGGCTCCCAGTCGATGCCGTGGATAGCGGCGAGGACGTACGCGGCGACGGCGGGGCAGACGACGTCTCCGGCTTGCTGGAACTGGCTGGAGCGGGAGCCCTGCCATGGGTAGGTGGCGCGGAAGGAGACGAGAGTTCCGGCCTCGGCGGGGGTGAGGCGCAGCCCGTCCCGTTCGCGGACCCAGGTGCGGGTCTTGCCGGTGAGGCACCAGGACGGCTTGTCGGCGGAGAAGCAGTTGCCGCCCTTGGCGCGGCCGGTGGCCGGGTCGACGGGCCGGTTGCCGCGGGTATTGATCCGCTCGCCCTCGTCCCATCCGAGAGCTTCGGCCATCGTCGTGACCGGGAGGGCCTGGACGGGCGGGGCGATGTCCACCCACTTGTGCCGGGTGGCGATCATGAACGTCCGCTTCCGCCGGGAGGCGACACCGAGGTCTGCTGCCTCCAGGACAGCCCAAGAGGTACGGAACCAGTCGGCGCAGCCGAACTCGATCGAGAGATCCTCAAGAACACGCTCGGGCAGGTTGCTGGACTGCTCCATGGCCATCCACGCGATCGGTGCGCCTGCCGCCTGAAGGCCGAGCGGCCAGATCGCCACCTCGGCCATCAGGCCGATGCGCGGGTCGGTGAGGCCGTCTAGCGTGGCGCGAACTTCGTCCCAGGTGGCTCCGGAGCGTGGGGCGTAGCCCTCGTGCTCCCCGAAGTCGGCGCACAGCGGGCAGTCGTTTTCGAGGTCGGGATACAGCTCGTCGCAGCACACCTCGTCGATGCGGATGAACCCGGCGGCTTCGCCAACGTAGGAGATGGTCTCGCACAGGACGTCGAGGTTGGCCTTCAGTAGTCCGGCACGCTTACCTGCCGTGGAGAAGCTGGGGCATGGCGGGCTGATGAGGACGCCGTGCGTACAGCGCAGTGCCGGGTGCTCGGGGTCGAGCTTGGTGATGTCGGCGCAGATGCGGACGTGGCCGGCTGCGCGGGCGGTCGCGCATGCGTCCTCGTCGACGTCGACGCCGACAACGTCGAAGCGGGTGACGCCGAGGACCGTCTTCAGCCCCTCCCCCCAACCGCCCGGACCGGCGCACAGCTCGACTACGCGCTCCGGCTCGCCCTCTTCCCAGGGGAGGAGCCAGCGGCCGGGCCATGGCGCGGCGATCTCGTCGAGTTCGGCCATGACGTGCGCTGGGATCGGGGTGTCGAAGACTTTGTAGGAGAGGGCGGTGGTGATGACGCTCTGTTCGGCTGCGGTCAGCTCGCTCACGGGGGGCGGTCTCTTTCGCTTCGGGTCTTGCTGGCGGTTGCTCTCCACCAACACCAGAAATACTACAGCATGCGTCATGGAAGGTTTATTCGTGCATCCCAACGTTCCGCTTGTGACGTGCGCTGGCGCGTCCGACTTTCGTCTGTCGGGGCCAGCCAAGGCCGCATCCCGACCCGCACGGGGCCAGAACGCGGCCGAGTCGAGGCTCTACGTGCCGCCGTCCCCACGGGCACGGTCGAGGAGCAGGCTCAGAGCACCTGTCGCCTGCGCGGGGACCACCCCGTTGCCCAACGCTGCGAACTGCGCCGTACGAGGAAGTCCGGGCACCGCGGTAACCCAGCCCGGGACCAACCCCATCATCCATTCCACGAACGGTGCGGCGAGACGGCCGCGGCCGTCGACCGCCGGAGGGGCAGCCCGGCCCAGACGCCTTTCCCACCGGGCGATGGTGTGGGCGTACCGGCCCCACACGGCTTCACCAGGGACCGGCGTGCGGGCGCGGCAGGTGCTGCCTGGGAGCGCGGTGAGCGGCATAGCGAGCTGGATTTCACCCCCGGTGGCCTCCGGGCGGTCCGTAGGCGTCTCGCCGTAGTGAACGGCGCCCGGGACCAGGTGCTCGACCTCGTCCGCGAGAGTCGGCCCGTGACCGCCCTCGCGCCGTTTGTCGGGATGCTGCGACCCCCCGTTCACCGCGAGCTGCGCCGTGGGCGTTTTGAGCAGCGGGGCTGAGGGGCAGTCGCCGGAAGGCTCAGCCGGGGCCGTGTGCTGCCGGACCGGCCGCCTACCGGCGGCGCGTACCGTCGCCGCCCGCCGGTAGGTCACGCCCGGCCCGACCGCCCTATGCCGTCGGCCAGGCGAGGATGAACACCCGCTCCCTGCGGTGCGGGGCTCCGGTGTCCGATGCGCGGTGCACCTTCCACTCCGCATCGAACCCGAGGGTGGCCAAATCTCCGAGTACGGCACCGAGACCTCGAAGAGGCCCGGTTGGCTGCTGGACATCCACTGCCCTGTCTCCTCGTCCCATGCTGCGAGTGGCCGGTGCGGAGAGGAGACCTCGGACATTTTCGATCACTACCAATTTCGGGTGGAGGGTGCGGATGGCGCGGGCGACGTGGGCCCAGATGCCGGAGCGGGTGCCGGGCGCGATACCTGCGAGCTGTCCGGCGAGACTGACGTCCGTGCAGGGGAATCCGGCCGTGAGGATGTCGACGGGCGGGACGGTGCTCCAGTCGACGCAGGTGATGTCGCCGTAGTTCGGGACGTCCGGCCAGTGGTGGGCAAGGATGCGAGCAGCGTGCTGGCCGGGATCGTCGGGATCGTACTGGCAGTGCCACAAAACCTCTCCTCCGAGCAGGTCCTGTACCGCGAGGTCCAGGCCCCCGTACCCGCTGCACAGAGAGCCGATACGGGGGTTGGGCGGGATGCGAAGACGGGCGGCGCGCTCAGGGGCGCGGAGGGTCAAAAGGACTCCTTCTCACAGAGGAGCGGCCCGGATCGACCAGGCCACGAGGAGCCGGAAGGCTGCCGGCCAGCGGCGTCTTCTGTCCGCCGGGAACGCCGCTGCCGGGCGTGAGGTCAGTCACGCCCGGCAGCAGACGGGGTAGAGGTTGGCGGGCCTTGCGCCAGGCGAGCAGCGGGAAGGTCTCTTCGACGAGGGGGTTCTCGGGCATGGGCAGGGCTCCAGTTCGAACGGTGGACCCGGCGGTTAGGGCCTGCCTGGCGAGTGTGTTACTGGCCCGCACGTTTGTCGCAGCGCATGGTTTTCTGATGCGCTCCTGCGAACTTTCAGGCGCCCTGGTTGTGCGGGGTGGGTGGGCCGTGGGCTGGTAATGCTTCCAGCCACTCCATCCATGTGCCGACACGCATAAACCTTTGGGAGGTTGGCATGAGTAAGGGCCGCCGGTTCATCGCCGCCGTCACCGCAACCGTCCTTCTTGCTTTGGGAAGTATCGCGCTGGCCACTCCCGCTCAGGCTGATGATGTGGTAGCTGTCAGGGTTGATCCGCAGGTAATGGCCAGGCTGGGCGTACCCGAGAATCGTCAGGGCGGACCCGACCTGGGATACCTGACCGTCCCTCCCATCATGGCCGCCAGGGAACTCCTCCACGCCACTCAGTTGCCGGGTTGAGGCTGCCAGGAGCTTAAGATCCCGGCGGCCAGTCCGCGCGGACACACCCACTAGGCCGGGCGCACCACGGGGTGGGTCAGCAGGCGAGGCGCGCGGCGAGATGGACCAGCTGGTCAACGCCGACGCCGTGCAGCTCGGCGACCACGGGTGTGCTGTCGCGGATGCGGGCAACCGGGTCAGCGGGCGGACAGACATAGCCGAACGGCCCCGTCGCTGCGCCGAAGGTGAGTTCGCCGTCGTCGAGCTGGTCAACGGGCGTGTACTGCACCAGGTGCGCAGCCACACGGCGGCCCAGACGGGTGCGCACATCGCGCAGCGGGAACCGGGCCGTCTCGGCGGCGGGCTCCGGCAGAAACAGCGGCAGCACCTGCTCAACGGAGGCGACCGGCCCGGTGACGGACAGGTCGCACGCCGGGTTCGCGCCGATGAGGGTCACTGCGTACCGCACGCCCTGGCTGCTCCACTCCACGAGGTTGCTGTTCGGGTGGCTGCCGGTGTGGTTGACCGTCGCAGTGCCGTGGGCGCGCACCGCGCTGCCGATCAAGTTCAGGTGCCGCATACGGGCGAGCCGGGCCTCAGCGGGCCGGTCGGCATACGCGAGGGCGGCAGCGTCGTCCAGGCGCGGCAGGACGAGCCGCAGGGTTTCGCGCACCACGGGCTCCGGCGCCATCCGGTCGAGGATGAGGTCCGGAACATACGGCTCGCGGTTGTCGAGCTGCCATGCGATCTCGGTGCGCCACGGGTGCTCGGCGAGGATGAGCGCGCCGGGCCGCCCGGCCTGGGTGAGGCGTGCGGCGGGGCGGGTCGTCCACCAGGCCGCGTACGGGGCGACCGTCCAGGCGTTCCCGTCGCGGTGCGGCAGGCGCTCGGCGACGCGGCGGGCGAGTGCCGGCGCGGCGGTCACGGGGGCGGTGGCAGTGGCCATCAGGCGGTTCCTTCGGGTCTTCCGGCGTTGCTCTCGCCGGGGAGTGGACCGGCAGGAGGCGGCTTGCGTCGCCCCCTACCGGGAAGGGGGCGGGCTACTTCTGGAGGGCCTGGTCGAAGCACGCGTCATGCGCCTCGTCGGCGGCCATGGTCGCGCCGTCGTTGATGGCTGCGCGGGCCTGGGCGCGGGAGTACAGCTTGGCCGGGGCGGCGTCGGCGTGGGCAGGGCTGCCAGTGGAGGAGTCGAGGATGGTCACGGGGGCGTCCCCTTTCGGTTCGGGTCTGTGCCGGCCCGGTTGCTCTCCGGGCCGTGGGGCCCCGGCCGGGCGGCCGGGGCGGGGTTCGGGCGTGTGGTCAGTCGGCGTCGCGGATGCTGTGCACGGTGTCAGCGACGAGTGCGGCGAGGGCGGGCAGGCCGACGGCGGAACACACATCCGTCAAGTACGTGCGGCTCTCGTCGCGCAGGTTCGCCGAGACGTACAGGTCGCCGTCCTCGTCGACGCCAAGGAGGAAGTGCGCACCCGGCTCGTCCTTGTGCTCGATGGTGGCGCCAACGCCCCACGGGGTGGACTCGGCGTGCCAGTCGGGGCCGAGGAGCTGCACGGCGGCGCGGCCGATGTCGGAGATGCTGAACGGGTACTCGGTGCCGGGTGCCGGGTGGTAGCGGCCGTGGTCGTCGTATGGGAGGGAGACGAGGTGCGCGTGCTCGAACGCCAGGATCGCGCTGAGCGTCATGATGGCGGCGGTCCGGCGCAGGGCACGGTGGTCCTTGCCGGTGGCGGAGGCAGAGGCGATGGCTTCAGTGGCTGCGCGGAGATGCCGGGCGGCCTCGTTCCAAGCCGGAGCCTGGGCGCGCGCTGAGGCGTGCTTCTCCATCGAACCGAGCCGATCGGTGAGGATGTCGGCGATGTCGCGGCGGTGGAGCCTGACGTACGCGCCGCACGCGGCGCGTGCCTCGGAAGCGAGAGGGATAGTGGTGCTGCTCATCGTGGTGCCTTTCGGGTCTGGGCCGGTTGCTCTCCGGCCGGGTGGGGCGCACCGGGGTGGTGCGCCCTGGGGAGAGGAGTGGTCAGCCGAGGGAGTCGATCAGTTCCCGGGCGGCGGTGGCTGCGGCGTCCTGGTGGTCGGCGCAGGTGGCGATGGTTGCGCCGAGGTGGGACACCATGCGGTCGGCGGGGTGCGTGACACCCCGGTCACTGACGTGGCACGGAAGCCGCCGGGTGCTCAGGCCGTACGCGAGGGTCGGGCCGTGCTCGTCGTGGGCGCGGCGCAGCGCTATGGGGGTGGCCGGGGTCGGGATCTCGACCACGGTCGGGGTGGCGGGCCGGTTGCAGGGGCGGGCGTTGTCCACGCGGACCTCTGCGGCCAGCCTCATCAGGTCGCGCTGGAAGGTGAGGGCGCTGGGGAGCCAGGCGTCCGTGGCGGGCTCGCTGGTGGCCTGCGAGAGCTGTTCGTGAACGTGGGTGAGGCGGTGCCGGAGGTCGGCCTCCTGCTGGGCGAGCGCGGGGGAAACGGGGTTGAGCGGCGCGAGCATCGGCAGGGCCACGCAGGTGAGCGGGGCGTCTATGTAGTCCGTGAAGTTCGCGGGGAACCGTGTGTCCGGGTGGAGCCGTGCGATTTCGCGGGCGTCGCTCAGCGCCTCGGCGGCGTCGGTGAAGCACGCGTTCGTGGTGATGCCGGGCGTGTATCGCTCGAACGCCTCGGCGGCCCGGTCCAGATGGGAGGCGATGAAGTGGAGCGCGGTGATGGTGGCGGGCGGGGCGAAGCGGTCGCGGGCGACGTGGGCGATGATGCGGGCGCGCAGGGCGGCGGCCTCGGCGGGGGTGAGCGTGGCGCGCGGGTTGACGGCGTTCATGTTGCGTGTCTCCGGGGTGTCTGGGGGCCGGGGCGCGGAGTGTGCGCCCCGGCGAGGGTGTGTGTCCGTCAGGCGGCGAGGGTGGCGCGGATAGCCTTGTACTCGGCCTTGCGCGGCTTGTAGTTCGCGACGATCTGGGCGACCTGCTCGGCGGTATAGCGGTAGACGGTCACGACGCGACGGGCACGGCCGTTGAGTGTGCGGCGGATACGGGCGGCGCGGCCCCGGATGCCCGCCTTGCGGGCCTGGGTGCGAAGCGCTTCGGCTGCTCCGGCCACGACGTCGAGCGGGGCCCCGGTGGCGATGATGTGGGTGGCCAGTGATCGGGGGCCGGTCTGGACGCGGCGGGCGGCGGTGGCGGCGGCGCGGCGGGCGCGGGCCTCGGCGCCGTTGGTGCGGGCGCGGTTGCGGATGAGGACGGCGGCGCGGCGGGAGTTGGCGGAAGCCATGGGGGTCACCTTCGGTTCGGGTCTTGTCGGCGGTTGCTCTCCGCCAACAACAGAAATACTACAGCACGCGTCACTGTGGGTCCAGTTTGGAAACGGTAAACACTCGACGAGCGCCTACTTCGTCGGGCCGAATCGACCCCGGCAGGTGTGCGCATCGCCCCAGTGGCGACGCGCGCTGTACGTAAGGTCAGCCCTAGAAGAGGGTGTCGGCCTGCGGCTGCTCAGCCTGGGCCCGACGGCGGGGCGCGGCCCGGCGAACGGGCGGCTCGTCGCCGAACAGGGCGGCCGTGCCGTACGCGTCCGGGGTAGCCGGCACACAGGCCCCGGCGCGCACCGCGCCCTCGTCGACGAGGGCGAGAGGCACGGACACGTCGAAGTCGGAGCGCCCCATCTGTCTCCAGTTGCGGCCCGTCACCGGTCCTCTCCGTTCTTCTCCGTGCGGTTCAGGTCCACCACGGTCATCTGCCCTTCCTCGTCCGTCACCTCGAACTGCGGCGGCCACGAGTCGGCGGCGTCGGCATGGCTCTTGAGCTGCTCGTACGCCAGCCGCGCTGCCTCCTGCGGGCTGGACGCCTCGAAGTCGGCGGACCACATCACGCCGTACGCCTGAACCGGAGGCTCGGCGGCGGCCTCTTCGGCGCGCGCCACGACGTCGGCGGGGATTACGGCCACGGGCCGATTGCGTAGCACGATCACGCACGGTTCGTCGTCCTCGGCGGGGGCGAGGCACAGGAACCTCCAGCCGACGTCCGTAACGCGGCTGTGCTCAGCGAGAGTCCAGACGTCCATGTCGTCGCACTCCTCGCACCCGTCGCACGGGCAGCCGCCGAACGTGTGCGGGTCGGCCGGGTACGGGGTGGGGACGTGCTCGGCCGGACGGACTCCGGTCCCGTCGGAGAACTGGGCGACCACGAGGTCACCAGCCTTCACCTCATGGGCGCGGACGGCCAGGACGTCATCAAAGGTGAGCCCGTACGGCAGGGGCGGGAAGTCAGCGCCGCTCGGCCGCTCGGAGAGGGTGAGCGTGTCGGAGCTGTCGGCGAGGGTCAGGGTGCGCATGGCGGGACCTTCCGGAGTCGGGGGTGTTCAGGAGGTGGCGGGGATGACGACCAGGAGTTCGTCGGCGTTGTTGAGCTGGCACACCGGGTCCAAGCCCAGCTCACCGCGCGGCCAGACAGTGAGCGCGATCGGCTCGGTGAGGTAGGTGAACGGGTCGGCGCGGTGCTGGCTGCACAACTCGCACGGACACGCGGGGTCGACGGGACGCGGCTGGGCGGCGTACGGGAGGCAGCCGTACGGCAGATAGCTGACCCCGGCGGCGCGCCCCGGATCGTGGCCGTCGACCTCCCCGAGCACCACGTCCCCGCGCTGAACGCGGTCGGCGCGGACGATGCGCACGGCGGCCGGGTCGAAGTCGTACGGATGAGCGTCGGCAGGGCGGGAACTCAGGCGCACCGGGCGCACGGTCGGGTCAAGTTCGAAGAACACGGGCATGGGAGTCCTCTCCAAGGGCGGGGCCGGGGTGCGGCGGCGCGGCTGCGCCCCGGCGGCGGGTGGTCAGTGGTGGGCGCGCCACTCGGCATCGAGGGCACGCAGGGCGGCCGTGAACTCGGGGGTGCCGGGTTTCTCATCCAGGTCGCGGACCTGGGCGCGTCCGTCGGGGTTATCGACCCGGGAACCGTCCGGGTTCCTCCAGCCGTACGCCGGGCGGCGGGCTACCGTCGCGCACAGCTCGGAGGCGGCGCCTGCGCCCTTGCACTCGTCGGGGACGGTGCGGGTGCCGCAGACGCGGTTGCCCATGGTGCGGCAGTTCCAGCCGCTCTCGTCCTCGTCGATCCGGCCATCACGGTTGTCGTCCCCGCGCAGGTCGGCCTGGCCGCCAATCCAGCCGTCGTTGTACGCGGTGACGATCTCCGTGTTGCTGGCGGGATGGTCGGCGCCGATCGCTTCGGTGCCGCCTTCGCCGGAGAGAACGGCGACGAGCCCGAGGGCGGTGGTGGCCAGCCCGGCGGCCAAGAGCGCTGCGGAGCGGGGGCGTCGGGCAAGAAGGCGCAGCTTGCGCATGGCGAAGTCCCTTTCAGGGCGGGTCTGTTGGTCCGGTTGCTCTCCGGGCCGGTGGTGCGGTCGGAACGTTACACACCCCGGCTAGAAAAGTACAGCGCACGTCGCGATGGCGTGACGACCGCTTGTGTATGTGGTGCTCAGGACTTACTTCGCGGCACGACTTCCCAGCGAGATGACCCGTGCTGTATTATTCAGGTGTTGGCGGAACACCCCGCCACACAGCCCGGAGAGCAACCGGGCGCAGACCCGAACCGAAGGGACACCCATGTCCGTCACCCTTGACAAGGCCCCCCGCTCCTTCACCGTCCTCATGCAGGACGGCACCGTGCACGGCGTACTCCTCACCCCCGACACCCAGGAAGACCGCGATCTCCTGCACTTCGACGCGCACTGGGGTGACTGCCTCGACGTGATCGAGGTGACCGCCGTTGACCGCTACGCCGCGAGCATCCGAGCCATCGCTGTCCACGACCGGGCGACCGCCATCGAGGACTACAAGAACCGCGGCGGCGTCAGCTACAGCGCGGCCCGGTCCCTCTACCGGGACTGCCGCGTATGGGCCCGCGCCCTGACACCTGCAGGCCGCGCTTCCTGGCTCGCTGACGGACTCCAGGGATACGCCCCTTTGAAGCACTTCGCACTCATCGAGGCCATGCGCGAGTTCGGCGAGCCCACCGCCTGACCGGCACGTACCGCCCGCCCCACCGGCGGGCGGTGCCGGCGCCGGGCGCACCGCCCGAAACCACGCCAGTCACACCAGTCCCGAAAACGCAAGGCAACGCTCTTACGCGTGCGCGCGCGTAGAAGGCTCTCAAAACTCGCGAAATCCCGTCGCCTCTTCCTTGAAAGGACCCCTTCTGATGACCGTTTCGACCATCGCGGCCGACCTGACTTCGGCGCAGATCACCATCACGCTCGACCAGTGGACGCGGCCCGTCGTGGTGTTGCCCGACGACATTGCCGCGCGGCTTGCCGTCTCCTCCCGTACGGGCGTGAAGGGCTACGGCTACTGCCACTTTGAGTCTTGCCGCTTCAATGCCGACACGTACGAGACCCGCGCCATCCGGGCCTTGTTCGAGGCCGTTCTTGCTGAACAGCCCGACGAGCAGGGGCTTGGCCAGTACGAGCGGTTCGGTACCGGCTACTTCTACGGGTGGATCGTCGGCGCCTCCGGCTGGGACTCGGCCGCGCGCACCTGGCGGAACCACGACGCCACCAAGCATCTGCACGTGGACGGCATCCACCTGGACCACAACGGCCGCAGCCACTCCGGTTCGTGATCGTCCGGGCGCCCGTTCCGACGGGCGCCCCCTCTTCCCCTGCCCCTGAGCGTGGCGCGCACCGCTGCCCGTCATCAGGCCCCAGCCAAGCGCGCGGCCACCGCGACTGCGCGGCGCATCGACTTTCCCAACAAGAAATCCAGGAAGGGCCATGGCCATCCACTTCGGACCGCCCATCGACCTCACCGACCTGCCGAACTTCCGGCAGATGGACTCGCGTCCCCGCCACCCCGTGTTCGTCGGCCGCGTCTCCACCAAGGACAACCAGAACCCCGCCTCGTCCATCCCCCGCCAAGTGGCGCTCGCCTCCGAACGATTGGAGGTGGACGAGGAGTTCGCCGCGTTCTTCTGGGACGTCGAGTCCGGGATGCTCCCCCCGGACCTTCGGGGCCTCGGGCCGCAGGAGATGTACGACGCCCTTGCCGTTCCGATCCCGCGGGACGGTGGCCTCCAGGACCTGGTTGACCGTGCCGAACAACTGGGCGTCACTCACGTCCTGGCGGAGCGCTCCGATCGCGTGGCGCGCGCCATGCTGACCAGCCTCACCGTGGAGCACGAGCTGGAACGGATCGGCGTGGAGGTGGTGTACGCCAACGAACCGACAGGCGGCACCGAGTCCGGGAGGCTGCGCACCCGCCGGTACAGCCAGGTCGACGCGGAGATCTACCGGGCGACGATGATGGAGATGTCGATGGGCGGGCAGTTCCAGCACGCCGTCCAAGGCTGGAACCACGGCTACCCGCCCTACCCGTACGTCGCTGTGATCGACGAGAACGCCCCGGCGCGGCAGCGGGGACGGTTCGGAGCCGAGCGGCCGAAGAAGAAGCTCGCTCCGCACCCTGACCCGCGCCGGTTCGACGCCGCTCGGGAACTGTGCCGCCTGCGACGGGAGGAGCACCTTAAGGCCGCGGACATCATCGAGGTCCTGGCGGCGGAGCCCGACCGGTACCCGATCGAGAACCGGTGGACCCACGGGCTGGTTGAGGGGCTGATCGCCAACCCCAAGCTCACCGGATACCAGGTCTACAACCGCAAGTCGCCCCGCACCGGACGAGCCGGGTCCTCCAAGCTGAATCCGATCTCGAAGTGGGTGTGGTCGCCGGAGGCCGTACACGAGCCGGTGATCAGCTTGAAGGAGTGGAAGGAGGCCCAGGAGGTCACCGCAGGACTCCGGGCCGGAGCCGACGAGGGTGGGGCGCTGCTGCGTATCCGCACTGCGGCCCGACAGAGGGGGCTCACCGTCATCGCGGTCACCAGCAGCGACACGCACACGCTCTACCGGATCGGGGGCCGGCAGGCGGTCTTGCCCAACCCCATCCCGGACACGGTCGTGCACCAGGTCATCTGCGACATGGGGAGCGCGACGTGAGCGAGACCATCGAGTGCCGGGCCGGCAGACGCGGTCGGACCTGGGTGGTGCACGTCCCCGAGTACGGGGTGTACGGGCACGGACGGACGCTGAAGGCGGCGCACGAGAACACCACACAGGGGCTCGCACTCGTCGGCGTAACCGCAGAGGTCAGGCTCATCCCGATGACGCCGGAGCTGGAGAAGCTGCGGATCGTCGAGGATGCCTACACGGCCGCCTTGATCGAGGCGGTGGCTGCCCTGGCCCTGCGGCGGACAACGATGAGCGACATCGCCCTGGCCACAGGAGTCCCGGCCAAACGAGCGAAGCAACTTCTTGCTCAGCAGGCGAAGGACTCGCCGCCCTCTGCGGACCTCAGCCCCGCCGAAGACGCGGATTGAGGCTCTTCACCACATCTCCCTATTCCTGGGTCCTTTGCTGACCACCCGCTGACACTCGTTCCCCGCCACCCCCAGCTGGGGGTCGGGTGTCGGCCACCTTGCCCCGTTCTCCCCGCATGCAGTCGGTGCCCGGACGCAGGCTCGCTGACCTGCGTGCGGGGCCCGTTCCGATCGGTCTGGTCACGTGCCAGGCCCCCACGTTGAGGTTCCCGTGAGTACACCTGCCAGCACACTCGCCCACCGTTCCGTGTTTGCCGTGCCCGAAGCGGAGACGTTGCTCGACACCGTCCGTTGGGTGTCCGGCGCTTGGCTGAAGAAGAAGTTCCCGCGCACCGCCGTACAGCTCGGTACCGGGCAGCACACGCTCGACGAGTCGTCCCTGCTTCTGTCGCAGGCTGCGTACGACGAAGGTGGCGCTGAGTACGCCACCCGCATCCAGCTCCGCGAGGACAAGGCAGAAGCGACGTGGCGCACCACTGTGACGGCCGTCCGCTCCACCACGGGCGACGGCGGCATGGTGAGCGTCGACCTGGAGTGCTTCCCGAACAGCGCGCAGACCTTCCGCACCAGCAAGCCGAACCTGATCCGATCCCTGCTGGTGGAGCTGGAGCCGCGCGACGGTATCTCGAGGCTGAGCGTCAACGCGCTGCGCGTCACTCACGACCGCGTGCACTCGCTCGTCGACGTGCTCTGTGATCCCGAGCGGCAGATGCCCACCATCGTCGCAGCGCGGCCCACACAGCCAGATCCCCTGTGGTCGGAGCGCGTGGCTGGCACGATGCGGGACGTCGCAGGGGACGCGTCCACGTACCTGCTGTGGGACCTGGCCGCGGTCGACGCATTCCGCGAGGCGATCGGCCACGACCACCGCGTTGGCCCAGGCTCCGTGCGGACGTTCCTGCCGCTCGTCGATCCGGCCTGGGCGCCGGACGCACCACGTCACCGGCTCATGGGGCCAGCACGGTTGACCGACCCGGCAGACCAGACGTGGCGTGGTGTCGCCCGCCGCGTGCACGCGCTTGTCCTGGAGCGTCCGCTGCCCCGGCAGCTCTCCGCCGTGGCGTTCCCCGACCGCGTCGCCGAGCAGCACCGGCAGGAGCGCCGTGAGTCCATGGACAAGGCCCGGCTGCTCACCTCCGTACCGGCGCGGCGGTCCGGCGAGCATGACGAGGAACTGCGCGCCGAGGTGACCCTGCTGAACGGTCTGCTGGAGCAGGCCGACAAGGAGCTGTCGGAACTCGGCCGGACCGTTGACCTGTCCGAGCGGGCGTACATGGCGATGCAGGAACAGCTCCAGGCTGTGATAGTCGAGCGGGACAATGAGGTCGGGGATCACCTGACGACTCAGGACGCGCTGTACCAGGCGCGGGTCGAAACGGACCGTCTCCGGCTACTGCTGCTGCGTCAGGGTCGCTCAGAGGAGGTTGTTGAGGCGGCCGAGAGCCTGCCAGGCCTCCCCTCGTCGTTCGAGGAGCTGTGGGAGCGCCTGGCGGAGCTGGAGCACCTGACGGTGACGGCGGACCCGCGAGTTGCGTCCGGGCTCGACGAGCATGCCATGTCGCGCACTTGGGCGGCGAAGGGCTGGACGGCGCTGGTGTCGCTCGACTCGTACGCCGCGGCGGCGAAGGCCGGGTTCAACGGCGGCTTCTACCAGTTCTGCATGACCCCGCCCGCGGGTGCGAAGCCGTACCCGGTCAAGCAGGTCGCCATGGCGGAGAGTTCGTCGACGATGGGGAAGTTCGGGCATGAGCGGTTGTTCCCGGTGCCCGGCGGGGAGCGCGCGGAGATGCAGGCGCACCTCAAGCTCGCCGTACGCGGCCGGATCGCGCCGCGGGTGTACTTCCTGGACGACGTGAAGGGGGCGCGGGGCGGGAGTGCCGGCCATCTGGTCGTCGGGTACATCGGGCCGCACCTGACCAGCATGATGACCAACTAGGCGGGGCGCGCAGCTTCGGCCCAGTGCACGGCACCCCGGTGGCTGGTAGCTCCGATTTCCAGGGGCCACCACCAACTAGATGACCCATGCTGTAATATTTCTAGCGTTGGCGGAGAGCAACCGCCGACAAGACCCGAACCGAAAGGGGACCATCGTGCCCTTGACCCTGACTCTGCCCACCGTGGACGAACTCACCGCCCTGTGCGGGCCGCTGCGTACCGTCCTCGCCGACTCCGGGCCCGTCGACACTCAGGCCGAGCACAATGCCGTGTACTCCCTGGAAGTCCTGGGCGGCAAGACGCTGCGCGAGTCCGTCATCAACGCCGAGGCCTGCCCTGCCCTGATCATCCGGCTCGTGGAGTACACCGACCCGGTCACCCACACCACGCGGTACGGCGTCGAGAAGTGGAGCGCCATCGGCTTCCGCACCGTCGACCACACGGTGCGCCTGGTCTCCGACGCCGAGTACGAGCGGCAGGTTCGCACCGAGTTCACCAGGCCGACCCTCCCCATGGGCCTTGAGCGGCTCACCGGCGGACTGGCCACCTTCTACGACAGCACCGACGTCATCTGATCACCCACCCGCACTGGGGCGCAGTGCGAACACCTCCCTGCGCCCCACCCCCCTCAGCGCCGAAGGGCCACCATCACCATGCCCATCGCATGCAACGCCTTGGGCCCCGTGCGTATGGCCCCCAAGGCCCCCACCCCCGCACACCCCCGCACACCGCCGTGCGCTGCTCGCCGCGCTCGCCGACGACAAGGGCCGCGTTCCGGAGAGCACGAGCCCCCGCGTCCTGGGCGCCGTCTATCTCGCCCGCTGGGTGACCGAGGTGACCAACACCGGCCGCGCCGCATGGGGGCGCACGACTGGTCGGGTACGACGGACCGGTCTTCCTGGCCATCAACAGCCGAGGGCGCCGGGCGCTGCTCACCGACGCCGGGAACACGACGCTTCGTGGTGCGGGGCCGGACGGGCGACTGCCGAAAGGGCACCCCCGTTGACCTGTGAAGACGAGGCCCTGGGATGCTGGGCCTGCACGGCTTTTGAGGCGATTTGAGGTGGCCGGGGTGCGTTGGCATGCGGTGGGAATGATATGCGCGCTGGTAGTCGCTACGTCGGTCACGAGCACTGGGTGCGCCCGGATGTTTGAATGCGGTGATGAGGGGGACCGGCCGGCCGGGCTCGCCCGCGAGGATATGGTCGGCAGCTACAAGGCCGACCCGTTCGGGACCATCACGCTCCGTCCCGATGGGACATTCCAGGCGAGCGACTGGCCGGAGTTCGATTACCCGAAGAAGCCGAAGCGCACCGGTGGCGGCACAGGTACCTGGACGCTGACGCCCAAGGACGAGGTCGTCGGCATGGACGACGACCTCAAGCTGGATTTCACGGACGGCAAGCAGGTCTGGAACCACAACTTCAACCACGCCGACGGCGGGTTCTCCTTCGGTGTCACCGGCAGCCGGGAGAAGCCCCGTATCTACCGATTCACCACAGATCCCGATATCTGCGAGTTCCATACCCTTCGTCACTCGTAGCCCAGCGCCGTCGGCGGAGCGTTCCGCGTCCGTTTGTCAGCGCACCGGCGCATCCTGAGGCCAGCCCCGGCAAGCGGAGCGACCCATGGGCATCGACTCCGGCACCGACCCGGACGCGGTCCTCGCAGTCGGCGCTGATGCCCAGGGGCGGGGGCGGGTGCCAGGTGCTGGGCCCGGGAGGCCAGGTATCACCTGGGTGAGCGGAACGACAGCCCTGGCCGTGGCATGGCTGCACGTCTACGGCCTCGCCGCTCACCGTGTCGAAACCTTCGCGATGGGCGGCGGCAGCAGCCCCGACCCGTACTTGCACGACCTGGTTGTCGGCGGCTGGGCGGAGTTCGACGACTTCACCGGGTGGGCCGAGCCCCGACCCCCGCTGGAGCGCCATCCTGGACGTGCCGGCAGACGAGTTCACCGGCGCTGCTGCGACAGGTGGCCGCCTACCCGAGCTGAGGGCCGCAGGCGCGGGCGACGGCGTCACGTCCAGACGTCCGGGCCGCCGCCGCGCCAGTGGATCAGCGCCGGATCATCCAGCCGGACCTCATCCGGATCCATGCCAGCCCGGCGCAGGAACTCCAGCAGATCGGCCACCCCGTACGCGACGCCGAGGATCTCCGCGCCGACCGTCACCCGCCGGCCACCCGTCGGCGACGGCGGATGGACCACGACCCGAGCGAGTCCGGACATGGATCCATGGTCCATCCGGACAGGTCCGGACGCATCCGGAGCCGCCGAAGGTGGCCAAAGTGCGGGATCCTCGCGCCCTCCCCATCCGGGCGAGGGCCCTGAGGGAGACGCCCCACCGAAGGGAGCGGCCACGGCGGCCGCGTCCACGTTGTGCCCGAGCGGATGCCCAACGGCCTCGCCTTCACGCGCGCCATGGCCCCCGCCTTCTTCAGGTGGGGGCCATGTCTCACGTCAGCGCCAGGACTTCGTCGCCACCGTCCGCCCGTGGGCGTCCTTCAGCGTCGCGGTGTCCTTCGTGTTGTTCCAGATGTAGTTGCCCGAGCCCCAGTACACGTCGGCTGCGGAGTCCCGGCCGCTGCCCGTGTGGACCTTCACGGACTTGTAGGCGCCGAGCTTCACCTTGAGCGTGTACCGGTGCCGCTCAGCGTCGGACAGCGTCCAGCCGCGCAGGTCGAGGGTCCTACCCGTCTTGTTGACGACCGTGACCCACTCCGCGTTCCGTGACGCGTTCGACCGGGTGTCCTTGCCGGGGCTGTCGTACTGGATTGCCCCGAAGGCGGCCACCGGGGTCGCGGCGGAGGACGGCATCACGGTCACGGCCAGAAGAGCTCCACCGGTGATCGCGGCAGCGGTGAGTCGGACAGCTAACTGAGACATGAGGCACCTCGCAGTTGGGCACGGCAGAGCAGTCGCACCATGATCAGAGTCCCCGGCGAACACCGGGACGATCACTCTGACGGGATGCTCCGCCCCGTCACTAGCAGATCCCCCAGGCGGTTACCGGAGCCGGACATCCGCACAACCCCCGCAGCGACGGGGCACACCACCCAGCGCACGAGGATGTGAACGAGCCCCCGCCCCCGGAGGGACGAGATCTGGAGCGGAGGGCAACCAATCGATACGATCCGCACCGGAGTGCGATCCACCGCCTTCAGAGGGGAGTCACCTATGGCAACCATGCTGCGCCGACAAGAAGTTGACGTACACGTCGACTTCTACGGATTCGGACTGCAAGACACCGACGACTCGGCCGTGCCCGATTCCTACCCCGACGGGCGAGAACCGGATGGGCCGTTTCTCTCTGCCTACGAAGGGCGGATCGACATCGAGAGCGCTGGCCACACGCACACCGCCGCCTTGACCGTCGAAGTTTGGGACGCCAACCCACCCCAGGACAAGAGGGTTGCGTGGGAGGTGCAGGACGAGACCGTGCTCCAATCGCCCTCCGGGGAGCTGGAGATTCGGGCGGTTGCAGGAGCACAGGAGGACTACGTGGACCTGGGCAGCCCGAATCGTCTGTGGAGACTTCGCTTGTTTTGCGCGGGGCGTGAGGAGGTAGCCGACCTGGCCCAGCACGGAGTCCCGCACGGCGTAGAACGCTATTTGGCGCAGTTCTGGCCAGAGGCCAACAGCGGGGAGGGGCTCTAGCCCCTCCCCGCTGAGCGGCTACTTGATCGAGACCAGGAACCCGTCGTCCGAGCCGTCGATCAGACGATTCTTCTTATAGAAGCCCGCCAATATCGTGCCGCCTGCTCCATTGTCCCCCTTCGTCAGGGGCCGAGCCGAGAAGTTGTCTGCAGGGGCCGATGGCTCATACTTCTTCTGAGCGGATCCCTCATAGGTTGAGGCGAACGGGAACTCATCACACTCCCGCTTGCGGTTGGGATTCTGGGGATCCTGCGGGTAGTTCTTTCCCCAGTTCTGCTCGCACACTTTGATGGCCGCATTCCGGTTGGCCTCGCGTCGTTTCGTATTGTGGTACAGCCGGTGCAGTGGCTTCTTCAGGTCCCGCCCGGGGATGTCCCGGTGTGCGTTCTTCGGGCGGATATCAGGAGTGTTGTTGTAGGCGTCTCGGATGTGCTCGGCCACTTCCTTCTCCGGAGCCCCCTGCTTCGAGCTGTACGGCAACGTAACGATGTTGCTGAACACTGCCCCGCCCCTCTTGGTCACGTACTTGGCGGTGTCCCACCGCGGTGCGAGGAAGAAGAGCTTGCCGCCCATGTCTCCGGTCATGCCCCACCCGGCCGGGGGCATGATTTTGATCGCGGGCTCGTACACCGCAAATACAAGGTCATCCTGCGTCGTCCCCTGGCCGGCGGCGACGGTCACCGAGTGCATGAATGTCGCAGGCTTTTGCCGAGCCAGGGCGTCGAAGCTCTGCGCTCCGGGAATGCTGCCGCCCTGGGTGGTCTTCGCGGATGCCGGCCACTTCTGCGGGACGGTCATACGAGGGGTGATCATCAGGCCGCCGGTCGCCGTCTTGCCGGTCTTGGCGAAGTTCGAGAAATAGACCTGAGCCTTCATCTCCCGGCTGCCCTTGGCGATGGTGCCGATCGTGCGGACGTCGAAGGCGCTCTCCCCGACAGGCTTCTTGTTCTGCCGCCAGAATTGGATGAATGACGCACCCGTACACACGGCGAACCGGGACTTGACGAACAGTTTGTTCTTCGTGCCCAGCCCGGCCTTGCACTCGTCGAACGTCATGCTGTGCGGAGGCTCCGGGTACGTGGCAGCGGCCGCATCGAGCTCGGCATCGTCAGAGACGTCATCCGCCGCATCAGCCTCGGCCTCCGCGGTGACATCACCAGCAGGCGTGCCCGCGCCGGGGCCGGTTTCCGCCTCCGCGGTGGACGGCTCCGCGGTGCGCGGGTCATAGGAAGCGGCAGGCCCGATCGTCTCGGCGGCGGCCTGAGCGTCAGCGTCAGCCGAAGCCTGGATCCGGCTCCGGAAGGAGTCGAAGGCGGCATCCGACTGAAGTTCTTCCAGAGGCGGAACGTGAGCCCCGGCTGGCACTATGTAGGTTTCGACGGTCAGCTCATCCGCCGGGCTGTCAGTCGCCGATGCAGGCGACGCGAGCGGGAGAAGAACGGCAGCGGTTGCGAACAGCGCCAGTCCCCGTAAGCGTCGTTGGGAGCGTGCAGATATGCGTGGTCTCACGTGTTCCTCTCACAAGTTGCCGCGGCGCGCCTCTCGCGCGCCGACGGTCTCAGCAAACCTGCAAGGCGGAATCACCAAGCATCCAACTCGAACAAGTGACTGAATATTGGCGCTTGTTGGCCGATGCCCCTGCATACCCCACTGCGCCCTCGGGGAACCCGCCACCACGCGGCTGCGGGGACGCCCTACGCATCAGGCCTCGCGGCCTGAGGGCTTACCGCGGACTGGCGTTCGCCACGGGGCGTGAGTCTGATGGGGGCGCGATGGCGGCCGATCGGGCCGCTCGTCGTGCGGGCGTGAGCGGTCCGCGGGGCAGGCGCCGGTGTGCCCGCCGCGAAAGGAGTAGCGCGCGAAGGGTGTGGAGCCGATGGGCTGACCATGAGTATCAAGTAGACCTCATGTGACGCGTGCTGTAGTATTTAGCTTGTTGGTGGAGAGCAACCGCCGACATAGACCCGAACCGAAAGGGACTCCTCGTGCAGTCCGTTGCACTCTTCGACGTGCCCGCGTCCGCGGCGGTCGCCCCCGCACTGCCGCCGGGACCTGTCGACCCCGGCCGAACGTATCTCCAGTACGGCGAAACCGACCGCTGGTCCTACCTGGGCGCGCATCAGCCCTCATGGCTGGAGCGACCCGAGTTCGGCGGCAGCATGGCCGTACCGCTGTGCGTCTCCCACCGTCGTCTCGCCGGGCGTCGCCGCCTGCCGCGCGCCGTCACCTCGTGGATGCTCGACTCCGGTGGGTTCACGGAGCTGAGCTTGTACGGCGAGTGGACCGTGCCCCTCGCCCAGTACGCCGCCGCCGTGCGCCGGTACGCCGACGAGGTGGGAGAGCTGGAGCGCGCGGCGATCCAGGACTGGATGTGCGAACCGCAGATCCTCACGAAGACCGGCCGGACGGTCTACGACCACCAGTGCCGCACAGTCGCCTCCTACCTCAACCTGATGTGGCACGACGACGAACTCCCCTGGATGCCCGTCCTCCAGGGCTGGACGCTGGACGACTACCTCCGGTGTGTCGACATGTACGCCGCGATGGGCGTCGACCTCACCCTTGAGCCGCTGGTCGGCCTCGGCTCGGTGTGCCGACGGCAGTCGACCAAGGAAGCCGTACGGATCGTGGAGAGGCTGCACGGGCTCGGCATCCGCCTGCACGGCTTCGGCTTCAAGGTGACCGGCCTCCGCGAAGTTCACCACCTCCTCTACAGCTCCGACTCACTGGCATGGTCGTTCAACGCCCGCCATCACGCGCCGCTGCCCGGCTGCACGCACAAGACGTGCTCGAACTGCCCCCGGTACGCGCTCGCGTGGAGGAACTGCCTCCTGGCCTCCCTGTCCGAGTGGCAGCAGGACAGCGCGGTCCCCCTGCACGACCTGGCGGCCTGACCGCCCCGTCGGGGCGCCGCCTGCACCCCGACCCCCCTCCACCCAGCACCAGAAAGGCCCCAGCGCCATGACCGCGCCGTTCCTGTCCACGTTCCTGCCCGACACCACCCGCAACCGCGAAAGTCTCGCCGCCGCATGGCTGCGAATGCTCGAACTCGGCTACACGCCCCGCACCACCCCGGTCACCGAACCCGAAGCTTGCACCCGCACTCGGTGTGCGGGCGTCCACCACGGCTACCCCGGCAGCGAACACCGCTGGGCCCTGACCGACCTGCTGTGCGGCGAGGACATCGACGTCTTCTACAGCCACATGCGGGAGCGGAAGGGCGCGAAGCCCGCGCCGCCGCGCCGTCACAAGGGCTGCCCGTACTCCGGGCCCGGCAAGGCCGCAGTGCGCGCCGCCCGCTACGTCGAACTCGGCCTCGTCGTCCCCGCCTGGGACATCGACGCCCGCGCCGCGCTCGCGGCCTGACCGCCGCCCGCCGGGGCGCGACGCAGACCGCCGCGCCCCGGCACCCTCCCCGCCACTCCACCACGACATCGCGAGGTACCCATGACCACCGCCCCCAACGTCACCGTGAAGGACTCCAGCCAGCTCGCCGAGGGCGACATCGTCCTCACCCACGGCATGCGAGTCCGGCTCGACACCCGTACCACCCGCAAGGACTCCGGGTACACCGTCTACACCTGGTCCGGGACCGTCATGAACCTCGACGAGGTCCGCGAAGAGGGGCACGTCCCCATGCCCTGGCTGCGTACCTGGAAGGGCGGGCTCGTCGACCGCGAGGACGCTTGGACGATCCAGGGCAACAGGTTCGCGAACTGGCTCGTGGCGAACCCCTCGTAGCGCTCCCCGCCGGGGGCGCCACCACCGCGCCCCCGGCACCCTCCGCTTTCCATCCCGCACCTTCCCGACGGAGGGCCGGGACCGGCAGCGGTCGCGGCCTTGTTTAGGGTGTCGGTCAGGGCCGTGGACAACTGGTGGACGAGGTGGCAGACCGGTGGCCGAGACGCGCTGGCTGACGCCTGCACGACGTGATGGTGCGTCCGCCTCGCTGAGCGCAACTCCCTGAATAGACAGAGCCCCGGACAACCGTCCGGGGCTCCTTGCTCGTTCGGCGTTGCGTCAGACCAGCAGGAAGGCCGTGGCGGTCGCCGCGCCGAGGCAGGCGCCAGCCACGGTCTGGGCAACGGAGTGGTAGGTGAGGGCGACCCTGGACCAGCACACGGCCACCGTCACGACGTAGGCAAGCAGCCACCACGGGGAGTGGACGACGGCGAGCAGCGTGGGGATAGCGGCGGCGACGGCGCTGTCCACGCTGATCTTCCAGGCGGAATTCACGGTCAGGAGTCCAACGGTCATGGCCCACAGGGCGAGCATGGCGACGAGGAGGCCGGTCGGGGCGTGGCCGAGGACCATGGCGAGCGAGCCGAGGCCGATCGACCCCAGAATGACGAAGAAGATGGGCGCCCTCTTCGTGCGGTCCACCACATGCCGGTCACCCCACGTGCCGCGCTTGCGTTCCCACTCGATGTACCCGGCCGGGATGATGCCGGCGCACAGCGCACCGAGCAGGCCCCAGGGGATGCCGGTCCAGTTGCCAGCGGCCGCCAGGCCGATGCCGACCATGCCGATCACGAGGACGTTGCGGGGCTGGAGCACATCGGTGACGGTTCGGGCAGCAGTGGCGTCGTTCGTCATGCGGCTGCACCTGTGGCAGCGAGCAGGCTTTGCGCCTGGGCCGGGCTGCTCTTCTTGTACGCCCTAGCCACCCGGCGAAGCCATGCGACCTCTCCGTCCTGGTCCGTGGCCGCGGGCTGCTCGAACGCCGAGGCCGGCCCCGTAGGTGCTCCTGCCGCCTTGGCTGCGAGCGCGGCCTTGATCCAGTTCGCCTGAGCGACGGCACCGTGGGGGGACTTCTCCTTGGCGGCCGTCATCAGGTTGTCGGGGACGTGATGACGCAGCTTCTCGATCGCGTCGGCGACATCGTGAATCCACCGGTCGAGCTGGAGCTCGGCGTCCATGTCTCGGCGGGTCAGCTCGCGGTACCGGGAGCGTGGCAGCTCCATCGGGATGGCGGGGAAGGCCGTCATCAGCTCACGCCACAGCGGGTACAGGCGCGTGAGGGCCCACCAGGACCGGGCCCGGCGAAGTCCCTTCTCCGAGGCCGGGACCGATACCCCGAGCGCGAACAGCACGAAAAGGAGAAGCTGCATCGCCTCGGTGGAAGACTCGATCTTCTGGAAGGCGGCGTGGCTGGGGTGGACGGCGAGCCAGACCCACATGGCCAGCATGCGACCGAAGGAGTAGATGACGCCGAGGAGCATGGCGAAAGACATCATGCTCAGGCCGACGCGCAGCAACCCGCGTTCCTCACGGCGGAACGCTCCGGCCCACTGATAGAGGCAGATAGCGGATGAGGAGCCCAGGTAGACGTAGAACACGGTCATGTAGGCGGTAGCGCCCCACTGACCGGCGTGATCGCTGACGAAGTGGTCGCTCGGTACCGACCGGTCAACGATCGTGAAGAACATGATCGTCATCAGAGCGAAGCTCGCGAGGGCCGTCTTCATGGCTGCGCGCTGGATGACGCGGGCTACTCGTACAGCGCGGGCCATCTCGCCGTCAGCGGGGTAATGCCCGTACACGGCGACGATGTAGTACATGATCGCCAAAATCGCTGCGCCGGCCGAGTAGTGCTTGAGCAGAATCGAGGCGTCGGTGATCGAGCTGTTGTTGAGCCCGATTCGTACAACCTCGGTCTTGGCCCACAGGGCGATTGAGAAGCCCACGAAGCAGCCCCAGAGGGATCTGCGGCGGGCATCGGAACCCCCGAGCGCACGCCAGATGGCGACAGCGGTCATCAGGGCGGCTACGAGATAGCCAGCTATGTCGAGCACGGGGTGGAGGTCCTTGCGTTACGAACGGCGGAAAAGGTTACGAAGGCGACGTCCTAGCCGGTAGCTGTTGCCACCGGCGGGCCGGGAGAGGGTGTCGTCCAGGCGGCCGAGCATGTCGTCGCTCGGAACGTCGCGGGCCATGCGGGGGATGAGGGAGGCGCCGAGTTCGGCGATCTTCTCCTCGACAGTGCGGTAGTTGGCGCGCGCCTGCACGGTGGCCTCGCCAGCCATGACGCGCTTGATCAGACCCGGCCCGAAGACGGGCAGCAGCGCCTTGAGTTCGTCATGCCCGAGCTGGGTGCCATGGTCTAACCACTCGTGGACCAACTCGTGCAACATGACGTGCTCGGTCAAGTAGGCCGACGGACGCTCGCGGTAGAGGACGACACTGACGTGGGTGTCCTTGATCCTCAGTCCGCACGCCGTTCTCGCGGTGATCAATGAGTCAGGGATGGGCTGCATGATGATCCGGCGGCCGCGGGCCTTCTCCATGTTGATCCGCAGCTGCTCTACCGAGAACGGGTTGGGGATCGGAAGGTCTTCCAGGCCAGTCCTGCACCGCTCCTGCACCTCGCTCAGGGACGGCTCAGAAGAAGGTGCGTCCGTCATGTCCCCGCCGGAGGTTCCTGTGCCTCCTGGCGCGCCTTCTCCAAGATGTCAAGGGCAAAGTTGAGCAAGTCGGGCGAGAGCCCTTCCTCGGTGATGCCTCGACCGGCAATTCCACTGATGCCGCCAGCGCGCTTGTCGGCCAGGAAGCGGAGCCCGGCGGCGACTTCCTCCTCTACCTGCGATTCCGGCTTGAAGAAGCGCCAGTCGCAGTCGAAGCCCATTCCCAGGGCCTGCAGAGTCTCGTCCCTGACCTCGGTGAGCTGGCCCTTGCGGAGCTTGCCGAAGTAGCTGTGAGACAAAGCTCCGCCACGGGCCTCCACGATTCGGCAGAACTCGCGGTCGCTCGGGGCGCCGTCGGGGAACGACTCCTCCAGCAGGTAGGTGATCTTCTCCTGCAAGGTGCGTGGCTCACGCCGCTCGCCAGCACTCATCTCCGCCCCCAGGGTATCCATGTCCCTCTTTGCGTTGTATGCCTGAAATGACTGCGTCACTCTAGTCCACGCTGTCGGCTGGGAGCGTGCCTTGTGCATACGCCTTGAACTGGAACTTTGCGTTCCGTATCGGCTTGCGTAAACACTCTACGTCACTGTTAACTCGATGACACACAGGGCCGCCCCGCAGGGGTCGAACGGCCGACTTCGACGTGCCCCAGCTCGGTCCACTCAACGCGATGGAGTGATGGACGAACCGTGACGATCTCCGACGCAGTGCCTCTGCTCTGGGCCTCCAGCCTGCGACATCCCGCGGCCAGCAAGAACGCCGCCGTGCCGCAGATTCTCAGCACGCCGAACTCACTTGAGTTCCGGGTTGGCCCCGAGCGCAGTCCCGCCCAAACGGTGCACCGATCTCACCGGTTCGCCTCGATGATGCTGCCGGCCCTGCTCGGCGAACTCTCGCAAGCCGCAGCCGTCGCCGAGCAGGTGCTCGCAGTCCTCACGGAGCTCGTCGACATCACCGCGCGGCACCGAGCAAGCGTCGACCTGTCGGGCCGGATCTCCTGCGATGGGTCTCACGTGTTGCTCACGATCGGAGAGGCGGACCGACCGTTGCCGACACCCGAGGACGAGCCGGGGCTGTTCCTCGTGCACCGCCTCACCGACGACCTCGGGCAGTACCGCGGCGACGAAGGCGGGCATGTGACTTGGACTTCTGTGCCGGTTCGGTAAAACGCCCAATAGTTCTTTGCAATCCGGTATTTCGCCACGCTGATTGTTTCGGGCTGGCCAACCATCTGCCTCCCGAGGCTGGGCCGCAAGCTCGGGAAACGGGCCGGGTCGGCCCCTTCAAAGCGTCCCCCGGGGGCCGCTCAGGGTTCGCGTAGCGGCAAATGCACCGCCCTCCGGCCCGCGGGGGCCGGTGATGGGGAAGCTCGTCCGGGATGAGATTTGAACGGGCATAGTGCAGCGTTCTGCATTCTGGGTCGGCCCTGCCCGGAGGCGCCTGTATCTGCGTTCCGCACAACGCGATCATGTGATGCACGTCACGGCGACTGTCCGCATGTTGGACGCTCCCGCTTGGGGCTGACGCGCCTGCAGGTCGCCCCCGCGCGTCCCTCTTATAGTCCGACGGGGGCTTCGGCGTTGCTCCAGGGAGTACCGAGGCGGTGGGCGTGGCGGCTCCGTGCACGAGAAGGGGCTCATGAACAAGGCCGCGTGGGCGCGCGCCCCAGGAGGTGTAAGTAGCCGCCAGAGTAGCCACGGAGGCGGCCGCCCTGCATGTTTGTGCAGGTCGTAGCGCTGCGGTGACTGTCCCCGGCGTACAGGCCGACTCGTCCGCCTCACACCCCTCTGACCTGCGGAAACGCACGGCGGAGGGGCTTCTTTTCGCCCCGTGGGGAGTATCTGGGGAGTTTCGGCCCGAGCGCTCGCAACCAGATCGTGCCCGCACTTTGCTTCGCGGACGCCCTCTACGCCTGACCCACCGGGTGGCGTGTCGACCTTCGTCAGTGTCCAGGCCCGTGGCCACCGGCAGAAGCGGGGATCGGGCGGAGCCAGGGGGTCGGTCACTGCCAGAAGAGTTCTTCGATCACAATTTGCGGGTCTGCGGTGCGACGGATGAAGACGAAGCGGGCCCATCCGCGACCGCTGTCGAAGGTGAGGACGTGGGGGCCTCGGAAGCGGGTGGACCTGGCGGGTTCGACGGGGGCATGTTCCCCGGGCCGGTAGGGGTCCTTGGCGATGAGGATGTCGATCAGGGCATCCCGGAAGGTGTTCCTCACCTCTTCGGGCAGTGAGTCGCGGTAAGTGCGGGCGCCTTCGACGTAGTCGATCTGCCACGGCGGTCCCATGAGCCCGTCATCGGTCACTGGCCGGGTTCCGTGTGTCCGGCCTCCCGCCGCAGATGCGCGGCCTGTTCGAGGAGGGCGTGGGCTTCTGTGGTGTCGTCGGCTTCGGCGGCGCGATCTTCGAGGTCGGACACCCGGGCGTCCAGCCGGGGGTCGCGGGCGAGGGCGTACTCGGTCCACCAGCGGGCCATGAACGCCGGGACCGGCGTGAGGTCGTAGGTGTCGGCGATGTCCCGCTTCCAGTGCCGGTCGAAATCGGCAAGGAGCTGTGGGGTGTGGGCGGCGATCGCTTCCCGGAGAGCCTTCGGGTTGCGTTCGGGCATGGGGGGGACGCCGGCGGGGCGCTGTGTGGCGGAGTGAGCTCTCACGCGGCTTGCCCCTTGTCCTGTTCGGCCTTGGCGGCTTCGTTGAGGATCTGGCGCACGCGCGAGTCGGAGAAGCCGGCGGCGCCGGCGATCTCCGCCTTGCGGCCGTGGACGGGCTTGGTCTTGAAAGCACGGACGATGGCGGCGTGGAAATCGGCCTCGGCCTTCTTCCACGCGACGCGCGCCGAGGTCACGGCGTCGAGGGTGAGGTCCTCACCCTTCTTCCTGATCATAGCCGTGAAGCGTACCAGAATCCGCAGTTAATTTCGTTTTGATCTTTGGAAACCCGGGGCCCGGGGCGAGCGGAGTGCGTAGGTCAGCAGGGGACGTCGACCTGGTACGTGCGCTCCCCCGAGTCGATGTCGTTCTCGCTGCCGGTCCAGTACGGGCCGCTCTGACGGAAGTTCACCGTCACCGTGGCCGCGCCGCACTCGCCGGCCGGCAATTGCCCTCCGCCGGCCCAGCCGTTGGCGGACTCCTGGCGGAGGGAGGCCGAGTAGTTCGCCGACTGGCCGTCCTTGCTCACGGTGCCCTCGGCCCTCCAGTGAGCCGGGTAGTTGGCGCTGGCGTTGTACCAGGCGCTGCCCCAGTAGTAGCTGTTGTTGTGAGTGCTCACCCGCACTTCCGGGGGCCCGCCGTCCGCGAAGTGCAGACACACGCGTACTTCGGCGTAGGTGTACTGGCCGCCGCCGTAGAAGCCCTCCTGCGGGCCGCAGTAGTCGCCCGGCGGTACGGCGGCGGCCCGCTGTTCCGCGGCCGTGGCGGCAGGCGCGAGGAAGCCGACCGACAGTGCCACCGCCGCGATGACGGTCTTCCAGGGGCGTCTGATCACCGATCGAGCCATCGTGTGGACTCCTCTCGCTGGCGGCGCCCCTCATCCCGGGAGCACCGCTAGAAGAGCGCGGTTCGTCACCGGGACATAGGCCTGCCGCACGGGTTTCACCCGATGGGGTACACCGCGCCCCGTCCGGGGCCCTTGCGGGGGCACTGCTGCGCAGGAGTGGACGACAGTGCGACGCCTTGCGTCGGGCCCCGCCGAGGAAGCGTTCCTTGATCGACATACGATACGAGAAAGCCTTCATTGCTCGAAAAAGTGGGTAATAGCGCATGAACCGCGCCCGTGTTCTCGCCCTCGTCGCCGCTGCCGCGTTCGCGCCGGCCGTCCTGGTCTCCTCCCCGGCAGCCGCCGCCGGGCTTCCTCAGTTTCCCGTCGCCTCGGCGCCCGACAAGGCGACGGACGTGGAGCCGGGTGGCGACCGGGCCGCCATTCTCGCGATCCTCGCCGACAAGAACTCCGGCGAGATCGTCCGGGAGGCGGCGCAGAAGGCACTCGACGGCACCCCCGAGGACATGCGCCGCTTCCTTGACGACGGCCTGCACGTCGCCCGTCTCACCGACGACCGGCTGCGCGCCTCGCGGCTCGCGTCCGCCGGTGGGCCGACGATGAAGGAGATGGCGCGGGAGGCGTTGCGGGGGAGTGAGGAGGACCTGCGGCGCTTCCTCGACGAGGGTCAGCACTTCGCGCGTCTGACCGACTACCGCATCAGCGTCACGCGCCTCGGGGCTTCCGGTGGTCCCACGATGAAGGAGATGGCGTGGAAGGCGTTGCGGGGGAGTGAGGAGGACCTGCGGCGCTTCCTCGACGAGGGTCAGCACTTCGCGCGTCTGACCGACTACCGCATCAGCGTGACCCGGGTCGGCGGCACCGGCGGTCCCGCTGTGAAGGCGGCCGCGAGGAAGGCGTTGATGGGTACCGAGGCGGACCTCCGTCGTTTCCTCGACACCGGTCAGTACGAAGCCCGTGCCAAGGACGCGTCCGGTGTGAACGCGAAGGCAAAGGCGAAGGCAAAGGCGTGGGCGAAGGCAAGCAAGAACAAGAAGTAGAACCGTTTCTCATGCCCGTCGAGGACGTCTTCGACCGGCCCGGCCGTCGGGGCAGGTTCTTCTGCACCGGTCGCATCGAGCGCGGCGCGATCCGGCCCGGGGACACCGTCGAGGTCATCGGCTTCGGGCGGACAGCGGCGGGCGAGGTCACGGCCCTTGAGCGGCCCGGAGAGGTTCTCGGCGAGGCGGGGACCAGGGCCGGGCCCGGGGAGAACGTCGCCGTGTGGCTGCGGGGGCTACGAGCTGAAGACGTTCAGCGGGGGCACGTCGTCGCCGCGCCCGGCACCGTCACCCAGCACGCCGAGTTCGAGGCCGAAGCGCACATTCTGAGCGAGGAGGAGGGTGGCCGCGCCGACACCCTCGCTCCCGAGGGCAAGCGCGAGGCGCAGTTCTCCTTCCGCGCCACCGTCGTGACCGGCCGCGTCCACACCCTCCTGGCGGACGGCACGGACGCGCTCATGGCCGTCCAACTCGCCGAGCGCGTGCCCATGGCGGTGGGGCAGAGGTTCGCCATCCGCGAGCGGGGCAGGGCTGTCGGGTCCGGTGTCGTCACGAAGGCTCTCGATTAGGGAAACCGGTCAGGAGACCTCCAGCGGCACCTCGTGAATCTCCTCGACCGGGTGGCCTGCCCGCTCGTGGATGCGCTTGACCGCGTCCGCCGAGGGAGCGTCGGACAGGCAGTAGACCGTCCCCGACTTCGGGTCGGCCCATGCGTGTTCGAAGCGCACCCCTTCGTCGCCCTGGATCGACGTGTCCGCCCGGTGCGCGGCGGAGAGCTGGTCGGGTGTGATGCCCTTCATGCCGTGGTGGACATCCATGTACTTGCTCATGTCCCGGCACCTCCGGTGTCGTCTGTCGTCACCCCGGTGGGGAGCCCGGGGAGCCCTCCTCCTTCCATCGTCCGCTCGTGGCGGCTCGGGCGCGACCCCGGTGGCTCGTTCTCGTCCGGTCCGGTTGCCGTGATCACCACGTGCGGACAGGATCACGTGCCGTAGCGGCAACGTCACCGAAAGAACATCACCGAAAGGGAGAAAAACGTGTCCGTTCGTAACGCGTTCCGTGCCACGGCAATAGTGACGGCCACCGCGGCCCTCGGCCTCGGTCTGGCGTCGGGTGCGCAAGCCGCCGGGACGGCCGCCCGGGACGTCTCCGCTGTGACTCCCGCCGCCGATCACCCCTTCGAGGCGATGGAGCTGGACGGGCTGAAGGTCAAGCGGCTCACGATGTGGCCCGCGGGGCACCCCGTGTCGTTCTGGGCGCTGGTCCTCGACGACAAGCGTGCCGGTGAGAAGTACTCGGGCGGGAAGTTCTTCGTCTACGCCCCGGCCACCAAGGAGTTCGGGTGGTTCCTCAACACGGACATCGTCCAGCGCACCGTCTCCCACCCCGGTCAGGTGGTCATCGTCGACAGTGAGTTCCTGAGGTCGCACCCCCGGGTGGAGGTCCGGTACGGCAACCCGGACCGTCCCGAGAAGGCACGTTTCGTCGCCTCCGCCACCACCTGGATGTAGCGGGGCGCCCCGCGGGTTCAGTTCAACGGGCCGCTCGGATCAGCGGACCGTGACCGTGAACTCCGGGGATATGGCGCCGCCGCCCGCGACGCGCAGGGCGTTCTTGCCCTTGATGCCGAGCTTGACGCGCATCGAGTACGCGGAGTTCTTGTTGGTCGTCACGCTCGCGGGGAGCGAGACCCACTTCGTGCCCTGCTTCTGCTGAAGGGTCACGCGGGTGCCGGGCTTGATGTCGGTCGCCTTGCCGCTGACGCGGAACTCCTGCCAGGCGGCCACCGTGCCGGTGCTCGGCTGCGCGGTCAGGGCGGGCTTCGGGGCGGGGGCCTTGGTGGCGGATGCCGCGGGCCTGCTGGTCGGTGCGGCTGCCGAGGCGGTGGCTGCGGCTCCCGCGACGAGGGCGGCGGCGAGGGCCGCGGCGGTGGTGAGGCGGTATGCACGGTTCATGTCGTGTTCCTCCCTGGTGGGCCGTTTGGGGCCTGCACTGAGGAACACGTGAAAAACGGGGCGCTGGTTGCGCTATCCATCGAATTTTCGTGCGGCTGCCCGTACTGGTTCGAACTGATGCGTACTAGCCGCCGTACGTGAAGTTCGAGTGGTTCGTCGCCAACTGCCTGCCGTCCGGGCCGTATGCCGTCACCTGGATCTGCCACCGCGCGGCGGGGTTGGCGACGAGGAACGTGGGGTGCCAGTTCGTGCTGTCCCACTGGAAGACGGGGGACGGGATGGTGCTGACCCCGCTGATGACCTGCTTGGTCGCTTCGTTGTACAGATACCACCGCAGATAGCCCGTCCGGCCCTTGAGGCCGTTGAACACCGCGTTGACCTGCACTTTGGTGACGGACGAGGTGACCGCGCCCAGCGCGCGCACGTCAGCGATCCGCGCCGAGACCCGCAACGGCGCCGAGGCCGACGGCGACGGGCTCGCCGACGGCGACACACGGACCGCGGGCGGCGACGGCGGGCGCGTGGAGACGGCCGGGGTCGTCATGCGCGGGCGTGGTGTCGGTGTGTCGTCGTCCTCGGGCGTGGGCGTGTCGTCGTCCCCCGAGGGGGACGGGTCCTCGATCGGCGTGGTGGCCGGGGGTGGTGTGGGCAGGGCCGAGGTACCGCCGGCGAAGGGGCCCGCCTTCATGAACACCGGGATCACCGCCGCCACGACCAGCGCCAGCCCGGCGGTCACCCAGTACTTCCAGACGTGCGCCCAGAAGGGACTGCCGGGTGGTGAAGGAGGAGGGTCACCGTCCGAGCTCACACCGCCCCACCCCCCAAGGTGTCGCCCCTCGTCTGTGAGGACGCTACACCGGGAACCGGACATTCAGGCAGGAGTGTGCATGCCGCGGCGGGCGCACGGTGGACGCCGTGCGCCGGTCCCCGACCGGCCTACGCGATACGGCAGTTCAGACGAGCCGGGTGGCCGTTCCGCTGACCCTGACCCGGGGGTCGCCCGCGCGCAGCCCGACCTCCAGCAGTCCCGGCCGGCCGAGGTCCTCACCCTGGTGCAGGGTCACCACCGCGTCGGCGCCGACCAGTTGGTACTCGCGCAGATACGCGCCGAAGGCGGCGGCCGCGGCACCCGTCGCCGGGTCCTCGACGACCCCGCCGACCGGGAACGGGTCGCGGACGTGGAAGACGCTCTCCGACTCCCGCCACACGAGCTGCACCGTGGTCAGGTCGAGGGAGCGCATCAGGGCGCCGAGCCGGTCGAAGTCGTAGTCGAGATCGGCCAGTCGCTCCCGGGTCGCGGCGGCCAGCACGAGGTGGCGGGCGCCCGCGAAGGCGATCCGTACGGGGAAGGCGGGATCGAGGTCGGCGGCGGGCCAGGCCAGTGCCGCCAGGGCCTCGGCCAACGCCTCCGGCGCCACCTCCTCGGTGTGCGGCTCCACGCTGGTGAGGGTGGCGCGCAGTCTGCCGCCGCTCCCGGTCACGGTGACCGGGACCGTGCCCGCCGGGGTCGCGAAAACGAAGTCCCCCGCGCCGAGCCGCTCGGCGAGCGCCACGGCCGTCGCGACGGTGGCGTGGCCGCAGAACGGGACCTCCGCCAGCGGGCTGAAGAACCGCAGCGTGAACGCCCGTCCGGGCTCCCCGAGCCCTTCGGGCGGCGCGGTCAGGAACGCCGTCTCGCTGTACCCGACCCCGGCGGCGATGGCGAGCAGCGCCGCGTCGTCGAGCCCCGTGGCGTCCGGCACGATCCCCGCCGGGTTGCCCCCGGCCGGGTCGTGGGAGAAGGCCGTGTAGCGCAGCACTTCGACGCCGCTCGTCGCGCCCGGAGTGCCGTTGCCCGAAGGGTTGTTCGTCGTCATGGCCGCTCCAACCACCCACGCCCCGCCCGCATTCCCGTGCCTCCCCGCGCCACACAAGCCGCGCAGGGCGTCTTCCCAGTCGCCCCACCCGCGCGCACATTGAGAGCATGACCCCCCAGAGCAGCACCGAGAATCCGTTCACGCTGGGCGTGGCCTCCGGTGATCCGCTGCCGGACTCCGTCGTGTTGTGGACCCGACTCGCCCCCCGCCCGCACGAGCCGGGCAACGGGCTGCCGCGCGAGGGCGCGATCCCCGTCGACTGGGAACTCGCCCGTGACGAACACTTCCGCCGCGTCGTACGGTGCGGCACCGCGCAGGCCCGCGCGGAGGACAGCCACACCCTCCATGTGGACCCCCGCGGCCTCGACGCCGACAGCGTCTACTGGTACCGCTTCCGCACCGGTTGCTGGATCAGCCCCGTCGGCCGCACCCGCACCGCCCCCGACCCCCAGGCCGCCGTCAGCTCCGTGCGCTTCGGCATGCTCTCCTGCCAGCAGTACGACGAGGGCTACTACACCGCCCTGCGCCACCTCGCCGACGAGGACCTGGACGCCGTCTTCTTCCTCGGCGACTACATCTACGAGAACGCCATCGACGCACGGGCGGGCGTCCGCGACTACACCGACAACCCCCTCCCCGACTTCTACAACCACTGGCTGATCGACCTCGACGACTTCCGGCAGCGGTACGCCCTGGGCAGGACCGACCCCGACCTCCAGGCCGCGCACTCCGCCCACCCCTGGTACGTCACCTGGGACGACCACGAGGTCGAGAACAACTACGCGGGCGACATCTCCCAGGGCAACCTCCCGCCCGAGCAGTTCCGCGCCCGCCGCGCCGCGGCCTACCGCGCGTACTGGGAGAACATGCCGCTGCGCCGCGCGCAGCGGCCCGCGGGCGCCGATCTGCGGCTCCACCGCCGGTTCCAGTACGGGCAGCTGGCGCAGTTCGACATCCTCGACACCCGTCAGTACCGCTCCGACCAGGCCTACGGCGACGGCTGGAAGTACCCCGGCCCCGAATCCGAGAACCCCGACCGCACCCTCACCGGCGCCGAGCAGGAGCGCTGGCTCCTCGACGGCTGGCGCGAGTCCACCGCCACCTGGAACGTCGTCGCCCAGCAGGTGGTCTTCTCGCAGCGCAAGAACACCACCGCCGCCCGCTCGAAGGTCTCCATGGACGCCTGGGACGGCTACCCGGCCTCCCGCGCCCGCGTCCTCGCGGGCGCCGCGCAGGCGGGCATCGAGAACCTCGTCGTCCTCACCGGCGACGTCCACGTCAACTACGCCATGGACATCAAGGAGGACTGGAGCGCCCCCGACTCGCGCACCCTGGGCGTCGAACTGGTCGGCACCTCGGTCTCCAGCGGCTTCGACGGCGCCGACAGGCCCCACGACTGGTCCGGCATGCTCGCCGCCAACCCGCACATGAAGTTCTACAACGGCCGCCGCGGCTATGTGATCGTCACCCTCGACCCCGAGCGGCTGCGCGCCGACTTCCGCACGGTCTCCGGAGTCGTCGTACCCGGCGCGCCCGTCACCACGGCCGCCTCCTTCGTCTCCCTGGCCGGTGACCCCGGATTCCGGCCCGCATGACCCCTACCGGTGCGTAAGGGCCGGGAGCCGTCGTCACCCATGACAATATGTATGTACTTTCAATCAAAACTCATGGAGCGACGCATGACGGAACCCGGCCCCCGCACCGCCGAGCCCGTGACGGACGCGGGACGGATACCCGCCGCCCGCCGGACGAGCCTGCTCCTCACGCTCGTCCTCGGTGGCCTCTCCGCCCTTCCGCCGCTCTCCATGGACATGTACCTCCCGGCCCTGCCGGAGGTCACCGACTCCCTGCGCAGCCCCGCCGCGACCGTTCAGCTGACCCTCACCGCCTGCCTCATGGGCATGGCGCTCGGCCAACTCGTCGTCGGCCCCATGAGCGACAAGTGGGGACGCCGCCGCCCGCTGCTCGCCGGCATGGTGATCTACGTCCTCGCCACCGCGGTCTGCGCCCTCGCCTCCACCGCCGAACTGCTCATCGCCTTCCGCCTGATCCAGGGCCTCGCCGGGGCGGCCGGCATCGTCATCGCCCGCGCCGTCGTCCGCGACCTGTACGACGGCGTGGCCATGGCCCGCTTCTTCTCCACCCTCATGCTCGTCTCCGGCGTCGCCCCGGTCATCGCGCCCGTCATCGGCGGCCAGGTGCTGCGGGTGACCGACTGGCGCGGCGTCTTCGTCGTCCTCACCGTCGTCGGCGTCCTCCTGACCCTCGTCGTCTGGCGCCGTCTGGACGAGACCCTGCCGCCCGGGCGCCGGCAGACCGGCGGCCTCGGCGAGGCCCTGCGCGCCATGCGCGGCCTGCTCGCCGACCGCGTCTTCACCGGCTACATGCTCGCGGGCGGCTTCGCCTTCGCCGCGCTCTTCGCCTACATCTCCGCGTCGCCCTTCGTCGTCCAGGACATCTACGGCGCGTCCCCGCAGACCTTCAGCCTGCTCTTCGGCGTCAACTCCATCGGCCTTGTCCTCGTCGGCCAGATCAACGGCAAGGTCCTGGTCGGCCGGGTCAGCCTCGACAAGGCCCTCGCCGCCGGCCTCGCCGTCGTCGTCCTCGCCTCCGTCGCCCTGCTGCTGATGACCTCGGGCGTCTTCGGCAAGCCCGGTCTGCTGCCGATCGCCACCGGCCTCTTCGTCCTGATGTCCGCGATGGGCCTCACCCTGCCCAACACCAACGCCCAGGCGCTGATGCGCTCCCGCGACGCGGCGGGGTCCGCGTCGGCGCTGCTCGGTACGTCGACGTTCCTGCTCGGCGCGATCGCCTCCCCGCTCGTGGGCATCGCGGGCTCGCAGACGGCTGTGCCGATGGCTGTGGTGCAGGTGGTGTGCGCGGTGGCTGCGCTTGGCTGTTTCCTGGGGTTGTGTCGGCCGTTCGCCGGCGGCGGGCGTTCGCCTGTGGCGTGAGGCCCGGGGCCGGCGGCCCGGTGCCGTTTCGCCTGCGGCGGGCTGTTGGGGGCCGGGCCGTCGGCTCAGTGCCGCGCCGTTTCCCGCCTTCGGCGGTGGGTGGGGGTTTGGGCCGTCGGCCCTTGTGCGGGCCCGGCCGGAGGTCGGGCCCGTGCCGCTCCGGTGGGTCGCGGGGCTGCTTCGCTTTACGCCCCGCGACCCACCTGCGCGTCCCGAGCCCTTGCGTCCGTAGGCCTGCGGCGCCTCCGCCCCTGGGTGGGGGAAGGATGGGCACCCCGTACGTCTGACGCGGGCGTTCCGCGGGGCGGCATAGAATTCCTCAAATGCATGCCCCCGAATACGCGCCGACCGGCGAGAACCTGCGCGCCGCGCTCGCCGACCTCCTCGACGGGCTGCCGCCCAAGCAGGCGGCACAGGCGGTCGAGCGGCTCATCGCCAATTACCGGGGGCGCACTCCGACCGACGCCCCCGTCCTGCGGGACCGCTCCGATGTCGTCGCGTACGCCGCCTACCGCATGCCCGCGACCTTCGAGGCCGTGCGGTCCGCGCTGGAGGCGTTCCGTGACCGGCTGCCCGAGTGGGAGCCCGCCTCCCACGTCGACGTCGGCGGCGGTACGGGCGCGGCGAGCTGGGCGGTCGCGGCCGCGTGGCCGTCGGGGGAGCGGCGGACCACCGTCCTGGACTGGGCCGAACCTGCCCTCGCGCTCGGCGCCGAACTGGCCCGCGGTGCCTCCTCCGCGGCCCTGCGCGCCGCGCACTGGCGCCGCCAGGCCATCGGCGGCGGGCTCACGATCCCGGACGACACCGACCTGGTCACCGTCTCGTACGTGCTGGGCGAGCTGACCGGGACCGACCGGAACGCGGTGGTCGACGAGGCGGCTCGCGCCGCGCGGACCGTCGTCCTCATCGAGCCCGGCACCCCCGACGGCTACCTCCGCATCCGGCACGCGCGCGACCGCCTGATCGCGGCCGGTTTCCGGATCGTCGCGCCGTGCCCGCACAGCGCGGAGTGCCCGATCGAGGTGGGCGCGGACTGGTGCCACTTCTCCGCCCGGGTGAGCCGCTCGTCGCTGCACCGGCAGGTCAAGGGCGGTTCGCTGCCGTACGAGGACGAGAAGTTCTCCTACGTCGCCGCGGTACGCGGCCTCGACGTCCCGGCCGCGCCCGCACGGGTCGTCCGCAAGCCGCAGATCCGCAAGGGCCAGGTCCTCCTCGACCTGTGCACCCCTTCGGACGCCCTCACCCGGGAAACGGTGACCAAGCGCCACGGCCCCCTCTACCGAGCGGCCCGCGACACGGACTGGGGCGACGAATGGCCTCCGGCCGAGGCCGACGACTGACCGGCAGCGACTGTCCCCTTCCCCCACCCAGGGGCGGAGGCGCCGCAGGCTCACCGGCGTGAGGGCTCGGGACGCGCAGGTGGGTCGCGGGGCGTAAAGCGAAGCAGCCCCGCGACCCACCGGAGCGGCACGGGCCCGCCCCCCGTCCGGGCCCGCACAGGGGCCGACGGCCCGAACCCCACCAGCCCGCCGCAGGCGAAACGGCGCGGCACGGGGCCGACGGCCCGGACCTCAACAGCCCGCCGCAGGCGAAACCGCGCCGCGCTCGGCGAACAGGCCCGCCCGGGGAACCGCTAAGCCGAGCGCAGCTCAAGCGTGCAGCACTTCACGCTCCCGCCCCCCTTGAGCAGTTCCCCCAGGTCCATCCCGATCGGGTCGTACCCCCGCTCCCGCAGCGGGGCGAACAGTCCCACCGCCGCCTGTGGCAGCAGCACATGGCGGCCGTCGCACACGGCGTTCAGTCCCAGTGCCGACGCGTCCTCCTCCGTGGCGATCAGCGCGTCGGGGAAGAGTCGCTCCAGCACGGCCCGGCTGCCGGGGGAGAACGCGCCCGGGTAGTACATGACCTCGTCCCCGTCGAGCACGGACAGTGCCGTGTCGAGGTGGTAGTAGCGCGGGTCGACGAGGTCGAGTCCGATGACGGGGCGGCCGAAGAATTCCTGGGCCTCCGGGTGGGACAGCGGGCTGCTGCGGAAGCCGCGGCCGGCCAGCAGCCAGGAGGCGGTGACCGCGAAGTCGCCCTCGCCCTCGTTGATGTGCTCCGGCTCGCGTACGTCCCGGTAGCCGTTGGCGCGGAACCACTCCGTGTGGACGGCCGCTTCGGCGGCCCGTTCGGGGTGCGCGAAGCGGGCGCCGAGGACCCGGCCGTCGACGACCGTGGCGCCGTTGGCGGCGTAGACCATGTCGGGCAGGTCCGGGCGGGGGCGCAGCTCGGCGACGGTGTGGCCCAAGGCGCGGTAGCGGTCGCGCAGGTCCTCCCACTGCGCGAGGGCCAGCGGCAGGTCGACCGGCTTGTCCGGGTCCATCCACGGGTTGATCGAGTACGTGACCCTGAAGTGCGTCGGGGGGCACATCACATAGTGGCGCGGGGTGGCTGCACGAGCGGGACGAACGGCACGAGCGGCTGTACGCAAGGAGCGCTCCTCACAGGGGCGTTGGGCACGTACGGAGGTAGCCGTACGTGCCCAAATGGTCCACGCTCACCGCCCACCGCGCATGAACCGTACGGGTGGTTTAGCGGTGGCTCGTTCACACTCCCGTGGTTCCGGTTCGGCCTTCCCGCAACTTGCGCAACAGCTCCCGCTTCTGCGCGTTCGCGTCGGCGCCGCCCCCGGCCCGGCCGCCCCGGCCGCCGCCGCGGAGTGCCGTGCGGGAGAGGTTGCTGCGCGTGCCGCCGACTCCGAGCATTCCGCCCGCGTTGCCCCGGCTCATGGGGGTCTCCTTTCACTCGAGGTGGCGAGACGGTTCGTCTCGCGATATCTCTACTTTGAACGAGACGGTTCGTCTTGTCAAGCTTCCGGAGACGATACGGTTCGCCTCGAACCGGGCTAGACTGGCGGACATGGCCACCACCAAGACCCCCGACGCAACCCGCCGCAGTGAACGCTCCCGGCGCGCGATCTTCGACGCGGCCCTCGAGCTCGTGGGCGAGGTCGGATACGACAAACTCACGATCGAAGGCATCGCCGCCCGCGCGGGCGTGGGCAAGCAGACGATCTACCGCTGGTGGCCGTCCAAGGCCGCCGTGCTGCTCGACGCGTTCACCGCGGACGCGGGCGACACCGAGAACGTGCTGCCCGACACCGGCGACCTGGCGGCCGACCTCAAGCTCGTGCTGCGCGCGACCGTCGACGAATTCAACGATCCCAAGTTCGAGGCCCCCTACCGCGCGCTCGCGACCGCCGGGGCGAACGATCGCGAGCTGTCCGAACAGTTCGTCGCCAAGCTCCAGGACACGGGCGTGAAGGCCTACGTCGACCGGCTGACCAAGGCCAAGGAGGCGGGCCACATCGCCGAGGACGTCGAGGTGCGGATCGCCGTCGAGATGCTGCTCGGCCCCTTCACCCAGCGCTGGCTCATGCGCACGGGCCCGCTCACCTACGACTTCACCGACACCCTCGTCGACCTGCTGATGCGCGCCGTCACCCCCCGCTGACACCGCCGTGGAGCCCCGCCGCACGGCGGGGACGCGTCCGGTCTCACACCCCCCGGATGGGTCCGGCGGTCACACCGGGAGCAGGATGGTGGCAGCATTGACCGGAGACCGCGGTCGAAGTGAGGGGATAGATGGAACGCATGAGCAGGTTCTCCCAGTGGCTGCGCCGTCCCAGGGGAGCGGGCGGCGATACGGGCACGGGGGCGGCCCTCGCGGCCGCCCGCGAGGAGCTGCTCCTGGCCGCGGCCGCCGCGGGGTATCCCCTGGCCCCCGCCGCGCACCCTTCCGGGTACGGCTGTTCGTGTGAGCGCATCGGCTGTCCCACCCCGGGCCGGCACCCCGTCTCCTTCGCCTGGCAGACCCTCGCCACGACCGACCCCGAGAAGGTCACCAAGTGGCTGCGCGCCCAGCCGGAGGCGAACTTCATCACCGCCACCGGCATCGCGCACGACGTGCTCGACGTACCGGCCGAGGCGGGCCGGCAGGCCCTGGCCCGGCTGGAGGAGGCCGGCGTGGATGTCGGCCCCGTCGCCACCGTCACCCCCGACCGCATGCTGTTCTTCACCGCCACCCGCGGCACCCCGGACGACGAGGACGAGTGGTGGCCCTGCGAGCTGGACAGCCATCCCGAGACGATGGACGAGCATCCGGGGCTGCGCTGGCACTGCCGGGGCAGCTATGTGCTGCTGCCGCCGTCACAGCTGCCCGATGACGGCAAGGTGGCCTGGCTGGCCGGCCCGGAGCGGCCGCTGCCCGATCCGCTGACACTGCTGGAAGCCCTCACCGACGCCTGCGCGCAGTACGTGGGGGACCGCCCCGACCACGATCATCACGACTCCGCCGCCTGGCCGATCGGCCGCTAGAGCCTCAAGCCTGTCCGGCGGACCGGTTTGCGCTGAGCCCGGCCGCCTCAAGCCTGTCCGGCGATTGAGGACGCGCCCGCAGGGCGCTCGCCGCCGCAGGCGGCCAGACGAAGCCCGCCGGCCAGGCAACCGGCTATTCGCCCTTCGCGCCCGTCAGGCTCTCGATGCGGTTGAGGAAGACGACGCGGCGGTCCGCCGACTTCGCCGGGACCTTCACCGCCGACTCCGAGACCCGCACGAAGGTGACCGCGCGCTTGAGGTCGCCGGACAGCAGGGCCTTCGTGCGCCGCTCGGTAAGCGTGGGCCGCAGGCCCTTGGCCATGGTGCGCTTCTCCCGGTGGTGCGCGGTGAAGAACACCAGCGCCCCACCGTCGTCGGTGCGCAGCGCGAACGAGGGGAAGCCGGGGGCCCGCTCGGGGGTGTCGATGAACTCGGTCCAGTAGTTCGGGGTCCGCACCCGCTTGCCCCGGTCCTCGCGGAGCACCGAGGTCGCCTTGCCCGGGGCGAAGACCGAACCCCGGCCGGTGCGCAGATAGTCCGTGTACGCCGTGCTCACCGCGGCGGGGTCCGTCCGCAGGCCCGCGGCCGCGCCCGACTTGCCGTCCGAACCGCCCGCGGCCGGTACCGGCTCGGCCCAACCGTCCTTGTCGGTGGCGAACTTCGGTATCTCGTGGTCGCTGAGGATCGACAGATACGCGGCCTTCCACGGCTCCTTCGCCGCCGCGCGCGTGAACACCACGAACCAGCGGTTCTTGTCGCGGTTGCTCCGGGCGTCCGCCACGAAGAACTTCGGCCACCCCGCCATTTTGGGGATGGTGAAGCGGGCGTCGGCCAGCGTCAGGGCGGGATAGCCGGGGTTGCCGTCCGGGGTCGCCGCCCGCTGGGCCGCGAGGTCGGCCTTGCCGATCTCGGCCAGGGCACCGGTCTCGACCCGCTCCACGGCGGCCGGGTCGAGCTTGCGGTACGCCTCGTTGTAGCCCTCGGTGAAGCGCTCCAGGACCTTCGGGGCCTCAGCCCTGCTCACCGACGGGATGATCTCCCGTTCGCCGTGCACCGTCATGCATCCGGTCGCCGTCAGCAGCGTCGTCGCCGCCAGAGCTGTGAACAGTCGACGGGGCAACCGGCGTCTCATCGCGCTTCGACTCCTTGGGGGCTGCTTGGGACGGCGCAACCCTACCCGGGGCGAAGAAGAAGACAAGGGTGGGGACCAGATACAGCGCCCACACCGCGACCTGGACCCACGTCGGATCCGGCTGGAAGTTGAAGATGCCCTTGAGCAGCGTGCCGTACCAGCTGTCGCTCGGGATCTGGTCGCTGACGTCGAAGGCCCGGTCGTGCAGCCCCGGCAGGAACTCCGCCTCCTGCAGATCGTGGAAGCCGTAGGCGAGCACGCCCGCCGCCACGACGATCAGCATCGCGCCGGTCCACGTGAAGAACTTCGCCAGGTTGATCCGCACCGCGCCGCGGTAGAACAGCCAGCCCAGCACCACCGCGGTGAGCAGCCCCAGCACCGCGCCGACCAGTGGCCGCACCCCGTCGTCCGTGGCCTCCACCGCGGTCCAGATGAACAGCGCGGTCTCCAGGCCCTCGCGGCCCACCGCCAGGAACGCCGTGACGACCAGGGCGGTCGTGCCCATCGCCAGTGCCGCGTCCAGCTTGCCGTGCAGCTCCCGCTTCAGATGCCGCGCCGTGCGCCGCATCCAGAAGACCATCCACGTCACCAGGCACACCGCGACGATCGACAGCGAGCCGCCCAGCAGCTCCTGCGCCTCGAAGGTCATGGTCCGGGAGCCGAACTGCAGCAGCGCCCCGAAGGCCATGCTGAGCAGCACGGCGGCGCCGATGCCGAGCCAGATGGGCAACAGCGCGTCCCGGCGCCCGGTCTTCACCAGGTAGGCGACGAGGATGCAGACGACCAGGCTGGCCTCCAGACCCTCGCGCAGGCCGATCAGGTAGTTGCCGAACACGCGGCTTCCCCTTCCGTTTCCGTAGAGAGACCGCCGGTCACGCCGTCGGTCACGAGAAGAGCGCCTTGCCCCACCAGTCGTCCTTGTCCCGGACGCCCGGTGGCACGGCGAAGACCGCCGAACCCACGTGCTGGATGTACTCGTTGAGCGCGTCGCTCCGCGAGAGACGGGTCTGCACCGGCACGAAGCCGTCGCGCACATCGCGCTGGTAGGCCAGGAAGAACAGGCCCGCGTCCAACCGGCCCAGCCCGTCCGTGCCGTCGGTGAAGGAGTACCCGCGGCGCAGGATCGTCGCCCCGCCGTTGCTGTCGGGGTGGGCGAGGCGCACGTGCGCGTCCGGCAGCATCGCCTTGAGGTTCGGCTCGTCGCGCTCGCGCTGCTTGCCCTGCGGGGCACCCTCGACCTTGTCGCGGCCGAAGATGTCCTCCTGCTCCTTGAGCGAGGTCCGGTCCCAGGTCTCGATGTGCATCCGGATGCGGCGGGCGACGAGATAGGACCCGTCGACCATCCACTCCGGTCCGTCCTTCTCGCCGACCCACACGTGCTGGGCGAGGGCCTTGGTGTCGGTGCCCGAGATGTTCCGGGTGCCGTCCTTGAAGCCCAGCATGTTGCGCGGGGTCTGCGCGTCGGGCGTCGTCGAGGACGTCTTGCCGAAGCCGAGCTGCGACCAGCGGATCGCGACCTTGCCCATGCCGATCCGGGCGAGGTTTCGGATCGCGTGCACCGCGACCTGCGGGTCGTCCGCGCAGGCCTGGACGCACAGATCGCCGCCGCTGCGGGCCGCGTCGAGATTGTCGCCGGGGAAGACGGGCAGATCGATCAGGGCCTTCGGCCGCCGGGACTTCAGCCCGAAGCGGTCCTTGCCGTCCTTCTCGAAGAGACCGGGCCCGATGCCGAAGGTCAGCGTCAGCCGGGAGGGCTTGAGGCCGAGTGCCTCGCCGGTGTCGTCCGGCGGTGCCTCCGGCTGGGTGCCGGCCGTGCCCTCGCCGACCTCGTGCCCGGCGGTCATGAGCGCGGCGGCCGCGGTCCACTCCTTGAGCAGGGTGATCAGCGCGGTACGGTCACCGGTCGTCACGTCGAACGCCGCGAAGTGCAGCCGGTCCTGGACGGCCGTGGCGATGCCCGCCTGGTGGGGGCCGTGGAAGGGCACCGCGTCACCGCTCAGGGCGGCCGGCTGGGCGTCGCCGCCGGTGCGCAGCGCGGCCGCGGTGCCGCCGGCGGCGACGGCACCGAGCGCGAGCCCGGCACCGCCCCAGCCGAGCAGCGAACGGCGCGAGGGCGCTGCCCCCGGCTTCGCGGTGGTTTCCGCGGTGGTGTCCGCGGTGGTCTCTTCCGGCATCCCGGGCCCCCTACTTGGCGACGGCGGCGGCGAGCTTGGACAGCGGCTCGGCGAGCGCGTTGACCGCGTCGGAGAGCTTCTTGCGGTCGTCCTTGCCGACGGTGTCGGTGTCGTACGACTTGAAGCCGTCACCCTCGCGGTACTCGTCGAGCAGCTTCTTCAGCGCGGCGAACTGCTTGTCCAGCTCCTTGGTGAGCGCCGCGTCGTTCTTCGCGGCGACCGGCTTCAGCAGCTCGTAGGACTTCTCGGCGCCCTCCACGTTGGCGTGGAAGTCGACCAGGTCGGTGTGGCTGTAGCGCTCCTCCTCGCCGGTCACCTTGCCGGTGGCCACCTCGTCCAGCAGCTCCTTGGCGCCGTTGGCCATGCTGGTCGGGGTGATGTCGGCGGTGCCGACGCGCTTCTGCCAGTCCTTGAGGTCGGCCATCAGCTGGTCGGCCAGCTTCTTGTCGTCCTCAGTGATCTTCTTGGCGTCCCACAGGGACTTCTCCAGCTTGTGCCAGCCGGTCCACTTCTGGCCCTTCTCCAGGCCGTCCTCGCGGACGTCGACCTTCGGGTCGATGTCGCCGAAGGACTCGGCGACCGGCTCGGTGCGCTCCCAGCCGATGCGGGAGGGGGCGTAGAGCTTCTTCGCCTCGTCGAGGTCGTCCTTCTTGACCGCGTCGACGAACTTCTGGGCGGCGGGAATGGTCTCCTCGGCCTGCGTCAGGACGTACTTGCGGTACTCCGCGACGGCCTTGTCCAGCTCCGGGTCGCGCTTCTTCGGCGCACCGCCGCCGGTGGCGGTGACCTTCTGCCGGATGCCGTCGCCCTTCATGCCGGGCTTGCACGCGATCTCGTACGAGCCGGCCTTGATCTCGGCGGCGATCTCCACCTTGGTGCCGGGGCCTATGTTCTCCCGCTCGGTCACGATGCGGTCGCCCGGGGCGTAGACGTAGACCTCGGTGACCTTGTCGCCCTTGTTCTGGACGGCGAGCTTCACATGGCCGGCCGGGAAGGACGACTTGGAGACCTCGCACGCGTCGTCGGAGGCCGTGACCTTGATCGCGTCGGAGCCCTCGGCGTCCGACTTCTCGGCGCAGCCGGACACGGCGGTCAGGGCCACCACGGCCGAGACGGCGGCGACGACGGAGGAGCGGAGGACGCGCATGGAAGCTCCAGGCTTGGCTCGGACGGGGCGAGAACAGTACGGAAACAGGCAGGGCCAAATTAAGCCGCCCCAACTTATCTGAGGCTTGCCTAAATAGTTCCCACGGGGGCCGTGATCCTGCTCTCACGGGGCAAAGGCTCATCGATCCCGGCACGGGATCACCAGGGGCCCGCCGGTTCGCGGATGCGGAATCACTTCTACCGGTTGTTGGTATACACGACCGAGCAGCTCCGGCGCGAAGATACGACCGGGCGGTCCGTCGGCGGCGACGCGGCCCTCGTGCAGCACGGCCACTCGGTCCGCGTAGGCGCCGGCGAGCCCGAGGTCGTGCAGGACGACGACCACCGCGGCCCCGGCGGCGGCCCGCTCCCGGCAGATCCTCAGCACCAGTTCCTGGTGGCGCAGGTCCAGCGCGGCCGTCGGCTCGTCGAGCAGCAGCACCGGGGTCCGTTGCGCGAGGACCCGGGCGAGCGCGACCCGGGCCCGCTCGCCCCCAGAGAGCGCCGAGAACGGCCGGGCGGCGAAACCGGTCACCTCCGTCACGGCCATCGCCGCCCGTACCGCCTCCTCGTCCTCGTCCTCCGCGGCCGTCCCCGCCCAGGGCGCCCGCCCCATCCGTACGACCTCCTCGACCGCGAACGGGAACGACAGCGCCGCCGACTGCGGCAGCACGGCCCGGCGCAGCGCCAGTTCACCGGCCGACCACGTCAGGGCGGGCCGGCCGTCGATCCGCACCTCACCCGACTCGGGCGTCAGATCGCAGGCGAGCGCGGCCAGCAGCGTCGACTTCCCGGCGCCGTTCGGCCCGACGAGCGCCAGCACCTCGCCCGCGGCGACGCGCACATCGACCCCGTCCAGGACGGTGCGGGCGCCCAACCGCAGCCTGACGCCCCGGGCTTCGGCCAGCACGGTGCCCGGCGGCACGGGGGCCGGCAGTCGGCGGGTACGGGAGGCGAAGAGGGAGCGGAGCACGGTCGCCGTCCTAGTGGTGGGCGGGTGGTGAGGAGCAGTCACGCCCATCCCCCCTGTTTGCGTCGTGTCTTCCTCAACAGCCAGAAGAAGAAGGGGCTGCCGAACAGAGCCGTCAGGACGCCCAGTGGCAGCTCCGCCGGCTGGGCGGCCGTGCGGGCCGCGAGGTCGGCGGCGACGAGGACGAGCGCGCCGCCCAGGGCGCTGCCCGGCACGAGGAAGCGGTGGGCGGGGCCCGCCGCCATGCGGAGCAGGTGCGGGACCAGCAGGCCGACGAAGGAGATGATGCCGGCCACCGCGACCGCCGCGGCCGTCAGCAGCGCGACGACCAGGACCAGGACGAGACGCAACCGTTCGACGTCCACCCCCAGATGCCGGGCGGGGCGCTCGCCGAGCGCGAGCAGATCCAGCTTCCGCGCGTACAGCGGCGCCACGACCAGCCCGGCCAGCGCGCATGGCAGCACCGCGAGCACCTTCGGCCAGGTCGCCTGCGCGAGCGAGCCGAGCTGCCAGAAGGTGATCTGCGTGAGCTGCGCGTTGTCGGCGAAGAAGATGAACAGGCCGATGAGCGCGCCCGCGAAGGCGTTCACCGCGATGCCCGTGAGGATGAGGGTGACCACCTCCGTCCGGCCGCCCGATCGCGACAGCGTGTAGACGATCAGGACCGTGGCCAGCCCGGCGACGAACGCGCAGGCCGTCACCGTCCAGGTGCCGAGGAAGTTCAGCCCCAGCGCGATCGCGCCGACCGCCCCGACCGCCGCGCCCGCCGAGATGCCGATGACACCGGGCTCGGCGAGCGGATTGCCGAACACACCCTGCATCAGTGCCCCGGCACAGCCCAGCGACGCCCCCACCAGCAGCGCGAGCACCAGACGCGGCAGCCGGACGTTCCACAGCACGCTCTCGCCGACCCGGTCCAGCGCGGCTCCGCCGAGGCCGAGCCGGTGCGCCACCGACGACAGGACGTCATCGACCGGGATCCCGTACGCGCCGACGCCCGCCGAGAACAGACAGAGCAGCAGCAGAGCCGCGGCCATGGCGCAGACGAGCACGGGGGCGCGGCCGCGGCGGCGGGCGGGCTGCCCGGCGGGGGCGGCCGGATCGGCGGCCCTGGCCAGTACAGCCATGTCACTTGCCTCCGGAGTGGATCTGCCGGACAAGGGAGCCGAGCACCTCGTCCGTGCGCGGGCCGAAGTTGAGGAGCACCCCGTCGTCGACGGAGGCGATCCGGCGGTCCATGCCCGCCGGGGTCTCCCCGACCCCGGGGATCTTCACCAGGCCGTCCACGCCGCCGACGGAGTCGAGCCCCTTCGTCATCACGAGGATCACCTCGGGTGCGGCCTTGACGAGGGCCTCGCTCGTGATGGGGGTGAAGTCCTTCTTCAGCCCCGACTCCTTGCCCGCGTCGATGCCGCCCGCCGCCTCGATGAGCGAGTCGGCGCCGGAACCCGCGCCGCCCAGGAGGTAGACGGCGGCGGAGCCGCGCAAGTAGAGGAAGGCGACGCGGGGCTTCTTGCCGTCGCCCTGCGGGATGCCCTTCTTCGCCACCCCCAGCCGCTGCTCGGTGCGCCGGCGCAGCTCGTCGCCCGCGGCGCGGACACCGAGCGCGGCGGCCACCTTGTCGATGCGGGTGCCGACGTCGTCGAGCTTCTTCGCCGGGTCGAGGACGACGAGGGGGATACCGGCGGCGCGGATCTGGCCGATGGCCTCGGCGGGCCCGTTGGTGGTTTCGGCCAGCACGAGGGTGGGCTTGAGGGACAGCACGCTCTCCGCGGAGACATCGTGCGCCCGGGTGACCACGGGCAGCTTCCGCGCCTGCTCGAACGTGGCGGTGACGTCCCGGCCGACGACGTCGCCACCGAGACCGAGGGTGAAGACGATCTCCGAGAGCGAGCCGGTCAGGGGCACGATCCGGGCCGTGGAGCGCACGGTGACCTCGCGTCCGTCGGCGCCCCGGACGGTGACGGGCAGCTGCGGCCGGGGCTGCTCCGCGAGGGGTTCGACCCGGTCGGCCGCCGCCTTCCGCTTGCCCCCGGAGTCGCCGCCGCCCCCCGAATCACCCGCCGGACCACAGCCGGTGAGCCCTCCAACAATGGCCAGAAGTGACAGCAGTGCGGCGAGTACACCGATATGGCGTGGGGTACGTACCGGTGTACCCGCGGACTGCCGTTGAAGCACGGTTCCTGCCTTTCGCTCCGGCCGGGGGTTTCCGACCTGATGGGACGTAGCTTAGGTTAGCCTTACCTAAATCGCCACGGCCCCTCGCGTCGAGGATGCGCTGCGCGATGTCTGCCGTCCTGCCCGGAAGGGGCCCTTCGATGCTGCCCTCCAGACCCGCCCGCGCACCTGTGACCGTGCTCCTCGCGGTGCTGTCGGCGGTCCTGCTGCCCCCGGCCGTCGCACGGGCGGCGGAGCGCCACGAGGTCTCCGGCGGGCGCCTGGACTGGGGCATCAAATCCTCCTTCCAGAGCTATGTCACCGGGCCCGTGGCGCAGGGCAGTTGGGAACTCCGAGAGGGCGCGGCGACCGTCGGCGACAGCCGGTTCCGCTTCCACTCCGCCCGGGGTTCCTACGACCCGGACACCGGCGACTTCGAGGCGGGCTTCTCCGGGGCCGTGCACTTCACCGGTCACAAGAAGCCGGACGGCTCCCATGAACTCGACCTCACCATCAGCCGCCCCACGGTCCGTATCAAGGGCGGCAACGGCACCCTCCATGCCGACATGACCAGCAAGGCGAAGGGGACGGGCCGAGTCACGACGGCCACCGACGTCCCCTTCGCCTCGCTCGACCTCACCGGTGTGAATCTGCGCGGCGGCGGCACCGCCGTCACCCTCGCCGGCATCCCCGCCACGCTCACCGCGCGCGGCGCCGAGGCCTTCGCCGGCTACTACACCGCCGGCACGCCCCTCGACCCCGTCGCCCTCTCGGCCGACGTCGTCGCCGCGAAGCCGACCCCGAGCGCCGCCCCCTCCGCCACCGAGGAGGAGAAGGAAAAGCCCTCCGCCAAGGGCGACTTCACGGGCGCGGCCGTCGACTGGGGCGTCCGCCGTACGTTCCGTGAGTACGTCACCGGCTCCATCGCGCAGGGTTCCTGGAAGCTGGGCGACGGCGCGCAGGACGGCGGGGCGCTGTTCCGCTTCCCGCACGGCAAGGGCTCCTACGACCGCGGGTCCGGCGACGACGCGCCCCCCGCGCTCGACGCGGCCTTCGCGGGCACCCTCCGCTTCACCGGAAAGGACCTCGACCTCGCGCTGAGCGGGGTCCGGGTCGCGGTGAAGGACGGCAAGGGCACCCTGACGGCGGACGTGACCCGGGGCGGGGCGAGCCCGGAGAAGGCCGTCGCGCTCGTCACCTTCGACGCCGGGAAGCTCACGGAGAAGGACGGGCTCGCCTCCGTCACCGAGGCCCCGGCGAAGCTCACGGCCGCCGGTGCCAAGGCGTTCGGCGGCATGTACCAGGAGGGCGCCGACATGGATCCCCTCTCGCTCGCCGTCCCCCTCGACGCCACGGCGAAGCTGCCGCCCCTGCCCGACCTCGGCAGCGGACCGAAGCCCTCCCGGGAGGCCGGGGCGAAGCCCCGGACCGAGCCCGTGGCCGAGGCCGGCCCGTCGTCCTCCTTCCCCGTCCTCCCGGTCACCGCGGCGGGCGCCGGCGCCCTGCTCGTGGCGGCCGTGACCGTCGCCGTGGTGCGCAAACGCCGCGCCACGGCCGCCGCCTCGTCCCCCTCCCCGGCCGAGCCGCCGGCCCCCCGGGCCTGACCTGCCCGGTCCACGCGGCGCGACCCGTCATTCACCCCCGTACAAGAGGAGAGAACCCACGATGACCGTCACCTCACGCCGCTCCCGCGGCGGCAAGCGCAGCGCGCTCGCCCTCGCGGTCACCGCCGCCACCGCGACGGTCCTCGGGGCCACCGCCCTGACGGTGCCCGCCCACGCGGCCCCGGCACCGGACGCGCCGAAGCTGGACCTCAAGGACGGCACGCTGGAATGGGGCGTGAAGGAATCGTTCCGCGGTTACGTCACCGGCCCCATCGGCGGCGGCAGAATCGAGGTCGCCGACGGTGCGAAGCAGGCCGCCGGCAACGGCGCCTTCACCTTCACCGACGGCACGGGCACCTACGACACCTCCACCCACGCCGTCGCCACCACCTTCAAGGGCAGCGTCCGCTTCCTCGCGCACGCCAAGGGCGATGCCTGGGAGCTCGACCTCAAGCTCGCCGACCTGAAGCTGTCGACGCAGGGCAGGACCGGCAGCATCACCGCCGACGTCACGGCCGCGGGCAAGACCGAGAACGACGTCGCGATCGCCTCGCTCGACCTGTCCGCCGTCCGGCCGGGCGGCGGCGCGGGCGGTGCCATGACGTTCGCCAATATCCCCGCGAAGCTGACGGCGGGCGGCGCGAAGGCCTTCGCCTACCACAAGGACGGCAAGGTCACCGAGTTCTACAAGGAGGGCCAGGCCCTCGACCCGGCGACCCTCACGGTGAAGGCGGCCGGCGGCGGACAGCAGCCGTCCCCGAAGCCCACGCCGACGAAGCAGCCGTCACCGAAGCCGACCGTCCAGCCCACGCCGAGCGCCACGCCCACCGTCAAGCCGACGCGGAAGCCCGGCGGCTCCGGCAACGTCCTCGACGGCAACCTCGACTGGGGCGTGAAGAAGTCCTTCCGCGACTACGTCACCGGCCCGATAGCGGGCGGCAAGGCCGAACTCTCCGCCGGTGCCGTGAAGTCCGGCGACGGCTACCGCTTCCCCAAGGGGCGCGGCACCTACGACGCGAAGGCGTCCTCCCTCGACGCGAACTTCACCGGCGCGGTCCGCTTCACCGGCCACGAGGGCCAGTTGGACCTCAAGTTCAGCGACCTCAAGGTGAAGGCGAACGGCACCACCGGCACGCTGCTCGCCGACGTCTCCGCCAAGGCGCGCGCCACGGGCAAGGTCACCAGGACCGACGACATGCCGGTGGCCAAGCTCAAGCTCCCCGCGGGCGCCCTCAAGGCCAGGAACGGTGTCGTCTCCCTCTCCGCCGTCCCGGCGACCCTGACCGCCCAGGGCGCGAAGGCCTTCGACAACATGTACAAGGAGGGCCAGGCCCTCGACCCGCTGACCGCCGCCGTCACCATCGACAAGAGCGCGAAGCTCCCGGGAGGCGGCACGGGCACGAGCTCCGTCGCCACCGGCACGACCGGCGGCTCCGGCGGGGTCACGGGCGGCACCGGCACCGCCGCCCTCGCCGCGACCGGCGCCGACACCCCCACCGGCCCGCTGCTCGGCGGGGCCGGGGCGCTGCTCCTCGCGGGCGGCGCAGCGGTCTACGCCGCGCGGCGCCGGCAGACGCCGCAGGCCTGACACCCGGCGGCGCACCTTCCGCTGCACGGCGGTGACCTCAAGCGCCGGACGGGCCGCAATGCAGCCCGTCCGGCGCCTGAGGACACAACACAGCAGCGCGTCCGGCGCCTGAGGACACAACACAGCAGCCCGTCCGGCGAGGCCTACGCGCTCAGCGGGAACTCCCGGCCCAGCTCCTGGAAGACCGCCGTGTTCAGCGCGAAAGCGCGCTTGCACTCGTCCACCACGCGCTGCTTCTCCAGGTCGTCGACCGGCAGCGCGTCCAGCAGCTCGCGGTACTCGCGCTTGAAGGCGGCGGGGTTGCCGATGGCCTCGAAGACGTAGAAGCGGACGCCGTCGCCCTTGCGGGCGAAGCCCCAGGTCTTCTCGGCGGTGCCGCGGACGATCTGGCCGCCGGACAGATCGCCCAGATAGCGCGTGTAGTGATGGGCGACGTAGCCGGCGGGCCAGGTGCGGGCGCACTCCTCGACCCGGGCCGCGTAGGCCGCCGTCGCGGGCAGCGGCGCGAGCCCCGCCTGCCAGCCGGGTCCGCCGAGGTGGGCGAGGTCGCGCTCCAGCTGGGCGGTCCGGGCCAGCTCGGGCCGTATGAACGGGCCGGCGACGGGGTCGGCGGCCAGCAGGGCCGACGCGGACTCCAGGGCGCGGTAGACGAACCAGAGCTGTTCGGTGTAGCGGCGGTAGGCGGCGACACCGAGCCTGCCGCCGAGCATGTCGCTCATGAACGACGAGTTCTCGGCTTCCGTGTGCTGCTCGTGCGAGGCGGTACGGATCAAGGTGGAGAACGGCGTCGTGACGGGCGAGTCCAAGGCGGACCTCCGGTGACGGAGAGGGCGGGAGGGGACGATGCCGGGGGCGCGCGAGCACGCCGACACCGCCGATTCTCTCTAGTTAGGCTTACCTAAGTCAATCTTTTCCCGACGTGCTGTCGGGAAAACCCTACCGCCCCCGGCCGCGCTACGGCAGGGTGAGGATTTCCGCTCCCGTGTCGGTCACCACCAGTGTGTGTTCGAACTGGGCCGTGCGCTTGCGGTCCTTCGTGACGACGGTCCAGCCGTCCGCCCACATGTCGTACTCGTACGTCCCGAGGGTGAGCATCGGCTCGATCGTGAACGTCATGCCCGGCTGGATCAGCGTGTCGTGGTGGGGGCTGTCGTAGTGCGGGACGATCAGGCCGGAGTGGAAGGACGAGTTGATGCCGTGACCGGTGAAGTCACGCACGACGCCGTAGCCGAAGCGCTTGGCGTAGGACTCGATGACCCGGCCGATGACATTGATGCGGCGGCCGGGCTTGACCGCCTTGATGGCCCGGTTCAGCGCCTCACGGGTGCGCTCCACGAGCAGCCGCGACTCCTCGTCCACGTCGCCGCAGAGGTAGGTGGCGTTGTTGTCGCCGTGCACGCCGCCGATGAACGCCGTCACGTCGAGGTTCACGATGTCGCCGTCGCGCAGCACCGTGGAGTCCGGGATGCCGTGACAGATGACCTCGTTCACGGACGAGCACAGCGACTTGGGGAAGCCGCGGTAGCCGAGCGTCGAGGGGTAGGCGCCGTGGTCGCACATGTACTCGTGCGCGACGCGGTCCAGCTCGTCCGTCGTGACGCCGGGGGCGATGTGCTTGGCCGCCTCCTCCATCGCCCGCGCGGCGATGCCGCCGGCGATCCGCATCAGCTCGATCGTTTCGGCGTCCTGGATCTCGGGGCCGGAATAGGGGGTGGGGGCGTCCTTACCGACGTACTCGGGCCGCGGGATCGAGGCGGGGACGGGGCGGGCGGGGGAGAGGGTCCCCGGGGTGAGAAGCGACTGGCCAGACATGTCAGCGAGTGTAGCCAGCGGCTTTCGGGGAGCATGTGGTCGAGCACCCACGCTGGAGGAGAGACCTGATGGCACTGTTCAAGCGGCGCACGGCCGGCAAGCCCGGTGAGTGGTACTACTGCCTCAAGCACGGCACGGTGGAGGAGGGCCCCCAGTGCCGGGCCGCCGACCGCTTCGGCCCGTACGAGACGCGCGAGGAGGCGGCCCACGCGATGGAGACGCAGCGCGAGCGCAACGAGGAGTGGCGCGAGGACCCCCGCTGGAACGACGGGGACAGGGACGGGGACAGGGACGGGGACGGCGACAAGAAGGCGTGACCATCAGCCTTTGAGTCCGTCCGGCGTTCGAGGACCGGGGCCCGGGGCGGAGCCCCGGGCCCCGGTTCGTGGCTACGCCGCCTTCACCACATCCGCGCGCGCCGCGCGCATCCGCACCGCGTGCTCGTCCGTCCGCTCGTCGTACGACATCAGCTTCGGCAGCGTCAGGGCCAGCAGCCCCACCGAGGCGACGCACGCCAGACCGCCCGCCCACACCGAGGTGCGGACGTTCGTCAGGGTCGCCATGCCGCCCGCGCGGACCTGGCCGAGCTGGGGGCCGACCGAGTACGAGAGCAGTTCGATGCCGGCGAGGCGGCCGCGCAGCTCGTCCGGGATCGTCTGGTCCCAGATCGCCGAGCGGAAGAGTCCGCTCACCATGTCGCAGCCGCCGGCCACGGCCAGGAACACCAGCACCAGCCAGATGTTGTGCATCCAGCCCGCCAGCGCCATCGCCAGACCCCAGCCGCCCGCCGCCAGCACCACCATCCGGCCGTGCCGGTGGATGCGCGACACCCAGCCGCTGGTCAGGCTCACCACGAGCGAACCCACCGAACCGGCCGCGTACATCAGGCCCAGCGCCCAGGGGGCGTCCAGGTCGTCGGCCAGGAACGGGAAGATCGCGGTGGGCATGGCGAAGAACATCGCCGCCATGTCGACCGCGTACGTACCCAGCAGCTCCTTGCGGCGCCACGCGTAGCGCGCGCCCTCCAGGACGCCGCGCAGCGACGGCTTGTCGGCGTCGTGGGAGGCGGGCGAGGCGGCGAGGCCGACGGTGAGGGCGAGCGAGACCGCGTAGGACACGATGTCCAGGACGTACGCCCAGGGCAGCCCGGCGAAGGTGATGATCACGCCGGCCAGGGACGGGCCCGCGATGGCGCCGATCTGCCAGCGCATCGAGTTCAGGGCGATGGCGGCGGGCAGCTGCTCGTGCGCGACGATCCGCGGCACGATCGCCTGCAGCGCCGGACGCTGGAGCCCGGTCAGCGCGCTGACCAGCGCGGCCACCACGTACAGCGGCCAGATCATGGGGTGCGGCAGCAGGGTGTTGAGCAGCAGGATCCCGGACAGGACACCGAGCCCGGCCTCGGTCCACAGGATCAGCTTCCGCCGGTCCATGGCGTCGGCGAGCGCGCCGCCGTAGAGACCGAAGACGATCAGCGGCACGAGTTCGACGGCGCCGACCGCGCCGACCGCGAGTGCCGAGCCGGTCAGCTCCTTGAGCTGCAGCGGTACCGCGATGAAGGTCAGGGAGCTGCCGAAGACCGTCACCAGCCCCGCCAGCCACATCCGGCGGAAGTCGGGGGAGGCGTGCCAGGGGGTCAGATCGGGCAGCAGGGCGCGCAGTCCGCGGGAGGGGGGCTCGGAGGGAGCCGGGGGTTCGGAGGGGGGATGGTGCTCGGTCACGGGGGACCATGGTCCACGCCAGGACGAATGGGAGCAAACGAGTTTTCGGGTCGCCGCCACCGGTCGCCGCTGCCGACGGGTCGCTACCAGCGGGTCGGCGGCGGTGCGGACAGCTGCTCCGCGAGCCGGGCGAGCCGGTCGAGGAAGCGGTGGCGACCGCGCGGCGCGGGCGGCGCGTTCTCCCCGGCGGCGGCGCTGACCAGGTGCTGCACGGTGTCGAGATCGAGCTCCGCCGCGGCCGGCACGGGCAGCGCGTCGTGGGCGAGCGCGCGCAGGTCGCGGCCCTCGTCGCCGTCCGCGCCGTCCAGGGCGAGCACGGTCGCCCCGCCGCGCCGCGCGTCGTGCACCCGCTCCAGCAGCCCCTCGCCGGGCTCCTCGGCCGTCACCACCAGCAGCGTCTCGCCGCGCCGCGCGGCCTCCAGCCGGCCCAGCCCGACCGCCAGATGAGCGGGGACGCCGTCCGGTACCCGGTGCCGGACGAGCGTGGGGGACAGCTCCGGCAGCCCGGACCAGGCGGCCTCGTCGTCCAGGTGCGCGGCCAGGTGCCACGGCTCGTACCGCGGGCTGCCGACGAGGAGCAGCCCGCCGCCGTGCCGGGTGACCGAGGTCCGTAACGTCCCCGCGAAGTGACGCGTGGTGCGTAACCACTCGGTCCCGGCGAGCGCTTCGCGCAGCAGCGCGACCCGTACGGCGTCCATGCGCCCGCATCCTGCCGCAACCGTCGCGCGGGCAACGCGCGTTACGCGGCGCCTCACCCGTACGGGCGGCCGGGCCGGCGGCCGTCCGTACCGGGTACCGGGAATACCGGGACCACGGGGAACACGCTTCGACGGCAGGCCTCGCCGGAGGGGAAAAGACAGCGTGACAGTATCGCTGTCATGACTACTCCTGATGACGTGAAGAAGGCCCCCGCCAAGGCCCCTTGGGACCTCCCCGACGTTTCCGGCCTCGTCGTCGGCGTGCTCGGCGGCACCGGTGACCAGGGCCGCGGCCTCGCCTACCGGCTGGCCAAGGCCGGCCAGAAGGTGATCATCGGTTCCCGTGCCGCCGACCGGGCACAGACCGCCGCCGAGGAGCTCGGCCTGGGCATCGAGGGCGCCGACAACGCCGAGTGCGCGCGGCGCAGCGACGTCGTGATCGTCGCCGTGCCGTGGGACGGCCACGCCAAGACCCTCCAGTCGCTGCGCGCGGACCTCGTCGGGAAGCTCGTCATCGACTGCGTCAACCCGCTCGGCTTCGACAAGCAGGGCGCCTACGCCCTCAAGCCGGAGGAGGGCAGCGCCGCCCAGCAGGCCGCCGCCCTGCTGCCCGAGTCGCGCGTCACCGCCGCCTTCCACCACCTGTCCGCCGTGCTGCTCTCCGACCCGGAGATCGCGGAGATCGACACCGATGTGATGGTGCTCGGCGAGAAGCGGGCCGACACGGACATCGTCCAGGCCCTGGCCGGCCGCATCCCCGGTATGCGCGGCGTCTTCGCCGGGCGGCTGCGCAACGCCCACCAGGTGGAGTCCCTGGTCGCCAACCTGATCTCCGTGAACCGCCGCTACAAGGCGCACGCGGGCCTGCGGGTCACGGACGTCTGAGCCGCCCGGGGGCGTGGGGGACACCTGGGAGATAATGGGCGGGATCCACGCACACGCGTCCGCCGGACCAGGAGCCGCCCCCATGCCCCGCCTCGCCCTCTACGCCATCGCCGTCTGCGCCCTCGCGCTCGCGGCGGCCGTCGTCTCCTTCGCGCGGGGCAGCTGGCTCGGCGTCATCTGGATCCTGCTGCTCGGCGTCTCGTCGAACATCGCCTGGTACTACGTGCGCAAGGAGAAGAACGACCGGGCCGCCGAGCAGGCCGGCAGCGCGGGGTGAGTGGTCTCACAGACCGACGTCGACCGAGGTGAGCGGCGGGATGTCCGGCGTTCTCTGCCAGAAGCGGAACAGCTCCTGGCCCCAGTAAGTGTCCCACTCGGTCACCCCCAGGCCGCGCAGAATCGCGTCGATCATGTCGAAGAAGGCGTGGTTGACCCCGGGGATCCACAGGAAACCGAAGACCGCGATCAGCCCGAACGGCGCGAAGGGCTCCACCTGCCGCCGCAGCTTGTGCGACAGCCACGGCTCGATCACCCCGTAGCCGTCCAGGCCGGGCACCGGCAGGAAGTTCAAGATCGCGGCTGTCAGCTGGAGCAGGGCCAGGAAGCCCAGCGCGTAGCGGAAGTTGTCCGGCACCCCGTCCAGGGCGTCCAGCCAGAACGGCGCGCTGACCACGGCCGCGAACAGCACGTTCGTCAGCGGGCCCGCCGCCGAGACCAGGCTGTGCTTCCAGCGCCCCCGGATGCGGTGCCGCTCGATGAACACGGCGCCGCCGGGCAGGCCGATCCCGCCCATGATCACGAAGATCACCGGCAGCACGATGCTGAGCAGCGCGTGCGTGTACTTCAAGGGGTTCAGGGTCAGATAGCCCTTGGCGCCGATCGAGATGTCCCCGCCGTGCAGGGCCGTGCGCGCGTGCGCGTACTCGTGGAGACAGAGCGAGACGATCCAGCCCGAGACGACGAACAGGAAGACGGCGAAGCCGGGGCTGGCCGAGAAGTCCGTCCACACCGCCCATATGGAGACCGCCATGATGGCGACGAGGGCGAGGAAGACGGGGCTCACGCGCGCCTCGCCGCGGGTCGCTGTGGATGCCATACCTGATGCTCCTGTGAATCGGGGTGGTACCGCCGGGCCGGTGGGGGACGGCCCGGGGCGTACGGACGGTACCGGGCGACGTTACTTGCTCGCCCCGGCGTGGCGTACCGCCTTGTACGCGCCGGGTGAGAATGGGTCCGTGCGCTATGGCATTCTCGGCACCACCCAGGCCCATTCCGCCGACGGCCGGACCACCGCCCTCGGCGGCTCCCGGCTGCGCGGCCTCCTCGCCGCGCTGGCCCTGCACCCCGGCCGGCCCCGGCCCGCCGAAGCGCTGATCGACGAGGTCTGGGGCGACGCGCCGCCCGCCGACGGCCCGGGCGCGCTGCAGGCGCTCGTCGGGCGGCTGCGGCGGGCGATCGGCCACGAGGCGGTGGACCTCGTGGCCGGTGGCTACCGGCTGCGGGCCGAGCCCGACGACGTCGATCTGCACCGCTTCCGCCGGCTCGCCGACGAGGGAGCCCGCGCCCTCGACGACGGCGACCCCGCCAAGGCCGCGGTCCTGCTCGACGACGCCCTCGCGCTGTGGCGCGGCCCGGCCCTCGCCGACCTCCCGGACTCAGGCGCCCTGGCCGTCCGCCACGAGGCCCGTCGCCTCGACGCCCGCCGCCACCGCGCCGCCGCGGCGATCGCCCTCGGCGACGCGGCGGCGGTCCTGCCCGAGCTCGCCGACCTCTGCGACGCCCACCCCCTGGACGAACCCCTCCAGGCCCTCCGGCTCCGCGCCCTGCGCGCCGCTGGCCGCCCGGCCGAGGCCCTCGCCGCGTACGAGCGGATCCGCACCTCCATAGCCGACCGGCTCGGCACCGACCCCGGCCCGGAACTGCGCGCCCTGCACACCGAACTGCTGACGCCCGAGCCGTTGCCCGAGGTGGCTGCCGAGGGGGACCCGACGCGGGGCGGGACGCGGCGAGTCGCCGGACCCGGTGCGGGAGCGGACCGGGGACCGGGCACCCGCGAGGCGGCGACGCCCGACGGGGCGGGTGGCGCCTACGGGGCCGGGACGCCCGTACCGGCACCGCCCGTGCTCCCGCCGCTCGGCAATCTGCGCGCCCGGCACACCTCCTTCGTCGGCCGGGAGGACGAGCTCGCGCTGATCCGGGGGGATCTGGCGCGGTACCGGCTCGTCACCCTGCTGGGGCCCGGCGGGGCCGGGAAGACGCGCCTGTCGCAGGAGGCCGCCGAGGCCGCCGCGCGGGCGGACGGGGCCTGGCCCGACGGGGTGTGGTTCGCGGAGCTCGCGCCCGTCGACGACGGCGGCACCGTGCCCGAGGCCGTGCTGACCGCGCTGGGGGCCCGCGAGACCGTCGTGCGGGGCACCGCCGCCGAGGGGCTGCGGGCCGCGACCGACGCGACCGCGCTCGACCCGTCGGCACGGCTCGCCGAGCACTGCGCGCGCCGCCGCATGCTGCTCGTCCTCGACAACTGCGAGCACGTCATCGACGCCGCCGCCCGGCTCGCCGAGACGCTCCTCGCCCACTGCCCCGGCGTCACCGTCCTCGCCACCAGCCGCGAACCGCTCGCCGTACCCGGCGAGTTGGTCCGGCCCGTCGAACCCCTGCCCGACCCCGTCGCCCTGCGGCTCCTCGCCGACCGGGGCGCCGCCGCACGCCCCGGATTCCTGCTCGACGACGACCCCGAGGCGTGCGCCGAGATCTGCCGCCGCCTCGACGGCCTGCCGCTCGCCATCGAGCTCGCCGCCGCCCGGCTGCGGCTGCTCACCCCCCGCGGCCTCGCCGACCGCCTCGACGACCGCTTCCGGCTGCTCACCTCCGGCAGCCGCACGGTCCTGCCGCGCCAGCAGACGCTGCGCGCGGTCGTCGACTGGTCGTGGGACCTCCTCACCGGCCCCGAGCGCGCCGTGCTGCGCCGGCTGGCGGTCTTCGCAGGCGGCTGCGACCTGTCCGCCGCCGAGGAGGTGTGTGCCGCCGACGGCCCCGACGCCGTCCACGGCCGGGACGTCGCCGCGCTGCTCGGCTCCCTCGTCGACAAGTCGCTGGTGGTCGCGGCGCCCGCCGCCGACGGCCAGATGCGCTACCGGCTGTTGGAGACCGTGGGGGAGTACGCCGCCGAGCGGCTGGACGAGGCGGGGGAGCGGGCCGCCGCGGAGCGACGGCACCTGGTGGCCTACCGCGAACTGGCCCGCACCGCCGACCCCTTGCTGCGCGGCCCCGAGCAGCGGGCCTGGCTGGAGCGGCTGGAGCGGGAACACGACAACATGCGGACCGCGCTGCGGCACGCCGTCGCGGCGCGGGACGAGCACGAGGCGCTGTGCCTGGTGCTGTCCCTGGGCTGGTTCTGGCAGCTGCGGGACCACCGCACCGACGCCCGGACCTGGGCCGAGGCGGCGGCCGCGCTCGGCCCCGACCCCTTCGCGGCGCCCGTGGCCCCGGCCCCGCCGCTGCTCGTCCCGTGCACGGCGGCGCCGCCGCCGATGCCGCCGGACCTGCTGGAGGAGGCCCGGCGCGGGGTGCGACTGGTGGCGCTGTCCAACATGGAGAGCGACATGCGGGTGTTCGAGGACCCCGCCATGCAGACCCGGCTGCGCGGCATCGTCGAGGCCTACGGGGGAGGGCAGCCGCAGAACTGCCGCGTCCCGGGCATGGCGTGGATCTACGCGGCCCTGCTGACCGGTCACGCCGAGAACCTCTACACGATGATCGACGAGGGGGTGGAGCGCTGCCGCCGACTCGGCTACGACTGGGAACTGGCCAACGCGCTCCAATTGCGCGCCAAGCTCTTCAACGACAGCGCGAACCGGTCCGCGCAGGGGGCCCGGGACGCCGACGAGAGCCTGGAGATCTTCCGTCGTATCGGTGACTCCTGGGGCGTGGCCGAGGCGTTGTCCGGGCGCGGCGAGGCACGCGAACGGCGCGGCGAGTACGAGCTGGCGGCGGAGGACTACCGGGAGGCCATCGACAGCGTCCGGGCGCTGGGATCGACCGCCATGGTGCCGATGCTGCGCGGCCGTCTCCTCGAGGTGCGCACGGAGGCGGGGCTCGTCGACGCGGAGGAGGTCAAGCGCACGCTCCACGACATTATCGGGGAGGCGCAGCGGGTCAGCCCCGACGCCGCTCTCTTCGCCCGTCTCCAGCTCGGGGTGCGGCTCGCCCAGCACGGTGACACCGCGGCGGCGCGCGAGGTCCTCGAAGCACTGGAGGCGGAGTTCGAGGGCCGCGCCATCGAGATCCTCGCGAGCACGATCTGCGGGCTGGTCGCCTGGGTCGACACCCTTCAGGGCCGCCCGGCCGAGGCGCTGCCGAGGCTGCGCAGGGCGCTGGCGCACGGGTCCGAGCCCCTGTCCCAGCTGATCGCACCGCACCTGGTGATGGTGCAGTTGCTGTACGCCGCCCACGCCCACATCGCGATCGGCGGCGAGGAGCACGCGCTGACGGCGGCCCGGCTGCTCGGCGCCAGTGTCGCGCTGCGCACCCCGGGCGTCCATGTCGCGTCCATCGAGCGGGAGGTGCGGGCGGAGACGGAGACCGCGACGCGCGCCGCCCTGGGCGACGTGGCGTACGAGCGGGCGTACGCCGAAGGCGGCGGCCTCACGCTGGAGGAGGCCACCGCCCTCGTATGACGCGCCCCCCGGACGCCCCCTGGCACCGCCGGCTCGGCCGTGCCGCTCAGTTGGTCTTGTTGCGGAACTTGGAGATCGCGATCGGCGCGGTCACCAGGGTGATGGCCGCGGCCCAGGCCAGCGTCATCCACACCGAGTCGGCCACCGGGCCGCCGTTGATCAGATTGCGGGAGGCGTCGGCGAGGTTGGACAGCGGGTTGTAGTCGGTGAAGGTCTCCAGCCAGCCCGGCATCTTCTGGGTCGGTGCGAAGATCGAGCTGCCGAACTGCAGAGGCATCAGGACGATCATGGCAACCCCCTGGACGGCCTGCGCGGTCTTCAGGGTCAGACCCAGCAGGATGAAGATCCACATCAGCGAGGCGCCGAAGACCATGGCGAGCGCCACCGCCGCGAGCAGGTGCAGCACCGAGGTGCTGATGGTCAGGCCCAGGATGAAGCCCATGACCAGCAGGATCGTGGTCGCGATGAGCATCCGCCCGACCTCGACGACGATCTTCGCGATGAGGACGGAGGACCGGGCTATCGGCATCGTCCGGAAGCGGTCCATCACCCCCTTCTTGAAGTCGTCGTTGACGCCCGTGCCGACGGCCATGGCGATGTTCATGCCCATCATCGCCATCAGGCCCGGCACGAGATAGCTGACGTACTGCTGCTCGTTGCCCTTGCCGGCGATGTTGCCGCCGAAGACGTAGGTGAACAGCAGGATGAAGATGATCGGCATCAGCACGGCGTCGAACATCGACTCCGGGTCCTGCTTGATCTGGAGCAGATTGCGGCGGGCGAGGGCCCCGATGTGCCGCACATTGGCCCGCAGGCCGATCCGGCCCTCTCCGGCCGGCGCCTGCACGGGCGTCTGAATCGTCGCCGCGCTCATGCCGCGACCTCCTGGAGTTCGTCGGTACGGTCCTGCGGCGCGGTGCTCTCGGAGGTCTTCTGGCCGGTGACGGCCAGGAACACCTCGTCGAGGCTGGGCAGATGGGTGCTGATGCCGGCGATGGCGAAGCCCCGCTCGCCCAGCAGCCCGATCACGGCGGTCAGCTGCTCGTCGCTGACGATCGGGACGTTGACCACGCCCTCCGCCGCGTCGGCGGTCGCACCGGCGATGCCGTCCAGCCCGGCCTGGGCCACCGCGCCCACCATCCGGGGCAGTTCGGCCGGGTCCGCCGGGCGGATCTGCAGGGTGCGCCCGCCGACCTTCGCCTTGAGCTCGTCGACCCCGCCGCCGGCGATGACCCGGCCGCGGTCGATGACGGTCAGCTCGTCGGCGAGCTGCTCCGCCTCCTCCATGTACTGGGTGGTGAGCAGCACGGTGACCCCCTCGGAGACCATCCGCCGGACCTCTTCCCACACCTCGTTGCGCGTGCGGGGGTCGAGGCCGGTGGTGGGCTCGTCCAGATAGAGCACCGACGGCAGGCCGATCATCGAGGCGGCCAGGTCGAGCCGGCGGCGCATACCGCCCGAGTACTGCATGGCGGGCCGCTTGGCGGCCTCCGTGAGCGAGAAGCGCTCCAGCATCTCCGCCGCGCGGCGCCGGGCGTCCTTGCGGGAGAGGTCGAGCAGCCGCCCGATCATGTAGAGGTTCTCGGTGCCGGACAGCTTCTCGTCGACCGAGGCGTACTGCCCGGTCAGGCCGATGACCCGGCGCAGCTGCCGGGGCTGGGTCACCACGTCGTAGCCCGCGACGCGGGCGCTGCCCGCGTCGGGCCGGATCAGGGTGGACAGGACTCGCACGAGCGTGGTCTTGCCCGCGCCGTTGGGGCCGAGGACACCGAGGACGGTGCCCTCGCGTACGTCCAGATCGACCCCGTCGAGGGCTTTGGTCTCGCCGTAGTGCTTGACCAGCCCCCGGACCTCTACGGCGTTCCCGCCGCTTCCAGGGATGTCGTTTCGCGTCATGGAAGCCAGAGTGGCAGGGGCCACTGACAGCGCGCCGATATTTAATCGACAGCCCACCGACATCCTGCCGATGGGCTGCGGGCTTTGCCGCCTGCGGCGGCGAGCGCCCTGCGGGCGCGTCCTCAAACGCCGGACGGGCTGCTGTGCTCTGTCCTCAAACGCCGGACGGGCTGGTGTGCTCTGTCCTCAAACGCCGGACGGGCTGGTTCTGGCTGAGCTCAGCCGCTTGGAGCCTGTCCGGCGATTGAGGACACCGCCGCGCAGCGGTGGAGCGGATGACACGGCCCGCGGCGGGCCGTTCACATGATCCGCCGGACAGGCTCTAGTGGAAGGCGTGCTCCTCCGCCGGGTACAGCCCGCCGACCACGTCGTCCGCGAAGGACTTCGCCGCGCCGCCGAGCACCTCGCGCAGATTCGCGTACTGCTTCACGAAGCGCGGCACCCGGCCCGCCGTCATGCCCGCCATGTCCGTCCACACCAGCACCTGGGCGTCGCACTCCTGGCCGGCGCCGATGCCGACCGTCGGGATGTGCAGCGTCCGGGTGACCTCGGCGGCCAGCTCGGCCGGGACCAGCTCCAGGACGACCGCGAAGGCGCCCGCGTCCTGGACGGCCTTGGCGTCGCGCAGCAACTGCTGCGCGGCCTCCTCGCCGCGGCCCTGCACGGGGTAGCCGCCGTAGGCGTTGACGGACTGGGGGGTGAGGCCGATGTGGGCCATGACGGGGATGCCGGAGCGGACCAGCAGGTCGATCTGGTCGGCGGAGCGCTCGCCGCCCTCCAGCTTGACCGCGCCGACGCCCGCCTCCTTCACCAGCCGGGTGGCGTTGCGCAGCGCCTGTACCGAGCCTTCCTGGTACGAACCGAACGGCAGGTCGCCGACGATCAGGGCGCGCTTGGTGCCCCGTACGACGGCGGCCGAGAGAAGGGCGATCTCGTCCATCGTGACGGGCACGGTGGAGTCGTAGCCGAGGTGACAGTTGCCCATGGAGTCGCCCACGAGCAGGACGGGGATGCCGGACTCGTCGAAGACCGAGGCGGTCATCGCGTCGTAGGCGGTGAGCATCGGCCACTTCTCGCCGCGCACCTTGGCTGCGGCGATGTCGCGGACGGTGACGCGCCGGGAACTCGTACCGCCGTACAGCGCCTTCGGGTTGGCGGGGCTGCTGTCGGGCCGGTTCGCGGCATTCAAGGCATGCGTCATGGCAATGGCTCCTGTGAAGTGTCTCGAGGCGCCCTCACGGCGTCCCCGGATCACCTCCATGCTGACACGCCGCACGCGGGCGGGGAAGGGAACCCCCTGCCCTGGTTGCCGGGCCCGGCGGCGGTCGCCCGTTCGCAAAGACTTTCCAATACGAGACGGACTCGTATCGAAAAGGTTTATGGTGGTGCGCATGGCAGCTTCTTCCGGCACCCCCGACCCCTCGGCGTCTCCCGGCCCCTCCGATGCCTCCGGCGCGGCGCCGGCCCGCCGGGTCCCCGAGGCGGTCCACCGCAGACGCTGGGCGATCCTCACCGTCCTGCTGTTCAGCCTGCTGATCGTGGTGCTGGACAACTCGATCCTCAATGTGGCGATGAAGACGATCGCCGCACCCGCCCCCACCGGACTCGGCGCGACGCAGAGCCAGTTGGAGTGGGCGATCAACTCCTACACCCTCGTCTTCGCCGGGATACTCTTCACTGCGGGCCTGCTGGGCGACCGGCTCGGCCGCAAGAAGGTGCTGCTCTTCGGCATGGTCGTGTTCGGCATCGGCTCGGTGCTCTCCGCCATGGCCGGCTCGCCCGGTGAGCTGATCACCTTCCGCGCGGTGATGGGCTTCGGCGGTGCCTTCGTGATGCCCGCGACCCTCGCCATCATCATGAACGTCTTCGAGCGGGACGAGCAGCCCAAAGCCATCGGCATCTGGGCGGGCGCGGTCGGTCTCGCCATCGCCATCGGCCCGGTCACCGGCGGCGTCCTGCTCGAACACTTCTGGTGGGGTTCCGTCTTCCTCGTCAACGTGCCCATCGTGATCGTCGGTCTGATCGCGATGGTGCTGCTCGTCCCCGACTCCAAGGACCCGAGGCCCGGCCGTCTCGACCCGGTCGGCGTGCTGCTGTCCGTCGTCGGCCTGGTCCTGCTGGTCTACGGCATCATCAAGGGCGGCCAGCTCGCCGACTTCTCCGACCCCGAGGTCTTCGGCACGGTCGGCGGCGGACTGCTCGTCCTCGTCCTCTTCGTCCTGCACGAGCGGCGCAGCACTCACCCCGCCATCGATGTGCGCTACTTCCGCAACCCCGCCTTCTCGGCGGCCGTCTCCTCCATCGCGCTGGTCTTCTTCGCGCTGATGGGCACGACGTTCTTCATCGTCTTCTACACCCAGAGCGTGCGCGGCTACTCCCCGCTGCAGAGCGGTCTGCTGCTCCTGCCGATCGCCGCCGCCCAGATGTTCTTCGCCCCGCGGGCCAGGCTGGTCGTGGAGCGGTTCGGCGCCCGCGTGGTGTGCACCGCCGGCATGCTGATGATCGCCGCGACCACGGCGGGCTTCCTGCTGCTGGAGAAGGACACCCCGATCTGGGTCCTGGAGGTGCTGTTCTTCTTCCAGGGCACCGCGATGGCGCACATCATGCCGCCCGCCACCGTCTCGATCATGCAGTCGCTGCCGCGTGAGAAGGCCGGCTCCGGCTCCGCCGTGAACAACACCTTCCGGCAGGTCGGCGGCGCGCTCGGGGTCGCCGTGCTCGGCTCGCTGCTCTCCACCACCTACCGCGACGGCATCTCCGGCACGCTCGACGACGTCCCCGGCCTGACCGACTCCGCCCGGCACGCGGCGGGCGAGTCCATCGAGGGCACCCTCGGCCTCGCCGGGAAGCTGGGACCGTCCGGCAAGGCGCTGGTCGGCCCCGCCCAGGACGCCTTCATCCACGCCATGCACATCACCGTCACCGGCGCCTCCGCCGTCGCCCTGCTCGGCGCGGCCGTCGTCGCCCTCTTCCTGCCGGGCAAGGCGGCGGCCGCGGCCGCCGGCCAGTCGCGGCCGGAACCCGAGAAGGAGCAGGCGGGAGCGGACGCGTGAACGGGCACGTCGAAGGAAAGCCGGGGGACGGCGTGAGCGCGGTCGCCGAGCGGCGGGGACGCCCCCGCAACGCCGCCGTCGACACCACCGTCATCGAAACGGTGCTGCGGCTCCTGGAGGAAGGCGTCACCATCGGCGATCTGTCGATGGAGCGGATAGCCCGCGAGGCGGGCGTCGGCAAGGCCACCGTCTACCGCCGCTGGGCCGGCAAGGAGGCGCTGATGCTCGACGTCATGCGCTCCCTCGACACCGTCCGCCAGCCCGAGGCCGCCGGGGAATCGGTCCGGGACGACCTCGTCACCATGCTGGAGTTCATGCGCCGCCGCGGCCTCGCCAAGCGCTCCTCGGCGCTGCTGCGCACGGTCGTCGCACAGATGCAGGCGCAGCCGAAGCTGTGGAAGGAGTACCACGACACCGTCGTCACCGCCCGCCGCGAGGCGCTGCTCGCGGTGCTGCGCCGCGGGACGCTCACCGGGGAGATCCGCGCCGACCGGGACCTCGATCTGCTCGCCGACCTGTTCGTCGGCCCGATGCTCACCCGGGCGATGCTCCACGAGTGGAAGGAGATGCCCGAGGGGCTGGCGGAGCAGATCGTCGACACCGTCCTGGAGGGCGCGCGGCCACGGGGGGAGCGCCCGGGGGAGAGCTGACCCGCCCCGCGGTCCGTCCCGGCCGCCGGACGCGGCGAATATGCCCGTTGTGTCACAGCAGGCCCGCACAGCCGCTCGACAGGAACCCGGGCGGGCCGTGCCCTCGTCCTCCAGACCGACGCCCCTGCCAGGGGCGCCGCGGAGAAACCCGGCCCACGGTGATCACTTATCGTCAGGTGGCGGGGACGCAGCAGCTGAAGAGTTAAGGACGACGGATGTCGCAGGCGTACATGGAGGAGACGGGCCACGACGGGCCGGGCCCGGAGCGCACCGGATCCAGGTTCGAGCACTTCGTGAGCCAGTGGCGGGACCGGAATGTCTGGCGGCGCGGACTCGTCGTCGCCGCCTTCGCCGCGCTGCTCGGGCTGCTGATGCTCTTCCACTCCGGGCTCCCCAACCGCGTCGGCAACCTCGGCAGCCTCACCGAGACCTTCCTCCCCTGGCTGGGCCTCGGCATTCCGGTGCTGCTCGTCCTCGCCGTGCTGCGCCGGTCGGCGACCGCCCTGGTCGCGCTGCTGCTGCCCATCGTCGTCTGGGCGAACCTCTTCGGCGGGCTGCTCAGCGACAAGTCCGGCAAGGGCGGCAACCTCACGGTCGTCACGCACAACGTCAACGCCGAGAACCTCGACGCGATCGGCACCGCCCGCGCCGTCGCCGCCTCGGGCGCCGACATCGTCGCGCTGGAGGAGCTCAGCGACGCCTCCCGGTACGAGCGGGCGCTGGCGGGCACGTACAAATACCACTCCGTGCAGGGCACCGTCGGCGTGTGGAGCAAGTACCCGCTCGCCGACGCCCGGCCGGTCGACATCCACATGGGCTGGACGCGCGCCCTGCGGGCCACGGTCAACACCCCCCAGGGCCCGGTGGCCGTCTACGTCGCGCACCTGCCTTCCGTGCGGGTCAAGTTCAACGCGGGCTTCACCGCGGGCCAGCGCGACAACAGCGCCGAGGCGCTCGGCCAGGCCATCGCGCGGGAGCCGGTGCGCAAGGTCGTCCTGCTCGGCGACCTCAACGGCACGATGAACGACCGCTCGCTCGCGCCCATCACCTCGCAGCTGCGCTCGGCGCAGGGCGCGGCGGGCGACGGCTTCGGCTTCAGCTGGCCCGCGAGCTTCCCCATGGCCCGCATCGACCAGATCATGGTGCGCGGCATGGACCCCGTCTCGGCCTGGACCCTCCCCGCGACGGACAGCGACCACCTGCCGGTGGCCGCCCGGGTAAAGATCTGACCAGCCGTTCACCTTCGCGTCCGGGGGCGGGAACATTTGACCTGAGAGGCTTTGTTCCGGAAGGGAACATCCTCTGAAAGGTCTGTCCTCCATGCCCCTGGCGCTGCTCGCCCTGGCGATCTCCGCGTTCGGTATCGGCACCACCGAGTTCGTGATGATGGGCCTGCTGCCCAATGTCGCCGACGATCTGGGCACCTCGGTGCCCACCGCCGGATACCTCGTCTCCGCCTACGCCCTCGGCGTCGTCATCGGCGCCCCGCTGCTCACGGCGATGGGCTCGCGCATCCCGCGCAAGCGGATGCTCGTCCTGCTCATGGGCCTCTTCACCATCGGCAACCTCGCCTCCGCGCTGGCCCCCTCCTTCGGGTTGCTCGTCGTGGGGCGGGTGCTGGCGGGGCTGCCGCACGGCGCGTTCTTCGGCGTCGGGGCGGTGGTCGCCGCCCGGCTGGTGACCGAGGGACGGCAGGCCCGGGCGGTCGCGACGATGTTCCTCGGCCTGACGGTCGCCAACATCGTCGGCGTCCCCACCGCCACCCTGCTCGGCCAGCACCTCGGCTGGCGCGCCACGTTCCTCGTGGTCGCCGGCATCGGGCTGGTGGCGATGGCCGCGCTCACCCTGCTCGTCCCGCAGCTCCCGCGCGAACGGCACCAGGGCCTCGGCCAGGAACTGCGCGCCCTCGGCGACCGGCAGGTGCTGCTCGGGCTGCTCACCGCGGTCTTCGGCTTCGCCGGGGTCTTCGCGGTCTACAGCTATCTCGCCTCGATGATGACCGAGGTCACGGGCTTCTCCGAGACCTCCGTCACGCTCGTCCTCGCCCTCTTCGGCATCGGCATGACGCTCGGCGCCCTCGTCGCCGGTCCCCTCACCGACCGGGCGCTGCGGCCCACGCTCTACGGGTCGCTGGCCGCGCTGGCGGCCGTGCTGGTCCTCTTCGACTTCACCGTGCACGTGAAGTGGGCGGCCCTCGCGACGGTCGTCGTCCTCGGCGCGGTCGGCTTCATGACTACGACGCCGCTGCAGATGCTCGTCATGAACAAGGCCCGGCACGCCCCGACCCTGGCCTCCGCCTCCAATCACTCCGCCTTCAACCTGGCCAACGCCGGCGGGGCGTGGCTCGGCGGCGTCGCCATCGCCGCGGGCTGGGGCTGGACCTCCCCGACCCTGGTGGGCGCGGTCCTCGCGGTGATCGGCCTGGCCATCGCGGTGACGGCGGGGCTGCTCGACCGGGGCGTCCCGGGCGCGTCCCGGCTGGTCGCCGCGGGCAGCGAGCGGATGCCGGAGGCGGAGCGCGTCGGCTGACGCGGCCACCCGTGCGGGGCGCACATCCGTGCGGGGGGGGGCGGGGACGGCGTCGGCCCGTGGGGTGGGCCGGCAGCCCTGCGGCCGCCGCGGGGCGGTCGGCGGTGCGCTGTCCTGCCTGTGCCGCCCCTGGGCGCGCCCCGGCTGACGCGGCCACCCGCGAGGAGCGGCCGGGGAGGGCGTCGGCCCGGGGTGGGCGAGCCGGGTGGAACCCGCGGCCCGCGAGGGGGCGGTCGGCGCTGATCGGCCGGCATGCCTGCGCCGCCAGGGCGTTGATCGGCCAGGCCGGTGTGCGGGCCGCGGTGCATCCCGGCTGACGCGGTCATCCGCGCGGCCCCGCCCCGCCCGCGCCGCCCCGGCGCCCATCGCTCACGCCGACTGCGCGGGCCGCGCAGTCCGCCAGACGCCCTCGATGACGAACGAGACCATCGTGCCGCCGTGCCGGCTCGGCTCCACGGCCCATGCGTCGGTGAGCAGATCGACGAGCAGCAGTCCCCGCCCGCGCGGGTCGTCGTCACGCGGCCGCCGTAGCCGGACCCCGTCCGGCGGCCCCCCGCTGTGGACGTCGACGCGCAGGCCGTCCCGCACCCGCCACCAGTCGACACGGATCTGCCGGGCGCCGTCGCCCTCGGCCCGCCCGGCGTGGTCGACCGCGTTCGTGACCAGCTCGGAGACCAGCAGGACGCAGTCGTCCACCGGGAAGCCCAGGTCGTGGGCGCCGGTGAGCTCGCGGAACAACCGGCGGGCCAGGGCGACCGACTCCGGCACCGCCTCCACCGTGATGCAGCCGAGCGGCTCGGGCTTCAGTCCGGTGCCGACGATGCTGGCCACGCGTGCCATGCCGCCTCCCCTGATCGGTGCGGTGCACCCACGGGAACGTCTCTAGACAACTCCAGTGAAGCCGACGTCTCTAGAGATGTCAACGGTGTGACAGCGGCGGCCCTGAGCCTCACCTCCCCGCCGCACGCCGCTTAGGGTGGTCTCTAGAGATGACGGGGTCCCGGAGCTTCCCGGAGACGACGAGGAGGCGCGCAGTGGCCGAGCCGAAGTACCGGCGGATCGCCGCCGCGCTCAAGGACGCCATCGCCGCCGGCGAGTACGGCCCCGGCGACCGGCTGCCCGGCGAGAACGACCTGATGGCCGCCCACGGCGTGGCGCGCATGACCGCCCGGCAGGCCCTCGGCGTCCTCCAGAGCGAGGGCCTCGCCGAGGCCCGCAAGGGCGCCGGGGTGTTCGTGCGGACGGCCTCCCCGCTGCGCAGGCTGAGCATCCAGCGGCTCGCCCGGCGGCACTGGGGCGCGGGGCACTCCGTCTGGGCCGCCGACGCGGCGGGCCGGGACCTGGTCGTCGACCAGGTCGCCGTCGAGGAACAGCCCGCCCACCAGCGCATCGCCGCCGTACTCGACGTCGCGCCCGCCGCGCCCGTGTGCGTGCGCCGGCGCCGCTACGTCCTGGACGGCGAGCCCGTCATGCTCTCCACCTCGTACCTGCCCACCGCGCTCGTCGCGGGCTCGCCCATCACCCGGCCCGACACCGGGCCCGGCGGTACGTACGCCCGCCTCAAGGACCTGGGGTACGAGCCCGTCCGCTTCCGCGAGGAGATCCGCTCCCGGATGCCCACCGCCGAGGAGGTCAGCCGCCTCGGCCTGCCGGGCGGCACCCCCGTGATGCTCGTCTGCCGCACCGCGTTCACCGCGCGGGGCGACGCGGTCGAGGTCAACGAGATGGTCATGGACGCGAACGCCTACGTGCTGGAGTACGACTTCGAGGCGTAGGCGCGGCTGTGCCCGTCGGCGGGCTCACCGCCCACGGGCTCCCGGCGCAGCGCCCGGCGCGATGTCGGTGGGGCGCGTCACACTGGGGGTATGTGCCGCAGCATCAAGACGCTCAGACCGCCCATGACCCCCGAAGTGGGCGAGGAGGACATCAGGGCGGCCGCCCTGCAGTACGTGCGCAAGGTGTCGGGCTTCCGGGCGCCGGCCGCGCACAACCAGGCGGTCTTCGACGAGGCCGTGGACGCGGTGGCCGACGCCACCGCGCGCCTGCTGGACGGACTGGTCGTGAAGTCCGGCCCCGCCCGCGCCTGAGCCCCGGCCCGCGCCTGAGCCTCACCCCGCGCCTGAGCCCCCGTCAGACGCTCTCCCGCCAGGCGTTCGTGATCGGCAGTCGGCGGTCCTTGCCGAAGCCCTTCGCGGAGATCTTCGTGCCCGGCGGGTACTGCCGGCGCTTGTACTCCGCCGTGTCCACCAGCCGCAGGATCCGCGTGACCAGCTCCGCGTCGAAGCCCGCCGCGACGATCGCGTCCCGGCCCTGGTCGCGGTCGACGTACAGCTCCAGGATCCGGTCCAGCACGGGGTAGTCCGGGAGCGAGTCCGTGTCGACCTGGCCGGGGCGCAGCTCGGCGCTCGGCGGCTTGCTGATGGAGTTCTCCGGGATCGGCGGCGTCTCGCCGCGCTCGGCCGCCGCCTGGTTGCGCCATCGGGCGAGCCGGAAGATCAGGGTCTTGTAGACGTCCTTGATCGGGCCGTACGCGCCGACCGAGTCGCCGTAGAGCGTGGAATATCCGCAGGCCAGCTCGGACTTGTTGCCCGGCGCGAGCACGATGTGGCCCTCCTGGTTGGAGAGGGCCATCAGCAGCGTGCCGCGCAGCCGCGACTGGAGGTTCTCCTCGGCCAGACCGGTCAGGCCCAGCGCGCCCATGTACGCGTCGAACATCGGGCCGATCGGCACCGTGCGGAAGTTCAGACCGGTGCGCCGGGCGAGTTCCTCGGCGTCGGCGAGGGAGTGGTCGGAGGAGTAGCGCGACGGCATCGCCACGCCGTGGACGTTCTCCGCGCCGATGGCGTCACAGGCGAGGGCGGCGACGAGCGCCGAGTCGATACCGCCGGACAGGCCGATGAGGACGCTGCGGAAGCCGTTCTTCACGACGTACGCGCGCAGGCCCTCCACCAGCGCCTTGTACACCTCCTCCGCGTCGCCCAGCCGGGGCGCGAGACCGCCCGGCGTCTCCGGCTCGTACGCCGGGAGCGGCTCGGCCGAGAGGGTGACGTGATCGATGCGCAGCCCGTCGTCCACGACCCCGGACGGGGCCTCGGGCGCGGCGGCCGGCAGGTCGAGGTCGATCAGCACACAGCCCTGCTCGAACTGCGGGGCGCGCGCGACGACCCCGCCGTCGCGGTCCACGACGATCGTGTCGCCGTCGAAGACCAGCTCGTCCTGGCCGCCGGTCATCGCGAGATAGGCGGTCGTGCAGCCGGCCTCCTGCGCGCGCTTGCGCACCAGCTCCAGCCGGGTGTCGTCCTTCTCGCGCTCGTACGGGGAGGCGTTGATCGACAGCAGCAGCCCGGCCCCGGCGGAACGGGTCGCGGGCACCCGGCCGCCCTCCTGCCACAGGTCCTCGCAGATCGCGAGCGCGACATCGACGCCGTGCACCCGCACCACGGGCAGCGTCTCACCGGGCACGAAGTAGCGGAACTCGTCGAAGACGCCGTAGTTGGGAAGGTGGTGCTTGGCGAAGGTCAGCGCGATGTGGCCGCGGTGCAGCACAGCGGCGGCGTTGCGCGGGGCACCGGCGGGCTGGCCGAAGCGGACACTGCCCTGCTCGCTGCGGTCGAGATAGCCGACGACCACGGGCAGATCCCCGAGGCCCTCGGCGGCGAGGCGGGCGGCGAGCGCGCGCAGCGCGGACCGGCTGGCCTCGACGAAGGAGGACCGCAGCGCCAGGTCCTCGACGGGGTAGCCGGTCAGCGCCATCTCGGGGAACGCCACGAGATGGGCGCCCTGCCCGGCGGAGTGCCGGGTCCAGTGCACGATCGTCTCGGCGTTCCCGGCGAGATCGCCGACGCGGGAGTCGATCTGATTCAGGGCGAGACGAAGTTGAGGCACGCCGTTCAGTGTAATCGTCTGTCTGACGCGATGTGGGGTCGAGCGCGCCCAGGTGGCCGATGCCCGGTGGGGCGGCCTCCCGCAGGGACCCGCCCGCGCCGGCGGTGTTCGCGCCGACGCGGACGGGCACCGCCGCCGCTACCTCCGGTAGCCGAGGACCGTCATCATCCCGGACTCCGAGTGGTAGACGTTGTGGCAGTGGACCATCCACCGGCCCGGGTTGTCGGCGTCGAAATCGACCGCCAGTCGCCGCCCCGGCAGGACGATCGCGGTGTCCTTGCGCGGCCCCCGCCCGGGCAGGGCGAAGGTGTGCCCGTGCAGATGCATGGGGTGCCACATCTCCGTGTCGTTGACGAAGACCAGCCGCACCCGCTCGCCCGAACCCACGAGATGGCGGGGCTCCGGCGCGTACTTCTCGCCGTTGATCGCCCAGTCGTACTTCGCCATCGAGCCCGTCAGCCGGAGGGTGACCGTACGGTCGGGGCGGCGTTCCCCGAGCGCGACGGAACGGTCGGCCCGCAGCCGGTCGGCGGTGAGCGGCGTGGCCTCCAGCTCCTTGGGGCGTACGTCGGCGTCGGGCGCCCCGCCCCCGCCGGTGCGCAGGAGCGCGAGGGCGGTCCGCTTCTTGCCCTCGGCCAGCGCGGTCAGCGGGAAGACGCCGTCCTTCACCTCGACCAGCACGTCGTACCGCTCGCCCATGCCCAGCAGCAGGGCATCGGCCTGCCGGTGCTCGACGGGGAAGCCGTCGGTGTGCGTGATGGTCATGCGGTGGCCGCCGAGGGAGACCCGGAAGGCCGTGTCGCCACCGGCGTTGACGAACCGGATCCGCACCCGGTCGCCGGGCTTCGCCGTGAAGGTCTCCGGGTCCTCGGGCGTACGGCCGTTGACGAGGTAGTGCGGGTAGGCCACGTCGCCCGCGTCGCCGCCGAGGAGCGGGCTGGTCGCGCCCATCATCATCCGGGACGGACCGGAGGGGGACGGCGAGGTGGACGCAGGCGTCCGCGATGACCTCGATGCCCTCGACGTCATCGACATGTGCGACATGTCGTGCCCGCCGTGGTCCATGCCGCCGTGGCCCCCGCCGTGGTCCATGCCGCCCATGCCCCGGCTCAGCTCGGCGAGGACCGCGTCCGGCGTGCTGCCGTCCACCCCGTCGACCCAGTCGTCCAGGACGACCACCCACTCCTTGTCGTACTTCAGCGGCTCCTTCGGGTCCTCGACGATCAGCGGCGCGTACAGCCCCCGGTCCTGCTGGGTGCCCGAGTGCGGGTGGAACCAGTACGTGCCCGGGTGGGTGACGGCGAAGCGGTAGTCGAAGGACGCGCCCGCCTTGACGGGCCGCTGGGTGACGCCCGGCGCGCCGTCCATGTCGTTGCGCAGCGCGAGTCCGTGCCAGTGCAGGGACGTGGCTTCGGGCAGATGGTTGGCGAGGGTCACCGCGAGCGTGTCGCCCGCGGTGACCCGGATCTCCTTGCCGGGCAGCCGGTCGCCGTACGCCCAGGTCGGGACGGTACGGCCGCCGCCCAGGTCGAGCCGGGTCGGCGTGGCCGTCAGGGAGACCTTCCGTACGGGGCCGCCGCCGCGCTTCGCCTCGGCGGCGGCGACCTCCTTCCCGTCCGGGGAGACCGCGTCGGCGGTGGGCGCCGGTGCGGCGGAGGAGCCGCTGTCCGAGCCCTTCGAACAGGCGGCGAGCAGGCTGCCGCCGGCAGCGGCGATGCCCGCGCCGAGTACGGCGCGGCGGGTGGTCGTGCGCATGGGAGTGCACCTCGTGAGGTTGTCGATCGGGTACGGGTCGGAGCGCGTCCGCCGCCTGCCGGGGGAGGGTAGGGGCGGGACGCGGCTCTACACGCGCAGGACCGACAACCGGGCGAGGGCTTTGTGACGTGGTGGCGGTATGGGCCACAGGGTGCGCAGGAGGCGGGCGCGGGTCGTGGGGGCGGCCGCGCCGGACCGTCGGAGGAAGGCGGCCAGGCCGAGGAGGAGGGCGACGGCCCAGCCCGCGGCGAGCACGGCGAGGCAGACCGACATGGGGTCCATGCCGCTGTGCGGCGGGGGATCGGTACGGGGCGCGTCGGCCGCCGGAGCGGCCATCGCGGCCGGTGCGGTGTCGTCGGCCCGGGTGGCCGCGGCGTGGGCGGGCATCGCGTGATCCGGCATCACGTGGGCCGGCATCGCGTGGGTGACGGGCCGGGCAGCGGCCGGGCCGGGCTGCCCCGAGCCGTGCTCGCTCGGGTGGCCGAGGGTGTGCATGGTGACGATGCCCAGGAGGAGCGCGGCGAACAGCAGCAGCCGGCCGCACCAGGCGGTGGCCTTCCGCCGTCCGTCCATCACGAGCCTCCACCGCCCCGGAAATCCTCGCCCGCACCCTACCCCCTCGGGGTATCGGCGGCCGAGGGGGAGGGTGACGGATGTGCGCGGAGGGGGCCCAAGGCCCGATTATGGGGCGATTCGATTCCCCGTCTCATTTCCTCGCACGGCCCGAAGGACGCTCCACCCATGACCCTCACGGAACCGGCCCGGGAGACCCCCGCCGCCGGTGCCTCCTCGACCCCGTCCGCCCCGCAGGCGCAGCAGTTCATCTCATGGGTGACCCTCGCGATGATGACGACCGCCTCGGTCGCGAACCTGCGGCCCTCCCCGTCCATGGCGCTGTACGGGCTGGCCGCCGTCTTCCTCTACCTCGTCCCCGCCGTGGTGTTCCTGCTGCCCACCGCCCTGGTCTCGGCCGAGCTGGCCTCCGGCTGGACCGGCGGGGTCTACCGCTGGGTGAGCGAGGGGCTGTCCAAGCCGCTCGGCTTCCTGGCCGTCTGGTGCCAGTTCGCGATGACGATCGCCTACTACCCGAGCCTGCTCGCCTATGTGGCGAGCACGTTCGCCTACGTCATCGACCCGAGGCTCGCGGACAACGGCCTCTATGTTGCCGTCGTCATCGTCGTCATCTACTGGGCGGGCGTCTTCATCTCCTCGCGCGGCACCAAGGCGGTGGCGGGGCTCGCGGGCATGGGGCTGGTGATCGGCACGTTGATCCCCGGTGTCGTCCTCGTCGCCCTCGGCCTGGTCTTCCTCGCCCAGGGCAACCCGTCGGCCGCCCCCATGGACTCCGGCCACTTCCTCCCGCCCTGGACGGGGCTGGCCAGCCTCGTGCTGATCGTGGGCAACTTCCTGTCCTACGCGGGCATGGAGATGAACGGCGTGCACGTCGCCTCGCTGCGCGAACCCGGCAAGCAGTTCCCGCGCTCGGTCTTCGCCGCCACCGGTCTCGTCCTGCTGATCTTCATCCTCCCGGCGCTGGCCATCAGCTGGGTCATGCCGGGTGAGGACCTCAGCCTGACGGCCGGGGTGATGCAGGCGTTCCAGGGCTTCTTCGACCACTTCGGCGTGGGCTGGCTCACCAAGGTCGTCGGTGTGCTGCTGGTCGCCGCCGCGCTCGGCGGCATGCTCACCTGGCTGGCCGGTCCGGCCAAGGGGCTGCTGATGGTCTCCCGCCAGGAGGGCTATCTGCCGCCCGTCCTGCAGAAGCTCAACGGGCGCGGTGTGCCGCGGAACATCATGGTCGCCCAGGGCGTGCTCACCACCCTGATCGCCCTGCTCTACGCGTTCATCCCCGATGTCTCCAGCGCCTACTGGATCTTCTCGGTCATCACCACGCAGATCTACCTCGTCGTCTATCTGCTGATGTTCGCCGCCGTCGTCCGGCTGCGGCGCACCCAGCCCGACCGGCCGCGCGGCTTCCGGGTACCGGCCGTGCGGCTCGTCGCCGGTGTCGGCTTCGTGGCCTCCATCGCTGCCATGTGCATCGGCTTCGTACCGCCGGAGCAGTTCGGCGGCGGCCCGCTGTGGCGCTACCTGCTCACCGTCGGCGGCGGTCTCGTCGTCCTCGGCCTCCTGGCGCCTCTGGCGTTCCTGAAGTTCCGCAAACCCCATTGGGTGGCCCCGGAGCACCGCGCGTAGGCCTGTCCGGCGGATCTCCGGCCGCGAGCCGTCTGTGCCGCCTGCGGCGGCGAGCGCCCTGCGGGCGCGTCCTCAATCGCCGGACGGGCTGCTGTGCCTTGTCCTCAATCGCCGGACGGGCTGCTGCGCCTTGTCCTCAATCGCCGGACGGGCTGAAATCAGCCCGTCCGGCGATTGAGGACACCGCCGCGCAGCGGAGGTGCACACGCACGGCCCGCAGGGGCCAACGCACGGCCTGCAGGGGCCAACGCACGGCCCGCAGGGGCCAACGCACATCCGCGACGTACCGCCGGTGAGGCCCAGGTACGGTCATCCCAGGTCGGGGACCCGCTCCGCGGCCGGCGCCGCGCCGCGTACGGGCGGTGGCGTGAACGACGAACCTCAGGGGGCGACGGGGATGAAGCGGCCACCAGGGCGCATGCTGCGGGTCGGCGGAGTGCCGCTGCACGTACTGCGCGAGGGCTCCGGACCGGTGTGCGTGCTCAGCGCGGGGCTCGGCATGGGCTGGTTCGACTGGGAGCCCGTCGTGCCGCTGCTCACCGAGCACCGCACGGTCGTCCGCTTCGACCGGCCCGGCCTGGGGTTCAGCGCACCGCCCGTCGAGCCGCCCACCGCGGTGGGCGAGGCCGCCCGCATAGCGGGCGTCCTGGACGCGCTGGAGCTGCCCGGTCCGGCGACGGTCGTCGGCCACTCCCTCGCCGGGTTCCACGTCGAGGCGTTCGCCCGGCTGCACCCGGAGCGCACGGCCGGGGTCATCCTGGTCGACGGCAGCGTGGAGGAGGACGTCCGGCCCATCCCGGCCCGTGATCTGCGCACCGCCGCCGCCCACGCGCGCGGCCACGCCGTCGCCGCCACCGGACTGCCCCGCGCCCTGGGCCCCGCCCTGCGCCGGCTGGCCGTCCGGGTCTCCTCCGTCAAGCGCCTCGACCCCACCCCCGACGAACTGGTGCGCCGCACCTACGGCACCGGCCGGGTGGCCCGTGCCCTGCTGATGGAGAACGCCCGCTACTACGACGTGGCCGCCGAGCTGGAGGAGCTGCGGGCCCTGCACCCGCTGCCGCCCGTGCCGGTGAGCGTCCTCGCGGCCTCCCCGGGCACCGGCTCCTGGCTGGAGCGCCGCTGGCTGGAGCGCCAGCGCGCCCTCGCGGACCGCCTCGACGCCCGCTTCGAGGCGGTCGCCCCGGCCGGTCACCTGGTCATGTTCGACCGGCCCCAGTCCATCGCGGCCGCCGTCCTCGCGATGCCGCCCGTACGGGCCTGAGGGCCCAGCGGCGTCACGGGGTCAGCGCCGTCCGCAAGCCCTCGGGCAGGGGCACGCACGGGCCGAACGGCAGCCGGCCGACCGCGCTCGTCCACGCGGGGTGCGCGGCCTCGGCGACCTTCCCCGGGTTCAGCACGGACGCGCCGCCCAGGGTGCGGGCCACCGTCAGCGCCAGCCGCAGGGGGATGTGGACGACCCGCGGCGGGCGTCTGCCGAGCACCTCGGCGGCGGTGGCCCCGATGTCGTCCCACAGATGCTCGACACCATCGCTGACGTGGTAAGTCGCGCCGGGCACACCGGAGTCGGCGGCCGTGAGCAGCGCGCGGCACAGGTCCTCGACGTGGAGCAGGGAGTAGTGGCGCGGGCCCGGCCGGCCGACGGCCGGGAGCAGCCCGGTGCGCACGGCGGTGGCCAGGCGCGGCAGGAACTCGCGGTCGCCCGGCCCGTAGACGATCGGCGGGCGGACGACCACGGCGGACACCCGGCCGGCGCCATCGCGCAGGGCGAGTTCGCCGCGGAGCTTGCTGCGGCCGTACGCGGAGACCGGGGCGGGCGGATCGTCCTCGTGCCGCCGCCGCCCGGGGCCGACGGCGGCCAGCGACGAGCAGTACACGAGCCGCGGCGGCTCGGGCCGGGCGGCGACGGCGGCCAACAGCCGCTCCGTACCGACGGTGTTGACCATGGTGTAGAGGCGCGGGTCGGCGGCCTTGGTGACCTGGGCGAGATGGATGACACGGTCCACGCCCCGCACGGCCGCCGCCAGTCCCTCACCGGTGACGAGGTCCCCGCGGACGGTCAGCGACCCGAAGACGCGCCCGTCGCGGCGGACGAGGGCGGTGACGTGGTGGCCGCGTTCGAGCAGGTGCCGGGCCAGATGCCGGCCGATGAAGCCGGTGGCCCCGGTGATCAGGTACCTCACCGCTTCTCACCCCGCCCGCCGGGCGCCTGCGCGGCGCCCGTCCGCCGCGGTGTGTCGTTGATGTCTGGCATGTTGGCCTTCGGCCTCCGTCGGCTGATGGTGCACGTGAGGGGGCGGCCCCCGGGCGGCCCGAGGCCGTGCGCCCACGCCGTACGGGGCAGGGGGGATCCGCACCGGCAGCCTGCCCCGGCCGGTCCGTCCACAGCCGGACCCGCGGGCCGTTTCACCCGCCCGTGGCGCTCGTGTCGCGTTTGACCGCCCGCTTCTATAGGGTCGCGGCCCCGTCGGGGCGCGGGTCGCCGTACGTGATCGGCGACTACGGAACGTAGGGCCCCAAAAGTGTGGGTCGACCAAGATCAGGGCGTGTCCCACAATGGAGACAAGTCGCACGTGCTCCGGGGTGCTCCACGAGTACCCGGGGCGCTGGCGGACGGGCAGTATGGGGAGAGAGCGGTACACCCAGGTGATGCGGGACGTTCAGACGCCTGTACGCAACGCAGTCGAAACCGTGTGGTGGGATGCTCATGTGCCCCCGTGCTCCGCGGCCCGGGAGCAGGGGGCCGAACCGGCGAGGATTGGTGGAAATGGATAAGCAGCAGGAGTTCGTGCTCCGCACCCTCGAAGAGCGCGACATCCGCTTCGTGCGGCTGTGGTTCACCGATGTGCTCGGCTATCTGAAGTCGGTGGCCGTGGCACCCGCCGAGCTGGAGCAGGCCTTCGACGAAGGCATCGGCTTCGACGGATCGGCCATCGAGGGCTTCGCCCGGGTGTATGAATCCGACATGATCGCCAAGCCGGATCCGGGCACCTTCCAGATCCTGCCCTGGCGCGCCGAGGCCCCGGGCACCGCCCGCATGTTCTGCGACATCCTCATGCCGGACGGCTCGCCCTCCTACGCCGACCCGCGCTACGTCCTCAAGCGCATCCTCGCCAAGACCTCCGACCTCGGCTTCACCTTCTACACCCACCCCGAGATCGAGTTCTTCCTGCTCAAGGACAAGCCCGTCGACGGCACCCGCCCGGTGCCCGCCGACTCCTCCGGCTACTTCGACCACACCCCGCAGAACGTGGGCATGGACTTCCGCCGCCAGGCCATCACCATGCTCGAATCGATGGGCATCTCGGTCGAGTTCAGCCACCACGAGGGCGCCCCCGGCCAGCAGGAGATCGACCTGCGCTACGCCGACGCGCTCTCCACCGCCGACAACATCATGACGTTCCGCCTCGTCATGAAGCAGGTCGCGCTGGAGCAGGGCGTGCAGGCCACGTTCATGCCCAAGCCGTTCTCCGAGTACCCCGGCTCCGGCATGCACACCCACCTCTCCCTCTTCGAGGGCGACCGGAACGCGTTCTACGAGTCCGGCTCGGAGTACCAGCTCTCCAAGGTCGGCCGGTCCTTCATCGCCGGACTGCTGCGGCACGCCGCCGAGATCTCGGCCGTCACCAACCAGTGGGTGAACTCCTACAAGCGCATCTGGGGCGGCTCCAGCCGCACCGCGGGCTCCGGCGGCGAGGCCCCCTCGTACATCTGCTGGGGCCACAACAACCGCTCGGCGCTGATCCGCGTCCCGATGTACAAGCCCGGCAAGACCGGCTCGGCCCGTGTCGAGGTCCGCTCCATCGACTCCGGCGCCAACCCCTATCTGACCTACGCCGTCCTGCTGGCCGCCGGCCTGAAGGGCGTCGAGGAGGGGTACGAACTCCCCGCCGGCGCCGACGACGACGTCTGGGCGCTGTCGGATGCCGAGCGCCGCGCCATGGGCATCGAGCCGCTGCCGCAGAACCTCGGCGAGGCCATCGAGCTCATGGAGCGCAGCGAGCTGGTGGCCGAGACCCTCGGCGAGCACGTCTTCGACTTCTTCCTGCGCAACAAGAAGCAGGAGTGGGAGGAGTACCGCTCCGAGGTCACCGCCTTCGAGCTGCGGAAGATGCTGCCGGTGCTGTAGGCAGGACGTCGGGGTTCGGCGGGGCGAGCGGACGAGAGGGTTGTCGATGACGGTGCCGCAAGGGCGTCGCAGCAGCGCGTACACCCGGCTGCTGAAGTACGGCTTCACCGACGCGGCCGCCGCCGAGCGGCTGCTCGACGCCCCCGAGCTGGCCGCCGTCCGGGACGACACCGCGCTCCTCGACGCGCTCGGGGCCACCGCCGATCCCGACCTCGCGCTGCACGGGCTCGTCCGGCTGGTGGAGGTGCTCCAGGCGCGGGACCCCGGCCGGCGGCAGACGTTCCTGGACACCCTCGTCTCCGCCAAACCGCTGCGCGACCGGCTGCTGGGCGTGCTCGGGGCGTCCGAGGCGCTCGGTGACCACCTCGTGCGGCACCCCGACGACTGGCACGCGCTCGTCAGCTACGAGTCGGCCGATCTGCACCTCACGACACCGGAGTTCGAGAAGGCCCTCGCCGAAGGGGTGCGCGGCGAGCGCGGCGCCGGGCTCGCGCCCGCCGACGCGCTGCGCGCCGCCTACCGCCGCGCCCTGCTGGCCATCGCCGCCCGCGATGTCTGCGGCACCATCGACGTCGCCCAGACCGCCGCCGAACTCGCCGACCTGGCCACCGCCACGCTGCGCGCCGCCCTCGACATCGCCGCGCGGGAGCAGCCGGCCGATGCCGCGGCCTGCCGGCTCGCCGTCATCGGCATGGGCAAGTGCGGCGGCCAGGAGCTGAACTACGTCTCCGACGTCGACGTCATCTTCGTGGCCGAGGCCAGGAGCGGCACCGCCGAGGGCACCGCGGTGCAGGCCGCGACCCGGCTGGCCTCCCGGATGATGCGGGTCTGCTCCGACGTCACCCCCGAGGGCACCATCTGGCCCGTCGACGCCAACCTCCGCCCCGAGGGCCGCAACGGCCCCCTCGTGCGGACGCTGTCCAGCCATCTCGCCTACTACCAACGCTGGGCCAAGACCTGGGAGTTCCAGGCCCTGCTCAAGGCCCGCCCGGTGGCCGGCGACCCCCAGCTGGGCCAGGAGTACGTGGACGCCGTCGCCCCCCTGGTGTGGCAGGCCGCCGAGCGGGAGAACTTCGTCACCGACGTCCAGCAGATGCGCCGCCGCGTCGTCGCGAGCATTCCCGCCACCCAGATCGACCGGGAGCTGAAACTCGGCCCCGGCGGGCTGCGCGACGTCGAATTCGCCGTCCAGCTCCTGCAATTGGTGCACGGCCGCGGTGACGCGACCCTGCGCGGCGGCAGCACCCTCGGCGCGCTGGCCGCGCTCGCCGCCGGTGGCTACGTGGGCCGGGCCGACGCCGCCTCCCTCGACGCCGCGTACCGCTTCCTGCGCACCATGGAACACCGCATCCAGCTCTACCGGCTGCGCCGCACCCACCTCGTCCCCGAGGAGGAAGCCGATCTGCGCCGGCTCGGCCGCTCCCTGGCTCGGACGTTCCAGTGGCCGAGCGGCAAGGAGCCCGTCGACGAGCTGGGCAAGGAGTGGAAGCGGCACGCCCGCGAGGTGCGGCGGCTGCACGAGAAGCTCTTCTACCGGCCCCTGCTGGACGCCGTCGCCCAGCTGGAGCCCGGCGAGATCCGGCTCAGCCCCAAGGAGGCCGGCCACCGGTTGGAGGCCCTCGGCTACGCCGACCCGGCCGCCGCGCTGCGCCACCTGGAGGCCCTGGCCTCCGGCGTCAGCCGCAAGGCCGCCATCCAGCGCCATCTGCTGCCCGTGCTCCTCGGCTGGTTCGCGGACTCCGCCGACCCCGACGCCGGACTGCTCAACTTCCACAAGGTCTCCGACGCGCTCGGCAAGACCCCCTGGTATCTGCGGCTGCTGCGCGACGAGGGCGCCGCCGCGGAGAACCTCGCCCGGGTGCTGTCCGCCGGGCGGCTCGCCCCCGACCTGCTGCTGCGCGCCCCCGAGGCCGTCGCCCTGCTCGGCGACCCCGAGGGGCTGCGTCCACGCGGCCGGGAGCCGCTGGAGCAGGAGGTGCTGGCCGCCGTGGGCCGCGCCGAGGACGCGGAGGCGGCGATCGTCGCGGTGCGCGGCGTCAGGCGCCGCGAGCTGTTCCGCACCGCCGCCGCCGACATCATCGGCGCGTACGGCGGCGCCGGCTCCGACTCCGGGGCGCACGCCGCCGAAGAGCACGGCTTCCGGGCGTACCGGGCGGGCGAGGCGGTGGGCGCCGGCCCGCGCGCGGCCGTCGACACCGTCGGCAAGGCCGTCTCCGACCTCAATGCCGCCACCATCGCCGGCGCGCTGCGCGCCGCCGTCCGCGCCGAGTGGGGGGACACCCTCCCCACCCGCTTCGCCGTCATCGGCATGGGCCGCTTCGGCGGGCGCGAACAGGGCTACGGCTCGGACGCCGACGTGCTGTTCGTGCACGAGCCACGGGACGGCGTCAGCGACGAGGAGGCCGCCAGGGCCGCCCACGCCGTCGCCACCGAGATGCGGCGCCTGCTGCAACTGCCGACCGCCGACCCGCCGCTCCTCGTCGACGCCGATCTGCGGCCCGAGGGCAAGGCCGGACCCATGGTGCGCACCCTCGCCTCGTACGCCGCCTACTACCGCCGCTGGTCGCGGGTGTGGGAGAGCCAGGCGCTGCTGCGCGCCGAGCCGGTGGCGGGCGACGCGGAACTGGGGGCGCGGTTCGTCGACCTGATCGCCCCGCTCCGCTACCCCGCCGAGGGGCTCGGCGAGGACGCGGTGCGCGAGATCCGCCGGCTCAAGGCCCGTATGGAGACCGAGCGGCTGCCGCGCGGCGCGGACCCGACGACGCACACGAAGCTGGGCCGGGGCGGGCTGTCGGACGTGGAGTGGACGGTGCAGCTGCTGCAGATGCAGCACGGCTGGGCGGAGCCGGGGCTGCGCACGACGCGTACCCGCGAGGCACTCGCGGCGGCCTGCGCGGCGGAGCTGCTGAGCACGGAGGACGCCCGCATCCTCGACGAGGCGTGGGTGCTGGCGACCAGCGTCCGCAACGCCGTCATGCTGGTCCGGGGCCGCCCCGGGGACACCTTCCCCGGCGACCCCCGCGAGCTGGGCGCCGTGGGCCGTTACCTCGGCTACGAACCGGGGCACGTCGGGGAGATGCTGGACGACTACCGCCGTACGACGCGACGGGCCAGGGCCGTCGTCGAGGAGCTGTTCTACGGGGCGTAGGGCCTGGCCGGCCGGTTTTGGCGTCTGCGGGCCGTGGCGTGCGCACCACCGCTGCGCGGCGGTGTCCTTAATCGCCGGACGGGCTTGGTTTTCGCTAGCGCCGCGTCGACGCGTCGGTGGCCGCCACATGGCGGGCCAGCCGGTGCGGGAACGCCCGGTACCAAGCGTAGGACAGGGCGAAGCCGAAGGCGAGGCAGAGCAGACCGCCCACCGCGTCCAGCCAGAAGTGGTTGGCGGTCGACACGATGACGACCAGGGTCGCGACGGGGTAGAGCAGGCCCAGCACCCGCACCCAGACCGCCCGCGCCAGCAGGGCGATGGTGATGCCGCACCACGTCGACCAGCCGATGTGCATCGACGGCATCGCCGCGTACTGGTTGGACATGTCGGCGAGATTGCCCGAGGCCATCGAGCCCCAGGTGTGGTGCACCACGACCGTGTCGATGAAGCCGCCGCCGTTCATCAGCCGTGGCGGAGCGAGCGGATACAGGTAGTAACCGAGCAGGGCCACACCCGTGGTGGCGAAGAGGATGAGACGGGCGGCCGCGTACCGCCCGGGATGCCAGCGGTACAGCCACACCAGTACGCCGATCGTCAGCACGAAGTGCAGCGTGGCGTAGTAGTAGTTCATGCCCACGATCAGCCACGTCACCGAATTCACGGCGTGGTTGACGGTGTGCTCCACCGCGATGTGCAGGGACTGCTCGGCCTGCCAGATCCAGTCGGCGTTGCGCAGGGCGGCGGCCCGCTGCTCCGGGACCGCGTTGCGGACAAGGGAATACGTCCAGTAGCTCACCGCGATCAGCAGGATCTCGAACCACAGCCGTGGCCGTCGCGGTGAGCGCAGACCCGCCAGGACGCGCCGGTCCGGGGACGGCCGCTCCACGCTCTCCCCGGTGGGTGGCAGGGTGGCCGTCCGGCCTTCCGCGGTCCTCACTGTCGCTTCACCCATAGGGAAACAGTCTGCCAGATAGCCGCCGGGCGCAGATCATCCCCAAGTCTGGTCTTCCCGGCTTTGCGTACTATTCGTGACGGTCGTCCCGGAATCGCGACGAGGCCCTGGTACAGAAGCCGTTGAACCCCGAACCACCAATTCGGGAAGGAAAACGAACTCGCTGTGCGGGGCCGGGGTGCCGCCGATCTCCTCCAGCAGCGCCCGCACGGCCGCCTGGCCCATCGACTGGACCGGCTGCCGGATCGTGGTCAGCGGCGGATCCGTGAAGGCGATGAGCGGCGAATCGTCGAAACCGACCACCGAGACGTCGCGCGGCACCTCCAGCCCGTGCTGCCGGGCCGCCCGCACCACGCCCAGCGCCATCATGTCGCTCGCGCACACCACGGCCGTGCAGCCGCGGTCGATGAGGGCCGCGGCGGCTGCCTGGCCGCCTTCCAGGGAGAACAGCGAGTGCTCCACCAGCCGCTCGGCCTCGGCTTCCGCCACCCCGAGCTGCTCGCGCATGCTCAGCAGGAACCCCTCGATCTTCCGCTGTACCGGCACGTAGCGCTTGGGCCCCAGCGCCAGGCCGATGCGCCGGTGGCCCAGTGCGGCCAAATGGGTGACGGCGAGCTTGACGGCCGCACGGTCGTCGGGGGAGACGAACGGCGCCCGCACCTTCGAGGAGAAGCCGTTGATCAGGACGAACGGCACGCCCTGGCCGCGCAGCCGCTCATAGCGCTGCATGTCGGCGGAGGTGTCGGCGTGCAGCCCGGAGACGAAGATGATGCCCGCGACGCCCCGGTCGACGAGCATCTCCGTCAGCTCGTCCTCCGTCGAACCGCCAGGGGTCTGCGTCGCCAGCACCGGGGTGTACCCCTGGCGGGTCAGCGCCTGCCCGATGACCTGGGCGAAAGCGGGGAATATCGGGTTGTCCAGCTCGGGGGTGATCAGACCGACCAGCCCCTCGCTGCGCTGCCGCAGCCGCACGGGCCGCTCGTAGCCCAGCACATCGAGCGCGGCCAGCACGGACTGGCGGGTGGAAGCGGCGACCCCAGGCTTTCCATTGAGGACGCGGCTGACGGTTGCTTCGCTGACACCCGCCTGGGTCGCGATATCGGCTAGCCGGGCGGTCACAGGACTGGACCTTACCCGTCGCATCTCAGACTGCCCACCAGACGCATGAGTCGGAGGGGACCCGCACCGTGCCCCCGGAGAACTCGAGGGCGGCGGTGGCGAGCAGCGGGCGGCCCGGCACGGGCAGTTCCGCCTCGGCCCCGCCCGTGTTGAGCGTGCACACAAAGCCCGGACGGGAGAACGCCAGCACCCCCTCGGGCGCCTCCAGCCAGGTCATCTCCCCGTCGCCCAGCCCCGGCAGCTCATGCCGGAGCGCCAGCGCCGAGCGGTACAGCTCCAGCGTCGAACGCGGGTCGCCCGACTGCGCCTCCGCCGACAGCCCTCGCCACTCGGCGGGCTGCGGCAGCCAGCTGCCGCCCGGCCCGAAGCCGTACGGCGCCTCCTCGCCCGACCAGGGGAGCGGCACCCGGCAGCCGTCGCGGGTGCCGTCCTGGCCGTCCCCGCGGAAGAACGCCGGGTCCTGACGGACCTCGTCCGGCAGCTCCACGACCTCCGGCAGCCCCAGCTCCTCACCCTGGTAGACATAGGCGGAGCCGGGCAGCGCCAGCATCAGCAGTGCAGCGGCCCGGGCCCGGTTCAGCCCCCGCTCGCCACCGCCGTAGCGGGTCGTGTGCCGCACGACGTCGTGGTTGGACAGCACCCAGGTCGTGGGCGCCCCGACGGAGCAGGTGGCGGCCAGCGACTCGTCGATGACGGTCCGCATCGCCTCGGCGCCCCACGCGCAGGTCAGGAACTGGAAGTTGAACGCCTGGTGCAGTTCGTCCGGGCGTACGTACAGCGCGAGCCGCTCCGAGGTCGGCGCCCAGGCCTCGGCCACCCCGATCCGCTCGCCCTCGTAGGAGTCCAGCAGCCGCCGCCAGGAGCGGTGGATCTCGTGCACCCCGTCCTGGTCGAAGAACGGCAGCACCTGCGCGCCGATCAGCTTCGCCTGCTCCTTGCGGCCGATGTCCGGCAGCCCCGGCGCCTTGACCATGCCGTGCGCCACATCGATCCGGAACCCGTCCACACCCAGATCCAGCCAGAACCGCAGGACCGAGTCGAACTCCTCGCGGACCTCCGGATTGTCCCAGTTCAGGTCCGGCTGCTCGGGCGCGAAGAGATGCAGGTACCACTCGCCCGGGGTGCCGTCGGGGTCCACCGTCCGGGTCCACGCCGGACCGCCGAAAACCGACTCCCAGTCGTTGGGCGGCAGCTCGCCGGCCGCGCCCTTGCCCGGCCGGAAGTGATAGCGCTCGCGGGCCGTCCCCCCGGACCGGTCCGCGAGCGCCGCCTGGAACCACACATGCCGGTCGGAGGTGTGGTTGGGAACGATGTCCACGATGACGCGCAGCCCCAGCCGGTGCGCCTCGCGGACCAGGTCGTCGGCGTCCGAAAGATCCCCGAACAGCGGGTCCACGGCCCGGTAGTCCGCCACGTCGTAGCCGCCGTCCGCCTGCGGCGAGGCGTAGAACGGCGTCAGCCACACGGCGTCCACGCCCAGCGAGGCCAGGTGCGGCAGCCGCTCGCGGATCCCCCGCAGATCACCGATGCCGTCGCCGTCGCTGTCGGCGAACGAGCGCACGTACACCTGGTAGATGACGGCGCTGCGCCACCACTTCTCCGGCCGGCGGGCGGCGGGAACGGCGGCGTCGCGGACGGAGGGCGCGAGGTCCTGGGTCATGTACTTCCCTATCGGGTGGGCCCAACCAAGGGGGCTGCGATGCGTAAGACGATGCGGAGGAGCTGTGCGTAAGAGCGGTGCGTGAGAGCCGTGCGTACGTACGCGAGCGAGTCGGCGAGCAGGGGGTACGAGCGAAAGTGGTACGAACTGCTCAACGCGCGGTCACGCGACCGGTGACGGATGGAATCAGCCCTTGGTGCCACCTGCGGTCAGTCCGGCGACCAGGTGCTTCTGCGCGAGGAAGAAGACGAGTCCGGCGGGCACGGTGATGAGCACCGCGGCGGCCGTCATCAGGCCCCACTCGGCCTTCTGCTGGCCGACGAAGGTCTGCAGGCCCACCGCCAGCGTGTAGTGCTTCTCGCTGCTCATGAACTGGGTCGCGAAGGCCACTTCGCCCCAGGCGGTGATGAAGGAGTAGAAGCCGGTGACGGCCAGGCCCGGCCGGGCGAGCGGCAGGATCAGCCGCCAGAACGTGCCGAAGGGGCTCAGCCCGTCGACCCGGCCCGCCTCGTCGATCTCGGCCGGAATCGTGTCGAAGTAGCCCTTCAGCATCCACGCGCAGAACGGCACCGAGATCGAGCAGTACGTCAGGATCAAGCCGGTGTAGGAGTCGAGCAGTTCGAGCCGGCCGAGAATGTTGTAGAGCGGCACGATCAGCACCGCCATCGGGAACATCTGGACGACCAGGAAGGTCCACATCAGCGGCCGGTGGCCGGGGAAGCGCATCCGGGAGACGGCGTAGCCCGCGGTCGCGGCGACGAGCACACCGAGCACGGTCGCGCCGAGCGCGATGATCACGGAGTTGCCGAACCAGGTCAGGAACTCGGTGTTGTTCAGGATGTGCGTGTAGTTCGAGAGCTCGAAGCCGACGAACTTCGTAGGCTCCTGCCAGCCGTCGCGCCCGCGCAGGGAGACGAAGACGACGAACAGGACGGGGAAGACCGAGACCAGGGACGCGACGACCAGCGCCGTGTGCAGGGCCACGGAGACACCGCGGGAGCGCTCACCGCGCGGACGGGACTTCACGGGGCCGGTGGCGGGGGAACTCGTCGCACTCATCGCACAGACTCCTGTCGGGAAAGCATCCGGCGGTAGAAGACGGCGAAGACCAGCAGCAGCGAGAGGATGAGGATGCCGTACGTCGCCGAGCCCGCGTAGTCGCGTACGCCCTGGAAGGCGAGCCGGTAGGAGTAGGTCACGAGGATCTCGCTCTCCGAGCTCGCGCCCTGCCCGATCAGCAGGTAGATCACCTGGAACATGTTGAACGTCCAGATGACGCCGAGCAGGATCACCGTGCCGCTCACCGGCCGCAGCCCGGGCAGCGTCACATGGCGGAACCGCTGCCAGGGCGTCGCGCCGTCCATCTCCGCGGCCTCGTGCAGCTCGGCGGGTATCGACTGCAGACCGCCCAGGATCGCCACCATCATGAACGGCACGCCCAGCCATACGTTGACGGCGACGGCCGACAGCTTCTGCAGCGTCTCGTCACCGAGCCAGTCGACCGGCCCCGCTCCCAGCTTGGCGAGAAACGCGTTCAGGACGCCGTACTTCTCGTTGAAGATCAGCCGCCAGGAGAACGTGGCGACGAACGCGGGCACCGCCCACGGCAGGATCAGCAGCACCCGGTACAGCGAGCGGAACCGCATCCTGCGGTTGAGCAGCAGCGCCAGCCCGAGGCCGATCGTGTAGTGGAGGAAGACACAGGACGCGGTCCATACGACGGTCCAGGTGAGCCGGGAGTAGAAGTGGCCCTCCTGGCCGGAGAGCACCTTCCAGTAGTTGTCCAGACCGACGAACTCGTACGTCGAGGGAATGTGGTTGACGCCGATCGTCCGGCCGATGTTGGCCTCGTTGGCGTCGGTGAAGGACAGATAGATGCCCCGGCCCAGCGGATAGCCGACCAGCACGGTCAGGACCACGACCACCGGCAGCACCATCGCCCAGGCGTACCAGTGGGTGTCGAACGAGCGCCTGGCACGGGTGAGCAGGCCGGGGCGGCGCACCTGCCCCTCGGGCGGGCTTCCGGTCTCGGAAACGGCTGTGGTCATGGCTCGGCGGCTTTCCTCGGGAAGGGAGGGGGAGAAGAAGGGGGAACACGACCGGTCCGGCCGGCCGGGGGCGTCGTCGGAGCGCCCCCGGCCGCACCGGGGTACCTGGAGGGCGGGCCGACTACTCCTGGATCGCGTAGTCCTTCAGGAGCGCGGACTTCCAGGCCTTGGCCGTGGCGTCCAGACCCTCCTTGGGGTCCTCCTTGAGGGTCAGGATCTTGGTGTAGTGCTGGAGCCAGTCGGTGAACAGGTCGCCGCCCTGGGGGATCGCGGGCCGCGGGTGGGCCTTGTCCAGCGCCCGGTAGTAGGCGTCGCGCACCGGGTCCGACAGCACGGCCTTGGTGTACGCGGACTTACGGGTCGGCAGCACACCGATGGTGGTCGAGGCCGTCTCCTGCTGGGTCGCCTCGGTCATGAACCTGGCGAAGAGGTAGGAGGCGTCGAAGTTCTTGGTGCCCGCGTAGACGACGAGGTTGTGCCCGCCGACCGGGGCGCCCGCCGTGCCGGTGGAACCGGCCGGGACGGCCGCGATGCCGAGGTTGTCCTTCGACTTGTACGCCTCGCCGCCGAAGATCTCCTTGGTCGCCCAGGGACCGTCGATCAGCATGGCGAGCTTGCCGTTCTTGAAGTCCGTCTTGAGGTTGTTGTACCCGTCGGTACCGGCCGGCTTGGGCGCGGCGCCGGACTTCACGAGGTCGACGGCGGTCTCGATGCCCTTGCGGGAGGCGGCGTCGGAGATGGTGATCTTCTTCTTCTCGACGTCGACCATGTCGCTGTTCTCGCCGTAGAGGAAGGGCAGCGAGTAATAGCTGTCGGGGTTGAGGCCGATGCCGGCCGTGCCCGTCTTGTCCTTGATCTTCTCCGCGGCCTCCTTGACCTCCTTCCAGTTGGTCGGCGGCTTCTCGATGCCGGCCTTCCGGAAGAGCTCCTTGTTGTACAGGAGTCCGAGGGTGTCGGTGACCTGCGGGACGCCGTACGTCTTGCCCTGGTACGCGGCGTTCTTCAGCGGCCCTTCGAGGAAGTCGTCGGTCTTGTCGAGGGCGGGCGTGCCCGTCAGGTCCTTGAGGTAGCCGAGCTGGGCGAAGCCCGCGGTCCAGCCCACGTCGGAGCGGAGCACATCGGGCGCGCCCTGGTTGGAGGAGGCGGCCGTCTTGAACTTCTGCTGTGCCTGGTCGAAGGGCACGTTGACGTAATTGACCTTGATCTTCGGGTACTTCTTCTCGAAGTCCGCGACCAGCTTCTTGAACGTCGGCGCCTCATTGGTGGCGTCCGAGGTGTCCCACCAGGTGATGGTGCCGCTCACGCTGCCCGGATCGCTCGCCGCCTTGGAGCCGTCACCGGCGCCACCGTCGCTGTCACCGCCGCACGCGGTCGCGGTGAGGGCCAGCACGCCGACGAGGGCGGCGACCGATATGCCTCTTCGCATAGGGGATCTCCTCTTCAAGGAGGCCGACCTGTCGCGGGCGGCCCGAGCTGAGGAGGAAGCTAACAGGCTGCAATCTCTTGCGAAAGACCTTGCAAGAAGGAAACGGCGAGATTTCCGGGTCGTAACCTGACTGTGTCCAAAGGCTTGACCAGCGACGGGGCGGCTCGTACGGTCCAGTGCGCGGCAAGTGACCGCTGTCGTGCGGGCGGCCTTGCAGCAAGAACCGCAAGAACCTTCATGGGCCTTACGGGCGCGGCGCGTTGCCCTCGCCAGGCCGTGTCCCACCGGCTTCCCCGCCTTGTGCTCCTCACCCCCCAGGAGAACCCATGGCCCCCACCGCCATGCCCACATCCCCCCGAAGGGCCCTGTCCGCAGCCCTCGCCCTCGTCGCGACTGCCCTGTTCTGCGCCCCGCCGGCCCGGGCGAGCGCACCAGGCGACCCGGCCGAAGGACCGGCGACGGCCGTCCTCTTCGAGTGGACCTACGACTCGGTCGCCAAGGAGTGCGCGGACACCCTCGGCCCCGCCGGCTACGGCTACGTCCAGGTCTCACCGCCCCAGGAACACATCCAGGGCCCCCAGTGGTGGACCTCCTACCAGCCCGTCGGCTACCGGATCGCCGGCCGTCTCGGCGACCGCGCGTCCTTCGCCCGCATGGTCGGCGCCTGCCACACGGCCGGCGTCAAGGTCGTCGTCGACGCCGTCATCAACCACATGGCCGCCGGCTCCGGCACCGGCACCGGCGGCTCGTCGTATACGAAGTACGACTACCCCGGCACCTACCAACGCCAGGACATGGACGACTGCACCTCGGTCATCACGGACTACCGCGACCGCGGCAACGTCCAGCGCTGCGAACTGGTCGGCCTCGCGGACCTCGACACCGGCGAGGAGTACGTCCGCGAACGCATCGCCCGCTACCTCGACGACCTGCTGTCCCTCGGCGTCGACGGCTTCCGGATCGACGCCGCCAAGCACATCGCCGTGGAGGATCTCACCGCGATCAAGGCCAAGTTGAGCAAACCCGGCGTGTACTGGAAGCAGGAGACCATCTTCGGCGCGGGGGAGGCCGTCCGGCCCGACGAATACCTCGGCAACGGCGACGTCCAGGAGTTCCGCTACGCCCGCGACCTCAAACGCGTCCTCCAGCACGAGCGGCTCGCCTACCTCAAGAACTACGGCGAGGGCTGGGGCTACCTCCCCGCCGGCAAGGCCTCCGTCTTCGTCGACAACCACGACACCGAGCGCGGCGGCGACACCCTCAGCTACAAGGACGGCGCCGACTACACCCTCGCCAACGTCTTCATGCTCGCCTGGCCCTACGGCTCACCGGACATCCACTCCGGCTACGAATTCACCGACCGCGACGCGGGCCCGCCGAACGGGGGCAAGGTCGCCGCGTGCTGGCAGGACGGCTGGAAGTGCCAGCACAAGTGGCCGGAGATCAAGGCCATGGTGGGCTTCCGCAACGCGGTGCGCGGCACGGCGGTGACGAACTGGTGGGACAACGGCTCCCAGGCCATCGCCTTCGGCCGGGGGAACAAGGGCTACGTCGCCATCAACCACGAGACCTCCGCGCTGAGCCGCACCTTCCAGACGTCGCTGCCGGGGGGTGAGTACTGCGACGTGCAGAGCGGACGGCGGGTGACGGTCGGCGGTGACGGCCGCTTCACGGCGACGCTGGCCGCGAACACGGCGCTGGCGTTGCACGCCGGGGCTCGCGCCTGCGGGAAGTAGGAACCTTGCCCCGGCCCCGCCCTTTCACCGTTTCTCGCCCTCAATCGCCGGACGGGCTGGCTTTGCTGCCGGTCCGGGCAACCATCAAGCCGGTCCGGCGATTGAGGACCGGGGTCCGGGGCGGAGCCCCGGTTACGGGAAGGGGCGGGTCAGGGGAGAAAACCACGTCCCAACCTCAGCCGAAGGAGCACGTTCCGTGAGACGACTGGCCACCCTGGCCGCAGTCATAGCCCTGGCCCTACCCCTCGTCGGGACGGGCCCGGCCCAGGCCGCCACACCCGCCCCCCAAGGGGCCAAGGTCCATTGGATCGACCAACACACCATCGCCTGGCCCAAAAACCTCGGCACCCCCACGCGCCCCCACCGCCTCACCCACGACCGCGGCAGCTTCGCGCTGACCCCCCGGCCCGGCGGACTGTCCCCGCAACAACGCACGAAATACCCGCACCTGGCGAACTACGACGCCTTCCGCGTCGACGCCCACGGCCAGGAGCGCACGGCCCTCACCGGCCGGCTCGTCGCCGAGACGGACGGTGTCGCCACCGGCGTGCAGATCCCCGGCGTACTGGACGACCTCTACGCCGCCGCGGCCACCAAGGCCCAGCTCGGCCCCCGCTTCCGCGGCGGCCGCCCCACCCTCTCCGTCTGGGCGCCCACCGCCCGCCGCGTCGCCCTGGAACTCGACGGCCGTACCGTGGCCATGCGGCGGGACGCCGGCAGCGGCGTCTGGAGCGTCACCGGTGCGCGCGACTGGGCCGCGAAGCCCTACCGCTACGCCGTCACCGTCTGGGTCCCCTCCGTGGGGAAGGTCGTCACCAACCACGTCACCGACCCCTACTCCACCGCCCTGACCGCCGATTCCACCCACAGCCTCGTCGTCGACCTCGCCGACCCCGCCCTCGCTCCCGCGGGCTGGTCGCGACTGCGCAAGCCGGCGGCCGTGCCGCTGCGCGACGCGCAGATCCAGGAACTGCACATCCGCGACTTCTCCGTCGCCGACCGCACCTCGGCCCACCCCGGGCGCTACCTCGCCTTCACCGACCGGGCCTCGGCGGGGATGCGGCACCTGCGCGCGCTCGCCGCCGCCGGCACCTCCTACGTCCATCTGCTGCCGGCCTTCGACTTCGGCACCGTCCCCGAGCGGGCCGCGGACCAGGCCACCCCCGACTGCGACCTCGCCGCCCTGCCCGCCGACTCCGAGCGACAGCAGGAGTGCGTGGGGAAGACGGCGGGCCGCGACGCGTACAACTGGGGCTACGACCCGCTCCACTACACCGTCCCCGAGGGGAGCTACGCCTCCGACCCGGACGGGCCGGGCCGGACCCGTGAATTCCGGCAGATGGTGCAGGGCCTCGCCGGGGCGGGGCTGCGGACCGTCATGGACGTCGTCTACAACCACACCGTGGCCTCCGGGCAGGATCCGAAGTCCGTACTCGACCGGATCGTCCCCGGCTATTACCAGCGCCTCCTCGACGACGGCGGCGTCGCCACCTCCACCTGCTGCGCCAACACGGCGCCCGAGCACGCCATGATGGGCAAGCTCGTCGTCGACTCCGTCGTCACCTGGGCGAAGGAGTACAAGGTCGACGGCTTCCGCTTCGACCTCATGGGCCACCACCCCAAGGCCAACATCCTCGCCGTGCGCAAGGCCCTCGACGCCCTCACCGTCGACAGGGACGGCGTCGACGGGAAGGCCGTCGTCCTCTACGGCGAGGGCTGGAACTTCGGCGAGGTGGCGAACGACGCCCGCTTCGTCCAGGCCACGCAGAAGAACATGGCGGGCACCGGCATCGCCACCTTCGCCGACCGCTCCCGCGACGCGATCCGCGGCGGCGGCCCCTTCGACGAGGACCCCCGCGTCCAGGGCTTCGCCTCCGGACTGTTCACCGACCCCAACGGCTCGCCCGCGGGCAGCCCCGACGAGCAGCGGGCCCGGCTGCTGCACGCCCAGGACCTCATCAAGGTCGGCCTCACCGGCCATCTCGCCGACTACCGCTTCACCGACTCCACCGGCCGTGACGTCCGCGGCGCCGACGTCGACTACAACGGTGCGCCCGCCGGTTACGCCGCCGCCCCCGGTGACGCCCTCGCCTACGCCGACGCGCACGACAACGAATCCCTCTACGACGCCCTCGCCTACAAGCTCCCGCCCGCCACCCCCGCCGCCGAGCGGGCCAGGGCGCAGGTCCTCGCGATGGCCGCCGCCGCGCTCTCCCAGGGGCCGTCCCTCTCCCAGGCCGGCACGGACCTGCTGCGCTCGAAGTCCCTGGACCGCAACTCCTACGACAGCGGCGACTGGTTCAACGCGATCCACTGGGACTGCGCCGACGGCAACGGCTTCGGCCGCGGACTGCCGCCCGCCGCCGACAACCGGTCCAAGTGGCCGTACGCCCGGCCGCTGCTCGCCGACCCGGCCCTGCGGCCCGGTTGCGGGCCGATCCGGGCCGCCTCCGCCGCCTACCGGGACCTGCTGCGCATCCGCACCACCGAGCGGGCGTTCCGTCAGGCGACCACCGCCGACGTCCAGCGGACGCTGTCGTTCCCGCTGTCCGGCGCCGATGAGACACCGGGCGTCGTCACGATGCGGCTGGGGAACCTGGTCGTGGTCCTCAACGCCACACCGCACGAGGCGACCCAGCGGATCGGGGCGCTCTCCGGAACGGATTACGCGCTGCACCCCGTCCAGGCGCGCGGCGCGGACACCGTCGTCAAGTCCGCCTCGTACGCACGGGAATCGGGCGCCTTCACGGTCCCGGGCCGCACGGTCGCCGTCTTCCGCCGGGGCTGACCGGCGCCGACAGGTAGCAGGCAGGGGCCGGGGTCAGGACGGCTGCGGCGCGAGCGCGGCCAGCCGTCCGACCAGGTCCCCGAAGGGCCCGTCGGCGGGCTCGTCCCGCAGCACGCGGCGCAGCACGGTCGCCATGTCCTCGTCGTAGGCGGCGCTCACCGCCGTGAGGGCCGCGAAGTGGTGGACGAGCTGCAACTCCAGCTCCGCGCGGGCCACCGGGCAGCCGTCCAGCCAGAGCAGCGCCGTGGTCTCGGCCAGCGATATCCAGGACCGGACGGCCAGCTCCAGGCGCGGCGCCGGAGCGCGTACCCCCAGGTGCCCGATCATCTGCTCGTACGCGGCCCGGCGCACCCCGTCGATCAGGGCGTTCGCCCGGCCGGTGCCCACCGCCGGGCCGCCGCGCATCAGCGCCGAGAACCCCGGTCCGTGCGTCTCGACGAAGTCGAAGAACCGCCGCATGACCCGCAACAGCCGGGCTCCCAGCGGGCCTTCGCGCGGCTCGTCGAAGAGGGAGACCAGCTCCTCGGCGGCGCGGCCCAGGGCGGCCTCGTACAGGCTCTGCTTGCCGGGGAAGTAGTGATAGACCAGCGGCCGGGAGATCCCGGCCGCCTCGGCTATCTCGTCGATGGCGACATCGTCGGGGCAGCGCCTGCTGAAGAGGTCGAGCGCCACCGCGATCAGCTGCTCGCGTCGCTGCTCGACGCCCATCCTGCGGCGCACCCCGGTCGTCATGCGGTCATCCTAATGCCGACGCGCGGCGGCCCACCGGGCGTGAAAGCCCGGTGGGCCGCGGGGCGCGGGCCGCTCACCGCAGAGTCGTGAGCTTCTTCCCGGCGGTGGTCAGGGCGCTCAGCTCGGCGTGCGCGCCCGCCCGCGCCGGGACGGCCAGCAGGGCGCCGCGCGTGCTGCCGCGCACCCCGCCCGTCGCGGTGATCGAGGCGACGTCGTCGCTGCCCGCCGCCAGCGCGTACCAGGCACCGGTCTTCGACTTCCACAGCACGCCCGCCAGGACGTGCGGATCGCGGGCACCGCACGCGGCGGAGTCCTCGGCGCGGGCGACGACCGTCCCCGGTGCGCCGGGCCGGGCGCCGGGGACCTGGAACTGCGCCTGCACCCGGCTGCCCGGGCCCCGCCACGTCTCGGCCCGGGTGCACAGCCAGGCCGCGCTGCCCGCGCCGCCGGGCAGCGGCTGCGTCGCGAACTGCCAGGCGTTCACCGACCGGACGCCCTGCGAGCGCACGGTCTGCAGATGGCAGGCGGAGTGCGCCCAGCCGGCCAGCGCCCGGTCGCCCGCCACGTCGCGGGGGGAGCCGGGGGCGCCGACGGTGAGCCGTGCGGGGACCAGCTCGCCGAGGTCGGTGACCAGCCGGCCGCCGAGCCGCAGCGCGGGCCAGGCGCGGCAGCCGCCGGCCGGGGCGGGGCTGGGCGTCGCGTCGGTCACGCCCTCGGCGTCCCGGTGCAGCGGCCGCCCGGTGCCCGTGGGCGCGAGCAGGTCGCGCACGGCCGCGTCGGTCACCCAGGGGGCGGTCAGATAGCGGACGTTGCCGTCGGTGCGGCCGACGACGACCGCGGTGGAGGTGTCGGCGTCCGCCGCGTCGGTGCGCGCGAAGTCCAGCGCGGCGGCACCGGCCTCACCGCTCTTGGCCTCCGCGTAGCGCACCACGCGCAGCCCGTCGTGGAGCAGCACGACGGCCGCCGCGTCGACCTCGCCGGCGTACAGCAGCTGGGGCGGCCCGGAGGCGGGGCCGACGGGGGTGCCGGGCGTCGCCGTGACCCGGACCGCGCGGCCCGGCCGGGCCCAGGCGGCGAGCGCCCGGCGCAGCAGCTCCCGGTCTCCGGTGCGGTCGCCGCGGGCGGGCCAGGTGGCGAAGCCGGGGCGGTCCGCGCTCTTCCAGGCCGAGGAGGTGGCCTGGGTCAACCTGGCCGGGTCCAGGGCCGCTTCGGCCGCCGCGTTCTGCGCGTACGGGGGCGCGGCGGCGCCGTCCCGGCCCCAGCCGTCACCGGGCAGTCCCAGGAGCGTGGCGCACACCACGGCCGCGGCGGCGGCCGCGAGCGCGGCCCGGGTGTGCTGGCGGCGGCGCATCAGATCCGTCGGCCGGGCCTGCAGGGAGCACGGGTCGAATTCCACCGACTCCAGCAGCGGGGTGTCGCGGCTGCCCGCGGGGGTGCGGACGCGGTCCGCCTCGGCGAGCGCCGCGCCCGGGTCCTCGACCCCGGCCGCGGACAGCACCCGCCGTACGTCCCGGTCGTCGGACAGCTCCAGTCCGCGCAGGACGTACGCGGCCCGGCCGGGCCCGGACAGCGAGGAGAGCGCCTGGTCCAGGGCGAGTTCGTCGGCGCCGCCCGAGCGGGGGAACAGCCGCAGCCCCCACACCTGCGGTAGCAGCGGCGGGAGTTGGCCCGGCCGCGGCGGCTGCCAGCGGCCCCGCGGCCGCCCCGCGTCCAGCGCGGCCCGCAGCACCCGCTGGCGGACGTAGGTGTAGCCCGGCTCGCTCGGCACGCCGTCGGTGCCGCGCGGTGCCGGTACGGTCAGCTCCGAACCGCCCACCCGGTTGCGCGGCAGCGACCGCTGGACGAGGGCGTGCGCGGTCAGCACACGGCGGTTGCGGCCCAGCGCGGGCGGCAGCACCAGATACCCGAGCCGCACCAGGCGTGGGTAGTGCTCGATGAGCGCGGCCTCGGCCTGCTCGACGTCGACGGGGGCGATGGACCGGGGGCGGGGGGCTGTCGCTTGCTGCTCCACGATCCATAGAACGAGTGAATGGTGGGATGGTCACCTCACCCGTGCCGGGGACCGGTTGGGTGCTCGTTGGGTGCTCGGGGCTGCCTCAGGCGACGTAGCGGGCGCGGATCCGGTCGACGGCGTCGTCGGGGACGCCGAGCCCGTCGCGGACGTAACGCTCCACATCGCCGTGCGTCCGGTACATCTCCTCCAGCGCCGCCGCGAGGTAGGCGGGGCGGACGCCCAGGATCGCGTCGGCGATCTCCGGGTCGCCGCCCGCCGAGGTGAAGCGCTCGGTGATCGGCGCGAAGGCCGCGCGCACGGCCGGGTTGACGTCGAGGTACTCGCGTTCGGCCGTGGCCTCGTCCGCGCCGAGCAGCAGCAGGATCACGGTGGCCGCCCAGCCGGTGCGGTCCTTGCCGGCCGTGCAGTGGAAGAGCAGCGGGCCGCAGTCCGGCTCGGCGAGCGCGGAGAGCAGCAGCCGGTAGGCGTCGCAGGCGGCCTGGGAGGACACGAAGGCGCGGTAGGAGTCGCAGAGCAGCTTCTCGGCCTTGCCGCCGCCGAGGTGCTCCTCGGCCAGGGCCGGGCTGCCGAGCACCGACTCGATCCGGGCGGGCACCTGATCGCCCTGGACGGCGGCGGGGAAGGCGCCGGCCAGCACGTCCGCGACGATCAGCCGGGCGCCGTCCGGCACCCGGTCGGGCCGGTCGCGCCGCTCGTGCTCGGTGCGCAGGTCCACGACCGTGTGGATGCCGAGGGCCGCGACGGCCGGGTCGGCCATCGGATCGAGCCGGTCCAGCTGGCCGGACCGGAGCAGCAGGCCGGGGCGGACGGCGGAGTTTCCGGCGAGCGCGATGCCACCGAGGTCGCGGAGGTTGACGATGGTCGAGACATCGAACTGGTGTGGCATGCGCACGGCTCCTTTATCGGATATCTACCGATATTGTGACGAACAGTGGCCGAGTGCGCGACGCCGCCCCTGCCCGAAGCCGACGCCGAGCGCCAGCGCGAGGAAATGCCCCAGGTCGGTGAAGCCGGGGCGATGCGCGCCGCCACGCAGCAGGGGGCGCGCGCCGAGCGCGAACAGCGCGGCGTACGCGCCTGTACGTACCGGTCCGCGCGGCAGGGTCGTGGCGAGGGCGCCCACCACGGCATTGAAGCCGTAGCTGGTGCCCACATCGATCGCGGACCGCGTGCGCGCCCCCGCCCGCGCGCCGCGCAGCACCCCGTAGACCACAAGCGTCGCGCCCACGTGCCCGTACACGAAGACCCCCGCCGCCCACCAGGCGCCGTGCGCGTGCTCGGCGTAGCCGAGGACGGCCAGCAGGAGCAGCGCGTACGGCAGCTCCATCGGTTCCTCGACGACCAGCGCGCTGGTGGCGAGGGTGTGCCGGCGGCGGCCCCGCAGGTTGTCCACGTTCGTCGAGCAGAGCCGCAGCACCCGTTCCCGGACGGCGGGCGCGAGCAGCCGTCCCATGGCGTACGCGCCGAGCTGCACGCCCCCCACGTACGCGGGCGCGAGGCGCGGCAGCCGCGGGAGGGGCGGCCGCGTCCATCGGGGTGACGGTCCGGGGGTGCCGAGCGCATCAGGGGAACGACTCATCCGGCCATGATCCGTGGTGGCCGCCCCGGCCGCCAGGACCGGTGCGGCCCAACCCGGCGCGGTGTCCTCAGCCCAGCCGCCAGCCGCTGAAGTACGCCGTCCCCCGCTCGCCGCTGCCGTCGTTGCCCGCCGTCATGAACAGCCCCACGTCCAGGTCCCGGGCCGCGCCCGGGACGGTGACGGACGCGACCGTCCGCCAGGTCGCGCCCTCGTCCGTGGAGCACTCGGCGGTGAAGCCGCCCGTGGCCGAACGGGTGAGCCGGAGGTGGACGGGGGCCTTGAGGCCGGTGATGCGGCGGTAGCCGTCGAAGGTGCCGTCGCCGTTGGTGTCGTAGGACAGCACCACGCCTTCCGCCGGGGTGACGGCGAGGTTGACCGCCCCCGGGGAGCGGCCCGCCAGGGTGTTGCGCACGATGATGCCCGTACGCGCCCAGCCGCCCGTGTCGCTCTGCTCGTCGACCCGGACCGTCGCCGACCCGCCCACCGCCAGGGCACCCGGCCGGTAGACCACGCCGAAGGCCTCCGTGCCCTTCCACAGGTCGTCGCCCGAGCCGTCGACGGCGAAGCGGTCGTCCCCCAACTGCCCGAAGACGGCGGCGTTGTTGGTGAAGGTCCGCCATCCGTCGGCGAGCGGGCCCGCCACGAACAGCGTGCCGGTCCGGGCGGTCCGGATCCGGTCCCGCCCCCGCGGCCCGTAACGCGCGCCCGCTTCGTACGGCAGCGGCAGCAGCGGGCGCTCCAGGGGCCCGGCGGGCGCGGTGACGCTCCAGCGGGCCGTGCCCGTGGCGCCCGGCGCGAGGCTCTCCAGCGACGTGGGGCCCTGCGGTCGGGCCTGGAGGCCCGAGACGCCGAGGTCGACGCGGCCGGTGGCCCGCAGACCGTTCACATTGGTGAGCGCGACGGTCAGCGTCGCGACCCCACCGGGTGGCACGGCGGCCGGGACGGGCGTCGTGGTCAGCGTCCCCTGGTACGGGGCGAAGGCCAGGGTGTCGTGGACCCGCAGGGCGGTGCGGTACGGGTCGGTCACCGGGCGCACCGGGTACTCCTCGCGCTCCCGCGTCCACGGCTCCTCCACCGCGAACCAGTCCACGGCCCGCGGCGCCCGGCCCTCCCGCAGGGCGTCCTCCAGCTCCTCCAGCCACCGCCGCCAGCGCGGCAGATAGAAATCGCCCATCAGCCCGTGCCAGTCGCGGTTCGCGTACTCGTGCAGCTTGCCGCCGTCGGACGTGGCCCGGCCGCCCCACACCGTGATCAGTACCCGCGCCGTCCGCTCCAGCTCCGCAGCCTCCGCCGCGTCCGACCCCATCGCCCTGGCCGCCGCCGTCCACGGCCCGAGCAGGAAGTCCCGGTGGGCGCCGGCGATGTCGTCGGCCAACCGCATCAGCCTCAGCCACAGCGCGGCCAGCGCGCGGAAGGCCGGCAGGTCTTTACGGTCGTATGCGTTCCGCAGCTGGGGCAGGAGCTGCCGGCTGCGGTGCGCCAGGGCCTGCCGGGCGACGTCGACCAGGTCGTAGCGGTACGCGTCACCGCCGCGCAGCCCGGCGGCGACGCCCAGCAGCCCGGTCAGCGCGGCGTCGAAACGCGACGGGTCGTAGGACAGGGCGCTCGGGGCGTACTCACCGGCCCGGTTGGCCCGCAGGTCCGGGCGGGCGGCGAAGAGACTGTCGTGGGGGTCGCTGCGCTCGGGCGCGCTCTGCCGGTAGGCGGTCTCCTCCAGCACGGCCCAGGCGTCCCGCGCGCCGCGGTCCGCACGGCCGTAACGCGCGTCGGCGTACGCGGCGAACCACCGCCCGCGGTCCGGTGCCGTCTCCTGCCAGGCCAGGTCGGTGAAGTACGCGAAGGCGGCCGGGTCACGGTCGGCGGCCTCCGGCATGTACGCCGTGCCGGCCAGGGCGCTGCCGGGCTTGTCGCGCCACGCGAAGAACTTCTCGTCCCAGATGTGCGTCCGGGCCCCCAGCGTCGTCCGCCCGCCGAAGTTCGGGATCGAACCGAAGGCGTACGGGGTGCCGCCCCAGTCCTTCTCCCGGTCGGTGACGGACCGGTAGCGGTCCGAGGCGCCGTCGACGATCAGCATCCTGCTCCGGTCGACCGCGCCCAGCAGCGCGGGCAGCGGATTGTCCTGCCAGCCGAGGATCACCCACGTCGCGTCGGGATGCGCCGTGCGCAGCGCCCGCTCGACGCTCCGCGCGGCGTCCGCGACGGGCAAACCGCCCGCCGTGCCGCCCTCGTGCAGCAGATCCATCTTGAAGTGCGCCGAAGGGCCGAGCAGTTCGGCCTGGTGGCGGTAGAACGACGCGGCGACCGCGGCGAAGGGCGCGGTGCGCGGGTCGAGCCAGTCCGGGCGCTTGAAGCCGTGCCAGATGCCCTGCGGGACGACCCGCGCCCCCGGATTCCGCTCGGTGAACCCGTCGGGGACATGCCCGTAGTAGCCCGGGAAGACCGGCGCCATGCCCAGCTCGCGCAGCCGGTCGGCGATGCGCCGCCCCAGCGCGGCGCGCCGCTCGATGAGCGCGGGGCTCAGCGGTCCGCCGAAGCCGCTGAGGTTCTGCAGCAGCCACCACGGCTGGTGCGAGGGCGCGGGCAGCCACGCGCGGGCCTCGGCGTCGCTGTACCCGAAGTCCATGAGGACCCGGTGGTAGACCGCCTCATGCCCGGCGATCACCAGCACCTCGTTGCAGCCGTGCAGGGCGAGGACGTCGATCATCCGCTCCCAGTACGGCCAGTCCGCGTAGGGGAAGGTGTAGCCGTCGTTGGTGTCGTTGAGCGCGAAGCGGTGCCGCAGCCGCGTCGAGCGCGCCAGCGGCCGGGCCGGGGCGGGCAGGGTGCGCGGCAGCGCGGGCCGTCTCGCACGCCAGCCGAGATGGACGCGGCAGACGTCCCGCAGATACCGGTGCACCCCGGTCAGCAGCACCCCCGCACTGGTGCCCGCCACCTCGATCCGCCCCGCCCCGCCGGTGACCTCGAACCGCTCCTCGCCGCCGGTCAGCGCGCGCAGCCGGAACTGCTCCGCGTGACCGGCGAGCAGCCGCTCCAGCGCGGCCCGCGCCGGGGCGACCTCGAACGGCCTCGGCGCTACCCCGGCCGCCGCGGGGGTGCGGGCCCCGACGGCGGCCCCAGCACCGATCGCTCCGGCGGTACCCAGTAACAGGCGTCTCGACAGATCGGTCATGGCGCTCCCCAGTGTGCGAATGCAACAACGGACGCATGCGCAGCGCACGGTAACTGCCGTTACGGGGCACAGCAATGGGGTGCGCGCAGGGGAAGTGCCGACCGGGGAACAGCCGACGTGAGCTCAGAACCCGACCGGGGGAGCGTACTTGTAGCCCACGCGGCGGACGGTCACGATCGACGCGCGGTGCTCGGCCCCCATCTTGCGGCGGAGCCGGGCGACGTGGACGTCGACGGTACGGCCGTCACCCACGTGTCCGTAGCCCCAGACGGTGCTCACCAGCTGGTCGCGGGTGTGCACCCGGTGCGGGTGCGCGACGAGATGGGCCAGCAGCTCGAACTCCAGGTAGGTGAGGTCCAGCAGCCGGTCCGCGACCCGGGCCGTCCGCTGCTCGGGGTCGATGCGCACCAGCGCGTCGCCGTGCGTGGCCGGCGCGGGGGCCTCGGGAGCCGGCTGCTCGGCCGGTACGAGCACCAGATAGCCGACCATCGGCGGCTGGCCCGGCAGGTTCGGCACCGTGTGCGGCGGGGCGGGCAGCCAGGTGGCCCCGGAGTGCAGCAGCTCGGCGACCGGCGGCACCTCGTCCGGGGCGACGGCCCGCAGTCGATGGCGGTGCGCGGCACCGACGGCGGTGGGGACGCCGGTGGGAACGACGGCCGAGGAGCCGACGGTCGCCGGGGCGACGGAGGGGGACGCGGCCAGGGTACGGAGGTTCGTCATGGAAAGCTCAGCTCTTTCGCGCGAGAGACCGTCGAGGGGTCGTGCTGGTGCGCGGGGCCGTTGGCCGGGACTGATGTCCGGCGGCTGACTTCGACGTGGGGGTCAGCGGGAGGAGTGGGCCTGCGCGAAGGTCGCGCGGCAACACACTCGGTCGAAGTCGTGGTGCTGACGGGAAGGCCAGAAGGGCTCGAGGTCGCTGCGACCCGTCGCGGTGTTCTGATGGCTGGCCATGCCCCCTATTGAAGCATGACCTGCGACGGGGCAGCAGAGCCCTCCGGGCACTTGTACGGAACCTTGGTGGTCGGCGTTCGTCCGGACGCCGACCGGCCGACGTCCGGCCGGCGTCCCGGCAAAAAACGGAACGTGTGGCTCAGCGCGTCGGCAGCCGCTTGCGCCAGTCCAGCGGGTCGATCTCTATCGCCTGGCCCGGGTGGCCGTCCCAGACCACACCGAGCCCCGCCTCGACGAGCGCGGCCGCGACCTCACGGCCGATCGAGGCGGTGTCGTCCTTGCCGTCGGCGGCGTCCTCGCCCGTGCCGTGGTGGACGCCGTACCGCAGGCACAAGGCGCCGCCCTCGACGGCCCGTTCGGTGTCCTGGTAGTGGAAGAAGACGAACCCGCGGTCACCCTCGGCCGCCTCCGCACCGATCTCCGCCAGACCGCAGTTCCCGCAGCAGGTGAAGTTCATCCGGGCGGTGATGCCCTGCTCCGCCAGCGCGGCGAAAGCGGTCTCGACCCGGTCGGCGTCCGTCACCTCGGGCCACGACGCCTGCTCGGCCAGCCGCTCGCGCCACAGCGGACCCACGATCCCGCGGGCCGCCGCCACGGACACCGGGGTGTCACCGTCCTCGTAGAAGTAGTCGGACACGGCTTCCGCGATCTCGCCCGGCAGCTCGAAACCGCCCCGGACCAGCACCCCGGCGTGCTCCTCGGCCTCCTCCCGCAGCTCGGGGTCGAGGGCGTCCGCCGCCCGGGCGTCGGCCTCGTCGTCGAAACGGTCCGTGGCATCGGCCCCCGAGCCGCCGCCCTCGTCCCCGTCCTCCTCCTCGTCCTCTTCCTCCGCGGAGAAGTCCACCTGCTCCCAGTCGTGCCCGCCGCCCCAACCCTCCGCCTCCATGGCCCAGCCCACGAACACCGCCACGACGTCCTCGACGTCGGTCATCCGCGCCGCGAAGTGCCGCTCCTGCGAGCCGTCGCGGTACTCCACCTCGTAGGCGCCACCGCGCTCGTGCCAGGTCTGGATGTAGAAGTCGGCGTCACCGGACGTCCGCTCGACCACCGCGAACCGGTCGTCCTTCCCGCCCAGCCGGCCGATCACGGTGGCCAGCTCCTCGGCGGTGATCCCCGTAAGGACTTCGCCGGGCTCGGTGTTCACGGTGATGGGCAGCATGGGTCCCCCTCGCTTTGAGGGCCGCTCATGATCAGCAGCCCACGTAGGAGCATCCTGACATCCCCCACTGACAGTTCCGGCCACGAGGCCCCGGCCCGTTCGCAACGGGGCCGGGGCGGCCGGGGAGGGAAGGGGAGCAGAGCCGGACGGGTCAGCCGGTGCTGCCGACGACGGGGTAGTGGTCGCTGAGGTTGGTGTACGTGTACTCCTTCCCCCAGCTGCCGACGGTCCACGGCGCGGACGACTCCTTGACCACGCCGTTCCCCCACGTCGCGGGGCGCGCGTGGCCGTTGCGGTGGAGGACGTAGTCCAGGTCCTCGCGACCGTCCGTCGGGTAGCGGTAGGCGGCGATCGAGTTGTCCTTCGTGTCGAAGGAGTACGGGTGGCCCGTACGCGCGGTCGTGGGTGCGAAGTCGCCGTCGGCGAGCATCGACCGGTACTCCGCGCTGTGCGAGTCCACGTTCAAGTCGCCCGCGACCATCACCTGTTCACCGGCCGGGATCTTCTTGGCGTCCAGGAACGCGTCGATCTGCCGGAACTGCTTCGCGCGGTCGGCGGCCGCCTCGCCCGCCTTGCAGCCGCTGTCCGTCGACTGCGCGTGCGTACCCACCAGGTGCACCTTCGTGCCGTTCACGTTCAACACCACGTAGGCGAAGCCCTTGTTGGACCACCAGTCCGCACCGCAGGCGTCATGGAAAATGACCTGCTCCTTGCGGACGATCGGCCACTTGCTGAGCACGGTGACCCCGCCGTCCTCCGGCGTGGTGGTGGAGTAGTCGCCGCCGGTGGCGTCCCAGCCGTCCTTGCTCCGCCCGACGACCGGGGTCTGGTACGGGTACTGGCCGGCCGCGTCGGCCTTGAGCGCGTCGGAGGCGCCGTTGTCGAACGCCTCCTGGAGCACCACGACGTCGTTGCCCTTGAAGAAGCCGGCGGCGGGTATCGCCTTGGCCCGGTGGTCCTGGCCCCAGTTCGGGTAGAGGCCCTTGTCGAACAGGAAGGTGTTGTAGGTGAGCACCTTCAACGCCGGCACGGCGGCGTCCGCCGGAGCGGCGGCCCGAGCCGTCTGCGGCAGGGACACGACGAGCGCGGCCGAGGCGAGAGCGGTGGCGAGGGCGGAGGACTTCGTGAGCGGCACTGCGTCTCCCTGTGGGGTGGGGGCCCTGGGTGGGGTGAGGTGCGGAGGCGATACGGACGGGGTGTCGCGCCGTCGACATCCCATCAGCCGCACTTACTTCCAGGTGACCCCCAGATGATCAATCCCCCTATGGAAGCCGTCCAATTCCCCTCGGCCTCACATCACTCACCATTCCCCCACACCCGCCCCTCGTCCCGCCGCTACGCCTTGGGAAAGCTGAACCCGTAGCCCTCCTGTTTGAACCAGGGCAGCAACTGCTCCAGCGCTTCCATGGACTGCGAACGGTCCCCGCCCCCGTCGTGGAGCAGCACGGTGGGCCCGTTGGGCAGCTGCTCCTTCACCGACCGCACGATGCTCTGGGTCCCGGGCCGTTTGTAGTCGCTGGGGTCGACGCTCCAGCCCAGACTGCGCATGCCGTACGCCGCGGCGATCTGCCGGCTCGCGGGGGTGAACGCGCCGCCGGGGGCGCGGTAGTACCAGATCTTCTCGTTCCCGGAGGCCGCGTCGATCATCTTCTTCGCTTCGAGGATTTCCTTCGACTGGTACTCGACGGACTTCTTGTCCATGGCGACGTCGTGGTTGACGGAGTGGTCGCACAGCCGGTGCCCCGCCGTGACGATCTTCTTGATCAGATCCGGGTGGGCCTTGGCGTTCGGCCCGGTGACACAGAAGGTGGCCTTCACGTCGTACTTCGCGAGCAGCTCCAGCGCCTTCGGGGTCCACCGCGGGTCGGGCCCGTCGTCGATGGTGATGGCGACGACCTTGCCGCTGTCCTCGGCCTCCCGGACGAGGTCCATGTTCACCTTCGGCGCGGGCAGCGAGGGGTCGGGCGTGGAGGTCTGGCCGGGCTCGGGGGTCCGCAGCGGCGCGGGACCGGACGGACGACGGCTCTCGGCGGCGCCCGCCGAGGTATGGACGGAGAGAGCGACCACGCTCGTCAGTGCGGCCGCTATCGCCGACGCGGACGCGATCATGCCGGCACGCTTCATTCGTACCCCCCGGATTTTGCTGTTTTCCTTTTCCGCCATGTGGCTGCCCAATCCGTGCATCTCGTACGCCTCTTGCCCCTTCGAGGCAAACACGGGAAAGGAGGGGAAAAGGGGGTGGTCATCATTCCGTCACGGAATGGGTACCGGGGCATCATGAATCGGGCGAAAACCCGTTTCGGAAGGGCTACGGTGTCCTCATGGTGCGTGTGCGGGAGATGACGGAAGCGGATATAGAAGCCGTCTCCGGGATCCGGGTGACGGGATGGCAGACGGCGTACGCGGGCGTGGTCCCGCAGCCGTACCTGGACGCGATGACGGTCGAGGACGACGCCCGGCAGCGCAGGACGTGGTTCACGCCCTCGCGTGGGCAGGTGCTGGACCTCGTGGCCGTCGACGACGGTGCCGGGCCGGTGGGTTGGGCGAGCCTGGGGCGGTACCGGGAGGAGGAACCGGGCGATGTCTCCGGGGAGTTGCGGGGGGAGCTGTACGCCCTCTACGTCCGCCCGGACGTGATCGGCACGGGAGTGGGCCGCGACCTGCTCCAGGAGGTGCACCGGCACGCGGCGGCCCGCCGCTTCGACAGCATGCTGCTGTGGGTGCTCCGAGACAACCCCCGCGCCCGCCGCTTCTACGAAACGGCGGGCTACACGGCCGACGGGGCGGCGCGAAGCGACCTGTACGGCGAGGTGGAACTCACCGAGGTGCGCTACAGAAGGGCTTTGTGACCCTTTGCGCCTTAACGCGCGGACCGGGTGAGTGCCTCCCGTACGGCCTCCTCGGTGCGCGCCACCACGGCGGAACCGTCGTCCGCGGTGATGATCGGCCGCTGGATGAGCTTGGGATGCCGCACGAGCGCGGAGACCCACCGCGCCCGCTCGCCGGCCTCGCGCGGCCAGTCCTTGAGCCCGAGTTCCTTCGCCTCGGCCTCCTGCGTCCGCGTGATGTCCCACGGCTCGAGCCCGAGCCGGTCGAGGACGGCGCGGATCTCGTCCTCGTCGGGCACGTCGTCGAGGTAGCGGCGGACGGTGTAACCGGCCCCCTCGGCATCGAGCAGCTTGATCGCGCTGCGGCACTTCGAACAGGCGGGATTGATCCAGATCTCCATGCCGGCCACCGTACCGCGAGGGCCGTGAAATACCGTCTGAGCTGGGGCGATTGTCAGTGCCAGGCACTAAAATGGGGGGTGTTGAGAAGGGCGCAGACGCCCCCTGTCAGGAGGAAGCCGATGCCCATAGCCACACCACTTCCGAACCTGCCCAGTGTCCCCACCCTGCCCAAGAAGCGCCTGCCCGCCGGGCACCCGCGCGCGTGGTACGAGTCGCACAACCGCCGGCTGAAGGCGATGCGCCTCGCCATCGCGCTGCTCCACTCCGGCGTGTACCGCCCCGAGCAGGCGGACAACCGCAGGATCCGCAGGGTCGCCGCCAAAATCGGAGTGCACACGCCCTCCAACACGACCTGCCGCATGGTGCGTTCGCTCATCCCGCGCGAGGAAAGCCGCTGACCGCTGAGGTTCGCTGTGCGGGGCCGGGCCCTTGCTTCGGGGAGGAAGCGAGGGCCCGTTCGGGCGCTGATGGGGTAACCCTCGCCGAACGCCCTCGGGCGGCCATGTCGCGGGAGTAGCGTGCGGGTCCCGATTCGCAGGGACCATGCCGCAAGGGGAGAACCAACCGTGCAACAGCCGCCCTACCCGCATCCGTACGCCGTGCCACCGACCGGGCCCAGACCGAAGTGGCAGCACCCGGTGCTGATCATCAGCCTCCTCGTCTTCCTGCCGCCGGTCGGGGTCTTATGGGTGTGGCTGAGCCGTTGGCCACGCCGCAAGAAGACCATCGCGACGGTCCTGTCGCTTCTGTGGTTCGCGCTGATACTCGCGTCCGACCCACCGGCCGAAGGCAAGAAGGCGGACGCGGCCCCGAAGCGGGTGACGGCGGTGACGAAGCCCAGCGCGAGCCCGACGCCGTCGGCTTCCCCGGAGCCGTCCCCGTCGCCCTCCCTTTCCCCTTCGCCGACCCCCAAGTCGACGCCGACCGAGAGTCCGAAGCCGAAGCCGCTGGTTCGACCCGAGGACAGGCGCTGGACGTCATGCGCAGCGGCATGGAAGGGCGGCGTGCCCCGCGACTCGGGCCTGACGCGTGACGAGCACCGGGGCTACAGGTCGGCACTCGACGCGGACGGCGACGGCCATGCCTGCGGCAGCGACCACCCGGAGGAGCCGGAGGAGGAGCCCACGACGGCCGACGACAGCGGGGGCTCCGCCTCCGGGGGTTCGTCAGGTGGCTCGTCCGGGGGCGGCAGCGCCTACTACAGCAACTGCGCGGCAGCCCGCGCGGCCGGCGCGGCCCCGATCCACCGAGGCCAGCCGGGCTACCGCCCAGGCCTGGACCGCGACGGCGACGGCGTCGCCTGCGACAGGTGACGAGCGGGCGCCGCATCGGTGGCACCTTCGTGGCTCAGCTTTCGGCGGGCCACTCGCCCTCCTCGGCGAGCACCTCGTCGAAGATCTGGCGCGCGCGTTCCTGCTCCTGTGCCGAGACCGCGCCTCTGCGGTGCTCGTAGTCAGCCAGATACCCGTCCAGAATCTGACCTCGCAGCCCGGCCGTGCCCTCCCGGAGCGAGAGGCTCACCCTGGTCGTCGGCCTCACCGATGTTCTCGGTTCGCACCGGGGCCGGCACTGTCGGCGGCCTCTCCCGGGCCGCCCTGATGGTCGCGTTCATCGATGACGGGCACGACCCTGCTGGTACGGGGGTTGAGCTGCAGCCGGTCGACGGTCGTCCATTCCACCGCCACGGGGTGGATCAAGTTCCTGGCGATGTGGTCGCGGTAGGGAGGGTGGCTGCTCTGCAGGCGCTCGTGCAGTGCGCGGGCGCAGGCGGCGGGGTCGTCGACCTGGGCCGCGACGCGAACGAGGAGTTCGTCCTTGGCGTGGTGGCGGCGCAGGACGATCTGCATCAGCGGGGGTTCCTTGCTGTCCATGATCTCGGTGAGGTGAGAGTTCAGGACAACGAAGGAGATCTTGGCGGTGCCGACGCGGGCGTGGTCGCTGCTACGGCCGAGCAGACGCAGAAGCCCACGGTGGGGATCGGACCATTCGGCGAGGTCCCCGACGGGATAGCGGATGACGGGCATGAGCCGCCGCAGGAGATTCGTGGCCACGACCCGCCCGGTGCGGCCGGGCTCGGAAATCGGCCGACCGGTGTCGGGGTCGACGATCTCGAGAATGGTGTGGGGCGAGTTGGTCCGGTACAGCCGTGGATCGTCCTGGTCGGGGACCGGGGTGGCGAGGACACCGACGTCGGCGGTGACGTAGGCGAACGGATGCGGCTCGGCGTGGGGGTACGCCGCGTTGAGCAGAGCCCGCTGGTCGGCGTAAAGCGCTTCGCCGGCGTAAAGGAGCAGTCGCGGCCCCGGCAGGACGAGGCCGCGTGCGCGCAGGTGCGCGGCAAGGCGGACGAGGAAGCTGGGGGTGGCGAAGATGACGCCGGGCGTCTGCTCCCGCAGGATCCGGGCGATGTTGTCCAGGTCGGTGTGTGCGGCAATGGGCAGCTCGACGACGGGGACCGGGCACTCGCGCAGGGAGTACGTGACGTGGAGGAAGCTCAGGTACATGTCACCGGCGGACAGCAGATTCGCCACCCGGTCGCCCGGCCGGAGCCCTGCGATGATCATGCTCGCGGCGGTGCAGGCAATGGTCGCGCGCAGTTCCTCACGTGTGTAGAGCGTCGTCTTCGGCAGGCCGGTCGTACCACCCGAGCGGAAGACCATGCCGTCGTGGTGCGGACCCGACAGAATCTCGTTGCCCTCGCGCCGGTGCGCTGCCCAGAAGTCATCCGGGTCGACCATCGGCAGGTCTTGCAGATACGCGGGCCGTTCCGGTGCCCGCTCGTACAGACGGCGGTAGTACGGCGAGTACCGACGGGCGAAGCCCGCCAGCTCGGCCCAGCCGGAGCCCGGCTCGGCGCGTGAGTCGCTTGTCATGACGTGTCCTTCGGACCCTGGGCGTCGGCCTTCGGCGGCATTCCGAGCTGGGCAACGACACGTCAAAGGAAAACGTCACACAGTCCGACGTTTCCCACCCGCCGGGGAAGCGTCCGGCGGTCACATGTGCCGGTCAAGGGAGCCGACAGGGGCCATTCCTGGCCGCTCCCTTCTCGTACGGAGCCCACACGGCGAAGGCCGCCACCCCGGAGAGGGATGGCGGCCTTCATGCGGAATCCGCGATTTAGATGTCGAAGTACAGCTCGAACTCGTGCGGGTGCGGCCGCAGCTGCATCGGCGCGATTTCGTTCGTGCGCTTGTAGTCGATCCAGGTCTCGATCAGGTCGGACGTGAAGACGCCGCCCGCCTGGAGGTACTCGTTGTCGGCCTCGAGGGCCTCGAGGACCGCCGGGAGGGAGGTCGGGACCTGGGGGACGCTCGCGTGTTCGTCGGGGGCGAGCTCGTAGAGGTCCTTGTCGATCGGCTCGGCCGGCTCGATCTTGTTCTTGACGCCGTCGAGGCCCGCGAGGAGGAGGGCCGAGAAGGCGAGGTACGGGTTCGAGGACGGGTCCGGGGCGCGGAACTCGACGCGCTTGGCCTTCGGGTTCGAGCCCGTGATCGGGATACGCATGGCGGCCGAGCGGTTGCGCTGGGAGTAGACCATGTTGACCGGGGCCTCGAAACCGGGGACCAGGCGGTGGTAGGAGTTCACCGTCGGGTTGGTGAAGGCCAGCAGCGACGGGGCGTGCTTGAGGATGCCGCCGATGTAGTAGCGGGCGGTGTCGGAGAGGCCCGCGTAGCCCTGCTCGTCGTAGAAGAGCGGCTCGCCGCCGGTCCACAGGGACTGGTGGACGTGCATGCCCGAGCCGTTGTCGCCGAAGATCGGCTTCGGCATGAAGGTCGCGGTCTTGCCGTTGCGCCAGGCGACGTTCTTCACGATGTACTTGAAGAGCATCAGGTCGTCGGCCGCGGCGAGCAGCGTGTTGAACTTGTAGTTGATCTCCGCCTGGCCGGCCGTGCCGACCTCGTGGTGCTGGCGCTCGACCTGCAGGCCGGCCGCGTCCAGCTCCAGGGAGATCTCGGCGCGCAGGTCGGCGAAGTGGTCGACCGGCGGGGCCGGGAAGTAGCCGCCCTTGTAGCGGACCTTGTAGCCGCGGTTGTTCTCCACCGCACCGGTGTTCCAGGCGCCGGCCTCGGAGTCGATGTGGTAGAAGGACTGGTTCGCGCTGGTCTCGAAGCGCACGTTGTCGAACACGTAGAACTCGGCCTCGGGGCCGAAGTACGCGGTGTCGGCGATGCCCGTGGAGGCGAGGTACGCCTCGGCCTTCTTCGCCACGTTCCGCGGGTCACGGCTGTACTGCTCGCCGGTGATCGGGTCGTGGATGAAGAAGTTGATGTTGAGCGTCTTGTCCTTGCGGAACGGGTCGAGGCGTGCGGTCGACAGGTCCGCGCGAAGCGCCATGTCGGACTCGTGGATGGCCTGGAAACCACGGATCGAGGAGCCGTCGAACGCCAGCTCCTCGGCCGGGTCGAACGCCTTCGCCGGGATCGTGAAGTGCTGCATCACGCCGGGCAGGTCGCAGAAGCGGACGTCGACGAACTTGACATCCTCGTCCGCGATGAACTTCTTGGCGTCGTCGCCGTTCTGGAACATCCAACTCCTCCTAGCCCGGCCGAGAGCGGTCGGGGGTTGCTTCGGTGGCGCAGTCCATGTGCGGGTGACGCGCTGGGGCCGACCCTAGAGAGACGGGATTTCCCAAGCATGACCCATTTGTTTCGCCGAGGTTAACCGGAGCGAGGCCCTCTCACTGGGGGGACAGGCTGACGACCGACCCGGGCCGAAAGGAACGTATGCGGTCGCAGTACCGTGGACGGGTGGACAACAGGCAAGCAATCGGCTCGTGGCTCTCGGGTCCCCGCGCCGCCGCGGAGGAAATGGGCGTCGAATTCGGCTACCGGGGCGAAGGCCTCGGGCTGCCGGAGAAGGGGCCCGGGTCCGTCGCCCCGCTCGGGCGGCGTTTCGGGGCCATCTTCATCGACTGGGCACTGTGCATGCTCATCGCCTACGCGTTCCTCGCGGACGGCGAACCCCAGCGTGCGGGCAACTGGGCTGTGCTCATTTTCGTCCTGCTCAGCCTCCTCACCGTCGGTACGGTCGGCTGCACTCCCGGCAAGCGCCTGCTGGGCCTGCGGGTCGTCGCGGAGGACGGCGGGCGGCTCGGCCTGCCCCGGGTGCTGCTGCGCAGCGTTCTCCTTGCCATCGTAATCCCGGCGGTCATCTGGGACCGGGACACCCGCGGTCTGCACGACCGGCTCGCCCGAGCCGTCCAGGTGCGGATCTGAGCCCAGACCCCGGAAGGCAACGCAAAAGGGCGGGGACGGAACCGAAAAGTTCCGTCCCCGCCCTTTTGCGTTGTGAAGAGACCCTCAGCGGCCCTTCGGCATCCGCATGCCCTTCGGCATCGGACCCTTCGGGATGGGCATGTTGCTCATCAGGTCGCCCAGCGCCCGGAGGCGGTCGTTGACGACCGTCACCTGCGCGCCCGGCAGCACCCGCGGCAGCTTGAGCAGCGTGGTGCGCAGCTTCTTGAGCGGCACCTGGCCCTCGCCGTCGCCCACGACCACGTCGTGCACCGGCGTGTCCGCGACGATGCGCGCCATGCGCTTCTTCTCGGCCGCCAGCAGGGTCTTGACCCGGTTCGGGTTGCCTTCGCCGACGAGCACAATGCCCGCCTTGCCGACAGCCCGGTGGACGACGTCCTGGCTGCGGTTCATCGCCACCGCCGGAGTCGTCGACCAACCACGGCCGATGTTCTCCAGCACTGCCGCCGCCGCTCCCGGCTGGCCCTCCATCTGCCCGAAGGCAGCACGCTCGGCCCGTCGCCCGAAGACGATCGCCATCGCGAGGAAGGCCAGCAGGAAGCCCAGGATGCCGAGGTAGACCGGGTGGTCGATCAAGAAGCCGATGGCGAGGAGTACACCGAAGGTGACAATTCCCACAGCCGCGACGACAAGACCGACCTTCGAGTCGACCTTCTTGGTCATCTTGTAGGTCAGGGCGATCTGCTTCAGTCGCCCGGGGTTCTCGGATGTTTCCTTCCTCGCCATGTAGCGAAGTTTACGTGGCCTGCGGACCCGGGGCGGCCACGGCCTCCAGTACGTGCTGAGCCTCGCGTCGGTCCTTGGCCCGGCGGCGGTCCTCGAGCACCGCGGTCCAGGCGTTCCTGCGGGCGGTGCGCTGGCCCCCGCGCAGCAGCAGCCCTTCCAGGGCGCGCAGGGCGCCGGTGACGGACGGAGGCCGTACGGAGAGCGTGGCGGGAAGGGCGGAAGGCGGTGCGGAAGCGGCGCGTACGGTCGCGGCCTGCATTGGCGAAGTCCCCTCGGAAACGGAAGCGGGAATGAGGCGCGGGGGGCTGGGTGCTGCTGTGGGTGCTTCTATCGTTACGGAACGGTGTTACCAATGGATGACCTGTTGGTCAAACACCTATGAAACGTTGACGCGGCCCGCACCGCCCCGCGCTCTTGCGGGGGGTGCGGGCCGCGTTGTACGGCATGCCGGGGGAGGGCCGATACGGTCAGACGGCCTGCGCCGACGCCACGGTCTCGCGCCGCTCGATGGCCTGCTGGAAGAGCCGGCCGGCGCGGTAGGAGGAGCGGACCAGAGGCCCGGACATCACACCGGAGTAGCCGATCGCGTCGGCCTCGTCCTTCAGCTCCACGAACTCCTGCGGCTTCACCCAGCGCTCGACGGGGTGGTGCCGGGGGGAGGGGCGCAGGTACTGGGTGATGGTGATCAGCTCGCAGCCCGCCTCGTGCAGATCGCGCAGCGCCTCGCTGACCTCCTCACGGGTCTCGCCCATGCCCAGGATCAGATTGGACTTCGTCACCAGACCGGCCTCGCGGGCCTTGGTGATGACCTCCAGGGAACGCTCGTAGCGGAAGCCGGGGCGGATGCGCTTGAAGATCCGGGGCACCGTCTCGACGTTGTGGGCGAGCACCTCGGGGCGCGCGGAGAAGACCTCGGCCAGCTGCTCGGGCACCGCGTTGAAGTCGGGGATCAGCAGCTCGACCTTGGTGTGGCTGCCCTCGCGCTCCGCCGTCATCGCGTGGATCTGCCGCACGGTCTCCGCGTACAGCCAGGCGCCGCCGTCCTCGAGGTCGTCGCGTGCGACGCCGGTGATGGTGGCGTAGTTCAGGTCCATGGTGACGACGGACTCGCCCACGCGGCGCGGCTCGTCGAGGTCCAGGGCCTGCGGCTTGCCCGTGTCGATCTGGCAGAAGTCACAGCGCCGGGTGCACTGGTCACCGCCGATGAGGAAGGTGGCCTCGCGGTCCTCCCAGCATTCGTAGATGTTCGGACAGCCGGCCTCCTGGCACACGGTGTGCAGGCCCTCGCTCTTCACGAGGTTCTGCATCTTGGTGTACTCGGGGCCCATCTTCGCCCGGGTCTTGATCCACTCGGGCTTGCGCTCGATGGGGGTCTGGCTGTTCCGGACCTCCAGGCGCAGCATCTTGCGTCCGTCGGGTGCGACAGCGGACACGTCCGGCTCCCTACGACTTCGATTCTTCGGCGGACACCAGGGTACGCCCGTTAATTGTGCGTCTTTACGTGCAGACCAACCTGGGGAGACCGGGGACCATTCCCCGGACCGGTCCCAGCGGGTTCTCCGACCGCCGCTCCGGGCGGTCGTCGAGGGGGCCCGACCCCCGTCGTCACACCGCCCGCGGCAGGGGTTCCGCCGACTCCAGGATCTCCCGGAGGTGCTTCTCCACCACCGGCAGGACCTCGGCGACCGGCACCCGCCGGCCCAGCTCGTTGGAGAGCGAGGTCACGCCGGCGTCGCGGATGCCACAGGGCACGATCCGGTCGAACCAGGTGTTGTCGGGGTCACAGTTCAGCGAGAAGCCGTGCATCGTCACGCCCTTGGCGATGCGGATGCCGATCGCGGCGAGCTTGCGGTCCTCCCGGCGCTGGCCGGCGTTTGACGGGGCGTACTCCGGGCCGTTGAGCCGGGGGTCGAACTCCTCGTCCGTCAGCCGCGGGTCGAAGTCCAGGCTGAGGCCGCCGAGAGCCGGGCGGTCGGCCACCGGGTCGCCCAGCACCCACACCCCGCTGCGGCCCTCGATCCGGGTGGTCTCCAGACCGAAATCGGCACAGGTGCGGATCAGTGCCTCCTCCAGACGCCGGACGTGCGCGATGACGTCCACCGGGCGCGGCAGCTTCAGGATCGGGTAGCCGACGAGCTGACCCGGGCCGTGCCAAGTGATTTTTCCGCCACGATCGACATCGATCACAGGAGTGCCATCCAGGGGGCGCTCGCTGTCCTCCGTGCGCCGTCCCGCGGTGTAGACCGCCGGGTGCTCCAGCAGCAGGCAGGTGTCCGGGAGCTCGTCCGCGAAGCGGGCCGCGTGCACCCGTCGCTGCTCCTGCCAGGCCTCCTGGTACTCGACGGCGTCCGTTCCGAAGCCCAGGTGGACAAAGCGCAGCTCACTCACGGCAGCTCCTCTTCGAACCATTTCGAACCTTGCGTGGTCTGTCTCGGTGTTCCCGCGCCGTTTCCCGCGCCCCTGCAACTGTACGGCCGGGGTCCGACAAGCCTGCGGGCGGCCGACTCCGGGAGCGGTCCGGGCACCGCCAAGATCGACCCGGACGGCCCTCCGGGCGTATTTGATCTGTCCTCACACGATCGGATGAATGCGGGGCGAAGGTGGCGATCGGGGCGGCGGACGACGCTAAATTCACGCCGTTCCAGAGGGCGATAAGGGAGACCGGCAGGCTGATGACGGAACGACCCCCACAGCGCATCCCCAACCGTCAGCTCGCCGCGCTCATCGCGGAGGCCGGCTTCTCCAACGCGGGGCTCGCTCGTCGTGTCGATCAGTTAGGGCTGGAGCACGGCCTTGACCTGCGATACGACAAGACGTCCGTCACCCGGTGGCTGCGCGGGCAGCAGCCGCGCGGCACGACCCCGGCGCTGATCGCCGAGGTCTTCACGCGACGGCTCGGGCGACGGCTGTCCGCGCAGGATCTCGGACTCGACGCGTGTGCGCCGGTGTACGCCGGTCTGGAATTCGCCGCGTCCCCCGAAGAGGCCATTGACATCGTCAGCGGGCTCTGGCGCAAGGACTCCGGAAGCCACACCGAGCTCCGGAAGATCGCGTTCACCCCCGCCGGGCTGGTGGTGCCCAGCCGCGACTGGCTGATCGGGCGGGCGGACGAGCGCGTGGCCCGCGGCGGCCCGCCGCCCGCGGCGGACACCGGCCGGGTGCCCCTCCAGGCGCGGGGCGCCCCGCCCCGTCAGCGGAGCGCCGAGCGGGGGCCGGGCGGCCGGGTCTCGATGGGCGACATCGCGGCCCTGCGGTCGGTGGGCGAGCTGTTCCGCACCCTCGACCACGCCTACGGCGGCGGCCACGCCCGCCAGGCCCTCGTGCGCTATCTGGAGCACGAGGCCGAGCCGATGCTCCGCGGCACCTACGGGGAGGCCATCGGCCGGCGGCTGTTCGCGGCGGCCGCGGACCTCACCCGGCTCGCGGGCTGGACGTCGTACGACATCGCCGCCCACGGGCTGGCGCAGCGGTACTTCGTCCAGGCGCTGCGGCTGGCCCAGGCGGCGGGCGACCGGGCCTACGGCAGCTATGTGCTGGTCACCATGAGTCGGCAGGCGGTCTACCTGGGGCACGGGCGCGAGGCGGTGCAGCTCGCGCGGGTGGCGCAGCAGGGCGTGGGCTCCGGCGCGCCGCCCGTCGTCCAGTCGCTGCTGCACGCCGTGGAGGCGCGCGGGCACGGCGTGCTCGGCGAGGTGCGGGCGTGCTCGGCATCGCTCGCGCGGGCCGAGCGGGCGCTGGAGACATCCCGGCCGGGCGACGACGTGCCGTACTGGGCGCGCTTCTTCGACGAGGCGCAGCTCGCGGACGAATTCGCCCACTGCCACCGCGATCTCCAGCAGTACCGCGCGGCAGCGCAGCACGCGGAGCGCTCGCTCCAGCTGCGCAGCGCCTCCTACGCCCGCAGCAGGCTCTTCTGCAAGGTGGTGCTGGCCTCGGCCCGGCTCGGCCTCGGCGAGCTTGAGCAGGCGTGCGCGCTCGGAGTGGAGGCGGCGCAGCAGGGCGCCGAGATGCGCTCGGTCCGCGCGCTGGAGTACATCCGCGACTTCGAGCGGCGCCTGGAGCCGTACCGTGACGCGGCGCCGGCGCGGGCGTACCGGGAGAAGGTGGCGGCGCTGTAAGGGTCCCCGTGCGGCGGGCCTGGTTTGGCTGAGCTCAGCCAAACCAAGCCCGTCCGGCGCTTGAGGACGCGCCCGCAGGGCGCTCGCCGCCGCAGGCGGCACGACGGTCCGCAGGCGGCACGACAGTCCGTAACCGGCGATCCGCCGACCGGGCCTTAAGCCACCTGCAAGGTCTGCGCGTCGAAGTCCGACCGGATGCCGAAGTCGCGCAGCACCGCGTGGGCGGCGCGGCGGCCGGAGTGCAGCGCGCCCTGGACGGTGCTGGTGTCGCGGTGGTCGCCGCAGACGTACAGGCCGTCCAGGATCCGCACCGGGCGGCGTACGTCGTGCGGCGCGGGCATCGCCGGGACCGCGTCGGGGTCGTGGTGGGCGGCGAGGAGCCGCCAGCCCGTGGTGGACGTGCCGTAGACGCGGGCCAGCTGGGCGCGGGCCGCCCGGTCCAGCTCGGTCACGGGCATCCCGGCGGCCGCGCCGAGCACCGTCGAGGTGATCAGCGGCCGGCCGTCGGGGGCCCGTGAGGGGTCCACCTCGCTGGCGACGGTGGTGTGCGCGACCGGGCCCCGGCCGGTGGTCAGGATGAGCGACGCGTCGCGCAGCGGCGGTGCGTCGGCCGTGTGGTGCAGCACCGTCACGGGGTGGAAGCCGGGCAGCCGCAGGCCCGGGATCAGCTCGGCGGCGGCGCGGGCCCCGGTGGCCACGATCACCGAGCGGCAGCCGATCTCACCGTGCTCGGCCGTGCTGACGGAGGTGGTGCAGGCGGCCTTGGCATGGATGCCCGTCCGGACCGTGCCGGGCGGCAGGGCCGCCGCCAGCAGCTCCGGGACGCTGTCCGCGCCGCCCGCCGGCAGACACAGCCGGCCCCGCGCGTAGCCGCGCAGGACGAGGTCGGCGCAGCGGCTGGAAGTGGTCAGTTCCGGGTCGCACAGCAGGGACGTCAGCAAGGGGCGCAGAAAGCCCTCGACCGTGCGGGCCGGCAGGCCGCGGGTGGTGAGGGTGTCGGCGGTGGGCCGGTCGGGCCGGGCGAGCATCCGGTTGGTGGACAAGGTGGCCAGGCGGGCCAGCGCCGCGCCGAGCCGGGCCTGGTCGAGGCCTCCGCCGCGCGGTGCCCGGGCGGCCGTGGCGAAGGCCCGCGCGGTGGTGAACGCGCGCCGGGCACCACGGGGTTCACCGGTGCGCTGGATACGGCCTCCGCTGTGGACGAGCACACCGGGAGTGAAGGGGCGCAGGGCGAGCGCGCCGAGCCCGGGGGCCAGCAGTTCGGGGAAGGAGGTATTGAGCAATTGGCCCGTGCGGTCGAGCCGGAAGCCGTCGACCGTATCGGTCGTCATCCGGCCGCCCACGTACGGAGCGGCCTCCAGGACTGTGACGGTCACCCCGGCGCTGGTGAGCTGATGAGCCGCGGAGAGTCCGGCGAGGCCGGCTCCCACGATGACGACGTCAGCGTGCTGTGCGGTGTCGCGTGCGCTGCTGAGCACGTGCCCTCCCGGGATCGGTCCGCTCACTCGGGGGCCTGATGCCCTCAACGGGCGGCGGGGAAGCGCGAGTTTGCCTCGACCGTAGAGAGAAATTCGGTCAATAACAGTCGCGCACAAACAGGGCACGGTCGCACAGCGGTCGCACGGTGCACAGTCCGCGGCCCGGCTCCCTCTCCAGGAACCCGAAGCGCGCCCGGCTCACCCCGGTGGCCCGCGCCGGTGTTCCGCCAGGTACGGCCCAAGGAAGCGGTCCAAACGTCAGCGTGGAGCCGTCAGCGCCGCCCGTAGCGCCCCCTCGATGTCCGGGAAGGCGAAGGCGAAGCCGGAGTCCAACAGCCGCCGGGGCAGCACCCGCTGACTGGCCAGGACATCCGTGGACATCTCGCCCAGCGCCAGCTTCAGCGCGGGGGCGGGCACCGTGAACAGGGTCGGGCGGCGCAGGACGCGGCCCATGGCCGCCGTCACCTCGCGGTTGGTGACGGGATCCGGCGCGGTGAGATTGACGGGCCCCGACAACCCCGGGGTGTCCAGAAGGTGGCGCAGCGCGGCGATGTGGTCCCGCAGGGCGATGAAGCTCCAGTACTGGCGGCCGCTGCCCAGTCGTCCCCCGAGGCCCAGCTTGAAGAGCGGGAAGAGCCGGCCCCACGCGCCGCCGCCCTGGGCCACGACCAGTCCGGTGCGGGCGAACACGGTCCGTACGCCCGCCTCCACGGCCGGGCCGGCCGCCGCCTCCCACTCCTGGCAGAGGTCCGCGAGGAAGCCGTGGCCGGGGGCCGTGGACTCGTCGACGGCCCGGTCGCCGGTGTCCCCGTAGATACCGACCGCGCTGCCACTGATCAGCACGCGCGGTGGGGTGGGGAGGGCGGCGACGGCCTCGGCGAGCGTGGCGGTGCCCAGCACCCGGCTGTCGTGGAGCTCCCGCTTGTAGGCAGCGGTCCAGCGGTGGTCGCCGACGCCCGCGCCCGCCAGGTGCACCACGGCCTCGCACCCGGTGAGGCCCCCGGTGTCGACCCGGCCGCCCTTCGGGTCCCAGGTGACCTCGCCCTCCCGCTGTGGCGGCCTGCGGACGAGTCGCAGCACCTGGTGGCCGTCCGCCTCCAGGGAGCGCAGGAGTGCCGTGCCGATGAGCCCGGTCGAGCCGGTGATCGCGATCCGCATGCCGCCCATCCTGCACGGAATTCCGAACGGGGGGTGGGTGCCCGGCCGGGTGCGTGGCACAGTGATCGCATGCCCGAGCCGGTCATCCGCCCCGCCACCCACGCCGATGACGAGGAACTCGCCGAGCTGGACCGGCGCGCCTGGTCGCCGCTGCACGCCGTCCAGCCGCGACCCCGGCCGCCGTACGAGCCGTTCTTCGACGCCCGGCATCCGCCCGAGCACATCCTCGTGGCGGCCGTGTCCGCCGGCCCCGGGCTCGTCGGCTATATCCGGCTCGCCCCCGCGACCCGGCTGGTCTGCAACGCCCACGTCCGCCAGATCCAGGGACTGGTCGTGGACGACCGCTTCCGGGGGCGGGGGATAGCGCGCGCCATGCTGCGGGCGGCGTGCGCGGAGGCGCGGCGGCAGCGGGCGCGCCGCGTCACGCTGCGGGTGCTCGGGCACAACGCGCCCGCCCGCGCGCTCTACGCCTCGGAGGGGTTCACCGTGGAGGGCGTGCTGCCGGGCGAGTTCCTGCTGGAGGGGGCGTACGTGGACGACGTCCTGATGGGCCGCGCGCTGTGACGGGTGGCTCCGGCGACGAGAACGCCGTCCCGCAGCGTCCGCTCACTTGATCCGCCGGACACGGCCTACGCCCTGAACCGGTCCCACAACCTGGGGAACCGTTCCTCCAGGACCGCCTCGTCCTCCAGGTCGAACGGTGACCCCATCGGCTCGGCCGGGGGGCTCGGCAGCCCGAGGTCCGGGGTCTGTGCCCCCGTCAGCTGCTCGTACGCCTCGTCCGCCGCGTAGCCCAGGTCCTCCGCGTCGCCGTCCACCTCGTCGTCGAACTCGTCGAGGAGTTCGGCGAGGTTGTCCGGATCGTGCACCGCGCCCTCGAAGACCTCGCGGCCCTGGCCGATGAGCCAGCAGCGGAAATAGTCGAACGCGTCATCGCTCGCGCCGTTCAGCAGCACGGCGGCCGCGCCCCACAGATCCCAGAGGTACGCACGGTTGTAGCGCGCCTCGAAGTGCCGGGCGAAGTCCACCACGCGGTCGGGGTCGAGCTGCACCAGCCGCTCGACCAGCAGGTCGGCCTGATCCTCGGCGTCACCGCCGGCGGCCTCGCGCGTGCTGTCGACCAGCTCCCAGAACTCCGTCTCGTCCATCACGCCACCAGCATCGGGCCTGGCACCGGGCGGCGCACGCGGAGCGGAGCGGATGCGGCCGTGTCGTTACGTCCGGCTCGTACGACCTCGGCCGTGCCACGGGTGGCAGGGGAGACCCGGGAGGACACGGGAGGGGACACCGGAGGAAACGCCGGGAAATCAGGACGGAAGGTGTCGGGTATCGCTGACAGGGTCGTCCTGACGGAGAACGGCGGAACGAGAGGACCGAGAAACGTGCAGTCGCAGAGTGCGCAGACCGGAGAGCTGACGGGCCGGATCGTGCTCGTCGCGGGCGCGACGCGGGGAGCGGGCCGGGCGATGGCCGTGGAGCTGGGCAGGGCGGGCGCCACCGTCTATGTGACCGGCCGCAGCACCCGGGCGCGGCGCAGCGAGGTGGACCGGCCGGAGACCATCGAGGAGACCGCCGAGCTGGTGACGGCGGCGGGCGGCACCGGCATCGCCGTACCCACCGACCATCTGGACCGTGAGGCGGTGAAGGCGCTCGTCGGGCGGATCGACGCGGAGCAGGGGCGGCTGGACGTACTGGTCAACGACGTCTGGGGCGGCGACCACCTGATCGAGTTCGACACCAAGGTGTGGGACGTGGATCTGGAGAAGGGGCTGCGGATGCTGCGGCTCTCCGTCGAGACGCACGCCATCACCAGCCACTACGCGCTGCCGCTGCTGATCCGCCGGCCCGGGGGACTGGCGATCGAGGTGACCGACGGGACGGCGGAGTTCAATAAGACCTACCGCGGCAATCTCTTCTACGACCTCGCCAAGAACGCCCCGATCCGGATGGCGTACGGCCTCGCGCAGGAGCTGAAGGAGCACGGCTGCACCGCCGTCTCGATCACTCCGGGCTTTCTGCGCTCGGAGCAGATGCTCGACCACTTCGGGGTCACCGAGGCCACCTGGCGGGACGCGATCGAGAAGGTCCCGCACTTCGGCATCGCGGAGTCCCCGGTGTTCATCGGCCGGGCCGTCGCCGCGCTCGCCGCGGACCCGGACAAGGCGCGCTGGAACGGCGCCTCCCTCTCCAGCGGCGAGCTGGCCAAGGTCTACGACTTCGACGACGCGGACGGCTCCCGTCCGGACTGCTTCGCGTACTTCAAGGACGTCGTCCTGGGTGGGAAGGAAGCGAGCGAGGAGGACTACCGCTAGGGCCTGTCCGGCGGATCTTCGTGGAACAGCGAGCGGCGCTGGGGGCACCTCCCGGCGGTAGCTGGGGGAGCGTGCGCTCGCACGGCGGAGGATCGCCCTCGTACCGGGCGTACTCGGGCGACTTCTCCCGACGCGGCGAGCGCGAGTGCCGGGCGTCGGGAGCCTGCGAAGATCCGCCGGACAGGCCCTGGGGCGGCCGGAGACCGCCGGGGGTCACCCGTACAGCTCCGCGCTCCTCGCCGCCGCCTCCGTGAAGCGGGCGCGCAGCTCCGGCGGCCCCAGCACCTCCCCCTCCGGGCCGAGGGCGAGCAACTGCTCGTACGCCACGTCGAGGCTCTCGACGGGCAGGGTGACGGTGACCCGCCCCTGCCCGTCCGGGGCGGCTGCCTCGGTGAGGGCCTCCCGTGCTGCCGTACGGTCCGTTGCCCACGGCAGCCGTCGGGCGCCCTCGGGGGTGAGGCGCAGCTCCACCCGCTCGCGCAGCAGGGACCGGGTGAACTGCGCCGCCCGTTCGTCCCAGAAGGCGGGCAGATCGAAGTCGTCCGCGCGCAGGAATCGCTTCTCGCCGACGGCGACCGCCGTGAAGCGGTCCACCCGGTAGACGCGGTGGTCGCCGTCCGCCCGGGCTGCCAGGTACCAGACGCCTGCCTTCAGGACGAGCCCGTACGGCTCCAGCTCCCGCTCCACCTCGGTGTCCGAGCGGAGGTAGCGGGCGGTGATCCAGCGGTCGTCCCACACGGCGTCCGCGATCGCGGGCAGCAGCTCGGGGGGTTCGGCGGGCTGCCACCAGGTGGGGGCGTCGAGGTGGAAACGCTGGGCCGCGCTCGTGGGGGCGTCGCTCAGCTCGGGCAGCAGGGCCGCCGAGACCTTGAGGCGGGCGGCGGAGGCGGCGTCCGCCAGGCCCATCTCGCGCAGCGCGGACGGCACCCCGGACAGGAACAGGGCTTCGGCTTCGGTGCGGCCGAGGCCGGTGAGGCGGGTGCGGTAGCCGCCGATGAGGCGGTAGCCACCGGTCCGGCCGCGGTCGGCGTAGACCGGGACACCGGCTTCCGAGAGGGCCGACACGTCCCGCGCGACCGTGCGCTCCGAGACCTCCAACTGCCGCGCCAGCTCGGCACCCGTCATCGAGGGCCGGGACTGGAGCAGCAACACCATCTTGATCAGCCGGGCCGCTCGCATGAGGACATCATGACGGTCGGTACGGACAGTGAGGACAGGACCCGTGCGCCGGCCAGGGCAACGGATGACGTACGGGTTCCTGTCCTCACCCTTGAGCTGCGCCGTGTCACAGGACAGGGCGGCATGGCGCAGCTCAGTTCAGGGGGTGGGGTGATGCGTCCCGCGGAGACGATACGCCCCTGATCGATGATCGATCAATGCCGGATGCAGGAAAGTTTTCGACGGGCGTGCGGGCGGGCCCGCAAAAGGGCCGGAAAAAGCCGCTCAGACCCGGGGCGCGCAGCTCAGCACATGGGTCCGCAGCAGCTCGCCGATCCGGGGATCGCGCCGCCGGAACGCCGCGACGATCTCCGCGTGGTCCTCGGCGTGCGCGCGCGGCTCCGGGCTCAGCCAGCGGATCGACAGCGTGGTCCACACCTCGATGCCCAGCGACTCCCAGGTGTGCAGCAGGACGGAGTTCCCCGCGGCCTTGACGATCTCGCGGTGGAAGGCCACCGTGTGCCGCACCTGCGCCTCGCCGTCGCCGGTCCGGTCCGCCTCGTACAGCGCGGCCACCTCCGGCTCCAGGGCCGAGACGTCCTCGGCCAGCACGGGGGCGGCCAGCTCGGCGGCCACCTGCTCCAGGCCCGCCCGCACCGGATAGCTCTCCCGCAGATCGGCGGCGGTCAGATCACGGACCCGGACGCCCTTGTTGGGCGCCGACTCGATCAGCCGCAGCGATTCCAGCTCGCGCAGCGCCTCACGCACCGGCGTCTGGCTCACCAGCAGCTCCGCCGCGATCCGGCGCTCGACGATCCGCTCACCCGGCTGCCAGCGCCCGCTGACGATCCCTTCGAGGATGTGCTCGCGGATCTGGTCGCGCAGCGAATGGACGACGGGTGGGGCCATGGGTGACGTGCTCCTCGGGCGGACGAGCGGTGGCTCGTAGCCCCATTATCGCGGCAGTTCGGGCAGGCAGGGGGCGTGAGGGGCCAGTGATGGACATGGAGAAGGGCGCGGCCCCGGCTCGTACGGATACGAAGACCGGGGCCGCGCCCTCAAGGCAGACGCCTCACGAGACTCAGAGACCGATCTCGGCCTCGAACTCGGCAGCCTCCAGGAGCTGCTTGACCGTGGTCAGGTAGCGGGCGGCGTCGGCGCCGTCCACCAGACGGTGGTCGTAGGAGAGCGCCAGGTACGTCATGTCGCGGATCGCGATGGTCTCGCCGAGCTCCGGGTGGTTGATGACCACCGGGCGCTTGACGGTCGCACCGATACCGAGGATGCCGACCTGGTTCGGGGGCACGATGACCGTGTCGAACAGCGCACCGCGCGAGCCGGTGTTGCTGATCGTGAAGGTCGCGCCCGACATGTCGTCCGGGCTGATCTTGTTGGTGCGGACCTTGCCGGCCAGCTCCGCCGTCTTCCGGGCGATACCCGCGATGTTGAGGTCGCCGGCACCCTTGATGACCGGGGTCATCAGGCCCTTCTCGGCGTCCACCGCGATGCCGATGTTCTCGACGTCGTGGTACGTGATCGTGCCCTCGTCGTCGTTGATCCGGGCGTTGACGACCGGGTGGGCCTTCAGCGCCTGGACGGCGGCCTTGACGAAGAACGGCATCGGGGACAGCTTGACGCCCTCACGGGCGGCGAAGGCGTCCTTGGCCTTGTTGCGCATCCGCATGATCTTGGTGATGTCCACCTCGACCACGGAGGTCAGCTGAGCCTGACCGTGCAGCGCCTTCATCATGTTCTCGCCGATGACCTTGCGCATGCGGGTCATCTTGACCGTCTGACCGCGCAGCGGCGACGCCTCGACGGCGGGGGCCTTCGGCGCGGCGGCAGCTGCGGCCGGCGCCGGGGCGGCGGCGGCCTGCTTGGCGGCCTCGGCGGCGGCGACGACGTCCTGCTTGCGGATGCGGCCACCGACGCCGGTGCCCTGGACCGTCGCCAGGTTGACACCGTTCTCGGCGGCGAGCTTGCGCACCAGCGGCGTGACGTACGCGCCGTCGGCCTCGGCACCGGAGACCGGGGCGGCCGGAGCAGCCGGGGTGACCGGGGCGGCGGGTGCGGCCGGCGCCTGGGCGGCGGCGGGCGCGGCGGCCTGGACCGGAGCAGCCGGGGCTGCGGCGGGGGCGGCCGGAGCCGGAGCGGGGGCCGGGGCGGCCGGAGCCGGGGTGGGCTCGGGCTGCGCGACCGGAGCCGGCGCCGGAGCCTCGGCCGGAGCGGCCGGGGCGGGGGCAGCGGCGGCGGCCGGAGCGGCACCCGCGACACCGATGACGGCGAGCTTGGCGCCGACCTCGGCGGTCTCGTCCTCACCGACGACGATCTCGAGCAGGGTGCCCGCGACCGGAGCCGGGATCTCGGTGTCGACCTTGTCGGTGGAGACCTCGAGCAGCGGCTCGTCGACGTCGACGCTGTCGCCGACCTCCTTGAGCCAACGGGTGACGGTGCCCTCGGTGACGGACTCGCCCAGCGCGGGGAGCACGACCGGGGTGCCCTCGGCACCGCCGGCGGGAGCCGCCGGAGCGGCCGGAGCCTCCTCGGCGGGCGCGGCCGGAGCCGGGACCTCGGCGACGGGCGCCGGGGAGGACTCGACCTGGGCGGCCGGGGCCTCGGCGGCGGCCGGGGCCGGCTCGCTCGGGGCGCCGGAGCCGTCGTCGATGATGGCCAGCTCGGCGCCGACCTCGACCGTCTCGTCCTCGGCGACCTTGATGGAGGCCAGGATGCCGGACGCGGGGGCCGGGATCTCGGTGTCGACCTTGTCGGTGGAGACCTCGAGCAGCGGCTCGTCGACCTCCACTCGCTCACCCTCGGCCTTGAGCCAACGGGTGACGGTGCCCTCGGACACGCTCTCGCCGAGCGCCGGCAGGGTTACGGAAACCGCCATGGTTGCGGTTGCTCCTTACGAATAGTGCGGATGGTCTAGCGCCCGGACTTAGTCGTGCGAGTGCAGCGGCTTGCCGGCCAGGGCCAGGTGGGCCTCGCCAAGGGCCTCGTTCTGCGTCGGGTGCGCGTGGATGAGCTGCGCGACCTCGGCCGGCAGCGCCTCCCAGTTGTAGACCAGCTGGGCTTCGCCGACCTGCTCACCCATACGGTCGCCGACCATGTGGACGCCGACGACAGCACCGTCCTTGACCTGGACGAGCTTGATCTCGCCCGCGGTCTTGAGGATCTTGCTCTTGCCGTTGCCCGCGAGGTTGTACTTCAGGGCGACGACCTTGTCCGCGCCGTAGATCTCCTTGGCCTTGGCCTCGGTGATACCCACGGAGGCGACCTCGGGGTGGCAGTACGTCACCCGGGGCACGCCGTCGTAGTCGATCGGCACGGTCTTGAGACCAGCCAGTCGCTCCGCTACCAGGATGCCCTCGGCGAAGCCGACGTGCGCGAGCTGGAGCGTCGGGACGAGGTCACCGACGGCCGAGATGGTCGGCACGTTGGTCTGCATGTACTCGTCGACCAGGACGTAGCCGCGGTCCATCGCGACGCCCTGCTCCTCGTAGCCCAGGCCCTGCGAGACCGGGCCGCGGCCGATGGCGACGAGCAGGATCTCGGCCTCGAACTCCTTGCCGTTGGCCAGGGTGACCTTGACGCCGTCGGCGGTGTACTCGGCCTTCTCGAAGAAGGCGCCGAGCGAGAAGTTGATGCCGCGCTTGCGGAAGGCGCGCTCGAGCAGCTTGGAGCTGTTCTCGTCCTCGACCGGGACGAGGTGCTTCAGGCCCTCGACGATGGTCACGTCGGTGCCGAAGGACTTCCACGCGGAGGCGAACTCGACGCCGATGACGCCGCCGCCCAGCACGATCGCGGACTTCGGCACACGGTCCAGGACCAGGGCGTGGTCCGAGGAGATGATGCGGTTGCCGTCGATCTCCAGGCCCGGCAGCGACTTCGGCGTGGAGCCGGTCGCCAGCAGCACGTGGCGGCCCTGGACGCGCTGGCCGTTCACGTCGACGGAGGTCGGGGACGACAGACGGCCCTCGCCCTCGATGTAGGTCACCTTGCGGGAGGCGACCAGGCCCTGCAGGCCCTTGTACAGGCCGGCGATCACGTCGTCCTTGTACTTGTGGACGCCCGCGATGTCGATGCCCTCGAAGGTGGCCTTGACACCGAACTGCGCGGCTTCACGAGCCTGGTCCGCGATCTCACCGGCGTGCAGCAGCGCCTTGGTGGGGATGCAGCCGTTGTGCAGGCAGGTGCCGCCAAGCTTGTTCTTCTCGATCAGGGCGACGTCCAGACCCAGCTGCGCTCCGCGCAGGGCAGCGGCGTAACCGCCGCTACCGCCTCCGAGGATCACTAGGTCGAAAACGGTGCTGGCGTCGTTCGCCACGTCACGTCCTCCATGCATGGAATACGCCGGAGCCGGTCGTCGATGACCGGGCGGCGGCTGTTGTTCGGCCGCTTTTGCTTCGGCCCTGGGTCAATGGGGCCCTGTCCTGCCGAGACAACATCTTCGCACTTGTTGACGGACGGCGGGACGCCGGGCCGGGCTGTGGGGCGACGGATGCGTCACCTTCACGGGTTACTCGCGCGTACGAGTGTGTGGATTTCGTTAAGGGCGAACGAACGCCCGGCGACCCCGAGCGGAACGCGCCCGGGGTCGCACGGGTGTGCGAATGGTTCAGCCGAGGTCGCCCGCGGCGGTGCGCTCCGCGAGCCGGACCAGGGTGCGCACCGAGGATCCGGTGCCGCCCTTGGGGGTGTAGCCGTACGGGGCGCTCTCGTGGTAGGCGGGGCCCGCGATGTCCAGGTGGGCCCAGGTGATGCCCTCGCCCACGAACTCCTTCAGGAAGAGGCCCGCCACCAGGCCGCCGCCCATCCGCTCGCCCATGTTGGCGATGTCGGCGACGGGGGTGTCCATGCCCTTGCGCAGCTCGGCGGGGAGCGGCATCGGCCACGCCTGCTCGCCGACCTCCTCGGCGATCTCGTACAGCGACGTGCGGAACGCGTCGTCGTTCGCCATGACGCCGAACGTGCGGTTGCCGAGCGCGAGCATCATGGCACCCGTCAGGGTGGCGACGTCCACGATCGCGTCGGGGTTCTCCTCCGAGGCCCGGGCGAGGGCGTCGGCCAGGACAAGCCGGCCCTCGGCGTCGGTGTTGAGTACCTCGACGGTCTTACCGCTGTACATCTTCAGCACATCACCCGGGCGGGTGGCGTTGCCGGACGGCATGTTCTCCGCGAGGGCCAGCCAGCCGGTGACGTTGACCTCGATGCCGAGCTTCGCGGCGGCCACGACCGTGGCGAAGACGGCGGCGGCGCCGGCCATGTCGCACTTCATGGTCTCGTTGTGGCCGGCCGGCTTCAGGGAGATGCCGCCCGAGTCGTAGGTGATGCCCTTGCCGACCAGGGCGATGGTCTTCTTCGCCTTGGCGTGGGTGTAGGCGACCCGCACCAGGCGGGGCGGGTTGAGGGAACCCTGGCCGACGCCCATCAGGCCGCCGTAGCCGCCCTTGAGCAGCGCCTTCTCGTCCAGGACCTCGACCTTGAGGCCGTGCTCCTTGGCGGCGGCCTGGACGGCCGCGGCGAAGGACTTCGGGTGCAGGTCGTTGGGCGCCCTGTTGACCAGGTCGCGGGCGCGGTTGACCTCTTCGGCCACGGCGACGGCGCGCTCGGCGGCGGCCTTGGCCGCCTTGTCGCGGGGCTTGGCCCCGAGGACCGTCACCTCGGCGAGCGGCGCGCTCTTGTCGGCGGCCTTGGCGTCGCCCTTCTTGGCGGAGCCGTTGCCCTCGGCGCGGTAGGCGTCGAAGACGTACGCGCCGAGCAGCGCGCCCTCCGCGACGGCCGAGACGGCCTCCGCGTCCTCGACCGGCAGGGCGAACGCGGCCTTCTTCGTGCCCGACAGCGCGCGGGCCGCGACACCGGCGGCGCGGCGCAGCGCCTCCTCGTCGTAGCCTTCGCCCTTCGCGGGGACGTCACCGAGGCCGACCGCCAGCACGAGGGGGGCCTTGAGACCGGACGGAGCGGGGAGCTTGGTCACTTCGCCCTCGCCGCCCGCGGCGCCGAGGGTCTCCAGAACGGCGGCCAGCTTCCCGTCGAACGCCTTGTCGACGGCTTCGGCGCCGGGCGCGACGACGGGACCCTTCGGGCCCTTCGCCACACCGACGACGACGGCGTCCGCGCGCAGCGTCGCCGCACTGGAAGTGCTGAGAGTCAGAGCAGTCACGGTGGTTGGGTCCCTACTTCCGTTGAGTTTTGACGGCCGGGGGGTGTGCGGCCGCACCCTGCGCATCGTATGCGGCACGCCCGCGCCGCCGGGGTGCGGGCCAGCCGGGCACGCGCGAGCGTATCCCCGCCGGGCCGCGAGGGGTTCGCCCGTGACCGCACCGATTTGCCGGATCCGCCGGGCGCCGGGTTCGGCGTACGTCGGACGGGGAGGGAACAACGGCGGTGACGCGCCTGTTCCGTGCCCCGCGTTCCGACCGCCGCGCGGCGCCTCAGCCGAGCGTCAGCGCGAGCAGCGCGACCGTCGCCGACGTCTCGGCCAGGGCGCCGAAGACATCGCCGGTGACGCCGCCGAAGCGGCGCGTGCAGTGCCGCAGCAGCAGTTCCCCGCCGGCCAGCGCGGCCAGCGCCGCGGCAGCCGCCCGCGCCGCCTCGAACCCGAGGGCGAACGGGCCCTGGTGCCCGTCCTCGTAGGTGCCGAGGAGCGCGCCCGCGGCCGCGGCCGCGCAGACCGTCAGCGCCGCCACCACCAGGGCCGAGCGCGTGGACACCACCCCCGCCACGGCGGCCCCCAGCCCCTCCGGCCGCGCCGCGGGCACGCCCGCACGGGAGGCGAGGGTCAGGGCGCAGCGCGCGGCGAGGGCCGCGACCAGCGCCGCGAGGGCGCCGCGCGCCCAGCCGCCGGTGTACAGCTCGTGGAGGGCGGCCACTTGGCCGAGCAGGGTCAGCAGCAGGGCGACGACGCCGAAGGGGCCGATGTCCGACTGCTTCATGATCCGCAGCGCGTCGGCGGCGGGCCGTCCGCTGCCCAGCCCGTCGGCGACATCCGCGAGACCGTCCAAGTGGAGTCCCCGGGTGAGCACGGCCGGCACCGCCACCGTGGCCACCGCGGCGAGCATCGGCCCGGCGCCCAGCAGCAGGAACAGCGCCCCGGTCAGAGCCGCGAAACCGCCCACGACCAGGCCCGCCAGCGGTGCCGCCAGCATTCCGCCACGGGCCGCCGGGCGGTCCCAGCGGGTGACGCGCACAGGCAGCACGGTGAGCGTCCCGAAGGCGAAGCGGAGGGCGTCGCCGGGCGTCGCGGAGGCGGGCTGTGCCGGGTCGGGGTCAGGTCTCGTGTCGGTCATCGCGGGCAGGGTATCCCGCCCGCTCCGGGCAGTAGGTTGCCGATAGGGCACGTATCGGGAGCGGGAGTCATGGGTCACTGGTTGGGCCGCAACATCGTCGAACCGGGCAAGCTGCCGCTGCTGCTCGCGCTCACCGCGTTCGTCATGACCTTTCTGGTCACCCGCGTCATCACCCGGCTGATCCGGGCCGGCAAGGGACCCTTCCGTAACGTCAGCGCCGGCAGCGGTCTGCACGTCCACCATGTCGTGCCGGGCATCGTGCTGATGGTGGTCGGCGGCTTCGGCGCGGTCGCCGCGGGCCGGCACGGATTCGCGGCGGCGGTCTGCGCGGTGCTCTTCGGCGCCGGCGCCGGTCTGGTGCTGGACGAGTTCGCGCTCGTCCTGCACCTGGACGACGTGTACTGGACGGAACAGGGCCGCAAGAGCGTCGAGATCGTGGTGCTGACGGCGGCTCTGGTGGGGCTGGTGCTCGCCGGCTCCTCGCCGTTCGGGGTGAACGAGCTGACCCCCGACGAGCTGCACAACCGCGGCATCGTGCTGACGACCGTCGTCATCAACTTCCTGATCGCCCTCTTCGCCCTGGTCAAGGGCAAGCCGCGGATCGCACTGATCGGGGTGCTGGTGCCGTTCGTCGCGATCGTCGGCGCGGTGCGTCTCGCCCGGCCGGGCTCACCGTGGGCCCGGCGCTTCTACCGCCACCGGCGCCGCGCCCGGGCCAAGGCCCGGGCCCGCGCCCACCGGCACGACCAGCGCTGGGAGGCCGTGCGCAACCGGCTTCACGACCTGGTCGCGGGCGCCCCGGACCGCTGACCGCCCTTGGGCGTGGCCGCGACGTCGCGCCCGGCCCGCGCCGTTCGGCACGCGCGCTCGCCGCGTTGCCGGGCTCGCCCGGGTACGCCCCGTACGAGGGCGGCCCTCCGCCTGGCGATCGCACGCACCACACGCCGCGGGCCACGCCCTTCGGGCGTACGCCGCGACTTCGCGGACACCCCCTCGTCCCGGTCCCGGTAGTCGTCCCGCCGCGGCTTGCGCCGCCGCAGCGCCTCCTCCGCGGCACACAGCACCAGCATCGCGGCCACCGCGGCCACGTGCTCCTTGCCCGCCAGATTGGGTTTGACGACGGCCTCGCCCACCATGGCGAGCGCCACCAGCGCGCAGGTGAACCAGGCGCGGTAGCGCCAGGTGACGTACACCGCGAGCCCGACGACCGCCGCCGACGGGCCGGTGTCGATGACCTTGGCCGCCTCCGGCGGCAGGCCGAAGACGGAGTCGGGGCCGATGTGGATGGCCAGCCGGGCGTACATCGTGCCGGCCAGGGTGGCCACGTACGCGACGGCCAGGGTGCGCCACTTGCCCAGGGCGATCTCGGCGATGCCGAAGACGATCAGCACCTGGGCCAGCGCCCCCCACACCGGCAGGTCCAGCGCCGGGACGAACAGCGACAGCGGCGTGCGCAGCAGCGCCAGCCACCAGGGCAGCCGGGCCTGCACCGAGCCGAGCTTCTGGACCGGCTCGAAGCCCCAGGGCTGGTTCTGGACGATCTGGAAGACCGAGGTGAGGGCCACGGCCGCCAGGGTCATGGGAACGGCCCCGAGACGCCTGGCCATCAGCGCGTGCCGGACGGTGCCGACCAGCGGACCCCACTCGGTGCGCGCGGCGCGGCGCAGCGCCGCGTGGTTCATCGCCGGCTCTCCAAGTGCTTGCGGTTGAGCCACTTGGGGAGACCCGGGGCCTCGAGGAAGCCCTCGGCCCGGGCGCTGGAGACGCCGATCCGCAGCAGGTCACTGCTCTTCTCGAACAGCATGAAGCGAGGTTCCCAGATGGGGCGGTATTTCGCATTTGCTCGGTACAGCGATTCGATCTGCCACCAGCGGGAGAAGAAGCTCAGCAGCGAGCGCCACGCCCGCAGCACGGGCCCCGCCCCGAGCTTCGACCCGCGCTCGAAGACCGACCGGAACATCGCGAAGTTCAGCGACACCTGGGTGATGCCGAGCCCCTTGGCCTGCTGGAGCAGCTCGATCACCATGAACTCCATCAGGCCGTTCTCCGACTGGCGGTCACGCCGCATCAGATCCAGCGACAGCCCCTCGGGCCCCCACGGCACAAAGCTGAGGACCGCGCGGGGTTCACCCTGGCCGTCGTGGCATTCGAGCATCACGCAACGCCCGTCGTCCGGGTCGCCGAGCCGGCCCAGCGCCATGGAGAAGCCGCGCTCGGTCTCCCCGTCGCGCCAGTCGTCGGCGCGCAGCAGCAACTCGGCCATCTCCGCCTCGGGGATGTCCTCGTGACGCCGGATCCGGACGGTGTAACCGGCGCGCTTGACCCGGTTGTACGCCTGGCGGACCGTGCGCATGGCACGCCCGTCGAGGGTGAACTCGGCGGTCTCCACGATGGCCTCGTCGCCGATCTCCAGGGCGTCCAGGCCGTGCCGCGCGTAGATGGTGCCGGCTTCCTCGCTCGCGCCCATCACGGCCGGGATCCAGCCGTGCTCCCGGGCCTCGACCAGCCACGGCTCGATGGCGCCGGGCCAGGCCTCGGGGTCACCGATCGGATCGCCGGAGGCCAGCGACACCCCGCCGACGACGCGGTAGGTGACGGCCGCCTTGCCGGTGGGGGACCAGATGACGCTCTTCTCGCGGCGCAGCGCGAAGTAGCCGAGCGAGTCGCGGTCGCCGTGCTTGTCGAGCAGGGCGCGCAGCCGCGCCTCGTCCTCGGGGGTGAGCGGATCGGTGGCCCGGCGGGCGCGGAAGGCCGCGAAGACCACGAGGAGCAGCAGGACCATGCTCATCACGTTGATGAAGACATCGACCCAGCCGGGGATGGAGATGCCCCGGTAGCTGCTGTCGTCGGCGGCCAGCGAGACCAGCCGCATGACGCCGTAGTGCCAGCGGTCGAGGAACGTCGAGCGGTAGTCGTCGGTCGCCTGATTGGTCGCGGTGACCAGCAGCGCGGCGATCAGCGAGGTGACCAGCAGCCCGCCGGCGGCGACGGCCGAGGCCAGCTTGGGGTTGGCCCGGTCGCCCTTGGCGTAGAACTCGCGGCGGCCCACCAGCAGCGCGACGACGAACGCGGCGGTCGCCACCAGCGAGAACCAGTTCAGCGGGTGCCGGTTGAACTCCCGGAAGAACAGGGCGACGGCCAGGATCGCCAGCAGTACCCCGGACAGCACGAGGTTCAGGATCCACGAGGCGCGCTTGCGCCGGCGCAGGGTGACCGCCATGACGAACGACCACAGCGCCGACGCGAAGCCCGCCGTCAGCAGATAGGGAGTGAAGTACTCCTCGACGTTGTGCCGGCGGATGTCCGCGCCGAACGACACCCAGACGGCGCTGAGCAGGTTGACGAACGTCACGGCACGCAGGTACCACACCGCGAACGCGGCGGCGCGTCGTGGCCAGGCGCCGCTACGGGCGCCGTCCTCCGGAGTCACGCGGACTTCTCCCATGAAAAGTGAGCATATGGGGCACCCTCTACGGGGAAGTCCGAAGCGCGACGACGAGGTCGGTCAGGTGCGCTCGGGGAGTTCCGCCGCCAGGGCCGCGGCCGCCTGCACCAATGGCAGAGCGAGCAGCGCCCCTGTCCCCTCGCCCACAGTGACGCCGTGGTCGAGCAAAGGGTTGAGCGCCATCCGGTCGAGCGCCTTCGCCTGCGCCGGATCGCCGCTCGCCTGCCCCGCCAGCCACCAGTCGGGGGCCCGGAAGGCCACCCGCTGGGCGACCAGGGCACACGCGGCGGAGACGACGCCGTCGAGGATGACCGGGGTGCGCCGCACGGCGCTCTGCAGCAGGAAGCCGGTGATCGCCGCGAGGTCCGCGCCGCCGCACGCGGCCAGCAGCTCCAGCTGGTCGCCGAGGACCGGCCGGGCCCGGCGCAGCGCGTCCCGGATCGCGGCGCACTTGCGCATCCACGCCAGATCGTCGATGCCCGCGCCGCCACGGCCGGTGACCACGGAGGCATCGGTGCCGCACAGCGCGGCGATCAGGGTGCCGGCCGCCGTGGTGCCGCCGACGCTCAGATCGCCGAGCACCACGAGATCGGTGCCGGAGTCGGCCTCCTCGTCGGCGATCGCCATCCCGGCGCGGAACGCGGCCTCCGCCTCCTCGGCGGTCAGCGCGTCCTCGATGTCGATCCGGCCCGAACCGCGCCGCACCCGGTGGCGGGTCACGTCCTCGGGCAGCTCGGCCGGGTCGCAGTCGAGCGACATGTCGACCACCCGCAGCCCCGCGCCCAGCCGCCGGGCCAGGATCGCGGCGCTGCTCCCGCCGGCCAGCGCGGCCCGTACGAGCTCCACGGCACCGCTTGCCGGGCCGCCGGAGACCCCCAGCCCGGCGACCCCGTGGTCACCGGCGAAGACCAGCAGCCTGGCCCGCTCGACCGGCTTGACGGGCACGGCTCCCTGCGCGGCGGCGAGCCACTCGCCCAGCTCGTCGAGCCGCCCCAGCGACCCTGGCCGCGGGCCGATCCGCTCCCGCCGTTCCTCGGCGTCCCGCCGCACGCCGGAGTCGGGCCGCTCGATCAGCGTGGCGAAGTCATCAAGATTCAGACCGCTCATCCGTCGAACATTACCTGTCGCCCTTGGCTCTGCGGGCGGTGGCGGGTGCACCTCCGCTTGTGGCTGAGCTCAGCCGAATCCAGCCCGTCCGGCGTTTGAGGACGCGCCCGCAGGGCGCCCGCCGCCGCAGGCGGCAAGACGGTCCGCGGGCGGCAGCCCTACGCCCTACGTCCCCGCCGCCGACCCCACCGGCAGGGACGCCCTGACCCGGAACCCCGGGGCGCCGCGCTCGCGGGGCCCCGCCTCGCAGCTGCCGCCGAGCGCGGCCGCGCGTTCGCGCATGCCGATCAGGCCGTGGCCCCCGTGGTCCGCGCCGGCGGGGGCCGCCCCCGTCGCGGGGGTGGTGCGGCCGGCGCCGTCGTCGAGGACGGTCAGCAGGAGGCTGTCCGGGGCCCGCAGGAGGGCGACCTCGGCGCGGGCGCCGGGGCCCGCGTGCTTGTGGACATTGGTCAGGGCCTCCTGGAGCACGCGGTAGGCGGCCAGGTCGACGGCGGCGGGCAGCGGTCCGACGACGTCCGCCGCCCCGGCGGCGCCGGTGGCCGTGGCCGGCCCGTCGGGCAGGGTGGAGGCCGCGGCGATGTCGACGCGCAGCCCCACCCGGGCGAACCCGTCGACGAGCTGGTCGAGGACGCCGAGGCCGGGGGCGGGCTCGGTGGGGGCCTCGGGGTCGCCGTGCTGGCGCAGCAGGCCCACGGTGGCGCGCAGCTCCCCCAGCGCCGAGCGGCTGGCCTCACGGACGTGCGCGAGGGCCTCCTTCGCCTGGTCGGGGCGGCTGTCCATGATGTGCGAGGCGACCCCGGCCTGGACGTTGACCAGCGCTATGTGATGGGCGACGACGTCGTGGAGCTCGCGGGCGATGCGCAGCCGCTCCTCGGCCACCCGGCGGCGGGCCTCCTCCTCGCGGGTGCGCTCGGCCCGCTCCGCCCGTTCCTCGATCGCCGCGATGAAGGCCCGCCGGCTGCGGACGGCGTCACCCGCGGCGGCGGCCATGCCGGTCCAGGCGAACAGGCCGAGGTTCTCCTGCGCGTACCAGGGCCGGACGCCGAAGAGCATGACGGTGCCGGTGAGGACGGCGACGGTCACCGCGGCGATCCGCCAGGCGGTGGGCCGGTCGGTGCGGGCGGCGACGGTGTAGAGGGCCACCACGGCGGCGAGCGCGATCTGGGTGTGTGGCGGGTCGTCCCCGGTGATGACCGTCTCCAGGAGGGTGAACGCGCAGGTGAAGGCGAGGACGGCACGCGGCATCGGGCGGCGCAGGACGAGGCCCGTGCAGGCGAACAGCGACATCAGCACGTAGTAGGGCCCTGGCCGGTGCGCCGCCGCGTGCGGGCCGACGTACGCGCCGAGCAGGACGACCGTGAGGACGGCGGCGGCCAGGGCCGCGTCGGCGGCGTAGGGGTGCGCGCGCAGCCAGCGGTGCGGGCGGGCGAGACCTGTGGTGGCGAGGGAGGTCATCGAAGGTCCCATCGGGAGGGCCTGGTGCCGGCGCGTCCCGGGAGGCGTCCGCCGCCCGATCCCGCCGCGCCCCCGTCCCTGGGTGGGGACGGGGGCGCGGGGAGGTGCCGGAGGGTGCCGGGGCCGCTTCGGCCGGACGAACGGGGCGGACCGGGAGCCGGGAGGTCAGCCGGGGATGAGACCGTCGTCGCTGAGCATCTCGCGCACCTCCGACAGGGAGGCGTCGGGCGCGGGCAGGATCAGCTCGGAGGGCTCGAGGGAGTCGTCGGGCAGCGGATCGCCCAGTCGGCGAACGGCGTCGAGCAGCGCGCCCAGCGTGCGGTGGAAGCCCTCCTCGTCACCGCTCTCCATCTCGGCGAGCAGCTCGTCGTCGAGCGTGTTCAGCTCCACGAAGTGGCTGTCGGCCAGCTTCAGCTGCCCTTCCCCCATGATCCGTACGATCATGACGGTCTCCCTCGGTCGGGTGCGGTGCTTACCGGGTGGCTTACCGGGTGTTCTACTGCTTGTCGAACCGCGGCTGCTCCTGGGGCGTCTGCTGCTGCTTGGCCGCACCGCCCTCGATGGCCTGCTGCCCGGCGCTGCTCCCGCCCGCCAGCTCCGCCTTCATGCGCTGGAGCTCCAGCTCCACGTCCGAGCCGCCCGAGAGACGGTCCAGCTCGGCGGTGATGTCGTCCTTGGCCGTGCCCGTCGGGTCGTCGAGGGCGCCCGAGGCGAGCAGCTCGTCGATGGCACCGGCGCGCGCCTGCATCTGCTGGGTCTTGTCCTCGGCGCGCTGGATGGCCATGCCGACATCGCCCATCTCCTCGGAGATGCCCGAGAAGGCCTCGCCGATGCGGGTCTGGGCCTGGGCGGCGGTGTAGGTGGCCTTGATGGTCTCCTTCTTCGTACGGAAGGCGTCGACCTTGGCCTGCAGCCGCTGCGCGGCGAGGGTGAGCTTCTCCTCCTCGCCCTGGAGGGTCTGGTGCTGCGTCTGCAGATCGCTGACCTGCTGCTGCAGCGCGGCCCGCCGGGACAGCGCCTCACGCGCCAGGTCCTCACGGCCGAGCGCCAGCGCCTTGCGGCCCTGGTCCTCCAGCTTGGACGACTGGCCCTGCAGCTGGTTCAGCTGGAGTTCCAGGCGCTTGCGGGACGTCGCCACGTCCGCGACTCCCCGGCGTACCTTCTGGAGCAGTTCGAGCTGCTTCTGGTACGAGTAGTCAAGGGTCTCGCGCGGATCCTCGGCCCGGTCCAGGGCCTTGTTGGCCTTCGCGCGGAAAATCATCCCCATACGCTTCATGACACCGCTCATGGGCCTCGCGCGCCCCCTTCTGACGGACTTTTCGGCTCCGGCACATCTCTCAGAACCCACAGTACGGGCCCTGCTTCCATTACCGCACTGTTCGGGCCCGGATGCGCTCCTCCTCCAGGACGATCACAAGGTCGCCGCCCTCCGGCGCAAGGAGTAGACGTGACCCCGGTAAGCGGTCCGGGGAGCCGCCGGGAGGCGGGAGGGGAGCACCGCCGTTGCCGGATCGTTCCCCATGGGGCTGGGGTAGCCCGCTGGATACCCGTACCCTTGGGTTTTGTGTTCCGAAGCCGTTCGAAGGATGAGCAGGCCGCCGCCGCCAAGGTGACCGCGGACCAGCCCCAGCAGCCCCGTGACCCGCAGGCCCCCAAGGGCCGCCCCACCCCCAAGCGCAGCGAGGCGACCTCGCAGCGCCGCAGCCTGGCCGGTACGCCGACCAATCGCAAGGACGCCGTCAAGCGTCAGCGCGAGGCCCGGCGCGCGGACCTGGCCAAGCAGCGCGAGGCCCTCGCCAGCGGGGACGAGCGCTTCCTGCCCGCCCGCGACAAGGGCCCGATCCGCCGGTTCGCGCGCGACTTCGTGGACTCGCGGTACTCCGTGGCGGAGTTCTTCCTGCCGCTCGCCGTGGTGATCCTGATCCTCAGCATGATCAACAAGGGTGACTTCCAGTCGCTCGTGCTGCTGCTGTGGCTCGTCGTGATCCTGCTGATCGTGATCAACTCCGTGATCACAGCCATGAGCCTCAAGCGCGCCCTCAAGCAGCGCTTCCCCGACGAGAACCTGCGCGGCGCGGTGCCGTACGCCCTGATGCGTACGCTCCAGATGCGCCGGCTGCGGCTGCCGAAGCCGAAGGTCAAGCGCGGGGAGCGGCCCTGAGCGCCCTGTCGGGCTTCGGCGGCGGTGCGCAGGGCTGGCTGAGCGGTCTCGGCGGGTTACGGAACACCGTCCGTCAGGAGCTGGTCGCCCGGCAGCTGGACGAGCAGATAGCCGCGCGGTTCCCGGTCGGCCGACGGCTGCGCGTGCTCGACGTCGGCCTCGGCCAGGGCACGCAGGCGCTGCGGCTGGCCCGCGCCGGCCATGAGGTCACGGGCCTGGAGTCCGACCCCCGCATGGTGGCCGCGGTCCGTGAGGCGCTGGCCGCCGAGCCCGAGGGCATCCGCGAGCGGGTGCGGCTCATAGAGGGCGACGGCCGGGACACCGGCGCGCACTTCCTCCCGGGCGCCTTCGACATCGTGCTCTGTCACGGCGTCCTGATGTACGTACCGGAGCCGGACCCGATGCTCGCCGGGCTCGCCCGGGTGCTCGCGCCGGACGGTCTGCTCTCGCTCGTCGTCCGCAACGCGGACGCGCTCGCGCTGCGGCCGGGTCTGAGCGGGGACTGGGAGGGCGCCCTGGCGGCCTTCGACTCGCCCGCCTACACCAACCGGATCGGCCTGAGCGCGCGTGCGGACCGGCTGGAGACCCTGACGGCGACCCTGGCCGGCATCGGCGCACCCCTGCACGCCTGGTACGGCGTGCGCGTCTTCACCGACCAGGCGCCGGACGACCGTCAGCCGCCCCCCGTCGCGGAGCTGGAGCGCATCCTGGCCGCGGAGGACCGTGCCGGCCGCACCGACCCGTACCGCCGCGTCGCTGCGCTGCTGCATCTGTGCGGCGTGCGGGGTTAGCCGTCAGGTCTTTGCCGCCTGCGGCGGCGGGCGCCCTGCGGGCGCGTCCTCAAGCGCCGGACGGGCTGAAATCAGCCCGTGCGGCGCTTGAGGACACCGCCGCGCAGCGGAGGTGCGGGGCACCCCGCACCGGCGCGAGCCGGTCAGGCCTCCGCGGCCGCGCGCAGGCTCATCTCGTAGATCTTCGTGTCGTCCTCGAAGAGCGTCACCCGCTCCGCGCCGCCGTCGAGCAGTTCCTTCCAGACCTCGCCGATCCAGGACTCCGCGTCCCCTTGCGTGGTGAACTCCTCGGGCTCCACCGCGGGTGACGTCTCCGTCCCGTCGGCCTTCTCGAACCGCCACGACCACACCATGTCCGCCTCCTGAGTTCTGCCTGCGTTCCTCAAGTGCCACGTGCTGTGCAGCGCAGCCTAACGGTCCGTACAGGACGTGAAAGGGTGAGCCCCGCGCGCCCGTCGCGCGGGGACGCGAGACGATCGACCTGTGGAACTGACTCTGCTCGGCACCGGAGCCCCCGACGGGCTGCCGCGCCCCGGCTGCCCCTGCGCCTCCTGCGCCACCGCCGTCGGCGACGAGGCGCGGGCCGCGACCGCGCTCCTCGTCGACGGGGCGCTGCTCCTGGACCTCACCCCGGGGCCCGCCTTCGCCGCCGCCCGGGCGGGGCGGTCGATCGCCGGGGTGCGGCAGGTGCTGCTCTCGCACCCGCACGACGGGCCCGCCGTGGAGTTCCCGGCCGGGCTGCCCGCGCCGGGGCGGGTGCCGGACGGCCGTGAGCTGGCGGTGATCAGCGGGCACCGGGTGCGGGCGATGGCCCTGGACGCGCCGGGCACCGGATACGAGGTGACCGGCCCGGAGGGCGAGCGGCTGCTCTATCTGCCGCCGGGCGCCTCCCCGGCGGGGCTCGCGCCGCTGGGCTCCTCGGGCCCGTACGACATGGTGCTGCTCGACGTCCTCGGCCGGCCGGACGCCCTGGCCCGGCTGCGGGAGACGGGGGCGGTCGGCGCGACGACGGACGTGCTCGCCGTCCACCTCGACCACGACGTACCGCCGGGCCGCGAGCTGCACCGCAGACTGGCGGCGCTCGGGGCGCGGGCCGTGCCGGACGGCACGACGCTGGTGGTCGGCGACTACCACGCGGTGCCGGATCTGCCCCGGCGGACGCTGGTGCTGGGCGGGGCCAGATCGGGCAAGTCGGTGGAGGCCGAGCGGCGGCTGGAGGGGTTCCCCGACGTCGTCTACGTCGCCACGGGCGGCACCCGTGAGGGCGACCGGGAGTGGGCGGCGCGGATCGCCCTGCACCGCGAGCGCCGGCCGGGCTCCTGGCGCACGGCCGAGACCTGCGACCTGGTGCCGCTGCTGGCGGAGGACGGCCCGGCCCTGCTCATCGACTGCCTCGGGCTGTGGCTGACCGACGCGATGGACTCCGTGGAGGCCTGGGACGACGCCGTCTGGGCCAACGGCGGCGCGCGGGCCCTGGCCAAGCGTGTCGCGGAGCTGGCCGCGGCCGTCCGGGCCACCCCGCGCACGGTCGTCCTGGTGAGCAACGAGGTCGGCTCGGGCGTCGTCCCGGCCACCGCTTCCGGCCGTCGCTTCCGCGACGAGCTCGGCCGGCTGAACACGGCGGTGGCCGCCGAGTGCGAACACGTCCTGCTGGTGGTGGCGGGCCAGCCGCTGCCGCTGCGCGGCTGACCGCCAACTCCGCCCGGAGCCCCGGAAACTGACGGGCACCTGGCTGCGTACGCTGGGCGTATGACTGTGCCCAGCGGCGACCGGCCCGTACGCCCCATCCGAGTCCTGCTCGCCGACGACCAGGCACTGCTGCGCAGCGCGTTCCGGGTGCTGGTGGACTCGGAGCCGGACATGGAGGTGGTGGGGGAGGCCGCGGACGGGGCGGAGGCGCTCGAACTCGCCCGTGCCCAGGCCCCGGACGTGGTCCTGATGGACATCCGGATGCCCGGCACCGACGGTCTCGCCGCGACCCGCGCGATCTGCTCCGACCGTGCTCTCGCGGAGGTGCGGGTGGTGATGCTGACGACCTTCGAGGTCGACGAGTACGTGGTGCAGTCGCTGCGCGCGGGCGCCTCGGGATTCCTCGGCAAGGGCGCGGAGCCGGAGGAGCTGCTGGCGGCGATCAGGATCGCGGCGGCGGGGGAGGCGCTGCTGTCACCGGCCGCGACGAAGGGGCTGATCGCGAAGTTCCTGGCGCAGGGCGGGGAGTACGACGGCCCGGCCGGCTCCGCCGTGCGGCTCGATGTGCTCACCGGGCGGGAGCGCGAGGTGCTGGTCCAGGTGGCGGGCGGGCTGTCCAACGACGAGATCGGCGAGCGGCTGACGGTCAGCCCGCTGACCGTCAAGACCCACGTCAACCGTGCGATGGCCAAGCTCGGCGCCCGTGACCGGGCACAGCTGGTCGTGATCGCGTACGAGACGGGGCTGGTGCGGCCGCGAGGGGACTGACCGGGAACGGCGTCCTCAAGGGCCCGACGGGCTGCTGTGCTGGGTCCTCAGGGGCCGGGCGGGTTCCGTCCGGCCCCTGAGGACAGCTACCGCTACGGAAGCGCCAGCATCCGCTCCAGGGCCAGCTTGGAGAAGCTCGCGACCTCGGGGTCGACCTCGATCCGGTTCACGACCTTGCCGTCCGCCAGCGACTCCAGCGCCCACACCAGGTGCGGCAGGTCGATGCGGTTCATGGTCGAGCAGAAGCAGACCGTCTTGTCGAGGAAGACGATCTCCTTGCCCTGGTCGGCGAAACGGTTCGCGAGCCGCCGGACCAGATTGAGCTCGGTGCCGATGGCCCACTTCGACCCGGCCGGGGCGGCCTCCAGGGTCTTGATGATGTACTCCGTCGAGCCGACGTAGTCCGCCGCCGCCACGACCTCGTGCCGGCACTCGGGGTGCACCAGCACATTGACGCCCGGGATGCGCTCGCGCACGTCGTTGACCGAGTCCAGCGAGAAACGGCCGTGCACGGAGCAGTGGCCGCGCCACAGGATCATCTTCGCCGCGCGCAGCTCCTCGACGGTCAGGCCGCCGTTCGGCTTGTGCGGGTTGTACAGCACGCAGTCGTCCAGGGACATGCCCATGTCGCGGACGGCGGTGTTGCGGCCCAGGTGCTGGTCGGGGAGGAAGAGGATCTTCTCGCCCTGCTCGAAGGCCCAGTTCAGCGCCCGCTCGGCATTGGAGGAGGTGCAGATCGTGCCGCCGTGCTTGCCGGTGAAGGCCTTGATGTCGGCCGAGGAGTTCATGTACGAGACCGGGACGGTCACGTCGGCTATGCCGGCCTCGGTGAGCACGTCCCAGCACTCGGCGACCTGCTCGGCGGTGGCCATGTCGGCCATCGAGCAGCCCGCGGCCAGGTCCGGCAGGACGACCTGCTGGTCCTCCGTGGTCAGGATGTCCGCGGACTCGGCCATGAAGTGCACACCGCAGAAGACGATGTACTCGGCGTCGGGCCGGGCGGCCGCGTCGCGCGCGAGCTTGAAGGAGTCCCCGGTCACATCCGCGAACTCGATGACCTCGTCGCGCTGGTAGTGGTGGCCGAGCACGAAGACCTTGCTGCCGAGCTTCTCCTTGGCCGCGCGGGCGCGCTCCACCAGGTCCGGGTCGGACGCCGCCGGCAGATCGCCGGGGCACTCCACACCGCGCTCGCTCCGGGGGTCGGACTCACGGCCGAGCAGCAGGAGAGCGAGGGGGGTGGGCTGGACATCCAAGGGTTGGGCGGTGGTCACGACACGCACCCTTTCTGTTCTGCGGACGGCCGATCCGGCCTTGTCGTCAAGTTGACGCTATCTATCATAACTGCTTCACGTCAGTTTGACGATGACGATCGCGTCGATGTGACGCATTCCCGATCGGGTGGGCTGTGTGCGAGCATGAAAGACGGAAGTTTCAAGTCCAGGCCCCGGAATGAATCCGCGGCCTCGCCGGTTGCAGCCGACGGCAAGCAGTCCGCACCAAACCCGGGAGTGAAGCAGATGTCCGTTCAGGACGAGAAGACCACTGTGAGCGACGGCATCCTCCTGTCCGACGCCGCCGCCGCCAAGGTCAAGGGCCTGCTCGAGCAGGAAGGCCGCGAGGACCTCGCGCTGCGCGTCGCCGTTCAGCCCGGTGGCTGCTCCGGCCTGCGCTACCAGCTGTTCTTCGACGAGCGCTCGCTCGACGGTGACGTGGTCAAGGACTTCGACGGCGTCAAGGTCGTCACCGACCGGATGAGCGCCCCGTACCTGGGCGGCGCCTCCATCGACTTCGTCGACACCATCGAGAAGCAGGGCTTCACCATCGACAACCCGAACGCCACGGGTTCCTGCGCCTGCGGCGACTCGTTCAGCTAGTCCGGCCCGGGCCGGGCACCCCGGCCCCAGCCGTACGTACGAAGGCGGCGCCCCCATCGCGGGGGCGCCGCCTTCGTACGTACGGATCCGGCCTTACTTCGCCTGCTTCTCCGCCACCTGCTCGCCGCTCTTGGCGTCCACGACCTTCCGGTCCTCCAGCGGCTCGTCGAGCGTCACAGTCTTCTGATACGACTTCGCCATCATCACGCAGACCTTGCCGGGCTCCTTCTCGGTGCCCGTGATCTTCACCTTCACCTCGTCCGAGGACTCCTCGGCGGAGGCGGAGAAGTCACTGCACACCCCGCCCCAGAAACGCAGGGTCAGCTTGTCGCCGTCCACGGTGTAGGACTCCACCGGCAGCGGCCCGGACTTCGGCGGGACGGACGACGGCTTGCCGCTCGGCGCCGTCGGGGCCGGTGCCGGCTTGGCGATGAACTTCGGGTCCACCGCCGGCTGGGTGATGGTGATCGTGGCCTTCTTGTCCGCCTTGTCCGTGCCGGGCTGCTGGACCTGGAAGAGCCACGACGGCACCAGCGCCTGCCGCCCGCCCACCGAGTGCGTGGCCAGTGCGAACGAGGCGCCGCGCACCAGCGCGGGATCCCGCTGCTTCGTCGTCCCCGGGCTCGTCTCCAGGCACGGCGGGGTCGGCTCCACGGCCTTGTCGCCGCTCTCCCCGTCCTTGCCGTGCGGGACCGCCGACGCGCAGCCGCCGATGACGACCCGGCCGGTGCCACCGCCCTTGTTCAGCTCCTTGAGCGCCTCCGCGGCCGTGATCAGCGGGTACGTGGCGCTCTTCTTCGGGGTCTGGAGCGCTCCGCTGCCGCCCACCAGCTGCGCGTCGGCGCCGACCTTCAGGCTGGTCTGCCAGCCGTAGGTGGGCACACCGCCGACCACCGGCTCCGCCGTGACGGTCCGCACGGCCCCGAAGAGCCCGCTCGCGTCGATCTTGGCGTCGTCCTGGCCCAGCTCCTTGAGCACGGGAGCGGCGGCCTGCTTGGCCTTGTCCTCCGACACGGGCCCCTCGGCACCGTCCGACGGCGACGGGGAGCCGTCCCGGAAGGACGGGCACGGCTTCGAGGCCGTCGTCCCCGAGGGGTCGGCGCCGGACAGCTCCATCGTCTTCTCCGGACCCTCGCCCGACGGCGGCACACAGGGCTTGCCGCCCGGGATGCCGTACCGCGAGAACGACCAGTTGCCCGGACCCGTCCGCTGCACCTGAAGGGTCGGCCCGGCCGCGTCCGGCGCGCCGCCCACCTGCCACACGTCCTTCTCCAGCCGGGGCGTGCCGGACACCTTCAGCACCTTCGCCAGGGCCGCCACCTCGCTCCGGTCGACCTCGCGGCCCGGCAGGTAGACGGGCGCGGTCCGCGGCCCGTCGGGCAGCTTCCCCTCGGCCCGGTACCGGACGCCGTTCGGATCCGGCTCGCCGACCGCGATGCCCCGGGAGGGGACGCTGCCCCCGCCCGACCGGCCGTAGCCGTCCAGGGCGAGCGGCGCCGGGGCGCCGTTCTCACCGGGGGCGCCGGGCGGGCTCGCGTCCTTGCCGTCGGCCGCGGTGGTGGCCCAGTACGCGCCGCCGCCACCGGCCAGCAGCACCGCCGCCGCCACCGATACGACCGCCAACGGCGAATGCTTCCGCCGGCGCTTGCTGTCGGGGGTGCCGCCTTCGGTGCTCACCACATCGCTCCTTCGCTCCGCTCAATGTGTGTACTGCGCCATCCCCCGTGAGGGGGACGCCGCTTGGACGGAACACAGGAGCGAGCGGTTCCACGGAGCCTCCAGGGGCGTTCCGGGAGCCGTCAGTCGCCGTAGTCCGACATGCCGTCGATCAGCCGCGCGGACGCCACGGGGACCGAGACGCCGTGGATGCGCGACGGCGGTACGGGCGCGGGAGCGGGGGCCGGGGTGCTGCTCGTCCAGTGCGGTGCCATCGCCGCGCAGCAGCCGCGCAGCTCGTCCAGCGACTCGGGATCGTTCGCGGAGGTGAGAGTGACGTCCTTCACAGGGTTCGGCATACCCGCACCGTAAGCACCGTGCGGCACACGGAGAAAGGCCTACTATTTGGTAATTTTGGCCGCTCAGTGGCTTGAAACGAGCACGGCGACGGTATCCGGACCCGGTAGCGTGGTGTGGCTCTTCTTGTTTTTCTCCTTATGTCACCTCGCCCCGCAGGGAGCAGACCAGCCGTGCGTATCGCAGTCACCGGCTCCATCGCCACCGACCACCTGATGACTTTCCCCGGCCGCTTCGCCGATCAGCTCGTGGCGGACCAGCTGCACACCGTTTCGCTGTCCTTCCTGGTCGACGAGCTCGACGTCCGCCGGGGCGGCGTCGGCCCCAACATCTGCTTCGGCATGGGCGTGCTCGGTCTGCGCCCGGTCCTGGTCGGTGCCGCCGGTCAGGACTTCGCCGAGTACCGCGCGTGGCTGGACCGGCACGGCGTCGACACCGCGTCGGTGCGGATCTCCGAGGTCCTGCACACGGCCCGCTTCGTCTGCACGACGGACACCGACCACAACCAGATCGCGTCGTTCTACACCGGCGCGATGAGCGAGGCCCGCCAGATCGAGCTGCACCCGGTCTCCGAGCGGGTCGGCGGGCTCGACCTCGTCCTGATCGGCGCGGACGACCCCGAGGCGATGCTGCGCCACACCGAGGAGTGCCGCACCCGCGCCATCCCCTTCGCGGCCGACCCCTCCCAGCAGCTCGCCCGCCTGGAGGGCGACGACATCCGCCTGCTGATCGAGGGCGCCACGTACCTGTTCACCAACGAGTACGAGAAGGCTCTGATCGAGTCCAAGACGGGCTGGACGGACGCCGAGGTCCTCGCCAAGGTCGGCACCCGGGTCACCACCCTCGGCGCGCGCGGCGTCCGGATCGAGCGCACCGGCGAGCCCGCCATCGAGGTCGGCTGCGCCCAGGAAGAAGCGAAGGTCGACCCGACGGGCGTCGGCGACGCCTTCCGCGCGGGCTTCCTCGCGGGCCTGACCTGGAAGCTCTCCGTCGAGCGCGCCGCGCAGCTGGGCTGCATGCTCGCGACGCTCGTCATCGAGACCCTCGGCACCCAGGAGTACGAGCTGCGCCGCGGCCACTTCATGGACCGCTTCGCCAAGGCGTACGGCGAGGAGGCGGCCGCCGAGGTCAAGGCCCACCTGGCCTAACCGGGGCTCCGCCCCGGACCCCAGTGCTCAAACGCCGGACGGGCTTGATTTGGCTGAGCTCAGCCAAATCAAGCCCGTCCGGCGTTCGAGGACGAAACGGCGGGTCAGCCGCTAGACGCGGCGCCGCACCACGTACGCCGCCCCCCGCTCCGCCGGACGCTCGCCCACGTACTCCTGGCCCCGCATCCCGCACCACGCCGGGATGTCCAGCCGGGCCGCCTCGTCGTCGGACAGCACCGTGACCAGGCCGCCCGTCGGCACCTCGCCGATGACCTTCGCCAGCTCGATCACCGGGATCGGGCACCGCTTGCCGAGCGCGTCCAGGACCAGCTCCGAGGAACCGCCGGCCGCGGCCGTGGCCCCCGTCGGCGCACCCAGCTGCTCCCGTACGGACGACACCACCTCGGGCAGCACGTCGAGGAAGCCCTCGACGTCCTCCTCGGTCGTGCCCGTCGGCAGCGACACCCGGATGTTGCCCTCCGACAGCGCACCCATCGCCCGCAGCACATGGCTCGGGGCCAGCGTGCTGGAGGTGCAGGAGGAGCCGGAGGAGACCGAGAAGCCGGCCCGGTCCAGGGCGTGCAGCAGGGTCTCACCGTCGACATACAGACACGAGAAGGTGACCAGATGCGGCAGTCGCCGCTCAGGGTCGCCGACGACCTCCACATCCGGTACGAGCCGCGGCACCCGCTCCCGGATCCGGTCCACCAGAACCCGCAGCCGGGCCCCTTCGGCCGCCGCCTCCTGCCGTACGGCCCGCAGTGACGCGGCCGCCGCGACGATCGCGGGCAGGTTCGGGAAGCCGGGCGCCCGGCCCGACTCCCGCTCGTCCGCCGGCCCCCGGGCGGCGAACCGCACGCCCTTGCGCACGGCCAGCAGGCCCACCCCCGACGGCCCGCCCCACTTGTGCGCGCTCGCCGTCAGCAGGGACCAGCCCTCGGCGACCGGACCCCAGCCGAGCGACTGGGCGGCGTCCACGAGCAGCGGTACCCCCGCCGCCCGGCAGGCCTCGGCCACCTCGGCCACCGGCTGCTCCGTGCCCACCTCGTGGTTGGCCGACTGCAGGGCGGCCAGCGCGGTGTCCGGGCGCAGCGCCGCCGCGAACGCGTCGGGCCCGACCCGGCCCGTGCGGTCCACCGGGACCTCGGTGACCTCGCCGCCGGCCGCCTGGAGCTCCGCCGCGCTCTGCAGGACGGCGGAGTGCTCGACGGCGGACACCGCCAGATGGCGGCCCACGCGCCGGCGGCCCGCGAGGGCCCCGGCGATCCCGTCGTGCAGGGCGCGGGTACCCGATGGGGTGAAGACGAGCTCGTCGGGCCGGCACCCGACGGCCTCCGCCGCGGCCTCGCGCGCGGCGTCCAGCAACAGCCGGGCCCGGCGGCCCTCGCGGTAGAGCCGCGCAGGGTCGGCCCAGCCCTCGTCGAGGGCGGCGAGCAGCGCCTGACGGGCGACGGGGTGCAGGGGAGCGGCGGACGCGGTGTCGAAGTAGGGCACGTGAGGAACGCTAACGCGCGGCGCGGCCGTACGGGGCTGCCGCCCGCCTGCGCGGCACACGCCGCGCCGCGGACGGGAAGCGGAGCCCTCCGGGGGCGGCTCCTCCCCGTGGTGTCACCCGTGCACATGTGTGCGGACCGCGCGTCGGCCATGTCCGCCGCCGATGGGTCCGGGGTCCGGGGCGGCGGTCACCAGGTCCGCGACGGTTCGCGCGCGCCCGCCGCGCCCGGGCGCGGCACGGCCCCTCCGGAAGCGACACAGTCGCAGGTCGCGGCCGTCTGACGGTCCTCCAGATGGCCCACGGAGCCCCAGATTCCATCCCTTCGGGGAGTGACCCGGCGCGTTGGGCACCCTCCCCGCGCGACCCCAAATAGCGTCCAGTAGGGTTTGGTCCGCATAAACATCCAAACCCCTGCCCGCAGCGGGCCGGCGACCGACCCGAGACGGCCGCAGCCGGCCGCACGGGCGAGACTCTCGGGAAGGCGCTACGTGAGTCCCAACGGCTCCGACCGCTCGTCGCGGCGCCCGGTGCGGCGGAAGCTGCTGCAGGCGCTGGCCGCGGGCGCTGTCCTTGTGACCGCCACCGGTTGCACATCGAAGGACTTCCCCCGCCTCGGAATGCCCACTCCCGTCACGGAAGAGGCGCCGCGGATCCTCTCCCTGTGGCAAGGCTCTTGGGCCGCCGCCCTCGCGGTCGGCGTTCTGGTGTGGGGCCTGATCATCTGGAGCGTCATCTTCCACCGGCGCAGCCGGAGCAAGGTGCAGGTCCCTCCGCAGACCCGGTACAACATGCCCATCGAGGCGCTGTACACCGTGGTCCCGATCATCATCGTCTCGGTGCTCTTCTATTTCACCGCGCGCGATGAGAACAAGCTCCTGACCAACCCCGAGAAGCCGCAGCACGTCATCAACGTGGTCGGTTTCCAGTGGAGCTGGGCGTTCAACTACATGGAGGACGTCGACGGCAAGGCCGCCACCCCGGCCAAGCCGCTCCGCGAGAACAAGGAGCTGGACGCGATCCCCGACCGGTTCCTGAAGAAGGCACCGGCCGGCGCCGAGGGCGTCTACGACGTCGGTGTCCCCGGTGACCGGAACCCGCAGAACAACAACCCGGGCCCCACGCTGTGGCTGCCCAAGGGTGAGACGGTCCAGTTCATCCTGACCTCGCGGGATGTCATCCACTCCTTCTGGGTGGTGCCCTTCCTGATGAAGCAGGACGTCTTCCCGGCGCACACCAACAGCTTCACGGTGACTCCGAACAAGGAGGGCACCTTCATGGGCAAGTGCGCCGAGCTCTGCGGCCAGGACCACTCCCGGATGCTCTTCAACGTCAAGGTCGTCTCTCCTGAGCGTTACCGGGCGCACCTGAAGGAGCTGGCGGCAAAGGGCCAGACCGGCTACCAGCCGGCGGGCATCGCGCAGACCCCTCACGCGAAGAACGCGGAGACCAAGAACAAGTGAGCATCCTCAACGAACCCCAGGGTGCCGCCGCCGCGACAGCCACGGCAGCACCGCCCGTACGCCAGAAGCAGCCCGGCAGTAACGTGATCAAGTGGCTCACCACCACTGACCACAAGACGATCGGCACGCTGTACCTGGTCACGTCGTTCGCGTTCTTCTGCATCGGCGGCGTGATGGCGCTCCTCATGCGCGCCGAACTCGCCCGTCCCGGCACGCAGATCATGTCGAACGAGCAGTTCAACCAGGCGTTCACGATGCACGGCACGATCATGCTGCTGATGTTCGCGACGCCGCTGTTCGCCGGATTCGCGAACTGGATCATGCCGCTGCAGATCGGCGCGCCCGATGTGGCGTTCCCGCGGCTGAACATGTTCGCCTACTGGCTGTACCTCTTCGGCTCGCTGATCGCGGTGGCCGGCTTCCTCACCCCGCAGGGTGCCGCCGACTTCGGGTGGTTCGCCTACACCCCGCTGTCGGACGCGGTCCGGTCGCCGGGTGTCGGCGCCGATATGTGGATCATGGGTCTGGCCTTCTCCGGCTTCGGCACGATCCTCGGTTCGGTCAACTTCATCACCACGATCATCTGCATGCGCGCGCCCGGCATGACGATGTTCCGCATGCCGATCTTCACGTGGAACGTCCTGCTGACCGGTGTCCTGGTCCTGCTGGCCTTCCCGGTGCTCGCCGCCGCGCTGTTCGCCCTGGAGGCGGACCGCAAATTCGGTGCGCAGATCTTCAACCCGGCCAACGGTGGCGGACTGCTCTGGCAGCACCTCTTCTGGTTCTTCGGACACCCAGAGGTGTACATCATCGCGCTGCCGTTCTTCGGCATCATTTCCGAGGTCATCCCGGTCTTCTCCCGTAAGCCGATGTTCGGCTACATCGGTCTGATCGCCGCGACGATCTCGATCGCCGGTCTGTCGGTGACGGTGTGGGCGCACCACATGTACGTCACCGGTGGTGTGCTGTTGCCCTTCTTCTCCTTCATGACCTTCCTGATCGCGGTCCCGACCGGTGTGAAGTTCTTCAACTGGATCGGCACCATGTGGAAGGGCTCGCTGTCCTTCGAGACCCCGATGCTGTGGGCCGTCGGCTTCCTGATCACCTTCACCTTCGGTGGTCTGACCGGCGTCATCCTGGCCTCGCCCCCGATGGACTTCCACGTCTCCGACTCGTACTTCGTGGTCGCGCACTTCCACTACGTCATCTTCGGCACCGTGGTGTTCGCGATGTTCTCCGGCTTCCACTTCTGGTGGCCGAAGTTCACGGGCAAGATGCTGGACGAGCGCCTGGGCAAGATCACCTTCTGGACGCTGTTCGTGGGCTTCCACGGCACGTTCCTGGTGCAGCACTGGCTGGGTGCCGAGGGCATGCCGCGTCGCTACGCGGACTACCTCGCGGCCGACGGCTTCACCCTGCTGAACACCATCTCGACGATCAGCTCGTTCCTGCTCGGTCTGTCGATGCTGCCCTTCATGTACAACGTGTGGAAGACCGCGAAGTACGGCAAGAAGGTCGAGGTCGACGACCCGTGGGGTTACGGCCGTTCGCTGGAGTGGGCGACCTCCTGCCCGCCGCCGCGGCACAACTTCCTCACCCTGCCGCGGATCCGGTCCGAATCCCCGGCGTTCGACCTGCACCACCCGGAGATCGCGGCTCTCGAGCTCGAAGAGAACCTCTCCGCGGATGACAAGGCCCTCGCGGGTGGCAAGGAGGCCGGCAAGTGAAGATCCAAGGACGGATGTTCATCTGGCTCGCCGTCTTCATCCTCGCCATGGCGGCCGTCTACGGCGTCTGGTCGAAGGAGCCGGTCGGTACCACGGCGCTGTTCATGGCCTTCGGCCTGAGCATCATGATCGGTTACTACCTGGCGTTCACCGCGCGCCGGGTGGACACCGGTGCCCAGGACGACAAGGACGCGGACGTCGCGGACGACGCCGGTGAGCTGGGCTTCTTCGCCCCGCACAGCTGGCAGCCGCTGTCCCTGGCCGTCGGTGGCGCGATCGCCTTCCTGGGCGTCATCTTCGGCTGGTGGCTGATGTACTTCGGCGCGCCGATCATCATGATCGGTCTCTTCGGCTGGGTGTTCGAGTTCTACCGCGGCGCGGACCAGAACCAGTAGGTTCACCGCACGTCGGCGATCGGGCCCCGCACACCTCGGTGTGCGGGGCCCGATGCGTTTGCACCCGTTCGGAGTCACCCCGCGAGCCCCGTCTGGCGTTCCTCCCTACCGTGGTGACCATGAGCCACTCACCTCGACGCCGCACGGCGCTCGCCTGCGCCCTGCTGGCGATTCCAGTGGCGCTGGGGGCCGCCGCGTGCGGCGGCTCGTCCAACCCACTGGCCGCCAAGCCCTACGACGCCACCCGGAACGTGGCCCTCAGCAGTGCCCGGGAAGGCAAGCCCGCCGACCCGAGCAAGCCCCTGGAAGTACGGGCCGAGAACGGTGACAAGATCACCGACGTCACCGCGACGGACGCCGCCGGGCGGTACGTCAAGGGCGAGCTGGCGGCCGACGGTTCCAGCTGGCACAGCACCAGCGCGCTGTCCGCCGGCGCGCACTACACCGTGCGCGTCAGCGTGGAGGACGAGGACGGGGCCCAGGGGCGCCGGACGCTCGGTTTCGACACCAGCGCGGCCGACCGGCTGCTGCGCGTCGCCTTCGGCCCGCAGAAGGGCACCTACGGCGTCGGACAGCCCATCACCGCCGAGCTCAGCGCCCCCGTCGAGGACCCCGCCGCGCGGGCCGTCATCGAACGCACCCTGCGCGTCGACTCCACCCCCGCCGTCGAGGGCTCCTGGCACTGGGTGGACAACCGGACGCTGCACTACCGTCCGCGCGAGTACTGGCCCGCCCACGCCACCATCGACGTGCGCTCCGGCCTGAACGGCATCAAGGTGGGCGCCGGTCTCTACGGCGGCCCCTCAGCGCCCCTGAGGATCACCACCGGCGACCGCATCGAGGCCGTCACGGACGCGAGCGCGCACTACATGACCGTGCTGCGCAACGGCCAGCAGATCCGGTCCATCCCGGTCACCACCGGCAAGCCCGGCTACGCCACCCGTAACGGGGTCAAGGTGATCCTCGGCCGGGAATCCTTCGTACGGATGCGCGGCACCAGCATCGGCATCGCGGAGGGCAGTTCGGACTCCTACGACCTGCCGGTCTACTGGGCCACCCGGGTCACCTGGAGCGGCGAGTACGTGCACGCCGCCCCCTGGTCCGTGGGCTCGCAGGGGGCGGACAACGTCAGCCACGGCTGCACGGGGATGAGCACCGACAACGCCAAGTGGTTCTTCGACACCGTCAAGGTCGGCGACATCGTGAAGGTCATCGGCAGCACGGGGGAGACGATGACGCCGTTCGACAACGGCTTCGGCGACTGGAACATGCCCTGGGAGACATGGCGCCAGGGCAGCGCCCTCGTGGCCGGGAAGCACGACGGGAGCAGCCCCGCCGATGCGGCCCGCCTGCGACCGAGGGTGTAGGCGTCGGCGGGCCCCGCTGGGCCCGCCGGGGGCGCCCAGCGGCCCGTCAGACCTCCACGGCCGGTTCGGCGCGCAGCAGCCCGGCCAGCGCGTCGGCGAAGGCCACCGGGTCCACCGGGTGCGTCACCACCGCCTCCGCCCGGCTCCAGGTGGCCAGCCAGGCGTCCTGCGGGCGCCCGATGAGCAGCAGCACGGGCGGGCAGCGGAAGACCTCGTCCTTGAGCTGCCGGCAGACGCCCATGCCGCCGGCGGGGGCCGTCTCGCCGTCCAGCACGCACACGTCGACGTGCCGCTCGTCCAGGGTCTTCAGGACGGCGGGCAGGGTCGCGCACTCCACGTACTCCACCGGCGGCACATCGGCCGCGGGACGCCGTCCCGCGGCCAGCCGCACCTGCTCCCGGGTGCCCGCGTCGTCGCTGTAGACCAGCACCGTGGCAGTCGGCTGCATCGTTCCTCCAGGCTCATGAACAGGCTCGTGAACAGAAGTGCGGACAAGCGTGCGGGCGGATTCCCGGGGACGGGCGCCGTGTGGCGGATGCTACTCCGCGAGCGCCGCGCCGGAGGAGGGGTCGGCATCGGGGAAGATCGGCCGGACGTGCCGTCAGCACCGGTCGCGACGGGGCTCGCGGAGCCCTGCGGAACCTCTGCTTCCCCCCTTTGGGGGACGCTCGTAATGGGCCGTACGAGCAGGGCATACGCTCTTGACACACCGAACGGCACCCCCCGGAGTGAGCGCGAGATAAGGGACCGACATAATGTCGGTCGTGGCGACAGCAACAGCAGTAGATACCGGGCACGCGCACCCCTCGGTCAACCGACCGAACCTCACCAGCGTCGGAACCATCATCTGGCTGAGTTCCGAGCTGATGTTCTTCGCGGCCCTCTTCGCGATGTACTTCACCCTGCGATCGGTGATGGGCGCCGACCACTGGAAGGAAATGGCGGACAGCCTGAACCTTCCGTTCTCGGCGACCAACACCACGATCCTGGTGCTCTCCTCCCTCACCTGCCAGCTCGGTGTCTTTGCGGCCGAGCGTGGCGACGTGAAGAAGTTGCGCACCTGGTTCGTGGTCACCTTCGTGATGGGTGCCATCTTCATCGGCGGCCAGGTCTTCGAGTACACCGAACTGGTCAAGAAGGACGGGCTCTCGCTCTCCTCCGACCCGTACGGCTCGGCCTTCTACCTGACGACCGGCTTCCACGGCCTGCATGTGACGGGCGGTCTCATCGCCTTCCTGCTGGTCCTGGGCAGGACGTACGCGGCCAAGAGGTTCACCCACCACCAGGCGACGGCGGCCATCGTCGTGTCCTACTACTGGCACTTCGTCGACGTGGTCTGGATCGGGCTCTTCGCCACGATCTACTTGATCAAGTAATCGGTCCCGCACCGGACCAACAGTCCAGCATCGACGCAGAAGATCCTGACACCGGGGTAATCCGTGAAAAAGCTCTCCGCACGACGACGCCATCCGCTGGCGGCGGTCGTCGTCCTACTCTTCGCGCTGGCGGTAACTGGGGGGCTGTACGCCGCGTTCGCGCCCGCGGACACGGCCAAGGCCGATGACACCGCCCAGTCCCTTGCCATCGAGGAGGGCAAGAAGCTCTACTCCGTGGGCTGCGCAAGCTGCCACGGCACCGGCGGTCAGGGCACCACCGACGGCCCGAGCCTGGTCGGCGTGGGTGCCGCGGCCGTCGACTTCCAGGTCGCCACCGGCCGTATGCCGCTGCAGCAGCAGGGCGCCCAGGCGCCCAAGAAGAAGGCGATCTACTCGCAGGCCGAGATCGACCAGCTCGCCGCGTACATCGCCTCGCTCGGCGCCGGCCCCTCGGTTCCGTCCAAGAGCCAGTACAGCCCGGACGGCGCGGACATCGCCAAGGGTGGGGAGCTCTTCCGTACGAACTGCGCCCAGTGCCACAACTTCACCGGCAAGGGTGGCGCTCTCTCGAACGGCAAGTACGCCCCGCCGCTCGACGATGTCGACCCGAAGCACATCTACGAGGCCATGCAGACCGGCCCGCAGAACATGCCTTCCTTCCCCGACACCACGATGACGGAGAAGAACAAGAAGGACATCATCGCGTACCTCGACACGGTCAACAGCAGCAAGTCGGAGAGCCCGGGCGGCCTCGAACTGGGTGGGCTCGGCCCGGTCAGTGAGGGTCTGTTCGCGTGGATCTTCGGTCTGGGTGCGATGATCGCCGTCGCCATCTGGGTCGCGGCCCACACCGCTAAGGCCAAGAAGTCATGAGTAGCCAAGACATTCCAGAAGAGAACCTGCCGAGCACGCAGGGCGACGCGCACGCCACCGCCGTAGCCGTCGCGGGCGACCCGTTCGCCGACCCCGGCCTGCCGCCGCACGAGCACCGCATCCAGGACATCGACGAGCGGGCCGCCAAGCGCTCCGAGCGCGTGGTCGCGTTCCTGTTCGTCCTGTCGATGCTGGCGACCGTCGGCTTCATCGCCTCGTACGTGACCCTGCCGGTCGACAAGATCGTCTACATCTTCCCGCTCGGTCACATCAGCGCGCTGAACTTCGCGCTGGGCATGACCCTCGGTGTGGCGCTGTTCTGCATCGGCGCGGGCGCGGTCCACTGGGCCCGCACCCTGATGTCTGACGTCGAGCACGCCGACGACCGGCACCCCATCGCCGCCGAGCCCGAGGTCAAGGCCAAGGTCCTGGCCGACTTCAAGCAGGGCGCGGAGGAGTCGACCTTCGGCCGGCGCAAGCTGATCCGCAACACCATGTTCGGCGCGCTGGCCCTGGTGCCGCTCTCCGGTGTGGTGCTGCTGCGCGACCTCGGTCCGCTGCCGGGCACCAAGCTCCGCAAGACCGCCTGGTCCGCGGGCAAGATGCTGATCAACCAGAACACGAATCAGCCGCTGCGCCCCGAGGACATCCAGGTCGGGTCCCTCACCTTCGCCATGCCCGAGGGCATGAAGGAGGAGGACCACGACTTCCAGAAGGAGATCGCCAAGGCGGCCCTGATGATCGTCCGGCTCCGTCCGGAGAACATCAAGGACAAGCGGGAACTCGACTGGTCGGCCGACGGCATCGTCGCGTTCTCCAAGATCTGCACGCACGTCGGCTGCCCGATCAGCCTGTACGAGCAGCAGACGCACCACGTGCTCTGCCCGTGCCACCAGTCGACCTTCGACCTCGCCGACGGCGGACGAGTGATCTTCGGCCCGGCCGGTCACGCGCTTCCGCAGCTGCGGATCAAGGTCAATGACAAGGGCTACCTTGAGGCCATGGGCGACTTCGCCGAGCCCGTCGGTCCTGCCTACTGGGAGCGCGGATGAGTACTGCAACAGCTGACAACCAGCGCAAGGCGCCCGCCGGTGAGCGGATGGCCGACTGGGCGGACGGCCGACTGGGCATCTACGGCCTGGCCAAGGCCAACATGCGCAAGATCTTCCCGGACCACTGGTCCTTCATGCTGGGTGAGGTCGCGCTCTACAGCTTCATCATCATCATCCTCACGGGTGTGTATCTGACGCTGTTCTTCCACCCGAGCATGAACGAGGTCGTCTACCACGGCTCGTACGTCCCCATGCAGGGCATGCGGATGTCCGAGGCGTTCCAGTCGACGCTCAACATCAGCTTCGACGTCCGTGGCGGTCTGCTGATCCGGCAGATCCACCACTGGGGCGCGCTGATCTTCCTCGCGGCGATGTTCGTGCACATGATGCGCGTCTTCTTCACGGGTGCCTTCCGCAAGCCGCGTGAGGTCAACTGGCTGTTCGGCTTCCTGCTGTTCGTGCTGGGCATGTTCACCGGCTTCACCGGTTACTCCCTGCCGGACGACCTGCTCTCGGGCACCGGCGTCCGCTTCATGGAGGGCGCGATCCTGTCCGTGCCGATCGTCGGTACGTACATCTCGTTCTTCCTGTTCGGCGGCGAGTTCCCCGGCTCGGACTTCGTGCCGCGGTTCTTCTCCATCCACGTCCTGCTGCTGCCGGGCATCATGCTCGGTCTGCTGGTGGCGCACCTGATCCTGGTGTTCTTCCACAAGCACACCCAGTTCCCCGGCCCCGGCCGGACGAACAAGAACGTGGTCGGCATGCCGCTGCTGCCGGTCTACATGGCCAAGGCCGGAGGCTTCTTCTTCCTGGTCTTCGGTGTGATCGCGGCGGTCTCCGCGATCGCGACGATCAACCCGATCTGGGCGATCGGCCCGTACCGGCCGGACCAGGTGTCCACCGGCGCGCAGCCCGACTGGTACATGGGCTTCTCCGAAGGCCTGATCCGTGTCATGCCGGGCTGGGAGATCAACCTCTGGGGCCACACCCTGGTCCTGGGCGTCTTCATCCCGCTGGTGATCTTCCCGCTGGTCCTCCTGGCCATCGCGGTCTACCCGTTCATCGAGTCCTGGGTGACCGGCGACAAGCGGGAGCACCACCTGCTGGACCGCCCGCGCAACGCCCCGACGCGCACCGCGTTCGGTGCCGCCTGGATCAGCGTGTACTTCGTGCTGCTGATCGGTGGTGGAAACGACCTGTGGGCCACCCACTTCCACCTCTCGATCAACGCCATCACCTGGTTCGTCCGGATCGGCTTCTTCGTGGTGCCGGTACTGACCTTCATCGCCACGCGCCGGATCTGCATGGGTCTCCAGCGCCGCGACCGGGACAAGGTGCTGCACGGACGCGAGTCCGGCATCATCAAGCGCCTGCCGCACGGTGAGTTCGTCGAGGTCCACGAGCCGCTGTCGCAGGAGGCCCTGCACACCCTCACCGCGCACGAGCAGCCCAAGCCGCTCGAGCTCGGCCCCGAGGTCGACGAGAACGGTGTGAAGCGCAAGCTGAGCGCCACGCAGAAGCTCCGGGTGAAGCTCTCCAAGGGCTTCTACGGCGAGGGGACGCACATCCCCAAGGCCACCGCGGAGGAGTACCAGGAGATCACCAGCGGCCACGGCCACCACTGATCCCCGTCTGACCGATCACTGATCGCCACGGCAAGAGCCCCGTCCATGCGCTGGACGGGGCTCTTCGCCGTCCCCGGTCCTGGATAGGCTGGACCCGCGAACACCGCGAACACCGCGGCATCACGGATTCGACCACCAGGAGCGTGGACCATGAACGTTGTGACCCCGGCAGGCGGCGACAGCGCGACGGCCCGCACCTGGCCGGGGGTGCTCGACGCCCTCCTCTCCGGTGTGGACCTGAGCGCGGACGACACCGCCTGGGCCATGGACCGGATCATGCGCGGTGAGGCGACCGACGCCCAGATCGCGGGCTTCGCGGTGGCGCTGCGCGCCAAGGGCGAGACCGTCGCCGAGATCTCCGGTCTCGTACGGACCATGTACGCGCACGCCAACCTCATCGAGGTGCCCGGCCCGAGCGTGGACATCGTCGGCACGGGCGGCGACGGCGCCAAGACCGTCAATATCTCCACCATGTCCGCGATCGTCGTGGCCGGCACCGGCGCGAAGGTCGTCAAGCACGGCAACCGCGCCGCGTCCTCCGCCAGCGGAGCCTCGGACGTGCTGGAGAAGCTGGGCGTCAATCTGGACCTCAGCCCGCGCCGGGTGGTGGAGGTGGCCGAGGAGGCCGGCATCACCTTCTGCTTCGCGGTGAAGTTCCACCCCGCCCTGCGCCATGTGGCGCCCGCCCGCCGCGAGTTGGGCATCCGCACCACCTTCAACGTGCTCGGCCCGCTGACCAACCCCGCGCGGGTCAAGGCCCAGGCGACCGGTGTCGCCGACGCCCGGATGGCCCCGATCCTGGCCGGCGTCCTCGCCGAGCGCGGCGCCTCCGCGCTCGTCTTCCGCGGCGACGACGGGCTGGACGAGCTGACCACCACCGCGACCTCCCAGGTGTGGATCGTCGGCGGCGGTGAAGTGCGCCGGGAGGCCTTCGACCCGCGGGACGTGGGTATCGACCTGGTGCCCGTGGAGGCGCTGCGGGGCGCGGACGCCTCGTACAACGCCGATGTCGCGCGGCGGCTGCTGGACGGTGAGACCGGCCCCGTACGGGACGCGGTGCTGCTCAACTCGGCGGCGGCGCTGGTCGCCCTGGAGCCGACCGGCGCCCCGCTGGCCGAGCAGATCACGGTGGGCCTCGCGAAGGCGGCGGAGTCGATCGACTCGGGCGCGGCGAAGCGGGTGCTGGACCGCTGGGTGACGGCCAGCAACGGTTAGCCGCCCGCGGCGGCGGGCGCCCTGCGGGCGCGTCCTCAATCGCCGGACGGGCTTGATTCGGCTGAGCTCAGCCGAATCAAGCCCGTCCGGCGATTGAGGACACCGCCACGCAGCGGGGGTGCCACGAGAGCGGCCGGCAGTGTCCCGCCATGCGGACTCCCATTCCGCGCGATGATCGGCTGTGCCATACTCTTCGCCAGGTCACGAGTGACAGCGACATAGGCCCCGGCCCGCTGTCCGGCAACCCTCCTTCCGTGGCGGGGTGCCCCGGGTGATGACCGGGCCGCAGGCAAGAGTTCTGCGGCAAGCGCGGATCCCTCGCCAGGGATCCTGGTCGTCGAGGGAGCTTCTTCCGTGATGCAGCGAATGCGATAGGGCCTACGGCCCGTTCCCGTGAACTCCGCGCCTGTGCCGTGCGTTTGGAGTTCGGTTTCCCGCACGCCGGTGACGCCTTCCCGCGTGCGTATCCGCAATCACCCCTGTCTGCAGGAGAATTCGCCATGTCCGCATGCCCTGTTGCCGCCACCGCCACTGCCGCCGCCACCATCGAGGCCCCCGCCGACGCGCCCCTGCCGGTCCTCGGCCACGACGTCCGGGTGCCGCTCGTCACCGGGGGCGAGGTGCCGTACGCGGCGCTCGACTACGCGGCCAGCGCCCCGGCGCTGCGGCGGGTGTGGGAGGACGTCGCCGCGTACGCGCCCTACTACGGGAGCGTGCACCGCGGGGCCGGTTACCTCTCGCAGCTGTCGACCGATCTGTTCGAGAGCAGCCGGGCGGACGTGGCCGCCTTTCTCGGCTGCCGCCCCGCCGACCAGGTCGTCTTCACCCGCTCCACCACCGACTCGCTGAACCTGCTCGCGGCCGTGGTCCCCGCCGGCACCCGGGTCTTCGTCTTCGAGACCGAGCACCACGCCTCGCTGCTGCCGTGGGAGCGGCGCGAGGACGTCGATGTCACCTACCTCGACGCGCCGCGCACCCCGGGCCAGGCCGTCCGGACGCTGGAGGAGGCCCTCGCCACCCGCGAGCCGTACGGCCCGGCCCTGGTGTGTGTGACGGGTGCGTCCAATGTGACGGGTGAGCTGTGGCCTGTGCGGGAGCTGGCCGCCGCCGCGCACGCGCACGGCGCCCGGATCGTACTGGACGCCGCGCAGCTGGCACCCCACCACCCGGTGGACGTCACGGAGCTGGACGTCGACTGGGTCGCCTTCTCCGGGCACAAGCTGTACGCGCCGTTCGGTGCCGGTGTACTGGCCGGGCGCGCGGACTGGCTCCAGGCCGGCGAGCCGTATCTGGCGGGCGGCGGAGCGAGCCGCAAGGTCGCGCGGCTCGATGGCGGCGGGGTGGACGTCGAGTGGCACGACACCGCAGCCCGGCACGAGGCGGGCTCGCCCAACGTCATCGGGGTGTACGCCATCGCGGCGGCCTGCAAGGCGCTCACGGAGGCAGGCTTCGAGCGGCTCGTCGAGCGGGAGCAGCGGCTCGTCGCGACGGTACGGGCGGGCCTCGCGGAGGTGCCCGGGGTCAAGGTGCTCTCGCTGTTCGGTGACGACGCCCCGCGCGTGGGCGTCATCTCCTTCGTCGTGGAGGGCTGGAACAGCTCGCACTTCGCCGCGGCGCTCTCCGCGGAGTACGGGATCGGGGTCCGCGACGGGCTCTTCTGCGCGCACCCGCTGGTGCGGACGCTGCTGGGGGACGACTCCCGCGAAGCGGGCGAGTGTGGTGCGCCGGACGGCGCCGCGGGTGACGGCCCGCAGCTCAATGCCCTCCGCGTCAGCTTCGGCGCGGGCACGCCGGACGAGCATGTCGAGCGGTTCGTGACGGCGGTGGCGGAACTGGTCCGGGACGGCGCGCGGTGGTCCTACCGGACGGAGGGTGGGCGCTGCGTTCCCGTGTAACCGGGCCTCCGTTCACCCGGGGCTCCGCCCCGGACCCCGGTCCTCAATCGCCGGACGGGCTGGAAAATCCAGCCCGTCCGGCGATTGAGGAGAAGGCATAGGTGGGGGAGAGGCCCGGCCTCTCATGACCGCCGCTGCGGCGCGCAACCCCCACCGGCGGGGCCGGCGGTGCCGAACCGGGCGCGACACCCGGAGTGTGAGTGCCGGCCGGACTCGCTACGAGTCGAGGCCGATCGCGAAGGCCGCTTCGAGGTCGTGGCTCGAGTACGTGCGGAACGCGATGTGCGTCTCCGTGGAGGCCACGCCGGGGACCTTGCTGATGCGGCCGGGGATGACGTCCGCGAGGTCGTCGTGCCGGGCCACCCGCACCATGGCGATCAGGTCGTGCGCGCCCGTGACCGAATAGACCTCGCTGACGCCCTCCAACGCGGCGATCTTCTCGGCGATCTCGGGGATCCGGTCCACGTCGGTCTTGATGAGCACGATCGAAGTGATCACGGCTGGCTCCTATCGGGGGTCCCGGGGTCGCCCCCGGGAGCGGGCGACTCCTCGTGGGACCTGGCTGCGGTCTTCACTCTATCCGCAGGTCCGCAGCGGGCCCACGCGCAGAGGAAGCCGAGGCAGAAGCCCACCACGTGGGCCAGGTAGGCCACTCCGGGGCGGTCGCCCGCCGTGCGCGCCGCGAGCCACTGCAGCACGAACCAGAAGAGCAGCACGGCCCACGCCGGAAACCGCAGCGGCAGAAAGAAGAGGAACGGGAAGAGGCTGGTGACACGGGCCTTGGGGAAGAGATAGAGGAACGCACCGAGCACCCCGGAGATCGCCCCGGACGCGCCGACGAGTGTCTGGGCGGAGTGGGCGTGCACGGCCGCATAGCCGAGCAGCGCCAGATAGCCCGTGGCGAGATAGAAGAGGACGAAGGGGATCCGGCCCAGTCGCTCCTCCGTCATCGCGCCGAAGACGTAGAGGAAGAGCATGTTGCCCAGCAGGTGCAGCCAGTTGCCGTGGACGAAGAGGGCGGTGAACGGCGTGCACAGCTCCGAGGTCGGGCCGAGCCACAGCTCCTCGGGCACCACGCCCCAGCGCTCGAAGTAGGTGGTCTGTGCGGCGATCAGCTCGGCGCCGGTGCCGTAGGAGGCGTTGAAGCCCGAGGCGGGGCCGAGGAGGAAGACGACGCAGCAGATGCCGAGGAGGGTGTACGTCATCACGGGGGTCGGCACACGGGTCGCACGGGCGGTGTCGGAGGGGCCGGGGAGCGCCGCCTTCCCGAGACGTACTACCTTTCCGATCATGGTCAGATCATTGCGTACCGTGCGCAACCTGCCCAGAGTGCCTCGCCGGGCCGTCCGCGCGGGCCTGCGCACCGCGTCGCGAGACCGGCAGGCCGTAGGGTTACGGGGAAGACACTCCCGCGGTTCGACGACGCGGCCCGCCCGGGGGCCGCGGCAGCAGACGACGAGGACGGACGACACGATGGGCGTTCCCCAGCCGACAGCCGAGACCCGGTGGCGCTGCACGCTGTGCGGCAATCTCACCCGGTTCGACGTGACCCGTTCGACCAGGGCCGTCGAGTACGTCCACCTCGACCTGGCGGGAGAGCCGAACGTGGAGGAGCGCGAGGTGGTCAGTGAGACCATCGAGTCCGTGCGTTGCCGTTGGTGCAACGCGGTCGACCAGATCGAGCTGGTGGACCGGCCGGGCGCGGGCGCCTGAAGAACGGGAGCGTTGAACGGTGGTGGAGCACACAGGCGGCGAGGCGGCCGGTGACGCCGGCGGGGCCGACGGTGTTGCCGAGGTGCTCGACCGTCCGTTGCCCGAGGGGATCAGGCGACGGGTCGTCGGGCTCGTCGCGGAGGCGTTCGGCGGGCTGACGGTCGCCGAACTGCCCCCTCAGCTACGGCAGTACGCCCGGTTCACGCCGAGCCGGCGGGCCAAGTTCGCGGGCAACGCCATGGCCGCCGCGGTGGAGAACGACGCCGTCTTCCGGCAGCGCATCTCCGCCCGGCTGCGCGAGGGCGGGTCCGAGCTGGCCGAGGCGCTGGACGCCGGGTCCCCGCCGGCGGCCGCGGACCCGGAGGACGTGGCGGCCATGGCCTATGTGCTGCGGCCGCTCGGCTGGGTCAAGCTGGTCACCGCGGCCGGCGAGGAGGCCCAGCGGGCCGGCGCCGAGCGGGCGGGCCTGGAGGCGCAGCGCGAGTTGCGGCAGTTGCGCGAGGAGCTGGCCGCCGCGCGCGCCGAGGCCCGTACGGAGTCCGACCGGGCCCGCGCGGAGCTGGACGCGGTGCGCAAGGAGGCCGAGGCCGCGCAGCGCAAGCTGCGCAGCGCGGTCAGTGATGTGCGGCGCGGTGAGGCGGCTCTGCGCAAGGCGCAGGCCGAGCTGGAGGCCGTGCGGTCGGCCGCCGCGGGTGAGAAGACCGCGGCCCTGGGCGAGGCGCGACGGCTCAAGGCACGGCTGGCGGAGGCCGAGTCGGCGCTGGAGGCGAGCCGCCGGGCGGTGCGCGAGGGGCGCAGCGTGGAGGACATGCGGCTGCGGCTGCTGCTCGACACCGTCCTGGACGCGGCGCAGGGGCTGCGGCGCGAGCTGGCCCTGCCGCCGGCGTCGGTGCGCCCGGCGGACACGGTGGACGCGGTGGAGCCGGGCCGGATGACGCCCAAGGACATCGCCAACCGCGCGCTGTCGGAGACCGATCCGGCGTTGCTTGACCAGCTGCTGGCGCTGCCGCAGGCGCACTTGGTGGTCGACGGCTACAACGTCACCAAGACCGGCTATCCGACGATGCCGCTGGACAAGCAGCGGCTGCGGCTGCTGGGCGGGCTCGCGATGCTGGCCGCGCAGACGGGCGCGGAGATGACGTGTGTCTTCGACGGTGCCGAGCTGGCCGCGCCGGTGCTGCTCGCGCCGCCGCGCGGGGTGCGGGTGCTCTTCAGCAAGGCCGGGGTGACGGCGGACGAGCTGATCCGGCAGCTGGTGCGGGCCGAGCCGCCGGGCCGGCCGGTGGTTGTGGTCTCCACGGACCGGGAGGTGGCCGACGGGGTCGCGAAGGCGGGCGCGCGGCCGGTGGCATCGGCCTTGCTGCTCAAGCGACTTGCGCGTACCTGAGCGTGGGGCAGCCGTCACCTACTGTGTCATCTTCGTAAAAGATGCGTGGACGGCCGGAATTTTTCGCAGCAGAGTTTGAACGGACTGCGGGAAGGTCACTAAGGTCGGGCCTCGAACCTTCGCGCGGTTGTTCATCCATTCGGGGTGACGGCGAGGGTCCCGCCGAGCCCGCGGAGCCTGCGCGGTAGGCGGCCCCAGGAAAAGGAGCTCGTCTCCGTGGCGTCCCACCGTCGACCCAAGCAGCCGGGCCGCGCCCGCGTGACCGTGCTCACCGCGACCGCCGCGGCGGCCGTCGCCCTCTCGGCCCAGGGTGCGCACGCCGATCCGCAGGCGTCCAAGCAGGACGTCAAGTCGAAGGTCGACAAGCTCTACGAGGAAGCCGAGCAGGCCACCGAGAAGTACAACGGGGCCAAGGAGAAGCAGGACAAGCTGGACAAGCAGGTCAGCGATCTCCAGGACAAGGTCGCCCGCGGCCAGGAGGAGCTGAACAAGCTCCGCAACAGCCTCGGTTCGATGGCCACCGCGCAGTACCGCACCGGCAGCATCGACCCCGCCCTGCAGCTGCTGCTGTCCTCCGACCCGGACAGCTACCTGGAGCGGGCCTCCACGCTCGACCAGCTCACCACCAAGCAGGCGGAGACCCTTCGTCAGATAGCCGGCAAGCAGCGCACCCTGAAGCAGGAGCGCCAGGAGGCCGCGGACAAGCTCGCCGACCTGGACTCCACGCGCAAGGCGCTGGGGGACAAGAAGAAGGAGATCCAGGGCAAGCTCTCCGACGCCCAGGAACTCCTCAACACCCTCTCGGCCAAGGAGAAGGCCGAGGTCACGGGCGAGGACAAGGCGCAGGAGGGCAAGGACGCCGCCGACCGCGCGAGCCGCTCCGGCGGCAGCCGCACGGACCCGGGGGGCTCGGGCAAGCCCGTGCCCGAGTCGCAGCGCGCCGGCGGTGCGCTCGGCGCCGCGCAGGGCAAGATCGGCTCCCCGTACGTCTGGGGCGCGACCGGCCCCAACTCCTTCGACTGCTCCGGGCTGACCTCCTGGGCGTACTCGCAGGCGGGCGTCACCCTGCCCCGCATGTCGCAGGACCAGGCGAACGCCGGCACCCGCATCTACGACCAGGGCTCCCTCAAGCCCGGCGACCTGGTGATCTTCTACGGCGATCTGCACCACGTCGGCCTGTACGCGGGCAACGGCCAGGTGCTGCACGCCCCGAAGCCGGGCGCCAACGTGCGCTACGAGGCCATGGGCAACATGCCCTTCCAGTTCGGGGTGCGCGTCGGCTGACGCCCCCCGCCGGGGCTCTCGGCCGCCCTCCCGCGGCCCTCATGAGCCCCATCCGCACCCCGGGTGCGCCTCAGGCCCGTCCTCCGCGTCGGGCCTGAGCGACACACCGCCCTTTCGGGCGAATCCCGGAACCCTCCGCTGACTCCACGCCCCGCCGGTGACCTGCGTCTCCGGCGGGGCGTCACGTTTCCCGCCCCGCGCGGTCTTTGAACCCGGGGTGATCGCGCCGCTACTGTCTGGCGCGCGGTGCCCCGCTGTCGTACGCCCGAACCCGGGCGGCAGGGGCCGCACACAGTGAAAGGGAGTGCGGCTTCCCGTGGCGTTCCATCGCCGTCCCGCGCCGACCGGTCTCAACCGGTCCGTCCGGGTCACCGTCCTGTCCGCCGCCATGGCCACCGCGGCCGCCGCCCTCTCGGCGTCACCCGCGGACGCCCGGCCCGGCGAAGGGGCGGACGGCAACCGGGCGTCCGGCACGGTGAAGGCACAGGTCGACCGGCTCTACGAGGAAGCGGAGCGGGCCACCGAGAAGTTCAACGCCGCCGACGAGCGCACCGACGGCCTGCGCGAGCGGGTGGAGCGGGCCGCCGACCGGGTCGCACGCGGTCAGGAGCGGGTCAACCGGCTGCGCACCGCCCTCGGCATGATCGCCACCGCGCAGTACCGCACCGGCGGCGCCATGGACCCGGCCATCGAGCTGCTGCTGTCCTCCGACCCCGATGCCTATCTGGAGCGGGCCGCCACCCTCGACCGCGTCACCGGCCGGCAGGCCGACCAGCTGCGGACCCTCCAGGGCGCGCAGCGCGAACTGCGCCAGGAGCGGGCCGAGGCGGCCCGGATCCTGGAGGACCTCGAAGCGGGCCGCCGGGCCGTCGTCCGGCACAAGCAGGAGGTCGAGCGGAAGCTCGCCACGGCCCGCCGGCTGCTGAACTCGCTGCCCACGGAGGACCGGGAGGAGTACGGCCGCGCGTCGCGGTCCGACCGCGGTGACGGTGTCCTCGCCGCCGCGCTGCCGAGCCTCGCCCCCACCTCCTCGCGGGGGGCGGCGGCCGCCATGGCCGCCCGCTCCGCCGTCGGCTCCCCGTACGCCTGGGGCGCCACCGGCCCGAGCGCCTTCGACTGCTCGGGGCTCATGCAGTGGGCGTACGGGCGCGCGGGCGTGGGCCTGCCGCGCACCTCGCAGGCGCAGCGGAACGCCGGACGGCACGTCTCGCTGGCGGAGGCCCAGCCCGGCGACCTGGTGATCTACCGGGCCGACGCCAGCCACGTGGGCATGTACGTGGGCAACGGGCAGGTCGTGCACGCCCCCTACCCCGGGGCCCGGGTCCGCTACGACCCGGCCAACATGATGCCGATTTCCTCCGTCACCCGGCCATGAGCGCGGCCTGAAGGCCTGCCGCCCGCCTGGCGGCTCGTACGATGCGGGGCGTGACAGGGCGACAGCGGTGGGGCGGAAGACGCGTGGCGTGCGGCCTGGCGGCGGTCCTGTTCGGCGCCCAGGCCCTGACCGGTTGCGGGCCGATGGGCTCCTCGGCCGGCCCGGACGCCGACGACAGGTCGGTGCAGCGGCTGCTGGACCGGTGGGCCGACGCACTGCGCGGCCGTGACGAGGCGGCCTTTCTGGCCGCCGTGGACCCCCGGGCGACGGGTTACCGCGCCGCACGGCAGCGGGTGTTCGACCGGCTCAAGGACGTCCCCCTGGCCGCCTACGGCTACCGGCTGGTGCGCAGGGGCGGATTCACCCCCGCGGCCGGCGACGGCCACCGCGTCGCCGTCGAGGCCGAACTGCGCTACCGGATCGCCGGCTACGACACCGCGCCCGTCACGGCCCCCGCGCGGCTGACGCTCGTCAAACGCGACGGCCGCTGGTACGTCGCCGCCCAGGACGACCGCGACGGCGGCCGGCAGCTGTGGGAGCACGGCACGGTGACGGTCGTGCGCGGCGCGCACAGCCTCGTCCTCGGCGTCGGCCAGGACCGGGGGCGGCTGCGGGCCCTCGCGGGCCTCGCCGACCGCGCGGTGCCGGCCGTGGGCGCGGCCTGGCGGGGGAAGTGGGCGGGGCGGGTGGTGGTCGAGATGCCAGCCTCGCTGGACACCATGGCGGCCCTGTTGGGGGCACCCGCCGCCGGCTACCGGGGCATCGCGGCCGTGACCACCGGAGAGGTCGGTGGCGCCGGTGCCGCCCCGGCCGACCGGATCATCGTCAACCCCGAGGCGTACGGCGTCCTCGGCGACTTCGGCCGCCGCGTGGTGCTCACCCACGAGACCGCCCACGTCGCCACCCGCGCGCTGACCTCCCCGGCCACCCCGCTGTGGCTCTCCGAGGGCTTCGCCGACTGGGCCGCCTACCGCGACACCGACCGCACCCCGCGCCAGGCCGCCCCCGAGCTGGCCCGCGCCGTCACCGGCGGTGAGCTGCCGCGGCGGCTGCCCGAGGACGGGGAGTTCGGCTTCGCGGGCGAGTCCGGGCGGCTGGCCCGCGCCTACGAGGAGGGCTGGCTGGCCTGCCGCATGATCGCCGACGAGTGGGGCGAGGAGAAGCTCGTCGCCTTCTACCGCGCGGTGGGCGGGCACAGCCGACGCGCGGGCGCCGTCGAGGTCGCCCTGCGCGACGTGCTCGGGGTGAACCTCGCCGACTTCACCGCACGCTGGCGCGCCTATCTGGAGGCCGCGCTCGGCTGACGCCGCCCGGCCCCCACCCGGCGACCGCCCTCACTTGGCGACCAGCGCCGACGACCGCTCGGCGGGTGGTTCCGGCGTCCCGGTCGGACCCGCCTCGGTCACCGTCTCCCGCCACAGCCGGGTGCACGAGAGCAGGGTCGCCACGACCAGCAGCAGATTGCGCAGCGTCAGCGTCGTCACGCCCAGCTTGTCGCTGGCCACGACGTGCGAGAACCAGATGGGGAACTCGAGCTGGGTGAGCGGCGCCGCCAGCAGCACCAGGGCGACGGGCAGTCCCTGCCGGGTCGTCCGCATCGTCATGCACACCGCCGCCAGGCCGATCAGCCAGATCAGATACTGCGGGCTGATCACCCGGCTGGTGGTGGTGAACAGCAGCACGGCGGCGAAGGCCGCGTCGTAGGGCGTGCACGCCGTGAACCGCCGCGCCCGCACCCGCCACAGCAGCAGCCACCCGAAGGCCAGCACGCTCAGGCCCAGCGCCAGCCGGCTCATCGTGCGGACGTACGGGCCGAGGAACTCCACCGAGCCGTAGTGCAGCCGCGCGTGGCCCTCCCATCCGAAGTGCCGCCCCAGATGGAAGACCAGCGACCCCAGCGACTCGATCTCCGTGCCCCGGTCGCGCTGGAAGGTCAGGAACGCCAGCGCCCCCGGCATCGCCACGGCGAACAGCAGCCCCAGCACGAGCCCCGTGAGCAGCGCCGCGCCCCAGGCGGAGCGGGTGCGGCGGCCGCGCGGGGTGCCCACCAGCAGCAGCACCGGCCAGACCTTCAGCAGCGCCCCGAAGCCGGCCAGCGCCCCCGAGAGCCGGGCCCCGGCCGGACGCGCGGCGGCCAGCAGCGCCGCGACGGACACGGCGGTCACCATGACGTCGTAGCGGGCGTAGACGATCGGGCCCAGCAGCGGCACCCCGGCCACCCAGACCCACACCCCCGCCCGGCTGCGCCGGCCGCCCCGCACGGTGAACAGCAGCATCGCGAAGACCAGCACGTCCGCCAGGAAGCACATCAGGAAGAACGCCGGGGCGTAGTCGAGGAACGGCAGCAGCCCGGGGGAGAGCACGGCCAGCGCCGCCGCCGGCGGGTACTGCCAGGTCACGTCGTGCAGCGGGAAGGTGCCCGTCTTCAGCACCCCGTACCAGCCCTGGTAGATCACCTCGATGTCGATCCCGACATCCGATCCGGGCAGCACCCACACCCGGAACACACACAGCAGCAGAACGGCCCGGGTGACGGCCCACGCCACGATCGAGAGCCGCAAGCCAGTGCCCGCCATGATTCACCTCGTCCATTCACGGTCCACGCACGGTTTCACGACCCACGCACGGCCCTACACGCTCCGTCACTCCAAGGCATGATGGCCGGTCGAGGCGGCCCACGCGCGGTGACGTGGCGGGACGAAGGTCCAGATAGCCGCCCCCGGGGGCACCCCGGGGGCGGCCGGAGGAGCACCCGGTACTGTCGGGCGCGAGGTCACGGCCCCAGGCCTCCAGCCGAGCGATCCCCAGCCGAAAGACCCCCGTGCACAAGACCCTGATCGTCACCAATGACTTCCCGCCCCGGCCCGGCGGCATCCAGGCCTTCCTGCACAACATGGCGCTGCGCCTGGACCCGGCGGACGTCGTCGTCTACGCCTCGACGTGGAAGCGCGGCCGGGAAGGCGCCGAGGCCACCGCCCGCTTCGACGCCGAGCAGCCCTTCGAGGTCGTCCGCGACCGCACCACGATGCTGCTGCCCACCCCCCGGGTCACCCGCCGCGCCACCGCGCTGCTGCGCGAACACGGCTGCACCTCCGTGTGGTTCGGTGCCGCCGCGCCGCTGGGGCTGATGGCCCCCGCGCTGCGCCGCGCCGGGGCCCGGCGGCTGGTCGCCACCACCCACGGGCACGAGGCGGGCTGGGCCCAGCTGCCCGCCTCCCGGCAGCTGCTGCGCCGGATCGGCGAGGGCACGGACACGATCACCTATCTGGGGGAGTACACCCGCTCCCGGATCGCCGCCGCGCTGACGCCCGAGGCCGCCGCGCGGATGGTCCAACTGCCGCCCGGCGTGGACGAGAAGACCTTCCACCCGGCCTCCGGCGGCGCCGAGGTCCGCGCCCGGCTCGGACTCGCCGACCGCCCCGTCGTGGTCTGCGTCTCCCGCCTCGTCCCGCGAAAGGGCCAGGACACCCTGATCGAGGCCATGCCGCGGATCCTCGCGGCGGTCCCGGACGCGGTGCTGCTGATAGTCGGCGGCGGGCCCTACGCGAAGGACCTGCGGGCGCTCGCCGAGCGCACCGGCGTCGCCCACGCCGTCCGCTTCACCGGGCCCGTCCCGTGGGAGGAACTGCCCGCCCACTACGGCGCCGGCGACGTCTTCGCCATGCCCTGCCGCACGCGCCGCGGCGGCCTGGACGTCGAGGGGCTCGGCATCGTCTACCTGGAGGCGTCGGCGACGGGTCTGCCGGTGGTCGCGGGCGACTCCGGCGGCGCCCCCGACGCCGTCCTCGACGGCGAGACGGGCTACGTGGTGCGGGGCGGCTCCGCCGAGGAGTCCGCCGACCGCGTCATCACGCTGCTGGGGGACCCGGAGCTGAGGCGCCGCATGGGCGAGCGGGGCCGCGCGTGGGTGGAGGAGCGCTGGCGCTGGGATCTCTTGGCTGACCGCCTCAAGGAACTGCTGTAGAGGAAAGCCCTCAATCGCCGAATGCGAGCCCGCCCGGCGATTGAGGGCAATCTTTTACGCGCACCGCTACGCGTGGTAAATCGCTTCGATCTCCCCCGCGAAGTCCTTCGCCACCACATTCCGCTTCAGCTTGAGCGACGGCGTCACATGCCCGGAGTCCTCGGTGAACTGTGCGGGCAGGATGCGGAACTTGCGCACCGACTCCGCCTTGGAGACCGCCGCGTTGCCGTCGTCCACCGCCTTCTGCACATCGGCCAGCAGCTCGGCGTCGTCGGCCAGCTCCGAGGGCGTCGTGCCGGCCGGGCGGCCGTGCTCCGCCAGCCAGCGGGGCAGGAAGTCCTCGTCGAGGGTGATCAGCGCGCCCACGAACGGCCGGCCGTCGCCGACGACCATGCACTCGGCGATCAGGGCGTGCGAGCGGATCCGGTCCTCGATCACCGCGGGCGCGACGTTCTTGCCGCCCGCCGTGACGATGATCTCCTTCTTCCGGCCGGTGATCGCGAGGTAGCCGTCCTCGTCGAGCGTGCCCAGGTCACCGGTGTGGAACCAGCCGTCGGAGAGGGCCTCCTTGGTGGCCTGTTCGTTGTTCCAGTAGCCCGTGAACAGGTGCTCGCCGTGCAGCAGGACCTCGCCGTCGTCGGCGATCCGGACCACCGAGCCCGGCAGCGGCTGCCCGACCGAGCCGATCTTCTGCCGGTCCCAGGGGTTGAAGGCGGTCGCGGCACACGTCTCGGTCAGGCCGTAGCCCTCCAGGACCGTGAAGCCGATGCCGCGGTAGAAGTGGCCGAGCCGCTCGCCCAGCGGCGCACCGCCGGAGATCGCGTGGGTGGCCCGGCCGCCCAGCACCGCGCGCAGCTTGCTGTAGACCAGCTTGTCGAAGATCTTGTGCTTGATCCGGAGGCCGAACGACGGGCCCGCCGGGGTGTCCTGCGCGCGGCTGTAGGCGATCGCGGTGTCCGCGGCCCGGTCGAAGATCTTGCCCTTGCCGTCCGCCTGGGCCTTGGCCCGCGCGCCGTTGTAGACCTTCTCGAAGACCCGCGGCACGCCCAGCACCAGCGACGGCCGGAAGGACTGGAGGTCGTCGGTGAGATTGCGGATGTCGCTGACGAGGCCCAGCCGGATCGGGGCCATCACCGAGGCGATCTCGACCAGCCGCCCGAAGACATGGGCGGCGGGCAGGAAGAGCAGCACGGACGATTCACCGGTGCGGAAGAGCGGCTTGAGCCGCTCGACCACGTTGCCGCACTCGGCGAAGAAGCTGCGGTGGGTCAGCACACAGCCCTTCGGGCGGCCGGTGGTGCCCGAGGTGTAGACGATGGTGGCGGGGGAGTCGGCGGTGGCGACGGCGCTGCGCTCGTCGACGTCCTCGTCGGTCAGCTCCTCACCCGCCGCCCGCAGCCGATCGAGCGCGCCGCGCTCGATCTGCCAGATGTTCGCAAGGCCGGGCAGCCGGTCCCGGACGGACTCCACGGCGGCCTCGTGCGCGGGGGACTCCACCAGGCAGGCCACGGCACCGGAGTCGCCGAGGATCCACTGGATCTGCTCCGGCGAGCTGGTCTCGTAGACGGGCACGGTCACGCCGCCCGCGCTCCAGATGGCGAAGTCCAGCAGCGCCCACTCGTAGCGGGTGCGGGACAACAGGGCGACCCGGTCACCGGGGCGGATACCGGAGGCCATCAGACCCTTGGCGGCCGCACGGACCTCCGCCAGGAACTGGGTAGCGGTGACGTCCTGCCACCGGCCGTCGACCTTGCGCCCTATGACGGGGACATCAGGATGCTGCGCGGCGTTGCGGCGGATCAGATCCGTCAGGTTTCCGTCCGCGGGGACCTCGTACAGGGCCGGAAGGCTGAACTCGCGCAAGACTGCTGCTCCTCGTCGGGCGTCGGCGCCGCCGCGTCTTCGAGGGGCGCTGCGCCGGCTGCGGTCCATGATCAGGCAAGGGGGGTATTGGACTGCCCGGACGTTACCCACCGGTACGGCTATTCGAATAGGGGTCGCGTCCAGATGTTCTATGCGTCACATGCCACGGGACTGCTGTCCGAACCCTAGCCCCTAGCTTTGGTAACCCGGAAGTAACCGCAGGTCGGGGCCCTTCCGAAGGCCGGGCCGCACGCCCTAGGGTGATCCGCATGCGAGGTGGCTTCAGGATTCACGTGGTCAGTGATGTGCACGGCAACAGCGAGGCCCTCGCCCGGGCGGGCGACGGCGCCGACGCCCTGGTGTGCCTGGGGGACCTGGTCCTCTTCCTCGACTACGCCGACCACTCACGCGGCATCTTCCCCGAGCTGTTCGGCGTCGAGAACGCCGACCGGATCGTCGAGCTGCGCACGGCCCGCCGTTTCGAGGAGGCCCGAGAGCTGGCCCGGCGCCTGTGGGACGGGATAGACCGCGACTCGGCCGTCGAGAAGGCCGTGCGCGGACAGTACGCCGAGCTCTTCGCCGCCTTCCCCACCCCCACCTACGCGACCTACGGCAACGTCGACATCCCCGGGCTGTGGCCCGAGTACGCCCGGCCCGGCACGACGGTCCTCGACGGCGAGCGGGCCGAGATCGGCGGCCGCGTCTTCGGCTTCGTCGGCGGCGGCCTCCGGTCGCAGATGCGCACCCCCTATGAGATCGACGACGAGACGTACGCCGCGAAGCTCGCCGCCCTCGGCGAGGTCGACGTGCTCTGCTCGCACATCCCGCCCGACGTGCCCGAGCTCTGCTACGACACCGTGGCCCGCCGCTTCGAGCGCGGCAGCTCGGCGCTGCTGGAGACGATCAAGGCCACCCGGCCCAAGTACGCCCTCTTCGGCCATGTCCACCAGCCGCTCGCGCAGCGGATGCGCATCGGCGACACCGAGTGCGTCAATGTCGGCCATTTCGCGTCGTCCGGTACTCCGTGGGCACTGGAGTGGTGACCGGCCGCGCGATGTAGCCTTCACCGGCAGGCACACGAGGCACATGAGGCAGCGGGACCCCGGTACGGAGGAGCCACGGCGATGGCGGAACACACCAGCTCGAGCATCACGATCGAGGCGGCCCCGGCCGAGGTCATGTCGGTGATCGCCGACTTCGGCCGCTATCCGGAGTGGACCGGCGAGGTCAAGCAGGCCGAGGTCCTCGCCAGGGACGAGCAGGGCCGTGCCGAGCAGGTGCGCCTGGTCCTCGACGCGGGTGCCATCAAGGACGACCACACGCTCGCCTACAGCTGGCCCGCCGACAACGTGGTGAGCTGGTCGCTGGTCAAGTCCCAGATGCTGCGCCAGCTCGACGGCTCGTACAGCCTGGCTCCCGTGGCGGGCGGCGCGCACACCGAGGTGACGTACCAGCTCACGGTCGACGTCAAGATCCCGATGCTCGGGATGATCAAGCGCAAGGCGGAGAAGGTCATCATCGACCGCGCCCTCCAGGGCCTCAAGGAGCGCGTCGAGAGCGGCGCGAAGTCCTGACCCGGCCCGGCCCGGCGGGGCGGCGGCCTCAAGGACGTCCGGCCGCCGCCGCGCCGGCCGCGTAGAACCATGCACCTCATTGCCGGAGGCTCCTCCTTGCGTACGGTCCTCGTCACCGGTCCCGGCGGCGCGGGCCGCACCACCACCGCGGCGGCCACGGCGCTCGCCGCGGCCCGCCAAGGGCGGCGCGTGCTGCTGCTCACCTCCGACCGCGGCCCCGCCCCCGAGGCGGTCCTCGACGTCGCGCTGCCCGCACCCCCTGTGGGGGACGAGAGCCCCGCGCCCTGGGCGCCGCCCGTCGAGGTCGCCCCCCGCCTCCGGGCGGCCCGGATCGCCGTCGGCGAGCACTTCCGCGACCGGGCCCGGGAGCTCCAGGACCGCGGCGCCTCCCTCTTCGACCTGCTCGGCGCCACCCCGCTGGACGCCGAGGAGCTCACCGAACTCCCCGGCGCGGAGCCCCTCGCGATCCTCACCGCGCTGCGCGCCGCCCACACCGGTGACGCCCCCTGGGACCTGCTCGTCGTCGACATGCCGCCCGCGCCCGAGACCATACGGCTGCTCGCGCTGCCCGAGCAGCTGCGCCGCTATCTGCGCCGGCTGCTGCCCCCCGAACGGCAGGCCGCCCGCGCGCTGCGCCCCATGCTCGCGCAGCTGGCCGGGGTGCCGATGCCCGCGCAGCGGCTGTACGACACCGCCGAGCGCTTCGAGGCCGAGCTGGCCGCCGTGCAGCGGGTGATCGAGGCCAGGCACACGACCGTCCGTCTCGTCGTCGAACCCGGGCCGGTCGCCGCCGAGGCCGTACGCGTCGCCCGCGCCGGACTCGCCCTGCAGAGCTGCCGGATCGACACCCTCGTCACCAACCGGCTGTTCCCCGATGCCGCCGAGGCTGCCGGGACTCCCGGAGACACCGCCGGCTCCTGGCTCGCCGGGCTCGTCGACGAGCAGCGCACCGCGCTGAAGGCACTGCGCGAGGAATTCCTCGTCGACGCCGTCACCGTCTGCGAGCTGCCGCACCTCGGCCGGGGCCCGCGGGGCACCGGGGACCTCGACGAGCTGGCCGGCCGCGCCCGGTCGACCGCCGTCGGCGGGACCGGGATCGTCGAGGGCGACGGCCTCACCGACGAACTCGACGACTGGACCGGCCCGGATCCGGACGGCTCGGGCAGCGCCGAGGGGCCCGACGCCTGGTCCGTGGAGGACCGCATCGCCACCGACGGGGTCCTCGTCTGGCGGTTGCCGCTGCCCGGCGCCGACCGCGACGGACTCGACCTGGTCCGCCGGGGCGACGAGCTGATCGTCGGCGTCGGACCGTTCCGCCGCGTGCTGCCCCTGCCGTCCGCGCTGCGCCGCTGCACCGTCTCCGGTGCCGCGCTGCGCGACGGCGCCCTCTGCGTACGTTTCACCCCCGACCCCGGCCTCTGGCCGCGGAGCAGCTGAACGGCACTACGCCGTTCGGGTAACGTCGAAGGAAAATCCAGCCGCAGGAGTCCGCCATGAGCGAAGCCACCGAGCGCCCCGACATCGACGGGGCGGCCGACCACGACGCCTGGGAGCGGGCCTGCGCCGAGGACCTCGCCGCAGAGAAGGCCCGCCGCCGCGCGGAGTACGGGCAGGGCCCGGCCACCGGCACCGCCGCTGAGGAGCTGCGCAAGCTCGTCGACGCCGTCGCCGACAAGGTCGCGGGGCTCCAGCTGCCACTCGCCGGGGCGGCCGCGCAGGGCGCCGTGCAGCAGCTGATCACCCAGGCGAAGGCGGTGGTCGAGCCCGTCATCGAGCGCAACCCCGATGTCTTCGACCACCTGGCCTCCGCGGGCTCCGAGCTGCTCGCCGCCTACCGCGCCGCCGTCCAGGGACAGGAGGGCCGCTGGACCCGGGGCGAGCGCCCGTCCTCCGCGCCCGCCGACCGGCCCGGCACGGCCCCTGACACCCCGCCCGGCAAAGGCGACGGAGCGGCCGGCGGGACCGAGCGCATCGACCTGGACTGACCTGGCCCTCCGGTACGGTGGGCCGTGGCGGGGTTCGAGCGAATAACTGAGGGATACATGGGACTCACCATCGGCGTCGACATCGGCGGCACGAAGATCGCGGCCGGCGTGGTCGACGAAGAGGGCAAGATCCTCGCGACCTGCAAGGTGCCCACCCCCCCGACGCCCGAAGCGGTCGTCGACGCCATCGCGGACGCGGTGCGCACGGTCAGCGTCGGCCATGACGTCGAGGCGGTCGGCATCGGTGCCGCGGGCTACGTGGACGACAAGCGGGCCACCGTCCTGTTCGCCCCGAACATCAACTGGCGTCACGAGGCCCTCAAGGACAAGGTCGAGCAGCGCGTCGGCCTCCCGGTCGTCGTCGAGAACGACGCCAACGCCGCCGCCTGGGGCGAATACCGCTTCGGCGCCGGCCAGGGCCACGACGACGTCATCTGCATCACCCTGGGCACCGGGCTCGGCGGCGGCATCATCATCGGCAACAAGCTGCGCCGCGGCCGCTTCGGTGTGGCGGCGGAATTCGGCCACATCCGGGTCGTCCCCGACGGCCTGCTGTGCGGTTGCGGCAGCCAGGGCTGCTGGGAGCAGTACGCCTCCGGGCGCGCGCTCGTCCGCTACGCCAAGCAGCGCGCCAACGCCACCCCGGAGAACGCCTCGATCCTGCTGGGTCTCGGTGACGGCACGGTCGAGGGCATCGAGGGCAAGCACATCAGCGCCGCCGCCCGGCAGGGCGACCCGGTCGCCATCGACTCCTTCCGCGAGCTGGCCCGCTGGGCGGGCGCGGGCCTGGCCGACCTGGCCTCGCTCTTCGACCCCTCCGCGTTCATCGTCGGCGGCGGTGTCTCGGACGAGGGCGACCTCGTCCTCGACCCCATCCGCAAGTCCTTCAAGCGCTGGCTGATCGGCGGCCAGTGGCGCCCGCACGCGCAGGTGCTCGCGGCGCAGCTGGGCGGCAAGGCCGGCCTGGTCGGCGCCGCCGACCTGGCCCGTCAGGGCTGACGACAACCGCCCGAGAGGGCTGATCACACCTTGTAGCACCGTTGGAGCAACAGGAGAGTGGCGATGCTCGCGGACCTGCCCCCGTCGCGTACCGAAGACGACGGCTCGGCCGTCGTCCGCGTGCTCAGCTACAACATCCGCTCCATGCGTGACGACACGGGGGCGCTGGCCCGGGTCATCCGGGCCTGCGCCCCCGATGTCGTCTGCGTCCAGGAAGCACCGCGCTTCTTCCGCTGGCGCAAGGCGGCCGCCCGCCTCGCCCGTACCTCCGAGCTGGTGTACGTCACCGGCGGGGCCACCGCCTCCGGCCCGATGATCCTGTCCTCGCTGCGCGCCACCGTGGAGCGCACGGAGGACGTCCTGCTGCCCCGCACCCCCGGACTGCACCAGCGCGGCTTCGCCACCGCCGTGCTCCGCTTCGGCCGCGCCCGGCTCGGTGTCCTCAGCTGCCACCTGAGCATGAAGGACAGCGAGCGCTACGGCCAGGGCAAGCTGCTCCTCGACCGGCTCGCCTCGCTCGGCGTCCCGCACGCCGTCGCGGCGGGCGACCTCAACGACCGACCCGACGGGCGTACGTTCGGTCTCCTCGCGGACGCCCTCCAGGACGGCTGGGCCACCAAGCCGTGGGGCCGCGAGCACACCACCCGGCTCGGCGACCCCCTCCAGCGCATCGACGCCGTCTTCGCGACCGAGGGTGTCGAGGTGCTCGGCTGCGGCGTCCCGATGGGGCTGCCGGGGATCGCGGAGCGGGATCTGCGGGCCGCGACGGATCATCTGCCGGTGTTGGCGGCACTGAGGGTGCCGGCTGTGTAGCCGGGGCTCTGCCCCGGACCCCGGTCCTCAAACGCCGGACGGGCTGGATCTCTCCAGCCCGTCCGATGAGAAAACCCCTACACGACCGCGCCGCGTCCCGGGTCGTCGTCCTCGTCGTCGTCGCCGTCCTTCATGCGCAGCACCAGCGTGGCGAAACCGCCGAGGAAGCCGCCGACGCCAAGCGTGGTCATCCACCACGTCAGCTCCTGGCGCAGCAGCACCATGACCAGCAGCAGCAACGGTCCGCCGAGCACGGCGATCCAGGCGAAGCGGGCGGTGACATCACCGGTCGGGAGCGGCGGCGGCTCCGGCGGGACGAAGTGGCCCTCGTCCGCGTCGTCACCGCTGTCCTTGCCGTCCTCGGCCTTGGGCTCGGTCCAGTCGCGGGGGCCGACACCGGGGGCGTAGACGATGAAGCTGCCCGGCCGGTCCGGCTGTGCCGGGGCGGCCGCGGCGGTCTTGGTGGTCCCGTCCCGGTCGTCACCGGAGGGGTCCGGCCCGTCGGAGGCCCCGGAATCCTCGGCCCCGTCCGGAGCGGCGGGGTCCTCGGCCCGCTCGCGGCCGTCGAGCTCGTCCGTGACATCACCGGAGGCGGGCCAGCGGCCCGTGGCGGGGTCGGGCTGTTCGCCGTACGCGGCGACGAGCTCCGCCCAGGCCGCGTCCTCGTCCAGCGGGTCGCGGCTCTCGTCGCGGCCGGCGTCGCGCTCAGCCACGGGTGGCCGTCCCCTCCTTGCCGGCGTCCACGTCGACACCGGCGCTCAGCCGGTTGATGAACGCGTACGTGTCCTTGAAGATCAGCTCGGCGTCGTGGTCCAGCGTCGCCACATGGCGGCTGCGCTCCAGCAGCCGCTCGGTGACGTCCCGGGAGGAGACACGGGCCAGGATGCGGGCCGAGTCGGCGGCGGGGACGACACGGTCGTCGGGGCTGTGCAGAAGCAGCAACGGCTGGGTGACCTGCGGAAGTTCGGAGTCGACCAGACGGAAGAAGCGGCGCAGCGAGTGCGCGGCGTGCAGCGGCACTCGGCCGTAGCCGATCTCGGCCGCGCCCGGCTTCGCGATGTCACTGGCGATGCCCTTGGTGGTGCGCACCAGATGGCGTGCCACGGGCAGTGCCTTGGCGGCGAGGCCGTGGACCTTGTTCCCGGGGTTGACCACGACGACGCCGCGGACCGCGTCACCGTGCAGGGCCGCGAGCCGCAGCGCGAGCGCCCCGCCCATCGACAAGCCGCACACGAAGATCTCGGAACAGTGCTCACGCAGCGACCGCAGCTCGCGGTCCACCTCCGCGTACCAGTCCTGCCACCCGGTGAGCTGCAGGTCCTGCCAGCGGGTGCCGTGGCCGGGCAGCAGGGGAAGCGACACCGTCAGGCCGCGTTCCGCGAGATAATCGGCCCAGGGCCGTACGGACTGCGGGGAACCGGTGAAGCCGTGACACACAAGGACGCCGACCTCTCCGCCGACGTGGCGGAACGGCTCGGCGCCGGGGAGGAGCGGCACCGGGATCTCCGATCGATGGAACGGGAAAAAGGGGTCTGGCCCTCAGCGTACGCGGAGCGCCGCACGGCGGGTAGGCAGGTTAAGGTCTCCTCGTCACTACAGGAGGTTCTGGGTTGTTCTACGGCGCTATGAAGCTGTCCATCGGCGGGTCGCTGAAGCTTGCCTTCCGGCCGTGGGTGGAGGGTCTGGAGAACATCCCGGCCGAGGGGCCCGCGATCCTGGCGAGCAACCACCTGTCCTTCTCGGACTCCTTCTTCCTTCCCGCGGTGCTCGACCGGAAGGTCACCTTCATCGCGAAGCAGGAATACTTCACCTCCCCGGGGGTCAAGGGGAAGCTGACGGCCGCCTTCTTCAAGGGCGTCGGCCAGCTCCCCGTCGACCGCTCGGGCGGCCGCGGCGCGGGCGAGGCCGCGATCAAGAGCGGCATCGAGGTGCTGGAGCGCGGTGAGCTGTTCGGCATCTACCCGGAGGGCACCCGTTCCCCGGACGGCCGTCTCTACCGCGGCAAGCCCGGCGGGCTCGCCCGGGTGGCGCTGCTGTCCGGTGCGCCCGTGATCCCCGTCGCGATGATCGACACGGAGAAGGTGCAGCCGCCCGGGAAGGTGCTGCCGAAGATGATCCGCCCGGGCATCCGGATCGGTGAGCCGCTCGACTTCAGCCGCTACCACGGCATGGACGGCGACCGCTTCATCCTGCGTTCGGTGACCGACGAGGTCATGTACAAGATCATGGAGCTGTCCGGCCAGGAGTACGTCGACATCTACGCGACGGCGGCCAAGCGGCAGATCGCGGAAGAGGCCAAGCGGAAGGCCGAGGAGGAGAAGGCCGCGAAGGCGGCCGGACTCGACAAGGCCGGCAAGCAGCCCGAGGCCTGAGCGCCCGGCGGGGGGTGGGGTCGATGACTCAGGGGACTCGCGCGGCACCGGGCATATCGCGCGCACCGGGCGGCAGGCGCCCGCGCGCCGTCCGCATGTCCGTGGAGCTGCCGCTGTGGCGCGCGCTGACCGGCTACCGGATCATCACCCTCGGCTACGCCCTCGCGCTCTTCTTCCTCAACTACCGGGAGTACGCGCACCCGCTCGGCGCCGCCCTCTACATGGGCGCGCTCACCGTATGGATGCTGCTGACCTGGAACCGGGTCACGGCACCCGAGCGGTGCACCAAGCGGTTCCTGGCCGCCGATCTCACCATCGCGCTGGCCGGAATCCTGCTCACCTCCGTCATCGACTCCCCCGAGCGCATCGCGAGCGGCGCGGCCACCCTGCCGTCCATCTGGGCGGGCGGCGCCGTGCTGGGCTGCGCCATCAAGGGCGGCTGGCGCTGGGCGGCCGTCGGCTCGACCCTCGTGGCCGTCGCTAACCTCGTCGAGCGCGGCGGCGCCGCCCGCGACACGGTCCACAACGTGCTGCTGGTGTGGGTCTCCAGCATCGCCATCGGCTACATCGTCGAGGTGGCCCGGGCCAGTGAGCGCACGCTCGCCCGTGCCCTCCAGATCGAGGCGGCGACCCGCGAGCGCGAGCGGCTGGCCCGCGACATCCACGACGGCGTCCTCCAGGTGCTGGCCATGGTGCAGCGCCGGGGCGCCGCGATCGGCGGCGAGGCCGCCGAGCTGGGCCGGATGGCGGGTGAGCAGGAGATCGCCCTGCGCACCCTCGTCGCCGGCGGTCTGCTGCCCCCGCAGCGCTCGGCCGCCCAGCTCGCCGAGGACGCCGAGCTGGTACGCACGGTCACCCCCGCCCCGGCCGCCGCGCCGTCGGGCCCCTGCGACCTCGCGGCGCTCCTCGCCCCGTACGCCGGGGCCACCGTCTCCTTCGCCGGACCCGGTACGCCCGTCCTGCTGGAGGCGGCCGCCGCGGCGGAACTGGCGGCGGCGGTCGGCGCCGCGCTGGACAATGTGGCCAAGCACGCCGGCGACGGCGCGCGGGCCTGGATCCTGCTGGAGGACGAGCCCGGCGAGGTGATCGTCACCGTGCGGGACGACGGCCCGGGCATCGCCGAGGGCCGGCTGGCGGACGCCGAACGGGAGGGGCGGATGGGGGTCGCGCTGTCGATCCGCGGCCGGCTGCGGGACCTGGGCGGCAGCGCGGAGCTGGTGTCGGTGCCGGGGCAGGGCACCGAAGTCGAACTGAGAGTTCCGCGCGCGGGCGCGTGAGCGGAAACCGCAAGGGAAGGCACCGGGGGAAACGAGCCCGGTGCGGGTGACGAGCGATGAGTGAAGTCCGATGAGTGAAGAGCAGGCCGTACGGGTCATGGTGGTCGACGACCACCCCATGTGGCGGGACGCGGTCGCCCGCGATCTGGCCGCCGCCGGGTTCGATGTCGTGGCCACCGCCGGCGACGGCCCGCAGGCGGTCCGGCGCGCCCAGGCCGTGGCCCCCGACGTCCTCGTCCTGGACCTCAATCTGCCCGGTCTGCCCGGCGTGGCCGTCTGCAAGGAACTGGTCGGGGAGAACCCCGCGCTGCGCGTCCTGGTGCTCTCCGCCAGCGGCGAGCACGCGGACGTCCTGGAGGCGGTGAAGTCCGGGGCGACCGGCTATCTGCTGAAGTCGGCCAGCACGGACGAGCTGGTGGACGCCGTGCGCCGGACCGCCGTCGGCGACCCCGTCTTCACCCCGGGGCTGGCCGGACTGGTGCTCGGCGAGTACCGCCGGCTCGCCTCCGACCCGGCCCCCGCCGCCCCCGACGAGCCGAAGGCTCCCCGGCTCACCGACCGGGAGACCGAGGTGCTGCGCCTGGTCGCCAAGGGCCTCTCCTACAAACAGATCGCCGAGCGGCTGGTTATTTCCCACCGCACGGTGCAGAACCATGTTCAGAACACCTTGGGCAAGCTCCAGTTGCACAACCGCGTGGAGCTGGTGCGCTACGCGATAGAGCGAGGTCTCGACGACGCCTGACCCTTCGCGGCCGGGCGTACCCGGCTGAAGGGAAGGTGTCATGCGGGTCGGAGTACTGACCGGTGGCGGTGACTGCCCCGGGCTCAACGCGGTCATCCGCGCCGTCGTCCGCAAGGGCGTCCAGCGGTACGACTACGAATTCCTCGGCTACAAGGACGGTTGGCGCGGGCCGCTCCAGGGCGCGACGACGCGTCTCGACATCCCCGCCGTGCGCGGCATCCTGCCGCGCGGTGGCACCGTGCTCGGATCGTCGCGGACCAACCCCTTCAACGAAGCGGACGGCGTCCGCCGGATCAAGGACAACCTCGCCAAGGACCGGGTGGACGCCCTGATCGCCATCGGCGGCGAGGACACCCTCGGTGTCGCCGCCCGGCTCTGCGCCGAGTACGGCATCCGGTGCGTCGGCGTCCCCAAGACCATCGACAACGACCTCTCCGCCACGGACTACACCTTCGGCTTCGACACCGCGGTCAACATCGCCACGGAGGCCATCGACCGGCTGCACACCACCGCCGAATCGCACATGCGCGTCCTCGTCGTGGAGGTCATGGGCCGGCACGCGGGCTGGATCGCCCTGCACTCCGGCATGGCCGGCGGCGCCAACGTCATCCTCGTCCCCGAGTACCGCTTCGACCTCGACGAGGTGTGCGGCTGGGTCACCTCCCGCTTCCGCGCCAGCTACGCGCCGATCGTCGTCGTCGCGGAGGGCGCCATGCCGAAGGACGGCGACCTCGTCCTCAAGGACGCCGCCGCGCAGGACGCCTTCGGCCACGTCCGCCTCTCCGGGGTGGGGGAGTGGCTGGCGGGGCAGATCGAGAGCCGCACCGGCAAGGAGGCGCGCACGATAGTGCTGGGCCACGTCCAGCGCGGTGGCACCCCGAGCGCGTTCGACCGGTGGCTGGCGACCCGGTTCGGGCTGCACGCGATCTCCGCGGTGCGGGACGGCGACTTCGGGACGATGGTGGCGCTGCGCGGCACCGACATCGTGCGGGTGCCTCTCGGCGAGGCGACGGCCCGGTTGAAGACGGTGCCGGCTGATCGGTACGAGGAAGCGAAGCTTCTGTTCGGCTGAGACCCCGGCTACCGCCGGGAGCCGAAGGACTGTCCTCAATCGCCGGACGGGCTCCACGGAGCCTGCCCGGCGATTGAGGACAAAGACGTTCTCAGACCAGCACCGACGCCAGCAGGTCCGCCACGATCGTCGCGCCGTTCAGGGTCAGCACCGACTCCGGGTGGAACTGCACCCCCGCGAAGCCGGGGCCGCGCACCGCGTGCACCTCGCCGGAGGAGTCCCGGCTGACCTCCACCCGGTGCATCGCCAGCTCTTCCTGGGCCGTGTCCGTGCAGCGTGCCGTGAACGTGTTGTAGAAGCCGACCGTCTCCGGGCGCCCGAAGAAGTCGATCCGCTGCTGCGCCCCCTGGGCCGGGTCCGTCTTGCGGACGATGTCCAGGCCCAGCTCCGCCGCGATCAGCTCATGGCCCAGGCACACCCCCAGCACCCCGTGCCGGTGCTCGCGCAGCAGCTCCGCCGCCAGCCCGCGCAGCAGCCGCATCCTGGGGTCGGCCGCGTCCGACGGATTCCCGGGGCCCGGCCCCAGCACCACGGGCCCCTCGTGGCGCAGCGCCGCGTCCCGCAGGCCCGGCTCGTCGTAGCGGCGCACGGTGACGGTCAGCCCCGAGGTGCGCAGCAGATGCGCCAGCATCGCCGTGAAGGTGTCCTCGCCGTCGACGACGAGCGCGTGCCCCGACAGCTTCGCCGTCGACGACGTGGTCTGCATGCGCAGCCAGAACGGCGCCAGGTCCGCGCGCCGGGCGTCGAGCGCGGCCCTTACGCGGGGGTCGTCACCGAGCCGGGCACAGGGCCCCGCCGGCGCGGACCCCCGTGCGGCGCGGACGCCGAGCGCCGCGAGCACGCCGGCGGCCTTGGCGTGTGTCTCGGCGACCTCGCCGGCCGGGTCGGAGTGGCGTACGAGCGTGGCGCCGACGGCCACCCGCAGCCGGCCGCGCCGGTCGATGTCGGCGGTCCGGATGAGGATCGGCGAGTCGAGGGTCTGCGTGCCCGCCGCGTCCCGGCCGATGAGGGCGAGCGCCCCCGCGTAGTAGCCGCGCCCCTGCGGCTCGTAGCGCCCGATGACCCGGCAGGCGTTCTGCACCGGCGAGCCGGTCACGGTCGCCGCGAACATCGTCTCCCGCAGCACGTCCCGTACGTCCAGCGAGGAGCGCCCGCGCAGCTCGTACTCGGTGTGCGCGAGGTGGGCCATCTCCTTGAGCCGGGGGCCGACCACCACGCCGCCCATGTCGCCGACCGTGCACATCATCTTCAGCTCCTCGTCCACCACCATGGACAGCTCCTCCACTTCCTTGCGGTCGTGCAGGAAGGCCAGCAGCCCCTCGGGTGTGGGGCCCCCGGCGGGGTAGCGGTACGTGCCGCTGATCGGGTTCATCACGACCGTCCCGCCCGACATCCGCACGTGCACCTCGGGGCTCGCCCCCACCAGCGTCCGGTCGCCCGTGTGCACGACGTACGTCCAGTACGCGCCGCGCTCGCCGGCCAGCAGCCGCCGGAAGAGGGCCAGTGCGTCGGCTGCCCCGAAGCCGTGGATCTCGCCCTCGAAGGTCCGCCGGATGACGAAATTGGCCCCTTCGCCCGTCCCGATCTCGTCCTCGATCACCCGCTCGACGATCCCCGCGTACTCCTCGTCGCTCACGTCGAAGGCCCCGCCGTCGACCCGCACCTCGTGCGCGGGCAGCGCGGCGAGGACCTCGGCGAGCGGCAGCTCGTAGGACTCCTCGGGCCGCAGCACCAGCAGCGGCGTCCCGTCGTCGCGGACCTCGAAGCCGCGCTCGCGGATCTGCCGGAACGGCACGAGCGCGAGCGCGTCGTGCGCGGGGCCGCCCCCGGCGGGGGCACCGGACGGCAAGGGGATGTCGGCGAGGCGACCGGTCTCGCCCACCGGACCGAGCAGCAGCTCGACGCCGTCCTCCCCGGTGCCGGCCGGGTGGCCGGGGGTGCGGCGGCGCAGCAGGGCGAAGGGCGGGCAGGCGGGGTCGGTCAGCCGTGCGAGGAGAGCGGAGGTGTCGGGCATCTGAGGGGTTCCTTCCGGTGAGAGGAGGGAACGGCCCGTGAAACACGGAAGGCCGCCCCTCGGGGCGGCCTTCGCGGTGAGTGTGCTGCTACGCGCGATCAGTGGGCCGCCTGAGAGCGGTCCACCACCAGTTCTGGGTCATCGGCGCGAACATGCTGCGCACCCTACCGGAACCCCGACATCCGAGTGTGGACCGTCTCAGATGTCGGTCCCGGCGGATGGACAGATGCATCGACCCCGTAATGTTGGAGTGTGACCGTGAACGCTGAACTCCACGCCGGTGGCAACACCTGGCGCTCCCTGCCCGCGGCGCAGCAGCCTGACTGGCCGGATCAAGAGGCTCTGCGCGATGTGATCGCCGAGCTCGAGTCCTATCCGCCGCTCGTCTTCGCGGGCGAGTGCGACCAGCTGCGTCAGCGCCTGGGAGCCGTCGCCCGTGGTGAGGCGTTCCTGCTCCAGGGCGGCGACTGCGCCGAGGCCTTCGATGCCGTCGGCGCCGACCAGATCCGCAACAAGCTGAAGACGCTCCTGCAGATGGGCGCGGTGCTGACCTACGCCGGGTCGGTGCCCGTCGTGAAGGTCGGCCGCATCGCCGGCCAGTACAGCAAGCCCCGCTCGAAGCCGACCGAGACCCGCGACGGCGTGACCCTGCCGACCTACCGCGGCGACTCCGTCAACGGCTTCGCCTTCACCCCGGAAGCCCGTACGCCGGACCCGCAGCGGCTGAAGCGGATGTACAACGCCTCCGCCTCCACCCTGAACCTGGTCCGCGCCTTCACCACCGGTGGCTACGCCGACCTGCGCCAGGTGCACGCCTGGAACCAGGACTTCGTGAAGTCGTCCCCCTCCGGCCAGCGCTACGAGGCGCTCGCCCGTGAGATCGACCGCGCGATGAACTTCATGAACGCCTGCGGGGTGGACCCGGAGGAGTTCAAGACGGTCGAGTTCTTCTCGTCGCACGAGGCGCTCGTCCTCGACTACGAGTCGGCGCTGACCCGTGTCGACTCGCGCACCGGCGATCTGTACGACGTCTCGGGCCACATGGTGTGGATCGGTGAGCGCACCCGGCAGCTCGACGGCGCGCACATCGAGTTCGCGTCGAAGATCCGTAACCCGATCGGGGTGAAGCTCGGTCCGACGACGACGCCCGAGGACGCGCTGACCCTCATCGAGCGGCTCGACCCCGAGCGCGAGCCGGGCCGGCTCACCTTCATCACCCGTATGGGTGCCGACAAGATCCGGGACAAGCTCCCGACCCTGGTCGAGAAGGTCACGGCGTCCGGTGCGCAGGTCGTCTGGATCAGCGACCCGATGCACGGCAACACCTTCGAGGCGGCCTCGGGCCACAAGACCCGCCGCTTCGACGACGTGCTCGACGAGGTCAAGGGCTTCTTCGAGGTCCACAAGAGCCTCGGCACCCACCCGGGCGGCATCCACGTGGAGCTGACCGGCGACGACGTCACGGAGTGCGTGGGCGGCGGCGACGAGATCTTCGTCGACGATCTGCACCAGCGCTACGAGACGGCGTGCGACCCGCGCCTCAACCGCAGCCAGTCCCTGGACCTGGCGTTCCTGGTCGCGGAAATGTACCGGGACCAGTAAGAACCCGGCAGAACGAACAGTGGGGCGCGGATCGAAGTGATCCGCGCCCCACTGCGTTGTTAATCCCCGACCGGGCCGGGTAAGGTAAGGGTAACCTTATTGATCAACCCGGTGAGGCGGTGAACCGCGTGTACGTCTGCTCATGTTTCGGGATCACCGAGCAGCAGGTGCGCGAGCACGCGGACCGGGGGGCGTGCACCCCCCGCCAGATAGCCTCCGTGAGCAAGGCCGGCACCGACTGCGGCAGCTGTGTCCGCCGTATCCAGGGCATCCTCGGGCGTGGCGCGTGCCCCCGCCGGGAGCTCGCCGACCAGGGCGACCCGGAGGTGCTCAGCGCCGGGCTGACCCCGATACCCGAGGCGCAGGCGGCCTGACTCAGCTGTCCGGCTGCTCGATCAGCTGGGCGAGGTAGAGCGGCTCGCCGAGCTTCTCGACCAGATCCAGCTGGGTGTCGAGATAGTCGATGTGGCTCTCCTCGTCCTCGAGGATCGACTCGAAGATGTTCGCCGAGGTGATGTCGCCCTTGGCCCGCATGACCTCCACGCCGCGCTTGAGGCGGTCGATGGCCTCGACCTCCACCTGCCGGTCGGCCTGGAACATCTCGGTCACCGTCTGCCCGATCCGGACGTGGAAGAGCCGCTGGTAGTTCGGCAGCCCGTCCAGGAACAGGATCCGGTCGGTCAGGATCTCCGCGTGCTTCATCTCGTCGAACGACTCGGCCCGGGTGTGCTTGGCGAGCTTGGGCCAGCCGAAGTTCTCCTGCATCTTCGCGTGCAGGAAGTACTGGTTGATGGCCGTCAGCTCGGCAGTCAGCTGCTCATTGAGAAATTCGATGACCTCGGGGTCGCCCTGCATTGCAGAGGCTCCTTCCAAGAGGATGACTGGCAGGTAGGCCGCATCCTCGCACCGCCCCTCGAAAGCGTCCAGTAAGTGCACACTTAGTGGGAGTTGCCCCAATAGCGGAACCCCTGGTCATCACCACACCGGAAGGTCTGACACCATGGACCCATGGGTCAGTCGGAAAGCCGCAAAGGGGAACATCTTCAGCTGCCTCCGGGGCAGCGTCTCCAGCGCGGCTGGCCGGTGACGCACTACGGACCGGTGCCGAAGTTCAAGGCCGACCGCTGGGAGTTCCGCGTCTTCGGTTCGACCGCCGACGGTGACAAGCACTGCTGGAACCATGAGGACTTCTCCGCCCTGCCGTATTCGACGGTCGTCGCGGATCTGCATTGCGTTACGAAGTACAGCATGCTCGGCGCCGAATGGGGTGGAGTTTCGGCCCGGACGATCCTCGAACTCGCACCGCCCGCACCCGAGGTCACGCATGTGATGGTGTGGGCCGAGTACGGTTTCAGCTCAAATCTGCGGCTTGCCGATTTCACCGCCGAGCAGACCATTTTCGCCACCCACAAGGACGGCGAACCGCTCACCGCCGAGCACGGCTTCCCGGTCCGGCTCGTCGTACCGCACCTGTATGCCTGGAAGGGCCCGAAATGGGTGCGCGGCGTCGAATACATGACCGCCGACCGCCGGGGCTTCTGGGAAGAGCGCGGCTATCACAACGTCGGCGACCCCTGGCGCGAACAGCGCTACTCCTACCAGGAGGAACCCGGCGACGGCCCGGAGCTGTGACGCTTTCCAGCCCGTCCGGCGTTCGAGGACACCGCCGCGCAGCGGTGGTGCGGACGACACGGCCTGCGGACCCCGCGTGCCTGTGCCACCGGACACCGCCTAGCCGGCGCAGCCGTCCCGTAGCTCCTTCAGCCGCGCCACGTCCGCGGCGTGCCCCTCCTTGCCGCCCGGTGTCTCGATCGTCAGCGGCACCCCCTCGGTCGCCGGGTGCGTGAACAGCTCCGCGAAGGGCTCGGCGCCGATATGGCCGGAACCGATGTTCTCGTGCCGGTCCCGGTGCGCGCCGACGGCCTCCTGGGAGTCGTTCGCGTGGATCAGCCGCAGCCGGCCCTCGCCCACGACGGAGACCAGCTCGTCGAGCGTCTGCTTCATCCCGCCGGTCTCGGCGAGGTCGTGACCCGCCGCGAAGACATGGCAGGTGTCCAGGCAGACCCCGAGCTTGGGGTGGTGCTCCAGCGCCTCGAAGTACGGGCCGAGATCCGCCACCAGTGAGCAGAGGGACGCGCCCTGACCGGCCGTCGGCTCCAGCAGCAGCCACGGGTCGTCGTCGTGGGTCAGCTCGTCCAGCAGCGGCAGCAGCCGCTCGTGGACCTGCGCCAGGGCCTCGCGACGGGGCCGGCCGCCGGTCGCCGAGCCGGTGTGCACGACGACGCCGCGCGCCCCGATCGCCCGCCCCCGGCGCAGCGAGTGCCGCATCGACTCCACGGACTTCTCCGCCGTCGCCTCGGTGTGCGACCCGAAGTTGATCAGGTAGGGGGCGTGGACGAAGACGGGGAGGGACTCGGCCGCGCACGCGGCCCGGAATTCCTCGTCCTGCCGGGCGTTGCCGACCGGGGTCGCCCAGCCGCGCGGATTGGCGACGAAGACCTGCACGGCCTCGGCGCCCATCTCCCGGGCGTACGGCAGACCGACCTTGGCCAGCCCGCCGGCCACCGGGATATGGCCGCCGACGGGGTTACGGGTACGCGCGGACAGCAGTTCGTCCACAGCCTCGTTCATGGCGTCGTTCATGGCCTCGGTCATGGCTCAGAGACCGCCCTTGAGGCGGATGATGATGGTGTCGCCCTTGGGGGCCTTGTCGCCGCCCTTGACCGACTGGCCCTCGACCGAGTCCCGGGGGAAGAGGAACGGCCGGTCCACCTTCACCGCGAAGCCCGCGGCGGTCAGCGCCCGCTTGGCGTCGGCCTCGCTGCGGCCGGTGACGTCGGGGACCTCGACCATCTCCTTGCCCTTGGAGACCGTGATGGTGACGGTGTCGCCCTTGGCCGCCCGCTCGCCCCTGGCGGGGGACTGGCCGGCCACCGCGCCCTTCTCCTTGTCGGAGAAGACGGGGTCGTCCGCGACCTTGACCTTGAAGCCACGGCCCTCCAGCGCGGACGTGGCGTCGCCGATGGACAGCCCGCTCACGTCCGGCACGTCCAGTGCCTCGCCCTTGCTGACGGTCAGGGCGACGGCCGTGCCCGGCCGGCGCTCCACGCCCGGCTTCGGGTCGGTCGCGAGCACCGCGTCCTGCGGGGTCTCACCGCTGAACTGCCGGCCGACCTCGCCGACCGCCAGCCCCGCGGCCTCGATCTTCCGCTTCGCGGCGCCGAAGGGCATGCCCACGACATTGGGCACCTCGGCCCTGGCGGGGCCCTTGGACAGGACGATCGTCACCTTGCCGGTGTTGCGGATGCGCCCGCCCGGCCCGGGGTCGGTGGAGATGACATGACCGCGCTCGATCGTGTCGCTGACCTCCTCCTTGACCTTCACCCCGAGACCGGCCGCGCGCAGCTCCTGCTCGGCTTTCTCCCGCGTCATGTCCAGGACGGCCGGGACCTTCGTGAACTGGCCGGAGTTGATGTACCAGACGCCCGAGCCCGCCAGCACCAGCAGCACGGCGGCGAGCGCGGCGATCAGCCCCCACCGGGGCCGCGGCCGGCCCGGGCGCGGCACGTCGCCCGGGGGCACCGGCGGGGGCGGCGGCGCGGGCACGTGCTCCAGCCGCGTGGTGTGGTTGAGCTGATCGTCCGGGGCGGGCGCGGGCGGCGCCGCGGCGGTCCGCGGGATCACGCTCGTACGGTCCTCGGAACCGACGTGGTCCGGGCCCGGCTCCGCGGCGCGGCCCCCGTCCGCGGCCTGCGGCGGCACCACGTCCAGCTGCTCGTCGGTCAGGCTCTCGCGCACCCCGCGGACCAGCCCCAGCAGCGCGATCGCGTCGGCCGGCCGCAGCCCCGGGTCGCGCGCGGTCGCGGCGGCCACGAGGGCGTCCAGCTCGGCCGCCAGCCCCGGGACGGCCGCCGACGGCGGCGGCACGTCCTCGTGGAGGTGCCGGTAGAGGACCTGCGCGGGGGTGCTGCCGGTGTGCGGCTTGGCACCGGTGAGCATCTCGTAGAGGACGACGCCACAGGCGTAGACGTCCGCGCGGGTGTCCGCGGTGCCGTGCTCCAGCTGCTCGGGCGCGAGATACGACACGGTGCCCAGCACGGAGCCGCTGTCGGTCGTGGTGTTGGTGTCGACGGCCCGCACGAGCCCGAAGTCGGCGACCTTGACCCGGCCGTCGTCGCCGATCAGCACGTTCTCCGGCTTCATGTCCCGGTGCACCAGCCCGGCCAGATGCGCGGCGCCGAGCGCGGCCAGCACGGGCTCCGCGATGTCGAGCGCGGCACGCGGCTGGAGCGCCTTGCGCTCGCGCAGCACGTCGCGCAGTGTGCAGCCGGCCACGTACTCCATCGCCAGATAGACATAGGCGCCGTCGGTGCCCTGGTCGAAGACGCCCACCACATTGGGGTGGTCGAGCCGTGCCACGGACTTGGCCTCACGGATGAAGCGCTCCACGAACGCCTCGTCGGCGGCGAGGCCGGGATGCATCACCTTCAGCGCGAGCACACGGTCGAGCCGGGTGTCGACGGCCCGGTAGACCGTGGCCATGCCACCGACGGCGATCCGCGCCTCGACGCGGTAGCGGCTGTCGAGCACGTGCCCGACGAGCGGGTCCCCCAGGGTCGTATCCACGGCACACGAGTCTACGAGCCACGACGAGCAGGTCGAACGCGGTGCGCCTGCGGCGGGCATCCGCAGCCGAACAGTGACATTGGGCAGGCTGCTGCCCCTGCGAAATCGGGTTGCTGCCCGATTCCGGGCTGCTCCCGGGGGCGGGGGTGCTCCGGCGCGGCACACCGGCCGCTACCGGGTTGCGGGGCTGCCTCGCTTTACGCCCCGCCAACCCCCCTGCGCGTCCCGGCGCCTCCCGCCGTCGGTGGCCGGGGGGCGGAGCCCCGTCAGAACGCCGGCCGCTCCGGGTCGAAATCCGCCAAGCCCTCCGCAGGAGAAGACGCCTCGGCGAAGTGGCGGCGGGGGATGCGGCCCGCCCGGTGGGCCAGGCGGCCCGCGTGCACTGCGTGGCGCATGGCCTCCGCCATCAGGACCGGCTCCTGGGCGCGGGTCACGGCCGAGGCGAGCATCACCGCCGCGCACCCCAGCTCCATCGCGAGCGCCGCGTCGGACGCTGTGCCCGCGCCCGCGTCGAGGATCACCGGGACCTTGGCGCGCTCGGTGATCAGCTGGAAGTTGTGCGGGTTGCGGATGCCGAGGCCGGAACCGATGGGCGAGCCCAGGGGCATGATCGCGGCGCAGCCGACGTCCTCCAGCTTGCGGGCGAGGACCGGGTCGTCGTTGGTGTACGGCAGGACGGTGAAGCCCTCGTCCACCAGGATCTCGGCGGCGTCCAGCAGCTCGATCGGGTCGGGCAGCAGGGTGCGCTCGTCGGCGATCACTTCGAGCTTGACCCAGTCCGTGCCGAGCGCCTCACGGGCCAGCCGGGCGGTGAGGACCGCCTCGCCGGCGGTGAAGCAGCCCGCCGTGTTCGGCAGCACACGGATGCCGTGCTTCTCCAGGACGGAGAGCACCGAGCCCCGCACACCGGCGTCCAGCCGGCGCATGGCGACCGTGGTCAGCTCGGTGCCGGAGGCGAGCAGCGCGCGTTCGAGGACGTCGAGGCTGGGCGCCCCGCCCGTTCCCATGATCAGCCGGGAGGAGAACGCGGTGCCCGCGATGGTGAGCAGATCGTCTGCCATGGGGGGATCAGCCCCCCTGCACGGCGGTGAGGACCTCGACGCGGTCGCCGTCGCCGAGCGTCGTGGCGGGCCACTGGCCGCGGGGGACGACGGTCTCGTTGACGGCGGCGGCCACGCCCGCGTGCGCGGTGGTCAGGGCGGCCACGAGGCCGTCGAGGGTCAGCCCCCGGGGGACCTCGCGGCGCTCGCCGTTGACGTGGATGCCGACGTTGGCCGCGGGGCTGTCGGTGGGGTCGGTGGGGTTCATGCGGGCAGCTCCTGGAGCGCGTTCGAGAAGCGTCGGGGGGAGAAGGGAAGGGCCGTCTCGGGCAGCCGGCCGGTGGTCAGCACCTCGGCCATCACCTCGCCGGTGAGCGGGGTGAGCAGGATGCCGTTGCGGTGGTGGCCGGTGGCCGTGAGGAGGCCGGGCAGCTCGGTCGGGCCGAGCAGGGGCGCGTTGTCGGGGGAGCCGGGGCGCAGCCCGGCGCGGGTCTCGACCAGGGGCAGCTCGGTGATGCCGGGCACCAGCTCGTGGGCGTCGCGCAGCAGCTCGTACACCCCGCCGGCGGTCACGGTGGTGTCCCAGCCGAGCTCTTCCGTCGTGGCGCCGACGACCAGCTCGCCGTTCTCGCGCGGCACCAGATAGACGGGGCAGCCGCGGACGACCGCCCGGACGGTCCGGGAGAGGAAGGGCGCGTACGGGCCGGGCACCCGCAGCCGCAGGATCTGGCCCTTGACCGGGCGGACCGGGGGCAGGACGTGCTCGGGGATCCCCGCGAGACGGCCGCTGTGGCTCCCCGCGGCGAGCACCGTCGCCCCGGCGGCGACCCGGGTGCCGTCGGCCAGATGAGCCCCGGTGGCGCGCTCCGCCGTGACGTCGAGGCGGACCGCTTCCGCGCGGTGGAAGCGCACCCCCGCCCGCTCACAGGCGGTGAGCAGGGCCTTCGCGAGCCGCCGGGGATCGGTCTGGTGGTCGCCGTCCACCCGCAGACCACCGCTCACGCCCGGCGCGAGCATCGGCTCCAGCCGACGGCACTCGCGCCCCGTCAGCCACTGCGAGTCCAGGCCGGACCGCTGCTGGAGGGCGTGCAGCTCACGCAGATGGGCACGGTCGTCGGCGTCGAGGGCGACGGCGAGCGTGCCACAGGCGCGGTAGCCGGTGTCCTGGCCGCTCGCTTCCTCCAGCTCGGCCGTGAACGCCGGATAGCGCCGCGCGGAGGCCAGATTCAGGGCGAGCAGCCGCTGCTCGCCGTGGTGCAGCTCCGTCACGGCGGCGAGCATGCCCGCCGCGACCAGGGCCGCGCCGCCGCCGGGCGCGGGGTCCGCGACGACCGTGCGCAGACCGCGCTGCGCCGCGCGCCACGCCGTGACGAGACCGATGACACCGCCGCCGACGACGAGCACGTCGCAGACGGTGTCCGACGGCGTGCCCCGACTCAAAGGCATGGTGGAAGACGCGTGCATGGGCGTCCAGCTCCTCCCTTCGCCGGCATGACCCGGATCAGGTTCGTACGGTCGGAGGCCGTCCAGCCTCCCTCTCAGCCCGGTCGTCCGGGCTCCCGCGAGTGCTTTGCACGGCCACCCTAGTACGCGCCGCGAAAGGACCGGAAGGGCGGCCGGACGGGGGAGCGTCGTACCGTTCCGCGGCCCCCGACGGCCAAACCCGGTGACGCTGTGTCAGAGGTCTCCGTACCCGGTGCTCCGGTACGGCCCGGCCGCAGCCCTACAGTGATCGGGTGAGCGAGCACGGGAAAGCAGCGAAGACCTCCACCGAGCAGCGGGTCGTCATCGTCGGCGCCGGGATGGCCGGGGTACAGACCGCCGTCGCCCTGCGCGAGCAGGGCTGGCGCGGCGCGATCTCCGTCCTGGGCGCCGAGCCCCACCAGCCCTACGACCGGCCGCCGCTCTCCAAGGCCGTCCTGCTCGGCAAGGCGGAGGGGTCGGCCTTCGAGGTGGACTTCGAGTCGCTCGGCATAGAGCTGGAACTCGGCCGGGAGGTCACCGGCCTGCGCGCCGACGAGCACCTGCTGGAGACCGGGGCCGGGACCGTGCCGTACGACGTGCTGGTCATCGCGACCGGCGCCGAGCCGCTCGCCCTGCCCGGCAGCGAGGACATGCCCGGCGTGCATCTGCTGCGCACCCTCGACGACGCCGAGCGGCTGCGCCCGGTGCTGGCCCGGCAGCACGACGTGGTGGCCGTCGGCGCGGGCTGGATCGGCGCGGAGTTCGCGACCGCCGCGCGCGAGGCGGGCTGCCGGGTGACGGTCGTGGAGGCCGCCGAGCTGCCGCTGGCGGGCGCCATGCCGCCCGAGGTCGCCGTCCACATGTCCCGCTGGTACGCCGACAGCGGAGCCCGGCTGCTGACCGGCGCGCGCGTGGCCGCCGTGGAACCGGGCGCGGTGCTGCTGGCCGACGGCACCCGGCTCGCGGCGGACGCGGTGGTCGTCGGCATCGGCGCGCGGCCCGCGACCGGCTGGCTGGCCGGTTCCGGCATCGCACTCGCGGCGGACCACTCCGTCGTCACCGACGACCGGCTGCGCACGTCCCTGCCCGACGTCTACGCCGTAGGCGACTGCGCGTCCTTCCCCTCCGCGCGCTACGGCGAGCGGCTGCTCGTGCACCACTGGGACAACGCCCTCCAGGGCCCCCGGACCGTCGCCGCGAACATCGTCCACGGCCCGGCCGAGAGCCCGGTCTACGACCCGGTGCCCTACTTCTGGTCCGAGCAGTTCGGCCGCTTCGTGCAGTACGCGGGCCACCACGCGGCCGCCGACGAGCTCCTGTGGCGCGGTGACCCCACCGGCGCCGCCTGGACGGTGTGCTGGCTGCGCGCGGGCGTCCTGGTGGCCCTGCTGGCCGTGGGCCGGCCCCGCGACCTGGCCCAGGGGCGCAAGCTCATCGAGCGCGGCGCGGCCATCGACCGGGCGAAGGCCGCGGACGCGTCCGTGCCGCTGAAGTCCGCCGCTCTGTGACATGCCGTTCGCCTGTCCGGCGAATCGCCGGACAGGCTTGTCCGGGCCCGGCTCGGGTCAACCCGGCTACCGACTGTCAGTCCTAGATGGCAGGCTTGTCCCGTGACCGAGATTGACGCAAAGATCGATGCTCTCGTCCCCGCCTGGCTCAACCTCCCCGACATCGCCGAAATTCTCGATGTCGAGGTGACGCGCGTCCGGCAGCTGGTCAAGGAAGGCCAGCTGATCGCCGTGCGCCGTGGCGAGAACCGAGTGCTCCAGGTGCCCGCCGACTTCGTCGGCGAGGGCAAGGTCGTCAAGGGCCTGGCCGGGACCCTGACGCTGCTGCGGGACGACGGCTTCAGCGACGAGGAAATGCTGGAGTGGCTGTTCACCCCGGACCCGACCCTGCCCGGGACCCCCGCGCAGGCGCTGCGCGAGAATCGTGGCACGGAGGTGAAGCGCCGCGCCCAGGCGCTCGCCGTCTGACACGCCACGAGGCGCCGTAGACGCGAAGTGAAAACCGTCCGGCGTACGGGCACGGGAGCCTCCCGTGCCCGTACGCCGCCGACCCGGGGGGACCCACCGAATGTCCGTCACCGCACGCGAGCGGCTCGCCGACGCCCGGCTGTATCTGTGCACCGACGCCCGTAAGCGCCAGGGCGACCTGCCGGAGTTCCTGGACGCCGTGCTCGGTGACGGAGGCGTCGACATCATCCAGCTGCGCGACAAGGGCATGGAGGCGGGGGAGGAGCTGGAGCACCTCGCCGTCTTCGCCGAGGCGGCCCGCCGCCACGGCAGGCTCCTCGCGGTGAACGACCGCGCCGATGTCGCGCACGCCATCCGCTCCGACGTCCTCCACCTCGGCCAGGGCGATCTGCCGGTACCGGCCGCGCGGGCCGTCCTCGGCGACGACGTACTGATCGGCCGCTCCACCCACGCCGAGGCGGAGGTGGCCGCCGCGGCCGCCGAGCCCGGCGTCGACTACTTCTGCACCGGCCCCTGCTGGCCGACCCCGACCAAGCCCGGCAGGCACGCCCCGGGCCTCGCCCTGGTGCGCTACGCCGCGTCCCTGGAGACCGAGGGGCCCGGGCGGCCCTGGTTCGCCATCGGCGGCATCGACGCCGGCAATCTGGACGAGGTGCTCGAAGCCGGCGCGCGCCGGGTCGTCGTGGTGCGCGCCATCACCGAGGCGGACGACCCGGGCGAGGCTGCGGCCCGGCTCGCGCGGCGCGTGCGCGATTACGCGGGGTAACCCCACCCGGGGTGACCAGCGGCGCGAGGGGCGGACGGTCATGGAGCGCCCACGATATTTCCACGGAATGTCCAAGGTGTGGACAGTGGTCGGGCGAAAAGGGCATATCGAAAACGTTGGTTGGGGCGTCCGCCGCACCGCTGGTTAACTTGCCGGTATGGCCCTTGGCACTGCTTCCACCAGGACAGACCATGCGCACACCGTGCGTGAGCTACTCGCCCGCGGCGAGCGGTCGTATTCGTTCGAGTTCGCGGCCCCGAAGACCGAGAAGGGCGAGCGGACGCTGTGGAACGCCATTCGCCGCATCGAGGCCGTCGCGCCCACATTCGTCTCCGTGACCTATGGTGCGGGCGGCTCCTCCCGTGAGGGCACCGTGCGGGCGACCGAGCGCATCGCGACCGACACCACCCTCACCCCCGTCGCGCATCTGACGGCGGTCAACCACTCCACGGCCGAACTCCGCAACGTCATCGGCCAGTACGCCGACGTCGGCATCCGCAACATGCTCGCCCTGCGCGGTGACCCGCCCGGCGACCCCATGGGCGAGTGGGTGCGCCACCCGAAGGGCATCGACCACGCCGCCGACCTGGTGCGGCTCATCAAGGAGTCCGGCGACTTCTGCGTCGGCGTCGCGGCATTTCCCGAGATGCACCCGCGCTCCACCGACTGGGAAACCGATATCGGGCACTTCGTGGACAAGTGCCGCGCGGGCGCGGATTTCGCCATCACCCAGATGTTCTTCTACCCCGAGGACTATCTGCGGCTGCGTGACCGTGTCGCGGCGGCGGGATGCGACACCCCGATCATCCCCGAGATCATGCCCGTCACGAATGTGCGCCAGATCGAACGATTCGCACAGCTCAGCAACGCGGCGTTCCCACCGGATCTGGCGGAACGGATCCTCGCGGTCAAGGACGACCCGGCGGCTGTACGCTCGATCGGGATCGAGTACGCCACGCAGCTGTGCACTCGATTGATGGCCGAGGAGATTCCCGGGCTGCATTTCATTACCCTGAACCACTCCACGGCGACTCTGGAAATCTACGAGAATCTGGGACTGCACCAGCGGTCCTGACGGCCGGCCCGCGAACGGCGGCCGTACGAGAGGGGCGTTAATGGGCTGGACGGTCCTCTACATCGCGTTCGGCGTCGTCGCGCTCTGGCTGCTGGGCGAGGTGCTGCTGCAGTACAAGGCGCGGTTGCGCTGGCGGCTCCTCGCCTTCGTCGGCTTCCTCGGGGTGGTCGTGGGCGTGCTCATCCCCTCCGTGGTGGTCATCGGGGTGGGCGCGATCGCCTTCGCCATCGGGCAGACCTATGTGACGCTCTCCTTCCGTCGCGGCTTCTCCACCGGCTGGGCGATCCGCCGCGGCAAGGCCGACGCCGCCGACGCCGGGGACGGCAAGGAGTCCGCGGGCGCGGAGAAGACCCGGGCGGGCCGCCGACGCCGGGGCGGCGGCGCGGCCCCCCTCGCCGAGCCGACCCTCGAGGTCTCCGGTCTGGAGGTCCACCCGGTCCCCGAGGCCGACCCGGGCCCGGCCCTGCTGCCCAACGCGGCCCACCAGCCCGCCCCCGCGGCGTCGGAGGAGACCGCCCCCGGCCCGTACGGCGGCTACGGCGACTCCACCGGCTACGACCAGGGCCAGGACACGAGCGTCTTCGGCACCTACGACCCGTACGGCGGTCAGACCCCCGGCGCCCCCACCCAGGGCGATCAGAGCGGCCAGGGCGCCTACGCCGGGCAGTTCGACTACGGGCAGGGGCAGTACGCGCCCTACTCCGACCCCTACATCGGCAACCGCCAGCAGACCTACGAGACCTACGAGGGCTACGGACAGCAGGACGCCTACGCCCAGCAGCAGTACGGCACGGCCGCGCCCGCCGGCTACCCCCTCGACGCGTACGGCATGCCGCAGCAGTACGACATCGACACCCCGCCCGGCGGTGTCTGGGTGCCGCAGCAGCGCGACACCGACACCCCGCCGCCGCCCCCCGGGCAGCAGCCGCCCCACCCCGAGCAACTGCCGGGCCACGGCTACGACGGGCAGCCCTACCGCTACTGACGCACGGCCGGCCGCCCGAGCCGTCCACCTCGCCTCTCGCATCCGCCCGGCGGGTGCGAGAGGCGATGCTCATTGCGAGCCGCGCCAGTCGGCCCCGGACACGATGAGACCGGCGACCAGTGCCCCGGACATCCCGGCATGGGCGAGCCCGCCGCCGGGGTGGGCGAAGCCGCCCGCGAGATGGAGACCGGGCACCGAGGTCGCGTTGCCGGGGCGGAGGAAGCGGCCGTCCGCACCCGCCAGCACCGGCGCGGGCACCCCGCCGCCCTCGGCCCCGAGGGCGGCTTCCGTATCGGCCGGAGTGCGGACCTCCCGCCACAGCAGTCGCTCCCGCAGCCCCGGCACCGCCGCCGCCGCGGCGTCGACCATCCGGTCCGCGAAGCCGTCGGCGGTCGGCCCGTCGGTCCAGTCGACGCGTCCGTGCGGTGCGACCGTGGCGCTGAGCGTGACGGCCTCGTGCCCGTCGTCCGGGCGGGTGGCCGGATCGTCCGGACGCAGCACGGTCACCGTCGGCCGGTAGTCCGCCCGACCCGAACCGGAACCGGATGCGGAACCCGCACCGCGTCCTGGGGCCGGCCGGTCGTCGTCGCCGAAGACGGCCGCCAACTCCGCCGCCCGGTCGCCGGTGTGGACCACCGTACGGTGGACGACGTCTTCGGGCCGGGCCCCGCGCAGCGCGAGGAAGACCGTGAACCTGCCGGGCGGCACCGGCGCGTCATGCGGCGCGGCCGCGCCCGGCGCGATCTGTGCCAGCCGCCCGGACGAGACCCCGGCGACCACCTGATCCGCCTCGGCCACGCTCCCGTCGGCCAGCTCCACCCCGGCGGCGCGCCCGTCCTTCTCCAGCAGCCGGACCACCTCCGCCTCGAAGTGGAACTCCACCTTGCGGGCCCTGCACCGCTCGTACAGCGCGTCGGCGAGCGCCCGCACGCCCCCGCTCACATACCAACTGCCGAAGGTCTGCTCCATGTAGGGCAGCACGGTCGCGCTCCCGGGCGCGTGGCGCGGGTCCAGCCCGTACGCCAGGGCGTGGCTCTCCAGGAGGGCGGCCAGCCGTGCGTCCCCGAGCTCCCGCTCCGCGACGGACGCGAGGGTGACCGGGCCGCGCCGCCTGAACAGACCGCGCTTGCGCACCGCGGGGTAGGGATCCTGGCCCAGGGCCGTGCGGTCCTCGCGCAGCGGCTCCTCCAGCAGCGGCCGCCGGGTCGCGTCCCAGACCTCGCGCGCCCGGTTGACCAGGTCGCTCCAGCGCTCGCCCGCACCCGGGCCGATGGCGTCGTCCAGGGCGCGGACGACCCCGGCCCGGGAGGCGTTGGGCAGCGAGACGTCCGTGCCGTCCGCGAAGACGTGCCGGCTCGCCGGGTCGACCTGGGACAGGCCGACGCATCGCTCCAGCGGCTCCTTGCCCGTCTTGACGAACAGGTCGCGGTAGACGGCGGGCAGATGCAACAGCCCCGGCCCCGTGTCGAAGACGAAGCCGTCCCGGTCCAGGCGCCCCACGCCGCCCCCGTGCGTCGCCGCGCGCTCGTACACCGCTACCCGGTGGCCCGCGACGGCCAGCCGGGCGGCGGCTGCCATCGCGCCCATCCCGGCGCCGATCACCACAATCCGTGCCATGCCAGTGACTTTATCCGGCGGCACCGGCGCCTTTCCCCCGGCCGCCCGGCACCTTCCCCCGGCGCTGAACGCTCAGGCGTGAGTACACGTACTCAGTGCCGGAGATGAGTAGCTGCGCGGATGGGGCGGGGCCCGCTCGGAAGGAAGAGTGGTGCCCACGGAAGAGCCGGAGCGCCGGACCGCCGACACGGGGCGGCGGAACGGGGCGACGGCTCGGCCGTGACGGGGGAGAACCGGGTCTCCACGGGGGAAACGCGGAGGCCCGGGGAGCACGGGGGGAAGACGGGGGAAGTACGGGGGAACACTGTTCCGGTGCGGACCGAGGGGGATCGGACCGCACCGGAACAGCGCCGTTCCCGTCAGCGGCCGGCGCCGCCGACCCGCCCCTGCAGCAGCCGTGACAGCGCCGAGTGCACCTCCTCGACCGACCGCTCCGGCTGGTACGACTGCCAGTCCAGGGCCGCCACCAGCACCATCCCGAACAGCGCCGACGCCGTCAGCGGCACGTCGATCTCCGGGCTCAGCTCACCGGCGGCGACCGCCTCCCGCAGCACGGACTCGATGACCGCGATCGCCTTCTGCCGCACCTGCATCAGCGTCGACTGCCAGGCCCGGTTGGTGCGCCACAGCTCGGCCACGTACAGCTGGGTGAGCGCCGGATAGCGCGAGATGAAGTCCAGCCCGGCCCCGACCATCGCGTCCAGCGCGTCGACCCTGCGACCGCCGCGCTCGGCGCTCTCGTCGGCAGCCCGCTGCAGGGAGTCGGCCAGCAGCTCGATGCCGTGCCGCAGCAGCTCCTCGAACAGCACGGACTTGCTGGCGAAGTTGTAGTAGACCGTGCCCTTGGCGACGCCGGCCCGTTCGGCGATCTCGTCCACCGTGGTGGAGGAGAAGCCCTGCTCGGCGATGAGGGTGACCGCCGCCTCGAAGAGCTTCCGCCGGGTGTTCTGACGGCGCGTACCGCTGCTGTCCATGGGGATGATTCTCCCTGCCGACGAGGTGCCGTCGCTCACACGGCTCACGCGGCTCACAGGCTCAGCTCCGGATGCAGCCGGTCCACCGTCCAGACCTGCTTGCGCCGGGCCGTCCACGCGGTGAGCGTCAGCGCGCCCAGCGTGAACGCGGCCAGCACACCGCAGGCCTGCCACACCGGGGCGGGACCGCCCCCGGTGATGAGGTGGCGCAGCCCGTCCACCACGTAACTCATCGGCAGGAAGGGGTGGACGGCGTTGAAGAACCCCGGGCTGGTCTGCACCGGATACGTGCCGCCCGCCGACGTCAGCTGGAGCATCAGCAGCGCCAGGACGAGGATGCGCCCGGCCGGGCCGAAGCGGGCGCCCAGCCACTGCACGATCGCGGCGAAGCATGCCGTGACCAGGACGAGGAAGCCCATCGTGGCCGCGGCGCGCGGCAGTTCCAGCCCGAGCAGCCAGTGCAGCACGGACAGCAGTGCCCCGGCCTGGAGCACCCCGATCGCGGCGACCGGCAGCCAGCCCGCGAGGGCGATCCGCCAGCCGCCCGCACCGATGGCCAGGGCCCGCCGGTTGAGCGGCTGGATCAGCATGTAGGCGACCATCGCGCCCACCCAGAGGGAGAGCGGGATGAAGTAGGGCGCGAAACCGGTGCCGTAGTTGGCCGCCTTGTGCGTGGCCTCGGAGGCCAGCGCGACCGGGTCGGCCATCACCCGGGTACGGGCGTCACGCTCCTTCTTGCCGTAGTCGGGGATCCGGTCCACGCCGTCCCGCAGCCCGTCGGCGAGTTCGGCGGAGCCGTCGGAGAGTTTGAAGATGCCGCCCTGGAGCGTGCCCGCGCCCTCGCGCAACTTCCCGATCCCGCCGTCCAGATCGCCGGCGCCCTCCTTTGCGGTGCCGAGTCCGCTGTACAGCCTCCCGGCCCCGGAGTGCAGCGCCCCGGCGCCCTCGGCGACCTTCCGCGCGCCCGCGTCGAGGGCGTTGACCTTGCGTACGGCACCGTCGATGTCCCGGGCGAGGTGCGGGGCCTCCTCGGCGAGCCGCACGGCGTAGGTGTGGAGGGTGTCCAGTGTGCCCGGCAGCCGGTCCAGTGCGCCGTTCTCGTTGTGGACCAGGGCGCTGAGGGCCGCGGCGCCGTCCGCCGACTTCCGGGCGGCGAACACCGCCTTGCGCAGCTCCGGGCAGACGGTATCGGGGGCGGCCGGTGCCGCCGTCCCGCACGACCTCTCGTACGCGGCGGACAGGGCGTCCGCGGCGCGGCGGCTGCTCTCGGCGAGACGGGCGGCGGTGGCGGGGGAGGGCAGGTCGTCCAGATGGTCCCGCAGCGTCTTCGTCTCCCTGGCGACGACGCGGGCGGTGCGGCCGATCTCCTCGGCGTTCTCCTTGACGAAGGCGCCCTCCTCGGCCGCGGCGCCGTTGACCTTGGCGGCCAGTTGCCGGGTGCCGTCCGCGACCTTCCGTGCGCCCGTGGCCAGCTCCTGGGACTTGGTGTCCAAGGTGCCGGCTCCGGTGTGCAGTTCGGCCACGCCCTCCTGGAGGTCGCCGCTGCCCTTCTTCGCGTCGGCCAACCCCTTTTGGAGGTCCCCGGCGCCCTTCTTCGCCCTGCCGATCCCGTCGTCGAGCTGCCCAGCGCCCTTCGCGGCCTGCGCCGTCCGGTCGTGGAGGTCGGCGAAGGAGACGAAGATCTTGTCGTAGAAGGACCGGGAGGTCTTGCGGGAGGCGGCGGCCCGCACCTCGGAGAAGACCGTGCGGGAGATCTGGCCGACGATGTAGTTGTTGGAGTCGTTCGTCCGCACCTGGAGCGCGCCCGTCCGCGGGGTCCGGCCCGAGCTGGAGGCGACCTGTTCGCTGAAGTCGGCGGGAACGGTCAGCGACAGGTAGTACGTGCCGTTCTCGACGCCCTTGCGCGCCGCCTCGGCGCTCGTTTCGTGCCACTGGAACGACTTGCTGTCGCGCAGTCCCTTGGCGATCGTGTCGCCCGCGCCGATCCGGTGACCGTCCACGGTGGCGCCCCGGTCGGCGTTGACCAGCGCCACGGGCACCTTGTCGAGGCGCCCGTAGGGATCCCAGAAGGACCACAGGTACAGCGCACCGTAGAGCAGCGGCAGCAGCAGGAGCGCGACGAGTGCCGCGCGGGGGAGCCTTCCCCTGCCGAACCGCCTCAGCTCAAGCGCGGCCAGTTTCGGCGAGCGCATCTGCCGGGCCCTCCTCTTCGCCGGTGTCCCGCACGGCTTCGCGGCGGGCGGTCGAGACGACGACCGTGGCCTCGGGCGGCGCCGTGCCGCACACCGCGAGCACGGTCGTGCCGGCGTCGGCCACCGACCGCAGCAACGCCCACGCGCGCGTGCGCTCCGCGTCGGAGAGCTTGAGATCGGTGTCGTCCACGGCGAGCAGCCGTGGACCGCCGATCAGCGCGAGGGCCACCGACAGCCGCAGCGACTCCAGCCGCTCCAGGTCCCGTACGGCCGTGCGGCCGCCTTTGGGCAGGGCCGTCGGGTCCAGCCCCGCGGCCGCCAGCGCCGCCTCGACGCGGGCCCCGGCCTCCGCCGTCCGCTCGGCGCGCGGCCGCAGCAGGCCGCGCAGCGGGCCACCGAACCGGCGGCGCAGCAGCGCGCGTTCACGCAGGTGCTCGGCGACGGTCAACGAGGTGTCGAGCTCGGCGACGCCGGGTACGTGCGCGAGAGCGCTGATGCGCCGGACCGCCGCCATGTTCCTCCGGTGCGCGCCGCGGCCCGTCCCGGACAGCGGCAGTCCGGCGACCTCGGCCCGGCCGGCGCCGACCCGCATCCGGCCGGTGAGCGCGAGCAGCAGACAGGTGCGGCCCGAGCCGGAGGGGCCCTCGACGGCGACGAGTGCGCCGGGCGGGGCCGTGAGGTCCACATCGCGGAAGGCCCAGCCGCGCGGGCCCCGGACGCCGAACCCCTCGGCCGTGACGGCGGCCCCGGGCGGGGCGTCGGTCGGCGGAGCGCTGTTCACACGAACCTCCCGTACCAGAACCTGCACTGACCGGTCAGTGCAAAAGCATGTGGGGGAGGACCCCGCGACCGTCAACCACGGACGCACGTTTTCGGCCTCCCCCGCCCGCGGTCGAACGCGCCAACTGCCCCCAGGCACGGTGTTCGCGCAGGTCAGGGCGATTGTCAGTGGTGTGCCCCACGATGGGGGCATACGGCGGCTCCGCCCGTGTGCGGACCGCCCCCGACGAAGGAGGTTCGTCATGGCCGGTAGCGCGAGCGACGTCCGTCCCGTCCCGCCCCTCCAGCCCGTCCCGCCCGTCCCGCGCCGCGCGGCGACCCCGCCCGCGGCCCTCGACCTGCTCGACCAGGCCCGGCACGGGCTGGCGGAAGCCGCCACGCTGCAGGCCCCGCACGAGCGGTACGCCACCGCGCACCTCGCCGCCCTGCGCACGGCGGCCGCCGTCCTCGCCGTGCGGGGCCGCCCCGAGACCTCCGAGCGGCGTCGCCGCAGGATCCGCAGCGCCTGGGACGTGCTGCCGGAGGTCGCGCCCGAACTCACCGAGTGGAGCGCCCTGTTCGCCTCCGGTGCCCCTCGCCGGGCCCGCGCGGAGGCGGGCATCCGGTCCGCGGCGAGCCGCCGTGACGCGGACGATCTGCTGCGGGACGCCGCGGTCTTCCTCCGGCTCGTCGAGCGGATGGTCGTGCTCCAGCCGAAGTTGCCGCTGGAGCAGCCCGACCGCCCTGCCCGGGCCGGCCGCCCGATGCTGCCCCGGCAGCCGGCCGCCGAGCGCGACAAGGCGGGCTGACGAGGGTCGACGTGGGCGGGTTGAGGTGGGCCGCCCCGCGGCCGCGGCGGCCCCGCCGGGCGCGGGCGCGAGGGTTGTGTGGCCCCGCCGCGCCGCCCATTAGGCTGGGCACCGCCGAACAGTCCTTCGTTCGCCGCCGCCGAGGCGGCGACACCGCGCCGAGGAGCCACCCGCCGTGTCAGACCCGCTGCGCCCCCGGGCGTCCCTCCGTACCGCCGTGGTCTGGGAGGTCCTGCGGGACGCCCTCGGCCGCCGGGCCAAGGCCGTCGGCGGGGACGCCGCGGGCGAGCTCGAGGTCCTCGACACCGGTGGCGGCTCCGGCTACTTCGCGGTGCCCCTCGCCCGTCTCGGACACCGGGTCACCGTCGTCGACCCCAGCCCCAACGCCCTGTTCGCCCTGGAGCGCCGGGCCGCCGAGGCCGGGGTCGCCGACCGGGTGCGCGGGGTCCAGGGCGACGCCCACGGCCTGTTCGACGTGGTCGAGCGCGGCGGCTACGACGCCGTCCTGTGCCACGGCGTGCTGGAGTACGTCGACGACCCCGCCGAGGGCATCCGTAACGCCATCGACGCGCTCCGCCCGGCCGGCACCCTCAGCCTGCTGGCGGCGGGCCAGGGCGGTGCCGTCCTCGCCCGGGCCCTCGCCGGTCACTTCAGCGAGGCCCGGCAGATCCTCGCCGACCCGGCCGGCCGCTGGGGCGACGGCGACCCGGTCCCGCGCCGCTTCACCGCCGACCAGCTCACCGAGCTGGTCACCGACGCCGGGCTGGCCGTCAGCTCCGTGCACGGCGTGCGGGTCTTCGCCGATCTGGTGCCCGGCGTGCTCGTCGACACCGAGCCCGGAGCCATCGACGCGCTGCTCCAGCTGGAGGCCGCGGCGGCCGAGCTGCCCGCCTTCCACTCCGTGGCCACTCAGCTGCACGTCCTGGCCGAGCGTGGCTGACCGCAAGCGGTAGGTCACAGGCCACCCGATCAGCCCGTTCGCCCCGTATGATCGGTGCACACCGTCCGGCATGGCGGATCGGCGGGCAGGGAATGTACGTCCCGACGTCATCGATCGCCACACCACATCGGTGGGCGGATTGGCGCAGAGGGGCGGGTTTCACGGGGGCGATTCCCTGCCTATCCTGAAAGGGTCGCACCCCGGTCGCCCCCCGCGACCGACGAGTAGGAGGACTCCGTGCCGCTCTCGGAGCACGAGCAGCGCATGCTCGAGCAGATGGAGCGAGCGCTGTACGCCGAAGATCCCAAATTCGCCACAGCGCTCGAGGGCAGCGGCCTGCGCACGTACACCCGGCGACGGGTCTACCAGGCGGTCGCGGGTTTTCTGGTGGGCATCGCGCTCCTCATGGCCGGAATGGTCGCCCAACAGATCTGGATCAGCGTGGTGGGGTTCCTCGTCATGCTGGGATGTGCCGTGCTCGCGGTGACGGGGTGGCGCAAGGCGCCCAGGCCCGGAGCACAGGCGGGACCCGCCGCGATGGGCGGGGCACCCCGGCGGCAGGCCCGACAGCGCCGTACCGTGATGGACCGGATCGAGCAGCGCTGGCAGCGCCGCCGTGACGAACAGGGCCACTGAGCCCCGCATTTCTCGCAGGACCGCGCGGCTGACGCGCGCGGAGTGCTTCGCAGGCGGCAGGGGCCGGGACATCGTCCCGGCCCCTGCCGCCTTTCCGTCTCCCGCTACCGAGGGCTGAACCCCGCTGAACCCCCGGCGGCGGTCAGCCCCGCTGCCGCGAGGGGCGCAGTGCCCCGCCCGCCCGGCGCCACACCGCCACGATCCGCCCCGTCCGCAGCCGCTCCCGCGCGGCCGACCAGCGCCGCGAACAGGCCCACGCCACACGGGCGGCCGAGCGCGGAGCCAGCACGGCCCGCAGCCGCGCCCCCCGCCCCGCCGCCGCGCGCAGCCCGGCCCGAACGGACTCGACCTCGGCCGCCAACGCCCCGGCCGGGCGGGGCGCCGGTGCGTACAGTGCCTGCTCCACCGCGGTGGCCACCCGGACGGCGGACTCGGCCGACGGGCCGTCCAGCGCGCCGATCCGCACGATCCGCGCCGCCGCCCTCCGCGGGGTCTGGGCGTCGTCCGGCAGGATGCCGTAGTCCCAGGCGGAGTCGGTCAGCTCCCGCCAGGCCGCCAGCGTGCGCTCCACCGTCTCCCGAGGATCGTCGTCCGGCAGCACCGCGGGCGCCCCTGGCCGACCTGCCGCTCCCTCTCCTTGGCCGGGGCCGCTCGGCTGAACCACGGCGGCGCTCGCGGGGCGAAGACGCCGGGCCCGTACCCGGCGGCGCCACAACATCGGCAGCACGGGCAGCAGGAGGACCACCAGCGCGGCCACCACGAGGGCCGTCACCGTGCCCGTCGGCGGCCCGTCGCCGGCCCGGCCGCCGCCCGGCTGCTGGGCGAGGGCCGGGCAGCCGTCGACCTTCTTCAGCTGCGGGGTGCAGTCGTCACCCGGCCTGGCCGGCGCCGACGGCGCGGCGGACCGGTCGGGGCGTGCGGAGGGCGCGCCCGGGCCCGACCCGGCGGGCGTCTCGGCGACCGTGTACTCCGGCGGGGTGCCGCGGCTCGGCGTGGGCTCGAAGCGGGTCCAGCCGGCGCCCTCGAAATACAACTCGGGCCAGGCGTGCGCGTCCTTGGAGCCGACCGACATCGAGCCGTCCGCCTGCGGGGTGCCCGGGGTGAAGCCGACGGCCACCCGCGCGGGGATGCCCAGCGTCCGTGCCATGGCCGCCATGGCGAAGGAGAAGTGGACGCAGAAGCCCTCCTTGGCCTGGAGGAATCTGGCGACCGCGTCGGGCCCGCTGCCCGAGCGCACCTCCGTGTCGTAGCGGAAGCCGCCGTCGACCGCGAACCACTCCTGGAGCTTCACGGCCTGCTGGTACGGGTTCGCCGCCCCGGCCGTCACCTTGCGCGCCGTCTGCGCCACCACCGCCGGCAGCGAGCCCGGCACCTTGGTGTACTCGCGCAGCAGCCGCTGCGGGGGCGCGGGCGCGGCGGCGAGCTGCGCCGCCGTCGGCTCCACCAGCAGGCTCGTCACCTGATAGCGGGCGCCCCGGGTGGTCTGCGCGTGGCCGCCGACCACCATCCGCCCCTCCGGCTCGTACCGCCACCGGCCGCCGATCCGCACCTGCTCGGCCGGATAGGGGAGGGGCAGATAGGTCTGCGCGTACGAACCGGACGCCGCGACGGAGGTGTTGACCGGGTCCGTGCGCACCCCGGGGGCCAGCCCGGCGGGGGTGGGCAGCGGGTCCGGCACCGCGGTGACGGGGCGGCCGGGGGAGGTGCGCCAGGTCGAACCGTCGAACTGGTCGAGCGTGACGATGCGCAGATACAGATCGCCGGTGTTCCGCGTGGAGGTGCGATAGCGCAGCACCTCGCGGTTCTCCGGCTGGCGGAGGCTGTCCTGGAGGGCGACCAGCGGGCTGACCGCGCCGGTCCCGCCGCCCGTGCCGCCCTCGCCGGGGCTCTGGCCGTGCGCCTGGAGCAGCCCGCTGTCCATCGTCGGCAGCACGGCCGGCACCAGCAGGGCGATGCCGAGCGCGAGCGCCCCGATCCGCCGGCCCGTACGGACCGGCGCGATGGCCGACGCCTGACCGGGGCCCAGCGGATGCGCCGCCGGGCCCGGCCGGGCACCGCCACCACCGAAGACCCGGCCCCACTGGGCGAGCCGGTCGCGGCCCTCGGCCAGGAGCAGCAGCAGATAGCCGGCCGCCGCGGCCAGGAACCACAGCCAGTCGGTGCCCTCCGCCAGTCCGGCCGCCACGGAGTACAGCGCGAGCAGCGGCAGCCCGGCCGGGGCGGCGCTGCGGTACGTGACCGCCAGCGCGTCCACCACCAGGCCGATCACCAGCACCCCGCCGACCAGCAGCAGCCGGATGGCCGTGGTCGTCGGCGCCGGGATGGCGTACCGCCCGACGTCGGACGCGCCCTCCCGCAGCAGCTGGCCGAACTCCTGGAAGACGTCCGGGCCCGGCAGCAGCCCGCCGATCGCGTGCGCCCGCGCGAAGACCACGGTGAGCAGCAGCAGCGCCACCAGGGCCTGCACCGCCACCGTCAGCGCCCGGGCCAGCGGCACCCGGCGGGCGAGCATGCCCACCGACGTCTGGATCGCCAGCAGGAACGCCGCCTGGACGATCCACACGGACCGGTCCACCAGCGGCAGCAGCGCACCCGCCGCCGCCAGCGTGGCCGCCGCCGCGCACACCGCCAGCCGGATTCCCCCGCTCATGACCTGCCTCCCGCCACGCCGCTCCAGCCGCCTGCCGCCCCGCCCGTCGCGTCGCCCGGGGCCGGGCCGGCGGAACCCGCCAGCCGCCACAGGTCCGCCAGCGGCGCGCCCGGGGTGACGGGCAGCGCCGTCCACCCGGCCTCCCGCAGCATGCGCAGCCGCCGCTCGCCGTCGAACCCCGCCCGGGAGCCCTGGCCCCCTCGGCCGGGCGGGTCGTACGCCCACGCGGCGGGGTCCAGGACGAAGGCGACCGCCGTCACGCCGCGCTGCCGCATCCGCCCGGCCAGCACCGTCTGCTCCTCGTCCAGCTCGCCGAAGAACGCCACCAGCAGCCCGCCGGCACCGCCGCGCAGGATGTCGTGGGCGGCGGCCAGCCCGGTCTCCTCGGAGTGGTCCACCACCGCGAGGGTGTCCAGCATCAACCCGGCCGCGTCCGCGGAGTCGTGCGCGGAACCGCCGTACCCGCCCGTGCCGTCGGGGCCGGGCACCGAGCTTCCGGTGTCGGTCAGCAGCCGCACCGAGAAACCCCGCTCCAGCAGATGGACCGCCGTGGAGGCCGCCCCCGACACCGCCCATTCGAAGGGGGAGTCGGGCCCGGCGCCCTCGTAGGCGATGCCGCGGGTGTCCAGCAGCACCGTGCAGTGCGCCCGGTGCGGCTGCTCCTCGCGGCGCACCATCAGCTCGCCGTAGCGCGCGGTCGAACGCCAGTGCACCCGGCGCAGGTCGTCGCCGTGGCGGTAGCCGCGCGGTATGACATCGTCCTCGCCGGCCAGCGCGAGGGAGTGGTGCCGGCCGTCGCCGTAGCCCGACGCCTCGCCACCGAGCCGAACGGGCGGCAACGGCTCCACGCGCGGCACGACCGTCAGGGTGTCGAAGGCGCTGAAACCCCGGGTCAGCTCGCACATCCCGAACGGGTCCGTCAGCCGCAGCTGCAACGGCCCCAGCGGATAGCGGCCGCGCAGATCCGAGCGGACCCGGTAGGACACCTCGCGGCGGCCGCCCGGCTCGATCCGGTCCAGGACGAAGCGCGGGCGCGGCCCCAGCACGTACGGCACCTGGTCCTGGAGCATCAGCAGCCCGGTGGGGAGCCGCGAGACGCTGTCGATCCGCAGGTGCACCCGCGCCTCGGCGGTCGCGGGCACCCGCGACGGCGAGAGCCGTCTGCTGCCGGTGACCCGGTGCCGGGTGCGGTGCAGCACGATCACGCACACCACGGGCAGCACGGCCAGCAGCAGCCCCACCCGCAGCAGGTCCGACTGGCCGAGCACATACGAACACCCGGCGGCGGCGACGCCCGCCGCCAGGAAGGAGCGGCCACGGGTGGTCAGCCCGCCGAACGCCGCCCACAGGCCGCTGCGCGCGGCCCCCCTCGCCCCGGCCCCGGCCGGGCCTCGCGAGGGGGATCCCCCGGATGACATCACAGCCTCCGCGCCCCCGGGGGCTGGTGGGCGGGCGGCGGCGGCAGCCGCCACGCCTGCGCCGACGGATCGGGCACCGGGGTCCGCTGGAGGATGTCGACAACGACCTGCTCGGCCGTGCGCCGGCCCAGCTGCGCCTGCGCGGTGGGCAGCAGCCGGTGCGCGAGCACCGGCACGGCCAGCGCCTGGACGTCGTCGGGCAGGGTGAAGTCCCGGCCGGCCAGCGCCGCCGCGGCCTTGGCGGCCCGCAGCAGGTGCAGCGTCGCCCGCGGCGACGCCCCGAGTCTCAGATCGGGGTGCTGCCGGGTCGCGCCCACCAGGTCCACCGCGTACCGCCGCACGGACTCGGCGACGTGCACCGCCCGGACCGCCTCGACGAGCTTGACGATGTCGTGCGCGTGCGCGACGGGCTGGAGGTCGTCCAGCGGCGAGACGCCGCCGTGCACGTCCAGCATCCGCAGCTCGGCCTCCGGGTGCGGATAGCCGATCGAGACCCGCGCCATGAAGCGGTCGCGCTGCGCCTCGGGCAGCGGATAGGTGCCCTCCATCTCGACCGGGTTCTGCGTGGCCACCACCATGAACGGGCTGGGCAGCTCGTAGCTGTGCCCGTCGACGGTGACCTGGCGCTCCTCCATCGACTCCAGCAGCGCCGACTGGGTCTTGGGCGAGGCGCGGTTGATCTCGTCGCCGATCACGATCTGGGCGAAGATCGCACCGGGCTTGAACTCGAAGTCCCGCCGCTGCTGGTCGAAGACGCTCACGCCGGTGATGTCGGACGGCAGCAGGTCCGGCGTGAACTGGATGCGCCGCACCGAGCAGTCGATGGACCGCGCCAGCGCCTTGGCGAGCATGGTCTTGCCCACCCCGGGCACATCCTCGATCAAGAGGTGCCCCTCGGCGAGGAGCACGGTCAGCGAGAGCCGTACGACCTCCGGCTTGCCCTCGATCACACCCTCCACCGCTCTGCGGACCCGCTCCGCTGTGGTGGTCAGATCGCTGAGGCTCGCTCGTTCGTCATAGGTCGTCACCCGGCCCTCCTCGGCCCTTCCCCGCGCTCTTCCAGGAGCAGGGGGTTCCCCAGTCCGAGCCGGGCCCGTGGGTACGGACCGGCCCTCCCCGAAACGTGTCCGCCGCACCCCCGCAGGTCGCGGGGGCGGGCGTCACGTACGCATTCTGGCCGCTCAGGCGGTCTTGCGTCACCGCCTGTGGACAATCAGCGCTGCGGGTCGATCTCGCGCAGCAGACCCGTCGTCACGTCGAAGACGAAGCCGCGCACGTCGTCGGTGTGCGGCAGGAACGGCGAGGTGCGGACCCGCTGCATGGACTGCCGGACATCCTTGTCGAGGTCCTTGAACGCCTCCACCGCCCACGCCGGGCGCTGCCCGACCTCCGCCTCGATCTCGTGCCGGAAGTCCTCGGTCAGGTTCAGCAGACCGCAGCCGGTGTGGTGGATCAGCACCACCGAGCGGGTGCCGAGGGCCCGCTGGCTGATCGTCAGGGAGCGGATGATGTCGTCGGTGACCACACCGCCGGCGTTGCGGATGGTGTGGCAGTCGCCGAGCTCCAGGCCGAGCGCGGCGTGCAGGTCGATGCGGGCGTCCATGCAGGCCACCACGGCGACCTTCAGCACGGGACGGGCGTCCATGCCCGGGTCGACGAACGCCGAGGCGTATTTGGCGTTGGCCTCGACCAGACGGTCGGTGACCGTCCGGTCGGAGTGGTCGCGGTCGGAGGTCGGCTGCGAGGGCTGAGACGCGGATATCGACATATGCACGAAGGTAGTCGGCCAGCGGCTGATCGGCCCGCTATAAGGGCGGGCAAACATCGCCAACGCGGCTTCTGTGAGGTAAGCCACAGGCCGGACGCCCCTGCCGCCGTACGGGTGAGGGCGCCCCCGCCGCGGCCCGGTCACGGCGTCCTCCGCCCGCCCCCGGCGCGTTCTGACGGCCGCGCCCAAGGCCGGGGCGGGACGCGCTGGCCGGTTGATTGACCGAAGGGACGAGTGGACTAAAGTGGCGCGAAGTGGGAGGCCTGACGCTCCCCTTGGAACCGAAAACCCGCACGTGCGCGCCGCGTACGTACCCCTCGGCCTCCTCCCGCTCCCCGGTCGCCCGACACCACTTCCCCGGTGCCGGACCGGCCGCTTCCCCTTCGAGCGGGCGGGGACCCGGGGATGCGTACGCCCGCGGACCTCCCCGGACTCTCAGAAGGGCGCATGAGCAGCAACGCGCGACACGTCCCCGTCATGCTCCAGCGTTGCCTGGACATGCTCGCCCCCGCTCTCACCGAGCCCGGCGCGGTCGTCGTCGACTGCACCCTCGGCGCCGGCGGCCACAGCGAGGCGCTGCTCACCCGCTTCCCCGAGGTCCGGCTCGTCGCCCTCGACCGCGACCCCACCGCCCTGGCGCTCGCCGGGGAGCGGCTCGCCCCCTTCGGCGACCGCGCCACGCTGGTGCGCGCCGTCTACCACGAGCTCCCCGAGGTGCTGGACAAGCTGGGCATCCCGCGCGTCCAGGGCGTCCTCTTCGACCTCGGCGTGTCCTCCATGCAGCTCGACGAGGCCGACCGCGGCTTCGCCTACGCCCAGGACGCCCCGCTGGACATGCGGATGGACCAGACGACGGGCCTCAGCGCCGCGGAGGTCCTCAACACCTACGCGCCCGGCGAGCTCGTCCGCATCCTGCGCGCCTACGGCGAGGAGAAGCAGGCCAAGCGGATCGTCAGCGCCATCGTCAAGGAGCGGGCGAAGGAGCCCTTCACCAACAGCGCCCGGCTCGTCGAGCTGATCCGCGACGCGCTGCCGCAGGCCGCCAAGCGCACCGGCGGCAACCCCGCCAAGCGCACCTTCCAGGCCCTGCGCATCGAGGTCAACGCGGAGCTCGCCAGCGTCGAGCAGGCCATCCCCAACGCCGTCGCCGCCCTCGCGGTCGGCGGCCGGATCGCCGTGCTGTCCTACCAGTCGCTGGAGGACCGCATCGTCAAGCAGGTCTTCGCGGCGGGCGCCGCCAACACCGCGCCGCCTGGGCTGCCGGTCGTCCCCGAGCGCTACCAGCCGCGGCTGAAGCTCCTCACCCGCGGCGCCGAGCTGCCCACCGAGGAAGAGATCGCCGAGAACCGCCGGGCCGCCCCCGCCCGGCTGCGCGGCGCCGAGCGCATCCGCGAGGACGCCCCGTGACACCGGCCGCCCGTGGCCCGGGCGCGCGCCTGATCCGGCTGCTGCCCGCCGGAGCCGTCGGAGCGAAGCGGACCCCCTTCGTCCTGCTGGTCGTGGTGCTGCTCGGCTCCGGGCTGCTCTCGCTGCTGGTGCTCAACTCCTCGCTCAACCAGGGCTCCTTCGAGCTCAGCCGGCTCCAGCGCAAGACCACCGAGCTGACCGACGAGCAGCAGGCGCTGCAGCAGGAGGTCGACCAGCTCGCCGCCCCGGACGCCCTGGAGCGCCGCGCCCGCGAGCTCGGCATGGTCCCCGGCGGCAGCCCCGTCTTCCTCGACCCGGACGGCACCGTCCACGGCGCCCCGTCCCCGGCCGCCGCCGACCCCGCCTCCATGACCGCCCCGCTCGAGACCCCGGTCGAGACCCCGGTCGAGGCAGACACCCCGCCCCCGGCTCCGGCGGCCCCCGCCCCACCGCCGCTCCCGGTTCCTGTCCCCGAGGCCCCCGCTCCCCAGGCGCCCCGGAATCCCCAGGTCCCCGCCCCCGACGCCCGTACGGCAGTGAAGACCGTTCCGACCACCGGCAGGTGACGCAGTGCCGCAAACCCCCGGGGTACGGCCCCCGCGCTTCTCGCAGGCCCACCCGGCCACCGGTCCGGCCGGGCCCACGGCCGCGCACCGGCGGCGGCCCCGGAGGGGGAGCGCGACATGACGGCCCCCCGCCGCCCCCGAGAGCCCCGCGACCCCCGCAAGCGCGTCCCCGGGCCCGCCCGCCCCGCCCCCCGGCCCGCGGGCTACCGCGGCGGCGCCCGGCCACTGCGGCTCGGCAGCCCCCGGCCACGGCTGCGGATGGTCGGCGCCGGGCTCACGCTCGTCCTGCTGGTCTTCACCGTGCGGCTGCTCCAGGTGCAGGCCGTGGACGCCAGTGCCTACGCCGCCAAGGCGAACGTCAACCGCTACATCCCGGTCACGCTGGCCGCCGAGCGCGGCGCCATCACCGACCGGGCCGGCATCGACCTCGCCACCACCGTCGACGCCTACGACATCACCGCCGCCCCCGACCTGCTGACCCCCGAGCGGATCAAGACGCCCGACGCGGCCCGCCAGGCCGCCGAGCTGCTCGCCCCCCTGCTCGCCGAGCGGCCGGCGGAGCTGGAGCAGAAGCTCACCGCCAACCCCAAGTCGAAGTACGTCGTGCTCGCCCGCCGGCAGTCCCCCAAGGTCTGGAACCGGATCAAGGAGCTGAAGAAGACCGTCGCCGACCGGGCGAAGGCCAAGCAGGGCGCCGACGTCCTGGCGGGCGTCAACCGCGAGTCCCACAGCAAGCGCGTCTACCCCAACGGTGACCTCGCCGCCGGGATACTGGGCTTCGTCAACGCCGAGGGCCGGGGCGGCGGCGGCATCGAGGCCCAGCTGAACAAGGAGCTCGCGGGCAAGGACGGCAAGCTCGTCTACGCCCAGTCCGGCGGCCGCCAGGTCCCCACCGGCGACCTCAAGGAACAGCCCGCCGTGCCCGGCTCCGACGTCGAGCTGACCATCGACCGCGACATCCAGTGGGCCGCCCAGAACGCCATCGCCGAGCAGGTGAAGGAGTCCGCCGCGGACCGCGGCTACGTCGTCGTCCAGGACACCCGCAGCGGCGAGATCCTGGCCATGGCCAACGCCCCCGGCTACAACCCCAACGACCTCGCCCACGCCGACGGCAACGCCATGGGCAACGCCGCGCTCCAGGACGCCTACGAGCCGGGCAGCGTCAGCAAGGTGATGACCATCGCCGCCGTCCTGGAGGAGGGCAAGGCCACTCCGGCCACCCATGTCGAGGTGCCGAACCGGCTGCCCCGCGCCGACCGGGCCTTCGCCGACGACATCGACCACGCCACCTGGCACCTCACCCTCAACGGGGTGCTCGCCAAATCCAGCAACATCGGCACGATCCTCGCCGCCGAACAGCTCGGCAAGGACCAGCCGCAGGCCAACCGCGTCCTCTACTCCTACCTGCGGAAATTCGGCATGGGAGCGCCCACTGGCCTCGGCTTCCCGGGCGAGACGCCCGGCATCCTCGCGAAGCCGCACAAGTGGAGCGCCTCCCAGCAGTACACGATCCCCTTCGGCCAGGGACTGTCCCTGAACGCCGTACAGGCCGCGTCCGTCTACTCCACCATCGCCGGCGGCGGCGAGCGGGTGCAGCCCACGCTCGTCCGCGGCATCAAGGGCCCCGACGGCCGCTTCACCCCCGCCCCGGCCCCGCCGCGCACCCGCGTGATCAGCGAGCGGACCGCCAAGACCCTGTCCACCATGCTGGAGTCCGTCGTCGACGACCGGGAGGGCACCGGCACCAAGGCGAAGATCCCCGGCTACCGCGTCGCGGGCAAGACCGGCACGTCCAACCGGGTGGATCCGCAGACCGGCCGCTACCACGGCTACACCGCCTCCTTCGCCGGATTCGCCCCCGCCGACCAGCCCCGGATCACCGTCTACTGCGCCATCCAGAACCCCACCGAGGGCAGTTACTTCGGCGGCCAGATCTGCGGCCCCGTCTACAAGAAGGTCATGGAGTTCGCGCTCAAGACCCTCCAGGTGCCGCCGTCCGGCACCCAGCCTCCCCGGCTGCCGGTGAACTACGGCGACCGCTGAACCGGGGGCGGCCGTGACGACGATCACTCCTGATCCGGGGAACCACGACCCGGCGCGCCCCTCGCTTCGCGGCCGGGCGGGTGCGCCCGGTACGCTCACCGCCGTGCCCCACGCTGATCAGTCCCACACCAGCCCCACGGACGCCCCCGCCATGTACCCGGGAGCGCCCCGCCCCACCCAGGTCCGCCCCGCGCCCCTCGCGGAGCTCGCCGGTCAGCTGGGCATCGCCGCCACCCGTGACGCCGGGGCCGCCGACGAGGCCGCCGCGACCGCCACGGTCACCGGCATCACCCACGACTCGCGAGCCGTGCGCCCGGGCGACATCTACGCCGCCCTGCCCGGCGCCCGCTTCCACGGCGCGGACTTCGCCGCCCAGGCCGCCGGGCTCGGCGCGGTGGCCGTGCTGACCGACCCGTCCGGCACCGACCGTGCCCGGGCCGCCGGCCTGCCCGTCCTCACCGTCGACGACCCGCGCGGCCGCATGGGCGCGCTCGCCGCGACGATCTACGGCGAGCCGGGCCGCGATCTGCTCCAGATCGGCATCACCGGCACCTCCGGCAAGACCACCACCGCCTACCTCATCGAGGGCGGGCTGAAGGCCGCCGCCGGCGCGTCCGGGGGCCTGACGGGCCTCATCGGCACGGTGGAGTCCCGGATCGGCGACGAGCGCATCAAGTCCGAGCGCACCACGCCCGAGGCGACCGACCTCCAGGCGCTCTTCGCGGTCATGCGCGAGCGCGGCGTCCGCTCGGTGGCCATGGAGGTCTCCAGCCACGCCCTGATGCTCGGCCGCGTCGACGGCTGCGTCTTCGACGTCGCGGTCTTCAACAACCTCAGCCCGGAGCACATGGAGTTCCACTCCGGCATGGAGGACTACTTCCAGGCCAAGGCCCGGCTGTTCACCAAGGCCCGCAGCCGCCTCGGCGTCGTCAACCTCGACGACGAGTACGGCCGGCGCCTCGCCGAGGGCGCCTCCGAGGTCCCGGTCATCACCTTCTCGGCGGAGGGGCACCCCGACGCCGACTGGCGCGCCACGGACGTGCACGTCGGTCCGTTCGACTCGGACTTCACCGTCCTCGGCCCGCAGGGGCAGTCGATCACCGCCCGGGCGCCGCTGGCCGGCCCGTTCAACGTCGCCAACGCCCTCGCCGCCATCACCGCGCTCGTCGCCGCCGGCATCGACCCGCAGACCGCCGCCGACGGCGTCGCGGCCGTGCCCGGCGTGCCCGGCCGGCTGGAGCGCGTCGACGCGGGCCAGCCCTACCTCGCCGTCGTCGACTACGCCCACAAGACGGACGCCGTCGAATCGGTTCTCCGCGCCCTGCGCAAGGTCGGCAAGGGCCGGATCCACGCCGTGCTCGGCTGCGGCGGCGACCGCGACCAGACCAAGCGCGCCCCGATGGGCGCGGCCCTGGCCCGGCTCGCCGACACCGCCGTACTGACCTCCGACAACCCCCGCTCCGAGGACCCCCTCGCGATCCTCGCGACCATGCTCGCGGGCGCCGCCGAGGTGCCCGTCCACGAGCGCGGCACCGTCCTCCTCGCGGAGGAGCGGGCCGACGCCATCGCGGCCGCCGTCGCCCGCGCCGAGCCGGGTGACACCGTCCTCGTCCTGGGCAAGGGCCACGAGCAGGGCCAGGACATCGCCGGAGTGGTCCGCCCCTTCGACGACCGCCAGGTGCTGCGCGAGGCCATCGAGGCCGAGCGACTGCGCCTGTCGACCAAGCACCGGAACGACCAGGGATGACAGACCGCCATGTGCGCACAACCCTCCCCACGGAAGCCCTCCCGAACGGCCGGAGGTAAATCTCAGTGATCGCTCTGTCTCTCGCCGAGATCGCCGCCATCGTCGGCGGGCAGCAGCACGACATACCGGACCCGGGCGTCGCCGCCCACGGCCCGGTCGTGATCGACTCCCGTGACGTGCGGCCCGGCAGCCTCTTCGCGGCGCTGCCCGGGGAGAACGTCGACGGCCACGACTACGCCGAGCGCGCGGTCGCCGCGGGCGCGGTGGCCGTACTGGCCGCCCGGCCCGTCGGCGTGCCCGCCATCGTCGTCGAGGACGTCGTCGCCGCCCTCGGCGCCCTCGCCCGCGCCGTCGTGGAGCGGCTCGGCACCACCGTCGTCGCGCTCACCGGCTCGGCCGGCAAGACCAGCACCAAGGACCTGATCGCCCAGCTCCTGGAGCGACTCGGCCCGACCGTGGGGCCGCCCGGCAACTTCAACAACGAGATCGGCCTGCCGCTGACCGCGCTGCGCGCGCAGGAGAGCACCGCCCACCTCGTGCTGGAGATGGGCGCCCGCGGCGTCGGCCACATCCGCTACCTCGCCGAGCTCACCCCGCCGCGCATCGGCCTCGTGCTGAACGTCGGCACCGCGCACATCGGCGAGTTCGGCGGCCGCGAGCAGATCGCCCTGGCCAAGGGCGAGCTGGTCGAGGTGCTGCCCACCGCGGCGGAGGGCGGCATCGCCGTGCTCAACGCCGACGACCCCCTCGTCCGGGCCATGAGCACCCGCACCAAGGCCCGTACCGTCCTGTTCGGCGAGTCCGAGGACGCGGACATCCGGGCCGAGAACGTCCGCCTCACCGCGACCGGGCAGCCCGCCTTCACGCTTCACACACCCACCGGGTGCGGGGACGTGACCATGCGGCTGTACGGTGAGCACCACGTGTCGAACGCGCTCGCCGCCGCCGCCGTCGCCCATGAGCTGGGCATGCCCGCGCAGGAGATCGCCACCGCGCTCTCCGAGGCGGGCCAGCTCTCCCGCTGGCGGATGGAGGTCACCGAGCGTGCGGACGGCGTGACGATCGTCAACGACGCCTACAACGCGAACCCCGAATCCATGAGAGCCGCGCTGCGCGCGCTGGCCGCCATGGGCCAAGCCGCCACGGCGAAGGGGGGCCGCACGTGGGCCGTGCTCGGTCAGATGGCCGAGCTCGGCGAGGACTCACTCGCCGAGCACGACGCGGTCGGGCGGCTCGCCGTCCGGCTCAACGTCAGCAAGCTCGTGGCAGTCGGGGGCAGGGAAGCGGCCTGGCTGCAAATGGGTGCCTATAACGAGGGTTCGTGGGGTGAGGAGTCGGTGCACGTGTCCGACGCGCAGGCGGCGGTCGACCTGTTGCGCAGCGAGCTGCGTCCGGGAGACGTCGTGCTGATGAAGGCGTCCAGGTCGGTCGGCCTGGAGCGGGTCGCGGCCGCGCTGCTCGCGGCCGATGGTGAGGTCTCCGGCTGATGAACCAGATCCTGTTCGCGGGTGTCATCGGCCTGCTGCTGACCCTGGTCGGCACCCCGCTGCTGATCAAGTTCCTGGCCCGCAAGGGCTACGGCCAGTTCATCCGTGACGACGGCCCGCGCGAGCACCACAGCAAGCGCGGTACGCCCACCATGGGTGGCATCGCCTTCATCCTGGCCACGCTCATCGCGTACGCCCTCACCAAGGTCATCACCAGCCACGAGCCGACGTTCTCCGGCGTGCTGGTGCTGTTCCTGATGGCGGGCATGGGCCTGGTCGGCTTCCTCGACGACTACATCAAGATCGTCAAGCAGCGGAGCCTGGGCCTGCGCGCCAAGGCCAAGATGGCCGGCCAGCTCATCGTCGGTATCGCCTTCGCGGTCCTCGCGCTGCAGTTCGCGGACACCCGGGGCCAGACCCCGGCCTCCACCAAGCTGTCCTTCACCCAGGACTTCGGCTGGTCCGTCGGCCCCGTGATCTTCGTGGTCTGGGCGCTGTTCATGATCCTCGCGATGTCGAACGGCGTGAACCTCACCGACGGTCTCGACGGCCTCGCCACCGGCGCGTCCGTGATGGTCTTCGGCGCCTATGTCTTCATCGGCACCTGGCAGCACGGCCAGTCCTGCGGCAACCCGCTGACCGCCGGCGCCGCCTGCTACGAGGTCCGCGACCCGCTCGACCTCGCCGTCGTCGCCTCCGCCCTGATGGGCTCCTGCTTCGGCTTCCTGTGGTGGAACACCTCGCCCGCCAAGATCTTCATGGGTGACACCGGCTCGCTCGCCCTCGGCGGCGCCCTCGCGGGACTGGCCATCTGCTCCCGCACCGAGCTGCTGCTCGCCCTCCTCGGCGGTCTGTTCGTCCTCATCACGATGTCCGTCGTGATCCAGGTCGGCTCGTTCCGTCTCACCGGGAAGCGCGTCTTCCGGATGGCCCCGCTCCAGCACCACTTCGAACTCAAGGGGTGGAGCGAAGTCCTTGTGGTGGTCCGCTTCTGGATCATCCAGGGCCTCTGCGTGGCCGTCGGTCTCGGACTCTTCTACGCCGGATGGCTGGCCATCAAGTGACCCCCACCACCTCTTCCGCCGCCCAGGAGTGGGCCGGTAAGCACATCACCGTCGCCGGCCTCGGCGTGAGCGGCGTCAGCGCCGCCCGCGCCCTGGCCGGCCTCGGCGCGCGGGTGACCGTCGTCGACGGCGGTGACAGCACCACCCACCACGAGCGCGCCGCCGAGCTGGAGCGCGAGGGCATCGCCGTCCGCCTGGCCGACGCCGACACCCTGCCCCCGGGCACCGAACTCGTCGTCACCTCGCCGGGCTGGAAGCCGGGGAGCCCGCTCTTCGCCGCCGCCGCCGAGGCCGGCGTGGACGTCGTCGGCGACGTCGAGATCGCCTGGCGGCTGCGCGGCGAGCAGGCGGCCCCCTGGCTCGCCGTCACCGGCACCAACGGCAAGACCACCACGGTCCAGATGCTCGCCTCCATCCTGGAGGCCGCCGGACTGCGTACCGTCGCCGTCGGCAACATCGGCACCCCGATCATCGACGTGGTGCTCGCCCAGGGACGCGACGGAGCCGAGCCGTACGACGTGCTCGCCGTCGAACTCTCCAGCTACCAGCTGCACTGGGCGCCGTCCGTGCGCGCCCACTCCGCGGCCGTGCTCAACCTCGCGCCCGACCACCTCGACTGGCACGGCTCCATGGAGGCGTACGCCGCCGACAAGGGCCGCATCTACGAGGGCAACGAGATCGCCTGCGTCTACAACGTCGCCGATCCCGCCACCGAGCGCCTGGTCATGCAGGCCGACGTCGAGGAGGGCTGCCGTGCCATCGGCTTCACCCTCGGCACCCCCGGCCCCTCCGAGCTCGGGGTGGTCGACGGCATCCTCGTCGACCGCGCCTTCGTGGAGAACCGCCGGGAGCAGGCCCAGGAGCTGGCCGAGATCTCGGACGTGACCCCGGCCGCCCCGCACAACATCGCCAACGCCCTCGCGGCGGCGGCCCTGGCCCGCGCCTTCGGCGTCCCGGCCACGGCCGTGCGGGACGGACTGCGCGCCTTCCGGCCCGACGCGCACCGCATCGCCCACGTCGCCGACGTCGACGGCGTCGCCTACGTGGACGACTCCAAGGCCACCAACACCCACGCCGCCCAGGCGTCCTTGGCGGCCTACGAGTCGATCGTGTGGATCGCGGGCGGCCTCGCCAAGGGCGCCACCTTCGACGGCCTGGTCACCGCCTCCGCGCGACGGCTGCGCGGCGTCGTCCTCATCGGGGCCGACCGGGAGCTGATCCGCCAAGCGCTGGCGCGACACGCCCCCGATGTGCCGGTGGTGGACCTCGACCGGACCGACACTGGGGCGATGGCGGCGGCGGTCCGGGAAGCGGCGCGGCTCGCCCGGCCCGGGGACACCGTCCTCATGGCCCCGGCGTGCGCCTCGATGGACATGTTCGCCAACTACAACAAGCGCGGCGAGGCCTTCGCCGACGCGGTCCGGGGACTGGCCTCCGGCCGACACCCGGAGGAGTAGCCGCCGGAACCCCCCGCGGCGCGGGCCGGCGGCGCAGGAGACCAGCGGAGGGGACACCCGGATGCACGCCGACGACACCGCGCGCCCCGGGGGCGCACCGGGCGGCCTGTGGGCCCTGCGCGGGGCCCCCGCCCGGCCCCGGCCCCAGCGCGCCCCCCGCCCCGCACGGATCCGCGCGGGGGGCCCGCGCCCGCCCGGGCGGCCGTCCGGCAGTGGACTGCGCGCCCTGCACGCGCGCGTGAAGCGCGCCTGGGACCGCCCGCTGACCGCGTACTACCTGGTCCTGGGCGGCTCCCTGCTGATCACCGTGCTCGGCCTGGTGATGGTCTACTCCGCGTCCCAGATCAAGGCCCTGCAGAACGGCCTGGCGCCCAGCTTCTTCTTCCGCAAGCAGCTGCTCGCCGCCGCCATCGGCACCGTGCTCCTGCTGGCCGCCGCCCGACTGCCCGTCAAGCTGCTGCGGGCGCTGGCCTACCCGCTGCTCGCCGGTTCGCTCTTCGCGCTCTGCCTGGTCCAGGTGCCCGGCATCGGCGAGACCATCAACGGCAACACCAACTGGATCTCCCTCGGCGGGCCCTTCCAGCTCCAGCCCAGCGAGTTCGCCAAGCTCGCCCTCGTGCTGTGGGGCGCCGACCTGCTGGCGCGCAAGCAGTCCAAGAAGCTGCTCACCCAGTGGAAGCACCTCCTGGTGCCCCTGGTGCCCGTCACCTTCCTGCTGCTCGGCCTGATCATGCTGGGCGGCGACATGGGCACCACCGTCGTCCTCACCGTGGTCCTGCTCGGCCTGCTGTGGGTGGCGGGCGCCCCGACCCGGCTCTTCGCGGGGATCTTCGGCGTCACCGCGGTGCTCGCCGCGCTGTTCATCAAGACCAGTGCCAACCGCATGTCCCGTCTCGCCTGCATCGGCGCGACCGAACCGGGCACCGACGACCGCTGCTGGCAGGCCGTGCACGGAATCTACGCCCTCGCCAACGGCGGCTGGTTCGGCGCGGGACTGGGAGCGAGTGTGGAGAAATGGGGCGAACTCCCCGAACCCCACACCGACTTCATCTTCGCCATCACCGGCGAGGAACTCGGTCTCGCGGGGACGCTGTCGGTACTCGCCCTCTTCGCGGCTCTAGGCTATGCGGGTATCCGCGTGGCCGGACGCACGGAGGACCCCTTCGTGAGGTACGCAGCGGGAGGTGTGACCACCTGGATCACGGCGCAGGCCGTGGTCAACATCGGTGCGGTGCTCGGCTTGCTGCCGATCGCCGGTGTCCCCCTGCCGCTGTTCTCCTACGGGGGTTCCGCCCTGCTGCCGACCATGTTCGCCATCGGACTGCTGATCGCCTTCGCGCGCGACGAGCCCGGTGCGCGGGCAGCGCTCGCCATGCGGCAGCCTGGGGTGAGATGGAAGACGATGAGACGGCGCGTCAAGAAGCGACCGTCCGGAGAGCGGTGAATTTCGGTGCATGTCGTACTCGCCGGCGGGGGGACCGCCGGCCACATCGAGCCCGCGCTCGCCCTCGCGGACGCCCTGCGCAGGCAGGACCCGACCGTGGGGATCACGGCGCTCGGCACGGAGCGGGGCCTGGAGACCCGGCTCGTGCCCGAGCGGGGCTATGAACTGGGACTGATCCCCGCCGTACCCCTGCCCCGCAAGCCCACACCCGAGCTGATCACCGTCCCGGGACGGCTGCGCGGCACCATCAAGGCCGCCGAGCAGATCCTGGAGCGGACCAAGGCGGACTGCGTGGTGGGCTTCGGCGGCTATGTGGCGCTGCCCGGCTATCTGGCCGCCAAGCGGCTCGGAGTGCCGATCATCGTCCACGAGGCCAACGCCCGCCCCGGCCTCGCCAACAAGATCGGCTCGCGCTACGCCGCGTCGGTCGCGGTGAGCACCCCGGACAGCAAGCTGCGCAACGCCCGCTACGTCGGCATCCCGCTGCGCCGCACCATCGCGACCCTCGACCGGGCCGCGGTCCGGCCCGAGGCGCGCGCGGCGTTCGGCCTCGACCCCAACCTGCCGACGCTGCTGGTCTCCGGCGGCTCGCAGGGCGCCCGCCGGCTGAACGAGGTCGTCCAGGCGGTCGCCCCGATGCTCCAGCGCTCCGGCATCCAGATCCTGCACGCGGTCGGTCCGAAGAACGACCTGCCGCACGTGGACAACATGCCCGGAATGCCGCCCTATATCCCGGTACCGTATGTGGACCGGATGGACCTCGCGTACGCCGCGGCGGACATGATGCTCTGCCGTGCGGGCGCGATGACCGTCGCCGAGCTGTCCGCCGTCGGGCTTCCGGCCGCCTACGTCCCGCTGCCCATCGGCAACGGCGAACAGCGGCTCAACGCCCAGCCGGTGGTCAAGGCGGGCGGCGGTCTGCTGGTCGACGACGCCGAGCTGACCCCCGAGTGGGTCCAGAGCCATGTGCTCCCGGTGCTCGCCGACCCGCACCGGCTGTACGAGATGTCCCGCGCCGCCTCCGAGTTCGGGCGCCGGGACGCCGACGAGCTGCTCGTCGGCATGGTGTACGAGGCGATTGCCGCACGCAGGGCCCGCTGACGGCCCGTAGGAGCAGGAGGCGGGGAGCGTGGCCGGACCGACGACCGCCCGGCGCGGTGGCGGCAAGAACGGCAAGCCGCCGCGTTCGCGGCAATCGCCTCGCCCGCCCCGCTCCGGCGGGCCGCCGGGCAAGGCGAAGCCGCGCCGCCCCCGCCTCCACCCGCGCCGGCGCAGACTGCTCGGCTGGGCGGCCGTCACCGTGGCTCTCGGTGCGGCCGTCGGCTGGGCGCTCTACGGCTCCAGCTGGCTGCGGGTCACCCATGTGGAGGTCAGTGGCACCGCCGTACTGACGTCCGGAGAGGTCCGCCGGGAGGCCGATGTCCCGTTCGGCGACCCCCTCGCCGCCGTCGACACCGACGCCATCGCGGACCGGCTGCGCGACCGGCTGCCGAGGATCGAGTCGGTGGCGGTCGAACGGTCCTGGCCACACGGAATCAGTCTGAAAGTGACCGAGCGGCAGCCGAAAGCCGTCCTCGAAAAGGGCGGGAAGTTCATCGAAATCGACGGTACGGGCGTGCGGTTCGCCACAGTCGATCAAGCCCCGAAGGGGGTGCCCCGGCTGACGATGGCGGCCGAGGACTCGGCCGGTGCCCGCCGGTTCGGCCCCGAGCGACTCGAACGGGAGGCCGTCCGGGTCGCCGTGGACCTGCCCCCCGCCGTCCGCCGGGACACCCTCGCGATCCGCGTACGCTCGTACGACTCCATCACCCTGGAGCTGACGGGCGGTCGGACGGTGGTCTGGGGGAGTGGTGAACGGGGGGACGCGAAGGCCCGTACGCTCACGGCATTGCTCAAAGCCGCCCGGGGCGCGGACCACTTCGACGTCAGCGCTCCCGGGGCTCCGGCGGCGTCGGGGAGTTGACGCGAATCCGGGCCCGCCAGCACCCTGGTTGGCTACGACTATGGGTGATCACATAGGGTGAAAAGAAAAACGGGAGGTTCGGCGTGTTCATTGAACGCGCACCGCTTGTCGACTTAGTGTCCTGTTCAGAGAACCCACACAACAGTGACACCGGTAACCCTAAACTTCAACGTTAGGGTTCGGGTCGGCATTGAGAACCGCCCCCAGGCATACGTAACTCGAGGCGAGAGGCCTTCGACGTGGCAGCACCGCAGAACTACCTCGCAGTCATCAAGGTCGTCGGTATCGGCGGCGGTGGCGTGAACGCCATCAACCGGATGATCGAGGTCGGTCTCAAGGGCGTCGAGTTCATCGCGATCAACACCGATGCGCAGGCTCTCCTGATGAGCGACGCCGACGTCAAGCTCGACGTCGGCCGGGAGCTCACCCGCGGCCTCGGCGCCGGCGCCAACCCCGACGTCGGCCGCAAGGCCGCCGAAGACCACCGCGAGGAGATCGAGGAGGTCCTCAAGGGGGCCGACATGGTCTTCGTGACCGCGGGCGAGGGCGGCGGCACCGGCACCGGTGGCGCCCCCGTCGTCGCCAACATCGCCCGCTCGCTGGGCGCCCTGACGATCGGTGTGGTCACCCGCCCGTTCACCTTCGAGGGCCGGCGCCGCGCCAACCAGGCGGAGGACGGCATCGCGGGGCTGCGCGACGAGGTCGACACCCTCATCGTCATCCCCAACGACCGATTGCTGTCCATCTCGGACCGTCAGGTGAGCGTGCTCGACGCGTTCAAGTCGGCCGACCAGGTGCTGCTCTCGGGCGTCCAGGGCATCACCGACCTGATCACCACCCCGGGCCTGATCAACCTCGACTTCGCCGACGTCAAGTCCGTGATGTCCGAGGCCGGCTCGGCGCTCATGGGCATCGGCTCGGCGCGCGGCGACGACCGCGCGGTGGCCGCCGCGGAGATGGCGATCTCCTCGCCGCTCCTGGAGGCGTCCATCGACGGCGCCCGCGGTGTGCTGCTCTCCATCTCCGGTGGCTCCGACCTCGGTCTCTTCGAGATCAACGAGGCGGCGCAGCTGGTCAGCGAGGCCGCGCACCCCGAGGCCAACATCATCTTCGGCGCCGTCATCGACGACGCCCTCGGCGACGAGGTCCGGGTCACCGTCATCGCGGCCGGCTTCGACGGCGGCCAGCCGCCGGCCAAGGGCAGCCGCGACAAGGTGCTCGGTTCCTCCTACGGCGGCCGCGAGGAGAGCGCGCCGGCCACAACGGCCACGAGCCGGCCGGCCGAGCGGCCCGAGCCGTCCCGCCCGTCCTTCGGCGGACTCGGCAGCGTGACCCCGCGCACCGAGGAGCCCGTACCGTCCGACCCCAGCCCGGTCAACGAGATCCCGGCGCCGCCGGTCTCCTCGCCGCAGGTCCCGCCGGCCCGTCCGTACCAGGACTCGACCGCCGAGGAACTGGATGTTCCCGACTTCCTGAAGTAGTCCGGCGGCAGCGAGTGAGCGGCCCCCAGTGATAGGGCAACAGCACGCAGTGACATCCGAAGAGCACGCGAGCGGCGCGCACTTCGCCTTCACCGACAGGTGGGGCGGGGTGAGCGCCGCTCCGTATGACGAGCTGAATCTCGGTGGCGCGGTCGGTGACGACCCCGCGGCCGTACGGACCAACCGCGAGCGGACGGCGAAGGCACTCGGCCTCGACCCGGCCGCGGTGGTCTGGATGAACCAGGTGCACGGCCGGGACGTGGCCGTGGTCGACGGGCCGTGGCACGGCTCCGGTTCCACCGCCCCGATCCCGGCCGTCGACGCGTTGGTGACGGCCCGCCGCGGTCTCGCCCTCGCGGTGCTGACCGCGGATTGCACCCCCGTTCTGCTCGCGGACCCCGTCGCCGGGGTCGCGGGGGCGGCCCACGCCGGACGCCCGGGACTGGTCGCCGGAGTCGTCCCCGCGGTCGTCGAGTCGATGACCGCGCTCGGCGCGGAACCCGCCCGGATCGTCGCCCGGCTCGGCCCCTCGGTCTGCGGACTCTGCTACGAGGTGCCCGAGGAGATGCGCGCCGAGGTCGCGAAGGCCGTACCCGAGGCCTGGGCCACCACCCGCCAGGGCACCCCGGCGGTGGATGTCGCGGCCGGGGTCCGGGCCCAACTCTCCCGACTCGGCGTGCAGATCAGCGGACAATCTCACATTTGTACGCTGGAGTCGAAGGACCATTTCTCGTACCGCCGCGAGCGCACCACGGGTCGACTCGCGAGTTATGTCTGGTTGGACACCGAGCTGTGACGGACCGTAGAACGCAACTGGCCCAGAACCTGGCGCAGGTGGAGGAACGTATCTCCTCCGCCTGCGCGGCCGCCGGCCGCGAGCGCGAGGAGGTGACCCTGATCGTGGTCACCAAGACCTACCCCGCGAGCGACGTCCGGCTCCTCGCCGAGCTGGGTGTCCGTCATGTCGCGGAGAACCGCGATCAGGACGCGGCCCCCAAGGCCGCTGAATGCTCGGATTTGCCCCTTAACTGGCACTTCGTCGGACAGCTGCAGACCAACAAGGTCCGGTCCGTGGCGAATTACGCCGATGTCGTGCAGTCGGTTGACCGGCTCAAGCTGGTCAACTCCCTCTCCGCAGCGGCTGTTCGGACCGGTCGGAAGCTCGACTGCCTGATCCAGGTGGCTCTTGACGCCGAGTCGGGACAGACCGGGCGGAACACGGCGGATCGCGGCGGTGCCGCGCCGGAGGAAGTGGCGGCGCTCGCCGACGCTCTCGCCGAAGCCGAAGGGCTGCGGCCGGCCGGGCTGATGACGGTCGCTCCGCTCGTCGGACCATATGCGGGACGGCAACGGGCCGCCTTCGACCGGCTGATGGAAATCGCAACGGACCTGCGCTCGGCCCATCCTGCTGCGAACATGGTGTCAGCAGGGATGAGCGCGGACCTCGAGGACGCCGTTGCTGCCGGGGCGACACATGTACGTGTCGGCACAGCGGTACTCGGAGTCCGACCCAGGCTCCGGTAACGTCGCCAAGAAGTCGGACCACAGCAGAAAATATGGTCATTACCGTCAAAAGACGGACAGACCAAGTGGATCCAAGGCGCCCGTTGGCGGAGCCGATCCACCACAGAGCGGAGGACGCAGAGAATGGCCGGCGCGATGCGCAAGATGGCGGTCTACCTCGGCCTCGTGGAGGACGATGGGTACGACGGCCCGGGGTTCGACCCCGACGACGAGTTCGAGCCCGAGCCGGAACCCGATCGGCGCCGGCAGCAACACCAGCCACAACAGACGCAATCGGACGAACCGGTTCGAGTCGCCCAACCCCCTGCCCAGCGCGAACCCGCTCCGCTCGTAGCGGAAACGGGACGACCCGCGCGAATCGCCCCCGTGGCGTCCATCACACCAGAACGCCACTCTTTGGAGAAGAACGCACCGGTGATCATGCCCAAGGTTGTGTCCGAGCGGGAGCCCTACCGCATCACGACATTGCACCCCCGGACCTACAACGAGGCCCGTACCATCGGGGAACACTTCCGTGAGGGCACCCCGGTGATCATGAATTTGACGGAGATGGACGACACCGACGCGAAGCGACTTGTCGACTTTGCCGCCGGTCTGGTCTTCGGTCTGCACGGGAGCATCGAGCGGGTGACGCAGAAGGTGTTTCTGCTGTCTCCTGCTAACGTCGATGTCACGGCGGAGGACAAGGCCCGTATCGCAGAGGGCGGGTTCTTCAACCAGAGCTGAGACGCAACACCGGGCAAACCGGGTGAAACGGCCAACAGGCCGAGTACGGGCAAGGGGAGAGGGAAGCGCGGGAGATGGACATCGCACTGCAGGTGATCTACATCGCGCTGTATTGCTTCCTGGTTGTGCTGATCTTCCGATTGGTGATGGATTACGTCTTCCAGTTCGCCCGCTCATGGCAACCCGGTAAGGCGATGGTGGTCGTTCTGGAGGCCACCTACACTGTCACCGATCCGCCACTCAAGCTTCTGCGGCGGTTCATTCCGCCGCTGCGTCTCGGGGGCGTGGCGCTCGACCTGTCCTTCTTCGTATTGATGATCATCGTCTACATCCTGATCGCCGTCGTCAGGCGGGTGTTGGTGTGAACGATACGGTCTTGCCGGTTGCCGACGACTACGTTGAGGTGAAGAAGAGATGCCGTTGACCCCCGAGGACGTGCGGAACAAGCAGTTCACGACCGTCCGTCTCCGAGAAGGCTATGACGAGGACGAGGTCGATGCCTTCCTGGACGAGGTCGAGGCCGAACTGACCCGTCTGCTGCGGGAGAACGAGGACCTGCGCGCCAAGCTGGCCGCGGCCACGCGGGCCGCCGCGCAGAACCAGCAGCAGGGAATGCGCAAGCCCGAGCAGCAGGACCAACGACCAGGTGCTCCGGTGCCCGCCGCCATATCCGGACCGCAGCCGGTGCCGCAGCAGCAGCAGATGGGCGGCCCGCCGCAGCTTCCGGGCGGTGCCCCGCAGCTGCCGGCCGGCCCCAGCGGTCACGGCCACGGCCCGCAGGGTCCCCACGGTCCGGGTCCCATGGGACAGAACGGTCCGATGGGCGGCCCCATGGGCGGTCCGATGGGACAGAACGGTCCCATGGGGCAGAACGGCCCGATGGGTCAGAACGGCATGGGTCAGAACGGTCCCGGTCCCATGGGCCAGGGCATGGGCCAGAACGGTCCGATGGGCGGCCCCGGCCAGCAGATGCAGCAGCAGGGCCAGGGCCCGGGCGGCGACAGTGCTGCTCGTGTGCTCTCGCTCGCGCAGCAGACCGCCGACCAGGCGATCGCGGAGGCCCGTTCCGAGGCCAACAAGATCGTCGGCGAGGCACGCAGCCGCGCCGAGGGCCTGGAGCGGGACGCCCGCGCCAAGGCCGACGCGCTGGAGCGGGACGCGCAGGAGAAGCACCGCGTCGCGATGGGCTCCCTGGAGTCCGCTCGCGCCACGCTGGAGCGCAAGGTCGAGGACCTGCGCGGCTTCGAGCGCGAGTACCGCACCCGGCTGAAGTCCTACCTGGAGAGCCAGCTGCGCCAGCTGGAGAACCAGGCGGACGACTCGCTCGCCCCGCCCCGTACCCCGGCGACCGCGTCGCTGCCGGCGGCCCCCTCGATGAGTGGGTCCATGGCCTCGGCCGGTGCGGGCATGGGTGGCCACAGCATGGGCGGTAACCCGTCCATGGGCGGTCACGGCGGTGCGACGGGTGCCCCGTCGTACGGCGGTCAGCAGCAGATGTCCCCGGCGATGACGCAGCCGATGGCACCGGTCCGGCCGCAGGGCCAGCAGCCGATGCAGCAGGCTCCGTCCCCGATGCGCGGCTTCCTGATCGACGAGGACGACAACTAAACGCTCGGCGCCACGCGTCGGCAATCAACGGGCCGGGCCCGGGACTTCATGTCCCGGGCCCGGCCCGTTTGCGTCGTCCGCCCACCCGCCGTGCGGGGTGCGGTACGACAAAACCCGGTGTGCTGGGGGGCCTTGACCCCCGGGCACACCGGGTCGAGTCGTCAGGCGGCAGACGCCGCCCGGCAGTTACGCCTTACGGAGGCGGAACGTCAGGCCAAGGCCCTCGTCCTCGAACGACTCGCCGTAGGAGTCGTCGCCCTCGCCCTGGGCGAAGTCGAGCGCGAGGACCTCGTCCGCGATCAGGCCCGCGTGCTCGGTCAGCGCACCGGCCGTCTCGGCGTCCGGCGCGGACCAGCGGACCGCGATCCGGTCGGCGACGTCCAGGCCGCTGTTCTTACGGGCCTCCTGGATCAGACGGATCGCGTCACGGGCGAGACCGGCACGACGCAGCTCCGGGGTGATCTCCAGGTCCAGCGCCACGGTCGCACCCGAGTCGGAGGCCACCGACCAGCCCTCGCGGGGGGTCTCGGTGATGATGACCTCGTCGGGGGAGAGCGAGACGGCCTCCCCGTCGACGACCACCGAGGCGGTGCCCTCGCGCAGAGCCAGCGACAGCGCGGCGGCGTCCGCTTCGGCGACGGCCTTGGCCACCGCCTGGACGCCCTTGCCGAACCGCTTGCCCAGGGCGCGGAAGTTGGCCTTGGCCGTGGTGTCGACCAGCGAACCGCCGACCTCGCTCAGCGAGGCCAGGGACGAGACGTTCAGCTCCTCGGCGATCTGCGCCCGCAGCTCCTCACCCAGCGACTCGAAGCCGGCGGCCGCGACCAGCGCGCGGGACAGCGGCTGACGGGTCTTGACGCCCGACTCGGCGCGCGTGGCACGGCCGAGCTCGACCAGGCGCCGGACGAGCAGCATCTGCTGGGACAGCGTCGGGTCGATGAGGGCGGTGTCCGCCTTCGGCCAGGTGGAGAGGTGGACCGACGCCGGGGCCTCGGGGTCGACGGGCACGATCAGGTCCTGCCACACCCGCTCGGTGATGAAGGGCACCAGCGGGGCCATGAGCCGGGTGACCGTCTCGACGACCTCGTGCAGCGTGCGCAGCGCGGCCTTGTCGCCCTGCCAGAAGCGACGGCGCGAACGCCGCACGTACCAGTTGGACAGGTCGTCCACGAAGGAGGACAGCAGCTTGCCGGCGCGCTGGGTGTCGTAGGCGTCCATGGCCTGCGTGACCTCGTCGGTCAGCGCGTTGAGCTCGCTGAGCAGCCAGCGGTCCAGCAGCGGCCGCTCGGCGGCGGCCGGGTCGGCGGCGGACGGCGCCCAGCCGGACGTCCGGGCATACAGCGCCTGGAAGGCGACCGTGTTCCAGTAGGTGAGGAGCGTCTTGCGGACGACCTCCTGGATCGTGCCGTGCCCGACGCGGCGCGCGGCCCACGGGGAACCGCCGGCCGCCATGAACCAGCGGACGGCGTCGGCGCCGTGCTGGTCCATCAGCGGGATCGGCTGGAGGATGTTGCCCAGGTGCTTGGACATCTTCCGGCCGTCCTCGGCGAGGATGTGGCCGAGGCAGACGACGTTCTCGTAGCTCGACTTGTCGAAGACGAGCGTGCCGACCGCCATCAGGGTGTAGAACCAGCCGCGCGTCTGGTCGATGGCCTCCGAGATGAACTGCGCCGGGTAGCGCTTCTCGAAGATCTCCTTGTTCTGGTACGGGTAGCCCCACTGCGCGAACGGCATCGAACCCGAGTCGTACCAGGCGTCGATGACCTCCGGCACACGGACGGCGGTGTGCGAGCAGCCGTCGGCGGTGCAGGTGAAGGTGACGTCGTCGATGTACGGGCGGTGCGGGTCCAGCGCGCTCTGGTCGGTGCCGGTCAGCTCGCCGAGCTCGGCCAGCGAGCCGACGCAGGTGAGGTGGTTGTCCTCGCAGCGCCAGATCGGCAGCGGGGTGCCCCAGTAGCGGTTGCGGGAGAGCGCCCAGTCGATGTTGTTGTTCAGCCAGTCGCCGAAGCGGCCGTGCTTGACCGACTCGGGGAACCAGTTGGTCTTCTCGTTCTCCTCGAGAAGCCGGTCCTTCACGGCGGTGGTGCGGATGTACCAGGACGGCTGCGCGTAGTAGAGCAGCGCGGTGTGGCAGCGCCAGCAGTGCGGGTAGCTGTGCTCGTAGGCGATGTGCTTGAAGAGCAGGCCGCGCTCGGAGAGGTCCGCGACGAGCTTCTCGTCGGCCTTCTTGAAGAACTCACCGCCGACGAGGCCGAGGCCCTCCTCGAAGGTGCCGTCGGGGCGGACCGGGTTCACGACCGGCAGGCCGTAGGCGCGGCAGGTCTTGAGGTCGTCCTCACCGAAGGCGGGAGCCTGGTGGACGAGACCGGTGCCGTCCTCGGTCGTCACGTACTCGGCGTTGACGACGAAGTTGGCGCCCTCCAGCTCGACCAGGTCGAACGGGCGGCGGTAGGCCCAGCGCTCCATCTCGCGGCCGGTGAAGGACTGGCCGGTGGCGGTCCAGCCCTCGCCGAGGGACTTCTCCAGCAGCGGCTCGGCGACGACCAGCTTCTCGTTGCCGTCGGTGGCCACGACATAGGTGACGTCCGGGTGCGCGGCGGCGGCGACGTTGGAGACGAGCGTCCACGGGGTGGTCGTCCACACCAGCAGCGCCGCCTCGCCCGCGAGCGGGCCGGAGGTCAGCGGGAAGCGGACGAAGACGGACGGGTCGACGACCGTCTCGTAGCCCTGCGCCAGCTCGTGGTCCGACAGGCCGGTGCCGCAGCGGGGGCACCAGGGGGCGACGCGGTGGTCCTGGACCAGCAGCCCCTTGTTGAAGATCTCCTTCAGCGACCACCACACGGACTGGACGTACGCGGGGTCCATCGTGCGGTACGCGTCGTCCAGGTCGACCCAATAGCCCATGCGGGTGGTCAGCTCGGTGAACGCGTCGGTGTGACGGGTCACGGACTCGCGGCACTTCGCGTTGAACTCGGCGATGCCGTACTTCTCGATGTCCTGCTTGCCGTTGAAGCCCAGCTCCTTCTCCACCGCCAGCTCGACCGGCAGGCCGTGGCAGTCCCAGCCGGCCTTGCGGCCGACGTGGTAGCCCTGCATGGTGCGGAAGCGGGGGAAGACGTCCTTGAAGACGCGGGCCTCGATGTGGTGCGCGCCCGGCATGCCGTTGGCGGTCGGGGGGCCCTCGTAGAAGACCCACTCGGGGCGGCCCTCGGACTGCTCCAGGGTGCGGGCGAAGACCTTGTTCTCACGCCAGAAGTCGAGCACGGCGTGCTCGAGGGCGGGTAGGTCGACCTGGGCGGGCACCTGGCGGTACTGCGGCTGCGGATTCATCTGGGTCTGCCTCCGGCGGAACGTCATTGCGCTGTCGCGCTCTCCGTCGGAGGGACGAGAGCCTCTCGCTCCCGCGGTACCACCCTCCTTGGCCGCAGGCAGCACGCCTGTGGCCCCCTCATTGGGCCGCGACACCGGTTCTACTGACCCCGCGCGGGGCGTTCTTCCGGCGGCTCGGGGGTGATCTTCACACCGCGCACACCTCCGGGCTCGCACCGTCCCCGGATCGCTCATGGCTGCGTGCGGCGCTACTCGTCCCTTCCACGCCTTTCGCTGCGCCCAGTGTAAAGGGCCACGCCGAGGACGGCCGACCGAATTTCCCCTGCCGGCCGCGGGCCGCCGATTACAGGGCCGGGTGCGGGGCACAAGGGTTGAGACCGGCGTGGCCCGTTGCCGCGTGCCCGGAGCCGATTTATCGTTCCGGCACGATTCGCGCGCAAGATCATAAAATGTGAAGGGGTCGCGGGCCATGGTGGCGAAGAAGTCCGTGAAGACGGCCGCACCGGCCAAGAAGGCCGCGCCCGCGGCCAGGAAGACCACCAAGACCGCTCCCGCTCCGGCCGCTGCCAAGAAGGCCGCTCCCGCGAAGAAGACCGCCCCCGCGAGGAAGGCTCCGGCCAGGAAAGCCCCGGCCGAGTCGTCTGCGGCCGCCAAGAAGGCCGCTCCGGCCAAGAAGACCGCCGCCAAAAAGGCCCCGGCCACGAAGACCGTCACCCAGAAGGCCGTAGCCAAGAAGGCGGCGACGAAGACCGCACCGGTGAAGAGGACCGCGACCGCGAAGGCCGCGACCGCGAAGAAAGCGCCTGCGAACGCTGCGCCTGCGAAGGCCGCCAAGAAGACGATCACCAAGGCCGCGACCACGACCACGACCAAGACTGCCGACAAGGCTGCGACCAAGACCGCGGCGAAGTCCGCGACCAAGATCTCCACCAAGGCGGCGCCCGAGAAGGCCGCGCCCGCCGAGGCCACGGCCGCACAGGCCGCCCCGGCCGTTCACGCCGCGAGAGCGGCATCCGCCAAGAAGACGGGAGACAGGACGGTGGCCGCGAAGAAGACCATGAGCGAGGCGCAGGCCGCGACGACGGTGCCGGGGGCCCGGGCGGGCGCCGCGGAGCCCGGGGCCCTCGCCGTACGCCCCGGCGAGGAGCCCTGGTCGCCCGGGGAGGTGGCTGAGGCCCGGACGGAGCTGCAGGGCGAGGTCCTCCGCCTACGGGCCGAGATCGACACCGCCCAGGAGGCCATCAGCGGCCTGATGCGCGACTCGGGCGACGGCGCGGGCGACGACCAGGCCGACACCGGCACCAAGAACATCACCCGCGAGCACGAGCTGGCCCTGGCCGCCAACGCCCGGGAGATGCTGGAGCAGACCGAGCGGGCGCTGGAGCGGCTCGACGCCGGTACGTACGGGATCTGTGAGAACTGTGGCAATCCCATCGGAAAGGCCCGGATGCAGGCCTTCCCGCGGGCCACGCTGTGTGTCGAGTGCAAGCAGCGTCAGGAACGTCGCTGACCGGGCGCCCACGCCGTGCCGTACCCTCGACCTCAGCCAGGCAGGGCCCTGGCGTGGGACGACGTCGAGGGACTCACGTGACAGAGGCGGAACAGGCCACCGGTATGCCGGAGGGCGCCGACGGGGCCGGAGAGGCGACGGCCGGCGAGAACAGCGCGGCCAAGGGCAAGCGGCGGATCGGCGTGCTCCTCTCGGTCGCCGCTTTCGCCTACCTGCTCGACCTGCTCAGCAAGCTGCTCGTGGTGGCCAAGCTGGAGCACCACGATCCGATCCAGGTGTTCGGCACCTGGCTCCAGTTCAACGTGATCCGCAACCGTGGCGCGGCCTTCGGTATCGGCGAGGCGATGACCATCGTCTTCACCGTGATCGCCACCGCCGTGATCGTGGTCATCGCGCGCCTCGCCCGCAAGCTCTACAGCCTGCCGTGGGCGATCGCGCTCGGCCTGCTGCTCGGCGGCGCCTTCGGCAACCTCACCGACCGGCTCTTCCGGTCGCCCGGCGGCTTCGAGGGCGGGGTGGTGGACTTCATCGCCCCCGCGCACTTCGCGGTCTTCAATCTCGCGGACTCCGCGATCGTCTGCGGCGGCTTCCTGATCGTGATCCTCTCCTTCCGTGGCCTGGACCCGGACGGCACCGTCCACACCGACGACTGACGGCCCTGCCCCGACGCCCGGCGGCCCGGTCCGCGAGGGCCGGGGCCGTCGTCGCCCGGGACGGGCGTACGGGCGGGTCCGGCCCGTCCGGCATACTCGACGGGTGAGCACCATTCCCGAGATCCGCGCCCTTCCCGTCCCCGATGGCCTCGAAGGCGAGCGCGTCGACGCCGCCATCGCCCGCATGTTCGGTTTCTCCCGCACCAAGGCGGCCGAACTCGCGGCCGCGGGCAAGGTCCAGCTCGACGGGGCCGAGGCCGGGAAGTCCGACCGGGTCACCGGCGGGGCCTGGCTGGAGGTCGAGATGCCCGCCGCGCCCGCGCCGGTGCAGATCGTCGCGGAGCCCGTCGAGGGCATGGAGATCGTCCACGACGACGACGACATCGTCGTGATCGTCAAGCCGGTCGGGGTCGCCGCGCACCCGAGCCCCGGCTGGACCGGCACCACCGTCATCGGCGGTCTCGCCGCCGCCGGCTACCGCATCTCCACCTCGGGCGCGTCCGAGCGCCAGGGCATCGTGCACCGCCTGGACGTCGGCACCTCCGGCCTGATGGTCGTCGCCAAGTCCGAGCGCGCCTACACCCTGCTCAAGCAGCAGTTCCGCGAGCGCACGGTCGACAAGCGCTACCACTCGCTGGTCCAGGGCCACCCGGACCCGATGAGCGGCACCATCGACGCCCCCATCGGCCGTCACCCCAACCACGACTACAAGTGGGCCGTCACCGCCGAGGGCAAGCCGTCGGTGACCCACTACGACCTCATCGAGGCGTTCCGGGCCGCCAGCCTCCTCGACATCAAGCTGGAGACCGGCCGTACGCACCAGATCCGGGTGCACATGGCCGCGCACCGGCACCCCTGTGTCGGCGACATCACCTACGGCGCCGACCCGACCCTCGCCAAGCGGCTCGGGCTCACCCGGCAGTGGCTGCACGCCATGCGGCTCGGCTTCGAGCACCCCGAGGACGGGCGCTGGGTGGAGTTCGAGAGCGCCTACCCCGAGGACCTGCAGCGGGCCCTGGACATCGTGCGCGCCGAAAGCTCGTGAGCCCGGACACCCCCTGCGTCATCCGCCCGGCGGGCCCGGCGGAGCTCGCGGACTGCTTCGCCGTGCGCCGTGAGGTCTTCGTCGTGGAGCAGCGGATCCCGGAGGCGGAGGAGATGGACGCGTACGACGCCGACGCGGTCCATCTCCTGGCCACCGGCCCGGCCGGTCCCCTCGGCACGGTGCGCTTCCTGCACGGTGGTCCCGCCCGCAGGAAGTACGCCCACGCCGGTGTCGACGACGACACCACGGCCGTCCTCGGCCGGCTCGCGGTCGGCGGCGCCGCCCGGGGCAGCGGCCTCGGTGCCGCGCTCGTGCGGGCGGTGGAGGACGAGGCCCGGCGGCTGGGGCTGGCCCGGGTCTATCTCGAGGCGCAGACACACGCCCTCGGCTTCTACGAGCGCCTGGGGTACACCGCGTACGGACCGGAGTTCGACGAGGGCAGCGGCATCCCGCACCGGGCGATGACCAAATCGCTCTGAGCTGCCCCGAGGCGCCGAGAGGCGCCCGGCATCACGGGGTTTGCCCCGTTCCATGGCAGGCTGGGGCCTGAACGTCTGTTCCCCACCCGCCCGGAGGGCCTCCGTGGACCAGCTCGCCCTGCTGTTCGTCCTGCTCATCGGGGCTGTGGTCATGGTGCCGCTCGGGGACCGGCTGGGGCTGCCCTCACCGGTGCTGATGACCCTGGGCGGGATCGTCCTCGCGCTGCTGCCGTTCGTGCCGAACGTGGACATCTCACCGGAGTTCATCCTCCCGCTGGTGCTGCCGCCCCTGCTCTACGCCTCCGTGCAGCGCACCTCCTGGCGGCAGTTCGCGGCCAATCTGCGACCGATCTTCCTGCTCGCCGTCGCGCTGGTCTTCGTCACGACCGCCGCTGTCGCCGCCGTCGCGGGGGCCATCGTGCCGGGTCTGCCCATCGCCGCCGCCGTCGCGCTCGGCGCGCTCGTCGCCCCGCCCGACCCCGTCGCCGCCACCGCCGTCGCGGGCTCCCTCGGGCTGCCCCGCCGCCTGGTCTCCATCCTGGAGGGCGAGGGGCTCTTCAACGACGTCACCGCCATCGTGCTCTACCACGTGGCCATCGCCGCGGCCGTCAGCGGCAGCTTCTCGCTGCCCCGGGCCGTCGCCGAGCTGGTGCTGTCCGCCGTGGTGGCCCTGGCGGTCGGGCTGGGCCTCGGCTGGGCGGCCAAGAAGCTCATGGACGTCCTCGGTGACGCGACGCTCCAGATCGGGCTCACCCTGCTGGTGCCGTTCGTCTCCTACGTCCTGGCCGAGGAGTTCAAGGGCTCCGGCGTGCTCGCCGTGCTCGTCACCGCGCTCTTCCTGGCCGAGTACGCCACGGACCCCGACGACGTCCTCGGCCGGCTGGCCGGGCACACCTTCTGGGAGGTCGTCGACACCCTCGTCACCGGCGTCGCCTTCGGGCTCATCGGCCTGGAGCTGCACAACGTCTTCCACGTCGCCTCCGGCCGCTGGGGCGAGATGTTCCGGACGGGGGCCGTCGTCGTCGCGGTCGTCATCGGCGTACGTCTGCTGTGGCTGCTGCCCGCCGCGTGGCTCGCCAAGAAGCTGCACCGGCACCGGGACCTCGACGAGGAGATCCCGATGAGCTGGCGCGAGACGGTCGTGATGTGGTGGTCCGGGATGCGCGGCGTCGCCTCCGTCGCGCTGGCCCTCGCCATCCCGCTGCACACGGACGACGGCCTGCCCTTCCCCGCCCGCGACGAGATGCTCTTCATCGCCTTCGCCGTCATCGTCGCCACCCTCGTCGTCCAGGGGCTCACCCTGCCCTGGCTGGTCAAGCGGCTCGGCGTGGAGTCCGACACCGACGCCGAGCGGGAGCTGTCACGACAGCTCGCCGTGCGCGTCTCCAAGGCCGCCAAGCGCCGGCTCAAGGAGATCGAACAGGAGGAGGACCTCCCCGAGGACCTCGTCGAACAGCTCCACCGGCGGGCCTACGAGGTGGGCGCCCGGATCAGCCCCGACATGGTGGACGAGGAGCGCCGCGAGGCCCACGCCCAGCGCGTCGAGCGGATCCGCACCGTCCAGCGCATCCAGAACGAGATGCTCTCCGCCGCCCGGCACGAGGTGCTGGCCGCACGCAGCGAGCCCGGCGCCGACCCGGAGGTCGTCGACCGGGTGCTGCGTCACCTGGACGTCCGAAGCCTGCGCGGCTAGCCGCCTGGGCCCGGCCCATGTGCACCTCCGCTGCGCGGCGGTGTCCTCAAACGCCGGGCGGACTGGATTCGCGCGCCCTAGTTCATCCCCGGCCCCGGCCCTATGTCGTCCGCGGTGGGCGGGGCCTGCCGGCGGGAGGGCGCCTCCTCCAGGCCCGGCGCCGGGGCGGTGTTGATCCGCGGCAGCGCGTACGGATGCTCCCGCCGCAGCCACTCGATGAGCTGCTCGCGCACCAGACAGCGCAGCGTCCAGATGTCGTCGGCGTCCTTGGCGGTGACCAGCGCCCGCACCTGGATGGTCGAGGGCGTGGTGTCGGTGACGACCAGACCCCAGGCCCGCTCGTCCCACTCGTGGCTGCTCTTGAGCACGTTGTGGAGGTAGTCGCGCAGCAGGTCTATCGGGGTCGAGTGGTCGAGGTGGAAGAACACCGTGCCGGTCATCCGGGGGTTGCCGCGCGACCAGTTCTCGAACGGCTTGCTGGTGAAGTACGACACCGGCATCGTGATCCGCCGCTCGTCCCAGGTGGTCACCACCAGATAGGTGAGCGTGATCTCCTCGACCTTGCCCCACTCGCCGTCCACCACGACCGTGTCACCGATACGGACCAGGTCGCCGAAGGCGATCTGCAGCCCGGCGAAGAGATTGCCGAGCGTGGACTGCGCCGCGACACCGGCCACGATGCCGATCACACCGGCCGACGCCAGCATCGACGTCCCCACGGTCTTCATCGCCGGGAAGGTCAGCAGCATCGCCGCCACCGCCACCACACACACGGCGGCCGCGACGATCCGCTGGATCAGCGTGACCTGGGTGCGCACCCGGCGCACCCGGGCGGGGTCCGCCGCGTGCGCGGCGTAGCGGGCGTACGTCGACTCGACCACGGCGGTGGCCACCCGGACCACCAGCCAGGCACACGCGCCGATCAGCACCAGGGTCAGCGTCTGGCCCACCCCGGCCTCATGCCCGTCGGCCACGCCGGAGGACTCGTAGCTGCCGCGCAGCAGCGCCGCGCACAGCACCAGGCGCACCGGCAGCCGACAGCGGCCCAGCAGGCCCCACAGCGGCATCTCGGGGTGTCTGGCGGCGATCCGGTTCAGTACCTGATCGGCCACCCAGCCGACCACCGCAGTGATGAGCACCGCCCCACCGACGACGATGATCGGACGCAGCACGTCCTCCATGGACACGTGTGGCTCCTTCCGGCCTGCGGGTCCTCGCTGCTCTCCGGTGGGCGTCCTCCCGACCGTAACTGGCACGATGGGGGCACGCGATCCACCCGTAAGGAAGTGACTCCAGTGGCGTCCCCTACCACGATTGTCCTGTTTCATTCAGCCTTCGGGCTGCGGCCCGCGGTGCACGCCGCCGCCGAGCGTCTGCGTGCCGCCGGTCACGAGGTGCACGTTCCGGACCTTTACGACGGCCGGACGACGGACACCGTCGAGGAGGGCATGAAGATCAAGGACGAGATCGGCCAGGAGGAGCTGCTGCGCCGGGCCATCACCGCGGTCGCTCCGCTGTCCGACCGCGGAGTCGTCTACGCGGGCTTCTCGCTCGGCGGATCCATCGCGCAGAACCTCGCGCTGGGCGACGAGAAGGCGCGCGGTCTGCTGCTGCTGCACGGCACCTCCGACCTCGCCGAGGACGCGTCCGTCGACGAGCTGCCCGTGCAGCTGCACGTCGCGGACCCCGACCCGTTCGAGCCGCACGACTGGCTCAACGCCTGGTACCTGCGGATGCAGCGGGCGGGCGCGGACGTGGAGGTCTACCGCTACGCGGGGGCCGGGCACCTGTTCACCGACCCCGAGCTGGCGGACTACGACAAGGAGGCGGCCGAGGCCGCCTGGAAGGTCGCGCTCGGCTTCCTCGACGGCCTCGGGGAGTAGGGCCTCTCCGGGGGAGTGCCCTAGCCCGCGGGGGTCTTCACCCGCTCGACGCGCTGGGTGCCCGTGCGGGTCCGGTAGGACCGGGACCAGGACGACGTGGCCTTCGGGTCCTTCTTGTCGGACAGCACGTAGTAGTCCATCTGGGCGTGCTCGGCGGTGATGTCGAGGACGCCGTAGCCGTGCGAGTCCATGTCGAGCCACTTCACATGCCGGTTGGCGGCCTTGATCGCGGTGGCGGCGGCGAGGGAGACCGTGTGCGGCGGCACGTGCAGCAGGTCGTCGATGTTGTCCGAGGTCACCGAGGTGACCACGAACTCGGTGGCCACGGACGGCGTCAGCGGGTACGTCGCGGCCGTGCGGGGCACGTCGTTGGCCCAGGCCATGTGGATGTCGCCGGTGAGGAAGACGGTGTTGCGGATCGCGCGGTCGGCGAGGTGGGCGAGCAGCTCGCGCCGGTCGTCGGTGTAGCCGTCCCACTGGTCGGTGCTGATCGTGAGGCCGCCCGTGGGCAGCCCGAGCAGCTTGGCCAGTGGCTCCAGCAGATGGGCGGGCAGGGCGCCGAAGGCCACCGGGGAGATCATCACGGAGTTGCCGACGAGGCGCCAGGTGGTGTCGGACGACGCCAGGCCCGCCTTGAGCCAGTCCAGCTGGGCCCGGCCGGTGATGGTGCGCTCGGGGTCGTCGACGCCGCCGCCCTTGGTCTGCTGCGAGCGGAACGAGCGCAGGTCCATCAGGTGCAGGTCGGCGAGCTTGCCGAAGCGCAGCCGCCGGTAGGTGGTGCCCTCCACGGACGGGCGGACCGGCATCCACTCGAAGTAGGCCTGCTTCGCGGCGGCCATGCGCGCGGCCCAGTCGCCCTCCGCGCCGGGCGTGTGGTTCTCGGCGCCGCCCGACCAGGCGTCGTTGGCGAACTCGTGGTCGTCCCAGATGGCCACCGTCGGGTGCGCCCGGTGCAGCGCCTGCAGATCGGGGTCGGTCTTGTAACGGCCGTGGCGGACGCGGTAGTCGGCCAGGCTGACGATCTCGTGGGCGGGGGAGTGCGGGCGCACGGTGTACTTCGCGGCGGGGTAGGTGCCGGTCCCGTACTCGTAGATGTAGTCGCCGAGGTGCAGCACCGCGTCCAGGTCTCTTCGCCCGGCGAGGTGGCGGTACGCGGAGAAGTGGCCCGCCTCCCAGTTGGCGCAGGAGACCACACCGAAGCGGACGCCGGTGGTGGCCGAGCTGTGGGCGGGGGCGGTGCGGGTGCGGGCGGCGGGGGAGACGGCGTCGCCGGTGGTGAAGCGGAAGTGGTAGTCGGTGGCCGGACGCAGACCCCGGACGTCGGCCTTGACGGTGTGGTCCGTCGCGGTCGTCGCGGTGGCCGTGCCGTGCGCGACGACCCGGGCGAAGGCCGCGTCCTCGGCCACCTCCCAGCGGACCTCGACGTCCGGCCCCAGCCCCGAGCCGGGAACGGCTTCGGGGGCGGGCGTGACCCGCGTCCACAGCAGGACACCGTCGGGGAGCGGGTCGCCGGAGGCGACGCCGTGCAGGAAGCCGGTGGCCCGGGCGGCGGGGGCCGCGGCGGGCGCGGGCACGGCGGGCCGCGCATGGGCGGCGGTGGCGGTGGCCAGGGGCAGCAGGGCCGCGGTGGTGGTGGCGGCTACGGCCGTGACGGCCGTGCGGCGCGATATCGGGTCAGATGAGGTCACGGACCGTCATATTACTTTCCGGTAAAACCGGAGGTAAGGCCATGGGGCGGACGGACTCCAAGAGTTCGCCCGCCCGTCGGCCCGGCGACCACGGATCATTACCGTGGCCGCCGGTACGCGGCTACTTCTTCAGCGCCGCGTCCACCAGCGAGGTGAACTCCTGGGGCGAACCCGGGGCACCGCCGCCCGCGCCCGTCAGCTTCTCGCCGTTGAGCTTGAAGGTGGGCGTGCCGGTCACGTCCTTGGCCTTCTTGAAGTTGTCGGCGACGGCCAGGGCCCACTTGTCGTAGGTGCCCTTCTCGACGGCCGCGTCGAACTCCTTGTTGCCCTTGAGCTCCTTGACCGACTGGGCGATCTCGATCAGCTTGGCGTCGTCGGAGTAGGCGTCGTCCGTCTCCTGCGGGTGGTTCTTCTTGTCGAAGAGCGCCTTCTTGTACTCGAGGAAGACGTCCGGGCCGACGTTCAGCGCCGCGCCCAGCGCGCTCAGGGCGTTGCGCGAACCGGAGCCCGCGATCTGCGGGTTGTCGTCGAGGAAGGCGCCCATCGTGAACTGCGCCTTGTACTTGCCGTCCTTGATGTCCTTCAGGATGGTGTCGCCCGTGGTGGCCTCGAAGTCCGCGCAGATCGGGCAGCGCATGTCCTCGAAGATCTCGAGGGTGTTCTTCGCGTCCTTCTTGCCGATGACGATCGTGGTGCCCTTGTCGCCGGTGGTGTTGGCGGGCTGCTTGTAGTCCGTCTTGTCGGACGCGGCCTTCCAGGCCTTGGCGGAGACCTTGTTGTTCTTGCTGCCGTTGGTCATGTTGGTCACCGCGTAGCCGATGCCGCCGGCTATCGCGAGCACGACGACGATCGACCCGGCGACGACGAGCTGGCGGCGCGTCTTGTCCTTCTTGGCCTGCCGCTCCCGCTCGGCACGCAGCCGCTCGCGGGCGGCCTGCTTGTTCTGCTGGTTGTTGCGGTTGCTCATGAGGTCTTCTCCGGGTGATGAACGTACGAATGAGGGGGAACGCTGGTGCTCAGGCGACTGCCGGGCACAGGGGCGGACCGCGTCGCACGACGGAGTGGACGAGCAGGGGCAACGAGCGGGGCACGCGCGCGTGGCGCACGGGCCGCGGGCCCGCGCCCGCGGGGCGCGCGAGATGGCCCACCGCGGCGATGGCGAGCAGCAGCGGGCGGAAGGCGAGGCCCGCGACCGCGCGCAGCAGCCGGGCCAGCGCCACCTCGCCGCGGCGCAGCCACGCGGCGGCCAGCAGACCGACGGCGACATGTCCGGCGAGCAGCAGCCACGGGGTGGCGGAGCCCGCCGCGGGGACCGCGGGGAGCGGGCCCGTGCCGCTCCGGGCGGCCATCCGGGCCAGCGGGGTGCCGAAGTCGCCGCCGCGGCAGACCAGATCGACGCCCATCGAGCGCAGCGGACCCGCGATCGGACCGCCCGCCCGGCCGTAACAGGTGTGCTGCCCGGCGGTGAAGACGGTGTCGGCCACCAGCTCCAGGGGGACGAGAAGGGCGGCGATCTGCCCGTAGCCCCGCTCCCGGCCGGCCAGCGCGTAGGCGATCGTGAAGAACGCGGCGGCCAGCACGGCGACCGTGGACAGCGGCAGCGGCATCCGGGAGAACAGCACATGGGAGGCGGCGGACAGCGTGAGGCAGAAAGCCGTGAAGAGCGCCGCGCGCAGTGCTCTCAGTCGAACTCCCGTCCCCTCCATGAAGCCGAAGTTTGCCACGATCGTGGGTATGTGTCGTGTCAAGATTCGGCATCGACGGCGGGGACGGGAGACCCCGGGGCGGGGGTCAGGACTTCAGCGCGGCGTCGACCGCCTTGGTGTACTGGTCGGGGGTGATCGGGACGTTCTTGCCGTCCGTGGTCAGCTTCTTGCCGTCGATCTTGAGCGTCGGGGTACCGGTGACGTCCTTGGCCTTGTCGAACTCGGCGGACACCTCCAGCGCCCACTTGTCGAAGGTGCCGTCCTCGACGTTCTTGCGGAACTCCGCGTTGTCCTTGAGTGCCGGGACCTCGTTCGCGATCTTCAGCAGGACGTCGTCCTTCGCGTAGTCGTCCTTCGTCTCCTGCGGGTGGTTGGCCTTGGCGTAGAGGGCCTTGTTGTAGGCGCTGAACGCCTCGGGGCCGACGTTCAGGGCCGAGCCGAGCGCGCTCAGCGCGTTCTTCGAGCCGTCGCCGCCGAAGTTGCGGTCGAGGAACGTGGCGACGTGGTACGAGACCTTGTACTTGCCGTCCTTGACGTCCTTGTCGATCGTGCCGCCGACGTTCTGCTCGAAGACCGAGCAGATCGGGCAGCGCATGTCCTGGTAGAGGTCCAGGGTGTGCTTGGCCTTCCTGTCGCCGATGACGATCTCGGTGCCCTTGTCGCCGGCGGTGTTCGCGGGCTTGACGAGCTCCTTCTTCGCCGCCGCCGCCCAGTCGGAGTCGTTGCCCCCGCCGAGCTGGGTCACGGCCACGACGATGCCGGCCGCGACCGCCAGGACCGCGGCGACCGCCCCGCCGACGACGAGCTGGCGGCGCGTCTTCTCCTTCTTGGCCTGCTGCTCGCGCTCGGCGCGCAGCCGCTCGCGGGCCGACTGCTTGTTCTCCCAGTTGTTGCGCTTGCTCATGATCCGACTTCTCCGTGCTGTCCGTGCTGTCTGCGTAAGGGTCCGTACCGCCTCAGGCGAGGGCGGGGGCGGGCGGGGGACCGCGACGCACGACGGAGTGCAGAAGCAGAGGAGGGGCGAGCGGCACGCGCGCGTGGCGCACGGCCCGTACCCGCGAGCCGCCACGGCGCGCGAGGGGGGCGGCCGGCGTGACGGCCAGCAGCAGCGGACGGAAGGCGAGGGCCGCGACAGCGCGCAGCAGCCGGGCCAGCGCCGCTTCGCCGCGCCGCAGCCAGGCGGCGGCGAGCAGCCCGACCACCAGGTGCGCGCCGAGCAGCAGCCAGGACGCCGTGCCCGGGCCGCCCGCGGGGGCGAACGGCCCGTCGATCCCGCCACCGCCGCACAGCGCGGTGAGGGCGCCCGGCACAGGCCGGCCGTCCGCGCCGTAGCAGGTCCGCTGCCCGGCGGTGAAGAGGGCGTCGACCGCCAGCTCCAGCGGAAGGAGGAGGGCGGCGATGTGCCCGAAGCCCCGCTCGCGGCCCGCGAGCGCGTAGGCGAGCGCGAAGACGGCCACGGACGCCGCGGCGACGGCTCGCAGGGGCAGCGGGGTGCCGGACAGCAGCACATGGGAGGCCGCGGACAGCGTCACGCACAGCGCTGTGAACAGCGCCGCGCGCAATGCCCGCAACCGTGCCGCCGAAATGTCCATGACTGACAAGTCTGGCACGGCCGGCGATAAAGGCGGATTAAGCCGCTCATCAGGGGGCGGAACGGGCCGTAGGGCCCGGAATCACCCCGGGTCCTACGGGTGGGCCCCGCTGTTCCTACAGGCCCGGGATCCGGCCGTTGCGGAAGAGGTCCACGAAGATCTGGTGGTCCGCGCGGGCCCGGGCGCCGTAGGAGTGGGCGAAGTCGACGAGCAGATCGCCGAAGCCGTCCTCGTCGGCGGCGATCACGGCGTCGATGGCCCGCTCGGTGGAGAAGGGGACCAGTGAGTGCCCGCTCTGGTCGTCGGCCGCCGCGTGCATGGTGGCGGTGGCCCGGCCCAGGTCGGCCACGACGGCCGCGATCTCGGCCGGGTCGTCGATGTCCGACCAGTCGAGGTCCACCGCGTAGGGGGAGATCTCCGCGACCAGCTGCCCGGCCCCGTCCAGCTCCGTCCAGCCCAGCCACGGGTCGGCGTGGGCCTGGAGGGCGCGCTGGGAGATGACCGTGCGGTGTCCCTCGTGCTGGAAGTAGCCGCGCACCTTCGGGTCGGTGAGGTGCCGGGAGACCGCCGGGGTCTGCGCCTGCTTCATGTAGATGACGACGTCGTTCTCCAGGGCGTCGCTGTTGCCCTCCAGGAGGATGTTGTACGAGGGCAGGCCGGCGCTGCCGATGCCGATGCCCCGGCGGCCGACGACGTCCTTGACGCGGTAGGAGTCGGGGCGGGCCAGGCTGGTGTCGGGGAGCGTCTCCAGATAGCCGTCGAAGGCGGCGAGGATCTTGTAGCGGGTCGCGGCGTCCAGCTCGATGGAGCCGTCGTCCGCCAGGAAGCGGCGCTCGAAGTCCCGGATCCCGGTCATCGTGGACAGCAGTCCGAAGCGGGTCAGCGAGCGGGCCTCGCGCAGCGCGTCCAGCAGCGGGCCCTCGGCGGTGTCCAGGGTGAAGGGCGGCACCTCGTCGTTCTTGGCGCCGGTGGCCAGCGCGTGGATGCGCTCGCGGTAGGACGCGGCGTAGACGCGCACCAGCTCGGTGATCATCTCGTCGCTGAGCGCCTTGGTGTAGCCGATCAGGGCGATGGAGGCGGCGAAGCGCTTGAGGTCCCAGGTGAAGGGGCCGACGTACGCCTCGTCGAAGTCGTTGACGTTGAAGACCAGCCGGCCGTTGGCGTCCATGTACGTGCCGAAGTTCTCGGCGTGCAGATCGCCGTGTATCCACACCCGGCTCGTGCGCTCGTCCAGGTACGGGCCCGTGGCGCCCTCCTCGTGCTCGCCGGACCGCGCCAGGTCGGCGTAGAAGAGGCAGGCGGTGCCGCGGTAGAAGGCGAAGGCCGAGGCCGCCATCTTGCGGAACTTCACCCGGAAGGCCGCGGGGTCGGCCGCGAGGAGCGTACCGAAGGCGGTGTCGAAAACAGCGAGTATGTCCTCGCCGCGCTGCGTGGCCCGGACGTGCTCGAGCGCCATCGCTGGTCCTCCTGGGGTGGGTCATGAAACGGACAGGTGTCCTGCCGCTCTCAACGAGCGAGGCTACCGGCGCGTGCCCGCGATTGTCGGTGGGGGCCGGTAACCTTCAAAGCTGTCTCCCCCGCTGTCGCCGACCGTTCGCCGGAGGTCTTCCACCGTGACCAAGCCGCCCTTCACGCACCTGCACGTACACACGCAGTACTCCCTGCTGGACGGTGCCGCGCGGCTGTCGGACATGTTCAAGGCCTGCAATGAGATGGGCATGACGCACATCGCCATGTCCGACCACGGCAACCTGCACGGCGCGTACGACTTCTTCCACCAGGCCAAGAAGGCGGGCGTCACCCCGATCATCGGCATCGAGGCGTATGTGGCGCCCGAGTCGCGGCGCAACAAGCGACGCGTCCAGTGGGGCCAGCCGCACCAGAAGCGGGACGACGTCTCCGGTTCGGGTGGTTATACGCACAAGACCATCTGGGCGGCGAACAAGACCGGTCTGCACAACCTCTTCCGGCTGTCCTCCGACGCCTACGCCGAGGGCTGGCTGACCAAGTGGCCGCGGATGGACAAGGAGACCATCTCCCAGTGGTCCGAGGGCCTGATCGCCTCCACCGGCTGCCCCTCCGGCGAGGTGCAGACGCGGCTGCGGCTCGGCCACTTCGACGAGGCCCTCAAGGCCGCCTCCGACTACCAGGACATCTTCGGCAAGGGCCGCTATTTCCTGGAGCTGATGGACCACGGCATCGAGATCGAGCGCCGGGTCCGTGACGGCCTGCTGGAGATCGGCAAGAAGCTCGGCATCCCCCCGCTGGTCACCAACGACTCCCACTACACCTACGCGCACGAGGCGAGCGCGCACGACGCCCTGCTCTGCATCCAGACCGGCAAGAACCTCTCCGACCCGGACCGCTTCCGCTTCGACGGCACCGGCTACTACCTGAAGTCGACGGACGAGATGTACGCCATCGACTCCTCCGACGCCTGGCAGGAGGGCTGCGCCAATACGCGCCTGGTCGCCGACCAGATCGACACCGAGGGCTGGTTCCAGGAGCGGAACCTGATGCCGAAGTTCGATGTGCCCGAGGGCCACACCGAGGTCACCTGGTTCCGCGAGGAGACCATGCGCGGCATGGCCCGGCGCTACCCCGGCGGCATCCCGGAGGACCGGCTCAAGCAGGTCGAGTACGAGATGGGCATCATCATCGAGATGGGGTTCCCCGCGTACTTCCTCGTGGTCGCCGACTTCATCATGTGGGCCAAGAACAACGGCATCGCGGTCGGCCCGGGACGAGGCTCGGCGGCCGGTTCGATCGTCGCGTACGCCATGGGCATCACCGACCTCGACCCGATCGAGCACGGCCTGATCTTCGAGCGGTTCCTCAACCCCGAGCGCATCTCCATGCCCGATGTCGACATCGACTTCGACGAGCGCCGGCGCGGTGAGGTGATCCGGTACGTCACCGAGAAGTACGGCGCCGACAAGGTCGCCATGATCGGTACGTACGGCAAGATCAAGGCCAAGAACGCGATCAAGGACTCCGCCCGCGTCCTCGGCTACCCCTACGCGATGGGCGACCGGCTCACCAAGGCCATGCCCGCCGACGTCCTCGGCAAGGGCATCGACCTCAACGGCATCACCGACCCGAGCCACCCGCGCTACAGCGAGGCGGGCGAGATCCGGGGGATGTACGAGAACGAGCCGGACGTCAAGAAGGTCATCGACACCGCGAAGGGCGTCGAGGGCCTGGTCCGTCAGATGGGTGTGCACGCGGCCGGTGTGATCATGTCCAGCGAGACGATCACCGACCACGTCCCCGTCTGGGTCCGGCACTCCGACGGCGTGACCATCACCCAGTGGGACTACCCGAGCTGTGAGTCGCTCGGCCTGCTGAAGATGGACTTCCTCGGCCTGCGCAACCTCACGATCATGGACGACGCCGTCAAGATGGTGAAGGCCAACAAGGGCGTCGACATCGACCTCCTGGCCATCCCGCTCGACGACCCCACCACGTACGAACTGCTCTGCCGCGGTGACACGCTCGGCGTCTTCCAGTTCGACGGCGGGCCCATGCGCTCCCTGCTGCGCCTGATGAAGCCCGACAACTTCGAGGACATTTCCGCCGTCTCGGCCCTCTACCGGCCGGGCCCGATGGGCATGAACTCGCACACCAACTACGCCCTGCGCAAGAACGGCCAGCAGGAGATCACCCCGATCCACCCGGAGCTGGAGGAGCCGCTCAAGGAGGTCCTGGGCGTCACCTACGGCCTCATCGTGTACCAGGAGCAGGTGCAGAAGGCCGCGCAGATCATCGCCGGGTACTCGCTCGGCGAGGCCGACATCCTCCGCCGCGTGATGGGCAAGAAGAAGCCCGACGAGCTGGCGAAGAACTTCGTCTTCTTCAAGGAAGGCGCCAAGAAGAAGGGCTTCTCCGACGAGGCCATCCAGGCCCTGTGGGACGTGCTGGTCCCCTTCGCCGGATACGCGTTCAACAAGGCCCACTCCTCGGCGTACGGCCTGGTCACCTACTGGACCGCCTACCTCAAGGCCAACTACCCGGCCGAGTACATGTCCGCCCTGCTGACCTCGGTCAAGGACGACAAGGACAAGTCGGCGACGTACCTCAACGAGTGCCGCCGCATGGGCATCAAGGTGCTGCCGCCCAATGTCAACGAGTCCGAGTCGAACTTCGCCGCCCAGGGCGACGACGTGATCCTCTTCGGCCTCACCGCCGTCCGCAACGTCGGACAGAACGTGGTGGACTCGATCATCCGCTGCCGCAAGTCCAAGGGGAAGTACAGCTCCTTCCCCGACTTCCTCGACAAGGTCGAGGCCGTCGTCTGCAACAAGCGGACCGTCGAATCGCTGATCAAGGCCGGCGCCTTCGACGAGATGGGCCACACCCGCAAGGGCCTCACCGCGCACTACGAACCGATGATCGACAACGTGGTCCAGGTCAAGCGCAAGGAGGCCGAGGGGCAGTTCGACCTCTTCGGCGGCATGGGCGAGGCGGACAGCGACGAGCCGGGCTTCGGGCTCGACGTGGAGTTCTCCGACATCGAGTGGGAGAAGTCCTACCTCCTCGCGCAGGAGCGCGAGATGCTCGGCCTCTATGTCTCCGACCACCCGCTCTTCGGCATCGAGCACGTGCTGAACGACAAGGCCGACGCCGCGATCTCCCAGCTCACCGGCGGTGAGCACGCCGACGGCGCGATCGTGACCATCGGCGGCATCATCTCCGGCCTCCAGCGCAAGATGACCAAGCAGGGCAACGCCTGGGCCATCGCCACCGTCGAGGACCTGGCCGGTTCCATCGACTGCATGTTCTTCCCCGCCACCTACCAGCTGGTCTCCACCCAGCTCGTCGAGGACGCCGTCGTCTTCGTCAAGGGGCGGCTCGACAAGCGCGAGGACATCCCCCGTCTGGTCGCCATGGAGCTGATGGTCCCCGACCTGTCCAACGCCGGGACCAACGCCCCCGTGATCATCACCATCCCCACGGTCAAGGTCACCCCGCCGCTGGTGGAGAAGCTCGGCCAGGTCCTCACCCACCACCGCGGCTCCACCGAGGTGCGGATCAAGCTCCAGGGCGCGCGCAAGACGACCGTGCTGCGCCTGGACCGCCACCGGGTGACACCGGACCCGGCGCTTTTCGGCGACCTCAAGGTCCTGCTCGGCCCCTCCTGCCTGGCGGGCTGAGCGGATCCGGCCGGGCCTGACCGGGGGTCCGGCCGGGGTCCGGCCGGGGGTCGACCGGGACAGACTGACAATTCCGTCATATGGCAACGTGGGGCGCGCCCGGGTCAACCGGACGCGCCCCACTCGCACTTCAAGGCGCCGGGCCGGTTCCGGCCGGATGGTCCGGCGGCCGCTCAGTTGTGGCCGAAGCGCTTCTGCCGGCCCTTGCGCGCCATGTCCCCCGGGGTCACCTGGGACTGCCGCTGGTCGGCCTGGGCCTCCATCGAGGAGCTCTTCGCCTGCTGCGTACCGCGCTCGGCCGCACTGCTCTTCTGCTGCTCCCGGTTCTGCTTCCTGTTCTTGGCCATGCTGCTGTGCCTCCAAGTCGGGGTTGCCCCCCGCCGAACACATTGGCACGCGCCGGCGAACCGTGCATTTCGGGTAATTACCGTGCGTGATAGATGCACTTATCGATCTGTGCCCGTATCCGCCACGCCGATGATCCAGTTCGGACTGATAACCCCCGTGCGGTCGGGCAGACTCCAAGGAAAGCCAAGGCAAACCAGGGGCACGACCGTGCCGGGGGGCGACCGCACTTCTGGACTGACAGCAAACTGACAGAAAGAGGGTGGAACGTGGACCGCTGCGTCGTCCTGGTGGACGCCGGCTATCTGCTGGGCGCCGCCGCGAGCCTGCTGGCCGGGGAACCCGCCCGGTCCCGCATCACCGTCGATCACGCGACCCTCATCCAGGGGCTGCGCGAGCGGGCCGAAGCCGAGACGCAGCGCCCGCTGCTGCGGATCTACTGGTTCGACGGGGCCCCCGACCGGGTGCCGCAGCCCGAGCACCGCAGGCTCCGGGTCATGCCCCGGGTCACCGTCCGGCTGGGCGCCCTGACCCGCAGCGACGGCCGGTGGGCCCAGAAGGGGGTCGACGCGGCCATGCACGCCGAGCTCACCGAGCTGGCCCGCAACCGCGCCTGCTCCGACATCGTGCTCGTCACCGGCGACGGCGATCTGCTCCCGGGGCTGATGTCCGCCAAGGAGCACGGCGTCGCCGTCCACCTGTGGGCCGTCCAGGCCGCCGACGGCGACTACAACCAGTCCGAGGACCTCGTCGCCGAAGCCGACGAGCGGCGCGTCCTGGACCGCACCTGGATCACCCGGGCCGTCCGCGCCAAGGAGCTCACCGGCATCTGCGCCCCGCAGCCCGCGCCCCGGCCCGAGATCGCCGCGATCCTCTCCGCGCCGCTCCCCGAGACCGCGGCGGCCGCCGCTGCCGCCGCCGCGAGCCGCGCGGCCGAGGCCCGCCCCGACCGGCGCAACGGCACCCGGCCCGCCGCCCCCGCCGAGCCCTGCCCCGACACCTGCCCCGAGTCGGAACGTGGCTCGGAGTCCCCCGGCAGCAAGGGCGTGCCCACCCCGAAGGACCTCGCCGGCCTCGCCCGGGGCCTGGCCGGATCGACACCCCAGAACGGCTCGGACCGGCCGGGGCAGGCCGCCGGTCAAGGAAGCCAAGGCGGCCAAGGATCGGCCCCCGCCCCCAACGCCACCCTCCGCTGGTCCTCCGACAAGGGCTGGGTCGAGCGCGCCGGGAACGGCCTGGGCGAGCCGCCCGAAACGGCCTCCCTCCCCATGCTCGCCCAGCTCACCAGCGCCGAGCAGCGCTGGGCCGACCGGGAGGAGGACATCACCACCGTCGGCGGCGACCCCTTCGAGGTCGGCCAGGTCTTCGCCCGCCGCTGGACCGAGCGCCTCACCGACTCCGTCCACCTCCAGCACCTCTCCACCGAGTACCCGCGCATCCCGCACCGCATCGACGGCGAGCTGCTGCGGTACGCGGCCCGCTTCGGGCTGCTCGCGCACAAGGACGACCAGATCGACGAGCACGACCGCTATGCGATCCGGGCGGGATTCTGGCGCGAGATCGACGCGCGCACGGCCGCGGAGCACGCCCCCGCGGGCGACTGAGCAGGAGAACGAGCCGGAGAACGAGCCGATGAACGCCCCAGGCCTCCTTCCCGCCGCGACGGCGGCCACCTGCGGGGGCGGGCCCGGCGGCACGGAACGTCCCCCGCGTGCGCCACCCCGAAGCAAGCCGCGGGCGCCGGAGCGCGTACCCTCATAGCTCGTGAGGATGGGCGCGAAACAGGCGGAGCGGGGCTCCCCAGGGCGGGCGACGGACGACGCGGTGTGCACCGTGCGCGGCCTGGTCAAGACCTACCCCGCCGCGCGCGGCCGGCGGGGCGCCCCCGGCGCGGCCGCCGTGCGGGCCTCCGACGGCATCGACCTCGACGTCCGGCGCGGCGAGATCTTCGGGCTGCTCGGCCCCAACGGCGCCGGCAAGTCCACGCTCGTACGCCAGCTCACCGGTCTGCTGCGGCCCGACGCGGGCAGCGTCGACCTGCTCGGCCACGACCTCGTACGCCACCCCGAGCGCGCCTCCAGGCTCGTCGGCTACCTCGGCCAGGAGTCCACCGCGCTCGACGAGCTCACGGTGTCCCTGGCCGCGGAGACCACCGGACGGCTGCGTGGCCTCGCCCTGCGCGACGCCCGCGCCGAGCGCGACGCCGTCATCGACGAACTGGGCCTCGCCCCGATCGCCGGCCGGCCGCTGAAGAAGCTCTCCGGCGGCCAGCGCCGGCTCGCCTGCTTCGCCGCGACCCTCGTCGGGGAACGGCCCGTGCTCGTCCTGGACGAGCCCACCACCGGCATGGACCCCGTCGCGCGCCGTGCCGTCTGGGCCGCCGTCGACCGGCGGCGCGCCGAGCGCGGCGCGACGGTGCTGCTCGTCACCCACAACGTCATCGAGGCCGAGACCGTCCTCGACCGGGTCGCCGTCCTCGAACGCGGCCGGATCATCGCCTGCGACACCCCCACCGGCCTCAAGGAGCTCGTCGGCGACGAGGTCCGCGTCGAACTCGTCTGGCGCGCCGAGCCCCCGCTGGACATCCCCGAGGTCGCGGCACTGCGCGACGCGGCCCACGAGTCGGGCCGCCGCTGGTCGCTGCGGCTCGCCCCCGCCGAGGCACGGGCCGCCGTGGCCGCCGTGACCGGCGGTCCCGCCTTCGCCGCGCTCGACGACTTCACGCTGGCCACCCCGAGCCTGGAGGACGTCTATCTGGCGCTCGGCGGCGACCGCACGGAGGGACTGGTGAAGGGGTGACCCATTCATGACGGGCCACTGGACCGGACCGAACAGGAGCTGTGCCGGGTGACTGCTGTATCCGCAGAGGTGGTGTCCGGCCGGGCCGGGACCAAGGACCCGGCACGCTCCGAGGACCGCGCCCGCCCCCGGTCCGACGGCGACGGTGACGGCGCCGCCCCGCTCGCTCCCCGGGCGCGGCTGCTGCCCGCCCTGGTCGCCGTGTACCGGGCGCAGCTCTCGCGCGCCCGGGTGGCCCGGATCCCGCTGCTGTTCGTCGCGACGTTCCAGTCCGTCGGGATCATGGTCCTGATGCGCGGCGTCGTGGACGGCGGGGACGAGGCGCGGGCCGTGGTCGCCGGGTCCAGCGTGCTGGTCGTGGCGTTCGTCGCGCTGAACCTCCTCGCCCAGTACTTCGGGCAGCTGCGCGCCAGCGGCGGACTCGACCACTACGCGACCCTCCCGGTGCCGCCCGCGGCGGTGGTGCTGGGCGCGGCGGCGGCGTACGCGTCCTTCACCGTGCCCGGCACGGCCGTCACGGCGGTCGTCGGAAGCGCCCTGTTCCATCTGCCGATGACCCATCTGTGGGTGCTCGTCGCGGTGATCCCGCTGGCCGGTGCGGCCCTCGCCGGGCTCGGCGCGGCGCTCGGGCTGCTCGCGCCCCGGCAGGAACTGGCGACGCTGTGCGGTCAGTTGGGCATGTCCGCGGCACTGCTGCTGGGTGTGCTCCCGGCCGCGCACCTGCCCGCCCCCATCGGCTACGCACGCGATCTGCTGCCCTCCACCTACGGCGTGGAGGCCCTGGCGCGGACCTTCGACGAGCGGCCCGACTGGCTGCTGGTGGCCGCGGACCTCGGGGTGTGCGCCGCCGTCGGCGTGGTCTCGCTGGCCGTCGCCACCTGGGCGTACCGCCGGGCGGCCGTGCGGTGACGCGCCGCAGCGGCGGTCCTGCCGCCGACGGCACGTCGTCGACCTGGCACGATGGCAAGGTGACCGCACCGCTGACGCCGCACGAACCCCCGCACGACCCCGCGCACGATCCCTCGCAGGTCCCGCCGCACACTCTCGTGCACCGGGAGACCGCCGACGGGGCCGCCGACGGCCCGGGGCTCCACGTCGAGCTGCGCCAGGCCGCGGCCGTCGCCGCGGTGGTGAGCCTGGCCGGGGTGCTGCTGGGACTGCTGTGGCTGTGGCTGGCACCGCGCGTGCCGCTGATCTCGGACGGCAAGGCCGTCTACCTCAAGGCCACCGAGGGCGAGCAGGCGATCGGCGCGGACGGCACCTTCGTGCTGCTGGCGGTGGGCTTCGGCGCGGTGAGCGCGGCCCTGGTCTTCTGGTTCTTCCGCCGCGGCGGGATCCCCCTCGTCATCGGGCTGGCGCTCGGCTCGCTGCTCGCGTCGGTGATCGGCTGGCGGCTGGGGGTGTGGCTCGGCCCGAGTTCCGATGTGGCCGCGAGTGCCCGGGCCGCCGGCCGGGGCGTGGTCTTCGACGCCCCGCTCCGGCTGGCCGCCAAGGGCGCCCTGCTGTTCTGGGCCCTGTCCGCGATGGCCGTCCACCTCGGCCTCACCGCGGCGTTCGGCCCCCGCGACCCCGAGCCGGACTGGGCCGAGCCCGGCCTTCCGCCGAAGCCGTAGCGCCCTGCGGGCGCGTCCTCAATCGCCGGACGGGCTCAAAGAGCCCGTCCGGCGATTGAGGACACCGCCGCGCTACGCGGGACGCCTCCCGTGGTTGGCCCGGTTCTTCTTCAGGCGCCAGCGGCGCTTGCGGGTGCGCTTCGACATGGGCGGTCCCTCCCTGGACGGGACGCGCGTACGGCGGCCCGCCCCTCGGTCGTAATGGAGGGACGCGCAACAGTCCAGGCCCACGGCAAGGAGCGCGGGAGCGTACGGGTCGTTCAGGGGCGGGCGATGGGCGCGAGCACCGCGCCCGTCAGCGTCGCGAGGTCGTCGGGCGACAGCTCGACCTCCAGGCCGCGCCGCCCCGCCGAGACACAGATCGTCGCGAACGTCCCCGCCGAGGCGTCCAGCGCCGTCGGCAGCCGCTTGCGCTGGCCGAGCGGCGAGATCCCGCCCCGCACATACCCCGTGGTGCGCTCCGCGGCCGCCGGGTCGGCCATCGCCGCCCGCTTGCCGCCGACCGCGGCCGCGAGGGCCTTGAGGTCGAGCGAACCCGAGACGGGCACGACGGCCACGGTCAGCGCGCCGTCCACCTCGGCCACCAGGGTCTTGAACACCCGGCTCGGATCGACGCCGAGTGCCTCGGCGGCCTCCTCGCCGTAGGAGGGGGTGGCCGGGTCGTGCTCGTAGGCGCGCACGGAGAAGACGGCGCCCGCCTTCTCCAGGGCGACGATCGCGGGCGTGGCACCGGACTGCTGCTTCCTGGCCTTCTTCGCCAAGACCGACGCCTTTCGTTGGAGTTCTCTGGGGAGCTCCGCCGGAGTACCGCCGGGGCTCAGTTGGGGCTCGTCGGCCGCCGGGTGAGATCCGTGGCCGGGAGCGACGGGAGCTTACCGATCACCGCGGTCTCGGCGCGCAGCAATTTCAGCTCCGCCGCCAGCCGGGCCGCCGTGTCCGGGGCCTCCAGCAGCCGCTGCTTGGCCGGGGTGTCCAGCACCGCCGCGGCCGCCACCAGATAGGACAGCACCGACGGCTCGCCGGGCAGGTCCGCCTCCCCGTTCAGCGAGCGCTCGCGCGCCCCCGCCAGCCGCTTCTGGTAGGCCCGGAAGGCCCGCACGACACCGGAGGCCAGCGCGCCCGCCTCCTCGCCCTGCTCCTCCTCGATGGTCTCGACCTCACCCGTCAGATACGGGCCCGAGGCGTCGACGGACAGCAGCCGGAAACGGGTGGTGCCGGTGGCCAGCACCTCGTACGTGCCGTTCTCCCGCTCGCGGATCGTCGCCGCGTCCGCCGTGCAGCCCACCAGGTGGAACGCCTTGATCGGGTCGGCGCCGAAGCCGGAGGCCGGCCCCGGCTCCGGCCGGGCGCCCTCGGGCAGACCGGGCGCGCTGGGCGCGACCTCGCTGCCGTCGCGGATGGCGACGACGCCGAAGCGGCGCGGCTCGTCCTCCGGCAGGGCCGACAGATCGCGCATCAGCGCGCGGTACCGCTGCTCGAAGACGTTCAGCGGGAGGACGAGTCCCGGGAACAGCACCGAGTTCAGCGGGAAGAGCGGAAGGCGCGCGGTGGTCACAGCCGGTAAGCCTAATGGCCCCGGAAGGCGGCGAAGGCGGCCGGGATTTTCCCGGACCGCGGTTTCACTGACGGCGCAGCAACCGGGAGGCCCCGGCGGCGACCGTGGTGGCCAGCACCCAGCCGAGCAGGATCAAGACCGTCACCACCCACTGGGCGGCCCCGACGGGTTTCCAGAAATTGCCCTGCCCCAGGTCGATGACCGGCAGCAGCAGATCCAGGGTGTACAGCACGGGACTCCAGTCCGGCCCCTCGCCCTCCTTCAGGGGCGCCACCGGGCGCCAGGTGAAATACACCGTGCCCAGCGCCCACAGCACCGCCATCCACACCGCGGCCCGCCCGGGGCGGTAGCCGTACGCCACCGTCCAGTCCTGGAGGTACCCCCACGCCTTCCCGGCCAGCGGCAGCGTCTCCCGTCTGCGGCGCTGCTTGGCGAGCAGCACCGCGCGCGCGTCCGCGTCCTCGCCACTGGCCCGCAGGGCGCCCGCCAGCCGCTCGTACGGCTCCGGGGCGTACTCCGGGGTGGCGGCCGCCACCCACTCCAGCCGCCGGCCCAGCGGGAACTGGCCCAGCGGTATCAGGTGCTCGTAGAAGAACCCCGCCATCACCAGGCCCCCGGGCCCCGGCCAGCTGTCCGCCCGGTCGACCAGATTGGCCACCCGCGCCCCCGACAGCACCACCCGCCCGCGCTGCTGCCGCTCCCCGAGGAAGCGCAGCTCGGGCGTCTGGACCCGGCGCAGCGACAGCTCCTGGTCCGCCTCCATCACGAAGCGGGCCTGGCTGAGGTCCACCGCGTCGCCGAACCGCCCGTCGTCGAGCCGCACCCCGCCCTGGCACTCGAAGCTCTGCAGCCGGGTGCCGCGCTCGGGGGTGTTGGTGATGCCGTACGGGGGAGTGGCGCCGGCGAAGGGCGAACCGCTGACGCCGGCCGCCGTCAGATAGAGAGTGCGCTCCACGGTCAGCTGCGGGGCGTTGAAGGCCCGCCGGCCGAAGGGGTTGTTCAGCGAGCTGCCGCGCAGGCTCAGCGAGGCGCCTATCTTCGCGCCGCGCATGCTCAGCTCCCCGTCGGAACGCATCATCTCGGCCTGCAGGTCCTGCCCGACGGTCAGCCCGTCCGCGGCGATGGACAACCCGCGCCGGTCCCGGCGCACCATCATCTGGTTGAGCAGCAGGTCCGACCCGATGTGCGCGTCCGTCAGCCGGATGCCGCTGGGGATGACACAGCGCGGCAGATGCAGATCGCCCTCGGTGGTCAGCCGGGCGGCCTCCAGCCGGGGGATCGCGCAGCCCACCAGCCGCAGGGTGGTGAAACGGCTCTCCGGTAACAGGATCTGCTGCTCGAACCGGCAATTGTGCATCTCGACATACGGGACGACCGTCCCGCCCGAGAGATCCAGCGTGCCGGTGACGTGCACGCCGTTGAGCTTCAGGGCACAGACCCGCCCCGGCTGGGCGGGCGGGCCGTCCAGGAGCAGCAGGGCGACGACCCGGGCCCGCACACTGCGCTCGGGGCCCCAGGTGTGCGGGCCGGTCGGGTCGTTGCGCTCGGGATAAGGGGTGCGCAGATCGTGGGTGCTGCCATTGCGGAACGCCTGCCACATGCCCCACTCGGCGGTGGTGAGATCGAGCCCGATGGGCGGTTCGCCGTCACGTGGCTCGGTCACGGCCGTTTCCCTCCCGTCACCTGTACCACTTGTACAGGGTCCCCATTCCCGCTCTGTGCCCGCTTGAACGCCGATAGTGATGATCAACTGTTCTTCGGGCACCCGACCGTGGCCGACGGCCCCGACGCGACGTATCACTGAGTGGTACGGCGCGCCGTGTGCCGGGACGGGTCTGAGACAATTGGCGGTGTGATCTCCCGAATCGATCTGCGCGGTACCGCCTCGGGCGTCGACCGCGACCTGCTGCCCCGAGCCGAACTCGACGTCGAGGCCGCCCTGGAAAAGGTGCGGCCCATCTGCGAGGACGTGCATCATCGCGGCACCGCGGCCCTGATCGACTACGCGGAGCGGTTCGACGGCGTCCGGATCGACCGGGTGCGTGTCGCCCCCGAGGAGATCACCGGCGCCCTCCAGCGGCTGGATCCGGCCGTCCGGGCCGCGTTGGAGGAGTCCATCCGCCGCGCCCGCATCGTCCACCGCGAGCAGCGGCGCACCGACAAGACGGTCAAGGTCGTCCCCGGCGGCACCGTCACCGAGCGCTGGGTCCCGGTCGAGCGCGTCGGGCTGTACGTGCCCGGCGGCAACGCCGTCTACCCCTCGTCCGTCGTGATGAACGTCGTCCCCGCGCAGGAGGCCGGCGTCACCTCGCTCGCCGTCTCCTCACCGCCGCAGAAGGACTTCGGCGGCCTGCCGCACCCCACGATCCTCGCCGCCTGCGCCCTCCTCGGCGTCGACGAGGTCTACGCCGCCGGCGGCGCCCAGGCGATCGCCATGTTCGCCTACGGCACCGACGAGTGCCGCCCCGCGCAGCTGGTCACCGGCCCCGGGAACATCTGGGTCGCCGCCGCCAAGCGGCTGCTCAAGGGCCGCATCGGCATCGACGCCGAGGCCGGCCCGACCGAGATCGCGATCCTCGCCGACGACACCGCCGACGCGGCGCACGTCGCCGCCGACCTGATCAGCCAGGCCGAGCACGACGTGCTGGCCGCCGCCGTCCTCGTCACCCCCTCCGAGGCGCTCGCCGAGGCCGTCGAGGCCGAGCTGAAGACACAGGTCGCCGCCACCAAGCACCAGGAGCGGATCACCGAGGCGCTCGCCGGACGCCAGTCCGGCATCGTCCTCGTCGACGACCTCGACCAGGGCCTCGCCGTCGTCGACGCCTACGCGGCCGAGCACTTGGAGATCCAGACCGCGAACGCCGCCGAGGTCGCCGCCCGGGTACGCAACGCCGGAGCGATCTTCGTCGGCCCGTACGCGCCGGTCTCGCTCGGCGACTACTGCGCCGGCTCCAACCACGTCCTGCCCACCGGTGGCTGCGCCTGCCACTCCTCCGGCCTGTCCGTGCAGTCCTTCCTACGCGGCATCCACGTCGTCGACTACACCCGCGACGCGCTCGCCGAGGTCACCCACCACGTGGTCACCCTCGCCGAGGCCGAGGACCTGCCCGCACACGGAGCCGCGCTCAAGGCGAGGTTCGGCTGGAAGGTACCGAAGTAAGTGACCGGCAATCCCCCCACGTCCCCCTGGGACGACCTCCCCGTCCGGGACGAACTGCGCGGCAAGTCCCCCTACGGGGCGCCCCAGCTCGACGTGCCCGTCCGCCTGAACACCAACGAGAACCCCTACCCGCTGCCCGAGCCCCTCGTCGCCCGGATCGCCGAGCGCGTCACCGAGGCGGCCCGGCACCTCAACCGCTACCCCGACCGGGACGCGGTCGAGCTCCGCACCGAGCTGGCGAAGTACCTCACCCGCACCGCCGGGCACGAGGTCGGCCTCCCCAACGTCTGGGCGGCCAACGGCTCCAACGAGGTCCTGCAGCAACTGCTCCAGACCTTCGGCGGCCCCGGCCGCACGGCGATGGGCTTCGAGCCCTCGTACTCCATGCACGCCCTGATCTCGCGCGGCACCGGCACCGGCTGGATCGCCGGACCGCGCACCGCGGACTTCACCATCGACGTCGACGCGGCCGTCCGAGCCATCGGCGAGCAGCGGCCCGACGTGGTCTTCATCTGCTCCCCGAACAACCCCACCGGCACCGCCGTCGACGCCGGCACCGTCCTGCGGCTGTACGAGGCCGCGCAGGCGGCGAAGCCCTCGATCGTGGTCGTGGACGAGGCGTACGGCGAGTTCAGCCACCACCCCTCGCTGCTGCCGCTCATCGAGGGCCGCCCGCACCTCGTCGTCTCCCGGACCATGTCCAAGGCCTTCGGCGCGGCCGGACTGCGCCTGGGCTATCTGGCCGCCCACCCCGCCGTGGTCGACGCCGTCCAGCTCGTCCGCCTGCCGTACCACCTCTCGTCCGTCACCCAGGCCACCGCCCTCGCGGCCCTGGAGCACACCGATACGCTGCTCGCCTACGTCGAACAGCTCAAGGCCGAGCGCGACCGCATCGTCACCGAGCTGCGCGCGATGGGCTGCGAGGTGACGGAGTCCGACGCCAATTTCGTGCAGTTCGGACGCTTCGAGGACAGCCACGCGGCGTGGCAGGCCATCCTCGACCACGGCGTCCTGGTCCGGGACAACGGCGTACCGGGCTGGCTGCGGGTCACCGCGGGCACCCCGGCGGAGAACGACGCGTTCCTCGACGCGGTACGTGCCATTCGCAAGGAGATCAACCGATGAACCGCGTGGGCCGCACGCCGCGTTTCCCGGGGGGCAACCCCCGGACCCCCGGCCGAGCCCGGGTCGCCGCCGACCGTAGTGCGCGCCCTGAACAGCGCGATCGCAAGGAGATCAACCGATGAACCGCGTGGGCCGCATTGAGCGCACCACCAAGGAGACGTCCGTACTCGTCGAGATCGATCTCGACGGCACGGGGCAGGTCGACGTGTCGACAGGCGTCGGCTTCTTCGACCACATGCTCGACCAGCTCGGCCGGCACGGCCTCTTCGACCTCCGGGTCAAGACCGACGGCGATCTGCACATCGACACCCACCACACCATCGAGGACACCTCCCTCGCGCTCGGCGCCGCCTTCAAGCAGGCGCTCGGCGACAAGGTGGGCATCTACCGGTTCGGCAACTGCACCGTCCCGCTGGACGAGTCCCTCGCCCAGGTCACCGTGGACCTGTCCGGCCGCCCGTACCTCGTGCACACCGAGCCCGAGAACATGGCACCGATGATCGGCGCCTACGACACGACGATGACCCGGCACATCCTGGAGTCCTTCGTCGCGCAGGCCCAGATCGCCCTGCACGTCCACGTGCCGTACGGGCGCAACGCCCACCACATCGTGGAGTGCCAGTTCAAGGCCCTCGCCCGCGCCCTGCGCTACGCCAGCGAGCGCGACACGCGGGCCGCCGGAATTCTCCCGTCTACGAAGGGCGCGCTGTGAACGGCCTGTCGACCATCCTGATCGTCGTGGGCCTGTTCCTCGTCGGCGGGATCATCTCCTTCGCCAAGCAGGGCATGCCCAAGGGCCTGATCGTGCTGCTCGGCATAGCGTCCGCGATGTGCCTGGTGGCCGGTGTGCTGCGACTGCAGGGGGTCTGGGAATGAGCGACCGCAAGAAGGTCGTCGTCTTCGATTACGGATTCGGCAACGTCCGCTCCGCCGAGCGCGCCCTCGCGCACGTCGGCGCCGATGTGGAGATCACCCGCGACTACGACCGGGCGATGACCGCCGACGGGCTGCTCGTCCCCGGCGTCGGCGCGTTCGACGCCTGCATGAAGGGCCTGCGCGCCGCCCGCGGCGACTGGATCGTCGGGCGCCGGCTGTCCGGCGGCCGGCCCGTGATGGGCATCTGCGTCGGCATGCAGATCCTCTTCGAGCGCGGCATCGAGCACGGCGTCGAGACCGACGGCCTGGACGAGTGGCCCGGCACGGTCGAGCCGCTCAAGGCCCCCGTCGTGCCGCACATGGGCTGGAACACCGTCACCCCGGCGGCGGACTCCCGGCTCTTCGCGGGCCTCGACGCCGACACCCGCTACTACTTCGTGCACTCCTACGCCGTGCGCGAGTGGGGCTTCGAGATCACCGCGGACCACATCCGCCCGCCCCAGGTCACCTGGGCCACCCACGGCGAGCCGTTCATCGCCGCGGTGGAGAACGGACCGCTGTGCGCGACCCAGTTCCATCCCGAGAAGTCCGGCGACGCCGGCGCCCAGTTGCTGACCAACTGGCTCGCCACCCTCTAGCCCTGCCGACCCTGCTATCTAGGAACATGCCTTGAGCGCCAACCGCCTCGAACTCCTCCCCGCCGTCGACGTCCGTGACGGCCAGGCCGTCCGTCTCGTCCATGGCGAGTCCGGCTCCGAGACGTCGTACGGCGACCCGCTGTCCGCTGCCCTCGCCTGGCAGCGGGCGGGCGCCGAGTGGCTGCATCTGGTGGACCTGGACGCCGCCTTCGGTACCGGGGACAACCGTGCGCAGGTCGCCGAGGTCGTCCGTTCGATGGACATCAAGGTCGAGCTGTCCGGCGGCATCCGCGACGACGCCTCGCTGGCCGCGGCCCTCGCCACCGGCTGCACCCGCGTCAACCTCGGCACCGCCGCCCTGGAGAGCCCCGAGTGGGTCGCCAAGGTCATCGCCGAGCACGGCGAGAAGATCGCCGTCGGCCTGGACGTCCGGGGCACCACCCTGCGCGGCCGCGGCTGGACCCGCGACGGCGGCGACCTCTACGAGACCCTCGCCCGTCTCGACGCCGAGGGCTGCGCCCGCTACGTCGTGACCGACATCGCCAAGGACGGCACCCTCCAGGGCCCCAATCTGGAGCTGCTCCGGGGCGTCTGCGCGGCCACCGACAAGCCGGTCGTCGCCTCCGGCGGTGTTTCGTCCCTTGACGATCTGCGGGCGATCGCCACTCTGGTACCGGAGGGCGTCGAAGGTGCCATCGTCGGCAAGGCGCTCTACGCCAAGGCGTTCACCTTGGAAGAAGCCCTGGAGGCAGTGTCCGTATGACCGAATCCCCAGCCCCGCGGCGCGTGCAGACAGACAGCTCCTGGGAGGAGTCGATCGGCTTCGCACGTGCCGTGGCGGCGGGGGACCGGGTCCTCGTCGCCGGGACGATGCCGCTGGTGCACGGCGTCCTGCAGGGCGAGGGCGATCCCTATGAACAGACGCTCGCGGCCTTCGGCAACGCGCTCGCCGCGCTGCGCGAGTTCGGCCTCGGCGTCGAGTCCGTCATCCGCACCCGCATGTATCTGACCCACGCGCGGGACGTGGACGCGGTCGGCCGCGCCCACAAGGAACTCTTCGACGCCGTGCGGCCCGTGGCGACCCTCGCCGTGGTCTCCGGCTTCGTCGACTCGCGCGTCCTGGTCGAAGTAGAAGTAGAAGCTTACCGAGGAGCATTGAGCACATGACCCTGGCGGTCCGAGTCATCCCCTGCCTGGACGTGGACAACGGCCGGGTCGTCAAGGGCGTCAACTTCCAGAATCTGCGCGACGCGGGCGACCCCGTCGAGATGGCAAAGATCTACGGCGAGGAGGGCGCCGACGAGCTGACGTTCCTCGACATCACCGCCTCCTCCGGCAACCGCGAGACGACCTACGACGTGGTGCGCCGCACGGCCGAGCAGGTCTTCATCCCGCTGACCGTGGGCGGTGGCGTCCGCACCGCCGACGACGTCGACAAGCTGCTGCGGGCCGGCGCCGACAAGGTCGGGGTCAACACCGCGGCCATCGAGCGGCCCGAGCTGATCCGGGAGATCGCGGAGCGCTTCGGCCGTCAGGTGCTGGTGCTGTCCGTGGACGCCCGCCGCACCCCGTCCGGCAGTTTCGAGGTCACCACGCACGGCGGCCGGCGCGGCACGGGCCTGGACGCCGTGGAGTGGGCCCACCGGGCGGCCGAGCTGGGCGCCGGCGAGATCCTGCTGAACTCGATGGACGCCGACGGCACGCAGGGCGGCTACGACACCGAAATGATCACGGCGGTGCGCCGGCACGTCACGGTCCCCGTCATCGCCAGCGGCGGCGCCGGCAAGCTCGCGGACTTCGCCCCGGCCGTCGAGGCGGGCGCGGACGCGGTCCTGGCCGCGTCGGTCTTCCACTTCGGCACGCTGCGCATCCCGGAGGTCAAGACGGCCCTGCGCGACGCGGGGCACCCGGTGCGTTAGGCCTGTCCGGCGGATCTTGGCGGGCTCCCGACGCCCGGCACGCGCGCTCGCCGCGTTGTCGAAAGGCGCCCGAGTACGCCCGGTACGAGGGTGATCCTCCGCCTTGCGATCGCACGCCCCGGACGCCGCTCGCTGATCCACGAAGAGTCGCCGGACGGGCTGATTTCAGCCCGTCCGGCGATTGAGGACAAGGCACAGCAGCCCGTCCGGCGATTGAGGGCCGGGGTCCGGGGCGGAGCCCCGCTCTCGAGGATCCGCCGGACAGGCGCTAGTCCCGGATCAGCAGGACCACCGCCCCCGCCACCACCGCCAGCGCGATCGCCGCCACCCCGTACGCCGGCCGGTTCGCCCGGAGTACCGGCAGATAGCGGTCCGCCGCGTACCGGCCCGGTCCCGTCAGTGCGAGTGCCGTTGCCGCCAAGGCGACCAAAAGGGTGAATTCCACCCCCTTCGGGAGGAAGAATCCGCCGTCCCAGGTCACATCCAGCGCATTGATCATCGTGCCCAGCACGGCGGCGGCCGCCAGTGGGGTGAGTAGGCCCAGGGCGAGCCCCACGCCGCCGAGTGTCTCGCTGAGCCCGGCGATGACCGCCATGGTCCTGGGGGCCGGGTAGCCGACGTCGTCGAAGCCCTGCGCCGTCCCGTCGAGACCGGGCCCGTTGTACCAGCCGAAGAGCTTCTGCGTGCCGTGGCCCACCATGATGATGCCGAGCATGAGGCGCAACAGCAGCAGCCCCAGCGAGATGCCGACCGGTGGCAGTGCGCCCGCATGGTCGCCGGGAATGCGGGTTCTGCTGGGGAAAGCCATGGCGGGAACCTTTCTTCGAGACGGTGTCCGAGTCGGTGTCCGGGCCGGCCCCCCCGAGGCCTCAGATTCCCAGTTTCGCTTCGAGCAGCTTCGCCTGCGCGTCCTTGTCGCCCTCCAGCTCGACCCGGGCGGCGTCCTGGCGGCCGAAGGCGAACAGGGTCAGCTCGCCCGGCTCACCGGTGACCGTGACCACCGGGGTGCCGCGATGGGCCACCGCCGTACGGCCGTCGGGCCGCCGCAGCACCAGGCCCACCGGCGACCGGCGGCCCAGCATCCGCGCCATCCGTTCGACCCGGCTCCACAGGGCGTCCGAGAAGACCGGGTCGAGCACCCGCGGCGTCCACTCCGGCTGCGCCCGGCGGACGTCCTCGGTGTGGATGTAGAACTCGACGGTGTTGGCCGCCTCGTCGACCTGCTTGAGGGCGTACGGCGAAAGACGCGGCGGACCCGTACGGATCAGCTGGAGCAACTCCTCGTACGGCTTCGCGGCGAACTCGGCCTGCACCCGCTCCAGGCGGGCGGCCAGGGGCTTGAGCACCAGCCCCACGGCCGCGTCGGAGCGGCGCTCGCGGACCACGACGTGCGCCGCGAGATCACGGGTCCGCCAGCCGTCGCAGAGCGTCGGGGCGTTCGGACCCGCCGTCTCCAACAGGTCGGCGAGGAGCAGGCGTTCGCGCTGGGCGTGGGTTGACATGCCGTCAGCCTACGACCGTCGCCCCGGCAGTGCCATGGCGCCGCGCCTGCCACCGTGCCCCCACCAGCCGCGCCGCGGCCCTACTCGGGCAGTGGTGCGGTCAGTTTCGCGCCACCCCGGGCATTGCTGAGGGTGATCGTGCAGGACAGCTGGTTCTGCCCGCGGTCGTAGGTCGTCTTGGCGGGCATCAGCGTGTACGAGTAGTAGCGGCGGCCGTCGGCTATGGAGCGCACGCGCTTCTCCGCCTCGGTGGCGCACAGCTCCACGGCCTTCTCCTGGATGTCCCGCTGCGTGGCGAACGTGCCCGTCAGGGTCTCGTTGGCCACCACCTCGCCGTCGTGCGCGCCGTCGCACGACCGCGTCTCCACCTTGGTGACGGCGCTGCTCAGCGCCGGGTGGTCGTAGCACTGGCCGGGCTTGAGGACCACGTAGGGCACCCGGTTCGGCAGGGAAGGCAGGCTCGGGTCGGCCGACTTTCCGCTGTCCACCGCGCCGCCCTCGCCCGGGGAGAGGCCCGTGGAGTCCTGGGAGGCCGACGGGGCCGACGACGGGGTGGCACTCGGCGAGGACGTCCCCCGCGCGGCAGGCTTGTCGTCCTTGTCGCCGCTCTGCGAGAGGATCACTCCGCCGACGGCCAGCCCCACCACCAGCACCGAGGCGACCACGATCGCGGCGACCTTCGCGCCGTTACCGCCCGAGGGCGGCGGGGGCGGCGGCATGGGAGGCGCGAACTGCCCGTACTGCTGCCCGAAGCCCGGCTGCTGAGCGCCGTACGGCTGCTGGGCGCCGTACCCCGGCTGCCCGTAGGGCCGGGCCGGCTGACCGGGCGCCCCCTGCGGGACCTGCTGCCCGTAGGGCTGGCCGAAACTCTGCGGTGGGCCGAATCCACCGCCGTCGCCGGGCGATCGGGGTGTGTTCGGCGGAGGCGGAGAGGTCATGGTCGAAGCATGCCGCATGCCACTGACAGCCCCGCCAGTGGGTTACGGCGGCCCCACCGGCGCGAAGCGGCAGAATGGCCACATGACCGGCAACGCCCTCCCCAGCAACCCCACCGGCCCCCGCTCTTCCGGAGCACCGTCCGGAGCAGTGCCCGGATCCGGCCGTCTGGATCCCGCCATCGCCGCCCGCCTCAAGCGCGACGCCGACGGCCTGGTCCCCGCCATCGCCCAGCAGTACGACACCGGCGAGGTGCTCATGCTCGGCTGGATGGACGACGAGGCGCTCCACCGCACCCTCACCACCGGCCGCTGCACCTACTGGAGCCGCAGCCGCCGCGAGTACTGGGTCAAGGGCGACACCTCCGGGCACGTACAGCACGTCAAGTCCGTTGCCCTGGACTGCGACGCGGACACCCTCCTCGTCAAGGTCGACCAGGTCGGCGCCGCCTGCCACACCGGTGACCGCACCTGTTTCGATGCCGACGTCCTGCCCCTGGCCAAGTAGGCTCCGCTGCCATGGCTGCCACGACCTCAGGCGTCCCGGCCCCCCGCGCCGCGACCACGGGTACCACCACCCCCGACGCCGACACCTTCCGCATGCTCGCGAAGGACCGTCGGGTCATCCCGGTCACCCGACGCTTCCTCGCCGACGGCGACACCCCCGTCGGCCTCTACCGCAAGCTGGCGGCCGAACGGCCCGGCACCTTCCTGCTGGAATCCGCCGAGAACGGCCGCACCTGGTCCCGCTACTCCTTCATCGGCGTCCGCAGCGACGCCACCCTCACCGTCCGCGACGGCCGGACCCACTGGCTCGGCACCCCGCCCGTCGGCGTCCCCACCGCGGGCGACCCGCTGGAGGCGCTGCGCGACACCGTGGCGGCCCTGCACACCCCGCGCGACCTCATAGAGGGTTCCGGGCTGCCGCCCTTCACCGGCGGCATGGTGGGCTACCTCGGCTACGACATCGTCCGCCGCCTCGAGAAGATCGGCGAACTGGGCGAGGACACCCTCGGCCTGCCCGAGCTGACGATGCTGCTCACCTCCGACCTCGCGGTGCTCGACCACTGGAACGGCACCGTGCTGCTGATCGCCAACGCGATCAACCACAACGACCTCGACACCGGCATCGACGAGGCCTACGCCGGCGCCGTCGCCCGGCTCGACGCGATGGCCGCCGACCTCCACCGGCCCACGCCCACCGCCCCCACCGTCCTGCCGCCCTCCGAACTCCCCGAGTACACCGCCCGCTGGGGCGGCGCCGACTACATGGCGGCCGTCGAGGACATCAAGGAGCGCATCCGCGCGGGCGAGGCCTTCCAGGTCGTGCCCTCCCAGCGCTTCGAGACCCCCTGCACCGCCTCCGCCCTCGACGTCTACCGGGTCCTGCGGGCCACGAACCCCAGCCCGTACATGTACCTGTTCCGCTTCCCCCACGAGGACGGCGGCGCCTTCGACGTCGTCGGCTCCAGCCCCGAGGCGCTCGTCAAGGTCGAGGACGGGCACGCCATGGTGCACCCCATCGCGGGCACCCGTCCCCGCGGGGCGAGCCCGCAGGCCGACGCCGCGCTCGGCGACGAACTCCTCGGCGACCCCAAGGAGCGCGCCGAGCACCTCATGCTCGTCGACCTCGGCCGCAACGACCTCGGCCGGGTCTGCGAGCCCGGCAGCGTCGAGGTCGTCGACTTCATGTCGATCGAGCGCTACAGCCATGTGATGCACATCGTCTCCACGGTCACCGGCCGCCTCGCCGCCGGCCGGACCGCCTTCGACGTGCTCACCGCCTGCTTCCCTGCCGGCACCCTCTCCGGCGCGCCCAAACCACGCGCCATGCAGATCATCGAGGAGCTGGAACCCGCCCGCCGCGGGCTGTACGGGGGCTGCGTCGGCTACCTCGACTTCGCGGGCGACTCCGATACCGCCATCGCCATCCGCACGGCGCTGCTGCGCGACGGCACCGCCTACGTCCAGGCGGGCGCGGGCGTGGTCGCCGACTCCGACCCCGCCGCGGAGGACGCCGAGTGCCGGAACAAGGCCGCCGCCGTGCTCCGCGCCGTCCACACCGCCAATCGGCTGGCCGCCGGCTAGGGGTCCGGCGGGCCTTCGCCCTGCGGGCGCGGCCTCAATCGCCGGACGGGCTTGCCGGCCGGGCCCCCGCGTTGGGGTCGGGCGTCCGGGCGGGGGATAGTGGTAACCGTGAGCGCAGCCGTTCCCCACCCCCGCCCCGTAGTCCAGCCCGCCCCGCGCACCGGCAACGGCGCCAGACGCAGTGTCGGCGTCGCCCTGCTCTTCGGCGCGCTCGGCGCGGCGCTCGTCCTCCTCTCCGGCGGCCGCACCTGGGCCGAGGGGACCGTCGCCGTGGCCCAAGGCAGCGTCGTCCGGCAGGCCACCGGCCAGGACGTCAGCGGCCTGCCCGGCGCGCTGGCCATCGTCGGCCTCGCCGCCCTGGTCGCCGTCTTCGCCGTCCGCGGCGTCGGCCGGATCGCCGTCGCCGCGCTGCTCGCCCTGAGCGGCGCCGGGGTGATCGCGGGCGCGCTCGGCGGTGTCTCCGACACCGCCGCCCTGAAGGAGAAGGCGAGCAAGATCGGCGGCCTCACCGACGGCGCCGTCGAGAACGTCACCCACACCGCCTGGCCGTGGGTGGCCTTCGCCGGCGGTGTGCTGCTGCTCCTCGCCGGGCTGCTCGCCCTGCGCTACGGCCGCCAGTGGCCCGCCATGTCCGGCCGCTACGAGCGCGACGGCACCCCCCGTCCGCGCCGTGCCCGCACCGCCCCCGATCCGGACCGCCCCGAGGAGCTGTGGAAGGCCCTCGACCGCGGCGAGGACCCCACCGGCGAAACCACCGGGGACACCTCCCGGAAGTAGCCGGGACAGACACGCCCACCCCAGCTCAAGGCAGCCCCGGCCGTCGGGGACAATGGCATCGAGCGTTCTCTCTGCGCCCGCAGGCGCGATAAAGCAACGAGGAGTCATACTCATGTCGGGTAGCAGCCACGGACACACTCCGGCCGCCTGGACCGGTGTCATCATCGCCTTCATCGGCTTCTGCATCTCCGGCGCGTTCACGGTGATGGCCAAGCCCATGGGCTTCTGGGCCGGGATGATCGTGATCGCCCTCGGTGGCGTCGTCGGCATGGCCATGCGGGCCGCGGGCCTCGGCCAGGCCCGCAAGCGCCCCGTCGCGCCGCAGTCGCACGCGCAGACGCAGGGCTGACCCTCCGCCTCGTCCCACGCAGACCTTCTCGCCGCCGCCCGGCACCACGGGCGGCACCCGCGGGCGCACATGGCGCGGCCCGGACCCGTACGGCTGTCCGTACGCGGCCCTGAGCTGCGCCTTCGTCGTTCCCGGGGGAGACTCGACGGTGTGAGGGACCACGTGAGCCGTCCTCGGGATCCACGGGCCCCCGGCGGCATCACCGTGCCGCCCGGTCGGCCTGTGCCCCCCGAGCCCCTGTCGCACCGCCTCGCCGCCCCGCTCGGCGTCGCGGCGGCGCTCGCCGCGGCCGCCGTCTACATCGGCGCCGTGGACCCCAACGAGCCCGGTCATTACCCGGCCTGCCCGCTGCTGCGCCACACCGGGCTGTACTGCCCCGGCTGCGGCGGGCTGCGCGGCGTCCACGCCCTCGCCCACGGCGACCTGGCCACCGCGCTCGGCGCCAACGCCCTGGCCGTCGTCGGCTACGCGGCCTTCGCCGTCTTCTGGGCCGTATGGCTGGCCAGGGCCCTGCGGCCGGTCCCCGCCGCCCCCGCCGCCCCTGCCAGGGCCCCCCGACCCGGCCACTGGTGGGCGCTGGGCGGCATCGTCCTCGTCTTCACCGTCCTGCGGAATCTGCCGTTCGGGTCGGCTCTGATCCCATGAATGTCCACCTGGCGGGACCTGCGTCAACCGGATGCGAGTCCTTCGCCCTCCGGCAAGTACCATCGCAAGTCCTGGTGGGGTGAATTCCAGCCGCCAGCCCAGACCATCCGAGTCCGGAAGGGGGCCGCTCGCGTGAGTGTGCTCGACGAGATCATCGACGGTGTCCGTGCCGACCTCGCGGAGCGGCAGGCGCGCGTCACCCTCGACGAGCTCAAGCAGCGGGCCGCCAAGGCCCCGCAGGCCAAGGACGGCGTAGCGGCCCTCAAGGGCGAGAACGTCACCGTCATCTGCGAGGTCAAGCGCTCCAGCCCCTCCAAGGGCGCGCTCGCCGCGATCGCCGACCCCGCCGGGCTCGCCGCGGACTACGAGGCGGGCGGCGCGGCCGTCATCAGCGTGCTGACCGAGCAGCGCCGCTTCGGCGGCTCGCTCGCCGACCTGGAGGCCGTCCGGGCCCGGGTCGACATCCCGGTCCTGCGCAAGGACTTCATCGTCACCGCCTACCAGCTGTGGGAGGCCCGCGCGTACGGGGCCGACCTGGCCCTCCTGATCGTCGCCGCCCTCGAGCAGGAGGCCCTGGTCTCCCTCATCGAGCGGGCCGAGTCGATCGGCCTCACCCCGCTGGTCGAGGTGCACGACGAGGAAGAGGTCCAGCGCGCGGTCGACGCCGGCGCCCGGATCATCGGCGTCAACGCCCGCAACCTCAAGACCCTCGAGGTCGACCGCGACAACTTCGCCCGTGTCGCGCCCGAGATCCCGGACCACATCGTCAAGATCGCCGAGTCCGGGGTGCGCGGCCCGCACGACCTCATCGCCTACGCCAACGAAGGCGCCGACGCGGTGCTCGTCGGCGAGTCCCTGGTCACCGGCCGCGACCCGCGCGGCGCGGTCGCCGACCTCGTCGCCGCCGGCGCCCACCCCGCCCTGCGGCACGGCAGGGGCTGACCCCTCCCATGATCCGCCGCCGCAGCCGTCCGGGGCCGAGCACGCACTCGGCCCCCGTCGGCATGGCGGCGTACGCGCGACTCGCCCGCGGCTGCCGCCCGCGCGGCTGCCGCGCGCCCGCCCGCCGGGTCCACGGCCGCCGGGTGCGCTACCACATCGGCTGTGAGCCGGGCCAGATCAACGGCATGCGATGGCGTCGCCCCACGATGCGCACGACGACGGACCGCCCCCACCGGGCCACGGCACAGCCCCGCGCGGGAGTCGCGGTCGGCGGTCGTCCTCTCCGCATAGCGTGATGCCCGTCCATCGAGACCTAGCGGGGCCCGCGGGCCCCGACTGAGGAGTACGTCGGATGTCGTCTGACTTCTTCATCCCGGACCCGGAGGGTCACATCCCGAGCCCCGAGGGCTACTTCGGCGCCTTCGGTGGCAAATTCATCCCCGAGGCGCTCGTCGCCGCCGTCGACGAGGTCGCCGCGGAGTACGAGAAGGCGAAGGCGGACCCCGCCTTCGCGGCCGAGCTCAATGAACTGATGGTCAATTACACCGGTCGGCCGAGCGCCCTGACCGAGGTGGCGCGCTTCGCCGAACACGCGGGCGGCGCCCGGGTGTTCCTCAAGCGCGAGGACCTCAACCACACCGGCTCCCACAAGATCAACAATGTGCTGGGCCAGGCGCTGCTCACCAAGCGCATGGGCAAGACCCGTGTCATCGCCGAGACCGGTGCCGGGCAGCACGGCGTGGCCACCGCCACCGCCTGCGCGCTCTTCGGCCTGGAGTGCACCATTTACATGGGCGAGGTCGACACCGAGCGCCAGGCGCTCAACGTCGCCCGGATGCGGATGCTCGGCGCCGAGGTCGTCGCGGTGAAGTCCGGCAGCCGCACCCTGAAGGACGCCATCAACGAGGCGTTCCGCGACTGGGTCGCCAATGTCGACCGCACCCATTACCTCTTCGGCACCGTCGCCGGCCCGCACCCCTTCCCGGCGCTGGTCCGCGACTTCCACCGGGTGATCGGCGTCGAGGCGCGCCGCCAGATCCTGGAGCGGACGGGCCGCCTCCCGGACGCCGCCGTGGCGTGCGTCGGCGGCGGGTCCAACGCCATCGGTCTCTTCCATGCCTTCCTGCCCGACACCGGTGTCCGGCTGATCGGCTGCGAGCCGGGTGGCCACGGCGTGGCGAGCGGCGAGCACGCGGCCACCCTCACCGCCGGCACCCCCGGCATCCTGCACGGCTCCCGCAGCTACGTCCTCCAGGACGAGGACGGCCAGATCACCGAGCCGTACTCGATCTCCGCCGGGCTCGACTACCCCGGCATCGGCCCCGAGCACTCCTACCTCAAGGACCTCGGCCGCGCCGAGTACCGCGCCGTCACCGACGACGAGGCCATGGAGGCGCTGCGGCTGCTGTCGCGTACTGAGGGCATCATCCCCGCGATCGAGAGCGCCCACGCGCTGGCGGGCGCCCTCGACCTCGGCAAGGAGCTCGGCCCGGACGGCCTCGTCCTGGTCAACCTCTCCGGGCGCGGCGACAAGGACATGGACACCGCCGCGCGCTACTTCGGGCTGTACGACGACGACGCTGCGGGGGCGAAGTGATGGCGGGCAACATCGAACTGCTCAGCTCCGTACTGGCCACGGCCAGGGCCGAGGGGCGCGCCGCGCTCGTCGGCTACCTCCCGGCCGGCTTCCCGACCGTGGACGACGGCGTCCGGGCCGTCACCGCCATGGTCGAGGGCGGCTGTGACGTCGTCGAGGTCGGACTGCCGCACAGCGACCCGGTCCTGGACGGCCCCGTCATCCAGACCGCCGACGACATCGCCCTGCGCGGCGGCGTCAGAATCGTCGACGTGATCCGCACGGTCCGCGAGGCGCACGCCGCGACGGGCGCCCCGGTGCTCTGCATGACCTACTGGAACCCCGTCGACGCCTACGGTGTCGAGCGGTTCGCCGCCGATCTCGCCGAGGCCGGGGGAGCGGGCTGCATCCTGCCGGACCTGCCGGTCGAGGAGTCCGAGGTGTGGCGCAAGGCCGCCGAACAGCACGGCCTGGCCACCGTGTTCGTCGTCGCGCCCAGCAGCCGCGACGAGCGGCTCGCCAAGATCACGGCAGCGGGCAGCGGTTTCGTCTACGCGGCCTCGCTGATGGGCGTCACCGGCACCCGCGCCTCCGTCGGCCAGGAGGCCGAGGAGCTGGTGCGGCGCACCCGCGCGGTCACCGAGCTGCCCGTCTGCGTCGGACTCGGCGTCTCCAACGCCCGGCAGGCCGAGGAGGTCGCCCGGTTCGCCGACGGCGTCATCGTCGGATCTGCCTTCGTGAAGCGGCTGTTGGACGCACCCGACCTGGAGACGGGCCTGGCGGGAGTGCGCGCACTGGCGGGTGAACTCGCCGCAGGCGTCGCGGGGCGCGCGTAATCCGTTTGAAGGAAAACTCGGCCGGGGGCGCGCATGGGCGCGCCCCCGGTTCGTTGTAGCGGGATGTGAGCCAGAAGAACAGCGACGGAAAGCGCAGCGCCCGCGAGCGGCTGCAGGAACAGCGTCAGAGGGAGGAGTCCCGCGCCAAGCGCAAGCGGGCCCTGATCGCCGGGGCCGTGGTCGTGGGCGTCCTGGGCATCGCGGCCGGGGTCGGCGCCCTGGTGGCCAATGCCGGCAAGGACGAGAAGGAGAGCGCGGGCCCGCTCGTCCAGCCGCAGGGCGCCATGGGCAAGGACGCCGTCACCATCCCGGTCGGCAAGCCCGCCTCCAAGGCCACCCTCACCGTCTACGAGGACTTCCGCTGCCCCGGCTGCGCCCAGTTCGAGAACGGCTTCCGCGACACGATCCACGCCCTGGAGGCCAAGGGCCGGCTGAAGACCGAGTATCACCTCGTCACACTGATCGACAACAACCTCGGTGGCTCCGGCTCGCTCAACGCGGCGAACGCGGCGGCGTGCGCGCAGGACGTCGGCAAGTTCTCCGCGTACCACGACCTGCTCTACAAGAACCAGCCGGCGGAGACCGACGACGCCTTCGGCAAGAAGGCCCGTCTGCTGGAGCTGGCCCGCCAGATCCCGGGCCTGGACTCCCCGGCCTTCCGCACCTGTGTGAACGAGGGCACCCACGACAGCTGGGTGAAGAAGTCCCACGAGGCCTTCGGCAGGTCCGCCTACCATGCCACCCCGACCGTCCTCCTCGACGGCAAGAGCATCTACGGCGACCAGGCCAACCCGCTCACCCCCGAGAAGCTGCGGCAGATGGTCGCGGGCACGGCGAAGAACTGAGGCCGTCACGGGCCGCTGCCGGCGGTGCGGGAGCCCCGGTGACGCCGGGCGGCCGGAGGGCCGTTACGCAGCCGTTGCGCCGGGCGGGTTGCCGGGGCCGCGTCCCGGCAAGGTAGCGTCGGTGCTGCCATGGACATCGCTTACATTCCCAGCCCGTCGACCGGTGTGATCCACCTCGGACCGGTCCCGCTGCGCGGCTATGCCTTCTGCATCATCATCGGCGTCTTCGCCGCCGTCTGGCTCGGCAACCGGCGCTGGATCGCGCGCGGTGGGCGGGCCGGGACGGTCGCCGACATCGCCGTGTGGGCGGTGCCCTTCGGGCTCGTCGGCGGCCGCCTCTATCACGTGATCACCGACTACCAGCTGTACTTCGGTGAGGGACGGGACTGGGTCAACGCCTTCAAGATCTGGGAGGGCGGGCTCGGCATCTGGGGTGCCGTCGCGCTCGGCGCGGTGGGCGCCTGGATCGGCTGCCGGCGCCGTGGGATCCCGCTCCCGGCCTGGGCGGACGCGCTGGCGCCCGGCCTCGCGGTGGCGCAGGCCATCGGCCGCTGGGGCAACTGGTTCAACCAGGAGCTGTACGGCAAGGCCACCGATCTGCCGTGGGCGCTCAAGATCGACGCGGACCCCGGAATCGGGCGGGTCGCGGGGACGTACCACCCGACGTTCCTGTACGAGTCGCTGTGGTGCCTCGGCGTCGCGGCGCTGGTGATCTGGGCGGACCGCCGGTTCACGCTCGGCCACGGCCGGGCCTTCGCCCTGTACGTCGCCGCGTACACGGTGGGCCGCTTCTGGACCGAGTACCTGCGCGTCGACGACGCCCACCACGTGCTGGGCCTGCGGCTCAACGGCTGGACCTCGATCGTCCTGTTCCTCGCCGCGGTCGCCTACATGATCGTCTCCGCGAAGCGCCGGCCCGGCCGGGAGACCGTGGTCGAGCCCGCGGCCGCCGAGGACGGGCCGGGGGCGGAGAAGGCCGCGAAGGTGGAGAAGGCGGGGAGCGTCGCCGGGAAGCCGGCTGCGAAGCCCGTCAAGGAGCTGTCCCGCAAGCCGGTCAAGAAGCCCGGCGAGAAGCCCGCGGATGCCCCTGCCGCCCCTTCCGGGGGCGCCACCACCGGCGCCGCCGGCGACGCGCCGGCCGACAAGCCGGGCAAGAAGCTCTGACCCGAGACGTTGTCACCCCCGAGGGCCGCCGGACCGCCAAGGTCCGGCGGCCCTCGGTCATTTCCCGGGAATTTTTCCGGGCCCTTCGCGTTTGCGCAGGTCAGAGAGGTAAGTTCGGCCTTCCTTGCTAGCGGATCACTGCAATTCGTGCGTACCTTCGACTCATTGAGGGGCGGGCGGCAGGCCCTCCCCTGGGGAAGGGAGCACAAGCGAAGATGTCTGTCCTCGACACGGCAGAGGCACCGCACATAGCGCACCGCGACAACCACACGCACCGCGATGTGAACGGTGGCTGGCTGCGCCCCGCGGTCTTCGGGGCCATGGACGGACTGGTCTCCAACGTCGCCCTCATGACGGGCGTCGCGGGCGGTTCCGCCTCTTCGCAGACGATCGTGATCACCGGGCTGGCCGGGCTCGCGGCCGGTGCCTTCTCCATGGCGGCCGGTGAGTACACCTCGGTCGCCTCCCAGCGCGAGCTGGTGCTGGCCGAGCTGGACGTGGAGCGGCGCGAGCTGCGCAAGCACCCCGCCGACGAGCTCGAGGAGCTCGCCGCGCTGTACGAGTCGCGTGGCGTCGAGCCCCGCCTCGCGCGGGAGGTCGCCCGGCAGCTGTCCGCCGACCCCGAGCAGGCGCTGGAGATCCACGCGCGCGAGGAGCTCGGCATCGACCCCTCCGACCTCCCGTCGCCCACCGTCGCCGCCGTCTCCTCCTTCGGCTCGTTCGCCCTGGGCGCCCTGCTGCCCGTCCTGCCGTATCTGCTGGGCGCCACCCAGCTGTGGCCCGCGGTGCTGCTCGCCCTGCTGGGGCTGTTCGCGTGCGGCGCCGTGGTGGCACGGGTGACGGCGCGCTCCTGGTGGTTCAGCGGGCTGCGCCAGCTGCTGCTGGGCGGGGCCGCGGCCGGTGTGACGTACGTCCTGGGTATTGCCTTCGGCGCCACCTTGGGGTGATGCTTTATGCGCGCCGCCGCATAACATGCGGGTAACCCCGCTGTTTCAAGTCCGCGCGGTCCGGGCATAGACCGGAAGCGCCGCAGGCAATGTCGCCACCGGCTGCGCCGACGTCCGGTACGGGCCGGGCCGGGTGTCCCACCACTCCAGGGACACCCCGCCTCGCGCACGCGGTGTCCACATGCTGGAACGAAGTAGCCCGCTTTTCGAGAAACGGGCCATCCTGTAACCTGCACCAAATTCTTTCGCAGAGGGCCAACGTCGTCCCTCGGCACCGCAAATGCCATGACGACGACGGGAGAGCCGATGCGCCCCTTTTTTGCCGCATCCCACCCCGCCCAGCAGGGGATGTACGACCCGCGCAATGAGCACGACGCCTGTGGCGTGGGCTTTGTCGCGACCCTGACCGGCGAGGCGAGCCATGCGCTCGTGGAGCAGGCCCTCACCGTCCTGCGCAATCTGGAGCACCGCGGTGCCACCGGCTCCGAGCCCGACTCCGGCGACGGCGCGGGCATTCTTATGCAGGTCCCCGACGCCTTCCTGCGCGAGAGCGTCACCTTCGACCTTCCCGAGGCAGGCGCCTACGCCGTCGGCATCGCCTTCCTCCCCGCCGGTACGGACGGGACGGAACCGCAGGCCGACGCCGCCGTCTCACAGATCGAGACCATCGCCGCCGAGGAGGGCCTCACCGTCCTCGGCTGGCGCGAGGTCCCCGTCGCCCCCGAACTGCTCGGCAACGGCGCCCGCACCACCATGCCCGCCTTCCGGCAGCTGTTCGTGGCGGACGGCGAGAGCGAGGGCCTCGCCCTCGACCGCAAGGCCTTCGTCCTGCGCAAGCGCGCCGAGCGGGAGGCGGGTGTCTACTTCCCCTCCCTCTCCGCCCGCACCATCGTCTACAAGGGCATGCTCACCACCGGGCAGCTGGAGCCGTTCTTCCCGGACCTCTCCGACCGCCGCTGCGCCACCGCCATCGCCCTGGTGCACTCCCGGTTCTCCACCAACACCTTCCCCTCCTGGCCGCTCGCCCACCCGTACCGCTTCGTCGCCCACAACGGCGAGATCAACACGGTCAAGGGCAACCGCAACTGGATGCGGGCCCGTGAGTCCCAGCTGGCGAGCGAGCTGTTCGGGGACCGGGACCTGGCGCGGACCTTCCCCGTCTGCACCCCCGACGCCTCCGACTCCGCCTCCTTCGACGAGGTGCTCGAACTCCTCCACCTCGGCGGACGCTCGCTGCCGCACAGCGTGCTGATGATGGTCCCCGAGGCCTGGGAGAACCACGCCTCCATGGACCCGGCCCGGCGCGCCTTCTACCAGTACCACTCCACCCTGATGGAGCCCTGGGACGGCCCGGCCTGTGTCACCTTCACCGACGGCACCCTCGTCGGCGCCGTCCTCGACCGCAACGGCCTGCGCCCCGGCCGCTACTGGGTCACCGACGACGGCCTCGTCGTCCTCTCCTCCGAGGTCGGTGTCCTCGACATCGACCCCTCGAGGATCGTCCGCAAGGGCCGCCTCCAGCCCGGCAGGATGTTCCTCGTCGACACCGCACAGCACCGCATCATCGAGGACGACGAGATCAAGGCGGAGCTCGCCGCCGAGCAGCCCTACGCCGAATGGCTGGAGAGCGGCCTGATCGACCTGGCCGACCTCCCCGAGCGCGAGCACATCGTGCACACCCACGCCTCGGTCACCCGCCGCCAGCAGACCTTCGGCTACACCGAGGAAGAGCTGCGCGTCATCCTCGCGCCCATGGCCAAGTCCGGTGCCGAGCCCATCGGCTCGATGGGCACCGACTCGCCCATCGCCGCCCTCTCCGAGCGCCCCCGGCTGCTCTTCGACTACTTCACCCAGCTCTTCGCGCAGGTCACGAACCCGCCGCTGGACGCCATCCGCGAGGAACTGGTCACCTCGCTGATCTCCTCCCTCGGCCCGCAGCGCAATCTGCTGGAGCCGACCGCCGCGTCCTGCCGCAGCGTCACCCTGCCCTTCCCCGTCATCGACAACGACGAGCTGGCCAAGCTCATCCACATCAACGCCGACGGCGACCTGCCCGGCCTGAAGGCCGCCACCATCTCCGGCCTCTACCGGGTCAGCGGCGGCGGCGAGGCGCTCGCCGCCCGGATCGCCGCGATCCACGCCGAGGTCGACGCCGCCATCGAGGACGGCGCCCGCCTGATCGTCCTGTCCGACCGGCACTCCGACGCCGAGCACGCACCGATCCCCTCCCTGCTGCTCACCTCCGCCGTCCACCACCACCTCATCCGCACCAAGCAGCGCACCCAGGTGGGCCTGCTGGTCGAGGCCGGTGACGTCCGCGAGGTGCACCACGTCGCGCTGCTCGTCGGCTACGGCGCCGCCGCCGTCAACCCCTACCTGGCGATGGAGTCCGTCGAGGACCTGGTCCGGGCCGGCACCTTCCTGCCCGGCATCGAGCCCGAGACCGCCATCCGCAACCTCATATACGCCCTCGGCAAGGGCGTGCTGAAGGTGATGTCCAAGATGGGCATCTCCACCGTCGCCTCCTACCGCGGCGCGCAGGTCTTCGAGGCCGTCGGCCTCGACGAGACCTTCGTCGACACCTACTTCCACGGCACCGCCACCAAGATCGGCGGCGCCGGCCTGGACGTCATCGCCCAGGAGGTCGCGGCCCGCCACGCCAAGGCCTACCCGGCCACCGGCATCGCCGCGACGCACCGCCGGCTGGACATCGGCGGCGAGTACCAGTGGCGCCGCGAGGGCGAGCCGCACCTCTTCGACCCCGACACGGTCTTCCGCCTCCAGCACTCCACCCGCTCCCGGCGCTACGACATCTTCAAGCAGTACACCGAGCGCGTGAACGAGCAGTCCCAGCGGCTGATGACCCTGCGCGGGCTGTTCGCCCTCAAGACCGACCGCACCTCCGTGCCCCTCGACGAGGTCGAGCCCGTCAGCGAGATCGTCAAGCGCTTCTCCACCGGCGCCATGTCGTACGGCTCGATCTCCCGCGAGGCCCACGAGACCCTCGCCATCGCCATGAACCAGCTGGGCGCCAAGTCCAACACCGGCGAGGGCGGCGAGGACCCCGACCGCCTCTACGACCCGGCCCGGCGCTCCAGCATCAAGCAGGTCGCCTCCGGCCGCTTCGGCGTCACCAGCGAATACCTCGTCAACTCCGACGACATCCAGATCAAGATGGCGCAGGGCGCCAAGCCCGGCGAAGGCGGCCAGCTGCCCGGCCACAAGGTCTACCCCTGGGTCGCGAAGACCCGGCACTCCACCCCCGGCGTCGGCCTGATCTCCCCGCCCCCGCACCACGACATCTACTCCATCGAGGACCTCGCCCAGCTCATCCACGACCTGAAGAACGCCAACCCCGCGGCCCGCATCCACGTGAAGCTGGTCTCCGAGGTCGGCGTCGGCACGGTCGCGGCGGGCGTCTCCAAGGCCCACGCCGATGTCGTGCTGATCTCCGGTCACGACGGCGGCACCGGCGCCTCCCCGCTGACCTCGCTCAAGCACGCCGGCGGCCCCTGGGAGCTCGGCCTCGCCGAGACCCAGCAGACCCTGCTCCTCAACGGCCTGCGCGACCGTATCGTCGTGCAGACCGACGGCCAGCTCAAGACCGGCCGCGACGTGATCATCGCCGCCCTGCTTGGCGCCGAGGAGTTCGGCTTCGCGACCGCCCCCCTGGTCGTCTCCGGCTGCGTCATGATGCGCGTCTGCCACCTGGACACCTGCCCGGTCGGCATCGCCACCCAGAACCCGGTGCTGCGCGAGCGGTTCTCCGGCAAGGCCGAATTCGTCGTCAACTTCTTCGAGTTCATCGCCGAGGAGGTCCGTGAGCTCCTCGCCGAGCTGGGCTTCCGCACCCTGGAGGAGGCCGTCGGCCACGCCGAACTCCTCGACACCGCCAAGGCCGTGACCCACTGGAAGGCCCAGGGCCTGGACCTGGCCCCGCTGCTGCACGTGCCCGAGCTGCCCGCCGGTGCCGTCCGCCACCGGGTCACCGAGCAGGACCACGGCCTGGCCAAGGCCCTCGACAACGAGCTGATCGAGCTCGCCGCCGACGCCCTCGCCGCCCGGTCCGCCGAGGAGGCCCAGCCCGTACGGGCCCAGGTCGCGATCCGCAACATCAACCGCACCGTCGGCACCATGCTCGGCCACGAGGTGACCAAGAAGTTCGGCGGCGCGGGACTGCCCGACGACACCATCGACATCACCTTCACCGGCTCCGCGGGCCAGTCCTTCGGCGCCTTCCTGCCGCGCGGCATCACCCTGCGCCTGGAGGGCGACGCCAACGACTACGTCGGCAAGGGCCTCTCCGGCGGCCGCGTCGTCGTCCGCCCCGACCGCGGCGCCGACCACCTCGCGGAGTACTCCGTCATCGCCGGCAACACCCTCGCCTACGGCGCCACCGGGGGCGAGATGTACCTCCGCGGCCGCGTCGGCGAACGGTTCTGCGTCCGCAACTCCGGCGCCACCGTCGTCTCCGAGGGCGTGGGCGACCACGGCTGCGAGTACATGACGGGCGGCCGGGCCGTCGTCCTGGGCGAGACCGGACGCAACTTCGCGGCCGGCATGTCCGGCGGCGTCGCGTACGTCATCGACCTGGACCCCCACAACGTCAACAAGGAGCTGACCGCCGCCGTCGACACCCTCGACGCCGACGACCAGCGGTGGCTGCACGACGTCGTGCGCCGCCACCACGAGGAGACCGCCTCCACCGTCGCGGCCAAGCTCCTCGCCGACTGGGACACGGCCGTGACCCGCTTCAGCAAGGTCATCCCGGCCACGTACAAGGCAGTGCTCGCCGCCAAGGACGCCGCCGAGCGAGCGGGGCTCTCCGAGACGGAGACCCACGAGAAGATGATGGAGGCGGCGACTCATGGCTGACCCCAAGGGCTTCCTGACCACCGGCCGCGAGGTCGCCCGTACCCGCCCCGCCGGCGAGCGCGTCAAGGACTGGAACGAGGTCTACGTCCCCGGCTCACTGCTGCCGATCATCAGCAAGCAGGCCGGGCGCTGCATGGACTGCGGCATCCCGTTCTGCCACAACGGCTGTCCGCTGGGGAACCTCATCCCCGAGTGGAACGACTACGCCTACCGCGAGGACTGGCAGGCGGCCAGCGAACGGCTGCACGCCACCAACAACTTCCCCGAGTTCACCGGCCGGCTGTGCCCCGCGCCGTGCGAGTCCGCCTGTGTGCTGGGCATCAACCAGCCCGCCGTCACCATCAAGAACGTCGAAGTCACCATCATCGACAAGGCCTGGGACTCCGGCGACGTCACCCCGCAGCCGCCCGAGCGGCTGTCCGGCAAGACCGTCGCGGTCATCGGCTCCGGCCCGGCGGGCCTCGCCGCCGCCCAGCAGCTGACCCGGGCCGGCCACACCGTGGCCGTGTACGAGCGCGCCGACCGCATCGGCGGCCTGCTGCGCTACGGCATCCCCGAGTTCAAGATGGAGAAGCGGCACATCAACCGCCGCATCGAGCAGATGCGCGCGGAGGGCACCAAGTTCCGTACGGAGGTGGAGATCGGCCGGGACATCGACGCCGCGAAGCTGCGCAAGCGCTACGACGCCGTCGTGATCGCCGCCGGTGCCACGACCTCCCGCGATCTGCCCGTCCCCGGGCGAGGGCTCAAGGGTATCCACTTCGCCATGGAGTACCTGCCCGTCGCCAACAAGGTGCAGGAGGGCGATCTGACGGTCTCCCCGATCAGCGCCGAGGGCAAGCACGTCGTCGTCATCGGCGGCGGTGACACCGGCGCCGACTGCGTCGGCACGGCCCACCGCCAGGGCGCGGCCTCCGTCACCCAGCTGGAGATCATGCCCAAGCCGGGGGAGGAGCGGAACCCGGGCCAGCCCTGGCCCACCTTCCCCATGCTCTACAAGGTCACCTCCGCGCACGAGGAGGGCGGCGAGCGGGTCTACTCCGTCTCCACCACCCACTTCGAGGGCGACGAGGACGGCAACGTCCAGTGGCTGCACCTCGTGGAGGTCGAGTTCACCGGCGGCAAGCTGGAGCAGAAGCCCGGCACCGAGCGGCGTATCCCCGCCCAGCTCGTCACCCTCGCCATGGGCTTCACCGGCACCGACCGCGAGAACGGCCTCGTCGAGCAGTTCGGCCTGGAGCTGGACGAGCGCGGCAACATCGCGCGCGACGGCGAGTACGCCACGAACGTCCCCGGCGTGTACGTCGCCGGTGACGCCGGCCGCGGCCAGTCGCTCATCGTCTGGGCCATCGCCGAGGGCCGCTCCGCGGCTCGTGGTGTGGACCGCTTCCTCACCGGCACCAGTGCCCTGCCGGCTCCGGTGCGGCCGACGGACCGCGCACTGACGGTCTGACCCGGCCGGCTCCCGGCGGCCTTCGCCCCGCCGGGCCCCCAGCACGCGGCACCCGCCTTTCCCCGACCGGGGGCGGGTGCCGCGGTCATTCCCGGGGCTCCGCCCCGGAACCAAGCAGTGGTCTTTATGGCTGAGCGAGGTCGACTTCGGCGAGATCGAAAACCTTCGCATCGCGCCCTGCCGCGGGAGGGCGCGGCGGCATCCCGTCATGGTGCGAAACAGCCGCCCGCCCTCCGACTCAACCCTTGCGGCGCCTATCGAAACTCGATAGATTCCCATCGTGAATCGATGGAAAGATGGGTCATGGGAAAGTTGACCGTACGCGCGCTGCGTGCCGTGCTTGTGCTGGTGCTCACGGGCACCGTGTTCGTACAGGCATTGATGGTGTGGGCGTTGGTCAGCGGGAGCGACCCGGAGGACGGGTCGCTCCCGCTGACCCCGCTGCGTGTGATCACGATCCTGGGCATCGGGACGGCCCAGGTCGCCCTGGTCTGCATATGGCGACTGGTAACGATGGTGCGACGCGGAACCGTGTTCTCCCACGCCGCCTTCCGGTACGTGGACATCATCATCGGCGCGATCGTCGCGGCTGCTCTCATGTGGTTCGCGGTCACGGCCCTGAATGCGCCCGGCCAGCGGGACGACCCGGGCGTCACCCTCATCATGGGCGGGATCGGCGTGGCCGTCCTGGGAGTCGCGCTCATCGTGCTCGTGCTGCGGTTGCTGCTCGCCCAGGCCGTCGCCCGCGACGTCGAAGCGGCTCAGATGCAGGCCGAGCTGGACGAAGTGATCTGATGCCGATCGTCGTCGACATCGACGTGATGCTGGCCAGGCGGAAGATGTCCGTGGGCGAACTCGCGGACCGCGTAGGGATCACGCCCGCCAACCTGGCGGTACTCAAGAACGGCCGCGCCAAGGCGGTGCGCTTCGCGACGCTCGCTGCGCTCTGCGAGGTGCTGGAGTGTCAGCCGGGCGACCTGCTTCGCTGGGAGGCCGAGGACGCCGCGGGCGAATGAACCGTGCCCGCCGACGCGTCATCACCGATCCCGCTTGCCTATGACCGACTCCGCGAGCATTTCGCCGAAGCCCTGGCCCGGGACCACCGGCCGTCAGAACATCGTGTTGTCGTTCTTGGAGCTGGGGGGAATGACCTGAAGCACATCCCAGTGCTCGACGATCTTTCCGTCGGCGTCGAAGCGGAAGATGTCGATGCCGGCGTATTCCTCCTCCGGCCACACCTGATGGCAGTGCAGGACGACGTGGTCGCCCTCGGCGAAGGCGCGCTTGAACTCCACCCGCTTGCCGGGGTACCCGGCGGCCATACGCTCGAAGTAGTCGATGAAAGCCTGCTTGCCGTCGGCTACCTCCGGGTTGTGCTGGATGTACGTGGCGCCCACGTACATCTCCAAGGCCTCCGCCGGTCGGCACTGATTGAACATCAGGTCGTAGAACGCCTTGGCCGTGGCCTTGTTACGTTCGAGGTCAGCATCGGACATGGCGATCACTATAGGACGCGCCAGTCTCGCGACAGAGCACGATGACACCAAATTCTGAACAACCAGATACACACGTCTTGACGATTGCTCCGGAGGCCGTGAGGCCACCCGTGCGGGGATTGTGCCGCTCATGAGTACGGTGCCCCGAAACATCTACCGAGCCAAGAACCTTGCGGTCTCCTGCGTCAAGGACGGCGGCAGATCGGTCAGCTCCGAGACAATGACGCCCAGCTCCCGGCCGAGCTCGGGCCACTCTTCCGGACTGCTGGACTTCTGGTCAGAACGGCGGACAGCAGATCGCCCTCGTACATGTCGCCCTCGGCCATCGGGTCGCCCCGCAGTACCTCCAGCGCGAGAGGCAGAAGATGAGCAAGTCCCACGTCCCGCCCGATCAACAGACGCATGCCCTCGACGGTCAGCTCGCCGATCGGCCGACGCCGAAGGGCGTGCACACCCTCGCAACAAGGCGACTTGCCTCAGCCGACGGGGTCGGCCAACGGTCGCGCTCAAGCTCCTCCAGAACACCCTGGACGCCCGGCGACCCGGCGCAGGGCGGGGCGCTCCGCCATGGGGCGGGCCCCCGGCTCGTCCCATTCCCCGCTGATTCGCGCCTCCGTTCCCGCCGTGCACGGGACCAGCGCTTCCGAAGGAGCGGGTAGGGGAAATCCCCCGTCAGTCGTCCGGCTTCCGTGCCACCAGGTCCCGGAACTCCACCCGCGCGTCCTCCGTGTACACCCCCACGTTCCCCTTCAGCAGCGGGCGTTCGCGGTCCTCGAAGGCGACCAGGCCCCGCCCGTCGACGCTGACCTCCATCCGGGCGCCCCGCTGGGCGACCCGGACGTCGGACCACGAGCCGATCGGGAACTTCCCGCCCCCCGTCGCCAGGAAGCGCTGCCCCCCGGGATACGCGGGGTCGCGCTTGCCCAGCTCCCAGCCGTTCGGCTTGAGGGTGATGTAGTAGAAGTGCTCCGGGTCGGTGTACGCCCAGACCAGCCACGGCACCTCCCACGGGTTGGGCCGGGGCACGCGCAGTTGGGCGACCGTCCGCATCCTGGACCGGAAGTCCACGTCGGTGTACTCGGCGGTGGAGACGATCAGCCCCGCGTGGGTCTCCTCGGGCACCCGGGACGGCATGGGGGACAGGGTCAGGGCGTCATCGCTGCCCACGTTGTCCCCGTGGCCGTCGAACACCGACCGCCACGGGCCGTGGACCGATCCCTCGGCCCACGGCCGGTCGGGCTTGTCGTCACCGCCTCCCCACAGCCCGGCCACCGCGAAGGCGGCGCCCACGAGCACGGCGGCGGCGAGCAGGGTGAGACCGAGGAGCCGGTGAACTCTCGTCATGCCGTCGAGTATGACCCCGGACCGTCGGGCCGGCTGGCGATCAGCGGACCCGACGGCGGTGCCGTTTCCGCGTCCGCCCCGAAGTCCTCGGCGAGTTGGGCCACGATCCGGTCGGTGGCGTGCCCGTCCCCGAAGGGATTCCCGGCGGTCGCCATCCGCTCGTACGCCTCCGCGTCATCCAATAGGTGGACGGCCGCGTTGAGGATGACTTCCGGCTCGGTGCCCACCAGCCGTGCCGCGCCCGCCTCGACGGCCTCCGGCCGCTCGGTGGTCGTCCGCAGGACCAGGGCCGGCTTGCCGAGGCTCGGTGCCTCCTCCTGGATGCCGCCGGAATCGGTCAGGACGAGATCGCAGGCGGCGAGGGTCGCGGAGAAGTCGAGATAGCCCAGCGGCTCGACGACGCGGATGTTCGGGTGGTCGGTCAACTCCGGGAGCAGCGCGTCACGGACGGCCGGGCTCTTGTGGAGCGGCACCACCATCTCCACGTCACCGCGGTCGGCGAGCCGTCGCATGGCCTTGCCCATGGCCCGCATCTTGTCGCCCTGGTTCTCCCGGCGGTGCAGGGTGAGCAGGACCCGCCGCAGCCCGGTGCGGAAGAGATTGTTCCCGGTGCCCTCCTCGAGCACCCACAGCAGATTGTCGATGACGGTGTTGCCGGTGGTGAACACCTGGGTGGCGGGGACGCCCTCGGCGGTCAGATGCCGGGCGGCCCGGGGCGTGGGCGCGAAGTGCCAGCGGGCGAGCCGTCCGATGAGCCGCCGGTTGGCCTCCTCGGGGAAGGGGTTGTCCAGCACCCCCGTGCGCAGCCCGGCCTCCACGTGGGCGACGGGGATGTGCTCGTAGAACGCGGCGAGCGCGCCGGTCAGCGCGGTGGTGGTGTCGCCCTGGACGATGACGAGGTCCGGGCGGTGCTCGCGGACCACCTCGCCGAGGCCGTCGACGAGCCGGGCCGTCAGTTTCGACAGGTCCTGCCGGTCGCGCATCACGTCGAGTTCCGTGCGGACCTCGACCCGCAGGAGGTCCAGCATCTGGTGCAGCATCTCGCGGTGCTGGCCGGTGGTGACGACGATGGGGTCGAAGAGCGGGGAGGCGGCCATGGCACGGGCCACGGGCGCCAGCTTGATGGCTTCCGGACGGGTGCCCAGTACGAGCATGGCCCGTACGGGCGCGCTGATGATGTTCGGGGACATGCGGTCTCCCTCGGCAGGGTGGTGACTGCGGGCGGATGTCGGGCAGTGGGTGCGCGCGGGGTCGAGGCGCGTGTGGTCGACGTGCGCGGGGCCGGGGCCTGTCCGGCGGATCTTCGGGTGGGCGGTGCCACCGGTGCCGGGCGTCGGGAGCCCGCGAAGAACCGCCGGTGAGGCTCTAGGTGCGCGCGGTCTTGAGCCAGGTCTGCTTGCCGGTGAGCATCCGCCACAGACCCATCCATCCGGCGGCGAACCAGATGTAGCCGTAGAAGATGAAGACGTGCGAGAGCAGGATCGCGCGCAGCAGCCCGAGGTCGCGTTCGCGCCGGTGGTAGACGAACCCGTACGCGTACGCCGCGGTGAAGGACAGGACGTACGGCCCGAGGATCCACATCGGGGAGATCAGCGGGTGTCCGGCCTGGACGGAGCCGACGACGGTGCCGGCCGTGGCGACGAGGAAGGACAGCGGCAGCAGTGAGGTGAGCAGGATCAGCACCGGGCTGGAGAGGTGGTACAGCAGGTCCAGCGCGGGCCGGGTGGGGATGTCGCGCAGGATCGTCGGCACCAGCCCCGCCGACTGCAGATGGCCCTGGAACCAGCGGGACCGCTGGCGCACCAGCCGGCGTACGTCGAGGACGGCCTGCTGGGAGACCGCCGCGGCGGTGCAGTGCTGATTGGTCCAGCCGTGCGCGATCAGCCGCACCCCGAGGTCGAGGTCCTCGGTCAGGGAGTCGCTCCACGGGCCGCTGCCGTCCTCGCCCATGAGGCTGTCGAGCGCGGCGAGCCGCATGAACTGGCCGTTGCCGCCCATGCCGACGCTGCCGATGTAGCGGCGGGCCTTCTGGAAGATGTCGCCGTAGATCACGAACTCCATGTCCTGGAGCCGGGCGAGCAGGCCCTTGTCCCGGTTGTACATCCGGACACCGATCTGGGTGCCCCCGGTACGCGGGTTGTCGAAGAAGGGGTCGACCGACTGGACGACGTGCTGGTCCAGCCGGCCGTCCGCGTCGACGACGCAGACGATGACGTCGCGCGGGTCGTGGCCGTCGAGGATCCCCGACTCGCGGAGGTGGCGGATGCCGTTGTTGAGAGCCGCGCCTTTTCCTTTACGGGCGTCCGGCAAATACCGCTGGAGCAGATGGACCCGCTCCGGATCGGCGGCCCGTGCGATGGCGGCGGTGCCGTCGTCCGAGGCGTCGTCGATGACCAGGGCGATGAATTTACCGGCTGGCAGGGCAGTAATGCGGGCGAGGCTCTCGGCGAGCACCGTCTCCTCGTTCAGACAGGCGAGGAGAAAGATATAGAAACGCTCCTCCCGGGGTCCGCGTTTACGGCGGATCCGGCGTCTGGAGAGAACGAAGAGCGTGGTGTTGTAGCCGCCGGCCATCACGATGATGGCAATGCTGGCCCAGATGAGGATTTCGGAGATCATGACCGTTCACCGAGGTTTCGCACGGCGAACCACAGTTTGACTGATATAAGAGTCAGCGCGATCGCGCAGTAGAGCAGGAATCCGGCCCCGGCGGCTTCCTGCAGTCCCCGGGCAAAGGGGATGCCCGGCAGCACCTCGGGTGCCGCCGTCAGCCCGGCCATAGGCAGGACTGTCCCCAGAGCGGGTTTTCCGTACATGGGTTCCCCCCCATTTTTCGCCTCGCTTGAGGCGTGCGGAGGGAAAGTATCAGACTCAACCGGTCTTCTTGTCGGACTTGGTGGGAGTTGTTTGAACGGAATCTCAAATTCTCTGGACCGAACGGTAATTAGGCCTGCTGAGGCGAGCGTGTGACGGATGTGATCTATGGTCTGTACCAATGCGGATGTCGGGAAATGAACGCTCTGGATCGTTGTTGTCTATTGACACCGGTCAAACCCCACAAGAAGAATCTGTCAACTGTCGGGCCTCCGAACTCCCGGAGGTGGCGGCACGGGTTCGTGAAAGAGGGGGGAACCGCACGGTGAGAAAAATGAGAAGGAGATCAGGGATTTCCCGGATCTCCATCGTCTTCGTGATTGTCGCCGCCCTATGGGGCGGCATAGCGCTTTCCGGCGCACAAGCGGCAAAGGACCCGGGTGACCGCCGGTGGCCGCAGCATCTGAAGGGCATCGACCCGGTGTCGCTGTCCGGCCCCAAAGCCGCGGAGCTGAAGGCCTGGGCCAAGGCCCGCCTCGCCAACGACAAGAAGCGCCGCGCGGGCACCCTCACCATCCGGCCCGCCAAGCCCGTGGCGCCCACCGCGCCGGCCGCGCCCGCCAAGCCCGTGGCCGCGCCCGTCAAGCCCGCGGCGCAGCCCGCGAGTTCGGCCGGGGCCACCACGACGCGCACCGCGCTCTTCACGAAGCCGGCCGCTCCCGCCAAGGCGGCGACGCGGGCCGTCCAGGCCGCCGCCCCCGCCGGGACCTCGGCCCTCGTGCTGTACGACACGGCCGGCCCCTACGGACACCTGGGTGAGCTGTACGCGATGGCGGCGGCCAACCTGGCCGGCCACTTCGGCACCGTCACCGCCAAGCCCGTCTCCGCCTACACACGGGGCATGGTCGAGCAGCACACCGCCACGGTCTACCTCGGCTCCACCTACTACGGGGGCTCCCTCCCCGACGCCATTCCCGCCGCCTTCTACCAGGACGCCCTGGCCACCAGCCGTCCCGTGACCTGGATCGGCGACAACATCTGGGGCATGGCCAACGCCGTCGGCGTCTCCGCCTTCCAGCAGGCCTACGGCTGGGACCCCACCAACTCGTACTACGAGCAGGGCGGCACCGTCGGGCGGATCGACCGCGTCGACTACAAGGGCCAGCGGCTGACCCGGAAGATCCCGACCGGCTTCGACAGCGGGGTGCTGCACCCCGCCCTCTCCACCGGCCCCGGCTTCCCCCAGGTCACCCAGCTCGCCGAGGCCACGGACGCCAACTCCGGTGACACCAGCCCCTGGGCGATCCGTTCCCGCAATCTCACCTACGTCGGCGAGATCCCGTTCAGCTACGTCTCCGAGACCGACCGCGTCATCGTTTTCGAGGACCTGCTCTTCGACGTGCTCGCCCCGCAGACCGCCGAGCGGCACCGGGCCTTCGTCCGGCTGGAGGACATCAGCCCCGAGGCCGACCCGGCCCAGCTGCGGACCATGGCCGACTACCTCCACTCCGCGAAGGTCCCCTACGGGATCAACGTCGTCCCCGTCTACACCGACCCCAAGGGCGCCTACAACAACGGCGTGCCCAAGACCTCCACCCTGGCCCAGCGCCCCCAGGTCGTCGCCGCCATCAAGTACATGCTCGAACGCGGCGCGGTCCTGATGAACCACGGCAACACCCACCAGTACGGCAACGTCGCCAACCCGTACAACGGCGTCACCGGCGACGACTTCGAGTTCTTCCGCGCCCACGTCGACGCCGGCGACAACGTCGTCTACGACGGGCCGGTCCCCGAGGACTCCACCGCCTGGGCACAGAGCCGCGTCACCGCGGGCCTCGCCGCCTTCACCGCCGCGGGGCTGCCGAAACCCACCCTGTGGACCACCCCGCACTACGCCGCCTCCGCCACCGACTACCGCGTCTTCGGCAAGAACTTCTCCGCCCGGCTCGAACGGTCGCTGTACTTCGCGGGCACGCTCAGTGGCGGCACCGTGAATCCCAGCCGATACATCGGCCAGTTCTTCCCGTACGCGGTGAAGGACGTCTACGGTACGACCGTGCTTCCCGAGAACCTCGGCAACTACGAGCCGGAGCCGTACAACAACCACCCGGCCCGGCTGCCCGCCGACCTGATCAACTCCGCCAAGGCCAATCTGGCGGTGCGGGACGGCGTGGCCAGCTTCTTCTACCACCCGTACTTCACGGTGGAGCCGCTCAAGCAGACGATCGAGGGCATCCGCGCCCTCGGCTACACCTTCGTCGCCCCCGCGGACCTCAGCCAGTGAGTGCGAAGAAGGGGACGGCCGCCCTGCTGGCGGCGGCCGTCCTCTTCCTCGCCGCGTGCCAGTCCGACGGCACGGCCGGGCGGGACGCGCCCACCGGCCGGGCGACCGGCCGTGAGGCGACACCCGACGACAGGAAGGTGAGCGGGCTGCGCGGCATCACCCTCCCCTCGTGGAACACCGACGACTACAGCAGCCCCGAAGCCGCCCGCTATCTGCGGCAGATCGCGGCCACCGGCGCCCGCTGGGTGACCTTCACCCCCACCTGGTACCAGGGCCGTGTCACCGACTCACAGCTGCGCACCACGGACGAGACCGCCGACGACGACAGCCTGCGCCACATCATCGGCCTCGCCCACGCCGCCGGCCTCAAGACCATGCTCAAGCCGCACATCGATCTCGTGCGGGGCGGCGACCGGGCCGAGATCCGGCCCCGTGACGCCGACGCCTGGTTCGCCGCGTACGAGCGCTTCATCACCCACTACGCGCGCCTGGCCGCCGACACCGGCACCGAGCAGCTCGCGGTCGGCACCGAACTCGCGGGCACCTCCGGCGACGGCCCGCGCTGGCGGCGGGTCATCGCCGCCGTCCGCGAGCGCTACCACGGCCCGCTCACCTACGCCGCCAACTACGACGAGTACCAGAAGGTCCCCTTCTGGAAGGACCTCGACGTCATCGGCATCGACGCCTACTGGCCGCTGGCCGGCAAGGCCACCGCCGACCCCGCGCGGCTGCGCCGGGCATGGCAGCCGATCATCGGGGAACTGGCGGCCTTCGCCGCCCGCCGGGACCGCAAGATCCTCTTCACCGAGGCCGGCTACGTCAGCCAGCGCGGCACCACCACCGCCCCCTACTCCTGGACGATCAGCAAGCGCGCCGGCGAGGACGAACAGGCCGCCGCCTACGAGGCGCTGCTGTCGGCCTTCGACAAGAAGCCCTGGTGGGCCGGGGTCTGCTGGTGGATGTGGGACGACTGGCCGGACAGCGGCGAGACGGCCGAGCGGCTCGCCTACACCCCCCACGGCAAACCCGCCGAGAAGGTCCTGCGCCGCTGGTGGTCACCCGCCGGCCCGTCCGGCGACCGGTAGCGACACCCCGCCGGACGGCGCTACGTGTCGCAGTCGAGCACCGTGCGGCACAGCCCGCACCGCGCGCGCAGCCGTCCCTGGACCGGCACCCGGATGCGCTGGTGGCACGTCGGACAGGGAAAGCTGACGCGCGTCGGGTCATGGCCCTCGAAGGCGTAACCGTCGGCAGCCGAACCGCGCGCGGTACGGCGGTCCCGGCTGTAGCGGTGGCGGCCGAGCCGCCCCGCGGCGGCGAGCGGCGGGCGCCGCTCGTCCCGGCGCGCCCGGGCCAGGCCCTTGGTGTACGCCTCGTAGGCCTGCGGGCTGGTGAACCAGGGGGAGGGGTCCTCGTCGAAGACTAGCGCGCGCTTGGCGAGGACGTAGCCGAACTCCTCCGGGGTGAGATAGCCGAGCTTCTGCGTCGAGACCGAGGACTCGCGGTAGGCGTCCAGCAACAGCCAGCCCGCGCCGAGATAAGCGGCCGCGGTGTCCGTGAGGATCTCGTTGTCGCGGGTGCCGGGGAAGGCGAGGTCCAGCCGGTGCAGATAGACGTGCATCACCTCGTGCGCGAGAGCCGCGCCGATGTCCTCGCGGTGGGACTTGAAGCGTGAGTTGAGCTCGATGAAGTACTCGGGCCCGGCGGCGAGTTCGATGCTGCCCGCGTGCCGCATCTCACGGAACGAGACGATCATCCGGGCATCGGGCAGCCGCAGATGCCGCACCATGGCGCCGGCGACGCGCTGCACCCCGAGATACGGGTCCTCGTCGGCCGAGAAGGCCACATCGACCGGGAGCACGCTCACGCCGAAGGTCCGCACCGTATCGGGGGAGAGCCGCTTGTACAGCGCGGTGATCGCGGTGCGCACGGTCTCGAGATGCGGGAATCCGTGCTCGATCTCGACGTCCGACCCCACCCCGTGCCCCCCCGTCAGGTCCACCGGTCCTGTTCCACTCTACGGGCGTGGGCTCCGCACGGAAGGGGACCCGCCCGAGATGAGCCTGCGCCCGAATGTGACCGCATGGGACTGGCTGAGACCGGACCTGACTGAACCCGACTGGCCGAAACGCCACCCTTGTTGCTGCTGTCACACGCCCTCATAATCGCACCGCGCTCCGAAGAGGCATGTCCGGATATCGGATTGTCATGATCCTGACAACAATCCCCGTAGGAGCGCAACCTCCCACGAAAGGAACCACGTTGCGCAACTACCTCAAGGCGTTCAAGAGAGCGGCAGCAGTCGGCGCGGTCGCTCTCGCCGTGTTCAGCCTCCAGCCCGGCAGCGCGCAGGCGGCCCAGGACCGGGACCCCGGCGCGAGCCCCAGCCCCGGTGTCGTCGGCGGCACCCGTGCCCAGCAGGGCGAATTCCCGTGGATGGTGCGGCTGTCCATGGGCTGTGGCGGTTCCCTCTACACCAAGCAGATCGTCCTCACCGCCGCGCACTGCGTGAGCGGCAGCGGCGCGAACACCTCGATCACCGCCACGGCCGGTGTCGCGGACCTCAACTCCACCTCGGCGATCAAGGTCAAGTCGACCCGGGTCCTGCAGGCCCCCGGCTACGACGGCCAGGGCAAGGACTGGGCGCTGATCAAGCTCGCCAAGCCCATCGACCTCCCCACCCTCAAGACCGCCGACACCGACGCGTACAACTCCGGCACCTTCACCATCGCCGGCTGGGGCGCCAACCGGGAGGGCGGCAGCCAGCAGCGCTACCTGCTCAAGGCCACCGTCCCCTTCGTCGACGACGCCACCTGCAAGAACGCCTACAGCAACCTCGTCGACGACGAGGAGATATGCGCCGGGTACCTGCAGCAGGGCGGCGTGGACACCTGCCAGGGCGACTCCGGCGGTCCGATGTTCCGCAAGGACAACGCGGGGGCCTGGGTCCAGGTCGGCATCGTCAGCTGGGGCCAGGGCTGCGCGCGGCCCGGCTACCCCGGTGTCTACTCCGAGGTGAGCACCTTCGCCGCGGACATCCGCAGCGCCGCCGCGAGCCTGGGCGGCTGACCCGGCTCCAACCCCGCTGACCTGGTGTTTCCGGGCACCCGCGGCCTCGTCGGCGAGCCGCTGCCCGCATACCGGGTACGACGTGAGACGGCCCGCCCGCGCGACTTCGGTATGACGCGGACGGGTCCCGCTCATCCTTTCGGCCGAGGTGGGACGGGCCGAGAATGGGTCGGACAGTCGAGGTGTGGGACGGATAAATGTCCGTAACGTGAGGGGCGTGGTGCGACGGCGGCCGAAAGGCGACCCGAAGCGGCGTGATCCTTCGGAGCCCGGCACCGCGGTCCGAGCCGTACGAACGGAAGGCACTCCGTGTCCGCCCAGTCCCGCATCGTCGCCGTCACCGTCCTCACCGCAGCCACCGGCGCGGTGCTCTGGCCGGTGGCCGGCGCCTTCGCGGCGGACAAGGACCACCACCGGCCCGCCGCACGCACGGTCACCCAGCAGGTGCTGCTCCCCGACGGCAGCCGGGCCCGCCTGCACTCCGGCAGCGCCGGCGCGAGCGTCGACGTGATCTCCCGCGGCACGCGGCGGACCCTCGACGCCACCCGCCCGGCGGCCGACGCCGGCCGGCTGCACCTGCGGATCCTCGGTGGCGACGGCACCCACCCCACCCTGCGTGCCGCACTCGACGGATCCCGGCTGACCCACTACTACGACTTCGCCTCCGGCTCCCTGCGGTACACGCCCGACGGCTCCGACCTCGACCGCCTCGCCGCCGGCGGCGACACGCTGAAGGACTACCGGCGCGGTGCCAGGACGGCCGCGGCCCCCGCGACCCGCGCCACCCCCGTTGGCGACGCGGCCCGCGCCGACCTCCGCACGGGGCATCACACGGACGCGGGCGGCGATCACGCGGACAGCCGCACGGACAACCGCACAGCTGCCCGTGAGAGCGGCGGCACGGTCAGCGGCAAGGACGACGGCACGAAGCACGAGACGCGTCTCGCCACGTCCAGCAACCCCGTCAAGCGCGTCGTCCAGGCCGGCGCCGCCATCAACGGCCGGCACGACATCGGCGCCCCCGCCCTCGCGGGCGCCGTCCTGCTGACCCTCGGCGGCGGGGCCTACGCCGTCCGCTTCGCGGTCCGCCGCTCCGGGCGCGCCGACGCCTGAGGCGGGCCCGCGTTCCACCGCCACGCTGCGGTTGCGGCACCACGACGCCCCCGGTGACATGGAGGGACCGCCCCGGCCCGGGGCGCGCACCCTTCCGGCACCGACGACCCATCACGCGTACGCGGGACCGATGACGACCGCCCCGTACCGACCAGCACGCGAGCCGAACGCAGGCAAGGGGACAGCATGGCGATCACCGTGGTCATCGCGGACGACCAGGAAATGGTCCGCACCGGCTTCCGGATGATCCTGGAGAGCCAGCCCGACATCGACGTCGTCGCCGACGTCGTGGACGGCGAGGCCGCCCTGGCGGCCGTCGAGGAACACCGGCCCGACGTGCTGCTCCTCGACATCCGCATGCCCAAGCTGGACGGCCTGGAGGTCACCCGCCGGCTCTCCGCCCTCGCCGCCGAGCACCCCGAGCGCGGCCGCATCCCGCGCATCGTCATCGTCACCACCTTCGACCTCGACGAATACGTCCACACCGCCCTCCGCAACGGCGCCTCCGGCTTCCTCCTGAAGGACGCCAGCCCCGCCATGCTCGTCGAGGCCGTCCACGCCGCCGCCGTCGGCGACTCCCTCATCTCGCCCGCCATCACCGTCCGGCTGCTGCGCGACATGGCCCCCGGCACCACGGCGAGCCCGGCCCGGCAGCCGTCCGAGCCGCTCACCGAACGCGAGGCGGACGTCGTCCGCTGTCTGGCCCGCGGCGCCACCAACGCCGAGATCGCCGCCGAACTGTTCGTCTCCCTGTCCACGGTGAAGACCCACCTGGCCAATGTGCAGATCAAGCTCGACGCCCGGAACCGCGTCGAGATCGCGGCCTGGGCCTGGGAGAGCGGGCTGGCCACGAGCGGCACATGAACACAGTGGCCGGGTGGGCCGCCCGGCACCCCCGGCGCGCGGCGGTCGCGAAGGCGGCCCTCGGGGCCTTCCTGCTCTTCCTCGTCGGCTTCGAGTCCATCACCCTCGCCCGGCAGCCCAGCCCACCGCACGCCGTGGTCCTGGCCTCGGGCGTCGCCGTATGCCTGTGCGCCGTCCCCTACGGCTGGATCCCGCTGGAGGTACGGGCCGCCGTCGCCGTCGCGGTCTCCTGGGGCACCACCGTCGCCCTCACGGCCGGCCCGCACCCGACCGTCGTGTGGGGCATGGGCGAGGCCATCGCCCTGCTCGTCCTGCTGACCGCCGTCGTCCAGCGCTCCACCACCCGGACGGCCGCCGTCCTCGGCCCGATGCTCGCGACCGCCTGCGTCGCCGCCCCCATGCGCGACCTCCATCCGGGCCGCTTCACCGCCCTGTTCGCGGTGCTCACCGTCGTCGTCGGCACCTACTCCCTGCTGCTGCGCAACCAGTCCGGACAGCGGGTGCGCGACCTCGCGGCCGTACGCACCGCCGAACGGCTCGAACTCGCACGGGAACTGCACGACCTCGTCGCCCACCACGTCACCGGGATCGCCGTGCAGGCCCAGGCCGCCCGCTTCACCTCCCTCGACGGCCGGGCCGCCGCCGCGGCGTTCCAGCGGATCGAGACCTCGGCGAGCGAGGCCCTCGGCGCGATGCGACGGCTGGTCGGTGTCCTGCGCGAGGGTGACGCCGAGACCGAACCCGTCGCGGGCCTGCCCGAGGTGCGGGCCCTGACCGAGGCGTTCGCCCGCACCGGCCCGCCCGTCGTCCTCTACATCGAACAGGGCATGGAGTCCTGGATCCCCGGGGAGGTCGCGGCGGGCGTCCACCGCGTCGTCCGTGAGGCCCTGACCAACATCCGCAAGCACGCCGCCGACGCCACGGCCGTACGCGTCGGGGTGCGCGGCGTCGCCGAGGGCGTCGAACTGCGCGTCGCCGACGACGGCAAGAGCGCGGCCGGGCTCGCCGAACAGGCCCGGGGCGGCGGCTTCGGCCTGGTCGGCCTCAGCGAACGGGCCAAGGCCATGGGCGGCCGGCTGCACGCGGGCCCCGCACCGGAGGGCGGCTGGGAGGTCACCGCCCTCTTCCCCCTGGACCGCCGGCCGACCCCTTCGTAGGGTGCCCCCGCATGCGGGCGGCCGTTCGCCTCGGGCTCAATCCGCCCTGAGCTCAAACCATTTGGGGCCGATCCCGTGATCATTAACGTCATCCCCATGGACATCACTCACGTCACCCAGGACATCCGGATGCTGCGCTTCGCCGTCGGCCAGGCCTACGCCGTGCGGCTGCCCGACGGCTGGGCCCTCGTGGACACCGGGATCGCCGGATCCGAGGGGGACATCCTCGACGCCCTCGCCGGCCTCGGCTGCGCCCCCGGTGACCTGCGCGAGATCGTGCTCACCCACAGCCACGGCGACCACACCGGCTCGGCCGCCGCCCTCGCCGCAGCCACCGGCGCCCGCGTGCTGGCCGGCGCCGACGACGCCCCGGTCATCCGTGGCGAGGCCCCCGAACCGCCGCCCGTCCTCCTCGACTTCGAAATACCCCTCCACGCGACCATCACCCCCAACGTCCCCCCGGCCCCGCCGTCTCCCGTCCACCGCGAGCTCGTCGACGGCGACATCCTCGACTGGGGCCAGGAAGCGCGGATCGTCCACGTCCCCGGCCACACGGCGGGCAGCGTCGCCGTGCACCTCCCGGCGGTCAAGGCGCTCTTCACCGGCGACACCATCGCCTCCCACGAGGGCGCCGCCATACTCGGCATCTTCAACGTCGACCGGGAGCAGTCCATCGCCTCCTTCCGACGCCAGGCCGCCCTCGACGTCGAAACCGCCTGCTTCGGCCACGGCGACCCGATCGTCAAGGGCGCCGGCGACGCCCTGCGCGCCACCGCGGCACACCTGCGCTGACGGGGTCCGCCGCGGCGGCACCGCACCCGGCAGGAGGGCGACGGACAGACACCAGGAGCCGTCAGCCCTGCCCGTCGGCCTTCAGCTCCTGCCCGTAGCAGAGGCAGAACGGATGGCCCGCGGGGTCGGAGAACACCCGGAATCCGGACCGCTCGCCCCCGCTGTCGTGGAGGAACGTCGCCCCCAGCGCGATCACCTCGCGCTGCGCCCGCTCCATGTCCTCGATCGTGGGGACGTCGAAGTCCAGATGCATCTGCTGCGGACGGGCGGGATCCGGCCAGCGCGGCGGCTGGTGGTCCTCAGCGAGCTGGAAGGCGATCCGACGGCCGTCCTCGGCGGTCAGCCACACCCACTCCGGGTCCTTGTCGTCCACCCGCCAGCCGAGGATCGCGGCGTAGAAGGCCGCCAGCGCGGTCGGGTCCGGACAGTCGATGACGGTGCACTGAAGTTTCGCGATCATGAAGAGATCCTGCCCGGCCCGGGCCGATTGTCCACCCACCGGGCCACCCGGCCCGCATTTGTCCAACAACCGCTCACTTTTGTCCATGGTCCCACCCGCCACTACCGCCCCACGGTGTCCGTACTTCGTCGCGACCTGTCGAAGTGACGTGACCCCACGGCGTACGGAGGAGCGAGCAGCGTGGACCCCGAAGGCGTGCAGACACCGGCGGAGCCCCGGGACACCCCCGGCCCCAGCCGACGGACCGTGGTCGTCACCACCGCACTCGTCGGCCTCGGCGCCGCCCTCACCGCCGCCGGCACCGCCCACGCCCGCACCGCGGACGAGACCACCCTGCGCTCCACCGCGCTGGAGGTACGCCTCGACACCGCCTTCCCCCGGATCCTCTCCTACACCGACCGCACCACCCGAGCCGTGCTGTACGGGCAGGTGGACCCCGTCACCTCGGTGCTCATCGACGACACCCCGCACACCCCGGACGTCACCCTCACCCTCGCCCCCTCCGGCGACCTGGCGACGTACGCTCTCGCCTTCAGCGGCGGCACCCGGATAACCATCGACATCCAGGTCTCAGGCCGGCGGGTGGACTGGCGCGTCACCCGCATCGCCGACACCGCCGCCCTCCGCGTCGGCACCCTCCGCATCCCCGGGCTGGCGCTGCTCGGCGTCCGCAGCACCCAGCCGGGCGCGACGCTCCTCGCCGCCCGCGTCGAGCTCGACAAGGACAGGAGCGGCGACACCCTCATCGAGCTCACCGCCGACACCCCCGCCGAGCCCGCCCCCACCGGCTGCGCGTACGCCGTCGTCAGCACGGACCTGCTCGCCGCCGCCCTCGAGACCAACACCGTCCACGACACCCCCGACCGCGCCACCGCCTGGGAGAACGGCCGCCTGTGGCGACAGACCGTGGGGCGTCCCGGCCACACCGAGGCTCGTATCGGCTGCGGCCAGTGGACACACCGCGCCGCCACCGCGCCCGTCGAGGCCACCGAACCACTGCCCTACGCCACGGTCGTCCTCACCGGTGACCGCAACGGCGACGGCAAGGTCGACTGGCAGGACGCCGCCATCGCCCTGCGCGACATCATGGTCAACCCCCTCGGAGCCGACGAACAGCACCTGCGGGTCGTCCCGCACATCGCGTTCAACTTCGCGAGCCAGGCCACGAACCCCTTCCTCACCACCCTCGACAACGTCAAACGGATCTGCCTCGCCACCGACGGACTGCGCCAGTTCACCCTCCTCAAGGGCTACCAGTCCGAGGGCCACGACTCCGCGCACCCCGACTACGGCGGCAACCACAACAGCCGCGCCGGCGGGCTCGACGACCTCAACACCCTGGTCCGCGCCGGGAAGACCTGGCACAGCGACTTCGCCGTCCACGTCAACACCACCGAGTCCTACCCCGTCGCCCACGCCTTCTCCGAGACCCTCGTCGACAAGGACGACCGGCAGTGGGACTGGCTCGACCAGTCCTACCGCATCGATGCCCGCCGCGATCTGGTCTCCGGCGACATCGCCCGCCGCTTCCAGCAACTGCGCGACGAGACCGACCCCGCCCTGAACACCCTCTACATCGACGTCTTCCGGGAATCCGGCTGGAACTCCGACCGCCTCCAGCGCCATCTGCGCGACCAGGGCTGGCAGATCACCACCGAATGGGGCCACGGCCTGGAACGCTCGGCCCTGTGGTCCCACTGGGCGTGCGAGACCGACTACGGACCCGACACCTCACGCGGCATCAACTCCCGGCTGATCCGCTTCATCCGCCACCACCAGAAGGACGTCTTCGCCGACAAATGGCCCCTCCTGGGCACCGCCAAGCTCGGCACCTTCGAAGGCTGGCAGGGCAAGACCGACTGGGCGCCGTTCTACCGCCTCATCTGGACCGAGAACCTCCCGGCCAAATACCTGCAGGCCTTTCCCGTCCAGACCTGGGAAGAGCACCGCATCACCTTCGCCGGCCCGACGCGCACCACCGTCACCTCCCGGCCCGGCGGGGACGGCACCCGCCGCATCACCACCGACGGCCGCACGGTCTACGACGGCGACACCTACCTCCTGCCGTGGGAACCGCGAAAAGCCACCGACCCCGCCAAGCTCTACCACTACAACCCCCGGGGCGGAGCCACCACCTGGGCCCTGCCCCGCGGCTGGGCCGGACTGCGGAGCGTCGTCCTGCACCGCCTCACCGACCAGGGCCGCGCCGACCCCCTCGTCCTGCCGGTGCACGACGGAAACATCACCGTCCGGGCCGCGCCGGACCAGCCGTACGTCCTCACCCGCGAACGGACCCGCACCCGTCGCGACCCCGCCTGGGGCGAGGGCACCCCCCTGCGCGACCCCGGCTTCAACTCAGGGAACCTGGACGCCTGGACGGTCACCGGCCCCGCCGCCGCGGCCCTCGGCGAACGGGGCGAGTGGGAACTCGTCATCGGCGCCGGACCGGCGGCCACCGTGAGCCAGCGGGCCGCCCGGCTGAGGCCCGGCACCTACGCCGCGTCCGTGCAGGTCGAGGTCGGATCGTCGGCGGGGGAGCGGCGCCGGGCGGCCCTCCACGTCCGCACGGCCGACGGGATCACGGCGGTGAACTGGACGGACACCTCCACCGCCGGCAACCACGTGGCGGCGGACCGCAAACACGGCACCCGCTACCAGCGGATGTTCACGTACTTCACCGTGCCCCGCGGCGGGGGACCGGTGACACTGTCCCTCACGGCCGCCGCGGGCCGGGCCCGGGTCCGCTTCGCGAACGTACGGATCGTGGCCGCGCGCCGCACCCCCACGCACGGCGCCCTCGTCCACGAGGACTTCGAGCACGTACCCCAGGGGTGGGGCCCGTTCGTCAAGGGCGACGCGGGCGGCGTCACCGACCCCCGCACCCACATCGCCCAACGGCACGCGCCCTACACCCAACGCGGCTGGAACGGAAAGGCCGTCGACGACGTCATCGACGGCACCCAGTCCCTCAAATCACGCGGTGAGAACACGGGCCTGGTCTACCGCACCGTCCCGCACACGGTCCGCTTCACCCCCGGACACCGCTACCGGGTGGCGTTCCGCTACGAGAACGAGACGGCCGGCCAGTACGCCTGGGTCACGGCCGTCGACGAACCCGCGGCGCGGGAACTGACCCGCACACCCCTGCCCGTCGCCACCCGGCCCACCACCCACACCCACGAGTTCACCGCGCCCCGGACGGGCGAGGCATGGGTGGGCCTGCGGAAAGTGGGCGACAGCGGGACCGCGGAGTTCGTCCTCGACGGCTTCACCGTGCACGACCTCGGCCAAGAGCCCCCCACAGGGCCCGTCCCGGTGGTCACCGCCACCGGCCGGTGACCACCGGGGAGAACGGGCACCCCGGGCCCCCGCGCTCCCGTCCACCGGCGCCCGCCGCCGAGCCGGACCACGCCTTCCGGCCGATCGCGCCCGCCCTCTGGCGGGCGACCGGCCCATCGGCGAAGATCGGCGCTGCGTGCGACGAACCGGCAGCGGAAGGAGGCCCCGGACGCGTGTATCACACCTGGATGCGGTACTTCACGCCCGGCCCGGTCCACCACCGGCTCGGACTGGTCTGCCTCGGCGTCGGCCTCCAGCACGGCGCCCTCCCCGCCGTCGGACCCCGCACCCTCGACCACCACGTCGCCGTCGTCGTCAGCGCCGGCACCGGCTGGCTGCGCACCCCCGACGGCCGTACCCTGCCCGTCACCGCCCCCGCCCTCCTGTGGCTCAGCCCCGGCGTCCCGCACCACTACGGCGCCGGACCGGACAACGGCTGGGACGAGAGCTTCGTCGACTTCACCGGTCCCGCCGTCACCGCCTACACCGAACTCGGCCTCATCGAACCCGACCGGCCCCTCGTCCCCCTCACCGAGACCACCGCCGCCCGCGCCGCCATCGGCCGCATCGCCCGCGCCGCCCACCGCGGCAACCCCCTCCTCGAAGTCGAGACCTCCGCCGCCGTCCACGAACTCCTCGTCGCCCTCCACCGCGCCCGCGCCGACCTCGGCGGCGACGGCGAACCCGTCCTGCGGGCCCTCGCCCGCGACGCCTTCCTGCCGCTGTCCGTCACCGAACACGCCGCCCGGCACGGTATGACCCCCGCCGCACTGCGCTCCGCCGTACGCCGCGGCGCCGGCTGCAGCCCGAAGGACTACCTCCTGGCCATCCGCCTGGGCCGCGCCAAGGAACTCCTCGCCGCCACCGAACTGCCCGTCTCGGCCGTCGCCCGCCGCGTCGGCTACGACGACCCGGCCTACTTCAGCCGGCTCTTCACCCGCCGCGTCGGCACCGCCCCGGTACGGTTCCGCGAGCGCCAGGGCCGTAGCGTCCCCGGCGGCTGGAGCCGACGCATCCCCGACCCGGAGCACCCACCGGTCACGGGAACCCTTCCGCCCGCATAGGGTCGGTGGACATGACCGACAGTGCCAACAGCTTCAGCGGTGCCCCCGGCGCCGACGACGAGTCCGTACGCGCCGAGCTGGGCCGGCTGCGCGACAGCATCGACAACATCGACGCCGCGGTGATCCACATGCTCGCCGAGCGATTCAAATGCACCCAGCAGGTCGGCCACCTCAAGGCCGCCCACAAACTGCCGCCCGCCGACCCCGCCCGCGAGGCCCGGCAGATCACCCGCCTCCGCGAGCTGGCCGAGAACGCCAAACTCGACCCGGCGTTCGCCGAGAAGTTCCTCAACTTCATCATCGCCGAGGTCATTCGCCACCACGAGACGATCGCGCGGGCGTAGTGGGTTCGCCGGACGGGCTGCAACGCAGCCCGTCCGGCGTTTGAGGACCGGGACCCGGGGCGGAGCCCCGCAACGGCGCGCACCCCCCCCAGCACCCCGGCCAAAACCCCATGGGCCAGCGCCCAGCGATACGGCAGCATGACCCCATGCCCGTACTCACGCGCGACGAAGCGCAGACCCGAGCCCGACTCCTCGACGTGCACCGCTACGCGATCGACCTCGATCTCACCCGCGGCGACGAGCACTTCGGCTCCACCACCGTCATCCGCTTCACCGCGCGCGAAGCCGGCACCACCTTCGTCGAGGTCCGCCCCGCGGCCCTCCATCGCGCCACCCTCGACGGTCACGCCCTCGACGTCGCCACGCTCGACGACAACCGGCTGCCGCTGACCCTCACCCCCGGGGACCACGAGCTGCGTGTCGAGGCCGACATGCGCTACTCCCACACCGGCGAGGGCATGCACCGCTTCACCGACCCCGCCGACGGCGAGACCTACCTCTACACCCAGTGCTTCCTCGACGACGTCCAACGCGTCTTCGCCGCCTTCGACCAGCCCGACCTCAAAGCCGTCTTCGACGCGACCGTCACCGCCCCGCCGCAGTGGACCGTCCTCGGCAACGCCATCGCCACCCGCGTCGGCGCCCCCGCCGACGGCCGCTGGCAGCTCGCCACCACCGCCCCCTTGAGCACCTACTTCGTGGCCTTCGCCGCCGGCCCCTGGCACACCGTGCGGACCGAGCACGCCGGGCTGCCCTTCGCCCTCCACTGCCGCCGGTCCCTCGCCCCCCACCTCGACGCCGACGCCGAGGAACTCTTCGACATCACCCGCCGCTGCTACGACCGCTACCACCAGATCTTCGACGAGCCCTACCCGTTCGACTCCTACGACCAGGCCTTCGTCCCCGAGTTCAACGCCGGCGCCATGGAGAACCCGGGCCTCGTCACCTTCCGCGACGAATTCGTCTTCCGCTCCGCCGTCACCGACACCGAGCGGCAGACCCGCGGCATGGTCATCGCCCACGAGATGGCCCACATGTGGTTCGGCGACCTCGTCACCCTCCAGTGGTGGGACGACATCTGGCTGAACGAGTCCTTCGCCGAGTACATGGGCTACCAGGTCCTCTCCGAAGCCACCCGCTTCACCGGTACGTGGACCGACTTCGCCGTCGCCCGCAAGAGCTGGGGCTACGACGCCGACCAGCGCCCCTCCACCCACCCCGTGGCCCCCGACCCCGACGCCGTCCGCGACACCGCCTCCGCCCTGCTCAACTTCGACGGCATCTCCTACGCCAAGGGCGCGAGCGCCCTGCGCCAGCTCGTCGCCTGGCTCGGCGAGAAGGACTTCCTCGCCGGCATCAACGACCACTTCGCCCGCCACCGCTTCGGCAACGCCACCCTCGCCGACTTCATCGACTCCCTCGCCCGCGCCACAGGCCGCGACGTCCACGCCTGGGCCGACAGCTGGCTGCGCACCAGCGGCGTCGACACCCTCACCCCCCGCATCACCGAAGACGGCGCCGAGGGCGACCCCGGCGCGGCCGGAGCCGGTGGCACGACCGGCTGGCGCCTCGACCTCCACCACGACGGCACCCGCCCGCACCACCTCGCCATCGGCCTCTACGACCACGCCCCCGACGACCCCCGGGCCCTCGTGCGCCGCGACCGCGTCGAAGCCGACCTGCCCGCCGGCGGCGGCACCCGCACCCTCGCCTTCACCGGTGCCCGTCCCGCCCTGCTGCTTGTCAACGACGGCGATCTGACCTACGCCAAGGTCCGCCTCGACGCCGGCTCCTGGGACACCGCCCTGCGCACGCTCTCCTCACTGCCCGACCCCGTCGCCCGCGCCGTCGTCTGGAACGCCGCCCGCGACATGGTCCGCGACGGCGAACTGGCCCCCGCCGCCTACCTGGACGCCGCCCGCGCCCACATCCCGCACGAAACCGACATCGCCATCGCCCAAGCCGTCCTCGGCTTCGCCCGCACCCAGATCGCCGACCGCTACACGTCGGCCACCGACCGACCCACGGCCCTCACCACGCTCACCGACCTCGGCCACGAGCTCCTGCGCCGCACCGACGGCACCGGCTCGCCCGACGCGCAGGGCCTCCGGCTGATCGCCGTCCGCACCCTCATCGACAGCGCCACCACCCCCGGCACCCTCCAGGACTGGCTGACCGCGGGCACCGTCCCCGGCGGCCCCGCCCTCGACCCCGAACTGCGCTGGCGCAGCCTCGCCCGCCTCGCCGTCCTCGGCGCCACCACCCCCGACGCCATCGACGCCGAACTCGCCCGCGACCCCAGCGCCACCGGCCAGGAAGGCGCCGCCCGCTGCCACGCCGCGCTCCCCGACGCCACCGCCAAGGCCACCGCCTGGCAGGCCATGTACCCCGGCGAGGACCGCGCCGACGCGGCCGAACCCGCGGAGCTGTCGGAGCTGCCAGAGCTGTCCAATTACCTCTTCACCGCGACCGCCCAGGGCTTCTGGCAGCCCGAACAGCTCGACCTCCTGCGCCCCTACCGCGCCCGCTACTTCCCCGCCGCCGTCACCGTCGCGGCCCGCCGCGGCCCCGCCCTCGCCATCGCCGCCGGCGCCCACGGCTTCCCCCACCCCCTGGTCGAGGCCGAGACCCTGCGCCTCGGCGAAGCCTGCCTGCGCGACGGCGACCCCACCCCCGCCCTGCGCCGCAAACTCGCCGACCAGCTCGACGACCTGCGCCGCGCCCTGAAGATCAGGAAGATCCCCACGGAGGACGACACCCCGGCGCAGGCATAGGCGCCCGCGCGCGAGGGCGCACCGGGGGCCGCCGGAAGCGCCCCGGAAAACGACGAGGCTCCCGCACCCCCAACGGGGTACGGGAGCCTTGGCCGGTTGTCTCGACGGTCAGGCGCGCTTGTCGGTCGCGGCGTCCGACGGCTGGGCCGTGCGCAGCTCCTCCAGGAAGCGGTCCACGACACCGCTCTCACGGGCGAAGTCCGTGACCGGCTCGCCGACGATGCGGCCCGACAGATCGGTGGCCAGCACGCCGACCTGCTGACGCAGCTCGGCCTCGGCGACCGCACGCTCCGCGTCGATCACCGCGTGACCCGCGGCGATGATCTCCTCGCGCTGACGCTGGCCCTCGGCCCGCAGCTCGGCGATGATCGCCGTACCCTGCTCGACCGACTCCTGACGCAGCCGGGCGGCCTCGTGCCGCGCCTCGGCCAGCAGCTCCTGGTACTCGGCGTGGACCCGCGCGGCCTCGGCGCGCGTCTCCTCGGCCTCCTCGAAGCGGCCGTCGGTGGCCTCCTCACGCTCGGTGAGGACCTTGTTGATCCGGGGCAGGATCACCTTCGCCATCACGGCGAAGAGGATGAAGAAGAGCGCCAGCCCCAGGATGAGCGGCGCGAGCTCGGGCTTGAGCGGACCGACGTCGATAGCAAGTTTCATGGCCATGGGGTGCAGATTAGTCGAAGCCGAGCCCCGAGTCCGCTTCGCACCCCTCTAGGGCCTGTCTCTCAGATCCCGCCTTGCCCGCGACGCCTGGCACGGCACCTCGCTGCGTTGTCGGACCGTCCGAGTAGCCCACTACGAGGACGGCCCTCCGCCTTGCGATGTACCGCACCAGACGCCGCGGGCACCGCCTCCGGCGGACGGCGCTATCTGAGAGACAGGCCCTAGCAGATCCCACCGGGCCGCGCCCCAGGGCGGTACCACCATCGGGCGAAACCCCGAGGCCCCATGGTCACCGAGTGTGCGACGCCAGTAACTTGAGGCGATTAGCCCTGCCCGGACCAGCCGGACCATGTGATAACCCGACCCAAAAAGGGGCACACCCATGCCTGCGCCCGGCGCCGACCAGACCCCCGCACCGCTGGCGGGCGGCACCGACGGCCCCCGCGCGCTGCGCCCCCTGCTGGAGACGGTCCTGCACGCCCTCGGCCGAGGCGCCACCGCCCGCGGTGGTCCCTTCCCGCCCGGCGGCCCCGACGCCGTCACCGCCCGGCTGCGCACCGCCGTCGGCCCCGCCCTCCCCGAGCACGGCACCGGCGCCCACGAAGCCCTCCACACCCTCGTACGGGCCCTCGCGGAAGGCTCCGCCGACCCCGCCGACCCGCGCTGCGCCGCCCATCTGCACGGCCCGCCCCTCGCCCTGGCCGCCGCCGCCGACCTCGCCGCCGACGCCCTCAACCCCTCCCTGGACTCCTGGGACCAGGCCCCCGCCGCCTCCGCCCTGGAAATCCTCACCACCCGCGCCCTGGCCACCCTCGTCCACCCCGCCGGCCCGGCCCCCGACGCCCTCGTCACCACCGGCGGCACCGAGTCCAACCAGCTCGCCCTGCTCCTCGCCCGCGAAGCCGCCCGCGCCCGCAGCGCAGCCCCCCTCACCGTCGTCTGCGGCGCCAACGCCCACCACAGCGTCCACCGCGCCGCCTGGCTCCTCGGTCTGCCCGCCCCGCGGACCCTGCCCACCCCCGCGGGCGTCCTCGACCCCGCCGACCTCGCCGCCGACCTCGCCGCCGCCCTCGACGGCCGCCACGGCGCCCCCACCCTCGTCGTCGCCACCGCGGGCACCACCGACACCGGCCGCATCGACCCGCTGCCCAAGCTCGCCGACCTCTGCGACGCCCACGACGTCCCCCTCCACGTCGACGCCGCCTACGGCGGGCCGCTGCTGTTCAGCGACACCCTCCGCCCCGCGCTCGACGGCCTCGACCGCGCCCGGACCGTCACCCTCGACCTCCACAAACTCGGCTGGCAGCCCGTCGCCGCCGGCCTCCTCGCCGTGCCGGACACCACCTGGCTGGCCCCCCTCGCCCACCGGGCCCCCTACCTCAACCCCGCCGACGACATCGAGGCCGGCCACCCCGACCTCCTCGGCCGCTCCCCGCGCACCAGCCGGCGCCCCGACATCCTCAAGATCGCCGTCACCCTCCGCGCCCTCGGCCGCCGCGGCCTGGGCGACCTCGTCGAGCGGGTCTGCGTCACCGCGCAGCTCCTGGCCGACCGCATCGAGGCCCACCCCGCCTTCGAGCTCCACGCCCGCCCCACCCTCAGCACGGTCCTCTTCCGCCCCACCGGCACCGACGACCGCGCCCTCGCCGACATCAGACGCCGCCTCCTGGACCACGGCACCGCCGTCCTCGGCCGCGCCACCACCCCCGAGGGCCTCTGGCTCAAGGCCACGCTCCTCAATCCCCACACCCGCCCCGACGACCTCGACGCCCTGCTCGAACTCGTGGAAGGCCACACGCCCCGATGACCAATCCTCCGCCCCCCGCCACCGCACCCGACCAGCCCTTCGACCTCGCGGGCATCGGCATCGGCCCCTTCAACCTCTCGCTCGCCGCCCTCGCCCAGTCCCTCCCCGACCTCCGCACCGCCTTCTACGACCAGAGCCGCGTCTTCCAATGGCACCCCGGCCTGCTCATCGACGACACCGCCCTCCAGGTGCCCTTCCTCGCCGACCTCGTCACCCTCGCCGACCCCGCCAACCCCTGGACCTTCCTCAACTACCTCAAGGCCCGCGAGCGCCTCTACCCCTTCTACTTCGCCGAGCGCTTCCACATCCAGCGCGCCGAATACGACGCGTACTGCCGCTGGGTCAGCGAATCCCTCCCCGGACTCCACTTCGGCCACCAGATCGACGCCGTCCGCTGGAACCCCGAGCGCGCCCTCTTCGAGATCGACTACACCCGGCTCGACACCGACGGCGAAGCCGAGGCCCTCGGCCGCAGCTACGCCCGCAACCTCGTCCTCGGCGTCGGCACCGCCCCCTACGTCCCCGACCCCCTGCGGCCCCTCGTCGACGCCCCCGCCGTCCCCGTGATCCACTCCGCCGACTACCTCGACCACCGCGAGCGGCTCCTCGCCGCCGACCACATCACCGTGATCGGCGCGGGCCAGTCGGGCGCCGAGGTCTTCCTCGACCTCCTCCGCAACCGCCCCGCCGGCCGCGAGAAGCTCCACTGGCTCGCCCGCAGCCCCTCCTTCGCCCCCATGGAATACAGCAAGCTCGGCCTGGAGCACTTCACCCCCGACTACACCCGCTATTTCCACGCCCTGCCCGAGTCCGTCCGGGACCAGGCCCTGCCCCGCCAGTGGCAGCTCCACCGCGGCGTCGCCGCCGACACCCTCGCCACCATCCACGACGAGCTCTACCGCCGCAGCCTGCACGGCGGCTGGCCCGACACCGTCCTCACCCCCGGCGTCTTCGTCCGCACCGCCGGCCGCGTCGGCACCACCCGCGTCGAGCTCCACCTCGAACACGCCCAGCAGGGCAGCCGCTCCCGCCTCACCACCGACGCCGTCGTCCTCGCCACCGGCTACCGCGAGCGCCGCGTCGACACCCTCCTCGCCTCCCTGGACCCCTATATCCGCCGGGACTCCGCCGACCGCCCCCGCATCGACGAGCACCACCGGCTCGTCCTCGACCCGCACGTCAAGGGCGCCGTCCACGTCCAGAACGCCGAACGCCACACCCACGGCGTCGGCACCGCCGACCTCGGCCTCGCCGCCTGGCGCAGCGCCCTCATCCTCAACTCCATCACCGGGAAGACGGCTTACCCCCTCCCCGAGCGCACCGCCTTCACGACCTTCGGTCTGGAGCCGCGCCCCCAGACCCGGCCGCAGCACAAGACCTCGGAGAACCGGCGCACGATCCCGCGCCAACTGCCCGTCCACTGACGGCCGCCCGGCGCCCCGAGGCACCGGCGCCCCGGGGCGGGCCGCGCCAGGCGGCCCGCCAGGGCCTTTCGGCCACTGGCGGAAGGGGACCGGTCGCGTTTGGATGGGCGGTGGCCGAGGAAGGACAGTGAACTATGAGCATGCTTGACGTGATCCGGGCAAGACGTGACAGCCGCGGCAGCCGTGGCAGGGGAGTCGGGGGGCGTCGCGCGTGAGCTCGCCGCTGTTCATCAAGATCTGCGGGCTGCGCACCGCCGAGGATGTGGACGCCGCGGTCGAGGCCGGAGCCGACGCGATCGGCTTCGTCTTCGCCGACAGCCCGCGCCAGGTGGACGCCGCCACCGCGGCGAAGCTGGCCCGGCGGGTCCCCGAGCACGTACTGACCGTCGGTGTGTTCCGCCGACAGCCCGTGGCGCAGGTGCGGGACCTCGCGCTGGCGAGCGGGGTCCGCTCCGTACAGCTGCACGGCGACGAAGGCCGTGACTACTACGACACCTTGCGGCCGCAGGGGTGGACGCTGATCCGTGCCACCTCCTCCGCAGAGGGGCGGACCCCCCGCTGCGGCGAGCTGGGGGAGGACTGTCTCCTGCTCGACGCCCCCGACCCCGGCGCGGGCCTGCCGTGGAACTGGGCCGACGACCGCTTCACCCCGCCCACCGGACGCTGGCTCCTCGCCGGCGGCCTCGACCCGGAGAACGTGCGGCGGGCCGTGCGCACGATCGCGCCGTGGGGCGTGGACGTCTCCAGCGGAGTGGAAGCCCGCCGAGGCGTCAAGGACCCTGCTCTGATCAGGGAGTTCATCCGAGCGGCCCGCTCGGCGGAATGACCGCGGCCGCTCGGCGGCCTGTCCTGATCCAGTACCAACTCGGCTGTGTGGCTGTAGACTTCGGCCACCGGTATGCGGCCACCATCCGCCTGCCCGCTTACGGGCGAACTCATCCCATCGCGTCTCCTCGGCGCTTCGTACCGTCCCCCTGTCGGCCACTGAAAGCACGTGCGCGCGTTCTCAGCCGATGCGGCAATGCCGCCTCGTATTGCTCCTTATTCGGAATCAGCGCTCCCGGTTCTGAACGGACACATGGATCTTCTTAAAGCCTTGTGTTCCCGGGCCTGACACTGATAAATCTGTATTTCAGCACCCCAAGATCTCAAAACAAGATCATCTATGGCCAGAGATCTTGCGCGACCGGAGAGTGAGGGTACGTGACCACCGCAAACTCCTGTAAATTGACCCACTGTTGGGTCAACGAGATCGACCTCAAAGCGATAGCCGACCAGGTAGGCACCCCGGTCTTTGTCTACAGCGAAGCCCAGATATTAAAGAATGTCGGCCGCATCCAGGATGCCGCCAAGGCCGTCGGACTCGACTCCCGAGTCGAATTGTATGTCCCCTTCTTCCCGAACTCTAATCCACATGTATTGAAGCCGCTCCAGCAGATGGGAGTCGGCCTGCTTCTGCAACTGCCCAGCGAATACCGGATCCTGCGCGAGTACGGATTCGACAAGTTCATCGTCTCCCCCGGCCATGTCTCCGACGAGGAGATCGGCTTCTGGGACCAGGCCGGCTACCCGACCTTCCTCTCCAGCCTCGACGAGGTCGCCTACTCGCTGCGGACCAACGCGCCCACCATCAGCGCCCGCATCGACAGCCTCGACTCCGGCAAGCCCGGCATCAAGTACAGCGAACTGAAGCGCCTCTCCGACCTGCTCGAGCAGTACGACCGCGAACTCGAATGCTTCGAGGTCTACTGCGGCAGCGGCAACTCGCGCGACGAGATGATCAGCGTCATCGAGAAGCAGTTCGAGATCTTCAAGACGCACTTCCCCCACGCGAAGTCCATCAACTTCGCCGGCGGCCACGGCTTCGTCTACGAAGCCTGGGACGAGACCACGAAGCACTTCGACTGGAACGAATACTTCAAGGCGCTCCGCGAAATCGCGGACCGCATGGAGATCCCGGACCACGTCAAGTTCCTCTTCGAGCCCGCCCGGGACGTACTGGCCGACACCGGCGCCCTCCTGCTCGGCGTCAAGCGCAACGTCATCACCAACGCCGTCGGCAGCCTCGTCGTCACCGACGGCTCGCGCATGCTCATGCCGTCCGCACAACTGCGGGACCGCCGCCACAACGTGGTCTTCCTCGACGCGGACCTGAAGGAAATCCCCCTCGCCGACGACGCGGACGGCGTCTCGGCGGCACTCCGCGGCCGCAGCATCCTGCGCCACGACTACATCCTCCCCGGCGAATACCGGGTGCCCGCCGGGGTCGACGCCGACAGCCACCTCGTCATCCTCGACGTCGGCGCCTACTGCGCCACCCAGCACATGGAATTCCTCAACATCCCGCCGGCCGCCGAAGTACTCGTCGACACCACCGGCACGGCACACCTCGTCACCTCCCGCGGCGACGACCTCGACAAATGGCGCAACCTCCTCGCGGAGAAGAAGGAACTCAAGCGCTGAAGCAGACCGGAGCGCCGGGGGAAACCAACACCCCCGGCGCCCGACGCTTCCCTCCTTCACCCGTGAATTCCCCAGCGAGGAGCACCCGCATGCAGTCCCCGACGCCCGACGCCCCGGCGCAGGACATCCCGTCACCGCACGACGCCACCGACCCCTTCACCCTGTTCGGCCAATGGCTCGCGGCAGCCGAAGCCGCCGAAATCAACGACGCCAACGCCATGGCCATCGCCACCGCCGACACCGACGGCCTGCCCGACGTCCGCATGGTGCTGCTCAAGGGCTTCGACGCGGACGGCTTCGTCTTCTACACCAACACCCAGTCGCGAAAGGGCACCGAACTCCGCGACAACATGCAGGCCGCAGGCGTACTGCACTGGAAGTCCCTGCGCCGGCAGGTGCGCTTCCGCGGCCCCGTGGAGCCCACCACCGCCGCCGAGGCCGACGCCTACTTCGCCTCCCGCCGGCGCGACAGCCGCCTCGGCGCCTGGGCCAGCCAGCAGTCCCGCCCCCTGGCCAGCCGCGCCGAACTCGAAGAGGCCGTGGCCCGTGAGGCCACCCGCTTCCCCGACGACGTACCGCGACCGCCCCATTGGTCCGGCTATCGCATCAGGCCGCTGTCCATCGAGTTCTGGTCGGACAGGCCGTTCCGTCTCCATGACCGGCTCGTTTTCACAAGAGACAAGCCCGAAGGCGACTGGAACACCACACGGCTCTACCCGTAAGGCAATCGAGGAAAGTTCACATGTATTTCACGCACGCTGATTCGGTCTGGACCGCTCACCCGAGCCTGCACGCCCTGACGATGGTCATCGACAACGTCCGCGGCATGGAGAGCGACCCGGAGCGGCTCAAGAAACTCACCCCGAAGGTCGAGGAACGACTGGCCTCGGGCACCGAATCCGAGATGCCCGCCATCGCCTCCTGGCGGGACGCCTTCTCAAAAATGGGACTGAAGCCCACCCAGTACCGGTGCGCCTCGGAAGCACTGCTCAGGCGGTACCGCAAGGACCGCAGCATGCCGAGCTTCCACCCCCTCGTGGACTACCTCAACTTCGCCTCGATGGCCTCCGCCATCCCCATCGCCGCATTCGACTGCGCGAAGATCTCGGAAGGCATCACCGTCCGCCACGCCGACGGCACCGAGACCTATGAGACGTTCCAGGGCGACATCGAGAACCCCCTGCCGAACGAGGTCGTATTCGCCGACCCCGAAAACCACGCGCACTCCCGGCGCTGGACCTTCCGGCAAAGCGCCCGATCCGTCGTCTCGGCACAGACCGACCGTGTACTGATCGTGGCCGAGGCCCATCACGACGCCGCTCCGCAGGACCTCGACGCGCTCGAACACGAGCTGAAATCCGGGCTGACCGAAGCCGGCGTCCACATCACCGGCGCCCTGCGGATCAGCACCGTGGAGCGCCGACTGGAATTCTGATTCGTGTGTGAGGAGACCCTCTGATGTCCACACCCGGCAACATATGTCGACCTGACCCGACCGACGGTCTGGAAACGGTCCGGCGTGCCATCGCCGACGCCTGCACCCGGGCCCGGCGCGATATCGCATCGGTGACCCTCGTCGCCGCCTCGAAGACGGTCCCCGCGGACACCATCGAGCAGACCGTCCTGGCCGGTCACACGGTCTACGGCGAGAACCGCGTCCAGGAGGGCAAGGCCAAATGGCCGGACCTCCGGGCGCGGTACCCCGAGGTCGAACTGCATCTGATCGGGCCACTGCAGTCCAACAAGGCCCGTGAAGCGGTGGCGCTGTTCGACGTCATCCACTCCGTCGACCGCCCCGGCCTCTGCGAGGCCCTCGCCAAACAATGCGAGAAGCAGGGCCGCCGCCCCAAGCTGTTCGTCCAGGTCAACACCGGGGCCGAACCGCAAAAGGCGGGCGTCCTGCCCGACGCCGCCGATGACCTGCTGACCACCTGCCGCGAAACCTACGCCCTCGACGTCGTGGGCCTCATGTGCATTCCCCCGGCCGGCGAACCGCCGGAGCCGCACTTCGCCCAACTCGCGAAGATCGCCGCCCGCAACGGACTCGACTGCCTGTCCATGGGCATGAGCACGGACTACGCGTCGGCCATCGAATTCGGCGCCACACACGTACGCGTGGGCAGCGCGATATTCGGCGCACGGGCATACGACACCCGATAACACCGCCCGTCGAAGATCCCTGGCACGACAGCCGCGTACCGCAACGGAGAACCACATATGACCCGCCCCGCCCGCTACGACATCCTTTTCGAACCGTTGAGGATCGGCCCCGTCACCGCCAAGAACCGCTTCTTCCAGGTACCCCACTGCAATGGCATGGGACGTGCCTTTCCCAGTTCGATGGCCGCGATGCGGGGAGTCAAGGCCGAGGGCGGCTGGGGCGTCATCTGCACCGAACAGTGCGATGTGCACTACTCCGGCAACCACCAGCGGGAGCTCCGCCTCTGGGACGAGAAGGACATCCCCTACCTCGCCCGCGCCACGGGCCTCATCCACGACCAAGGGGCCCTGGCGGGGGTCGAGTTGGTGCACAACGGCTCCCACGTCGGCAATCTGGAGAGCCGCGCGATACCCATCGCCCCCAGCCTGCGGCCCACCCGGGGCGTCTTCCCGGCCACCGCCCGCGCCATGGACAAGAACGACATCCGGGCCGCCCGCCGCTGGTACCGCACCGCCGCGATCAACGCCCGACGAGCCGGCTTCGACATCATCTACGTCTACGCCGGCCACGACATGACGCTGCCCATCCACTTCCTCTCCCGCCGCCACAACCACCGCACCGACGAATACGGCGGCAGCCTCGAGAACCGCGCCCGCTTCCTGCGCGAACTGGTCGAGGACGCCAAGGAGGCCGTCGGCGACACCTGCGCGGTCGCCATCCGCTTCGGCGTCGACGGACTCATGGGCGCAGGCGGCGACGAGGACGAGGGCCGCGACGTCGTCGAGATGCTCGCGGAACTCCCCGACCTGTGGGACGTCAACCTCAGCAACTTCGACTACGACGGCAGCACCTCACGCTTCAGCGACGAGGGCTACCAAGAGCAGTACATCAAGTTCGTCAAAAGCGTCACCAGCAAACCCGTCGTCGGCGTCGGCCGCTTCACCTCACCCGACACCATGGTCTCCATGATCAAGGGCGGCACCCTCGACTTCATCGGCGCCGCCCGTCCCTCCATCGCCGACCCCTTCCTGCCCCGCAAGATCGAGGAAGGCCGCTTCGACGACATCCGCGAATGCATCGGCTGCAACATCTGCGTCGCCGGCGACCGGGCCGGGGTGCCCATGCGCTGCACCCAGAACCCCACCATGGGCGAGGAATGGCGCCGCGGCTGGCACCCCGAACACATCCCGCCCAAGGACACCGACGACACCGTCCTCATCATCGGCGCCGGCCCCGCCGGCCTCGAAGCCGCCCGCGCCCTCGGCCAGCGCGGCTACAGCGTCATGCTCGCCGACCGCAGCCGCGAACTCGGCGGCCGCGTCAACCGCGAATGCCGCCTGCCCGGCCTCGGCACCTGGGCCCGCGTACGCGACTGGCGCCTGACCCAGCTCCGCAAGATGCCGGGCGTGCAGCTCCTGCCCGACAACGAGATCACCGGCGACATGGTCCTCGAAGCCGAGTCCTCCCTCATCGCCATCGCCACCGGCGCCACCTGGCGCGCCGACGGCGTGGGCCGCACCCACAGCGACCCCATCACCGGCCTCGGACAGATCCCGGTCTTCACACCGGACGACATCATGGACTCCCGCCTGCCCACCGGCCGTGTCGTCCTCTTCGACGACGACCACTACTACATGGGCGGCGTCATCGCCGAACGCCTCGTCGAGCACGGCTGCGAGGTCACCTTCGTCACGCCCGAGAGCACCGTCTCGGCCTACACCCAGTTCACCGCCGAACAAAAACGCGTCCAACGACGCGTCATGGAGAGGTGCGCGGACGTCCGCACCGCCACCGCACTGCGCCGCACCGAAGCCGGCACGGCCCACCTCTCCTGCGTCTACACCGGCCGGGAAACCACCGTCCCCGCGGACGCCGTCGTGGTCGTCACCGGCTCCATCCCGCGCGACGAGCTCTACACGGACCTCAAGGGCCGCGACGAGAGCACCCTCACCGCCGCCGGCATCCGCCGCGTCGTACGCCTCGGCGACTGCCTCGCCCCCGGCATCATCGCCGCCGCCGTCCACAGCGGCCATCTCTTCGCCCGCACCCTGAACACCGCGCTCACCGACCGGACACCCTTCCGGCGGGAGAACGTCGAACTCGGCTGGGACCAGCCCCTGCCCGCCACGGGCGACGACCCCCTCGCCCCGAGCGGCGTATTCGGCTGAAACACCACGCCCGACCGGCCCACACCATGACAACCGCCGCACACCAACGCCACCATGGCCCCGACGATCGATGACGCCGGGGCAGAGCGCACATCGTGCCGTCGGACCGGGGCCCGCCTCAAGGAGAAGCCCATGGAAGAATTCAAGGCCCTGATCGGCAAGGTAGCGACCGGCGCCACGCTGACACTCGAGGAATCCGCCCGGGCCTTCGACCGGATGATGACGGGCGAAGCCACCGCCTCACAGATGGGCGCCTTCCTGATGGCGCTGCGCATGCGCGGCGAGACCGTCGAGGAGATCACCGGCGCCGTCACCACCATGCGCTCCCAGATGCTCACCGTCGACGCGCCCCCCGGCGCCATCGACCTCCTGGGCACCGGTGGCGACTCCTCCGGTTCCTACAACATCTCCACCTGCGCGGCCTTCATCGTCGCCGGAGCCGGCGTCCCCGTCGCCAAACAGGGCAACCGGGCCCTGTCCTCACGCTGCGGCGCCGCCGACGTCCTCGCCGCCCTCGGCGTCCGCATCCACCTCGCCCCCGACGCCATAGAACGCTGCCTCACCGAAGCCGGAATCGGCTTCATGTTCGCCCCCGACCACCACCCCGCGCTCAAGCACATGAGCCCCACCCGCATCGAACTGGGCACCCGCACCATCTTCAATCTGCTCGGCCCCCTCCTCAACCCGGCCGGCGTACGACGACAGATGGTCGGCGTCTACGCCGCGCACTGGGTCGAACCCATCGCCCAGGTCCTGGGCAAACTCGGCTCCGTACGCGCCTATGTCGTCCACGGCTCCGACGGCCTCGACGAAATCACCACCACCGGCCCCACCACCATCGCCTCCCTCGACCACGGCACGATCCGCACCTTCGAGGTCACCCCCGAGGACATGGGCCTCGCACGCGCCACCCCCGACCTGCTCAAAGGAAGCGACGCACAGGGCAACGCCGAAGCCCTCCGCGGAGTCCTCCAAGGAGAAAAGGGCCCCTACCGCGACATCGCCCTCTTCAACGCGGCCGCCGCACTCGTCGTCTCCGGCCGCGCCGAAGAACTGCCCCACGGCATCGAACTCGCCACCAAGTCGATCGACACCGGAGAAGCCCACCACCGCCTCGACCGACTCATCGCCGTCTCGAACGCCTGAGCACCCCCGCGGAACACGGCCCGAACCCACGAGAGGACCCCCGACATGACCGACATCCTCACCAAGATCGAAAGCTATAAGCGCGAAGAGATCGCCACCGCCAAGCGCACCCGCCCCCAGGCCACCCTCGAAAAGGAAGCCCAGGCCGCCCCCGCCCCCCGCGGCTTCCGCACCGCCATCGAACGCCGCATCGCCCAGGGCGACTACGCACTCATCGCCGAAATCAAAAAAGCGAGCCCCTCGAAGGGACTCATCCGCGCCGACTTCGACCCGCCCGCCCTCGCCACCGCCTACGAAGCCGGCGGAGCGGCCTGCCTCTCCGTACTGACCGACACCCCCTCCTTCCAAGGTGCCCCCGAACACCTCGCCGCCGCCCGCGCCGCCACCGCGCTCCCGGCCCTGCGCAAGGACTTCATGTTCGACCCCTACCAGATCGTCGAAGCCCGCGCCTGGGGCGCCGACTGCGTCCTGATCATCCTCGCCGCCGTCGACGACGCCACCGCCAAGGACCTCGAGGACACCGCCCACGACCTCGGCATGGACGTCATCCTCGAAGTCCACGACGGCACGGAACTCGACCGGGCACTCGAGCTGCGTTCCCGCCTCATCGGCATCAACAACCGCAACCTCAAGACCTTCGAGACGACCCTCACCACCAGCGAGACCCTCGCCCCCCGCGTGCCCGACGGACGGGTGATCATCGGCGAAAGCGGGGTGGCCGGCCCCTCCGACCTCGCCCGCCTCGCTAAGGTCGGCATCTCGACCTTCCTCGTCGGCGAGAGCCTCATGCGCAACGAGGACGTCGAAACGGCGACCCGGGCGCTACTCGCCCAGGGTTGATATCAGCAACAGAGGAGCGCCGCCCATGAGCATCGAATTCTTAGTCACCTCATTCATCGTCACCGCATCCCCCGGCACCGGAGTCCTCTACACCCTGGCCACCGGCCTCTCCAGAGGATTCCGCCCGAGCATCGTGGCGGCGTTCGGATGCACCCTGGGCATCGTCCCCCACATGGCCGCCACCATCATGGGACTGGCAGCACTCCTCCAGGCCAGCGCCCTCGCCTTCCAGATCTTCAAATACCTCGGCGTCGCCTACCTCCTCTACGTCGCCTGGAGCACGCTCCGCGAAAGCGGCACCCTCAAGGTCGAAGAGGAAAACGGCACGGACACCGCCCCCTCCGCCACCAAAGTCACCATCACCGGCGTACTGATCAACATCCTCAACCCGAAGCTGACCATCTTCTTCCTGGCATTCCTGCCCCAGTTCGTCAGCACCGACGAATCCAGCCCCGTCATGCGCATGCTTGAACTGAGCCTTGTCTTCATGCTGATGACCTTCGTGATCTTCGTCGGCTACGGCCTGCTCGCCGCCGCCGTCCGGGACCACGTCATCTCCCGCCCCAAGGTCCTCACCTGGATGCGCCGCACTTTCGCCGGAGCCTTCGTCGCCCTCGGCGCCAAACTCGCCTTCACCAATATCTGACACCCGAACCGCCCGCCCCACACCGAAACGGCCCCACTGACAGAACGTGCGTCAGTGGGGCCTCGGCCTGCCGGTGGGAGCCGCATCCGAAAACTACGACGGTATCTCCCACTTCAGCTGAGCCGGCGCCGACGCAGGACTTCCCGTGTACTTCGTCGTGTACGCGGGCGCCTTCCCGTAGTCATCACCCCCGGCACCCAAATACCAGCCGTTCCCCTCGTTCTTCACCAACTTGGTGCTCGCGTCATACGACCACTTCAGCTCCGGGGGAGCGGCCGCCGGATCCCCCGCGTACTTCACCGTGTACGCCGGCGACTTGGCGGCGGAATCACCACCACTACCGAGATACCAACCGTTCGCCTCATTCTTGACGAGCTTCGTGGCGGGATCGTAGGACCACTTCAGATTGCCCGGCGCCGACGCGGGCTCTCCCGTGTATTTCACCGTGTACGTCGGGGCCTTGGCCGAGGACTTCTCACTACCGCTGTCCAGATACCACCCCGAACCCTCGTGCTTGATGGGTTCCGGGGAGGCGGCGGCATGACCCACACCAGGGGTCAGGACCACCAGAGTCGCAGCAGCTGCGAAGATCACGGACCGCCGGACAGACATACGGCTCAGCCAGAAGCCCGGCGGCGCCGCCACGCGCTCGAAGCACCCACCCCACGCCCGAGGGCGCCGCCGCCCGTGAACACCGCTCCACGCAGCACGAGCGACCCCGCCCCCGCACACCACCTCAGAACACCGGCACACCATCCCGCGTCAGCTTCCAGTCCACCGAAGCGAACCGCGCCACATCGATCGCCCCCTGCGCCTTCACCCACCCGATGATCGTGTTACGAATCTCCTCCGAATTCGCCCACACCTGCTTCGCAGCCGCCACATGCGGGAAGTTACCGCCACCACTCGCCCGGTAATTGTTCACCGCCAGCACGAACTGCGCCGCATCATCCAACGGCTTCCCCTCGAACGACAGATTCACGATCCGCGAACCCGGCGCCTTCGCGATATCGATCTCGTACGACAGGCCACTCACCGCGTCATAGTTGTAATCCGGAATGCTCTCCGCATTCGTCAGCTTCGCCGGGTCCACCGGCGCACCCGCAGCGGTCCGCACGTAATAACGCGCCGAGAACTCCAGATACGCCCGCAACTGCGCACCCGTCAGCACCCGCGCCTCCAGCGTGTTCTCGAACGGATACAACCCCGCCACCTCGCGGATCGTCACCTTCCCCGCCGGCACCGCAGCCGTCCGCGAGAAACACGACGCCTGCGACAACACCGGCAGCGACGCATACGCCGTCCCCGCCAGCGCCGACTTCACCGTCTCCGCCTGCACATGATTGATGAAATCAATGATCGGCGTGTCCTTCACCGGCGCCTCCGCCGCCCCCATCGCAGCCGACGACGTACCGATCACCTGATTCACATACGCCACGACCTTCTCGTGCTCATCACGCAGCAGACCCGTGATCTTCCGGTCCTCGGCCACCGTATTGGAATTCAACACCTTCGCCGACACCGACTCGACCTGCCAGCACCCCTTGCCCCACACCAACTCGAAGTCGAACAACGTCAACCGCTGCCCCCACTTCAACGGCTCCGACAGAACAACCTGCTTCCCCGACTTCTTGTTCGTCACCCGATACTCAGGAATCTCCGTATGCGCATGCCCCACCAGAATCGCATCGATACCCGGCACCTGCTCCGCCACCAAAGCCGCCGCATTCTCGATATGCGGCAACTGATCCCCGTACGACGACGTACCGCTGCTCCCCGAGTGAGCCGACACGATCACCACATCCGCACCCATCGACCGAAGCCTCGGCACCCACTTCGCCGCCTGCTCCTCCAGCCCCGGGAACGTCATCTTCCCCTGCACATTCGCCTTGTCCCAGATCGCGATCCCCGGGTTCGTCAGCCCCAGCACCGCCACCTTCACATCACGACCGTGCGGCGTACACACCCGCTTCATCACATACGGCGCGAACGCCGGACGCAACGTCTTCGCATCCAACGCATTGGCACCCAGCAACGGAAAATCACACTGCTTCTCGAACTTCCGCAGCACCGGAATCCCGTAATTGAACTCATGATTACCGAGCGCCGCCGCGTCATACCCGATCGCATTCATCGCCTGCGCCATCGGATGCACCGGACCACCGACCCGCGTGATCGGATCGACCTTCGCGTAGTAGTACGACAACTGCGTACCCTGAATCGTGTCACCCGCGTCGATCAACAGCGTGTTCCGTCGGCCCTTCTCCTTACGGACCTGCTCCACCAACGTCGAGATCTTCGCCAGACCCACATCATTGTGCGCCTTGTCATCGAACTCGGCATCGGTGAAATAGTCCCAGTTGAAGACATTGCCATGCAGATCCGTGGTCCCCATCACGGTGAACGCGTACCGCTTCTTCCGCCGATCCCGGTGCCCGAAATCCTGAGCCTCCGCCGGCCCGGCAGCCGCAGCCCCCGCCAACGCGACCCCCGCACCCGTCGCGGCGGTACGCCCCAGAAACTTCCTACGGTTGAGCGGCATCTCTTCTCCCCATCAGTGACGGCCGAAACCTCGGCAAACAGCACAACGCGCGTAGATTCTGACCCAGCCCGCCACACCCACGACAGACCCCCAAGGTTGCGATCCGGTGACTCCCCAGTAACCCCGCCACACCACACCCGCCACACCGGTCACCAGCGCCACCCACCTGAGACGCTGACCTCATGACGACACCACCGGCACCCCTCCCGTACGGCACCCCCGAAGCCCCCCGCCTCGCCGTCCGAGGCGAAGCCCGCCTCGAAGTCGACCCCGAAATCGCCCGCCTCGGCATCACTGTCAGCGCCCGCGGCACCGACCGCCGCACCGCACTCGCCGACCTCACCCACCGCAACAACCAAACCCTCGAACTCATCAAGTCCTACGACCAAGCAATCGAACAACTCGAAACCGGCTCCTTCACCATCACCCCCCAACTCACCGACAAAGGCCGCCACGAACGCATCCGCGCCTACCACGGCACCGTCCACCTCACCGCCACCCTGGGCGACTTCACCGCCCTCGGCGAACTCACCACCCGCCTCGCCGACCTCGACCTCACCCGCGTCGACGGCCCCTGGTGGGCCCTCCGACCCGACTCACCCGCCCACCGCGAAGCCCGCCAACAAGCAGTACGGGAAGCCGTACAACGCGCCCGCGAATACGCCGGAGCACTCGGCGCCGAACTCGTCGCCATCGTGGAACTCGCCGACATCGGCGCCGAGAACGCCACCCCCGCCGGCCTCCCGCCCGCCCCCGGCGGAATGATGCGATCAGCCGGCTACGGAGGCGAAGCCCCCGCCCCCGCCCTCGACCTCGAACCCCAGCGCCAATTCGTCTACGCCGAAGTCAACGCCCGGTTTACGATGACCCGCCCCGCCCTCTGACACCCCCGCGCGGGGGACCACCGGGACCACCCGCGACGCTCATCGGAGCACCCCCGCGCACGTTTCACTAATTGTCAACAACCTTTCGCCCAAACGCCGTTGGGCTGTTGCGGACGCCCAATTGTCTACCCGTCGGTAAGTCATAAGCTCGTGCCATGCGCCGAGCAAAAATCGTCTGCACACTGGGCCCCGCCACCGACTCGTACGAGCAGATCAAGGCACTCGTCGAAGCCGGCATGGACGTCGCCCGCCTCAACCTCAGCCACGGCATCTACGCCGACCACGAGACGCGCTACGAGCGGGTACGCAAAGCCGCAGAGGAAACCGGCCGCAACGTCGGCATCCTCGCCGACCTTCAAGGCCCGAAGATCCGCCTCGGCACCTTCCGCGAAGGCCCTGTACTCCTTGAACGCGGCGATGACTTCACCATCACCGTCGACGACGCCGAAGGCGACCGCCACATCTGCGGCACCACCTACCCCGGCCTCGCCGCCGACGTCACCAAGGGCGAACGCATCCTCGTCGACGACGGCCGCGTCACCCTCGAAGTCACCGAAGTCGACGGCCCCCGCGTCAGGACCATCGTCATCGAAGGCGGCATGGTCTCCGACCACAAGGGCCTCAACCTCCCCGGCGTCGCCGTCTCCGTCCCCGCCCTCTCCGACAAGGACGTCCACGACCTCCGCTGGGCCATCAGGACAGGCGCCGACATCATCGCCCTCTCCTTCGTACGCAGCGCCCACGACATCGAGGACGTCCACCGCATCATGGACGAGGAAGGCTGCCGCCTCCCCGTCATCGCGAAGATCGAAAAGCCGCAGGCCGTCGCCAACCTCGACGGCATCGTCGCCGCCTTCGACGGCATCATGGTCGCCCGCGGCGACCTGGGCGTCGAGATGCCCCTCGAAACCGTGCCCATCGTCCAGAAGCGCGCCATCAAGCTGGCCAAGCGCAACGCCAAGCCGGTCATCGTCGCGACCCAGATGCTCGACTCCATGATCGACGCATCCCGCCCCACACGCGCGGAGGCCTCCGACGTCGCCAACGCCGTCATCGACGGCACGGACGCGGTCATGCTTTCGGGTGAGACCAGCGTCGGCAAATACCCCGTCGAGACCGTGAAGACGATGGGCCGCATCGTCCGGGCGGCCGAGGAAGACGTCCTAGCCAAGGGCCTGCCGCCCCTGACCGAACGCAGCAAGCCCCGCACCCAGGGCGGCTCTGTGGCCCGCGCGGCGGCCGAGATGGGCGACTTCCTCGGCGCGAAGTTCCTGGTGGCCTTCACTCAATCCGGTGACACGGTCCGCCGACTGTCCCGCTACCGCTCACCGATCCCCCTGCTGGCCTTCACCCCGGAACCGGCGACGCGGTCGCAACTCAACCTGACGTGGGGGGTGGAGACCTTCCTCGGTCCGATGGTCCAGACGACGGACGAGATGGTCGACCAGGTCGACGAATACCTGCTGCGGATCGGACGCTGCCGGAAGGGCGACATGGTCATCATCACGGCGGGCTCGCCGCCCGGGGTGGCGGGGACGACGAACCTGGTGCGGGTGCATCACATCGGGGAGGAGGAGTAGGTCAGTACTTGGGCCCGATGTGGGCGTCCATGAGGGCGACGGAGTGTTTGCGGGCGACGGATATGTTGTACGGGTCCGTGCCGCGCCGCGTGATCTTCCATTCGACGCCGACGATGTCGAGGGCATCGGCGTAGAGGAAGAGGATGTCCTCGGACTTGTTGGTGAAGAAGTACCGCGGGTACTCGTAGCGCTTGCGCACACCGCCGACGAGGCGGGTGGTCCAGTTGGTGATCCGGCAGCCGTCGGAGTGGATGAGCCCGCGTATGAACTCCCAGGGGAACTCCTCCACGATGGCTTCCTGCCAGGGTTCGAGCGCGATGAGCCGCTCGTGCTTTTTGCCGGGGCCGTGCTGCGGGAACAGGCAGGGCCAGTGCTTACTGGTGCTGGTGACCATGACACAGCCCTGCTTGCGGACGGTGCAGACGTTGCTCGCCGGGCGTACGCGTCTCATGGCGTCCCGGCAGGAGTCGATCAGGCCGGGCCAGGCATCCGCGCACGCGATGCGTAAGGCGTAGACACCATTCCGACCGAGGCTGAGGCAACCGTCGCCCAAGTAGAGGCCGAGCAAGTAGGCGTATGCGGCGCGATCTTGTGGAGGCTGCGGGTCGGCACCGCACCTTGAGCACTCGGCTGAGCGAGTGAGGGGGTCGATCCTGGATTGCCACTCGCGTATCGCGGACCGGGATATGCCGGTCTGCCTGCTCACGGAGTTGAGGCTGTGGCCCTGGCTGACGAGCGCGAGTGCGCGCTTGCGCGTATCGAGGTCGTACATGCCGACGAGCTTGGCCGAGCCGCTGCCGTCATGGACCTAATCGAAGCTTTGTTCATCAAGGCGAGTGAAGATCGCCAACCGTTGCGGATTTCAGGCGACCTTCGAATCGAAGGTGAAGTACCCCGGGTCGGACTCGAACCGACACTGGATGGGTTTTGAATCCATTGCCTCTCACCAATTGGGCTACCGGGGCCTTGCAATCCAAGGGAAGTATATACCCCTCCGGTGCTCAAACATACAGGACTAGGTACGCTCGTGGGGCACCACCTGTCCTAACGAGGAGTCCCGTGACCGCCGCCGAGCCCCAGCCGCCTGTCGACGACGAGCAGCCGCACACCCCTCCCCACACGACCCGTGTCGTCATCGCCGAGGACGAGGCCCTCATCCGTCTCGATCTCAAAGAGATGCTCGAAGAAGAGGGGTACTCCGTCGTCGGTGAGGCGGGTGACGGCGAGACCGCCGTGGCGCTGGCGCGGGAGCACAAGCCGGACCTGGTCATTCTTGATGTGAAGATGCCCGTCCTCGACGGGATCTCCGCCGCCGAGCGGATCGCCGCCGAGTCCATCGCGCCCGTCCTGATGCTCACCGCCTTCTCGCAGCGCGAGCTCGTCGAGCGCGCCCGGGACGCCGGTGCCATGGCCTACCTCGTGAAGCCGTTCAGCAAGAGCGACGTCGTGCCCGCCATCGAGATGGCGGTCTCGCGGTTCACCGAGCTGAAGGCCCTGGAGCAGGAGGTCGCGGACCTTTCCCAGCGGCTGGAGACGCGCAAGCTCGTGGACCGGGCGAAGAGCGTGCTGCAGACGCAGTACGGGCTGACCGAGCCCGCCGCGTTCCGCTGGATCCAGAAGACGTCGATGGACCGTCGGCTGTCGATGCAGCAGGTCGCCGAGGCGGTCATCGAGGACGCCCAGGAGAAGCAGAACAAGCAGTCGGCTCCCAAGGAGCAGTAGTCCCGCGGCGCGCTGCACGAAGGGCCCCGTCCGATCGCCGGACGGGGCCTTTCGCGTACCGGTCGGGTGTCAGTCCTCGCCCAGATACGCCTTGCGTACGGACTCGTCGTGCAGCAGATCGGCCCCCGTGCCGGACAGGACGATCTTGCCGATCTCCATGACATGACCCTGGTCGGCGAGGGAGAGCGCGGCCTGTGCGTTCTGTTCGACGAGCAGGATGGTCGTGCCGGAGGCCTTGAGTTCGGTGATGGTCTGCATGATCTTCTGCATCATGATCGGGGAGAGGCCCATGGAGGGCTCGTCGAGCATGAGCAGCTTGGGGCGGGACATCAGGGCGCGGCCCATGGCGAGCATTTGTTGTTCGCCGCCGGAGAGGGTTCCGGCGGCTTGTTTGGCGCGTTCGCCGAGGATGGGGAAGAGCTCGTAGACGCGCTGGATGTCGTGGGTGATTCCGCCGGTGTCCTTGCGGAGGAAGGCTCCGAGCTGGAGGTTCTCGGCGATGGTGAGCCGGGGGAAGATGTGGCGGCCTTCGGGGGAGTGGGCGAGGCCGCGGGCGACGATCTGGTGGGCGGGGACGCCGGTGAGGGGGGTGCCGTTGAAGCGGATGGTGCCGGCGAGGGGTTTGAGGAGTCCGGAGAGGGTGCGCAGGGTGGTGGTTTTCCCGGCGCCGTTGGTGCCGATGAGGGTGACGATCTGGCCGGCTTCGACGGTGAAGGAGATGCCTTTGACGGCTTCGATCTTGCCGTAGGCGACGCGGAGGTTGTCGACTTCGAGGAGGGGGGTCATGGGGTTTCCTCCGGGAGGTCGGCGCGGGCGTCGGCGTGGGCTTCGGCGGCTTCGACTTCGGCGAGTTCTTCCTGTCCGGGTGCGCCTTCGAACGGGGTGCCGAGGTAGGCGGCGATGACGCGTTCGTCGGCTTGGACGGCGTCGGAGGTGCCTTCGGTGAGTTTTTCGCCTTGGACGAGGACGGCGACGCGGTCGCAGAGGTTGAAGATGAAGCGCATGTCGTGCTCGATGACGAGGACGGCGATGCCTTGGTCGCGGATGGCGCGGACGAGGGCTTCGGTGGCGCGGGTCTCCTGGGGGTTCATGCCGGCGGTGGGTTCGTCGAGGAGGAGGAGGCCGGGGTCGCTGGCGAGGGCGCGGGCGATTTCGAGCTTGCGTTGTTCGCCGTAGGGGAGGTTGCGGGAGAGGTGGTCGGCTTTGTCGGCGAGGCCGGTGAAGTCGAGGAGTTCCATGGCGCGGTGGGTGGATTCGCGTTCGGCTTTTTTGAAGCCGGGGCCGCGGAGGAGGGCGGAGAAGAGGCCTTCTTTGGTGCGGGTGTGGCGGCCGACGAGGACGTTTTCGAGGACGGTCATATTGGCGAAGAGGCGGATGTTCTGGAAGGTGCGGGCGATGCCGGCTTGGGTGACGAGGTGGGGTTTGGGGGGTAGGACGGTGTCGCGGTAGGTGACGGTGCCTTCGGTCGGGGTGTAGAGGCCGGTGAGGCAGTTGAAGAAGGTGGTTTTTCCGGCGCCGTTGGGGCCGATGAGTCCGACGATTTCGCGTGGGTGGACGGCGAGGTCGACGGAGCGTACGGCGGTGAGTCCGCCGAAGCGCATGGTGACGCCGGTGGCGTGGAGGACGGGGTGGGTGCCGTCGGGGGCCGGGGTTTTCGTCAGGCTGGTCGTCATGCCGGTCACGCCTCCGCCTTGGTGACGCCGACTGCCCCGTCGGGGAGGCCTCGTTCGGGTACGTCGAGTTGGTCGGTCTCGTGGAATTCGAGTTGTTTGCGGCGGTCGGCGACCATGCCTTCGGGGCGGAAGCGCATGAGGAGGACGAGCGCGAGGCCGAAGAGCAGGAGTTGGTAGTCCTGCATGAATTCCATTTTGTTCGGGATGAGGTAGAGGAGTGCGGCGCCGATGACGGGGCCGCTGATGGTGCCCATGCCGCCGAGGATGACGGCGGCGAGGAGGAAGGCGGAGTTGGGGGGTACGGTCCCGGCGAATTGGTAGCTGTCGGGGGTGGTTGTGGTGATGACGTGGGCCTGGACGGTGCCGGCGAGTCCGGCGAGTGCGGCGCCGAGGGCGAAGGCGAGGAGCTTGAGCCGGAAGGCGTTGATGCCCATGGCGGTGGCGGCGGTCTCGTCCTCGCGGATGGCGACCCAGGCGCGGCCGATGCGGGATTCGGCGGCGCGGCGGAAGACGAGGACGACGACGGCGGTGGCGAGCAGCATCAGCAGGTAGTAGTTGCCGAAGCGGCCGATGGGGACGCCGAGGATGTCGTGGGTTTTGCCGAATTCGAAGCCGAGGATTTCGAGGTCGGGGATGTTGGGGATGCCCATGGAGCCGTTGGTGATGTCGGGTCCGGTGGTGCCGTTGAGGTTGAGCATGGTGATGCGGAAGATCTCGCCGAAGCCGAGGGTGACGATGGCGAGGTAGTCGCCGCGGAGGCGGAGGGTGGGGGCGCCGATGAGGACGCCGAAGACGAGGGAGGCGCCGATGCCGGTGAGGACGGCTGCCCAGAAGGGGAAGTGGACGCCGAGGGCGGATTCGGGGGAGCCGGAGACGAGGGCGGCGGCGTAGGCGCCGACGCCGAGGAAGGCGACGTATCCGAGGTCGAGGAGGCCGGCGAGGCCGACGACGACGTTGAGGCCGAGGGCGACGGTGGCGAAGATCAGGATGCTGGCGGCGAGGTTGGTGTAGGTGTCGTTGGTCTGGGTGAGGGGGAAGCAGGCGGCGGCGATGAAGGCGGCGGCGAGTGCGATGTTGCGGTGTTTGGCGGTGAGGTGGCTGAGGCGGGTGGTGAGTCCGGCGCGGCCGAGGGCGGCGATGGTGAAGCAGGCGAGGATGAGGTAGCCGACGAAGAGTTCGCCGTATTCGGTGTCGATGCCGTAGGTGAAGGCGTAGAGGCCGGTGGCGTAGGCGGCGGCGATGATGAGGATGTCGGCCCAGGTGGGGAGTTCTTTGGGGCGGGGTGCTCGGCCTGTGGTGAGGCTGTGGCGGAAGCGGTTCCAGGGGGTGGGGGGTTTGGTGCCGCCGCGGTCGTCGTAGGGGCGGTCGGCGGGGAGGGCGAGGGCGCCGGCGAGGGTGAGGAGGGTGGCGAGGGCGGCGACGTATGCGCCGGGTTCGAGGTGGGCGAGGCCGCCGAGTTGGGTGCTGATGGCGCCGAGGGTGTACCAGGTGGTGGCGAGGGTGCCGAGGGCGAGGAGGAGGGTGGGTGCGGTGGTTCCGGCGGGGGTGAGCCAGCGGAGGCCGCGGGGGCGGTAGGCGGTGAGGGCGTGGAGGAGGGTGAGGATGCCGCCGGTGAGGGTGATGTTCTGGAGGCCGCCGGGGTAGCCGGTGACGGTGAGGTTGCCGGGGAATGCGGTGGTCCAGGTCCAGGCGAGGAAGGTGGAGAGGATGGTCAGTGCGGCGCCGGCGATGGTGGTGATGCGGGCGATGTTGGTGGGGAGGGGTATGAGTGAAGTGGCGTCCCTTGAAGGGGAGTCGGGTGCCGTGTTCTTGTCGGTCATGGGTATCACGCCCGATCCGCGACGCGTTCGCCGAGCAGGCCTTGTGGCCGTAGCAGCAGGACGAGGATGAGGAGGACGAAGGCCCAGACGTCCTTCCAGGACCCGCCGCCGAACTGGGTCATGCCGGGGATCTCCTCGATGTAGCCGGTGGCGAGGGCTTCGGCGACGCCGAGGACGACTCCGCCGAGCATGGCGCCGTAGATGTTGCCGATGCCGCCGAGGACGGCCGCGGTGAAGGCCTTGAGGCCGGTGATGAAGCCCATGCGGAAGTCGATCTGGCCGTATTTGAGGCCGTGGGCGACGGCGGCGATCGCGGCGAAGGTGGCGCCGATGGCGAAGGCGATCACGATGATGCGGTCGGTGTTGATGCCCATGAGTTTGGCGGTGTCGGGGTCCTGTGCGGTGGCCTGCATGCCGCGGCCGGTGCGGGTCCTGGCGACGAACAGGCCGAGGGCGATCATGCACAGGGGGGCGGCGACGAGGAGGAAGATCTCGCCGCGTTGGACGGTGGCGCCGAGGATGTCGATGGCGTCGCCTTGGAACTGGGGGAAGACGCGGGCTTTCTTGGCGTCGGGGTACCACTTCCAGATGGCTTGCTGGAGGGCGATGGACAGGCCGATCGCGGTGATGAGGGGGGCCAGCCGGGGGGCGCCGCGCAGGGGCCGGTAGGCGAAGCGTTCGGCGGCGACGGCGATGGCGCCGGAGGCGAGGATGCCGCCGATGATCATGAGGGGGAGCGCGAGCAGCAGGCCGGTGCCGTCGGGGAGGATGAGGTAGGCGGTCAGTGCGCCGAAGCCGCCGACCATGAAGATCTCGCCGTGGGCGAAGTTGATGAGCTGGACGATGCCGTAGACCATCGTGTAGCCGATCGCGATGAGTCCGTACATCGCGCCGAGGATGAGTCCGTTGGCCAGCTGTTGCGGCAGTTCGTGCACCGCCGGGCCTCCGTGGTGGGAGAAGGGGTACTGGGCCGGTCGGGCGGGCCGTGCGGGGTGCGGGTGGTGGTGTCCCGCACGGCCCGGGCTGTTCGACGGGTGGTGCCGGGCGGGGCGGGGTCAGCCCTTGTACTCCGCGCTGTGGCGGGCTTTCCAGGTGGTTCCGTCGACCTGGTAGGCGGTGATCATGGTGTTGGTGGTGTCGCCGTACTTGTCGAAGGAGACGGGGCCGGAGACGCCGTCGAATTTCACCTTGTTCAGGGCTTCCACGACCTTGGCGCGGGCGTCGGTGGGTAGCGTGCCGCCGTTGTCGGTGACGGTGGCCTTGACGGCTTGGATGATGGCCCAGGCGGCGTCGTAGGCGGTGCCGCCGTAGGCCTCGTAGGCGTCCTTGTAGCCGGCGGCCTTGTAGTCGGCGATGAACTTCTTGGCGGAGTCGAGTTGTTCGACGGGTTTGCCGACGGATGTGGCGTAGTCGCCGGCGGCCTTCTTGTTGAGGTTGATGTAGTGGGGGCTGTAGAGGGCGTCGCCGCCGAGGGTGGGTGCTTTGACGCCGCCGTCCTTGAGCTGCTGGCTCAAGGGGGCGGCGGCGGGGTATTCGCCGCCGTAGAAGACGAGGTCGGGATTGGCGCTCTTGGCCTTGGAGACGATGGCCTTGAAGTCGCGGTCCTCGGGGTTGACGTGTTCGGTGCCGACGACTTTTCCGCCGAGGGAGGTGAATTTGGCGGCGAAGGCGGCGGCGAGGCCGACGCCGTAGGTCTTCTGGTCGTCGATGACGTAGACCGTCTTGGCTTTGATCTTTTCGTAGGCGTACTGGCCGCCGAAGGCGCCCTGGACCTCGTCGGTGGTCGAGGTCCGGAAGTAGGTGGTGAATTGGCGCTTGCGGTTGTTCTGTTTCCAGTCCTTGCCCTGGGTGAGGTCGGGGGTGGTGTTGGCCGGGGATATGAGGGCCATGTTGTTGGCCTGGGCGACCTGTTGCATGGACTGGGCGACGCTGGAGTTGAGGGGGCCGACGGTGGCGACGACGTTCTTGTCGCCGGTGAGTTTGGTGGCGTTCTGCTGGCCGGAGGTGGGTTGGCCCTGGTCGTCGAGGGCTTTCATCTCGAAGGTGACGCCGGGGACTTCCTTGGCCTTGTTGGCGATCTTGATGGCGAGTTCGGTGGAGTTCTTGATGCCTTGGCCGAGTGGGGAGAGGTCGCCGGTCAGCGGGGCGTCCACGCCGATCACCACGGTGGTGTTCTTGCTTCCGTCGGTGTCGCCCCCTTTGTCGTCGCGTGATCCGCAGGCGCTGAGGGTGAGGGCCCCGGTGGTGATCGCGGTGGTGAGGATGAGCAAGGAACGGTGTCGCACGGTGCTTCCTTTCCCTGGCGAGGCCCCCTCTGCTGAGGTGCCGTTCGCGTGCCGGGCGGCGTGGTGGAGGCGTGCCTGATGTGCGAAACCGCCCGGCGGGGTGGTAACTGGCCGTGACTCTAGGGGTGGGCGGCGATCTGGGGCAGAGGTGCTGGCGATGATGTGACTGTCTTGTTATGACGAAGGTCACTCGGGGGTGTCCGTGTAGCGGAATTGACCGGATGATTGGGATGTATCGGGTGATAACCGTTGTCCGGATATTGTGAAGGTGCAGTTCCGCTAAGGAGTGGGCGGCGCCTCGGTGGCCGCTGCGGGAAGCGCGGGCGGCTGCGCCCGCGAAAGATCGTCAGCGGGCGGGGTGCGGGGAGTGGATCTACGGGTTGCTCGGCGCGGTGATGTCACGCACCGTTACGGATCGCGGGGCCGGCCGTGTCGTGTGCACCCCCGCTGCGCGGTGGTGTCCTCAAACGCCGGACGGGCTTGATGTGGCTGAGCTCAGCCGCCAAGCCCGTCCGGCGTTCGAGGACACAGCACAGCAGCCCGTCCGGCGATTGAGGACGCGCCCGCAGGGCGCCCGCCGCCGCAGGCAGCACGGGCGGGCGCACTCAGGGGCAGATCAGCCCTCGTTGTCACGGATGAGGCAGGTGAGGCGCGCGGTGCACACCCGCTTGTCCTGGTCGTCGGTGATGACGATCTCGTACGTGGCGGTGGAGCGGCCGCGGTGCACGGGGGTGGCCACGCCCGTGACCATGCCGGAGCGCGCGCCGCGGTGGTGGGTGCAGTTGAGGTCCACGCCGACGGCGAACCGGCCCGGGCCGCCGTGCAGCATGGCGCCGACCGAGCCGAGGGTCTCGGCGAGCACGGCGGAGGCGCCGCCGTGCAGCAGCCCGTACGGCTGGGTGTTGCCCTCGACGGGCATGGTGCCGACGATGCGCTCGGGGGCCGCCTCGACGACGGTGACGCTCATGCGCTCGCCGAGGTGCCCGGCGGAGAACAGGGCGGCCAGGTCGAGGCCGCTGCCGGCCCACTCGTCCAGGATCTCCTGCGGGAACGTGGTCGTGATCTGCTCGCCCATGCGTCGCGGCTCCGATCGTCCTTGGTGGGCACGGTGTGCACCACGTGTTCAGATGATCCGTCCTACCAGGTCGGCCGGCCCGCGCTCAGGCCGGGTCCGCCTGTTCGAGCCTGATGACCAGGGACTTGCTGGCGGGGGTGTTGCTGGTGTCGGCGGTGTGGTCCAGCGGGACCAGGACGTTGGTCTCCGGGTAGTAGGCGGCGGCGCAGCCGGGGGTGGTGGGGTAGTGGATGACCCGGAAGCCGGGGGCGCGCCGCTCGGTGCCGTCGGTCCACTCGCTGACCAGGTCGGCGTACGTGCCGTCGGCGAGGCCGAGGGTGCGGGCGTCGTCGGGGTTCACGAGGACGACGCGGCGGCCGTTCTTGATGCCGCGGTAGCGGTCGTCGAGGCCGTAGATGGTGGTGTTGTACTGGTCGTGGGAGCGGAGGGTCTGCAGCAGCAGCCGTCCCTCGGGGGCCTTGGGGTATTCGACGGGGGCGGCGGTGAAGTTGGCCTTGCCGGTCGCGGTGGGGAAGCGGCGTTCGTCGCGGGGGGCGTGGGGCAGGGTGAAGCCGCCGGGGCGGGCGACGCGGGCGTTGAAGTCCTCGAAGCCGGGGACGACGCGGCTGACGCGGTCGCGGATCGTGGCGTAGTCCTTTTCGAACTCCTCCCACGGGGTGGTGCTTTCGGTGCCCAGGACGCGTCGGGCGAGGCGGCACACGATGGCGGGCTCGGAGAGCAGGTGGGGGCTCGCGGGTTCCAGGCGTCCGCGGGAGGCGTGGACCATGCCCATGGAGTCCTCGACGGTGACGAATTGGTCGCCGCCGCTCTGCCGGTCGCGCTCGGTGCGGCCGAGGGTGGGGAGGATCAGGGCGCGGGCGCCGGTGATGACGTGGGACCGGTTGAGCTTGGTCGACACGTGGACGGTCAGCCGGGCGCGGCGCATGGCGGCTTCGGTGACCTCGGTGTCGGGGGAGGCGGCGACGAAGTTGCCGCCCATGGCGAAGAAGACCTTCGCGTCGCCGTCGCGCAGGGCGCGGATGGCGCGGACGACGTCGAGGCCGTGCTCGCGGGGCGGGGTGAAGTCGAATTCCTTCTCGAGGGCGTCGAGGAAGGCGGCGGAGGGGCGTTCGAAGATGCCCATGGTGCGGTCGCCCTGGACGTTGCTGTGGCCGCGTACGGGGCAGACGCCGGCGCCGGGGCGGCCGATGTCGCCGCGCAGGAGGAGGAGGTTGACGACTTCCTTGATGGTGGGGACGGCGTGTTTGTGCTGGGTGAGGCCCATGGCCCAGCAGACGACGGTGCGCCGGGAGGCGAGGATCATGCGGAGGGCTTCTTCGATCTCCGCGCGGCGCAGGCCGGTGGCGCGCAGGGTCTCGTCCCAGTCGGCGGCGCGGGCGGTGCGCTCGTATTCCTCGAAGCCGTGGGTGTGTTCGCGGATGAAGTCGGTGTCGACGGCGCCTTCGGTTTCGAGGACGAGGCGGCCGAGGGTGCGGAAGAGGGCCTGGTCGCCGCCGAGGCGGATCTGGAGGAAGAGGTCGGTGAGGGGGGTGCCGACGCCGGCGAGGCCGCGGGCGTTCTGCGGGTTCTTGAAGCGCTCCATGCCGGCTTCGGGGAGCGGGTTGACCGTGATGATCTTCGTGCCGCCGGCTTTGGCCTTTTCCAGGGCGCTGAGCATGCGGGGGTGGTTGGTGCCGGGGTTCTGTCCGGCGACGATGATCAGGTCGGCCTGGTAGAGGTCTTCGAGGAGGACGCTGCCCTTGCCGACGCCGATGGTTTCGGTGAGGGCGGAGCCGGAGGACTCGTGGCACATGTTGGAGCAGTCCGGCAGGTTGTTGGTGCCGAACTCGCGGGCGAAGAGCTGGTAGAGGAAGGCTGCTTCGTTGCTGGTGCGCCCGGAGGTGTAGAAGAGGGCCTCGTCGGGGGTGGTGAGGGCGTGGAGTTCCTCGGCGATGAGGTCGAAGGCGCGCTCCCAGGTCACGGGTTCGTAGTTCGTGGCGCCTTCGGCGAGGTACATGGGGTGGGTGAGCCGGCCCTGCTGGCCGAGCCAGTAGCCGCTGCGGGTGGCGAGGTCGGCCACGGGGTGGGCGGCGAAGAAGTCGGGGGTGACGCGGCGCAGGGTCGCTTCCTCGGCGACGGCCTTGGCGCCGTTCTCGCAGAATTCGGCGGCGTGGCGTTTGTCCGGCTCGGGCCAGGCGCAGCCGGGGCAGTCGAAGCCGTCCTTCTGGTTGACCTTGAGGAGGGTGAGCGCGGTGCGTCGCACGCCCATTTGTTGCTGCGCGACGCGCAGGGTGTGGGCGATCGCGGGCAGCCCGGCGGCGGCGTGCTGCGGGGCGGCGACGTCGGGTGCGTCCTGGACGGGATCGCCTGTGGGCGGCTTGCCTGCCATCTCGCTCCCCCTTGAGCGGGTCGGGGTGTACGTGGAGTCGTACGGGGTCGATCCTGTCACGGCCCGCTGACAGTCCGCTGACGGGCGGGGGCCGGGGTGGTGCGGCGGGGTGGCCGGGGTGGTCGTGTGGCCGGGATTGTCAGTGGGCCGTGGCAGGATCGGGGGCGTGGCAGCAAAGGCATCGAAGACGAACGAGACGACCGGCACCGAGGCAGTGGAGGGAGGCCGTCCGCGTCTGCTCCTGATGGACGGGCACTCCATGGCGTATCGCGCGTTCTTCGCGCTGCCGGCGGAGAATTTCACGACGTCCGGCGGTCAGCCGACGAACGCGGTGTACGGCTTCGCGTCGATGCTGGCCAATACGCTGCGTGACGAGCGGCCGACGCATTTCGCGGTGGCGTTCGACGTGTCGCGCAAGACGTGGCGGTCGGAGGAGTTCCCGGAGTACAAGGCGACGCGTTCGAAGACGCCGGACGAGTTCAAGGGGCAGGTCGATCTGATCGGCGAGCTGCTGGACGCGATGTCCGTGCGGCGGTTCGCGGTGGACGGTTTCGAGGCCGACGACGTCATCGCCACGCTGGCCACCGAGGCGGAGGCCGAGGGGTTCGACGTTCTGATCGTCACCGGTGACCGTGACTCCTTCCAGCTGGTCAGTGACCGGGTCACGGTGCTGTATCCGACGAAGGGCGTCTCGGAGCTGACGCGGTTCACCCCGGCGAAGGTCGAGGAGAAGTACGGTCTGTCCCCGCAGCAGTATCCGGACTTCGCCGCGCTGCGCGGTGACCCGTCGGACAATCTGCCGGGCATCCCGGGTGTGGGGGAGAAGACCGCCACCAAGTGGATCACTCAGTTCGGGTCGTTCGCGGAGCTGGTGGAGCGGGTCGACGAGGTCAAGGGCAAGGCCGGGCAGAACCTCCGTGATCATCTGGAGGCCGTCAAGCTCAATCGCCGGCTCACCGAGATGGTGCGGGATGTGGCGCTGTCGACCCATCCGCAGGAGCTGTGCCGTGAGGCGTACGACCGGCTGGCGCTGACGACTTTCCTGGAGCGGCTGGAGATCCGTAATCAGGGTCTGCGGGATCGGCTGCTGGCGGCGGACCCGGGTGCGGAGCAGGCCGAGGAGGCCGCTCCGGCCGCCGGGGCCGAGGTGGACGGCGTGGTGCTGGGCGCGGGGGAGCTGGCGCCGTGGCTGGCCGAGCACGGTGGTGCCCCGTTGGGTCTGGCCATGGTCGACAGCTGGTCGCAGGGCAGTGGCCGGGTCGCCGAGATCGCTCTGGCGACGGGTGAGGGGCCCGCGGTCTGGTTCGATCCGTCGCAGGTGGACGAGGCCGATGAGCGGGCGTTCGCCGCGTGGAGCGCGGACGCCGCGCGTCCCAAGGTGATGCATGACGCGAAGGCCGCCATGCGGGTCTTCGCGGAGCACGGCTGGTCGGTCGCGGGCGTCACGATGGACACCGCGCTGGCCGCTTATCTGGTCAAGCCGGGGCGTCGTTCGTTCGCCCTGGACGCGCTGTCGGTGGAGTATCTGGGCCGCGAGCTGGCCACGGCCGCCGCGGGCGACGGCCAGCTGGCCTTCGGTGCCGATGAGCAGGCGGAGGCCGATGCCCTGATGGGCCGGGCCCGTACGGTCCTCGATCTCGGTGGGGCCTTCACGGGCCGGCTGAAGGACGTGGGCGCGGCGGAGCTGCTCACGGATGTGGAGCTGCCGACGAGTGCGTTGCTGGCCCGGTTGGAGCGGGCGGGCATCGCCGCGGACCGGGGCTGGCTGGAGCGGATGGAGCAGCAGTTCGCGGGTGCCGTGCAGCAGGCGGTGAAGGAGGCGCACGCGGCGGCGGGCCGTGAGTTCAACCTCGGTTCGCCCAAGCAGCTCCAGGAGGTGCTGTTCGGCGAGCTGGGCCTGCCGAAGACGAAGAAGACCAAGACCGGGTACACGACGGACGCGGACGCGCTGGCCTGGCTCGCGGCCCAGACGGAGAACGAACTCCCGGTGATCATGCTGCGGCACCGGGAGCAGTCGAAGCTGCGGTCCACGGTCGAGGGTCTGATCAAGGCCATCGCTCCCGACGGTCGCATTCACACGACGTTCAACCAGACGGTGGCGGCGACGGGCCGGCTGTCCTCCACGGACCCCAATCTGCAGAACATCCCGGTGCGTACGGACGAGGGCCGGGCCATCCGCCGGGGCTTCGTGGTGGGCGAGGGTTTCCAGGAGCTGATGACGGCCGACTACAGCCAGATCGAGCTGCGGGTCATGGCTCATCTGTCCGAGGACGAGGGTCTGATCGAGGCGTTCGCGTCGGGTGAGGATCTGCACACCACGGTGGCCTCGCAGGTCTTCGGTGTCGCCAAGTCCGAGGTCGACCCGGAGATGCGCCGCAAGATCAAGGCCATGTCGTACGGCTTGGCGTACGGGTTGTCGGCGTTCGGTCTGTCGCAGCAGCTGAACATCGCGCCGGACGAGGCGCGCCGGCTGATGGACACGTTCTTCGAGCGGTTCGGCGGGGTGCGGGATTATCTTCAGCGGGCCGTCGAGGAGGCCCGTGCCACGGGTTACACGGAGACGATGCTGGGCCGTCGCCGCTATCTCCCGGATCTCAACAGCGACAACCGTCAGCGTCGTGAGATGGCGGAGCGGATGGCGCTGAACGCCCCGATCCAGGGGACGGCCGCCGACATCGTGAAGATCGCGATGCTGCGGGTGGCGGAGGCGCTGGAGGCCGAGAAACTCACGTCGCGGATGCTGCTCCAGGTGCACGACGAAATCGTGCTGGAGATCGCTCCGGGCGAGCGTGAGCGGGTGGAGGAGCTGGTCCGCCGTGAGATGGCGGGGGCCGTCGAGCTGCGTGCGGCGCTGGATGTGTCGGTCGGCGTGGGCGGGGACTGGGAGTCCGCAGCGCACTGACGCCCCTACGTCGGTTCGTTCACCGCCCCCTCACCGCACTGCGGTGAGGGGGCGGTGGTGTGCCGGTCGTCAGGGGGTCGCCTGTGGGGGGAGTCGCCTCGGCGGCACGGGTTCTCATCTCCGTCCGGCGTTGCTACGGTGCCCGCACCCCCTTACCCTGACGCCCCATCAGCTTCCGGGAGGCCGAGCATGCGCGCACTGGCCGCCGCGGCCATCGGACTGGCCGCCGCCCTCGCGCTCGTCGTCACCCTCACCGCCGTCGGCCCGCCCGACGGCGAGACCTCGCCGAAGCCCCTGCTGACCTCCCCTCCCGCGCACCCGTAGGAGAGGAGGCCCCATGCGCCGTAAAGCGAGCCTGGTGCTCCTCGCCCTCGCCGTCTTTTTCGCCGCCCTGTCGCCGCTGCTGCGCTGGTACGCCTTTCCCCGGCTGGCGAAGGTTCCCGCCGGGCGGTACCAGGCGGTCGTCACCGAGGCGAAGGACGCCACCCTCGTCGACTACGCCACCCTCGAACCCAAGACGGTCTCCAAGGTCACCGTGATCCAGACCCTCAAGGGCAATGTGGAACAGGCCAGGAAGGTCAAGAAGGAGACCGGCCGCGACGCCGTCGTCTGGGACACCCTCACCTATATCGCCGGGCCCGACGGAAAGATGGTCTCCCGGATCCCCGAGCGCTATGTCTTCGACGGACACACCCAGCAGCCCGTGCACGCGGGCGGCGAACACGTCGACGGCACCCCCGTACGCCGCGAGGGCATCGCGTACAAGTGGCCCTTCCTCGTCGAGAAGCGCGACTACCGGTACTTCGACATGCAGACCCGCACCTCCGCGCCCATCCACTACAAGGGCACCCGTACCTACCGCGGGATGGAGGTCTACTACTTCGAGCAGACCGTGCCCTGGACCAAGGTCCCGCTGCCCCGGACGCTGCCGCTCGGCATCAGCCCCGACACGGTCCGGCAGCTCGGCCTGGAGAACTGGTACACGACCACGCGCATGTTCTGGGTGGAGCCCACCACGGGCGCGCCCGTCAACGCCGAGGAACGCCACCACACGCAGATGCGCTGGACCGGTCACCCGGAGAAGAAGCCGATCACCGCCTTCGCCGGTCATGTGAAGCTGCGCCCCGACTACGCCGACGACACGGCCCGGCTCGTGAAGTCCCAGCGGCAGCTGGTCCTGCTGCTCACCACGTACCTTCCCTGGGGTTTCCTCGCCCTCGGCGCTGTCCTGCTGGCCCTGTCCGTCGCCCTCGAAGCCCGCTCCCGCCGCCCCGGCCGGGGCGGGGCCTGAAATCCGGGGCGAGATCGTCGTGCGTTTGCCGGGCAACGGGCACAGGATGGAGGGAAACCCGAAGCGCCGGGCCCCCGGCGGGGGCACGCCGACCAAGGAGGCTCACCGTGAAGGAGAGTCCAGAGGACCAGTCCACCGCATCCAGGCCCCGGCAGCTCTACACCGGGGGAGAGCGGCCGTTCGACCCCGAGGACCTGGTCATGGCATCCGGCAGGGACGTCACGCCGGAGCGGGTCGAGGCGGCCAAGCGCCTCATGGAGGAACAGGGCTCCGCCGCCATCGAGAGGTACCTCCCCTGACCGCCCGCCCCTAGGGCCTGTCCGGCCCCGCCCTCCGGTCTTCCACCCCCGCACCTACGTGCCGGACCGACGAGCGTTCGTCCGGCGCGTAGGCGCGGCCGTGGACGGGTCCTCCGGCCACGGATGCCGGGGATAGCGGCCCCGCAGCTCGGCACGTACGGACCGGTAGCCGTCCTGCCAGAACGACGCGAGATCCGCCGTGACGGCCGCCGGGCGACCGGCCGGCGACAGCAGGTGCACCAGGACGGGGACACGCCCGCCCGCCAGCCTCGGCGTCTGCTGCCAGCCGAACAGTTCCTGGAGCTTGACCGCCAGCACGGGCTGCTCGCCCCCGTAGTCCACCCGCACCCGGGAGCCGCTCGGCACCTCGATCCGCTCGGGGGCCAGCTCGTCCAGGCGGGCGGCGTCGCCCGTCGCCCACGGAAGCAGCCGCTCCAGTGCGGTGCCGGCGTTCAGCCGCTCCAGATCGGCCCGCTTGCGGGCCCGGCCCAGATCCCAGCCGAGCCAGTCGTCCGCGCTCTCCAGCAGGGCCGCGTCGGACACATCCGGCCACGGTGCGCCCACCGCACCGTGCAGGAACGCCAGCCGCTGCCGGAGACCGACCGCCTCCGGCGTCCAGCGCAACAACCCCAGCCCCTCGCGCCTCAGCCCTTCCCGCAGAGCCGCCGCGACGCGCTCGGGGTCGGGGGACGGCAGCGGACGCTCGGCCAGCTCCAGCGCCCCCAGCCGCTCGACACGACGCGCCACCACATCACGCCGCTCCTCCGACCAGACGATCTCCTCGCACCGGTCGTGAAGCGCAGCGGCCGCCGCCCGGGCGGTGCCCTCGTCGATCACGGCGCCGAGCCGCACCCGCGCCGACGCGGCCGTGACCGGCCGGTCCGCCACGGCCACCGCGAGCCAGCGCGCGCTGCGCAACCGCGACCCCTCGCCCAGCTCCGCGCCCGTACCGGACGCCATGAGATACGCCCCTTCGCCCCGCGCCCGCGCCACCCGCTCCGGGAACGCCAGCGCGGCGATCAGCCCGGCCACGGCGTCGTCGGTACGGGGGGTACCCGTGCCACCAGGGTCCTCGCCGGTGGTGGGCTCGTCCGGCCGGGCGCCCTGGGCCGCGCCCTCCAGCCGCCGGGCCTCCGCACGCCAGCGTGCGGCGTACGCGTCGCCGCCGCGCCGCGCCGAACGCCACGCGGCCGCCAGATCGTCCCCGTACTCCCGCGGCGGTTCCTCGCTCAGCAGCGCGACCACCTCCGCCGCCCGGCGCGCACCCACCTCCCGCGCGCCGTCCAGCAGAGCCCGCGCCAGCCGGGGGTGCAGACCCACCCGGGCCATCCGCCGGCCCCGCCCCGTCGGGCGGCCGTCCGCCGAGACCGCGCCCGTCGCCACGAGCACGTCCCGCGCGGCGGCCATCGCACCGGACGGCGGCGGGTCGAGCAGCGCCAGGCCCGACGCGTCCGGGTCGCCCCAGCACGCGACCTGCAGCGCGAACGCCGTCAGATCCGCCACCGTGATCTCCGCCGCCGGGAACCTCGGCAGCCGCGCGTCGTCCGCCTCCGCCCAGCAGCGGTACACCGCGCCCGGCGCCTCACGTCCCGCCCGTCCCGCGCGCTGCCGGGCCGCCGCCCGGGACGCCCGTACGGTCGTGAGCGCGCTCAGCCCCCGCGCGTGGTCCGTGCGCGGCTCCCGCGCGAGTCCGGCGTCGACCACGACGCGCACGCCCGGCACGGTCAGGCTCGACTCCGCGACCGAGGTCGCCAGCACTACCCGCCGGCCCCCCGAACCGCCCGCCAGCACCGCGTCCTGCACGGCGGCCGGAGCCCGGCCGTGCACCTGGAGCACCTCGGCGCCCAGGGCCTCGGCCCCGCCCAGCCGCCCCGCGACCCGCGCGATCTCCCCGACGCCGGGCAGGAAACACAGCACGTCCCCGTCGCGTTCGCGCAGCGCCCGCCGCACGACGCCCGCGACGTGCTCCAGCAGGGCGGGGTCCACCCGCATGCCGTGCGGCGGGCGGACCTGCCGCTCCGGCGGGGCCCACACCACCTCCACCGGATGGGAGACGCCCTGCGCCTGAACGACCGGCGCACCGCCGAGCAGCCGTGCCCAGCCCTCCGCGTCGGTGGTGGCGGAGGCCGCGACGAGCCGTAGATCCGGCCGGAGGGTGGCGCGTACGTCGAGGAGGAAGGCGGCCGAGGTGTCGGCGTCGAGATGGCGTTCGTGGCACTCGTCGAGGACGACCACGTCGACCCCGGCCAGCTCGGGGTCGCGCTGGAGCCGCTGCAACAGCACGCCCGTCGTGACCACCTCGACCACGGTCCGCGGCCCGACCCGGCGCTCCCCGCGGACCGTGAAGCCGACCCGCCCGCCCGCCGAGCCGCCGGACCCGCCGCCCGGCACGGTCTCGCCGAGCAGCCATGCCATGCGCCGCGCCGCGGCCCGCGCGGCGATCCGGCGCGGCTCGGCGACCAGGACACGCCGGACGGGCGCGTCCGCGTGCGGCCCGTCGTGGTCCGTGAGTTCGGGAAGCCCGGCGAGCACCAGCGGCACCAGCGTCGTCTTGCCCGTTCCCGGCGGTGCGCACAGCACGGCCACGCCGTGCTCGTCCAGCGCCCGGGTCAGCGCGGGCAGCACGGTCCGTACGGGGAGGCGGTCGAGGGCTTCGGTGCGGATCACACGGCCCAGTCTCGCCCAGCGGCGCCCGCGCCCGGGCCCCGGGCTTCCCCCAGGGCCTGCCCGGACAGGTCCTAGTCCCGCTCGCAGACGAAGATCGCCGTGCCGGGGATCAGATTGCCGCGCAGCGGGGACCAGCCGCCCCACTCCTGGTGGTTCCAGGCGGGCCATTCCGGTTCGACCAGGTCGATCAGGCGGAAACCGCCGGCGACCACGTCGCGCACCCGGTCACCGAGGGTGCGGTGGTGCTCCACATAGACGGCCTGGCCGGTCTCGTCCTGTTCCACATAAGGGGTGCGGTCGAAGTAGGAGGCCGCCACCGACAGGCCCTCGGGGCCCGGCTCGTCCGGGAACGCCCAGCGGATGGGGTGCGTGACGGAGAAGACCCACCGGCCGCCGGGGCGCAGCACCCGCCGCACCTCCCGCATCACCCGTACCGGGTCGGCGACGAAGGGCACCGCGCCGTAGGCCGAGCACGCCAGGTCGAAGGAGCCGTCGGCGAAGGGCAGTGCTGCCGCGTCCGCCTCCACCAGGGGGACGTCCCCGCCGATGCGCAGGGCGTGCTGGAGCTGGCGGTGGGAGAGGTCGAGGGCCACCGGGTGCGCGCCCTGGGCGGCCAGCCAGCGCGAGCACTGGGCAGCGCCCGCGCCGATCTCCAGGACGTCGAGGCCCTTGAGGCCGTCCGCCGGGCCCAGCAGCGCCGCCTCGGCCTCGTCGAGGCCCTCCGGACCCCAGACGAAGCGGTCGTCCCCGAGGAAGCCGCCGTGCTCGCTCTGGTACTCGTCCGCGTTGCGGTCCCACCAGCCCCGGCTGGCCCGGCTGCTCTCCGCCTCGTCGCTCTCCCGCCGTGTCGCTTCCGGCTCGTATTCTTGGATCATTTCGACCGTGGCGCCCTTGGCAGTAGTCTCTTCGTCTTCACCCGAGCGGAAGCTACGGGCTGCGGCGGGGCCTCCGTGGCCTCGCGACACATGAGTTGTGCCGGTTATGGGGTGTTTCATCCCGGGTGTGCGCCTTCGCGCATTGACCCTGTCCGGCTGCCCCCGTATGCTACAAGTTGCGCTGCGGGCCTGCGCGCCTCAGACCTAGCAGGCCGCGCTCGCACTTGTTGTATGTCCCCTCGGTTGTCGAGGTGCTCCCGGTGTCTTCGGATTCGTCCGAAGCCTTCGGAAACGAGCCCCTCCAAGGCTGTCCGGCTTCGGCGGTGCGATACGGGCTCTCGGCGTAGCAGTACCTACGACTCACTGTCCGTACCGGAGCCCTTTCCCACATGACGAGCAGCACCGAGACCACCGCCACCACTCCGCAGGTTGCGGTCAACGACATCGGTAACGAGGAAGCCTTCCTCGCCGCGATCGACGAGACGATCAAGTACTTCAACGACGGCGACATCGTCGACGGCGTCATCGTGAAGGTCGACCGGGACGAGGTCCTGCTCGACATCGGTTACAAGACCGAAGGCGTCATCCCTTCCCGCGAGCTTTCGATCAAGCACGACGTCGACCCGAACGAGGTCGTCAAGGTCGGCGACGAGATCGAGGCCCTGGTTCTCCAGAAGGAGGACAAGGAAGGTCGTCTCATCCTGTCCAAGAAGCGCGCTCAGTACGAGCGTGCCTGGGGCACGATCGAGAAGATCAAGGAAGAGGACGGGATCGTCACCGGTACCGTCATCGAGGTCGTCAAGGGTGGTCTCATCCTCGACATCGGCCTCCGTGGCTTCCTCCCGGCCTCCCTGGTCGAGATGCGCCGCGTCCGCGACCTCCAGCCCTACGTGGGCAAGGAGCTCGAGGCCAAGATCATCGAGCTGGACAAGAACCGCAACAACGTGGTCCTGTCCCGCCGTGCCTGGCTGGAGCAGACCCAGAGCGAGGTCCGTCAGACCTTCCTCACGACCCTGCAGAAGGGCCAGGTCCGCTCCGGCGTCGTTTCCTCGATCGTCAACTTCGGTGCGTTCGTGGACCTCGGCGGCGTCGACGGTCTCGTCCACGTCTCCGAGCTCTCCTGGAAGCACATCGACCACCCGTCCGAGGTTGTCGAGGTCGGCCAGGAAGTCACCGTCGAGGTTCTCGACGTCGACATGGACCGCGAGCGTGTCTCCCTGTCGCTCAAGGCGACGCAGGAAGACCCGTGGCAGCAGTTCGCCCGGACCCACCAGATCGGTCAGGTCGTCCCGGGTAAGGTCACCAAGCTCGTTCCCTTCGGTGCGTTCGTGCGCGTCGACGAGGGCATCGAGGGCCTGGTCCACATCTCCGAGCTGGCCGAGCGCCACGTGGAGATCCCGGAGCAGGTCGTCCAGGTCAACGACGAGATCTTCGTCAAGGTCATCGACATCGACCTCGAGCGTCGTCGCATCAGCCTCTCGCTGAAGCAGGCCAACGAGTCCTTCGGTGCCGACCCGTCCGTGGTCGAGTTCGACCCGACCCTGTACGGCATGGCCGCGTCCTACGACGACCAGGGCAACTACATCTACCCCGAGGGCTTCGACCCCGAGGCCAACGACTGGCTCGAGGGCTACGAGAAGCAGCGCGAGGAGTGGGAGCGCCAGTACGCCGAGGCGCAGCAGCGCTTCGAGCAGCACCAGGCGCAGGTCATCAAGTCCCGCGAGGCCGACGAGCAGGCCGCTGCCGAGGGCGCTGCCGCTCCGGCCGGTGCCTCCTCCTCGACCGGCGGCGGCAACGTCTCCGGCGGTTCGTACTCCTCGGAGTCGGCCGACAACTCCGGCGCCCTGGCGTCGGACGAGGCGCTCGCCGCGCTCCGCGAGAAGCTTGCCGGCGGCCAGAGCTGAGGCTCTGACCGGCAGCAGCTGACAGCTGACTGAAGTAAGGCCCGTTCCCCTTGGGGAGCGGGCCTTACTGCTGTCCGGGGGGCACGGTGGGGCGGGCCCTGGGTAGCGCGGGACAGGGGCGCGATCGGCCCACTGCCTGCCTGCTCCCCTGGTGACTCCTGATGCCCCGTCAACCTCATGAGGCGACCCTCGCCTCATGACGACCCGTCTCTTCGTCCGGGTCACCAGGGCGGACGGGAATGAGCCGGACCTCCACGGGCGTTCCCTGATACGGAACATGAGGAGGAACGGTCACTGTGTTGGATCCGCAGGGTTTGTACGAATGGGAGCCCAAGGGGCTCGCCGTGGCCGACCTGGCCCTGGCCCAGGACACGGCCGGTCTGGTCATGCTCTACCACTTCGACGGCTACATCGACGCCGGTGAGACCGGCGAACAGATCGTCGAGCGGCTGCTGGACGGTCTGCCGCACCAGGTCGTCGCCCGCTTCGACCACGACCGGCTCATCGACTACCGGGCGCGCCGCCCCCTGCTCACCTTCGAGCGGGACCACTGGAGTGCCTACGAGACGCCGAAGATCGAGCTGTATCTGGTGCAGGACGCGACGGGCGCGCCCTTCCTGCTGCTGACCGGCCCCGAGCCGGACGTCGAGTGGGAGCGGTTCGCGGCGGCCGTCCGGCAGCTGGTGGAGCGGCTGGGCGTGCGACTGTCGGTCAACTTCCACGGCATCCCCATGGGCGTCCCGCACACCCGGCCCGTGGGCATCACCCCGCACGGCAACCGCACCGACCTGATGCCCGGTCACCGTGGCTATTTCGACGAGGCACAGGTGCCCGGCAGCGCCGAGTCGTTCGTCGAGTACCGCCTGGCGGAAGCCGGCCACGACGTCCTGGGTGTCGCCGCCCACGTCCCGCACTACGTCGCCCGCTCGCCCTACCCGGATGCCGCACTGACCGCCTTGGAGGCGGTCACCGCCGCCACCGGCCTGGTCCTGCCGAACGCCGCGCACGCCCTGCGGACCGAGGCCCTGCGCACCCAGGAGGAGATCGAGCGGCAGATCGACGAGGGGGACGAGGAGCTCGTCGCGCTCGTCCGGGGCCTTGAGCACCAGTACGACGCGGTGGCCGGCTCCGAGACGCGCGGCAGTCTCGTCGCCGAGCCGGTCGAACTGCCCTCGGCCGATGAACTGGGCGCGGAATTCGAGCGTTTCCTCGCCGACAGGGAGGGCGACGGCGGCCGTTGACGGCCGGGCCGATAGCGTGGGGCCCATGCTGAAGGTGGGCCTCACGGGCGGTATCGGATCGGGCAAGAGCGAGGTGTCGCGGCTCCTCGCCGCGTACGGGGCGGTGATCGTCGACGCCGACCGCATCGCGCGGGAGGTGGTCGAGCCGGGAACGCCCGGACTGGCTGCCGTCGTCGCCGAGTTCGGCCCCGGCATCGTCACGGCCGACGGCGCCCTCGACCGGCCCAAGCTCGGTGCGATCGTCTTCGCCGACACCGGCCGCCTCGCGGCGCTCAACGCCATCGTGCACCCCCTCGTCCGCGCCCGCTCCGCCGAGATCGAAGCGGCGGCGGCCCCGGACGCCGTCGTCGTCCACGACGTGCCCCTCCTCGCCGAGAACGGCCTCGCGCCCCTCTACGACCTGGTCATCGTCATCGACGCGACGGAGGAGACCCGCCTCGACCGCCTCGTCCGGCTGCGCGGCATGACGCCCGACGAGGCCCGCGCCCGGATGGCCGCCCAGGCGACCCGTGAGGAGCGGCTGGCGGTCGCCGATCTCGTCATCGACAACGACGGCCCGCTCGAAGCACTCACGGCGCAGGTCGCGAAGGTCTGGGCGGACCTGCTCGCACGGTCGGCGCACCACGCCGAATAGGCGCCCGCGAGGGCTTCCCTACCGCCGGCGCGGCTTCCGGACGGGCTCGTAGGGCGGGACGTCCCGGCCCGGCTGGTAGTGCGGGCCCTGGCGCATGTGCCGCACCACCATGATCAAATCGGTGGCGGTCACCGCGATCAGCACCGCGCAGGCGATCGCCCACCCGGGCTGCCCCGCCGCCGCGAAGAGCACGGTCCCCGCCACGGCCCAGAGCAGCCCCCACAGGGCCAGCCCGCAACGCAACCGCAGCGGACTCCGCGCGGTCACCGGTTCGCTGCCCGTACGCATGGCACTCATCTCCCACTGCCCAGGATCCACCCGGCGCGGGAAGGGGGGGAAAGTGGACGTACCGGGTCGTTTCGTGGTCGGTGAGGGCCGCCGACGGCGGTGGACCGGTGATGTCAGTGCCTCTCCGTAGACTCGGTCCTTGCCATCGGGCGAGTGCCGCGGAAGCCCGGCGATCACCCGATCAGGCGGCGGTGAGCGGCACGAGACGGGCGAGGTGATGGTCGGGTGGCACAGGGACTGCCCTCACGGGCACGGGCCGACCACGGCCCGGCCGCGCCCGGGCCCCCGCGGAGCGAGCCGCTGGCCCGCTGCGCCGCGGTGCTGCTGCCCGCCGACCCGCCGAGGGCCACCACGGTCGCCTTCTGGCGCCCGGACGGCGGCCCCCTGCCCGAGGCGACGAGCAGCACATCCGGGGCGGACCCGACGGGGACGACGCCCGCCGAGCTCACGGTCGTGCGCCCCCACGGCCGTGGTGTCCGGCGGCACACCGTGCCCGCCGTCGTGCTGCCCCTGGACCAGGCCGTGCCGCTCCTCGCCCGGGCCCGGCACGACCCGTACGCCCACCCGGCGACCGTGTGCTGGGGAGCGGCCGTGCTGCACGCGATGGGCCTCGTCGCGCGGGGCCGCTTCCGGCCGGGACTCACCCCGGCCGGGCATGACGCCTGGCGGGCCGGCCCGCTGGACGCCGACGACCTCACGCACCTCCGGGCGATCGCCGCCGCCATGCCGCCCGAGGCCCACGCGGTGCCGCTACCGGGCTCCGGCCCGCTGCGGCTGCCCGCCCCGGAGGGGCTCGTGCGGGAGCTGCTCGACGCCGTCACCGACCGCCTGCCCCGCACGCCCGCCGCCGCCCACGCGGCCGGAGACCTCTACGCGGCACCGGGCCGCCCGTCCCGCCCGCCCGGCTCACCGGCCCTGAGCGCCTGGTGCGCCGAGGCCGCGACCGGTGCCGACACGGGGGTGCGGATCTCGCTGCGCCTGGACCTGGGGGCGCACGACCTCGATGACGAGGGCGGTCACGCGACGGTCGTCGTACAGGTCCACAGCCTGGTCGACCCGACCCTGCTCACCGACGCGGCCGAGCTGTGGGCGGGACGGGCGGGGGAGCACTTCGGTGCACGCAGCCGCATCGACACGGTCCTCGCCCTGCGGCGCGCGGCCCGCCTCTGGCCACCGCTCGCCCGTCTCCTCGACCGGCCCGTGCCCGATGTCCTGCCCCTCGCCGAGGAGGAGCTGTACGAGCTGCTGGGGCCCGTCGCGCGGCGCCTGTCCGCCGCGGGCATCGCCGTGCACTGGCCCCGGGAGCTCGCCCGTGGGCTGACCGCCACGGCGGTCGTCCGGATGGCACCGGGCACCGCGTCCGACGAGCCCGCCTTCTTCGACACCGCGCGGGCCCTGGAGTTCAGCTGGCAGCTCGCGCTGGGCGGGGCCCCGCTCACCGAGGAGGAGATGGACGCCCTCGCGGAAGCGCACCGGCCCGTGGTGCGCCTGCGCGACCAATGGGTGCTGGTGGACCCCGCGCTCGTCCGCAAGGCGCGCGCACGCCGCCTCGGCCGCCTCGACGCCGCCGAGGCCCTGTCGGTGGCCCTCACCGGCACCGCCGACATCGACGGCGAGCGTACCGAAGTCGTACCGACGGGAGCGCTCGCCGCCCTCCGCGACCGGATCACCGGCCAGGCGCGGCCGGTGGCCCCGCCGCCCGGGCTGCACGCGACGCTGCGCGACTACCAGCTGCGCGGGCTGGCCTGGCTGGACCTGATGACCTCGCTCGGCCTGGGCGGCTGCCTCGCCGACGACATGGGCCTCGGCAAGACCGTCACGCTCATCGCCCTGCACCTGCACCGTGCGTCGCGCTCGGCGGGCACCATGCCCCCGACCCTGGTGGTCTGCCCGGCCTCCCTCCTCGGCAACTGGCAGCGCGAGATCGAGCACTTCGCGCCCGGCGTCCCCGTCCACCGCTTCCACGGCACCGGCCGGGCACTGGACGCGATGACGAGCGGCTTCGTCCTCACCACCTACGGCACGATGCGCGCCAGCGCCGCCCTGCTCGCCGAGCACCCGTGGGGCCTGGTCGTGGCGGACGAGGCACAGCACGTCAAGAACCCGCACTCCCGGGCCGCCGTCGCCCTGCGGACCATTCCCGCGCCCGCCCGGGTCGCCCTCACCGGCACCCCCGTGGAGAACAACCTCTCCGAGCTGTGGGCGCTCCTGGACTGGACCACCCCCGGCCTGCTCGGCTCCCTGAAGAACTTCCGCGCCCGCCACGCCCGCGCCATCGAGAGCGAGGACCAGGGCGAGCGGGAGGACGCGGCGGAGCGTCTCGGCCGGCTCGTGCGGCCCTTCCTGCTGCGCCGCAGGAAGTCCGACCCCGGCATCGCCCCGGAGCTGCCGCCGAAGACGGAGACCGACCACCCGGTCCCGCTGTCGCGCGAACAGGCCGCGCTCTACGAGGCGGTCGTGCGGGAGACCCTCACGCACATCGAGGAGGCCGCCGGGATGGCACGTCGCGGCCTGGTGATGAAGCTGCTGACCGACCTCAAGCAGATCTGCAACCACCCGGCCCAGTATCTGAAGGAGGACACCGCCCGGCTGACGGGGCGTTCGGGCAAGCTGGAGCTCCTCGACGAACTGCTGGACACGATCCTCTCCGAGGACGGTTCCGTCCTGGTCTTCACCCAGTACGTCTCGATGGCGAGGCTGCTCTCCGCCCACCTCACGGCGCGCGGCGTGCCGTCCCGGCTGCTCCACGGCGGCACACCGGTCGCCCGGCGCCAGGAGCTGGTGGACGAGTTCCAGTCCGGCGGGGTGCCGGTGTTCCTGCTGTCGCTGAAGGCGGCCGGCACGGGCCTGAACCTCACGCGGGCGGGCCACGTCGTGCACTACGACCGCTGGTGGAACCCGGCGGTCGAGGAGCAGGCCACCGACCGCGCCTATCGCATCGGGCAGACACAGCCGGTCCAGGTGCACCGCCTCATCGCCGAGGGCACGGTCGAGGACCGGATCGCCGACATGCTGGAGAGCAAACGGGCGTTGGCCGACGCGGTGCTGAGCGGCGGCGAGTCCGCGCTGACCGAGCTGAGCGACGCCGAGCTCGCCGACCTGGTGGCCCTGCGGAGGCCGGCATGACCGGCGCCACGTCCTGGTGGGGCCGCGCGTGGACCGAGGCCCTGGAGACCATGTCCCTCGACGAGGGCCGTCTCTCCCGGGGCCGTCTCTACGCCCGCGGGGGCCATGTCCGTGACATCACGGTCGCTCCCGGCCGGGTCACGGCCCGGGTCGAGGGCAGCCGCTCACGCCCGTACCGCACGGGCATCGGGCTCCGGACGCTCTCCGACGACGACTGGGACCGCTTCCTGGACGCCGTCGCGGACCACCCGGACCACCTCGCGGCGCTTCTCGACAAGGGCATGCCGCACGCCCTGGCCGACGCGGCCACCACCGCGGGCGTCCGACTGCTGCCCGGCCCCGGTGACCTGTCCCCGCACTGCACCTGCCCCGACCGCGGCCACCCGTGCAAGCACGCGGCAGCCCTCTGCTACGAGACGGCCCGGCTGCTGGACGGTGATTCCTTCCTGCTGCTGCTCATGCGCGGCCGGGACGAGCGGGAACTCCTCGACGACCTCGCCCGCCGCAACGCCGTCCACGCGGCCCGGGAAGCAGCCGCCCCGCCCACCGGGGTCAGCGCCCGCGCGGCCCTGTCCGCGACCCGACGCCCGCCGCTGCCTCCGCCGTTGCCCGTGCCCGCCCACCCCGGCCGGCCGCCGGCGCTCCCCGACGCGGAGGGCCTGCCGCTGGACCCGGACCTCCTCGAATTCCTCGCCGCGGACGCGGTGTCCCGGGCCCACACCTTCCTCACCACCGGCGGTGCGCCCTTCCCGGACCTCACCCCCTGGCAGGACGCGGTGCGCCTGGCCGCCGCCCACCCCACCTCCGGTCTGACCTCCGCCACCCGGGCCCTCTACCGCGCCCTCGCGGCGGGCACCGGCCGCACGCCCACCGACGTGGCCCGCGCGGTGGCCGCCTGGCGTCAGGGCGGCCCGGAGGGCCTGTCCGTCCTCGAAACCCCCTGGGACCCCCCGGCCGGCCCCTTCGACCGCGCCCGCTCCACCCTCACCGCCGCCGGCCTCCCCCCGCTCCGCCCCCGCCACAACCACCTCACGGACGAAGCCCGCGGCATCCAGCTCCGCTACGGCCACGACGGCCGCTGGTACCCCTACGAGGCCGACCCCCCGGCCCCCACCCCCGTCTGGTGGCCGACGGGGCCGGCCACCGAGGACCCGGTGAGCGCACTGGTGGAGCTGATGGAGGCGTCGGCGGCGTAGGGGCCGCTCCGGTGTATGGGCCGAGCCTCAGAAGAGGGGTTCGGGCAGTACTCCTTCGAGGGCCAGCAGGTCGCGCTTGGTCTCCAGGCCCGGGCCGAAGCCGCCCAGGCCGCCGTTGCTCTCGATGACGCGGTGACAGGGCACCACGACGGGCAGCGGGTTGCTGCCCATGGCCACGCCCACCGCGCGGGCCGCGCCCCGCTCGCCCACCCGGTCGGCGAGGTCCTGGTAGCTGGCCAGCGTGCCGTAGGGGACGTGGGCGGCCAGCTCGCGCAGTACCCGGCGGTTGAATCCCGAGGTCAGCGACCAGTCCAGCGGGACCGAGAAGGTCCGCAGCCGGCCGTCGAAGTACGCCGTCAGCTCGGCCGTCGCCGTGGCGAGGACCTCGTGCGCCGCACAGGGCGGCGGGACGGGGCCGGAGCCGAGGCGGCGGGTCAGCCGGGCGACCGTGTCGGCCGCCGTCGCCGCGTCGGCGTGGAAGGCGACGCACAGCAGGCCCTTCTCCGTCGCCGCGAGTCCCAGGGGGCCGACGCGTGTGGCGACCGTGGTCCAGGCCCACGCCTGGGGCCCGGTCGGCGCCGCACGCCCGGCACCCGTCACATCAGTCACGTCCGTCACTTCGGTGTCCGTCACAGCATCCAGCGTAGAACGGACGCTCCCCGTGGCGGCCCGGCGTGCTCCTACAGCGAGCCCCCGCCGCCCATGGCCGAGATGATGCCGGATTCCTCGTCGAGCGCCTCCTCCACCACGTGCGGCGCGTTGCTGATGATGCCGTCCACCCCCAGGCGCGCGAGGGCCACCGCCCGCCGGCCGTCGTCGACGGTCCACGCCGAGACCGTCAGCCGCTTGCCCTGCGGGCCCTTCAGCGCGTGGACCGCCTTCACCCAGTCGGCGGTGACGCTCTTGTGGTTGGGGTTGATCTGATCGACGAACTTCGCGTACGAGCGGAGGTCCGCGGCCTTCGGGGCGCCCAGGAAGCCCGTTTTCACGTCCGGGCGGAGCCGGTGGAAGGTCTTCAGGGAGTTCGCGTCGAAGCTCTGGACGACCAGCCTGCGCGCCACGTGCCGCGCGTCGAGCCAGCCCGCCCGGCGCAGCTCCGTGACCAGCTGCTCCTCGATGCCCGGGTAGAGGCCGGGCTCCTTGACCTCCAGCAGCAGCTTCTGCCGGTTGTGGTCCACCCGCCTGAGGTAGCTGCGCAGCGTCGGCACCCGCTCGCCCTTGAAGCGCCGGTCGAACCAGCTGCCCGCGTCCAGCTTCCGGATCTCGGCGAGGGTGAAGTCCGCGACCTTCCAGGGCGCGCGGCGCGGATAGCGCTGTTCGACATCGGTCGTCCGGGCCAGGGAGGTGTCGTGCATGATGATCAGGACGCCGTCCTTGGTGCGCTGGACGTCGTTCTCCACCCATTCGATACCCAGCCCGGCGGCTCTGTCGATCGACGCCAGGGTGTTCTCCGGGGCTTCGACCGGTACCCCCCGATGGGCGATCGCGAAGGTGTTCAGCGGGGTGACGGCGGTGGTGGGCCGTGCCGCGACGGGCTGCGCCGCGGCCGGGCCGGCGAGGAGCAGGGCGGGCAGGGACAACCCGAGAATCGCGCTGGTCACGGTGGAGACGGGGCGGATGCGCATAGGGGGCTCCTCGCGGCGTCTGGGATCGCGGACGCGGTGGCGTCCAGGCCCTGTGTCTACGGAAAAGATGTACAGAAGACAAGTACGCGATCGCGCCGCCCCGGACACCCGGAGCCGGAGACCTTCGCCGGCTCTTCGCCGCCCGTTCGCCTGGAAAACAGGGGCCGAACGCACGGAGCCCGGCCGTTGTCAGTGGTGGGCCGTACGGTGGTCTCATGCGGCCCGTATCAAAGATCGAACGCACGGTGGCGCCCTTCGAGGTCGTCAGTCCCTTCCAGCCCAGCGGTGACCAGCCCACGGCCATCGCCGATCTGGAGCGGCGCATCCGCGCCGGTGAGAAGGATGTCGTCCTGCTCGGGGCGACCGGCACCGGCAAGTCGGCGACCACGGCGTGGATGATCGAGAAGCTCCAGCGGCCGACGCTCGTCATGGCGCCGAACAAGACCCTCGCGGCCCAGCTCGCCAATGAATTCCGCGAGCTCCTGCCCAATAACGCGGTCGAGTACTTCGTCTCGTACTACGACTACTACCAGCCCGAGGCGTACGTCCCCCAGTCGGACACCTACATCGAGAAGGACTCCTCGATCAACGAGGAGGTCGAGCGGCTGCGCCACTCCGCGACGAATTCCCTGCTCACCCGGCGTGACGTGGTCGTGGTGGCCTCGGTCTCCTGCATCTACGGCCTCGGTACGCCCCAGGAGTACGTGGACCGCATGGTGCCGCTCAAGGTCGGCGAGGAGATCGACCGGGACCAGCTGCTGCGCCGCTTCGTGGAGATCCAGTACACGCGCAATGACATGGCCTTCACGCGCGGCACGTTCCGGGTGCGCGGTGACACCATCGAGATCTTCCCGGTCTACGAGGAACTGGCCGTCCGGATCGAGATGTTCGGTGACGAGATCGAGGCGCTCTCCACGCTCCACCCGCTCACCGGCGAGGTCATCTCCGACGACCGGGAGCTGTACGTCTTCCCCGCCAGCCACTACATCGCCGGCCCCGAGCGGATGGAGAAGGCCGTCGCGGGGATCGAGGCCGAGCTGGCGGAGACCCTCGCCCGGATGGAGAAGCAGGGCAAGCTCCTCGAGGCCCAGCGGCTGCGCATGCGCACCACGTACGACATCGAGATGATGCGCCAGGTCGGCTCCTGCTCCGGCATCGAGAACTACTCGCTGCACATGGACGACCGCGAGCCCGGCTCCCCGCCGAACACCCTGATCGACTACTTCCCCGAAGACTTCCTGCTGGTCATCGACGAGTCGCATGTCACCGTCCCGCAGATCGGCGCGATGTACGAGGGGGACGCCTCCCGTAAGCGCACCCTCGTCGAGCACGGCTTCCGGCTGCCGTCGGCCATGGACAACCGCCCGCTGAAGTGGGAGGAGTTCGTCGAGCGCATCGGGCAGACCGTCTACCTCTCCGCGACCCCGGGGAAGTACGAGCTGTCCCGCGGCGACGGCTTCGTCGAGCAGATCATCCGGCCCACCGGTCTCGTCGACCCCGAGGTCGTCGTCAAGCCCACCGAGGGGCAGATCGACGACCTGGTGCACGAGATCCGCACCCGCACGGAGAAGGACGAGCGGGTCCTGGTCACCACGCTGACCAAGAAGATGGCCGAGGACCTCACGGACTACTTCCTCGAGCTGGGCATCGCCGTGCGCTATCTGCACAGCGACGTCGACACGCTGCGCCGCATCGAGCTGCTGCGCGAGCTGCGCGCCGGTGAGTACGACGTCCTGGTCGGCATCAACCTGCTGCGTGAGGGCCTCGACCTGCCCGAGGTGTCCCTGGTCGCCATCCTGGACGCCGACAAGGAGGGCTTCCTGCGCTCGGGGACCTCCCTGATCCAGACCATCGGCCGCGCGGCGCGCAATGTCTCCGGCCAGGTCCACATGTACGCCGACAAGGTCACTCCGGCGATGGAGAAGGCCATCGAGGAGACCAACCGCCGCCGCGAGAAGCAGATCGCGTACAACAAGGAGCGGGGCATCGACCCGCAGCCGCTGCGCAAGAAGATCGGTGACATCGTCGCCACGATCGCCCGTGAGGAGATCGACACCCAGGAGCTGCTGGGTTCCGGCTACCGCCAGGCCGAGGGGGGCAAGGCCCCCGTCCCCACGGCCGCCTCCGGCAAGGCAGGAGGCAAGGCGGCCAAGGGCAAGGGCAAGGGCAAGGCGGTCGTCGCGACGGACCGCCCCGCGGCGGAACTGGCCCAGCTCATCGAGGACATGACGGACCGCATGCGGGCGGCCGCGGCGGAGCTGCAGTTCGAGGTCGCCGCCCGGCTGCGCGACGAGGTGGGCGAGTTGAAGAAGGAGCTGCGGCAGATGCGCGAGGCCGGCCTGGCCTGACGGGACCTGCCTGGTCTGACGGGGGCCTGCCTGGTCCTGACGGGACCGGGCAGGAGGGGCGCCGGCCGGCCGTGTCGGCGGAGATGTTGCAAGACCGCCACAAACCCTCCTCGGGTGTGCTCGCGGCCGGTGACAGTGCATAGGGTCGTGGGAGGAGACCGCGCCGAGCGCGCGGTCACGGGGCAACACGAGAGAAAACGAGAAGGGACTGCGCGTGACGGTCAACTTGTCCAAGGGTCAGGGCATCAGCCTGCAGAAGGCCGACGGGGGCACCCTGACCGCGGTACGGATGGGGCTGGGCTGGCAGGCCGCCCCCCGCCGCGGACTGTTCGGGTCGCGCACGAGGGAGATCGACCTCGACGCGTCGGCGCTGCTCTTCGCCGACAAGCAGCCCGTCGACGTGGTCTTCTTCCAGAAGCTGGTCAGCGACGACGGCTCGGTGCGGCACACCGGCGACAACCGCGTGGGCGGTGCGGGCCAGGGCGGCGACGACGAGGCGATCCTCGTCGACCTGCAGCGCGTCCCCGTGCACATCAACGAGATCGCCTTCACGGTGAACTCCTTCACCGGCCAGACCTTCGGCGAGGTGCAGAACGCGTTCTGCCGCCTGGTCGACGAGACCACCGGCCAGGAGCTGGCCCGCTACACCCTCGACGGCGGCGGGCAGTACACCGCGCAGATCATGGCGAAGGTGCACCGCGCGGGCAACGGCTGGGCGATGACGGCCATCGGCACCCCGGCCAACGGCCGGACCTTCCAGGACCTCATCCCGGCGGTCCAGGCGAGCCTGTAGGGCTCGGCGGCAGACAGTCAGCGGTAGGACCGGGCCCGGCGGAGACAGTTCCGCCGGGCCCGCTCGGTACAGACGAGCGCGGCGCGACGAGCGCGGCACAACAAGGGGGAACGGCGATGACGGCCGAGCTGACGCGGGGGCAGAACCACCCGCTGCCCGAGACCCGCCTGGAGATCAGGGTCTCGGCGGGCACTCCGGTGGTGGCGGGAGCCACCCTCGGTGACGCGAACGGCAAGATCGCCGACGCCGCGTGGGTCGCGCACCCCGCCTCGCCCCAGCTCCCCGGACTCGAGGTGTCCCGCCAGGCGGCCGCCGACCACCGGCTGGCCGTCGACCTGGACGCCGTCCCGGAGGCCGTCCACCGTGTCAACGTGCTGCTCGCCCTGCCGGCCGGCGGGGGCGGCCCCGCCCGCTTCGGCGACATGGCGGCGCCGTTCCTCGCCGTCACCTCGCTGGAGGGCGCCGAGGTCGTCAGCTACACCATCACCGACCTGGACGCGGAGTCGGCCGTCGTCGCCCTGGAGCTCTACCGCCGGCAGGGCGCCTGGAAGGTGCGGGCCGTCGGCCAGGGCTACGCGGGCGGTCTGGCCGCGATGCTCGCCGACCAGGGGCTGCCCCGGGCGGCCGAGACGGCCCAGGAGATCGACGAGGCCGTCGCCGGGGGCATGGCGCGCGCCGTCGCCCCACCGCCGCCCCGCCTGGCCCAGCAGGAGGGCGCCGCGCGCCGCGCGGCACAGTCCGGCGGGAGCGCCATGGACGCCGGCCGCCCGGCCGTACGGCCCGGCCACGACCCGGAGGCGCCCGCCCCCGGCGACGGTCTCGCGGGCGGCCCGGCGGGAGCGCAGCCCCCGGCCGCGGGCGGCCCCGTCAGCTACCAGCACCCCCGCCGCCGGACGTCGACGCCGCCGGAGCCCGCGCCCGCCGCGCCGCCGGCCGAGCCGGGGCAGCCCGCCCGGCCTGTGGCGGGTGACGCCAGCGGCTGGACGATGAACGAGCGGCTGTACAACCAGGTCTGGGGCATGTTCGAGGACCTGGCCCGCACCACCGCCGCGTACCGCAGCGCGGTCGACTTCGCCGAGTCCCGCCTGGAGCAGGAGCTGGACCGGGTGCTTTCCGACCCGCGCACCCGGGTCGGGCCCGCTGCCGACGCCGCCCGGCAGGAGGCGCGCGCCAAGCAGGACGCGCTCGTCGAGCAGGCCCGTGCCGCCCTCGACCGGGACCTCGCCCAGCTCGCCGCCGAGTCCGAGGTCGTCGAGCACGCCCTGCCGCCCGCCTTCGCCCGCTGGGACAGCCCGGTCTGGCAGGGGTACCAGGTGCCGCTGGAGACCCCGATGGCCCTGCGCCTGGGCGATCTGCGCCTGCCGGAGCGCACGAATCTGCGCATCCCCATGCTGGTGCGGCTGCCGCTGGAGCGCGGGCTGTGGATCGACAGCGGCCGGTCGGACGGCACGGACGCCGGCCTGGTGGACTCCGCCGAGCTGCGTCGGCTGGCCATGGACACGGCCGTCGCGCACGCCGCGCGGCTGCTGGCCGTCTACCCGGTCGGTGACCTCACGGTGCACGTCATCGACCCGGCGGGGTCGGCTGGTGGCGCCCTGGCGCCGCTGTTGGAGTCCGGGGCGCTGAAGGAGCCTCCGGCGGCCGGGGCCCAGGGGGTGACCGCGCTGCTGGCGCGGCTGACGCGCCGCGTCGACCTGGTGCAGATGGCGGTCCGCAGCGGGGCCGTCGATTCCCTGCCGCCGGACCTCGATGTCGCCGAGCAGCTGCTGATCGTCAATGACTTCCCGCACGGTTTCGACGACCGGGCCGTCACCCAGCTGCGCTACCTCGCGGACGAGGGACCGGCCGTGGGGGTGCACCTGATGATGGTGGCCGACCGGGAGGACTCCCGGGTGTACGGGCCGGTGCTCGACCCGCTCTGGCGTGCCCTGCTGAGGATCACCCCGGTGCCCTCCGACCACCTCGCCGATCCCTGGGTGGGTCATGCCTGGACCTATGAGCCCTCGCTCGTTCCGGCCGGGAGCGAGGTGTTGCGGCAGGTGCTGTGGCAGGTCGGCCAGGCCCGGCGGGCGTACGGGATCTAGCGCGGATCCAGCGCACGGCCTTACTTGGCAAAGAGTGCCTGACCAGGGGTTTTGGTGGTTTCTTTACTATTTCTTGGGCCTTCCTGTACTGTTTTTTGTACGGAGGAGGACCCGTGGACTGAGCGCGGGTGGATGTTCCTCCGGCAGCGACGACGCTGGTAGTTGCCGTACAGAGTGCCGGAGGAACAGTGGACGTTTCCCTGACCCTGTGGGTGCTGACCATTCTTGGTCTGTGTGCCCTCATCGCCGCCGACTTCTTCATAGGGGGCCGCAAGCCCCATGAGGTCTCCATCAAGGAGGCCGGGATCTGGACCGCGGTCTGGATCGCCCTCGCGGGACTCTTCGGGCTGGGGCTGCTCTTCTTCGGCGGCGGCCAGCCGGCCGGTGAGTTCTTCGCGGGCTTCATCACCGAGAAGTCCCTGAGCGTCGACAACCTCTTCGTCTTCGTCCTGATCATGGCGAAGTTCGCGGTCCCGCCGATCTACCAGCAGCGCGTGCTCATGGTCGGTGTGCTGATCGCCCTCGTCCTGCGCGCCGGTTTCATCGGGGCGGGCGCGGCGATCATCGCCAACTTCTCCTGGGTCTTCTACATCTTCGGCGCCTTCCTCATCTGGACCGCCTGGAAGCTCATCCAGGAGGCGCGCGCCGACGCGGAAGAAGAGGAGTTCGAGGAGAACCGCTTCCTGAAGCTGGTCGAGAAGCGCTTCCCGTCCACGGACAAGTACCACGGCACCAAGCTCTTCGTCGTCGAGAACGGCAAGCGCCTGATGACCCCGATGCTGATCGTCATGCTGGCGATCGGCACCACCGATGTGCTCTTCGCCCTGGACTCGATCCCGGCCATCTTCGGCCTCACCCAGGACCCGTACATCGTCTTCACCGCCAACGCCTTCGCCCTGATGGGCCTGCGTCAGCTGTACTTCCTGATCGGTGGCCTGCTGCGGAAGCTGGTCCACCTCTCCTACGGGCTGTCGATCATCCTCGGCTTCATCGGCGTCAAGCTCGTGCTGCACGCCCTGCACGAGAACGGCGTCGGCGTCCCCGAGATCAGCATTCCGGTCTCGCTCGGCGTCATCTGCGCGGTCCTGGTCGTCACGACCGTCACCAGCCTCTACGCCTCCAAGAAGCAGGAGCCGGCCGATGCGGCGGAGCCGGCCGAGGACAGGGACAACAGCCTGGTCTAGAGCCTGTCCGCCGTGGCTTCGGCCAGCGGCCTCGGCGGGCTGGTGGTGGCTGCGCTCGGCCACCACCAGCCCGTCCGGCGTTTGAGGACACAGCCGCGCAGCGGTGGTGCGGACGACACGGCGGGTGAGCCGCCGACAGGGACCGGCCGGCCAGGCCCTACGCGGTCGCGTACTCCGCGGCCGGGCCGGGGGTCGCCGGAGCCGGGCGGGTGTCGGGCAGCAGCGCGAAGCAGCCGAGGCTCAGCAGGGCGATCGCGGTCAGATAGCCGGCGACACCCCAGGGCGGTCCGTCGCCCTGGGACGCCGCGGTCGCCACGATCGGCGTGAGGGCCCCGCCCAGGACGCCCGCCAGGTTGTAGCCGACGGCCGCGCCCGTGCAGCGCACCCGGGGCTCGTAGAGCTCGGGGAGATAGGCCCCGGTGACGGCGAACGTGGCGGTGAAGGACAGCATCGCGACGACGAAGCCCAGCAGCATCAGCACCGGCCGGCCGGTCTGCAGCAGCGCCACCAGAGGGACCATCCACAGCGCCATGGCGGTGCAGCCGATCAGGCACAGCGGGCGGCGCCCATAGCGGTCGCCGAGCAGGGCGGCCAGCGGGGTCGCCACGCCCTGGGCGGCGACCGCGACCATGATGCAGGCCAGCATGACCGTGCGGTCGACGTGGAGCGTCTCGGTGGCGTAGGCGAGCGACCAGGTCGTGACCGTGTAGAAGACGGCGTAACCCGCCGCGAGGCCGCCCGCGGTCAGCAGGACGAGCCGCCAGTGGCCGCGCACGAGCTCGGCCAGCGGCAGCGAGGCGCGGCTCTCCTTGGCGGCCAGTTCCTGGAAGGCAGGCGTCTCGCTGAGCTGGGTGCGCAGCAGCAGTCCGGCCGCCGCCAGGAGACCCGCGGCCCAGAACGGCACCCGCCAGCCCCAGGACAGGAACTGCGCGTCGGTGAGCGTGGCCGACAGGGCGAGTGTCAGACCGTTGGCCAGGACGAAACCCACGGAGGGGCCGACCTGCGGGAAGCTGGACCACAGGACCCGGCGGTGGGCGGGCGCGTGTTCCGCGGTCAGCAGCACCGCACCGCCCCACTCGCCCCCGAGCCCGATGCCCTGGACGAAGCGCAGGACGAGCAGCAGCACCGGGGCGGCGATGCCGATGCTGTCGTAGGTGGGCACCAGCCCGACCGCGACCGTCGCCAGGCCGGTCAGCAGCAGGGACGCGATCAGGACCGGGCGCCGCCCGTGACGGTCGCCGATATGGCCGAAAAGAATGGAGCCGAGCGGGCGGGCGAGGAACCCGACGCCGAAGGTGCCGAAGGCGGCGAGCGTGCCGATCAGCGGTGAGACGGTGGGAAAGAAAAGCGGGCCGAGGACGAGCGCCGCGGCCGTGCCGTAGACGAAGAAGTCGTAGAACTCGATGGCGGTACCGGCCAGCGAGGCGGTCGCCAGCCGGAACATCGACGGTGAACTCTGTGAACGGTCTCGTTGCATGTAATGCCCAACTTCCATGGAGATGGCAGGCAACGGGGCGTGGGGGAGTGCGGCGCGGGGCGCGGCGGATATCGGCCGGTCCGTCGGAACGACAGCGGTGTCCGGGCCCTCCGCCCCCCCGTCCCGGCCCGGCGCCGCCTCCCCTTGGCGGTACCTCCGCGCTGCCGCCCCCTCGGGCAGCGCAGAGTGGTAAGGACCGGCGGCCCATGGCCGCCGGTCCTTACCGTTCAATGCTTCTCGATGTTTCGCACGTCTCTCGACGTGTCATGTGCCCGGCCGGCAGGCCGGGGCGGCGTCACCAGCCGCGCTCGCGCCATTCCGCGAGGTGCGGGCGCTCGGCGCCCAGCGTGGTGTCGTTGCCGTGGCCCGGGTAGACCCAGGTCTCGTCGGAGAGAGCACCGAAGATCTTGGTCTCGACGTCGTCGAGGAGGCTGGCGAACGCCTTGGGGTCGTCGTGCGTGTTGCCCACACCGCCGGGGAAGAGGCAGTCGCCGGTGAAGACGTGCGCGTGGCCGTGCGGGTCGTCGTAGACGAGCGCGATGCTGCCCGGCGTGTGGCCGACGAGGTGGCGGGCCGTCAGCTCCACGCGGCCGACCCGGATGGTGTCCCCGTCCTCGACGAGCACGTCCGTCGCCACCGGGATGCCCTCGGCGTCGTAACGGCCGGCATAGGTACGGGCGCCGGTGGCGGCCACCACCTCGGCCAGCGCGCCCCAGTGGTCGGCGTGCTGGTGGGTCGTCACCACGGAGGCGATACCGCTGTCGCCGATCAGGGCGAGCAGGGTGTGCGGCTCGGCGGCGGCGTCGATCAGCAGCTGCTCGTCCGTCGCCCGGCACCGCAGCAGATAGGCGTTGTTGTTCATGGGTCCGACCGCGACCTTGGAGATCATCAGATCGGCCAACTCGTGTACATCCGCAGGTCCGCCGACCTCTACCGCTCCGCTGTACGTCATGGGATCACCCTATAGCGGAGGCAGAGAAGGCAGCGGAGCGCCACCGGTTTCGAGATCCGAGCCGTCACACCGTCCGGCGAGCCAGCCCATCAGTACCGCCGGAGGGCCGGAGACGGTGACGGGCTCGCCCTCGGGCCGGCCGGTGGACCACTGCTTTCCGCCGTGCTTTTTATCAGTCGCCTCCAGCCTCAACGCGGGGACGCCGGGGTTGCCGGTGAAGCGCTCCGTGAGGAAGTCGATCTCCCGGGCGACGAACTCGTCGGACAGGTCCCTCAGTTCGTAACCGATGCCGAGGTCGACGTGGTGCAGCTCGACCTCGACGAGCCGGCGGAAGGGGACGCGCGCGGCGGAGTCGGTCACGCCGTTGCGCATCTCGATCGTGCGGCTCCAGTCCGCGGGCACGTCGGCCGTCCGCAGGAAGCGGGCGGAGCTGTCGCGCAGGTCCGCGAGCTGCGCCTCGAGCGGACGGGGCGCGTCCCGCTCGATGTCGGCCTCGCGGGCCTCGCCGCTCACGTACATGGGACGGCCCTCCAGGACGTTCACGAGGGCGTCCGCGTTACGGGCGAGATGGGCCAAAAGATGGCCACGGCTCCAGCCGGGAAGCCGTGACGGCTCGGCGACGGCCGCGTTGTCCAGTTCGCCGATCGCGGAGAGCAGCCGGTCGGTGGCCTCACGTACAGCGTCGAGGTCGTGCACATGATCAATCATGCCGCCGACGATAGCGGGGCCACACCTTCGGGTGAAGGTGTCCGATCCCGCCCCTAAATCGAATGTACGTGCTATATGGTCGAGGGTGCCGCTGACGACGCCGCGGGACCGTGCCGATCCGGTGGCCGGCCTTCGCCCGACCCTCGCTTGTCAGTGGCCCCCCGTACTCTGGATCGAGGGGCAGCGAACCCTCCCCGCAGCTCCTCGGAAGCTCCCCGGAGCCGACTCTCAAGAAAGGTGCCGACCGGCGTGGCAGACCGTCTTATCGTCCGTGGCGCTCGCGAGCACAACCTCAAGAACGTCTCGCTCGACCTTCCGCGTGACTCCCTCATCGTCTTCACCGGACTCTCGGGGTCGGGCAAGTCGTCCCTCGCGTTCGACACGATCTTCGCCGAGGGGCAGCGTCGTTACGTCGAGTCGCTCTCCTCCTACGCACGCCAGTTCCTGGGCCAGATGGACAAGCCCGATGTGGACTTCATCGAGGGCCTGTCCCCGGCCGTCTCCATCGACCAGAAGTCGACCTCGCGCAACCCGCGCTCGACGGTCGGCACCATCACCGAGGTCTACGACTACCTCCGTCTGCTCTTCGCCCGCATCGGCAAGCCGCACTGCCCCGAGTGCGCGCGGCCCATCTCCCGGCAGTCGCCGCAGGCGATCGTCGACCGGGTGCTCGAGCTGCCCGAGGGCAGCCGCTTCCAGGTGCTCTCGCCGCTGGTGCGCGAGCGCAAGGGCGAGTTCGTCGATCTCTTCTCCGACCTCCAGACCAAGGGCTACAGCCGTGCCCGGGTCGACGGCGAGACGATCCAGCTCTCCGAGCCGCCCAAGCTCAAGAAGCAGGAGAAGCACACCATCGAGGTGGTCGTCGACCGCCTCACCGTCAAGGACAGCGCCAAGCGTCGTCTGACGGACTCGGTCGAGACCGCGCTCGGTCTCTCCGGCGGCATGGTCATCCTCGACTTCGTCGATCTCGCCGAGGACGACCCCGAGCGTGAGCGGATGTACTCCGAGCACCTCTACTGCCCGTACGACGACCTGTCCTTCGAGGAGCTGGAGCCGCGCTCCTTCTCCTTCAACTCGCCCTTCGGCGCCTGCCCGGACTGCACCGGCATCGGCACCCGCATGGAGGTCGACCCGGAGCTGATCGTCCCCGACGAGGACAAGTCCCTCGACGAGGGCGCGATCAACCCCTGGTCCCACGGCCACACCAAGGACTACTTCAGCCGTCTGGTGGGCGCCCTGGCCGACGAGCTCGGCTTCCGTATGGACATCCCCTGGGCGGGGCTCCCGCAGCGGGCCAAAAAGGCGCTGCTGCACGGCCACAAGACGCAGATCGAGGTCCGCTACCGCAACCGCTACGGGCGCGAGCGCGCATACACCACGTCCTTCGAGGGCGCGGTGCCGTTCGTCAAGCGGCGGCACTCGGAGGCGGAGAGCGACTCCAGCCGCGAGCGCTTCGAGGGCTATATGCGCGAGGTGCCCTGCCCGACCTGTGAGGGCACACGGCTCAAGCCGATCGTCCTCGCGGTCACCGTGCAGGAGCGGTCCATCGCGGAGGTCGCCGCGATGTCGATCAGCGAGTGCGCCGACTTCCTCCGGGACATGAAGCTCACCGGCCGCGAGAAGAAGATCGCCGAGCGGGTGCTCAAGGAGGTCAACGAGCGGCTGCGGTTCCTGGTCGACGTCGGCCTGGACTACCTCTCGCTGAACCGGGCCGCGGGCACCCTCTCCGGTGGCGAGGCCCAGCGCATCCGGCTCGCCACCCAGATCGGCTCCGGCCTCGTCGGCGTGCTCTACGTCCTGGACGAGCCGTCCATCGGCCTGCACCAGCGCGACAACCACCGCCTGATCGAGACCCTCGTGCGCCTGCGCGACATGGGCAACACCCTGATCGTCGTCGAGCACGACGAGGACACCATCAAGGTCGCGGACTGGGTCGTCGACATCGGCCCGGGCGCGGGCGAGCACGGTGGCAAGGTGGTGCACAGCGGCCCGCTGAAGGAGCTGCTGGCCAACAAGGAGTCGATGACCGGGCAGTACCTCGTCGGCAAGAAGTCCATCGCCATGCCGGAGAGCCGCCGGCCGGTGGACCTCGACCGCCGGCTGACGGTGCGCGGCGCCCGCGAGAACAATCTCCAGGACATCGACGTCTCCTTCCCGCTCGGCGTGCTCACGGCCGTCACCGGTGTGTCCGGGTCGGGCAAGTCGACCCTGGTCAACGACATCCTCTACACCCACCTGGCCCGTGAGCTGAACGCGGCGCGGACCGTCCCCGGCCGGCACACCCGTGTCGACGGCGACGACCTGGTGGACAAGGTCGTGCACGTCGACCAGTCGCCCATCGGCCGTACGCCGCGCTCCAACCCGGCCACGTACACCGGCGTCTTCGACCACGTCCGCAAGCTCTTCGCGGAGACGATGGAGGCGAAGGTCCGCGGCTATCTGCCCGGCCGCTTCTCCTTCAACGTCAAGGGCGGCCGCTGCGAGAACTGCTCCGGCGACGGCACCATCAAGATCGAGATGAACTTCCTGCCGGATGTGTACGTGCCGTGCGAGGTCTGCCACGGCGCGCGCTACAACCGGGAGACCCTGGAGGTGCACTACAAGGGCAAGTCCATCGCCGAGGTGCTGGACATGCCCATCGAGGAGGCGCTGGACTTCTTCGAGGCCGTGCCGACCATCGCCCGCCACCTGCGCACGCTCCACGAGGTCGGGCTCGGGTACGTCCGGCTCGGCCAGTCCGCGCCGACGCTCTCCGGTGGCGAGGCCCAGCGGGTGAAGCTCGCGAGCGAGCTACAGAAGCGATCGACGGGCCGCACGGTCTATGTGCTCGACGAGCCCACCACCGGGCTGCACTTCGAGGACATCAGCAAGCTGATCAAGGTGCTGTCCGGACTGGTCGACAAGGGCAACAGCGTGATCGTCATCGAGCACAACCTTGATGTGATCAAGACGGCGGACTGGGTCGTCGACATGGGCCCGGAGGGCGGCAGCGGCGGCGGACTCGTCGTCGCCGAGGGCACCCCGGAGGAGGTCGCCTCCGTCCCGGGCAGCCACACCGGAAAGTTCCTGCGTGAGCTGCTGGGCGACCGCGTGAGCGACGCGGCGGTGACCAAGGCACGCGGCAACGGCGGCCGGAAGGCCCCGGCGAAGAAGACCGCGCCGGCCGCAGTCCGGAAGACCGGGGTCGCGAAGGCGACGGTCACGACGACCGCGGCCGCCAAGAAGGCCACGGCCAAGAAGACGACGGCCAAGGCGGCTGCGGCGAAGAAGGCCGCACCCGCCAAGAAGACGGCCGTCAAGAAGACGGCCACGCGGGCGCGCCGCGCCTGAGCGCGGGCGCGTAGGTCTTTACCACTCGGTCGGCCCCGTCGCCGGACGTTCCCTTCGGACGCCCGGCGGCGGGGCCGACTCACGTGACGAGGCGGCGGCTGCCCTGCGGGCGCGTCCTCAATCGCCGGACGGGCTGGGTGTGGCTGAGCTCAGCCACACCCAGCCCGTCCGGGGCACCCGTTCACCTGATCCGCCGGACAGGCCCGAGCTCCGCCGCGTACGGCGGTTGCGCTCCTGCCCGGGAGCAGGTGACCGCCGCCGCGCGGGCGGCGAAGTCCAGGATGTCCAGCCAGTCCGCCCCGGTCAGCTCCGCCACGGCGGCGGGCGACAGCGCGCCGTGCTCCGCGAGGCGGTGCAGCAGCGCGGCGTTCACCGTGTCGCCGGCGCCGATCGTGTCCACCACCCCACCCCCGACCGCCGCCGCGGGCACGGAGTACCGCTCCCCGCCCCGGGTGAGGACGGACAGTCCCGCCGCGCCGTCCGTCACGACCACCGCCGCCGGTCCCGCCGCCAGCCACTCCCGGGCCGGGCCGCCCAGCCACTCGGCATCCTCCACGGACAGCTTGAGCAGGGACACCTGCGGCAGCCAGGAGCGGAAGCGGGCCCGGTAGGCATCGGCGTCGGGGATCAGACCGGGCCGGATGTTCGGGTCCAGCAGGGTGAACACCCCGCGCCCCGCTTCGCGCCGCAGCAGCGCCTCGTACGCGCTCGCCCCCGGCTCCAGCACCAGCGAGCAGGTTCCCAGGCACAGGGCCGTGGTCCCTTCCGGCAGTGGTCCCGGCAGCTCGAACAGACGGTCCGCCGTGCCGTCGGCGTAGAAGTGGTAGCCCGCCGACCCGTCCGCGCCGACGGCCGCCACCGCGAGCGTCGTCGGCTCGGGACCACGCCGTACCGAGGTGACGTCCACCCCCGCCGCGCGTAGGCCCTCCAGCAGGGACTCGCCGAAGCCGTCCGTCGACACGCGGGAACAGAAGGCCGTCGGGGTGCCCAACCGCCCGAGCGCGACCGCCGTGTTGTACGGGCCGCCGCCGCGCCGGGGCAGCAGCGCCGGCAGGTCGCCGTCGCCCCCGGCACCGCCGGGCACCAGATCGATCAGGGCTTCTCCGGCTACGACGATCACGAGAGGGCGTCCTTTCCGATGCCGAGGCCAATACGGGTGCGGGTGCGGGTGCCCAAGCCTGCCATGTCGCAGGCGGACGAAAGGGTGCCGGTATCGTCGAGGCGTCCTCTTCGCAGCTCAGCCGTTGGAGCCTCCATGACCAGCCAGCCAGCCTCCCGCCGTACCGTGCTGCGAGGAGCGGCGCTGGCCGGTGCCGCCGGGCTCGGCGCCGCGGCCTGCGGGGGCGGCGAGTCGGCGCCCAAGGGCCCTCCGACGCCCACCGCCCCGGTGGACCTCGGCGCGCCCTCGGCCGTCCCGGTCGGCGGGTCGCGGCTCTACCGGGAGCAGCGGCTGGTGGTCACCCAGGCCGCGAAGGGTGAGTTCAAGGCGTTCAGCGCGGTGTGCACGCACGCGGGCTGTGTGGCCGACAAGATCGAGGACGGCAAGATCCACTGCCCGTGCCACGGCAGCCTCTTCGACGCCGCCACCGGCAAGGTCCTCCAGGGCCCGGCGGGCGCCCCGCTGCCGGCCGTCCCTGTCAAGGCCGCGGACGGCAAGCTGATCGCGGGTCCTGAGGCCTGACCTGACGGGCAGAGCGGTGGGCCTGTCCGGCGGATCATGTGAACGGTCTGCGGGCCCGTGGCGCCCGCACCACCGCTGCGCGGCGGTGTCCTCAAACGCCGGACGGGCTTGATTTGGCTGAGCTCAGCGAGTGGGCTGTCGGCAGGACAGACCCCTCACGTCCTGTCCCAGGTGATTGACCGCCGGGCGGGCTTGATTCGGCTGAGCTCAGCCGGTGCGTCCGCAGGACAGACCCCTCACGTCCAGTCCCAGGCGATCCCCAGGATTCCCGGGCGTACCCCCTGCTCCACCAGGTGCACCCCGCGGTGCCGCCCCGCCAGCGTCAGTTCCTGCTGCCCGGTGCGCGGGGCACTGGCCGACGCCTGGGTGAAGCGGCGGCAGCGGACCGGCAGGGCGGCGGCGTCGAAGCGGACCTGGAGCACGTACTGTCCGCCCGCGAAGCTGAACCCGCGGACGTACTCACCGCTCGTACCGGCGGTGCCGTCGTCGAAGCCGTAGCCGAAGACGTAGGTGTCCCCGGCCCGCAGGCGTACGTCGAAGAGCAGCTCGGCGGCGAGGACGCCCGACGGGCCGTGCCACCGCACCCGTCCGACCCGGCAGTTGTCGAACGCCCGCACGGTCACCCGTTCGGGGTCGCAGCCGGTGTCCCCGCGGTGCAGGGCCAGATAGCGGTCCACCCCGTCGCGGTGCGCCCGTACGACGTGGTGGGAGTCACGGCTGCGCAGCTCACGCCGGTCGCCGATGAGGACCCGCTCCAGATGGCAGACGGTGTGCAGCCCGCCGTCGGCCGGTGACTCCAGCTCCGCGAGCAGCCGCTCCACCGCGCGCGGCCCCTCCACCAGGGAGCGCAGCGACCGCGCCGCCGGCCGCCCGGTCTCCTCGGCGGCCGAGGGGGCCAGCAGCCGGGTCAGGGACTCGGCGGGCAGCTCCAGGACCTCCTCCAGCATCCTTACCGCCCGCAGCGACTCCGGCCGTCTCGGCCGCCGGGCCCCCTGCTGCCAGTAGCTGAGGCTCGTCAGCCCGACCTTCACCCCGCGCTGCGCGAGCCGGTGCTGCACCCGGTGCAGCGCGAGGCCCCGTACCGTCAGCGCCGTCCGCAGGGCAAGATGGAACGGGCCCGAGTGCAACGCCCGCGCGAGTTCCGCCTCGGCCGCCTCGGCCGGTATGCCACTCCGCCCCATCCGCCGCTCCTTAGTGAATATTCACGAGCGGTGGAGAGATCTCGGGTCGCCGGGACCGCCGTGATCCTCCTGCGTGGGCACGGGCCGTTCACTTCCGGTTCGAGCTGTTCACACCGCTGTCTCACTTCGCATTGAAGCTTGTTGACCGGTCACCGACAACACCTTGATGCTCCCATCAGCGTCCGGACGCGCTCCTCCACCACAACCCCCCGCCACGGGAGGAACGCCATGACCCGTGCCTCGGCACAACCGAAAACGACCCGTATACGCGGCAGACGGCTGACCGCGCCCGCCCCCCTCGCCCGTCTCTCCGCGGCCACCCTCATCGCCTCCGCGCTGCTCGCCGTCCCCACCACGGCGAGTGCGGCGACCGGCGAGGAGGCCGGCCTGCTGGCGAGCAAGAAGCTCGGCATCACCATGCAGGCCCAGCAGAAGAGCAATTGGTGCTGGGCGGCCTCCGGGAACACCATCGCCACCTGGTTCGGCCGCACCTACAGCCAGAACCAGTTCTGCAACGCGGCCTTCAACCGGCAGCAGGGCACCGAGTGCCCCAACAACCAGGCCACCCTGGGCCATGTGCAGACCGCGCTGCGCTGGGCGGGCATCAACCCCGGTTCGTACGTCACCGGATGGCTGCGCTACCCGACCGTGCAGAGCGAGATCAACGCCGACCGGCCCATCGAGACCCGCATCCAGTGGTCCTCCGGCGGCGGGCACATGCACGTCCTGTACGGCTTCGACGACGCCAAGAGCTGGGTCTACTGGGGAGACCCGTGGGGTTCCAACAGCCGTTACAACTGGGCCTCGCACGACTGGTACGTCAACAACAACGAGTTCTCCTGGACGCACTCGCTCTACCGGATCGGGGCGTGAGGTCATGACGAACACCTCGAAGAGCACCGTGCGGAACACCGCGGCCCGTGCGGCGGCCGCGGGTGCCCTCACCGCGGCCCTCCTCGGCCTGGCCCCGCTCGCCCACGCGGCCCAGGTGCCGGCGGCCCCCACACCCCCGCCGGCCTCCGCGGTCGCCGCCGCCCACGACGCGGCGGCGGCCCCGGCGACCCTCGACACCCTCTCCCGCTTCTTCGCCCGGGACGGCGCTGTCGCCCCGGCGAAGACGAAGCCGAGGATCGAGGGGAGCACCGTGCCCGTCTACACGCTCGCCCCGGAGTTCGTGGCCGGCAAGGCGGACGCCCCGGTCGCCTCGCTCGACTTCCTCGCCAGCAAGGCCGTCTCCGCCGACGGGCGGAAGGCCTCGGTGTGGACCGTGCGGGCCGGGGACGCCTGGAAGGTCGTCAACATCGCGACCGGCGACGACGAGACGCGCTACGCGGCCGAGGGCGGCGCGCGGCTCGGTGGCGGGACGGTCTTCCGCGAGCCCCAGATCGACGCCTGGTACGTCCAGCGCGGTGATCGCGTGCTGCCGCTCGACCCGGACGCCACCCGGGCGATCGGGACCAAGGGGACCACCCTCGACCGCTACCGGGACCGCGTCCGGGCGGCGTACGGCGACAAGCTGCCCGGCTCCGCCTACGCCAAGAAGGGGCAGGCGGGCGGCTACGGCGAGCAGGACGCGCCCGCCGAGGCCCGGGAGGAGACCCGGGCCGCGGTGAAGGACGGTGGCACGGCCGGTCCCCTCGGCGCGGCCTCGGCGGCGACGGCCGCCGGGGCGCTCGTCGCGCTCGGCGCCGTCGCCGTGGCGGGCCGCAGGCTGCGCCGCCGCTGACGGACCGCCGACGCGGAATCGTTTCACCCCGGGCCCCGGCACATATCGCGTCGCCGGGGCCCGGCACGGGCCCGCTCCCCGGAACCCCGGGAAGCGGGCCCGTGGTGCGCGCCGGGGCGGCTGGGCGACCGCGTTGTCACTGCCCGCAAGTAGGGTGTGTGACATGGCCGACCCCAGTAGCTACCGACCCAAGCCGGGACAGATCCCCGACTCGCCGGGGGTCTACAAATTCCGTGACGAGCACGGCCGGGTGATCTACGTCGGGAAGGCGAAGAGCCTGCGCCAGCGGCTCTCCTCGTACTTCCAGGACCTCGCCGGGCTGCACCCGCGCACCCGCACCATGGTCACCACGGCCGCCTCCGTCGAGTGGACCGTGGTCTCCACCGAGGTCGAGGCGCTCCAGCTCGAATACTCCTGGATCAAGGAGTTCGACCCGCGGTTCAACGTCAAGTACCGCGACGACAAGAGCTATCCCTCGCTCGCCGTCACCATGGGCGAGGAATTCCCGCGCGTCCAGGTCATGCGCGGACCGAAGAAGAAGGGCGTGCGCTACTTCGGCCCCTACGCCCACGCCTGGGCGATCCGCGAGACCGTGGACCTGATGCTGCGGGTCTTCCCCGTACGGACGTGCTCGGCCGGGGTGTTCAAGCGCTCCGCCCAGATCGGCCGCCCCTGTCTGCTCGGCTACATCGGCAAGTGCTCCGCGCCCTGCGTCGGCCGTGTCACCCCCGAGGAGCACCGCGAACTCGCGGAGGACTTCTGCGACTTCATGGCCGGCCGCACCGGCACCTACCTCCGCCGCCTCGAACAGCGGATGCACGACGCCGCGGAGGAGATGGAGTACGAGAAGGCCGCCCGCCTCCGCGACGACCTCGAAGCCCTCCGGCGTGCCATGGAGAAGAACGCGGTGGTCCTCGCCGACGCCACCGACGCCGACCTCATCGCCGTCGCCGAGGACGAGCTGGAGGCCGCCGTGCAGATCTTCCACGTGCGCGGCGGGCGGGTGCGCGGCCAGCGCGGCTGGGTGACCGACAAGGTCGAGGCCGTCGACACGGCCGGCCTGGTCGAGCACGCCCTCCAGCAGCTGTACGGGGAGGAGAAGGGCGACTCGGTCCCCAAGGAGGTCCTCGTCCCCGCCCTCCCCGATCCGGTCGAGCCCGTCGCCCAGTGGCTCACCGAGCGCCGCGGCGCCCGCGTCGATCTGCGCATCCCCCAGCGCGGTGACAAGAAGGACCTGATGGCCACGGTCCAGCGCAACGCCGGCCAGGCCCTCGCCCTGCACAAGACCAAGCGCGCCTCCGACCTCACCACCCGCTCCCGCGCCCTGGAAGAGATCGCCGAGGCCCTCGGGCTCGACACCGCGCCGCTGCGCGTGGAGTGCTTCGACATCTCCCACCTCCAGGGCCAGGACGTGGTGGCCTCCATGGTCGTCTTCGAGGACGGCCTCGCCCGCAAGAGCGAGTACCGCCGCTTCCAGATCAAGTCCTTCGCCGGCCAGGACGACGTCCGGTCCATGCACGAGGTCATCGGCCGCCGCTTCCGCCGCTATCTCGCGGAGAAGCAGAAGACGGGGGAGTGGGAGGAGCGCCCCGAGGGCGCCGCCGAGGGGGCACCCGAGGACGCCATCGAGGGGGCCACCGGAGGTGCCGTCCCCGCCGAGGGCCGGGAGGACGACGGCCGCCCCAAGCGGTTCGCCTACCCGCCGCAGCTCGTCGTCGTCGACGGCGGCCGGCCGCAGGTCGCGGCCGCCAAGCGGGCGCTGGACGAGCTCGGTATAGAAGACGTCGCCGTCTGCGGCCTCGCCAAGCGCCTCGAAGAGGTCTGGCTGCCCGACGAGGAGGACCCCGTCGTCCTGCCGCGCACCAGCGAGGGCCTCTACCTCCTCCAGCGCGTCCGCGACGAGGCGCACCGGTTCGCCATCTCCTACCAGCGCAGCAAGCGCGCCGGGACGCTGAAGGCCGGGCCCCTCGACGCCGTCGCCGGCCTCGGCGACACCCGCAAGCGGGCACTGATCAAGCACTTCGGTTCGGTCAAGCGGCTGCGCGCCGCGACGATCGAGCAGATCTGCGAGACGCCCGGCATCGGGAGGAAGACGGCCGAGACGATCGTGGCCGCCCTCGCCGCATCGGCGCCCGCCCCGGCGGTCAACACCGCGACGGGCGAGATCATGGACGGGGCCGAGGAATGATGGGCACCGTCCCCCGACACCCCGGCTCCGGACGCGCCGGAGCCGGGCGCCCGGAGTTTGGGCCTTGGACACCCCAAGGCCGCAGTATGGAAGACGGAGCCGCGCCCGCGGCGCCGTCAGCGGAACGGGGGAAGACAGCATGAACGGCAGCGACGGAGACGGAGCACAGGTGAGTACGGGCACGACGGTGGATGCGACCGGCGAGACAACGGGAATCCCCGAGCTGGTGATCATCTCCGGCATGTCGGGGGCGGGCCGCAGCACCGCCGCGAAGTGTCTGGAGGACCTCGGCTGGTTCGTCGTGGACAACCTGCCGCCCGCCCTGATCCCCACCATGGTGGACCTCGGCGCCCGCTCCCAGGGCAACGTGGCCCGTATCGCCGTGGTCGTGGACGTCCGCGGCCGGCGCTTCTTCGACAATCTGCGCGAGTCCCTCGCGGACCTGGCCGCCAAGAAGGTCAAGCGCCGGGTCATCTTCCTGGAGGCGTCCGACGACGCCCTGGTGCGCCGCTTCGAGTCCGTGCGCCGGCCGCACCCGCTGCAGGGCTCCGGCCGCATCGTCGACGGCATCGCCGCCGAGCGCGACCTGCTGCGCGAGCTGCGCGGTGACGCCGACCTCGTCATCGACACCTCCAGCCTCAACGTCCACGAGCTGCGCGCCAAGATGGACGCCCAGTTCGCCGGCGAGGAGGAGCCGGAGCTGCGGGCCACCGTCATGTCCTTCGGCTTCAAGTACGGCCTCCCGGTCGACGCCGACCTCGTGGTGGACTGCCGCTTCCTGCCCAACCCGCACTGGGTCCCGGAGCTGCGCCCCTTCACCGGCCTCAACGAGGAGGTCTCGGGCTACGTCTTCAACCAGCCCGGCGCCAAGGAGTTCCTCGACCGCTACACCGAGCTGCTCCAGCTCATCGCCGCGGGCTACCGCCGCGAGGGCAAGCGCTATGTGACGATCGCGGTCGGCTGCACCGGCGGCAAGCACCGGTCCGTCGCCATGTCGGAGAAGCTCGCCCACCGCCTCGTCTCGGAAGGCGTCGAGACCGTCGTCGTCCACCGGGACATGGGGCGCGAGTGACCGGCCGTACCTCCCGGCTGCGCCGCGTACGCCGACTCGTCCCTGGCCGTGCCCGCGGCCGTGAGGGCCGGGCGTACACCGGTGCCCAGCCCAAGGTCGTCGCCCTCGGCGGCGGCCACGGGCTGTCCGCCTCGCTCGCCGCGCTGCGCCGTATCACCGGCGATCTGACGGCCGTCGTCACCGTCGCCGACGACGGCGGCTCCAGCGGCCGGCTCCGCGACGAGCTGGGCGTGCTGCCCCCCGGTGACCTGCGCAAGGCCCTCGCCGCGCTGTGCGGGGACGACGACTGGGGCCAGACCTGGGCCCGGGTGATCCAGCACCGCTTCGCCAGCGAGGGCGACCTGCACGGCCACGCCGTCGGTAATCTGCTGATCGTCGCCCTCTGGGAGCAGCTCGGCGACCACGTCAGCGCCCTGGACCTGGTCGGCAAGCTGCTCGGCGCGCACGGCCGGGTGCTGCCCATGTCCGCGGTCCCGCTGGAGCTGCAGGCGCTCGTCCGGGGCCACGACCCGGCCGAGCCCGACACCATCAGCACCGTCCGCGGCCAGGCCACCGTGGCCCTCACCCCGGGCGATGTGCAGTCCGTGCACGTCGTCCCGGAGGACCCGCCCGCGGTGCCCGAGGCCGTCGAGGCGGTGCTCGACGCCGACTGGGTGGTGCTCGGCCCCGGCTCCTGGTTCTCCTCCGTCATCCCGCATCTGCTGGTCCCCGAGCTCCTCCAGGCACTGCAGGAGACCAAGGCCCGCCGGGTCCTGTCGTTGAACCTCGCACCGCAACCCGGCGAAACAGATGGCTTCTCCCCGCAGCGTCATTTGGAGGTTTTGGCCCGACACGCCCCTAAACTCGCCCTGGACGTGGTGCTGGCCGACGAGGCCGCCGTGCCCGACCGGGAAAGCCTCACCGACGCCGCCAAGCGGCTCGGGGCAACGGTCGAGCTGGCGCCGGTCGCCTCTCCCGACGGCTGCCCGACGCATGACCCGGAGCTGTTGGCCGCCGCGTACGACCGTATTTTTCGGATGCATGGAAGGATCGGCCCATGGCGATGACGGCAGCGGTGAAGGATGAAATCTCCCGGCTTCCCGTCACCCGCACCTGCTGCCGGAAAGCGGAGGTCTCGGCGATCCTGCGGTTCGCGGGCGGTCTGCACCTGGTCAGCGGGCGCATCGTGATCGAGGCGGAGCTGGACACCGGGATCGCGGCCCGGCGGCTGCGCAAGGACATCCTGGAGATCTTCGGGCACGCTTCCGACCTGGTGGTGATGGCCCCCGGCGGGCTGCGCCGCGGCAGCCGGTACGTGGTGCGGGTGGTGGCGGGCGGTGACCAGCTGGCACGGCAGACCGGCCTGGTCGACGGCCGCGGCCGGCCGATCCGCGGGCTGCCCCCGCAGGTCGTCTCCGGCGCCACCTGTGACGCCGAGGCCGCCTGGCGGGGCGCGTTCCTCGCCCACGGCTCGCTCACCGAGCCCGGCCGCTCCTCGTCCCTGGAGGTGACCTGCCCGGGCCCCGAGGCGGCGCTCGCGCTGGTCGGCGCGGCCCGCCGGCTGCAGATCGCGGCCAAGGCGCGCGAGGTGCGGGGCGTCGACCGGGTCGTCGTCCGGGACGGTGACGCCATCGGCGCGCTGTTGACCCGGCTCGGCGCGCACGAGTCGGTGCTGGCCTGGGAGGAGCGGCGGATGCGCCGCGAGGTGCGGGCCACCGCGAACCGCCTGGCCAATTTCGACGACGCCAATCTGCGCCGCTCGGCGCGTGCCGCCGTCGCCGCGGGCGCCCGGGTCCAGCGGGCGCTGGAGATCCTCGGCGAGGAGGTGCCCGAGCACCTCGCCGCCGCGGGCCGGCTGCGCATGGAGCACAAGCAGGCGTCCCTGGAGGAGCTGGGTGCCCTCGCCGACCCGCCGCTGACCAAGGACGCCGTCGCCGGCCGGATCCGACGGCTGCTCGCCATGGCCGACAAGCGCGCCCAGGATCTGGGGATCCCCGGCACCGAGTCGAATCTGTCGGACCTCTCCGACCTCTCCGAGGAGATGGCCGAAGGCATGGTCGGCTGACCACTCAGGCTTCCGAAGGGTCGCCCCGGCACCCATGAGGGTGCCGGGGCGGTCTGCTGTGCGCACCCGGCCGCGTGGGCCCGGGGACGGCGACGCAAAAGGCGTCATTGACATGATCATGAAGGGTTATGAGTCTGGCGGCCACGTACCGATGTGACGGACAACAGCATGGGGGGCTCATGCGACGCAGGGCGGGATCGGTCCTCATGGTGGCTTCGCTGTTCCTCGGCGGGCTCGCCGCGACGCCCACGGCACACGCGCGACCATCCACCGGAGCGGCCCCCCGGGCCGACGCCGGTGACCTGTCCGTATGGACCGCACGGGTCACCGCCGCCCAGGTCCCGCTGCTGCTCGCGGCGGGCCTCGACGGCCATGAACTGGGCGAGCGCATCACCGGAGACAAGGCCGTGCCCGTGGAGGTCCACCTCACCGGCGCACAGGCCCGCGAACTGCGCGGCCACGGCGTGGACCTCACCGAGAGACGCGTCCCCGAGGGCGTCCGCAAGCGCACCGAGGCCGCCGGCGACGGCGTCTTCCGCCCGTACAGCGGGAAGAACGGACTGCAGCAGGAGATCAGGGACACCGGCCGGGCCCACCCGGGCCTGACGAAGGTCGTCAGTATCGGGAAGACCGTGCGCGGCCAGGACATCCTCGCCATGAAGGTGTCGAGGAACGCGGCGAAGAGCCCTGACGGCGCCAAGCCGGCGGTGCTCTACATGTCCAACCAGCACGCCCGCGAGTGGATCACGCCGGAGATGACCCGGCGCCTGATGCACCACTACCTCGACCGCTACGGCAAGGACGAGCGGATCACCAGGATCGTGGACTCCACCGAGGTGTGGTTCGTGCTGTCCGCCAACCCCGACGGCTACGACCACACCTTCCAGAGTCCCGCCACCCGGCTGTGGCGCAAGAACCTCCGCGACAACAACGGCGACGGGAAGATCACCGCCGGCGACGGCGTGGACCTCAACCGCAACTTCTCCTACAAGTGGGGCTACGACAACGAGGGCTCGTCACCGCGCCCGGCGTCCGAGACCTACCGCGGCCCCGCGCCCTCCTCCGAGCCCGAGACGCGGGCCGTCGACGCCTTCGAGAAGCGCCACCGCTTCCGCTACGCCGTCAACTACCACTCGGCGGCCGAGCTGATCCTCTACGGCGTGGGCTGGCAGGTCGCCACCCCCACCCCCGACGACGTCCTCTACCGGGCCCTCGCCGGCACGCCCGGCAACTCCGCCGTCCCCGGCTACCGGCCGCAGCTCTCCTCCGAGCTCTACACCACCAACGGCGAGGCCGACGGCCACGCGGGCAACGTCAACGGCACCATGATGTTCACCCCCGAGATGTCGACCTGCCAGACCGCCTCCAAGGTGGACCCGGGCGACCGCTGGGACCCCGCCGACTGCCGGTCCGGCTTCACCTTCCCCGACGACGAGAAGCTGATCCAGCAGGAGTTCGCCAAGAACATCCCCTTCGCCCTGTCCGTCGCCGAGACCGCCGGCCGCGGTGACCGCCCCGCCTCCGCCGTCGGCCTGGACGCCCCCGACTTCACCCCGCACGCCTTCACCACCTCCTACGCGCGCGGCGGCGACCAGAGCGTCGCCGTCACCGCCCGCCGGAGCGTGCGCGACAAGCACCTGAACTACCGTGTGGACGGCGGCCGTACGCACACCGAGGAGCTCGCGGCCTGGGACGGCGGCGACCGCTACGGCGGCGAGGACAACATCCGCTTCGACCAGTACCGCGCCACCGTCGAGGGTGCCCGCCCCGGCTCCACCGTCAGCGTCTGGTTCACCGGCCGCACCCGCGAGGGCGAGCGGACCGCGAGCGAGCCCTTCACCTACACCGTGGCGCGGACACCCCGCGCCGACACCCTGGTCGTCGCGGACGAGGGCGGCAAGGAGGCGGCACGCGACGCCGCCCTGTACGCCAAGGCCCTGACCGACAACGGCCGGGGGGCCGTCGTCTGGGACGTCGCCGAGAAGGGCGCGCCTCCCGCGCTGGGCGTGCTCGGGCACTTCGACACGGTGCTCTGGTACAGCGGCACCTCCCGCCCGGACGGCGCCACCCTGCTGGCCGTACGCGACTTCGTCAACGAGGGCGGCAAGCTGATCACCGCCGGGGTGCGGGCGGGCGGCAGCTCGCGGGTCGGCGAGGCCGACACCGACGACTTCGCCCAGTACTACCTCGGTGCGGGCGCCCGCACCCTGTTCGACCGGCCCACGCGCTTCACCGGTGCCGGTGAGCTCACCGGCACCACGGCCGCCCTCGGCACCGCCGGGGGCCCGTTGGCAGGAGCCGGTGCCTACCGGCCGATCTCCGAGGAACTGTCGCCCGACGCCTTCCCGCAGTTCCGCAGCGCCGCGGCCGGCGAGTACCGCTCTTCGGTTACGCAGGGTGACGGCCGCGAGGAGCGAGCCGGCGGCGCCGCGGCCGTCACCACCCGGGACACCGTGCTGCTGGGCTTCGGTCTTGAACACGTGTCCGACCCGCGCGAGCGAGCCGGACTGGTCGGTGCCGCTTTGCGCGCCATCGGCGGCTGACCTGCAGTTGAGCGTGGTTGAGCACGCCTGAGCGCGCCCGAAAGCACCCGCCGCCAATGTCACGTACGACCCCTGTTAGAGGTAGGGTCGGGGGTGGTCGGGGACATCCCATACAGCTCGCCGGCGTCCAGACCGGCAAACCAACGAGGAGATCGGTTCGTGACGATCCGCGTAGGCATCAACGGCTTTGGTCGTATCGGTCGTAACTACTTCCGCGCACTGCTCGAGCAGGGTGCGGACATCGAGATCGTCGGTGTCAACGACCTGACCGACAACGCCACCCTTGTCCACCTGCTGAAGTACGACACCATCCTGGGTCGTCTGAAGCAGGAGGTCAGCCACACCGACGACTCGATCACCGTCGGCTCCCAGACCTTCAAGACGATGGCCGAGCGCGACCCCGCCAACCTGCCCTGGGGCGAGCTCGGCGCCGACATCGTCATCGAGTCCACCGGCATCTTCACCAAGAAGGCCGACGCCGCGAAGCACCTCGCGGCCGGCGCCAAGAAGGTCCTGATCTCCGCGCCCGCCAAGGACGAGGACATCACGATCGTCATGGGCGTCAACCAGGACAAGTACGACGCGGCCAACCACCACGTCATCTCCAACGCCTCCTGCACCACCAACTGTGTGGCGCCGATGGCCAAGGTCCTCGACGAGAGCTTCGGCATCGTCAAGGGCATGATGACCACGGTCCACGCGTACACCAACGACCAGCGGATCCTGGACTTCCCGCACTCCGACCTGCGTCGCGCCCGCGCCGCCGCGGAGAACATCATCCCGACCTCGACCGGTGCCGCCAAGGCCACCGCCCTGGTCCTCCCGCAGCTCAAGGGCAAGCTGGACGGCATCGCCATGCGCGTCCCGGTCCCGACCGGCTCGGTCACCGACCTGGTCCTCGAGCTCGACCGCGAGACCAGCAAGGAAGAGATCAACGCCGCCTTCCAGAAGGCCGCCGAGGGTCAGCTCAAGGGCATCCTCGAGTACACCGAGGACGCGATCGTCTCCTCCGACATCGTGAACTGGCCGGCCTCCTGCACCTTCGACTCCTCCCTGACCATGGTCCAGGGCAACCAGGTCAAGGTCGTCGGCTGGTACGACAACGAGTGGGGCTACTCCAACCGCCTGGTCGACCTGACCGTCTTCGTCGGCGGCCAGCTCTGATCGTTGCCTGACAGCACTGTCAAGGGCACCGAGATGTAGTAGGGGACGGGGCTCGTGCGACGCTATGGCGCGTCGCACGGGCCCCGTCCTATGACTGTCCCCCAGCTATCGCTGGGAGGGGCCCCGATCACGGAAGTCACCGGAGTCACTGCATGAAGACGATCGACGAACTCCTCCAGGACGGCATCGAGGGCAAGCGGGTCTTCGTCCGCGCCGACCTCAACGTGCCCCTCGAGGGCACCACCATCACCGACGACGGCCGCATCCGTGCCGTCGCCCCGACGATCGCCAAGCTCGCCGAGGCGGGCGCCAAGGTGATCGTCGCCTCCCACCTGGGCCGTCCCAAGGGCGCCCCGGACCCCCAGTACTCCCTCGCCCCGGCCGCGACGCGGCTCGGCGAGATCCTGGGCAAGAGCGTCTCGTTCGCCACCGACACGGTGGGCGACAGCGCGAAGGCCACCGTCGCCGCACTGGCGAACGGCGAGGTCACGCTGCTGGAGAACCTCCGCTTCAACGTGGGCGAGACGAGCAAGGACGACGCCGAGCGCGGCGCCTTCGCCGACGAGCTGGCGGCCCTGGCCGACCTGTACGTGGGAGACGGCTTCGGTGCGGTGCACCGCAAGCACGCCTCGGTCTTCGACCTCCCGGCGCGCCTTCCGCACGCCGCCGGCGACCTGATCGCCACCGAGGTCGGCGTCCTGAAGAAGCTCACCGACGAGGTGCGGCGCCCCTATGTCGTGGTGCTGGGCGGTGCCAAGGTCTCCGACAAGCTGGGTGTCATCGACAACCTGCTGGAGAAGGCCGACCGCATCCTCATCGGCGGTGGCATGTCCTACACCTTCCTCAAGGCCAAGGGCCACGAGGTCGGCATCTCGCTGCTGCAGGAGGACCAGATCCCGGTCTGCCTGGAGTACCTGGCGCGGGCCGAGAAGCGCGGCGTGGAGTTCGTCCTCCCCGTCGACGTCCTCGTCTCCGCCGACTTCCCGGACCTGAAGACCAAGGCCCCGGCCAACCCCGAGCTCGTCGCCGCGGACGCCATCCCGGCCGACAAGGAGGGCCTGGACATCGGCCCGAAGACCCGCGAGCTCTACGCCGCGAAGCTCGCCGACGCCGGCACGGTCTTCTGGAACGGCCCCATGGGTGTCTTCGAACACCCCGACTACGCCAACGGCACCCAGGCCGTGGCGCAGGGTCTCCTCGACAGCCCCGCCTTCACCGTCGTCGGCGGTGGCGACTCGGCCGCGGCCGTGCGCATCCTGGGCTTCGACGAGAACGCTTTCGGCCACATTTCGACCGGTGGCGGCGCCAGCCTCGAATACCTCGAGGGCAAGACGCTCCCCGGCCTCGCAGCACTGGAGGACTGAACCAACGTGAGTGACCGTACCCCGCTGATGGCGGGCAACTGGAAGATGAACCTCAACCACCTCGAGGCCATCGCGCACGTCCAGAAGCTCGCCTTCGCCCTCGCCGACAAGGACTACGACGCGGTCGAGGTCGCCGTCCTGACGCCGTTCACCGACCTGCGCTCCGTGCAGACCCTGGTCGACGGCGACAAGCTGAAGATCAAGTACGGCGCCCAGGACATCTCGGCGTACGACTCCGGTGCGTACACCGGCGAGATCTCCGGCGCGATGCTCTCCAAGCTCAAGTGCGCCTACGTGGCCATCGGGCACTCCGAGCGCCGCCAGTACCACGCGGAGACCGACGAGGTCTGCAACGCCAAGGTCAAGGCCGCCTACCGGCACGGGCTCACCCCGATCCTGTGCGTCGGCGAGGGCCTGGACGTCCGCAAGGCCGGCAACCAGGTCCAGCACACGCTGGCCCAGGTCGACGGCGCCCTGAAGGACATCCCGGCCGAGCAGGCCGAGTCGATCGTCATCGCCTACGAGCCGGTGTGGGCCATCGGCACCGGCGAGGTCGCGACCCCCGAGGACGCCCAGGAGGTCTGCGGGGCGATCCGCGGCCGTCTCGCCGAGCTGTACAGCCAGGAGCTGGCCGACAAGGTCCGCATCCAGTACGGCGGCTCGGTCAAGTCCGGCAATGTCGCGGCGATCATGGCCAAGCCCGATGTCGACGGCGCGCTGATCGGTGGCGCGGCGCTGGACGCGGACGAGTTCGTCAAGATCGTCCGGTTCCGGGACCAGTAAGGGAACGGGACCGGCGGCGGCCGCCGAGGTCGCCGCTATGACGACGGGTGCTCCGCGGCGTACCCTGTCGGGGCCGGGACCGGCGTTTTCACGCCGCCCGGCCCCGCACGTTTCACCGTCCGAGAGATTCTTCAGTCCGAGAGAGTTGGTCAAGCCGTGGTCATGGGGTTCTCGATCGCCCTCATCGTCTTCAGCCTGCTGATGATGATGCTGGTGCTCATGCACAAGGGGAAGGGCGGCGGCCTGTCCGATATGTTCGGTGGCGGTATGCAGTCCTCCGTCGGCGGCTCCTCGGTCGCCGAGCGCAACCTCGACCGCATCACCGTGGTCGTCGGTCTGCTGTGGTTCGCGTGCATCGTGGCACTCGGCCTGCTGATGAAGCTCGATAGCTGACGTACCGTCGTCGGCTCGGCCTATCATGGGGCTCGCGTCCTCGCGGCCGGGCTGTAACTCCTGCCACTGGACGCGCGTTGGGCCTTACGTAGACTGGGGCGCCCGCCGCGGAGCTTCATCTCGTCGCTTCGCAGCACCATCACGCAGGGAGTTACGACCGTGGCAAGTGGCAACGCGATCCGAGGAAGTCGGGTCGGAGCGGGGCCGATGGGGGAGGCCGAGCGGGGCGAGTCCGCGCCGCGCCTCCGCATCTCCTTCTGGTGCTCGAACGGGCACGAGACGCAGCCGAGCTTCGCCAGCGACGCGCAGGTGCCGGACACGTGGGACTGCCCGCGGTGTGGCTTCCCTGCCGGTCAGGACCGGGACAACCCGCCGGACCCGCCGCGTACCGAGCCGTACAAGACACACCTCGCGTACGTCCGTGAGCGGCGCAGCGACGCCGACGGCGAGGCGATCCTGGCGGAGGCGCTCGCCAAGCTCCGCGGCGAGATCTGAGCAGCGGCACCGAACACGTCAAGCGGCCCGGCCGCGCACTCCACGAGGGTGTGCGGCCGGGCCGTCGTCGTGATGTCCGGAACCCGCCGAGGACCGCGCCGGGAGCGGGCGGACACCTCATACCGAAGCCTGATCAATTAGGTTGGAGGATGGCGGGGCGGCTACGAGAAGAAGTGGGCTAATGTCCGAGATGAACGCAGAAGGCCGGAGCAGGCTCGACCAGACGCCTGAGTGGAACGCGTTGGCCAAGCACCGGGAAGAACTGGGGGAGGTGCACCTGCGGAAGCTGTTCGCCGACGACTCCTCGCGAGCGGAGCGCTATGCGCTCTCCGTCGGTGATCTGTACGTCGACTACTCCAAGCACCTGGTCACCGACGAGACCCTGCGACTGCTGCGCGAGCTGGCGGCCGCGACCGGGGTGGCCGAGCTGCGGGACGCGATGTTCCGGGGCGAGAAGATCAACACCACCGAGGGCCGCGCGGTGCTGCACACCGCCCTGCGCGCCCCGGAGTCCGCCGTCGTGGAGAGTGACGGCGTCAACGTCATTCCCGCCGTGCACGCCGTATTGATGAAGATGCAGGTCTTCGCCGACCGGGTGCGCTCGGGGGGCTGGAAGGGCCACACCGGAAAGCCCATCAAGAACGTCGTCAACATCGGCATCGGTGGTTCCGACCTCGGTCCCGCGATGGCCTACGAGGCGCTGCGCGCCTACACCGCACGGGACATGACGTTCCGTTTCGTTTCGAACGTCGACGGCGCGGACCTGCACGAGGCCGTGCGGGACCTGGACCCGGCCGAGACGCTGTTCGTCATCGCCTCGAAGACGTTCACCACCATCGAGACCATCACCAACGCCACCTCCGCCCGCAACTGGCTGCTGACCGGCCTGCGCGCGGGCGAGGAGGCCGTCGCCAAGCACTTCGTGGCGCTGTCGACGAACGAGGAGAAGGTCACCGAGTTCGGCATCGACCCGGCCAACATGTTCGAGTTCTGGGACTGGGTCGGCGGTCGCTATTCCTACGACTCGGCCATCGGGCTCTCCCTGATGCTCGCCATCGGCCCGGACCACTTCCGCGAGATGCTGGCCGGCTTCCACCTGGTCGACGAGCACTTCCGCTGCGCGCCGCCGGAGGAGAACGTCCCGCTGCTGCTCGGCCTGCTGGGCATCTGGTACGGCAACTTCCACGACGCCCAGTCCCACGCGGTGCTGCCCTACAGCCACTACCTGTCGAAGTTCGCCGCGTATCTGCAGCAGCTGGACATGGAGTCCAACGGCAAGTCGGTGGACCGCGACGGCAACCCCGTCAACTGGCAGACCGGCGCGGTCGTCTGGGGCACGCCGGGCACCAACGGCCAGCACGCCTACTATCAGTTGATCCACCAGGGCACGAAGCTGATCCCCGCGGACCTGATCGGCTTCGCCAAGCCCGTGGACGACCTGCTCCCGGGCCTGGTCGGCCAGCACGACCTGCTGATGGCGAACCTCTTCGCCCAGGGGCAGGCCCTCGCCTTCGGCAAGACCCCGGAAGAGGTCGCGGCGGAGGGCGTCCCGCAGGACCTGATCCCGCACAAGACGTTCAAGGGCAACCACCCGACCACGACGATCCTCGCGAACGAGCTGACGCCGTCGGTGCTCGGGCAGTTGGTCGCGCTGTACGAACACAAGGTGTTCGTCCAGGGCGCGGTGTGGAACATCGACTCCTTCGACCAGTGGGGCGTCGAACTCGGCAAGGTCCTCGCGAAGCGGGTCGAGCCCGCGCTCACGGCCGGCGACGAGGTGCCCGGGCTGGACGCGTCCACGGCGGCGCTGGTCGCGCGGTACCGGTCGCTGCGCGGGCGCTGAGGCCGGATCCTCGGCCTGCGGGTCGTCTGGCCGCCTGCGGCGGCGAGCGCCCTGCGGGCGCGTCCTCAATCGCCGGACGGGCTGCTGTGCTCTGTCCTCAATCGCCGGACGGGCTGAAAAGCCCGTCCGGCGATTGAGGACCGGGGCCGGGCGGAGCCCGGGAAACACGCGATGGCCCGGTCCCCCTGCAGGGGGACCGGGCCATCGCGTGTTCAGCGTGCTGTCAGGACGTCGCCGGCGGATACAGATCCCGCGGAAGGCGAGCCGCGGCGGCGGCGTCCAGCAGCCACAGGGTGCGGCTGCGGCCGTACGCCCCCGCGGCGGGGGCCTGGACCTCACCCGCACCGCTCAGCGCGAGCGCCACCGCGTTCGCCTTGTCCTCGCCCGCCGCGAGCAGCCACACCTCGCGGGCTGCGCGAATCGCCGGCAGGGTCAGCGAGACCCGGTTCGGCGGCGGCTTGGGCGCGCCCCGGACGCCGACCACCGGGCGCTCGGTCTCCCGCACGGCCGGCAGTTCGGGGAAGAGCGAGGCCACGTGTGTGTCCGGGCCGACGCCCAGCAGCAGGACGTCGAAGGCGGGCACCGGGCCGTGGTCCTCGGGCCGGGCCGCCGCGGCGAGCTCCGCCGCGTAGGCCTCGGCGGCCGCGTCCACGTCGTTGCCGTACGGGCCGCCCGCCGACGGCATCGCGTGCACCCGGGCGGGGTCCAGCGGCACCGAGTCCAGCAGCGCCTCGCGCGCCTGGGTCACATTGCGCTCGGGGTCGCCGTCCGGCAGGAACCGCTCGTCGCCCCACCACAGGTCCAGCCGCGACCAGTCCACCGCGTCCCGCGCGGGCGCGGTGGCGAGGGCGGCGAGCAGCCCATTGCCGTTGCGCCCGCCGGTGAGGACGACGGAGGCCGAGCCGCGGGCGGCCTGGGCGTCCACGATCTTCGTGATCAGCCGGGCCGCCGCGGCCTGCGCCATCAGCTCCTTGTCCCGGTGGACGACGATCTGAGGAGCGCTCACTTGCCCGCCGCCTTCTTGCCGGACGCCTTCTTGGCGGGGGCGGGGGCGGTGGCACCGTCGGAAGCCGCCGGAGCATCCGGAGCCGCCTCGGCGGGCTTGGCCTCCTTCGACGCCGCGGCCGACTGTGTGGCTGACTGCGCGGCGGGCTCGGAAAGCCGCTCCACGCCGTACTTGATCGCGGCCTCGTAGGTGGTGTCCGGGTCGAGCCTGCGCAGCTCCTCCGCGAGGAGCTCCGCGGTGTCGCGCCGGTTGAGCGCGACGGCACGGTCCGGCTGGCCGGGCATGCAGAGGGTGGCCAGGGTGCCGTTGGGACGGTCCAGGACGATCGGGCCGTTCCCGGTCTCCAGCCGCACGGCGGTCAGGCCCGGGCCGTCCGAGACGGTCCGCTTCACCGGGACGCCGAGACGGTCGGCGAGCCACATGGCGAGCAGCTCGCCGCTGGGGTTGTAGCCCTCGCCCTCGACCTCGGCGGAGACGACGTCGACCTGCTGCTGGTCCAGGGCGGCCGCGAGCATCGAGCGCCACGGCGTGATCCGGGTCCAGGCCAGGTCGGTGTCGCCGGGCGTGTAGTGCGCGGCGCGGGCCGAGACCTCCGCGAGGGGGTCCTCGGCGGCGTAGGTGTCGGTCACCCGGCGCTGGGCGAGTGCGCCCAGTGGGTCCTTCTCCGGGTTGACGGGGGCACCCACCGGCCACCAGACGACCACGGGGGCGTCGGGCAGCAGCAGCGGCAGCACGACCGACTGGGCGTGGTCGATGACGTCGCCGTACAGCCTCAGGACCACCGTCTCGCCGGTGCCCGCGCTGGTGCCGACCCGGACCTCGGCGTCGAGGCGGGCCTTGGCACGGTCGCGCATCGAGCGGCTGACCCGCTTGATGACGACGAGCTTGCGCGAAGGGTGCTCGCGGGACGCCTCGTTGGCGGCCTTGAGCGCGTCGTAGGCGTGCTCTTCGTCGGTGACGATGACCAGGGTGAGCACCATGCCGACGGCGGGGGTGCCGATGGCGCGGCGGCCCTGGACCAGCGCGTTGTTGATCTTGCTGGACGTGGTGTCCGTGAGGTCCATTTTCATGGCCGCCGCCAGCTCCGTCCGTCTCGTGCGAGCATCTCGTCGGCCTCGTCCGGGCCCCAGGTGCCGGCCTGGTAGGACGCGGGCTTGCCGTGCTTGTCCCAGTAGCGCTCGATCGGGTCGAGGATCTCCCAGGACAGTTCGACCTCCCGCAGCCGCGGGAAGAGGTTGGCGTCGCCCAGCAGCACATCGAGGATGAGCCGCTCGTACGCCTCCGGGCTGGACTCGGTGAAGGACTCGCCGTAGGCGAAGTCCATCGAGACGTCCCGGACCTCCATCGAGGTGCCCGGCACCTTGGAGCCGAACCGCAGCGTGACGCCCTCGTCCGGCTGCACCCGGATCACCAGGGCGTTCTGCCCCAGCTCCTCGGTGGCGGTGTGGTCGAAGGGCGAGTGCGGGGCGCGCTGGAAGACGACCGCGATCTCGGTGACGCGGCGGCCGAGCCGCTTGCCCGTGCGGAGATAGAAGGGGACGCCCGCCCAGCGGCGGTTGTCGATCTCCAGCTTGATCGCGGCGTAGGTGTCGGTCTTCGACTGCGGGTCGATGCCGTCCTCTTCGAGGTAGCCGACGACCTCCTCGCCACCCTGCCAGCCGTGCGCGTACTGGCCGCGCACGGTGTTCCTGCCGAGGTCCTTGGGCAGCCGCACGGCGCCGAGCACCTTGGTCTTCTCCGCGACCAGCGCGTCCGCCTCGAAGGAGGCGGGCTCCTCCATCGCGGTCAGCGCGAGCAGCTGGAGCAGGTGGTTCTGGATGACGTCGCGGGCGGCGCCGATGCCGTCGTAGTAGCCGGCCCGGCCGCCGATACCGATGTCCTCGGCCATGGTGATCTGCACGTGGTCGACGTAGGACCGGTTCCAGATCGGCTCGAAGAGGGTGTTGGCGAAGCGCAGCGCCAGGATGTTCTGGACCGTCTCCTTGCCCAGGTAGTGGTCGATGCGGAAGACCGCCTCGGCCGGGAAGACCTCGTGGACGATCCGGTTGAGCTCCTGGGCGCTGGCCAGGTCGTGCCCGAAGGGCTTCTCGATGACGGCGCGCCGCCAGGAGCCTTCCTTCTGGTCGGCCAGGCCGTGCTTCTTGAGCTGCTGGACGACCGTGGGGAAGAACTTCGGCGGGACGGACAGGTAGAAGGCGAAGTTGCCGCCCGTGCCCTGCGCCTTGTCGAGCTCCTGGATGGTGTCCTTGAGGGTTTCGAACGCCTCGTCGTCGTCGAAGTCGCCCTGGACGAACCGGCAGCCCTGCACCAGCTGCTGCCAGACCTCCTCACGGAACGGCGTGCGCGCGTGCTCCTTGACCGCGTCGTGCACGATCTGGGCGAAGTCCTCGGTCTCCCAGTCGCGACGCGCGAAACCGATGAGGGAGAAGCCCGGCGGCAGCAGACCGCGGTTGGCCAGGTCGTAGACGGCAGGCATCAGCTTTTTACGGGACAAATCGCCCGTGACGCCAAAGATGACCAGGCCCGACGGCCCCGCGATACGCGGGAGCCGTCGGTCCTGAGCGTCACGCAGCGGATTGCTGCTTGTGCTCAATTCACGCCTCCGGAGCGAGGCGCTTGAGCTCCGCCTCAGTGGACTTCAGCAGGTCGTTCCACGACGCCTCGAACTTCTCGACGCCCTCGTCCTCCAGGAGCTGCACGACGTCGTCGTACGAGATCCCGACCTTCGCCAGCGCGTCGAGCTCGGCCTTGGCCTGCTCGTACGTGCCGCGCACGGTGTCACCGGTGATCTGCCCGTGGTCGGCGGTGGCCTCCAGGGTGGCCTCCGGCATGGTGTTGACCGTGTTCGGGGCGACCAGGTCGTCCACGTACAGCGTGTCCTTGTAGGCCGGGTCCTTGACGCCGGTCGAGGCCCACAGGGCGCGCTGCTTGTTGGCGCCCGACTTCTCCAGGGCGGCCCAGCGGTCGGAGGAGAAGACCTCCTCGTACGCCTGGTAGGCCAGGCGGGCGTTGGCGAGCGCCGCCTTGCCGCGCAGCTCCTTGGCCTCCGCCGTGCCCAGCGCGTCGAGACGCTTGTCGATCTCGGTGTCCACGCGGGACACGAAGAAGGACGCGACCGAGTGGATGAGGGACAGGTCCAGGCCCGCGGCCTTGGCCTTCTCCAGACCGGTCAGGTAGGCGTCCATCACCGCGCGGTAGCGCTCGAGGGAGAAGATCAGCGTCACGTTGACGCTGATGCCCTTGCCGATCACCTCGGCGATGGCCGGCAGGCCCGCCTGGGTCGCCGGGATCTTGATGAGGGTGTTCGGACGGTCCACCAGCCAGGCCAGCTGCTTGGCCTCGGCGACGGTGGCGTGGGTGTTGTGCGCCAGGCGCGGGTCGACCTCGATGGAGACCCGGCCGTCCTGGCCGTCCGTCGCGTCGAAGACCGGGCGCAGGATGTCGGCGGCGTCGCGGACGTCCGCCGTGGTGATCATGCGGATGGCCTCTTCCACGGTCACCCCGCGCACGGCGAGGTCGGCGAGCTGCTGCTCGTAGCCGTCACCGCTGGAGATGGCCTTCTGGAAGATCGACGGGTTGGTCGTGACGCCCACGACGTGGCTCTGGTCGATGAGCTCGGCCAGGTTGCCCGACGTGATGCGCTTGCGGGACAGGTCGTCCAGCCAGATCGCGACGCCTTCGTCGGAGAGGCGCTTGAGTGCGTCTGTCATGGGGATTGCATCTCCTACTGATTGTGTGCGGGCGTCAGCGGCGGTTGGCGTCGGCGTGCTCGACGGACTCGCGCGCGGCGGCGACCACGGCCTCGGTGGTCAGACCGAACTCGCGGTAGAGCACCTTGTAGTCGGCGGAGGCGCCGAAGTGCTCCAGCGAGACGATCCGGCCGCTCTCGCCGACGTAGCGGTGCCAGGTCAGACCGATGCCGGCCTCGACCGCCACCCGCGCCTTGACGTCGGGCAGCAGCACGCCGTCGCGGTACGCCTGGTCCTGCTCCTCGAACCACTCGACGGACGGCATCGAGACGACCCGGGTCGGGATGCCCTCGGCCTGGAGGACGTCACGGGCCTCGACGGCCAGCTGGACCTCGGAGCCGGTGCCGATCAGGATCACCTGCGGACGGCCGCCCTCGGCCTCGAACAGGACGTAGCCGCCCTTGGCGACGCCCTCGTTGGCCTCGTAGGTGGGCACGTTCTGGCGGGTGAGGGCCAGACCGTGCGGCGCCGGGTTGGTGGCGTGACGCTTGGTGATCTCGCGCCAGGCGATCGCCGTCTCGTTGGCATCGGCCGGGCGGACCATGTTCAGGCCCGGGATGGCGCGCAGCGCGGCCATGTGCTCGACCGGCTGGTGGGTCGGGCCGTCCTCGCCGAGGCCGATGGAGTCGTGCGTCCACACGTAGGTGACCGGCAGCTTCATCAGCGCGGCCAGGCGCACGGCCGGGCGCATGTAGTCGGAGAACACCAGGAAGGTGCCGCCGTAGATACGGGTGTTGCCGTGCAGCGCGATGCCGTTCATGGTCGAACCCATGGCGTGCTCACGGATGCCGAAGTGCACCGTGCGGCCGTAGGGGTTCGCCTCCGGCAGCGGGTTGCCCTCCGGGAGGAAGGAGGACGACGCGTCGATGGTCGTGTTGTTCGAGCCGGCGAGGTCGGCGGAGCCGCCCCACAGCTCGGGGATCACGCCGCCCAGCGCCTTGAGGACCTCGCCCGACGCCTTGCGGGTCGCGACGTCCTTGCCCGCGGGGAAGGACGGGATGGCCTTCTCCCAGCCGTCGGGCAGCTCGCCCGCGTTGATCCGGTCGAAGTCGGCGGCGCGCTGCGGGTTCGCCGTGCGCCACTCCTCCAGCCGCTTGCTCCACGTGGCGTGCGCCTCGCGGCCGCGGTCGACGACCGTGCGGACGTGGGCGAAGACGTCGTCCTCGACCTGGAAGGTCTGCTCGGGGTCGAAGCCCAGCACCTTCTTGGTCGCGGCCACCTCCTCGTCGCCCAGCGCCGAGCCGTGCGAGGCCTCGGTGTTCTGCGCGTTCGGGGCGGGCCAGGCGATGATCGTGCGCGCGGCGATGATCGAGGGGCGCTCGGTCTCCGCCTGCGCCGCCTTCAGCGCCGCGTACAGCGCCTGGATGTCGAAGTCGCCGTTCGGGGACTGCTCGATGCGCTGGACGTGCCAGCCGTACGCCTCGTAGCGCGCCAGGACGTCCTCGGAGAGCGCCGTGGCGGTGTCGCCCTCGATCGAGATGTGGTTGTCGTCGTAGAGGGCGACGAGATTGCCGAGCTTCTGGTGACCGGCCAGCGAGGACGCCTCGGCGGAGATGCCCTCCTCCAGGTCGCCGTCGGAGACGATCGCCCAGATGGTGTGGTCGAAGGGGGACTCGCCCTTCGGGGCCTCCGGGTCGAACAGACCGCGCTCGTAGCGGGCGGCCATGGCCATGCCCACCGCGTTGGCGATGCCCTGGCCCAGCGGGCCGGTGGTGGTCTCCACGCCGCGGGTGTGGCCGTGCTCCGGGTGGCCCGGGGTCTTGCTGTCCCAGGTGCGGAACGACTTCAGGTCCGCGAGCTCCAGGCCGTAGCCGGCCATGAAGAGCTGGATGTAGAGCGTCAGGCTCGTGTGGCCGGGGGAGAGGACGAACCGGTCGCGTCCGGTCCAGTCGGCGTCGCTCGGGTCGTGCCGCATCAGCTTCTGGAACAGCAGATAGGCGGCGGGCGCCAGGCTCATGGCCGTGCCGGGATGGCCGTTACCGACCTTCTGTACGGAATCCATGGCCAGGACGCGAGCGGTATCGACGGCCCGCTGGTCCAGTTCGGTCCACTCGAGGTCTGTGGTGGTCGGCTTGTTGCTCACCCTCGGTCAGGGCTCCTCTCCACATGTGCGATTGCCGGGGGCGGTATTCCGCCACGACGCGGCGTTGTCGAGCCTACCCCCGCTGGGACGCGCATTTTTTCGACGTACAGTCGGCTGCCCGACCGTGTGCCCGGGCAACCCGATCCGGATGGCAAAGATTCCCGTCATGGGTGCGACGGCCATGGCACCAGCCTGCCGGGGAGTGCGCCCGGCCGCCTCCCGAACGCTTCCGTTCTGCCGTCCTCCGCGGAATTCCCGGTGGTGTTCGAGAGGTTTTCGACAGCCGTCCGGGGTCCGGCGCCAGGAGCCCCGCCCGGCGGGGCGGGGGCTCAAGATCGGTTGCGGGGCCTGGCCCGTGACGGCGAGAGGGGCCCCCAACACGACCCACCCCGGCGGAGGGCGGAGTACCCCCTACGTCTAGAGTGGCGTGGTACGCGCAAGTCTTTCCCGGGTCCGTGTGCCCGGATGTGCTTGCTGGCCTTATCTCTGTCAGGGGTGTGCGTGACGGCCGTCGAATCCCGTCCTGCGGGTGGGGGTACCTCCCACGCCCTCAAGGCTGTGGGGGAGCTCGCCGAGAGCCCTCGCCACCGGCCGTTCGGGGCCCGTGTCAAGGCGTTCGTTGCGTTGACCAAGCCCCGGGTCATCGAGCTGCTGCTCATGACGACCGTGCCCGTGATGTTCCTCGCCGCGGAGGGCGTGCCCGACCTGTGGCTCGTCCTGGCGACCTGCATCGGCGGTTATCTGTCGGCCGGTGGCGCGGGCGCGTTCAACATGTACATCGACCGGGACATCGACGCGATGATGGACCGCACCGCGCAGCGACCGCTGGTCACCGGCATGGTCTCGCCGCGTGAGTGCCTGGTCTTCGCCTCGGCGCTGACCGTCGGGTCGACGGTGTGGTTCTGGTACCTGGTCAATCCGCTGTCGGCGATGCTCTCGCTCGGCGCCAACATCTTCTACGTCGTCGTCTACACGATGATCCTCAAGCGGCGTACCGCGCAGAACATCGTCTGGGGCGGCATCGCGGGCTGCATGCCGGTCTTCATCGGCTGGTCCGCGGTCACCAACTCCGTCTCCTGGGCCTCCCTCGTCCTCTTCCTCGTCATCTTCTTCTGGACGCCGCCGCACTACTGGCCGCTGTCGATGAAGGTCAAGGACGACTACGAGCGCGTGGGCGTCCCGATGCTGCCGGTCATCGCGGGCAACAAGGTGGTGGCCCGCCAGATCGTCCTCTACAGCTGGGTGATGGTCGGCGTCTCCCTCTCGCTCCAGCCGCTCGGCTACACCAGCTGGTTCTACACGGTCGTCGCGGCCGCGCTCGGTGCCTTCTGGCTCAAGGAGGCGCACGGCCTCCAGGCCCGCGCCAAGGCGGGGATCACGGGCGCGAAGCTCAAGGAGATGCGGCTGTTCCACTGGTCCATCACCTATGTCTCGCTGCTCTTCGCCGCCGTCGCCGTGGATCCCTTCCTCCATTAGGGGGTCTGGGGGTCTCCCCCAGAAGACGCGTACCCGCGGGTAGCATTCTGCTCATGGCAGACACCCTCACGCAGGCCGAAGAGACCGCAACCGACGCCCGGGCGGCCCGCAAGGCCGCCCGGCTGGCCCGGCAGATCAGCGCGTTCGCCAAGAGCCACGGCGGCGCCGCCGAGGGCCAGCTCGCGCACATCGGCCGCGGCACCACCCGGATCGCCCTCGTCGGCGCCAACGGCGAGTGGGGCAATCTCGTCGCTCCCTCTTTCGAGATCGCCCGGAAGGCCGTGGAGATCGCCGGGATCACCCTCCAGGACGACTTCGACGGCGAGATGGCGGCCAAGGTCCGCACCGGACCGTACGAGTGGTCCCGCATGGCCGGCCTCCAGCTCGGCGGTCCCGCCAACGGCTGACGCCCCGCACCGGCCGCCGGCCCGACCCGGCGCACGGCGCCCACCAGGCCGTTCCCGTGCCGTCATAACTGACGGGCCACTCGCCCGTTAAACCCCTCGGAAGCGGCCCCTCGGGCGCCGCGCGGGCGGGGTCGGGCGACCGGGACGGGGTGGGCGCGAATGGTATACGGCATGCCGCCGCTCGTCGATCAGTACAGCCACGGCGCCGTCCACGGCGAACTGGGCCTCGGGGCGTTCGAGACGCATCTCGCGGCGGCCGCCGGTTCCACCGGCGCGGCCCCCCGCGGGACGACCTTCTTCGACAGCCGCGCGGGCCTCGCCGTGCGCCGCTGGTGCCCGCCCCTGCTCGGCCTGGAACCGCACTGCGCACCGGTCCGCTATCTGGCCCGCCGCCGTGAGCTGGGCGCCTACCGGGCCGGTCAGCTGCTGCTGCGCGGCGCGGGCATCGGGACGTTCCTGCTGGAGGCCGGGGTGCCCAGCGACCTCACCTCCGCCGCGGAGCTGGCCGGCGCCGCCGACGGTCGCGCCCACGAGGTCGTCCGCCTCGAACCGCTCGCCGCGCAGGTCGCGGACACCTCCGGCAGCGCCGACTCCTTCGCCGCCTATCTCGCCGAGGCGCTCTACGCCGCCGCCCAGAACGCCACGGCCTTCGCCTCCGGGGTCACCTCGTGCGAGGAGAGTCCGCCCGGCCCTGACGAGGTCCGCAGGGCCGCCGACCACTGGCTGCGCACCCGTCGCAGGGGCTCCGCACCCGGCGGGCCCGTGCTCGACCGGCATCTGCTGTGGAGCGCCGCCGCCACCGGGCTGCCCGTCCAGCTGCACTGCCCCGACCCCCGGCGGCTCGGCCCCTTCCTGCGGGCCACGGCCGGCCTGGGCACGGATCTGGTGCTGCTGCCCGACCCCTGGCACCACCGGCAGGCGGCGCAGCTCGCCGCGGTCTTCCCGCACGTCTACGCGGACGTGGGGGCCCGCCCCGAGGAGACGCTGCGCGAGGCACCCTTCGGCAAGCTGCTGTTCTCCACCGGGGCGCGGGCCCTGGCGGAGCTGTATGTGGTGGGTGCCCGATTGTTCGTCCGGGCCATGGAACGGCTCATGGGCGACTGGGTCGCCGACGGCTGGTGCCGACGCGCCGAGGCGGGGCGGATCGCCTCGCTCGTCGCGGCCGGCACCGCCCGCAGGGTCTACCGGCTGGACGCGGCGGCCGGCTGAAGGGCCTCGTGCCCGCCGGAGGGAGCGGGCACGGAGGCGAGCAGCTCACCGCGGTCCCGCAGCGACAGGAAGAGCCGCAGCACGGCGATCCACACCAGGCAGGAGCCGAGCATGTGGGTGCCCACGAGGAACTCGGGGGAGTCATTGACGTACTGCACGAAGCCGATGGCGCCCTGGATCATCAGCACGCCGAACAGCTCCAGCACCCTGCGCCGCGCCACCGCCGGTGCCTGCACGGCCCGCAGGACGAACCACAGGGCGATGATCAGGCCGAGCACGACACAGACGAGGTCCACGTGCAGCTGGGTGATCTCACGGACGTCCAGCGGGATGCGGTGCACGTCCTTCTTCGCGTCGCCCGCGTGCTTCCCCGAGCCCGTCACCACCGTGCCGACCACGATCAGCAGGGCGGTCGTGACGACCAGCACCCAGCCGAGCTGCCGCACCGGGCGGGCCACCAGATCGCGCGGCTCCTCGTCGCCCTCGCAGGCGCGGCGCCACATCACCACCGCGACCGTCAGCAGCGCGGTGGCCGCCAGGAAGTGCGAGGCGACGATGTAGGGGTTCAGACCCGTCAGCACCGTGATGCCACCGATGATGCCGTTGCTCGCCACGAGCCAGAACTGCGCCCAGCCCAGCCGGGTGAGGCTGCGGCGGCGCGGGGCACGCGCGCGTGCCGCCGTGATGGCCAGGCCCACGACCGCGCACAGCACGTAGGTGAGCATGCGGTTGGTGAACTCGATGACGCCGTTGATGCCCATCTCGGGCGTCGGCGTCAGGCTGTCTTCGGTGCAGGTCGGCCAGGTCGGGCAGCCGAGCCCGGACTGGGTGAGCCGGACCGCGCCGCCCGTCACGACGATGATCACGGCCATCACGACGCAGGCGAACGCGGCCCGCCGGACGAAGCGGTCGGACGGCTGCCAGCGGTCGGCGACGAGCTGGAGGGGGTTCAGCGTTTTCGGCACGGAAGCCATCGTAAGGGCCCGCTTGTGCATGGATTCACGAGGGGGGTGCGTGGCGGATTGTCCGTTGGCGATTGTGCTGGTGAGGCCCCGTGCGGGCTATTCCCAGCGGAAGAACCGCGCCGCCGCGCCGAGCCCGAGGACGGCCCATGCGGCGAGGATCCCCATCCCGCCCCAGGGCAGGCCCGCGCCGTGCTGGAGGACGTCCCGCAGCCCGTCGGACAGGGCGGAGATCGGCAGCAGTTCGAGCACGGCCCGGGCGCCCGCCGGGAACTTGTCCATCGGCACGATCACCCCGCCGCCGACCAGCAGCAGAAGGAAGACCAGATTGGCCGCGGCCAGGGTCGCCTCGGCCCTCAGCGTGCCGGCCATCAGCAGCCCGAGGCCCGAGAACGCCGCGGTGCCGAGGACGAGCAGCGCGAGCACGGAGAGCGGATTGCCCTGCGGCGACCAGCCGAGCGCGAAGGCGATCACCGTCAGCAGGGCGATCTGGAGGATCTCGGTGACCAGCACCGAACAGGTCTTGGCGGTCATCAGCCCCCAGCGCGGCAGCGGGGACGCGCCGAGCCGCTTGAGCACCCCGTAGCGGCGCTCGAAGCCGGTCGCGATGGCCTGCCCGGTGAAGGCCGTGGACATCACGGCGAGAGCGAGGACGCCGGGGGCGAGGAAGTCGACGGCCTCGCCCTCGCCGGTGTCGATGATGTCGACGGTGCTGAAGAGGACCAGCAGGAGGGTGGGGATGACGACGGTCAGCAGCAGCTGCTCGCCGTTGCGCAGCAGCATCCGGGTCTCCAGCGCGGCCTGCGCCCGGATCATCCGGGCGAGCGGCGCCGCGCCGGGCCTGGGGGCGAAGGTGCCGGTGCCCGTCTCCGGGCTCGTGCCCGTGGTCGTGTCGGCGCTCATGCCCGCAGCTCCTTGCCGGTCAGCTCGAGAAAGACGTCCTCCAGGGTGTGCCGCTCGACCGCTATGCGGTCCGGCATGACCCCGTTCTGCGCGCACCAGACGGTGACGGTGGCGAGCAGTTGCGGGTCGACCTTTCCGGTGACCCGGTACGTGCCGGAGGTCAGCTCCACCGCGGCGGAGTCGGCGGGCAGGGCCTTGAGGAGCGAGGCCAGGTCCAGACCGGGCCGGCCGCTGAACCGCAGGGTGTTCTCCGCGCCGCCCCGGCACAGCTCCTCGGGGCTGCCCTGGGCGATGACCCTGCCGCCGTCGACGATGGCGACGTCGTCCGCCAGCTGCTCGGCCTCGTCCATGTGGTGCGTGGTGAGGACGACGGTGACGCCGTCCGCGCGCAGCTCGCGCACGAGATCCCAGGTCGCGCGGCGGGCCTGCGGGTCGAGACCCGCGGTCGGCTCGTCGAGGAAGACCAGCTCCGGGCGGCCGACGACGGCCATGGCCAGCGCCAGGCGCTGCTGCTGGCCGCCGGACAGCCGTCGGTAGGCCGTGCGCCCGCAGGAGCCGAGGCCCAGGCGGTCGATGAGCGAGTCGACGTCCACGGGGTGGGCGTGCAGGGAAGCGGTGTGGCGCAGCATCTCCTCCGCGCGCGCCCCGGGGTAGACCCCGCCGCTCTGCAGCATCACGCCGATCCGCGGACGCAGTGCGGCGGAGTCCGCGACCGGATCGAGGCCGAGCACCCGGACCGTGCCGGCGTCGGGGCGGCGGTAACCCTCGCAGGTCTCGATGGTGGTGGTCTTGCCGGCCCCGTTGGGGCCGAGCACGGCGGTGAGGGTGCCGGTGGCGACGGACAGGTCGAGCCCGTCCACCGCGGTCTTCGGGCCGTACCGCTTGACCAGACCGTGGATCTCGACCGCGAGCTCTCGGCCGGGGGGCCGGGGATCGTCCCCCGGGAAGGCGCTGCGCATGCCCGGAAGTCTACGAACCTTGAGACGGTCCGGACCCCGGCGGGGGCCGCGGAATGCCTGACGGGGTGGCGGTTAGGTAACCCTTAGTGATCAAAACCACCGCCGCGCGGCGAGGGCGAGGCTTGTCCCTTCTCCCGTAATTACGCAACAATGGTGTTGTGAAATACGCGGGCGAGGCTCCCCAGGACCCCGCGGCCGAGGTGGCCGCTGGGGCCGAGGCCCCTGCGCACACGCCCGCGCGGGACGACCAGCGCGCGCACGACGATCAGCGGGGCACCCGCAATCGCGTCGCCCGGTCCATCCTCGATCACGGTCCGTCCACCGCGGCCGAGCTGGCCGTGCGGCTGGAGCTCACCCAGGCGGCCGTGCGCCGCCACCTCGACACCCTCCTCGCCGAGGGCGTCGTGGAGCCACGCGAGAAGCGCGTCTACGGCGCGCGGACGCGTGGCCGCCCCGCGAAGATGTTCGCCCTCACCGACTGCGGCCGGGACGCCTTCGACCAGGCCTACGACAAGCTCGCCGGAGACGCTCTGCGCTGGATCGCGCAGGCGGCCGGCGGCGGTGAGATGGGCGAGGCCGCCGTGGCGGCCTTCGCCCGCGCCCGGATGGCCGCCCAGGCCGAGGGATACCGGGCCGCCCTCGAGGCCGTCGCCCCCGAGGAGCGGACGGAGGCCCTCGCCAAGGCATTGACCGCCGACGGGTACGCTGCTACAGCGCGTAGCGCACCGGTCGGCGAACAGCTTTGCCAGCACCACTGCCCGGTCGCCCATGTCGCCGAGCAGTTCCCCCAGCTGTGCGAGGCGGAGACCGAGGTCTTCTCCCGCCTGCTCGGGACTCATGTGCAACGTCTGGCCACCATCGCCCACGGCGACGGTGTGTGCACGACGTTCATCCCCAAGACCACCACAGCATCCACCAGCACGGCCGGGAGGAACCCCGCATGACACTCCCCACGGAGACTGCTCACCCTGAGCTCGAGGGTCTGGGCACGTACGAATACGGCTGGGCCGACTCCGACGCGGCCGGCGCCGCGGCCAAGCGCGGCCTCTCCGAGGAGGTCGTCCGCGACATCTCGGCCAAGAAGTCCGAGCCGGAGTGGATGTTGAAGCTCCGCCTCAAGGGCCTGCGGCTCTTCGACAAGAAGCCCATGCCGACCTGGGGCTCGGACCTCACCGGCATCGACTTCGACAACATCAAGTACTTCGTGCGCTCCACCGAGAAGCAGGCCGCTTCCTGGGAGGAACTGCCCGAGGACATCAAGAACACCTACGACAAGCTGGGCATCCCGGAGGCGGAGAAGCAGCGCCTCGTCGCCGGTGTCGCCGCCCAGTACGAGTCGGAGGTCGTCTACCACCAGATCCGTGAGGACCTGGAGGAGCAGGGCGTTCTCTTCCTGGACACCGACACCGCGCTCAAGGAGCACCCGGAGATCTTCCAGGAGTACTTCGGCACGGTCATCCCCGTCGGTGACAACAAGTTCGCCTCGCTGAACACGGCCGTGTGGTCCGGTGGCTCCTTCATCTACGTCCCGCCGGGCGTCCACGTCGACATCCCGCTCCAGGCCTACTTCCGTATCAACACGGAGAACATGGGCCAGTTCGAGCGGACGCTGATCATCGTCGACGAGAACGCCTACGTGCACTACGTCGAGGGCTGCACCGCCCCGATCTACTCCTCCGACTCGCTGCACAGCGCCGTCGTGGAGATCATCGTCAAGAAGGGCGGCCGCTGCCGCTACACGACGATCCAGAACTGGTCGAACAACGTCTACAACCTGGTCACCAAGCGCGCCGTGGCCTACGAGGGCGCGACCATGGAGTGGGTCGACGGCAACATCGGCTCCAAGGTGACGATGAAGTACCCCGCCGTCTACCTGATGGGCGAGCACGCCAAGGGCGAGACGCTGTCCATCGCCTTCTCCGGCGAGGGCCAGCACCAGGACGCCGGCGCCAAGATGGTCCACATGGCGCCGAACACCTCCTCCAACATCGTCTCCAAGTCGGTGGCGCGAGGCGGTGGCCGCACCTCCTACCGCGGCCTCATCGAGATCGGCGAGGGCGCCCACGGCTCCAAGTCGAACGTGCTCTGTGACGCCCTGCTGGTGGACACCATCTCCCGCTCGGACACCTACCCCTACGTCGACGTCCGCGAGGACGACGTCTCCATGGGACACGAGGCGACCGTCTCCAAGGTCAGCGACGACCAGCTGTTCTACCTGATGAGCCGCGGTCTGACCGAGTTCGAGGCCATGGCCATGATCGTGCGCGGCTTCGTCGAGCCGATCGCCCGCGAGCTGCCCATGGAGTACGCCCTGGAGCTCAACCGGCTGATCGAGCTGCAGATGGAGGGCGCGGTCGGCTGACGCCGGCACCGCACCCCCACCGAAGCAGCGAACCCTTTGTGACAGGAAGAGAGCACGACGACAGCCATGGCTGAGAACACTCCCGCCGGCAGCACGACCGACGGCGCCATCCAGGTGGGCGGGCCGAAGCAGCCCATCGACGCCCGGGTCAGCGCCCCCGCCTCGTACGACGTGGCGGACTTCCCCGTGCCGCACGGCCGCGAGGAGGAATGGCGGTTCACCCCGCTGGAGCGCCTGCGCGGTCTGCACGACGGCACGGCGGTGGCCGACGGCGGCGGCGTCAAGGTCGAGGTGACGGCCCCCGAGGGCGTCACCGTGGAGACCGTCGGCCGGGACGACGTCCGCGTCGGCAAGTCCGGCAAGCCGGTCGACCGGGTCGTCGCCCAGGCGTACAGCTCCTTCGAGAAGGCCTCGGTCGTCTCGGTGCCCAAGGAGACGGTCCTCACCGAGCCCGTCCGCATCACCGTGCACGGTGAGGGCGGCGTGGCCTTCGGCCACCAGGTCGTCGAGGTCGGCGCCTTCGCCGAGGCCGTCGTCATCATCGACCACACCGGTGACGCCACCCTCGCCGCCAACGTCGAGTACCTGATCGGTGACGGCGCCAAGCTGACCGTCGTCTCCGTCCAGGACTGGGACGACTCCGCGGTGCACGTCGCCCAGCACACCGCGCTGGTCGGCCGTGACGCCTCCTTCAAGTCCGTGATCGTCACCTTCGGCGGCGACCTGGTCCGGCTGCACCCCCGGGTCGTCTACGGCGCCCCCGGCGGCGAGGCCGAGCTGTACGGCCTGTACTTCACCGACGCGGGCCAGCACCAGGAGCACCGGCTCTTCGTCGACCACGACACCCCGCACTGCCGCAGCAACGTCGCCTACAAGGGCGCGCTGCAGGGCAAGGACGCGCACGCGGTCTGGATCGGTGACGTGCTCATCCGCGCCGCCGCCGAGGGCACGGACACCTACGAGCTCAACCGCAACCTCGTCCTCACCGACGGTGCCCGCGTCGACTCGGTCCCCAACCTGGAGATCGAGACCGGCGAGATCGTCGGCGCCGGCCACGCCTCGGCGACCGGCCGCTTCGACGACGAGCAGCTGTTCTACCTGATGGCCCGCGGTATCCCGGCCGACGAGGCGCGCCGCCTGGTCGTCCGCGGCTTCTTCGCCGAGCTGGTCCAGCAGATCGGCGTCGCGGACGTCGAGGAGCGCCTCCTCACCAAGATCGAGGCCGAGCTGGGGGCGTCCGTCGCATGACCACCGAAGCCACCTTCGTGCGAGCCTGTGGGCTGAGCGAGCTGGAGCAGGACACGCCCAAGCGGGTCGAGCTCGACGGCACGCCGGTCTCCATCGTGCGCACCGAGGGCGAGGTGTTCGCGATCAACGACATCTGTTCGCACGCGAACGTCTCGCTGTCGGAGGGCGAGGTGGAGGACTGCGCCATCGAGTGCTGGCTGCACGGCTCCAGCTTCGACCTGCGCACCGGTGAGCCGTCCGGACTGCCCGCCACGCGCCCCGTCCCCGTATACCCCGTAAAGATCCAAGGGGACGACGTGCTCGTCTCCGTCACCCAGGAGTCCTGAGTTCCCCATGGCAACGCTTGAGATCCACGACCTGCACGTCTCCGTCGAGGCCGAGAACGGCCCCCGGGACATCCTCAAGGGCGTCGACCTGACCGTGAAGCAGGGCGAGACCCACGCCATCATGGGCCCCAACGGCTCCGGCAAGTCGACCCTCGCCTACTCGCTGGCCGGTCACCCCAAGTACACGATCACCGGCGGCACCGTCACCCTCGACGGTGAGGACGTCCTGGAGATGAGCGTCGACGAGCGCGCCCGCGCCGGCGTCTTCCTCGCCATGCAGTACCCGGTCGAGGTCCCCGGTGTCTCGGTCTCCAACTTCCTGCGCACCTCCGCCACCGCGATCCGCGGCGAGGCCCCCAAGCTGCGCACCTGGGTGAAGGAGGTCAAGTCCGCCATGGAGCAGCTCCAGATGGACCCGTCCTTCGCCGAGCGCAACGTCAACGAGGGCTTCTCCGGCGGTGAGAAGAAGCGCCACGAGATCCTCCAGCTCGAGCTGCTCAAGCCGAAGATCGCGATCCTCGACGAGACCGACTCCGGCCTGGACGTCGACGCGCTGCGCCAGGTCTCCGAGGGCGTCAACCGCGTCCGCGAGACCGGTGAGGTCGGCACCCTGCTGATCACCCACTACACGCGCATCCTGCGCTACATCAAGCCCGACTTCGTCCACGTCTTCTCGAACGGCCGCATCGTCGAGTCCGGCGGCGCCGAGCTCGCCGACAAGCTCGAGGCCGAGGGTTACGAGGCTTACAGCACGAAGGGTGGCGCAACCGCGTGACGATACTGCCGGGCCTTCTCGACACCGAGGCGATCCGTAAAGACTTCCCGATCCTGGAGCGCACGGTCCACGACGGGAAGAAGATCGTGTACCTGGACTCCGCGGCGACCTCGCAGAAGCCGCGCCAGGTGCTCGACGCTCTGAACACGTACTACGAGCGGCACAACGCCAACGTCCACCGCGGGGTCTACACGATCGCCGAGGAGGCCACGGAGCTGTACGAGGGCGCCCGCGACAAGGTCGCCGCCTTCATCAACGCGCCGAGCCGCGACGAGGTGATCTTCACCAAGAACGCCTCCGAGTCGCTCAACCTCGTGGCCAACATGCTGGGCTGGGCCGATGAGCCCTACCGCGTGGACCACGACACCGAGATCGTCATCACGGAGATGGAGCACCACTCCAACATCGTGCCGTGGCAGCTGCTCGCGCAGCGCACGGGCGCGAAGTTGAAGTGGTTCGGCCTCACCGACGACGGCCGGCTCGACCTGTCCAACATCGACGAGATCATCACCGAGAAGACCAAGGTCGTCTCGTTCGTGCTGGTCTCGAACATCATGGGCACGATCAACCCGGTCGAGGCGATCATCCGCCGCGCCCAGGAGGTCGGCGCGCTCGTCGTCGTCGACGCCTCCCAGGCCGCCCCGCACATGGTGCTGGACGTCCAGGCGCTGCAGGCCGACTTCGTGGCCTTCACCGGTCACAAGATGTGCGGCCCGACGGGCATCGGTGTGCTGTGGGGCCGCCAGGAGCTGCTGGAGGACCTCCCGCCGTTCCTCGGTGGCGGCGAGATGATCGAGACGGTCTCGATGCACTCCTCCACGTACGCCCCCGCGCCGCACAAGTTCGAGGCGGGTACGCCCCCGATCGCCCAGGCCGTCGGCCTCGGTGCCGCGGTGGACTACCTGTCCGCGATCGGCATGGACAACATCGCCCGTCACGAGCACGCGATCACCGAGTACGCGGTCCGCAGGCTCCAGGAGGTCCCCGACCTCCGCATCATCGGCCCCACCACGGCCGAGGACCGCGGCGCGGCGATCTCCTTCACGCTCGGTGACATCCACCCGCACGACGTGGGCCAGGTCCTCGACGAGCAGGGCATCGCGGTCCGGGTGGGCCATCACTGCGCGCGGCCCGTCTGCCTGCGGTACGGAATTCCCGCGACCACGCGAGCGTCTTTCTACCTGTACTCCACCCCCGGTGAGGTCGACGCACTGATCGAGGGCCTGGAGCACGTCCGGAACTTTTTCGGTTAATGGACTCTGTGGCTGAGGGCTGATTCGTGAAGCTTGATTCGATGTACCAGGACGTCATCCTGGACCACTACAAGCACCCGCACGGGCGGGGCTTGCGGGACGGCGACGCCGAGGTGCACCACGTCAACCCGACGTGCGGCGACGAGATCACGCTGCGCGTGCGGCTCTCCGGCGAGACCATTGAAGACGTCTCGTACGAGGGGCAGGGCTGCTCGATCAGCCAGGCCAGCGCCTCCGTGCTCAACGAGCTGCTGGTGGGCAAGGAGCTCGCCGACGCGCGTCGGATCCAGGAGACCTTCCTGGAGCTGATGCAGTCCAAGGGCAAGCTCGAACCGGACGACGCGATGGAGGAGGTACTGGAGGACGCGGTCGCGTTCGCCGGTGTCTCCAAGTACCCGGCGCGCGTGAAGTGCGCTTTGCTGAGCTGGATGGCGTGGAAAGACGCCACGGCGCAGGCACTGAACGAAGGCGCTGAAGGGAAGACGGCATGACCGAAAACGTAGAGACGACGACGAAGCCCGCCTCCGAGGAGGAGGTGCGCGAGGCGCTGTACGACGTGGTCGACCCCGAGCTGGGCATCGACGTCGTCAACCTCGGCCTCATCTACGGCATCCACGTGGATGACGCCAACATCGCCACCCTCGACATGACGCTGACGTCCGCGGCCTGCCCGCTGACCGATGTCATCGAGGACCAGGCGAAGTCGGCGACCGAGGGCATCGTCAACGAGCTCCGGATCAACTGGGTCTGGATGCCGCCGTGGGGCCCGGACAAGATCACGGACGACGGCCGGGAGCAGCTCCGCGCGCTCGGCTTCAACGTCTGATCCCCGGCTGTAGCCAGGCGTCCGATCGCCGTTCTTCAGCAGCCCGCCACCTGACCCGTCAGGTGGCGGGCTGCTGCTGTGTGGCGCAGTGGATGCCGCCGCCGCCCTCCGCGAGCGTGTGGATCTCCAGCGGGCGGATGTCGCGGCCGGGGTGCAGGTCGCGCAGGATCGCGGCGGCCCGTTCGTCGGCGCGCCGGTCGCCGAAGCGCGGCAGGAGGACCGCGCCGTTCACGACGTAGTAGTTGACGTAGCACCCGAGGAAGTCGGTGCCCCGGCGGCCGAGCCGGGCGGGGTCCGGGGCGGGCAGTTCGATGATCTCCAGGGCCCTGCCGTGGGCGTCGGTGGCCGTCTCCAGGGCCGTACGGGCCTGCTCGTACACCTGTGTCCAGACGTCGGGCGGGGAGCCCGGTGGAGGGCTGTCGAGCACGACCGTGGCGGGTCCGGCGAAGCGGGCGAGGGCGTCGATGTGGCAGTCGGTGATGTCCTCGCCGCGGACGCCCGCCAGCCAGATCACCTCGGTCACGCCGAGCAGCTCCCGCAGGTCGCCCTCGAGGTCGTCGCGGGACCGGCCGGGGTTGCGGTTGTCGTTGACCAGTGAGCTCTCGGTGACCAGCAGGGTGCCCTCGCCGTCGGTCTCCAGTGAGCCGCCCTCGGCGACGAGCGGCGCGAGGGTCCTCGGCGCCCCGAGCGCCGCCAGCACCCGCCGTGCGACCTGCCCGTCCCGCGTGTGCTCCTGCTTGCCGCCCCATCCGTTGAAGCGGAAGTCGACGCCCGCGGGCCCGCCGTCCGGCCCGAGGACGAAGGTCGGCCCGGAGTCCCGCAGCCACAGGTCGTCCACCGGCACCTCCACGACCTCGACCCCGCCGCCGCAGGCCTTCCGCGCGCCCTCGGCGTCCTCGGCCGCCGCGAGCAGGAGCACCGGCTCGTACGCGGCGACCGTGCGGGCGATGGCCGCGATGTCCCGCCGCACCGCCGCCGTGTCCCGTCCCCACACCGAGCCGGCCGGTGGCCACCCCATGACGGTCCGCGCATGGGCGGCCGATTCGGCCGGGAAGCGGACGCTGTTCATCTGTGTGCCCCCAAGGCCTGGTCCGTGGCGCGCTCGCGCCCCGCCCCATCGTCGCCGGGCGCCGGGCGGGGCCGCCACCGGGAATCGTCGTTGCGTACGACCGTACACAACGATGTGTACACTCGTACGCATGATGTACGTGACCCTCGCCGGAGCGATCCTCGCCGAGATCCTGGCCACCACCGCCATGAAGTTCAGCGACGGCTTCAGCAAGCTGTGGCCCTCCCTCGGCACGGTGGCGGGCTATCTGATCGCCTTCGCACTGCTCTCGCAGACGCTCAAGGCCATGGACATGGGCACGGCCTACGCCATCTGGGCGGGCGCCGGTACCGCGGTCGTCGCCGCCATCGGCATGCTCTTCCTGGGCGAGGCGGTCACCGTCGCGCGCATAGGGGGAGTGCTGCTGGTCATCGCCGGTGTCGTCGTGCTCAACCTCGGCGGGGCGTCCCACTGATGGCCCGCCGCTACGACCCCGAGCGCCCGGGCCGCATCGTCGACGCCGCGATCAGGGTGGTCGCCGAGCGCGGCATCGCGGGGCTGAGCCACCGGGCCGTCGCCGCCGAGGCCGATGTGCCGCTCGGCTCGACCACGTACCACTTCAAGACCCTCGACGATCTGCTGGTCGCCGCGCTGCGCCGGACGGCGCGGGCCTGGCTGGACGGCATGGCGCAGTGGGAGCGCGGCCTGGCGGCGGACGTGCCGCTGGCCGAGCGGCTGGCCGGGCTGATCGAGGAGTGGCTCGCGGGCGACCGCGCGCGCCTGGAGCTGGAGTACGAGCTCTACCTCGCCGCGTTGCGCCGCCCCGCCGTGCGGCCGATCGCCACCGAGTGCGTGGAGGAGATGGTCGCCCTGATCCGTCGCCGCACGTCCGACGAGGGGACCGCGCGCGCCCTCGTCGCGTTCCTCGACGGTCTGGTGATCCAGATCCTGATCACCGGGCGGCCGTTCGACCGGGCCGAGGTCCTGGCGGCGCTGCGCAGGATGACCGGCTGACGGGCCCGCCGCCGGTGGGGGCGGCGGACCGGGTTCGCGTGGAGCAGCCGTGTCCGGTTAGGTTTTCGACCATGACCGACGCAGTAGCTTCCCGTACCACCGGCGCCGTCGCCGCCGGCCTTGCCACGATCACCGAGGACGGGACCGTCCTCGACACCTGGTTCCCGGCCCCCGAGCTGGTCGCCGACCCCGGCCCGGCCGGGACCGAGCGCCTGGATGCCGAGCGCGCCGCCGAGCTGCTGGGTGCGAGCGCCCCCAAGGCGCTCGGCCCGGACGCGCGCCGCGGCGTCGAGGTGGTCGCCGTCCGTACGGTCATCGCCTCGCTCGACGACAAGCCGCTCGACGCGCACGACGCCTACCTGCGGCTGCACCTGCTCTCCCACCGCCTGGTCCAGCCGCACGGCCAGAACCTGGACGGCCTCTTCGGGCTGCTCGCCAACGTCGCCTGGACCTCGCTCGGCCCCGTCGCCGTGGACCGGGTCGAGGCCGTGCGCCTGAACGCCCGGGCCGAGGGCCTGCACCTCCAGGTGACCAGCATCGACAAGTTCCCGCGCATGACCGACTACGTCGCCCCCGTCGGCGTGCGGATCGCCGACGCCGACCGGGTCCGCCTCGGCGCGCACCTCGCGCCCGGCACCACCGTGATGCACGAGGGCTTCGTCAACTTCAACGCCGGCACGCTCGGCACCTCCATGGTCGAGGGCCGCATCAGCGCGGGCGTCGTCGTGGGCAACGGCTCCGACATCGGCGGCGGCGCGTCCACCATGGGCACCCTCTCCGGCGGCGGCAAGCAGATCATCTCCATCGGCGAGCGCTGCCTGCTCGGCGCCGAATCCGGCATCGGCATCGCGCTCGGCGACGAGTGCGTCGTCGAGGCGGGCCTCTACGTCACCGCGGGCACCCGCGTCACGCTGCCGGACGGCGAGGTCGTCAAGGCGCTGGAGCTCTCCGGCGCCAGCAACATCCTCTTCCGCCGCAACTCCACCTCCGGTGCGGTGGAGGCCCGTCCGCACAAGGGCACGTGGGGCGGCCTCAACGAGGTCCTGCACGCGCACAACTGAGGTTCCGAACCGGGGCTCCGCCCCGGACCCCGGTCCTCAATCGCCGGACGGGCTTGTAGTGGTCTGCCCGGCGGTGCGATCCGTCCGCACAGGGGGTCTCAATCGCCGGACGGGCTTGGTGGTCAAGCCCGTCCGGCGATCGTGCTTTCGTATGCCTGCAGCAGGGTCTGCGTCCGGTCCGGGGACGCCGCCCGCAACGGCATCCGCACCGGCCCGCCCGGCAGGCCCAGCGCGCCCAGCAGTGCCTTGGCCGTGACCGTGCCCGGCAGGCCGGCGGCCATCATCAGTTCGATCAGCGGCAGCGCCCGCTGGTGCAGCACCGTGGCCTCGGCGGTGCGCCCGAGGTCGAAGGCGTCCAGGGCGGCGGCCAGGACCGGACCCGCGACATTGGCGACCGTGCTGACGTAGCCCGTGCCACCGACCGCCCGCAGCGGAAGGTTCAGCTCCTCCGAACCGGCGTAGTAGGCGAGGCCGGTCGCCGCGATGACCTTCGCACTGCCCAGCAGATCGTTCGCGCAGTCCTTGACCCCCGCGACGCGCGGGTGCTCCGCCAGCCGCAGCATGGTGTCGGGCTCGATCCGGGTACCCGTGCGGGCCGGGATGTCGTAGAGCATCACCGGCACGCCGACCGCGTCCGCCACCGTGCGGAAGTGCTCCGCGACGTCCTCCTGCGGCGGCCGGCTGTAGTACGGCGTCACCACCAGCACCCCGTGCGCCCCGGCCGCCTCGGCCGCGCGGGCCAGTTCGACGGTCTGCCGGGTGTCGGCGGATCCCACGCCCGCTGTGATCCGCGCCCGGTCGCCCACGGCCTCGGCCACCGCGGTGACGAGCGCGGTCTTCTCCGCGGCGCTGGTCGTCGGCGACTCGCCCGTCGTGCCGTTCAGCACGAGCCCGTCGCAGCCGCCGCGCGTGACGAGATGGTCGGCGAGCTGCTGCGCCCCGTCGAGATCGAGGCCGCCGTCGGGGGCGAAGGGGGTGACCATCGCGCAGACGGTACGGCCGAAGGGGCTGGTGGGCATCGTGCACTCTCCAAGCGGTCGGTGTTCTCCGCCGGATTGTCAGCCCCCTCGTCCGTACAGGTCTATTTAATTGTTTTGCTGGTTACCGTTGAGTATTTCTACTGAGTGGTGTCACGGCTTCCAGCGCAGCACCTGCGGGTCGTGGTCGCTCGCCTGGTCCGCGAACTCCGCGTTGATGTGCACGATGTCGTAGTCGACGGAGCGCACGTGGCGGCTGGTCAGGATGTGGTCCAGCACCTGGGAGCTGCCCTGGAAGACATAGCCGTAGCGCTCCTTGCGCGGCAGGCGGTCGACGAGGTCGGTGAGGGCGCCGCCCGAGGTCAGCGCCTTCACGGCGGGGGAGAACTGGTAGTCGTTCAGGTCGCCCGCGACGATCACGTTCGCCCGCTTGTCGGCCGCGAGGAGCTGCTTGACGAAGGTGTTGACGGCCTTCGACTGCTCGATGCGCTGCACCTCGGAGGTGCGGGCCGGGGGCTGGAAGCGGCTGTCGAGGCCCTGGTCGCCGCCCTTGGAGTTGAAGTGGTTGGCGACGACGAAGACCGGGTGGCCCCGGAAGGAGAACTCGCCGACCAGCGGCTTGCGGCTGTTCTTCCAGGCCTCGTTGGCCGGGTCGATGCGGCCGGGCGAGGCCGAGAGCTTCGCCTTGCCGCCCTCGCGCGTGACTGTCACCGGAGTGGTGGCGTCGCCGCCGGGGATCTCGGTGAAGGAGACCCGCGCGGGGTTGTAGAGGAAGGCGGTCCGGATGTTGCCGCCCGGCTGGCCGCCGTCCTGGCCGTTGACCGGGTTGATCTGCTGCCACCGGTACGCGGGCCCGCCGGCCGCCGCGATGGCGTCGGTGAGCTTCTTCAGCGTCTGCCCGGCGTCCACGACGCCCTTGTCGGTCGTGCCGTCGTCGTCCTGGACCTCTTCGAGGGCGACGATGTCGGGCGAGGCGAGGTTGTGCACCAGCGCGGCCGCCAGCCGGTCGAACTTCGCCTGCGGGGTCTTGGGGGAGAGGTTCTCCACGTTGTACGTGGCGACCGCCAGCTCGTCGCTCTTCTGCTTGCGTGTCGTCTCGCGGGTCAGCCCCCGGTCGGCGAGCGTCCCCAGCTCGGTGGCCTGGAGGGTGTAGCCACCGAAGTTGTTGTAGTCCAGCGGGCCGGCCGTGGTGCCGGTCAGCGAGTCACCGACGTTCGCGACCGGGAACGGGCGCTGCGTGTACGGGATCAGCGAGGCCACCTTGACCCGGCCGACGCCCGGGGCGCGGTAGGAGCTGTAGAGCGAGCCGCCGCGCGCGGTGCGGTCGCGGTGGGTCTCGGCGGTGATCCACAGTTCCTTGTGCTCGTTGGTCGCGGCCACCACGGGCGCGTCCTTGACCGAGACCCGCATGCCCTCCAGCGACTCGTAGCGGTCCAGGGCGTAGGCGTTCGGCTTCAGCCGCAGCCCCTCGATGGAGCCGCCGCCGGCGCTCGGCGCGTAGCGGTCCGGCACGGTGGAGGGGCGCAGCGCGAACGCGGCGGGCAGCGCGTTGCCCGAGGAGTGCACGGTCCACGACGCCTTGGTCAGCTGGGTGACCGACTGCAGGCCCGCCGACTCCCCGCCCGGGTAGTACTCGGAGACCGCCCCGGAGACCGTCACCGCGTCGCCGACGGCGAGCGCCGGGGTGTCCTTGCCGGTGAAGACGAAGATCGCCTCGCTGGTCGCCGGGTCGCTGTCGGCCTTGGGGTCCTGGAGCCAGAAGCCGCGCGCGGAACCGAAGGCCCGTACGGCCGTCACGACGCCGGGGACGTCCGTGACCTGCTGGCCGGCCAGTGGGGAGACGCGGGTGCTGCCCTGGATGTCGTGGATGCGGATCTCGGCGGCGCTCGCCGACTGCGGGACGGCGAGCAGCCCGGCGGCGAGCGCGGCGGCTATGACGGAACCGACGGTCGCGGTTCTGCGCAGGGGACGAGCACTGGGCACGGGGGCCTCCGGGTGGTGGTGTGAGGGGTGATTCAGGCGGCGAGATGTGCGAAACGCAAGGGGTGAATCGGGGTGCCCGAACGGGCCGTGACGCGAGAATCAAGATCTACGCGCGTCAATGTCTTGCGTGATCAGGCCAGTTGTCAAGGTTTCCGTAGGTAACCGCCGGTCGACGGATCCGTGAACCGGTCGGCATGGTGCGAAACCCGTCTAGGCTTGGGCACCGCGCCCGGCCGACCCGATCCGGCGCGGCCGTCACGACGAGGAGATGACCCCCCTGATGTCCGGAGACCGCCCGACCATGCCGCCGGTGCGGCTGCACACCGACGCCGAACTCGCGCGTGACGCGCTCTCCGCGCCGCTGTTCGCCCGCGCCGCGAAGCTCGCCCGCTGGGCCGGCGAGGGCACCCCGGTCGGCGCGGGCGGCGAACTGCTCGCCGAACAGCTGCTCACCGCCACGAAGCTGCTCGGCCTGGAGGGTGAGGAGGACGGCACCGCCTACGCCGCCGAGGCGTGGCAGCTCGCCCTGGACACCGGGCTCGTGGACTTCACCGAGGACCCGGACGTCGCCGACGACGCGGACGCCGACCAGCCGTCCGCCACCGCGAGCGCGGGCGAGGAACTGGCCACGCTCACCTCCGGCAGCCCCCAGGACGTCCTCGACCTGTGGCTCGGCGGCCTGGAGACCGTGCTGGCCGACGCGGCCGCCCCGGACCTGGGCGATCTGGTCGACCAGATTTCCGACGGCGGCGAGCTCGACCTCGACGCCCTCGACTGGAACCCCGAGGAGGAGGCCGACTTCCTCGACGGCGTCCTCGGCAACCTCTATCTGCTGACCGCGCTCGGCGAGGGCGGCCCCGACCGGCCCGTACCGCTGCCGGCGCTCGCCGCCTCCATGATCGTCCCGGATGACATGGACGAGCCCACCGACGACATCCTCGAAGAGGTCTCCGACGCGATGATGCGGCTGGACGACCAGTTCCGGCTGCTCGCGCCGACCGGACTGGTGGAGTACCAGCCCGTCGACGAGGCCCTCATCGAGGAGATCGACGGGGAGGGGCACATCCGTGAGTCCGTCGACGGCGTGACCTCCGACGTCCCCGAGGAGGAGGACGTCACCCGCTACGGCATGGTCGCCCTCACCCCGCTCGGCGTCTTCGCCGTCCGGGCCCGGATGCTCGACGCCGGCATCGACGCCCCGGCCGTCGGCGACCTCGCCGACAAGGACGCGGACACGCTCCTCGCGGCGCTCCCCGGCCACCCCGAGGGGGCCGCCCGCGCCGAGGCCGAGGCCTGGCTCGCCCGCCGGGCCCCGCAGGACGCCGCCCGTGAGCTCCTCGCCGCCGCGCGCGGCGACGACCTGGACGCCCCGCAGCGCCGGCTGGCCTGCCAGCAGACCCTCTCGCTGGTCGGCACGGAGGCCGAGCCCGCGCTGCGCGAGGTCCTCGACGACCCGCAGCTGGGCGGCCTCGCCCGGGTCTGGCTGGCCGAGCACGGCGCCACGGACATCCCCGAGCCGGGCGAGACGATGGTGTTCTGGCTGACCGTGGACACGATCGCGGCACAGCTCGCGGCCGAGGGCGACTCGGAGGAGCTGCGCGGCCTGGTGGAGAGCCTGGTCGGCCGGCACAGCGGCTTCTTCGACTCGGCCTGGCGGGTGGACCACCCCGCCACGGCGGACGTGCTGGAGGCCATGGGCCGGCTCCACCCGGACAAGAAGGTGGCCAAGGAGGCCCGCAAGGCGGCCTTCAAGGCGCGCTCGCGAGGCTGAGCGCTCGCGCTGAACGCCGCCCGGTCTCTCCCGAGCCCCGGACGGCGGATCGTTCGAAGTCCTGCGCGCCGACTCACTCCTGAGGGGGAGTGAGCGAGGCGGAATGACCGATGCCGTACGGCCTTGTCCGTACGGCATCGGATCGGTCCATGGATGACGGCTCGTGTTCATCTCCTGTTCGGTGGGGAGAGGGAACGTAAGCGCCGCCCCCGGGGCGCACCCCGTGCGAGCCTTCCCCACAGGGGCACAGAGCGACGATCCGGCCATCCCTGGAGACGAAGATGACCATCAGCCGCAGAGACTTCGCGAAGCGATCCGCCTACACCGGCGCGGGGATCGCCCTCGTCGGCAGCGTCGGTGTCCTCGCCACCGCGCCCGGCGCGCTGGCCGCGGACACCGCGGAGGGGACCGGGGCGGACGGCGCGGACGGTCTCAGCCGCCGCAAGCTCGGATACGGCCCGCTCGTGGCCGACCCGAAGGGGCTCCTCGCCCTGCCCGCCGGATTCTCCTACCGGGTCATCACCCGCACGGGCGTCACCAAGCTGGAGTCCGGCGAGCCCACGCCGTCCAACCACGACGGCACGGCCGCCTTCGCCGGCTCGCGCGGCAGCACCCTGCTGGTCAACAACCACGAGCTGGGCGGCGCGCGCACCAAGTGGCCGCACCCGGTGCCGCTCGCGCCGGGGCTCGTCTACGACCCCGCCGCGGCGGGCGGCTGCACGGTCGTCGAGGTCGCGGGGCGCGGGGGCCACGTGGCCGAGTGGGTCGGCATCGCCGGTACGTCCACGAACTGCGCGGGCGGCAGCACCCCTTGGGGCACCTGGCTCACCTGTGAGGAGACCGAGGACAAGGCCGGCAAGAACGGCATGACCAAGGACCACGGCTATGTCTTCGAGGTCGACCCGAAGGACCGGCGCGCGTGCCGCGACCCACGGCCGATCAAGGCGCTCGGCCGCTACGCCCACGAGGCCGTCGTCGTCGACCCCAAGCGCGGTCACCTCTATCTGACCGAGGACGCCTCCGGCCCCAACGGGCTCTTCTTCCGCTGGACCCCGCCGCAGGGCTTCGAGCACGGGCGCGGCCGGCTGCGCACCCTCGCCGACGAGGCGGGCAGCCTGGAGGCGTTCAAGTGCTTCGACTCCGGCGGCCGTTTCGTCGACGACCTCTCCCGGGCCACCGAGACCGGCACGGTCTACGGCGTGGACTGGGTGGAGGTGCCCGACCGCGACGCCAAGAGCGTCTCGGTGCGCAAGCAGTTCAAGGACGGCGAGGTCACCCGCGCCCGCAAGCTCGAGGGCATGTGGTGGGGCGACGGCGGCGTGTACGTCGTGTCCTCCTTCGCCCGTGAGGAGAGCCCCGCTGCGCACGACGGTCAGGTGTGGTTCTACAACCCCCGCCGCCGCACCCTGACCCTGAAGGTGCGCTTCGGCGTCAACGCGAGCCCCGAGCGCGAGGGCGCCCTCGACGGCCCCGACAACATCACCGTCTCGCCGTACGGCGGCCTGGTCATCGCCGAGGACGGCAACGGCGTCCAGCACCTCTTCGGCGCCACCGACGACGGCCGTACGTACCCGATCGCGCGCAACGAGCTCAACATCGGCAGCGCGGACAAGCCGGAGTACAGCGAGTTCACCGGGGTGACCTTCTCGCCCGACGGCCGCACGCTCTTCGCCAACCTCCAGGACCCCGGCATCATGCTCGCCATCACCGGCCCGTGGCGCCGCCAGGGCACGCGCGACTGACCGGCCGGCCCGGGGAATCCTGAGCGGTCACCGCTGTTGAAAGGGAGGTGACCCTCAAGCTCTCCGTCCTCGACCGTTCCCGCACCCGGCAGGGGCACGACCCGGGCGAGGCGCTGCGCGACACCGTACGGTTCGCGCGGCGCGCCGAGGAGCTCGGCTACCACCGCTTCTGGGTGTCGGAGCACCACAGCGTGCCCGGGGTGGCGGGCTCGGCGCCCACGGTGCTGGCGGCGGCGGTCGCGGCCGCCACCTCGCGCATCCGGGTCGGCACGGGCGGTGTGATGCTGCCCAACCACCGGACGCTGGTGGTCGCCGAGCAGTTCGGGGTGCTGGAGTCGCTCTTCCCCGGCCGCATCGACATGGGCCTCGGCCGGTCCGTCGGCTTCACCGACGGCATCCGCCGGGCGCTGGGCACCGACAAGGAGGCGATGGCGGACTTCGGGGACCAGCTCGCGGAGCTCGCGGCCTACTTCACGGACGGCCCGCGCCCCCACCCGGGGGTCCACGCCCGCCCCGCCGAGGGCCTGCGCGTCCCCGCCTTCGTCCTCGCGGGCGACTCGGGCGCCGACGTCGCCGCCTCGGCGGGGGCGGCCCTGGTCATCGGCGGCCTCCAGGGCGAGGACCGGACCCTGTCCGCCATCGACCGCTACCGCACGGCCTTCCGCCCCTCGGCCTGGCGCCGCCACCCCTACGTCGTGCTCGCGGGCAACGTCGCCGTCGCCGACACCACGGAAGCGGCCCGCCGCCTCCTGATCCCGGAGGCCTGGGCCCTGGCCCACTCCCGCACCCACGGCGTCTTCCCGCCCCTGGCCCCCGCCGAGGAGATCGAAACGCTGCTCAAGGGGGCGAGCGAGCGGGAGCGCGGCTTCTACGAGGCGGGCCTGCGCGGCCACGTCCTCGGCACGGAGGACGAGGTCGCCGCCGCGCTCGACACCCTGATCGCCCGCAGCGGCGCGGACGAGCTACTGATCACCACCAGCTCCTACGACCGGGAGGCACTCCTGGACTCGTACGGGCGACTGGCGGGGGTGGCGGGGCTTGCTGTGGCCGGGCCGGAACGTGCGGGCAGCGGGCTCGGGCGGGTCGCGTAGGGGCGTCGCCCCTTCGGCTTCCCCGTCTGGCCGTCGCGGAGCGGGGCGATCACTGTGGGCCCATGGACAACGCCGCCGGGCGCCACGGGCCGGTGTCCTCCGAGGCGGCACCGCACAGCCGGCGCGACGAGCTCACGGTCAAAATGCCCGACGGCAAGAAGCAGAAGACGAAGGTCCCGTCCGTGGACGATGACGCCATCCAGGGAGTCGACACCGCCCGCGACTGAGAACCTCACCGGGCGGCCGATGTTGGGGCGAGGGCCACGACCGCACGGGCATGCCAAGTAAAGGCAAAAGGCCCGGATCGCGGTCGGCTCGCGCCGCCGGCGATCCGGGCCCCTTCCGCCCGCAGCGCCCTACAGCGCCGCGGCCGCGGGCTTGACCAGGTCGCGGACCGTGCGCGACTTCACGTACTCGCCGATGGCCGTCATCTCCCACTCGCCGGAGAACTGGCGGATGAATTTGCACATCAGCACGCCCGTCTTCGGCTCCGCGCCGGTGAGGTCGAAGCGCACCAGCTCCTCGCCGGTCTGGGCGTCCATCAGCCGGCAGTAGGCCTTGGCGACCTGCGTGAACTTCTGGCCGTTGAAGGAGCTGACCGTGAAGACCAGACCGGACACCTCGGCGGGCAGACCGCCCATGTGGACGGTGATGACCTCGTCGTCGCCCGAGCCCGCACCGGTGAGGTTGTCGCCGGAGTGCTGGATCGCGCCGTTGAGGATCTGGAGCTTGCCGAAGTAGCAGGCGTCGATCATGTTGCGGCTGGGGCCGTAGGCGATCACGGAGGCGTCGAGGTCGATGGCCTTGCTGCCGTAGGCGGGCTCCCAGCCGAGGCCCATCTTGACGGACTGGGTGAGCGGGCGGCCGCCCTTGACGAGGGAGACCGTCTGGTTCTTCTGGAGGCTGACCCGGCCCTTGTCGAGGTTGATCTTCCCCGGGGCCGCGGGAGCCGGGGGTGCGGCCGGGGCAGGCGGGGCCTGTACCGGAGGGGCCTGCACCGGCGGGGCGACGGGCGCGGCCGGGGCCTGGACGGCAGGCGCCGGGGCGGCCACGGGTGCGGGCTCCTCCACGCTCACGCCGAAGTCGGTGGCGATGCCCGCCAGGCCGTTGGCGTAGCCCTGGCCGACCGCGCGCACCTTCCAGGCGCCCGCCCGCCGGTAGACCTCGATGGTCACCAGAGCCGTCTCGGGGCCGAGCCGGGGCGGGGTGAAGGTCGCGATGACACTGCCGTCGTCCGCCCCGCGCACGGTCGCGGTGGGTTCGGTGCCCGCGAAGGTCGCGCCCGGGGCGTCCAGGCTGGCGGTCACCACGATCTTGTCGATGTCGGCGGGGACGGCCGTGGTGTCCACGGTGATCGAGTCGCCCGTGCCGCCCGCCGCCGCGCGGTGGGTCACGCCCGGTCCATTGGGCTGGTTGTAGAAGACGAAGTCGTCGTCGGAGCGCACCTTGCCGTCGGCGGTGAGCAGCAGGCCCGACACGTCGAGCCGCACGGGGGCGGTGACGTCCACCGTCACGCGCGCGACGGAGAGAGGGATGTTCGAGCCGGGTGTCATAGCGGTCATGTCCCGGGTAACGAGTGACCGCGCTTTGCGGTTCCATTACCCGTGGAGAGCTACGTCCCGCGGGGCCCGTCCACCGTCGGCCGCCCGCCCTACCGGGGCGTGACGAAGCCGCACTCGTAGGCAGCGATGACCGCCTGTGTGCGGTCGCGTACGCCCAGTTTGGCGAGCACCCCCGCGACGTGCGTCTTCACGGTCGCCGGGCCCACCGCGAGCCGGTCGGCGATCTCCGCGTTCGACAGGCCCGTCGTCATCAGGCGCAGCACCTCCGCCTCGCGCTCCGACAGCCGCGCGCGGAGCGCCGCGGCCGCGTCCCGGGCGGTCCTGGCCCCCGCGTACTCGGCGGCCAGGGCGCGCACGGCGGCGGGGAAGAGCAGCGAGTCGCTGCGGGCCACCAGCCGGACGGCCGAGACGAGCTCGTCCGCGTCCGAGCGCTTGAGCAGGAATCCGCTGGCTCCCGCCCGCAGCGCGTCGTAGACGTAGCTGTCGTTCTCGAAGGTGGTGACGACGATGACGCGCGGCGGATCGGTCATCGTGGCCAGCACCTGCTCGGTGGCGCGGATGCCGTCGATCTGCGGCATCCGGACGTCCATCAGCACGACGTCGGGGCGCAGCTCGCGGATGACCGACACCGCCTCCGCACCGGTCTCGGCCTCGCCGACGACCTCCAGGTCCGGCTCGGCGCCCAGGATCGCGCGCAGGGCGGTACGCACCATGCGTTCGTCGTCGGCGAGGACGACGCGCAGCGGGCGGGCGGGGGTGCTCATCGGACGCCACCTCCCAGCGGCAGCCGCACGGCCAGTCGCCAGGTGCCGTCGGCCGCGCCCGAGGTGCTGGCGCCGCGCAGCAGCCGGGCGCGCTCGGCTATGCCGGTCAGTCCGCGGCCGCCGCCGGGGCGGCCTCGGGTGCTGCCGGACTCCGGGGACACGGGATTCTCCAAGGCGACCTCCAGGTCGTCGTCGTGTACGGCGATCCGCAGCCGCACGGGGACCTGCCCCGCGTGGCGCAGGGCGTTGCCCAGCCCTTCCTGCACGATGCGGTACGCCTCGCGGGAGACGACCGGTGGCACCTTCTCCAGCGCGGTGGACGCGGTGAGGGTGACCTCGCAGCCCGCCGCGCGGGTGCGGGCCAGCAGGGCGTCGAGATCGGCGAGGGTCGGCGCGGGGGCCGCGGAGGCGGGCCCGTCCTCGCGCAGCAGTCCGAGCACGGTGTCGAGTTCGCCGACGGCCGCGCGCGTCGTCTCCTCGATCGCGGCCAGCGCCTGCCGGGCGAACTCCGGGTCGGCGTCGAGGACCCGGCGCGCGGCGCTCGCCTGCAGCGTCACCGCGCTCAGGGCGTGCCCGACCGAGTCGTGCAGTTCGCGCGCCAGCCGGTTGCGCTCGGCCAGCCGCAGGGCGTGCCGCTCGGCGGCGGCGAGCCGGTCCGCCGCCGTCGGCCCGAGCAGGACCGGCGCCCAGCGGGCCAGCAGCGCCCCGGCCGCCCAGGACGTGCCGACGAGGAGCGCGAGCAGTGCGAAGCCGGCCAGGGGCGCCAGCAGCATTCCGGAGCCGTCGAAGTGCTGGGTCCAGACCATCTGTTCGACGCGGGAGGAGGATCCCCACAGGGGCAGCGCGATCAGCACCAGGGCCGCGGGGGGCGCCGACAGCGACATGCCGCTGACGATGCCGCCGGCCGCCAGATGCAGGATGTACCACCCGGCCGTCCGGCCGCGCGCCGCCCACGAATCGCTGGGGCGCGTGGCCAGTTCGGCGTCCCGTGTACCGCACAGGGCCCGCGCGGCGGCGGACTCCAGCGGCCGTGCGAGCGGGAACAGGGCGGTCGCCGCGGCCGGCACGAGGGCCACCGCCAAGGTGATGAACTGCCAGGAGGCGGAGGACAGCAGGAAGGTGTCGTTGCCGGAGTGGATCACCGACAGGACCACGTTGGCGAGCAGGAAGTACGGCATCAACAGCGCGCCGCCGAGCAGCAGATGCACCCAGCGCAGCCGGGCGCGGCGGCCCAGTGTCGCGCCCGCGAGGCGCCGGAGGGTGGCCGTCATGCGGCACGGCCGTCGGCGGCGGGCGCCGGCAGTCCGATGATCATCCGTACAGGGTAGGTGACGGGTGCTAGCGGGATGCCGCCCACCGCCGGTGGCCAGGGGCCTATCGGGTGGCTCATGGGGTCAAGGATGGTGCGGCAGGACCGCGTGCCGTCTCGCCCGGTATGACGATCCGCCTCCGCCATTTGGCGGAAACGGCTCTCGTCCGGGCCGGGTTCAGGCGCGGCGGGTGGCGTGGTCGTCCCAGCGACCGCCGCGCCTGAAGGGTGTGACCTGGGGCGAAACGACGTGATTCCGTACCGGATTCCGTACTGGCTGTACCGAGTGCTCTGCCGAGTGGGACATACGACCAGAATTCCGCGGCGCGGGCTCTCGCACGTCGGCCTGAACGGCAGACCGTTCCGGCCGTTCTCGGCCGGGAGACGGAGAACCTCCTCCTGCTCACGCCCCGGCCGTCTCTCCCCGTCCCCTACGGAAGTCGGAGCGCCGACTCCTCCCCAGGGGCGGCGAATCAGCCCTTCGCACCCCGCCCCGCCCGGTGCGCCAGTGCCGCACAGGCGACGGTCGTCACCACCCCGGCCGCCAGGAAGCCCCCGTGGGAGCGAGCGGAAAGCACCGACCACCGCGACTGCGCGGACAGCAACGAGCCGGTGCTCAGCCAGGATCCGACCGAGATCACCGAGAGGGCGGAGCCGATCGAGCCGAACGACAGGGCGCTGCCGACCGAACCGACGGACAGGACGGACCCGACCGAGCCGATGGAGAGCACCGAGCCCCGCGAGCCGATCGACAGCACGGAGTCCTGGGACCACAGGGACAGCGAGTGAGCGCGTTTGGCCATGCGCCGATCGTAGGACGCGCTGCCCCCGCTGGACGGTAGCTCCGACTGCTGACAGGACCGCCGCACCGGGGTCCTGCGATCGCTGACCGCGTCAGCGCAGGTCGAGCCGCATCAGGACCCGGGGATGACCGGCCAGCACCGAAGTGGTGTCGGCGGCGTGGGTGAACCCGGCGCGTTCGAAGTTCTTCCGGATCCCGGCGTACGCCATCGTCATGTCGACCCGGTCGCCACCGCTGTCGATCGGGTACGCCTCGATCGCCGGTGCGCCGTGGGCGCGGGCGAACTCGACCGCACCGGCGATGAGGGCGTGCGAGATCCCCCTCTTGCGGTGACCGGGGCGTACGCGGATGCACCACAGCGACCAGACCGGCAGGTCGTCGACGTGCGGGATCTTACGGCTGCGCGCGAAGGAGGTGTCCGAGCGCGGTGCCACAGCGGCCCATCCGACCGGCTCGTCACCGTCGTAGGCGATCACCCCCGGAGGGGGTGCCGACCGGCACAGCTCTGCGACGTACTCACCACGGGCCGGCCCACGGAGCTCGTTGTTGAGCTTGGACGGGATCCGGTAGCTCAGGCACCAGCAGACGTTGGCCCCGGGTGACTTCGGGCCCACGAGGGTGCGGACATCCTCGAAGACTGACGCCGGGCGGACTGCGATGGTCATGGCACCACGATGTCACGGCGTGCGCCGCTCAGCCTTCGATGGCCGGCACGACCGCATCGGAGCTAATCGGAGCTATTCGTCAGGGCGTACGGCGGGCGATCACCTGCAGGCTCAGGTCCGTGTGCCCGTCCAGGGTCGGGGTCCGACGCCGCTCCTCGGTCTCGACGGTGAAGCCGTGCCGGCCGAGCAGCGCGTGGAAGCTCTCCGGCGACTGATGCACGAACACCCCGCCGTCATCGATCCGGAAGACGCCGTACGCACCGGTCTCCCGTTCCTGCGCGCGGTACCGGCCCACGCTGCGCTCGTCGGTCTGGAGCGGCACATCGCTGATGTACAGCACCCCACCGGGGCGTACGAGCCGCCCGACCTCCGCGACGGCCCGCTCCCGGTCCTCCGCGTCGGGGATGGACGTCAGCACGGCGAACAGCAGCGCCGCGTCGAACAGCCCGTCCTCGAACGGCAGCGGTGGCTCCTCGAAGTGCGTGATCCGCAGCTCCGGATGCTCCTTGTGCCCCCGGTCGACGAGCGCCGCCGAGGGCTCCACACCCCGCACATCGCGATACCCGCGCTCGGCCAACTGCGCCAACAGCCGCCCGTAGCCACAGCCGTAGTCCAGGATGCGGTCGTCGACGGAGAAGTACCGGGAGAGCAGCTCCGGGTCGAGCGGGTGGGTGAAGGTGCGCGCGGCCCCGGTGGTTTCCCAGTAATCGCCTGAATCATGGGAGAGCGTCATACCCGCACGCTAACCGGAACGGTGCGCGTATGGTCCGGCTTGGCACCATTCGGCGAATCGGGTGAGCGATTCGGCGTCGCCGCGCTTCAACCGGCGCAGCGTGGCCGCGTCCTCACGCACCCATGCGTGCTCCCGGGTGTGCTGGGGCGCGATCCGGCGAGCGGTTTTGAGAGACGCGAAGGCATCGTCGGGGCGCCCGGCCCACAACTGGGCCCGGGCCAGCTCGATGTAGAACCCCGAGCGGCGTTCCTCGGGCAGGCTGTCCGGAGGCACCCACTCGCGGGCCACGTCGAGAGCTCGGCGTGCGTGGTCGTCGCCGAGACCGACGGCCACGCTCACCTCGTGGACGCGTACGGACGTGGGGCCGAACGCGGTGCCCTGGTAGACGGCTTCCGGAACTCGGTCGCCGAGGGTACGGGCCGTGGTGAGGTGGTCTTCGGCCGCGCTCGCGTCCCCGGTCCGGCCCGCGATGACCGCAGCCCGCATGTGCAGCGCGCCCCGGGCGGCGATGGACTCGGCATTGCTCGGGGCCGGGGACGCGTCGATGGCGGTCTCCAGCGCACGGAGGCCCTGGGCGTGGGCCCGGGCCGCGAAGTACGTCTCGGTACGCACGTACGCCACGGTGGCCTCCAGAAGGGAGTCTTCGGCCTGCCGCGCCGCCCAGCGCATCAGATCGATCAGCCGGGCCGACAGGTCACGGGCACCGAATTTGTAGGCGACCGCGTCGGCGGTGCGATAGGCGCCGACGAGCAGACCCGCGGCTTCCCGCCGCCCGCTGCCCGACTCGATCAGCAGCGCGCGGGAGAGCTCGGCGAGCAGGCACGGGATCTGTCGGGCGATGCGCACGTACTGGGCACGGAGCCGCCAGTCCACCGCTTCGTCGACGGCGGTACGAAGTTCGCTCAGGGGACGCACGGGGCCGTCGTCGGGCATGTCGTACGTGGCGATGACGGCGGACAGCCGGGGCATGGCCCGATGTACGCGGTCGTCCGAGTGCTCACCCGGCGGCAGAAGCTTGGCGGGGTCGATTCCGAGGGCGTCGGCAAGGGCTTCGAGGACGCTGTCACTCGCGCCGCGTTCGTCGCGCTCGAGCTTGCGGACGGTCCCGAGTGCCAGGAGAGCCGCGTCGGCGAGCTGTCGTTGGGTGAGATGGGCGACGCGGCGGTAGTAGGCGATACGCCGCCCCACCCCTCGGTGCGAAGCTGTGGTCATACGGGCTCCGTTCGGGGATCCGGGCGACCGCCCTGCCGTGGCCGAGCCCTACGGTGCCAGAAGTGCGGGCAGTTCGGCCAAGGAATCGATGCGCCAGTCCGCGGCGGCGGCCTCGGGCTCATCGGCCCAGAAATGTCCGTACGGGCCGCGCCGTAGGTGCGCGGTGCGCAGACCGGCGGAAGCGGCGGGTGCGATGTCGTTGTGGGGATGGTCGCCGACGTACAGCGTGTGTTCGGGCGCGGTGTTCGTGAGGGCGATGACGCGGGCGAAGAATGCGGGATCGGGCTTCGCCACGCCCCACTCCGCAGAGGTGGCGATCGCGTCGGCCGGCAGACCGAGAGAACGCAACAGTTCACCGGCTCGGACGCTCTGGTTTCCGGCGACGACGACTCGCAGGCCCGCCTCCCGGAGGGCCGAAAGCGCGGGCCGCACATCGGGATAGAGGTCGCTTTCGTCGAGCCGCTCACCGCGGCCCGCCGCTTCGCGGGCCCGGTGCTCGGCGTCGATGCTGATGCCGGGGCGGGCGAGGCGGATCGCGTCGGCGTTGTCGCGTCCTTGGGTGACGACGGCCCCGACCAGTGCGGAGAGCGTATGGCGTGGGACACCGAGCCAGTCGGCCCAGGAATTCCAGCCACGGTCGTCCTTGATGAGGGTTTCACCGACGTCGAATGCCACTGCCTCGATCATATGGAGGAGCCTACGGACTCCCCCGTATGGCGGACAGGTGATCGCGCCCGGCCGATGGTCCGCCGGGGAAGGGGGGTACTGCGGTCACCAGCGCCGCGTCGCCCCTGCTCGCCGGAGCCGCCCGTGCACGTGGTGCACCGCTTCGCGTAGCGGGTCGGCGTCGGTGAGGCGTTTCCATGGCTCTCCATCTCTCTCGTCGCCGTCGCTGTCAGGCAGGACCCATGTCCGGTCACCCACGTATCGGCCTGGAGGCGGGGCGAGGAGCGGCCATCCTGCGGCGTGCACCAAGACACCCTTGACGCCGGCCAGCCGGTACGCGGTGCCGATGGGCAGCAGGATCCACGTGGCGCGCTCCATTCCACTGACGAGATGGGGCCCGACGTGCTCGGAGAACTCCGTCAGCTCCCTCATAGCGCTGCGGGCCAGATCGAAGTCCACCTCGACGAGGTCCCATACGCGGCCCGTGTGCAGAGGCACCAGTTCGCCCAGACGCCAGGTGGCGAGGGCGGCTGACGGAGAGCGGGCCGCTTGGGACATCCAGGCGGTGACGGCGCTCCTCGCCGTGTGATCTGGCCGGGGCGAGCCGCCGCCCGGCGTGGGGTCCTGTGGTGCTGCTGAGGTCATGACTGTTTCCACCTGCCGTCGCCTGTCGTGGTCAGACAGATGGTGATCCCCCGCGCACCGCACAAGTACCCCGGCCAGGGGCACCGCCCCCGTTCCCGGCGAGCGCACCGGTGGCCAAACCCCGCGTACTGCCCATGGACGGGCAGAACGGCACCCCGCATAGTGGGTGGATGGAGAGCTTGGCACGTGCCCATTTCTCACCCGAGACGACCTATCTCAACACCGCGTCCACCGGTCTCGTCCCCGCCCGCGCCGTCACCGCCATGACCTCGGCCGTCGAGGCCGCCGCCATCGGGCGGCCCGTCGTGGGGGAGGGGTTCGCGGCGGTGGAGGACGCCCGGGGGTCCTTCGCCCGGCTCGTCGGCGTGCCCGCCCGGCAGGTCGCGGCCGGCGGGTCGGCTGCCGTCTTTTGCGGATTGATCGCCCAGTCCCTGCCGACCGGAGCCGAAGTGCTCGTCGCCGAAGGCGACTTCGCTTCGCTCGTCAACCCCTTCCACGTCCGCCGCGACCTCCACCTGCGCATCGCGCCGTTGGAGAAGCTGGCCACCGAGGTCCGGCCCGATACGGCTCTCGTCGCCGTCAGCGCGGTCCAGTCGGCGGACGGGCGGATCGCCGACCTCGACGGGATCGGCGCGGCCGCCCGGGCGCACGGCGCCCGTACGCTCATCGACGTCAGCCAGGCACTCGGATGGCTGCCGTACGACGCGAGCGCGCACGACTTCACCGTCGGGGTCGGCTTCAAGTGGCTGCTGTGCCCGCGCGGCGTCGCCTTCCTCGCCGTCCCCGAGGACCTCGGCGGGCTCACGCCCGTCTTCGCCGGGTGGGTCGCGGGGGAGGAGCCCTGGAACAGCTGTTACGGGCCGGTGGAGCGGCTGGCGGAGTCCGCGCGGCGGTTCGACGAGAGTCCCAGCCTCTTCTCCTATGTCGCCGCCGGTGACAGCCTCGCGCTCATCGAGGAGCTCGGCGTCGAGCGGATCCACGGCCACAACCGCGCCCTCGCCGACCGCTTCCGCGCCGGGCTCGACGCGCTCGGCCGCCGGGCCGTGCCCGCCGAGGGCTCCGCGATCGTCGCCGTCCCCGGGCTGGGGCACGCCGCCGAACGGCTCACCGACGAGGGCATGCCGGTCAGCGACCGGGCCGGGAACCTCCGCGCGGCGTTCCACCTCTACAACACCTCAGCGGACGTCGACCGGCTGCTGGAGGCGCTCGCCCGCTGCTGAGCGCGACGGGTACGGCCCGTACGCCCGCCGCGTACGGGCCGTACCCGTCGATACCCGTAGATACCCGTCGATGCGATGACGTCCGCTCAGCGCACCGGGGTGAAGTCCCGCGCCCCGATGAAAGAGGGCCGGGGCGCCGGCGCCGCGAAGGGCGGGCCCGCCACGTTCTCCACGCTGTTGAAGACGATGAAGACGTTGCTGCGCGGGAAGGGCGTGATGTTGTCGCCGGACCCGTGCATGCAGTTGCAGTCGAACCACGTCGCCGAGCCGGCCGGGCCCGTGAAGAGCTTGATGCCGTGCTGCGCGGCGAGGTCCGTCAGGGCCTCGTCGGACGGCGTGCCCGCTTCCTGCATCCGCAGCGACCGCTTGTAGTTGTCCTCGGGCGTCTCGCCCGCGCAGCCGAGGAACGTCCGGTGCGAACCGGGCATGATCATCAGCCCGCCGTTGGTGTCGTGGTTCTCGGTGAGCGCGATCGACACCGACACGGTCCGCATGCCCGGCAGCCCGTCCTCGGCGTGCCAGGTCTCGAAGTCCGAGTGCCAGTAGAAGCCGGAGGCACCGAAGCCGGGTTTGACGTTGATCCGCGACTGGTGGACGTAGACGTCCGAGCCGAGGATCTGACGGGCTCTGCCCACCACCCGGGGGTCGCGCACCAGATCGGCGAAGACCTCGCTGATCCGGTGGACCTCGAAGACCGAACGGATCTCCTGCGACTTCGGTTCGATGACGGCCCGCTCGTCGGCCCGTACCGCCGGATCGGCGATCAGCCGGTCGAGCTCGGTGCGCAAGGCCGTCACCTCGTCCGCGTCGACGAGCCGGTCCACGGTCAGGAAGCCGTCGCGGTCGTAGTCGCGCAGCTCGGCGGGCTCGAACGGGCCGGGGGTGCCGGGCGCGGACCACACCACCGGGTCGAGGCGCGGGGTCGACACCTCGTGGGTGCCGCGGGTGGGGTACAGGTCGGTGACCGTGGTCATGGTCAGCCCTCCTCCGTCAGCAGCGGGTAGACGCCGTTCTCGTCGTGGTCCTCCCGCCCGGTGACCGGCGGGTTGAAGACGCAGACGCAGCGGAAGTCGGTCTTCGGGCGCATGGTGTGCCGCTCGTGGCCGTCGAGCAGGTACATCGTGCCCGGCGTGATCCAGTGCTTCTCACCCGTCTCGTCATTGGTGAGTTCGGCCTCGCCCTCCACACAGAGCACCGCCTCGATGTGGTTGGCGTACCACATCGACGTCACGGTGCCCGCGTAGAGCGTGGTCTCGTGCAGGGAGAAGCCCACCCGCTCCTTGGCGAGGACGATGCGCTTGCTCTCCCAGGTGCCGGACGCGGCCTTGACGTGCCGGTCGGTGCCCTCGATGTCCTTGAAGGATCGGACGATCACGGTGGTGGTGCCTTTCTCTCGGATACGTCAGACAGGGGGGTGAAGGGGGTCAGGCCGTTTCGCGGACCGCCCGGGCGAGGATCCGCAGCCCCTCGTCCAGCTCGTCGGGCGAGATGGTCAGGGCGGGGAGGAGCTTGACGACCTCGTTGCGGGGGCCGGACGTCTCGATGAGCAGCCCGAGTTCGAAGGCGCGGGCCGCGACGGCCGACGCGCGGTCCGGGTCGCCGAACTCCAGGCCCCAGACCAGACCGCGGCCGCGGTGGTTGGTCTCCAGGCCGGGGTGTTCGGCGCGGATGGCGATCAGCGCCTGCTCGATCTGCTCGCCCCGGACGAGGGTCTGCTTCTCCAGCTGCCCGTCGGCCCAGTAGGTGTCCAGGGCCGCGGCGGCGGTGACGAAGGCGGGGTTGTTGCCGCGGAAGGTGCCGTTGTGCTCGCCCGGCTCCCACACGTCCAGCTCCGGGCGGAACAGGGTGAGCGACATCGGCAGCCCGTAGCCGCCGATGGACTTCGACAGGGTCACGATGTCCGGGGTGATGCCCGCCTCCTCGAAGGAGAAGAAGGCGCCGGTGCGGCCGCAGCCCATCTGGATGTCGTCGACGATCAGCAGCATGTCGCGCCGCTTGCACAGGTCGGCCAGGGCGCGCAGCCACTCCGGGCGGGCCACATTGATGCCGCCCTCGCCCTGCACCGTCTCGACGATCACGGCGGCGGGGGTGTTCAGGCCCGATCCCTGGTCCTCCAGCAGGCGCTCGAACCACAGGAAGTCCGGGACCTGGCCGTCGAGGTAGTTGTCGAACGGCATCGGCGTGCCGTGCACCAGCGGTATGCCCGCCCCCGCCCGCTTGAAGGCGTTGCCGGTCACCGCCAGCGAACCGAGGGACATGCCGTGGAAGGCGTTGGTGAAGGACACGATCGCCTCGCGCCCCTTGACCTTCCGCGCCAGCTTCAGCGCCGCCTCCACGGCGTTGGTGCCCGTCGGGCCGGGGAACATCACCTTGTACGGCAGGTCACGCGGGCGCAGGACGTTGTCCTGGAAGGACTCCAGGAAGGCACGTTTCGCCGTCGTGCCCATGTCGAGGCCGTGCGTGATGCCGTCCCGTTCCAGGTAGTCGATCAACGCCCGTTTCAGGACGGGGTTGTTGTGGCCGTAGTTCAGCGCCCCGGCGCCGGCGAAGAAGTCCAGGTACCGGTGGCCGTCCTCGTCGAAGAGGTAGCTGCCCTGGGCGCGGTCGAAGACCGCGGGCCAACTGCGGCAATAGCTGCGGACCTCCGACTCCAGGGTCTCGAAGACACTGAGTGCGGGCGGGGTGATGGTCACGGCGTACTCCAAGCGGTGTGAGGGGATGTGCGGGCGGGGCGGTCAGGCCGCGAGCGGGCCGATGCGGTGCAGCACCTCGGGCTCGTGCCCGCTGCCCGGGAAGAGACGGTCGTCGAAGAGGATCTCGCGCTCCACGCCCGCGCGGTGGCGCTCGGCGAACGAGCCGAACAGCCGGTTCGAGGCGGTGTTGCCGGGCGTGATCGTGGTCTCGACGGCGCGCACGTCCCGCTGTGCGGCGACGCGTGCGACGAGCCCGTCCAGCAGCGCGGCGGCCAGTCCCCGGCCCCGGTGCGGCCGGTCCACCGCCACCTGCCAGACCACGAGGGTGTGCGGGCGGTCGGGGCGCAGATAGCCGGTGACGAAGCCGACCGGCTCGCCGTCCCCGTCACGCGCCACGACGGACGTGGCGGCGAAGTCGCGGCACCACAGCAGATAGCTGTACGAGGAGTTGAGGTCCAGGGCCTCGGAGTCGCGGGCGATGCGCCAGATCGCTGCTCCGTCCTCGACGCGTGGCGCGTCGAGAACCAGGCCCTCCGGCATTTCCCGGAATTCGCCGGGGCCACGTACGAGGTCTGTTTGTGCGGCTGCATGTGCGGCGGTCATGGGGATCGAATTTACCCAGGTAAATCGAAAAATGCATCGGGGGAGGGGGTTACTTGAAAGGGGGGCCTCGTGTTATCGCGCGAGGCGCAGGCGCGCGTGAGGCCCTCCAACCGTGGGGTGATTTGACCGGTAGTATCCGGACAAGGCGGGCAGATTGTGGGGTCTGTCACACCGGCTCGGGCCATGTCGGGGTGCGTTCCCATTCACATCCGGGAAGCAATAAAATCCCTGCGTTTAGGGTCGGTGAAAGCGGGCATGAGAATGGCGGGAAGCTGTCGCAAAGGGAATTCGGGAAAAGTGCCCGAGAATTCGGAAAGCATGATGGCAGCCGCCGGTGACGAAGTACGGCGGGGCGTCGGCGCTGCGGCGCCGGCCGGCCCGCGGCGCCCCTTCGCGCCGGGGCGGGGCCGGGCTCGTACCGCCCGGCCCCCGGCTCGTACAGTGCCCTCCATGAGCGACGGCGATGTGCTGCACATCAAGGGGCGGGTGCTGGTCGGAGCGGACCCGGACAGCGGGGTGCGCGACGAGCTGTGGGTGGTCGGCGGGAGGATCACCTTCGACCGGCCGACGGGGGCGCGCGACGTCACCACGGTGGAGGGATGGGCGCTGCCCGGCCTCGTGGACGCGCACTGCCACGTGGGGCTCGACGCCCACGGCCCGGTCGACGAATCGACCAGCGAGAAACAGGCGTTGACCGACCGGGACGCGGGCGCGCTGCTGCTGCGCGACGCGGGCTCCCCGTCCGACACGCGCTGGATCGACGACCGCGAGGACCTGCCGCGCATCATCCGCGCGGGCCGCCACATCGCGCGTACGCGCCGCTACATCCGCAACTACGCCCATGAGATCGAGCCCGCCGACCTCGTCGCCTACGTGGCGCGTGAGGCGCGGCGCGGCGACGGCTGGGTCAAGCTCGTCGGCGACTGGATCGATCGCGAGACGGGTGATCTGTCGTCGTGCTGGCCGCGCGGCGAGGTCGAGGCCGCCATCGCCGAGGCGCACCGGCTGGGCGCGCGGGTCACCGCGCACTGCTTCGCCGAGGAGTCGCTCGCCCCGCTGGTGGAGGCGGGCATCGACTGCATCGAGCATGCGACCGGGCTGACGGAGGAGACGATCCCGCTCTTCGCCGAGCGCGGCGTCGCGATCGTGCCGACCCTGGTCAACATCGCGACCTTCCCGCGCCTCGCCGAGGGCGGCGAGCGCAAGTTCCCCCGCTGGGCCGACCACATGCGCCGGCTGCACGCGCGCCGCTACGAGACCGTGCGCGCGGCCTACGACGCGGGCATCCCGGTCTACGTCGGTACGGACGCGGGTGGTTCGCTCGCCCACGGTCTGGTGGGGCAGGAGGTCGGCGAGCTGGTCAAGGCGGGCATCCCGGCGTCCGCCGCGCTCTCGGCGGCGTCCTGGGGCGCCCGGGAGTGGCTGGGCAGGCCGGGGCTGACGGAAGGCGCGTCGGCGGACCTCGTGATCTACGGCGCGGATCCGCGCGCGGACGTCCGGGTGCTGGGGGCGCCGAGCCGGGTGATTTTGCGGGGGCGTGTGGTCCGGTAGGCCTGTGCACGTCCGTTGCGCGGCGGTGTCCTCAAGCGCCGGACGGGCTTGGCGGCTGAGCTCAGCCGAATCAAGCCCGTCCGGCGCTTGAGGACGCGCCCGCAGGGCGCCCGCCGCCGTAGGCGGCACAGACGGCCCGCAGGCGGCAAGGCAGCCCGCAGGTCGCCCGGAACCGAACGCGAAAGCGAAACGCACTCGTTCGGTTGAACTGGCGTCTGGTGACTGTCCGTTCACCCTCCGGTGCGACAAACATGACGGAGTCGAGGCCGTCGGCGCGCGATGTCCCCCATTGGCGCGCCGGCGGCTCCATTCTCCCGTGGGGGTTCCACACACGTGTCCAGCACCACCAGCTCCACCTTCGGCATGCCCGCACGCAGGCTCACCGCCGTAGCCGCGACCATCACCGTCACCGCCCTGGCCGCGGCACCCGCGTACGCCACCGGTGCCGTCGGCGACCACACCGCCCTCACCCGCACCATCACCGGCGACGGCACGGCCGACGCGGCCGTGCTGCGCACCGCGCTCGACGTCGGCCTGCTCGACAAGACCGTCCATGTGCCGCTCACCGCCTCGCTCAACGAGGTCCGCGCACCCGGCAACGCCTCGAAGACCGCGCTCGGCGTCACCCTGGCCGGTGTCGAGCAGGGCAGACCCGTCAACCTCCTGCGCGCCGAGGCCGCCACCGCCCGCGCCACCGCCGACGGGCGCGCGGCCCAGGGCTACGCCAATCTCGTCCGTGCCCGGGTGCACGTGCCGGGGCTGCCGCTGCTCTCCCTCGTCGAGGTCCAGCAGGTCACCTCGAAGGCCGTGTGCGAGACGGGGAAGAAGCCGGTCGCCACGTCGAATCTGCTCGGTGCCGTCACGGTCCTCGGCAAGAAGGTCACGGTGAGCACGGCCGGTACGACGAAGGTCACGGTGCCCGGCGTCGGCGAGGTCCGGCTCGATCTGTCCAGGACGGTGACCACCTCCCGTACGGCCGCCGCGACGGCACTCGGCCTGAAGGTCTCCATCAACCCGCTGAAGCTGAACGTCGCCGAGGTCGAAGGACAGGTGACCCTCGCCCGGGCCGGCTGCCGTACGCCCAAGGGCCCCGTGGAGCGGTCGACGCCGAGCGGGCCCGCCGCCACCCCGGACCACGGCGGCACGGACACGAAGACACAGACGGGGGCCGAGGCCAAGCCCGTCGGGCACAACCTCGCCGAGACCGGCGGCAGCTCCGCCACGCCGTACGTCGCGGGCGCGGCCGGGCTTCTCGTCGTCGCGGGCGGCGGCACGCTGATCGCCACCCGCCGCCGCGCGGCCCGCAGGGAGGGCTGAGCCCGGGTCCGGGTCCGCATCCCCTCCCCAGGCCGGGGGAGGGGATGCGGCCGGTCAGAGGTGTGCGGTCAACAAGTCCCGGACCTCGGCGTGGGTCATCGGCCCCGCGCCGCGTGCCGCCACCTCACCCTCCTTGAGGAGGACGACGGTCGGGGCCCCGGTGACGCCGTACCGCTTGGTCGCCTCCGGACAGCGGGTGATGTCGATCTTGACGGCGGTCAGGGCGTCCGCGTAATCCTCGGCGATCCGCCCCACGACGAGGTCCATGGCCCGGCATGCCTCGATCGCCTTCGGCCACGTCCCGGAGAAGTAGGCGAGGACCGGGCCGTCGATCGCCCTGAGGACGAAGTCGACCTCCTGGTCCTCCAGTGGCTGATGAACCCGCCTCGGCATCGGAGCTCCTGACCTCGTGATCGGCGTATCGATGCACCATCATGCCTGCGGCACGCGCGGAGCCGATCAGGGAAGACGGTCCCCGCCCGGCTGGGGTGTGTCCGCGAAGTCGCGGCGCGTGCCGGGCGTCGGGAGCCCGCGAAGATCCGCCGGGCAGGCGCTAGCGGTCGGCCAGCGCTGTCGCCAGGGCCTCCGTGAAGCGGTCCGTGGTCGCCCGGTCCCGGACCGCCAGGCGCAGATAGTCCGGGCCCAGCCCGGGGAAGGTGTCGCCGCGTCTGACCGCGAACCCCAGCCCCCGCAGCCGGGACCGGACCGCCGCCGCGTCCGGCAGCCGGAGCAGCAGAAACGGCCCGGCCGCCGGGCCGCACACGGACACCTCCGTGAACTTCGCCAGCCGTCCTTCCAGATAGGCCCGGTCGGTGGCGATCCGGTGCGCCGCGCCGGTGGCCTCGGCGAGTGCCGGAGCGGCGCTGCACACCTCCGCGGCCGCCAGCGCCGGCGTGGACACCGGCCACAGCGGCTGCGCCCGCTCCAGCCTGGCTATGGTGCCGGGCGAGGCCAGCACATAGCCGATGCGCAGCCCCGCCAGGCCCCAGGTCTTGGTGAGGCTGCGCAGCACGATCAGCCCCGGCAGGTCCGTACGGGACGCCAGGGACTCCTCCTCGCCCGGCACCGCGTCCATGAACGCCTCGTCCACCACCAGCGTCCGCCCCGGGCGGGCGAGCTGGGCCAGGGACTGCGCCGGGTGCAGCACGGACGTGGGGTTGGTGGGATTGCCGACCACCACCAGATCCGCGTCCCCCGGCACCGCCCGGGGATCCAGCCGGAATCCGTTCTCCGGGCCCAGCAGCACCCGTTCCACCGTGTGCCCGGCGTCGCGCAGCGCGGCCTCCGGCTCGGTGAACTGCGGGTGCACGACCACGGGTCGGCGCACCTCGAGCGCCCGGGCGAGCAGCACGAACGCCTCCGCCGCACCCGCCGTCAGCAGCACCCGCTCCTCCGGCAGCCCGTGCCGGGCGGCCACCGCGCGCCGCGCGGCCCGCCCGTCCGGGTACGCCGCGAGCCCGTCGAGCGACGCGACCAGGCGCTCCCGCAGCCACACCGGGGGAGTGCCGGCACGGACGTTGACCGCCAGGTCCGTCAGTTCCGCCCCGCCGCCCCGCACTTCGGCGTCACCGTGATGACGCAGATCGGGTTCCGTGGATGTGTGCATGGCCTTGGGCCACCTTTTCGCCTGGTGCGGATCGGTACGGGGGAGACGCGAGGGGCTCCGGCCGGTACTGGCTGGTACGGGCAGGACCGTCCAACGTTACTGACGGCGGCCGAAGGCCCGTCAACCGGGTCCGTCCAAAAGCGGGGACGACGGCGAGGGCGACGAGGCCGACAGGAGGGGCCCCGGGCCCGCGACCGCGCACGTGACCCGTGCCGACTTCCGTTTGCCCACGAGCAGCACCCCGCCCGGCCCGGCGGCCAGCAGTGCGGCGGCCTCGGCCACCCCCGGCGTCCCCACGGCGGCGAGCACGGCCGCCGACGGCCGCGGCACTGGTACGGCGGCCAACTCCCCCGCCCCGTACGTCAGCAGCGGCACCCCCAGCCGCTCCGCCGCCGCGACCAGCCCCGCCTCGCCGGCCTTCGCGTCCGCCGTCGCCAGCGCGACGACCTCGACAGCACAGCCCGGGCCCCGCCCCGCCTCGGCCAGCGTTCGCGTGATCAGCGAGACCACCTCCTCGGCGCCCGCGCCCCGGCGCGCCCCGACCCCCACGAACACGCGCCCGGCGCGGCCCTCCCGAGCCGGCGTCACGGGCGCGGCAGCCCCGCCACGAACCGCTCCGCCGTACCGGGCGCGCCCGCCCAGTGCACATGCAGATACGACGCGTGGACCCCGCCCACCGCGAAGCCCTCGACGCGGCGCTCCGGCGCGGTGAACCCCCAGGCGGGCGTCCCGCCCGCGCCCGGCTCGATCACCGTGCGGTGGAACTCGTGACCGCGCACCCGCGTCCCCGCCGCGGCCAGCGGATTGTCCGCGATCGCCACGGCCTCGCGATAGCCGAGGGTCAGGCGCTCCGACATCCGCGCCTCGGCCGCCAGCACCCCGCACATCGGTTTCCCGTCGAGGGAACGGGAGAGATACAGCAGTCCCGCGCACTCGGCGGCCACCGGCGCCCCGCTCGCCGCCAGGTCGGCCACGGCCTTGCGCAGCGGCTCGTTCGCCGACAGCTCCGGGGCGTACATCTCGGGGAAGCCACCGCCGATGACGAGGCCGGCGGTGCCGGGGGGCAGCTTCTCGTCCCGGAGCGGGTCGAACGTCACGACGTCCGCGCCCGCGGCGGTGAGCAGCTCCGCGTGTTCCGCGTACGAGAAGGTGAACGCGGCCCCGCCCGCCACGGCGACGACGGGACGCGGGCCGCTCGGCTGCCCGTCGGCGGGCGGGCACGACGCCGTCGGGTCCCAGGCCTCGTCCGTCAGCGCGGGCGCGCTGCGCGCCAGCGCCAGCAGGGCTTCCAGGTCGCAGCCCTCGCGGACCCGGTCCGCCTGGGCGGCCACCGCGTCGAGGGCCTCCGTGCTGCGCTCGGCGACCGGCACCAGGCCCAGGTGGCGGCTCGGCGTGTGCACGGCCGGGGCACGCCGCAGCGCACCCAGCACCGGGACGCCGGACTCCTCCAGCGCGTCCCGCAACAACCGCTCGTGGCGGTCCGAGCCGACCTTGTTGAGGATCACGCCCGCGACCCGCACCTCCGGGTCCCAGGACGCGAAGCCGTGCACCAGCGCCGCCACCGAACGCGACTGCGACGACGCGTCGACGACCAGCACCACCGGCGCCCGCAGCAGCTTCGCCACATGGGCCGTCGACGCCAGCTCGCCCTGGCCGCTGGCACCGTCGTACAGGCCCATCACCCCCTCGACCACCGCGAGATCGCAGCCCGCCGCCCCGTGCAGGAGCAGCGGCTCCACCCGCTGGGGACCGCACATGTAGGCGTCCAGATTGCGGCCCGGGCGGCCCGTCGCGAGCGTGTGATAGCCGGGGTCGATGTAGTCCGGGCCGACCTTGTGCGGGGACACCGCCAGTCCGGCGTCCGCGAAGGCCCGCATCAGCCCGGTGGCGACGGTGGTCTTCCCGCTGCCGGAGGCCGGGGCGGCGATGACCAGACGGGGGATGCGCGTACTCACCACTCGATGCCCCGCTGGCCCTTCTGACCGGCGTCCATCGGGTGCTTGACCTTCGACATGTCGGTCACCAGATCAGCGAACTCCACCAGCGCCTGCGGGGCGTTGCGGCCGGTGATCACCACGTGCTGTGTGCCGGGGCGGTCGCGCAGCACCGAGATCACCTCGTCCGTGTCGATCCACCCCCAGTGCATCGGGTACGCGAACTCGTCCAGCACGTAGAGCTTGTACTTCTCCGCGGCCAGGTCCCGCTTGACCTGCTCCCAGCCCTCGCGGGCCTTCTCCTCGTTGCTGAGCTCGCCCTCCTTGGCGTCGCGCTGGATCCACGACCAGCCCTCGCCCATCTTGTGCCAGTCGACGCTCCCGCCCTCGCCCGAGGCACCGAGCACCCGCAGCGCGTTCTCCTCGCCGACCTTCCACTTCGCCGACTTCACGAACTGGAACACCCCGATGGGCCAGCCCTGGTTCCACGCCCGCAGCGCCAGCCCGAACGCGGCCGTCGACTTGCCCTTGCCGATGCCGGTGTGGACGAAGACCAACGGCCGGTTGCGGCGCTGACGCGTGGTGAGCCCGTCGTCGGGTACGACGGTCGGCTGTCCCTGTGGCATTACGCGGCCCTCCTGGAGTTCGTGTTCGTTACGGTCCTGACCAGCGCGGAGACGCTGTCCGCGCGCAGCTCGTCGAGGGTCACGACCGGTCCGCGCAGCTCGCGGCCCAGCTCGCCCGCCAGCCCGAGCCGCACCGGCCCCGACTCGCAGTCGACGACCACCGACGCCGTGCCCTCGCCCGCCAGCATCCGTGCCGCCCGCGCCGCCCGGACCAGCGGCTCGGGGCCGCCCGTGGCCCGCCCGTCGGTCACCACGACCAGCAGTGGCCGCCGTGACGGGTCCCGCAGGCGCTCCACCCGCAGCACCTCGTGTGCCTGGAGCAGCCCGGCCGCCAGCGGGGTGCGGCCCCCGGTCGGCAGCTTCTCCAGCCGCGCCGCGCCCGCCTCCACCGACGACGTCGGCGGCAGCGCCACCGCCGCACCCGACCCCCGGAAGGTGATCATGCCGATCTTGTCGCGGCGCTGGTACGCGTCGAGCAGCAGCGACAGCACCGCGCCCTTGACCGCGCCCATCCGCTTACGGGCCGCCATCGAACCGGAGGCGTCCACGACGAACAGCACGAGATTGCCCTCGCGCCCCTCGCGCACCGCCTCCCGCAGATCGTCCCGGCGCACCACCAGGCCCGGCCCCGAACGGCCGCGCGCCCGCTGATGCGGGGCCGCCGCCTGCACGGTCGCCGCCAGGTGCAGCTTGGACAGGGCGCCCCGGGGACGGCGCGCCCCCGTGGTCCGGCCGTGCGCGGTGCGCGCGCGGGAGCGGCGCCCGTCGGCGCCCTCGCCGAGCCCGGGCACGTCGAGCTTGCGCGTCCGGAACGGCTCGGCGGCCCCCACGACGGCCGTATCGCCGTCCTCGGCCTGACCGGTCCGATCGTTCTGACCGGCCGCCGGGTCCGGCTGGGTGCCCGGAGCGTCCTCGGGGGCGGCGGGGGAGTCCACGGGGCCGTCGTCGCCCCGCGTGGGCTCCTCCCGCTGCTCCGGGACCTCCGGGGTGCCCGGCTGTCCGTCCTCGGGGCTCTCACCGCCGCCGGGGCCGTCGTCCGGGCCACTGTCGTCGGGGCCGCCGTCCGGGTCCTCCGGCTCGGGCTCCGGCTCGTCCTCCTCGAACTGCCGGAGGATCTCGTCCAGCCGGTCCTCGTCGAGCCCCGGCGCGTCGAAGGGGTTGCGCCGGCGCCGGTGCGGCAGCGCCAGCAGCGCCGCCTGCCGGACGTCCTCGGCGGTCACGTCCGTGCGTCCCGCCCAGGCGGCGAGCGCCGTCGCCGTCCGCGCGGTCACGATGTCCGCGCGCATGCCGTCGACCTCGAAGCCCGCGCACACCGCGGCGATCCGGCGCAGCGCGCCGTCACCCAGCCGCACGTCCGGCAGCAGCGCGCGGGCGGCGGCGATCCGCTCGCGCAGCGCGTCCTCCTCGGCGGCCCACTTGGCGGCGAAGGCCGCCGGGTCCTCGTCGTAGGCGAGCCTGCGGCGCACGACCTCGACCCGCTCGTCCGTCTCCCGGGAGGCCGCGACCTCGACGGTCAGCCCGAAGCGGTCCAGCAACTGCGGCCGCAGCTCGCCCTCCTCGGGGTTCATCGTCCCGACGAGCAGGAAACGGGCCGCGTGGCGGACGGAGACACCCTCGCGCTCGACGTAGGAGGAGCCCATGGCGGCGGCGTCCAACAGCAGGTCGACCAGGTGGTCGTGGAGGAGATTGACCTCGTCGACGTACAGCACGCCGCGGTGCGCGTCGGCCAGCAGACCCGGCTCGAAGGCCTTCACGCCCTCCGACAGGGCCCGTTCGATGTCGAGCGCGCCGACGAGCCGGTCCTCGGAGGCGCCGACGGGCAGTTCGACCATCCTGGCGGCGCGCGCGCCACCGGCCGCGCGGTCGCCGTCTGCGTGCGGGCCGTCGGGGCAGGCGGGGTCGGGCAGGGCGGGGTCGCAGGAGAAGCGGCAGCCGGTGACGACGTCGACGGCGGGCATCAGCGCCGCGATGCCGCGCACCATCGTGCTCTTGGCGGTCCCCTTCTCGCCCCGGACGAGCACACCGCCGATCGACGGCGAGATCGCGTTGAGCAGCAGACCCAACCGCATGTCGTCCATTCCGACGACCGCGGTGAACGGGTAGGTGGCCGAGGCCATCAGCGGGTACCCCCTTCAAGGGCTTCAAAGGAATGGCTCTGGTCGGGCGCGTCGGAGGCGGCCGTGTTCGCCGGGGTGCTCGCGGTGTCCGCCGCGCCGTCCGACGGTTGTGCGGGGACGGCCGGCTTCTCGCCCGCGGGGGCCTCGGCGGGGTGCGCGGGCGCACCGGGCGGAACGAACGGCAGCCCGGCCGGCACGCCCCGCTCGATCAGCCGCAGCAGCGCGTCCGTGTCCGCGTGGTGCTCGATCAGGTCGCCGAGCCGGTCCAGCTGTTCCTCGCGCAGGGCCGCGAAGCTCGTGTCCGGCGCCGGGACGAAGGACCGGCCCGCCGCGTCCGCCACGCGTCGCAGGAACGCCCGGCGGAAGCCGTCGCTCTCCAGCGAACCGTGCCAGTGCGTACCCCAGACCGAACCCACCCGGCAGCCGTCCAGGAAGGCCTCGTCCCCGCCGGTCACCTCCGCGACGCCGTGGTGGATCTCGTAGCCCTCCACGCGCTCGCCGAGGGCCTCGCCGACCGGGCGCTCCAGCGTCTTCTCCCGGGCGAACCGCACCCGCACCGGCAGCAGTCCGAGGCCCTCGACCGTGCCAGCCCGGGACTCCACGTCGTCCTCGATGCGCTCGCCCAGCAGTTGGTAGCCACCGCAGATGCCCAGCACCGGCCGCCCCTCGGCGGCGCGGCGCTTCAGCGCGTCCGCGAGCCCGCGCTCACGCAGCCAGGCCAACGCCTTCACCGTTCCCCGGGTGCCCGGCACGATCACCAGATCCGCGTCGGCCAGCTCCTCCGGGCGGTCCACGAAGCGCACGATCACGCCCGGCTCCGCGGCCAGCGCGTCCACGTCCGTGAAGTTCGACATCAGCGGCACCGCGCACACCGCGACGCGCAGCACGTCCGCGCCGTGCGGCGGGGCCACCACCGACTCGCGCACCGCGCCGCGCATCGAGACCCGCAGACCGTCCTCCTCGTCGATGCCGAGGCCGTGCGCGAACGGCAGCACGCCCACGGTCGGCCGGCCGGTGAGGTCCCGCAGCATGTCCAGGCCCGGCTCCAGGAGCGTCACATCGCCCCGGAACTTGTTGACCATGTAGCCCGCGATGTGCGCCTGGTCCTCGCGGGACAGCAACGCCGTCGTACCGAAGAAGGACGCGAAGACCCCGCCCCGGTCGATGTCGCCGACCACGACGACCGGCAGCCGCGCCGCCCGGGCGATGCCCATGTTGACGATGTCCGTGCGGCGCAGATTGATCTCGGCGGGGCTGCCGGCGCCCTCACAGATCACCGCGTCGTGCGTACGCCGCAGTTCCTCCAGACACTCCGTCACCGTCCCGAGCAGCGCCTCCCGCCGCCCGCCGTACAGCGAAGCACCCGACGACTCCCCGGGGCCCCCAGGCCCCCCGAAGTACCCGCGCGCGCTGAGTTCGCCCACCGGCTTGCCCAGCAGCACCACCTGGCTGCTGCGGTCGCTGCCGGGCTTGAGGAGCACGGGGTTCATCAGGGCGCTGGGCTCGACGCGGGCGGCGGCGGCCTGCATGGCCTGCGCCCGGCCGATCTCGGCGCCCTCGCGCGTCACGAACGAGTTCAGCGACATGTTCTGCGCCTTGAAGGGCGCGACCTTGACGCCCTGGCGGACCAGCCACCGGCAGATCCCCGCCGTGACCACGCTCTTGCCCGCGTCCGAGGTGGTCCCGGCCACCAGCAGGCCCCCGCCCAGCGGGCCCGTGGGCCCGCTCCTGTCCGCTGTCACCGGTTCCTCCTGTGCTGCGTCGGAGCTATGACCCGTTGTGTGATCCGTAGTGCTGTCCGTACGGCCGGGACGGCCGCCGGAAGTCTGCCCAGGGCGCGGCCGGTCGGCGCACCGCTCGTGGAGCGCGTCGCGGCCCGCGCGCCGGTGACGGCGTACCGCCCGGCGATCGCCACCCCGAGGGCCAGCAGCGACACCCGGCGCGAGAGCCGTACCGCGCGCTCGATGTCGGCCGCCCGGACCGGGCGCAGCTCCGCGCCCAGGACGGGGCGGTGTTCGACGCGGCCCGCGTAGGCGAGGGTGCCGCCCAGCCGCACGCCGAGCGCACCGGCGAAGGCGGCCTCGACGGGACCGGCGTTGGGGCTGGGGTGCCGGGCGGCGTCACGCCGGGCCACCCGCCAGGCGCCGCGCGGGTCGGGGCCGGCCAGGACGGCGAGGGCGGCGGTGAGCCGGGCGCCGGGCCAGCCGACGACGTCGTCGAGCCGGGCCGAGGCCCAGCCGAACCGCCGGTAGCGCGCGGACTTGTGGCCGACCATCGCGTCCAGGGTGTTGACCGCGCGGAAGCCGACGAGGCCGGGCACACCGCCGAGGGCGCCCCAGACGAGGGCGCCCACCACGGCGTCGGAGGTGTTCTCGGCGACGGACTCGACGACCGCCCGCGCGATCTGCTGCGCGTCCAGCGCCTGCGGGTCACGGCCGCACAGATGCGGCAGCCGCTCCCGGGCGACGTCCAGGTCCCCGGCGGCCAGGGCGCCGCCGATGGCCCGGGCCTCACGGCCCAGGGACGTGCCGCCGAGCACGGCCCAGGTGGCGGCGGCGGTCAGCGCGACCTGCGCGCGGGGGGAGTTCCGTACGGCACGGGTCAGCAGCCCGGCGGCCGCGGCGGTGCCGCCCGCGCACACCAGGGTGTGCAGGGCGCCGTAGCCGCGGTGGTCGCGCCACAGCCGTCGCTCGACGCCCTGCGCGGCGCGCCCGAAGGCGGCCACGGGGTGGCCGCGGCGGGGGTCGCCCACGAGGAGGTCGCCGAGAAAGCCGAGCGCGGCACCGGACGCGAAACCGACGTGATCGGCACGCATCGGATCAGACCGCCGTCATGCCTCGGAGGGGTGCACGGAAGACGGAGGGAGGGGGTGTGGGGCGGCAGCCGGGCATCGCGATGTGTCCTCACTCAGGGTCCGCGCCCTGGTTCGACGTGACCGGCGACCAGAGTCTCCTGGCTCCCGGATCGGCGCTGCCCCCGGTCTTCCAGCTCGCTTCGACGAGCCGTGACCCCTATGGACCCACGGGGTGGGGGAGCGCTCCCCGGTGACAGTGGCGGGACCGCGCCGGACTCGCACCGGCTTCCTCTTGCTGTCGCCGTTTGGCCCCGGAAGTCCACCACGGCCCGGGAACGGCCGTCAACTCACGTTTGACCTGCGGCCATGGCCGCCCCGGGCCGTGGGTGGACTGTCGTGCGCGGACGATCAGGCGACGATGAGGTAGATGCCGTACGCGACGGCCGCCGCGCACAGCGCGAAGCAGGCGTACGCGCCGGTGCGCGCCACCGCGGTCGGCGCGGTGGCGGTTGCCGCCGCACCGGCGGCGCCGTCCCGCGTGCCCTGGGGCTTGCGGGACGTGCCGACGATGCCGAGGGTGAAGACGCCCACCATCGCGACGGTGACGACGAGGCTGACGCCGAAGACCTGGCCGAGGGATGCCCAGTCGATGTTCATTGCGTACTTCCTTAAGGCTGGCTGGTCCGGCGTCAGCCGGTCGCGGCGGCCGGGGTGCGCTCGGGCTCACGGGGAGCCGTGGCGGCCTGAGCCGGGACGAACCCGGCCGGCGGCGGGGCGACGGCCTGGAGGGCGGTGGTGACGACACCGGCGGGCTCGGCGACCTGGCCGTCGAGCTCGTTGACGTTGTCGTGCGTCACGGGCTTGCGGCGCGAGGCCAGCCAGATCGCGCCACAGGCGGCGACGGCGAGCACGGCGACCGTGGCGACGCCCCAGTCGCCCTGGTCGGCAAGGAGAGCGGCACCGGCGCCGACGAGGCCGGCGGCCGGGAGGGTCAGACCCCAGGCGGCGATCATGCGGCCCGCGGTGGACCAGCGCACCACGCCGCCCTTGCGGCCCATGCCCGCGCCCATGACGGCGCCGGAGCAGACCTGGGTGGTGGAGAGCGCGAAGCCGATGTGGGAGGAGGCCAGGATGGTGACGGCGGCGCCGGTCTGGGCGGCGAAGCCCTGCGGCGGCTGGATGTCGGCGAGGCCCTTGCCCAGGGTGCGGATGATGCGCCAGCCGCCGAGGTAGGTGCCGAGCGCGATGGCGATGCCGGCCGAGGCGATGACCCACATCGGCGGGTCGGCGTCCGCGCCCAGCGCGCCGCCGGAAATCAGGGCGAGGGTGATGATGCCCATGGTCTTCTGGGCGTCGTTGGTGCCGTGGGCCAGGGAGACCAGGGCGGCCGAGGCGATCTGCCCGGCGCGGTAACCCTTGGCGCTGGCCTCGGGGTCGGTGTCGCGCGCCAGACGGTAGGTCAGCCGGGTCGCCAGCACGGTCGCCAGGCCGGCCACGACCGGGGCGACGACGGCGGGGATGAGGACCTTCATGACGACGGCGTCACCGTGGACGGCGTCCGTGCCCACCGAGGCGATGGTCGCGCCGATCAGGCCGCCGAACAGCGCGTGCGAGGAGCTGGAGGGAAGGCCCGCGAGCCAGGTGAGCAGGTTCCAGACGATCGCGCCGACCAGTCCGGCGAAGATGATCTCCGGCCGGATGCCTGATTCGTCGACGATGCCCTTGGAGATCGTCGCCGCGACCTCCACGGACAGGAACGCGCCGACGAGATTCAGCACGGCCGACATGGCCACCGCGGTCTTGGGCTTGAGCGCCCCGGTGGAGATGGTGGTGGCCATGGCGTTGGCCGTGTCGTGGAAGCCGTTCGTGAAGTCGAACACCAAGGCCGTGACGATCACGATCCCGATGAGAAGCGTGATGTTTTCCATTCACCCAGGCAATCAGCTCGATGGTCAGGTACGCGGCGACCGTAGGGACCCTGGGTGAACGGAAGGTGAACTGGAACGGACCGAGCAGTGACGCCAACCGGAGGCGGATAACGATGACAGCGACCGAAGACCGGATAGCCGACCCCGGGGAGATCCCGCGGACATGGGCGGACGTGGTCTCCACGGCCCGTCGCACCACCTCGGAGGGGCTGGTGGTGGGCACCTCCGGCAACGTCTCCGCCCGGGTGGGCGATGTTGTTCTTGTCACTCCCTCAGGAGTCCCCTACGACCGGCTCGGCCCCGACGACGCCGTCGGCGTCGACCTCGACGGCCGCCGGGTCCTCGGCGAGCTGACCCCCACCAGCGAACTGCCCATGCACCTCGCTGTCTACCGCGCCACCGACGCCCGGGCGATCGTGCACACCCACGCCGTCCACGCCACCGCCGTCTCCACCCTCGTCGACGAGCTGCCGCTGGTCCACTACATGGCGGCGGCCCTCGGCGGACCGGTCCGGGTCGCCCCCTACGCCCTCTACGGCACCGAGGAACTGGCCGGGCACCTCCTGGCCGCCCTCGACGGACGCACCGGAGCCCTGCTGCGCAACCACGGCACGGTCACCTACGGCAGCACCCTCGACCAGGCGTACGACCGCACGGCCCAGCTGGAATGGATGTGCCGCCTCTGGCTGACCGCCGCCACCGTCCCCGGCCACACCCCGACGCTGCTGACCGGAGCCCAGGTGGCCGAGGTCGCCGAGAAGCTCCGCGGCTACGGACAGCGCTGACCCGCGCCCCGGCGTCCCCGACCGGGTCGCCCCCGCCCACTGGCCGGGGACGCCGGGGCCCCACACACTGGAAGGGATGCGCCCGCGTACAGCGGCGGCCCCTCTCCGCACGGCCGCCACGACCGTACTCGGTGCCGGAGCGGCCGCCCTGGCGGCCGGACGGTACGCGAGCGACGCCGCCCTCAAGCCCGCGCCGGGCCGCCCGCCGCCCGGCGAACCACGGCTGACGGTGCACGCCACCGGTGACGGCACGGTCACCCTCACCCGCAGCCTCGCCAGCGAGCGCCCCGGGACGTACGGACTGGTCGCGCGCGGCCTGCACGCCGTCGTCGGCCCCGTCGTCGGGGACGAGCACCCCGCCGACTGCGTCGTACGCCGCCTGGAGCGCGTCGACCACGGCATGGTGCTGCCGGGCACGCGCGCGTGGCTCACCCCGCAGGTCTACTCCGGCAACCCGCGCGACGCCCTCGGCTTCGACCACGCCGACGTCGAGGTGCCCGGCGAGCTCGGGCCGCTGCCCGCCTGGTTCGTGCCCGGCCCCCGCGACACCTGGGTGATCACCGTGCACGGCATCGGCGCCACCCGCGAGCACCCCATGGTCGTCATGCCGTTCCTGCGCGCCCTGCGGGTCCCCGTCCTGGACGTCGCCTACCGGGGCGACCCCGGCGCCCCCCGCCCGACGAACGGAATCAGCCGATTCGGTGCTGCGGAATGGCGCGATCTCGACGCGGCCATCCGCTACGCCCTCCGCTACGGCGCGCGCCGCGTCGTCCTGCACGGCTGGTCCACCGGCGCCACCATGGCCCTGCTGGCCGCCCTGGACTCCGCGCTGTGCCACCGCGTCGTGGGACTCGTCATGGACTCGCCCGTCCTCGACTGGCCCCTGCTGCTGCGCTCCTTCGCCGCCACCCGCCGGGTCCCCGCCGCGCTGCTCCCGCTCGCCGTACGGGCCGCCCAGGGCCGCACGGGGCTGGCCCCGGGCGGGCTGATCACCGCCACCGACCCCGCCCGGCTGACCGTCCCGGCCCTGCTCGTGCACGGCCCCGGCGACACCCTGGCGCCCTGGGAGCACTCCCGGGCGCTCATCGCGCGCCGACCGGAGCTGATCCACCCGCACACCGTCCCGCACGCCCCGCACGCCGGGATGTGGAACGCGAACCCCGCGGGCTACGAGGAGGCGCTGCGCCGCTTCCTGATCCCCTTGCTCTGACGACCGGCCCGATCTGACGTGAGCGGACGTGAACCTCGCTCGGTCAGACGTGATCCGAGGCGGACACGGGCCCGGACCCGATTCCGGTCCCGGGTCCGGTCCCGGGCCGAAAACGAGGGACGCGAGGGCGTCGAGAGGCCTCCGTGACGGCCCCCGTAGCCGGAGGAAAGGATTCCGTACCGCCGGTTACCGGCCCTGAACGGCCGGATAGTTGATCCCGATTGGGTTTTCGGAGCGTCAACGGCAAGACTGCTCCTGTGACGTCCCGTACTCCGCGCGACTCCCGGCTCAGACTGGTCCCCCGACAGCCGATCGCCGCTGCCCGCCGGGCCGTGGCGAATCGCGGCTCCCGACCGGCGCCCCGACCGCCCGCGGGCACCCCCGCGCCGACGGAACTCGCCCGGCAGGCCAGAGGCGGCCTGACCGGCGCCGTCCGGCTGGCCCGCTGGGTGGCCGCCGAATGCGGCCGTGGCACCTCGCTGCGGCCCGGCGAGGCCGGCGGACTCTGCGACGACACGGCCGGGCGGGCCGCCGACGCGCTCAGGCTCACCGACCGGCAGGTGCGGGCCGACTGGGACCGGGCCCGTCTCGCCGGGCTCGTCGAACTCCACGGCGACACCGCCCGCCCCGGCTGGCGGCTGCAGGCCTGGGACCGGGACGACAGCGCCGTGCTGCGCGGCTGGGTCGCCCTCTTCGACGCCTGGTCCCTCGCCCACCCGGAACCCGCCGGGACGGACCCGACCATCGCCGCCGAGGTCGTCGAGGCCGCCCCGCAGCTGCTGTCCGTCATGCACCTCTCGGCGGGCCCGGTCTCCGTCGCGATGCTCCTCGACATCCTCCAGCAGCGCGTCGCCGAGATCCGCGCCGAGCGCTGCGAGGTCCCCTACGGCAACCCCGCCGTGTGGCCCCAGCCCAAACCACCCACACCGCCCGCACCGGGCGTGGCGGACCCGCTGGCCGGGCTGCTCGACTGGGCCCTCGAAGGGCTCGCCTCGGTCGGGGCACTGGTCATGCGGGACGGGCAGGACGCGCCGGTCGCCGGCGACACCCGCGAAGCCCTCCTGACCCCCCTCGGCAACTGGGCGGTCTGGGTCAAGCTCGAGCGGATCTGCGTCGCCGCCCAGAGCCCCGCCGGGAACATCGAGCTGTCCGCCGAGGCCATGCTGCGCGGCTGCGCCGACCTCAGCCCCGGCCCCGCCCGCGCCGAGTACCGGGCCTGGCTCGCCGCGCGGCCCGTGCGCAGCGCCGTCCACGATCTGCTGGAGGCGGCCCGCGGCGACGACGCGCTGGTCCGCGGGCTCGCCTTCGAGGCGCTGCGCGCGGTGGGCGCGCCCGCCGAGCCCGCCGTACGGGCGGCGGCCCTGGAGCCGTGCGTGCGGCCGTACGCGCTGCTGTGGCTCGCCGAGCACGAGGGGCACGACCCGGAGGAGGCGGCCGCCGAGGTCCTCACCCGGGAGGAGGCGACCTGGCTGTGGGTGGACACCGCCGCCGCCGTCGCCGACCACGGCGAGAGCCGGCTGCTGGTCCGCCACCTGGACTCGGCCGTGCAGGGCACCGTGCCGGGCCTGCTGGACGAGATCCGCGCCGTCGGCCACCCCCGCACCGTCCAGGTGCTCGTCGCTCTCGCCGCAGCCCACCCGGACCCGGCCCTCGCCAAGGCGGTCCGCCGCGCCGCGTTCCAGGTCCACCGGGGCGGGGCGTAGGCATGTCGCCGGGCGGGCGGTCGGCTGAGCTCAGCCACAACAAGCCCGTCCGGCGCTTGAGGACGCGCCCGCAGGGCGCCCGCCGCCGCAGGCGGCAAGACGACCGCCGTCGGCAGGACGACCCGCCGTCGGCAGACGCCCCCTACCCCCCGGCGCCGAACGGCGCATACGTCCCGAAGCTCCAGACGTTGCCCTCGGCGTCCTTGGCCAGATAGTCCCGGGACCCGTAGTCCTGGTCGGTGGGCGGCATCAGGATCTCCGCACCGTGCTCGACGGCCCGGCGGTGGTGGGCGTCGGTGTCCTCGACGAGCACATAGACGCCGGTCGGCCCGCCCTCCGCCATCGCCTCGGCGAACACGCCTTTACGGCCCTTGGAGCCGAGCATCACCATGCCGTTGCCGTAGGTGAGCTCGGCGTGCAGCACGGTGCCGTCCTCGCTCTCGTAGACCGCGGCCGCGGTGAAGCCGAACGCCTCGGTGAGCTGCTTGATCGCCGCCTTCGCGTCCCGGTACAGCAGCGTCGGGTAGAGGGTCGGCGGGCCCGTGGGGGCAGCTGCCATGACGATCACTCCTCGGGTGTCGTGGTGACCGGGTGACCAGTCGTCGCGGGGGGCCGTCCACCCCGAGTATCGATGAATCACCCCATATCCGCCCCTTTCGCTGCGCGCCCGCAGGCGGCCCCGCCCGGGCTCTGTAGAAATCCGGCTTGCGCGACACCGCTAGACTGGTCGTATGGCTTTCCTCCTCGTGCATTAGACGGCGTCATAGCGACCCAGCCCGTCCCCACCGCCGTCCCATCTGCCCTGGAGTAGTCCCCCGTGATCACCGCCTCTGGCATCGAGCTGCGCGCCGGCGCACGCATCCTCATCGAGAACGCCTCGTTCCGCATCGCCAAGGGCGACCGCATCGGCCTCGTCGGCCGCAACGGCGCGGGCAAGACCACCCTCACCAAGTGCCTCGCGGGCGAGGGCGTCCCCGCCGCCGGCACCATCGCCCGTTCCGGCGACGTCGGCTACCTCCCGCAGGACCCCCGCACCGGTGACCTCGACGTCCTCGCCCGCGACCGCATCCTCTCGGCGCGTGAGCTGGACTCGGTCCTGCGCAAGATGCGGGAGAACGAGGAGCGGATGGCGAACGGCAAGGGCGCCACCCGCGAGAAGGCCATGAAGAAGTACGAGCGCCTGGAGACGGAGTTCCTGACCAAGGGCGGGTACGCCGCCGAGGCCGAGGCCGCGACCATCGCCGCCGCGCTCGGACTGCCCGACCGGGTGCTCGGCCAGCCGCTGCACACCCTCTCCGGTGGTCAGCGCCGCCGCGTCGAGCTGGCCCGGATCCTCTTCTCGGACGCCGACACCCTGCTCCTCGACGAGCCGACCAACCACCTCGACGCCGACTCCATCGTCTGGCTGCGCGACTACCTCAAGACCTACCGCGGTGGCTTCATCGTCATCTCCCACGACGTCGACCTCGTCGAGACCGTCGTCAACAAGGTCTTCTACCTGGACGCGAACCGCTCGCAGATCGACATCTACAACATGGGCTGGAAGCTCTACCAGCAGCAGCGCGAGGCCGACGAGAAGCGCCGCAAGCGCGAGCGCCAGAACGCCGAGAAGAAGGCCGCGGCCCTCAATTCGCAGGCCGACAAGATGCGTGCCAAGGCCACCAAGACCGTCGCCGCGCAGAACATGGCCCGGCGCGCCGAGCGGCTGCTGTCCGGCCTGGAGGCGGTACGGGTCTCGGACAAGGTCGCCAAGCTGCGCTTCCCGGAGCCCGCGCCCTGCGGCAAGACCCCGCTGATGGCGGAAGGCCTCTCCAAGTCCTACGGCTCGCTGGAGATCTTCACCGACGTCGACCTGGCCATCGACAAGGGCTCCCGCGTCGTCATCCTCGGTCTCAACGGCGCCGGCAAGACCACGCTGCTGCGCCTGCTCGCCCGCGCCGAGAAGCCCGACACCGGGCAGGTCATCGAGGGCCACGGCCTGAAGATGGGCTACTACGCCCAGGAGCACGAGACGCTCGACCCCGAGCGCACGGTGCTGGAGAACATGCGTTCCTCCGCGCCCGACCTGGACCTCGTCGAGGTCCGCAAGACGCTCGGTTCGTTCCTGTTCTCCGGCGACGACGTCGACAAGCCGGCCGGTGTGCTCTCCGGTGGCGAGAAGACCCGTCTCGCGCTGGCGACCCTGGTCGTCTCGTCCGCCAATGTGCTGCTCCTGGACGAGCCCACCAACAACCTCGACCCCGCCAGCCGTGAGGAGATCCTCGGCGCCCTGCGCACCTACAAGGGCGCCGTCATCCTCGTCACTCACGACGAGGGGGCCGTCGAGGCCCTCGAGCCCGAGCGGATCATCCTGCTGCCGGACGGCGTCGAGGACCTGTGGGGCCCGGACTACCGCGACCTGGTCGCGCTGGCCTGATCCACTGCGTATGGATCATTCGGCCGACACGTGATCCATCATCTGAGTGAGTAGGGCTCGTACCACCATGCCGCCCGGCACTCCGGCGCACGCGCTGCCCCGGGTGTCGGGCGCCGTTCGCGCCGGTGGTGACGAGGCCCCTTCTGACCTGCCTCTTCGCCGCACCACCCGTACGGTCGTACGGGCGCAGATGTTCGGAATCGGCTGTTCCGAGGCCCTTCAATGCGGGAAATCGCGCAAACCTCCTGGCATCGACCTTGCCGAATGGGTGGCCAGGAGGCCGCCTAGGGGTGATCATGAGAGACAAGAGCGCATCTCCCATGAGGAGGCACGGGTGGCCGAGACTCTGAAGAAGGGCAGCCGGGTAACCGGCGCCGCGCGCGAAAAGCTCGCGGCAGACCTGAAGAAGAAGTACGACTCCGGTGCGAGTATCAGGGCGCTGGCCGAAGAGACCGGTCGCTCCTACGGCTTCGTCCACCGGATGCTCAGCGAATCCGGCGTGATCCTGCGAGGTCGCGGCGGAGCGACGCGCGGCAAGAAGGCCGCCTCGGCCTGACGCCACGCACCATGGGGCACCGTCGTTGTGGGCAGTGCCACCCGGTCGGTCGAGCAGTCGACCGGGTGGTTACTGTGCAGTCAACTTAACTGTGACTGCGGCTGGTTCGGAGGCCCCCATGACTGCCCCCAAGACTCTGCTCGACCAAGACGGCGTACAGCTCACCGTCGATGACGCGGTAGCCACCGTCACGCTCGCCAACCCCGCCAAGCGCAACGCCCAGTCGCCCGCGCTGTGGCGGGCACTGGCCGAGGCGGGACGGCTGCTGCCGGGCAGCGTGCGGGTCGTGGTCCTCCGCGGTGAGGGCAAGTCCTTCTCCGCGGGCCTCGACCGGCAGGCCTTCACGCCCGAGGGATTCGACGGCGAGCCGTCGTTCATGGATCTGGCGCGCGGCTCGGACGAGGCGCTGGACGCCGAGATCGCCACCTACCAGGAGGCTTTCACCTGGTGGCGGCGCAATGACATCGTCTCCATCGCGGCCGTGCAGGGCCATGCGATCGGTGCGGGCTTCCAGCTCGCCCTCGCCTGTGACCTGCGGGTCTGCGCGGACGACGTGCAGTTCGCGATGCGTGAGACCAGCCTGGGCCTGGTGCCCGACCTCACCGGCACGCACCCGCTGCTGTCGCTGGTCGGCTACGCCCGCGCGCTGGAGATCTGCGCCACGGGCCGCTTCGTGCACGCCGACGAGGCCGAGCGCACGGGCCTCGCCAATCTGGTCGTCCCGGCCGCCGAACTCGACGCGGCCACCCAGGACCTGGCCGCGGCCCTCCTCGCCGCCCCGCGCGACGCGGTCGTCGAGACCAAGGCGCTCCTGCGCGACGCCGCCGGCCGCGGCTACGACGAGCAGCGCACGGCGGAGCGCGCGGCCCAGGCCCGTCGGCTGCGTGACCTGGCGGGAGTGGGGGAGTAGGGACGGCTCGACGGCCGTCACCACGACGGTGACCGGCCCCGGCGCGCGGGCACACCGGCGGGTGGTACGGACCGCCGCCGCGTCAGCGCGCCGTTCTCCCGAGGGGGCAGATGGCCGTCACCGCGAGGGTGACCGGTCCCGGGGCGCGGGTGCACCAGCGGGCATACCGGCGGGTGGTCCGGACCCCCGCGGCGTCAGCGCGCTGTCCTCCCGGCCGGGTCGACGGCCGTCACCACGACGGCGACCGTGACCGGCCCCGGGGCGCCGTCGGCCGTCGCCACGGCGACGGCCTCGCGGACCGCCGCGGTGACGTCGAGGGCGCGCCGGCCCTCCGTCACCGCGATCTGGACCTGCGTATGACGGCCCGGCTCCTCGTCCGTGCGGTCCCGGATCCGCACGGCGTGGGCCGGGCCGCCGAGCACCGGTGCGAGCCGGGCCACGCCCGGCACGGCCCGCACCACCCGGGCGGCGAAGCCCTCGTCCTCCGCACCGGACTCCGCACCGGACTGTCTACCGGATTCCGCATCGGCCGGGCGCTCCGGCGCCGTCACGGCCTCCGCGCTCCCGACGGCCTCCGGGCCGTCGAGCAGTGCCGTCGCCCGTAGATCCACCGCGTCGAGGTCCAGCCCCAGCGTCTCCGCCCCCGCCGACCACAGGGCCGCGCGCAACCGGCCGGCCACGGCCGGCAGCGGCTCGTCCACCGTGGCCGCGAAGTCCGCCGTCAGGCGCAGCGGCCCCGCCGGGAGGGCACTCGGCGGGGCCGGGACCGCCGCGGGCACCGCCGTGGCCGGATCGGCGAGCGCGAGCCGGACCGTGCCGAGCCGGACCCCCGGCAGCGCGGCCGAAGCCGCCCGTCGCAGCGCGCCCACCGCCGCGTACTCCGTGATCCAGGCGCCGTCCGCCACGCCGCCGAGGGGCAGCAGCCTGCCCAGCCCGAGTTGCTGCCGTACCGCCTGTGTCAACCGGTCCGCGGCCACCGTCACTCCCGAAGTCCGTCGTCAGCGGGACCAGCCTGCCGTACGGACGGGCCGGCGGCCGGGTGAGCCACCCGAATGGCGGGGGTACGCCTTCCGTTCGCCTCTTCACCGGAGCAGGTTCGGCCGACCGCGCTTAGGGTGGCAAGTGGACCGGCGAACGTTTTTCCTTCCCCTCGGGAAAGAGGCGATTGACGATGACCGACACCGCACAGCGCAACCGGCCGGAGGGCCCGGGTGGCCCCGGCGGCTCGGCCAAGGAACCCAAGGCCGCACCGGCCGAGCGCGGCCGGACGACCATCGCCGACGGCGTCGTGGAGAAGATCGCCGGACTCGCGGCCCGTGACGTGGTCGGCGTCCACGCGATGGGCAGTGGCATCTCCCGCACCTTCGGTGCCGTACGCGACCGGGTGCCCGGCGGCGCCAAGTCCGTCAGCCGCGGGGTGAAGGCCGAGGTCGGCGAGGTCCAGACCGCGCTCGATCTGGAGATCGTCGTGGATTACGGCTTCGCCATCGCGGATGTGGCCCGCTCCGTGCGGGAAAACGTCATCTCGGCGGTGGAACGCATGACGGGCCTGGAGGTCGTCGAGGTCAACATCGCCGTGAGCGACGTGAAGCTGCCGGACGAAGAAGAGGACGAGCCGGAGCCGAGGCTCCAGTAGGGAGCACACGATGAACATGGCCGTGGTCGGCCTGATCGCCGGCATGGCGCTGGGGTTCGCCGGGTACTTCGGTGGGTTCGGCGCGTTTCTGCTGGTGGCGGCTTTGGGCGCTTTCGGGTTCGTGGCCGGCCGGTTCCTGGACGGGGACCTGGAGCCGGGCGATCTCTTCCGGACGAGGGACCGCGAGGGGCGACGGTAGTGGCGCGTTCGGCGCGGCGAGGGGTGCGGTGAGGACGCGTGGTGGAACCGGCTGAGCGCGGTGCGACCCACATCGCCGACCGGGTGGTCGCGAAGATCGCCTCACAGGCGGCACGGGAGGCGCTGAGCGCCGCGGCGGCGGACGCCCACGCGCCCCCACACGCGTCGGTGGTCGTCCGCGACGACTCCGCCCGGGTGCGGGTCTTCGTGGAGCTGGGGTACCCCTGTGACATCGGCGCCCAGTGCGGCGCGGTGCGCCGCCGGGTCGTCGAGCGGGTGCGGGGGCTGGTGGGCATGGAGGTCCCCGAGGTGGCGGTCACGGTGGAGCGACTGCACTCGCCGCAGACGCTGGGCGCGGACGCGGGGCGGGTCCGATGAGCGGCCCGGAGCCGGGCGGCGGCCCCCCGACGCTGGAGAAGAGTGCCGCCGAGGGCGCCGAGGCGGCTGCCGAGCGGGCCCCCGACGACGGCGGCCGCGCCGGACGCTTCTGGTCGGCGCGCCGACTGCCCGCCGCCCTCGTCGCGCTCGTCGTGGTGGGCGCCGCCGGGGTGTTCCTCTACGACGTGGCGGCCGTCCGGGCGGGCCGGCCTGCCATGAGCTGGCGTCGGCGCCTCGCGCGCGAACTGGCCACCCGGCCCCTCGACGACGTCCTCGTGATCGGGGGCGCGGTGGCCGCCGTGGCGATCGGGCTGTGGCTGCTCGTCCTCGCCGTCACACCGGGCCTGCGCGGGGTGCTGCCGATGCGGCGCGACACCCCCGACGTACGGGCCGGGCTCGACCGGCGGGCCGCCGCGCTCGTGCTCCGCGACCGGGTCATGGAGGTCTCCGGCGTGCAGTCCGTACGGGTCGACGTGGGCCGGCACCGGATCAGGACCCGGGCCCTCGCGCACTTCAGGGACCTGGAGGAGGTACGGACGGACGTCGACACGGTACTGGCCGACGGCGTACGGGAGTTGGGGCTCGCCCGGCACCCGCGGCTGTCGGTCCGGGTGAGCCGCCCGGTGAAGAGGTGAGCGCGCGATGCTGAGGATCGTCAACCGGGTGCTCGTGGGACTGGCGGGCGTGCTGCTGCTGGCGCTCGGCGCCGCGGTACTGATCGGCGCCCTGGACCTGCAACGGCACTGGCACATCACCCTGCCGTCCGCATGGCCCTTCGACGGGCCGCGCGATGTGCTGCTCGCCCGCGCCGACCGCCGGAAGTGGCGGTCGGCGGGCTGGTGGTGGCCGGCGGTCATCGCCGCCCTCGCGGTCGCCGTGCTGCTCGCCCTGTGGTGGCTGCTCGTACAGTCGCGGCGGCGCCGGCTGCGGGAGGTGCTCGTCGACAGCGGTGACGGAGAGGGCGCGCTCGTCCGCGGCCACGCCCTGGAGAGCGTGCTGGCCGCCGAGGCGCAGTCGCTGGACGGGGTCGACCGGGCGCACGTCGCCCTGAGCGGGAGCCGGACGGCCCCCGAGGCCCGCGTCGGTCTGACCCTGGCCCCGCACGCCACTCCCGCTTCCGCCCTGCACCGGCTGTACACCGAGGCCCTGACCCACGCCCGGGCCTCCGCGGGCCTGGTCCGGCTCCCGGCGGAGGTCCGGCTCCGGGCGGTCCGGCACCGCGCGGAGCGGGTCGGCTGAGACGGACGCGACCGCTGCCGGCCGCAGACCGTCTCAGCCGCCTCAGTCGTTACGGACGTCGGGCCGCTCGCACCCCTCCGCGTCGAGGAGCAGCGCGCTCGTCACCAGACCGATGTGGCTGAACGCCTGCGGGTAGTTGCCGAGCTGCCGCCGGGCCACGGGGTCGTACTCCTCGGAGAGCAGACCGAGATCGCTGCGCAGATCCAGCAGCCGTTCGAACAGGCGCCGGGCCTCCTTCCGCCGGCCGGTCAGATGCAGGGCGTCGACCAGCCAGAAGGAACAGACGAGGAAGGTCCCCTCATTGCCGGGCAACCCGTCGACGGCCTTGCCGTCGACGGTGTAGCGCCGGACGAGCCCGTCATGGGTCAGGTCCCGGCGGATCGCGTCGACCGTGCCGACGACCCGGGGGTCGTCGGGCGGCAGGAAGCCGACGCGGGGGATGAGGAGGGTGGCGGCGTCGAGCTCGGTGGAGCCGTAGGACTGGGTGAACGTGCCGCGCTCGGGGTCGTAGCCCTTCTCGCAGACCTCGCGGTGGACCTCGTCCCGCATCCGCCGGAACCCGTCGAGGTCGCCCTTGAGCTTCGGGTCGTACTCCAGGATGCGCACGGCCCGGTCGGCGGCGACCCAGGCCATCACCTTGGAGTGGACGAAGTGCCGGCGCGGGCCGCGCACCTCCCAGATCCCCTCGTCGGGCTCGCGCCAGTGCTTCATGAGGAACTCCATGAACACCCGCAGAACGCTCCACGCGTGCGGCTTGGCGTTGAGCCCGCCCCGGCGGGCGACGTAGAGGGAGTCGATGACCTCGCCGTAGACATCGAGCTGGAGCTGGTTGACCGCGCTGTTGCCGACCCGTACCGGGGCGGACCGCTCGTAGCCCGACAGCCAGGAGAGCTCCGTCTCGGGCAGCCGGCGCTCGCCCGCGACGCCGTACATGATCTGGAGGTCGGCGGGGTCCCCGGCGACCGTGCGCAGCAGCCAGTTGCGCCACGCGGCGGCCTCCTCGAGATAGCCGACCGAGAGCAGCGCGCCGAGGGTGAGGGTGGAGTCGCGCAGCCAGCAGTAGCGGTAGTCCCAGTTGCGGACGCCGCCGATGTCCTCGGGCAGGGAGGTGGTGGGGGCCGCGACGATGCCGCCGGTGGGCCCGTAGGTGAGGGCCTTGAGGGTGATCAGCGAACGCATCACCGCGTCCTGGTACGGGCCCTGGTAGCGGCACCGGCAGGCCCACTCGCGCCAGTCCTCCAGGCTGTGCCGCAGGGACTCGTGCGGGTCGATCAGATCGGGGCGGGCCTCGTGCGAGGGGTGCCAGGTCAGCACGAAGGCGACCGAGTCCCCGGCCTCGACGGTGAACTCCGAACGGGTGCTGAAGCCCTTGCCGAAGGTCCGCACGGGTGGTTCGCTGCGCAGCCACGCCGAGTCGGGCCCGGCGACGGCGACCCGGTGGCCGTCGGCCCGGCGGACCCAGGGGACGACGTTGCCGTAGTCGAAGCGCAGCCGCAGCACGCCCAGCATGTCGACGGAGCCGCTGACGCCCTCGACGATGCGGACGATGTCGGGGGCGCGGTGGCGCTGGGGCATGAAGTCGATGACCTTGACGGTGCCGGTCTCCGTCTCCCAGACGGTCTCCAGGATGAGGGAGTCCTCGAGATAGGCACGCCGGGTGCACGGTCCGGCGCCCCGGGGGGCCAGCCGCCAGTGGCCGTTCTCCTCGTCGCCCAGGAGCGCGGCGAAACAGGCGGGCGAGTCGAAACGGGGCAGGCAGAGCCAGTCGATGGATCCGTCGCGACCGACCAGGGCGGCGGTCTGCAGATCGCCGATGAGCGCGTAGTCCTCGATGAGTGGTGCCACGCGAAGCGTCTTCCCTGATCATGGGGGACCTACTCCGGGGCTACTCCGCGAGGGAGGCAGCCGGCTAGGCGACGGCGGCGGCCCCGGCGCTCGGCCCGTCCGCCGCCTTGGCGGCCTCGGCGGCGCGGTCACGTCGCTCACGGCGGACGAGAATGAACCAGCCGACGGGCACGAAGCCGGAGAACAGCCACCACTGGACCGCGTAGGCCATGTGCGGGCCGATCTCGCTGTGGTTCGGCGCCGGGACGGGCTTCGGCTGTCCCTCGGAAGCGGGCCCCACGAGTTCGACGTAGCCGCCGAGGAACGGCCGGTGCTGCGCCTTGGCCCGCTGCTCGCTGTTGATCAGCATGACCTGGCGGTCCGGCAGGCCCTCGGTGTCCTTGATGCCGCTGCCGGTGGTCTCGTCGGCGCGCAGCCGGCCGACGAGAGAGACCTTGCCCTTCGGCGCCGGGGGGATGTGCGGGAGCTTCGTCAGCTCGCCGTTGGCCGGGATCCAGCCGCGGTTGACGAGGAGGGCCTGGCCGTTGTCCAGCACCAGCGGGGTGAGGACGAAATAGCCCTGGTTGCCGTCGGCGTCGGTGCGCAGCCGGACCACGACCTCGCCCTTGCTGTCGTACGTACCGCTCGCGGTGATGCGGCGCCAGACGTCGTCGTGCGGCACGGGGCGGCCGGGTGCGGCGAGCCGGGTGACGGGGACGGGGTCGGCGGCGAGGCTCTGGGCGACCTGGTCGTTCCGGGCGACCCGGTGCTCATGGCGGTGGTACTGCCAGAAGCCCAGCTTGATCATCACCGGGATCAGGGCGAGCCCCACGAGCGTGAGGATCACCCATTGCCGGGACAACAGGAAGCGATACACACATTTGACGGTACCTGGCGTGGTTCGCCCCCCGGTCATCGGGTGCCGCCGCCGTGCCGTCCGGCCCGCGTCGCGATCGGGGCCCGCCGTTGTCCGCTAGGAGCCGCCGGACGTACCGGGGGCCGGGGTGACGTGCAGCAGCAGCTGCATGAACGCCGCCTCGTCGATCACCGGGGTGCCGAACGAACGGGCTTTGGTGGTCTTGGACGTGGGGGAGTCGGGGTCGTTGGTGACCAGCAGGCTGGTGAGGCGGGAGACGCTCGTGGCGATGTGCAGCCCGGCATCGATGGCACGGTCCTCCAGCAGCTCGCGGTCGATCGAGGTGTCGCCGGAGAACGCCACCCGCATGCCCTGAATGAGCTGTTCGCCCGGTTCGTAACGGCCCGGGTTGGGGTACGGGCACGCGGGCCGCTTACGGCTCGCACGCCAGGTCGACTGCCGGTAGGACGGCTGATAGCCGACGGTGGCCGGACGCGCGGGCCCGTCGGACCACTCGGTCAGCGGCTGGCAGGCCAGCAGCGGCAGCCGCAGCCCGGCCTGCGCCGCCAGCCGCAGGCTGGGCCGGAACGCCTCCGCGAGCACCCGCGCGTCGTCCAGCGCGTGGTGCGCGCGCTGCTGCACGACGCCGTAGTGCGCGGCGAGCGACTCCAGCTTGTGGTTGGGCAGCGGCAGCCGCAGCTCCTTGGAGAGCGCGATGGTGCACAGCCGTTGCCGCACGGGCGCGGTCGCCCGCGCGCGGGCGAACTCACGGGCCAGCATCGACCAGTCGAAGGCGGCGTTGTGCGCGACGAGGACCCGGCCGTCGAGCCGCGCGGCCAGCTCACCGGCGATCTCCGGGAAGAGCGGCGCGCCGGAGAGGACTTCGGTGGTGAGACCGTGGATCCACACCGGCCCCGGATCGCGCTCGGGGTTGACCAGCGTGTACCACTGGTCCTCCACCTGGCCTCTGGCGTCCAGCTGATAGACGGCGGCCGACACTATCCGGTCGTCCCGGGCGAGCCCGGTGGTCTCCACGTCGACGACCGCGTATCCGTCGGGATACGCGGTCGGCCACGGGGTCGGCGATTCGGCGGCGGCGCGGTCTTCGAGCATGGTCACAGAGAATACGGGCCCGCACTGACAGCGCGGGCCCGGCCCCGGACCCGTAAAGACCCCGCCGATGTGACGTGTTCCACTCCGTTCGAGGCCGGGTCGGGGCCGGCCGGGGCCCGTCCCGTACACCTCCGTCACCCGGACGATGGACACCGACCGCGGCCGACGACCCGCCGACGCCGGCCCGGCCCCCGGCCCCCGCCCGCTCCGCCCCACCGGTGCCCCGCCGCGGGAACCCCGGGTAACACTGACCGGTACCCAGCGGTAACAACCCCTAGCGGCACGGCCCGTGGCGCGTTTATGGTGCGGCCATGCCGCACCTTCCCGATGTCGTGTTGTGGTCCATACCGGCCTTCGTCCTGCTCACCGTGCTGGAGTTGGTGAGCTATCGGCTGCACCCCGCCGAGGAGAGCGGCGCCGCGGGATACGCCGCGAAGGACGCGGCGACCAGCATCGGCATGGGGCTCGGCAGTCTGGCCTTCGACGCGCTGTGGAAGATCCCGATCGTCGCGGTCTACGCCGGGATCTACGAACTCACGCCGCTGCGCGTCCCCGTGCTGTGGTGGACGCTGCCGCTGATGCTGCTGGCCCAGGACTTCTTCTACTACTGGTCGCACCGCGGGCACCACGTCGTGCGGATCCTGTGGGCCTGCCACGTGGTGCACCACTCCAGCCAAAAGTTCAACTTCACCACCGCGCTGCGCCAGCCGTGGACCTCGCTGACCGTGTGGCCGTTCTATGTGCCGATGATCGCGCTCGGCGTGCATCCCGCGGCGGTGGCGTTCTGCTCGTCGGCGAACCTCGTCTATCAGTTCTGGGTGCACACCGAGCGGGTCGGCAGACTGCCCCGGCCCTTCGAATACGTCCTGAACACACCGTCCCACCACCGGGTGCACCACGCCTCGCAGGGCGGTTACCTGGACCGCAACTTCGGCGGCATCCTGATCGTCTGGGACCGGCTCTTCGGCTCCTTCGTACCGGAAGGGGAACGTCCGGTCTATGGCCTGACGAAGAACATCGACACCTACAACCCCTTGCGCGTCGCCACCCACGAGTACGCCGCCATCGCCCGCGATCTGCGGGCGGCGCGGGGCTGGCGCGAGCGGGCCGGGCGGGTGTTCCGGGGGCCGGGATGGCAACCGGCCCGGCTGTCGCCCACCGGGGAGCCGCCCACCGGGGAGGTGGCGCCCGGCGACGCACAGGCGCCCGGGTCCCGGGCCGCCGCCCCCGAGCGCGTCGCGTGAGACGGCTCCACCCGCACCGCGCACTGCTGATCGCCTTCGCCGCCGTCGCCGTCGTCCACCTGTGCGCGCTCGCCGCCGGTGTCCCGGCCGTCGCGCAGGCCACCAAGCCCGTGCTGATGCCGCTGCTCGCCGCCCGAGTCGTCGCCCTCGGCGGTCCCCGGTTGCTTGTCGCCGCGCTGTTGTTCGGGTGCGGCGGCGACACGCTGCTGCAGATCGGCGGCGACACCGTCTTCCTGCTGGGCATGGGCTCGTTCGCGGTCGGGCACGTCTGCTATCTGGCGCTGTTCGCCCGGTACGGGGCTGCCGGCGGGGCCCGTGCGTACGGCCTGGCGGGCGCGTACGGGGTTGCCTGGCTCGGTGTCGTGCTGGTGCTGTGGCCGGACCTGGAGACGGGGCTGCGGGTGCCCGTCGCCTGTTACAGCCTGCTGTTGACCGCGATGGCGTGCGGGGCGACCCGCGCGGGGCCGCAGGCGGGGGCGGGCGGTGCGCTGTTCCTGCTGTCGGACACGCTCATCGCGGGTGGCATCGCCGACTGGCCGCAGGCGCCCGCCCCCCAGTTCTGGATCATGCTCACCTATCTCGCCGCCCAGTATCTGCTGGCACAAGGGCTGTCGCGGCCCGAGGCGCCCGCCCCGGCCGGGGAGACGGAAGGGGCCGGGCCGCGTGGCGCGGCCCGGCCCCTCTTGCGCACCGTCCGGATCAGTCCTGGACCGCGTCCAGGGCGTCGACGATGCCGTAGCCGTAGAAGCTGTTGACGTGCTGGTTGCCGACGCAGGTGGCGTCGATCTTGCCGTCACCGTCGGGGTCGTACGCGGTGGGGCAACCCGGGTTGTCGGCCTGGGCCTTCAGGAGCCACTGGAGCTCCTGCGGGCTCGACTTGGGGTGCGTGCTCTTCAGCAGCGCCGCGACACCGGCCACGTGCGGGGCGGCCATCGAGGTGCCCTGGAGGTAGGCCCAGTCGCCGCCCGGCATCGTGGAGAGGATGCGGCCGTCCTTCGCGGGCAGCCCGGGCACCTGGTACCGGTCGCCGCCGGGGGCCGCCACATCGATCTGGCCCTGGCCGTAGTTGGAGTAGTACGACTTCAGCGACTTCACGCCGGTGGCGGCGACGGTGACGACGCCCGGGAGCTGGGCCGGCACGTCGAGGCACTTCGAGGGGTCTATCTTCCGCGGCAGCGGCTTGGTGTCATTGGGGCTGGAGGTGTCGTTGATCTCCTTGGCCGCCAGGTCGTGCGCGGAGTTGCCCGCCGACGCGACGTTGATCGTGCCCTTGTCCTGGGCGTACTTCGCGGCCCGGCCGACCGACTCGCGGATCGCCTTCTGGTCCGGGTCGTCGTCGCAGTTGTAGAGCCACGGGTCGACGTAGTAGCTGTTGTTCGTCACGGCTATGCCGTGGTCGGCGGCGAAGACGAACGCGCAGACCACGCTCTCCGCGTAGAACAGCGAGGTCTTGTCCTGGCTGACCTTGATGCCGGAGACCTTCACGCCGGGCGCGACACCGGCCACGCCGACGCCGTTGCGGGCGGCGGCGATCGAACCGGCCACGTGCGTGCCGTGGTAGTCCTCCGCCGGGTCGAACGGCCGCCAGGCGCCGGGGCTGGTGTCCGCCTTGCCGGTGACACAGCTGGCCGACTGGCTCCGGGAGAAGTTCGGCTTGAGGTCCGGGTGGGTGTCGTCCACGCCGGTGTCGATGACGCCGACCGTGACGTTCCTGCTGCCCGGGTTGACCTTCGCGGCCTTGTCGGCCTTGATGGCGGCGAGGTCCCACTGGAGGCCCTCCAGCGGCTCCGCGCCGGCGGTGGCCGAGCGGGCCGCGCTCTGCGCGAGGGCCTTCGGCAGCTTCACCTTCTCGGGCTTGCCGACGTCGGTGGTGGCGGCCGGGGCGAGCGGCGCGGTGCGGGTGGCGCCCGCGGACGTCACGCCCGGCACCGCGCGCAGGGTCTTGCCGAACTCGGGGTTCTTGGAGTGGGCGACGATGACGCCGATCCGGTCGTAGACCGCCACGATGCTGCCACCTGCCTGGGTGACGGCCTTCTTCACCTTCGCGACGGTGCCGCGGGCGGTGTCCGTGTTGACCACGTACGACAACTGCGGGCCGTCCGTGGTGACGGGGGCCTGTACCGCGAACGTGCCCTGCGGGGCGGCCGTGGCCGCGCCGGGCAGGAAGCCGAGCGACGCGGTGAGCGCCAGTCCGACGGGGACGGCCAGCAGGGCGTGACGCCGTCTGGAGCGCAGATGAGCCATGGGTTCTCCACATCATCCGTAAAACCACCCGGGTGCAGGCCGCACACGGACGGGTACATGACGAGTGAAGCTAGCGCCGATCTCCGGCCCCCGGCAATGAATTCCTGGAACAAAGGGCGGGAGAAATCGTCATACCGCCGTCGCCCCGAACCCGATGACGCGGTGTCAGATGGTGGAGGCGGAACCGGAGCCCGTTCCTCAGGAGTGGATGCCCGGATCCTCGGGAGGAGATGCCCGGATCCTCAGGACGGGATGCCCGGGCCGCGCAGTGCGTCGATGCTCAGCGGCGGCAGCGGCACCCGTGGCCCGTACCAACGGCCGGCCGTCGGGATGGCGGCCGGCCGGCCGGTCCGCACCGCCGCTATCGGCTCCGTCAGCCTGACGATTCCGAACGGGCGCCGGCCGGGCGGCGGCGGGGGAGGGGTCGGCGCAGTGCTCACATCAGGGTCAACGACACGGCGGGCGGGCGGTATTGCCTCAAACGGCGGCTGATGTCAAATTCGCCGATCACCCCTCTGTCGCAATACCACGGCACCCCTCTACGATGCGTGATTCGGATCACAAGCTCGGATCACCTTCTGGATCACCGCTGACGGCTCGCGCCTCGCACCCCCTCGTCAGGAGAGACCGTGGACACCGCACCAACCATCACCCAGGAGCCGGACGAACCCGATTGCGCCGACCGCTTCACCAGGGTCCAGTCGAGCGCCGAATTCGGTGAGCTGCGCCGGTCCCACCGATCCTTCGCCTTCCCGCTCACGGTGGCCTTCGTCGCCTGGTACCTGCTGTACGTCCTGCTCTCCAACTTCGCGGGCGATTTCATGGGCACCATCGTGGTCGGCAATATCAACATCGCGTTCGTCTTCGGACTGGCCCAGTTCCTCACCACCTTCCTCATCGCCTGGTGGTACTCCCGGCACGCCGCCGCGAGGATCGACCCCAAGGCGGAGGCCCTCAAGGCCGGTCTGGAGGCCTCGAAGTGAGTGCCGTCCTGACCGCCGTCAGCAGCGGAATCGGTTCCGCCGCGAGCGCCGACCCCGCCATGGGGCTGTCCCTGGCCCAGCCGCTCGCCGCCGCGGCCGCCAGTGACCACCGCACCCTGATCATCACGCTCTTCTCCGTCTTCGTCGCCGCGACCCTCGCCATCACCGTCTGGGCGGGCCGGCAGACGAAGGACGCCACCGACTTCTACGCGGGCGGCCGGTCCTTCACGGGCTTCCAGAACGGCCTGGCCATTTCCGGCGACTACATGTCCGCCGCGTCCTTCCTCGGCATCGCCGGCGCCATCGCGCTCTTCGGCTACGACGGCTTCCTGTACTCCATCGGCTTCCTCGTCGCCTGGCTGGTCGCCCTGCTGCTCGTCGCCGAACCGCTGCGCAACTCCGGCCGCTTCACCATGGCCGACGTGCTCGCCTACCGCCTGCGGCAGCGGCCCGTACGCACCGCCGCCGGCACCTCCACCATCGTCGTCTCGATCTTCTATCTGCTCGCCCAGATGGTCGGCGCGGGAGCGCTCGTCGCGTTGCTCCTCGGCGCCACCGGCGAGGGCTCCAGGCGCTGGATCATCGCCCTGGTCGGCGTGGTGATGGTGCTCTACGTGACCATCGGCGGAATGAAGGGCACGACCTGGGTGCAGATCGTCAAGGCCGTCCTGCTCATCGCGGGCACCTTGCTCATCACCGTCCTCGTACTCACCAAGTTCAACTGGAACATCTCCACTCTTCTCGGTGAAGCGGCCAAGGAGAGCGGCAAGGGCAGGGCCTTCCTCGAACCCGGTCTCCAGTACGGCAAGGACGGCACCTCCAAGCTCAACTTCATCTCGCTCGGCATCGCGCTCGTCCTCGGCACGGCCGGTCTGCCGCACATCCTGATCCGCTTCTACACCGTGCCGACCGCCAAGGCCGCCCGTAAGTCGGTGAACTGGGCGATCGGCATCATCGGCGCCTTCTATCTGATGACCATCGCCCTCGGCTTCGGGGCCGCCGCCCTGGTCGGCCCCAAGAAGATCATCGCGTCGAACGAGTCCGGCAACACCGCGGCGCCGCTGCTCGCGCAGGAGATCGGCGGCGGCGCCGGCTCCACCGGCGGTGCGATCCTGCTCGCCGTGATCTCGGCCGTCGCCTTCGCGACGATCCTCGCGGTGGTCGCGGGGCTCACCCTCGCCTCCTCGGCGTCCTTCGCCCACGACCTGTGGGCCAACGTCATCCGCAAGGGGAAGACGAGCGAGAAGGAGGAGATCCTCACCGCGAAGTTCGCGGCCGTCGCCATCGGTGCGGTCTCCATCGTGCTCGGCATCTTCGCCCACCGGCTCAACGCGGCCGCGCTGGTCGCCCTCGCCTTCGCCGTCGCGGCCTCCGCCAACCTCCCGACGATCCTCTACAGCCTCTTCTGGAAGCGCTTCACCACCCAGGGCGCCCTCTGGTCGATCTACGGCGGACTGATCTCCTCCGTCACCCTGGTGATCTTCTCCCCGGTCCTCTCCGGCAATGCGAAGGCGCTTTTCCCCGGCATGGACTTCGACTACTTCCCCCTCGCCAACCCCGGCCTGGTCTCCATCCCGCTCGGCTTCCTGCTCGGCTGGCTGGGATCGCTGCTCTCCCGGGAGACCCCGGACGCGAAGAAGTACGCCGAACTCGAGGTCCGCTCCCTGACCGGCTTCGGAGCGCACTGACCCGCCCCATCACCACGGCCCCTCCCCGGACCGGTCCGTACGCCCGCGTCAACGAACTGTTGAAGGCCGAGGCCATCGCGTACGCTGCGGAACAATTGAACGAACTACCGTTCCAGTCCCGGGAGGGGCCCTGCCGTGCTCATCGACACCTACGGTCGCGTGGCCACGGACCTGCGCGTCTCCCTGACCGACCGGTGCAATCTGCGCTGCACCTACTGCATGCCCGAAGAGGGGCTGCAGTGGCTCGCCAAGCCGGACCTGCTCACCGATGACGAGATCGTCCGCCTCGTCCGCATCGCCGTCACCGACCTCGGCGTCACCGAAGTCCGCTTCACCGGCGGCGAGCCCCTGCTCCGCCCCGGCCTCGTCGGCCTCGTCGAGCGCTGCGCGGCGCTCACCCCGCGCCCCCGGCTGTCCCTGACGACCAACGGCATCGGCCTCGGGCGCACCGCCGCGGCACTCAAGGCGGCGGGGCTGGACCGCGTCAACGTCTCCCTCGACACGCTGCGCCCCGAGGTCTTCGCGACCCTGACCCGGCGCAAGCGCCACCAGGACGTGCTGGACGGCCTCGCCGCCGCCCACGCCGCCGGCCTCACCCCGGTCAAGGTCAACGCCGTCCTGATGCCCGGCCTCAACGACGACGAGGCGCCCGACCTGCTGGCCTGGGCCGTCGAGCACGACTACGAACTGCGCTTCATCGAGCAGATGCCGCTCGACGCCCAGCACGGCTGGAAGCGCGACGGGATGATCACCGCCCAGGCCATCCTGACCAGCCTGCGCACCCGCTTCGACCTCACCCCCGAGGCCGAGGACGAGCGCGGTGCCGCCCCCGCCGAGCGATGGATCGTCGACGGAGGCCCGGCCCGCGTCGGTGTCATCGCCTCCGTCACCCGCCCGTTCTGCGCGGCCTGCGACCGCACCCGGCTGACCGCCGACGGCCAGATCCGTACGTGCCTGTTCGCACGCGAGGAGTCGGATCTGCGCGGAGCCCTGCGCTCCGGGGCCCCGGACGCGGAGATCGCCCGGCTGTGGCGACTGGCGACCACGACCAAAAAGGCCGGCTCGGGCCTGGACGACCCCGCCTTCCTCCAGCCGCAGCGCCCGATGTCGGCGATCGGGGGCTAGGGCCGCCGCACCCGCCGATCGCTGCCCGGGGCGGCGGAATATCGGCTGGTAATTGCCGGGCCAAAGATGGGCTTATCGGCGGGTGCGGATTTATCGGTCGGACTAATGGTGAGGGGAAGCCTCCCACTCCTCCAGCGTGACCACGTCTTTGAGAAAACCGCGCAGATCCAGAAAGTTGGACAGATGTTCGCGGTGTTCCTCGCAGGCGAGCCAGGTCTTGCGTCGCTCGGGGGTGTGCAGCTTGGGGTTGTTCCACGCCAGCACCCACACCGCTGCGGCACGGCAGCCCTTGGCGGAGCAGATCACGGCAGTATCAGGGGAGTTCACCCCCCAGACTGTAATCAAGCCCGGCCGGACATGGCGACGCCGGGCAGCCACGGGGGGAGCCGCCCGGCGTCGGTCTGTCGCTCCGACGGGGGATGCGGAGCGCTTACGAAGTATGTCACGGGGTGCCTGTCATAGGGCACCGAACCACATGATTGATCTGAGCTTTTCTTGAGCTTTGCAGACGACCCGGCGGACTGTTTTTCGGGCCCGCCGTATCAGCCGTGGTCACGGCCTTGATCAGCCCGCCCGGAAGGTTTTGCTTCCGGAGCGGATTCCGCAGTGCGGTGTGTCGGACCTGACATCAGCACCGGGCGGGTCGGCGCCGGAACGAACGTTCCGGGCAGCGAAGGGGCGTTCTCCCGGCCCGCGTTGGCGATCACCACGGCCACATAGGGCAGCACCGCGCCCAGGATCAGCGTTCCGATGGCCACATGGCGCTCGATATTCCACAGCACCACGGTGAGTATCACGGAGAGGGTGCGGATGAGCATCGAGATCACATACCGACGCTGCCGGCCGCGCACGTCCTCCGCGAGACCCTGCCGAGCCCCGGTGATCCGGAATACCGCCGTACCACCGTGCTTCCGCATCATGTTCCACCATCCGCCCACTGTGCCGACGGCCCCCGTGTCCAGGACCTCTTCAACGTTACGCCGCGGCCACCCGCGCGACGAGAGCGGGTACCCGCCCATCGCGCGCCCCGCCCACCACCGTCGCCGCCATACGCCGTACAGGCGGCTCCGACGTGCGCCGTACGGGTGGCGGCCCCAGAATGGCGGAGCACGCCACATCGCGCTTCGAAGGAGGCGACATGAGCTGGTTGTGGGCCATCATCGTCGGTCTGGTCCTGGGCCTGATCGCCAAGGCGATCCTGCCGGGCAAACAGCAGATCCCGCTCTGGCTGACGGTCATCTTCGGCATGATCGGCAGCGTCCTCGGCAACTGGGCGGCCACCGGACTGGGCATCAACGAGACCAAGGGCGTCGACTGGGGCCGACACCTGCTGCAACTCCTCGGCGCGGTGATCGTCGTCGCGGTCGGCGACCGGTTGTGGGTCGGGATGCGCGGCGGAGGCGGCCGACGCGCCGCCTGAGCGGGCGGGCCCCGAGCGGGTCCAGGCGGGGAATGCCGAGGGCGGCCGTGCGCCGCACGGCCGCCCACGGTCTGTCTTTTGGACGGGCTGCCATCGGCTGAGGCCAGCCAGAACCAGCCCGTCCGGCGATTGAGGACACCACCGCGCAGCGGTGGTGCACCCCACGATCCGCCGGAAGGGCTAGCGCAGCTCGGCGATCTTCCGCCCAGCCTTGAGGTACACCGTCACCTCGGCGCCCGAGGCGCCCAGCTTCGCCAGCGTCTCCGTGACCACCTCGCCCAGCGGGCGAATGGCCTCGGCCTCGGCGAGCACGACGGCCTCCTGGCCGGCGGCGGACTCCACGATCAGCCGCAGCCCGTTCTGCTTGGCGACCCGACGGGCCGCCGAGGCGCTGGGCTGGAACTCCAGCACCTTGCTGAGCACGGTCGTCGCGGCCTCCGCGCCGTGCTCCGCCAGCTCCACCACCGGCAGCGTCTCGACGTCGGTGAAGCTCTTCTTCGAGAACTGCGCGACGAACCCGGCACGCGCCGCCATCGCCGCCTCGACGCCGTACAGCGCCGCCACGACCTCACCCGCGAGGACCTTCTTGAGGTCCATCGGGTGCAGCGACTTCTCCTCGATCCGGCGGGTGGCCGCCGCGATCTCGGCGTCCGTCCACTCCGTCCACGCCCGCAGGTACGGCTCCATCAGCCGGTCCGGCACCGACATGATCTTGCCGAAGACATCGTCGGCGGGCGCGCTCAGCCCGACGTAGTTGCCCTTGGACTTGGACATCTTCGCGCCCGTGCCGTCCGTGCCCTCGATCAGCGGCATCGTGACGACGAGCTGCGGCGTCTGGCCGCGCAGCTCCATGAGCTTGCGGCCCATCTGCAGATTGAGCAGCTGGTCGGCGCCGCCCAGCTCGACGTCGCAGTCCAGCGCGACCGAGTCGAGGCCCTGCGCGATCGGGTAGAGCAGCTCCGACATGGTCAGCCCGGAGCCGGCGGCCAGCCGGGTGCGGAAGTCCTCGCGCTGCAGCAGCTGCGAGACCGGCACCTGGGCCATCAGCCCGAGCAGCTCGGGGAAGGTGTACGGCGCCAGCCACTCGCTGTTCTGCCGGAAGCGGACCTTCTCGAAGTCGAAGAACGGCCGCACCTGCTCGCGGTAGCCCGCCAGGTTCGCCGCGATGTCGTCGTCGGTCAGCGGCGGACGCTCCGCCGTACGGCCCGTCGGGTCACCGATCTTGGCGGTGAAGTCACCGATGAGCAGCGTGACGTCGTGCCCCATGCGCTGGAAGCGGCTCAGGACGATCATCGGCACGGTGTGCCCGAGGTGCACATCGGCGGCCGTCGGGTCGATGCCCAGCTTGATGTGCAGGCCCTTGCCCGCCGCCCGGCGCTCCTCGATGCGCTGGGTCAGCTTCTCCACGCCCGGCAGCACCTCGACGGCACGGGCGGCGATCAGCTCGGCCTGCTCCTGTGCCGACAGATCCGTCAGGTCGAGATAGCGCCGCGAGCCCGTCTCCGTGAGCAGCCGCTGGACGGTCTGGTCGGAGGAGAGGTCCTGCGCGAGGATCTCGCTGGCGCGGGCGACGGATTCGCCGAGGCGTGTCATGACGTTCCTGAGGATCGAGGGGACTGACAGGGAAAGGAGAGAAGGGAAGGAATCGTTGAAAGGACGGGGGCCAGTCTATTCGGGTCCGTCCGGACCGGCCCCGCGCCCTCGCGGTCACACCCCCTGGCTAACGGAGCTCATGTTGAAGTCCGGGATCCGCAGCGCGGGCATCGCCGCCCGGGTGAAGTAGTCGCCCCACTCGCGCGGCAGCGTCGGCTCGGTGCGCCCCGCCTCGGTGGCCCGGCCGAGCAGGCTCACCGGGGACTCGTTGAAGCGGAAGTTGTTGACCTCGGCGGTGACCTCGCCCTTCTCCACCAGATACACCCCGTCCCGGGTCAGCCCGGTCAGCAGCAGGGACGCCGGGTCGACCTCGCGGATGTACCACAGGCAGGTCAGCAGCAGGGCCGGCCCGTCGTGCCCGCTCGCCGCGACCATCTCCTCCAGCGAACGGGTGCCGCCCGCGTCCAGGACCAGATTGTCGATGAACGGCGTGACCGGCAGATCCGTCAGCCCGGCGCTGTGGCGGGTGGTGAGCAGGTGCTCCAGCACACCGTCCCGGATCCAGTCCGTGGCCTCCAGCGGCAGACCGTTGTCGAAGACCGACGCGTCGTCGCCCGAGCTGCTCGCGAGCACGAACGGCGCGCACTCCAGCCCCGGCTCCCGCGGATCACTGCGCAGCGTCAGGGGCAGGCCCGACAGCTTCTCGCCGACCCGGGTGCCCCCGCCGGCCCGGGAGAAGACCGTACGGCCCTCCGCCGCGTCCCGCGCCGCCGCCGACCACTGCTGGTAGACCAGCAGATCGGCCACGGCCGTCGGCGGCAGCAGGGTCTCGTACCGCCCGGCGGGCAGCTCCACCCGCCGCTCGGCCCAGGCGAGCCGCCGCGCCAGCTCGGCGTCCAGCGCCGCCGGGTCCACGTCACGGAAGTCCCGGGTGGCGCGGCCGGCCCACGCGGAGCGCGAGCGGTCCGGGGACTTGGCGTTCACCTCCAGGGTGCCGGTGGGCTGGTCATGGCGGAGCCGCAGCCCGGCGGACGTGCCCACGTAGCTGGAGACGACCTCGTGGTGGGCGAAGCCGTAGAGCTCGCGGGCCTCGGAGCGGGCACGGGCGAAGGACTCGCCGAGCGCCGGGGCGAAGTCGTCGAAGACCGCCGAGGAGGTCTCGGCGGGCGCCTCGGTGAAGGCGGGGGAGTGCGGTACGCCGGTGACCAGCGGCTGGGCGTCCTCGGCCGGCCCCGCGTCCCGGGCGGCGGCCTCGGCGGCCCGTACCAGCGGCTCCAGCTCGGCGGCCGTGACGGCCGAGCTGGACACGACGCCCGAGGCCGTGCCCTCGGTGCCGTCGACGGTCGCGATCACGGTGACGCTGCGGCCCCGGGTGACGCCGTTGGTGGTGAGCGCGTTGGCCGCCCAGCGGAGATTGGCGGTGGACCGCTCGGACGCGATCACGACGCAGCCGTCGGTGCGGGACAGCTCCAGGGCGCGCTCGACGATCTCGTGCGGCTTGTTCTGACGAGGGCTCATCGACCGGCCTCCTGTGTCGTATTCAGAATGTTGACGCCCTGGAAGAGGGCGGAGGGGCAGCCGTGCGAGACCGCCGCGATCTGCCCGGGCTGGGCCTTTCCGCAGTTGAACGCGCCGCCCAGGACATAGGTCTGCGGACCGCCCACGGCAGCCATCGAGCCCCAGAAGTCCGTCGTCGTCGCCTGGTACGCGACATCGCGCAGCTGTCCGGCCAGCCGACCGTTCTCGATCTTGAAGAAGCGCTGCCCCGTGAATTGGAAGTTGTAGCGCTGCATGTCGATCGACCACGACCGGTCCCCGACGACATAGATCCCGTTCTCGACGCCGGAGATCAGCTCCTGCGTCGACGGGCCGTCCGGCGCGGGCCGCAGCGATACGTTCGCCATGCGCTGCACGGGCACGTGCGAGGGCGAGTCGGCGAACGCGCACCCGTTGGAACGCTCGAAACCCGTGAGCTTCGCGATCCGCCGGTCCAGCTGATACCCCGTGAGGACGCCGTCCTTGACCAGGTCCCAGGACTGCGCGGCCACGCCCTCGTCGTCGTAGCCGATGGTCGCGAGGCCGTGCTCGACGGTCCGGTCACCGGTCACGTTCATGATCTTCGAGCCGTACTTGAGCGTGCCCAGCTGGTCGAAGGTCGCGAACGAGGTGCCCGCGTACGCCGCCTCGTAGCCCAGCGCCCGGTCCAGTTCGGTGGCGTGACCGATCGACTCGTGGATCGTCAGCCACAGATTGGAGGGGTCCACCACCAGGTCGTAGGAGCCCGCCCGCACGCTCGGCGCGCGCATCTTCTCCGCCAGCAGCGACGGCATCTCGGCCAGCTCGGCGTCCCAGTTCCAGCCGGTGCCCGTCAGGTACTCCCAGCCCCGGCCCACCGGCGGCGCGATGGTGCGCATCGAGTCGAACTCGCCCGTCGTCGGGTCCACGGCCACCGCCGTCAGCTGCGGGTGCAGCCGTACCCGCTGCTGGGTGGTCGTCGTCCCGGCCGAGTCCGCGTAGAACTTGTTCTCCTGCACGGTCATCAGCGTCGCGTCGGCGTGGGCCACACCGTCCGCCGCCAGCAGCCGCGCACTCCACTCGGCGAGCAGTTCGCTCTTGTCCGCGTCCGGCACGTCAAAGGGGTTGATCTCGTACGAGGAGACCCAGGTCCGCTCCTCGTGCACCGGCTCGTGCGCCAGCTCCACCCGCTCGTCGGAGCCCGCCGCCGCGATCACCTTCGCCGACAGCTTCGCCATCGCGACGGCCTGGCTCGCCACTCGGGCCGCGGCATCCATCGTCAGATCCACGCCCGAGGCGAACCCCCAGGTCCCGCCGTGCACCACCCGTACCGCGTAGCCCAGGTCGGTGTCGTCGGACGTACCGGCGGGACGGGCGTCACGCAGCCGCCAGGAGGCGGTGCGCACCCGCTCGAAGCGGAAGTCCGCGTGCTCGGCGCCCAGCGCGCGGGCGCGCGCGAGTGCGGCGTCGGCCAGTGGGCGCAGGGGCAACGCGAGAAATGATGCGTCGATGGAATGGGGCACAGGGTCCTCCCGATGGTCGTCGACGAGAATCATGCCGTCCGTCGGCGGCCGCGCGCAGCGCGTTTGTGCTGACGCGGGCGCGGGCGGGAGTGTCGGCGCGCACCCGACGACGGCCGCCGCGCCCGCGCGAGCGGGGTGCGGTGGCCGTGTGCGGGTGGGCGGTGGCCGGGTCAGATATCGCCGGATACGAGGCCTTGGCGGAACGCCGCCCACTCGGGGGCGCTGAAGCGGAGGGGGGTTCTGTGGGTGTCTTTGGAGTCGCGTATCGCGACGGATCCGTCTGCCAGGTCGGCGACTTCGACGCAGTTGTGTTCAGCCCCGCTGGCAGACGACTTGCGCCAAGCGGCGCCGGACAGGTCGTAGGTGTGGAGCTCCGGCTTCCGGTCGTTCACTGCCTGTGACCTTCTTCCATCTCGGCGATCCGTGCGAGTGAGTCCTCGATCGGTAGCGCGCTTGCGACGATCCGCTCGAAGGCATCGGCGAAGGTGTGCGGGTGGGCGGTGGCCGGGTCAGATATCGCCGGATATGAGGCCTTGGCGGAACGCCGCCCACTCGGGGGCGCTGAAGCGGAGGGGGGGTCTGTGGGTGTCCTTGGAGTCGCGTATCGCGACGGATCCGTCTGCCAGGTCGGCGACTTCGACGCAGTTGCCTTCTCCCCCGCTGGCGGACGACTTGCGCCACATGGCAGCCGAGAGGTCCAAGGAGTACGGCTCCGCCTTACGGTCGGGGTTCACTTGCGGCTTCCCTCTTCCATCCGTGCGATCAGGGCGAGCGAGTCGTCCATCGGTAGCGCGTTCGCGACGATCCGCTCGAAGGCATCGGCGAAGGTGTGCACCTCGTCGACTCCTTCAACGTAGGCCGACCCCAACAGATTCTCCAGCAGCACGACGTCGGGCATGGGCCCGGGGAAACCGACCAGGCTGAAGCCGCCCACACCGCCCGGGTGCGGAGCGGCGTCCAGCGGCATGATCTGGAGCGTCACGTTGGGCATATCGGATACGTCGAGCAGGCGCCGAAGCTGCGCACGCATGGTGTCGGGGCGGGCGGCGAACCGCTGATGCAGCACCGCCTCGTGGATGACGGCCCACACCTTCAACGGTCCGGTGGTGCGGGTCAGAACGGCCTGGCGAGCCTGACGCACCTCCGCGAGTGCCGCCACTTCCTCCGGTGTCCGGGTGATGGCATGGGCGGCGATGGTCTCGCGGGCGTAGGCGGCGGTCTGCAACAGGCCCGGGACCAGCAGGGGAGCGAACTCCCGCACACTGCCCGCATCGGATTCCAGGGAAATGTAATCCGCGTACGTCGGAGACACGATGCCGCTGTAGGTCTGCCACCACCCCTGCTTACGGGCGTCCCGGGCCAGTGCCTCCAGAGCCGAAGCCACTTCCGGGTCGTCGACCCCGTACAAGGCGAGCAGCGCGGACACGTCGGACGGTCGGATGTGGCCGTTGGCCGTCTCGATTCTGGAGAGCTTCGGGCCGACCCATCCCAGCGCCTCAGCGGCTGTGTCGAGCGTCAGGCCGGCCGCATTGCGATACCGGCGCAGAGCCTCCCCGAGTCGTCGGCGGCGGACAGTCGGAACAGGGCGCACGTTTGGCATGACGGGAGTCTCACAGGCACCGCCGCTGCACGTTGATGGAACGAAAAGCCCCGCCATCAATTTGGGTGACAAGTTTGCAGACTTATCTGAAAGTGCCCCGCCGTGCGGGAGTGTCATGGCACCCACCTCCATTGCGTGCTGCACCACGCAGAACCAACCCACGCGGCTCACGCCGCAGGCAGGAGGCGCCATGCGTGCCATGGCCGATGTCACCGCGTTCCAGACGCCCGGCTTCTATCGCCGGGCGCGCCCGAGAGGCTTCGCCGTCCACCTCAACGTCACGGAAGAGCACCTGCGCCGCGTAGGCGAGTTGACGGTCAGGACCCTGACCAGGTTCGGGGTCGGCGAGGAGACCGCAGAAGCCGCCCGGCTCGTCGTCTCGGAACTCGTGGGTAACGCGGTCCGGGTGTGCGGGGACTTCGTCCCCGTCGTCGTGGAGGTGGACGTCATGCCGCCCGGGGTGGTGGTGAACGTCCACGACCCGGAACCACTGCGCATGCCCAGCCGCAAGGGCGCCGCCCCGGACGACGGTGAGGCCGAGTCCGGGCGCGGGCTGATCCTGCTCGACCTGCTGGCTCCGGAATGGCGGGTGTTCTGGTCGCCGATCGGCAAGATGATCTGCTGCCGGGTGCCTCGATGCGATGGCGGGCACGGCTGATGCGGGACGCGAGGCCGATCCGCCCGCTGCTCACGGCGACCGCCGCCGTCCTGGGCGTACTCGCGTTCCGGCTCGTACGCGCGTCGGACCGACTACTGGCGGCGGCACGCAGGAGCGACGACCGTCGACGGCACACCCCCCAGGGCCACGCCCCGAGCCCGCCGCGCCCCCACCGGCGACCTGACCTGGTGCTCCTGCCCCATTGCTCACCGCGCGACGGCTCCTCGCCGGGCTGAGGGCCGCGAGTGGCGAACCTTGGTAGCAAGATCCCCATTGCGGATCAATGTGGCTTACGACACGTCGGGGGGTGAGTCTTATCGGGGAGTATGAAGGCTTAAGTCCCCTTCCAAAGTTGTAGACCACATGGTCGGTTTTACTCTACGTTCACTCCTCAAGACCTTTACGTGGTCTTCACGTTCGGCTCTGGGGAGGGCTGGGGGGATGTTTCGTCGTGCGCGCACGCGCGCATTCGGTGGCGCCATCGCTTGCGGAGTGGGTTTGGCCCTGACCGTGGGAATGGTGCCGGAAGCAGCAGCGGATCAAGCGTTACCCGGCCCGTCCCGGGCTCACAGGGATGGACCGGACAGCACGTCGGCGGTGTCCTCCGAAGAGGAGGCGCTGGCGCAGGCGAAGCGTTCGGGCAAGGAAGTCGAGGTTGCCTCGCAGCGCGGGGAGAGCCGGGACGTGGTCGCCACGCCCCAGGGTGCGTTGGAGGCACGCGAATACGTGCGCCCGGTGCGGGCGCGGGTCGACGGCGCATGGAAGCCGGTGGACACTTCCCTGGCGAAGGCCGCCGACGGATCCGTCTCACCGCGCGCCGCGACCGTGGGGATCAAGTTCTCCGGCGGTGGCGACGCCCCGCTCGTGGAACTGGACCGCGCCGGCCGCAAGCTCGCGTTGTCGTGGCCGTCCAAGCTCCCGGCCCCTCGCCTGGACGGCGACACCGCCACCTACGCCGATGTCCTGCCGGACGTCGACTTACGGGTGGCCGCCCAGGTGGACGGATTCACCCAGTTGCTGGTGGTGAAGTCGGCCAAGGCCGCAGCGAGCCAGGAACTGGCCCAGCTGCGGCTGAAGATCAACGCGGAGGGCGTCGCGGTCCAGGAGACCGCGCAGGGCAGCCTGACGGCCGTTGACCAGGGCGCGGGCGGCGCGGTGTTCGAGGCGCCGACGCCGATGATGTGGGACTCCAGCCCGGGGCCCGCCCCCGCGAACAAGGCGGCTCGCACCGCCGCTTCCGACCGGAGTGCCGCCGCGCGCGGTGCGGGCGAGGAGGCGGGTCCGGGGGAGTCGGGCAAGCTGGCACCGGTCGGCGTGGACGTGCCCGCCGGCGGGCAGGAGCTGGTGCTGACGCCGGACAAGAAGGTGCTGACGGGGGCGGACACGGTCTACCCGGTGTTCATCGACCCGCAGTGGTACTCGCCCCGGTCCTCGGCGTGGACGGTGGCGTCGCGGTACTGGTCGAGTTCACCGCAGTGGAAGTTCAACGGCGAGAGCACCGCCGGCATGGGCTACTGCGACTGGCGCAACTGCAAGCCCGAGGACACCAAGCGCCTCTTCTACCAGATCCCGACCTCGCGGTTCGCGGGCAAGACGATCCTTTCAGCGGAGTTCGTGGTGCCCGAGACGTGGGCGGCCTCGTGCGAGAAGAAGGGCGTTCAGCTGTGGCGGACGAAGGACATCTCCTCCTCCACCACCTGGGACTCGCAGAGCGCCTCCGGGTTCTGGATCAAGAAGCTGGCCGAGTACGACTTCGCGTACGGCTTCGAGGGCTGCGCGAGCGGTGACGGCGAGTTCAAGGTCCTGGACCTGGTCAAGGAAGCGGCATCGAAGTCCTGGTCCTCGCTGACCTTCGGCATGAGGGCCTCGGACGAGGACGACCCGTATGCCTGGAAGCGGTTCTCCGACCGCGCGTATCTGCGGGTGCAGTACAACCAACCCCCGTCCCAGGTCGCCATGTCCCAGCTGGCGATGGAGTACGGCGGAGCCTGCAAGATCCCGGAGAAGTCCGCCCATGTCCGCAGCCTCGGCCAGGTCTACGCGAACGACGTCAAGGACCCCGACGGTGACGACATCGCCGTGGAGTTCCAGGCCGAATGGGATGCCGGGGACGGCAAGGGGACCATCGCCCGCTGGAAACCGGGGCTGACGACGTTCAAGAAGTCCGGGTCGGACTTCTCCATGACCCTGCCCTCCACGATCACGGTCAACACGCCCGTGAACTGGTACGTACGCGCCTATGACCGCCAGGGTTATTCCCCCTGGTCGTACGCCGGGTCACCCAGCGGCTGCTACTTCGTCCGCGACCCCAAGACGCTGCCCGCACCCAGGATGACCTCGGCCGACTACCCGGAGTCGAAACCGGGGGCCGCCGAGGACCCGTGGTTCGACGGGGTCGGCAGGTACGGCACGTTCACCGTGGGCCCGGCCACCAAGGACATCACCAAGTACATCTACGGCATCAACGGTGATGCGACGCCGAAGAACACCCTCACCACGTCGGAGGGGGCCGCGCGGGCGATCAAGTCCCTGCCGGGCCGACCGGGGCTGAACTTCGTGACCGTGCAGTCCCTGGACGCCGCGGGCAACATGAGCGAGCCGTACACCTACCGCTACAAGGTCCGCTCCGGCCAGCCGGAACGCGCGGTGTGGTCGATGGACGACGCCTCCGACGCCACCCAGGCGCAGGGCTCCACCCCTGCCCGTACCGCCGAACTGCACGGCGGCGCGACCACCGGCGCCCCGGGAGTGATGGGCAGCGCGCTCTCCCTGAATGGCACCGACGGGTACGCGGGCACCGACATCCCGGTGGTGGACACCACGGGCGGCTTCACGGTCTCCGCCTGGGTGAAGCTGTCGAAGGCACCCAGCCAGGTCGCGGCCGTCGCCACCCAGCCGGGCAACCACACACCGGGCTTCCAGCTGTACTACTCCAAGGACTACGACCGCTGGGCCTTCAGCCAGATCGCCTCCGACACCGTCGGAGCCTTGCCGGTGCGGGTGATGCAGAAGAAGCCCGGCGGCGCGAAGCCGGGGGAGTGGACCCACCTGGTCGGCATCTATGACAGCGGGGACACCGAGCTGCGGCTGTTCGTCAACGGCCAGCTGGAAGCCACCGCCGAGTACAAGACCCCCTGGGACGCCCGCCGAGGACTGCTGATCGGCGCGGCCGCCGCCAACGGCAAGCCGACCGACTTCTTCCCCGGCCAGATCGACGAACTGGAGATCTTCAACAAGCCGGCCTCCGCGAACGAAGTGTCCCGCCTCTACGCCAAGGAACACATCCGCGGCCCCGGCCGGCCCGCCCGCGCGATCTTCCCCCTCGACGAGGAGGCCGGCGCCAAGGAGGTCACCGGCCACGCGGACGTGATGCCCGCGGTCTTCCACGGCGGCCCCAAGCCGGGCACGGAAGGCGCCGACGGCAAGGCACTGTCGCTGGACGGCGTGGACGACTACGCCACGGTGGAGGCACCGCACTTCAACACCATGGGCAGCTTCGCGGTCTCCGCCTGGGCCCGGCTGCCCAAGAACAAACCCACGCACACCTCGGTGATCCTCACCCAGGCCGGAGCCAACGCCAGCGGCGTCGAGCTCTACTACTCGCCCACCCACGACAGATGGGTGCTCAACCAGCACACCAAGGACACCGCCGACGCCCCCTCCAACAAGGTCGTCCAGAGCACCGGCCCCGCCCCACAAGGGGGCGAGTGGACCCACCTGGCCGGTGTCCGCGACATCGTCGCCGACACCCTGACCCTGTACGTCAACGGCACAGCAGCCGGAACCGTACCCCTGAGCACTCCCTGGTACGCCGACCGGCAGCTCCAGATCGGTGCGGGCGCGTACGGAGGGAAGTCGGAGAACTTCTTCCCCGGCGAGATCGACGACGTACGGATCTACGACCGCCCCGCCTCCGCGGCCGAGGTGCAGCAGCTCTTCAAACAGCGGGCACTGGTCAAGGGACGCTGGCAGTTCGACGCCGCGTCGGGAAACCCGGCGGTCTCGCCGGACGCCCTGACCGACAAGGGCGCGGTACGCCACGACATGACGTTCGCGGGCAAGGCCGCGATCGGCGCCGGGCGCGTCGACCAGGGCAGCCTGAAGCTCAACGGCGTGGACGCGGCCGCCTCGACCAACGGTGTCCCGGTCGACACCAGCGGCAGCTTCACGGTGACCGCGTGGGCGCAACGGGTGGCGGACAAGCCGGGGCGCGCCATGACGGTGATGAGCGCGGAGGGGAAGTACCAGAACGCGTTCACCGTCCGGTACGTGCCGGGCTCCAAGGGGCCGGGCGACGGGAACAGCACCGAGGGCCTCGGCAGCTGGCAGGTGACCATGCCGGGCAAGGACGCAGAGAAGGACGTCACCGTCACGACGGTGGAAAACCACGCGTCCGACGACGTCGAGGGCTGGAAGCATCTGGCCCTGGTCTATGACGGGTTCGCCAATGAGCTCCGTCTCTACGTCAACGGTGCGTTGGAAGAGTTCGTGTGTCCCGCCGCTGACGGTGTGCAGAACGACGGGACGGCCTGCACCAACCGTTCCGCCCTGGCCGACAACGCGGTGAGCTTCAACGCCACCAAATCTCTGCACGTCGGCCGGGCCATGGTCAAGGGAACAGCCGGTGAGTACTGGTCAGGTCAGGTCGACGACGTCTGGGCATTCCAAGGAGCCCTGACCGAGGCGCAGGTCAAGGACCTCGCAGCGGGAACGAACGGCCGCCCCACACAGGTGCCCAACGGCTGACCCGCCGGGGCCCGGGGCCAGAAGGACCCCCGGGCCCCGGCCCTCAAGCCGCAGTCGCAGAACTTTCCGCAGCTCCACACGTGCCACAAAGGCGCGCTGTGACGCATCAGCGAGGGATGACGAGGGATGAACGGCAAGGCCAGAACACGTATGTCAGCGTGGCAAAGACGCGTGGCACTCACTGTGTCCACGGTCCTGGTGGGCGCCCTCCTGCAAGGCGTGGGATTCCCGGCAGCCGCCGACGGCGGCAGCCTGCCGGGCGCGCCGGGGGTAGGAAAGCCCGTAGACGGCGGAACAGCCGACGTCAAGCCACGCAAGCTCGACCGATCGCCCCGGACCCCGGAGAAGGCGCCCAAGGCCGAGTGGGCCGAGGGCGGACGGGCTGTCGTCGACCTCTCCGGATTGGCGGGGAGGGGCGGGGAAAAGAGTGGCCGGGCGCTCACCGCCGACGGCCTGCCGGTGAGTCTCCTGCCCGCCCCGCCGAGCACCCGTCAGGGCAAGGGATCGAAGACGGTGCCGGCCGGGGATGTCCCGACGGGCAAGGCCGAGGTGCGAGTCCTGGACCGCAACGCCACGGAGCGCGCCGGAGTGGACGGGCTGCTGTTCACCATCACGCCCGAGGCTCGCAAGGCAGGCGCGAGGGGAACGTCCGGCAATGCCGGAGTGCGAGTGGACTACTCCAGGTTCGCCCAGGCATTCGGCGGCGGCTATGCCTCCCGGCTCCAACTGGTCGAACTTCCCGCTTGTGCGCTCACTTCACCGGCCAAGCCCGCATGCCGTACGGGCAAGCCGGTGGACGCGAAGAACGACACGGAGAAGCAGACGCTGACCACCCATGCGGTGACTCTGCGCCCTGGGGCGGCGACTGTGCTCGCTGCTGCCCCGGCGGCCTCCGGGGAAAAGGGCGACTACAAGGCCACCTCGCTGTCCCCGTCCTCGACGTGGAAGACCGACCTGAACTCCGGCGCCTTCAGCTGGTCGTACGACATTCCGGTACCCGACGTCCCCGGGGGGCTGAAGCCGAACATCGGCCTCGGGTACTCCTCGTCCGCGATCGACGGGCGGACGGGAAACACCAACAATCAGTCTTCCTGGGTGGGAGACGGCTTCGACCTGTGGCCGGGCTTCATCGAACGCCGCTACAAGCCCTGTGCCGAAGACGACGTCAAGAACGCCGATGGAAACAAGCCGGGCGATCTGTGCTGGGCGTACGACAACGCCACGATCTCGTTCAACGGCAAGGCCGGCGAACTGGTCCCCGCAGGGGACAACCAGTGGAAGCTGAAGAACGACGACGGCACGAAGATCGCCCGCCTGGCGGGCAGCGAGCACGACAACGGCGACAACGACAACGAGTACTGGCGCCTCACCGCCCCGAACGGGACCCGCTACTACTTCGGCTACCACAAGCTGAACGGCTGGGCGAAGGGCAAGGACACCACCGACTCCACCTGGACCGTCCCCGTCTACGGCAACAACGCAGGCGAACCCTGCCACAAGGACGCCTTCAAGGACTCCTGGTGCCAGCAGGGCTGGCGCTGGAACCTGGACTACGCCGTCGACCGGCACGGCAACGCGGTCGGCTACTACTACGGCAAGGAGAGCAACTCCTACGGCCGCAACCTCGAGGCCAAGGACGACACTCCGTACACCCGTGGCGGGTACCTCAAGCGGGTCGAGTACGGACTGAAGTCCGCCGACCTGTATGCCAAGCCGTTGGCGAAGGCCGACTTCACCAACGCCGAGCGCTGTCTCCCGCAGGACAAGGACAAGGTGACCTGTGCGGAAGACACGATCGGCGACAAGAAGGCCTACTGGTACGACACCCCCTGGGACCTGAACTGCAAGGCGGGCACCGAGTGCGACAAGGGCCGACTCTCACCGTCGTTCTGGACCCGTAAGCGCCTGACCGACATCACCGCCAGCGTGCTGAAGAGTGATGGCACGTACGCGCCCGTCGACTCGTGGAAGATCGGCCACCGCTGGGGCATGGCCGACACCGACTACCAGCTCCTGCTGGAGTCCGTGCAGCACACCGGTCATTCCGCCAGCCCGGCCATCACCCTGCCGAAGACCACGTTCGCCTACGCCCAAGGCCCCAACCGCCTCGACAAAACCGGCGACGGCAAGGCTCCCTTCATCAAGGAACGGCTGTCCACGATCGCGGACGAGTCCGGCGGCCAGACCGATGTCACCTACTCTTCCCCCGTCTGTGACTGGGGGAAGCTGCCCACCCCTGAGTCCAACACCACTCGCTGCTTCCCGCAGTACCTCAGCGGTGCTGGAAGTGAGGACCCGACCCAGCAGTGGTTCAACAAGTACGTGGTGGACTCCGTCACCGCCACCGACCGCACAGGTGGCTCACCCAACCAGGTCACCCGCTACTACTACCTCGGTGAAGCGGCCTGGCACTTCGATGACGACGACGGTCTGACCAAGGAAAAATTCAAGACCTGGTCAGGCTGGCGCGGCTACGGACATGTGCGTGTCCAGACCGGTGGTCAAGGTGCCGGCGCCATGAAGTCCCAGCAGGACAGCTACTTCCTGCGGGGCATGGACGGCGACAAGAAGGCGACCAGCGGCGGCACCAAGAGCGTGAACGTGACCCTCGGCAAGGACGAGGGCGAACCCATCACCGACCACGAGTCGGCAGCGGGCTTCACGTACAAGACGGAGAGCTACTCGGGCCCGGACGGAAAAGTCCTCGCCAAGACCGTCAGCCGGCCCTGGCACCACGAGACCGCGAAGAAGACCCGCTCCTGGGGTACCGTCACCGCGAACTTCTCCGGCACCGAATCGGCACGGACATCGACGTCCCTCGACGACGGGGCCGGCGTGAAATGGCGCCAGACCGCGACCGCGAGCGTCTTCGACACCGCGACCGGCCGGGCCAAGCAGGTCGACGATTACGGAGACACCTCCACCACAGCCGACGACCGTTGCACCCGGACCACTTACGCGGACAACTCCGACGCGAACATCCTCTCCCTTCCCTCGCGCGTGGAGACGATAGCCACGGCCTGTGACACCACAGTCGTCGACCGGTCCAAGGCGGTCCTCTCCGACGTCCGCACGGCCTACGACGGTGGCGCCTATGGCGCCAGCCCGACCAAGGGTGACGCCACCAGTGTCGCCACTCTCAAGAAGCACGACGGCAGCCAGGCGACGTATCTGGAATCCGCCACCACCGTCGACAGCTACGGCCGCCCCCTGGCCGTTACCGACCTGACCGCCGACATCGTCTTCGATCTCGCGGGCAAGCAGCTCTCGACCACCAAGCGGAGCGATGGCCGCACCACCACTACGGCCTACACACCGGACACCGGATTCCCCACCACCGTCACCACGACCACGCCCCCGTCGAAAGCCGGAGACGGGACCACCGCGCAGACCACGAAGACGACCGTGGACCCGCTGCGCGGCCAGCCGGTGACCAAGTGGGACGCGAACAACAAGCGGACCGACTTCGTCTATGACGCGCTCGGCCGCTCGACGAAAATCTGGTTGGCCAACCGCGCCAAGGCAGCGGGTGGTGCACCGAGCTATGAGTTCACCTACACGATCACCGATGGCAAGCCCGTCAGCGTCGGCACCAGGACCCTCAACAACAAGTCCGGTCAGCTCACGTCATACACCCTCTACGACGGCTTTCTGCGCCCACGCCAGACCCAGGCCCCCGGCCCGGACGGCGGTCGCCTGCTCACCGACACCTTCTACGACGACCGCGGTCTGACGGCCAAGACTTTCGCCACCTACTACGCGCAAGGCACCCCCGCTACCGCGCTCTTCGCACCGGACAACGCCCTCAAGGTGGAATCCCAGGCCTGGAACACCTACGACGGACTGGGCCGTGTCACCGAGAGCAAGCAGATTGCGGGCAACAGCGACGCGGGGAAGCCCCTGGCTACCACCCGCACCCTCTACGGCGGTGACCGCACCACCGTCATCCCCCCGGTCGGCTCCACCGCCACCACGACCGTGATCGACGCCCGAGGCCAGACGAAGGAACTGCACCAGCTCCGCAGCCGCAGCGCCGACGCGGACGCCGATGTCACGCGCTACAGCTACACCTCCGCGGGGAAGCTTGCCGAGGTCACCGATCCCGCAGGCAACTCCTGGTCGTATTCCTACGATCAGCTCGGCCGCCAGGTTTCTGCCAACGACCCCGATAAGGGCACCACCAGCAGCAGCTATGACGACCGCGGTCAGCTGCTCTCAGTCAGCAACGCCCGGAAGAGCAAGAACACGCTCTTCTACGGCTACGACAATCTGGGCCGTAAGACGGAGATCCGCGAAGGCTCCGCCACCGGAAACAAGCTCGCCGAGTGGACCTACGACACCGTCGCCAACGGCAAGGGGCAGATCGCCTCGGCCACCCGCTACGTGAGCAACAACGCCTATACGACCCGCGTGGACGAATACGACTCCCTGCACCGGGCAACCAGCACGAGCACGGTCGTCCCCGCGAACGAAGGTGCCCTGGCCGGCACGTATGTCTCTCGAACCGCTTATGACCCCTCCGGTACCGTCCAGAGCCAGAGCTTCCCTCCCGCCGGCTCTCTGCCCGGCGTCGCCGTCGTCTACATGTACGACGAGACCCTGCGCTCCGTGCAGGCAGGCACTTCCGACGGGCTGAAGGGGGAGATCAGCAGCTACAGCCTTACCGGCAAGCCGCTCCAGTCGAGACTCAGCCACAACGGCGGCAAGGTCACCCAGATAACCAACGGCTACGAGTGGGGCACCCAGCGCCTGGCCAACACCAGGGTCGACCGCCAGGACGCCCGCGCCGCCGACAAGGCCGCCACCTACACCTACGACGAGACCGGCAATGTCCGTGCCGTCTCCGACGCGGCTCCCGACGGCACTGACACCCAGTGCTTCACCTACGACTACCTGCGCCGCGTCACCGACGAGTGGACCCAGCCGACCGCGACTTGTGCGGGCACTCCGGTCGGCAACCTGGTGGGGGGCCCGGCCCCGTACTGGAACTCCTACACGTACGACAAGACCGGCAACCGACTCACCGAGACCCGGCACGACATCGGCGGCAACACATCCAAGGACAGCAAGCGGACCTACACCTACCCCGCCGCAGGCAAGTCCCAGCCGCACACGCTCACCGCGGTGGAGACGACCGGCCCGACGGGCACGGCCAAGGACTCCTACGCCTACGATCCGACCGGCAACACCACCGCCCGCACGCTCGGCGGTGACACCGAGGCACTCGATTGGGACGTCGAAGGCCACCTGGCGAAGGTCACCGAGTCCAAAGACGACAAGGTTGCCGAGACCACCTCGTACGTGTACGACGCAGAGGGCCAGCGCCTCATAGGTCGCACCGATACGGAGACCACTCTCTACCTCGGCGCCACCGAGATCACCCTCGCCAAGGGCTCCACCAAACCGAAGGCCACCCGATACTTCGACCTGGGCGGCGTCCAGGCCGTCCAGAACGATGACGGCACCGCGTCTTTTGTCATCGGAGACCATCTCGGCACCGGCCAGCTCGCGATTGACACGGCGACGACGTCGGCCACCCGACGCCGCACCACCCCCTTCGGTACCCCGCGAGGCGAGCAACCGAAGGCCTGGCCCGGCACGAAGGGATTCATTGGTGGCACGACGGACACGACCACCGGCTTGACCCACCTGGGCGCTCGCGAATACGACCCCACAACGGGCCGCTTCATCAGCGTCGACCCGGTCATGGACCTGGCGGACCCCCAGCAGAACCATGGCTACAGCTATGCGAACAACAACCCGGCTACCTTGTCCGACCCTTCGGGACTGCGACCTGATGGTGCGTGTGGTGGAGCGGGTGCATGCAGGACGAACGACAAAAAGAAAGAGGTCCCGGTCTGGGAGACGTGGGAATACGACGGGGATGGCTGGGAGTGGGGGACGTCGTCGAGCGTAACGAGTAAACCGTGGGAGGAGAACGGTGTCGAATACACCAGGACGGAGTGGTTCGGGAATCAGGGAAATTACTATTCCTACGCCACGACGGTAGACAAGTGGACGCGGCCCGAGAAAAGTGGCCCGTCGGTTGCCTCCATCTTCGCCTCCATCGTGAAGAGTGCGGTTGTTCCCGATTTTCCAGAATGGAAGAAATGCGCTAAGGGGTCGGTGTCCGGGTGTGCGTGGGCCGCAGCCGACCTGCCGAGCCCTCTTAAAGCTGCAAAAGTACTGAAGGTTGCCAAGGATCTAAAGGGGCTGAAGAGGGCTGAGAAGGCGGCAAAAGAATGCCACAGCTTCCTTCCGGGGACGGACGTGCTCCTGGCTGATGGCACCAGTAAGAACATCGAAGAGGTCGAGACGGGCGACAGGGTCCTTGCGACTGATCCGGAGACGGGCAAGACGACAGAGCGGGAAGTCGTCGCAAGCATCATCACGGAGTACGACAAGGACTTCACCGACCTCACGGTGAAGACCGACCAAGGCGAGTCCAGCCTCATCGCCACCGACACGCACCCTTTCTGGGACGCCGGCCTGAAGAAGTGGGTCGACGCCGGCGAGGTCGCCTCAGGTACGCGGCTGCACACCCCGAACGGTGACACGGTCGAGGTAACGGCAGTACGTCATTTCCGCAAGCAGCAACGCACCCATGATCTGACGGTCAACAGCACCCACACGTACTATGTGCTGGCGGGTAAGACTCCGGTGCTGGTTCACAACAGCAACTGTGATGGGGTCGGGCGAGAACTGCTTGGTGACGATGCCCAGCACATCCTCGACGGACACGCATATCCGGGACTGCCTGGAAAGACGGTTTTCCCGAAGGGGTGGAGCCACAATGACATCCTGGACGCCGTGGCGGATGTTGCCACGAGCCCAAACAGTACGCGTGTCTGGAAAACCGGCTCAGCCAATTATGCTGAGAAGACTCTCCGGACGAGGAAGGGCGATCCTGCCGTTCAAGCAATCACTGGAGAGGTGCGAGGGGTTACCATCGAGGTTCGCTATGAACCGCTAACCGGTAGAGTCCTCACAGCTTTCCCGAGGTGAAGGAGCGTGGCATATGGAGAGGTATCAATACCTGCGGACTCTCGTCTCGCAACTCCTTGAGGAATCTCCTCTGACTTCAGAAGAGGTTATTGTCGACGTTCGTCACTTGATGAGCGTCGGCGAAGAGGAGTTGGCATTCGATACGATGTGCTCATGGATCTATGAGGACTCCCTTCCGATCGCCTCGGCCTACTATGAGCGTCTCGTGTCCGCCGCTCAAGAGCTGGGCACTCCGAAATCAATAGATAGACTCGATGAGCTCATCGAGGATTAGGCTTCGAAGTCGGGGCGCCGCTGGAGAATTCGATCTTAAATCGCTGGTTCGGATCGGTCCCCCTCCCCGGGAAGCATAGCCGCGGACCTGAGGCCCCTTCAGCTGTACTTGGCGGGGTCTCAGGTCATTTGCGCAGCGGATGAGATTCGCCAGGCGAGTAGTGTCGTCTTCCGGTTGGTCTGAAGAACGGCCGGGGGGTGGGGCGGCGGCCGTCGTTCACCGGGGGCATCCAGGAACGCGCTCAGCAGCAGCGCGAAGCCGATCTCGGCACGATCTTGAACAGCTGGGTCAGATAGGGCTCACGAGGCACCAGCCACAGGCTGGTGTCGCTCCAGGTGGTCGGTGCCGATTCGCCCTTCTGCCGGTAGAGCGAGTCCTTGGGCGTGACGGCCAGGTGATCGAAGCCCTGGATGGCCGGATGCAGGGTGAAGCTGTCGAGGAGATCGGACCAGCGGACCGTCCAGCGTTCGGTGTCCACGTCCTGGCTGTCCACGACCTTGACGAGCGGGCGGCGGGCGCTGCCGCTGTCCTCGAAGGTGAGCCGCATTCCCGAGCTGATGTTGGTGATGAAGTACCCGCCGGCCTCGGCCGTCTCGAACTTCCACTGGTCGCTCGGCTTGTCGTAGTCACCCCAGTCGCGGTGCAGGACGGCATCGAGGGCGGCGCCCTTGGATTCCGTGCCGGTGACGAGGTGCAGTCCGCTCTGCAAATGATCGATGCAGACGTTGAGCCCGATGGGCACCGGCGCTCCGGGTGGGTCCGGGGTGGGCTTCGGACTGCCGGGCATGGGAGTGGGCACGACGACTTCCCCTTTCTGCTCGGACGGCCGTAGTGCTGTGCCGGCTATGGGACCTGCTGCTGGGAGAGATGGAGGACGCCGACCTGGCCTCTGCCCATGCGGATCTGGCTGCCGATGGGGGTCGTGCTGGCCAGAGCGCTGAAGGAGTAGTCGTATGAGGTGCCGGAGACCACGGCACGGACCGATTCGACCACCAGAGGGTCGCCGGACGCGGGCTCGAACCGGATGTAATTCGGGAAGAGGTCGAGGCTCCGCACATACGTCTGCGGGCTCCGAGGGTCGTTCAGAACGGGGTCCTGGATGCCGTGATCCTCTCCCAGGACGAAGGTGTACGTACCCCCACTTTTTTCGAACTCCTGCTGTTCCGTCGTCGCCGAATTCCGCAGCGTGAATTCGCGTCCTGCCATACCCAGCCGGAGGTACCCCTTGGGGTTCGATCCCGTCGGTGAGACGGCGAACGAGAACGTCACGGTGATTTTCCTGATGGCTTCCGATGACATGGGGGCAGGCTCCCTCGGCTGGATACGACGGTCGTGCCGGGCGCCCGCGAGAAGACGACGTGCACGGCGAACGCACCCGAGTCGATTACCGCCCACCCCCGCAAGCCGCGCAAATCGGCACCGCGTCGACGCAGCGCGGAAACCCGGGTCCCGCGCTCCGGCGGGCCCGCCCCCGCCCGCCCTCGGAGTCGCCCCGCTTCCGCTCGGCCGCCCGGGGGCGGCGACTCCGTCGGCGCCCCGCCCGAGCGCTTCTGTAGAGATCCAACAGTGACTGCCGGTCCCCCCTGTCGCAGGTCGAGTGTCTCTTCGGTGACCTCTACCGATACGTTTCGGTGTAGTCGAGCACGACCTATGCACATGGAAACGGAAGGGTGATCCTTTGAGCCGCTCGGTTCTCGTCACCGGAGGAAACCGGGGCATCGGCCTCGCCATCGCCCGTGCCTTCGCGGAGGCCGGCGACAAGGTCGCCTTCACCTACCGGTCGGGTGAGCCGCCGGCCGAGCTCATCGACCTGGGCTGCCTCGCCGTGAAGTGCGACATCACGGACCCCGAGCAGGTCGAGCAGGCGTACAAGGAGATCGAGGAGAAGCAGGGCGCGGTCGAGGTGCTGGTGGCCAACGCCGGCGTCACCCGCGACCAGCTGCTGCTGCGCATGTCCGAGGAGGACTTCACCTCCGTGGTGGACACCAACCTCACCGGCACCTTCCGTGTCGTCAAGCGCGCCTCGAAGGGCATGCTGCGCGCCCGCAAGGGCCGTGTCGTGCTGATCTCGTCCGTCGTGGGCCTGCTGGGCTCGGCGGGCCAGGCGAACTACGCCGCCTCCAAGGCCGGGCTGGTCGGCTTCGCCCGCTCGCTCGCCCGCGAGCTGGGCTCCCGCAACATCACGGTCAACGTCGTCGCCCCCGGCTTCGTCGACACCGACATGACCCGCGTGCTCAGCGACGAGCAGCGGGAGAGCATCACGAAGCAGGTTCCGCTCGCGCGCTACGCGCAGCCCGAGGAGATCGCCGCCTCGGTCCGCTTCCTCGCCTCCGACGAGGCCGCATACATCACTGGAGCCGTCATTCCTGTCGACGGCGGATTGGGCATGGGTCACTGAACGTCATGAGTGGAATCCTCGCAGGCAAGCGCATCCTGGTCACGGGCGTCCTCACGGAGTCCTCGATCGCCTTCCAGGCCGCCAAGGTCGCCCAGAACGAGGGCGCCGAGGTCATCCTGACCGGCTTCGGGCGGCTCTCGCTCGTCGAGCGCATCGCCAAGCGGCTGCCCAAGCCCGCCCCGGTCATCGAGCTGGACGTCAGCAACCAGGAGCAGCTCGACGGGCTGGCCGACAAGGTCCGTGAGCTCCAGGGCGACGACGCCCGTCTCGACGGCATCGTGCACTCCATCGCCTTCGGCCCGCAGGGTGCCTTCAACTTCCTGGAGGCGAGCTGGGAGGACGTCTCCACGGCCGTCCAGATCTCGGCGTACTCCTACAAGTCGCTGGCCACGGCCCTGCTGCCGCTGATGCCGCAAGGCTCCGCGATCGTCGGTCTGACCTTCGACGCGCAGATCGCCTGGCCGAAGTACGACTGGATGGGCGTGGCCAAGGCGGCTCTGGAGTCCACCAACCGCTACCTCGCCCGCGACCTCGGTCCGAAGGGCGTCCGCTGCAACCTGGTCTCGGCCGGCCCGATCAAGTCGATGGCCGCCAAGTCCATCCCGGGCTTCGAGGAGCTCGCGGACGTGTGGAACCACCGCGCCCCGATCGGCTGGGACCTGGCCGACCCGGAGCCGGCGGGCCGCGGCGTCGTCGGTCTGCTGTCCGACTTCTTCCCGCGCACCACGGGTGAGATCGTCCACGTCGACGGTGGCGTGCACATGATGGGGGCCTAGTTCCCCAGCCGTCGGACGGAGTCCGGCGCAGCCGTCTCCCACAACGGCGTTCGAAGGCCGCGTGACCCCGTCCCCCGGACGAGGTCACGCGGCCTTCGCGTACCCCCGAGTCGAGAACCGCGCCCACCACCCGCACACTGGGATGAACCGGGAGGTTCCCGGCGCACCGTGGGGAGGAGGTACGGGCGTGCGTGCACCCATCCGCCGTACGGCGGCGTTGCTGCTCACCGCCGCCGCCCTCGCCGGCTCCCTCGCTCCCATGGCGGCCGCGGCCCCCGCGGAGCCGCAGGAGGCCGAGTGCCGCACCCGGATACACGGCTCCCACGCCACCGCCGTCTGCTTCAACGGGCACGCGCGCCCCGACCGCGTCCAGCTGCACGTCGAGTGCGCCCGCTGGTGGGACCCGGACATGGACACCGCCCCGGTCACCGTCGATCCCGCCCGCCATGCCTCCCTCGCCCAGCGCTGCTGGCTGGAGATACGCCACGCCTGGGTCACGCACACCCCGGGCTGACGCACCATCCCCAGCTGACAAGCCCGCTCAGGACCCGTCGGCCCCCTGACGGCAGCCGAACGGATGGGCTCCCGCCTCGGCCGACGCCGTCGCCTCGTCCCGGTCCCTGATCGCCGCCACCAGCCGCGCGTGGTCCGTGTACGCCTCCGGCCGCAGCTCGGGGCCGACGTCCGCGCGCAGGAAGTCGCGGACCACCGAACCCAGGTCCGCGTACAGCTCGGCCAGCACCTCGTTGTGCGCCGCCGCGACCACCGCCGAGTGCAAGGTGGCGTCGGCCTCGACGAACCGCTCCGCGTCCCCCGAGTCCCAGGCCCGCTCGCGTCGCTCCAGCAGCGTGTCCAGCTGCCGCAGGTCCGCCTCCGTGCGCCGCAGGGCCGCCAGCCCCGCCGCCTTCGTTTCCAGCGCGCTGCGCAGCTCCGCCACGTGCAGCGGATCCGCCTGGGCGAAGCGCCGGCGCATCACACCGGCCAGCTCGCTGGTGGCGGCCACATACGTCCCCGAGCCCTGCCGGATGTCCAGCAGGCCGTTGTGCGCGAGGGCGCGTACCGCCTCGCGCACGGTGTTGCGGGCCACCCCGAGCTGCTCGACCAGCTCGGGCTCGGTGGGAATGCGCGAGCCGACCGGCCATTCGCCGGAAGTGATCTGGTTCCGGAGCCCGGCGATCACCTGGTCGACGAGCGGGGAGCGCCGAGGCGAGTTCAGTGGCATGGAATTCCGTTTCGACGATTCATCCCATGATTCTATGATGGTCTTCATGGCACCCATGGCAGACGAAGACCGCGCGGCGGCCGACACCGCCGCACCCACCCGTACCACCGCGCGCAGACCGGCGGCCGAAGCCGCGCCGGAGTCCGGCGCCGCGGGCCGGCAGCGTCTCCTGCTGGTCGTGGGGCTCGTCATCGCCGCCCTCAACCTCCGGCCCGCCATCACCAGCCTCGGGCCGCTGATGAAGGAGGTCCGCGACGACCTCGGCATGAGCGGCACCCTCGCCGGGCTGCTCACCTCCGTGCCCACCCTGTGCTTCGCGGTCTTCGGTCTCGCCGCGCCCCGGCTGGCCCGCCGCTGGGGCCCGGCCGCGGTCGTCTGCGCCGGCATGGTGGCGATCACCGCCGGTCTCGCGGTCCGGCCGTACGTGGGCGGCACCGCCGGTTTCCTCGCGCTCAGCGCCCTCGCGCTGGCCGGCATAGCGGTCAGCAACATCCTCATGCCCGTGATCGTCAAGCGCTGGTTCCCGGACCGGGTGGGTCCGACGACGGGCATCTACTCCATGGCCATGTCCGCCGGCACCTCCCTCGCCGCGGCCGCCACCGTGCCCATGACCGACGCGCTGGGCGGCAGTTGGCGGCTCGGCCTCGGCATCTGGGCGCTGCTCGGCGCCGCCGCGGCCCTGGTCTGGCTCGCCGTCGCCCGCAGCCGTACGGCCCGGACGACGAACGCCGCCGACAAGGGGGCCACGCCGGGCGCGGGCACCGCGCCCGCCGGTGCCGCCGTGCGCATCACCCGCAGCCCCACCGCCTGGGCCCTGGCCGTCTTCTTCGGCCTCCAGGCCACCGGCGCCTACATCACCATGGGCTGGATGCCGCAGATCTTCCGGGACGCCGGGGTCTCCGCCTCCACCGCCGGGGTGCTGCTCGCCATGACCATGCTCATGGGGGTGCCGCTCTCCTTCGTGCTGCCCCGGCTGGCGGCCCGGCTGCCCCACCAAGGCGTCCTCGTGCTCGTCCTCGCCGCCTTCGGCCTGACCGGCTACACCGGGCTGTGGCTGGCCCCGGCCGCCGGCGCCTGGGTCTGGGCGCTGCTGCTCGGCGTCTCCAACTGCGCGTTCCCGCTGGCCCTGACGATGATCGGGATGCGGGCGCGGTCCGGCGCCGGCGTGGTGCGGCTGTCCGCCTTCGCCCAGAGCACCGGCTACCTCATCTCCATCCCCGGCCCGCTGCTCGTCGGCGCCCTCTACGAGCGCACCGGCGGCTGGGACCTGCCGATCGCCCTGATGGCCGCCCTGATGGTGCCTCAGGCCGTGGCGGGCGTGCTCGCCGGTCGCGACCGGACCGTCGAGGACGAGACCGGGCCCGCCGCCCCGACCGCGTGAGCGGGTGCGACACTGGTGCCATGAGCGTGCTCGACCCGAACCCCAAGAACGGCCAGAAGACCCTGGTCACCATCCTCGGCGTGATGCTCGGCATCACCGTCGTCATCGGCGTCATCGCGACGCTCGCCTCGCCCTGACCCCGCCTCGGCGCGGACGCGCGGCCCCCGTGCGTCCCGCGCGGGGTGGGGCTGGCCCCACCGTCCCCTAGGGGGCCAGTGTCAGGGGTAAGTGGGTGGCTCACCGGATGGGGGCCGGGCGCCCGTCTCCGTAGGTTCGTAGGACACCGCGACGGCGCGGTGCACCGAACCGCTCGGAGGCGATCCCATGTCCGCCGGTACGCGCCCCAGGACACCCGGCACCGCTGCGCAGACCCGCCTGCCGTGGTGGGCGCTCGTGCTGCCCGCCCTCGCCTTCGTGGTGCTGTTCGTCCTGCTGGCCTCGCCCGCCTCCGCCGACACCGGTTCCACGGCCTTCGGCGAGGGCACGGTCTCCCGCGCGGTGGAATTCGTCCGGCACGCCCTGCGGAGCTGAGCCGGGCGGGGCTGGGGTACCCCCACGGGGCAAGCCTCTCAACACCCCGCGCCTCGCCGTCCGTTTCATGCGAAGCTGGAAAACATGAGCGCCGAACCGACCCGCAGGATTGTTCTTCTCCGGCACGCCAAGGCCGAGTGGTCCGACGATTCCGACCATGAGCGCCCGCTCGCGGAGCGCGGCCGCAAGGATTCCCCGGTCGCCGGGCGCCGGCTCGCCACCGCCGGCATCATCCCCGACCTGGCCCTCTGTTCGACCTCCGTCCGCACCCGGGAGACCTGGAAGCTCGCCGTTCACGAGCTGCCCCAGCGCCCCCGCACGGTCTATGAGGACCGGCTGTACGAGGCCTCCCTCGGCGAGCTCATCGCGGTGATCAACGAGACCTCCGACGAGGTGGCCGACCTGCTGCTCGTCGGGCACAACCCCGGCATGCACGCCCTGGCCGACGCGCTGGCCGGCGAGGCCGAGAGCGACCTCCTGCCCCGGCTGAACCGCTCCGGATTCCCCACCGCCGCGATCGCGGTGCTCACCTTCAGCGGGCCCTGGAAGAGCGTCGAGCACGGCACCGGCAAGCTCGTCGCCTTCTGGCCGCCGCACGAGTAGGTCTGCCGACCGGGGGTGGGGTGTGCGTTCCCGGGCCGTCCTCCGCAGACGGGGCTGCATGTGTCGCCTGCGGCGGGGCGCCCAGCGGGCGCGTCCTCAAACGCCGGACGGGCTTGTTGTGGCCGGGCGTGGGGTGTGCGTTCCCGGGCCGCCTTCCGCGGACGGCGCCACATGTGCCGCCTGCGGCGGGGCGCCCAGCGGGCGTGTCCTCAAACGCCGATGCGGGCTTGTTGTGGCTGAGCTCAGCTACAACAAGCCCGCACCCGCTCACTCGTGGTCGTGGGTGTTGGCGGCCTCGACCTCTTCGCGGGTGATGCCCAGCAGATACAGCACGGTGTCCAGGAACGGCACGTTCACGGCGGTGTGTGCCGCCTCGCGCACCACGGGCTTCGCATTGAACGCCACGCCCAGGCCCGCCGCGTTGAGCATGTCCAGATCGTTCGCGCCGTCCCCGATCGCCACCGTCTGCGAGAGCGGAACCCCCGCTTCGGCGGCGAACCGGCGCAGCAGCCGGGCCTTGCCCGCGCGGTCCACGATCTCGCCGGTGACCCGGCCGGTCAGCTTGCCGTCGACGATCTCGAGGGTGTTCGCGGAGGCGAAGTCCAGCCCCAGCCGCTCCCGCAGATCGTCCGTGACCTGGGTGAAACCGCCGGAGACGACACCCACCTGATAGCCGAGCTGCTTCAGCGTCCGGATCAGCGTCCGGGCCCCCGGCGTCAGCCGGACCTCCGCGCGCACCTTCTCCGCCACCGACGCGTCCAGCCCCGCGAGCAGCGCCACCCGGGCGTGCAGCGACTGCTCGAAGTCGAGCTCGCCCCGCATCGCCCTGGCCGTCACCTCCGCGACCTCGGCCTCACAGCCCGCGTGTGCCGCGAACAGCTCGATGACCTCGTCCTGGATCAGCGTCGAGTCGACGTCCATCACGACCAGGCGCTGTGCCCGCCGCTGGAGCCCGGCCGCCACGACCGCCACATCGACACCGAGCGCGGCCGACTCGGTGGCCAGCGCGGTGCGCAGCGCCTCCGTCTCGGTACCCGAGACGGCGAACTCCACCGCCGTCACGGGGTACTTGGCCAGCCGGAAGATACGGTCGATGTTGCCGCCCGTACCGGTGATCCGGGCGGCGATGGCCGCCGTCGACTCGGCCGTGAGCGGGTGCCCGAGGACGGTCACATGGGAACGGCCCGTGCCGCGCGGCCGGTTGTCGCCCCGGCCGGAGATGATCTCCGCCTGGAGTCGCAGGGACTCCGCCCAGCTGTGCACGGTCGACCGCAGGCCGCCCTCGACGCCGGGGCCGCCCTCGGGGGCGGTGACCAGGACACACAGGGTGATCCGGCCCCGGGTGACGATCTGCTCGATGTCTATGACATCCACGGCGTAGGCGGCGAGGGTGTCGAAGAGCCCGGCGGTGATGCCCGGCCGGTCCTTCCCGAAGATCTTGACGAGGAGGGTGGGGTCGTCGTCGCCGAGTGCGGCGGTGGCAGGCGGGGTCTGCGATGCGCTCATGGTGACCCCTACGTTATCCGGCGCCGCTCCGGACCCGTACACGTGTCCCGGGGACCGGACGGGGGGTGAGGGCCACCGGTCCCTGCCGCTCGCCGGTCCGTACAGCCCGGCGTCAGCGCCGCCGGCCCGGTACCCCCGGCGGTGGCGGCTCCTCCGGCGGCGTCCCGAACGGCCGCCCGTACCGGGGGCGGGGCCGGGGCGGCAGCGGCGGCTGCCCCGTCTGGGTCTGGGTCTGGGCGCCCGGATCACCCGCGCCGGGGAACCGGGGCGGGTCGCCCACGACCGGCCGCAGATAGGGATTGGTGTCACCGCGCGAGGGACGGTACGCCGACGAGGGGTTGTACGGCCCCGGCAGCCAGGCCGGACCGGGGTACCCGCGGGCCGCGCCCGGCCCCGGCGCGTCCGTGGCGGCCCGGAGCCCGGCCGCGCCCGTGGCCAGGGCCAGCAGTGCTCCGCCCGCCCCGGCGCCGGCGCCCCACACGGCGCCCAGCACCAGTGCCACGGGGAGGTTCCCGCTCAGCTCCAGCCCCGCCCCGAAGGCGTCGAAGCCGAGCACCGACAGGCTCGCGTCCGCCTTCACCCGCGTCAGCAGCACCAGCAGCGGCAGCACGAGCGCCGAGGCGAGAGCGAGCCGCAGCGCGCACCGCGCGACGAAGCCCACCGGCCCGGCCCCGCCGCGCGGCGTCCGGACCGCGGTCAGCAGCCCGGCGGTGAGCATGAGCAGCGCGCACGCCACGGTCAGCAGCCACACCCGGCTGTCGTACTCCGCGAGCCGGCCCACCGTCACCGTCTCGTCGGCGCGCATCCCCAGCAGCTCGTCCAGCGGAGTGGGTAGCACCTGGGTGAGCGCCCCGCTGGCCGAGCCCCGCCAGGGGACGAGCAGTCCCAGCGGCACCCCCAGCCACACCCCGTTCGGCGCGCCGAGCAGGGCCGCCCCCAGGATCCGCCGCGGATGCCCGTCGCCCGTCGCCGCGTACACCGCCGCGGCGAGGCCCGCGCCGACCGCCAGCACCAGCACGGCGCACAGCGCCGAGACCGCCGGGCGCACGGCGCGGTCCACCACGCCCCAGCCACGCGGCAGCGGTGCCCGGCGCGAGACCAGCAGCGCGATCACCAGGACGGCGAGCACCCACAGCGCTCCGGCCAGCAGCGAGGGCCCGGTCCGCACGCTGAAACCGACCGCCGCCTTGGCGCCCGCCAGGTCGGCGAGCCGGTCCGGCAGGCCGCCGCCGATGTCGCCGAGGCCGGGAATCTCCAGGTGCGGGCCCCCGCCGGAGCCGCCACCGAGGCCGAGCTCCTTGCCGTCGATGGTGATGGAGTCCTCGCCCGCCCAGGCGAGACCGGCGAGCAGCAGCAGAAAGAGCCCGGCCACCGCGACTACCCGGGCGAGGAGCTCGGCCGGGCGCGGGTTGCCCCCGGCCGCCCGCAGCGACCGGGCGAAGATCCAGCCCAGGAGCAGCGCCCCGGCCAGGCCCACTCCCAGTGGCGCGATGTCGATCGCGGTGTACGCGCCGGACGCGTGCAGACCAAAGGCCTCTACATCGCCCGAAGGTGTGACGGATCCCCCCACGGCGAGCACGATCGCGGCCGCCGTCATCGGGCCGAGCGCACCCGCCCCGTCCGCCCCGAGCAGGTGCAAGCCCGCCGCCGCCACCCCCGCCATGGCGAGAAAAGACCAGCTCACCGCCGCTATCGCGGTGAGCAGTACATGTGCGACGCGCAGGCGGCGACTGCCGCTGCCGATGGTCATCACGGCCCCCCGATCCCGACCCCTTGCCCGGAAGCGCACGTTCCGTACGCATCCATGGGCGGTTACTACTCTCCGGGCGAGTTTCGGCCGAGTCAACGGTGCCTGTTACAGGACTGCGTCAGTCCCCGAGTTTCGATTCGGCGACTGGGCCTGAAATAGTTCCACCCGATGTTCGCCATCCCTAGACTCCCTGTGCAGACTTCCTGCGCGAGGGGTGCATCGGGGGACAAGTAGTGGGGCATGGAGTGCCGGAACTCGTACTGGAATTGAACGGACAGACGTGGACGCTCGATCCGTCCAGGTCGTACACCCTGGGGCGCGATCCCCAGGGTGACATGGTGCTGGAGGACGCCCGGGTCTCGTGGCGGCACGCCACCGTGCGGTGGGGCGGGCACAGTTGGGTCATCGAGGACCACGGCAGCACCAACGGCACCTATGTACAGGGCCAGCGGATCCAGCAGATGGAGATCGGCCCCGGCCAGGCGGTGAACCTGGGCAACGCGACGGACGGTCCGCGGCTGAATCTCACCGTTGCCGGCGCCTCCGCACCGGTCGCGGACATCTACAACGCGCACACCGCGATGGCCGCGCCCGTGCAGGGCCGTCAGGCGCCCGGGCAGCACCAGCAGCCGGGCATGGGCTGGCAGCAGCCCCAGCAGCCGCAGCCGTATCAGGACCCCGCGCAGCAGCAGGGTGGCTGGCAGCAGCCCCAGTACCAGCAGCCCCAGCAGGCGCAGCCGCAGAACCAGCAGGCGTACGTCCCGCAGCAGCAGTCCGCCGCGCACCAGGTGCCCGGCGGCGGCGCGGGAGGCCCGTCCGCCCACGGTGACCGCAGCCCCACCAGCTTCCACCAGATGGCGCTCGGCCGGGTGATGCGCATCGGTCGTGCCCTGGAGAACGAGCTGGTCGTCTCCGACCTCCAGGTCTCCCGGCACCACGCCGAATTCCGGGCCACGCACGACGGCCGCTTCGAGATCGTCGACCTCGGCAGCCACAACGGCACGTATGTCAATGGTCAGCCGGTCCGCCAGCAGATCATCGGCCCGAACGACATCATCGGTGTCGGTCACTCCACGTTCCGCCTCGTCGGCGACCGCCTCGAGGAGTTCGTCGACACCGGCGACGTCTCCTTCTCCGCCCGTCACCTCACGGTCACCGTCGAGGGCGGCAAGCAGATCCTCAAGGACGTCTCCTTCGGTGTCCCCGAGAAGTCGCTGATCGCGGTCATCGGCCCGTCGGGCTCCGGCAAGTCCACCCTGCTCAAGGCGCTCACCGGCTACCGCCCGGCCAACGAGGGCGATGTCCTCTACGACAACCGGAATCTGTACAAGCAGTTCGCCGAGCTGCGTCAGCGCATCGGTCTCGTCCCGCAGGACGACATCCTGCACAAGGAGCTCACCGTCCGGAAGGCGCTGAGGTACGCGGCCAAGCTCCGCTTCCCCGGCGACACCGCGGCGTCCGAGCGCGAGGCCCGTATAACCGAGGTCCTGGGCGAGCTGAAGCTCGACATCCACGCCGACAAGAAGGTCACCTCCCTCTCCGGCGGCCAGCGCAAGCGCGTCTCCGTCGCCCTGGAGCTGCTCACCAAGCCGTCGCTGATCTTCCTGGACGAGCCGACCTCCGGTCTCGACCCGGGCATGGACCGCGATGTCATGCAGCTGCTGCGCGGCCTCGCCGACGACGGCCGTACGGTCCTCGTGGTCACCCACTCCGTCGCCGAGCTGGCGCTCTGCGACAAGCTGCTGGTCATGGCGCCCGGCGGCTCGGTCGCCTACTTCGGCCCGCCGGAGGAGGCGCTCAACTTCTTCGGGTACGAGACGTGGGCCGATGTCTTCTCGGCCTTCGAGAACTACCGGGACTACGACTGGTCGGGCCGCTGGCGCGGCTCGCAGCACTACCAGATGTACGCCGCGGACCTCGACGCCGTGGCCCCGCAGTCCGTACACGTACAGCCCCAGATGGTCCGCCCGCCCAAGCCGCAGAGCTGGGGCTCCCAGCTGTGGACGCTGATGCGCCGGTACGTCTCGGTCATCGCCTCCGACCGCGGCTTCATGGGGCTGATGCTCATCCTGCCCGCCGTGCTCGGCGGCGTCAGCTGCGTCATCCCCTCCGACTTCGGCCTGGCGGCGCCCGGAAAGGGGCACTTCAACCAGGACGCCGGCACGATCATGCTGATCCTCGCGGTCGGCGCGTGCTTCTCCGGCGCGGCCAACTCCGTCCGTGAGCTGATCAAGGAACGGGTGATCTACGAGCGGGAGCGCGCCGTCGGCCTCTCCCGGTCGGCGTATCTGATGTCAAAGGTGATCATCCTCGGTCTGATCACCGCGGTGCAGGGCGTGATCATCTCCGCGATCGGCTTCTCGGTCCGCGAGCTGCCGGCGGAGGGTCTGATCCTCAAGGCCCTGCCGGCCGCCGAGCTCTGCCTGGTGATCATCGCGCTCGGCTTCACCTCGATGATGATCGGCCTGGTCATCTCCGCCCTGGTGAAGACCGCCGAGAAGACCATGCCGCTGCTCGTCATGTTCGCGATCGTCCAGGTCGTCTTCACCGGCATCATGTTCAAGATCTACGACTCGCCGGGCATCGAGCAGTTCGCCTGGCTGATGCCGTCCCGCTGGGCCATCGGCGCCGCCGGTGCCACGCTGGACCTCTCGCACATCATGGCCCCGATGGACAAGGGCAACCCGAAGAACCTCGATCCGCTCTGGGAGCACACCGCCGCCCAGTGGGGCATCGACATGACCGTGCTGATCGTCCTCGGCGTCATCTGCGGCTTCGCGGTCGCGCGCCTGCTGCGCCGCCACGAGCCGGAGGTCATGCGCAACTAATCGCGCTCGTACTCTCGCTCCCGCATACGCCGAAGGGCGGCACCCGGACCGGGTGCCGCCCTTCGGCGTATGCGCTGTCCGTCGACTCTTAGTAGGCGGAGTTGACGTTGTCCATCGAGCCGTACTTGTCGGCCGCGTAGTTGCAGGCCGCGGTGATGTTGGCGACCGGGTCGTAGATGTCCCAGGAGGTGCCTTCGACGTGGTACGCCTTGAAGGTCGGGTCGATCACCTGGAGCAGGCCCTTGGAGGGGACGCCGTTGATGGCGTTGATGTCCCAGTTGTTGATCGCCCGGGGGTTGCCGGACGACTCACGCAGGATGTTGCGCTTGATGCCCTCGAAGGAGCCGGGGATGCCCTTGGCGCGCATGACGTCCAGCGCCTCGTTGATCCAGCCGTCGAGGTTGTTCGCGTAGGTCTTCTTCGCCGGGGCGGGGGGCGGGACCGGGGCGGGCTTGCGCGCGGCCGAACGGCTCGCGGCTTCCTTGTCGGCGCGCTCCTTGTCGGCCTTGGCCTTGGCGGCCTCGGCGTCGGCCTTCTTCTTGGCCTCGGCCTGCGCCTTCGCCACCTTGGCGGCGTTGTCGGACTGCTTGGTCAGCTCGTTCTGCTGGTGCTCCGTACCGAACTCGGAGGCGCTCCATGCGACCGGCTTGACGGCGACGGACTGCTTGTCCTCGTCGGCGGCGGCACCGGGGACGACGGCGAAGACCAGGGAGGCGGCGCCGACCGCGGCGATACCGGCCACGGACATCTTGTGGGCCTTGGTCAGGCGGCTATAACCAGAGATGGGGGAGCGCATGAGTGAGCTGAACCTCTTCCAATCGCGTGAGTCGCAAGGGCCGGACTGGCGCGGTGAGCGCCGTTTTTCGTTCGACGGCGCCGTGCGACTGGGCAATTGTTAGCGGCTGCAAAATCCTGTGGCAAAGGTGTGACGTACTATCCCGCTTCGTTGCGACGGGGGGTGCGGAGGGCACCGAAATCGCCCCGGCTACCCGCTTACAGCGGTCTTATCCGTCCACTAGCCGAGGTCGTAAGTGATGTGGGTCCTATGCGCGGGGTCACACCGGAAGGCCCCGACGGTCGCCCGGTGTGACCGTTCGCGTACGCGGATATGCCCGTCCGCGGCCTCGCGGCGGCCTCTCAGATCTCGACCAGCACCTGATCGAGGCTCTTGCGGACCAGATCCGGCACCCGGCAGTCCGCCGCCGGGTACCCCACCGGGATCACCGCGAAGGCCTTCTCGTTCGCCGGGCGGCCCAGCACCTCGGCCAGGAACCGCATGGGGCTCGGCGTGTGCACCAGCGCCGCCAGCCCCGACAGGTGCAGGGCCGAGAGCAGCATCCCGACCGCGATGCCTACCGACTCGTCCACGTAGTAGTGCTTGCGCTTGTCGCCGTCCTCGCCCAGCCAGTAGCGCTGCTGGAAGACCACGATCAGCGCGGGCGCGTCCGTCAGGTGCGGCTTGACCTCGTCCGTGCCCAGCGGCCGCAGCGCCGCCAGCCACTCCTCGCCCAGCCGGCCGTCGTAGGAGATCCGCTCCTCTTCCTCCGCGGCCGCCCGGATCCGCCGCCGCACCTCGGGGTCCTTCACCAGCGCGAACGTCCACGGCTGCTGGTGTGCCCCGGACGGCGCGGTGGCCGCGCAGGCGATCGCGTCCCTCACCACCTGCTCGGGCACCGGGTCGGCCGAGAACTGCCGGACGGTCCTGCGCCGGTCCATCCGCTCCCGCAGCTCGGCGGCGCGGGCGAGGGACTCCTCGGCGGGCATCCGCTCGGGGCGGTAGGGCACCGGCCGGTAGGGGGCACCGTGGGTGGGGGTCCACTGCGTCGTTGGTATAGACATATTCCGAGTCTGGTCCCCGGCCGGGCGCGATGAGGGGCACATGCCGGAACTCGTGCCCCGGATACCGGTGACCACACACCCAGGGGGCGACTCAAAGGCCCACCCCCTTCCGTCCCCTTATATAGGCGATGAATCCATATGTCGTTTTTGGGGTGCCGGGGAAGCGGCTCCGGAGGCACTTCGACCTAGGCCCCAAGGCGTACCCCCGGCCGTCGCCGGTCCGATACGCCCCTACCCACCCGTCGGTACGGTGAGGCCATGACCAATGGCCCACGCTCCGGCCTCACCGCCGTGAGCACCGCGCTCCTCGCCATGAGCCGGCACCTCGAGGTACGCGACGTCCTCAAGACGATCGTCGTCTCCGCCCGCGAGCTGCTGGACGCCGAGTACGCCGCGCTCGGCGTCCCCGACGATCACGGCGGCTTCGCCCAGTTCGTCGTCGACGGCATCAGCGACGAGGAGTGGAAGGCCATCGGCCCGCTGCCGCGCCAGCACGGCATCCTCGCCGCGATGCTCCAGGAGGCCACCACCCAGCGTCTCGCCGACGTCCGCGAGGACCCCCGCTTCGAGGGCTGGCCCGACGCCCACCCCGAGATGAGCGACTTCCTCGGCATGCCCGTCGCCGACGGCGACGAGATCCTCGGCGCACTGTTCCTGGCCAACAAGAGGACCACCGCGCGGCGGCCCCCGTCCGAGCCCGGCGGCTGCGCCTTCACCGCCGAGGACGAGGAACTGCTCGGCGTGCTCGCCCAGCACGCCGCCATAGCCCTCACCAACGCCCGCCTCTACGAGCGCAGCCGTGAGCTGACCATCGCGGGGGAGCGGTCCCGCCTCGCCCACGAGCTGCACGACGCCGTCGCCCAGAAGCTCTTCTCCCTGCGGCTGACCGCCCAGGCCGCCACCGCCCTGGTGGACCGCGACCCCGCCCGCGCCAAGGGCGAGCTGCAGCAGGTCGCCCAGCTCGCCGCCGAGGCGGCCGACGAGCTGCGCGCCGCGGTGGTGGAGCTGCGCCCCGCCGGACTCGACGAGGACGGGCTGGTCGCCACCCTGCGTACCCAGGTCAAGGTGCTCGACCGGGCCCACGCCGCCCACGTCACCTTCGCCTCGAACGGCGTACGGGCCCTGCCGGCCGCCCAGGAGGAGGCGATGCTGCGCGTCGCCCAGGAGGCCCTGCACAACGCCCTGCGGCACTCCGGCGCCAAACACGTGGAGGTCGTCGTCAGCCGCGTCGGCCCGGTGGCGGCGCTGCGGGTGACCGACGACGGGCAGGGCTTCGACCCCTCCGCCGTCCGCCGGGCCGGCCGCCACCTGGGCCTCGTCTCGATGCGGGACCGGGCGAGCGGCGTCGGCGGCAGGCTGACCGTGACATCGGAGCCCGGCAAGGGCACCACGATCGAGATGGAGGTGCCGGGTGTCTGACCGCGTGATCCGGGTCCTGCTGGTCGACGACCACCAGGTGGTGCGCAGGGGGCTGCGGACCTTCCTGGAGGTCCAGGACGACATCGAGGTGGTCGGCGAGGCGGCGGACGGCGCCGAGGGTGTCGCCCGCGCCGAGGAGCTGCGCCCCGACGTCGTCCTGATGGACGTGAAGATGCCCGGCACCGACGGCATCGAGGCGCTGCGCAAGCTGCGGGAGCTGGCCAACCCCGCGCGGGTGCTGATCGTCACCAGCTTCACCGAGCAGCGCACCGTCGTCCCGGCGCTCCGGGCCGGGGCGGCCGGCTACGTCTACAAGGACGTGGACCCCGACGCGCTCGCCGGTGCGATCCGGTCCGTGCACGCCGGGCATGTGCTGTTGCAGCCCGAGGTCGCCGGTGCCCTGCTGGCCCAGGAGGAGACGGGCGGCGGCCACGGGCGGGGCAACGGGCTCACCGAGCGGGAGCGCGAGGTGCTCGCGCTGATCGCGGACGGGCGGTCCAACCGGGAGATCGCCCGTGCCCTCGTGCTGTCGGAGAAGACTGTCAAGACCCACGTGTCGAACATCCTGATGAAGCTCGATCTCTCCGACCGGACCCAGGCGGCGCTTTGGGCGGTTCGCCACGGGATCGGGGATTGAGTCCGTCATAACGGAACGTCGTCTTCTGATCAGAGATTCATACGGTCGTGTGGTCGTAGGCCCGGCCCCGCATCCAGACCGGCGGTGACCCGTTCTCCATGCGTACCGCGGCGGCTGGCCGTGGCAACGTTCAGGAAGGTCATTAAGAAGTGAAGAACATGAAGAAGGCCGCTGCCGTCACGATCGCCGTCGGCGGTCTCGCCCTCGCCGGCGCCGGTGCGGCCTCCGCCCACGGTCAGGCCGACGGCAACGCGCAGAACTCCCCGGGTATCGCGTCCGGCAACGTTGTCCAGGTGCCCGTCAAGGTCCCGGTCAACCTGTGCGGGAACACCGTCAGCGTGGTCGGTCTGTTCAACCCCGCCGCCGGGAACGTCTGCATCAACAAGTAATTCCGGCGCATCCCGCCCGCCCGGCTCCGTTCCGACGGAGCCGGGCTCCGGGGACGAGCGATCGTCCGAACGAGGGCAACACCGCCGATGGCCGTGCCATCGGCGGTTCGCTGACGTTCATCAGTACGCGACCCCGCGGTCGGGGTCGCCACAGGGACATCAGCAAAAGGAAGACACCTCATGAACAGTGCCAAAAAGGCCGTCGTCGTTCTGGCCGCGGCAGGCGTCGTCGTCGGTAGCTCTGTCGGCGCCGCGTCAGCGAACGACGACCACAAGGGTCGCGACGGCCATCACGGCGCCGGTGCCCACGGTGTGACCAAGGGTTCGCCGGGCATCGTCTCGGGCAACGTCATCCAGGTGCCCATCGACATCCCGTTGAACGTCTGCGGCAACACCATCGACATCCTCCTCGGCATCCTCAACCCCACGTTCGGCAACACCTGCGTCAACGCCTGACGCACCGCATCTCACCCCGAGCGTCGGAGAAGGCCCCGCGGACCGGTCGGCCCGCAGGGCCTTCTCGCGCGTCGGCACGGATTCGGTGCCGATTCAGTGCCGCTCCCGCTCCTCCACCATGGCGTTGTACGCGGCCACCTGGGCCCGCCGGGCCGTCCGCTCCACCGGCCGCAGCGCCTCGGCCCGCGCGGCGATCTCCGAGGCGCTCACCGCTCCGCCGTGCTCACGGCCCTCGCCGTCACCCGGCTCGTAGGCGATCGCGATCAGCGCCCCCACCCGCTGCGCCAGCTCCAGGACCCGCACCGCACGCGGCGGATATCCCGGCGCGAGCACCTCGCGCCCCCGCTCGGCCCGCGCCCGGTAGGCGTCCAGGGCGGCCTGCGCGACCGGGCCCGAACCGGCGACGTCCAGCCGGGAGAGCACCTCGGTCGCGTCACGCAGGGCCTCGGCCAGCTCCCGCTCGGCCTCCCCGAGCGAGGGGACGTCCGCGGGCGGCGCCTCCCGCACGGGCAGGCAGTGCCACAGCACCTCCACATGCACATCGCCCTCCGGCCCGGCCTCGTACACCTCCGGCACCAGCCCGAGCGCGACGCCGGAGGCGACGACCGCCTCCTCGGCCTCCAGCGCGCGGGCGTTGAACTCCGGCGGGCCGCTCAGCCCCAGCGGGTGGCCCGGCGCGGGCAGCGCGAGCCGCAGTCCCCTCGCCCCGAGCGCGCGCAGCCTGCCGAGCGCGAGCGTGAGTCCGACCGGGCCCGATTCCCCGGGCAGACCGGTGACGCGATGCACAACGTCGTCCCCGGTGATGTGGTGTGCGGCGTCATCGGGCGCGGCAAATCCGGCAATCAGGGCATTTCCCCATGCTGTGAGCCGTCCTGAGCGATGTTCATCGAGCATGGCCACCAGCCTAAGGACTGGCACCGACAGCCGGTGGCGTAGGTTTTCCTTGGGGACTGCGCCGACAGGCGCAAGCGACGACGAGACTGTAATGGGAGACAACGCGCTCATGAGCGATGTGCTGGAACTGGTGGACGTATCCGTGGTCCGCGAGGGCCGGGCTCTGGTGGACCAGGTCTCCTGGTCGGTCAAGGAGGGGGAGCGCTGGGTGATCCTCGGCCCCAACGGGGCCGGCAAGACCACTCTCCTCAATGTCGCCTCCAGCTACCTCTTCCCGACCAAGGGCTCGGCCACGATCCTCGGTGAGAAGCTCGGCAAGGTGGACGTCTTCGAGCTGCGCCCCCGCATCGGCATGGCGGGCATCGCCCTCGCCGACAAGCTGCCGCGCACCCAGACCGTCCTGGAGACGGTGCTGACCGCCGCGTACGGCATGACGGCCACCTGGCAGGAGGACTACGAGGAGGTCGACGAGCGGCGCGCCCGCGCCTTCCTCGACGTGCTCGGCATGACGGACTTCCTGGACCGGAAGTTCGGCACCCTCTCCGAGGGCGAGCGCAAGCGCACCCTCATCGCCCGCGCGATGATGACCGACCCCGAGCTGCTGCTGCTCGACGAGCCCGCCGCGGGCCTCGACCTCGGCGGCCGCGAGGACCTCGTCCGCCGTCTCGGCCGGCTCGCCAAGGACCCGCTCGCGCCCTCGATGGTCATGGTCACCCACCACGTCGAGGAGATCCCGCCCGGCTTCACCCACGTCCTGATGATCCGTCAGGGCAAGGTGCTCGCCGCCGGCCCCGTCGAGCTGGAGCTCACCTCCCGCAACCTCTCCCACTGCTTCGGCCTCCCCCTGATCGTCGAGCGCAACGGCGACCGCTGGACCGCCCAGGGCCTGCCGCTCTCGTAAGCGACACCGCGCCCGCCGGGCGCGTTGCCCCCGGCCCACGCCCGAGGACCGGGGGAGACGCCCCGAAGGGCACCCCCGGCACCCTGTCCCGCCGACGCCCCCGCGCCTACCATGAACGAGTGGACGCATGGGTGTGGTGGCTCGTCGCCGCCGTCGGGCTGGGTATTCCGCTGGTCGTTACCGCGATGCCCGAATTCGGCATGTTCGCGGTCGGCGCCATCGCCGCCGCCGTCACCTCCGCCCTCGGCGGCGGCACCGTGATGCAGTTCATCGTCTTCGCCGCCGTCTCCGTCGCCCTGATCGCCGTGGTGCGCCCCATCGCCGCCCGGCACAAGGCGCAGCGCCCCGAGCTGAGGTCGGGAGTCGACGCCCTCAAGGGCCGTCAGGCCGTCGTGGTCGAGCGGGTCGACGCCGGCGGCGGCCGCATCAAGCTCGCCGGTGAGATCTGGTCGGCCCGCTCGTACGACACCGAGCGGAGCTTCGAGGCGGGGCAGCAGGTGGACGTCATCGAGATCGACGGCGCGACGGCCATCGTGATGTGAGCGATCCGCGCGATGTGGGCCCAACGCCTGCACGGCGGCGGGGGGTTCTGAAAGACTTCATGGAGTCGATCAACGACTGCCCGGACCGACAGCCCGATCGACCACACCCGACATCACGACCAAGGCACGGGGAGCCACGATGGAACCGATCATCATCGTCCTGATCATCCTGGTGGTGCTCGTCTTCATCGCCCTCATGAAGACGGTGCAGGTGATCCCACAGGCCAGCGCCGCCATCGTCGAGCGCTTCGGCCGCTACACCCGCACCCTCAACGCGGGCCTGAACATCGTCGTCCCGTTCATCGACTCCATCCGCAACCGCATCGACCTCCGCGAGCAGGTCGTGCCGTTCCCCCCGCAGCCGGTGATCACCCAGGACAACCTCGTCGTCAACATCGACACCGTCATCTACTACCAGGTCACCGACGCCCGGGCCGCGACCTACGAGGTCTCCAGCTTCATCCAGGCCATCGAACAGCTCACCGTCACCACCCTGCGCAACATCATCGGCGGCATGGACCTCGAGCGGACCCTCACCTCCCGTGAGGAGATCAACGCGGCCCTGCGCGGCGTCCTCGACGAGGCCACCGGCAAATGGGGCATCCGCGTCAACCGCGTCGAGCTCAAGGCCATCGAGCCGCCGACCTCCATCCAGGACTCGATGGAGAAGCAGATGCGCGCCGACCGGGACAAGCGCGCCGCGATCCTCACCGCCGAAGGCATCCGCCAGTCGCAGATCCTGACCGCCGAGGGCGAGAAGCAGTCCGCGATCCTGCGCGCCGAGGGCGAGGCCAAGGCCGCCGCGCTGCGCGCCGAGGGCGAGGCCCAGGCGATCCGCACGGTCTTCGAGTCCATCCACGCGGGCGACGCCGACGAGAAGCTGCTGTCCTACCAGTACCTCCAGATGCTTCCGAAGATCGCCGAAGGCGACGCCAACAAGCTCTGGATCGTGCCCAGCGAAATCGGCGACGCCCTCAAGGGCCTGAGCGGCGCCGTCGGCAACTTCGGCCCCATGAGCCGGGGTTCGAAGGAGGCCAAGGAGCCCCCGCGCCGCGAGCAGCCGCCGATCGACTGAAGCCCCGTGGACTGTTGACGAAGATCAGTCCTGGTGCATGATCAGTGTGGCCCCTCGACCCCTTAACCGGCGGGGAGGCGACACACTGACCAAAGGAGATGGCGTTGTCCATCTGGGAAGCACTCGCGGTCTTCGCGGCCGGCATCGGCGCCGGCACCATCAACACCATCGTCGGCTCCGGCACCCTGATCACCTTTCCGGTGCTCCTCGCCACCGGACTACCGCCCATCACGGCCAACGTCTCCAACACGCTCGGCCTCGTCACCGGCAACATCAGCGGCGCCCTGGGCTACCGCCGCGAACTGCGCGGCCAGCGCCGCCGCGTCATCCGCTTCGGCGTCACCGCCCTGATCGGCGGCCTCGCCGGAGCGATCCTGCTGCTCGCACTCCCGTCGAAGGCATTCGACGCGATCGTGCCCGCCCTCATCGCCATCGCCCTGGTGCTCGTCGTGCTCCAGCCCCGGCTCGCCAAGGCCCTCGCCCGCCGCCGCGAGCGCAACGGCACCGAGGCGGGCGGCGACGGCGGCATCGCCCTGCTCATCGGCCTGCTGCTGTCCAGCATGTACGGCGGCTACTTCGGCGCGGCCCAAGGAGTCCTCTATCTCTCCCTCATGGGCCTGCTGCTCCGCGACGACCTGCAGCGCATCAACGGCATAAAGAACATCCTCGCCGTCGTCGTCAACGGCGTCGCCGCGCTCTTCTTCCTGTTCGTCGCCGACTTCGACTGGACCGCCGTCGTGCTCATCGCGGTGGGGTCCGCCATCGGCGGCCAGATCGGCGCGAAGGTCGGCCGCCGGCTCCCGCCGACCGCCCTGCGCGGTGTCATCGTCGCCGTGGGCATCGTCGCGATCGTCCAGCTCCTGCTCGGCTGACGCGGCACCCGGGGTGACGTCCTGTCGGGACGTCACCCCGGGCCGGCACCACGGCTCACGCCGGCTCGGCCAGCCAAGAGGGAAGGGCAGCCCGGCTGTCCGCCCCCAGGGTGAACAACAGCGACTCGGACGGCGTCGGCTCGAAGGGCCGGGTCAGCAGGCGCATTCCGGCCTGCTCGGGCGTACGGTCCGCCTTGCGGTGGTTGTCCTCCGCGCACGCCGCGACCGTGTTCAGCCAGCTGTCCGCACCCCCGCGCGAGCGCGGCATCACGTGGTCCACCGTCGTCGCCCGCCGTCCGCAGTACGCGCACCGGTGCCGGTCACGCACCAGCACCCCCCGCCGGGTCCACGGCGCCTGTCTTCGGAACGGCACCCGTACGTACCGGGAGAGCCTGATCACCCGGGGCACCGGCACCTCGACGGCCGACGCGCGGATCCGCAGACCGGGATGGGCCTGCTCGACGACGGCCTTGTCCTGCATCACGAGCACCACCGCCCGGCGCAGCGACACCGTCGCCAGCGGCTCGAAGCTCGCATTGAGAACCAACGTCTCCCGCATCCGTCCACCTCCCGGCCCGTCCCCGCCCCAGCGGCAAAGATGGCTCAACTGTGCCGGTCGAGATGGCTTGGAACAACGCAATTTCCGCAAGGGAAAAGGGAGTTGATGAAACATCAGGAGGGTGGGAAGGGGGAAACGCTCCGGGCCCTTCCCCCGTACGAACACGGGCCCGGAGCGCACGGCAGCGGACGCGGGCACCCGGCGCGAGCCGGGCTCCGGCAGACGACGGGCGCCTCTCTCGCGCCCCGCCGCCCCCGCCACTGCGGTATCTGCTGCCCGACGACCGGATGAGAGCCGTCAGCCATGCACCACTGTGCGGTTCGCGGCGGCCGGGCGCAACGGAATTTCCGGACGCGACCCAGAGGCCGCGCCCGGACCGCGGGGAAGGTCAGGAGGAGGCGGGAGCCTCGTACTCGCCGATCAACTCGGCGCGCGCCAGCGCGTGGAACCGCAGATGGAAGCCCACCACGGCAGGGGTGGCGTCCTCGTCCGGCCCCAGCTTCTCCCGGTCCACGGCGTACACCGTGAACACATAGCGGTGCGGCCCGTCCCCGGGCGGCGGAGCGGCCCCGCCGAAGTCCCGCGTCCCGTAGTCGTTGCGCACATGCACCGCGCCCTCGGGCAGCCCCTTGAACCCGGCACTCCCCGCACCGGCCGGCAGCTCCGTCACGGACACCGGGATGTCGAACAGCGACCAGTGCCAGAACCCGCTGCCCGTCGGCGCGTCCGGGTCGAAGCACGTCACGGCGAAGCTCTTCGTGCCCTCGGGGAAGCCCTCCCAGCGCAGCTGCGGCGAGGTGTTGCCCCCGCTCTGCACCTGGGCGTCACTGAGCGTCCCGCCCTGGGTCACGTCATCGCTCACCACCGTGAACGAGGGCACCTCCGGGTGGAAATCGTGGGGGAGCGGCCGCCTCTTGTGCTCGGACACCTCAACACCTCCTGTACGCGCGGATCAGTGAAAGTGCCCAGCCTAACGAGGCTGTGACCGGCACCGGCTGCGACCATACGGAGTGTGCTTCGACAAAACGGACGACGACACGGACGGCCGCCGGGCAGGCCCTGGCGCGCACTGACCGTGCTGCTGGCCTCGATCCCCCTGCTCATGCTGCCGGCGTGCTCTTCCGGCGCCGCCAAGGCCGACAAGACCCCGCCCGCGTCCTCTGCCGGGACCGCCACCGCGATCCCCGCCTGGGCGAAGGGCATGAAGACCGTCACCCGGGACCGGCTGCCGGCCGAGGCCCGCCGTACCCTCGAACTCATCGACAGGGGCGGCCCCTTCCCGTACGACAAGGACGGCACCGTCTTCGGCAACTACGAGAACCGGCTGCCCAAGCAGACCCGCGGTTACTACCACGAGTACACCGTCCCCACCCCGGGTGCCCGCACCCGCGGCGCCCGACGCATCATCACCGGCGACCACGCCGAGCGCTACTACACCGGCGACCACTACCAGACCTTCGAAGCGGTGGTACAACCATGACCGGCCCGCTGCCCGCACCAGGCCTCTCCGCGCTCCTCCACGGCTCCACCCCGCCGGGCGTCTACGACCTGCCCCCCACCGAGACCCCCGCCCGCGTCCTGGCACTCGCCACCGACGCCGACTGGCATGGCGCGCCCCTGCGCCTGGACGGCGTGACCGACAAGAGGGCCTTCCTCGGCCGGTGCGCGGCCGACCTCGGCTTCCCCGACTGGTTCGGCCGCAACTGGGACGCCCTCGCCGACTGCCTCATGGATCTCTCCTGGTGGCGCGAGGGCAGCAAGGTCCGCGGCTTTCTGCTGATCGCGGTGGACTGGGACGCCTTCCGCAAGGCCGCCCCCGAGGACGCCGGCACCGCGCAGGCGATCTTCGGTGAAGCCGTCGACTACTGGGCCGACAGCGAGTCCCCGCTGACGGTGCTGCTCACCTGACGACGCGGACCGGCAGCCACCGCCGGGCGAGGGGCGCGCCAGCGCGCGCCCCTCGATCGATCACAGCCAGTTGCGCTGCCCGCCGACCTCCGCGAGCCACTGGTTGAGGTAGGCCGCCCAGTCGGTCTGCGCGAACGACTGCAGATCGACGGTGAAGGAGCGGTACGAGTCGCTGCCCTCGGTGAAGAGCCCCGGCTTCTTGTCCATCTCCAGCACGACGTCCATCTCGCGGTCGTCCGCGACGAACGACAGCTCGACCTGGTTCAGCCCCCGGTACTGCGGCGGGGCGAAGAACTCGATCTCCTGGTAGAAGGGCAGCCGCTGCCGCGTCCCACGGATGTGGCCACGCTCGAGGTCCGCGCTCTTGAACGAGAAGCCGAGCTGACCGAAGGCGTCGAGGATGGCCTGCTGGGCCGGCATCGGGTGGACGTTCACCGGATCGAGGTCGCCGGAGTCCACCGCGCGGGCGATCGCCAGCTCCGTGGTCACACCCACGTCCATCCCGGTCAGGTGCCGGCCCATGAACGTGGTGACCGGCGTCTCCCACGGGATCTCCAGCGCGAACGGCACCGAGTGCACCGCACCGGCCTGCACCTCGAAGGCACCACCCAGCTGAAGACGCGTGAACTCGACGTCCTGCTTGTACTCGCTGTCCCCGCCCTCCACCTCCACCCGCGCCTGGAGGCCCACGCTCAGCCCCTCGATCCGTTGTGCGACGGAGCCACCCTGGATCCGCACCTCACCCTGCACGACCCCACCAGGGACGACGTTCTCCTCGAACAACACCGTCTCGACGGAAGCGCCTCCGGCACCCAGGCTCGCCAGCAGCTTCTTGAAACCCATGCTCTTCCTCCCCGGGCCCCGTTTTCCGGGCCCTTCCGTTACGCTCGATCGGCATGATCGACGCGCCTGACCGTATGCCACTCACCCGGGAATTCTTCGACCGTCCTGTCCTGGAGGTCGCACCGGACCTCCTCGGACGGACCCTCGTCCGTATGACACCGGACGGGCCGATCGAGGTCCGCCTGACGGAGGTCGAGGCCTACGCCGGCGAGGCGGACCCCGGCTCCCACGCCTACCGCGGCCGTACCCAGCGGAACGCCTCGATGTTCGGACCGCCCGGGCACGCCTACGTCTACTTCATCTACGGCATGTGGTTCAGCCTCAATCTGGTCTGCGGCCCGGAAGGCACCGCGAGCGGTGTTCTCCTGCGCGGGGCAGAGGTGATCAAGGGCGCCGACCTCGCCCGCGCGCGACGCCCCAAGGCACGCAAGGACCGCGAGCTGGCCCAGGGCCCGGCCCGGCTCGCCACCGCGCTCGACATCGACCGCACCCTGAACGGCATCGACATCTGCGCCGGCCCGGAGGCCCCCCTCTCGGTCCTCACCGGCACCCCGGTCCCCGCCGCCCACATCCGCAGCGGCCCCCGCACGGGCGTCGGCGGCGAGGGCGCGACCCACCCCTGGCGCTTCTGGGCCGACGGGGATCCGACCGTCAGCCCCTACCGGGCTCATGTGCCGCGTCACCGGGGCAAGCAGGAGTAACGTGGAGGGTGCTTGACTCTGAAGCGCAGAGCGCCTAACGTGGCCCGAGCCGCTTGAGATGGACAGCGCCATGTGCGTGGGCCGCTGGGTGGCACAACCACTATGACAAGGACGCACCCCGGATCGGGGTCTGTTTCGCTATCCCGAAATAAGACCTCGATGGGCTCGATTAGGAGCCACCAGGGAAATCCGCTAACGTAGTGGACACGCCGCAAGGCGCGAAACAAACCCCCTCCGATGGGGATCGGAAACGAAATTCGAGCCGGGAACGGCACGGAAAAGGATCTGATAGAGTCGGAACACGAAATACCGAAGGGAAGCGCCCGGAGGAAAGCCCGAGAGGGTGAGTACAAAGGAAGCGTCCGTTCCTTGAGAACTCAACAGCGTGCCAAAAGTCAACGCCAGACTATAAAATACCCCGTCTCCGATCGCTTCTGCGATTGGGACGCGGTTCCTTTGAAAGTCCTGCCGGTCCCTTCGGGGTCTGGTGGGCAACAACACAGCGAGGACGCTGTGCACGGCCGGACTTATTCCGTCTGGTTGTGCCGCTCAACGCGAGTGTCACCGGATAACCGGTAAACATTCACGGAGAGTTTGATCCTGGCTCAGGACGAACGCTGGCGGCGTGCTTAACACATGCAAGTCGAACGATGAAGCCTTTCGGGGTGGATTAGTGGCGAACGGGTGAGTAACACGTGGGCAATCTGCCCTTCACTCTGGGACAAGCCCTGGAAACGGGGTCTAATACCGGATATGACCTGCCTCCGCATGGGGGTGGGTGGAAAGCTCCGGCGGTGAAGGATGAGCCCGCGGCCTATCAGCTTGTTGGTGGGGTAATGGCCTACCAAGGCGACGACGGGTAGCCGGCCTGAGAGGGCGACCGGCCACACTGGGACTGAGACACGGCCCAGACTCCTACGGGAGGCAGCAGTGGGGAATATTGCACAATGGGCGAAAGCCTGATGCAGCGACGCCGCGTGAGGGATGACGGCCTTCGGGTTGTAAACCTCTTTCAGCAGGGAAGAAGCGAGAGTGACGGTACCTGCAGAAGAAGCGCCGGCTAACTACGTGCCAGCAGCCGCGGTAATACGTAGGGCGCAAGCGTTGTCCGGAATTATTGGGCGTAAAGAGCTCGTAGGCGGCTTGTTGCGTCGGATGTGAAAGCCCGGGGCTTAACCCCGGGTCTGCATTCGATACGGGCAGGCTAGAGTGTGGTAGGGGAGATCGGAATTCCTGGTGTAGCGGTGAAATGCGCAGATATCAGGAGGAACACCGGTGGCGAAGGCGGATCTCTGGGCCATTACTGACGCTGAGGAGCGAAAGCGTGGGGAGCGAACAGGATTAGATACCCTGGTAGTCCACGCCGTAAACGTTGGGAACTAGGTGTTGGCGACATTCCACGTCGTCGGTGCCGCAGCTAACGCATTAAGTTCCCCGCCTGGGGAGTACGGCCGCAAGGCTAAAACTCAAAGGAATTGACGGGGGCCCGCACAAGCAGCGGAGCATGTGGCTTAATTCGACGCAACGCGAAGAACCTTACCAAGGCTTGACATATACCGGAAACGGCCAGAGATGGTCGCCCCCTTGTGGTCGGTATACAGGTGGTGCATGGCTGTCGTCAGCTCGTGTCGTGAGATGTTGGGTTAAGTCCCGCAACGAGCGCAACCCTTGTTCTGTGTTGCCAGCATGCCTTTCGGGGTGATGGGGACTCACAGGAGACTGCCGGGGTCAACTCGGAGGAAGGTGGGGACGACGTCAAGTCATCATGCCCCTTATGTCTTGGGCTGCACACGTGCTACAATGGCCGGTACAATGAGCTGCGATACCGTGAGGTGGAGCGAATCTCAAAAAGCCGGTCTCAGTTCGGATTGGGGTCTGCAACTCGACCCCATGAAGTTGGAGTTGCTAGTAATCGCAGATCAGCATTGCTGCGGTGAATACGTTCCCGGGCCTTGTACACACCGCCCGTCACGTCACGAAAGTCGGTAACACCCGAAGCCGGTGGCCCAACCCTTGTGGAGGGAGCCGTCGAAGGTGGGACTGGCGATTGGGACGAAGTCGTAACAAGGTAGCCGTACCGGAAGGTGCGGCTGGATCACCTCCTTTCTAAGGAGCACATAGCCGACTGCGAGCGAATGACTCGCACGGTTGCTCATGGGTGGAACGTTGACTATTCGGCTGGTTCAGGGTTGTCCTGTTAGTACTGCTTCGGCGTGGAACACATGGATGGTTTGGACTGGTCGGGCACGCTGTTGGGTATCTGAGGGTACGGACTTTCGAGTCTGAACCTTCGCGATGCCGGCCCCAGTGAACTCGACACCTTGGTGTTGGGGTGGTGGGTGGCTGGTCGTTGCTTGAGAACTGCACAGTGGACGCGAGCATCTGTGGCCAAGTTTTTAAGGGCGCACGGTGGATGCCTTGGCACCAGGAACCGATGAAGGACGTGGGAGGCCACGATAGGCCCCGGGGAGCTGTCAACCGAGCTTTGATCCGGGGGTGTCCGAATGGGGAAACCCGGCAGTCGTCATGGGCTGTCACCCGCTGCTGAACACATAGGCAGTGTGGAGGGAACGCGGGGAAGTGAAACATCTCAGTACCCGCAGGAAGAGAAAACAACCGTGATTCCGGGAGTAGTGGCGAGCGAAACCGGATGAGGCCAAACCGTATGCGTGTGATACCCGGCAGGGGTTGCGTGTGCGGGGTTGTGGGAGTTCTCTTGATCAGTCTGCCGGCTGGTCGGCGAGTCAGAAACCGTACAGGTAGGCGAAGGACATGCGAAAGGTCCGGCGTAGAGGGTAAGACCCCCGTAGCTGAAATCTGTACGGCTCGCTTGAGAACCACCCAAGTAGCACGGGGCCCGAGAAATCCCGTGTGAATCTGGCGGGACCACCCGTTAAGCCTAAATATTCCCTGGTGACCGATAGCGGATAGTACCGTGAGGGAATGGTGAAAAGTACCGCGGGAGCGGAGTGAAATAGTACCTGAAACCGTGTGCCTACAAGCCGTGGGAGCGTCGCTGTATGTGCTTGCACATGCAGTCGTGACTGCGTGCCTTTTGAAGAATGAGCCTGCGAGTTTGCGGTGTGTTGCGAGGTTAACCCGTGTGGGGAAGCCGTAGCGAAAGCGAGTCCGAATAGGGCGATTGAGTAGCGCGCCCAAGACCCGAAGCGGAGTGATCTAGCCATGGGCAGGTTGAAGCGGAGGTAAGACTTCGTGGAGGACCGAACCCACCAGGGTTGAAAACCTGGGGGATGACCTGTGGTTAGGGGTGAAAGGCCAATCAAACTCCGTGATAGCTGGTTCTCCCCGAAATGCATTTAGGTGCAGCGTCGTGTGTTTCTTGCCGGAGGTAGAGCACTGGATAGGCGATGGGCCCTACCGGGTTACTGACCTTAGCCAAACTCCGAATGCCGGTAAGTGAGAGCGCGGCAGTGAGACTGTGGGGGATAAGCTCCATGGTCGAGAGGGAAACAGCCCAGAGCATCGACTAAGGCCCCTAAGCGTACGCTAAGTGGGAAAGGATGTGGAGTCGCAGAGACAACCAGGAGGTTGGCTTAGAAGCAGCCACCCTTGAAAGAGTGCGTAATAGCTCACTGGTCAAGTGATTCCGCGCCGACAATGTAGCGGGGCTCAAGCGTACCGCCGAAGTCGTGTCATTCCAGCACATACCCCCAACGGGGGCTGGGATGGGTAGGGGAGCGTCGTGTGCCGGGTGAAGCAGCCGCGGAAGCGAGTTGTGGACGGTTCACGAGTGAGAATGCAGGCATGAGTAGCGATACACACGTGGGAAACGTGTGCGCCGATTGACTAAGGGTTCCTGGGTCAAGCTGATCTGCCCAGGGTAAGTCGGGACCTAAGGCGAGGCCGACAGGCGTAGTCGATGGACAACCGGTTGATATTCCGGTACCCGCTTTGAAACGCCCAATATCGAATCAGACGATGCTAAGCCCGTGAAGCCGTCCTGGATCCTTCGGGTGAAGGGAAGTGGTGGAGCCGGTGACCCGGATCTGTAGTAGGTAAGCGATGGGGTGACGCAGGAAGGTAGTCCAGCCCGGGCGGTGGTAGTCCCGGGGTAAGGGTGTAGGGCGCTGTCTAGGCAAATCCGGACAGCATGAAGCCTGAGACCTGATGCCGAGCCGATTGTGGTGAAGTGGATGATCCTATGCTGTCGAGAAAAGCCTCTAGCGAGTTTCATGGCGGCCCGTACCCTAAACCGACTCAGGTGGTCAGGTAGAGAATACCGAGGCGTTCGGGTGAACTATGGTTAAGGAACTCGGCAAAATGCCCCCGTAACTTCGGGAGAAGGGGGGCCATGTCTGGTGATGAGGTTTACCCTCTGAGCTGGGTGTGGCCGCAGAGACCAGCGAGAAGCGACTGTTTACTAAAAACACAGGTCCGTGCGAAGCCGTAAGGCGATGTATACGGACTGACGCCTGCCCGGTGCTGGAACGTTAAGGGGACCGGTTAGCTTGGATTCGTCCAGGCGAAGCTGAGAACTTAAGCGCCAGTAAACGGCGGTGGTAACTATAACCATCCTAAGGTAGCGAAATTCCTTGTCGGGTAAGTTCCGACCTGCACGAATGGCGTAACGACTTCTCGACTGTCTCAACCATAGGCCCGGTGAAATTGCACTACGAGTAAAGATGCTCGTTTCGCGCAGCAGGACGGAAAGACCCCGGGACCTTTACTATAGCTTGATATTGGTGTTCGGTTCGGCTTGTGTAGGATAGGTGGGAGACTGTGAAGCATGCACGCCAGTGTGTGTGGAGTCGTCGTTGAAATACCACTCTGGTCGTGCTGGATGTCTAACCTGGGTCCGTGATCCGGATCAGGGACAGTGTCTGGTGGGTAGTTTAACTGGGGCGGTTGCCTCCTAAAGAGTAACGGAGGCGCCCAAAGGTTCCCTCAGCCTGGTTGGCAATCAGGTGTTGAGTGTAAGTGCACAAGGGAGCTTGACTGTGAGACCGACGGGTCGAGCAGGGACGAAAGTCGGGACTAGTGATCCGGCGGTGGCTTGTGGAAGCGCCGTCGCTCAACGGATAAAAGGTACCCCGGGGATAACAGGCTGATCTTCCCCAAGAGTCCATATCGACGGGATGGTTTGGCACCTCGATGTCGGCTCGTCGCATCCTGGGGCTGGAGTCGGTCCCAAGGGTTGGGCTGTTCGCCCATTAAAGCGGTACGCGAGCTGGGTTTAGAACGTCGTGAGACAGTTCGGTCCCTATCCGCTGTGCGCGTAGGAATATTGAGAAGGGCTGTCCCTAGTACGAGAGGACCGGGACGGACGAACCTCTGGTGTGCCAGTTGTCCTGCCAAGGGCATGGCTGGTTGGCTACGTTCGGGAGGGATAACCGCTGAAAGCATCTAAGCGGGAAGCCTGCTTCGAGATGAGTATTCCCACCCCCTTTGAGGGGTTAAGGCTCCCAGTAGACGACTGGGTTGATAGGCCAGGTGTGGAAGACCGGTAACGGTTGGAGCTGACTGGTACTAATAGGCCGAGGGCTTGTCCTCAGTTGCTCGCGTCCACTGTGTGGTTCCCGGGTTGCGAACAGTCGCACCGGTTGAACCAGTATCACCTTAATTAAAGAGTGTGCTTGTTCGCTTGGAACACCCGAAGGTGTTTCGGTGGTCATTGCGTTAGGGAAACGCCCGGTTACATTCCGAACCCGGAAGCTAAGCCTTTCAGCGCCGATGGTACTGCATGGGGGACCGTGTGGGAGAGTAGGACGCCGCCGAACAATATTTCAAGGACCCTTGGTCCCAGCGTTCACGCTGGGACCAAGGGTCCTTTTTGTTTTTTGCCGAAGCGCGCCGGCCAGCCGGGTGCGCGAGAATGACTGCGGTACCCGAAGACTAGGAGTCACGTCGATGTCCACCAACTCTCCCGACGATCGATCGGGCAGCGAGCCGAGGCGTGGTGCCCCTCGCGGGCCTCGACGCGACGACACGCGCGGCGGTTTCCGCCGCGACGACCGCCGCGATGACCGTCCTGCCTTCCGTCGTGACGACCGTGGGGACGACCGTCCCCGTGGCCCGCGCCGTGAGGACGACCGTGGTGGTCGCCCCTCCGGCGGTGGCTACGGCGGTCCCCGCCGTGACGACGACCGCGGTGGGCGCCCCACCGGTGGCGGCGGCTACGGCGGCCCCCGCCGTGACGACCGTGGTGGCCGTCCCTCCGGTGGTGGCTACGGCGGCCCGCGTCGCGACGACGACCGTGGCGGCTTCCGTCGTGACGACCGTCGCGATGACCGTGGTCCCCGTCGTGATGACGACCGTGGTGGCCGTCCCGGCGGCTTCGAACGCCGAGACGACCGCGGTGGCCGTCCCTCCGGTGGTGGCTACGGTGGCCCGCGTCGCGATGACCGTGGCGGCGACCGCCCCGCATTCCGCCGTGACGACCGTCGTGACGACCGCGGCCCGCGCCGTGATGACGACCGCGGTGGTCGCCCCTCCGGCGGTGGCTACGGCGGTCCCCGTCGTGACGACGACCGCGGTGGCTTCCGTGGCGGCCGTGACGACCGTGGCGGTGACCGCCCCGGTTTCCGTCGTGACGACCGTCGTGACGACCGTGGCCCCCGTCGTGATGACGACCGTGGTGGCCGTCCCGGCGGCTTCGACCGCCGCGACGACCGTGGTGGGCGTCCCTCCGGTGGCGGTTACGGTGGCCCGCGTCGCGATGACCGTGGCGGCGACCGCCCCGCATTCCGCCGCGACGACGACCGTGGCGGTTTCCGTCGCGATGACCGTCGCGATGACCGTCGTGACGACCGCGGCGGCGACCGTCCGATCTTCCGTCGCGACGAGCGTGCCCCGCGTCGCGAGGACGACCGTGGCGGCTTCCGCCGTGACGACCGTCGTGACGACCGTGGCGGCGACCGCCCGACGACCTTCCGCCGTGACGAGCGTGCCCCGCGCCGTGAGGACGACCGTGGCGGCCGTCCCTCCGGTGGTGGCTACGGCGGTCCCCGTCGTGACGACGACCGTGGTGGCTACCGTGGCGGCCGCGACGACCGTGGTCCGCGCCGTGATGACGACCGCGGTGGTTACCGTGGCGGCCGCGATGACCGCGGCTCGCGTCCGTCGTACCGCGACGACCGCCAGGGCGGCGGCTACCGTGGCCGCGACGACCGTTCCGGTGGGTACGGGCGTCGTGACGACCGACGTGACGACCGTCGTGACGACCGCGAGCCGGTGAAGCGTCTGCCCATCCCGGACGACGTGACCGGCGACGAGATCGACAAGGACGTCCGGCAGGAGCTCATGAGCCTGCCCAAGGGCCTTGCCGAGGAGGTCGCGCGCAACCTCGTCATGGTGGCGAACCTGCTCGACGAGGACCCGGAGCAGGCGTACGCGTACTCCCGGATCGCGCTGCGGCTCGCCTCCCGTGTCGCCGCCGTGCGTGAGGCCGCAGGCTTCGCCGCGTACGCGACCGGCAAGTACACCGAGGCGCTCGCCGAGTTCCGTGCCGCCCGCCGCATGACGGGTTCCGTCGAGCTGTGGCCCGTCATGGCGGACTGCGAGCGCGGCATGGGCCGTCCCGAGCGCGCGCTGGCCATGGCCGGCGAGCCCGAGGTGGCGAAGCTGGACAAGGCCGGCCAGGTCGAGATGCGCCTCGTCGCCGCCGGTGCCCGTAAGGACATGGGCCAGGCCGACGCGGCCGTCGTGACGCTGCAGGGCCCCGAGCTGGCGTCGAACTCGATCCAGCCGTGGACCGCCCGACTGCGTTACGCCTACGCGGACGCGCTGCTCGCGGTGGACCGCGAGGCCGAGGCGCGCGAGTGGTTCGCCAAGGCCCTCGAGGCCGACCAGGGCGGCATGACCGACGCGTCCGACCGGCTCGCCGAGCTCGACGGCGTGGAGTTCACGGACGCCATGGGCGACGAGGACGCCGCCGAGGCCCCCGAGACCGCCGCCGCTGTCGAGGCGGACGCGGACGAGGAGCCGGCTGCCACCGAGGCCGAGGCCGAGGTCGAGAGCGCCTCCGTCGAGGATGTCCAGGACGACAAGGCCGCCGATGACAAGGCCTCTGACGGCCAGGGCTCCGACGACAAGAGCTGATCGCTGAACGTGGAGGGCGGCACCCCGGAGTCCCGGGGTGCCGCCCTCCACGCGTATCCGGACGCCGCCTGTCGCGGCGGCGGGTGCTCAGTTCAGCGCGAGACTGCGCAGGACCAGGCCGGTGGCCGGCTTGGGGCCGAAGGACGTCGACTTGCGGGGCATGGTCACGCCCTGCGCGGCCAGTTCCCGTACGACGTCCTCGTGGACCGGGTGCATCAGCACGGCCGTGCCGCCGTGCCGCTCGGCCTGGGTGACGGCCGCCGCCGTCTCGTGGATGTAGCCGATGTGCTCCGGGTCGTCCGCCACCCGCCAGACGTGCTCCAGCAGGACGGAGTGCAGGACCGTCGCGTCGAGCGTGCGCCAGGCCTCCGGGCGGTCGGCGGGGACCGTACGGGCCAGGAGGTCCGGATCCGGGCGGTCGAGGAGGTGGAAGCGGCCGTCACCGGCGAGCACGAAGGCGTTGCCCCCATCGGCCACCGCCTCGTCCAGAGCCTCCAGCGCGCTCGACAACGGGCCCTCGACGGTGCGTACCCGGAAGAGGCCCTCCACGGCCGCCAGGGCCTCGGCCACCGGGAGACGGTGCAGGAGGCGGTGGATGGCCCGGACCCGCAGCGGGTAGCGGGAGGTGTCCACCAGGAGCACCAGACCGAAGTCCCAGGGGCCGGGGGCGGGCTGCTCGGCGTGCAGCCGCAGGTAGGTGGCCCAGCGGTGGTGGCCGTCCGCGATCAGGGCCTGCCGGCTGGAGAGGTCCTCGTCGATCCGGGCCAGGTCGTCCGGGTCGGTGATCGACCACAGGCGGTGGGCGTAGCCGTCCTCCGTGGTCGTCGACAGCAGCGGCTCGCAGCGGATGACGCGCTCGATGACGTCCGCCGTGCCGTTCGTGCCGGCCTCGCCGCCCCGGTAGGAGAAGAGCAGCGGCTCGAGATTGGCCGCGGTGTCGCGCATCAGGGCGGCGCGGTCCTCGACGATGTGCGGCATGACGTCCTCGTGGGGGAGGACGACGCCTTCCTCGCGGGGGCTGAGGCGCAGCGCGCCGATCAGACCGCGCTGCAGTATGCCGTCACCGCGCTGCTCGTAGACGTACAGGGCGGGCTCGGGGTCGGCGGCGAGGATCCGCTCCTCCTGCCACTGCCGCAGCGTGTCCGCGGCCTGCCGGTGCCGGTCGGCGGCGGTGGCGGCCTGGGGGAGGATCAGTCGCACGATGTTGTGCGGGTCGGCGGTCTCCAGGTGGCGCAGACCGTCCGGCCGCACGACGACGTCATAAGGGGGCGATGTGACAGCGGCGAGGCTGCCCACTCGCTCGGGGACGTAGCGCAACCCTCGGAAGGGGGCGAGTTGAAGACCCTGCCCTGCGTGACCTGGAGTGCTCATTGGGAAATGTTATGTCTCATGGGCGGATGAGCAATGATCTGGGAAGAGACGTACAGCACAAGGAGAGATCACACGATGAACCAGACCGTCCGGACCGGCCCCGACGGCAGCGGGAAGCGGCTCAGCGAGGCCTATGACACCGCGCTGCTGGACCTCGACGGCGTGGTCTACGCGGGCGGCGAGGCCATCGCGCACGCCGTCGAGTCGCTCGGCACGGCCCGGGACGGGGGCATGCATCTCGCCTACGTGACGAACAACGCCGCCCGTACCCCGGAGACGGTGGCCGGGCACCTGACGGAGCTGGGTGTGCCCGCCGAGCCGAGCGATGTGATCACCTCCGCGCAGGCGGTGGCGCGGCTGATCGCCGATCAGCTTCCCGCCGGATCCCGGGTGTTGGTGATCGGCGCGGAGGGGCTGCGGGTCGCGCTGCGCGAGCGCGGGCTGGTGCCGGTGGACTCGGCGGACGACGACCCGGCCGCCGTGGCGCAGGGCTACGGCGGCCCGGACATGCCGTGGTCGCGGCTGGCGGAGGCGTCGTACGCGGTGGCGCGCGGGCTGCCGTGGTTCGCCTCGAACACGGATCTGACGATTCCGAGCGCGCGGGGCATCGCGCCGGGCAACGGCGCGGCGGTGCAGGTCGTCCGGATAGCCACGGGTGCGGAGCCGCAGGTGGCGGGCAAGCCGCTGCCGCCGATGCACCGGGAGACGGTGCTGCGGACGGGCGCGGAGCGGCCGCTGGTGGTCGGGGACCGGCTCGACACGGACATCGAGGGCGCGCACGTGGGCGGTGTGGACTCGCTGCTGGTCCTCACCGGGGTGACGACGGCGGCGCAGCTGCTCGCGGCTCCGCCCGAGCACCGGCCGACGTATGTGACCGAGGACCTGCGGGGGCTGCTGGAGCCACAGCCGTCGGTGGAGGCCGCCGGTGACGCCTTCCGCTGCGGTGGCTGGACGGCTACGGCCGACGGCGAGGCGCTGGCGCTGGACGGGGACGGCGACCGCATCGACGCTCTGCGCGCGCTGAGTGCGGCGGCGTGGACGGCCGCGGGGGAGGGCTCCTGCGACCTGGACGCGGCGCAGGCGCTGGGGCGGCTCGGCTGGTAGTCGGTTCTTCGGCTGCGGGCTGTCTTGCCGCCTGCGGCGGCGGGCGCCCTGCGGGCGCGTCCTCGAACGCCGGACGGGTGCAATGAGCCCGTCCGGCGGCTGTCACGCCAGTTCGGCGAGCAGGTCCTCTTCGGTGGCGCCGCGGCGCCAGTAGCCCGTGAAGGTCACCGCCCGGCGGTCGAAGCCGCGGTCGCCGACGAGGTGGCGGCGGAGCGCGCGGACGGTGCCGGACTCGCCGGCTATCCAGGCGTACGGGGTGCCGGCGGGCAGTTCCGCGGCGCGGAGGGCGTCGAGCACCGGCTCCGGGTCGGTGCCGCGGACCAGCCAGGTGATGTCGGCGTCGGCGGCGGTGGGGAGGTCCTGGACGTCGTCGGCGTGCGCGACCTCGATCCAGACCTTGGCCTTGGTGCCCGCCGGGAGCCAGGCGAGGATGCCGGCCGTGGCGGGCAGGGCGGTCTCGTCGGCGGTGACGAGGACCCAGTCGGTGCCGGCCGGCGGCTGGAAGTCCGCGCCGCCGTTGTCCGTGCCGACCGGGGCGAGGAGTACGGCGCGGTCGCCGGGGCGGGCGGCGTGGGCCCAGGTGGAGGCCGGGCCCGCGTGGCCGCCCGACGCGTCGTCCCCGACGCCGTGCAGCACGAAGTCGACGTCCATCTCGTCCGGCCCGTAGCGCATCTCCCGGACGGTGTAGGTGCGCATGACGGCCCGTTCGGACGGGTCCTGTGCCCGCCACTCGCCGAACCAGCTCTCGTCGCGGGCGGGCAGCACCGGCGCCTCCTGCCCCGGCTGGGGCAGGAACAGCTTGAAGCGCTGGTCGCGGCCGTCGACGACGACGTCACCGAGGTCGTCGCCGCCGAAGGTGACACGGGTCATGGCGGGGCTGATCCGCTCGGTGCGGACGACGTGCGCGTCGAAGAAGCGGTAGGGCGGGGCGTCGGTCATGCGGCGGGTCCTTTCGGGCGTCGTCAGGAGGCGGGGCGGGCGGCGGGCGCCGACCAGGGAGGGGGCCTCAGCTGACCTTCTTGGCCTTCTCGATCGCGGCGGCGAGGCTCTCGACGAGGGGGGCGCAGCCGGCGTAGGAGTAGCGGGGCTCGCTGAGCCAGGGGGTGATCTGGCCGGCCTTGACGGCGGGGAGCCCGGCCCAGGTGGGCTTGGACTCGAGGTCCTTGGGCTGCAGGGCGGAGGTGCGGTTGTCGAGCAGGATCAGGTCGGCGGCGTACTTGCCGGCGTTCTCCCAGCTGAGGCTCTCGAAGAAGCCGCCGGTGACCTTGTCGGGGACGATGAACTCGACGCCGAGCTGCTTGAAGTAGGTGAGGTCGGCGTAGACGCCCGGCTCGGAGACGTAGAGCAGGTCGGCGGAGCCGGACGCGCAGAGGACCTTGAGGCCCTTCTTGGCCCTGGCGGCCTGGCGGAGGGTCTCGGAGGCCTTCTCGAAGCGTGCCTTCGCGTCCGTGACCTTCTTGGCCTTGAGGTCGGCGCCGAGCGACCCGGCGAGCTCGGCGTAGCGTCCGATGACCTGGGTCAGCGAGACCTTGGTGACGTTGATGCCGACGCTGGGGGCGAGGCCGAGGATCTTCTTCTTGCTGTCGTCCGGCACGTACCAGAGTTCCTGCGCCTGGAGCATGTTGGTGACGAGCAGTTCGGGGCTCATGGCCGCGTACTTCTCGACGTTGAACTCGCCCCAGGCGTTGCCGAGGACCGTCACCTTGTCGACGTCGAGGTCGCCGGCCTGCGGGTCGGGCTTGCCGTCCTTGAGCTTCGTCGGGCCGAAGACGCCCGCGCACTCGAAGCCGAAGTCGTGCAGGGCGGCGGCGGTGCCGGTGAAGGCGACGACCTTCTTCGGGGTCTTGTCGGCCTTGACCGTGGTGCCCCGGTCGTCCTTGAAGGTCCAGGGGCCGGAGTCCGAACCCGAGCCGTTCCCGCCCGAGTCCTTCGAGCCGCCACCCCCGCAGGCGGTGAGGAAGGCGCCGATGCCGAGGGCGCCACCGGCGGCGAGGATGCCGCGGCGGGACGGGGAGTGGGTGCGGGAAGTGCTCATGGAGACGTTCTTCTCTCGGGGGTGCGTTCGAACGAACCTCGTTCGATGGGGTGGCGTCAGGGTAGGCTAACCTAACCGCGTGTTGGTCGAGAGTCCCCCCCAAACCTCAGCGGAACCGCCGAAATCGGCGGCGTCCCGCGGCCGGAGCACGGCACGGGCCGCCGGGCTGCTCGCCTCGGTCGCGCTGCTGGCGCTGGTCGTCGTCGCGAGCATCGCCGTCGGCGCCAAGCCGATCCCCCTCGACCAGGTCTGGCACGGGCTCTTCCACGCCACGGGCAGCGACACCGACGTGGTCGTGCGCGACGTACGCGTGCCCCGCACCCTGCTCGGACTGCTCGTCGGCGCCGGGCTCGGACTCGCCGGCGTCGTGATGCAGGCACTCACCCGCAACCCGCTCGCCGACCCCGGACTGCTCGGCGTCAACGCCGGAGCCTCGGCCGCGGTCGTCTCCTCCGTCACCTTCTTCGGCGTCACATCGGTCCGCGGATACGTGTGGTTCGCCTTCCTCGGCGCCGCCGTCGTCGCGGTCGTGGTCTACGCGCTCGGTGGAACCCGTGGCGCGACCCCCGTGCGGCTCGCGCTCGCGGGCACCGCGGTGACGTACGCGCTCTACGGGTACGTCAACTCCGTCCAGCTCCTGGACTCCGCCGCGCTCGACAAGATGCGCTTCTGGACGGCCGGTTCGCTCGCCGTGGCCGACATCGACGTCGTAGGGCAGATCGCGCCGTTCATCGCGGCCGGTGTGCTGATCGCCCTCGCGCTCGCCCGTCCCCTGAACGCGGTGGCCCTGGGCGACGACACCGCGCGGGCGCTCGGCGCCCGGCTGACGCGGACCCGCGTCCTCGCGATGGCCGCCGTCACGCTGCTGTGCGGCGCGGCGACCGCCGCCTGCGGCCCCATCGTCTTCATCGGCCTGATGGTCCCGCACATCGTCCGCAGCCTCACCGGCCCGGACCTGCGCTGGGTCATGCCCTACGCGGCCGTGCTGTCACCGGTGCTGCTGCTCGGCGCGGACGTGATCGGCCGCATCGTCGCCCGCCCCGGCGAACTCCAGGCCGGCATCGTCACCGCGCTCATCGGCGGGCCCGTCTTCATCCATCTCGTACGTCGCCGGAGGATGGCCCAGCTGTGACCGCCAAAACGATCCGCACCCGTGGCGGGCTGTCCCTGCGCGTGGCTCCCCGGTCGGCGCTCGTCGTAGCTCTGCTCCTGGCCCTCGCGCTCACCGCCTCGGTCGTCCTCATCGGCACCGGCGACTTCCCCATGACCCCCGCCGAGGTCCTCACGACCCTGACCGGCGGCGGCACCCCCGCCCAGGAGTTCATCGTGCAGGACCTGCGGCTTCCGCGCGTCCTGGTCGGGCTGCTCGTCGGGGCGTCCCTCGGGCTCGCCGGCGCGGTCTTCCAGTCCGTCTCCCGTAACCCGCTGGGCAGCCCCGACGTGATCGGTTTCGGCCAGGGCTCGGCGGCCGGGGCCCTCACCGTCATCGTCCTCTTCCACGGTGGCACGTTCGCCGTGGCGGGCGGCGCCGTCGTCGGCGGCGTGCTCACCGGCCTCGCCGTCTATCTGCTCTCGTGGCAGAAGGGCATCCACGGCTACCGCCTCGTCCTCGTCGGCATCGGTGCGACCGCCGTGCTCACCGCCGCCCGGGACTACCTCATGACCAAGGCCGACATCGTCGACGCCACCCGGTCGATGGTGTGGATGGTCGGCTCGCTCAACGGCCGCGACTGGGCCCAGGTGTGGCCGCTGCTCGTCGTGTGCGGTGTGGTCTTCCCGGTCGTTTTCGGCCAGGGACGGTCCCTGCGGATGCTGGAGATGGGGGACGACGCCGCGTACGCGCTCGGCGTACGGGTCGAGCGGTGCCGGCTCGTGCTGGTGGTGGCCGCCGTGCTGCTGACCGCCGTCGCGACCGCCGCCGCCGGGCCCGTCGCCTTCGTCGCGCTGGCCGCGCCGCAGCTCGCCCGGCGGCTCACCCGCGCCCCCGGCCCCAACCTGGCCGCCGCCACCTGCATGGGCGCGGCCCTGCTGGTCGGCGCCGACTGGGCGTCCCAGCGGGTCTTCGGGGCGGACCAACTGCCCGTCGGCGCCGTGACCGGAATGCTCGGCGGCTGCTATCTGCTGTGGCTGCTGATCACCGAGCGCAGGGCGGGCCGGATATGAGCGGACCGGATACGAGCGGACCGCACACCGACCGCCGGCCGGCTGACGGCCGGCCGCACAGCGCCCAGGATTCCAGGAGAGACCCCATGAGCCGACTGGCGGCCGAATCCGTCACCCTCGCCTACGACCGGCGGGTCATCGCCGAGGACCTCTCGGTCGCGGTGCCCGACAACTCCTTCACCGTCATCGTCGGCCCCAACGCCTGCGGCAAGTCCACACTGCTGCGCGCCCTGTCGCGGATGCTCAAGCCGACCGCCGGAGCCGTCCTCCTGGACGGCTCCGCCATCGACTCCCACCCCGTCAAGCAGGTGGCCCGCACGCTCGGACTGCTGCCGCAGTCCTCGGTCGCCCCCGACGGGATCACCGTCGGCGACCTCGTCGCCCGCGGCCGCCACCCGCACCAGGGACTGCTGCGGCAGTGGTCGCGGGAGGACGAGCGGATCGTGGGCGAGTCCATGGCCGCGACCGGCGTCGACGCGCTCGCCGAGCGGTACGTCGACGAACTCTCCGGCGGGCAGCGCCAGCGGGTCTGGATCGCGATGGCCCTCGCCCAGCAGACCCCGCTGCTGCTCCTCGACGAGCCGACCACCTACCTCGACATCCAGCACCAGATCGAAGTCCTCGACCTCTGTGCCGAACTGCACGAGGAGCAGGGCCGCACCCTGGTCGCCGTGCTGCACGACCTCAACCACGCCGCGCGCTACGCCACGCACCTGATCGCGATGCGCGACGGGCGGGTCGTCGCCGAGGGGGCGCCGACGGACGTGGTGACGGCCGAACTGGTGGAACGCGTGTTCGGTCTGCGTTGTCAGGTCATCGAGGATCCGGAGACCGGGACGCCCCTGGTCGTTCCGGCCGCCCGGCGGTCCCGGACCGCTACAGCAGCGACCGCAGGCGCAGCACGTCCCGCAGGCTCGCCTGCACCCTGACCCGGCCGGCGGCCCAGGCCTTCGCGAACTTCAGCCTGCCGTCGACCAGCGCCACCAGATCGTCACCGGACATCGTCAGGGCGATCTCCGCCCGCCGCTCGGGGGTGCCCGGCAAGGTCCGTACGTCCTGGATGTGGCCGCCCGCGAGATGACCCACGAAGGTGACGTCGAGGTCGGTGATGTGGCAGCTGAGCGAGCGGTCGGGCGCGGCGGCGTCGCGGAGGTCACCGCTCGCCCCCGCGAGGTTCTCCGCCAGCCGGTCGAGTGCGCTGCGGCACTCCTCGATGGTCGCCATCGGTAGGGACGGTACCCCAGCGGACCGCGTACGCCGCTCAGGCACCGTTTGGAGGTAGCGTCGGAGCCATGACCGATCCGATGACCGGTGCGCGGGAGCTGCGGGTGCCCGAGCCGGAGAGCCCCGCCCCGGACGCCGTTGCCGGCGCCGGCCGGCCGCTGCCGCTGGGCGTCGACCGCACCCCCACCGGCGACGCCGCCGTGGACGCCCAGCTGGCCAGGCTGGCCGATGCCGACCACCTCGCGGCGAGCGGCCACCTGGAGGTGTACGAGGATGTACACCGGGGCCTGCGCGACGCGCTCACCGCGCTCGACCGGCGCCCCGGCCCGTCCGCACCGTCCGTGCCCGTCGGGTCCCCCGCTTCGTACGACAACAGGAGCTGAACCACTCGTGGCAGTGACCCGCCCGCGCCGCAGCCGACTCGACGCCGAGCTGGTGCGCCGGAAACTCGCCCGCTCCCGCGAGCACGCGAGCCAGCTGATCGCGGCGGGCCGGGTGACCGTCGGCGGCACGACCGCGACCAAGGCGGCCACCCAGGTGGAGATCAGCGCCGCCGTCGTCGTCACCCAGGACGAGAACGACCCGGACTACGTCTCCCGCGGCGGCCACAAGCTCGCGGGCGCCTTCGCCGCGTTCGTCCCGCTCGGGCTGAAGGTCGAGGGCCGCCGGGCGCTCGACGCCGGCGCCTCCACGGGCGGCTTCACGGACGTCCTGCTGCGCGCGGGCGCGGCCCACGTCGTCGCCGTGGACGTGGGCTACGGACAGCTCGCCTGGTCGCTCCAGAGCGATGAGCGGGTCACCGTGAAGGACCGCACGAACGTCCGCGAGTTGACGCTGGAGCAGATCGACGACGAACCCGTCGACCTGATCGTGGGCGATCTGTCCTTCATCCCGCTCGGCCTGGTGCTGCCCGCCCTCGTGCGCTGCGCCGCGCCCGACGCCGACCTGGTGCTGATGGTGAAGCCGCAGTTCGAGGTGGGCAAGGAGCGGCTCGGTACCGGTGGCGTGGTGCGCAGCACCCAGCTGCGGGCCGAGGCGGTCCGCGCGGTCGCCGCCCGGGCGGCGGGCCTCGGGCTCGGTGTGCTGGGCGTGACGGCGAGCCCGCTGCCCGGGCCCTCGGGCAACGTCGAGTACTTTCTGTGGCTGCGCGCCGGAGCGCCCGAACTGGACCCGGCGGACGTTGACCGTGCAGTGGCGGAGGGGCCCCGTTGACCACTTCAGAAGCAGCATCAGCAGCATCGCAGGAGCAGAACCCGGCGGGGGAGGAGGCCGGCGGACGCACGGTCTTCCTCCTCGCCCACACCGGCCGCCCGGCGGCCATCCGCAGCGCCGAGCTGGTCGTCCAAGGACTGCTGCGCTGCGGAATCGGCGTGCGGGTGCTGGCGGAGGAGGCCGCCGACCTGCCGCTGCCGCCCTCGGCCGAGCTGGTGGAGGCCGGCCCGGGCAAGCCGGACGTCCTGGAGGGGTGCGAGCTCCTGGTGGTGCTCGGCGGGGACGGCACGCTGCTGCGGGGCGCCGAGTTCGCGCGGCGCTCGGGGGTGCCGATGCTGGGCGTCAACCTCGGCCGGGTCGGCTTCCTCGCCGAGGCCGAGCGGGACGACCTCGACAAGGTCGTCGACCGGGTCGTGACGCGGGCCTACGAGGTCGAGGAGCGGATGACCCTCGACGTCCTCGTGCGCAACGACGGACACGTCGTGCACACCGACTGGGCGCTGAACGAGGCGTCGGTCGAGAAGGCCGCCCGCGAGCGCCTGCTGGAGGTCGTCACCGAGGTCGACGGCAGGCCGGTCTCGCGGTTCGGCGGCGACGGCGTCGTCTGCGCCACCCCGACCGGCTCCACCGCCTACGCCTTCTCGGCGGGCGGCCCGGTGGTCTGGCCGGAGGTCGAGGCGCTGCTGATGGTCCCCATCAGCGCGCACGCGCTCTTCGCCAAGCCCCTGGTCACCGCGCCGGACTCGGTGCTCGCGGTGGAGGTTCAGCCGCAGACGCCCAACGGTGTGCTGTGGTGCGACGGCAGACGGACCGTCGAACTTCCCGCGGGCGCGCGGGTGGAGGTACGGCGGGGCGCGGTGCCGGTGCGTCTCGCGCGCCTGCACCACGCCTCGTTCACGGACCGGCTGGTCGCGAAGTTCGCCCTGCCGGTCGCCGGGTGGCGGGGCGCGCCGCACTAGCGGTGTCCGGCGGATCCGAATCCAGCCCGTCCGGCGATTGAGGACGAAACGGCGGGCCAGCCGTCGGCTCGGGTGCCGGACGGGCTCGCCCGTCAGCGCAGTCGCCTGCGTGCCTCGGCGAGAGCCGAGTCGCGGCCTTCCGTCAGCTCCTTCTCCGTGAAGACGTCCGTGCGGATGTGCGGCGGTATGCCCGCGCCGTCGTACGTCGTACGGCCGTCCTTCGCGCTCAGGAACTCCTCGTTCGGGAGCCAGAACTTCCAGCCGTTGGGCAGCGTGCGCTCCAGCTTGTCGGAGAACAGCCCCTGGGTGTTCTCACCGATCAGCGTGGGCTTCGGCCCGCGGCCCAGCAGGGCCTGGGTGAGGGTCTCGCCCGCGCTCATCGTCAGCCGTCCGGTGAGGACGGTCAGGGGACCGGTGTATACCGGCCCCTGGTGCGGGCGGACCCGGACCGGCTCGGCGGGGGTGAACTCACGGGGGTCGCGGGCGTCGTTCCGCGCGTGCTTGAGGTAGGCCGTGTAGGGCCGGTCGGTCAGCCGCTCGGCCACGTCCAGGGCGAGACGGTCGGAGCCGCCGCCGTTGAGCCGCAGATCGAGGATCAGGCCGCGCAGGGCCTTCGGGCCGCGGGTCCGGGCGGCGGTGAAGACCTCGTCGAGGGCTTTGCCCAGCACGGCCTTGTCGGCCTCGTAGCCGTCGCCCTGCCCGTAGTTCTGGAAGCCGGTGATGCGGAGGAAGCCGATCCGGTCGGTGCCCTCGGAGTAGGTGATCTGCCCGTTGCCCTGGGTGAGCAGGAGATCCCCGACAGGGCCCGCGAGGACCACCTCGTCGATGCGCTTCCGCCCTTCCCCGTCAGGCATGACGGTGTCCTCGCGGATTCCGGAGAAGTACTCCTTGGGCCGCGTGAGGTCGACCAGCCCGGTGTGCCCGTCGTGCAGCGGCCGGATCATCTCCGACAGGATCGAGAACAGCTCGGCCGGGCTGGTCGTGCGGGTGACCCGCGGCCGGAAGCGGTCCCGCACGGCGTTCCAGTCGATGTTCCGGGCGGCGAAGAAGGGATAGTTCTCGGCGTAGGTCTGCCAGTAGACGTCGAAGACGTCCCGCGGGTCCGCCTTGGTGTCCGGGGCGGGAGGGGTCTGGCCGTGGCAGTTCGCGGGCAGCGCGGCCGTGCGGCGCAGCGTGCGGTGGCCCACGTTGTCGGCGAAGGCGAACTCCGCCCGGTCCGGACCCGTGGCGTTCACCGTGAGTACGTCGCCGTCCTGCCGGAAGGGGCCCGTGGCGGTCGGCCGGGTGGCGGTCACCTCACCGGGGACGCAGCTGACGGCCGTGGTCTCGTACGTCCGCAGCAGCCGCCCGCCGTTCTCGACGGAGACGACCGTGCCGTAGCCGTCCATGCGCCACGTGCCCTCCAGCCCCGCCGGGCGGGGGCTGTGGGCGACCGCGTCCCCGGTGCCGGCGGCGGTGGTCAGGGCGACCGCGGCGGCGAGCAGGAGTGTGGTGGCGCGGGGAGTACGGGATCGAACGGTCATGTTGACCTCATGATGTGTGGTGTCGGAACCGGCGGGAACTGCCACGACAAGCCTCGCGGGCAGGGGGATCCGGGGCCATGGAGTGATCACCCGGACCGGTGGTGGGGGTATCCCCAGGGCGGTCCGCGGGGGTGGCCGTCGCGAGGCGCCCTCAGAACCTCGTATGGTCGTATCCGTGTTGGAGGAGATGCGGATCCGGTCCTTGGGCGTCATTGATGACGCGGTGGTCGAGCTGTCACCCGGTTTCACCGCGGTGACCGGTGAGACCGGCGCGGGCAAGACCATGGTCGTCACCAGCCTCGGTCTGCTGCTCGGCGGGCGCGCCGACCCCGCCCTGGTGCGGGTGGGGGCCAAAGCCGCCGTGGTCGAGGGGAGGATCACCGTCGACCACACCTCGCCCGCGGCCGTACGGGCCGAGGAGGCCGGCGCCGAACTCGACGACGGCACGCTGCTCATCAGCCGCACCCTCTCCGCCGAGGGGCGCTCGCGCGCCCACCTCGGCGGCCGGAGCGTGCCCGTGGGGCTGCTGGCCGAGCTGGCGGACGACCTCGTCGCCGTGCACGGCCAGACCGACCAGCAGGGGCTGCTGCGCCCGGCCCGGCAGCGGCAGGCCCTCGACCGGTACGCGGGCGACGCGGTGTCCGTGCCGCTCGCCAAGTACGGCGGCGCCTACCGCAGGCTGCGGGCCGTCGTCGGCGAGCTGGAGGAGCTGACCACACGCGCCCGCGAGCGCGCCCAGGAGGCCGATCTGCTGCGCTTCGGCCTGGACGAGATCGCCGCCACCGCGCCCCTGCCGGGGGAGGACGCCGAACTCGCCGCCGTGGCCGAGCGGCTCGGCCACGCCGAGGCCCTCGCCTCCGCGGCCACCGCCGCGCACGCCGCCCTCGCCGGGAACCCCGAGGACCCCGAGGCGTTCGACGCCACCAGCCTCGTCGCGGGCGCGCATCGCACTCTGGAGTCCGTGCGCTCCCACGACCCCGCCCTCGCCTCGCTCGCCGAGCGGCTCGGCGAGCTCGGCATCCTGCTCGCGGACGTCGCCGGGGAGCTCGCCGGTTACGCCTCCGACCTCGATGCCGACCCCCGCCGGCTCGCGGCGGTGGAGGAGCGGCGCGCCGCCCTGACCCACCTGACCCGCAAGTACGGGGCGGACATCGCCGCCGTGCTGGCCTGGGCCGAGGAGAGCGCGGCCCGGCTCGGCGAGCTGGAGGGCGACGACGACCGCATCGGCGAACTCACTGCCGAGCGGGACGCGCTCCGCGCCGAGCTGGGCGAGCTGGCGCAGGCACTGACCGACGCCCGGACGGAGGCGGCGAAGCGATTCGCCGACGCGGTCACCGCCGAACTCGCCTCGCTCGCCATGCCGCACGCGCGCGTCACCTTCTCCGTCCGGCAGACCGAGGTGGACCGGCCGGAGACCGGCATCGAGGTCGCCGGCCGGGCCGTCGCGTACGGCCCGCACGGCGCCGACGACGTCGAGCTGCTGCTCGCCCCGCACCCCGGCGCCCAGCCCCGCCCCATCGCGAAGGGGGCGTCCGGTGGTGAGCTGTCCCGCGTCATGCTCGCCGTCGAGGTGGTCTTCGCGGGCTCCGACCCCGTGCCGACGTATCTCTTCGACGAGGTCGACGCCGGTGTCGGCGGAAAGGCCGCCGTCGAGGTCGGACGCCGGCTGGCCAAGCTGGCCCGGACCGCGCAGGTCGTGGTGGTCACCCACCTCCCGCAGGTCGCGGCCTTCGCCGACCGCCATTTGGTGGTGGAGAAGACCCACGAGGGCTCGGTGACCCGAAGCGGTGTCCAGGCGATGGAGGGCGAGGACCGGGTACGCGAACTCTCCCGCATGCTGGCGGGCCAGGAGGACTCCCAACTGGCCCGTGCCCACGCCGAGGAACTCCTGGCGGCGGCGCGCGACACGGGGCACTGAGCGGGCCCCTGACGGGCACTGACCGGGCTGGGCCGGGCGGGGGGCGTCCGCTCGTGGGCGATGGTCCGGCCTGGTCTTGGTTACGGACGCCCTGGTCACTCATGTGAGTGAATCCGTGGATGCGTGGGCGAGGTAAGGCCGACAAATCACGCAATGCTGGTGCAGGGAGGGCATGGGGGGCTGGCATCCTGGGCTCAGCACCGTGTCGTACGACTCTGCCCGACTCTGCCCGACTCCGCCGACGTCGAATCAGGAGCTCCGCCCGCGTGAGCAGTACACCCGGCCCGTCGCACGCGCGGCCGTCCCTGCACGCCGTACAGGTCCTGGGCAGCGGGAGCGCGGGCAGTGGCGCGCACGTGCGGTCGCTCGCGGCCGGGCTCGTGGCGCGCGGACTGCGGGTGACGGTGTGCGCGCCGCGCGGGACCGGCGAGGGGTGGGCTTTCGCGGGCTCGGGAGCCTCGTTCGCCCCGCTGCCGACGTGCGCGGACGCGTCGGCGGTCGCCGGGATCCGGGCCGCCAGCCTCAGCGCCGACGTCGTGCACGCGCACGGCCTGCGCTCGGGGGTGCTGGCGGCGCTGGCGCTGCGCGGCCGGCCCACCCCGCTGGTCGTCACCTGGCACACGAAGGTGCGCGCGCAGGGCGCGCGGGCCCACGTCGTGCGGCTGATGGAGCGGCGCGCGGCACGGGCGGCGGCCGTTCTGCTCGGCGCCTCCTCGGACCTCGTGGACCGGGCCCGGCGGCGCGGCGCGCGCGATGCCCGGCTGGCGCCGGTGGCGGTGCCCGCGCCGCGCCCCGCACCGCCGGAGGACGACCACCTGCGGCACAAGGCGCGCGCCGAACTCGGCGCGGTGGCCCGGCCCTTGCTGGTCGCCGTCGGCCGTCTGGAGCCGGGCCGGGGCTACGGCCCGCTCCTCGACGCCGCCCGGGCCTGGCGCGAGCTGGACCCCGAACCGCTGCTGATCGTGGCGGGCGAGGGCCCCGAGCGGCCGTGGCTGCAGCACCGGATCGAGACCGAGGCCCTCCCCATCCGGCTGGTCGGCCGGCGCGACGACGTCCCCGAGCTGCTGGCGGCGGCCGACGTGGCGATCCTGCCGAGCCGTTGGGAGGCCCGCTCGCTCCTCGCCCAGGAGGCGCTCCACGCCGGCGTCCCGCTGGTCGCGACCTCGGTCGGCGGCGTCCCCGACCTGGTAGGCGACGCTGCCGAACTCGTCCCCTACGGCGACCCGGACGCCCTCTCCGCCGCCGTCACCCGCCTCCTCGACGACCCCGACCGCCGCACCGAACTCATCGCCGCGGGCCGGGCCCAGGCAGCGAGCTGGCCCACGGAGGACGACACGGTCGCCCACGTCCTGAGCATCTACGACGAGCTGAGCCAACGGGGTTTCTGACGGGCATGGTGTCGTCAGGCGCGCTACGCGCGGTGTCCTCAAGCGCCGGACGGGCTCTAAAAGCGCTTGAGGACACAGGTCACGTCACATGCCGCCGCGCCTGCAGGGCCAGGCTCAGGGCCAGGGCTGTCTGCGGGTCCTCCAGGTCCGTGCCCAGCAGACGGGCGATGCGGGCCAGGCGGTCGTAGAGGGTCTGGCGGTTGAGGTGGAGTTCGCGGGCGGTTTCCGCCTTGCGGCCCGCGCAGGCGAGATAGGTCTCCAGCGTCGGCAGGAGCGGCGGGCGGGCGGCGCGGTCGTGGGCGAGGAGCGGGCCGATGACCCGCTCGACGAACGCCGACAGATCGCCGTGGGAGCGCAGCCGCCACAGCAGCAGGTCGACGTCCAGCCGCCGCACATCGTGCCAGGGCCGGTCCGGCAGCCCCTGCGCCGCCGTCGCCGCGTCCGCCGCGTGCCGCAGGGCCGCACCCGCCGCCGCCCAGCCGACCGCCGCGCCGACCACCACGACCGGCGGCCGGGAACCCGCCCGTTCCGGCCACGCCCGCTCCACCCCCGCCCGCAGCGCAGCCGCCACCCGCTCGGCGACCGCCGCCCGGTCGGACTCCTCGCGCAGCCCGACCAGCAGCGGCATCCGGCCCTCCGGCAGCCGCACGCCCAGCAGCACCGGCGCGCCCACCGCCGTCAGCTCCTCCCGCACCGCATGGGCCAGCGCCGACCAGCTGTCCGCCGGCGCCGGTCCCGTGTGCCGGTCCTGCGGCCGCAGCACCACCGGCAGCAGCGGCCCCGGGCCCGGCCTGAAGCCCAGCACCCGGGCCTGCGCGGGCGCGTCCGCCGGGTCCAGCCGCTCCTCGGCGAGGTCGGTCAGGAAGTCGCCGCGCCCCCGCGCCGCCAGCTCCTCCTCCTGGCGCTCCTGGAGCAGGACGACCGCCAGCAGCCCCGCCGTGCGGTCCGCGGCGATGCGGTGCACCGGCGCCAGCGGCGCGTTCACCGGCAGGACGGCCAGCCGCGCCCGTACCGCGTCGGGGCCCGGACCGCTGCCCGGGATGTCGGCGACCACGCTGCCCGTGAGGCGCCCGCCCGCGGCGGCTCCGGCCCGCAGCCCCTCCCAGACCTGGAGCGGATCGGCGGCGCCCGGCTGGGGCTCGGGCCCCGTCGCGTACAGCAGCCTGCCGTCCGGCGTCTCCAGGAAGACCGGATTGCCCGCGAAGCCCGCGAACAGCCGGAGGATCTCGGGCACCCCGCCCCCGTCCAGCAGCACCCGCGTGCACTGCCGGTGCACCTCCTCGGCGCGGCGCAGCAGGGCGTAGTGCTCATTGACCAGCTCGGTGTGGATCTCCTCGGTCACCGCCACGAACGGCACCTCCCGGTGCAGCTGGACGAGCGGCAGACCGTAGGAACGGGCCGTGTCCACCACCGCGGCGGGCAGCGTCGCGAAGCGCGCGCCCAGCTCCACCACCAGGGCCGCGATGTCCCGCTCCACCAGTCCGCGGACGAAGGCGCGCTGCTCGGCCGGGCGGGTGCCCACTCCCAGGCCGGTGGTCAGCAGCAGCTCGCCGCCCTTGAGCAGTGCGGCGATGTTCGGCGCCTCCCCGGCGTGCACCCAGCGCACCGGCCGGTCCAGCCGGTCGGCGGCAGCCACGACCTCGGGCAGCCCCCGGCGCAGCGCGGGCAGTTCGAGAGCCCGCGCCACGGTGATCGTCCCTTGCGGGCCTCGCGGTTCCATTCCCCGATCCTCGCAGGGAACGTCCGCGGCCCGGACGGAAGGCGGCCGCGTCACCCCTGGCGGGGCGCCTCGGCCACGGCGGGCCGAAGCGCCGCCGCGACCGTACGCGTCCCGCGGGTCAGCCCCCGAACGCGCTCGACGCCGTCAGCCGCAGCGCAGTGTCGATCAGCGGCACGTGGCTGAACGCCTGCGGGAAGTTGCCCACCTGCCGCTGCAGGCGCGGATCCCATTCCTCCGCCAGCAGCCCCAGGTCGTTGCGGAGCGCCAGCAGCCGCTCGAAGAGCTGCCGGGCCTCGTCCACCCGGCCGATCATGGCGAGGTCGTCCGCGAGCCAGAAGGAGCAGGCCAGGAAGGCCCCTTCGTCACCCTCCAGACCGTCCACGCCCGGGTTCTCACCGGCGGTGGGGTAGCGCAGGACGAAGCCGTCCGGCGTCGACAGCTCGCGCTGGATGGCCTCGATGGTGCCGATGACACGCTTGTCGTCGGGCGGCAGGAAACCCATCTGCGGGATCAGCAGCAGCGAGGCGTCCAGCTCCTTGGAGCCGTACGACTGGGTGAAGGTGTTGCGCTCCTTGTCGTACCCCTTCTCGCAGACGTCCCGGTGGATGTCGTCGCGCAGCTCGCGCCAGCGCTCCAGCGGGCCGTCGACGTCCCCGGACTCCAGGAGCTTGATGGTGCGGTCCACCGCGACCCAGGCCATCACCTTGGAGTGCACGAAGTGGCGGCGGGGGCCGCGCACCTCCCAGATGCCCTCGTCCGGCTCGTTCCAGTGGTCCTCGAGATAGCCGATGAGGCGCAGCTGGAGGAGCGAGGCGTAGTCATTGCGGGCGAGCCCCGTCATGTGCGCGAGGTGCAGCGCCTCGGTGACCTCGCCGTAGACGTCCAGCTGGAGCTGGCCCGCGGCGCCGTTGCCGATCCGGACCGGGCTGGAGTTCTCGTAGCCCGGCAGCCACGGCAGCTCGGCCTCGCCCAGCTCGCGCTCGCCCGCGATGCCGTACATGATCTGGAGGTTCTCCGGGTCGCCGGCGACCGCGCGCAGCAGCCATTCGCGCCAGGCCCGCGCCTCTTCGCGGTAGCCGGTGCGCAGCAGCGAGGAGAGGGTGATCGCGGCGTCCCGCAGCCAGGTGAAGCGGTAGTCCCAGTTCCGGGAGCCGCCGATGTCCTCGGGCAGCGAGGTGGTGGGCGCGGCGACGATGCCGCCCGTGGGGGCGTAGGTGAGCGCCTTGAGGGTGATCAGCGAGCGGACGACGGCGTCCCGGTAGGGGCCGTGGTACGTACAGTGCTCGACCCACTCCCGCCAGAACTCCTCCGTCGCCTCCAGCGACCCCTCGGGGTCGGGCAGCGCCGGGGCCTCGCGGTGCGAGGGCTGCCAGCTGATGGTGAAGGCGACCCGCTCGCCGGGGGAGACGGTGAAGTCGGAATAGGTGGTGAGGTCCTTGCCGAAGGTCTCGGCCGAGGTGTCCAGCCATACCGAGTCGGGGCCCGCGACGGCCACCGTGCGGTCGCCGACCTTGTGGACCCACGGCACGACCCGGCCGTAGGAGAACCGCATCCGCAGCGAGGAGCGCATCGGCACCCGGCCGCTGACGCCTTCCACGATCCGGATCAGCTGGGGCGCGCCGTCACGCGGCGGCATGAAGTCGATCACCCGCACGGTGCCGCGCGGGGTGTCCCATTCGGATTCGAGCACGAGGGAGTCCCCCCGGTACCGGCGCCGGTCCGCGTGCGGTGGTGCCGCCCCCGAGGGGTGTGCGGGCCCGATGCGCCAGAAGCCGTGCTCCTCGGTGCCCAGCAGCCCGGCGAACGTCGCGTGGGAATCAAAGCGGGGGAGGCACAGCCAGTCGGCCGTACCGTCCCGGCAGACAAGGGCGGCGGTCTGCATATCGCCGATGAGTGCGTAATCCTCGATACGCCCGGCCACGTCATCTCCAGTCGAACGGCCACGTGACCCCGAAGGGTCCTCTTGCGGTCAAGCGATCTTTGACGAGCTCTTGTTCCGGGGAGGGGCAGGGATGGTGCCGTGCCGGCCGGCTCGCTGCATGTGTCCGTGCAGGATACGACGCCCAGTTGGTGTGACGCGCGACAGTTGGTGGAGGAAACTGTGCCGAATGGGTGGCCCGGGAGGCCGGACCGGACGGGCCGGCCAAGGTGTCCGGGAGGGGCCGCCGAGAGGGCGGCGAGGTGCCGTGGAAGGGACACGAAGGAGGCACTCCCGGAGCCCGTGAGGGACCGTCGGGGGGCCGCCACGGCGCCGCCGGACGCGCCCGGGCCCGGGCGCTGATACCCTGGTACCCCGTGGACCGGTGGGCGCAAGACCCCCCAACCGCAGCGACGGCACCCCCGAAGAAATCCGGGTGATCGCCGATACGCACCTCACCTCGCGACCACGGGAGCCCCCCTTTGGCCATTGCCGCAAAGCCCACGACGACCAAGCACCTCTTCGTCACCGGGGGTGTCGCTTCCTCGCTCGGCAAGGGGCTGACCGCCTCCAGCCTGGGTGCGCTGCTCAAGGCGCGGGGTCTGCGGGTCACGATGCAGAAGCTCGACCCGTACCTGAACGTCGACCCCGGCACGATGAACCCGTTCCAGCACGGTGAGGTGTTCGTCACCAACGACGGCGCCGAGACCGACCTCGACATCGGCCACTACGAGCGCTTCCTCGACGTCGACCTCGACGGCTCCGCCAACGTCACCACCGGCCAGGTCTACTCCACCGTGATCGCCAAGGAGCGGCGCGGCGAGTACCTGGGCGACACCGTGCAGGTCATCCCGCACATCACCAACGAGATCAAGCACCGCATCCGGCGCATGGCGACCGACGACGTCGACGTCGTGATCACCGAGGTCGGCGGCACCGTCGGCGACATCGAGTCGCTGCCGTTCCTGGAGACCGTCCGCCAGGTCCGCCACGAGGTCGGCCGCGACAACGTCTTCGTCGTGCACATCTCGCTCCTGCCCTACATCGGCCCCTCGGGCGAGCTCAAGACCAAGCCGACCCAGCACTCGGTCGCCGCCCTGCGCAACATCGGCATCCAGCCCGACGCGATCGTGCTGCGCGCCGACCGCGAGGTGCCGACCGCGATCAAGCGCAAGATCTCGCTGATGTGCGACGTCGACGAGGACGCGGTGGTGGCCGCGATCGACGCCCCGTCGATCTACGACATCCCCAAGGTGCTGCACACCGAGGGCCTGGACGCCTACGTCGTGCGCAAGCTCGACCTGCCGTTCCGCGACGTGAACTGGACCCAGTGGGAGGACCTGCTGGACCGCGTCCACAACCCCGACCACGAGGTCACCGTCGCGCTCGTCGGCAAGTACATCGACCTGCCCGACGCCTACCTCTCGGTCACCGAGGCCATCCGCGCCGGCGGCTTCGCCAACCGCGCCAAGGTCAAGGTCAAGTGGGTCGCCTCGGACGACTGCAAGACGCCCGCGGGCGCCAAGAAGCAGCTCGCCGACGTCGACGCGATCTGCATCCCGGGCGGCTTCGGCGACCGCGGTGTGAACGGCAAGGTCGGCGCGATCACCTACGCCCGTGAGAACAAGGTCCCGCTGCTGGGCCTGTGCCTGGGTCTGCAGTGCGTCGTCATCGAGGCCGCGCGCAACCTCGCCGGCATCGAGGGCGCGAACTCCACCGAGTTCGACCCCGCCACCGCCAACCCGGTCATCTCCACCATGGCCGAGCAGATGGACATCGTCGCCGGTGAGGGCGACATGGGCGGCACCATGCGACTCGGCATGTACCCGGCGAAGCTCGCCGAGGGCTCCATCGTCCGTGAGGTCTACGACAACGAGCCCTACATCGAGGAGCGCCACCGTCACCGCTACGAGGTGAACAACTCCTACCGCGCCGAGCTGGAGAAGAAGGCCGGTCTGGTCTTCTCGGGCACCTCCCCGGACAACAAGCTCGTCGAGTACGTCGAGTACCCGCGTGAGACGCACCCCTACCTGGTCGCCACCCAGGCGCACCCGGAGCTGCGCTCCCGCCCGACCCGTCCGCACCCGCTCTTCGCGGGTCTGGTCAAGGCGGCCGTCGCCCGCCGTCAGTCCGCTCAGCAGGGCTGATCGCGGGCCGACCGGCAGTCGGCCTATACGGTTACCGGGGTGAGGGTCTTCCAGGAGACCCCCACCCCGGTTTCTGTTTTTCGGAAGGACGCACATGGGCATCAAGGACAACGCCGAGGAGTGGCGGGTCACCGAGACGAAGACGCCGTTCGTCGGCAACAAGACCAGCGTGGTCACGGACGCGGTGGTGATGCCGGACGGCTCCACCGTCACGCGCGACTACCAGGTGCACCCCGGATCGGTCGCCGTCCTCGCCCTCGACGACGAGGACCAGGTGCTGGTCCTCAAGCAGTACCGCCACCCGGTGCGCCAGCGGCTGTGGGAGATCCCGGCCGGTCTGCTCGACATCCCCGGCGAGAACCCGCTGCGCGCGGCCCAGCGCGAGCTGTACGAGGAGGCGCACGTCAAGGCGGAGGACTGGCGGGTCCTCACCGACGTCTACACCACGCCGGGCGGCTGCGACGAGGCCGTACGGGTCTTCCTGGCCCGCGATCTGTCCGATGTGGAGGGCGAGCGGTTCGAGGTCTCCGAGGAGGAGGCCGACATGGAGCTGGCGCGGGTCCCGCTGGACGAGCTGGTGCGCGGCGTCCTCGCGGGTGACCTGCACAACAACTGCCTGGTCGTGGGTGTCCTCTCGCTCGTCGCGGCGCGGGCCGCGGACGCCCTCGACGACCTCCGCCCGGCACAGGCGCCCTGGCCTGCCCGGCCGTTCGAGGTGTGAGAAGACCCGCCGCGCAGCGGGGGTCACAGGCGCGACCCGTCGGACTATCGGGCCAACCGAATAGGTGATCTTCGGTGAGGCGGATCAGGCTTCCCCCGAGGTGTGGTGGGCGGTGAACTAGGCTCGACGCGTTCCCGCCGCGGCCGCGACGGGCTCGTGCGTGCAGGTGGACGGGAGTGGGCCCCGTGGCGGAGCAGGCGGTGGAGACCGGAGGACTGGCGGCGGCTCCGCCCGAGCGGCGGCTGTCCGCCATGGGTACCGGGGTGAGGGCCCGTCAGGGCGGCGCCCCGGCGGGCCGGTTCGTCGGCCGGGGCCGTGAGCTCAAGGCGCTGCGCGCCGACATCGTCCGCGCGGGGCTCGACACGCTCTCCGGCCGCAAGACCCCGCGCAGCCGGGTGCTGCTCATCGCCGGACGGCCCGGCTCCGGACGCACGGCGCTGGCCGAGGAGCTGGTGAGACGGCTGGCCGGGGAGTACCCGGACGGGGTGGTGCGCGCCCGCCTCACGGGGGTCGACGGGGAGCCCGTCCCCACCGAGCGGACCGCCCGCGCCCTGCTCACCGCGCTCGGCGCGCCGGTACCGGCCGGGGCCGGGGAGGACGAGCTGACCGAGGCACTGCGCGGCGCGCTCGACGGCCGCCGGGTGGTGCTGCTCTACGACGACGCGGCGGGCGCCGAGCAGGTGGACCCGCTGCTGCCGGACGAATCGGCGTGCCTGGTCGTCGCCGTCTCCCGGGGCCCGCTGACGGGCGTCCCCGATGTGCGGCCCTGCACCCTCGGCGGGCTCGACGTGGCCGCCGCCGTCGATCTTCTGGAGGGGTACGCGGGCCCCACCCGGATCACCTGCGACCCGGTGGCCGCCGCCTGCGTCGTGGAGGAGTGCGGCGGTCAGCCCGCGGCGCTGGTCCTCGTCGGCGGCTGGCTCGCGGCCCGGCCCAAGATGTCGGTCGTCGACGTGGCCAAGCGGCTGCGGGAGCTGGCGCCCGCCGAGGGCCATGAAGGGGTCGGCGGCCGTCCCCTGGGGCGGGCCTTCCGGCTCGCCTACGAATCGCTGCCGCAAACCCCCGCCCGGCTCCTGCGGCTGCTCGCCCTGGCCCCCGCCGGGCTCGTCGACGCCCACACCACCTCCGCCCTGGCGGGCTGTTCGCTCTCCGCCGCCCAGGCCGCGCTGGAGGAATTCACCGCCCAGGGCTTCCTGCGCGCCGAACCCGCCGAGGTGCCGGCCGGGGCCGGCACCCGGTCCTGCGAGCCCCCGGCACCGCAGTACCGGGTGCCCGGCTGCCTCGCGCCCATGCTGCGTGCCGCGCTGTACGAGCGGGAGCGGCCCGCCGAGGTGGAGTTGGCGCGGGCGCGGATGCTGGAGCGGACCGTACGCCAGCTGCACTCCTGCCGGGCCATCACCGAAACGGGGGACCTCGCCACCCGGAAGAGGATCGCCGAACTGCCGCGCCCGCTGCGCTTTCCCACCCGTGAGGCCGCCGAGGAGTGGCTGCTGGCACGGCTGCCGTCGCTGCTGGCCGCGGCCCGGCTGGCGGTCGAGGACGGCCGGCTCGACACGCTCGCCCGGCGGCTGGTCTCCGCGCTGACCCGGGCGCTGACGGCCCATCTGGGGGCGGAGCGGGCGGCGCCGGAGCTGTACGGACTGCACCAACTGGTCCTCGACGTCGCGCAGCGCTGCGAGATGCCCCTGGAGAAGGGCGCGGCACTGCTGAACCTCGGTGACCTCGACGCCCGGGCGGGCCGTACGACGGAGGCGCTGGACCGCTACCGGGAGGCGCTGCGGGCGGCGCGCGAGTCGGGTGACCCGTACGCCACCAGCCGGTCGCTGGAGTCCATCGCCGCCGCGCACCAGGAGCTCGGCGACTGGCAGCGCGCCGCCGACTGGTACCGGCGGGGGCTGGAGCTGCGGCTGACGCGGGGTGAACTCGCCGACGAGGCACGGCTCTACGGGCGGCTCGGCGCGGTGTACACCTACGCGGGCGAGTGGGGCGACGCGCTGCGCAGCTGGCGCGCGGCGGCTGCGGCGTGCCGCAGGCTGCGGGACCAGCCCGGCCACGCGCGGGCGCTGAGCGAGGCCGCCCGGGTGCAGGAGTACGCGGGCCGGCCCCAGGAGGCGTTGCGCACCTGCCTGGAGGCGGTGGAGTGCGCACGGCAGGCGGGTGACATACGGCTGCAGGCAGCGGTCCGGCTGCGGCTGGCGGACACCCTGGAGCGCCTCGGCGACCGTCCGGCCGCCGATCTGCACCGTGCCGAGGCCGAGCGACTGCTGGAGGCGGCTCCCGCCGTCTCCGGCGCCGCCGGGCCGGAAGCGGCCGGTGACCCGCTGCCCGGCGCGGCCGGGGCCCCGATAGCCGGGGGCGGTGGGATCGCCGGCCTCGCCGGGACCACGGATTCGAAGGCGGCCCGGAAGCGGAGCCGGAACCGGAGCCAGGACGGGGCCCAGGATCGGGCCCAGGACCGGCCCGAGGACCGGCAGGGCCAGCAGGCCCCGAAGGGTGGCCTACGAAATCAGTAGTGGTTCGCGAAAAGATTGACCCTTTACAAGGCTAGACAGCGCGAGATCCTTCATTAGACTGGTCGGGCCGCGATCGACGCGGTCTGCTCTGGTATGCCCCGGCGTATCCGGATTAGCCTGTCATTATCTGATTCAAGGACCGTGATCGACGTGAAGGTCGGCATCCCCCGCGAGGTCAAGAACAACGAGTTCCGCGTGGCCATCACGCCCGCCGGCGTGCATGAGCTGGTGCGTAACGGCCACCAGGTCTACGTGGAGAAGAACGCCGGTGTCGGCTCCTCCATCACCGACGCCGAGTACGTCGCCGCCGGGGCGAACATCCTGGAGACGGCCGACGAGGTCTGGGAGACCGCCGACCTGCTGCTGAAGGTCAAGGAGCCCATCGCCGAGGAGTACCACCGCCTCCGCAAGGAGCAGACGCTCTTCACCTACCTGCACCTCGCCGCCTCCCGCGAGTGCACGGACGCGCTGCTGGAGTCCGGCACCACCGCCATCGCGTACGAGACCGTGGAGACCGCGACCCGCGCGCTGCCGCTGCTCGCCCCCATGTCCGAGGTCGCGGGCCGGCTGGCCCCGCAGGTCGGCGCCTACCACCTGATGCGCTCGGCCGGCGGCCGCGGCGTGCTGCCGGGCGGCGTCCCGGGCACCTCGGCGGGCAAGGCCGTCGTCATCGGCGGTGGCGTCTCCGGCTGGAACGCCGCTCAGATCGCCATCGGCATGGGCTTCCACGTCACGCTGCTCGACCGTGACATCAACAAGCTCCGCGAGGCCGACAAGATCTTCGGCACGAAGATCCAGACGATCGTCTCCAACGCCTTCGAGCTGGAGAAGGCCGTCGTCGAGGCCGACCTCGTCATCGGCGCCGTCCTCATCCCGGGCGCCAAGGCCCCGAAGCTGGTCACCAACGAGCTCGTCGCCAAGATGAAGCCCGGAAGTGTCCTTGTCGACATTGCGATCGACCAGGGCGGTTGCTTCGAGGACTCCCGTCCCACCACCCACGCGGAGCCGACCTTCGAGGTCCACAACTCCGTCTTCTACTGCGTCGCCAACATGCCGGGCGCAGTGCCGCACACCTCCACCTACGCGCTGACCAACGCCACGCTGCCCTACATCGTGGAGCTGGCGAACCGCGGCTGGCAGGAGGCGCTGCGCCGGGACGCCGCTCTCGCCAAGGGTCTCAACACCCACGAGGGACAGGTCGTTTACGGCCCCGTCGCCGAGGCGCACGGTCTGCCGCAGGTCGAACTGAGCACGCTTCTCGGCTGACTTCTCCGCTGAATCCCGGTGCGTCGTCAACGCGACACACCAAGAGCGCGCACCCGGCCGGGCCTTGCTGAGCAAGGCCCGGCCGGGCTGTTTTCGCATCGGCGCGCCCGCCCGTGAAAGTTCCGGGTTATAGGCCGTACACCCTTGACAGAAGGCTGTTCGATCGCCGACACATCGCGCTGTCTCCGGCGGATTGTGTTGCTGCGAACCGCCGACACGCCATAGAGTCGCAGACCGTCGGCATGGTGCCACGCTGACCTATCTAGATGTTTCCTGGTCACCAAGGAGGTAGGACGACTTGTGAATGAGTCGACATTTGCTCCCGGGGGTGGTCACCCAGGAATGTCTGCGCAGGGCCAGAGTCCCGTGGGGCTCGAAGCTGTCGGCTCCGTCGCTGTCCACACCTTCGCAGCCCGCCACCACACCCAGAGCACGACGACGACAGCCCACCAGAGCATGGACGGCCATCACGTGAACGCCATGGCCGGCGACCGCGGCGGCAGAGACTCCGCCCCTCTCGCCGACTACGAGGACGTGCCCGAGGGGCACTTTTACGACCCCGACGCGGAGTACGAGCCCGATCCCGAATACGCGGCCACGCTCGCGCCCGACGCCGCCCGTCAACGTCGCGAGCGCATCGGTCCCACCGGGCGGCCGTTGCCCTACTTCCCGATCCCGGGGCCGCTGACCGACCACGGCCCCGCGAAGATCATCGCGATGTGCAACCAGAAGGGCGGGGTCGGCAAGACCACCTCGACCATCAACCTGGGCGCCGCGCTCGCGGAGTACGGACGCCGGGTGCTGCTCGTCGACTTCGACCCGCAGGGCGCCCTCTCCGTCGGCCTCGGCGTCAATCCGATGGAGCTGGACCTGACGGTCTACAACCTGCTCATGGAGCGGGGCATGCAGGCCGACGAGGTGCTGCTGAAGACGGCCGTGCCCAACATGGACCTGCTGCCCAGCAACATCGACCTGTCCGCGGCCGAGGTCCAGCTCGTCAGCGAGGTGGCCCGCGAGTCCACCCTGCAGCGGGCCCTCAAGCCGCTGATGGCCGACTACGACTACATCGTCATCGACTGCCAGCCCTCGCTCGGTCTGCTCACCGTCAACGCCCTGACGGCCGCTCACAAGGTGATCGTGCCCCTGGAGTGCGAATTCTTCGCGCTGCGCGGTGTGGCGCTGCTCACCGAGACGATCGAGAAGGTCCAGGAGCGGCTCAATCCCGAGCTGGAGCTGGACGGCATCCTCGCCACGATGTACGACTCGCGGACCGTGCACAGCCGCGAGGTCCTCGCGCGCGTCGTCGAGGCGTTCGACGATCACGTCTACCACACCGTCATCGGCCGTACGGTGCGCTTCCCCGAGACCACGGTCGCGGGCGAGCCCATCACCACGTACGCGTCGAACTCCGTCGGTGCCGCCGCCTACCGTCAGCTCGCCAGGGAGGTGCTCGCCCGGTGTCACGCCGAGTGAGTCTGCCCGGCGCCGACGAACTGTTCCGCACCACCGGAGGGATGGGACTCCAGTCCTCCTCCCCCCGTCGGAAGGAGAGCGGCGAGGCGCCCCCGCGGGTCCCCGGCCAGGCCGCCGAATCCGACTCCGCGCCCGAGCAGGGCTCCGGGCCCCAGGGGGACGGACACGAGCGCGGCGGTCGCGGCGGAGCCGGTACGGACCGGGAGCAGCCCGACGGGCGGCGCTCCGCCGCCGCGGACCGGGACCGCCCTGCGGGCGCCCGGCCGGCGGCCGCGCAGAGCGAGCCCGCCGCCTCCGCCCAGGGCCGCCGCCGGGGCCGGGGAGCGGGCCGTCGGCCCAGCGGCCGCGAGCGGCACGACGAGAAGATCACGGTCTATGTCTCCGCCGAGGAGCTGATGGACCTCGAACACGCGCGGCTGGTGCTGCGTGGCGAGCACGGACTCGCCGTCGACCGCGGCCGGATCGTGCGGGAGGCCGTCGCGGTCGTCCTCGCCGATCTGGAGTCGCGCGGCGACGCGAGCATTCTCGTACGGCGGCTGCGCGGGCGCTGAGCGGGTGTGCCCCGATAGCCTGGCCTGCCCGTACGGGACGGCCCGTACCGGCTCCGGGGGTTCTCCCGTACCCACGCGTCGTGCCGGGCTCCCGTGCCCGGTCCGTCAGGGCCGCCCCTCCCCAGCACCATGGACCCCGATCGATGCCGACACACCCGCCCGCCCGCCGAGCCCTCGGCCACGGCGCGGCCCGGCCGCCGCAGGAACCACGCCAGGCACCACCACCGGCCGACGCCGCCGGGGAGGACGGCACAGCGCCCGCCGACGCCCGGTTCACCGTCCGGCTCGACAACTTCGAGGGCCCGTTCGACCTGCTGCTCCAGCTGATCGCCAAGCACAAGCTGGACGTCACCGAGGTCGCCCTGTCGAAGGTCACCGACGAGTTCATGGCACACCTGCGGGCCATGGGCCCGGACTGGGACCTGGACCAGACCACCGAGTTCCTCGTCGTCGCGGCGACGCTCCTGGACCTCAAGGCCGCGCGGCTGCTGCCCGTCGCCCAGGTCGAGGACGAGGCGGACCTCGCGCTGCTGGAGGCCCGTGACCTGCTGTTCGCCCGGCTGCTGCAGTACCGGGCGTACAAGCGCATCGCGGAGATCTTCAGCGGCCGGCTGGCGGCGGAGGCCCGCAGCCACCCCCGCACCGTCGGCCTCGAACCGCACCACGCCGAGCTGCTCCCCGAGGTCGTCCTCGGCATCGGCGCGCAGGGCCTCGCCGAGCTCGCCGCGAAGGCGATGCGGCCCAGACCGCGGCCCGAGGTGTACGTCGACCACATCCACGCGCCGCTGGTCAGCGTCCGCGAGCAGGCGGAGGTCGTCGTGGCCCGGCTGCGGGACGCGGGCGAGGCGAGCTTCGGACAGCTCACCGCGGACGCCCCGGACACCCTGACGGTCGTGGCGCGCTTCCTGGCGCTGCTGGAGCTCTACCGCGAGCGGGTGGTCGTCCTGGACCAGGAGCAGGCGCTGGGCGCGCTGACGGTCCGCTGGACGGGTGCGGCGGACGCGCGGCCGGTGGTGACGGACGAGTTCGACCGCGAGCCGGGCGAGGACCCCGAACAAGGCCCGCGAAAGGAGACGGCATGAGCGACGAGGCACCCGGACACGAGGACGCGCCCGCGGGCGAGCGGACGGTCGCGGACCTGCCCCTGGGCCCCGCCCTGGAGGCGGTCCTCATGGTCGTCGACGAGCCGGCCACCGAGGAGCACCTCGCCAGGGTCCTGGAGCGGCCCCGCCGTGAGGTCGCGCAGGCGCTGCGCGAGCTGTCCGAGGAGTACACCGCGCAGGGGCGCGGCTTCGACCTGCGGATGGTGGCCGGCGGCTGGCGCTTCTTCACCCGCCCCGCGTACGCCGACGCCGTCGAGTGCTTCGTCCTCGACGGCCAGCAGGCCCGGCTGACCCAGGCCGCGCTGGAGACCCTGGCCGTGGTCGCGTACCGTCAACCGGTCAGCCGATCGAGGGTCTCCGCCGTACGGGGAGTGAACTGCGACGGCGTGATGCGCACCCTCCTCCAGCGGGGTCTGGTGGAGGAGACGGGGACGGAACCCGAAACAGGTGCGATCCTGTACAGGACGACGAATTACTTTCTGGAGCGAATGGGCCTGCGTGGCCTGGACGAGCTCCCGGAGCTAGCGCCCTTCCTCCCCGAGGCGGAAGCGATCGAGGGCGACACTCAGGAAGGTGTGCCGTCGTTCGATCCGGACGCACCGGACACCGACGCAGACGACAAGACGGAACTTTGATGCGAAGCAGCGGCAGGAACAGCGGAAGCGGCAACCGGGACGACCGGGGCGCACGAGGCGGGTCCCCCCGGCCGGCGTCCGGGGGCGGACGCTCCGGTGGCGGGCGCCCCGAGGGCGGTCGCTCCGGCGGCGGTCGCCCTGAGGGCGGTCGCTCCGGCGGCTACGGCGGTGGCGGTCGTTCCGGCGGCGGTCGCCCCGAGGGTGGCCGCTCCGGCGGCGGCTACGGCGGCGGTCGCCCCGACGGCGGACGTTCCGAGGGTGGCCGCTCCGAAGGCGGTCGTTACGACGGCGGCCGCTCCGGGGGCCAGCGCGACGACAGGCCGCAGGAGCGTCCGCGCCGTCCCCGCCCGGAGGAGCGCCGCTACGACGTGGGCCCCGACGCCGAGCGCACCCGCGGCGGCGCCACCAGCGGCCGCACCAGCGGTCCCACCAGCAGCGGCCGGGGCGCGGCGGCCCGCGGTGGCGCCAAGGGCGGCCCCCGCCGGAGCTCCACCGCCGGTGCCGGCGGCCGGACCAGCGGGCCCGCCCGCGGTCACTCCGTCCCGGCCCGTCCGCGTGAGCTCGACGCCAAGATCGAGGAGCGCAACCGGGAGCGGCACAACAAGCCGCAGGTCAAGACCCCCAAGACGTTCCCCGGTGCCGAGCAGGAGGGGGAGCGTCTGCAGAAGGTGCTCGCCCGTGCCGGCATGGGCTCGCGGCGCGCCTGTGAGGAGCTCATCGAGCAGTCCCGGGTCGAGGTCAACGGCGAGATCGTGATCGAGCAGGGCCTGCGCGTGGACCCGGAGAAGGACGAGATCAAGGTCGACGGCCTGACGGTCGCCACCCAGTCCTACCTCTTCTTCGCGCTCAACAAGCCGGCCGGTGTCGTCTCCACCATGGAGGACCCCGACGGCCGCCAGTGCCTCGGCGACTACGTCACCAACCGCGAGACCCGGCTCTTCCACGTCGGCCGTCTCGACACGGAGACCGAGGGCATCATCCTGCTCACCAACCACGGTGAGCTGGCCCACCGCCTCACCCACCCGAAGTACGGCGTCCAGAAGACCTACCTCGCCGCCATCACCGGCCCGCTGCCGCGTGACATCGGCAAGCAGCTCAAGAGCGGCATCCAGCTGGAGGACGGCTGGGCCCGCGCGGACAACTTCCGGGTGATCCAGCAGACCGGCAAGAACTACCTGGTCGAGGTCACCCTCCACGAGGGCCGCAAGCACATCGTGCGCCGCATGCTCGCCGAGGCGGGCTTCCCGGTCGAGAAGCTGGTCCGCACCAGCTTCGGCCCGATCCCCCTGGGCGACCAGAAGTCGGGCTGGCTGCGCCGTCTGACCAACACCGAGGTCGGCATGCTCATGCGCGAGGTCGACCTCTAGGCCAGCCCCTGTGCGGTGTCCTCGATCGCCGGACGGGCTGCACATGCAGCCCGTCCGGCGATCGAGGACGAAACGGCGGGTCGGCCGATCAGTCGGCCGGACCACTGGCCCCCGCCGAAGCGCGGCGCACGCGGACGAGGAAGCCCTCGACGCGGGCGCGGTCCGGCTCGGGCGGCAGCGGGGTCCGCTGCAGCGCCGCGTCGGTCTCGGCGCGCAGCCGGTCCATCCACGCGGCGACCTCGGGCCACCCCACTTCCCCGCGCTTGACGGCCAGCAGTCGCTCGCGCTCCTCGCCCACGTCGAGGGTCAGCACGCCCGTACGCAGCACATCGCGTCCGCTCCTCAAGAGCCTGAGCAGGTGCATGGCGTGCTTCCAGCGGGGTGTGCCGTGGGTGCGCAGATCGGCCTCGATCCTGCGGCGCTGGGCGGTGGCGTAGCCGGTGAAGGACTGGTGGGCCCGGCGGGAGAGGAACGCCTCCCGCAGCGACAGCAGCTCGCGGCCGGTGTCGTCGATGTGCTCGACGAGCGGCGAGTGCAGGCACTCCAGGACGTTGGGATTGGCACGCAGCGCCAGCTCGCAGAACCGCTCCAGCTCCCAGGAGAACTGCTCCTCGGCCGGCCCGTCGACGTGCGTCGGCGGCTTGTCGAAGCGCCAGAAGAGCGGTGCCGGCGCGGCGTACACCCCACGCCGGTCGGTGTCACTGGCCGCCGTCGCCAGCCCGAAGGCGCGCGAACCCATCACACAGGCGTAGATCGTGTGCCGGGCGACGAGCCCGTGCCCTTCCGCGACGGAGGGGCCGACGGTGGCCGTGGCTTCGGGGGAGTGGCGCATGGCCGCGATTGTTCCCCGGCCCCGCCCGGCCTGTCACCGTGATTTCGCCGCTCTACGACCACACCTCGAGGCCCAGTGCCCGGCCCTCCTCGTCGCGCCGGACCTCCATCATCCCCTCGACCGCGTCACGGCTGATCCGGCCGTAGACGTGCGGGAAGAGCGTCTGTGCCGGCACCCCGGGCGGCGGCGCCGGGTCCGCCGCCTCCCAGCGGACCATGACATCCAGCTTGTGCTCGTCGATCAGCAGCACCATCAGCGGACCGGTGGTCTCACGGTAGAAGGCGGACGCCACGGCGAGCGTGGTCTCCTCGTCCGGGGAACAGTGCACAAAACCGTCGGACGCCAGTGACGCGGGGGAGTACGGGCGGTCGGGCACGGCCAGCCAGTCGTCCAGGGGAACCAAGTGGAAGATCATGGACACGTTCTACCCGACGCGGGCGCGCCCGTCCCGGAGGGCGGTCGCCGGGAACGGGCCGCCGAACGGCTGGCTAGGGTGGACGGACACACATGATCCACGTACGACCCACGCGAACGCACCCCACCGCGGCCGCCCTCCGCAAGGACATCGCCCAGTGAGAACCGCCCTCGTCATCGGCACCGGACTGATCGGCACCTCCGCAGCGCTCGCTCTCGCGGGCCGCGGGGTCCAGGTGCACCTCATGGACCACGACCCCGCCCAGGCCCGGACGGCCGCCGCCCTCGGCGCCGGCACGGACGAGGCGCCCGAGGGGGCCGTCGACCTCGTCATCGTGGCCGTACCGCCCGCGTACGTCGCCAACACCCTCGCCGAGGCGATCCGGGGCGGCCTCGCCCGCGGCTACCTCGACGTCGCCAGCGTCAAGGGCGGCCCGCGCCGCGAGCTGGAGGCGCTCGGCTGCGACCTCACCGGCTACCTCGGCACGCATCCGATGGCCGGCCGGGAGCGCTCCGGCCCGCTGGCGGCCACCGCCGACCTCTTCGAGGGCCGCCCCTGGGTGCTCACCCCCACCCGGGACACCGACACCGAGGTCCTCAACCTCGCCCTCGAACTCGTCGCGCTGTGCCGCGCCGTCCCCGTCGTCATGGACGCCGACGCCCACGACCGGGCCGTCGCGCTCGTCTCGCACACCCCGCAGCTGCTCTCCAGCATGGTCGCGGCCCGGCTGCGGGACGCGGACGAGACGGCCGTGCGGCTGTGCGGGCAGGGCATCCGTGATGTGACCCGGATCGCGGCCTCCGACCCCCGGATGTGGATCGACATCCTCTCCGCCAACCCCGGCCCGGTCGCCGACGTCCTCGCGGCCGTCGCCGGTGACCTCGACGAGACGGTACGGGCCCTGCGCGCCCTGCAGTCCGCCGAGGAGGACAAGCGCGACGAGGGCGCGGCCGGCATCGAGGACGTCCTGCGGCGCGGCAACGCCGGCCGCTCCCGGGTCCCCGGCAAGCACGGCGCGGCCCCGGCCGCGTACGAGACGGTGACCGTGCTCATCGGCGACCAGCCGGGCGAGCTGGCCCGGATCTTCGCGGACGCGGGCCGGGAGGGCGTCAACATCGAGGACGTCCGGATCGAGCACGCCACCGGTCAGCAGGCGGGTCTGATCCAGCTGATGGTCGAGCCGAGCATGGCTCCGGGCCTCACGGCGGCGCTGCGCGAGCGGGGCTGGTCGATCCGGCAGTGAGGCGGGCGGTCCCCTGCCGGCGGGGGCCTGTCGCGGGAGCCGGAAACCATCGGCTGCGCGGGGCGGTCCGGGGAGCCAGTAACCTTGAGCGGAGGCTCTCTCGGGCCCGTACCGCAAAAATTTTCCCGCCCTGTGCTTGAGGAAGGTGTCTGACACCGTGGAAACCGCCGCCCGGACCGCACCGGCAGCAGTGATTGTCGGCATCGACGGCCCCTCCGGCACGGGCAAGTCCAGCACCTCCAAGGCCGTGGCCGCCAAGCTCGGGCTGCGCTACCTGGACACCGGCGCCCAGTACCGGGCGATCACCTGGTGGATGCTGAACAACGGCATCGACGTGAACGACGCCGAGGCCGTCGCCGACGCCGCCGGCAAGCCCGAGATCGTCTCCGGCACCGACCCCTCGGCGCCGACCATCACGGTCGACGGGGCCGACGCGGCCGCGCCCATCCGCACCCAGGCGGTCACCGCCGCGGTCAGCGCCGTCAGCGCGGTGCCCGAGGTGCGGACCCGGCTGACCGAGCTGCAGCGCGCGATCGCCGCCGAGGCGCCGCACGGCATCGTGGTCGAGGGCCGTGACGTCGGCACGACCGTGCTGCCGGACGCCGACCTCAAGATCTTCCTCACCGCCTCCGCCGAGGCCCGTGCCGCGCGTCGCAGCGGCGAGCTGAAGGGCAAGGAGGCCACCGATCTGGCCGCCACCCAGGCCGCCCTGATCAAGCGGGACGCCGCCGACTCCGGTCGCAAGACCTCGCCGCTGGCGAAGGCGGCCGACGCCGTCGAGGTGGACACCACCGAGCTGACGCTGGAGCAGGTCATCGAGTGCGTCGTCACGCTTGTCGAGGAGAAGCGGGCGGTCGCGTGACAGGTTCGGTGACGGGCTCCGAGTCCGGTGCCGCCGTCGGGCGGCGGATCGGTATCGGGCTCATGTACGGGCTGTGGAAGCCGCGTGTGCTGGGTGCCTGGCGGGTGCCCGCCGCGGGGCCCGTCGTGCTGGCCGTCAACCACTCCCACAACATCGACGGTCCGATGGTGATGGGCACCGCGCCCCGGCCGGTGCACTTCCTGATCAAGCGGGAGGCGTTCGTCGGCCCGCTGGACCCGTTCCTGCGGGGGATCGGTCAGCTGAAGGTGGACCGGACGACGGCCGACCGGGCCGCGGTCATCGACGCGCTGGGCGTGCTGGAGCGCGGCGGTGTGCTGGGGATCTTCCCCGAGGGCACCCGGGGCGAGGGCGACTTCGCGTCGCTGCGCGCCGGGCTCGCCTATTTCGCGGTGCGCTCCGGCGCACCGATCGTGCCGGTCGCGGTGCTGGGCAGCGCCGAGCGGCGCGGCCGGGCGATACCGGGCCTGCCGCCGCTGCGCAGCCGTATCGACGTGGTCTTCGGTGACCCCTTCGAGGCGGGCGACGGCAGCGGCAGGCGCACCCGGGCGGCGCTGGACGCGGCGACGACCCGCATCCAGGGGCGGCTCGCCGCACACCTGGCGGACGCCAAGCGGCTGACCGGCCGCAGCAACGACGAGACTTGAGTAGCGGGACCGCAGACGGGACCGCCGATGACGAAGAACGAGGAACGGACTTCATGAACGACCAGATCCACTCCGGCGACGAGCACGGTGAGCTTGGCGACGCCGAGTACGCGGAGTTCATGGAGCTCGCGGCGCAGGAAGGCTTCGACCCGGAGGACATCGAGGGCGAGCTCGCCGCCGCCGGGCACGGGCCACTGCCCCGGCTCGCCGTGGTCGGCCGCCCCAACGTCGGCAAGTCGACGCTGGTGAACCGCATCATCGGCCGCCGCGAGGCCGTCGTCCAGGACAAGCCCGGTGTCACCCGTGACCGGGTGACGTACGAGGCCGAATGGGCCGGCCGCCGCTTCAAGGTCGTCGACACCGGCGGCTGGGAGCAGGATGTGCTGGGCCTCGACGCCTCCGTCGCCGCCCAGGCCGAGTTCGCCATCGAGGCCGCCGACGCGGTGGTCTTCGTGGTGGACGCCACGGTCGGCGCGACCGACACCGACGAGGCCGTCGTCAAGCTGCTGCGCCGGGCCGGCAAGCCCGTCGTGCTCTGCGCCAACAAGGTCGACGGCCCGTCCGCCGAGGCCGACGCCGCGATGCTGTGGTCGCTGGGCCTCGGCGAGCCGCACCCGGTCTCCGCCCTGCACGGCCGTGGCACCGGCGACATGCTGGACGCCGTCCTCGAGGCGCTGCCCGAGGCCCCGGCCCAGACCTTCGGCGCCACGGTCGGCGGCCCGCGCCGCATCGCCCTGATCGGCCGCCCGAACGTCGGCAAGTCCTCGCTGCTGAACAAGGTGGCGGGCGAGGAGCGCGTCGTCGTCAACGAGCTGGCCGGCACCACCCGCGACCCGGTCGACGAGCTGATCGAGCTGGGCGGCGTGACCTGGAAGTTCGTGGACACCGCCGGCATCCGCCGCCGCGTCCACCTCCAGGAGGGCGCGGACTACTACGCCTCGCTGCGTACCGCGGCCGCCGTGGAGAAGGCCGAGGTCGCGGTCATCCTGATCGACGCGAGCGAGTCCATCAGTGTCCAGGACCAGCGGATCATCACGATGGCCGTCGACGCCGGCCGTGCGATGGTCGTGGCGTTCAACAAGTGGGACACGCTGGACGAGGAGCGCCGCTACTACCTGGAGCGCGAGATCGAGACCGAGCTCGCTCAGATTCAGTGGGCCCCGCGGGTCAACGTCTCGGCGATGACCGGCCGCCACATGGAGAAGCTCGTCCCGGCGATCGAGACCGCCCTGGCCGGGTGGGAGACGCGCATCCCGACCGGGCGGCTCAACGCCTTCCTCGGTGAGATCGTCGCCTCGCACCCGCACCCGATCCGTGGCGGCAAGCAGCCCCGCATCCTGTTCGGCACCCAGGCGGGCACCCGTCCGCCGCGGTTCGTGCTCTTCGCCTCCGGCTTCCTGGAGGCCGGCTACCGCCGCTTCATCGAGCGCCGTCTGCGCGAGGAGTTCGGCTTCGAGGGGACGCCGATCCACATCTCCGTGCGGGTGCGTGAGAAGCGCGGTCGTAACAAGTAACGCGGCCGGTCGGACCCGGCCGGGACCCGGGTGAAGCGGTTCCGGACGGGCGGGCGAGCGGCCGTGCGAAGTGACCGGGACGCGCGGCTTCGGCTAGAAGCCGCGCGTCCGGTTGTCGCGTGGAGCGGGCGGCAGCGCGGCGGGCACCGGCCCGCCGCGCTGCCGCCCGTAGTACGAGTCCCAGGAACCGGGGTAGCCGGACTGTCCCGAGTACGACGACTGCCCGGACTGGCCCGGGGAGTTCTGCCCGCCGTACGCCCGGTGCTGGGCGCCGAAGCCCTTGAAGCCCAGGTCCTCCTCGCCCGAGCGGTCGCCCGGGAGCGCCCGGAACGACCTGCGGTACTCGGAGTAGAGCGCGTCGTAGATCGGCGTGACCGAGACGGCGAGGGCGTCGGGGGCGGCGTCGCGGGGTGGCCGCATACCGGGAATGTGGTTGTACGAGGTCCTGGATGCGGGATCGTATGTGTACACATCAGTGCCAACGACCCCGTGGCCCGTCGGATGCGGGCCTGACTGCGAATGGCCCGCCGGTGCGTGGCGGGCGGGGTGCATTCCGCTGATCATGTGCCCGCGAGGGGCATCGCGGCCGCGACCAGCTGACCGCGCGCCGCGGCCCGGTCGAGCGCCTCGCGCAGCAGGTCCTCGCGCGGCTGCTGGCCGATCGTCCCGACCGGGGCCGCGAAGACCAGCACCCGCTGGGTCTTGTTGACGGCGGACCGCCACTCGGCGGCGACCTGCATCGCCTGGTGCGCCTGCCACCAGGCGGTGGGCGTGCCGCCGCCGGTGCCCGGCTGGAGGATCGCGTGCAGCTGGCCCATGGCCAGCAGCACCGACCAGCCCGGGGTGGGCGCCGGGACCTGGTCGACGGCGGCGACCGGTGCGAAGCCCTGCTCGATGAGCAGCGGCAGGAAGACGTCGACCGGCCCGTCCGTGCCCGGGCGGGCGATGGGGCCGAGCGGTTCGACGACGAGCGCCGGCTGCAGCTCGCCGCCGATCAGGAGCAGTCCGCTGGTCACCCCCAGCTCGGCCTGGAGGGGGCTGTCGGGGGTGATCGGCGCCGGGACGTTCTGCTCGCTCGCGGCCGTGATGGACCGCACCGCTCCCTGGAGCTGCTCCTCGGAGACGGGAACGACCTGCGAAGGGATGCAGGCGGCGTGCGCGAAGGCCAGCACGGCCGTCTCCTCGCCGACGAAGAGCACGGTGCTGGTGCGCTCCCGCTCGGTGTGGCCGGGGGTGCGGCAGGACGTGCAGTCGTAGCTGCCCGGGGCACTGTCACCGCCGAGCAGTCGGGCGGCTTCTTCGTCACCGATCTCGGCACGTACGTCGTCGCTGACGTCGAGCATGCGCGGCACGGGGGGCTCCTCGAACTGTGGGTCGTCACGCGCCGGGCGGTTCCCGGCTCGTAAGGAGACAACGGGCGATCCCGGGCGGGGGTCACGCCCGGGCCGGGCCCTGTGGCGGCTTTCGGGGAAGATCACCAAAAGTTCCCCGGATCCGCTACCGATTCCTCATCGGTTCGAGAACGAGTTGGTGATCAGGGCCAACCCCGAAGCCCTCACCACGGTCTAACCTCTCAGTAGGCGGGCTGCTTGGTAACGTCCGCGGCAAACGGCTGCATACGGGGACGAATGCACATCTCATTCCTGATTCACAACGCGTACGGAATCGGTGGCACGATCCGCACCACGTACAACCTCGCGAGCACGCTCGCCGAGCAGCACGACGTGGAGATCGTCTCCGTCTTCCGCCATCGCGAGGAGCCCGTCTTCGCCCCCGGCGCGAAGGTGCGGCTGCGCCACCTGGTGGATCTCCGCAAGGGCACTCCGGGCTACGAGGGCGACGACCCCGAGCAGGAGCGCCCCGCCTCCGTCTTCCCCGCCACCGAAGGCCGCTACAAGCAGTACAGCGCGCTCACCGACCGGCGGATCGCGGAGCACCTGGGGAGCCTCGACTGCGACGTCATAGTGGGGACCCGCCCCGGGCTCAACGTGCACATCGCCCAGCAGGCGCGGCGCGGTCCGGTCCGCGTCGGCCAGGAGCACCTGACGCTGAGCACCCACACCCCGCAGCTGAAGCTGACGCTGCGCACGCACTACCCCAGGCTCGACGCGGTCACCACCGTCACCGAGGCCGACGCCGCGACCTACCGCAAGCTGATGCGGCTGCCCGGTGTGCGCGTCGAGGCGGTGCCCAACAGCATCCCCGCCCCGGCCCTCGCCCCCGCGGACGGCAGCGCCAAGTGGGTGGTCGCCGCCGGCCGGCTCGCCCCCGCCAAGCGCTACGACGTGCTGATCCGCGCCTTCGAGAAGGTCGTCGCCGAGCGCCCCGACTGGCGGCTGCGGATCTACGGCGCCGGCGCGGAGCGCGCGAAGCTGCGCGCCCAGATCGACAAGCGCGGCCTGTACAACCACGTCTTCCTCATGGGCCCCGCCAACCCCCTGGACCCCGAGTGGGTCAAGGGCTCCATCGGAGCGGTGACCTCCAGCCTCGAATCGTTCGGCATGACCATCGTCGAGGCGATGCGCTGCGGCCTGCCCGTCGTCTCCACCGACTGCCCGCACGGGCCCGGCGAGATCATCAACGACGGGGTCGACGGTCTGCTGGTGCCCACCGGCAAGGTCGACAAGATCGCCGCCGGGCTGCTGAAGCTGATCAACGACGACGAACTGCGCCAGCGGATGGGCCGCGAGGCGCTCTCCAGCTCGGCCCGCTTCGACCCGGCCCATGTCGCCGGGCGCTACGAAGAGCTCTTCTCCGACCTGACCCGGCGCGGCGGCCTGCGCGGCTCGCTGCACCGCACCCGGGGCGCCCTGCTCAGCAGCGCGTTCCAGGCCAAGGACGCCAGTAGGTCCGCCCTGCGAAAGGTGCGTGCCTGATGACGCCTCCCGACCGGCCCGCCGGCGCGGCCCGTTCCGGGCAGACCCACCCGACCGACACTCCCGAGGAGCCCACCACCGTGTCTGCCCCTCCCCTGGCCTTCGGCATGGGCAACCCCACGGCCGACTGCATCGCGGACTCCGCGGGCGGACTGACCTTCGACCTCGACGCCCCCGAGCGCTCCGACACCTCGGACCACTGGTCCGCCGCGCTCGTCCTGCGCCGTCGGGCCGGCGGGGCCGAAGAGGCCGAAGAGATCCGTCTGCCGCTGACGCCCAACGGCGACGGCCGGCTGCGGGCGGTGCTGCCCAGCACCGTCGCGCTGCCCGAGGGCCGCTGGGACGTCCACGTCGCCCAGGGCGACGAGGACCCGGTGCGGCTCGTGCCCGGGCTGCTCGATCTGCGCTCGCTGGTCGACCGCAGACCCGGCCCCAGCACCTCGCCGCTCGCCGTCCGCATCCCCTACGCGACGAAGCACGGCAACCTCTCGCTGCGCAGCTGGCTGCGCGGCCCCCACGCCGAGGCCGGGGACATCGTCCTCGACGACGACGCCCTGACCGTCCACGGGGTCCTCTACCGGGTCGAGGACCCCGGGGCATGGCTCGCCGACGCGGTCGTGGAGGCCCGCTGCCGCCGCGACGCCGACCTGGTGGTCACCGCCCCGGTCACCGCCGACGACGCGGACTTCACCTTCACCCTGCCGTACGCGGAACTGTCCGCCGAGTGGCGGGGCGGCCTGGACGTCTGGGATCTGGCCCTGCGCCGCCCGGACGACACGGACCCGGTCCGGATCGCCCGTCTCCTGGACGACGTCGTCGACAAGCAGCAGATTTTCGCTTATCCGCCGCGCGCGATCGACACCCCCTACGCGGCTGCCCAGGCCGGGCCGTATTACACCGCCGACAACGACCTTTCGGTCCGGATCGACGAGCGGCCCCCGGCCACCCGGTAGGCCCTGCGGTGCGGCCGTCGAGGACAGCAGCTGTCCTCGACGGCTGGCAGACTCGGTCGCATGGTGGAGACCTCGGCACGACTGCTGCGCCTGCTGTCCCTCTTGCAGGCCCATCGCGAATGGTCCGGCCCGGACCTCGCCGAGCGGCTCGGCGTGACGGCCCGCACGGTGCGGCGGGACGTCGATCGGCTGCGCGGGCTGGGCTACCCGGTGCACTCCGCGCCCGGCACGGCCGGCGGCTACCAGCTGGGCCCCGGCGCCCAGCTGCCGCCGCTGCTGCTGGACGACGAGGAGGCCGTGGCTGTCGCGGTGGGGCTGCGGACGGCGGCGAGCGGTGGCGTCGAGGGCATCGAGGAGACGTCCGTGCGGGCGCTCGCCAAGCTGGAGCAGGTCCTCCCCGAGCGGCTGCGGCGCCGGGTGAGCGCCCTGAACGCCTTCACCGTGCCGATGCCCGCCGGCCCCGGCCGGCCCACCGTCGACGCGGAGGTCCTCACCGAACTCGCCCACGCCTGCCGGGACAGCCGCCGGCTGCGCTTCGACTACCGCGGCCACGAGGGCGAAGCCACCCGGCGGACCGTGGAGCCGCACCGGCTGGTGTGGGCCCAGCGCCGCTGGTACCTCGTCGCGTGGGATGTCGACCGCGCGGACTGGCGGACCTTCCGCGCCGACCGCATCACCCCCACACCGCCGCACGGACCGCGCTGCGCTCCCCGGCAGCCGCCCGCCGAGGACCTGGCCGCGTATGTCTCCCGGGGCGTCTCCACCGATGTCTACGCCGAACAGGCCACCGTGCTGCTGCGGGTGCCCCTGGAGGAGGCGGCGCAGCGCGTCTCGCCCACGGCCGGGGTGCTGGAGGCGGTCGACGAGCACAGCTGTCTGCTGCGCACGGGTGCGCACACCCTCGATGTGATGGTCATTCACATCGTGCTCATGGGGTTCGACTTCGAGGTCCGTGAACCGGAGGCGCTGAACGACCGGATACGGGAGGTCAGGGACCGGCTCGGTCGGGCTCTACCGGAGGTGAGGGCTCCTCGAGCCGAGCCACCTCCGGGTGGTGCAGATCGAAGGCCGGCGACTCGGAGCGGATCCGGGGCAGCGTGAGGAAGTTGTGCCGGGGCGGCGGGCAGGACGTCGCCCACTCCAGCGAACGCCCGAAGCCCCAGGGGTCCTCGACCTCGACCTGCGGGGCGTACTTGGCCGTCTTCCAGATGTTGTAGAAGAACGGCAGCGTGGAGAGCCCCAGCAGGAACGCGCCGATCGAGGACACCGTGTTCAGCGCCGTGAAGCCGTCGGCCGCGAGGTAGTCCGCGTAGCGCCGGGGCATGCCCTCGGCGCCCAGCCAGTGCTGGACCAGGAACGTGAGGTGGAAGCCGACGAAGAGGGTCCAGAAGTGGATCTTCGCCAGCCGCTCCTCCAGCATCTTCCCCGTGAACTTCGGCCACCAGAAGTAGAAGCCCGCGAACATCGCGAAGACGACCGTCCCGAACACCACGTAGTGGAAGTGGGCGACCACGAAGTACGAGTCCGTGACGTGGAAGTCCAGCGGCGGCGAGGCCAGGATCACCCCGGTGAGCCCGCCGAAGAGGAAGCTCACCAGGAAGCCGGTCGCCCACAGCATCGGCGCCTCGAAGGACAGCGACCCCTGCCACATCGTGCCGATCCAGTTGAAGAACTTCACCCCGGTCGGCACGGCGATGAGGAAGGACATGAAGGAGAAGAAGGGCAGCAGCACCGCGCCCGTCGCGAACATGTGGTGGGCCCAGACCACCATCGACAGGGCGGTGATCGCCATGGTCGCGCCGATCAGCATCACATAGCCGAAGATCGGCTTGCGGGAGAAGACCGGGATGATCTCCGTGATGATGCCGAAGAACGGCAGCGCGATGATGTAGACCTCCGGGTGGCCGAAGAACCAGAAGAGGTGCTGCCACAGCAGCGATCCGCCGTTCTGCGCCTCGAAGATCATCGACCCGAACCGCCGGTCCGCCTCCAGGCAGAGCAGCGCCGCGGCGAGCACCGGGAAGGCCATGATGATGAGGATCGAGGTGAACAGCACGTTCCAGGTGAAGACCGGCATCCGGAACATCGTCATCCCCGGGGCGCGCATCCCGATGATGGTGGTGATGAAGTTCACCGCGCCGAGGATCGTGCCGAAACCGGAGAGCGCCAGCCCCATGATCCACATGTCCGTGCCGATGCCCGGCGAGCGGACCATGCTGTTCAGCGGCGCGTAGGCGGTCCAGCCGAAGGTCGCGCCGCCCTGCGGCATCACCAGGGCGGCCACCACGATCAGGCCGCCGAAGAGATACAGCCAGTACGCGAACATATTGAGCCGCGGGAACGCCACGTCCGGGGAGCCGATCTGCAGCGGCATGATCGCGTTGGCGAAGCCCGCGAAGGCCGGGGTCGCGAACAGCAGCAGCATGATCGTGCCGTGCGCCGTGAACGCCTCGTTGAACTGCTCGTTGTTGATCAGCTGCATGCCGGGGCGGGCCAGTTCGGCGCGCATGAGCATGGCCAGCAGCCCGCCCAGGACGAAGAAGGCGAACGAGGTGATCAGATAGAGGGACCCGATCTTCTTGTGGTCCGTGGTCGTCAGCCAGTCGACCACGATCCGCCCGCGGCGTCGCTCCCGGATCTGCCCGGCGGACGCCTGTGCGGTGTCGGTCCCCATCCGCGTACCCCTTCGCTTCAGCTCACACGGGCTTTCGGGCACCCGTCATGATGCTCGTCGCGGGGGCGGGGCGCGAGGGTGCCTCACCCGTCCGGCGTGTCGGTCGGCCACCGGTCCAGCCCAAGAGGGGCAGGGCCGACGCCCCGTCAAACACCTGCCCGGGACTCATGCGTCCGACAGGCGGAATTGTTCCTTCCATCGGCTTGGGTCCGCACTTCCGAAGGCCGGGAACCACCCCGGGGTAATGACGCCCACATGCCTTTCCGGTAAAAATTCCACCCTCTTGGGGGGAGTTTTCGGAGGTGTTCGGAAAAGGCCTGGTGAATTCACCCCGGAAGTCACCGGAAGGCTTGAGGCGGGAGATGAGAAGGCCCGTACGAGTGACCCGCGTTACGGCAAACCGGCGCGAGTTTTCTGTAACACAAGTGTGACCAGTGGCGGACGTGGGGCGGATGAGGTCATGGCACGACCCGCCTTCCACCGCCCCCGCCGGGCCGCCTACGGTGGCTGGCATGGCACCTCTACCGAACTTTCCGACGGACCCCGACGACGCCCCCGAGGCGTATGTGGGACTCGATGCCGGGTCGGCCGCCGACCGGGCGCGGGCCCGCGGCTGGGCCACGGTCCGGGCGCTGCCGCCCGGCGCGATCATCACCATGGAGTACCAGGTGGGCCGGCTCAACTTCGAGGTCGAGGACGACACCGTACGACGCTGCTGGAAGGGCTGACCGGGCCCGGCGCACCCATGGGGGGACCGCGGACGGACCGGCCCCGGAAGCTCGGTGGAACTTCCGGGGCCGGTCCGTGGGCCGTGCTCTGTCCGGCGCGGGGGAGTGGTGCGTACCGCCCCCGCGCCGCTGTGTCTTCGGTCAGCCGCCGACGGTGCGGCCGCGACCGGTGGCCGGGAGCACCGGCGAGGTGCGCGGCGCCCGGTCGGAGTGCGGCGGGCGGCGGCTGCCGGTCGGGGTGACCGGCGTCCGCTCGGAGCGCGCCGTGTGCGGCCGGGGGGGCAGATGGGGTCTGCCGTCGGGGACCCGCCCACCGGTGCGGCTGCCGGCGCCCACCGGTTCGCGGGCGGGCAGTTCGTCGTCGACCGGGGTGCGCGGGCCGCCCAGGGCGATCGGTGCGACCGGGGCCGGTACGAGCGCGGTGCGCTCGCGCAGCCGGTGCCAGATGCCCAGCAGCCACGCCTCGGCGACCGCCATCGGCGCCTCGAACCACGGCAGGGAGAGCAGCACCAGCAGTCCGGCGCTCCAGCCGAGCGTCACATCGCTGATCCAGTGGGTGCCGAGGTACACGGTCGTCATGCCGACCCCGAGCGCGAGGAGCGCGGCACTGACGGAGGCGACCCGGCGGCTCCGCGGCGTGGTGGCCAGATAGGCGAGGACGCCCCAGGTCACCACCGCGTTCGCGGTGTGGCCGGAGGGGAATATGTCGCCGCCGGCGAACATCTCGTTCGAGCCGATCGAGGTGGCGTAGTGCGGACCGAGCCGGCCCATGCCGATCTTCGCGGCGCCCACGGTGGCGTTGAGCAGCAGCAGCGAGGTGCCCAGCACCAGCAGCGGGCGCAGGGTCTTCTGCTTGTAGGTGCACCAGCCCAGCCAGGCGGCCACCGCGACCGCGGTCGGGCCGCGCTGGCCCAGGACCACGAAGTAGTCGAGGAAGGTGTGGATCTCCGGCCACTGCTTGTACGGCCGGAAGAGCATGACCTGCCAGTCGAAACGCACGGGCCAGGACGTGGTGAGCACGCCGACCACGATCGCCACATAGACCGTGAGGGTCGCCACGAAGATCCCCAGACGGGTCCGGGTCATCCGTGGTCGCACGGGTTCGGTGGGGCGCTCCTCCACGTGGGCGAGCTCGTCGTTGGTACGCACTCAATGGACGTTACATTGCGTGACGGGAGGCTTCGGCCGATCAGGCCTCATTGTGATGGCGATGTGATGTGGAATGCGTCTCAAGCCGGGCCGTCACCACTTCGAGCAGGCGGAATAAGAAACGCCTAAAGAATCCGGCGCAGGGTGCCGGACAAGGTCCGCGATGCGTTAATTCTCTTTTGTGTGACACCGTTTATCAGTACGTGGCCGGGGCGTTCCGCGCCGTTTCCCCGACCGGCCGCTCCGGCCCCGAAATTGACGATCATGGCGGGCCGGAGCCGTGCAGCCAGAACGCTCCGTAGAGCGCGGACACCAGCGCCACCGCCGCGAGCGTCCCCGCCGCCCGCGCCGTCCGCAGCCGTGCGAGCGCCACCGCCAGGGGCAGCAGCAGCGGGAAGGCGGGCAGCATCAGGCGCGGCTTGGAACCGAAGTACCCCTTGGCGGTCAGGGCGAGGAGCAGGACCACCCCGGCGTAGACGAGGAGCGGCAGCGGCTGGCGCTGCCGCACCCCCGCCAGGTACAGCCAGATCACCAGGGCGACGCCGATCAGCAGGCCGACGCCGGCGGGCCAGGCGGGGCCCGACAGACGCCCGGCTATGAAGGAACCGAAGGCCAGCCCCCCGTCGAAGCCGTTGCCCCAGCCGCCCTGCACGTCCAGATAGCCGGTCACGCCGCCGGTCCGCACACCGACCCAGGCGAAGTACGCGAGCCAGCCGAGCGGAGCGAGCACCACCCCGAGCGCGATGCGGGCCAGCGGCTCCCGCCCGCCACTGCGGCGCGCCCGCAGCAGCGTCACCGCCGCCGTGATCCACACGGCCGCCACGACCGCCGCCCCCACCGGCCGGGTCAGCCCGGCCAGTGCCGCGAGCGAACCCGCCCACACCCACCGGCCGGTCAGCACGCAGTACACGCTCCACGCGGCCAGCGCCGTGAAGAGCGACTCGGAGTAGGCCATCGACTGCACGATGCCGACCGGCAGCGCCGCCCACAGCGCCGCGAGCGCGACGCCGGTGCGCCGCCCGCCGACCCGGTCGCCGACCGCGAAGACCGCCCAGGCGGCGAAGAGCGAGGCGACGGCACTGATCACGAGCCCCGCGTCGGCGGCCGAGAGCGACAGGACGGCGGACAGCGCCCGCTCCAGCCACGGCAGCAGCGGGAAGAACGCCAGATCGGAATGGACCTTGCCGCCACTGAGATGCAGCGTGTACCCGTAGCCCTCCTCGGCGATCCGGGAGTACCAGAGCGAGTCCCAGCGGGCCGAGAGCAGCTGATGCGGATCCTTGCCGTCGACCCACCCCCACACCGCGAGCACCACGATCCCCAGCACCCGGATCCCCGCGTACACCAGCAGCGCGGGAGCGGCGTGCCGCAGCGCCGCGCGGGCGCCGGGCGGACGGCCGGTACCGGCGGCCGCGGGGGCGCCCGAGCCGGTGGGGGAAAGGAGATCGGTCACCGACCGATTGTCCAGCATGCACACCCGTGCCCCGGGCGGTCCGTCGTTCGACGTGAGCGAGGCCACGTATGACGGTCCGGGACTCGCGTACGCTGTCGACTCACTCGCCCAGGTCACCCGCGGGTCCACAGTCCCCCAAGGCCCGCGGTCGGCGGCGAGCGCGCATGACACGGAGGTGTATGAATGTCCGGGACGACCACGGCCGGCCCCTCACGGGCGGCGGGCGTTCCCCGGCAGCGGTCCCGGTACGGACAGCGGCAGCGGCCGCGCCGCGGGCACGGACCGGGAGCCGGGGCGAACCGCTGGACCGTCCTCGTCGTCCTGTGCGTCAGCCTGCTGCTGGTCGCCGTCGACGCGACCGTGCTGCACGTCGCCGTACCGGCCGTCACCGAGGACCTGCGGCCCGGCGCGATCCAGCTGCTGTGGATCGTCGACGTCTACCCCCTCGTCTGCGCCTCGCTCCTCATCCTCTTCGGCACCCTCGGCGACCGGGTGGGCCGCCGCCGGGTGCTCCTCCTCGGCTACGGGCTCTTCGGCGTCGCCTCCGCGCTCGCCGCGGTCGCCACCACGCCCGAGGTGCTCATCGCGGCCCGCGCGCTGCTCGGCGTCGGCGGCGCGATGATCATGCCCGCCACGCTCTCGATCCTCCGGCAGGTCTTCCCCGACCGGCGGGAGCGGGCGCTGGCGATCGGCATCTGGAGCGCCGTGGCCGCCGTGGGCGCGGCCGCCGGCCCGCTGCTCGGCGGATTCCTCCTCGAACACTTCTGGTGGGGTTCGGTCTTCCTCATCAACATCCCGCTGATGGTGGTCAGCCTCCCGATCGGACGCTGGCTGCTGCCCGAGTCGACCGGCGACCGGGACGGGCCGTGGGACGTCCTCGGCGCGCTGATGGCCGCCTTCGGACTCTTCGGCATGGTCCTCGGCGTGAAGCGGGCGGGCGGCGGCGAGCTGCTGAGCCTCGCCACCGTCGTGCCGACGGCCCTGGGCATCGCCCTGCTGATCCTCTTCGCCCGCCGGCAGCGGCGCCGCAAGCACCCCCTCGTCGACCTCACCCTGTTCGCCCGGCCGGCCTTCGGCACCTCGGTGGGCTGCATCGTGCTGGCCATGCTGGCGCTGGTCGGCCTCGAACTGATAGCCGCCCAGTACCTCCAGCTCGTCCTCGGCCTCACCCCGCTCGAAACCGGTCTGCGGCTGCTGCCGCTCACCCTCGCCGCGATGGCCTCGGGCCTCGCGGGCTCGCGCATGCTGCACCGCTTCGGCCCGCGCGCGATGGTGAGCCTCGGCTTCGTGCTGACCGCCGCGGCGGTCCTCTCCCTGACGCTGATGGGCCAGCACGACCGGCCCGCCGTCCTCGTCGCGGGCTTCGTGCTCCTCGGCTTCGGCCTGGAGACCACGCTCTTCGGGGCGTACGAGTCCATGCTCAGCGAGGCCGCCGCCGAGTCCGCGGGCGGCGCCGCCGCGATCGGCGAGACCTCCTACCAGCTCGGCGCGGGCATCGGCATCGCCCTCCTGGGCACCGTCATGAACGCCGCCTACGGCCCCGGCGTCACCTCGGCCCCCGGTGTACCGAGCGCGGCCGCCGCGGACGCGAGCCACTCCCTCGGCGAGGCCTACGAGGTCGCGCACCGCCTCGGCGGCCCGGCCGGCGAGGCCCTGCGCACCGCCGCGCGCGACTCCTTCGTCCACGGCCTGCACGTCACCCTCGTCGTCAGCGCCGGGCTGCTGCTCCTCGGCGCGCTCGCGGCCCTGCGCCTGCCGCGCGTCATGGAGTGCGGCGCGCCGTCCGCCGAGGACGCGCCGTGCGGCGCGGACGACGCCGAGGCGGCACCTCGCGACCGCGCCCCGGTGGGCGGGGCCACGGCGGGCTGACCCCGGCCGGGCCGCGGCGGGTCCGCGCCCGGGCACCGGCATGCCGCAGCCCGGCCCACGAGGGTCTGGACGGCGGGGGTTACCCGGTCGTAGCGTCGGGGCGACTGGGATGATCACACCGCGGGCGGAGGGCGCGTCCGTACCGAGCCGGAGGCCGAGCATGTCCGTACGCACGCTGCCGTCGTTCGACCCGCGCGACCCGCTGGGCCTCGACGATCTGCTGACCGACGAGGACCTGGCCGTCCGCGACACCGTCCGCCGGTGGGCCGCCGACCGGGTGCTGCCCCACATCGCCGAGTGGTACGAGCGCGGCGAACTGCCCGGCATCCGTGAACTCGCCCGTGAGCTGGGGTCCGTCGGCGCCCTCGGCATGCAGCTCACCGGCTACGGCTGCGCGGGCGCCAGCGCCGTCCAGTACGGCCTCGCCTGTCTGGAGCTGGAGGCCGCGGACTCCGGTATCCGCTCGCTCGTCTCCGTCCAGGGCTCCCTCGCGATGTACGCCATCCACCGCTTCGGCTCCGAGGAGCAGAAGCGGCAGTGGCTGCCCGGCATGGCCGCCGGCGAGATCATCGGCTGCTTCGGGCTCACCGAACCCGACCACGGCTCGGACCCCGCGGGCATGCGCACCCACGCCAAGCGCGACGGCGGCGACTGGGTGCTGACCGGCCGCAAGATGTGGATCACCAACGGTTCGGTGGCCGGGGTCGCCGTCGTCTGGGCCCAGACCGACGACGGCATCCGCGGCTTCGTCGTCCCCACCGACCGTCCCGGTTTCTCCGCCCCCGAGATCCGGCACAAGTGGTCGCTGCGCGCCTCGGTCACCAGCGAGCTCGTCCTCGACGAGGTACGGCTGCCCGCCGACGCGGTACTGCCGGAGGTCACCGGGCTGCGCGGGCCGCTCAGCTGCCTCAGCCACGCCCGCTACGGGATCGTCTGGGGCTCGATGGGCGCCGCACGCGCGAGCTTCGAGTCGGCGCTCGACTACGCGAGGACGCGGGAGCAGTTCGGCAAGCCGATCGGCGGCTTCCAGCTCACCCAGGCCAAGCTCGCCGACATGGCGGTGGAGCTGCACAAGGGCATCCTGCTCGCCCACCACCTGGGGCGGCGGATGGACGCGGGGAAACTGCGGCCGGAGCAGGTCAGCTTCGGCAAGCTCAACAACGTGCGGGAGGCGATCGAGATCTGCCGTACGGCCCGTACGATCCTCGGCGCGAACGGGATCTCGCTGGAGTACCCCGTGATGCGGCACGCCACCAACCTGGAATCGGTGCTCACCTACGAAGGCACCGTCGAGATGCACCAGCTCGTGCTGGGCAAGGCGCTCACCGGGCTCGACGCGTTCCGGTGAGCCACCCCCCTGTCGGTTTAGACCCCCATGCTCACTCGGCTCCGAAAACCCCCGGACCCCGGTCGGAACCACTGGTTCTGATTGCTGTGTCTCCCGGGGAGCGACCCCCGGACCCCCGGCCGGAAACCACTGGTTCTGATTGCTGTGTCTCCCGGGGAGCGACCCCCGGACCCCCAGCCGGAAACCACTAGTTCTGATTGAAGAAGCCGCCGTTCGCGCGGCCGGAGTGCTCGCCGCTGACCACCTTGTAGTCGGCGGGGGTGAGCAGGAAGACGCGGTTGGCCACGCGCTCGATCGTGCCGCGCAGGCCGAAGGTCAGGCCGGCCGCGAAGTCCACGACGCGCTTGGCGTCGTTCGGTTCCATGCTGGTGAGGTTCACGATCACCGGGACACCCTCCCGGAACAGCTCTCCGATGCCGCGGGCGTCCCGGAAGCCGTCCGGGGTGACCGTGGCGATGCGGGTGCCCTGCTCCTGCGCGGCCTCGTCGGTCACCAGCACCTTCGGGTTGGTCACCCAGGAGTCGCCGGGCACCGGTCCCTCGGCGTCGGCGTAGTCGTCGTCGTAGTAGCGCTCGTCATCGCTGTCGTCGACGAGGCCAAGCCAGGCACTCGCCTTGCGCACCGATCCCATGGACGCCTCCTCTCACACGCGGTGTGTTCCGCCCGCTCCTCTATGGTCGTCCATGATGCGGATGATGTGCCAAGTGGATAGCCGCCACACGTGGATTTCGTGACGCATCTGGTGCAAAGCGGTTGGCGATGCGTCAGAAACCCCGAGATGTCCGCCACAGGCGCTGGACCTGGGCATATGCGACGGCGATCGGGGTGTGGGCCCCGGCTCGGCGCGTTCCTCCGGTCAATAGGATGCCCGGGTTGATCGGCACCACACACGGGGGCGGGATTTGTTCGGGATTATCAGGCCTTGCAGGCACCGGCTGTCCGAAGGGATGCGGGCGGAGTGGATGGCCCATCTCTGCGGACTATGTCTCACCCTGAGGGGGGACCACGGTCAGTTCGCGCGAATAGCCACGAATTATGACGGGCTGATCATATCCGTCCTTGTCGAGGCGCAGTCGCCCCGTTCCGAGGGGGCGAACTCCTGGCGGCGTACGGCCGGGCCGTGTCCGCTGCGCGGCATGCGCACCGCGTCCGTGGCGAAGGGCGAGGGCGCGCGGCTGGCGGCCTCCGTCTCGCTCGTGCTGGCCTCGGCGAAGATGCGCGACCATGTCGCCGACGGTGACGGAATGTTGGCGCGGCGGCCCGTGGCGGCCGCGGCCCGCAAGGTCGCCGCCAAGTGGGACCGGGCGGGCGCACGCACCGGCTCGGACCTGGGGTTCGACACCTCCGTGCTGGTCGAGGCGGTCGAGCGGCAGTCGGGGATCGAGGCGCTGGCCGGTCTCGGCACACCGCTGCTGGAGGTCACCGAGCCGACCGAGACGGCCACCGCCGCCGCCTTCGGATACACCGCGGTGCTGGCCGGACGGCCGGAGAACCGGGCGCCGTTGGAGGAGGCGGGCCGGCTCTTCGGCCGGCTCGCGCATCTGCTGGACGCCGTCGAGGACTTGGCCGAGGACGCCGAGGCCGGCGCGTGGAACCCGATCGCCGCGACGGGGACGGACCTCGCCGAGGCGCGGCGGCTGTGTGACGACGCCGCCCACGGGGTGCGGCTGGCGCTGCGCGAGGTCGAGTTCGGCAGCAAGGGGCAGGGCAAACTCGCGCACCTCCTGCTGGTGCACGAGCTGGAGCGCGCGGTCGACCGGGCGTTCGGCACCTCCGGCTGCGGACACCAGGCCCATCAAGGGGCCGACGGGCAACAGGCGCACCAGGAGCACCAAGGCGCCTTCGGGCCGCCGCCGGTGATGCCGCCCGGCGCGCCGCCGGAGCCGCCGAGGCAGGGCAGGCGCCGCGGGCTGCTGGCCGGCTGCGCGGTGTGGTCCGCGCTCTTCTGTTCGTGCCAGATCTGTTGCAGCGGTGAGTACAACGACCCCTGGGACGGCGAGAAGCGTGAGGGCTGGTGCCACAAGTGCGACTGCTGCGATAACTGCGGTGACTGCGGCAACTGCTGTGATTGCTGTGACTGTTGCGGTAAGTGCTGCGAGGGATGCGACTGCGGCTGTGACTGCTGACGCCACATAGGCAGGTGTGCCGGGCCGGAGACGTGTCGCCTCCGGCCCGGCTGACCGAACTGGGGAAGCAGGATGGTGCGAGGGGAGGGGTGCGGCCGACGGTCGCGGATGTGAAGACGCGCTGATACGGCGTGATGACGGGCGGGGTGCCTCGGCTGCCCCGTCAACGCCGGTGGTCGCGCCATGACATGGCGGGCCGGCGTCGGGCAGCGACAGGCGGGGTCAGCCCGTACAGGACGCCGACCACACCCGACCGAAGTCGATGTGGCCCCGCGTGACCAGCCGTTGCCCTGAGTTCATGGGGTAAGTGGAACAGTCATCTGTTTCCGCGTCAATCCCTTACCTGCCGTCCCGTGAGACGCGGTGCTCACAGTTCGGACAGGCTTGACAGGGGGCCGTGGCCTCGCCATAGCCTCAACCCTTGGCCTGTGCTGAGGGGCGCGGCCAAAGCTGAAGGCGCCACCGTCCCGTGTTCGCTCTCTGCATCCACGGAGCCTGCGCATGCCCGCGTGCTTCTCGTACCCGGCCCCTCTCCCCGGCGACTTGTCGGCCGCGCCCGTCCCCTTCGTCGTCGAGGCCCGGCGGTCCGCGCCCGAGGTGCCGGCCTTCCGGCAGTACGACGGCCCCGCCGCCCTGAGCTTCCCGCGCCGGCTCTCCTGTCGCGGCCCGCTCGGCGCCGACGCCTGAACTCCGCGCGACCGCACCCACCCCACACCTACCCAGGGAACCCCCATGCCCGTACCCACCCGGCCCCTGCACCTGGCCGTCGCCATCGACCGGCCCGGTGACTTCGACGCCGAGCCGTACGTCCGCGCGGCCGCTCTCGCCGAGCGCGGTCGGCTCGACTTCGTCACCCTCGGCGACGGCTTCACCCCGCCCCGGCGGGGGCGGGGCCGCCCCGACGCCCTCGCCACGCTGGCCCGGGTCGCGCCCGCCACCCGGCGGATCGGGCTGGTGCCCACCGTCACCACCACCTACACCGAGCCCTTCCACGTCTCCTCCGCCCTCGCCACCCTGGACTGGGTGAGCCGCGGCCGGGCGGGCTGGTCGGTCGGGGTCTGTGCGGACGGGGCCGAGGCACGGCACTTTGGCCGCCGGGCCGCCCTGCCCGCCGCGGAGCTGTGGCGGGAGGCGGAGGCGGTCGCCGACGTCGTCACCCGGCTCTGGGACAGCCGGGAGGACGGGGCGGAGATCCGCGACGCGGCGACCGGGCGGTGCACCGACCACGCCAAGCTGCACCGCGTCGACTTCGAGAGCCCCCGCTTCAGCGTCCGCGGACCCGCCGTCGTGCCACGGCCCCCGCAGGGCCGGCCGGTCGTCGCCGTCGACGCCACCGATCCGCTGCCCCGCGCGGCCGCCGCCCGCCACGCCGACGTCGCGTTCATCCGGACCCGCAACGCCTGCGGCCTCAGGGCGGTCCGTGCCGCCGCCGACGACTTACGCCGCCGCGTCCGAGCCGAGGGCCGCGACCCCGCCCGGACCGTGGTCCTCGCCTCCCTGTCCGTCGCGCTGCACACCAGCGGCGATGCCGTCGCCCTCGCGGACCTCGTCGGCACCTGGTACGCGGACGGGGTGGTGGACGGCTTCCACTTCCGGCCGACGGACGTCGACCGCGACCTCCCGCTGCTCGTCGACGGCACCGTGTCCGTACTCCAGCACCGCGGCCTGCCGCGCTCCTTCTACCCGGGCGCGACGCTCCGCGAGCACCTGTGTCTGCCCCGCCCCGCCAACCGCTCCGCGCGCGCCAGGGAGACCGCATGACCACCCGCACCGGGCAGCGGCAGCTCCATCTCGCCGCGCTCTTCACCGGCGTCGACACCACCGGCCGGGCGGACTTCGCCGGCTTCGAACACCTCGCGCGCACCGCCGAACGCGGGCTGTTCGACTTCCTCCTCCTCGCCGAGGGGCCGCGGCCGCATGAGCACCAGGGGCCGGTGCACGACCTCGACGTGGCCGCCCGGCCCGAGTCGCTCACCGTGCTCAGCGCCCTCGCGGCCGTCACCGAGCGGCTCGGCCTGGCCGCGACGGTCGACGCCACCTTCCACGAGCCCTATGAACTCGCCCGTCGGCTCGCCTCCCTGGACCACCTCAGCGGCGGGCGCGCGGCCTGGCACGTGGTCATCTCTTCCGACGCCCTCACCGGGGAGAACTTCCGGCGCGGCGGCCGCCTCGACCGGGCCGGAAGCCACACCCGCGCCGCGGAGTTCGTCGCCACCGCCCGCGAGCTGTGGGACTCCTGGGCGCCCGACGGGACGCCCCGCCCCTTCGCCCACCACGGGCGGCACTTCGACATCGCCGGGGAGTTCGACGTGGCGCGCCCACCCCAGGGGCACCCCGTCGTCATCCAGGCGGGCGACGTCGAGGAGGGGTGCGACGCCGCCGTCACCGCCGATGTGATCCTCACCCGGCACGGCACCCCGGAGGCGGGCCGTGCCCTCCACGCCGACGTCGAGCGCCGCCTCGCCGCGCACGGCCGACGGCCCGAGGGCCTGAAGATCATGCCGGTGGTGACCTTCGTCCTCGGCGACACCGCCGCCGAGGCCCGGGAGAAGGCCGAGGGGCTCCCGGTACGGCAGACCGCGATCGGGACGACCGGACGGCCGTCCTTCGTCGGCACCCCTTCGGAGGTCGCCGACGGGCTGACGCGGTGCGTCGAGGAGGACGCCGCCGACGGCTTCGTCCTCGTCCCGCACCTCACCCCGGACGGGCTCGACGACTTCGTCGACCGGGTGGTGCCCCTGCTCCAGGAGCGTGGCGCGTTCCGTACGGAGTACACGGGCTCGACTCTTCGCGAGCACCTCGGCCTGCCGCTGCCCGCCGTGAAAATAGCGTGAAAGGTTGACGGCCATGAGCTCTGACGCACAACAGCAGTGGAAGGCGTGGCGCGAGCAGCGCACCGAGGCGGTCTCAGCACCGTACGGGCCGCTCGCGCTCATCGGCACATACTGGCTCGCCGATATCGCCCATAACTTGGAGGGACGAATTCCGGCCGCCCCGGGACAGTGGACGGACGAAGGTGACGCCGTGCTGCTCACCGCCACCGCGGCGGACGGTCTCACCCTCGACGGGCGGCCGTTCACGGGCACGGTCCGGCTCACCGTCGACGGCGGGCCCGAGACCGCCCGTGTCGCGCACGGCGACCGGCGGCTGCCGGTGCTGCGCCGTGAGGGACTGTGGGCGGTCCGGGTCTTCGACCCCGACGCGGCGAGGCGCCGGGAGTTCACCGGCATCGACGTCTTCGACCATGACGAACGCTGGGTGCTGCCCGGGCTGTTCCGCCCCTACGAGGAGCGCCGCACGGTCGCGGTGGAAAACGCCGACGGGCGGGAGCGGGGGCTCGGCCTCGCCGGTGAGCTGGCGTTCACCGTCGACGGCGAGCCGCACACGCTCCAGGTCGCGACCGAGGCCGACGGCTCGCTGTGGACGGTGTTCGCCGACGGCACGAGCGGCAGGTCCAGCTACCGCTTCCGCTTCCTGCGGCCGCCGGCGCCCGACGCCGACGGCAAGGTGACCGTCGACTTCAACCGCGCGCTGCTGCCGCCGTGCGCCTTCGCCGACCACTTCGTCTGCCCCTTCCCGCCGCCCGGCAACACCCTGCCGGTCGCCATCCCGGCGGGGGAGCGGAACCCCATCGGCCGATGACCCGTCGAAGCGGTACGACCCGGTGGGTCGACCCGCTCCAGCCCCGGCGGCACAGGCCGTCGGGGCCCTCGGTCATGCCCGGACGGGCGTCCGAAAGGTGCTCTTGCGCCGCAAGGTCCACGGACCGAATACTCCCGAACAGCGCTTGTCAGGGGCACGGCGAAAGCGGAACCCGGTGTGCCTCTTGGCTGCGCCTCACGGGCCCGCGCGCTCGGCGGACCCCCGACCCCACTCGGGAGGAACAACGTGAGGATCAAGCGCACCACCCCCCGCAGCGGTACCGCGAGACGTGCCCGGCTGATCGCCGTGGCATCCTCGCTCGCGGCCGCGTCCGCACTCGTCGTCACCAACGCCCACGCCGAGGCCGGTTCGGCCGCCACGCCCGCTACCGCCTCCCAGCTGTCCGCCGCGAGTGCGGCCGTGCGGACCGCTGACGTCCCGGGCACCGCCTGGATGGTCGACAAGAAGACCGGCACGCTCCTGGTCTCCGCCGACTCCACCGTCTCCGCGGCGGAGATAGCGAAGATCAAACGGGAGGCGGGCGCCAACGCCGACGCGATACGCGTCGAGCGGGTCGCCGGCACCTTCTCGAAGTTCCTGCGCGGCGGCGACGCCATCTACGCCCCGAGCTGGCGCTGCTCGCTCGGGTTCAACGTCCGCAGCGGCAGCACGTACTACCTTCTGACCGCCGGCCACTGCACCGAGGGCAACCCCGCCTACTACAGCAACTCCGGTCACACGACCAGCATCGGCCCGACCACCGGATCGAGCTTCCCCGGCAACGACTACGGGATCGTGAAGTACACCAACACCTCGCTCGCGCACCCGAGCGAGGTCAACCTCTACAACGGCAGCTCCCAGAAGATCACCTCCGCCGCCAACCCGACCGTGGGACAGAGCGTCCAGCGCAGCGGCTCCACGACCGGGCTCAAGAGCGGCAAGGTCACCGGCCTCAACGCCACGGTCAACTACGGCAACGGCGATGTGGTCTCCGGCCTCATCCGCACCACCGTCTGCGCCGAACCCGGCGACAGCGGCGGCGCCCTGTTCGCCGGCTCCACCGCACTCGGCCTCACCTCCGGCGGCAGCGGCAACTGCCGCTCCGGCGGCACGACCTTCTTCCAGCCGGTCGTCGAGGCACTGAACGCCTACAACGTGACCATCCCCTGACACCGGTCGACACCTGAGCGCACCACGCACGACATCTGAACCCGTCCGACCTCCTTCCGGCCGCGAGCACGCACCTTCTTCCCCCTCGCCTGCGGCCGGCGGGTGCCAGAGCCCCCGATCCGTGCCCGGATCGGGGGCTCGACCCCTGCCCTTCGGGGGCATACCGTGGTAGACGACACCCGATGCGGATGGCTGGGGGTCGTGATGCTCGAAGAGCTGGTGGTGGCGGCGGTGGCCGCGGGCTCAGCCGGTGTGCTGTACGTGGCGTCGGCGGCCCGGGTGGTCAAGCAGTACGAGCGCGGCGTGGTGCTGCGACTCGGCCGGCTCCGGGACGAGATCCGTCCACCGGGGTTCACCATGATCGTGCCGGGCATCGACCGGCTCCGCAAGGTGAACATGCAGATCGTCACCATGCCCGTCCCCGCGCAGGAGGGCATCACCCGGGACAATGTGACCGTGCGGGTCGACGCGGTCGTCTATTTCAAGGTCGTGGACCCGGCGGAGGCCGTCATCCAGGTCGAGGACTACCGCTTCGCGGTCTCCCAGATGGCCCAGACCTCGCTGCGTTCGATCATCGGCAAGAGCGACCTCGACGATCTGCTCTCCAACCGGGAGAAGCTCAACCAGGGCCTGGAGCTGATGCTCGACAGCCCCGCCATCGGCTGGGGCGTGCACATCGACCGCGTCGAGATCAAGGACGTCTCGCTGCCGGAGACGATGAAGCGCTCGATGTCCCGGCAGGCGGAGGCCGAGCGCGAGCGCCGGGCCCGCGTGATCAACGCCGACGCCGAGCTGCTGGCGTCGAAGAAGCTCGCCGAGGCGGCCGCGACCATGTCCGAGCAGCCGTCGGCCCTCCAGCTGCGGCTCCTGCAGACCATCGTGGCGGTCGCCGCCGAGAAGAACTCCACGCTGGTGCTGCCCTTCCCCGTGGAGCTGCTGCGCTTCCTGGAGCGGTCGGCCCAGCAGGGCCCGCCCGCGGCCGCCACGCCCCCGGCTCCGCAGCCGGCCCCGCCCCCTGCGGATCCGGTGGCGCCCGCTCCCGAGTCGGTGCCGCTGGATCCGTCGCCCGCCTCGGACGCCGCGCTGCCGCCCGGGTTCCCGCAGTCCGTCCGGGCTGATGACGAGATGCCGGGCACCGGTGAACCGCCGGAGCACGGCACCGGAAGAACACCGCCCGGACCGGTGTGAACGGGCTTTCCCGGCCCGGGAGTTACGCCTCCACGCCCTTCCGTAACGCCTGACTCACCTCACGGCTGACCCGCGCGCCCGTGAGTGTGCCGCGTGCGCCCTCGGCGTGCGCATAGCCATGCGCGCAACCGGAATTCATACTTGTGCACTCCCTCCGCCGGTCGGGATACTCGACGGGCAACTTGGCATGGACGCGCCTTTCGTACAGGGGAGGCGGGCCTGTGTCGCCTGTCCTCCGGGCCCAGGCCGCCCTACCGCCGGGCCCAACCCCACCGGAGGTGCCGAGTTGAAGCCCAGCCTGATGCGCGCGCGCACCGCCCTGGCCGCCGTGGCGGTGGCCGCCCTCGCGGCAGTGACCCTCGGTCCGCAGCACGCCGACGCGTCGATCGCCCCGGAGCCGCACGCGATGTCCGCGGCCTCGGCCGGGCAGCTCGCGAGAACGCTTCCCGCTCGGCTGAAGGACGTGGGGGCCGGTTCGTACTACGACGCGGCGGCCAGGAAGCTCGTCGTCAACATCACCGACCGGAAGGCCGCGGGCGAGGTCCGTGAGGCCGGCGCAGAGCCCAGGGTCGTCCGTTTCTCGCAAGCCCGGCTCGCCTCCGCGCAGACCGTGCTGGCCTCCCGGGCCGCGATCCCCGGTACCGCCTGGGTGGCGGACCCGAGGGCCAACCGCGTCGTCGTCACCGCCGACCCCACCGTCACGGGCGAGAAGCTGACGCGTCTCAACAAGGTCGTCGGCTCCCTCGGCGAGGCGGTGGTGGTGCGGAAGTCGTCCGCCCGGCTCATGCGCTTCGTCCGGGGCGGTGACGCGATCCACGGGCCTTCCGCGCGCTGCTCGCTCGGGTTCAACGTCGACAGGGGCGGCAGGCCCGCCTTCCTGACCGCCGGTCACTGCGGCAAAGCCGTCACCGACTGGTCCGTGAGCCGGGGCGGCGCGGTGATCGCCCGCACCCTCGGGGCCGGCTTCCCGGGCAACGACTACGCCCTCGCTGAGTACACCGACCCGACCGTGGCGCCCCGCGGCTCCGTCAGCCTCGGCGGCGGCCGGTCGCAGACCATCAACGGCTTCCGCGACGCGGTCCTGCGGGAACGCGTGGCGCGCAGCGGTTCCACGACCGGGCTGCACCGCGGCAAGGTCACCGGCCTCGACGCCACGGTGAACTACCAGGAGGGCACGGTCACCGGACTGATCCAGACCGACGTCTGTGCCGAACCGGGCGACAGCGGCGGTGCGCTCTTCGCCGGTGACCGGGCGCTGGGGCTCACCTCGGGCGGCACCGGCAACTGCGTCGTGGGCGGTACGACTTACTATCAGCCGGTGGGGGAGGCCCTGGCGGCCTACGGCGCGACCCTCCCGTAGCGGATCCCATGGCGGACCCGGAGCGAAGCCGGTCCGCACCCACGGACAGCGGCCCCCGGACACACCTCCACGGTGTCCGGGGGCCGCTCCCTTGCGCGGGTCGTGCAGGTCGTGCAGGTCGTGCGGGTCATGCCGGGCTGTCGTTCGGGGGCGGTTCGCCTCAGAACTCGAAGACGACGCCCTTGCCGTCAGACGCCATGCACGGGTTGGCGAACTTGTGCTCGTACGAGACGCGGTGGCCGTCCCAGACGCCTTCCGCGGTGATGACGATCGGGCGGTACTCCTTGGTGCAGATCCGGTCGGACTTCGTGGTGACGAGGGCCTTGAAGTCCCCGTCGACGGCACGCAGCTGGTCGCACGCGGCGCGCGCGGCCGGGTGGGTACCCGAGGCCTTCGGCGTGCAGTTGAGCGTCACCGCGCGCTGTACGCCCGAGTCCGCCGCGCTCTCGCCCTCACCGACGGTCAGCACCAGTGCAGAGGGCGCGAACAGACTCTGCGTCTGCGCGGAGGGTGCGGCGGTCGCCGCCGTTCCGGCGCTCAGCAGGCCGCCCAGCGCCACGGCGGCGCCCAGCGCGATCCCCCCAGTGATGTACCGCATTACGAACACTCCTTTGGTGGTTGCTTCAGATAACGGACGGAGTCTTGCGTAACCCGAGCATGAACGCACACCGATCGAACACTTTCAGTCGCTGGTTGAAAACCCTGTGTAGTGGCGTGATTTCGTGTGAGGCAGGTCTCGCGAGTGTCCTCAAGGGAGTGACGGGCGTCGACGGGGGCCAGGATTGGGTGGGAATGGTGGGAATTAATGTTTCGGGAGTGTTGACCAGCGGGGATCCCTTGAAATCATTGCCAAAACCGAAGCGAAGGCTTCAAGGGGGTGAATTTTGGCGCAACTGACCATGGGATCGAAGACTTGGCGGTCCGGCTGGAGAGCCCCCGGGGGTCCGGCCGAAAAGAGGCCCGCCCGATGACGGTGCGGCGTCCGCAGCGATTCAGGAGTGCCGCAGCAATGGCCGAAGAGCACTCAGGCGGACCGTCGGACCCGGTCCCACACGGCCCTTGCGTCACTGCCGTTCGCGTCGTCCGACGGGACGGGACCGGCACGGCCCCGTTCACCGTCGTTCCGCCGGGTGCCGCCCCCGCGCCCGCCCGGCCCCGCCTTCACGTTCGTATGCAAAGCGCCGCTCGTTTTCCCGACACCGCCGCTACTCCTCGCGCTCGCCCCCGCTCGCATGACGCACAGCCAGAAGGCCGTCTATACGCGGGAGCTGCTCGCCGCGACCATGTGACTTCCGGGGTGAAAACTCCGCGCCGCCGCTCGTGGAGGGGACGGGCGGTGGCGCGGGACGGTGCTCCGCGCCGCCGCCCGTGGCTTCACTCGCCGGGCAACGGCCCGGGCAGCGGTCCGGACAAGGAGCCCGGCAGGGGGCCGAACGTCGGCCCGGGCAACGGCAGCAGCGCGTCCTTGCGCGGCGCCGCGCGGAGCAGACGCAGCAGCACCGCGGGGTGGACCAGGCCCGCCGGGCTGCCGAGCATGTGCTGGACGCGGGCGAACCGGCGGTAGACCGCGGGGTCGTCGGGGAGGACGGCGAGGAGATTGAGCACGTACCAGCGGGCGATCCGGTGGACCATCGACGGCCGGCAGGCGCGGCCGGCCGGGTCGACACCGGTGGCCAGCGTCCACGGCACGCGGACGATCCGGGCGCAGCGCCGCTGGAACCGCTGGGCGAGCCCGGCCGGGTCCCCGGCGGTGGCGCACTGCCGGACCATGCTGCGCAGCAGCGTGGCCTCGGCGGCGGCGACGGTCATCCCCTGGCCGTAGACGGGGTTGAAGGTGCACACCGAGTCGCCGAGCGCGATCAGCCCGTCCGGCCAGGGGGTCACCTTGTGGAAGAGCGTCCAGCGGTTGCCGGGGTGGGTGTAGCGGTGGGCGCGGGAGAGCGGGGTGCCCTCCGCCACGCACGCGGCGACATCGGGATTGCGCAGCGTCGCCGCGAACTCCTTGAACCCCGCCTCGTCCGTGGGGGGCAGCTCGCCGGCCGCCGCGATGAGGCAGACGATCCAGCGCCCGCCGTCGACGGTGAGGATGCCGCCGCCGCGCGGCACGCCGGGGGCGTACGGGGCTTCGACGGAGGCGAGCCAGTCGTGCCGCTGCCCGGACTCGGGGATCCGGTACAGCCGTGAGGTGTAGGTGAGCCGGGCGTCGACGACGAGCTGCTCGGGGCGGGGGAAGTCGGCCTTCTCCAGCCAGCGGGGCAGCCGGGAGGCGTGCCCGGTGGCGTCCACGATCAGATCGGCCTCGATGGTGAGGCTGTCGGCGCTGGGCCGCTGGGAGAGCCGACGGCCGGTGACCGCGCGTGCCCTATTGGTGCCGCGGTCGATGACCAGGCCGTCGGCGTGGAAGCCGTCGAGGGTGTGCACCCCGGGCAGCGCGCTGACGCGCCTGCGCAGCCGGTCCTCCAGCGTGGGCCGGCTGAACGACTGCAGCGGTATGCCCAGGGGGGTGCGCGGCGCCCAGCCGGTGGGCAGCAGGGTGCGGTAGGACGTGCCGAAGTCGAAGACGGGGGCCTTGAGGGCGGCGAGCTCGCCGCGCAGACCGGGGAAGAGGGCCTCCAGCAACTGGCCGCCGTGGGCGAGCATGCCGTGCGGGTGATGGGCCTGCGGCACCCCGTCGCGCGGGCCGCCGCCGGGGCGCAGCCGGTCGCGCTCGAGGATGGTGACACGGGCGAAGGTCTCCGAGAGCACCCGGGCGGCGAGCAGTCCCGCGTAGCCCCCGCCGATCACCACGGCGCGGTCCCAGCGGCGTGGCCTCCGGATTCCGCCCCGGTCATCGCCCGTTCCGAACGCCACAGCCGCCTCCCCCTTCCGCCGGAGGCGTCGGCGCGCCTCCGCAGTCCGAGCCCACCTCACCAGGGTGGCCTCGCGGCCCGGCCGATACCACCGCTCACCAGAGCATCTGTCGGCGCGCGCGTGCTTCCAAGCGCCGGGCCCGGAGCCTCAAGAGGGCGTCAGGCCGTGCGTCTTCCGCCGGAACGCGGCGCATACGAAAGTAATCACGGTGCCCGCCACCGCCCACGCGGACAGCACCAGGAGCGGGCCCGTCAGCGCGTTGCCCCCGAAGTAGGCGAGGGAACGGGCGGACCAGGTGCCGGCACCCGGGGGGAGGGCGGGGCCGACGGCCCGCCAGAAGCCCGGCAGCAGCGGATAGGGGTAGGCGCCGCCCGCGCTCGGATTGCCCATCACCACGACCACCGCGATGGCGAGGCCGATGCCGAGGACGCCCGCCAGCCCCTGGAGGGCCAGCGTGGTGGCGCCGACCGCGAAGACCACCAGCGCGCCCACGCCCCACAGGCCGAGGATGCTGCCGGGCAGCGCGTCGAGCACCGGGCCCGCGATGACGGCGCCGCCCAGGCCCGAGGCGATCGAGTAGAGGGCGAGCGCGGCCAGCCGGACGAAGGCCCGCCGGGGGTTGGCGGGGCGCGCGCCCGCGCTGATGGCGAGGATCGCGGCGCACAGGTACCCGCCCACGCACCAGCCCACCACCAGATAGAACGAGGACAGCCCCCGGGCGTCGCCCCGGGCGGCGGGGGCGACGTCGACGACCTTCACCTCGCGCTTCTCGGCCCGCTCGGCGCGGGTGACGACCGTCTCGACGGCCTGGGAGAGCGAGGCGCCGGCACCACTGGCGACGAGCAGGGTGTCGGTGCTGCCGCGCGGGTCGACGATCAGCGCCCCGTCGGTGTCGCGGTCGCGGATCTGCCGCTCGGCCTGCGCCCGGTCGTCGACGGCGCGCGGGTCGAGGGGGTCGCCCGACAGCGCCCCGAGCTTCTCCGTCAGCTGCCCGCTGATCTGCTGCGGGGCGACGACGCCGAGCGGGATGTCGGTGGGCTTCGGGCTGTGGAAGGCACCGATGTAGGAGGTGATGAACGCGAGCTGGAGCACCAGGACCCCGAGCACCAGCAGCGCGGCACGGCCGGTCACCGCGTTCCGCACCTCCTGGAGGAAGGAGGGATGGGTGCCGCCGGTCATATAGCTGGCCATGCGTCGCTCCTCGCCGCGCCGGTTCGTTCTCCGGTGTGATCCTTTTGTCCTCATGGTGCGGGTCCGGAGGGATTGCCGCAGGTGGCGTGGGCCGTTCGGGCGGGCCGGGGTGCGGGTGCGGGTGCGGAGCGCCACGCCCCGGGGGAGGGCGGCAGGTGCCGGAGCGTCAGGCGCCGTTGTCAGTGCCTCCCCATACAGTGAAATCACTCGGCGAACTTCGGAGAAGGAGCACCACCATGTCCGCCAACAGGCTTCAGCACAAGGTGAATCACGTCGCGCTGGTTGTGGACTGTTCTGGTTCCATGCGCCCGCACCAGGATCAACTCGTGCGTGTGGTGGACGAGTTCGTGGCGGGATTGAAGGCCGAGTCGGACAGCCTCGGCCACGAGACCCGGATCAGCCTCTATTCCTTCGACCACCGGGTGGAGAATCTGGTGTGGGACATGGACGTGAAGCATCTGCCGTCCATGCGGGGGCTGTACCGGGTCAACAATGGCGCTACGGCACTCATCGAGGCTTCTTTGAAGTCCCTGGACGACCTGGGGCATATCTGGGAGGAATACGGTGAGCACAGCTTCCTCCAGATCGTGGTGACGGACGGCGAGGAGAACGCCTCCGGCGGTGACCGGCGGCACGACGGCGACATGGCCGTTCTCGGTCCGTGGCTCGACAGGATCGCGGCGAGGATGGGCGGGCTGCCGGGCCATTGGACTTCCGCGATCCTCGTGCCGAACTCCCTGGCCAAGCGGACCGCCCAGAACTACGGTTTCCCGGCCGGAAACATCGCCATCTGGGACGCGGATTCCCAGGAGGGCGTCGAGGAGGCCATCGGCACCGTGCGCGCTGCCGCCACCAGCTTCCTCCGGGCCCGCGAGCAGGGGGTGCGCGGCACGAAGAATCTGTTCGCCGTCGGCCAGGACATATCGATCGACGAGGTGCGGGCGAATCTCGAACCGATTCCCGCGAACATGTACCGGCTTCTGAAGGTCGACAAGGAGGTCGAGATCCGCCCCTTCGTCGATTCGCATCCCGGCGTGACGTACGAACGCGGTGCCTGTTACTACCAGCTGGGTGCCCGTGCCCAGGTCCAGCCGAACAAAGAAGTCATCGTGGTGGAGAAGGACACCGACCGCGCCTACACGGGCGACGCGGCGCGCAGCCTTCTGTTCGGCACCGGAATCCAGGGGACCGTCTCGGTGAAGGCGGGGAACAATCCCCAGCTGGAGGTCTATGTGCAGAGCCGTTCGGTGAACAGGAAGCTCAAGCCGAAGACGCGGCTGCTCATCATGCTCTGAGGGCCTGCCGCCGACGGGGCTGTACGGGGGCGTACGGGGCTGTACGGGGGCGCCCCCACTCTTTTGGCTACAGGTCCGTAATACGCATAATGTACCGAACGCGGGGGTGCATTCTGCGCGGTGTCACACACGGTGCTGTTTCGCCGCCCGTCCCGGCACCGCCCGGTGCGGGAGTGCCAGCGACGAAAGCATCACCGTGACAGCCACCTCGCCCCACCCCTCGATGCCTGTCATACCCGGCGCGTCCGCCGGCCGTGCCCGCTGGATGCGCGCGGCCGGGTGGACGCCGCCGGTCCTCGGGCTCGTCCTCGGAATCTGGGGGAACACCGAGCCCTCCGCCTGGACCGACGAGATCGTCACCATCGACGTGGCACGGCGGTCCTGGCCACAGATGATGGAGTTGCTCGGGCAGGTCGACGCGGTGCACGGCCTGCACTACGTGCTGATGTACCTGGTCGGGCAGGCGAACGGGGGGCTCAATGAGTTCCTGACGCGGGTGCCCTCCGCGGTGGCGGTGGCCGTCGCGGTGGCCGGCCTCTCATGGCTGGGACGGCTGCTCGGCGGCCCGCGTCTCGGGCTGTGCGCGGGGCTGCTGCTCGCCGTTCTGCCGACCGCGTCGCGGTACGCGCAGGAGGCCCGCTCGTTCGCCTTCGTCATGGCGGTGGCGGTGCTGGCCACGGGCGCCCTGGTGAAAGTCCTGGCCGGCCGTGCCCGGGGCCGGTGGCTGACCGGCTATGCCGTACTGATAGCCCTGCTGGGCTGGTTCAACGTGCTGGGGCTGCTGCTGTTGGCCGCCCACGCGGTCACCGTGGTCCTCCTGCGCCCCGGCCGCCGCGTCGTCGTGCACCTGCTGCTGGCCCAGGCCGCGGGCATCGCCGCCGTCGTCCCGTTGCTGGTCCTCGCCTCCGCCCAGAGCTCCGCCGTGGGCGACGCCGCACCCGTCACCGTCACCACGCTGTTCAACTACTTCACCTGGCTCCTCACCCCCGGCCAGGACACCCTCCCCCTTGCACTGAAACTCCTGCTCACCCTCACCGCCCTCGCCGCCCTGGCCCTCCTCGTGGTGCACCGGCGCACGGCCCCGCCCCTGGCCCTCGCCGTCGGTGTGCCCTGGCTGGCCGTCCCCCCGCTGCTCCTCATGGTGGTCTCCCTCGGCCACCCCCTCTTCGCCTACCGCTACCTGCTCTTCTGTCTGCCGGCCCTGGCCCTGCTGCTCGCGACAGCCGTCACGGTCGTCCCTCCGCGCCGGCAACTGCTGCTCGTGCTCCTGGCGGCCGTCCCCCTCGCCGCGTCCCACCTCGCCATCCGGCAGGAGGACAGCCGCCAGTGGGACACCCGTGCCGTGATCAGAACCCTGCGTATCCACGACGCCCCCGGCGACGCCGTCCTCTTCAGCGGCGCCCGGTGCGGCCTGATCGCCACCGCCTTCAAGGAGGCGTTCACGGGCCGCCCCGACCTGGGCACGGCCCGGACGGCCGCCGGATTCGGCGCCCTGGACAACCTGCCCGCCGACCCGGACCTCCTGCAGCGGCGTCTGGCCCACACGCCCCGCGTCTGGCACATCACCTGCAACCACCTCTCCTCCGGCGCCCGCCAGGCAGCCACCCGCGCCACCGCCTCCCAGGAGCGGGCCCTCGCCCGCGCCGGCTTCTCCCCGGTCTCCCACCACAGCGCCCGCGGCGTGGACATCACCCTCGAACAACGACCCACTACCGGACGGCCCGCCGGCAAGCCCGCCCCCTGACCCGGAACGGGCACGTACGACCGGGCGGCCGAATGTGTTCGTACGAATGTTCGAGAGTTGGTTTATGGTGGATACAGGAGGGGGTCAGGTTCGGTCAGGGGGTGCACAAGCGCAGGAGGTGCGATGGCAGGGTTCACGCACCTGCACACCGCGTCGGGGTTCTCGATGCGGTACGGGGCCTCGCACCCGGAACGGCTGGCCGAGCGGGCCGCCGAGCGCGGCATGGACGCGATCGCCCTCACCGACCGCGACAGCCTCGCCGGGGCGGTCCGGTTCGCCAAGGCGAGCGCGAAGGCCGGGGTCCGGCCGCTGTTCGGCGTGGACCTGGCGGTACGGGAACCCGAGCCCGAGGCGAGCCCGACCGTCCGGCGGCGCACCCCCGTGCGCGGCGGGGCGTTCGTCGACGAGTCCGCGCCCCGCGCGGTCTTCCTCGCCCGGCACGGCGCGGCCGGCTGGGCGGCGCTGTGCGGCCTGGTCTCCGCCGCCCACGCGGGCGGCACCGAACGGCCCGAACTGACCTGGGAGGACCTCTCCGGTCTCGCCGGCACGGTGTCCGCCACGACCGGGGACTCCCCGGTCACCGTGCTGCTCGGCGCGGACTCCGAGGTCGGTCGCGCGCTCGCCGCCGGCCGCCCCGACCGGGCCGCGCGGCTGCTCGCCCCCTGGCGTGAACGGTTCGGTGCCGCCCTGCGGCTGGAGGTCGTCTGCCACGGCCGCACCGGCACCGGCCCCGGTTCCCTGCGGCTCGCCGCCCGTACCACCGGCTTCGCCGTCGAACAGGGCGTACGGGCCGTCCTGACCAACGCCGTGCGCTACGCCGACCCCGGACAGGGGCCCGTCGCCGACGTCCTCGACGCGGCCCGGCGGCTGGTGCCGATCGACCTCCGCAGGCCCGAAGGGCTCGACAGCGGTGAGCGCTGGCTCAAGGGGCCCGGCGACATGGCCGCCCTCGCCGACCGGATCACGGAGGCCGCCGGCTTCCGGCGCGACACCGCGCACCGGCTGCTCACCATGACCGAGGAGACCGCGGCCGCGTGTCTCGTCGACCCCGAGGACCACCTGGGCCTGGGGTCCGTCCACTTCCCCGAGCCCCACCTGGTCGGAGCCGGCCCGCGCACCGCCGACCGCGTGCTGCGCTCCCGCTGCGCGGCGGGCCTGGTGCTGCGCCGCCACGACCGCGACCGCCGCTACTGGGACCGGCTGGACCTCGAACTGCGCACCATCGAACAGCGCGGCTTCGCCTCGTACTTCCTCACCGTCGCCCAGGTCGTCGACGACACCCGCGCGCTCGGCATCCGGGTCGCCGCCCGGGGCTCCGGCGCGGGCTCCCTCGTCAACCATCTGCTGGGCATCACCCACGCCGACCCCGTCGAGCACGGCCTGCTGATGGAACGCTTCCTGTCGAGGCACCGGGCCGCGCTGCCCGACATCGACATCGACGTCGAGTCCGCGCGCCGCCTGGACGTCTACCGCGCGATCTTCGACCGGTTCGGCGCCGAGCGGGTCGCGACCGTCGCCATGCCCGAGACCTACCGGGTGCGGCACGCCGTACGGGACGTGGGCGCGGCCCTCGGCATGGAACCCGCCGAGGTGGACCGGCTCGCCAAGGCCTTCCCGCACATCCGGGCGCGCGACGCCCGGTCCGCCCTGGCGGAACTGCCCGAGCTGCGTGGTGTCGCCGCCGGACGGTACGGCCCCGCCGCCAGCAGACTGTGGGGGCTCGTCGAGGCGCTGGACGCGTTGCCGCGCGGTATCGCCATGCACCCCTGCGGGGTGCTGCTGTCCGACGCGACCCTGCGCGGCCGTACCCCTGTCGTGCCGACCAGCGGCGAGGGGTTCGCGATGTCCCAGTTCGACAAGGACGACGTGGAGGACCTCGGGCTGCTCAAGCTCGATGTCCTGGGGGTGCGGATGCAGTCCGCCATGGCGCACGCGGTGGGGGAGATCGAACGGGCCACCGGACACCGGCTGGACCTGGACGACCCCGCCCAGGTGAAGCCGGGCGACCGGGCGACCTACGAGCTGATCCGGTCCACCGAGACCCTCGGCTGCTTCCAGATCGAATCACCCGGCCAGCGGGACCTGATCGGGCGGCTCCAGCCGTCGACCTTCCACGACCTCGTCGTCGACATCTCGCTCTTCCGGCCCGGCCCGGTCTCGGCCGACATGGTGCGGCCCTTCATCGACGCCCGGCACGGGCGGGCACCCGTCCGCTTCCCGCACCCGGACCTGGCGGAGGCGCTGGGCGAGACCTACGGCGTGGTCGTCTTCCACGAGCAGATCATCGAGATCCTGCGGATCATGACCGGCTGCGACCGGGACTTCGCGGACGAGACGCGCCGCGCGCTGTCCGACCCCGAGCTGCTGGGCCGGGTGCGGGCCTGGTTCGCGGCCGAGGCGGCGGGACGCGGTTACCCGCCCGACGTCGCCCGCCGCACCTGGGAGATCGTCGAGGCCTTCGGTTCGTACGGCTTCTGCAAGGCGCACGCCGTCGCCTTCGCCGTGCCCACCTACCAGTCCGCCTGGCTGAAGGCGCATCACCCGGCGGCCTTCTACGCCGGGCTGCTCACGCACGACCCGGGGATGTACCCGAAACGACTGCTGCTGGCGGACGCGCGGCGGCGCGGGGTGCCGATCCTGCCGTTGGACGTGAACCGGTCGGCGGCGGCCTATCGGATCGAACTGGTGTCCGAGGAGAAGGGGTACGGCATCCGGCTCGCGCTCTCCGAGGTGCACGGCATCACCGAGGCCGAGACGGACCGGATCACCGCCGGCCGCCCGTACACCTCGCTCCAGGACCTGTGGCTGCGCGCCCACCCCTCCCGGCCCGTCGCCGAACGGCTCGCGCGGGTCGGGGCGCTGGACGCCTTCGGCACCAACCGCCGGGACCTGCTCCTGCACATCGCCGAACTCCACCGGCGGCAGCGCGGCGCCACGGCCCAACTGCCGCTGGTCGACAGCGCGCGGGCCGAGCCGGTCGGGCTGCCTGACCTCGACGACGCCGAGCGCCTCGGCGCGGAGCTGAGCGTGCTCGGCATGGACACCTCCCGCCATCTGATGTCCGACCACCGCGAGTTCCTGGCGGAGCTGGGCGCACTGCCGGCGAAGCGGCTGCGCGACGCGCGGCACGGCGAGACCGTCCTGGTCGCGGGCGCCAAGGCCGCCGTACAGACCCCGCCGATCCGCTCGGGGAAGCGGGTCGTCTTCACCACCCTCGACGACGGCACGGGCCTGGTCGACTGCGCCTTCTTCGACGACTCCCACGCCGCGTGCGCGCACACGGTCTTCCACTCCTGGCTGCTGCTGGTCCGCGGAGTGGTGCAGCGCCGCGGCCCGCGCAGCCTCAGTGTGGTGGGCGCGGCGGCGTGGGACCTGGCGGAGCTCACCGCGCTGCGCGCGGAGGGCGGGCTGGACGCGGTGGCGGCGGTGCTGGCGCATCCCACGGTTCCCGCCGGTGCGGTCCCGGACCGGCGCATCCGGATGTCCACCGGCTACGCCATGCATCCGTGGGCGGATCTGCGGCCGGCGGGTGAGGGGGCGGCCACGGGGCGCAAGCTGTGGCACGCGAGCCAGGGGAGTGCGGGATGAACACGCGAAGGCTTTCCCCGGTCCCGCCCCTTCCCGACACCGGGGGCGGAGGCACCGTCCTGTACGTGCACTTCCACCCCGCCGCCGGGGCCGCCCTGGAGGAGGAGACCTACGACGGGCTGCTCGCCCTCCTCACCGAGGTGACCCCCGTCGTCCAGGCGCTGCCCCCCGACGCCGCGCTCATGGACGTCCGGGGCGCGCTGCGCTACTTCGGGCACGATCCGGCCGAACTCGCCGGCATCCTGCGGATCCGGTCGCTCGCCCACTACAGCGTGGACTGCACGGTCGGGATCGCGGGCAATCCGATGCTCGCGCGGATGGTCGCCCAGGACGGGGCCCCCGGAGCGGTCCGCGGGCTGTCCGGCGACCCGGACACGGTGGCGGCGTTCCTCGCGCGCAGACCCGCCGCCGCGCTGCACGGGGTGGGTCCCGCCACCGCCCGCACCCTGTGCTCGTACGGCCTCGACAGCATCGGCCGGATCGCCGAGGCGCCGCTGTCCGCGCTGCAGCGCATCCTCGGCGCGACCGCCGGGCGCCGGATCCACGAACGGGCGCGCGGCATCGACCCGACCCCCGTCACCCCCGACGAACGGGCCCGCTCGATGGGTGCCGAGCACCGCTTCACCCACGACGAACTGGACGCGGAGTACCGCCGCCGCGCACTCCTCACCCTTGCCGACGGCCTGGGAGCCCGGCTGCGGGAGGGCCGACAGGTGGCCCGTGGGCTGACGCTCACCGTCCGCTACGCCGACGGCTCCTCGACCACCCGCTCCAGGACCTTCGCCGAGCCCACCGCGCACACCCCGGCACTGACCGCCACGGCATACGCGCTGCACGGCGCACTCGGACTGCAGCGCGCCCGGGTACGGGCCGTGGCACTGCGCGCGGAGGGGCTCGGCGACGCCGCACTCGCCTCGCGCCAGCTGACCTTCGACCTCACGGACGACAAGGCGTACCGCGTCGAGGCAGCCGTCGACCGGGCGCGGGCGCGCTTCGGGGTGGCCGCGGTGGGGCCGGCGGCGACGCTGGACGTGGCGTGAGCGAGCGCAGGGGGGGCCGATGGTCCGTTCAGGTCGCCTATATTGACCGGGGTCTGACGGGCCCGCATCCTACTCGAAAGTAATGTGACGGGCCCTCAGCCCGCTTTCCGGCCTGCCGCCACCCGGATCACCGGGTGGACATCAGTGTGCTCATCACTCCCTCACGAGGTGTTCGGATGACGCTGACCTGGAGACCCCTCCGCACCCTTCTGCCCGCTCTCGCCCTGGCGTTCGCCGCCGTGGCGGCCCCGAGCGCCGCAGCCGCCGCCCCCACCCGCGCCCCGGCCGTGAGCAGCGGGTGGAACGACTACTCCTGCAAGCCCACCGCCGCCCACCCCCGGCCCGTCGTGCTCGTGCACGGCACCCTCGCCAACTCCGTCGACAACTGGGTCACCCTCGCCCCCCACTTGGTGGGTCGCGGCTACTGCGTCTTCTCCCTCGACTACGGACAACTGCCGGGCGTGCCCTTCTTCCACGGCCTCGGCCCGGTCGCGAAGTCGGCCGAACAGCTCTCCGCGTTCGTCGACAAGGTCCTGGCGGCCACCGGCGCGACCAAGGCCGACCTGGTCGGCCACTCCCAGGGCGGTCTGATGCCGCGCCACTACCTCAAATTCCTCGGCGGCGCGGCCAAGGTGAATGCCCTCGTCGGCATCGCCCCCGACAACCACGGCACGACCCTGCTCGGCCTGACCAAGCTCCTCGACATCGTCCCCGGCGCCCGCGACGCGATCCACGGCCTCACCCCCGGGCTGACCGACCAGGCGGCGGGCTCCGACTTCCTGCGGCGCCTGAACGAGGGCGGCGACACGGTGCCCGGCGTCCGCTACACGGTGATCGCGACGAAGTACGACGAGATCGTCACGCCGTACCGGTCCGGATATCTCTCCGGCCCCGACGTCACCAACATCCTCATCCAGGACCGCTGCGCGCTCGACCTCTCCGGACACGTGGCGATCGGCGTCCTCGACCGCCTGGCCTTCCACGAGATCACCAACGCCCTCGACCCCGCCCACGCCACCCCGGTCACCTGCGCCGGCTGACCTTCGCTGCACCGCGCGGGCGCCGACTGGCCGCAAAAACCAAAAAACCCCAGCTGAGCTGGGGTTTTTCACTGGTGTCCGAGGGGGGACTTGAACCCCCACGCCCGATAAAGGGCACTAGCACCTCAAGCTAGCGCGTCTGCCATTCCGCCACCCGGACAAGGTGTCTGTCCTCGGGGCCGCTGCCCTTCCGACAAGGAAAACAATAGCAAACATCCAGGGGTGCTCGATCACCCGGCCGGGCGCCCCGGGGGACTCGTGACGGGCGTGTGTCGGCAGCATTGCGGCCTTGGGCTGTGCGGGTGGGAGAGAGAGGATGGCCGTGGACCCACGCCGGGTGCCGCCGGGCTGTGGCGGCACCCGGCGGCGAACCACGAGGAGGCAGCGTGAGCGAGTCGAAGCCGGGCCGTAGCGGAACGGGCCCGAGCGCCGAGGACGAGGTCGTCGACCTCTGTCGTGATCTGATCCGGATCGACACCAGCAATTACGGCGACCACTCCGGCCCCGGTGAGCGGGCCGCCGCCGAGTACGTCGCCGAGAAGCTCGCCGAGGTGGGGCTCGAACCCCAGATCTTCGAGTCCCACAAGGGACGGGCCTCGACGGTGGCGCGGATCGAGGGCGAGGACCCCTCCCGGCCCGCGCTGCTGATCCACGGCCACACCGACGTCGTGCCCGCCGACGCCGACGACTGGACCCACCACCCCTTCGCGGGCGAGATCGCGGACGGCTGCCTGTGGGGGCGCGGCGCGGTCGACATGAAGGACATGGACGCGATGACGCTCGCCGTCGTCCGCGACCGGATGCGCTCCGGCCGCAAGCCGCCGCGCGATGTCGTCGTCGCCTTCCTCGCCGACGAGGAGGCCGGTGGCACCTACGGCGCCCGCTTCCTGGTGGACAAGCACCCCGGGCTCTTCGACGGGGTGACCGAGGCGATCAGCGAGGTCGGCGGCTTCTCCTTCACCGTCAACGAGAACCTGCGGCTGTATCTGGTGGAGACCGCCCAGAAGGGCATGCACTGGATGCGGCTCACGGTGGAGGGCACCGCCGGGCACGGTTCCATGACCAACACCGACAACGCGATCACGGAGCTGTGCGAGGCGGTCGGCCGGCTCGGCCGGCACCGGTTCCCGGTCCGGGTGACCAAGACCGTGCGGTCCTTCCTCGACGAGCTGTCCGACGCGCTCGGCACCCCGCTCGACCCCGAGGACATGGAAGCCACCCTCGCCAAGCTCGGCGGCATCGCGAAGCTCATCGGGGCGACCCTGCGCAACACCGCCGCCCCGACGATGCTCGGCGCGGGGTACAAGGTCAATGTGATCCCGGGGCAGGCGACGGCCCACGTCGACGGACGTTTCCTGCCGGGGTACGAGGAGGAGTTCCTCGCCGACCTCGACCGGATCCTCGGGCCAAAGGTCAAGCGCGAGGACGTCCATGCCGACAAGGCACTGGAGACCACCTTCGACGGCAAGCTGGTCGACGCCATGCAGACGGCGCTCAGGGCCGAGGACCCGATCGCGCGCGCCGTGCCGTACATGCTCTCGGGCGGCACCGACGCCAAGTCCTTCGACGACCTGGGCATCCGCGGCTTCGGGTTCGCGCCGCTCAAGCTGCCGCCGGAGCTGGACTTCGCCGGGATGTTCCACGGCGTGGACGAGCGAGTGCCGCTCGACGGACTGAAGTTCGGCGCGCGGGTGCTCGACCGGTTCCTGGACGAGGCCTGAGCATTTCGTCAACGTGTGCGCTTCCGCCGTGCACTTAACCGGAAAGGGTGAATGGCCAAAGCATCACGTAGCTCGCCCACCTCCTCGTCGTTACATCTATGCGGTCCGCGGCTGGGACCGCATTGCCAACAAGGAGGAACCCCATGCTCAAGAAGGTTGTCGCTGCTGCGGCTGCCACCAGTGGTCTCGTGCTCGCCGGTGCGGGTGTGGCCGCTGCGAACTCGGGCGCCCAGGGGGCTGCCGTCAACTCGCCCGGTATTGCTTCCGGCAACGTCGTCCAGGTGCCGGTCGCGGTGCCGGTCAACGCCTGTGGCAACACCCTCAACGTCGTCGGGCTGCTGAACCCCACCTTCGGTAACACCTGCGTCAACTACTGACGTTGTTCCTCAGCCCGTAAGGGTGTGAATCAAGGCGGCCCCGGAGTGCGCGCCATGCGCTCCGGGGTCGCTGGGCATTCGGCGCACGGCCGACTCGGCCGTGCGCATTCCGCTTGGTAGAAGCAGAAGGAATAGCTATGCGACAGGTCGCCAAGAAGGGCTTGCTCACAGCAGCGGCGGCAAGCGGCGTACTCGCCGTGACCAGCGGCTACGCCGCACACGCGGACTCGGGTGCCATGGGCACCGCCGCGCACTCGCCGGGCGTCGCGTCCGGCAACACCGTCCAGGTCCCGGTGCACGTGCCGGTCAACGCCTGTGGCAACACGGTGAACGTGGTCGGGCTGCTCAACCCCGCCTCGGGCAACAAGTGCGCCAACGTGTCCGGCGGCCACGGCAAGCACGCTGACAAGGGCCACGGCAACCACGGCAACGGCCAGGGTCACCACGGTCACGGAAAGGGCGGCCACCACGGCGGCGGTCACGGCTCCGGCGCCGACGGGAAGAGCGTCGGTTCGCCGGGCGTCGCGTCCGGCAACACCGTCCAGGTCCCGGTGCAGGTGCCGGTCAACGCGTGCGGGAACAGCGTCGACGTCGTCGGTGTCGGCAACCCCGCCACCGGCAACGAGTGCGTCAACAACGGCCACGCCCGCGGCCACGGCCCGCAGGGTCCGGGTCACAAGCCGCCGCACGAGCGGCCCGGCCACCCGACCCCGCACGAGCCCCCGGCGAAGCACAACCCGCCCGCCGAGAAGCCCGGTCACAAGCCCCCGGCGAAGCACACCCCGACGGCGGAGAAGCCCGGCCACAAGCCGGCCGGTCACGCCAAGCCGCCGACCGAGGTGAAGGCCGCCCACCAGGAGGAGGCCTCCTTCCCGGTGGCCAAGGCCAGCGAGCTCGCGCACACCGGTGCGGGCCAGCTCGGCATCGCCGTCCCGGCCGTGGGACTCCTGCTCGGCGGCGCGGTGCTCTACCGCCGCGCGCGTGCCGCGCAGGGCTGAATCACACCGCTTGATCCCGGACGGCACTAGTCCGGGGCCGGCAGCCAGGCCGACAGCACGGAGCGGGTCCCGCAGTGGCGGGGCCCGCTCCGTACGCTTTCACCACGTGGCACGCACCTGGCGGATGATCCGACGCCGCAGCCGCACCCGGCGGCTGCCGTCGGGATAAAGACGCAGTCGGTCCAACTCCCAGTGTCCGTACTCGGCATGGTCGGTCAGCAAGCGAGTGGCTGCTCCTCGAGAGACCCCTCGAGGCACATACACATCACAGAATTCGTATTCCGGCATCGCATCTATTGTGCGGGAACGGGCTCGGTGCGGATAGCGTCTGCACTATGTCTGATGCTGCGCAGCCAACCGCTGCCGAGGTACGCGCCGCCGCCGAGGCGGTCAAAGCCGCGCTGGACCGCCACCTCGATGCCGTCGAACACCGATCGGGGGCGACCGATCCGGCTGTCTACGCCGCGTTCAACGAGCTGGCCGCGACAGCCGAGGCGTACGACGAGCTGTTGTACGACGCCTATGACGAGGTCACACCCTTCGAGATCCCCGGTGACGACACGCTGCCCGCCTACGCCGGGCCCGAGGAGCCCAGCGCGCTCAGTGTGCTGATCCGCAGGGACTACGCGGTGGTCGAACCACACCGGCTCCTCGCCCAGGCCCAGCGCGTCGCCGACCTCGATCCCGACATCGACGCGCCCCCGGGTGCGCCGGGGAACGCGGCGGACCTCGTCGGCAGCAGTGTCCATGCCGCCCTCGGGGTGCTCTTCGGAGAGTACGAACCGGACGAGATCGCATCCCGGCACAAGGAATTCGGCCTGGAGGAAGGCGATTCCACCCTGTGGGTGGCGGCGGCCGACGACCCCGCCGAGCCCGGCGAATGGCTGTCCGCCCCCTTCGAGCAGGCCGATCCGCAGCGGGTCATCTGCCGCTTCGACGTCAGCGCCGTCTTCGACGAGGAACTCGACCTCGACGAGGACGGTGACGACGAGGACGGCGACGAGGGGGCCCCGAAGGGTGCGGAGCCGCAGGACGGGGACGCGAGGTCCCCGGGCCCCGGGCACTGAGGGACTCCGCTCATCGAGGTCGGGTGACCCCGGGGCGCGGGCGGCGGCCCGCCCCGGGGTCACCCGTCGGTGCTCAGGCCTCGGACTGGGGTGCCCGCAGCAGGGACCGCAGCCGGGTGGTCCGCTCCTTCGCCGGGATCTCGGCCACCGCGCGGGGCAGTGCCTGGTCCACGCCGTGCACGACCGACAGATGCCGCTCGCCCCGGCTGAACGCGGTGTAGATCCACGACCTCGTCAGCTCCTGGGCGGCGTCGCCGGGCAGCACCACCACGGCCGCCGGCCAGCGCGTACCGGCAGCCTGGTGCGCGGTGACGGCCCAGCCGTGCCGCACCGTCCCGCCCACCCGCTCGGGCGGGACGACGACGGGCGAGCCCGCGCAGTCCAGCCGGAGCCCCGCCGCGTCCGCCGAGACGACCGTGCCGGGGACCATACGGCCCGGCGCCGGTACGTAGGCGATGCGGTCGCCGGGGTCGAAGCCGCCGAACCGGCCCGGGCCGGGGTTGAGCCGCTCCTTCAGCGCCGCGTTGAGCGCCCGGGTGCCGACGGCACCGCCGTGGCCCGGGGTGATCACCTGGGTGTGCTCGGCGGGCACGCCGATGGCGCGCGGCACCGAGTCCGCGACGAGCTGCACCGTGCGGTGCACGGCTTCGCCCGCGTCCCGGACCGGGACGATCACGACCTCCTTGCCGGGGGCGTCCACGGTGGTCAGCTCACCGATCCCGATGCCCGACACCAGCTCGCCGATCGGGCCCGCGTCCGGGGTGCGCGAGACGACCGCGGGGCAGGCCCGCGCGGCCACCACGTCCGCGAAGACCCGGCCGGGGCCGGCCGACCACAGCACGCCGGGGTCACCGCTCAGCACCAGCCGGGTGCCGTCCGTCAGCGACTCCACCAGCATCGCCGCCGTCTCCACGTCCAGCTGCGGGGCGTCCAGCACGGCCAGCACATCGAGCGCGAGGGCGCCTTCCGCGTCCCGCCCGGGGCCCTCCTGGCCGGACAGTAGTCCGGTGACGGTGACCGCGTCGGGGTCGCCGAGCGCGACCAGACGCCGCTTGCCGTCCTCGGTGTGCGCGGCGGCACAGGCCCGCAGGCCCAGGGCGCGGGCCGCGAGGACGAGGGCGAGGGGCTCCGCGCGGGCCGCCTCGCCACCGCTGTGCGTCACCAGCCCGGAGGCCGCGACGGCACGGATCAGCTCCGCGGCGGAGGGGGAGGGCGCGGCGGCAGCGGCGGCCTCCCAGTCGGGTGCCGCGTCGGATGCCGCCGGGCTGTCAGTGGGGGGTTCCGCACCGGATCCGGCTCCGGCCTCCTGCTCGTCCCCACCGCCGTCCGCGACAGCGTCGGCATCCGCGGCGGCGCGCGCCGGCTCCGTGCCCAAGGTGCTGATCAGCCGGGCGAGGCCGTCGGCCAGGCTTTCCTCCGCCATCGCGTAGCGGTCCAGCCCCAGCAGCAGCCGGACCGGGACCTCCGCCTCCGAGCCGTCCGGCTCGGGGCGGGCGGCACCCGGGGTCTCCAGGGCCTCCTGGAACACCAGCACCGAGCCCTCCGCGAGCGCGCTCTGCAGCGCCTCGTCCGGCTCCGGCACGGACTGCTTGCCGAGCGCGGTGCGCAGCACCGACGCCTCCAGCACGGTGTGCCCGGCGAGCGCGGCGCGCTCCAGCAGCCAGCCGACCAGGGCCTGGCCCCGGCGCTCGTCACCCGGACCGCACTCCGGGCCCAGCAGTGCCCGCGCGAAGCCGTCCGCCTGCTCCGGGCGCACGCCCGGGACGGCCAGCAGCTGCCAGGGGTCGTCGCGCAGGGCCTCGGCGGCCTGCTCCCCGAGCACGCCGACCACCTGCTCGGCCAGCGTCTGGGGGGCGCCGCCCGCGGTGAGCACCTGCCGTACGCCGTCCAGCCCCTCGGCGCTGATGTGCAGGGCCGGGCGCGGGGGAGCGGCGGGGGCCGCGGGTGCCGTCGGCGCGGGCGCGGTGGCCCGCTCGGGCCGGGGCGCGGCGCCGCTGTCCGGCGCCGGCGCGGCGGGGACCCGCCTGCCGCCGGACGGTCCGGTGAAGAACGACGCTGCCGGGCGCTCCCCGCTCTCCACGGCCCGCACCGCGGCCGCCAGCGCCTCCGCGGCGGCGGACCGGCTCCCGCCGCCCGAGGCGGGGGCCCCGGCCTCGGCCGCCGGAGCCGGCTGCTCCGCCGGCTGCTCCGGGGACCCTTCCTCCCGCGCGCCGTCCTCGGCCTCACGACCGTCGCCGTCCGTCCCGGCCCCGGTGTCGTCGGCGGGGGCGGCCGGTGACGCGGCGTCGCCCGGCTCGCCCGGCTCGGCCGGGGCGGCCTCCTCGGGGGAGGGCGCGGACGCGTCCTCGACGGCGAGGGGGTCGCGGTCGGTACTCACAGCGTGCTCCAGTCCTGATCGGGATAGCGGTGCACGGGCGCCGACACATCGTCGAGCGCCTGGCAGATCTCGTCTGGAAGAGTAAGGCTCTCCACTGACAACGCGGCTCCGAGCTGCGCCGCGTTCCGCGCGCCGACGATCGGGGCGACCACGCCGGGCCGGTCGCGCACCCACGCGAGAGCCACCTGCAAGGGGGTCGTGGCGAGCCCGTGGGCGGCCGTGGTGACGGCGTCGACGACGCGGGTGGCGTCGGCGTCCAGATAGGGCTCGACGAAGGAGGCGAGATGGTCGGAGGCCCCCCGTGAGTCGGTGGGCGTCCCGTGGCGGTACTTGCCCGTCAGCACGCCCCGGCCGAGCGGTGAGGACGGCAGCACCCCGATGCCCAGGTCGAGCGCGGCGGGCAGCACCTCGCGCTCGATGCCGCGCTGCAGCAGCGAATACTCCATCTGCGTGCTGGCCAGCCGGGTGCGTGTGCCTGGCCCGGCGAGCTGCCAGGTGGCGGCCTTGGCGAGCTGCCAGCCGCAGAAGTTGGACACCCCGGCATAGCGGGCCCGGCCGCTGCCGACCGCTATGTCGAGCGCCTGCAGCGTCTCCTCGATCGGGGTGAAGGGGTCGAAGGCGTGGATCTGCCACAGGTCGACGTAGTCCGTGCCCAGCCGCGTCAGCGAGGCGTCGAGCGCGGAGAGCAGATGGCCCCGCGAGCCGTCGAAGCGCCGGTCGGGGTCGGGGACGCTGCCCGCCTTGGTCGCGACGACCAGGTCGCGGCGCGGTACGAGGTCCTCCATCAGCCGGCCGAGGACGTACTCCGCGCCGCCGTCCGCGTAGACATCGGCGGTGTCGACGAGGGTGCCGCCCGCCTCCCAGAACATCTTGAGCTGCTCGGCGGCGTCGAATTCGCCGGTGTCCCGGGCCCAGGTGAGGGTGCCGAGCCCGATCCTCGAGACCCGCAGTCCCGTGCGGCCGAGATGCCTTGACTCCATGAGCGCTGAGGTTACTGGCCGTGGCCTGGGCCGTGGCCGCCTGTGGACAGCCGCCTGTGGACAACGTGCCGATGACGTACCCCAGGTCGGCGCGCTACAGTCCCCGGAACAACGACGTTACTGATCGGTAAGGGGCGCCCGCATGGCTCGCATGAGGCTCGGAATCAACCTCGGCTACTGGGGAGCCGGGATGGACGCGGACAACCTCGCGGTCGCCCGCGAGGCCGACCGGCTGGGCTACGCGGTCTGCTGGGCGGCCGAGGCGTACGGCTCCGACGCGCCCACCGTGCTCGCCTGGGTCGCGGCGCAGACCGAACGGATCGACGTCGGTTCGGCGATCTTCCAGATCCCGGCCCGTACGCCCACGATGACGGCCATGACGGCCGCGACCCTCGACTCGCTCTCCGGCGGCCGGTTCCGCCTCGGCCTCGGGGTGTCCGGCCCGCAGGTCTCCGAGGGCTGGTACGGCGTGAAGTTCGACAAGCCGCTCGCCCGCACCCGTGAGTACGTCGAGATCATCCGCAAGGCCATGTCCCGTGAGCGCGTCGCCCACGACGGCGACCACTGGACGCTGCCGCTGCCCGGCGGCCCGGGCAAGCCCATCAAGCTCACCGTCCACCCGGTGCGCGAGCACATCCCGCTCTACATCGCGGCCATCGGCCCGAAGAACCTGGAGCAGACCGGCGAGATCGCCGACGGCGCCCTCGTCGTCTTCTTCGCGCCCGAGCACGCCGAGGAGACCACCCTGGGCGCCCTGCGGGCCGGCCGTGAGAAGGCGGGCAAGGACCTCGACGGCTTCGACCTCGTGCCGACCGTGCCCATGGCCGTCGGTGACGACGTGGACGCCCTCGCGGACCTCTTCCGCCCGTACACCGCCCTCTACGTCGGCGGCATGGGCAGCGCCAAGCAGAACTTCTACAACAAGCTCGCCCAGCGCATGGGGTACGAGAAGGCCGCCGCCGAGATCCAGGAGAAGTACCTCGCCGGGGACAAGGCGGGCGCCGCGGCCGCGGTGCCGCGCGAGCTGATCGACTCCACCACCCTGCTCGGCCCGGTGGAGCGCGTCGCCGACCGGATGCAGGCGTACGCGGAGGCCGGGGTCACCACCCTGTCGCTGGCCCCCGCGGGCTTCACCCTGGACGAGCGGATCGCGAGCCTGCGGGCCGGCGTGGACGCCCTGGAGCGAGCCGGTCTCGCCTAGGCCTGTCCGGCGGGTCCCCGGGTGCACCCCCGCCGCGCGGTGCGCGTAGTGGTCCGCGGGACGACTGCGGCCGTGGTGGGGGCTCGGGGGGCCTTCCCCGCCACGGCCGTCACCGAGGACAACGCCCCGTACGGCCCCGTGGTTACGCACCGCGGGGCCCTTCGTCGTTCCTTGACCCGCCGTTCCCCCGCCGTCCGGCATTCGGCCGAGCGGGCGGCCCGAGCGTTTGCCGCACCCTGCCCGGCGCAGTTGACTTTGCCTTCGGGGCGTCGTGCACGGAGGTGGCAGCCATGCTCTCGGCCAGAAGCGTGTTCCAGGAGATCCTCGACAACGACGAGTCGTACCGGCTCTTCTGCTCCATCGCCGCCGGCGGCGAATCGCAGGGGGCCTGGGAGAACGGCCGGATCGCCGCGCTGGCGCCGCCCGAGCTGCAGACCCTCGCACCCAAGATCGCCCGGCACGGCGCGGACGAGGACAAGCACGGCCGGATCTTCCTCGCCCTGCTCCGCAGACGGGGGCTGGAGCCGGTGCCGGTCCCGCCGGAGACCGATTACACAGCCATCCTCGAACGCCGGGGCATCGGGCTTCCCCACACCAAGCTGCGTGCCGACACCCCGCTCACCGAGCGGGACATCGTCGCCTACCTCTCTCACAGCCGGGTCACCGAGCAACGCGCCTCCGAGCAGATGGGCCTGCTCACCAAGCACTTCGGCGAGCACCCCGAGGTCGGCAGGGCGATCAAGATGATCTGTCACGACGAGGCCAATCACCTCGCCTACTGCCACGAGGAGCTGCTGCGGCTCGCCGCCGCCGGATACGGCCGGACGATCCAGGCGATCCTCCGGGAGAGCGCGCTCGCCGAGATCGTGGTCTACCGGGACGTCAGCCTCGCGGTGATGGGCCACATGGGCCGCATCCTGCGGTGGCCGAAGGCCAAGTCCACGGCGCTCACGGCGGGCATCCGCGCCCTGCACGGGTACGAGCGGCTCGGCGGCTGGCGGCGGATGGTCGGACTGCGACTGCCCGACCGCCTCGACGCGCTGCACGGCCCCGCCGACCCCGCCCCCGGGTTCGCCTGACCCCACCCGCCGCGCCCTCAGAGCCAGCCGCGCCGCTTGAAGAGCCGGTGCAGCAGGAACTCCAGCACGACCAACAGGCCCAGCACCGCGGGATACCCCCAGGGCTCGCGCAACTCCGGCATGTGGTCGAAGTTCATCCCGTACACCCCGGCGATCATCGTCGGGAGGGCCGCCATGGCCGCCCACGCCGAGATCTTGCGCATGTCGTCGTTCTGCTGGACGCCGGTCTGCGCGAGGTGGGCCGACAGGATGTCCGAAAGCAGTCGGTCCAGGCCCTCCGCGGACTCGTTGACCCGGGTCAGGTGATCACTCACATCGCGGAAGAACGGCTGGGATCCGCTGTCCACGAACGGCAGCCGCGCCTCCGCGAGCCGGGTCATCGGCTCGGCCAGCGGGACCGTCGCCCGCCGGAACTCCACGACCTGCCGTTTGAAGGCGTAGATCCGCGAGGCGGTGTTCCTGTTGTCCCCGCCGACCGGCGCGAACACCTCGGCCTCCAGCTCCTCCAGGTCCACCTGGAGCGCCGCCGCCACATCGATGTAGTGGTCCACGACGGCGTCGCTCACCGCGTACATCACCGATGTCGGACCGTGCTTGAGCACCTCCGGCTCGTGTTCCAGCCGCTGCCGCACGCGCGCGAGCGGGCTGCCCTCGCCGTGGCGGACGGAGACGACGAAGCAGTCGCCGACGAACAGCATCAGCTCACCGGTGGTGACGGTGCCCGCCGCGTCGTCGTAGGTGAGGGGCTTGAGCACCATGAACAGCGAGTCGTCGTACACCTCCAGCTTCGGACGCTGGTGCGCGTTGAGCGCGTCCTCGACGGCCAGCGGGTGCAGCTCGAACTCGTTCGTCACCAGGTCGAACTCGTCCTCCGTGGGCTCGTACAGCCCGACCCACACGAAGGAGTGCCCCTTGGCGCGCGCCTCCCGCAGCGCGTCCGAGAGGTCGGTGGGGCCCTCCGTCCGTTGCCCGTCCCGGTAAATGCCGACGTCGACGATCACGACAGGCATTCTTCCGCCAATCCGTCCGCAGCGCACCGGAGGGGCGCCTGGGGCGCCCGGTTACGGACGTAGGCTGGTCGTCATGCCCACGCTGATCCTGCTCCGGCACGGCCGGTCCACCGCCAACACCGGGGGAGTGCTCGCCGGGTGGACCCCCGGGGTCGCCCTCGACGAGCGCGGCGCCGCCCAGGCGGCCGCCCTCCCCGCCCGGCTCCGCGACGTGCCGCTCGCCGTCGCCGTCGCCAGCCCGCTCCAGCGCTGTCAGGAGACCCTGGCACCGCTGCTCGCCGCGCGGCCGGAGCTGCCGTCGCACACCGACGAGCGGATCGGCGAATGCCACTACGGCGACTGGTCGGGCCGCAAGCTCGCCGAACTGCACGACGAGCCGCTGATGGCTGTCGTGCAGCAGCACCCCTCCGCCGCCGCCTTCCCCGGCGGGGAGTCCGTACGCGCCATGCAAGCGAGGGCGCTGGACGCGGTCCGCGACTGGAACGAGCGGATCGAGCGGGAACACGGCCCGGACGCCGTCTACCTCATGTGCACGCACGGCGACATCATCAAGGCGCTCGTCGCCGACGCGCTCGGCCTCCACCTCGACCTCTTCCAGCGGATCGCCGTCGACCCCTGCTCGGTCACGGCCATCCGCTACACCCGGCTGCGGCCCTATCTGGCGCGCCTCGGCGACACCGGTGACCTGGCCGATCTCGCCCCGAGCGGGCAGCCGCCGACGGAGCGCGAGGGGGACGCGGCCGTCGGGGGTGGTGCGGGAGCACCGTGATCGTCGTGCGCAGTAGGGTGGTGAGGCGGGGGTGCCCGCCTCGCTGCCGGTGATCACCTCGCCGGAGCAGGCCGTACCGCACCGCGCACGACTCACACCGACCCGCCCCGAGCCGTACAACCACTCCGACCACCCGAACCAAATGGAGCAGGACGTTGTCCCGTCAGGTGTTCCTCTATGACCCGCCGGACCGATTCGTCGCCGGTACGGTCGGGCTGCCGGGCCGCCGCATTTTCTTCCTCCAGGCCTCGGCGGCCGGCCGGACCACCAGCGTCATGCTGGAGAAGACCCAGGTGGAAGCGCTCGCCGAGCGCATCGACGAGCTGCTGGACGAGGTGGTCCGGCGCACCGGCGGCAATGCCCCGGTGCCGGCCGTGGCCCCCGCCGAACTGGCCGACACCGCCCCCCTGGACACCCCCGTCGAGGAGGAGTTCCGGGTCGGCACCATGGCGCTGGCCTGGGACGGCGAGCACGAGCGGATGGTGGTGGAGGCGCAGGCCCTCGTGGAGCTGGCGGCCGACACCGAGGAGGACCTCGCCGAGGCCGAGGAGCGGTTGCTCAAGGACGAGGCGAACGGGCCGCCGATGCTGCGGGTGCGGCTGACCGGCACCATGGCCCGCGCGTTCGCCAAGCGTGCCCTCGAAGTCGTCAACGCCGGCCGCCCGCCGTGCCCGCTGTGCAGCCTGCCGCTCGACCCGGAGGGACACGTATGTCCGCGCCAGAACGGATACCGCCGCGGAGCGTGACCCCGCACGAGCTGCTGGCACTGGGCGAGCTGACGGTGCGCGGCCGGGTCCGCGAGGCGTCCAACGCGGTCCTGTACTGCACGGTCGCCTACGAGGGCGTCACCGCCTCCTGTGTCTACAAGCCGGTCGCCGGGGAGCGCCCGCTGTGGGACTTCCCCGACGGGACGCTGGCGCAGCGCGAGGTGGCGGCGTACGAACTCTCCGAGGCCATGGGCTGGGGACTGATCCCGCCGACGGTGCTGCGCGACGGCCCGTACGGCGAGGGCATGTGCCAGCTGTGGATCGAGGGCCCGGACGAGGAGACCGCCGGCGCGGAGCTGTTGGCGCTGGTCGAGGGCGAGGAGCCGGGCCCGGGCTGGAAGGCCGTCGGCTTCGCGGAGGTGGGGGAGGACCGCACCGCGCTGCTGGTGCACGCCGACGACGTGCGGCTGCGGCGGCTGGCCGTGCTCGACGCGGTGATCAACAACGGTGACCGCAAGGTCGGCCATCTGCTGCCCGCGGCCGACGGGCGGCTGTACGCGATCGACCACGGCGTGACCTTCAACGCCGACGACAAGCTGCGCACCCTGCTGTGGGGCTGGGCCGGCGAGCCACTGCCCGAGGAGGCCCTGGAGGCCCTACGGCGACTTTCGGCCGATCTGGCCGAGGAGCGCCCGCTCGCCGCCCGACTGGCCGAGTTGATCACCCCCGCCGAGATCGAGGCGCTGCGCGCCCGGGTCGCGGACCTCCTGCGGACCGGACGGCACCGCGAACCCAGTGGACAGTGGCCCGCCATCCCCTGGCCGCCGGTCTGACCGGGCCTGTCCGTGCGGATTGGCCGAGATCGCGCAAGAGCCGGTCTTCGGCCAACAGCCGAGTCCGGTTCGTATCCGGAACATGCGTCCGGTTAGGCTTCAGGACATGCATGCCTGGCCCGCTTCTGAGGTACCCGCCCTGCCTGGCAGTGGCCGCGACCTCCGGATCCACGACACCGCGACCGGCGAGCGAGTGACCCTCGTCCCCGGTCCCGTCGCCCGTATCTATGTCTGCGGCATCACGCCGTACGACGCCACCCACATGGGGCACGCGGCGACCTACAACGCGTTCGACCTCGTGCAGCGCGTGTGGCTCGACACCAAGCGGCAGGTCCATTACGTCCAGAACGTCACCGACGTCGACGACCCGCTGCTCGAGCGGGCCCTCGCCAACGGCGACGACTGGACCGCGCTCGCCGAGCGCGAGACCGCCCTCTTCCGCGAGGACATGACCGCGCTGCGGATGCTTCCGCCGCGGCACTACGTGGGCGCCGTGGAGTCGATACCCAAGATCGTTCCCCTGGTGGAGCGGCTGCGTGACGCCGGTGCCGCCTACGAGCTCGAAGGCGACGTCTACTTCTCCGTCGCGTCCGACAGCCACTTCGGCGAGGTCTCCGGCCTCGACGCGGAGGCGATGCGACTGCTGTCCGCCGAGCGCGGCGGCGACCCGGACCGCCCCGGCAAGAAGAACCCCCTCGACCCGATGCTGTGGATGGCCGCCCGCCCGGGCGAGCCCAGCTGGGACGGCGCCTCCCTCGGCCCCGGCCGCCCGGGCTGGCACATCGAGTGCGTCGCGATCGCCCTCGAACACTTCGGCATGGGCTTCGACGTCCAGGGCGGCGGCAGCGACCTCGTCTTCCCGCACCACGAGATGGGCGCCTCGCACGCCCAGGCGCTCACCGGCGAGCACCCGTTCGCCAAGACCTACGTGCACGCGGGCATGGTCGCCCTGGACGGGCAGAAGATGTCCAAGTCCAAGGGCAATCTGGTCTTCGTCTCCCGGCTGCGCCGCGACGGCGTCGACCCCGCCGCCATCCGGCTCGCCCTGCTCGCCCACCACTACCGGGCCGACTGGGAGTGGACCGACGCCGTCCTGACCGAGGCCGTCGAGCGCCTCGGCCGCTGGCGTGCGGCCGTCTCCCGCCCGGACGGGCCGTCCGCCGACGCCCTGGTCGAGGAGATCCGCGACGCCCTCGCGGACGACCTCGACGCCCCGGCCGCGCTCGCCGCGGTCGACCGCTGGGCCGCCGCCCAGACCGCCGACGGCGGCAGCGACGAGGGGGCGCCCGGCGTCGTCTCCCGGGCCGTCGACGCGCTGCTCGGCGTGGCCCTGTGACGGGCTGACCCCCGCGCTTTCCCCAGGAGGGTGCTCCCCGGCTCCAACGGCCGGGGAGCACCCTCCTTCGTTTCCGCCGCCGAAGGCTTCTGGGACGACGGCGCCCGGGGCGCCCGCGTCGGTCCCGGTCATCCCGGGCGCTGTCGCGTCACGGTCCTGGGCGGTCAGTCCTTGCCGTCCGGCCCCTTGTCGTTCGGCCCCTCGGGGGCCGGTCCGGTGCCGGGGTCCTCGTCGGACGCCGGCGCCTGCGACTCGTCCTTGGGCTGGGGCTTCGGCGGCCGCGTACGGCCGCTGGAGGTGTCGCGGAGGTACGAGGAGTCCCGGCCGTCGGCGACGCCGGGGTCGGTGCCGAGGCCGGGCTGGCCCGGCCCGGGCTGGCCGTCGCGGCGCCGCAGATAACGCTCGAACTCCCGGGCGATGGCCTCGCCGGAGGCCTCCGGCAGCTCGGCGGTGTCCCGCGCCTCCTCCAGCGACTGGACGTACTCCGCGACCTCGCTGTCCTCCGCCGCCAGTTGGTCCACGCCCAGCTGCCAGGCCCGCGCGTCCTCCGGCAGGTCGCCGAGCGGAATCCGCAGATTGACCAGGTCCTCCAGGCGGTTGAGGAGCGCCAGGGTCGCCTTCGGGTTCGGCGGCTGCGAGACGTAGTGCGGCACGGCCGCCCACAGGCTCACCGTCGGGATGCCCGCGTGCGTGCACGCCTCCTGGAGAATGCCGACGATGCCGGTCGGGCCCTCGTAGCGGGACTCCTCCAGATCCATGGTGCGCGCCAGGTCCGGGTCGGAGGTGACGCTGCTGACCGGCACGGGCCGGGTGTGCGGGGTGTCACCGAGCAGCGAGCCCAGGATCACGACCATCTCCACCCCCAACTCATGGGCGAAGCCGAGGATCTCGTTGCAGAACGAGCGCCAGCGCATGCTCGGCTCGATGCCCCGGACCAGGACCAGATCGCGCGGCGTCGCCCCGCCCGTGCGCACCACGGAGAGCCGGGTGGTCGGCCAGGTGACCTTGCGGACCCCGCCGTCCAGCCACACCGTGGGCCGGTTGACCTGGAAGTCGTAGTAGTCCTCGGCGTCGAGCGCCCCGAAGACCTCGCCCTTCCACTCGCGGTCGAGGTGCGCGACCGCGTTGGAGGCGGCGTCCCCGGCGTCGTTCCACCCCTCGAAGGCACAGATCATGACCGGGTCGATCAGCTCGGGAACCCCCTCAAGCTCGATCACCCAGCGCCTCCTTCCGACCGGGGCGGAACGGAGGTCCGTGCCACCGCCGGTTGCAGTTCCGTGCAGTTCTGTCGTGGGTCCGCGGGCCCGTCGGTCGCCCGTCGTCGGCCCGCTCCCCGCGTGCGACCTCAAGCCTACGGCTTCCGCGTCCCGCGGTCGCGACCCCGTACGACCGGAGGTGCCCCCGCGGTCGCTCCCCGGGCCGCCGGGGGCGCCCGCGGGACACGCGTCGAGGGGAGAGACGCAGCGTCTCTCCCCTCGACGGGTGATGCGGTGCCGCGGTGCGGCCGGGCGTCAGCCCTTGTCGCCCAGCATGTCCTTGACCTTGGCGCGGACGTCCTCGGAGTCCAGGCCGCGGATCGTCAGGGTCGTGCGGCGGCGCAGCACGTCGTCGACCGTCTCGGCCCACTCGTGGTCACGGGCGTAGACGACCTGGGCCCAGATCTCGGGGCCGTCGGGGTGGATGCGCTCGGCCAGCTCCGGGTTCTCGTTCGCCAGGCGCGCGATGTCGAAGGACAGCGAGCCGTAGTGCGAGGCGAGGTGACGGGCGGTCAGCGGGTCCATGCGGCTGCCGGGCTCACGGTCCACCAGCAGTCGGTGGGCGACCGCGTTGGGGTTGGAGATACCGGGCAGCGGGGTGCGGCGGACCAGGTTGGAGATGGGCTCCATGTCCTCGGTCAGCGGGCTGCCGGGGAGCTTGGCGAGCTTGCTCATGACCGTACGGCCGATGTGGCGGTAGGTCGTCCACTTGCCGCCGGCGACGGACAGCATGCCGCCCTTGCCCTCGGAGACGACCGTCTCGCGCTTGGCCTGGGCCACGTCGCCGGGGCCGCCCGGCAGCACGCGCAGGCCCGCGAAGGCGTACGTCATCAGATCGCGGTCGAGGTCCGCGTCCTGGATGGAGAACGCCGCCTCGTCGAGGATCTGCTGGATGTCCTCCTCCGTGGCGCGGACGTCGGCCGGGTCGCCCTCGTACGCGGTGTCGGTGGTGCCGAGGAGCAGCTGGTCCTCCCACGGCAGGGCGAAGGTGATGCGGTACTTGTCGATCGGGGTGGCCATGGCGGCCTTCCACGGCGACTTGCGCTTCATCACGATGTGCGCGCCCTTGGAGAGGCGGATGGAGGGGGCGGCGCCCTTGTCCTCCATGGTGCGCAGGTGGTCGACCCAGGGACCGGTGGCGTTGAGCACGACGCGGGCGTTGACGCCGAACTCGGTGCCGTCGGTGCGGTCCTTGAGCTCCGCGCCGGTCACCTTGCCGTGCGTGAAGCGCAGACCGGTCACCTCGGCGTGGTTGAGCACCACGGCGCCGGACTCGACGGCCGCGCGGACCGTCATGACGGCCACGCGCGAGTCGTTCATCTGGTGGTCGTAGTAGACCGCGACGGCCTTGAGGTTGTCCGTGCGCAGACCCGGGTTGGCGGCCTGGGCCTTCGCCGGGGAGATGACCTTGCCGACGCCGTCGCCGAAGGCGGACAGCGCGGAGTAGGCGAAGACACCGGCGCCCAGCTTGGCGGCGCCGACCGGGCCGCCCTTGTAGACCGGCAGGTAGAAGGTGAGCGGGTTGACCAGGTGCGGGGCCACGTCCTTGGCCAGCACCCGACGCTCGTGGTGGTTCTCCGCCACCAGCTTGACCGCGCCGGTCTGCAGGTAGCGCAGACCGCCGTGGACGAGCTTGGAGGAGGCGGAGGAGGTGGCGCCGGCGAAGTCGCCGGCGTCCACCATCGCGACCCGCAGTCCGGACTGCGCGGCGTGCCAGGCCACCGAGGTGCCCAGGATGCCGCCGCCGATCACCAGGAGGTCGTACGTCGCGTTGGACAGTCGGTCCCGGGTCTCGGCGCGGCTCGGGTTGGAACCGGCAGCCGGGTGCGTCCCGAGGGTCGGGACGCTCTGCAGGGTGCTCATGATTACTCCTCGTCCTCGATCCAGCCCATGGTCCGCTCGACGGCCTTGAGCCAGCTCTTGTACTCGCGGTCACGCGTGTCCGCGTCCATCCGGGGTGTCCACTCGGCGGCCCGGCGCCAGTTGGCGCGCAGGGCGTCGGTGTCCGGCCAGAAGCCGACGGCGAGGCCGGCGGCGTAGGCGGCGCCGAGGCAGGTGGTCTCGGCGACCATCGGGCGCACCACGGGGGCGTCCAGGAAGTCCGAGAGCGTCTGCATCAGCAAGTTGTTGGAGGTCATGCCGCCGTCGACCTTGAGCGCGGTCAGCTCGACGCCGGAGTCCTTCGTCATGGCGTCGGTGATCTCGCGGGTCTGCCAGGCGGTGGCCTCGAGCACGGCGCGGGCGATGTGCGCCTTGGTGACGTAGCGGGTCAGACCCGCGATGACACCACGCGCGTCGGAGCGCCAGTAGGGGGCGAACAGGCCGGAGAAGGCCGGCACGAAGTACGCGCCGCCGTTGTCCTCGACGGAGCTGGCGAGCGTCTCGATCTCGGCCGCGCTCTTGATCAGGCCCATCTGGTCGCGCATCCACTGCACGAGGGAGCCGGTGACGGCGATGGAGCCCTCGAGGGCGTAGACCGGCTTCTCGTCACCGATGCGGTAACCGACGGTCGTCAGCAGGCCGTTGTAGGAGTTGACGGGCTCGTCGCCGGTGTTCATCAGCATGAACGTGCCGGTGCCGTACGTCGACTTGGCCTCGCCCTCGGAGAAGCAGGTCTGGCCGAACAGGGCCGCCTGCTGGTCGCCGAGCGCGGAGGCGACGGGCACGCCGTCCAGCGCGCCGCCCTTGGCGGTGCCGTAGACCTCGGCGGAGGAGCGGATCTCCGGCAGCACGGCGACGGGGATCTCCATCGACTCCGCGATGCGCTCGTCCCAGGCGAGGCTGCGCAGGTTCATCAGCATCGTGCGGGAGGCGTTGGTGACGTCGGTGACGTGCACGCCGCCGTCGGTGCCACCGGTGAGGTTCCAGATGACCCAGGAGTCCATGGTGCCGAAGAGGATGTCGCCGGCCTCGGCGCGCTGGCGCAGGCCCTCGACGTTGTCCAGCAGCCAGCGGACCTTCGGGCCGGAGAAGTAGCTCGCCAGCGGCAGGCCGGTCTCGCGGCGGAAGCGGTCCTGGCCGACGTTGCGGCCGAGCTCCTTGCAGAGACCGTCGGTGCGGGTGTCCTGCCAGACGATCGCGTTGTGGACCGGCTCGCCGGTGTTCTTGTCCCACAGCAGCGTGGTCTCACGCTGGTTGGTGATGCCGATCGCCTTGACGTCGGCGGCGGTGATGCCCGCCTTCTCGATCGCGCCGGCGACGACCTGCTGGACGTTGGCCCAGATCTCGGTGGCGTCGTGCTCGACCCAGCCCGGCTTCGGGAAGATCTGCTCGTGTTCCTTCTGGTCGACGGAGACGATGCGGCCGTCCCGATCGAAGACGATGCAGCGGGACGAGGTGGTGCCCTGGTCGATCGCGGCGATGAACGGGCCCGTGCCGTGGGAGCCGGTCGTGGTGTTCGCGTCGGTCATGGTGTGTGTGCTCCTGGGAAAGTCTGAAGGTCTCGGCGGCGGGTGCTCAGAACGCGATCTTGTGGATGCCTGCGGCGAGCGCGGCACCGATGAGCGGTCCGACCACCGGTACCCAGGCGTAGCCCCAGTCCGAACCGCCCTTGTTGGGCAGCGGCAGCAGCGCGTGCACGATGCGCGGGCCGAGGTCGCGGGCGGGGTTGATGGCGTAACCGGTCGGGCCACCGAGCGAGAGGCCGATGCCGACGACGACGAGGGCGACCATCAGGGTGCCGGTGCCGCTCACGGCCAGGCCCTTGGTCAGGCCCAGGGTGAGGATGAAGAGCACCAGCGCGGCGGTTCCGATGATCTCCGTGACGAGGTTCTGCACCGCGTTACGGATCTCGGGGCCGGTGGAGAAGATGCCCAGCACCGGGCCGGCCTGGGGGGTCGCGGTCTGGTCGACCATGCCCTCCTTGGGGTTCAGGCTCGCGACCAGCTCCGGGTCGGTCAGGTGAGCCCTGAACTGACCGTAGTAGGCGAGCCAGACCAGCGTGGCGCCTATCATCGCGCCGAGCAGCTGGGAGCCGATGTAGAGCGGCACATCGCTCCACTCGACCGCACCGTCTATGGCGAGGCCGAACGTGACGGCGGGGTTGAGGTGCGCACCGGACTTGGCGCCGATGTAGGCACCGGCCAGTACGGCGAAGCCCCAGCCGAATGTGATGGCCAGCCAGCCCGCGTTGAGCGCCTTCGAGCGCTTCAGAGTGACGGCGGCGCACACGCCGCCGCCGAGCAGAATCAATACTGCTGTACCGATGAGCTCACCGGTGAAGATGTCGGAGCTGGACACCCGCGACTCCTTTGTCCTTCGTCCAGGGGAAGGCGAACCCCGGGTCCCTCCGGTGGTCCGCACCCTCCGAGAGGGCGGTGATCGGTCCCGCGGCAGTGTCCACCATAGCGAATATTGTCGTTAGGTGTTCGACAATGCCGACCGATGAACGGCAGTTTTCTGCACTGTTAAGGGCGCGTCAAGGGTCCTGTGACTGAAAACTCGTGGTTGACGCGGCCGAAAATCATCGTTCGGCTACTGGCTGGTACGCAGTGCTACTGGCCGGTATCCGACGGTGCCGATCTTGGTGAGATGTCGATCTTGAGCCGTTTTCCCGGAGCGGTCGCGCCGTGGCCCGCCGGTCGATTCTCGCCCCGCGCCCGCCCCTGGCTCAGACTGTTTCCGGTCGGCGGCTGATCGTTTCTCGGCCAGCGCATGCCCAGGCCAAAGGCCCAGTGCCGGGCCCGGGGCTCAGAAACGCCCCGCGCCCAGGTCGCGGGAGACCGCCCGCGCGCAGTCCCGCACCGCGGCCACCAGCTGCGCGCTCAGCTCCCCGCCCTCGCGCACGCGCTCCACCGCGCCGGTGATGCCCACCGCGCCCACCGGCATCCGCCGCCGGTCGTGGATGGGGGCGGCGACCGAGGCCACGCCCTCCCAGGTCTCCTCGACGTCGGCGGCCCAGCCCCGGGCCCGGGTCAGGTCCAGGATCTCCTCGAAGTCGCCGAGGCCCGTCACCGTGTGCGGCGTGAACGCCTCGCGCTCGGCCTCCGCCACCTCGCTGTGCGCCACCGGGTCATAGGCGCACAGCACCTTGCCCAGGGCGGTGCTGTGCAGCGGCTGCATCGCGCCGACCTCCAGCACCTGACGGCTGTCGTCGGGTCGGAAGACATGGTGGATGATCAGCACGCCCTGCTGGTGGAGCACGCCCAGATAGACGCTCTCACCGCTGGAACGCGCCAGGTCGTCGGCCCATACGAGCGCCCGCGCCCGCAGTTCGTGGACGTCCAGATAGCTGTTGCCCAGGCGCAGCAGTTCCGCGCCGAGCTGATAGCGCCCGGAGGCGGGGTCCTGCTCGACGAAGCCCTCCTGCTGCAACGTGCGCAGGATGCCGTGCGCGGTGCCCTTCGCGAGCCCCAGCGCCGAGGCCACATCGGACAGACCGAGCCGTCGCTCACCCCCTGCGAGCAGCCGCAGCATCGCCGCCGCCCGTTCGAGCGACTGGATGGTCCGAGCCATCGAGCAACCTCCCTCACATGCCGTTCGGCAATGCTGAACACTATCGGCCGATGCCGACCAAGGGGTAGCTGACCGCGGACCCTTCCATGATCGCCGAGAGCGCGGGGCGGCTCGCACCAGGGCTCCGACCAGCCAGTATCGGACGACTGTTTCAGGCCGCACCAGTGCGCCCGTCAGATGAGATGCCCTCTCCCATCCATGGTGGTGCCAGCTACGCTGACGACGTGCGCCTTCTGCCGGAAGGCGTAAAGCCGACAGCCGTCGCAACCCCGGGAGCACTTCCATGGCCTCGTACACGCCATCGACCGCCAGTTCCGCCCGAGCCTCCGCCCTGCGTGAGGCGCTCGCCACCCGCGTCGTGGTGGCCGACGGGGCGATGGGCACGATGCTCCAGGCGCAGGACCCCAGCCTCGAGGACTTCCAGCAGCTGGAGGGCTGCAACGAGATCCTGAACGTCACGCGGCCCGACATCGTGCGCTCGGTGCACGAGGAGTACTTCGCCGTCGGCGTGGACTGCGTGGAGACCAACACCTTCGGCGCCAACCTCGCCGCCCTCGGCGAGTACGACATCCCCGAGCGCATCTTCGAGCTGTCGGAGTCGGGCGCGCGGATCGCCCGCGAGGTCGCGGACGAGTTCGCCGCGCGCGACGGCCGCACCCGCTGGGTGCTCGGCTCCGTCGGCCCCGGCACGAAGCTGCCGACCCTCGGCCACGCCCCGTACGTCAAGCTGCGCGACGCCTACCAGCAGAACATCGAGGGCCTGATCACCGGCGGCGCCGACGCGATCCTGGTGGAGACCACCCAGGACCTGCTCCAGACGAAGGCGTCCGTCATCGGCGCCCGCCGCGCCCTGAAGGCGACCGGCGCCGATCTGCCGCTGCTGGTCCAGGTGACCGTCGAGACGACCGGCACCATGCTGCTCGGCTCCGAGATCGGCGCGGCGCTCACCGCCCTGGAGCCGCTGGGCATCGACATGATCGGCCTCAACTGCGCGACCGGCCCGGCCGAGATGAGCGAGCACCTGCGCTATCTCTCCCGCCACGCCCGCACCCGGGTCTCCGCGATGCCCAACGCCGGCCTGCCGGTCCTGGGGAAGAACGGGGCGCACTACCCCCTGACGCCCGCGGAGCTGGCGGACGCGCACGAGACGTTCGTCCGGGAGTACGGGCTCTCGCTCGTCGGCGGCTGCTGCGGCACGACCCCCGAGCATCTGCGGCAGGTCGTCGAGCGGGTCCGGGACATGCGGCCCACCGAGCGGCAGCCGCGGCCCGAGCCGGGCGCCGCCTCGCTCTACCAGACGGTCCCCTTCCGCCAGGACACCTCGTACCTGGCCATCGGCGAGCGGACGAACGCCAACGGCTCGAAGAAGTTCCGCGAGGCCATGCTGGAAGGCCGCTGGGACGACTGCGTCGAGATGGCCCGCGAGCAGATCCGCGAGGGCGCCCACCTGCTCGACCTCTGCGTCGACTACGTAGGCCGGGACGGCGTCGCGGACATGGCGGAGATCGCCGGCCGGTTCGCCACCGCCTCCACGCTGCCGATCGTGCTGGACTCCACCGAGCTGGAGGTCATCCGGGCGGGCCTGGAGAAGCTCGGCGGCCGGGCCGTCATCAACTCGGTGAACTACGAGGACGGCGACGGGCCCGAGTCCCGCTTCGCCAAGGTCACCGAGCTCGCCGTCGAGCACGGCGCGGCGCTCATCGCGCTGACCATCGACGAGGAGGGCCAGGCCCGCACCGTCGAGCACAAGGTCGCCATCGCCGAGCGGCTCATCGAGGACCTCACCACCAACTGGGGGGTGCTGGAGTCGGACATCCTCATCGACTGCCTCACCTTCACCATCTGCACCGGCCAGGAGGAGTCCAGGGGCGACGGCATCGCCACCATCGAGGCGATCCGCGAGCTCAAGCGCCGCCACCCCGAGGTGCAGACCACGCTCGGCCTGTCCAACATCTCCTTCGGCCTCAACCCGGCCGCCCGGATCGTGCTCAACTCCGTCTTCCTGGACGAGTGCGTCAAGGCCGGGCTCGACTCGGCGATCGTGCACGCCTCGAAGATCCTGCCGATCGCCCGGCTGGAGGAGGAGCAGGTCAAGGTCGCGCTGGACCTGATCTACGACCGCCGCGCCGAGGGCTACGACCCGCTGCAGCGGCTCATGGAGCTCTTCGAGGGCGTCAACACCAAGTCGATGAAGGCCGGCCGGGCCGAGGAGCTCCTCGCCCTGCCGCTGGACGAGCGGCTCCAGCGCCGCATCATCGACGGCGAGAAGAACGGCCTGGAGACCGACCTCGACGAGGCGCTCACCACCCGCCCCGCCCTGGACATCGTCAACGACACCCTGCTGGAGGGCATGAAGGTCGTCGGCGAGCTGTTCGGCTCCGGCCAGATGCAGCTGCCGTTCGTCCTGCAGTCCGCCGAGGTCATGAAGACCGCGGTCGCCTATCTCGAGCCGCACATGGAGAAGAGCGACGCGGAGGGCAAGGGCACCATCGTGCTGGCCACGGTCCGCGGCGACGTCCACGACATCGGCAAGAACCTCGTGGACATCATCCTCTCCAACAACGGCTACAACGTCGTCAACCTCGGCATCAAGCAGCCCGTCTCCGCGATCCTGGAGGCCGCCGAGGAGCACCGGGCGGACGTGATCGGCATGTCCGGGCTGCTGGTGAAGTCCACCGTGATCATGAAGGAGAACCTGGAGGAGCTGAACCAGCGCAAGCTGGCGGCCGACTACCCGGTGATCCTCGGCGGGGCCGCGCTGACCCGCGCCTACGTCGAGCAGGACCTGCACGAGATCTACGAGGGCGAGGTCCGCTACGCCCGAGACGCGTTCGAGGGCCTGCGGCTGATGGACGCCCTGATCGCCGTCAAGCGCGGCGTGCCCGGCGCGACGCTCCCCGAGCTGAAGCAGCGCCGGGTGCCCAAGCGCGAGACCGCGGTCGTCGAGGAGGAGGAGCCGGAGGGCTCCGTGCGCTCCGACGTCGCCGTCGACAACCGCGTCCCCGAGCCGCCGTTCTGGGGCACCCGGGTCATCAAGGGCATCCCCCTGAAGGACTACGCGTCCTGGCTGGACGAGGGCGCGCTCTTCAAGGGCCAGTGGGGCCTCAAGCAGGCCCGGGCCGGCGGCCCCACGTACGAGGAGCTGGTGGAGACCGAGGGCCGGCCCCGGCTGCGCGGCTGGCTGGACAAGCTCCACACGGAGAACCTGCTGGAGGCGGCCGTCGTCTACGGCTACTTCCCGTGCGTCTCCAAGGGCGACGACCTGATCCTGCTGCACGAGGACGGCACCGAGCGCACCCGCTTCACCTTCCCCCGCCAGCGCCGCGGGCGCCGGCTGTGCCTCGCGGACTACTTCCGCCCGGAGGAGTCCGGCGAGACGGACGTCGTGGGCCTGCAGGTCGTCACGGTCGGCTCGCGGATCGGCGGGGCCACGGCCGAGCTGTTCGCCGCCGACGCCTACCGCGACTACCTCGAGCTGCACGGGCTGTCGGTGCAGCTGGCGGAGGCCCTCGCCGAGTACTGGCACGCGCGGGTCCGGTCCGAGCTGGGCTTCGCGGGCGAGGACCCGGCGGACGTGGAGGACATGTTCGCGCTCAAGTACCGCGGCGCCCGCTTCTCCCTCGGCTACGGTGCCTGCCCCAACCTGGAGGACCGCGCGAAGATCGCCGACCTGCTGGAGCCCGAGCGGATCGGCGTCCAGCTCTCGGAGGAGTTCCAGCTCCACCCGGAGCAGTCCACGGACGCCATCGTCATCCACCACCCGGAGGCGAAGTACTTCAACGCGCGGTAGCGCGGGGAAGGGGCTGGGGTCCGGGGTCAACCCCGGGTGGGCACGGCAACGCGCGGTAGCGCGGGGAAGGGGCTGGGGTCCGGGGTTACCCCCGGGTGGGCACGGCAACGCGCGGTAGCGCGTAAGCGCGGGGGAGCGGGCCCGGGCCCGACGAGTCCTGAATATCGAAGTGACGCACGGTAATGACCGCCGTACACTTGTCTGTCCGGTGAAGGCCGGTCCGCCCCACGTGGCGGACCGGCCTTCTCGTCCCCCCTGGAGGTGTGCCCGTATGACCAGCAGCATTCCCGCTGTGGACGCCCGCTCGGCAGCCGGCTCGGCCCTTCAGGCCGTTCTGCTCGACATGGACGGCACCCTCGTCGACACGGAGGGTTTCTGGTGGGACGTGGAGGTCGCGGTCTTCGCCGAGCTCGGGCACCAGCTCCTCGAGGAGTACCGCCAGGTCGTCGTCGGCGGCCCCATGACCCGTAGCGCCTCGTTCCTGATTCAGGCCACCGGCGCGAAGATCGCCCTCACCGAGCTGACCGTCCTGCTCAACATGCGCTTCGCCGAGATGATCGGCCAGGGCGTGCCGCTGATGCCGGGTGCCAGACGGCTGCTCGCGGAGCTGGCCGCGCACGGCGTCCCGACCGCCCTGGTCTCCGCCTCGCACCGGCACATCATCGACCGGGTGCTGGACACCCTCGGGGCGGAGAACTTCGCCCTGACCGTCGCGGGCGACGAGATCGCGCGGACGAAGCCGCACCCGGACCCGTATCTGGAGGCCGCGGCCAGGCTCGGCGTGGACCCGGCGCGGTGTGCCGTGATCGAGGACACCATGACCGGTGTCGCGGCCGCCGAGGCGGCCGGCTGCCGGGTGCTGGCGGTGCCGTCCGTGGCCCCGATCCCGCCCGCCGCGGGACGCACGGTCGTCGGTTCGCTGGAGGAAGTCGATCTCACTTTCCTGCGCGGCCTGATTACGGGAATGCACTGAACCATGCACTGAGCGTGCCCCGCGTAATGACCAAGGAACTCTCGGCGCCGGAGTGATTGTTTTCCGTGACGAATGCGCTGGCTGAATTCCCGTAGTCGGCGATGGGGCGGCATGAGTGACGTTCGTCACCGGATTCAGGGGTGTCCGGCAGGCCTCAGGCGCCCTCGAAGTGCTTCCGTGCGGGCCGGAGCGCACCCTTGTGTCCCGATTGATGATCTCCTGCGTGAATCGTTCCGGCGTCCGGATATCGGTGATCCGTCGGCTGTTATCACCGCGTGATATTCCTTCAACTTCGCCGTGTTCCGGGGGCAGTGGCCTCGCGCACTAATCTTTTCGCGAGAACTTCACGGCTGCCCGGGTGACCAGCACAACCGACATCGGTATGGTCCCGGGACCGATCGCATCGCAGGGAGAACCCCAGACAATGAACCGCAAGACGTTGGTGCTGCCGACCGTGGCAGGCCTGCTGGCCCCCGTCCTCGTCGCTTGTGGCGGGACCGACGGAGCCGGAGCGGGCAAGAGCGCCATCGTCATCGGCACCACCGACCGGTTCGAGGAGACGACGGACGCCCCGGCGCCCTTCGACCCCGCCGTCGCGTACGACATCGGCGCCTGGAACGTCCTGCACAGCACCTTCCAGACGCTGCTGCGGCTGCCCCGCTCGGGCACCGCCCCGATCGCCGACGCCGCCTCCAAGTGCACCTTCGGGGACCGCCGCAACGAGCAGTTCCGCTGCACGCTGCGCAGCGGGCTGAAATTCTCCAACGGCCACGCGCTCACCGCCGAGGACGTCAAGTTCTCCATCGACCGCGCCCGCGCCATCAACTTCGAGAACGGCCCGGTCTCGCTGCTCAACAACATCGACTCGGTGGAGACACCGAGCGACCTCGAGGTGGTCTTCCACCTCAAGTCGCCCGACGCGACGTTCCCGCAGAAGATCGCCACTCCGGCCGCGGCCATCGTCGACAGCGAGACGTACTCCAAGAACAAGCTCGACAACGGCTTCAAGATGGCCGGCTCCGGCCCGTACACCCTGGAGACCGAGCAGAAGGACGGCCGTGTCGTCAAGGCCGTCTTCACCAAGAACAAGGACTACCAGGGTCCGCTGAAGCTGCAGAACGACAAGGTCGAAATGCGCTTCTACGACGACTCGCAGACGATGGAGAAGGCGCTCAAGTCCGGCGACATCGACATCATCAACCGGACGCTGTCCCCGCAGCAGATCAGCCGGCTGCGGTCCACCACGACCAAGGGCGTCCGCTTCATCGAGGCCCCGGGCCAGGAGATCAGCATCCTCGCGTTCAACACCGAGGACGCGGCGGTCAAGCCGAAGGCCGTGCGCCAGGCCATCGCCCAGCTGGTCGACCGGCAGTCCCTGGCCAAGGAGGACTCGGACCGCACGAACGACCCGCTGTACTCGATCGTGCCCAGCGGCATCACCGGTCACCAGAACTCCTTCTCCAACCGGTACGAGGCGCCCAGCGTCGACAAGGCCCGCGCCATTCTGCGCGCCGCGCACATCGACGCCCCGGTGCCGCTGACCCTCTCGTACACCACGGACCACTACGGCGAGGCCACCGGCAAGGCCTTCAAGAACCTGCAGAAGCAGCTGAACTCCAGCGGGCTCTTCAAGGCGAAGCTCCAGGGCGTGAAGTGGTCGGAGTTCCGTCCCAACGCCTCGGCCGGCAAGTACGCCGTCTACGGCATGGGCTGGTTCCCCGACTTCCCGGACCCGGACAACTTCGTCGCGCCGTTCATCGGCAAGGACAACTTCCTGCAGTCCCCGTACCGGAACGCGAAGATCAGCAACGAACTGATCCCGCAGTCCCGTCAGGTGACCCAGCGGGACGCGGCAGCCAAGTACTTCCAGCAGGCCCAGGACATCGTGGCCGAGGAAGTCCCGGTGCTGCCGCTGTGGCAGGGCAAGCAGTACGTGGCCGCCCGGGACCGGATCACCGGTGCCGAGTGGGCGCTCAACTCCGCCTCCGAGATGCAGCCGTGGGAGCTCGGCCGCGGCAAGTGAGGCACAGCTGTTCAGTCCCATCCTTCCGATCTCTTCAGACGATCAAGAAACTGTGAGGAACGTGCACGTGAGGAAACGTGACCAGTGGCTTGCCGCCCCGCTCGGCGCGGGGCTCGCCGCCGCCCTGCTCACCGGGTGCGGTTCGGACGACGGCGAGGCGGCCGGCACCGGTGAGTCGGTGGTCATGGGGATGTCCGACGAGGTCGTGTCCACCGACCCGGCCTCCGGCTACGACCCGGGCTCCTGGCTGCTCTTCAACAACGTCTTCCAGTCGCTCCTGAGCTTCCCCAAGGGCAGCACGACGCCCCAGCCGGAGGCCGCCAAGGAGTGCAGCTTCAAGGACGGGGGCAGCACGGTCTACCAGTGCAAGCTCCGGGACGGCCTGAAGTTCAGCAACGGCCACGACCTCACCTCCGAGGACGTCGCCCACTCCTTCCGCCGCACGCTGAAGATCAACGACAAGAAGGGTCCGGCGTCCTCCCTGCTCTCCTCGATCAAGGAGATCAAGACCCCGGACAAGTCGACGGTCGTCTTCCAGCTCAAGCGGCCCGACGCGACGTTCCCGCAGAAGATCGCCTCCGGCGCCGGCTCCATCGTGGACCACCACGAGTACCCGATGGACAAGCTGCGCACCGACGGCAAGGCCGTCGGCTCGGGTGTCTACAAGCTCGATTCGTTCGACAAGAAGCAGGCCAAGTTCTCGGTCAGCAGCACCTACCAGGGTGCCGCGAAGGTCCAGAACCGCGGCGTCACGATGAAGTTCTTCCACGGCCAGCAGGAGGAGCTGAAGACCGCGGTCCAGAAGGGCGACGTCGACATCGCCTACCGTGGTCTGGCCATGAAGGACATCGCCGACCTCGAGGCCGCCGAAGCCGGCGACAAGAAGAACCTCGAGGTCGTCGAAGGCAGCAGCGCCGAGGTCCAGCACCTGGTGTTCAACACCAAGGACCCGGTGGTCGGCAAGGTCGGCGTGCGCAAGGCCATCGCGTACCTGATCGACCGCAGCACCCTCGTCCGTGACGTCTACAAGCGGACCGCCGAGCCGCTGTACTCGATCGTCCCGAGCGGCATCACCGGCCACAAGACGCCGTTCTTCGAGGCCTACGGCGACCGCCCGCAGCCCGACAAGGCCGCCGCGGCCCTGCGGTCCGCGAACGTCTCCGGCAAGGTCAAGCTCACCCTGTGGGCCACGCCGATCCGTTACGGACCGGGCACCGTGCCCGCGTTCAAGGAGATCGCCAAGCAGCTCAACGCGAGCGGCCTCTTCGACGCGGACGTGCAGAGCGTCCCGTTCGACGAGTACGACAAGGGCATCACCGAGGGCAAGTACGGCGTCTACGTGAAGGGCTGGGTCCCCGACTACCCGGACCCGGACAACTTCACGGCGCCCTTCTTCGGCAAGGACAACGTGCTCTCCAACAACTACGAGTCGAAGGAGATCACGGGGAAGATCCTGCCGACGACCGCCGCCCAGGGCAGCCGCCCGGCGACCGTCCCGGACTTCGCCCGTCTGCAGACCACCGTCGCCCAGGACCTGCCGATCCTGCCGCTGTGGCAGGGCAAGCAGTACGCGGTGGCGAACAAGCAGATCACCGGTCTGCAGTGGACCCTGGACTCCTCGACCGTCTTCCGGTTCTGGGAGATCAGCAAGGCCGCCAAGGACTGACCGTGAACGACTGAGAGGGGCCGGTACGCCGTCGACGGCGTACCGGCCCCTCTCGGTTTTCCCGTTCCGGGACGAGCTCTCTGCGTTCCGCTTCGAGCGCGGGGCGCTGCCCGCCGGGCGGCTACTGCGCGCCGGGGCGCACCAGGCCGCTCTCGTAGGCGTAGACCGCGGCCTGGACCCGGTCCCGCAGCCCCAGCTTCGTCAGCACATGCCCCACGTGCGTCTTGACCGTCGTCTCGCTGACGAACAGATCCGCCGCGATCTCCGCGTTCGACAAGCCGCGGGCCACCAGCTTCAGGACCTCGACCTCGCGGTCGGTCAGCGTGTGCAGCGTGTCCGGCAGCGGTTCCTCGCCGGACGGCAGATGCCCAGCGTACTTGTCCAGCAGCCGCCGGGTGATGCTCGGCGCCAGCATCGCCTCGCCGCCCGCCACCACCCGGATCGCCTGCACCAGCTCATGGGCCGGCGCGTCCTTGAGCAGAAAGCCACTGGCCCCCGCCCGCAGCGCCTCCACCACGTACTCGTCGAGGTCGAAGGTGGTCAGCACCAGGACCTTGGCCGGGCCGTTCCGCTCGGGGCCGGTGATCTGGCGGGTCGCCTCGACCCCGTCCATCCGCGGCATCCGGATGTCCATCAGCACCACATCGGGCTGCAGCGCCCGGACCTGGTCCAGTGCCTGGAGACCGTCCCCGGCCTCGCCGACGACCGCGAGGTCCTGCTCGGCCTCGAGGATCATGCGGAAGCCGGTGCGCAGCAGCGGCTGGTCGTCGACCAGTAGGACGCGGATCGCCACAGGAACTCCTTCGCTAGACCGGGTCCATTCTGCCCTGACCCTCCCCGTCGGCCACCACCCGGCCGCCGGCGTCGGCACCGGTCTCCGCACCGGCGTCGGCACCGGCCCCGGGGGCGCGCTGTGCGGGCAGGGGCAGCGGGTACGGCGGGGGAGTGCCCCCGAACTCCGGACAGACGGCCTGGTGGTCGCACCAGCCGCACAGCTTGGTGGGCCGCGGCCGCCAGTCGCCGGTCTCCGTCGCCAGCGAAATGGCCTCCCACAGCGCACGCAGCCTGCGCTCCACGGCCAGCAGCTCCGCCTCCGTCGGGTCGTACGTCAGCACATCACCACTGCCCAGGTAGACCAGCTGGAGCCGGCGCGGGACCTGCCCGCGCAGCCGCCACATCACCAGGGCGTAGAACGTCATCTGGAACAGGGCTTCCGACCGGTACTGCGGAGCGGGGGCCTTGCCCGTCTTGTAATCGACGATCCGCACCTCTCCCGACGGCGCCACGTCCACCCGGTCGATGAAGCCGCGCAGCGTCAGCCCCGCCTCCCCGGCGGCCCCCTCGCCCCCGCGGCCTTCGAGCACCGTCTCCACGTACAGCTCGCGGTCGGCGGGCTCCAGGCGCGTCGGGTCCTCCAGCGTGAACCACCGCTCGACCAGCCGCTCCGCGTCCGCCAGCCAGCGGGCCAGCCGCTCGCCGTCCTGCTCGCCGTCCTCCCCGAGGAACAGCTCCGCGAGCTCCGGCCGGGCCGCCAGCAGCTTCTCCCACTCGCCCGGCACCAGGCCCTTGGCCCGTCCGGCCGTGCGCTCGGCCGCCGGGGCGTCGAAGAGCCGCTCCAGCACCGCGTGCACCACCGTGCCCCGGGTCGCCGCCGCGCTCGGCTTCTCCGGCAGTTTGTCGATCACCCGGAAGCGGTAGAGCAGCGGGCACCGCATGAAATCGGCCGCGCGCGACGGCGACAGCGCGGCCGGCCGCGCCGCCCCGGCAGGCCTGGCGGCAGGCCCGGCGGACCGGTCGGCCGCGCGCTCGGAGCCCGGCCCGGTGGAATTGTCGGTGGCGATACCCATGACAGATAACCCTACGGCCCGTCACTGACAGTCGGGCGAATACCATCGACGACAGACCCCCTCGCACTGCATGATCAGTGAACGGCACCAGCGGTGCGGGGGCCGCAGCCGACGAGGGGACACCGTGGACAACAGCGGGAAGGGCCAGTCCGGCGGGGGCGCCGGTCACGGGGCCGGGCCCGGCGACGGCAAACCGGGACGGCCGCGGACGGGCGGCGGCATCCTCATGGGCCGCCCCTTCGGCGTCCCCGTCTACGTCGCCCCCAGCTGGTTCCTCGTCGCCGCCCTCATCACCTGGGTCTTCGGCGGCCAGCTCGACCGGGTGCTGCCCGAGCTCGGACGCGCCCGGTATCTCGTCGCCCTCTTCTTCGCCGTGGCCTTCTACGCCTCGGTGCTCGTCCATGAACTCGCGCACACGGTCGCGGCCCTCCGCTTCAAGCTCCCGGTGCGCCGCATCCAGCTCCAGTTCTTCGGCGGCGTCTCCGAGATCGAGAAGGAGACCGAGACCCCCGGCCGCGAATTCGTCCTCGCCTTCGTCGGCCCGCTGCTCTCCCTCGTCCTCGCCGGCGTCTTCTACCTCGGCATGCAGGGTGTCGAGCCCGGCACCGTCCCCGGCGTCCTGCTCGCCGGCCTGATGATCTCCAACCTGCTCGTCGCGGCCTTCAACCTGCTGCCCGGCCTGCCGCTGGACGGCGGCCGGATGCTCCGCGCCGTCGTCTGGAAGATCAGCGGCAAGCCCATGACCGGCACCGTCGCCGCCGCCTGGGTCGGCCGCGCGCTCGCCGTCGCCGTGCTCATCGGCCTCCCGCTCCTGACCCACGCCCGCGGCGGCCTCGGCGACGGCGACTCCGAGAGCCTCGGCGGCCTCGACTCGCTCACCGACGCCCTGCTCGCCGCCATCCTCGCCGCGATCATCTGGACCGGGGCGGGCAACGCCCTGCGCATGGCCCGGCTGCGCGAGCGGCTGCCCCACCTCAGCGCCCGCACCCTCACCCGGCGCGCCGTGCCCGTGGAGGCCGCCACCCCGCTCTCCGAGGCCCTGCGGCGGGCCAACGAGGCGGGGGCCCGGGCGCTGGTCGTCGTCGACGGACAGGGCCGGCCCGCCGCCCTCGTCCGCGAGGCCGCCATCGTCGGCGTCCCCGAGCACCGCCGCCCCTGGGTCGCCGTCAGCGGCCTGGCCACCGACCTCAAGGACGGCATGCGGGTCTCCGCGGAGCTCTCCGGCGAAGAGCTCCTCGACACCCTCCGGGCCACCCCCGCCACCGAATACCTCGTGGTCGAGGAGACCGGGGAGGTCTACGGCGTCCTCGCCACCACCGACGTCGAGCGGGCCTTCGTCGCCGCCATGGCGCGGCCCTCCTCCTGACCCCCGCGGCGGCCGGCCGGCCCGCCGTGGTCAACAGGCGCCGCGCACGCCCGGTAGTCTGGTCACATGTCCGAACCGACCGGTGCCGCCCGCCGACGCGGGCCCTTCCAGGTCGGGGACCAGGTCCAGCTCACCGACCCCAAGGGACGCCACTACACCTTCACGCTCGAAGCCGGGAAGCAGTTCCACACCCACAAGGGTGCCTTCCCGCACGACGAGCTGATCGGTGCTCCCGAGGGCAGTGTTGTCCGTACCACGGGAAACGTCGCCTACCTCGCGCTGCGCCCCCTGCTCCCCGACTATGTCCTGTCCATGCCGCGCGGAGCCGCCGTGGTCTACCCCAAGGACGCGGGGCAGATCCTGGCGATGGCCGACATCTTCCCCGGCGCCCGCGTCGTGGAAGCGGGTGTCGGCTCCGGCTCCCTCAGCAGCTTCCTGCTGCGCGCCATCGGCGACCAGGGCATGCTGCACTCCTACGAGCGCCGCGCCGACTTCGCCGAGATCGCCACCCAGAACGTGGAGCGCTACTTCGGTGGCCCCCACCCCGCGTGGCAGCTCACCGTCGGCGACCTCCAGGACAATCTGTCCGACACGGACGTCGACCGGGTCATCCTCGACATGCTCGCCCCCTGGGAGTGCCTGGAGGTCGTCCGCAAGGCACTCGTGCCCGGCGGCATCCTGTGCTGCTACGTGGCGACCACCACGCAGCTCGCCCGGACCGTCGAGTCCATCCGTGAGATCGGCTGCTTCGCCGAGCCGTCGGCGTGGGAGTCCATGGTCCGCACCTGGCACGTCGAGGGCCTGGCCGTACGCCCCGACCACCGGATGATCGGTCACACCGGCTTCCTGCTCACCGCCCGCCGCCTCGCGGACGGCGTGGAGCCGCCGCTGCGCCGCCGCCGTCCCGCCAAGGGCGCCTACGGCGACGACTACACCGGCCCCGGCAGCACCAGCGGATCCGCCGAGCGCTGACCCCCACTCGACCCCGGTGCCGCCACCGGGTTCCGTGCGCACACCACGCGCGGAACTCGGTGGCGGCACTTCTGCGTTGAGGCACGCGGAAGGCACATCCGCGACGTCACCTCCACGGTGACCGGCCGAGGGAACCCCATCGAGCGGCACCCTCCGCCCGCTGTTCCCCGGCACCGGACCGTGTGGCACGATGCTGGGCACCCCCCGCAGCCACAGCTCTCACAGGAGTTCAGCCCGCGTGCAGCCTCCGGCCGGCCCCGAATCGTTCCCGCCGCCCCACTCTGCGTCCTTCCCGCCGCCCCGCCCTGCGGCTTCCCCGCCGCCCCACCCCGCGTCGGTCCCCGAACGGCCCGCGCACAACCGCAGCCGCCCCGTGCACTGGATCGCGACCGCCGCGGCACTGGCCGCCGTGCTCCTCGGCGCCGCGCTCGCCGGCCCCGACGACGCGACCGCGACCACCACCGTCACCGCCTCCGCGCCCGGTTCGGCGCCCGGCTCCGTGCCCGACGCCGGCACCCCGCCCGCGGCGGCCCCCGATCCCCGGACGGCGCGCTACCCGGTCGACTGCGGCGGAACATCGGTGGACGTCGTGCGACGGGCCGCGGCCGACCTCGACGGCGACGGACGGCCGGAGACGGTCGCCGTGGTGCGCTGCCACTCGGAGACGGGCACCCGGCCCAGCGGGATCTACGTCCTCGCGCCGCCGCCCGCGAAGGACGCCGCACCCCGCGTCATGGCGACCCTGGTCGACCCCGGGCAGAAGATGAGCGTCACCGGCTTCGCGGTGAGCGGCAGCGGTACGGTTTCGGCCACGCTGCTCGGCTACTCCGACAAGAAGGTGCCGCGTTGCTGCCCGGATCTGCGCCGGGCCGTCGAATGGCGGTGGAAGGGCGGCAAGTTCGCCCTCACGGCACTCCCCGTCGCGGGGAGTGCGTGAGACGTCACTCGGCGTCGGGTCCGTAGACCTCGACCTTGTCGGCGACGCGGCGGACGTGGATGCAGTCCCCCGGGCACTCCTTCGCCGAGTCCCGGACATCGCTCAGCAGCGGCAGCGGCACGGGCGTGGTGGCGCCCTTGTCCTGCAGCAGCTCGTCGTCCGCGCTCTTCACATACGCCAGCCCGTCGATATCCAGCTCGAAGACCTCCGGGGCGTACTGCACGCAAATGCCGTCGCCCGTGCACAGGTCCTGGTCGATCCAGACTTCCAGCTCGTCGAGGCCTTCGTTCCGCACGGTCATCTCGCCTGCCGTTTCCTACCTACGTGAACCAATTGGAGCCAGCACTGACGGGTGTTGACCGACTCGACGATACAACCGCCCGCTTTCCGATGTTGATGGGTGGGTATTCCCCTGACGTGAGGACGTGCGCAAGGGTGAAGATCGGACACACTCCGACCGGGTTTGTGATCTAGGGGTTTCAACCTGCACCAGCCCAGGTAGGGTCTGGAAGCGTCCAGCTCCCCTTGGAGGAGGTGAGGACCGTGGCAGCCCACGACGACGACATGAACCGCGGCATCCGGCCCGGGCGAGGGTCTGACGACCCCGCGGGCCAGGTTGCCTATCTCGAGCAGGAGATCGCCGTCCTGCGGCGCAAGCTCGCCGACTCTCCGCGTCACACGAGGATTCTCGAAGAGCGGATCGTCGAGCTCCAGACCAACCTGGCCGGGGTGTCCGCTCAGAACGAGCGGCTCGCCAACACCCTCCGCGAGGCCCGCGACCAGATCGTGGCCCTCAAGGAGGAAGTGGACCGGCTCGCACAGCCGCCGGCCGGCTTCGGTGTCTTCCTGCAGACCAATGAGGACGGCACGGCCGACATCTTCACCGGAGGGCGGAAACTCCGGGTCAATGTCAGCCCGAGCGTCGAGGCCGAGGACCTCAGGCGTGGCCAGGAGGTCATGCTCAACGAGGCGCTCAATGTGGTCGAGGCCATGGCCTTCGAGCGGGCCGGGGACATCGTCACCCTCAAGGAGATCCTCGAGGACGGCGAGCGGGCCCTGGTCATCGGGCACACCGACGAGGAGCGGGTGGTGCGGCTCGCCGAGCCGCTGCTGGACGTCACCATCCGCCCCGGCGACGCCCTGCTGCTCGAATCCCGGTCCGGCTACGTCTATGAGGTCATCCCGAAGAGCGAGGTCGAGGAGCTCGTCCTCGAAGAGGTCCCGGACATCGACTACACGAAGATCGGCGGACTGGGAAACCAGATCGAGCTGATCCGCGACGCGGTCGAGCTGCCGTACCTCTACCCCGACCTCTTCAAGGAGCACGAACTGCGGCCGCCCAAGGGCGTGCTGCTCTACGGCCCGCCCGGCTGCGGCAAGACGCTCATCGCCAAGGCGGTGGCCAACTCCCTTGCCAAGAAGGTCGCCGAGGTCACCGGCAAGCCCGCGGGGAAGAGCTTCTTCCTCAATATCAAGGGCCCCGAACTGCTCAACAAGTACGTCGGGGAGACCGAGCGGCACATCCGGCTCATCTTCCAGCGCGCCAGGGAGAAGGCGAGCGAGGGCACACCCGTCATCGTCTTCTTCGACGAGATGGACTCCCTCTTCCGCACCCGCGGCTCCGGAGTCAGCTCGGACGTGGAGAACACCATCGTCCCGCAGCTGCTCTCCGAGATCGACGGCGTGGAGGGCCTGGAGAACGTCATCGTCATCGGTGCCTCGAACCGCGAGGACATGATCGACCCCGCGATCCTGCGGCCCGGCCGGCTCGACGTCAAGATCAAGATCGAGCGTCCGGACGCCGAGGCGGCCAAGGACATCTTCTCCAAGTACCTCACCGAGACCCTGCCGGTCCACGCGGACGACCTGGCCGAGCACGGCGGGTCGGCCAGGGCCGCCGTCGCCGGCATGATCCAGTCGGTCGTCGAGCAGATGTACGCGGAATCCGAGGAGAACCGCTTCCTCGAGGTCACGTACGCCAACGGCGACAAGGAAGTCCTGTATTTCAAGGACTTCAACTCGGGCGCGATGATCCAGAACATTGTGGACCGGGCGAAGAAAATGGCCATCAAGGCATTCCTCGACCAGAACCAGAAGGGCATTCGCGTCTCCCATCTGCTCGCCGCCTGTGTGGACGAGTTCAAGGAGAACGAGGACCTTCCCAACACCACCAACCCGGACGACTGGGCCCGGATCTCCGGCAAGAAGGGCGAGCGGATTGTCTTCATCCGCACCCTCGTCACCGGAAAGCAGGGCGCGGACACCGGTCGCTCGATCGACACCGTGGCCAATACCGGCCAGTATCTGTAACACCGTCGTCCGGCTGCGGATGTCCTCGTCCCGCCCTTGGCGCCTCGGTGCCGGGTCGGGTGCTCCGGGGGCGTCCGCAGCCGGACGCTTTTGCGCCGGGCGGGCCCCGGCGCGTCCGAAAAACACCCGGGAGGCCCCGGCGGGCACGAGGCGGCCCGGCCGGGCCGGGCGCGGCACGAACCGGAGCAATGACTGTAATGATCTCCCCACCGCCGCAAAGCCGTTCTAGGCTCTTCGGTACCGGGCCACGAAGCACGTGGGGGAAGCGCACGGACCGGAAGAGCAGCGGTACTTGAGCGGCGACCCCACCACGGGGCGCCGCCGGGCTAGGAGGGCCGCATGACCGTACGGCGAGTAATGGGCATCGAGACGGAGTACGGGATCTCCGTCCCCGGTCACCCGAACGCCAATGCCATGCTCACCTCGTCCCAGATCGTCAATGCCTACGCGGCTGCGATGCACCGGGCGCGACGAGCCCGCTGGGACTTCGAGGAGGAGAACCCGCTGCGGGACGCCCGCGGCTTCGACCTCGCCCGCGAGGCCGCAGACTCCAGCCAGCTCACCGACGAGGACATCGGCCTGGCCAATGTCATCCTCACCAACGGCGCACGGCTCTACGTGGACCACGCCCACCCCGAGTACAGCTCGCCGGAGATCACCAATCCGCGCGACGCCGTGCTGTGGGACAAGGCGGGCGAGCGCATCATGGCCGAGGCCGCCGAGCGCGCCGCCCAGCTGCCCGGCGCGCAGCCGATCCACCTCTACAAGAACAACACCGACAACAAGGGCGCCTCCTACGGCACCCACGAGAACTACCTGATGAAGCGGGAGACCCCCTTCTCGGACATCGTGCGCCATCTGACGCCGTTCTTCGTCTGCCGGCAGGTCGTCACCGGCGCCGGCCGCGTCGGCATCGGCCAGGACGGCCGCGAGCACGGCTTCCAGCTCAGCCAGCGCGCGGACTACTTCGAGGTCGAGGTCGGCCTCGAGACCACCCTCAAGCGGCCCATCATCAACACCCGCGACGAGCCGCACGCCGACGCCGAGAAGTACCGCAGGCTGCACGTCATCATCGGTGACGCCAATCTCTCCGAGATCTCCACCTACCTCAAGCTCGGCACCACCGCCCTGGTGCTGTCGATGATCGAGGACGGCTTCATCGCCGCCGACCTGGCCGTGGACCAGCCGGTCCGCACCCTCCACCAGGTGAGCCACGACCCCACGCTGCGCCGGCTCATCACGCTGCGTAGCGGCCGTACGCTCACGGCCGTACAGCTCCAGATGGAGTACTTCGAGCTGGCCCGCAAGTACGTGGAGGACCGCTTCGGCGCGGACGCGGACGAGCAGACCAAGGACGTCCTCGGCCGCTGGGAGGACGTGCTGAACCGGCTGGAGCGCGATCCGATGAGCCTCGCCGGCGAGCTGGACTGGGTGGCCAAGCGCGAGCTGCTGGAGGGCTACCGCCGCCGGGACACCCTGGACTGGGACGCCGCCCGGCTGCATCTGGTCGATCTGCAGTACGCGGACGTACGCCCCGACAAGGGCCTGTACAACCGGCTGGCGGCCCGCGGCCGGATGAAGCGGCTCCTGGAGGAGGACGAGGTCCAGCGGGCCATCACGGCCCCGCCGGAGGACACCCGGGCCTATTTCCGCGGCCGCTGCCTGGAGCAGTACGCGGACGACGTGGCCGCCGCCTCCTGGGACTCGGTGATCTTCGATCTGCCCGGCCGTGACTCTCTGCAACGGGTGCCCACGCTGGAGCCACTGCGCGGGACCCGCAATCACGTCAAGGAGCTCCTGGACCGCTGTCGCACGGCCGAGGAACTGGTCCGCGTCCTGTCCGGGGGCTGAGTGGGGTCTGAGGAGACTGCGTTCTGGGAATCATCACGGTGGCCCCGGGACGTTGTAGCAAGTGCAGGGCCGATCGCGGACCCTGCTTGTAGGGTCTGAACAGGTACATCTGATCTTGTACGTCGAACCGAGCGGGGTGAGGGATATGGCGACCAAGGACACCGGCGGCGGGCAGCAGAAGGCCACGCGTTCCACGGAGGAGGTCGAGGAGCAGGCGCAGGACGCGCAGGCTTCGGAAGACCTCAAGGAGCGCCAGGAGAAGCTGTCGGACGACGTGGACTCCGTGCTGGACGAAATCGACGATGTACTCGAGGAGAACGCCGAGGACTTCGTTCGCTCGTTCGTCCAAAAGGGCGGGGAGTAGCAGGCAGTGCCCGTGATGAACGGGATCTCCACCGGGACGAGTTACGTGCTCCGGCGGAGCGGCGGGACGGGGCACGCGTGAGGTGTCCCGCCGCTCCGGGCGGGCAGATGAACAGCGATCATGGGACGGGTAAGGTCCCTGGCATACGGTGCTCCGGCCGCGGTGCGGCACCGGGGCGGTTCAAGGACCAGGCGGACGTGATGGGGCGGGCCGCCGCATATCTGGAAGGAAACGCGTGGAAGCCAACACTCGTAGCATCGGGCGTCTGCCGGCTGCCTTCCTGACGCCCGGCTCCTCGTCGTTCATGGATTTCCTCGGCGCGCACTCCCCGGACCTGCTGCCGGGCAATCGGCAGCTGCCTCCGCTGAAGGGCGCCGTCGAGGCGCCGCACGGCACGACCATCGTCGCCGCGTCCTTCCCCGGCGGTGTGGTGCTCGCCGGTGACCGGCGGGCGACGATGGGCAATGTCATCGCGCAGCGGGACATCGAGAAGGTCTTCCCGGCCGATGAGTACTCGGCCGTCGGCATCGCCGGCACGGCCGGGCTGGCCGTCGAGATGGTCAAGCTCTTCCAGCTCGAGCTCGAGCACTTCGAGAAGGTCGAGGGCGTCCAACTCTCCCTGGAGGGCAAGGCGAACCGGCTGTCCACCATGATCCGCAGCAACCTCGGCATGGCCATGCAGGGCCTCGCCGTGGTGCCGCTCTTCGCCGGCTGGGACGTCGATCGCAACAAGGGCCGCATCTTCTCCTACGACGTGACCGGCGGGCGCTCCGAGGAGCACGGCTTCGCGGCGACCGGCTCCGGCTCGGTCTTCGCGCGCGGTGCGCTGAAGAAGCTCTTCCGGGAGGACCTGACGGAGGATCAGGCCACCACGCTCGTCGTCCAGGCGCTGTACGACGCGGCCGATGACGACTCGGCGACCGGTGGGCCCGACCTCGCCCGCCGTATCTATCCGATCGTCACCGTCATCACCGACGAGGGGTTCCGGAGGCTGACCGACGCGCAGTGCGCCGAGGTCGTCCGCGCGATCCACGAGCGGCGCCTGCAGGAGCCGGACGGCCCGCGGGCCGCGCTGCTCTGACGCCCCACGGAACCTTTACCCGCCACTGACAGAAAGGGACGGAGAGCCGGTGTCGACGCCGTTCTATGTCTCACCCCAGCAGGCCATGGCCGACCGCGCCGAGTACGCCCGCAAGGGCATCGCCCGCGGCCGTAGCGTCGTCGTACTCCAGTACACCGACGGCGTTCTCTTCGTCGCCGAGAACCCATCCCGCGCCTTGCACAAGGTCAGCGAGATCTACGACCGGATCGCCTTCGCCGCGGTCGGGAAGTACAACGAGTTCGAGAATCTGCGGATCGGCGGTGTGCGCTACGCCGATCTGCGCGGCTACACCTACGACCGCGACGACGTGACGGCCCGGGGTCTCGCGAACGTCTACGCCCAGACGCTGGGCACGATCTTCTCCAGCGCCGCGGAGAAGCCCTACGAGGTCGAGCTGATCGTCGCCGAGGTCGGGGCCGGCCCCGAGGACGACCAGATCTACCGGCTGCCCCACGACGGCTCGATCGTCGACGAGCACGGCTCGGTCGCGGTCGGTGGCAACGCCGACCAGATCAGCAGCTACCTCGACCAGCGGCACCGGGACGGGATGACCCTCGCCGAGGCGCTCAAGCTCGCCGTCGAGTCGCTCACCCGCGACAACAACGGCGGTGAGCGCACCCTGACCGCCGAGCAGCTAGAGGTGGCGGTCCTGGACCGGACGCGACCGCAGCAGCGCAAGTTCAAGCGGCTGCTGGGCCGTCAGCTCTCCCGACTGCTCGAGGGCCACGCCACCGATGTGAGCGTCGACGAATCCGAGGAGGCCGCTCCCGGCGCGGGCGCGGACGAGACGCCGGGTGCGCCGTAGGGCCACGGTGTCTGCACCACCGCTGCGCGGCGGTGTCCTCAAACGCCGGACGGGCTGAAATCAGCCCGTCCGGCGTTTGAGGACGCGCCCGCAGGGCGCTGGCCGCCGCAGGCGGCACGACAGCCCGCGGTCACCTCACTCCGTCGGCGCGAGCGCCGTCATGCGAGGAGGAGCCGCGGGCGACGAGCTCCACCGGCAGCGTCGTGGGGGCGGCCGGCCTACCGTCCAGGACGGTCATCAGGGCCCGCATGCCCGCCTCGCCCACGGCCTCGGCCGGCAGCCGCACCGTCGTCAGCTCCGGCTCGACGGCCGTCGCCAGCGGAAGATCGTCGAAACCGGTCACCGAGACGTCGTCGGGCACGCGCAGCCCCAGCCGCCGGGCGGCCTTGCAGGCGCCCGCCGCCAGGATGTCGCTGTCGCAGATCAGCGCGGTGGGCCTCGGCCCGGGGCCGGTGAGGGCCCGCTCGGCGGCCGCCCGGCCCGCCCGCACGTCGAGGGCCGCGGGCTCCGTCGCCAGCACCGCGTCCACGACCCCGCTCAGGGTGTCCGCCAGCGCCCGGGCCCGTACGTGGAAGGTCCAGGAGTCGACGTCGGCCGCGAGATGGGCGAACCGGCGGTGGCCGAGCCCCAGCAGATACTCGGTGACCTGGCGCATGCCGTCGGCGATGTCGAGGTTGACGGTCGCCGACGCCTCCGTCCGCCCGGGGTCGCTGTCGAGCATGACGAGGGGAAGATCGCCGTCGCGGATGTCGGCCAGGGCGTCCACCGCCATGGAGGAGGCGATGACGCCGTCCAGGGTCGCGCGGGCGGAGGCGAAGGGGTCGCGAGCGGGCCCGGTGCCCTCCGGTGAGGGATAGAGGACCACGCCGACCCCGTGCTCGGCCGCGGCCCGGGCGGCACCGGTGTAGACGCGGGCGAAGAACTCATTGGTGAGCGCGGGGACCACCAGCAGCGCCGTACGGGTGCGGCCCAGCCGCAGATTGCGCGCCGCGAGATTCGGCCGGTAGCCCAGCTCCCGCGCGGCGGTGCGCACGGCCTCGGCGGTCCGCTCGGAGACCCGGCCGCGCCACTTGTCGCCCATGACCAGCGAGACGGTGGCCTGCGACACCCCCGCGGCCCGCGCCACGTCCCGGCTGGTGACCCGCGCGCGCGGCTGCCCCAGCTCCCGGACGTTCGGCCACCGCTCGTCACCGCGCGCCGCCGCCCGCCCGCGCCACGACCCCTGCTCTGTCTCCGCCACCGGTCCGCGCCCCTTTTCCTGTTCCCCGCCTGTTTCCCGCCTCCCCGCGAGTGGACCCCCGGGTTGCCGACATGGTACGTATAACGCCGAAGGTTATACGTAAAACCCGAGGTGTCTCGGTCAGTGAAGGTGGACAGATGATGGCGGCCGGCTACGGCGAAATGCTCAGGACGCGGCACGCGGCGCGCTTGCTCGCGGGCACGCTGGTGGGGCGGCTGCCGAGCGCCACCGCCGCCCTGGCGATCGTGCTCTTCGCCCGCGCGGAGGGCGGCAGCTACGCCCTCGCGGGCGCGCTGTCGGCCGTCTACGGCGTGGGCAACGCCATCGGCCAGCCGCTGCTGGGCCGGGCCGTGGACCTCTTCGGCCAGCCCCGCGTGATGCTGCCCTCCGCCGTGCTCTCCGCGCTCGGCATGGTGCTGTTCTGCCTGATCGGCCTGGAGCCGCTGCCGCTGGCCTACGCGGCCATGGTCGTCGCCGGATTCTTCACCCCGCCCCTGGAGGGCGGTCTGCGCGCCCTGTGGCCGGACGTCCTCAAGCGCGAGGACCGCATCCACGCCGCGTACGCGCTGGACGCCATCGCCCAGGAAGTCATGTACGCCGTCGGCCCGCTGGCCGTCACCCTGATCGTGGCCGCCTGGTCCGAGGCCGCCGCGCTGCTCGTCATCAACGCGATAGGCGTCCTCGGCGCCCTGGCCGTGGTCACCTCCCCGCCCTCCCGCAAGTGGCGCAGCGCGCCCCGTGAGGCGCACTGGCTCGGGGCGCTGCGCTCGCGCGGTCTGCTCGTGCTGCTCGGGGCGTTCTTCTTCGTCGGCTCGGCCCTCGGCTCGATATCCGTGGCGTCGGTGGCGTACGCCGACGAGCACGGCGGCGGGATGGTCTCCAGCTATCTGCTGTCCGCCCTCGGCGTGGGCGCGCTCATCGGCGGTGTCGTCTACGGCGGCCGGCAGTGGCCGGGCGAGCCCGAGCGCCGGCTGCGGATGCTCGTCGCGGGTCTCGCGGTCTGCTATCTGCCGCTCCTGCTCGTCCCGGGCGTCGTCGCCATGACCGTGCTCGCCGGTGTGGCCGGAGTCTTCCTCGCGCCGTCGCTCGCCTGCGCGTTCGTCGTCGTGGACCGCCACGCGCCGCGCGGCACCGTCACCGAGGCCTTCTCCTGGCTGGTGACCGCCTTCGGTGTGGGTGCCTCGATCGGTATCGCCGTCGTCGGCCCGGCCGTGGAGTACGGCGGCTCGAAGGCCGGTTTCGCGGTCGCCGTGGGCGGTGGCGCGGTCGCCCTGCTGGTGCTCCTGGCGGCGCAGCGCTCCTTCGGGCCCCCGGTCGCCGTGGCCGAAGCCGGTGTGTTGCCGGAAAATGATCGAATCGGTGCTGTCGAACCCGGTTTCAGCGCAGGGCATCAGGCGTAATGTTCAGACATGGATCGCCGCATTTTCGGGCTGGAGAACGAGTACGGCGTCACGTGCACGTTCAGGGGACAGCGCCGACTGTCACCTGACGAAGTGGCGCGCTACCTCTTCCGCCGTGTCGTTTCCTGGGGCCGCAGCAGCAATGTCTTCCTGCGGAACGGCGCCCGCCTCTATCTGGACGTGGGATCGCACCCGGAATACGCAACACCCGAGTGCGACAACGTGATCGAGCTGGTCACGCACGACAAAGCGGGCGAGCGCATTCTCGAAGGTCTGCTCGTCGACGCCGAGCGCCGCCTGCACGAGGAGGGGATCGCGGGCGACGTCTATCTGTTCAAGAACAACACCGATTCCGCCGGAAACTCCTACGGATGCCATGAGAACTACCTCGTGGCCCGGCACGGGGAGTTCTCCCGGCTGGCGGACATCCTCATCCCCTTCCTCGTCACCCGGCAGTTGCTGTGCGGGGCGGGGAAGGTGCTCCAGACCCCGCGCGGCGCGGTGTACTGCGTCAGCCAGCGCGCCGAGCACATCTGGGAAGGCGTCAGTTCCGCCACCACCCGCTCGCGTCCGATCATCAACACCCGGGACGAGCCGCACGCGGACGCCGAGCGCTACCGCCGACTGCACGTCATCGTCGGCGATTCGAACATGTCCGAGACGACCATGCTGCTGAAGGTCGGTGCCACCGATCTCGTCCTGCGCATGATCGAGGCGGGCACCGTGATGCGGGACCTGACCCTGGAGAATCCGATCAGGGCCATCCGCGAGGTCAGCCACGACACCACCGGCACCCGCAAGGTGCGCCTCGCCAGCGGCCGGGAGGCCTCCGCCCTGGAGGTCCAACAGGAGTACTACGAGAAGGCCGTGGACTTCTGCGAGCGCCGGGGCATCCGCACCGGCACGGTCGAGCGCGTCCTGGAGCTGTGGGGCCGCACGCTGGAGGCCATCCGGGACGAGGACCTGGACCGGATCTCCACCGAGATCGACTGGGTGATGAAGTACCAGCTGATCGAGAAGTACCGCGCGAAGAACAACATCACCATGTCCCATCCGCGGGTCGCCCAGATAGATCTGGCCTACCACGACATCCACCGCCGCCGGGGGTTGTACTACCTCCTGGAGCGGCGCGGCCAGGCCGCCCGGGTCTGTAACGACCTCAAGATCTTCGAGGGCAAGTCCGTACCCCCGCAGACCACCCGGGCCCGGCTGCGCGGCGACTTCATCCGCCGCGCGCAGGAGCAGCGCCGGGACTTCACCGTCGACTGGGTGCATCTCAAGCTCAACGACCAGGCCCAGCGCACGGTGTTGTGCAAGGACCCCTTCCGGTCGGTGGACGACCGGGTGGAGAAGCTGATCGCCGGGATGTGATCCCGGGCTCCGCTCCGCATGAAGGTTGTATGAGAGTGGTACGAGCGCGGTCGGTGCCGGGCCCCGGGGTCCGGCATCCGACCGTGTCGGGCAGGGTTGATCGACAGAGCACAAGCCGTAAAGTGGCGGGCACTGCCAAGCCACCCCCCTAGCCCGAGTTGGACTGATGCTGCAATTCCTCGGGGGCCGACCCCCGCTCTCTCGCTCGTACTCGAAGAACCCGCGTCGCTTCGCCGTCGCGTTGGCCGTGCCCGCCCTGCTCTTCGCCGCCACGGCGTGCGGGTCGGAGGACGGTGGCTCCTCCGACGCGCAGGTGAAGGTGGAGGGGAAGTTCGGGGAGAAGCCCGAGATCTCCACCCCCAAGGACGCGAAGCCCGCCGACAAGCTCGTCGTCAAGACGCTCACCGAGGGCTCGGGCGAGAAGGTGGAGAAGGGCGGCTTCGTGCGGCTCGACTTCGCCGGGCAGACGATGAAGGACAACAAGTCCCTGGGCGGTACGTGGACGACCCAGCCGGGCGCCAAGGGCCCCCGCCGCCAGATGGTGGCGCAGGTCGGCCAGCCCAGCCAGGAGATGCCCGCCAAGGTGCTGGACGAGGTGATCGGCAAGAAGGCGGGCACCCGCTTCGAGGTCGAGGGCACGGCGAAGGCGCTGATCGGGGATCAGCTCAACCCGCAGGCGGGCGTCAAGCCGGAGGACGGCCTGGTGTGGGTGATCGACGTCGTGGCGACGACGAAGGTCGACCCCAAGAGTGAGGTCAAGGGCGACCAGGCCGCCCCGGCCTCGGGCATGCCCGAGGTGAAGTACAACTCCCGGAAGGCCGCGAGCATCACCATCCCCAAGGGGGAGAAGGCGCCGACCGACCTCAAGGAGCAGGTGCTGATCAAGGGCAACGGCCCGGAGGTCAAGGCGGGTGACGGCCTGATCGCGCAGTACACCGGTGTGAAGTGGGAGAACGGCGAGAAGTTCGACTCCTCCTGGGACCACAACGGCGCCACGGCCTTCCAGATCGGCACCGGCTCGGTCGTCCAGGGCTGGGACAAGGGCCTGGTCGGCAAGCGCGTGGGGGACCGGGTCGAGCTGGTCATCCCGCCGAAGCTGGGTTACGAGGGCCAGCCGCAGAGCGGTCTCGACAAGAACACGCTGGTCTTCGTCGTGGACATCGTGGGCAAGGTCTGACCGTCTCCAGGTTGGAGATCTGCCAGAATTGCACGGTTGTCTGCAAGATTCTTTCGTAGGAGCACTTCGTGAGCATCGACAAGCCCGAGATCGACTTCCCGGGCGGCGAGCCGCCGGCCGACCTTGAGATCAAGGACATCTGGGAGGGCGACGGCGCCGTCGCCAAGGCCGGCGACACGGTCAAGGTCCACTACGTGGGCGTTGCCTTCTCCACCGGCGAAGAGTTCGACGCGAGCTGGAACCACGGCACCCCGCTCCAGTTCCGGCTGGGTGCCGGCCAGGTCATCGCCGGCTGGGACCAGGGCATCCAGGGCATGAAGGTCGGCGGCCGCCGCCGGCTGACCATTCCCGCGCACCTCGCCTACGGCGACCGTGGCGCGGGCAACCGGATCGCCCCGGGCGAGACGCTGATCTTCGTCTGTGACCTGATCGCGGTCTGAGACGGTCGTAAGTGAAGGCCGAGGGCCCATGCCTCCTGGCATGGGCCCTCGGCTTTTGCCGTACGACGCGCGAGCGGTACGGTCAACGGTTGAGAGCACAAGTAGAGAGGGCGTCGATGGCGATTGCCAAGGCCGAGCGGCTGATGAACCTGGCGCTGTGCCTGTTGGGCACCCGCCGGCCGCTCAGCAAGCGGGAGTTGCGGGGCTCGATCGAGGCGTACTTGGAGGCCTTCGGGCCGGGGAACGCCGCGGCTTTCGGGCCGGGGAACGCTGCGGCCTTCGGGCCGGGGAACGCCGCGCCTGCCGGGCAGCCGGGGGAGGCCGGGGCGGATGCCGTCGGCGCGGCACCGGGCAAGCGCTCCGGGGCGGGCAGCTCCGAGGACGCCTTCAACCGGATGTTCGAGCGCGACAAGGACGATCTGCGCGAGCTGGGCCTGATCATCGAGACCGTCGAGGGCATCGACGGGGAGATCGGCTATCTCGCCCGCCGTGACAGCAACCGGCTGCCTCCGATCACTCTCGACGTCGAGGAGGCCGCCGCCCTGGGCCTGGCCGCGAAGGTCTGGCAGCAGGCCCGGCTCGCGGGTGCCGCCAGTGGCGCGCTGCAGAAGCTGCGCGCGGCCGGCATGCCGCTCGCGGAGGACGCGTACGAGAGCCAGAGCGCCCTCGAGCCGCGCATCCCCGTGCACGAGGCGGCCTTCGAGCCGCTGATGCTCGCCGCCCGTGACCGCCGGACCGTCGTCTTCGACTACCACAAGGCCAATGCCGCCCGCCCCGAGCAGCGGCACGTCGAGCCGTGGACCTTGGAGTGCTGGCGCGGCCATTGGTATCTGGCCGGCTGGGACCGTGACCGGGGTGCCGAGCGGGTCTTCCGGCTCTCCCGCATCACGGGGAAGGTCCGTTCGCGGGCCGTGCCGTTCACCGTGCCGGTGCCGGACCACGTCACGGTCCGCGAGACGGTCGAGAGCTGGTCGGGCGAGACGGCGACCCGTACGGCCCGGATCACCGTGCGGGCCGGTCACGGTTATCCGCTGCGGGCCCGTGCCACCGTCACCCGGGATCTGGGCGACGGCTGGGACGAGCTGGAGATTCCTTACGGGCACGGGCTGGACGCCTGGCTGGTGGAGTTCGGCCCCGATGTGAAGGTGCTCGAACCGGCCGAGCTGCGGGCCGATGTGCTCGACCGGCTGCGCGCCGTGGCCAAGGGCTGAGCCCGCCCCGCCCGAGCGGGACCAGTTCGGACCAGAGTTGACCAGAGTGGAAGGGCACGGACCGACTTCTTATGGCCGGCAACGCCATTGACCAGACCCGGCGGATGCTTTCGCTGGTGACCTACCTGCGCGAGCGCCCCGGCGCCCGTGTCACCGATGTGGCCCGCGCCTTCGGCATCACCGAGGACGAGCTGATCGGTGACCTCGACGTGCTGCCGATGTGCGGGACGAGCTTCCGGGGCGGCGATCTGCTGGACATCGACACCGACGGCGACCGCATCTGGTGGCACAACCCCGACGCGTCGGGCACCAGCACGGGCGAGCCGCTGCGGCTGGCGGCCGACGAGGCCACCGCGCTGCTGGTGGCCGCGCGTGCCGTCGCCACCCTCCCCGGGCTGCGCGAGAGCGACCGGCAGGCCCTGCTGCGCGCCACCGCCAAGCTGGAGGCCGCGGCCGGGGAGGCCGCGGGCGCCAGCTCCCGGCTCTCGGTCACCTTCGAGTCCGAGGGCGGGGTCTTCGCGGACGTCGACCGGGCCATCGCCGAGCGCCGCCGGCTGTGGCTGCGCTACTACTCGCCCGCGCGGGACGAGCTCACCGAGCGCGAGGTCGACCCGATCCGGCTGTTCGCCGTGGGCCACACCTATATGGAGGCGTGGTGCCGGCTTTCAGAGGCCCGCCGCACCTTCCGGCTCGACCGGGTCGCCGAGATCAGGCTGCTCGACGAGCCCTCCGACCCGCCGCCGGTCGAGCTGCGCGATCTGTCCGAGAGCCTGGTGCAGCCCGCGGCCGAGGACCCCGAGGTGGTCGTCGAGGTCGGCCCCGGCGGACGCTGGGTCGCCGAGTACTACCCCCACGACAGTGCCGAGGAGCTGCCCGACGGCGGTCTGCGGATCACGCTGCGCACCCCCGACCCGGCCTCGCTGCGCCGGCTGGCGCTGCGGCTCGGCCGGGACGGGCGGATCGTCTCCCCGCTCGCGCTGGCCGACAGCGCGCGGGACGCGGCCCGCGAGGCGCTCGCGGCGTACGGAGAGTAGGAGGGCGGGGCCAGGTGAAAGCGACAGGGGACGTGATGAACGTGAGGACCACGGCCGCCGCCGTCTTCAAGGCGGCCTGCCCCGACTGCCGGGGGCGCTTCGAGCTGGCCGCGGGCGCGCTGCGGCTGGCGATCGGGGCCAGCCACCGGACCACCTTCTACTCCTTCACCTGTCCGGACTGCGGTTCGGCGGTCCGCAAGCCGGCCGGGGAGCGGATCGTGGAGCTGCTGACCGGTGGCGGCGTGCGGACCCTGCGGCTGCACTCGACGGTGTGACCCGCCTCTTCCAGCCAGCTCCCGGCTCTTTCCCGCCCGTTTCCCGCCCCCTTCCGGCCGTGCCCCTCCCGCTCCGCCGGTCCTTTTCCGCCCGATAGGCTCCTCCCATGCTCTGGCCCATGCTCGCCATCGCCCTCGCCTTCTGCGGCATCGCCGTGCTGGGTGTCCTCGCCGCACGGGTGTTCGTCGAAGTGCGCCGGCTGGCCCGGCAGGTGGCGACGAGTTCGCAGCGCATCACCCGTGCCGCCGAGGACCTCGAACGGGCCGCGACCCCGCTCGCCGCGCAGACCGCACACACGCTGCGTCAGGACGGATGACCGGTGGTCACCGGGCTCGCACGGCCCCTGCTGGGGGTTCGGGCCGGGCGGTAGTCTGGACCGGATGGCCCTGAGGCGAGGCGCAGGGTCACGTACGGGAGTACGCACAGGGATTGCCCAGCGTTTACCCCTGCGCGTTACGATCGCTGACGTACGCCTGGTGGACATATGTCCGATCAGTCGGCCAGCCCCACACCCATGCCGCTTCGGTGAGAAGGTAATCGCTTATGTTCGGAAGGCTCGGCGCCCCCGAGATCATTCTCATTCTCGTCGTCATCGTCCTGCTGTTCGGTGCGAAGAAGCTTCCGGACATGGCGCGCTCCCTCGGCAAGTCCGCCCGGATCCTCAAGAGCGAGGCCAAGGCCATGAAGTCCGAGGGCCAGGACAACGCCTCCGCCCCGGCCGACCCGCCGGCCTCCACCACGCCTCGTACGATCAAGGCCGCTCCCGGTGATGTCGCCGGTGCCCGCCCGGTGACCGAGCCGGGCGACCGCACCACGCAGCACTGAGCAGCCGTACAGACCCAGCACTGACCGAGGGATCGGGCCGGCCGTCCTTGGCGTCCGCCTGCCGCACGAGATAGGGACGTGGGTTGCTCAAGTCTGCCCGCAAGAAGGAGAAGGACCCCGAGGGGCGGATGCCGCTCGCGGAGCACCTGCGGGAACTGCGGAACCGCCTGGCGAAGGCGGTGCTGGCCATTGTCGTGGTGGCGCTCCTCGCCGCGTTCTACAACACGCAGCTGATGGACTTCCTGTCCAGCCCCGTTCCCAAGTGCCCCGACCGCGACCTGGCCCAGAGCCACGGCGGCAACTGCGCGGTCCTGACGTTCAACTCCTTGGGAGCGCCGTTCGGGACGGTGGTGAAGGTGTGCCTGCTCGCGGGCGTCACGATCTCCTCCCCGGTCTGGCTCTACCAGCTGTGGGCGTTCCTCGCCCCCGGTCTGCACAAGAACGAGAAGAAGTACACGGTCGCCTTCGTGGCGACGGCCGCTCCCCTCTTCGTCGCGGGCGCCTACCTCGCCTACCTGATCATGCCCATGAGCATGCGGGTGCTGCTCAGCATCACCCCGGAGACCGCGGCCAACACCCTCAGCCTGAACGACATCCTCGACTTCACGGTCCGGATGATCCTGGTCTTCGGCCTGGCCTTCGAGCTGCCCCTGATACTCGTCATGATGAACATGGTGGGCATGGTCACGGGCAAGACCATGGCCACGTGGTGGCGCGGCGTCGTGATGGGCATCTTCGTCTTCGGCGCGATCGCCACGCCCAGCACCGACCCGTTCGGCATGTGCATCCTCGCCGTTCCGATCATCATCCTGTACTTCTTCGCCGTCGGGTTCTCCCTCCTCAACGACAAGCGGCGTGCCAGGAACAACCCCGACGCCCTGCTCGACGACGACGAGGCGTCCCCGCTGGACCTCACCCCGCTGCCCCTCGGCGACTCCGAGCCGATGCCGGCCCTCCCGGGGCAGGCCGGTGCGAGCGGTGACGCGGGCGGCGAGCGGCCCACCCGCCGGGGCGGCTACGACGACGTGACCTGATCGGGCACGGACGGCTGACGGACACCGACGCCGCGGGGCGGTCGCCAGGACGGCGACCGCCCCGCGGCGTCCGTGTACCCGGCGGCCGCAAGGTCTCGGCCAGGCGTGGGGCGGGCCGTCGACGAGCCGGTAGTGTCCCGGCGTGACCAGCGACATCACGCTCTTCGTCAACCCCACGGCGGGCCGCGGCCGGGGCGCCCGCGCCACCCGGCCCGCCGCCCGGGTGCTCCGTGACGCGGGCTTCGGTGTCCGTACGGTCCTGGGCGAGGACGCGCGCGACGCCCTGCGACGGGCACGGCAGGCCGTCGCGGCCGGTACGGACGCGCTGATAGCCGTCGGCGGGGACGGCGTGGTCTCGCTCGCCCTCCAGGCCGTCGCCGGGACCACGACCCCCCTCGGGGTGGTGGCCGTCGGCACCGGCAACGACTTCGCCCGCGCGAGCGGCCTGCCCGTCCGCGACCCCGAGGCCGCGGCCCGGCGCATAGCGGCCGCCCTCAAGGGGGACGGCGGGCGGCCCGTCGACCTCGGCCGGGTGACCCGCGGCGACGGCACCGGCCCGGGCGACCCCATGGAGGCCGGCACCTGGTTCGGCACCGTGCTCGCCTCCGGCTTCGACTCCCGGGTCAACGACCGGGGCAACCGCATGCGCCTGCCCATCGGGCGGCTGCGGTACGACGTGGCCGTACTGGCCGAGCTGGCGGCGCTGAGACCCCTGCCGTACCGGATCCGCCTCGACGACGGGCCGTGGCAGCAGGTGGCGGCGACCTTGATCGCGATCGGCAACGGCGATTCGTACGGCGGCGGCATGCGCATCTGCGGGGACGCGCGCATGGACGACGGGCTCTTCGACATCACCGTCGTCGGCCCCTGCAGCCGCTCGACCCTGCTCAAGGTCTTCCCCAAGGTGTACAAGGGCACCCACCTCGACCATCCCCGGGTGACCGTCCACCGGGCGGCGAGGGTGACGCTGGAGGCCGCCACCGACGGCCCCCTCCGGGCGGGCCCCGCCGCAGGGGCCGGCATCACCGGATACGCCGACGGCGAGCCGCTCGGTGTGCTGCCGCTCACCGCCGTGACGGTGCCCGGGGCGGTGCGGCTGCTGGGAGCTCAATAAAGATCGGGTGCGCTGTCAGGGGTCCCCGGTAGGCTCGTACACAAGATGACCGACGACACCATGTCCCCTGCTGAGCGCTACGCCCTGTCCCGGGTGCGCGCCGCGGAGCAGGCCACCGCGCTCGCTCCCTTCCGCGAGATGTACGACTTCGAGCTGGACCCCTTCCAGATAGAGGCCTGCCGGGCCCTGGAAGCCGGGAAGGGAGTGCTGGTCGCGGCGCCGACCGGCTCCGGCAAGACCATCGTGGGCGAATTCGCCGTCCACCTGGCCCTGTCCCAGGGCCGCAAATGCTTCTACACCACGCCCATCAAGGCGCTGTCGAACCAGAAGTACAGCGACCTCGTCAGGCGCTACGGCGCAGACAAGGTCGGCCTGCTCACCGGCGACAACAGCGTCAACGCCGACGCCCCGGTGCTCGTCATGACCACCGAAGTGCTGCGCAACATGCTCTACGCGGGCTCCCAGGCGCTGGCCGGCCTCGGTCACGTGGTCATGGACGAGGTGCACTACCTCTCCGACCGCTTCCGCGGCGCCGTCTGGGAAGAGGTCATCATCCACCTCCCCGATTCGGTGACCCTGGTCTCCCTGTCGGCCACCGTCTCCAACGCCGAGGAGTTCGGCGACTGGCTGGACACGGTGCGCGGCGACACCGAGGTGATCGTCTCCGAGGAGCGGCCCGTCCCCCTCTGGCAGCACGTGCTGGCCGGCCGGCGGATGTACGACCTCTTCGAGGAGGAGACCGACCACGGCGGCCGCGGTGCCGCCCGGCGCGAGGTCAACCCCGACCTGCTGCGCATGGCCCGCATGGAGAACAGCCGCACCTACAACCCGCGCGAGCGCCGCCGCGGCAAGATGGTGCGCGAGGCCGACCGCGAGCGGGAGCGCCGTCAGCGCAGCCGGATCTGGACACCCGGCCGCCCCGAGGTCATCGAGCGGCTCGACTCCGAGGGCCTGCTGCCCGCCATCACCTTCATCTTCAGCCGCGCGGGCTGCGAGGCGGCCGTGCAGCAGTGCCTGTACGCGGGCCTGCGGCTCAACGACGACGCGGCCCGGGCCAGGGTCCGGGAGATCGTCGAGGAGCGCACCGCCGCCATCCCCGACGAGGACCTGCACGTCCTGGGGTACTTCGAGTGGCTGGAGGGCCTGGAGCGGGGCATCGCCGCGCACCACGCCGGCATGCTGCCGACCTTCAAGGAGGTCGTCGAGGAGCTCTTCGTCAAGGGCCTGGTCAAGGCCGTCTTCGCCACCGAGACCCTCGCCCTCGGCATCAATATGCCCGCCCGCACCGTCGTGCTGGAAAAGCTCGTCAAGTGGAACGGCGAGCAGCACGCCGACATCACCCCCGGCGAGTACACCCAGCTGACCGGCCGCGCCGGGCGGCGCGGCATCGACATCGAGGGTCACGCGGTCGTGCTCTGGCAGCGCGCCATGGACCCCGACGCGCTCGCGGGCCTCGCCGGTACGCGCACGTACCCCCTGCGCTCCAGCTTCAAGCCGTCGTACAACATGGCGGTCAACCTCGTCTCGCAGTTCGGCCGGCACCGCTCGCGGGAGCTGCTGGAGACCTCCTTCGCCCAGTTCCAGGCCGACAAGTCGGTCGTCGGGATCTCCCGGCAGGTGCAGAAGAACGAGGAGGGCCTGGCGGGGTACCGCGAGGCCATCGAGTGCCACCTGGGCGACTTCGAGGAGTACGCGCGGCTGCGCCGTGAGCTGAAGGACCGCGAGACCGAGCTGGCCAAGCAGGGCGCCAACCAGCGCCGGGCCGCCGCCGCGGCCGCGCTGGAGAAGCTCAAGCCCGGCGACGTCATCCACGTCCCCACCGGAAAGTTCGCGGGGCTGGCCCTGGTGCTGGATCCCGGTCTGCCCGCCGGGCGCACCGACCCCCGCCGCGGCTACGACCCGCACGACGGGCCGCGCCCGCTCGTCCTCACCGCCGAGCGGCAGGTCAAGCGGCTCGCCGCGATCGACTTCCCGGTGCCGGTCGAGGCGCTGGAGCGGATGCGGGTGCCCAAGTCCTTCAATCCGCGCAGCCCGCAGTCCCGCCGCGACCTGGCCTCCGCGCTGCGCACGAAGGCCGGGCACATCGAGCCCGACCGGCACCGCAAGCAGCGTTCCGCCGCCGCGGACGACACCGAGATCACCCGGCTGCGCACGGCCCTGCGCGCGCACCCCTGCCACGGGTGCAACGAACGGGAGGACCACGCCCGCTGGGCCGAGCGCTATCACCGCCTGCAGCGTGACACCCGTCAGCTGGAGCGGCGCATCCAGGGCCGGACGAACACCATCGCCCGCACCTTCGACCGCATCTGCGCGCTGCTGACCGACCTCGGCTATCTGCGGGCCGACGAGGTGACCGACGACGGCCGCCGGCTGGCGCGGCTCTACGGCGAGCTGGACCTGCTGGCCTCCGAGTGCCTGCGCGACGGCGTGTGGGACGGTCTGGGGCCGGCCGAGCTGGCGGCCTGCGCCTCGGCCCTGGTGTACGAGGCCCGCGCGGCCGACGACGCGGTGGCGCCGAAGCTGCCCACGGGCGCGGCGAAGGACGCCCTCGGCGAGATGGTCCGGATCTGGGGCCGGCTGGACGCCCTGGAGGAGGAGCACCGGATCAACCAGGCGGAGGGCGTCGGCCAGCGCGAGCCCGATCTCGGCTTCGCGTGGCCCGCGTACCGCTGGGCGTCGGGGCACGGGCTGGACGAGGTGCTCCGCGAGATCGAGATGCCCGCGGGCGACTTCGTGCGCTGGACCAAGCAGCTGATCGACGTCCTCGGACAGATCGCCGCGGCGGCCCCCCAGGGCAGCCCGGTCGCGCGCAACGCCCGCAAGGCGGTCGATGGTCTGCTGCGCGGGGTCGTCGCGTACTCGTCTGTGGGCTGACATTGCTTGTCCGGCGGGTTTCGGGGGGCCGGCCGTGTTTGCCGCCTGCGGCGGCGGGCGCCCTGCGGGCGCGTCCTCAATCGCCGGACGGGCTGCTGTGCCTTGTCCTCAATCGCCGGACGGGCTGAAAGCAGCCCGCCCGGCGATTGAGTCAGAGCCCTTGCGCCAACCGCTCCGCGAGGCGCAGGAATTCGGGCAGGCGCAGCACCCGGTCGCCGTAGCCGGGCAGCGGCAGATGCAGGGCCGCTGTCCAGCGTTCGGGGATCGCCTCGTACCCGTACACCGCACCGGCCAGGCCGCCCGTGACCGCCGCGACGGTGTCCGTGTCGCCGCCGAGGTCGATGGCCGCGCGTAGGGCGTCCTCGAACGAACCGGTCGTCCGCACCGCCCACAGTGCCGAGCCGAGGCAGGGCCAGACCGCGCCGTTGACCTCCGTGGCGTCCGAGGGGTGCCAGTCGGGGGCCAGGACCGTCGCCCAGCGGGCGCGGTGGTCGGGGTGGACGGCGGCGAGGGCGTCCGGCACGGCGGCCGACGGGTCGTCGCCGTCGAGCGCGACGCGCACCAGGTCGTGGAAGACGGCGGTGCCCTCCCCGGTGGCGGGGTCGCCGTGGGTGAGGGCCGAGATGCGACGCGCCGCTTCCATAGTCGCCTCGCGCCCGGCGCCCGCGAAGTGGACGGCCGAGGTGGTGGCACGCATCAGGGAGCCGTTGCCGGCGGCGCGCACATTGATCCGGAAGTGCTCGGCCGCGGCCCGGTCCCAGGGCCGGCCGTTGGTGAGGACGTCCTGGGTCTGCAGCCCGATGTCCTTGGGGGAGCCCGCCGCCCACCGCTGGAAACGCCCGAAGATGTCGGGCAGGTCCAGCCCGTTCCGCTCGACGAGGGACTCGCCGACGAGGACGGCCATCTGCGTGTCGTCGGTGGCCTCACCGGGATCCCAGCCGCCGCCCCCGCACATCTGCCCGCGGCCGTCGGGGAAACGGGCGGTGTACGCGCCGGGCGGCCCGAACTCGAAGGGTGCGCCGAGCGCGTCCCCGACCGCCGAACCGACGACCGCCCCGATGGCCCTGCTGCTGCGATCCATCCCGCTGACGCCCCTTCCGTCGATGATCCGGTCATCATGCCGCATGCCGGAAGGGCGCCGTCGGGCCATGACCGGCCGCACCGCCGGGGCCGGCCGCGGCCCTTACGCGGAGGTGCCGGGGCCGCTCCCGCCGGGGGCCGGGCCGCGCCGGCGCCGGGCCAGGGCGTAGGTACCGGCGGCGGCCAGCACGGCGGCGCCGACGCCCACGGCGGCCACCGTGCCGACGCCGAAGCCGGCCTCGTCGTCGTCCTCGCCGTCCTCGTCGCCCTCGTCGTCCTCCGGGCCCAGGGCCGACTCGCTGGTCTTGTCCTTGACCTCGTCGTAGTCCTTCGGGCCGGCGCAGAACTCGCGGTTGCCGGGGTCCATTTCGGCCACCACGGTCAGATCGACGGTGTCCACGGCCTCGCCCTGGCCGTGGTCCTTCAGCTCCACCGGATAGGTGCCGGGCTTGATGTCACAGAGGACCATGCCCCGCCCCGAAGCGTGGGGCGTGCCGTCCTTGCCCTCGCGGAACTCCTCCGCCTTGATCTTGACCGGTTCGACGAAAGCGGGTGATTCAAGGGTCACGTAGCCGTTGTCGTCGTCGAGCGTGGCCTCTTCGATCGTCACGACGAACTCGGCCTCACGGCCGCGCTGGGTGGGATCGCTGGTCGAGACGGTCCAGTAGGGGTCCTCCGCCGAGGCGCCCGCGGCGGAGGTGAGGACGAGGGCCGCGGCGGCGACGCTCGTGAGGACTATCCGGACACGCTTCATGGGCCGAGGATATCCGTGGCCCCGGCCCGCTCCCAGCTCAGGAGCCGGAGGAGGCGGCGCCGCTCTTCCCCGCCGCGGAGCCCGCCGCGGACCCTGCCTCTTGTTCCGCCTCCACCTGCTGGTTCCACTCGCGCTTCGAGGCCTGCCAGCCGTCCTCGTCGTGACCGCGACGCCAGTAGCCGGAGATGGACAGCCGCTCGCGCGGCACCTCGCGCTCCATGCGCAGATGGCGACGCAGCTCCTTCACGAAGCCCGCCTCGCCGTGCACGAAGGCCTGCACATCGCCGGGCGGGAAGGCGAGCGCGCGCACGGCCGCGACGAGGGCGTCGCCGACGGGCGCCGCGCCGCGGTGCAGCCAGGTGATCTCGACGCCGTCGGGCAGGGTCAGCTTCTGCTCCTCGGCCGCGTCCGCGACCTCGACGAACGCGGTGACGCGGGCGCCCGCGGGCATCCGCTCCAGGGCGGCGGCGATCGCGGGCAGCGCGCTCTCGTCACCGGCCAGCAGATGCCAGTCGGCGGCCGGGTCGGGGGAGTAGGCGCCGCCGGGGCCGAGGAAATAGATCTCCGCGCCCGGCTGGACGCCCGCGGCCCACGGGCCGGCCAGGCCCTCGTCGCCGTGGACCACGAAGTCCACCGCCAGCTCGCGCGTGGCCGGGTCCCAGGAGCGCACGGTGTAGGTGCGGGTGCTGGGCCACTGCTCGCGGGGGAGGTCGCGGCGGATGACCTCCATGTCGAACGGCTCGGGGTAGCTGACGCCCGGGACGGGGAAGAGCAGCTTGACGTAGTGGTCGGTGTGCTCGCCGGCGGTGAACTCCGCCAGCCCGTCGCCGCCGAGGACCACGCGCACCATGTGGGGGGTCAGCCGCTCGGTGTGGATCACACGCGCGCGGTGGAGCATCGGCTTCTTGCGAACGGGACGGTCTGCCATGGCTTCTCCCCTGAACACTGCTAAGTAAGGTACACCTAACCTAACAGCTCCTCCGGTGGAAACCGGTGAGAATGGGTGCTCAGCGGGCGAGAACGGTGACCAGCCGCTGCAGGGACCCGCCCAGACCCCACCGCTCCGCGAGGGCGAGCAGCGCCTCCGGGTCGCGCGGGACGGACGGCAGCCTGGGGTCGAAGGACGCCAGCGACACCTCGGAGGCGACGCGCACCACCTTCGGCGCGACCGCCAGATAGGGGCGGGCCTCGTCCAGCCGCTTGCGCTGGGTCGGGGTGAGCCTGCTCGCCGGGTCGTCCACCGCCGCCATGATCCCGGCCAGGTCGCCATGGGCGGCCAGCAGCTTCGCGGCCGTCTTCTCACCGATCCCCGGCACGCCCGGCAGTCCGTCGCTGGGGTCGCCGCGCAGCAGCGCCAGGTCGGCGTAGCCGGGGCCGTCCACCCCGTACTTCTCCCGCAGCAGCGCCTCGTCGACGACCTGGAGCGTGCCGACGCCCTTGAGCGGATACAGCACCCGCACCCCCCGCCGGTCGTCGACGAGCTGATAGAGGTCGCGGTCGCCGGTGACGATGTCCACCGGGCCCGTCGCCCGCCCGGCGAGCGTGCCGATCACGTCGTCGGCCTCGAAGCCGAGCGCGCCCACGCGGGCGATGCCGAGCGCGTCGAGCACGCTGTCGATGACCGGCACCTGGGGGGAGAGGGTGTCGGGGATCTCCTCCTCGTCCGGCGCGCCGGTGAGCTCCTCCGCGACCCGGTGCGCCTTGTACGACGGGATCAGCTCGACCCGCCACTCGGGCCGCCAGTCGAAGTCCATGCAGGCCACGAGGTCGTCGGGGTGGTGGTCCTGGACGAGCCGGGCGATGAAGTCCAGCAGGCCGCGCACCGCGTTCACCGGGGTGCCGTCGGGGGCGCGGACCGAGTCCGGCACCCCGAAATAGGCGCGGAAGTACAAGGAGGCGGTGTCGAGGAGCATCAGGCGTCGCGTCACGGGGTCGATGATGCCGCACGCCTGTGACAGCCGGTCGCAGGCCCACCGCCCGCCCGCCTAGGCCGGGCCCGGGATGTGAGGCCGATCACTGTTCGGTTTGCGATGAATGCCCTGGGGCAGGCGCGGCATCGGAGCGAACCCCGGTCACACGTGTCCCACACGTTGCCCGGCGCGCGGACCGATGCCGCACCGCTCCACGGCCCGTCACCCGTCACCGGGGACGCCCCACCGGGGGCGGCGGACCGTCATGAGTTCGACCCGAGAGGTGTATGTGTCCAGGCTGCACGTCGAGCACTTGTACAAGGTGTTCGGCAGACGACCCGAAGCCGCCGTGAAGCGGCTCGAAAGCGGCACCGACCGCGACGAGCTGCGCGCCGACGGCACCACCGCGGCGGTCATCGACGCCTCGTTCGACGTCGAGGCGGGTCAGATCTTCGTGGTCATGGGCCTTTCCGGATCCGGCAAGTCCACGCTGCTGCGCATGCTGAACGGACTGCTGGAACCGACCGCCGGGCGCGTGCTCTTCGACGGTCAGGACCTGACCGCGCTGCCCCCCGCCGAGCTGCGCTCGGTCCGCTCCCGGAAGATCAGCATGGTCTTCCAGCACTTCGCCCTCTTCCCGCACCGCAGCGTGCTGGAGAACGCCGCGTACGGCCTGGAGGTGCAGGGCGTGCCCCGCGCGGAGCGCGAGAAGCGCGCCACCGAGGCCCTGGAGCTCACCGGTCTCAAGGGCTGGGAGACCTCCTGGCCCGACGAGCTGTCCGGCGGCATGCAGCAGCGCGTGGGCCTCGCCCGCGCGCTCGCCACCGACGCCGACCTGCTGCTGATGGACGAGTCCTTCAGCGCGCTCGACCCGCTGATCCGCCGCGACATGCAGGACCAGCTGCTGGAGCTGCAGACGCGGCTGAAGAAGACCATCGTCTTCATCACCCACGACCTCAACGAGGCCATGCGCCTCGGTGACCGGATCGCGGTCATGCGCGACGGCCGGATCGTGCAGAACGGCACCGCCGAGGACATCCTCGTGCGGCCCGCCAACGACTACGTCGCCTCCTTCATCCAGGACGTGGACCGCTCCCGGGTCCTCACCGCCGGATCGATCATGGACGAGCCGGGCAGTGCCCTGGCGGCCGACGGCACCACCCGTAGCGCGCAGGACGTCCTCGACGCCGCGCCCGCCACGGTGGACGCCGACACCCCCGTCGCCGAGCTGTTCACCCCCTTCTCGCACAGCGGCGACGTGGTCGCCGTCACCGACGCCGACGGCACGCTGACCGGGGTCGTCACCCGCGACCGGATGCTGGCCGCGCTCGGCGACCAGCCGCGAGGCCCCGAAGCGCCCCTTGCGAAGGAGTCCGAGCAGGAGGTGACCGCCCGTGCCTAGGATCAACCTCGGTGACGGCGTCGAGAACGCCGTCGACTGGCTCCAGAACCACCTGGGCTGGCTGTTCGACTTCATCAACACCGTCCTGACCGGGATGTACGACGGTGTCGAGGCCGTGCTCGGCGCGCCCCACGCGCTGCTCATGGCCGGCATCCTGGCCGTCGTCGCCTGCTGGCTGCGCGGACTGCTCGCCGGTGTGTGCACCTTCGCCGGTATGGCGCTCATCGACTCCTTCGGCCTGTGGGACGAGGCGATGGCGACGCTGTCGCTGGTGCTCGTCGCCAGCGTCATCACCCTGCTGGCCGCCGTGCCGCTGGGCATCTGGGCGGCGCGCAGCCGCACCGTGAGCGGTGTGCTGCGGCCGGTGCTGGACGTCATGCAGACGATGCCCGCCTTCGTCTATCTGATCCCCGGCGTGATGTTCTTCTCCATCGGGCCCATCCCGGGTCTGATCGCGACGATCGTCTTCTCGATGCCGCCCGGCGTCCGGATGACCGAACTGGGCATCCGGCAGGTCGACGGCGAACTCGTCGAGGCCGCCCGGGCCTTCGGCACCACCCCGCGCGACACCCTCACCCGGGTGCAGCTGCCCCTCGCCCTGCCCACGATCATGGCGGGCGTCAACCAGGTCATCATGCTGGCGCTGTCCATGGTCGTCATCGCCGGCATGGCGGGCGCGGGCGGCCTCGGTGAGTCCGTGTACGCGGCCGTCACCCAGGTCCAGATCGGTGGCGGTGTCGAGAGCGGCCTCGCCGTCGTCGTCCTCGCCATGTACCTGGACCGGATGACCGGCGCCCTGGGCCAGCGGGTCTCCCCGATCGGCCGCCGGGCCGCCGCCAAGGCCGCCGCGTCGGCGCGGGGCCTGGCCTTCCTGCGCTACCGGCCCGGCACGGCGGTCGCCACCGTCGGCATCGTGGTCCTCGCGCTCGTCGCCGGCGGCATGAACCTCACCCACGGCGACGACCGGGAGACCACCGCGAGCGGTCCGAACGTCGGCCGGGGCAAGCAGATCAAGCTGGGCTACTTCCCCTGGGACGAGGCCGTCGCCTCCACCTACCTCTGGCAGAACATCCTGGAGGACCGGGGTTACAAGCCGACCGTCCAGCAGCTCGACCCCGGCCCGCTGTACACCGCCCTCGCCCAGGGCCAGATGGACGTGCAGTTCGACTCCTGGCTGCCCACGACCCACAAGCAGTACATGGACCGCTACCGCGACAAGCTCACCGACCTCGGCGCCTGGTACGGCCCGACGTCGCTGGAGCTGGCCGTGCCCGAGTACGTCAAGGACGTCGACTCGCTGGAGGACCTGAAGGGCAAGGGCGGACAGTTCGGCGGGAAGATCGTCGGCATCGAGTCCAGCGCCGGGATGATGGGCACGCTGAACGACAAGGTGATGGGGGAGTACGGCCTGAGCGGTGAGTACAAGGTGCTCTCGTCCTCCACCTCCTCGATGCTCGCCGGGCTGGACCGGGCGTACAAGAAGCAGGAACCGATCGTCACCACCCTGTGGTCCCCGCACTGGGCGTACGGGAAGTACAAGCTGAAGAAGCTCAAGGACCCCAAGGGTGCCTGGGGCAAGGGCGAGGAGATCCACGCCGTCGCCAAGAAGGACTTCGGCTCGGACTTCCCTGACGTCACCCAGTGGCTGAAGAAGTTCAAGATGTCCGAGAAGGACCTCGCCTCGCTGGAGGTCGAGATCCAGAACGGTGGCAAGGGCAAGGAGAAGGAGTCCGCCCGCCGCTGGATGGACAAGAACCCCGGCACGGTCGACAAGCTCGCACCGGTGGGCGCGGCGTCGTAAGCGGTCGCGACGGCGGGCGCCCTGCGGGCGCGTCCTCGAACGCCGGACGGGCTGCACATGCAGCCCGTCCGGCGTTTGAGGACAGAGCACAGCAGCCCGTCCGGCGTTCGAGGACAGAGCCCCAAAGAGGCTCGTACGGACGTACGGTGGACGGATGGCCGGTCGCAGCGCCGTACGGCGCGTCGTCTCCCTCGTCCCCTCCCTCACCGAGGCCGTGGCCGCCGGTGCGCCCGAGCTGCTCGTCGGGGCCACCGACTGGTGCGAGCACCCCGCCGGGCTCGACGTCGTACGGATCGGGGGCACCAAGAACCCCGACCTGGGCCGGATCGCCGCCCTCGCGCCCGACCTCGTCATCGCCAACGAGGAGGAGAACCGCGCCCCCGACCTCGGCGCGCTGCGCGCCGCCGGGCTGGAGGTGCTGGTCACCGAAGTGCGTTCGCTTCCCCAGGCGTTCAGGGAGCTGGAGCGGGTCCTGGTGCGCGGCTGCGGGCTGGCCCGGCCCGGCTGGCTGGGCGACGCGGAGGACGCGTGGCGGGACGTGACCGCCCCGGGCCCGCCCCGCCGGGCGGTGGTGCCGGTGTGGCGACGGCCGTGGATGGTCCTCGGCCGGGACACCTTCGCGGGCGACGTGCTCGCCCGGCTCGGTGTCGTCAATATCCACGCCGGGCACGGCGAGCGCTATCCACGGATCCCGCTGGAGGAGCTGAACGCCTGCGGGGCCGACCTCGTCGTGCTGCCCGACGAGCCGTACCGCTTCAGCGCCGACGACGGCCCCGAGGCGTTCCCCGGGCTGCCGTCGGCGCTGGTCAGCGGCCGTCATCTCACGTGGTACGGACCGTCGTTGACCCAGGCACCGCAGGTGCTGGGAGCGGCGCTCGCAGCAGCCGGCCGCTGACCAGCCCGCGCAGCGTGCCCGCCGCCGCGACGGCCCACGCCACGACGAGCAGGGCGTAGAGCCCGACGGCCAGGCCGGTGAACGCGGTCAGCCCGGTGTGGCGGGCGAGTCCCGCGGCGCCCGTCACGCAGGTGCCGACGGGGAAGGTGAAGCCCCACCAGGTCATGGCGAAACGCATCCCGCCCCGGAAGGCCCGCACTGTCATAGCCGTGGCGAGCGCGAGCCACAGCAGCGCGAAGCCCGTCACCGGGACGCCGTAGAGCACCGCGAAGGAGGCCGCCGCCTGCGCGTGGGGCGCGGCGACGGCGTCGGGGGCCACGTCGGCGAGATTGCCCAGGGCGGTCGTCGACTGGCCCAGCGGGCCGAGCACGAGGAAGAGCGTCGGCGTCAGGGCCAGCGGCAGCGGGCCGTGGTGCACGAGCCGGCCAAGGACGGCCGGCAGCATCAGCAGGACCGCCAGCAGGCTCATGCCGAACAGCGCGTAACAGCCCAGCAGCATCGCCTCCCGCCACTGCCCGGCGGGCAGCCGCGGCACCAGGGCCGGGCCGAGCGCGGCGGACACCATGGGTGCGACGACCGGGAGCAGCCACACGGGGGAGGCGGTGCCCGGCGCTATCGAGTGCCGGGTCACCATCAGATACGGAATGCCCGCCGCCGCGGCCAGTCCGATCAGCGTGCCGCCCACCCAGAGCACGGCGTCGACGGCCACCGCGGCGGGTTCGCCGATGACGTCCGCCCCCACCGAGAGCGTGGCACCGCCGACGGCGAGGAGCGCCATCGCCAGGCACCCGTAGAACGGGGCGACGGCCGGGTCGGCCAGGTGCCGCCTGGCCTGGTCGGCGTGGCGCCGCCAGTGCACGGCCCGCGCGACGAGGAGCACGATCAGTGCCAGCGCGGCCAGGGCCCACACCACCTCCAGCGCCCCGCGCAGACCGGGCACCCGCACGGGCAGCGCCGCCCCGGACGCGGCCACGATCGCGGTGCCCATCACGGCGGCGTACCAGTTCGGCCCGAGGTGCCGGACCCCTGGGCGGGCCAGGGGGCGCAGGAGGGGACTGGGACGCGGGGGCGTGAGCGTGGTCATGGTTCAACGGTGCGGCCCGGGCGGGGCGGCCACCAGGGACCACGGACCTATGAGGGCATAAAGTGGCTTTATGAGCGAAGCGGGTGCGGGCAGCGGACCGTCGTCGGGGCCCACCACGCCCGGCGGGGTGCTCGCGCACCGGGTGCCGGACCTCGGGGCGCTGGAGCTGCTGCTCGCCGTGGCGCGGCTGGGCAGCCTCGGGCGCGCGGCGCGGGAGCTGGGCATCACCCAGCCGGCCGCCAGCAGCCGGGTGCGGACCATGGAGCGGATGCTCGGCGTCGCGCTCGTCGAGCGGTCCCCCCGCGGCTCACGGCTGACCGACGCCGGGGTGCTCGTCACCGACTGGGCCCGGCGGATCGTGGAGGCGGCCGAGGCCTTCGACGCCGGGGCGCAGGCGCTGCGGGGCCGGCGGGACTCGCGGCTGCGGGTGGCGGCGAGCATGACCATCGCGGAGTATCTGCTGCCGGGCTGGCTGATCGCCCTGCGGACGAGGCGGCCCGGCACGGCGGTCTCGCTGTTCGCCGGGAACTCCTCGGCCGTCGCCGAGCGGCTGCTGGCCGCGGAGGCCGATCTCGGCTTCGTCGAGGGCCTGGCCGTGCCGCCCGGCCTGGACGGCGCGGTCATCGGCCACGACCGGCTCGTGGTCGTCACCGCGCCCGGCCACCCCTGGGCCCGCCGCCGTGCCCCGCTGGACGCGGCGGAGCTGTCGGCGACCCCGCTGATCCTCCGCGAGCGCGGCTCGGGCACCCGGCAGGTCCTGGACGCGGCGCTGGCCTCGCACGGGGGCGTGGCCGAGCCGTTGCTGGAACTGGCCTCGACGACCGCCGCCAAGGCGGCCGTCGTCAGCGGCGCGGGCCCCTCGGTCCTCAGCGAACTGGCCGTCGGCGAGGAGCTGGCGGCCCGCCGCCTGGTGGAGATCCCGGTGCCGGGCGTCGGCCTCCGCCGCGACCTGCGCGCCGTCTGGCCCACGGGCCACCGCCCCACCGGCCCGGCCCGGGACCTGTTGGGGCTGACGCGCTGAGCCCGGCCCGGGCAGGAGCTCAGCCCCGCCGCGCCGCGGCGCGCACCAGGGCCTCGATCAGCCGCAGGTCGTCCAGGGCCTCCGGGTGCCACTGGACGCCCACCCGGAAGGAACCGCCCGGGTACTCCAGGGCCTCGACCGTGCCGTCCTCCGCGTGGGCCGTCACGACGAGGCCCTCGCCGAGGCGGTCCACCGCCTGGTGGTGGTGGGTGGCCACGTCGCACTGTTCGGACAGCAGACCGCCGGTGAAGGTGCCCGGCACCGGCTTGACCGGGTGTGCGGTGAAGGAACCCGCCACCGGATTGTGGTCCTCGTGTCCCACCTCGTCCGGCAGGTGCTGGACGAGCGTGCCGCCCGCGTGGACGTTCATCAGCTGCATGCCGCGGCAGATGCCGAGCACCGGTACGTCCTGCTCCAGCGCGGCGGCCAGCAGCGCCAGCTCCCAGCGGTCCCGCTCGGGCACGGGGGCACCCGCGCGGGGGTGCGGCTCCTCGCCGTACAGCGCCGGGTCCAGGTCCTCGCCGCCGGCGAGGACCAGACCGTCGAGGCGCCGGACGACCGCGGCGGCGGTGGCCGGGTCGTCGGGCGGCAGCATGACGGCCAGGCCGCCGGCCCGCTGGACGTAACTGGGGTAGGCGGCCGGCAGCAGCGCGGTCGGCAGGTCCCAGGCCACCCCCCAACGGGCCTGTGTGAGATACGTGGTGACACCGATCAGCGGCTGGCTGTCCAACGGTCTTCCTCTCCACTCCCCGCCCGCGTCCGTCCGCGGTGCTGTGATCATTCGCGTGCCAACTCTGCCTCGGCCGCGGCCAGTGCGGCGAATTCCTCCTCGGGGGCGCTCGCCACCAGCCGGTGCCGGCTGTAGAAGGCGAAGTAGCCCGCGGCCACGACGTACACGCCGAGGGCGATGACCGCCGCGGTGACGTCCACCAGGAAGGTGGCCACCAGCGCCGAACAGGCCAGCAGGAAGGCGATCGTCGAGGTGACGACGCCGCCGGGGGTGCGGTACGGGCGGGCGAGGCCGGGCTCGCGGCGGCGGAGCACGATGTGGGAGAGCGACATCAGGGCGTAGGAGATGGTGGCGCCGAAGACGGCGACATTGAGCATGCGCGCCCCGTCCCCGCTCGCCGCGGCCAGGGCGAAGCCGAGCGCACCGGGCACCAGCAGACCGAGGTAGGGGGCCTTGCGACGGCTGGTGAGGGAGAGGAAGCGGGGGAGGTAGCCGGCCCGGGAGAGGGCGAAGAGCTGCCGGGAGCCCGCGTAGATGAGGGAGAAGAAGGAGGCCACGAGCCCGGCGAGCCCCGCGTAGTTCACGATGCGGCCCAGCGTGGTGGGGTGCCCGTCGTCCTGGAGCGCGGCGACGAGCGGATTGCCCGCGTCCTTCATGGCGTCGGCGCCGCCCGCGCCCGTGGAGGCGAGGAAGGTGAGCAGGGCCAGGAGCAGCAGGATGCCCATGGCGGTGGCCATGGCGCGGGGCAGGGTGCGCGCGGGGTCCTTGGTCTCCTCGGCGGCCAGCGGCACGCCCTCGACCCCCAGGAAGAACCACATGCCGAAGGGGAACGCCGCCCAGATGCCCAGCAGCCCGAACGGCAGCCAGGAGGAGGCGCCGAACGCGTCCGGGTCGACGGGGATGTCGTGCAGCCGCGCGGCGTCGAAGTCGGTGAACGCGCCGACCGCGAAGACCAGCAGCGCCGCGACCGCGATGCCGGTGACCACGAAGCTGAAGCGCAGGGCCTCGCCGACGCCCCACAGATGGATGCCGATGAAGAGGACGAAGCAGGCCAGGTACACCGGCCAGCCGGAGGTCAGGCCGAACAGGTGCAGCGACTCGACGTAGTCGCCGATGAAGAGGGAGATCGCGGCGGGCGCGAGGACGTACTCGATGAGGATCGCGGTCCCGGTGAGGAAGCCGCCCCAGGGGCCGAGCGCGCGGCGGGCGAAGCCGTAGCCGCCGCCGGCGGTGGGCAGGATGGACGCCAGCTCGGCGAGCGCGAAGACCATACAGGTGTACATCAGGCCCATCAGGACGGCGGCGATGGCGAGTCCGCCGAAGCCGCCGTGCGCGAGGCCGAAGTTCCAGCCGGAGAAGTCACCGGAGACGACGTAGGCCACGCCCAGACCGGTGAGCAGCAGGGGTCCGGCGCTGCCCCGGCGCAGGGTGCGTTTGTCCAGATACGCCTGCGAGTCGGAGCCCTCCCCGGACGGGGCGGCCGGCGGTGCGCTGGGTGACTCCGTGCGATCGGCCATGAGCCGCTCCTGCCTCGGGGGTAAAGGTTTTGCGCCATACCTTTGCCGTGGCGTCGGCGGAAAAGCAACCCCCTTGCGTAAAACGCTGGTTACCAGCGCGTTACTCAGCCGAGAAATCCCCGCAGAAGGGCCGCCGTGCCGCAGCAGTGCTCCCGCATCACCTCGCGCGCCCCGTCCGCGTCCCCGTCCAGGACCGCCTCGACGAGCGCGGTGTGCTGCGCCTGGGAGTGCTCCAGGTTCCGCACCAGCAGGGGAATGCAGTCGAGCAGGTCGTTGACGGATGCCCGGACCGCGGCGTACTGGGCGGCGAGGGACGGGGAGCCGGACAGTTCGGCGAGGGTCAGATGCAGCATCGTGTCCAGCCGGCGGTAGTCGGCGAGCGGCGCGTCGTGGGTGGCGGCCAGTGCCCCGCGCAGCCGGGCGGCCTGCTCCTCGGAGAGCCCGTGCGCGGCACACAGCCCCGCCGCGCCCACCTCCAGGACCTCGCGGAAGCGCAGCGTGTCCTCGACGTCCACCGTCGCCACCCGCCGCCGCAGCTCCTCCGCGCCGGTCGCGGCCGGCGCCGCCGCGCGGTCGAGGACGAACGTGCCGCCGTACCGGCCGCGCCGGCTCTCCACCAGCCCCTGGTCCTGGAGTACCTTCAGCACCTCGCGCAGGGTCACCCGGCTGATCTGGAGCCGCTCGGCCAACTCGCGCTCGGCGGGCAGCCGTTCGCCGTGCGCCACCAGGCCCAGCCGCACGATCTGGAGTATCTGCTCCAGGGCCTCCTCGAAGCCGTTGCCCGCGCGGACCGGCCGCAGCACCGGCGCCAGCCGGTCCGCACCGGTTCCGCCCGCCGCGTCCATCGAGTTCATGAAGCCCCTTCCCAATCAATGGTCTACGGGCCTACCTTAAGACCTCCGGTCGCACCGACAGGAGGCAACACTGTGGCAGACCGCACGCCCCCGCTCGCCGTCGAGGAGCTGCGCATGCTCGTCGACCGCGGGGAGATCGACACTGTCGTCCTCGCCTTCACCGATATGCAAGGAAGGCTCCAGGGCAAGCGGTTCGCGGCCCGGTACTTCCTCGACCAGGTCCTCGAGCACGGCACCGAGGGGTGCAACTACCTCCTCGCCGTGGACGTCGACCTCAACACCGTCGCCGGCTACACCATGTCGTCCTGGGAGCGCGGCTACGGCGACTTCGCCATGCACGCCGACAGCGCCACCCTGCGCCTCGCCCCCTGGAACCCCGGCACCGCGCTCGTCACCGCCGACCTCGCCTGGCACGACGGCTCACCCGTCCTCGCCTCGCCCCGGCAGATCCTGCGCGGCCAGCTCGACCGGCTCGCCGAACGCGGCTGGAGCGCCTACGCGGGCACCGAGCTGGAGTTCATCGTCTTCAAGGACACCTACGAGGAGGCGTGGGGCCGCGGCTACCGCGGTATGACCCCCGCCAACCAGTACAACGCCGACTACTCCGTCCTCGGCACCGGCCGCGTCGAGCCGCTGCTGCGCCGCATCCGCAACGAGATGGGCGCGGCCGGCATGACGGTGGAGTCCGCGAAGGGCGAGTGCAATCTCGGCCAGCACGAGATCGTCTTCGTCTACGACGACGCCCTGACCACCTGCGACCAGCACTCCGTCTACAAGACCGGGGCCAAGGAGATCGCCGCCCAGGAGGGCATGGCGCTCACCTTCATGGCCAAGTACGACGAGCGCGAGGGCAACTCCTGCCACATCCACCTCTCGCTGCGCGACGAGACCGGGGCGTTCGTGCTCGCCGACGACGACGGCCCCTACGGCATGTCGAAGACGATGCGGCACTTCCTCGCCGGACAGCTCGCCGCCCTGCGCGACTTCACCCTGCTGTACGCGCCGAACATCAACTCCTACAAGCGCTTCCGCCCGGGCTCCTTCGCGCCCACCGCCGTCGCCTGGGGCCCGGACAACCGCACCTGCGCCCTGCGCGTCGTCGGCCACGGCCCCTCGCACCGCTTCGAGAACCGGCTGCCCGGCGGTGACGTGAACCCCTACCTCGCCGTCGCCGGCATGGTCGCCGCCGGACTGTACGGCGTCGAGAACGAGCTGGAGCTGCCCGAGGCCTGTACCGGTAACGCCTACACCGGCGACGCCGCCCATGTGCCGACGACGCTGCGCGAGGCCGCCGAACTGTGGGGGAACAGCCCCATAGCGCGCGCCGCCTTCGGTGACGAGGTGGTCGAGCACTACCTGCACATGGCGCGCGTCGAGCAGGAGGCCTACGACGCGGCCGTCACGGACTGGGAGCGGTTCCGCTCCTTCGAGCGGATGTAAGGACCACCACGTTGCACGAGATCATCAACCCGGCGACCGAAGAGGTCATCGCCACCGTTTCGGCCAGCACCCCCCAGGACGTCGACGCCGCCGTCACCCGGGCGGGCGCCGCCCAGCGCGCGTGGGCGGCGCTCGCCCCCGGCGACCGGGCCCGGCAGCTGCGCCGCTTCGCCTCCGTCGTCGACCAGCACATCGAGGAGCTGGCGCTGCTGGAGGTCCGGGAGGCCGGCCACCCCATCGGCAACGCCCGCTGGGAGGCGGGCAACGTCCGCGACCTGCTCGACTACGCCGCGGGCGGCGTCGAGCGGCTCACCGGCAGCCAGATCCCCGTCGCCGGCGGACTGAACATCACCTTCCACGAACCGCTCGGCGTCATCGCCGTCATCGCCCCGTGGAACTTCCCGATGCCCATCGCCGCCTGGGGCCTCGCCCCCGCGCTCGCCGCGGGCAACGCCGTCCTCCTCAAGCCAGCCGAGACCACCCCGCTCACCGCCCTGCGGCTGGCCGAACTCGCGCTGACGGCCGGACTGCCCGAGGGCCTCTTCCAGGTCCTCCCGGGAGACGGGCCCGTCACGGGCGACGCCCTCGTGGAGCACCCCGGCATCGCCAAGGTCGTCTTCACCGGCTCCACCGCCGTCGGCAAGCAGATCATGGCCAAGTGCGCGGCGGGCGTGAAGCGCGTGACCCTCGAACTCGGCGGCAAGAACCCCAACATCGTCTTCGCCGACGCCGACATCGAGCAGGCGGCCGCGAGCGCCCCGGGATCGTTCCTCGACAACACCGGCCAGGACTGCTGCGCCCGCAGCCGCATCCTGGTGCAGCGCAGCGTCTACGACCGCTTCATGGAACTGCTGGAGCCCGCGGTCAAGGCCTTCGTGGTCGGCGACCCCGCCGACCCGGCCACGCAGATGGGCCCGCTCGTCTCGGCCGCGCACCGCGAGCGCGTACGGTCCTTCGTCCCCGAGTCCGCGCCCGCGGCGATCCGCGGCGAGGTCCCCACGGGCAAGGGCTTCTGGTACCCGGCGACCGTCCTCACCGGTGCCCCCGACGACCGCGTGGCTGTGGAGGAGGTCTTCGGCCCCGTGGCCGTGGTGCTGCCCTTCGAGGACGAGGCGGACGCGGTACGGATCGCCAACACCACCCCCTACGGACTGTCCGGGTCGATCTGGACCCGGGACGTGGGCCGGGCCGTCCGTGTCTCGCGGGGCGTCGCCGCGGGCAACCTCTCCGTGAACTCCCACAGCAGCGTCCGCTACTGGACGCCGTTCGGCGGCTTCAAGCAGTCCGGCCTCGGCCGGGAGCTGGGGCCCGACGCGCTGGCCGCCTTCACCGAGACCAAGAACGTGTTCCTGAGCACCGAGGCCTGAACACCGGGCCCGAGCCCGCAGGGTTCCGGGACGGCCACATCGGCGGCCGTCCCGGAGCACCCCCACTTCTCCCCACGCACGCCCCAACCGCTGCCCCAGCCAGAGAAAGGCCACTGCCTTGACCGACCAGACCCCCGTCTGCCGCCGACTCGTCGGCCGCACCGCCGTCATCACCGGAGCCGGCAGCGGCATCGGCCTGGCCACCGCCCGACGGCTCGCCTCCGAGGGCGCCAACGTCGTCTGCGCCGACATCGACGAGACCGCCGGCAAGGCGGCCGCCACCGAGGTCGGCGGTCTCTTCGTCAAGGTGGACGTGACCGACCCCGAGGAGGTCGAGGCGCTCTTCAAGACCGCCTTCGACACCTACGGCTCGGTCGACATCGCCTTCAACAACGCCGGCATCTCGCCGCCCGACGACGACTCCATCCTCACCACCGGCCTCGACGCCTGGAAGCGCGTCCAGGAGGTCAACCTGACCTCCGTCTACCTCTGCTGCAAGGCGGCGCTGCCCTACATGCAGCGCCAGGGCAAGGGCTCCATCATCAACACCGCCTCCTTCGTCGCCCGGATGGGCGCCGCCACCTCGCAGATCAGCTACACCGCCTCCAAGGGCGGCGTGCTGGCCATGTCCCGCGAGCTGGGCGTGCAGTTCGCCCGCGAGGGCATCCGCGTCAACGCCCTGTGCCCGGGGCCGGTCAACACCCCGCTGCTCAAGGAGCTCTTCGCCAAGGACCCCGAGCGGGCCGCGCGCCGGCTGGTGCACGTGCCGGTGGGCCGGTTCGCCGAGCCCGACGAGATCGCCGCCGCCGTGGCCTTCCTCGCGAGCGACGACTCGTCCTTCGTGAACGCCGCCGACTTCCTCGTCGACGGAGGCATCGCGGGCGCGTACGTCACCCCGCTGTAAGGTCCATGATCAGTACCGGGACCGGCCACCCGGCCGGTCCCGGTGTGTGTCCTGCCCCCATGCGCCAATGAGGACGTATGCGTAACAAGCACGCCATAGTCATCGGTCTCGCGATCACCGCGGCCCTCACCGCCTCGGTGCCCGCCACCGCCGCGGCCCCCGCCTCCGCGCCCCGGTCGCACTGCCCGCAGCTCGACAAGAACATCAAGTGGTTCGGCGACAACCGCGCCAAGCTCCAGAAGATGATCGACGAGCGCGGCACCTGCTCCGGCAAGGGCGGCCCCCGCCCCGTCGCCGCCTTCGACTGGGACAACACGGTCGTCAAGAACGACATCACCGATGCCACCCTCGCCTGGGCCCTCAAGCACGACAGGATCCTGCGGCCGAAGAGCTGGAAGGACACCAGCGTCTGGCTCACCCCGGCCGCCGACAAGGCCCTCACCAAGGCGTGCGGCACGTCCGTGCCGGTCGGCAAGCCGCTGCGCACCTCGAAGAACACCGCCTGCGCCGACGAGATCTTCGAGATCCGGGAGAAGTCGCAGACCATGGCCGGCGAGGCGGCCTTCGCCGGCGACTGGAACCACCGGCGCACGGTACCCGCGTACGCCTGGATCCCGCAGCTGTTCAGTGGCCACACCCCGGCCGCGCTGACCTCCTTCGCCAAGAAGGCGCGCGCCGAGCAGCTCGCCGCGCCCGTCGGGGCCAAGCAGACCGTCGGCACGCACACGCTCGCCGGCTACGTCCGCTACTACGACCAGCAGAAGGACCTGATCCGTACGCTCAAGGCGGCCGGTTTCGACGTCTACATCGTCTCCGCCTCCGCCGAGCCGATCGCCGAGGCGTGGTCCAGCGGTGTCGGTCTCGACCGCAAGCACACCATCGGCATCCGCAGCGTCCTCGACCGCGGCCGCCTCACCCCCGGGATCAAGGGCTGCGGCGGCGTCGCGGACGGCCCCGGCGGGGCGCTCCCGTACATGGACGGCAAGCGCTGCATGATCAACCAGGAGATCTTCAAGATCAAGGGCGCCAAGGCCTGGAAGCAGCAGGACTACGCGCACCGCATCGCGCTCGGCGCCGGTGACGCCGACACCGATGTGACGTTCGTGAACGACGCGACCGGCGCCCACGTCGCCATCAACCGCAACAAGCCCGAGCTGATGTGCCGCGCCTTCGACAACGCGGACGGCCGCTGGGTGGCCAACCCGATGTTCATCGAGCCCATGCCGCGCAAGTCCGGCAGCTACCCGTGCGCGACCGCCGGCGCCACGAACGAGGACGGCACGCACGGCCCGGTGCGCCGCGCCGACGGCTCGGTCATCCCCGACCAGCTGGACCTCGCGTACTGACCGGACCTCGCGCACTGAGCGGGAGCGGACAACAAGGACAGGGGACGGCGTCGATCGACGCCGTCCCCTGTCCGTACCGGTCCTCAGACGAAGGTGCGGCCCTCGCCCCGGTAGGTGGGGACGCTCTCCACCACCCGGTCACCGTCGACGAGCCGCAGCAGCGCGAAGCGCTCGCACAGCTCCCCGGCCTTCGCGTGCCGGAACCACACCTTGTCGCCCACCAGCAGATCATCGGCGGGCTGCCCGACCAGCGGCGTCTGCACCTCGCCCGCGCCCTCCCGCGCGGTCAGGCGCAACCCCGCGGGCAGATACGGCACCGGCAGCCGGTCCGTACCCGCGGCCCCCGACGCCGGGTAGCCGCCGCCCAGCACGGTCACCACCCCCACCCCCGGGCGGCGCACCACCGGCAGGGCGAACAGCGCGGCGGGCCGGCCCCGGAAGGAGGTGTAGTGGTCGAACAGTCGCGGCGCGTACAGCGCCGACCCGGCCGCCACCTCCGTGACCGCCGCCTCCGCCGCGGTGTGCTGCACACTGCCCGAACCGCCGCCGTTGACGAACTCCAGCTCCGCCACGGCCCGCACCGCCCGTACCGCCTCGGCCCGACGGACCGCCAGCTCCCCGCGCGCCGCCGTCTGCATCAGCCGGACCGCCCGCGACCGCACCGGCCGCCCCGCGACCGCGTCACCGACGCCCGCCACATGCGCCTCGTACGCCATCAACCCCACCAGCCGGAACCCCGGCCGACGGTCGATCAGGTGGGCCAGCTCCGCCAGCGCCCCCGGCTCCCACAGCGGCGAGCGCAGCGCACCGATCCGCACCCGCCCGCCCAGTAACCGCAGCGACGTGTCCAACTCCAGGCACACCCGCACCTCTTCGGTCCGGCCCAGCCCGGCCCGCGCCGCGTCGATCAGCGCCAGCTGCGCCGGGTCGTCCACCATCACCGTGACCGCGTCCGCGAGCTTGGGGTTCGAGACCAGCTCGGCGTATCCCTCCCGGTCGGCCGACGGATACGCCAACAGCACATCGTCGAAGCCCGAACGCGCCAGCCACAGCGACTCCGCCAGCGTATGGCTCATCACCCCCGCGAACCCCTCGCGCGCCAGCACCCGCTCCAGCAGCGCACGGCAGCGCACGGACTTGCTCGCCACCCGGACGGGCTTGCCCCGCGCCCGCCGCACCAGATCCCCGGCATTGGCGTCGAACGCCCCGAGATCGACCACGGCCAGCGGTGCGTCCAGATGGGCCGTCGCCCGGTCGTAGCGGACCCGGTCGGCGGCGGAACCGACGGTGTGAGCAGCCATGGCGGGCAGCCTGCCAGAGGGAATCAGCCCTGAACAGAGGGCCGTCACCGGCGAATGGCCCGTGCGGCTCCCCGCCCCGTAGAGTGTCCGCGCACGCCACGGCCCACCCGCCGGTGGCGGGTTGTACGGATTCGAACCGGCCTGTCCCGAAGGGCGATCGGGCGGTATGGCGAGCCGGCTCGCGAGGGGGAGCGCAAGTTGAGCACCGAAGCGGACCCCATGCTGCCGTCCGCGCCCCTCGCCCGGACCCCCCTGCCCACCCTGGCGCCGGACGCCTGGCAGGCCCCGCCATGGCCGGGCGCCCCCGGGCCGCCGCCGGACGGCACCGAGCCCTGCGGCCCCCGCAGACGCCCCGGGCGCACCGCCGCGGCCGCCGCGTGCGCGGTCCTCGGCCTCGGCCTCATCGGCGGCGCCGTCGCCGGCACCTGGCTCACCGCGCCGGGGGAGCGCGGCGCGGCCGAAACCGCCTACGCGCGCGGCGCCGACCTCTGGCGGATCGTGCCCGTGGACACCCTCTTCCCCCGCACCGTGCACGACGCCATGGCCGGACCCGGAGGAGCCGCCCGGCACTGGACCCGCATCGGCGTCGCCGCCGACGCCGACTGCAGGGGCGCCTTCGATCCCCTGCTGGCCAGGGCATTGGCGCCCGTCGGCTGCAAGCGGTTGCTGCGGGCCGCGTACACCGACGCCACCTCGACCCGCGTGACCACCGTGGGCCTGCTCGTCACCGACACCGACGCGACCGGCATGCGCGCCCTGCGCAAGCGGTTCACCGGCGAACGCCTCGGCGAGCGCCCGGATCTGATGCCCCGCCCGTACGCACCGAAGGGCACCGCCGCCGAGCGCTTCGGCGACGCCCAGCGCGCCAGCTGGCGCATCAGGGTCCTGACCGACGCCCCGGCCGTCGTCTACGCCGTGACCGGCTTCGCCGACGCCCGCACGGGCACCCCGCCCCAGCCGGCCGAACAGGCCATCCGCCCCGACGCGACCACCGCCCCCGCCCAGGCGGGCCTCGGCCACGACGCGAACACACTCGCCGGCCGACTGGAACAAGGCGTCCGACAGGCCGTGACACGACCTCAGGAGACCGACCGATGACGGTGCGCGACGGCGTCCGCCGGGCCGCCATCGCGCTGGCCGCCGCCACGCTCGTCACCCTGCCCGCGGGGCCCGCCGGGGCCGACACCATACGGGCCCAGGAGTGGGCCCTCGACGCCCTGCGCACCCAGGACGCGTGGAAGACGACCAAGGGCGCGGGGGTCACCGTCGCGGTCCTCGACACCGGTGTCGACGAGGGACACCCCGACCTCGAGGGCCAAGTCCTGCCCGGCAAGGACCTCGTCGGCTTCGGCGCCCGGCGGGGCGACCGGGCGTGGGCCCGGCACGGGACCGCCATGGCGGGCATCATCGCCGGACGCGGCCACGGCGACGACAACGCCGACGGCGTCCTCGGCATCGCCCCGGAAGCGAAGATCCTGCCGGTCCGGGTGATCCTGGAGGACAAGGACCCGGCCCGCCCCCGGGCCCGCACCGCACGCGGCGGCGCCCTCGCCGACGGCATCCGCTGGGCCGCCGACCAGGGCGCCGACGTGATCAACCTGTCCCTCGGCGACGACAGCGACTCCGCCCACCCCGAACCCCGCGAGGACGCCGCCGTCCGGTACGCCCTGAGCAAGGGCGCCGTCGTCGTCGCCTCCGCCGGCAACGGCGGCGAGCACGGCGACCACGTCTCCTACCCCGCCGCCTACCCCGGGGTGATCGCCGTGGCCGCCGTCGACCGCTACGGCAGCCGCGCCGCGTTCTCCACCCGCCGCTGGTACGCGACCGTCAGCGCGCCCGGTGTCGACGTCGTCATCGCCGACCCCGACCGCCGCTACTACGAGGGCTGGGGCACGAGCGCCGCCGCCGCGTTCGTCTCCGGCGCCGTGGCCCTCGTCCGCGCCGCGCACCCGGGCCTGAGCCCGGCCCAGATCCGCGAGCTCCTCACGTCCACAGCCCGGGACACCCCGCGCGGCGGCCGCTCGGACGCGCTGGGCGCGGGGCTGGTCGACCCGGCGGCCGCGATTGCGCGGGGTTCGCGTCTGCGCCCCTCGGGGAGCGGGCCGCGTATCGCACGCGACTACACGGGCCGGTACTTCGGGCCCGGCCCGCACTCGTCGGACTCCTCCGAAACCGGGGCCCCCGTGCCGGCCTTGGCTGCGGGAACGGTGGGGGTCGCGCTGCTCGTCGCGGCGGTTGTGCTTTGGCGTGGCCGCCGCCGGTCGTGACGTCACCCGCTGCGCGGGGCTGTCAGGTCGGTGCCACGGGAGGCCCGACACCGCACCTGAACAGCCCCGCGCAGCGGCAACGGCTCCGCGCCAGCGGGAAACGCGGCCGCACCCGCCAACCCCCGGGGGGACCCGCAGAGACCCACATCCCCGGCCGGTAGGCTCAAACCGTGGAGCGAAAGAACATCCCGGACCCCGGTTTCTCCGACGACAACGGCTCCGCCGACCCCGCCCTCGCGGCGGCGCTCGCCGCGTGGTCGGCCGATCCTTCCGCCGACGACGCCGAGGCCGGCGTCCTTGGCGCCCTGCGAGCCGCACGGCTGCTCGTGCCGGTGGTCGCCGTGCTCGGTGAGGTGGAGACCGGGCCGGACGGGCTGCGGCGCGAGAAGACCAGCGACATGGCCGTGCCGACGCTCCAGGCGCCGGACGGGCGCAAGGCGCTGCCGGCGTTCACCTCCATCGAGACCCTGGCCCGCTGGCGCGCGGACGCGCGCCCCGTGGCCGTGCCCCTGCACCAGGCGCTCCAGGCGGCCGCCCACGAGAAGGCGGACACGATCGTGCTGGACCTCGCGGGGCCCGTGCCGTACCAGCTGACGGGCCCGGCCCTGCTGGCCCTGGCGGAGGGGCGGGACAGCGCGGACCCGTCGGCCGACCCGGCCGTCACCGACGCCCTGCGGTCCGTGCTGGCCGCCGAGGCCGGCGTGCTGCGCGCGCACCTCGCGCCGTCCGCGGACGCCGACGGCACCCTGGCGCTCGCCCTGGCCGACGGCGCCGTACCCGCCGAGGTGGTCCGGAAGGTCGCGGAGGCCCTCGCGGCGGACGACGTGCTGCGGGCCCGGCTCGTCAAGGGGCTGGACCTGGCCCTGCTGCCGCCCGGGGCGGCGGTCCCGGGGGAACCGCTCTTCAGCCGCTGATCCCCTGCGGGCTGCTCCGCGTGCCGCCTGCGGCGGCGTGCGCCCTGCGGGCGCGTCCTCAATCGCCGGACGGGCTGGTTCTGGTGCCCGCCCGCTCCGAAGCCAACAGGCGCCCGGCCTGAGACCGTCCGACAATGCGAGGACAGTCCACGAGATCCCCGGGAGGACGCCATGGACGCCGTGAAACTGGGATCACTACGGCTCGACCGGCTCGACCCCGTGCAGAAGCGGACCGTCGCGGCCGAATTCCTCGGGACCCTGCTGCTGGTCTTCTTCGCCGTCGGATCCGCGGTCCTCGCGGCCGACTACATCGGCGTGCTCGGCATCGCGCTGGCCTTCGGATTCACTCTTCTGGCCCTGGCGTACGCCCTGGGGCCCATATCGGGCTGTCACGTCAACCCGGCGGTCACGCTCGGTCTGCTGCTGGAGGGGCGGATCAGCCGACGGACGGCGCTGGAGTACTGGATCGCGCAGCTGCTCGGCGGCATCGTGGGGGCGGCGCTGCTGTTCCTGCTGGCCAAGCAGGTGCCGGGGCTGAAGACGGACGGCGCCTTCGGCAGCAACGGCTTCGCCGACCGGTCGGCCGTGCACCTCAACACCGGCGGCGCGTTCCTCGCGGAGGTCGCGATGACCTTCCTGCTGGTCCTCGTCGTCCTGTCGGTGACCCACAAGGTCGCCGTCGTGGGCTTCGACGGGCTGCCCATCGGTCTGGCGCTCGCCGTGGTCCACCTGGTGGGCATCCCGCTGACCGGCACGTCCGTGAACCCGGCCCGCAGCCTGGGTCCGGCTCTCTTCGCGGGTGGCGGGGCGCTCTCCCAGCTGTGGCTGTTCCTCGTCGCCCCGCTGATCGGGGCCGCGCTGGCGGCCTTCGCGCACCGGATCACCCATCCCCGCATGGGTCCGGCCCATCTCGCGGACGAGCTCTCCACGGAGCCCCGCCCGGCGGCCTGAGGCCGCCGGGACCGGGGACGGGGGCTCAGCCGAAGACCGGGCCGGTGTACTGCTCGCCCGGGCCCTTGCCCGGCTCGTCCGGTACGACGGAGGCCTCACGGAAGGCCAGCTGGAGCGACTTCAGGCCGTCGCGCAGCGGTCCGGCGTGGAAGTTGCTGACCTCGGTGGCGCTGGCGGTGACCAGCCCGGCGAGGGCGGTGATCAGCTTGCGGGCCTCGTCCAGGTCCTTGTGGTGCTCGCCCTCCTCGGCGAGGCCCAGGTTGACCGCCGCCGAGCTCATCAGGTGCACCGCGACCGTCGTGATCACCTCGACCGCGGGCACGTCCGCGATGTCACGGGTCATGCTGTCGAAGTCCGGCGCCTCGTCGGAGGGGGCCGACGGGGCCGACGGGGTGGACTCGGGGGTGGCGTCGCTCATGGTTGCTCTTCCGCTTCGGGTCCGGCCGCTCGTACGGGATCGACGTACGGGTCCTGGTGCCGGACGTTTCTCGTGCCGGACGATGTGTCCCGGCCGATGGGCCCAGCCTAGGGCCCGGCTCCGGCCGAGTGGGGACCGGGCCGGGTCACTGCTATGCTGGATATCGACCGGCTGGACACTCGCGTGCCCGGCCCACAAGTGGAGGCTCCGATCTCCCACCTCGCACGGCCCCCGGGTCGGCAGGTCTCCGGTCAGGCGACGCCCATCGTTCCGTACGGACGATGTGGAATCGCTGTTGCGCCTCGCGGTTGACCGCGGTGGTGCTCCCGGTGTTTGAGGAGCCCCCGCCTGTGTCCCGTCCGGGGCGTTTTTTGCGTCACGAGCACGACGCGGGGGTCATCCCGAACAGACGTTACGCGGCTGTCCGCCAGACAACCGTGTGGTGCTACCTAGGAGGCCCCATCAGCACCGAGCCCCGCATCAACGACCGGATTCGCGTCCCCGAGGTGCGACTCGTCGGTCCGAGCGGCGAGCAGGTGGGCATTGTGCCGCTCGCCAAGGCCCTTGAGCTCGCGCAGGAGTACGACCTCGACCTGGTCGAGGTTGCCGCTTCCGCCAGGCCGCCGGTCTGCAAGCTCATGGACTACGGCAAGTTCAAGTACGAGTCGGCCATGAAGGCCCGTGAGGCGCGCAAGAACCAGGCGCACACGGTCATCAAGGAGATGAAGCTCCGGCCGAAGATCGACCCGCACGACTATGACACCAAGAAGGGTCACGTCGTCCGGTTCCTCAAGCAGGGCGACAAGGTCAAGATCACGATCATGTTCCGTGGTCGCGAGCAGTCCCGCCCCGAGCTGGGCTACCGACTGCTGCAGCGGCTGGCGGAGGACGTCCAGGACCTCGGTTTCGTCGAGTCGAACCCGAAGCAGGACGGCCGAAACATGATCATGGTTCTCGGTCCTCACAAGAAGAAGACCGAGGCGATGGCCGAAGCCCGCGAGGCGCAGGCCGCTCGCAAGGCGGAGCGCCAGGGTGCCTCCGCCGAGCAGGAGCAGCCCGCCGAGCAGGAGCAGTCCGCCGAGGAGCCTGCAGAGGCGTGATCCAGGGGCCCCGCGGCCCTGGATTACCCGGCCCGGGGCACCGCCCCGGGCACCAACCGAACCAAGCTGACGCTTCCGTGCGCCCGTTTCCCGGGCCCGGGGGAGTGCCACCGACGAGGAGATACGGCGCATGCCGAAGAACAAGACGCACTCCGGTGCCAGCAAGCGCTTCAAGATCACTGGCTCCGGCAAGGTCATGCGCGAGCGCGCCGGCAAGCGCCACCTGCTCGAGCACAAGTCGTCCAAGCTGACGCGTCGCCTCACCGGCAACGCCGAGATGGCCCCGGGCGACGCCAAGAAGATCAAGAAGCTTCTCGGCAAGTGACGTTTCGCACCCCGCTCGCCCGGGGTGCGCGTCGGACCGGGACCCAATCGAATTCGGGCCGCGTGAGAATCCACCGCGGCCCCGCTACAAGGAGTTAACAAGTGGCACGCGTCAAGCGGGCAGTCAACGCCCACAAGAAGCGCCGGGCGATCCTCGAGGCGGCCAAGGGCTACCGCGGCCAGCGGTCGCGCCTGTACCGCAAGGCCAAGGAGCAGGTCACCCACTCCCTGGTCTACAACTACAACGACCGCAAGAAGCGCAAGGGCGACTTCCGTCAGCTGTGGATCCAGCGCATCAACGCCGCTGCCCGCCAGAACGGCATGACGTACAACCGCCTCATCCAGGGTCTGAAGGCCGCCAACATCGAGGTGGACCGCAAGATCCTGGCCGAGCTCGCGGTCAACGACATGAACGCGTTCGCCGCGCTCGTCGAGGTCGCGCAGAAGGCTCTGCCGGCCGACGTCAACGCCCCGAAGGCCGCCGCCTGATCCGGCGCCCCAGGCAGTCGATCGGACCCGCAGGCCCCCGCGGCCTGCGGGTCCATCGTTTTTGTGCCGTCGCCTTCCTCGCCTTCCTGCCTTCTGTCCTCCTTCTCCCCGTGACCACGAAGTGAGCCGCCGCCCATGGGCACCCCCGAGCTGATCTCCCCGCGCTCTCCCCGCGTCATCGCCGCCCGCCGGCTGGCCAAGCGCAATTTCCGGGTCAAGGAGCGACGGTTCATCGCCGAGGGCCCCCAGGCGGTCCGCGAGGCGATCGAGCACCGCAGCGGCGGCGAGCCCACCCTCATCGAGCTGTTCGCGACCGTCGAGGCCGCCGAGCGGCACGCCGAGATCGTCGAGGCGGCCCTGGCCGCCGGGGTCCGGGTGCACTACGCCGAGGACGACGTGATCGCCGAGCTCTCGCAGACGGTCACCCCCCAGGGCCTGGTCGGCGTCTGCCGCTTCCTCGACTCGCCCTTCGAGGAGATCCTCGCCGCCCGCCCCAAGCTGATCGCCGTCCTCGCGCACGTCCGCGACCCCGGCAACGCCGGTACGGTCCTGCGCTGCGCCGACGCCGCGGGCGCGGACGCCGTGGTGCTCACCGACGCCTCGGTGGACCTGTACAACCCGAAGTCCGTACGCGCCTCCGTGGGCTCCCTGTTCCATCTGCCGGTCGCCGTCGGGGTCCCCGTCGAGCAGGCCGCGCGCGGGCTGCGGGACGCCGGGGTCCGGGTGCTGGCCGCCGACGGCGCGGGCGTCGACCTCGACGCCGAGCTGGACCGGGGCGCGATGGGCACCCCCACCGCCTGGATCTTCGGCAACGAGGCATGGGGCCTGCCGGAGGAGACCCGGGCGCTCGCCGACGCGGTCGTACGGGTGCCGATCCACGGCAAGGCCGAGAGTCTGAACCTCGCGACGGCCGCCGCCGTGTGCCTGTATGCCTCCGCCCGTGCGCAGCGTGCAGCCGGAGGGTGCCGCTCCGTGACCTCCAGCTAGTAGGGTTGCGGTCCGGGGGCTCGGGAGGGGGTGCGGGTGGTGAACGTCAGGACTTCCGGGAGAGTGGCCGACACCTGTCCGGACGCCTCCCACGGTTCCCATGGGACGCCGGTCACCGGCGCGGGCGGGCTCGGGTTGCACCCCGACGACCTGCCGGACGGCCTGGTCGTCGCCGACGACACCGGCCGGGTCACCTGTTTCAACGCCGCCGCGGCCCGCATCACGGCCGTACGGCCCGGTGACGCGCTGGGCCGGCCGCTGGAGCGGGCCCTGCCGCTGGAGGATCTGGACGGCCGCCGCTGGTGGACCCTGACCGATCCGTACGGCGGGCTCACCACCCGGGTCGGCCAGCCGGAGCGCAAGCTGCTGCTCCCCGGCGGCCGCGAGGTGCTCGTCTCCGCCCGGTACGTCCGCGAGCGGCCGAACGGGCCCGTGATCCGGCTTGTCGTCCAGCTGCGCGGCACCGAGGCCCGTCGGCGCACCGAGCGCAGCCACGCCGAGCTGATCGCCACCGTCGCCCACGAGCTGCGCTCGCCGCTGACCTCCGTCAAGGGCTTCACCGCGACCCTGCTGGCGAAGTGGGAGCGCTTCACCGACGACCAGAAGCGACTGATGCTGGAGACCGTCGACGCCGACGCCGACCGGGTCAACCGGCTCATCGCCGAGCTGCTCGACATCTCCCGGATCGACTCCGGGCGGCTGGAGGTGCGCCGCCAGCCCGTCGACATCGTCGGCGCCGTCCGCCGGCACGTCCAGGCCCACACCGCGGCCGGACAGCGCGCCGAGCGGTTCCGGGTCAGGGTCGTGGAGCCGCTGCCCGCGCTCTGGGCCGATCCGGACAAGATCGACCAGGTGCTGGGCAACCTGCTGGAAAACGCGGTGCGCCACGGCGAGGGAACGGTCACCATAGAGGTCGCACCGGCCCGGATGAAGGCCCACACGGAGGGAACGGCGGTCACCGTGAGCGATGAGGGCCCCGGCATCCCCGAGGAGTCGATGGGCCGTGTCTTCACCCGCTTCTGGCGGGGCAGCAAGCGCGGCGGCACCGGCCTGGGCCTCTACATCGTCAAGGGCATCGTCGAGGCGCACGGCGGGACGATCACCGTGGGACGCACCCCGCACGGTGGCGCGCAGTTCCGATTTACCCTGCCCGTGGGCGCCCCGGCCTTCCTGACCCAGGCCTGAGCGCGGCCCGCGGGCCCACCCGACCATCCGCGCCCTTTAGACTCGACCTTTGGCACCTTTGGCACGACCTTGGCACCAACTCAGTCGGGCAAAGCCGCGCAGCGAAGCGAAGCCAGCCAATCGGAAGCACGGGAAGAGATGTCCGCACCCAATAAGTCGTACGACCCTGTCGAGGTCGAGGCACTGAAACCGGAAGAGATCGAGCGGATGCGGGACGAGGCGCTCGCCGCCTTCGCCGCCGCCGGCGACCTCGAGGCCCTCCACGAGGCGAAGATCGCGCACACCGGTCCCGCGTCGCCGCTGTCCCTCGCCAACCGCGAGATCGGCGCGCTCCCGCCGCAGGCCAAGGCCGAGGCCGGCAAGCGCGTGGGCATGGCCCGCGGCGCCGTCAGCAAGGCCCTCGCCGCCCGCCAGGTGGAGCTGGAGGCGGAGCGCGACGCCCGTGTGCTGGTCGAGGAGGCCGTCGACGTCACCCTGGCGTACGACCGCGTCCCCACCGGCGCCCGGCACCCGCTGACCACGCTCTCCGAGCGCATCGAGGACGTCTTCGTCGCGATGGGCTACGAGGTCGCCGAGGGCCCCGAGGTCGAGGCCGAGTGGTTCAACTTCGACGCCCTGAACTTCGAGCCGGACCACCCGGCCCGCGCCATGCAGGACACCTTCTTCGTCCAGGACGGCGACGGCAAGGCCGACTCCGGCGTCGTGCTGCGCACCCACACCTCCCCGGTGCAGGTCCGCAGCATGCTCGACCGTGAGCCGCCCATCTACGTGATCTGTCCGGGCCGCGTCTACCGCACCGACGAGCTGGACGCCACGCACACCCCGGTCTTCCACCAGGTCGAGCTGCTCGCCATCGACGAGGGCCTGACCATGGCGGACCTCAAGGGCACCCTGGACCACATGGTCCAGGCGCTCTTCGGGGCCGGTGTGACCACCCGGCTGCGGCCGAACTACTTCCCGTTCACCGAGCCGTCCGCCGAGATGGACATGCGGTGCTACGTGTGCCGCGGCGAGTCGGTCGGCAACCCCGACCGCCCCTGCCGCACCTGCTCCAGCGAGGGCTGGATCGAGCTGGGCGGCTGCGGCATGGTCAACCCGCGCGTGCTGGTCGCCGCGGGCATCGACCCGGAGAAGTACAGCGGATTCGCCTTCGGGTTCGGCATCGAGCGCATGCTCATGTTCCGCCACAACGTCGAAGACATGCGAGACATGGTCGAGGGTGACGTGCGCTTCACCCGGCCGTTCGGGATGGAGATCTGATGCGGGTCCCGCTTTCTTGGCTGCGGGAATACGTCGACCTGCCGGCCGGTGAGACCGGTCGCGACGTACAGGCCAAACTCGTCGCCGCCGGCCTCGAGGTCGAGCGTGTCGAGCAGCTCGGCGCCGGCCTCAAGGGCCCCCTGGTCGTCGGCAAGGTCCTCACGATCGAGGAGCTGGAGGGCTTCCGTAAGCCCATCCGCTTCTGCACGGTCGATGTCGGTCAGGCCAACGGCACGGGCGAGCCGCAGGAGATCGTCTGCGGCGCGCGCAACTTCTCCGTCGGCGACAAGGTCGTCGTGGTGCTCCCCGGCGCCGTGCTGCCCGGCGACTTCGCGATCGCCGCGCGCAAGACCTACGGCCGCACCTCCCACGGCATGATCTGCTCGGGTGACGAGCTGGGCATGGGCGACGACGGCACGGGCGGCATCATCGTCCTGCCGCCGGAGCACGAGGTGGGCACCGACGCCATCGAGCTGCTCGAGCTCGTCGACGAGGTCCTCGACATCGCCGTCACCCCCGACCGGGGCTACTGCCTGTCGATGCGCGGCGTGGCCCGCGAGGCCGCGACCGCCTACGGGCTGCCGCTGCGCGACCCGGCCCTGCTGGACGTGCCCGCGCCCAACAGCTACGGCTACATGGTCAAGGTCGCCGACCCGGCCGGCTGCGACCGCTTCACCGCCCGCACGGTCACCGGCCTCGACCCCGAGGCGCACTCGCCGATCTGGCTCCGCCGCCGGCTGCAGAAGGCGGGCATGCGCCCGGTCTCGCTGGCCGTCGACGTCACGAACTACGTGATGCTCGAGCTGGGCCAGCCGCTGCACGCCTACGACCGGTCCCGCATCGACGGGCCGATCGGTGTGCGCCGCGCCGAGCAGGGCGAGAAGCTCGTCACCCTCGACGGCACCAAGCGCGTGCTGGACGCCGAGGACCTCGTCATCACCGACAACAACGGGCCGATCGGGCTCGCGGGCGTCATGGGCGGGGCCAACACCGAGATCGCGGACGCCACGGCCGACCCCGAGACGGGCGCGGTCAGCGGCACCACCGAGATCATCATCGAGGCGGCGCACTTCGACGCCGTCTCCATCGCGCGCACGGCCCGCCGTCACAAGCTGTCCTCCGAGGCGTCCAAGCGCTTCGAGCGCGGCGTCGACCCGAACGCCGCGTCCGCGGCGGCCCAGCGGACCGTGGACCTGATGGTCCTGCTGGCGGGCGGCAGTGCCGAGGCCGGTGTCACCGAGATCGTCGCGCCCAGTGGGCCCCGCACCATCTCGATCAGCGCCGACCACCCCGACCGGGTGGCCGGTGTCGAGTACGGCCGGGAGACCGTCGTCCGCCGCCTCCAGGAGGTCGGCTGCGACGTCTACGGGCAGGACGAGCTGATCGTCACCGTGCCCAGCTGGCGGCCGGACCTCACCGACCCCAACGACCTGGCCGAAGAGGTCATCCGCCTGGAGGGCTACGAGAACCTGCCCTCCACCCTGCCGCAGCCCCCCGCCGGGCGCGGTCTGACCGAGCGGCAGCGTCTGCACCGCCGGGTCGGCCGCGCGCTCGCCGGCGCGGGCTTCGTCGAGGCGCCCAACTACCCCTTCATCGGGGAAGAGGCCCTCGATCACCTCGGCCTGGAGGCCGACGACGCGCGCCGCTCGGTGGTGCGCCTGGTCAACCCCCTCGCCGACACCGAGCCGGCGCTGCGCACCACGCTGCTGCCGGGGCTCTTCGGCGCCCTGCGCCGCAACGACGGCCGCGGTGAGCGCGACCTCGCGCTCTTCGAGACGGGCCTGGTCTTCCAGCCGACCGGTGACGAGCGTCGCTCGGTCCGGCTGCCGGTCGACCGCCGCCCGACCGACGAGGAGATCGCCGGCCTCGACGCCGCGCTGCCCCGGCAGCCGCGGCACGTGGCCGCCGTCCTCGCCGGGGCGCGCGAGCTGCCCGGCTGGTGGGGCCAAGGCCGTCCGTCGGGCTGGGCGGATGCCGTCGAGGCGGCCCGCACGGTCGCCCGTGAGGCCGGTGCCGAGCTGCTCGTCCGCCAGGACCAGCGGGCGCCGTTCCACCCCGGCCGGTGCGCCGCCTTCTTCGCGGTGGTCGACGGCGCGGAGGTGTTCGTCGGCAGCGCCGGCGAGCTGCACCCGCGCGTGACCAAGGCGTTCGGCCTGCCGGAGCGCACCTGCGCGATGGAGCTCGAGCTCGATCTGCTGGAGCGGGCGGGCAGCGGTGTCGCGCGGGCCCCGCACGTGTCCACCTTCCCGGTGGCGACCCAGGACGTGGCGCTCGTCGTGGACGCCTCGGTCCCCGCGGCCGACGTCGAGGCCGCGCTGCGGTCCGGTGCGGGCGAACTCCTCGAGTCGCTGCGCCTGTTCGACGTCTTCACCGGCGAACAGCTCGGTGCGGGCAAGAAGTCGCTGGCCTACGCGCTGCGCTTCCGTGCCGCCGACCGCACGCTGACCGCCGAGGAGGCCACGGCCGCCCGCGACGCCGCGGTCGCCGCGGCCGTCGAGCGCACGGGAGCCGCCCTGCGCGGCGCGTAACACCGAGGGCACGGCCCGCCGCCTGGTGCTGTCTGGCCGGCGGCCGTATGCACACAGCGCAGGGGCGCATCCGGATCTCCGGGTGCGCCCCTCGTCTATGGGCATATGTCTGACCCACGTTCCGAATATCACTCAATAGGGTGGAAATGGACGTTCTGGTCGTTACTTCGGCGTGAGTGCTCGCGAGAATCGAGCGCGTCATTGCTGCTAGGGGGGCCGCTGGGCATGATTCGTACAGGGGTGGGGCGGTGCTGGCGGGGTCTGGTGTTCGCGCTGCCCGGACTGTGGGTGCTCGGGGTGGTGGTCTGGGAACTCCTGAGCCCGAGGGGCACCCCCTTCATTCAACTGCTCGCCGCCGCGCCCGCCATCGCCTGCGCCGGCAGCGGGCGCCGTCAGTGCGTGGTGCTCGGCGGCGGCTGCGCGCTCTTCGCGCTCGTCCCCCTCGGTTCGTCCGGTCACGCGGACCCGGTGGGCCGTGCGGGCACCTGCTGCGCGATCCTCGCCGTCGTCGTGGCCGGCTACTTCACCACGGGCCGCAGACTGCGGATGCTGCGCGAGCTGGAGCGGCTGCGCGAGATCGCCGCCACCGCGCAGCAGGCCCTGTTGCGTCCCCTGCCGCCCCGGATCGACGGGATCACCGTCGCGGGCGGGCATCTGTCGGCGAGCGAAGGGGCCCTGGTCGGCGGCGATCTGTACGAGGCGCTCGCCACCCCGCACGGGGTGCGCATCGTGATGGGCGACGTCCGCGGCCACGGACTCGGTGCGATCGGCACCGTCGCCGCCGTGCTCGGCAGCTTCCGCGAGGCCGCCCACGACGAGGTGGAACTGCCGGGCGTGCTGCGGCGGTTGGAGCGTGCCCTGCAGCGGCACCTGGGTCAGCGGGCGGGTGCCGAGCCCCGGACACCGCCGCCGAAGCAGGAGGACGAGCGGGAGCGGTCCTGCGCCGAGGAGTTCGTCACCGTGCTGCTGCTGGAGCTGCGGGCCGACGGCGAGGTCGCGGTGCTCAACTGCGGGCATCCCTGGCCGTATCGGCTCCGCGGCACGGCCGACGGCGGTGCGCGGGCCGTCGCGGTGACCCCCGGGGAGCCGCTGCCGCCGCTGGGGGCCTTCCCGCTGCCGGCCGAGGTGCCCGTCCTGCGGCTGCCCCGGCTGCTGCCCGGCGACGCCCTGGTGCTGCACACCGACGGCGCCGAGGACGCGCGGAACGCGGCGGGGGCGTTCTTCCCGCTGGAGAGCGCCCTGGCCGAGGCGGCGCACGGTGTGCCCATCGTGCCCGCCACGGTCGTCGAGCACGTCCGTGGCGCGCTGCTGCGGCACACCGGAGGCCTGCTGACCGACGACGTCGCCCTGTTGGCCCTGCGGGACGACCGCCAGCGCATCCCGGTGCGCACGCCCCACGCCGATCTCGCGCGCGTCTGCCGGCCCCGGTCCTGACCTCTCCCGGCGGCTCCCGGCGGCCGGAAAGAGCCGCCCGGCGGCCACGCTCGGCGGTGGCCCGTTCACACCCCGTGCGAAGGGATCTCCCTTACGCTGATCCCACCGAGCGTTTCCGGAGGGCAGGATGGAGCCCAACACTCTGCTCGACGCCATTCTCGACGAGGCGGGGATCTCCCACGCGGGCCTGGCCGCCCATGTCAACGCGGCCGGCCGCGCCCGTGGACTGGCGTTGCGCTACGAACACACCGCCGTCGCCCGCTGGTTGCGCGGCCAGCGGCCGCGTGGCCAGGTGCCCGACCTGATCTGCGAGGTCCTCGGCGAGCGGCTGCACCGCGCGCTGACCCTCGACGACATCGGCCTCGGCACCCCCGGCAGCCCGAGGGTGCCGGGCACCCCGCTCTCCGGTTTCGTCGAACGGGCCACCGCGCTGTGGCGGTCCGACGAGCAGCAGCGCGAGCACGTCGTCAGCGCCCCGGCGGTGACCGGCACCCCCGCCGTGATCCCGGTCTGGGAGTGGGAGAATCCGCCCGAGGACGCCGACGTCTCGCGGCGCGGTCTGACCCGGGTGTCCATGGACGACATCGAGATGCTGCGCGCGGCCCGCGCGCACTACGAGCAGATGTACCGCAAGGCGGGCGGCATCGCGACCCGCGCCCGGGTCGTCGGCTTCCTCAACTCCGAGGCCGCGCCCCTGCTGCGCGGCAGCTACCCCGATGAGACGGGGCGTCAGCTGCACCGCGCCACCGGGGGCCTGGTCGCGGTCGCCGGGATCTGCGCGTACGACTCCGACGCGCACGGACTGGCCCAGCGCTATTTCCACCAGGCGCTGCGGCTCGCCAAGGCCAGCGGGGACCGCGGGCTCGGCGCGTACGTCATAGCCCTTCTCGTCAACCAGTCGCTGTTCATGGGGGAGTACCGGCAGGCGGTGGCCTTCGCCGAGTCCGCGCTGCGGGCGGCGGGCGCGAACCTCACCCCGGCGCTCGCCGCCGACCTCTACGCCATGCAGGCCAAGGCCTATGCCCGGCTCGGCGACGGCGGCGGGGCACTCGCCTGCATCCGCCGCGCCGAGACCGCCGCCGAGCGCATCCACCGCGGCCAGGAGCCCGCCGAGACCGGCTACGTACAGCCCGGACTGGTGAACGTGCAGGTCGCCGAGGCGCTGCTCAGCCTCGGTGACCTCGGACCCGCCCGTGAGCACGCGGACCGGGCGGTCGACACCCCCGCGCACGACCGGGGCCGTGTCCACCGGCTCGCCATGCTCACGCACATCGAGCTGCGTCAAGGAGACGCGGACAAGGCGGTGGCCACCGCGCGGGAGATGACCGAGCAGGCGAGAGGCATGGAATCGCAGCGGTTACGGGACCGGCTCCGAGCGGTGCGCGAGCACCTGATCGAAAGTGGGTGCGCGGCCACGGCCGAGGCCGCCGAGATGATCGACGGGGCGCTGCGCGTGCCCTTGTGAGGACAGCGCCCGGGAGGTGGCCACCTCGGCGGAAGGTGGCATACACGTGCGTTGGAAGAATCTCAGCGAGCGGAGCGTCTACGAGAACCGGTGGTTCCGGGTCAATCTCGCGGACGTCGAACTCCCCGACGGCCGCCACCTCGACCACTTCCTGATCCGGCTGCGGCCCGTCGCCGTGGCCACGGTGGTCAATGAGGCGAACGAGGTTCTGCTCCTGTGGCGGCACCGTTTCATCACCGACAACTGGGGCTGGGAGCTGGCCGCCGGGGTCGTGGAGGACGGCGAGGACATCGCCCGAGCCGCGGCCCGTGAGATGGAGGAGGAGACCGGATGGCGGCCGGGCCCCCTGCGGCACCTGATGACAGTGGAACCGTCCAACGGTCTCACCGACGCCCGGCATCACATCTACTGGACGGACGAGGCCGAGTACCTCGGTGATCCGGAGGACGGCTTCGAGTCGGACCGCCGGGAGTGGGTGCCGCTCAAGCTGGTGCCCGACATGATCACCCGCGGTGAGGTCCCGGCCGCCAACATGGCGGCCGCGCTACTGCTGCTGCACCATCTGCGGCTCGGCTGACCGCCGGGCCCGCACCGCGGGCCGGGAGCGTCCCGCGCTCACCGGCCGGCCGCCTGCCAGACGGCGACCCCCAGGGCGGCGAGGCCGGTGAGCGCGGCAAGTGACGGCAGCGGCCACCTGCCGTGTTCCAGGGCCCGTACCCGGCCCGTCATCTCGTTGATCTCGCGTTCCGACTGATCGCTGCGCTGGGTGAGGAGGGCGAGGTGGCCGTCGATGCGGGCGACCCCGACATCGAGGCTACGACGTAATTCCGCGAGCTCGGCCGACTTGACGGCGTGCTCGGGATGGCTGGTCACGGTCCGTTCCCCTTCCGGAGGGCTCTGCCAGGTGGTGTCCGACGAGGTGAGTCAACCGCGTGGACAGGCGGGGCGGGAGCGTGTGCGGAGGGTATATGCGAGTCACCGCCGCACACCCCGTGTGAACACGGGGTGTGCGGCGGTGACATGGCGCGACGGGCGGGCTCGGTACGGCTCAGTACGAGTAGAAGCCCGAGCCGGTCTTGCGGCCCAGCCGGCCCGCGTCGACCATGCGCTGGAGCAGCGGGGGAGCGGCGTACAGCGGCTCCTTGTACTCCTGGTACATGCTGTCGGCGACGGAGGCGACGGTGTCCAGACCGATCAGGTCGGAGAGCTTGAGCGGACCCATGGGGTGCGCGCAGCCCAGCTCCATGCCGTTGTCGATGTCCTCGCGGCTGGCGATGCCGGACTCGAACATGCGGATCGCGGAGAGCAGATACGGAATCAGCAGCGCGTTCACGACGAAGCCGGAACGGTCCTGGGCGCGGATGGCGTGCTTGCCCAGGATCTTGCCGACCAGCGCCTCGGCGCGCTTGATCGTCTCCTCGCCGGTGGTCAGCGCCGGGATCAGCTCGACGAGCTGCTGCACCGGGGCCGGGTTGAAGAAGTGGATGCCGATGACCTGGTCGGGCCGCGAGGTCGCGACGGCCAGCTTCACCAGCGGGATGGAGGAGGTGTTGGAGGCCAGGATCGCGTCCGGGCGGGTGACCACCTGGTCGAGCACCTGGAAGATCTCGGTCTTGACCTGCTCGTTCTCGACGACCGCCTCGATGACCAGGTCGCGGTCGGCGAACTCGCCCAGGTCGGTGGTGAAGCTCAGCCGTGCCAGGGTCGCGTCGCGCTCCTCCTCGGTGATCTTGCCGCGTTCGGCGGCCTTGCCGAGGGAGTTGGTCAGACGGGTGCGGCCGAGCTCCAGGGCCTCACCGGTGGTCTCCGCGACCTTGACGTCCAGGCCGGAACGGGCACACACCTCCGCGATGCCCGCGCCCATCTGACCGCAGCCCACCACTCCGACGCGTGTCACGTCGGCCACTGAGTCCGTCACATCGTGCCTTTCGCTGATCTTGGTCGACCGGCGAGGAGCTTGTCCTCCCACCGATCGTGTCGGTGTGGAGACCCCCGGCTCCCGCCTCGGTCCAGACGTTACTCCGCGACAGGCGGTGCTGATGGGGCCGGGGCGGGCATGCTCTGCGCATACGGTGTGACCGATCCGACAAGGAGTGGCACGCATATGGGACGTATCAGCCGAAGAGGGTTCACTGTGGCGGCCGCGGGTGCGATGTCCGTCATGCTGGCGACGGGTGAGGCGCGGGCGCGGATTCCGGCGGCGGACGCCGTGGACGACGAAGCCAGGCGGAAGCGTGAATTCCGAGGCATGTGGACCGCGACCGTCGTGAACATCGACTGGCCGTCCAGGCCGGGGCTCGAGCCGGAGGCGCAGCGGGCCGAGCTGCTCGCCCTGTTCGACACGGCCGTCGCCCGGCGGCTCAATGCCGTGATCCTGCAGATCCGCCCCACCGCCGACGCCTTCTGGCCCTCCCCGTACGAGCCGTGGTCGGAGTATCTGACCGGCACTCAGGGCAAGCACCCCGGCTGGGATCCGCTCGCCTTCGCGGTGCGGGAGGCACACCGGCGCCGTCTGGAACTGCACGGCTGGTTCAACCCCTACCGCGTCGCCAACCACACCGACCCTGCCCGGCTGGTCGCCACCCACCCGGCGCGGCAGCACCCCGACTGGGTGCTGCCCTACGGCGGAAAGCTGTACTACAACCCCGGGCTGCCCGAGGTCCGGCGCTTCGTCCAGGACGCGATCCTCGACGCGGTCACCCGCTACGACCTCGACGGCGTGCACTTCGACGACTACTTCTACCCGTACCCGGTGGCCGGGCAGGCCTTCGACGACACCGCCGCGTTCGAGCGCTACGGCACGGGCTTCCCGGACCGGGCGGCCTGGCGGCGGGACAACATCGACCGGCTGGTGCACGAGATGGGGGTGCGGATCAAGAGACGCAAGCGGCACGTGAAGTTCGGGATCAGCCCCTTCGCCATCTGGCGCAACCGGACGACCGATCCGCTGGGCTCCGACACCCGCGCCGGGGTGCAGACCTACGACGATCTGTACGCCGACACCCGAAGATGGGTCCGCGAGGAGTGGATCGACTACATCGTTCCGCAGATCTACTGGCACATCGGCTTCGCCGCCGCCGACTACGCCAAGCTCGTCCCCTGGTGGGCGGAGACCGTGCGCGGCACGGACGTCCATCTCTACATCGGCGAGGCGCTGTACAAGGCGGGGGCGGCGGGCCAGCCCGCGCCCTGGCAGGACCCGGCCGAGCTCTCCCGCCACCTCGACCTCGGCCGGAACCACCCCGAGGTGCGCGGCAACATCTACTTCTCCACGAAGCAGGTCGTCGCCGATCCCATCGGGGCGATGGCGCGCGTGGTCGCCGACCACTATCCCGACCGCGCGCGCCCGCCGCGCTGACCGTGGAAGGACCCAGCGGAGGTAATCGGCTGGGGAGAGGGCTAGATCTGCTCTCCGGACTTGCGGTGGTCCACGCTGGTGTCGGGGCCCGGCGACATGATCGTCTCGTGCCCGTTCGCCGCGCGGACGCGGAACGGCGGCGTGCCGTTCGGGCCCAGCACTTCCACGATCTCCACGACCCGGTCGTGCTCCCCGACTACGCGGCCGTGCGTCACCAGGCGGTCGCCCTTGCTCGCATGCATCGACGGTGCCCTTCCGTTCGAGGTCCCCGATTCGAGGTCCGACACGTGCACTGGGATGTGCCGCCAATTCTACGGTGACCGGCGGTATATGGCTCGCCCCTCGGCCGTTCGGGTCGGGGGCGGGCCCGGGGCGGGCCATGGCCCGCCCCGGCGGCGGGCGGCCCCTCAGCCGCGGGCACGCTGGGTGACCGCGATGCAGACGAGCACGGCGACGGCGGCGGCCGGCGCGGCGGGCGTCAGCCGCTCGCCGAGCAGCGTCACCGACCACAGCAGGGTGAGCAGCGGCTGCGCCAGCTGGAACTGGCTGGCCTTCGCCACGCCGATCACGGCCATGCCGCGGTACCACACCACCATGCCCAGCAGCTGGCTGCCCGCCACCAGCCAGACGAGTCCGGCGACGGTGTGTCCGGTCAGCCGCACGGGCTCAGAGAGCAGGGCGACGGCCGCCCCGGCCAGCGCCAGTGGCAGGCACAGGACGAGCCCCCAGCCGACGACCTGCCACCCGGGCATCTCGCGCGCCAGCCGGCCGCCCTCCGCGTAGCCCGCCGCGCACACCAGCAGGGCCACGAACAGATACAGATCGCCGACGGTCGGCGTGCCACCGCTCTGCACCAGAGCGAAGGTGATGACCACGAAGGCTCCCGCCAGCGCCGCCGCCCAGAACACGCGCGAGTGCCGGGCCCCGGTCCGCAGTGCCGCGTACGCGGCCGTGGTCAGCGGCAGCAGCCCGACGACGACGGCGGCGTGCGCGGTCGTGGAGGTCTGGAGGGCGAGCGTCGTCAGCAGCGGGAAGCCCACGACGACCCCCGCGGCGACGATGGCCAGCCCGCCCCAGTGGCGGCGGGCGGGCACCGGCACCCGCAGCGCGAGCAGCCCGCCGCACGCGATGAGGGCCGCCAGCGTCATCCGGCAGGTGGTCACCGACCACGGGCCGAGCCCCTCCAGCGCCCAGGCGGTGGCGGGGAAAGTCAGCGAGAAGGCGCAGACACCGAGCGCGGCGAGGACGGTGCCGAGGGTGAGGCGCGCGGAGTCGCCGCCGGGACGCTTCGGCTCGCCCGCCGGAGCGGTGGGCCGGTCGAGGCCGCTCACTGCTATCGCTGTCGGGCGGGTAGCGCTATCTTGTGCTCTCATGCATGAGCGTAGCAGCGTCGCCGAACTGGCCGGAGTCCTTCGAGGGGAGCTCAACCGCTACTCCGAAGGTGAGAAGCTGCCGTCCAGTCGGGCCCTGGTCGACCGGTTCCGGGTCAGCCCCGTGACCGTCTCCCGGGCGCTGGCCGCCCTGGCGGCCGAAGGCCTGGTCGTCACCCGCCCGGGAGCCGGGGCCTTCCGCGCCGTCCCGCACGGCCCGGCCGTCCGCCTCGGGGACACCTCCTGGCAGCAGGTCGCCCTCAGCGTCGAGACCCCCGGCGAGTCGGTGCCCCGGTCCGTGGACGCCTCGGGCGTGCTCGCGACCCTCTCCGAGCCGCCGCCCGGCGTCATCGAGCTCAACGGCGGTTATCTCCACCCCACCCTCCAGCCCGAGCGCGCCCTGGCCGCGGCCCTCGCCCGGGCCGGCCGCAGACCGGGCGCCTGGGGCCGCCCACCGGTCGAGGGCGTCGGGGAACTGCGGGCCTGGTTCGCCCGCCAGATCAGCGGCCCGGCCGGCACGGTCAACGCTTCCGACGTGCTGATCACCGCCGGCGGCCAGAGCGCCCTCACCGCCGCACTGCGCGCCCTCGCCCCGCCCGGCGCGCCCGTACTCGTCGAATCCCCCACCTACCCCGGCATGCTCGCCGCCGCCCGCGCCTCCGGGCTGCGCCCGGTGCCCGTACCCGCCGACGAGCGGGGGGTGCGCACCGATCTGCTCGCCGAGGCGTTCGCGGCCAGCGGGGCCCGGGTCTTCGTCTGCCAGCCGCTCTTCCAGAACCCGACCGGCGCGGTCCTCGCCGACGAGCGGCGCGGTGAGGTCCTCCGGGTCGCGCGGGAGGCCGGCGCCTTCGTCATCGAGGACGACTTCGCCCGCCGCCTCGCCCACGAGGACGCCCCGCCGCTGCCGCCCACGCTGGCCGCCGACGACCCCGACGGCATCGTCGTCCACGTCTGCTCCCTGACCAAGGCCACCTCGGCCAGCCTGCGGGTGGGTGCCCTCGCCGCCCGCGGCCCGGTCCTCGACCGGCTGCGGGCCATCCAGGTCGTCGACAGCTTCTTCGTGCCCCGGCCCGTCCAGGAGGCCGCGCTCGAGCTCGTCGGCTCACCCGCCTGGCCCCGCCACCTGCGCAACATCGCCGCCCAGCTGCGCACCCGGCGCGAGGCGCTGCTCACCGCCCTGGCCCGGGAACTCCCCGGGCTCACCGTGGAGTTCGTACCACCCGGCGGTTACCACATGTGGCTGCGGCTCCCCGACGGCACCGACGAGAGCGCCCTGGTCGCCGCCGCCCTGCGGGCCGGGGTCGCCCTCGCCGCCGGCCGCCCGTACTTCTCCGCCGAGCCCCCCGCCCCCCACCTGCGCCTGAGCTTCGCGGCCGTCGCCGGCCCGGCGGAGCTGGCGGAGGGCGTGAGCCGGCTGCGCAGGGCCTGCGAGGAGACGCTGGGGTGAGCGTCCGGCGCGATGGCCGGACGGGCCCGGGACTCGGCTAGCCTGAACGCACAATGAACTGTTTGACGACGTCATGGGGTGAGTTCACGCTCACCCGCTTCCCCGAGGACTCCCGCGACAGACTGCGCGCCTGGGACGCCTCCGACGCGTATCTGCTGCGGCACCTCGAAGGAATCGACGGCGAGCCCACGGACCTGTCCGGCACGGTCGTCGTGCTGGGCGACCGGTGGGGCGCCCTCACCACCGCGCTCGCCGGACACCGCCCCGTACAGATCACCGACTCCTACCTCGGCCGCCGGGCGACCCGCGCGAACCTCGCGCGCGCCGGTGTCGACGAGGACTCGGTGCGGCTGCTGTCGACCAGGGACACGCCGCCGGAGCGCATCGACGTCCTGCTCGTCCGGGTGCCCAAGAGCCTCGCGCTCCTGGAGGACCAGCTGCGCCGCCTCGCACCCGCCGTCCACGCGGGAACCGTCGTCGTCGGCACGGGCATGGTCACCGAGATCCACACCTCGACGCTCAAGCTGTTCGAACAGATCCTCGGCCCGACCCGCACCTCGCTCGCGGTGAAGAAGGCCCGCCTCATCTTCTGCGCGCCCGACCCCCGGCTCGCCCGGACCCCGAGCCCCTGGCCGCGCAGCTACACGCTGCCCACCGACGTCGGGGCGGCCTCGGGCCTGACCGTCACCAACCACGCGGGAATCTTCTGCGCCGAACGCCTCGACATCGGCACCCGCTTCTTCCTGCGCAACCTCCCGCGCCGCCGCGGCCCCGAGCGCGTCGTGGACCTCGGCTGCGGCAACGGCGTGGTCGGCACGGCCGCGGCCCTCGCCAACCCCGAGGCCGAGGTGCTCTTCGTCGACGAGTCCTACCAGGCGGTGGCCTCCGCGGAAGCCACCTTCCGCGCGAACGCGGGCACCGCCGGCCGGGCGGCGGAGTTCCGGGTGGGCGACGGACTGTCGGGCGTACCGGCCGCGTCGGTGGACCTGGTGCTGAACAACCCGCCGTTCCACACCCACCAGGCGGTGACCGACGCGACCGCGTACCGCATGTTCGCCGGATCGCGCGAGGCGCTGCGCCCCGGCGGCGAGCTGTGGGTCATCGGCAACCGCCACCTCGGCTACCACGTGAAGCTGCGCCGCCTCTTCGGCAACTGCGAGGTCGTCACGAGCGACCCCAAGTTCGTCATCCTGCGCGCGGTCAAGCGCTGACGGAGGCGGGGCCCGGACGGCGCCGGGAAGGTTGCGGGGGTACCCCGGCGGGCGGAGATTGGTACGGGGCCGCCACCGCGACGGCCGGGGGAGGGGCCGGACCGACCACCCGAGGAGCCCTCCGTGGCGATCTTCATCCATGCCAGCCTGCCGGGCGTCACGGCGGCGCAGTACGGCGCCCTGAACAGCGCGTTGCGGGAGCTGCCCGGCGAGCCCTTCGAGGGCTGCCTCGCCCATGTCGCCGTCACCACGGAGGCCGGGCTGCAGGTCTTCGACCTGTGGGAGAGCGAGGAGGCGATGGTGAAGTTCACCGAGCGTCTGACGCCGCACGCCGAGCAGGCGGGCTTCCCCGCGGCGGGCGAGCCGCCCAAGGCCCTGCCGGTGCACAACTACTGGCTGCCCGGGGCGTAGCGGAACGGGCCACGCCTGGGGACGGTCCGAGCGTGCCCCGTCACTGACGCAGACGGGCGTTGAGCCGGGCGGCCCGGCGCGTCAGGTGGTCGCGCTCGGCGAGATCGGTCGCCTTCCCGGCCGCCTCGGCGTACAGCCGTGCCGCCGTCGCGCTCATGGAGGTACGCCGCCACGGCGGCTCGGCGGGGCACGGCGTGTCCCTTGCCCGATGACGTCGGGGAGGCCTCGTCCAGCGCCGCGAGCGCCGCCAGCCCGGCGCGCGGCCCTTCGGCCTCGCCGACGGCCACCGCGCGGTTGAGCCGGACGACCGGGCTGTCGGTCAGCCGCGTGAGCTCGTCGTACCACTCGACGATCTGTGCCCAGTCGGTCTCCTCGGCGGTGGGCGCGTCGGCGTGGAGTGCCGCGATGGCGGCCTGGGCCTGGTATTCGCCCAGCCGGTCACGGGCGAGGGCCGCCTGGAGGATCCCGATGCCCTCGGCGATCACTTGTGTGTCCCACCGGCCGCGGTCCTGCTCGGCGAGCGGCACCAGGCTGCCGTCGGGCGCGGTCCGGGCCGCGCGCCGGGCGTGGTGGAGCAGCATGAGGGCGAGCAGCCCCGCCACCTCCGGGTGGTCGACCGCGGCCGCGAGCTGCCGGGTGAGCCGGATGGCCTCGACGGCGAGGTCCACGTCACCGGAGTAGCCCTCGTTGAAGACCAGGTAGAGGACGCGCAGCACGGTGGTGACGTCGCCCGGCCGGTCGAACCGCACGCCGGAGACCGTGCGCTTGGCCCGGCTGATGCGCTGGGCCATCGTCGCCTCGGGCACCAGGTAGGCCTGGGCGATCTGCCGGGTGGTCAGCCCGCCCACGGCGCGCAGCGTGAGCGCGACCGCGGACGACGGCGTGAGTGACGGGTGGGCACACAGGAAGTAGAGCTGGAGCGTGTCGTCGACGCCGGGCGCGGGACCGGGCGCCGGCTCCTCGTCGACGAGACCCTCGCGCCGGCGGCGGGCGGTGTCCGCGCGGGTCGCGTCGAGGAACTTGCGCCAGGCCACGGTGACCAGCCAGCCCTTCGCATCCCGCGGCGGGTCGGCCGGCCAGGCGCGGACCGCCTCGACGAGCGCTTCCTGCACGGCGTCCTCGGCCGCCGCGAAGTCGGCTCCGCGGCGGACGAGGACGGTGAGCACGCTCGGCGTGAGGCCGCGGAGCAGGGCCTCGTCCAGCTGAGAGGTCACTCCGTGACGGTGGGCGACGACACGCCGTAGAACGGGCGCAGCTCGAGCCACTCGTGGATCGGCTTGCCGCCCGCCCCGGGGGCGGCCGACAGCTCCCCGGCCAGCTCGACGGCGCGCTCGTAGCTGTCGACGTCGATCACCATCCAGCCGGCGATGAGGTCCTTGGTCTCGGCGAACGGACCGTCGGTGACCGGCGGGCGTCCCTCGCCGTCGTAGCGGACCCACGTCCCCTCGGGGGCGAGCGCCTGACCGTCGACGAACTCGCCGGTCCCCTCCAGCCGGGCCGCGAAGTCGCGCATGTACTGCATGTGGGCCGAGATCTCCTCCGGCGCCCATTGGTCCATGGGCACGTCGTTCACCGGAGCCGGGGCGCCGCGGTAGTGCTTGAGCAGCAAGTACTTGGCCATCGTGATTCTCCTCGGTGCTGTGCGACCCATTCTGGTCGCGTTCACCGCGGGGACGGAGCCGGACACGGGTTCTCGACATCGGCGTCCGCATTCCTGGGCATTGCATAAAACTTCTTAGCTCCGTATAGTCATGCCATCGCCAAGGAGGACCGATGGCAGTGCGTGCGGCAGTGGCGGGAGCGAGTGGATACGCGGGCGGGGAGTTGCTGCGCCTGCTGCTCGCGCACCCCGAGGTGCGGATCGGGGCGCTGACCGGGAATTCCAACGCCGGGCAGCGGCTCGGGGCGCTGCAGCCGCATCTGCCGCAGCTCGCCGACCGGGTCCTGGAGCCCACGACAGCCGAGGTCCTCGCGGGCCATGACGTCGTCTTCCTCGCGCTGCCGCACGGGCAGTCCGCCGCCGTCGCCGAGGAGCTCGGGGACGGGGTGCTGGTCGTCGACTGCGGGGCGGACTTCCGGCTGAAGGACGCGGGGGACTGGGAGCGGTTCTACGGCTCGCCGCACGCGGGGACCTGGCCGTACGGGCTGCCGGAGCTGCCCGGCGGGCGGCAGGCGCTGCGCGGCGGGAAGCGGATCGCCGTTCCCGGCTGCTATCCGACGGCCGTCTCGCTGGCGCTCTTCCCCGCGTACGCCGCCGGGCTCGCCGAGCCCGAGGCCGTGATCGTCGCCGCGTCCGGCACGTCCGGTGCGGGCAAGGCGGCCAAGCCGCACCTGCTCGGCAGCGAGGTCATGGGTTCCATGAGCCCGTACGGTGTCGGCGGCGGCCACCGGCACACCCCGGAGATGATCCAGAACCTCTCCGCCGCCGCCGGTGAGCGGGTCACCGTCTCCTTCACCCCGACCCTGGCGCCGATGCCGCGCGGCATCCTCGCCACGTGCGGCGCGAAGGCCCGGCCGGGCGTCACGGCGGAGAGCCTGCGGGCCGCGTACGAGAAGGCGTTCCAGGACGAGCCGTTCGTACGGCTTCTGCCCGAGGGGCAGTGGCCCTCGACCGCCGCCGTCTACGGGGCGAACACCGCGCTGGTCCAGGTCGCCCTCGACGAGGCGGCCGGGCGGATCGTCGCCATCAGCGCGATCGACAACCTCACCAAGGGCACCGCGGGCGGCGCGGTGCAGAGCATGAACATCGCCCTCGGCCTCCCGGAGGAGCTGGGGCTGCCGCTCACCGGAGTCGCGCCGTGATCATCAGGCGCGTCTTCGCCACCGTGCTCGCCCGCTTCGTGCCGTGCGACACCCCGGCCGCCCCGCGGCAGAAAACACCCACGCCTACTGGATCGCTTGTCGCGTCCGGAGCAGTGAACAAGGAGATGCAGTGAGCGTCACGGCAGCAAAGGGATTCACGGCGGCGGGCATCGCCGCCGGGATCAAGGAGAGCGGTCATCCCGACCTCGCCCTCGTGGTCAATGAGGGCCCCCGTCTGGCCGCCGCCGGCGTCTTCACCTCCAACCGTGTCAAGGCCGCCCCTGTCCGCTGGTCCGAGCAGGTGCTCAAGGGCGGTCAGGTCTCGGCCGTCGTCCTCAACTCCGGTGGTGCCAACGCCTGTACCGGTCCGCTGGGTTTCCAGGACACCCACGCCACCGCCGAGAAGGCGGCCGAGGTGCTGGGGGGCAACGCGGGGGAGATCGCCGTCGCCTCGACCGGCCTCATCGGGGTGCGGCTGCCGATGGACAAGCTGCTGCCGGGCATCGGGAAGGCCGCCGCCGAGCTCTCCGCGCACGGCGGCGAGAAGGCCGCCATCGCCATCAAGACCACCGACACCGTCCACAAGACCTCCGTGGCCCAGGGCGACGGCTGGACCGTCGGCGGTATGGCCAAGGGCGCGGGCATGCTCGCGCCGGGCCTGGCCACGATGCTCGTCGTCCTCACCACCGACGCCGATGTCGACGCGGCCGGACTGGACGCGGCTCTGCGGTCCGCCACCCGGCAGACCTTCGACCGGGTCGATTCGGACGGCTGTATGTCCACCAACGACACCGTGCTGCTCCTCGCCTCCGGCGCCTCGGGCGTCACCCCCGCCCAGGACGCCTTCGCCGAGGCCGTACGGACCGTCTGCGACGACCTCGCCCGCCAGCTCATCGGTGACGCGGAGGGTGCCTCGAAGGACATCCGCATCGAGGTCGTCGGCGCCGCCACCGAGGACGACGCCGTCGAGGTGGGCCGCTCCATCGCCCGCAACAATCTCCTCAAGTGCGCCATCCACGGCGAGGACCCCAACTGGGGCCGGGTGCTCTCCGCCATCGGCACCACCTCGGCGGCCTTCGACCCGGACCGGCTCAATGTCGCCATCAACGGTGTCTGGGTCTGCAAGGACGGTTCGGTGGGCGAGGACCGCGAACTCGTCGACATGCGCTACCGGGAGGTGCGGATCACCGCCGATCTGTCGGCCGGGACCGAGTCCGCCGTCATCTGGGCCAACGACCTCACCGCCGACTACGTCCACGAGAACAGCGCGTACTCCTCATGAGCGACTCCTTCCCGGCGCCGGACACCACCCCGGCCACCACGCCGCCCACCGCCCGTAAACACACCGCCCTGCCCAAGGCCCGCACCCTCGTCGAGGCGCTGCCCTGGCTGACGCGGCATCACGGCAAGACCGTCGTCATCAAGTTCGGCGGCAACGCCATGGTCGACCAGGAGCTGAAGGCCGCCTTCGCCCAGGACGTCGTCTTCCTGCGCCACGCGGGCCTGCGCCCGGTCGTCGTGCACGGCGGCGGGCCGCAGATCAGCGCGCAGCTGGAAAAGCTGGGCATCGCGTCCGAGTTCAAGGCCGGGCTGCGGGTCACCACCCCCGAGGCGATGGACGTCGTACGGATGGTGCTCGCCGGGCAGGTGCAGCGCGAGCTGGTCGGGCTGCTCAACGAACACGGGCCGCTCGCCGTCGGCATGACCGGCGAGGACGCCCACACCATGACCGCCACCAAGCGCTACGCCGAGATCGACGGCGAGCGGGTGGACCTCGGCCGGGTCGGCGAGATCGCCGAGATCGACACCGGGGCGATCCAGGCCCTGCTGGACGACGGCCGCATCCCCGTCGTCTCCTCCATCGCCCGCAGTGCGGACGACGACCATGTCTACAACGTCAACGCCGACACCGCCGCGGCCGCCCTCGCCGCCGCCCTCGGCGCCGAGACGCTGATGGTCCTCACCGATGTCGAGGGCCTCTACGCGGACTGGCCCAACAGCGACGACGTCATCAGCCAGCTCACCGCGAGCGAGCTGGAGACCCTGCTGCCGGAGCTGGCCAGCGGGATGGTCCCCAAGATGGAGGGCTGTCTGCACGCCGTGCGCAACGGCGTCACCACCGCCCGCGTGATCGACGGCCGGGTCCAGCACTCGATCCTGCTGGAGATCTTCACGGACGAGGGCGTCGGCACGATGGTCGTGCCGGACCAGCCGGTCGAGGGGGCCACGCTGTGAGCAACGACGAGCTGACCAGGCGCTGGCAGGGCGCCCTGATGGACAACTACGGCACGCCCAGGATCCCCCTGGTGCGCGGCGCGGGCACCGAGGTCTGGGACGCGGACGGCAAGCGCTATCTGGACTTCGTCGGCGGCATCGCCGTGAACGCCCTCGGCCACGCCCACCCCGCCGTCGTCCGGGCGGTGTCGGAGCAGATCGCCACCCTCGGCCACGTCTCCAACCTCTTCACCGCCGAGCCCCCGGTCGCGCTCGCGGAGCGGCTCCTGACGCTCGCCGGCCGCCCCGGCCGGGTCTACTTCTCCAACTCCGGCGCCGAGGCGATCGAGGCGGCCTTCAAGATCGGGCGGCGTACGGGCCGCACCCACATGGTCGCCACCCTCGGCGGCTTCCACGGCCGCACCATGGGCGCCCTGGCCCTCACCGGCCAGCCGGCGAAGCAGGACCCGTTCCTGCCGCTGCCCGGCGAGGTCACGCACGTCCCGTACGGGGACGCCGAGGCGCTGCGCGCCGCCGTCAGCACCGACACCGCGCTGGTGGTGCTGGAGCCGGTGCAGGGCGAGAACGGTGTCGTCGTGCCGCCCGCGGACTATCTCGCCGCCGCCCGCGAGATCACCCGGGCCACCGGAACGCTCCTGGTCCTGGACGAGATCCAGACAGGTATCGGCCGTACCGGCCACTGGTTCGAGCACCGGGCGCAGGGCGTCGAGCCCGATGTCGTCACCCTCGCCAAGGGCCTCGGCGGCGGCCTGCCGATCGGCGCGACCCTGGCCTTCGGCCCCGCCGCCGACCTGCTGACGCCCGGTCAGCACGGCTCGACCTTCGGCGGCAACCCGGTCGCCTGCGCGGCCGCCCTGGCGGTTCTGGACACCCTCGCGGCCGACGGGGTACTTGACACGGTCAAGCGCACGGGAGAGTTGCTGCGTGACGGGATCACCGCCCTCGGGCACCCACTGGTCGACCACATCCGTGGCGCGGGCCTTCTGCTGGGTATTGTCCTTTCCGAGCCCCTCGCACCGAACGTGCAGCAGGCGGCACAGGACGCCGGACTCCTGGTGAACGCGGTCGCACCCCATGTGGTGCGGCTGGCCCCTCCGCTGATCATCACCGAAGATGACGTGGAAACGTTCCTCCGGGCGCTGCCCGGTGTCCTGGACGCTGCCGCGGGGGCGCACGAGGCCGACGGGGCCCATGGGGAACGACGATCCGGAGACTGACGAGACGATGACCGAGGCGCAGGAGCCCGAGCCGTTCCACGGCGGGCAGGCAGTACCGCAGACCCGCACCGCCCGCCACCGCCGGATCGTGGACATCCTCGGCCGGCAACCCGTACGGTCACAGAGCCAGCTGGCCAAGCTGCTCGCCGACGACGGCCTGTCCGTCACCCAGGCGACGCTCTCCCGCGACCTCGACGAGCTGGGCGCGGTCAAGATCCGCAACACCGGTGGCGAGCTGATCTACGCCGTGCCCTCCGAGGGCGGCGACCGCACCCCGCGAGCTCCGCTGGGCGAGTCCGCGACCGAGGCCCGGATGGGCCGGCTGGCGGCCGAGCTGCTGATCTCGGCGGAGGCGTCCGCCAACCTCGTGGTCCTGCGCACCCCGCCGGGGGCCGCCCAGTTCTTCGCCTCGGCGATCGACCAGGCGGGGGTCCACGAGATCATCGGCACGATCGCCGGTGACGACACCGTCATGCTCATCAGCCGCGACCCCAAGGGCGGCCAGGCCCTGGCGGACCACCTGCTGCGGCTGGCCCAGAAGGAACGCTGAGCCCCGCCGCGGCCCCCCGCCGTCGTGTCCCCGCGCAGGGGGCCGACGGCAGGGGGCCGCGCGATCCCGTCCGCCCCGGGCCGGGTCAGGAGGCGGTGCGGGCGACGGCGTCCGCGACGACCGCCCGGAGCTCGCCCGTGCGGCGAAGGCTCTCGCGCTGCGCACCGGCCCCGCCGCCGCTCTTCAGCAGCCGTTCCGACGACTCCCGCACCCACGGAAGGTCCCCCGCGTCCGAGAGGGCTTCGCGGACGTGGGCCACCAGTGCCCGTACCACCGTCGCCGCGGGGGCGGGGGCCCACGTCAGCGGATGGACCAAGCGGTCCGACACCCCGGACTTCGCGGCCTGCCAGCCCGTCAGCCGCAGCAGCCCCACCGTGGCCGGCTCCGGCGGTTCCCCCGCACGCCACGCACGGGCCGCCGTCTCCACCAGCGCCCGGGTCAGCGCCGCGATCAACACCGTGTCCTCGGCGTCCAGGCACACGTCCGCCACCCGGATCTCCACGGTGGGGTAGTGGCGCGACAGACGCGCGTCGAAATAGATCATGCCGAGGTCTATGAGCGTCTCCGTCGCCAGAAGTGCCCCCACCCGGGCGTGGTACTCCTCGGCCGAACCGAACACCTCCACCGGGCCCGCGGACGGCCAGCGGCCCCAGACCTGGCTGCGGTAGCTGGCGTAACCGCTGTCGTCGCCCTGCCAGAAAGGGGAGTTCGCGCTGAGCGCCAGCAAGGGGGCCAGCCACGGCCGGATCCGGTCCAGGACCGCGACCCCCTCCTCGTCCGACTCGACGCCCACGTGGACGTGGCAACCGCAGGTGAGCTGCTCCTGGGCGGTCATGCCGAACTCCGCCGCCAACTTCCGGTACCGCCGCCCCGCGCTCAGCGACGGATCGACCCGCAGCGGCGACGTGGCCAGCGCCGCGACCTCCGCCCCGGCGCGCCGCGCCTGCTCCGCCGCCGTGCGCCGGCCCTGGCGCACCTCCGCGGCCAGGACCGTCATATCGGTCGTCGGCGATGTGGCGGTCTCCAGCTGTTCCCGCTGCAACTCCTTCTCCAGGCCCGCCTCGTCCCCGGCCCGCTCGAGCACCGTTCCCGCGACCGCGCGGGGACTGCCGGTGTCCGGGTCCACGAGAAGGAGCTCCTCTTCCACACCGACGCTGCGCATCGCCACTGCCCCTCTCCGTGGTCCACGGGGCCCGCTGGCTCCCGGGACATGCTGATTCCCGCAGCCGCACGGAATACTCCGTCGGCGACCGGGCGGAGCAGTGCGACAGCGGTGCGTGCCCGGCCGGTACTGGGGGTGGCCGGTACGGGGTAGCCGACCGCCCATGGCGAAGATTCTCGTGGGCACGTGTTCCTGGACGGACCCCTCCCTCGTGAGCAGCGGCTGGTACCCACCCGGGGCCCGCGACCCCGAGGGCCGGTTGCGGCACTACGCGGAGCGTTTCCCCGTGGTGGAGGTCGACGCGACGTACTACGGCCTGCCCAGCACGCGCAACAGCCGGCTCTGGGCGGAGCGGACGCCCGAGGGGTTCACCTTCGACGTCAAGGCCTTCGCGCCCCTGACCGGCCACGCCGTACGGGCCGGGGCCCTGCCCGCTGATCTCCGGCCGGCGGGCCCGGCGCAGCGCCGACTGGCGTGCGCCGAACTCCCGCCCGGGCTGACGGCCGAGCTGTGGGAACGCTTCACGGGCGCGTTGCGCCCCCTGCGGGACTCCGGCCGACTGGGCAGTGTGCTCCTGCAGTTCCCCCCGTGGCTGCGGCCGGGCCCCCGGGCTCACGCGCGGCTGGCCGCGTGCCGTGAGCGCGCGCCGGCACTGCCCCTCGCGGTCGAGTTCCGCCACCCGGCGTGGCTGGTGCCCGACGAGCTGCCGCGCACCCTGGAGGTACTGCGCGCCCACCGCATGGCCCTGGTGGCCGTCGACACCGCGCGGACCGTACCCGGGGCCATGCCGCCGACCGACGACGTCACCCACCCCGGCCTGGCGGTCGTCCGCTTCCACGGGCGCTCCGAGGCCTGGGGAACGGGCAGCAAGGAGGACCGCTTCCGGCATCGCTACACGGCTGCCGAACTGACCCCGTGGACGGAACGGATACGACGGCTCGCCCAGCGGGCCGAAGAGGTGCACGTCCTGTTCAACAACTGCTGCGCGGACGCCGCGGTCGACGCGGCCGCGACCATGCGGGAGCTGCTCACCGACACCGCGGACCTCGCGGACGCGGTGACCTTTCCGGGCCCCGGGCGGTGAGAGGGCACCAGGGCACACGAAAGAAGCCTCCGACGCACGGTTTCCCGTGCGTCGGAGGCTTCTTCAGCACCGTCGGGACGACAGGATTTGAACCTGCGACCCCTTGACCCCCAGTCAAGTGCGCTACCAAGCTGCGCCACGTCCCGGTGCACGCCCCGTCTGCGGGTTTCCCCTGAACGGGCGCGCAGAAGAAAAATACCCTGTTCCGTGGCGAATATCGAACTCGGGTCGCCGACCCCTTCGCGCGCGGCCCGCGCACGGCCCTCGCGGCCGCCGTCGGCACGCCCCTGCGAGGCGTGACTCCCCCCTGCCGACGCCCTCCCGACCCACCCCGTTGACGAAACATACGGTGGAGTGCATACTTATACCCATCAGCGTTTGCACCGTAAGGAGAAACCCGTGACCGAGCGCGTCGTACTCGCCTACTCCGGCGGCCTGGACACCTCCGTCGCCATCGGCTGGATCGCCGAGGAGACGGGCGCCGAGGTCATCGCCGTCGCCGTCGATGTCGGCCAGGGCGGCGAGGACCTGGACGTCATCCGCAAGCGCGCGCTCGCCTGCGGTGCGGTCGAGGCGGAGGTCGCGGACGCCAAGGACGAGTTCGCCGACGAGTACTGCCTCCCGGCGATCAAGGCCAACGCCCTCTACATGGACCGCTACCCGCTGGTCTCCGCCCTCTCCCGGCCGACGATCGTCAAGCACCTCGTCGCCGCGGCCCAGAAGCACGGCGCGACCACGGTCGCCCACGGCTGCACGGGCAAGGGCAATGACCAGGTGCGGTTCGAGGCCGGTATCTCCTCCCTCGCCCCGCAGCTCAAGTGCATCGCGCCGGTCCGTGACTACGCCATGACCCGGGACAAGGCCATCGCCTTCTGCGAGGCGAAGAACCTCCCGATCGCGACCACCAAGAAGTCCCCGTACTCCATCGACCAGAACGTCTTCGGCCGGGCCGTCGAGACCGGCTTCCTCGAGGACATCTGGAACGCGCCGATCGAGGACGTCTACGACTACACCGCCAACCCGGCCACCCCCCGGGAGGCCGACGAGGTGATCATCACCTTCGAGCAGGGCGTCCCGGTCGCCATCGACGGCAAGCCCGTCTCCGTCCTGCAGGCCATCCAGCAGCTCAACGAGCGGGCCGGTGCGCAGGGCGTCGGCCGGCTCGACATGGTCGAGGACCGGCTGGTGGGCATCAAGTCCCGCGAGATCTACGAGGCGCCCGGCGCGATCGCGCTGATCACCGCGCACCAGGAACTGGAGAGCGTCACCGTCGAGCGCGAGCTCGCCCGGTACAAGCGGCAGGTCGAGCAGCGGTGGAGCGAGCTGGTCTACGACGGCCTGTGGTTCTCCCCGCTCAAGCGGGCCCTGGACGGCTTCATCGCCGAGGCCAACGAGCACGTCTCCGGCGACATCCGGATGACCCTGCACGGCGGCCGGGCCGTCGTCACCGGCCGGAAGTCCGAGCAGTCGCTCTACGACTTCAACCTCGCCACCTACGACACGGGTGACACCTTCGACCAGTCGCTGTCCAAGGGCTTCATCGAGATCTTCGGCCTGTCGTCGAAGATCGCCGCCAAGCGTGACCTGGTCTGACCCGTCGCGTTAAGCGCCGCGACACGCCTTTCACCCTTGTCTTCGCAGTGACTTCACCGCCGCCTCCCCGCCCCTGGCGGGGAGGCGGCGGCACACCACCAGCCTTGAGGAGCAGCAAGTGAGCAACGCCAGCAGCGGCGACGTACGGCTGTGGGGCGGCCGGTTCGCGGACGGACCCGCCGAGGCCCTCGCCAAGCTCTCCGCGTCCGTCCACTTCGACTGGCGTCTGGCGCCCTACGACATCGCGGGCTCCCGCGCGCACGCGCGCGTGCTGCACCAGGCCGGTCTGCTGACGGCCGACGAGCTCCAGCGGATGCTCGACGGCCTCGGGCTGCTGGAGGCCGACGTCGCGGCCGGCACCTTCGTCGGCGCCATCGCCGACGAGGACGTGCACACCGCCCTGGAGCGCGGGCTGCTGGAGCGGCTCGGCCCCGACCTCGGCGGCAAGCTGCGCGCCGGCCGGTCCCGCAACGACCAGGTCGCCACGCTCTTCCGGATGTATCTGCGCGACCACGCCCGGATCATCGGCGGACTGATCACCGATCTCCAGGAGGCCCTGGTCGGGCTGGCGGAGGCGCACGCGGACGTCGCCATGCCGGGCCGTACGCATCTCCAGCACGCCCAGCCGGTGCTCTTCGCCCATCACGTCCTCGCCCATGTCCAGGCGCTGGGCCGGGACGCCGAGCGGCTGCGGCAGTGGGACGAGCGCACGGCCGTCTCCCCGTACGGCTCGGGCGCGCTCGCCGGGTCCTCCCTCGGGCTCGACCCGGAGGCGGTCGCCGCCGACCTCGGCTTCGAGCGCGGTTCGGTGGGCAACAGCATCGACGGGACGGCCTCGCGGGACTTCGTCGCCGAGTTCGCCTTCATCACCGCGATGATCGGCATCGATCTGTCGCGGATCGCCGAGGAGATCATCATCTGGAACACGAAGGAGTTCTCCTTCGTGACCCTCCACGACGCCTTCTCCACCGGCTCCTCGATCATGCCGCAGAAGAAGAACCCGGACATCGCGGAGCTGGCCCGGGGCAAGTCGGGGCGGCTCATCGGCAATCTGACCGGTCTGCTGGCGACGCTCAAGGCCCTGCCGCTGGCCTACAACCGCGACCTCCAGGAGGACAAGGAGCCGGTCTTCGACTCCTGCGACCAGCTGGAGGTCCTGCTCCCGGCCTTCACCGGGATGATGGCGACCCTCACCGTCAACCGTGCCCGGATGGGCGAACTGGCCCCCGCGGGTTTCTCGCTGGCCACCGACATCGCCGAGTGGCTCGTCAAGCAGGGCGTGCCGTTCCGCGTGGCGCACGAGGTCGCGGGGGAGTGTGTGAAGGAGTGCGAGGCGCGGGGCATCGAGCTGGACGAGCTGACCGACGAGCAGTTCGCCGCCATCTCGCCGCACCTGACCCCCGAGGTCCGCACGGTCCTCAATGTGCCCGGCGCCCTCGCCTCGCGCTCCGGCCGGGGCGGTACGGCCCCGTCGGCGGTCGCCGTCCAGCTGACCGAGGTCAAGGCCGACCTCGCGGTCCAGCGGGAATGGGCGGACGCCAAGCGGGGCTGACCGGCTCACCCTGGGAGCGCTGAGACAACGATCACCCGAATGAGACATCACTGTCTCATTCGGGTTATCGTCGTCTCATGAGTGTCGATCGTGACCATGTGCTCGCCGAGGCGGCCGCCCTGCTCACCCGCAAGGCGACCGCCTCGATGGACGAGATCGCCAAGGCGGCCGGAATCAGCCGCGCCACCCTCCACCGCCACTTCGCCGGGCGCGACGCGCTCGTACGGGCCCTGGAGGACCTGGGCATCGAGCAGTTCGAGCGTGCCCTGGACGAAGCCCGGACCGAGGAGGGCGACGCGGCCGAGGCACTGCGCCGGCTCATCGCGGCCACCGAACCGGTCGCCGGGATCATGGCCTTCCTCTACACCGAGAACCAGCTCTACGAGGCCGGCCTCAACGAGGGCTGGAACCGGCTCGACGCCCGCGTCACCGCCCTCTTCCAACGGGGCCAGGAGGAGGGCGCCTTCCGGCTGGAGCTGTCACCCGCCTGGCTCACCGAAGCGCTCTACGGACTGATCGGTGCCGGGGCCTGGGCCGTACAGGACGGCCGGGTGGCCGCCAAGGACCGCACCCGCATGGTCGCCGAGCTGCTGCTCGGCGGCGCGCAACGGAGGATGAAACAGTGACCGGCCCCACCGAGAGCCATACCAGCAGCCCCAGCGGCGGCCCGCAGTCGGAAGCGCCGCGCCCCGGGCGCTGGCTCGCGCTCACCGTCCTCGTGCTCGCCGTCCTGCTCGTCGCCATCGACGCGACCGTCCTCGGTCTCGCGACGCCCTTCCTCAGCGAGGACCTGCGCCCCTCGGGCACCCAGCTGCTGTGGATCGGCGACATCTACTCCTTCGTCATCGCCGGACTCCTGGTCTCCATGGGCAGCCTCGGTGACCGCATCGGGCGCAAGAAGCTGCTGCTGACCGGCGCCGTGGCGTTCGGCGCGGTGTCGGTGCTCAACGCCTACGCGACGAGCCCGGAGATGATGATCGTCGCCCGTGCCCTGCTGGGCGTGGCGGGCGCGACGCTGATGCCCTCCACCCTCGCCCTGATCCGCAACATCTTCCACGACCCCAAGGAGCGCAGCTTCGCCATCGGCATCTGGGGTGCCATGGCCTCCGCGGGCGCGGCCGTGGGCCCGGTCGTGGGCGGTTTCCTGCTGGAGCACTTCTGGTGGGGCTCGGTCTTCCTGATCAACCTCCCGGTCATGGCCGTCCTCGTCCTCGTCGGCATCAAGCTGCTGCCCGAGTCGCGCGACCCCTCGCCCGGCCCGTGGGACCTGCCCAGCGTCGCCCTGTCGATGATCGGCATCGTGGCGGTCGTCTTCGCGATCAAGGAGGGCGCGGCGAACGGCCTCCACTGGTACGTCCTGCTCGCGGCCGCCGTCGGCGCGCTGGCGCTGGTGTGGTTCGTCCGCCGGCAGCTCACCCTGCCCTCGCCCCTGCTGGACATGCGGCTCTTCCACCACCGGGGCTTCTCCGGCGCGGTCCTCGCCGATCTGCTGACCATCCTGGGCCTGTCCGGGCTGGTCTTCTTCCTCTCGCAGTTCCTGCAGCTGGTCCAGGACCGCGACCCGCTGGAGGCGGGCCTCGCGGAGCTGCCGGCCGCCGTCGGCGCGGTCACCGCGGGTCTGCTCGCGGGCAAGGTGGCCCGGCGCTACTCCGTGCGGTCCGTGGTGGCGGGCGGGCTCGGTGCCATCGGCCTCTCCCTCGCCGTGCTCGTGTGGCTGCACGCGGACACGGCCTATCCGATCCTCGGTGCGGTGCTGCTGCTCGTCGGTGTGGGGGCGGGCTTCTCCTTCACCGTCACCGCCGACGTGATCCTCTCCAGCGTGCCCAAGGAGCAGGCGGGCGCGGCCTCCGCGGTCTCCGAGACGGCCTACGAGCTCGGCGCCGCCCTCGGCATCGCCCTCCTCGGCTCGGTCGTCACCGGTGTCTACTCCGACTTCGCCACCCCCGAGGGGGTCCCGTCCGCCGCGGCGACCGAGGCCCATGAGTCCCTGGGCGGCGCCGTCGAGATGGCCGCCGACCTCCCGGCGGACACCGGCGGGGCCCTGCTCGCCTCGGCCCAGGACGCCTTCGTCGACGGCCTGCAGATCGCCTCGGGCGTCGGCGCGGTGGTCCTGCTGGCGACGGCGGTCGCCGCCTGGTTCCTGCTGCGCGGGCAGCGGCTGGAGGGCGGCGGGCACTGAGGCTCCCCGGCGGAGCCGGAACACCACGCGAACCGTCACGTGGACCGCTACGCAAACCGTCACGCGGACCGGAGCAACATGCTCCGGTCCGCGTGACGTTTTCGTGAACAAAAGTGTCTTGACGGGGTCCTTATGTGCGCGGAAACATCGTGGTTACCGGTCGGTATTGCCGAACAGCGTTCGGCTGGTGTGTCCGGACGACGACGTTTCGGACGAGAGTCCCGTGCCTCGAAGGAATCCCCCCATGCGTCTGCGTAGAACAGTCCGGTTCCTGATCGCCGCCGCGGCCACCGCCGCGCTCGGCCTCACCGGTCTCTCGGCCCCGGCCGCCGCGTCGGTGCTCGACGTCCCGCCCGGCGGCGCCAACGACTGGTCCTGCAAGCCGGATTCGGCCCACCCGCAGCCCGTCGTTCTGGTCAACGGCACGTTCAAGCTGATGGCGGAGAACTGGTCCAAGATCTCGCCCAAGCTGAAGGAAGCGGGATACTGCGTCTTCGCCTTCAACTACGGGAACTTCGAGACCGACCCGATCCCGGAATCGGCCGCCGAACTGCGGGACTTCGTCGAGGCCGTGCGGGGCGCGACGGGGGCCGCGAAGGTCGACATCGTCGGCCACAGCCAGGGTGGCATGCTGCCGCGCTACTACGTGAAGTTCCTCGGCGGCGCCGACAAGGTGGACGACCTCGTCGGCATCGTCCCCTCCAACCACGGCACGAAGAACCCCCTCGCGATCCCCGCGGGCTGGACCTTCTGCCCGTCCTGCGTGGACCAGCAGGCCGGCTCCGAGCTGCTGCAGAAGCTCAACGCCGGTGACGAGACCCCGGCCGGACCGGACTACACGGTCATCACCACGCGCTACGACGAGGTCGTCATCCCGTATACGAGCGCGCTGCTCACCGGGGACAAGGAGCACCTCACCAACGTCGTGCTCCAGGACAAGTGCCCGCTCGACCTCTACATGCACGACCAGGCGACCAAGGACCCGGTCGTCGCCCAGTGGGTGCTGAACGCCCTGGCCCGCAAGGGCCCGGCCGACCCGGGCTTCCAGCCGCGCTGCCTCGGCGGGGCGTAGGCGCACCACCGCTGCGCGGCGGTGTCCTCACACGTAAAACGCCGGACGGGCTGAAAGCCCGTCCGGCGCTTGAGGACAGAGCGCGATAGCCCGTCCGGCGTTCAAGGACGCGCCCGTAGGGCGCTCGCCGCCGTCAGGCGACCTGGCGTGCCTTGGTCGCGTACATGTCCACGTACTCCTGGCCCGACAGCCGCATGACGTCGCTCATGACCTCGTCGGTGACGGCCCGCAGGACGTAGCGGTCGCGGTCCATGCCCTCGTAGCGGGAGAAGTCCAGCGGCTCCCCGAAGCGCACGGTCACCGGCGCGATCCGGGGCAGGCCCTTGCCGTTCGGCTGGACCTTCTCCGTGCCGACCATCGCGAACGGCACCACCGGCGCGCCCGTCATCAGCGCGAGGCGCGCGATGCCGGTACGGCCGCGGTAGAGACGGCCGTCGGGGGAGCGGGTGCCCTCCGGGTAGATGGCGAAGACCTTGCCCTCCTGCAGGACGCGGTTGCCCGTCATCAGCGCCGCGGCGCCACCGCGGCCGCCGTCACGGTCCACCGGGATCATGCCGGACGAGGTGAAGAACCACGCCATCAGCCGGCCCTTGACGCCCTTGCCCGTGACGTACTCGTCCTTGCCGATGAAGAAGACCTGCCGCTTGAGGACCAGCGCGAGGAACAAGGAGTCCACGAAGGTGACGTGGTTACCGGCCAGGATCACCGGACCGTTCTCGGCGATGTGCTCCACGCCCTCCACCTTCGGGCGGTACAGGACGCGCATGAGCAATCCGAGAAACGCCTTGAGCAAGATGCGGGACAACGGGCCCTCCGGTCGTGATGTTCGGTGTGGCGCATGCCTGCGCAGGTGAGGACGATACTCGCGGGTACCTCCCCCGCGCACACCGGGTTCACGGACTGGATACACAGCGTTGACGTGAGTTTCCACCACGTTCCCACCCCGTCTTCCCCTATGACAGTCGTACGTGTCTACGATCGGCGCGTCTGACAGGTGCCGGACAGGTGCCGGACGAAAGCACAACGAGGAGTGTTCATGCAGCAGGAGCAGCGGCCGGGCAGGCGCACGCTGCTGGGGGCCGCCGCGGCCCTCGGCGCAGGAGCGGTCGTCGCGGGTGGTGCGGCGGCCCCGGCGGTGGCGGCGGCCGGCGGCACGGACCGCGCGGGTCACGCCGGCCACGGCGGCTCGTACAAGGACCTGCCGAAGCCGACCGTCATCGGTCACCGCGGCGGCAGCGGCTACCGGCCCGAGCACACCCTCGGCTCCTACCAGTTCGCCCTCGACAACGGCGCGGACGTCATCGAGCAGGACGTCGTGCCCACCAAGGACGGGCACCTCGTCTGCCGCCACGAGAACGACATCACCGGTACCACCGATGTCGCCTCCCGCCCCGAGTTCGCGTCCCGCAAGACGACCAAGACCGTCGACGGCGAGGCGCACACCGGCTGGTTCACCGAGGACTTCACCCTCGCCGAGCTGAAGACGCTCCGCGCCAAGGAGCGCATCCCCGCCACCCGCGGGCACAACACCCTCTACGACGGCCGCTGGCAGGTGCCCACCCTCGAAGAGGTCCTGAAGTGGGCCGACGAGCAGGGCCGCAAGCGCGGCCACCGGATCTGGCTGCACATAGAGACCAAGCACCCCACGTACTTCCGCAAGGCCGGCCTCGGCCTGGAGGAGCGCCTCGCCAAGCTGCTGCGCCGCTACGGTCGCTCCGGGCGCAACAGCCACACCTTCCTGCAGTCGTTCGAGCCCGGCAGCCTCCAGCGGCTGAACCGGCTCGGCGTCGACTGCCCCAAGGTGCTCCTGCTGGACGACCTGAACACCCGCCCCTGGGACTTCGTCGAGGCCAAGGACCCGCGCACGGTCGCCGACCTCATCACGCCCAAGGGCCTGAAGTGGGTCACCGGCTTCGCCCAGGGCATCGGCCCGTGGCTGAACCTGATCATCCCCCGGGACAAGAACGACAAGCTCACCAAGCCCACCACCCTCGTCCGTGACGCGCACGCCGCGGGGCTGATCCTGCACCCCTACACGATGCGCAACGAGAACAGCTTCCTGCCCGCCGACTTCCGCCGCGGCACGGACCCCAACGCCTACGGTGACGTCTTCGGCGCGTTCAAGACCTACTTCGCCACCGGCATCGACGGCATCTTCTCGGACAACTGCGACACCGCGGCCCTCGCGCGGGCCGACTTCGTCAAGGGCTGAGCCGCTCCACCGACGGGGAGCCCGCGTCAAGGGTGACCCCCGTCAACGGACGGCCCCGCCCCGGTGCGGGGGCGGGCGGCGCCACGGCGTACGCCCACCCCCGCGCCGGGCCGGGCCACACCGGCCTCTCGCGCCGGGGGCCCACGCCGCCGACCACTCCTTCCCCGTGCGGTAAACCCACTCGTACGAGTGATGGCGGCCCGTCCCCGGAAACCGGCGGCGGACCCGGCACGTCCCGCCCGGCATGACACCGAACGATCTTCTGACCTCGCTGCGCCCGCTGCTGGCGGCGGAGTGCGCGGCGGAGGCCCCGGCGGCCGGGGTGGACGCGGCCGACCTCGAACAGGGCGTCTGGGTGCGGCTGCTGAGCGAGGGCCGCCGCGGCCCGTCCCTGCTCGGCCGGGGCGGGGGAGCCGCCGCGCGGTTACGCGCCGCGGTACGGGCCGAGGCCCGCGCCGCGCGCCGCCGCGCCCGGCACGAGGTGCCGTACGACCCCACCGGCACCGAGCCGCCGGAACCCGCCCCGGCCCGCGACGGGTCCCGTGTCGAGCAGGAGGTGCTCGCCGCCGAGACGGGCCGCGAACTGCGCGCCGCCGTGCGGCGGCTGCCCGGCCGGTGCCCCCGGCTGCTGAGTGCGCTGCTGTCCGGAAGCGACCCCACCTACCGGGAAATCGCAGGGGAGTTGGGTATCTCACAAGGATCTTTGGGGCCGGTACGTTCCCGATGCCTGGGATGCCTGCGCAGAATGCTCATGGCGGAGGTTGCGGCTCCTGAACGCGGGGGAAAGGAGCGTTAGACAGCCGACGTCACGGAGGCGACGTGCACCGCGGCGGCTCCTGTCAGAGCGGACCGAACCGAAAAGGGGAGGCATGCGCACATGGGCATGAGCGTGACCATCTCTGCGGCGACCGAGCACGATGCCGAGCAGATCTTCAAACTCCAGTACCTCTGCTACCAGAGCGAAGCCGAGCTGTACGGCGACTACTCCCTCGAACCTCTGACGCAGAGCCTCGACGCGCTCCGCGCCGAACTGGGCGACGGCTGTGTGCTGGTGGCCCGGCTGGGCGAGGAGGTCGTCGGGTCGGTGCGCGGCACGGTCGACGGGCAGGGAACGGCCGTGATCACGGGGCTCATCGTGCATCCGCGGATGCGGCGGCACGGTCTGGGCGGCCGGCTGCTCGGCGCGCTGGAGGAGCGGCTGGCGGGGGAGTGCTCCGCACGTCTGTACCGCCTCGCCACCGGCCAGCGCAGCGAGGGAAACCTGCGGCTCTACCGCAAGTGGGGCTACGCCCAGACCGGCACCGAGCAGATCACCCGGAAGCTCACTCTGGTGACGCTGGAAAAGACCGTGCGGACGGCACCGGACGCGCGGGATGCCCCGGAGTCCGTCTACGCGCCGAGCGCGTGAACCGCGTCCGGCGCGGCTGCGGGCCGTCGGTGCCGCCTGCGGCGTCAGGCGCCCTGCGGGCGCGTCCTCAATCGCCGGACGGGCTTGATGTGGCTGGGCTCAGCCGCTGGCGCGCGGACCGCCGCAGCCAGATCATCGCGGTCACCGGCAGGATCACCGGGATGAAGAGATAGCCCATGCCGTAGTCCGACCAGACCGTCGCGTCGGGGAAGGCGGACGGTTCGGCGAGCGTCCAGGTGCCGACGACGAGGACACCGGCCAGCTCGGCGGCGCAGCACACCAGCGCCGCCCTGCGGGCCGTCTCGCCGCCGCGCACCAGGGAGTACGTGATGAAGGCGTACACCACCGCGGCGATGGCGGACAGGACGTAGGCGAGCGGCGCCCGGCCGAAGTCCAGGATCATCTGCACGACGGAACGGGACGCCGCCGCGACGGTGAAGACCCCGTAGAGCCAGACGAGCAGCCGGCCCGGGCCGCTGCCGAGGTCGAAGCCGGGTTTGTCACCGGACGCGCCGGCGGCGCCTTCGCGCACCTTCACGGGTTCGGACACGGTCAGCCTCCCCAGATGTCGTACAGCCGTACTTCGAGCACCGCGAGGATCACGGCACCCGCCGAGACGGTCGCCGAGCCCCAGCGGGTCCGCTCGGCCAGCGACATGAAGCCCGCGGCCGGTACGGCGGCCGCCGAGCCGAGCAGATACGCGAGGAAGATCGCCGTGCCCTGTGCGGGCTCGTCGCCACCGGCCAGCCGCACCACGCCGACGACGAGCTGGACGAGCGCCAGGAGGGACACCACGGCCATGCCGATGAAGTGCCAGTCCTTGGTGGACTGATCGCGGGAGAACGCGAAGCCGCACCAGGCGGCAAGTGCGAGGGCGGCCAGGCCGACCGCGAGCGTCAGCGCGTCGATCACCGGGGCCTCCGGGCTGCGGCGCGGACGGGCGGAGGGGGCTGGACAAGCATGGGGACGACTTTAATCGGCGGGCGCGGGGCCACCGCGCGCGGCCCCGGGCCGACGCGCCCGCGAGGCCGCCGCCGCGACGGCCGCGAGAGCCCGCGCGGCGGCGGGAGGTACCGTGGCCTGTGCCACACCCGAGGGGCCTCCGGCCCAGGCCGGACGACTTCCCGGCAAGGCCTTACCGGCGGTATTCGCGCAGGCCACAGCCGTTGGGCGGACGACCGTCGAAGATCGTGGCGAAGAAGGGGAATACCTCCCGGATCCGTCCGCCCCTCGAACAAACTCGTCCAGTATTCGGACAAGCTTGTTCGACTCGCACGTCCTTCTGTTTTACTGGCCCGCATGACCACGACGAGCAGCCGCACCCTTGCGACCGAGGCGATGACCACGCCCGGTGCTGCTTGCATGTGTCGAATGTGTGACCGCTGAGGGCCCCCGTTCTGTGCCTCGCGCCCCGAAGCGAGACCCTGTGAGCCCCGCGACCGGCACCGCCGCCGGACCGGACCGCTCCGCCCCGCGTCACCAGGAACCCCGAAGCCGCGCCCGACCGCGCCCGCCGGGTACTTCCCATGCCGCGTTCCGCAATGAATGCCCGTGCCCGGTGGCACCGCCGCCGCGCACTCGACAGTGACGGAATCCCCTGTGATCACCACTACGGGCCTGACAAAGGTCTACCGCTCACGCGGCCGCGAGGTCACCGCCCTCGACGGCGTCGATCTGCATGTGCGCGAAGGCGAGGTGTACGGCGTCGTCGGCCAGAGCGGCGCCGGAAAGTCGACCCTCATCCGCTGCGTCAACCTCCTGGAGCGCCCCAGCTCCGGCACGGTCACCGTCGACGGCCAGGACCTCACGGCCCTCGCCGGCCGCGGTCCCCGCGCGGGGACGGCGCTGCGCAAGGCCCGCAGCCACATCGGCATGGTCTTCCAGCACTTCAACCTGCTCTCCTCGCGGACGGTGCAGAGCAACATCGAGCTGCCGCTGGAGATCCTCGGCATCTCCGGCAAGGAGCGCGAGCGCAAGGCCCTCGAGCTGCTCGACCTCGTCGGCCTCGCCGACAAGGCCAAGGCCTACCCCGCCCAGCTCTCCGGCGGTCAGAAGCAGCGCGTCGGCATCGCCCGCGCCCTGGCCGGCGACCCCAAGGTGCTGCTCTCCGACGAGTCGACCTCCGCGCTCGACCCGGAGACCACCCGCTCGATCCTCCAGCTGCTGCGCGACCTCAACCAGCAGCTCGGCCTGACCGTCCTCCTCATCACCCACGAGATGGAGGTCGTCAAGACCATCTGCGACTCCGCGGCCCTGATGAAGGGCGGCCGCGTCGTGGAGTCCGGCACCGTCTCCGAGCTGCTCGCCACCCCCGGCTCCGAGCTCGCCGCGGAGCTCTTCCCCGTCGGCGGCGAGCCCTCCGGTCCCGACCGCACCGTCGTGGACGTCACCTTCCACGGCGACGCCGCGACCCAGCCGGTCATCTCCCAGCTGTCCCGCACGTACAACATCGACATCTCGATCCTGGGCGCCGCGATGGACACCGTCGCCGGCAAGCAGGTCGGCCGGATGCGCATCGAGCTGCCCGGCCGCTTCGAGGAGAACGTCGTCCCGATCGGCTTCCTGCGCGAGCAGGGCCTTCAGGTCGAGGTCGCCCCCCACGGGGTAACCGCCTCCGCCACCGTTCCCTCGCCGGCCCCGGCCGACGCGCTCCTCAAGGAAGGTGCCAAGTGACCTGGTCCGAGATGCAGCCGCTGCTGCGCGACGCGTGTCTGGACACCCTCTTCATGGTGTGGTGGTCCACGGTCTACTCCGTCATCGGCGGCCTGCCGCTGGGTCTGCTGCTCGTCCTCACCGACCGAGGCGCTCTGCTCCAGAACGTCGTGGTGAACAAGGTCATCGGCGTGGTCGTCAACCTCGGCCGCTCGCTGCCCTTCATCATCCTCCTGGTGTGGCTGATCCCCTTCAGCCGCCTGATCGTCGGCACCTCCATCGGCCCCAGCGCCGCCGTGGTCGCCCTCGCCGTCGGCGCCATCCCCTTCTTCGCCCGCCTGGTGGAGACCGCGGTCCGCGAGGTCGACAAGGGCCTGGTCGAAGCCGTGCAGTCGATGGGCGGCGGCACCTGGACCGTCGTCCTCAAGGTGCTGCTCCCGCAGGCCCTGCCCTCGCTCATCGCCGGCCTGACCACTACGGTCATCGCCCTCATCGGCTACTCCGCGATGGCCGGCGCGGTCGGCGGCGGCGGCCTGGGCAACCTCGCCATCGCCTATGGCTTCCAACGCCATGAGACCGGCCTGATGAACATCACCATCGTGCTGCTCATCGTCATCGTGACCGTCGTCCAGCTCGCCGGTGACCTGGCCGTACGCCGCCTCGCCCGCCGTGGTGGCGCCCAGTCGTCGGCCGTCGGCCTGCGCAGGCTGTGGGCCCCGTCCGTCAAGCCCGCCGCACCGGCCCCCACGCCGGACCCGGCCACGACCGAAGCGGCCGCTCTCACCAAGACCCGCTGACCTGCGGGGCAGACACCCCCACCGAACCCACGAGCCCGGACCCTTTGCCGGGCGGCAACACCTCGTGAACCCGAGAAACACCAGATAGGGGCACTCTTCGTGCGTACCACCATCAAGCTCACCGCCGCCGTCGCCGCAGCAGCCGCACTCACCCTCGGCCTCAGCGCCTGCAGCGCCCCCTCCGACACCTCCTCCAGTGGTTCGGGGAAGAAGGGGAAGGACGCCGACCCCAAGGCCACCCTCGTGGTCGCGGCCAGCCCGACCCCACACGCCGACATCCTCAACTACGTCAGAGACAACCTGGCGGAGAAGGCCGGTCTGAAGCTGGAGGTGAAGGAGTTCAACGACTACGTGCTCCCCAACACCGCCACCCAGAACGGCGAGGTCGACGCGAACTTCTTCCAGCACAGGCCCTACCTCGACGACTTCAACAAGAAGAACAAGACCGACATCGTGCCGGTCGTCAACGTCGAGATCGAGCCGCTCGGCCTCTACTCCAAGAAGATCGACAAGGTCGCCGACATCACGTCCGGCCACACCGTCGCCGTGCCCAACGACGCCACCAATGAGGGCCGCGCCCTCAAGCTCCTCGCCGACAACGGCGTGATCAAGCTGAAGGACGGCGTCGGCGCCGAGGCCAAGCTCTCCGACATCGAGGACAAGAAGGGCGTCAAGTTCACCGAGCTGGCGGCCGACCAGGTCCCCTCCCGCCTGGCCGACGTCGACGCCGCCGTCATCAACGGCAACTTCGCCATCGGCGCCAAGCTCAACCCGGCCAAGGACGCCCTGGCCCTGGAGAAGGCCGAGGGCAACCCCTACGCCAACTTCCTGGCCGTGAAGCGGGGCAACGAGGCCGACCCGCGCATCGAGAAGCTCTCGAAGCTCCTCAACTCCGACGACGTCAAGAAGTTCATCGAGAAGAAGTTCTCCAACGGCGCCGTCCTCCCCGCCTTCGGCAAGGCACAGAGCTGACGCTCCGTAACCTCCGCCGACCGCTGACCTCCGGCCCCGCGTACGCTCACGGCGTGCGCGGGGCCGAGGCGCTTGGCGCACCACGGTGCACATGCTGCATGCTGGTGCACTCAAGACGGTCCTGAGCCCACCCGCCCCCGGCGTTGGAGCAGCGCATGACATCCATCTTTCCGGACATCTCCCTCAGTACCGACCGGCTGGTGCTGCGCCCCTTCGACGCCGCGGACATCCCCGCCCTCGCCGAGATGATGAACGACGAGCTCATCACCGCGTGGACGTCCGTGCCCCACCCCTACACCACCGCCGACGCCCGTGACTGGGCCCTGGTGCGCGCCCCCGCCGAGCGCACCGAAGGACGCGGGATCGTCTTCGCGGTCACCGAATTCCTCACCCACCGCCTCGTCGGCATCGTGCACCTGCGGCACACCGACTGGCGCACCCTGGCCGCCGAGGTCGCCTACGCCGTCGCCCCCTGGGCCCGCGGCGAGGGCTACGCCTGCGAATCGGTCGTCGCGGTCGCCCAGTGGCTCTTCCGCGACCAGAAGTTCGAACGCCTCGAACTGCGCACCGCCGCCGACAACACCGCCTCCCAGCAGGTGGCGCAGAAGGTCGGCTGCATCAGCGAAGGCGTCCTGCGCAACGCCTGCATAGCGCGCAGCCGGACCGAGGACGGCGGCTGGACAGACATCCGCACCGACCTCATCGTCTGGAGCCTCCTCCCCGAGGACCTGGACGAGATGGAGGACCGGTACAGCGGCGGCACCGACTACGCCGCGGCCTTCCCCGACTGGCGCTGAGCCGGCTCCCCCTCTTCTCTCCCCGCCGCACCCCTGTGGTCCGGGCCGGCCGGGGTACCCTCACCGTGCCCGCGCAACCACGGGCCCCCGCGACCAGACAAGCCCAGGAGACTGACGACGATGGCCGACCGGGTCACGGTGATCGGGTGGGACGGCTCCCCCCTGTCCGACGCGGCCCGCTCCGCCCTGGCCGCGGCCACCCTCGTGGCCGGCGCCGCCCACCACCTGGCCCTGCCCGAGCTGCCGCCCACCGCCGAGCGCGTCCGGCTCGGCAGCGTCGACCTCGCCGCACGCCGCATCGCCCAGCACCGCGGCTCCGCCGTGGTCCTCGCCGACGGCGACCCCGGCTTCTTCGGCGTCGTACGGACCCTGCGCGCACCCGAACACGGCCTCGAGGTCGAGGTGGTACCCGCCGTCTCCTCCGTCGCCACCGCCTTCGCCCGGGCCGGCATGCCCTGGGACGACGCCCAGATCGTCGTCGCCCACGCCCGTGACCTGCGGCGCGCCGTCAACGTCTGCCGCGCCCACCCCAAGGTCGCCGTCCTGACCTCACCCGGTGCCGGTCCCGCCGAACTCGCCCTGCTGCTCGGCGACGTCCACCGCACCTTCGTCATCTGCGAGGAACTGGGCACGGCGCGGGAGCGGGTCACCGTCCTCACCTCCGACAAGGCCGCCGACCACGCCTGGCGCGACCCCAACGTCGTCATCGTCATCGGCGGCTCCGGCGCCGTCCCGAGCCCCCCGCAGGGCGCCGTCCAGGGCAGCGGACACCCCCGGCCGCGGACCCCCGGCGGCTGGATCGCCGGCCGCGACCCCGGCTACCCCCCGGCCCTGCGTGGCTGGGCGCTGCCCACCGACGCGTACGGCGGCGGCCGGGGCGAGGGCGAGAGCACCGAACTGCGCGCCGCCCAACTGGCCCGGCTCGGCCCGCGCGTCGGCGACCTGGTCTGGGACATCGGCTGCGGCAGCGGCGCCCTGTCCGTCGAGGCCGCCCGCTTCGGCGCCGCCGTCCTCGCCGTGGACCGCGACGCCGACGCCTGCGGCCGCACCGCCGCGGCCGCCCGCCGCTACGGCGTCCAACTCCAGGTCGTCCACGGCATCGCGCCCCAGGTCCTGGAGGACCTCCCCGAGCCCGACGTCGTCCGCGTCGGCGGCGGCGGGGCCCCCGTCGTCAGGGCCTGCGCCGCCCGCCGCCCCGAGCGCATCGTGACGCACGCGGCGACGCGCGACGAGGCCGAGGCCGTCGGCCGGGCGCTCGCCGAGGGGGGTTACGCGGTGGAGTGCGCGCTGCTCCAATCCGTGGAGTTGGACACAACCGCCTGGGTGGAGCGCGAGCGCGCCGTAGCCTTTCTGCTGAGTGGTCGTCGAACACACCCGTGACCTCGGACGACTGTGCGGAGGGTAGGCTGGCGGATCGTTGTGCCGCCGCCCGGTGTCCGACGCCACAGTCACCAATGTCCCGAACGCACCCCCTTCTTGGCGGGGCGCACGGCAGGGTGGGTGCGGGCGACGTACAACGTGCCGCGAGGCACGGACGCTCGTTCTTGACTATGGGCGTGAGCGGTTGGAAGGAGCACTACCGATGGGCGAGGGGTACGCATGACCGACACCGGCCAGTTCCCGGGCGAGGGACAGCCGGAGAACGCAGGCGCACTGACCGGCCAGCCGCACCCCGCGGAGGCCGCAGCCCCTGCCGACACCGGTAACCCCTCCTACACCTTCCTCGACGCCGCCGACGGCACCGAGGAGGACGACCTGCTGCTGATGCCGGGCGCCCAGGGCGCCTGGATGGAACAGCCGGTGGTCCAGGGCGGTACGCACGAGTCCGGCGGCCGGGACACCGGCTCCGTCGACTACGGCGACGTCCGCGTCCCGCCGCCCGCGACGCCCTCGCGGCGCCCGCTGCACATGGGCCCGCCCGTGCCGGATCCCACCGGCGGCGTCGTACGGTCCCTCGCCGACCGCGGCCCGGCGGCACCCCAGCCGGTCCAGCCCGCGCCCGTCCCGGGCCGGCAGCCGGGCCCCGAGTACCTCGACGCTCCGCGAGCGGACGCGGTCTCCGCGCAGGCGCAGCCGGGCCCTTGGGACGCTCAAGCCCAGCACCAGGCCCAGCAGCAGCCCCAGCAGCCCGTGTCCGCCCCGGCAGCCCCGGCTGCCCCGTCGGTGTCCGCGGTTCCCACCGTTCCTTCCGTGCCGTCGGCACCGGTTGTCCCGCAGGCCGCCTTCGTCCCGCAGCAGGCCACCGGTGGGCCGTCCGAGCAGGCCCCGAGCGCGCCGGTGTCGGTGCCCGGTCAGTCGATAGTCGCCGATGGGCCGTCACCGGCCGCCGCGCAGCCGGTAGCCCCGCCCGCGCCCGTCGAGGCCGCAGAGGCCGTCGCGCCGGTCGTGCCCGCCCCGCCCGTCGAAGCCGTCGAGGCCGTGACGCCCGTCGAGCCGGCCGTGGTCGGCGAGGAAGCCGTCGCCGCGGCCCCGCAGGACGCTGCCGCGGCCCCCCAGGGCGTGGACGTGCCCGCGCCCGCGACTGAGGCCACGCCTGTGGCCCCCGTGGCCGCCGCGCCCGCCGACGAGCAGCCGGAGCAGGTGACGCCGGCCGCGCCCGACGCCGTGGCGCCGACCGCCGACGCCGTCCAGCAGCCCACGGCCGCGCCGACCACCCCCGACGCCCAGCCCGTCGCCGCCGATCCGCGGCCGGTCGCGGCCGTCGCGGACCCCGTGCAGCCCGCCTCCGTGCCCGCGCCTGACGGTGTCTCCGTGCCGGCGCAGGCCGCCCCCGGCCCTGACGCGGTGTCAACCCCCGCCGAGGCCCCTGACGCCGTGGTCGCCGCACAGCCGGTGGCCGAGGCAGCACCCGTCGCGGAAGCGGAGCCGGCCGCGCCGGTCGCTCCGGCGACGACAGCCGAAGCATCCGCACCCGTCGCGGGCGATCCGGTCCCCGAGGCGCAGCCCACCGCGCCGGTCGCCGCCGACGTGACGGCCGAGCCGCAGGCCCCGGCCGTCACGCCCGCCCAGCCCGTCGCTGCCGAGGTCGCGCCCGAGGCCGCCCCCGCGCAGCCTGAGCAGCCCGCCCCGGTCGAGGCACCCGTCGCCCCGGTCCCCGTCGCCACCGCTCCGGTCGACGCCGCTCCCGCTGACGCCGCTCCCCAGCAGCCGGTCCCGGCAGCCGAGCCGGTCGTGGCAGCCGAGCCGGTCGTGGCCGAGGCCGCCCCGCAGGAGCAGCCGCCCGCCACGGCCGACGCCCCGCAGCAGGCCGCCCCCGCGGCGCCGGTCGCCGACGCCACCCCGGCCACGCCGGAGGAGACCACGGACGTCCACCAGCCGGTCGCCGAGGGCGAGCCGTCGGCACAGCCCGCCCAGGCCGTCACCGACGCCGCGCCCCAGGGCCCGGTCGTGACGCCCCCCGCCGAGCCGGCCCCGCCCGTGCCCGGTCAGCAGGACACGGCCCCCGTCGCCCCGGCCCCCGCCGAGCCCGTACAGCAGGCTGCCCCGGTGGCGGCGCCCGTCACTGCCGAGGCCGCGCCCGAGGCCGTCCCCGAGCAGCCCGAGCCGCAGGCCCCGGCCGACGCACCCGTCCCTGACGCCGCCGAGGCCACCGCCCCGGCCGAGCCCCCGCACGCCGCTCCCGAAGGCGCCCCCGCGGCAGCGCCCGCCACCCCCGGACAGCAGGACTCGGCCGCCGTGCACCTCCCGACCACCCCGGAAACCGTCCCGGCCCCGGCCGTGGCCGCTCAGGCCGCCGAGGCCCCCGAAGCCGTGCACCTCGAACTCGTACGGACCGAGGCCGCCCCGCAGGAGCAGCCCGCCGCCCTCGCCGAGGAGAGTGCCCCGGCCGGGGAGAGCACCGAGGACACCGCCCCCGCCGAGGAAGCCCCGCCCGCCGAGGAGCCCGCTCCCGCCGAGCCGGCCGGGCCCGCCGCCGTCGGGTACGGCGACGCCGAGCGCGCCGCCGTGCACCGCGTGATGCGGGAGCGCCGCGACATCCGCAAGGGCTTCCGTACCGACCCCATCCCGCACGAGGTGCTGCTGCGCGTCCTGGAGGCCGCGCACACCGCGCCCAGCGTCGGGCACTCGCAGCCCTGGGACTTCGTCGTCATCCGCTCCGCCGAGACCCGGCAGACGATGCACGAGCTGGCCGCCCGGCAGCGCGACGCGTACGCGAAGTCGCTGCCGAAGGGGCGGGCCAAGCAGTTCAAGGAACTGAAGATCGAGGCCATCCTCGACACGCCGGTCAACATCGTCGTCACCGCCGACCCCACCCGCGGTGGCCGGCACACCCTCGGCCGGCACACCCAGCCGCAGATGGCGCCGTACTCCTCCGCGCTGGCCGTCGAGAACCTCTGGCTCGCCGCCCGCGCCGAAGGCCTCGGCGTCGGCTGGGTCAGCTTCTTCGACGAGCGCGAGATGGTGCGCGAACTGGGCCTGCCCGAGCACCTGGAGGTCGTCGCCTACCTCTGTGTCGGCTACGTCGACGAGTTCCCCGAAGAGCCCGAGCTGATGCAGGCCGGCTGGTCCAAGCGACGGCCGCTGTCGTGGGTCGTGCACGAGGAGGAGTACGGGCGCCGCGCGCTGCCCGGCGAGGACCCGCACGACCTGCTCGCCGACACCCTGCGCGGTATCCGCCCGCTGGACGCCAAGGCGCTCGGCGAGGCGTGGGAGCGCCAGAAGCGGATGACCAAGCCCTCCGGCGCGCTCGGCATGCTGGAGATCATCTCCGCGCAGCTGTGCGGTCTGTCCCGCAAGTGCCCCCCGCCCATCCCGGAGCCCGCGGCCGTCGCGATCTTCGCGGGTGACCACGGGGTGCACGCCCAGGGCGTCACCGCGTGGCCGCAGGAGGTCACCTCCCAGATGGTCGCCAACTTCCTGGGCGGCGGCGCCGTGTGCAACGCCTTCGCCAACCAGGTCGGCGCCGAGGTCTGCGTCGTCGACGTCGGTGTCGCGGGCGAACTGCCCAGCACCCCCGGCCTGCTGCCCCGCAAGATCCGCCCCGGCACCAACGACTTCACCACCGGCCCCGCGATGTCCCGCGAAGAGGCGCTGCGCGCCGTCGAGGTGGGCATCGAGACGGCCCGTGACCTGGTCGCCGCCGGCAACAAGGCCCTGCTGACGGGCGAGATGGGCATCGCCAACACCACCGTGTCGGCCGCCCTCATCTCCATCTACACCGAGGCCGACCCGGGCGAGATCACCGGCCGCGGCACCGGCATCAACGACGAGATGCACGCCCGCAAGATCGACGTCGTACGACGTGCCCTGGAACTCCACCGGCCGGACCCCAAGGACCCGATCGGTGTCCTCGCGGCGGTCGGCGGGCTGGAGCACGCCGCGCTCGTCGGACTGATCCTGGGCGGCGCGTCGCTGCGCACCCCCGTGATCCTGGACGGCGTGAGCGCCGGAGCGGCCGCCCTCGTCGCCCGCGCCATCGCCCCGGAGGCGCTCGCCGCGTGCATCGCGGGCCACCGCAGCGCCGAGCCCGGCCATGTGGCGGCGCTCACCAAGCTGGGCCTGCGCCCCCTGGTCGACCTCGATCTGCGCCTCGGCGAGGGCACGGGTGCCCTGCTGGCCCTCCCGGTGGTGCAGAGCGCCGCCCGCGCCATGCACGAAGTGGCGACGTTCGACTCGGCCGGGGTCGCGGAGAAGAGCTGACGTCACAGGGGCAGCCCGCTGCCCCCGCGCGTACGTCCCCGGAACCGGGTGCTGTCGCCCCCGACCGCCGGTGGGCCTAGAGCCCACCGGCGGTCGGGGGCGTGACGCGTGATGTGCGGCGACTTGCGGGGTTCCCTCGACGGAAGCGCGCACCCGCCGTACCTCACGCGGCCCCGGAAGGGCCCGTCCCGCCCTGCCGCCGAGCCTCCGTCGCACCGTAGGGTGTCCCCACCAGCGCATTCGCCCACGAGGAGACCGTCACCCCCCATGGCCGAGCACACCGAAGCCGCCGCTTACCCCGTCGGACTGCGCCTCGCCGGGCGTCGCGTCGTCGTCCTCGGCGCCGGACAGGTCGCCCAGCGCCGACTGCCCGCGCTGATCGCGGCGGGCGCCGACGTCCTGCTGATCTCCCCCTCCGCCACCCCGTCCGTCGAGGCGATGGCCGAGGCCGGGGAACTGCGCTGGGAGCGCCGCCGCTACCGCGACGGTGACTTCGAGGGCGCCTGGTACGCCCTGATCTCCACCGACGACCCCGCCGCCAACGCTGCCGCCTCCGCCGAGGCCGAGGCCCGCCGGGTGTGGGCCGTGCGCAGCGACGACGCCGCGGCCGCCTCCGCCTGGACCCCCGCCACCGGCCGCAGCGAGGGCGTGACGGTCGCCGTGCTGACCGGAGCGGACCCGCGCCGCTCGGCGGCCGTGCGCGACGCCGTGGTCGAGGGCCTGCGCGACGGCTCGCTGGCCGCCCCGCACTACCGCAGCCGTGCCGCCCGGCCCGCCGTCGCCCTCGTCGGCGGCGGCCCCGGCGACCCCGACCTGATCACCGTGCGCGGCCGCCGGCTGCTCGCCGAGGCCGATGTCGTCATCGCCGACCGGCTCGGCCCCCGCGACCTGCTCGACGAACTCCCGCCGCACGTCGAGGTGATCGACGCGGCGAAGATCCCGTACGGCCGCTTCATGGCCCAGGAGGCCATCAACAACGCCCTCATCGAGCACGCCAAGGCCGGCAAGGCCGTCGTCCGCCTCAAGGGCGGCGACCCGTACGTCTTCGGCCGCGGCATGGAAGAGGTCCAGGCGCTCGCCGAGCACGGCATCACCTGCACCGTCGTCCCCGGCATCTCCAGCTCGATCAGCGTCCCCGCCGCGGCCGGGATCCCCGTCACCCACCGCGGCGTGGCCCATGAGTTCACGGTCGTCAGCGGGCACGTCAAGCCCGACGACCCCCGGTCGCTGGTCGACTGGGAGGCGCTCGCCCGGCTGCGCGGCACCCTCGTCCTGCTGATGGCGGTGGAGAACATCGCCGCGATCGCCGAGACCCTCGTCGCGCACGGACGGTCCCCCGAGACCCCCGTCGCCGTGGTGCAGGAAGGCACGACCGCCGCCCAGCGCCGCGTCGACGCGACGCTCGCCACGGCGGGGGAGCGGGTCAAGGCCGAGGGGATACGACCCCCCGCCGTCATCGTCATCGGCGACGTGGTGGCGGCCGGCCTGTCCGCCGACCGGTAGACCGGCCCCGCTTCCCCCGTACGCCCCACCAGGACAAGGCAGTATCACCCCGTGGCTGAACTCATCACCATCGACGACCCCGACGACCCGCGCCTGCACGACTACACCGGTCTGACCGACGTCGAGCTGCGCCGCCGCCGCGAACCGGCCGAAGGGCTCTTCATCGCCGAGGGTGAGAAGGTGATCCGCCGGGCCCGCGACGCGGGGTACGAGATGCGCTCGATGCTGCTGTCCGCCAAGTGGGTCGACGTCATGCGTGACGTCATCGAGGAGTCCACCGCCCCCGTCTACGCCGTGACCCCGGCCCTCGCCGAGCAGGTGACGGGCTATCACGTCCACCGGGGGGCGCTGGCCTCGCTGGAGCGCAAGCAGCTGCCCCCGGCCGGCGAACTGCTGCGCGGCGCGCGTCGCGTCGCCGTCCTGGAATCGCTCGTCGACCACACGAACATCGGCGCGATCTTCCGCAGCGCCGCGGCCCTGGGCATGGACGCGGTCCTGCTCTCCCCGGACTGCGCCGACCCCCTCTACCGGCGGTCCGTGAAGGTCTCCATGGGCGCCGTCTTCTCCGTGCCCTATGCGCGCCTGGACAGCTGGCCCCGCGATCTGGAGACCGTCCGCGAGACGGGCTTCCGGCTGCTGGCCCTCACCCCGGACGAGAAGGCCACCCCCCTCGACACGGTCGCCCCGCACCGTCTGGACCGGGTCGCGCTGATGCTCGGCGCGGAGGGCGACGGCCTCTCCGCCCGCGCGCTGCGGGCCGCCGACGAGTGGGTGCGCATCCCGATGGCCCACGGTGTCGACTCGCTCAACGTCGGCGCCGCGGCGGCCGTGTCCTTCTACGCCGTGGCCACGGGCCGCCCGCAGGACTGACCCCCGCGGGCCCCCCGGGGCCTCAGCCGGTGGACGGCCCGTACACCTTCGTCACCGCCGGGGGACGGGGCTCGACACCCTTGCTCTTCGCCGGCCCCTGGCAGCCCTGGGCCGCCGCGATCCCCAGCGCGACCAGCAACGTCACCACGACGAAGACGATCAGCCGCTGCCGGAGCAACCGGGGGTCGGCCGGCCGCCGGGCACCCGGCCCCGTACGGCTGCCGCCCGGCCGCGAACCGGGGCGAGGGGTCCGTGCCGCGCCGCTCGTCCGCCCCGTCCGTCGGGCACCGCCCGGTCGGGCCGTGCCCGGCCGCGGCGCCTGCGGCCGGTTCGCCTCGGCGGGCCGGGACGGCGCCTGCGGCCGCGGCGGCGGGGTGCTGCCGGGGCGCCGCAAGGTGCGCTGCTCCGCGTACTCCGCGGCGCGCTGCCCGGACGGCCGCTCCGGCTCACGGCGCGGCGCCGGCGGACGCCCGTCCGACAGCCCTTGCGCCTCGCGCGCCGCGATCTCCTTGAGCCGCAGCGACAGCTGAAGGGTGCTCGGCCGGTCCTCGGGGTCCTTGGCCAGACAGGCGTGCACCAGCGGCGCCAGCGCGTCCGGCACGCCCATGAGCTGCGGTTCCTCGTGGACGACGCGGTAGAGCATGACCTCCGAACTGCCCTGGCCGAAGGGGGAGTCCGCGGTCGAGGCGTAGGCCAGGGTCGCACCGAGGGCGAAGACGTCCGTCGCGGGCGTCACCGCGGCGCCCCGCACCTGCTCGGGCGCGAGGAAGCCGGGCGAGCCGACCGCCGTGCCGACGTGCGTCAGTGTGCTCGCCCCGGTCGCCCAGGCGATGCCGAAGTCGATGATCCGGGGGCCCTTGGGGGAGAGCAGGATGTTCGACGGCTTCAGATCGCGGTGCACCACCCCCGCGTCGTGCACCGCGAGCAGCCCCTCGGCCAACGCCGCTCCGATGGAAGCGGCCTGAGCCGCCGACAGCGGGCCCTCCTCGTTGACCTTGTCGTGCAGGGAGGGGCCCGGTACGTACTGTGTGGCGAACCACGGACGGTCCGCCTCGAGGTCCGCGGCGACCAGCCGCGCCGTGCAGCCGCCGCGGATCCGCCGCGCGGCCGACACCTCCCGCGCGAACCGCGAACGGAACTCCTGGTCCTCGGCCAGATCCGGCCGGATCACCTTCAGGGCCACCCGCTGCCCGCGCCGGTCGGAGCCGAGGTACACCACGCCCATGCCGCCCGCGCCCAGCCGGCGGTGGAGCCGGAACGAGCCGACGACACGCGGGTCCTCGCGCCGGAGCCGCATCATCGTCATCTTCATCCCCGCTGCCCGGTCCCGTCTGACGTGGCACAGCTTACGGATTGACGGGCGGGCGCGCTGATAGGCCGCGCATGCGTCGGCGACCGGATTGTCAGTGCCCGGTGGGATCCTGACGGAGTGACCACCGGGCGCCGGCGGCGGGGCCCCGGCTCGGCCGCGCGACCCCAAGGGCCCGTCGCGGAAGGGGGATTGAAGCCGTGAGGGGTGGCCGGGCGGAGAGCGTCGTGGAGGCGGGGGACAGGGCACGGACGTGCGAAGGGGTGGCCGGCAGGGCCGGCCGGAGGGTGGAGACGACGGTGCGCCGGGGCGTGGTGGAAGTGAGCGAAGTCACCCGGACCCCTGGGGGAAGACCCCAAGGCCCGGACCCCGGTCTCCACCCAGGGGAGTACCTCCGCGCGGCCCGGGTCATCCTCGGGGAGGCCCGTCAATGGGTACGAGGGCATGACGCCGGGATGCCGCCCGCCGCCTAAATTGGAATCGAGCGGCGGGCGGCAGCACTCGTCCCCCGAGGTCAGGCGCCCGCCGCTCTCAAAAACGACAGGAGAGGGACGATGGCGGACAGCGCAGCACGCGCGGCCGAGCGGTCGCAGGAGCACCGACTCGCGGGCGTCTTCGGCGACCGTCCGTCCGGCACCCGCCATCCCCTGGTCGCGGCGGCGATGGTGCTGCCGCTGGCGACCCTCCTCGCCGTGGTCTTCGGCGGCTGGGACGCCGTCGTCACCCAAGCGTCGTCCGTGGCCGGAATGCTGGGGCACTGAGAACGTGCCCCAGGCCCGGGAGAGCGGCCCGGGCCGGGGGCAGGCCGGCCGATAACCCCGTGGGGACGGGGGTGCGGCGGACGGCACGAATGGCCGGGTACCTGGGGAGGTACCCGGCCATCGCGCGTCCACGGCAAGGGCAGTCCGCAGGAGAAGGGCATACGACAAAGGGCCGGGGCTTCGAAGCCCCGGCCCTCGGCCGATTCCGGTGCGCGATACTGGGATTGAACCAGTGACCTCTTCCGTGTCAGGGAAGCGCTCTCCCGCTGAGCTAATCGCGCGGGAGGGTCCGTGAAGACCCTGGTGGACGATACTGGGATTGAACCAGTGACCTCTTCCGTGTCAGGGAAGCGCTCTCCCGCTGAGCTAATCGTCCGGGATGCACTGCGTTTCCGCAGGTAGCGTGCGCGATACTGGGATTGAACCAGTGACCTCTTCCGTGTCAGGGAAGCGCTCTCCCGCTGAGCTAATCGCGCGGGAAGGTCTATGAAGACCCTGGTGGACGATACTGGGATTGAACCAGTGACCTCTTCCGTGTCAGGGAAGCGCTCTCCCGCTGAGCTAATCGTCCTTGGAGGTGGAGACGGGATTTGAACCCGTGTAGACGGCTTTGCAGGCCGTTGCCTCGCCTCTCGGCCACTCCACCAGGAGTGTGGGGGCCGGGAAGACCCCCATACATCGAGCGGACGACGAGACTCGAACTCGCGACATCCACCTTGGCAAGGTGGTGCTCTACCAGCTGAGCTACGTCCGCAGTGTCTGCCCGGTCCGCTTGCGCGTCCCGGCGACGTGTTGAACTCTAGCGGATTCCCGCGCCAGCTCAAATTCCGTTTCCCCAGCTTGCTGCGCTTTTCTTTCCCCCTTCCGGCCACCGGCCGCCCCCGGACGTTCACCCGGGCCGCCCCGGGCGACCTCGCCATAGACTCGTTGACGTGCACGACCTCCCTCCCATGGCCCGCTTCGGCGGCCTCCTCGCCACCGACCTGCGCGACGTCACCAGCGACCCGGCCGCCCTGGACTCCACGGGCTGGTGGGCGGTGGTCGCGGACTTCGAGGGACGCCTGATGTGCGCCCGCTTCGGCGACGTACGGCCCGACCCCGCCCCCGCGGTCGCCCCCGGCCGCTGGCGCGGCCCCGCCCCCGACGCCTGGACCAGCTCCCTGGACCGCACCGCCTACACCGCGGGCGTACGGCGCATCCGCGAGCACATCGCGGCCGGCGAGGTCTACCAGGCCAACCTCTGCCGTGTCATGAGCGCACCGCTGCCCGAACCGGCGGCAGCCGACGTCGACGCCCTGACCGCGCTGCTCGCCCGCGGCAACCCCGCCCCCTACGCGGGCACGGTCCGTCTGCCCGCCCACGGCGTGGAGGTCGCCACCGCCTCGCCCGAGCTCTACCTGCGCCGCACCGGCCGCACCGTGACCTCCGGGCCGATCAAGGGCACCGGCCGCACCGCCGAGGACCTGCTGGAGAAGGACCACGCAGAGAACGTCATGATCGTGGACCTGGTCCGCAACGATCTCGGACGGGTCTGTGCCACCGGCTCGGTGACCGTCCCCGAGCTCTGCGCGATCGAAGCCCACCCCGGGCTCGTCCACCTCGTCTCCACCGTGCGCGGGGAACTGCCCGCGGGCCCCGGCGGCGCGAGCGGCGGGGCCGGCTGGGCGGAGCTGCTCGCCGCCACCTTCCCGCCCGGGTCCGTCACCGGCGCCCCCAAGGCCAGCGCCCTGCGCATCATCGAGGCCCTGGAGACCGCGCCCCGCGGCCCGTACTGCGGCGGCATCGGCTGGGTCGACGCCGACCGGGACACCGGCGAGCTGGCCGTCGGCATCCGCACCTTCTGGATCGACCGGCAGGCCACCGGCGGCCCGGCCCTGCGCTTCGGCACCGGCGCCGGCATCACCTGGGGCTCCGACCCCGAGCGCGAGTGGGCCGAGACGGAGCTCAAGGCGGCCCGGCTGCTCGCGATAGCGTCGGGAACCCATCAGCCGCTCGGAGGGACACCACGGTGACGATCTGGCTCGACGGAGCGCTGCGCGACGCGGACAGCGCCCACGTCTCGGTATTCGACCACGGGCTGACGGTCGGCGACGGCGTCTTCGAGACGATCAAGGCCGTCCACGGCCGGCCCTTCGCCCTCACCCGGCACCTCACCCGGCTCGCCACCTCCGCCCGCGGCCTCGGCCTGCCCGAGCCGGACCTCGAGGAGGTCCGCCGGGCCTGCGCGGAGGTCCTCGGCGCCAACCCCATGCCGCTCGGCCGGCTGCGCATCACCTACACCGGCGGCCTCTCCCCGCTCGGCTCGGACCGCGGCACCACCGCGCCCACGCTCGTCGTCGCCGTCGGCGCGACCACCCGGCGCCCCGACACCACGGCCGCCGTCACCGTGCCCTGGACCCGCAACGAACGCGGCGCCCTCGCCGGACTCAAGTCCACCTCGTACGCCGAGAACGTCGTCGCCCTCGCCCGGGCCCGCGAACACGGTGCCTCCGAGGCGCTGTTCGCCAACACCGTCGGCGCGCTCTGCGAGGGCACCGGCTCCAACGTCTTCGTCGTCCTCGACGGGCAGCTGCACACCCCGCCCGTCACCTCCGGCTGCCTGCCCGGCATCACCCGCGCCCTCGTCGTCGAGTGGACCGGGGCCAAGGAGACCGACCTCCCGCTCGACGTCCTGGACCGCGCCGAGGAGGTCTTCCTGACCTCCACCCTCCGCGACGTCCAGGCCGTGCGCGTGCTCGACGGCCGTGAACTGCCCGACACACCGGGCCCGGTGACCGCGAAGGCCATGCGGATCTTCGACGAGCACGCGAGCGCCGACCTCGATCCGTAAAGCGAGTGACGCGACGCCGCCGGACCGGTACAACACCATCGTGACCACCACCCTGCGGCCCACCGCACCCGAGCAGCGCACCGACGACGGCGGCCGCTCCCGCCGTTACGAGATCTGCGTCAACAGCCGGCCCGTCGGCCGCGTCGACCTGGCCACGGACCGCCGCTTCGGCCCCCGCGTCGGCAGGATCCTCCGGCTCGACGTGGACGAACGCGACCGGCACCGCGGCCGCGCCACCGTCGCCGCCCTCGCCGCCGAGGAAGTGCTGCGCGGCTGGGGCTGCGGGCGCGTCGAGGTGTCCATAGACGCGGGCGCCGAGGTGGCCCTGGGCCTCGCCGGCGCCCTCGGCTACATCGAGCGCAACCGCAACATGGCCAAGCCCCTGACGGAGGCTCCCCGGCTGCCCGAGGGCACCGAGGGCCGGTCGATGACCGAGGCCGAGTTCGCCGTCTGGCAGGAGCGCGCCAAGGCCGCGTACGCCCAGGACTGGATCACCCGCGGCGTCCCCGCCGACCAGGCGCGCGCCAAGGTCGAGGCCGACCACGGCAGCGCGCTGCCCGCGGGCCTCGCCACCCCCGGCGCGCTGCTCAGCGTCCTCACCCACCACGGCACGACCGTGGGCATCCTCTGGCTCGCCGTCCGGGAGGGCGGCCCCGACGAGCCGGGCGCGTTCGTCTACGACGTCGAGACCGTCGAGGAGCACCGGGGCCGAGGGCACGGACGGTCGCTGATGCTGCTGGCCGAGACCCAGTCCCTGGCGGCCGGTGCCCGCCTCCTCGGCCTCAACGTCTTCGCGAACAACACTCCGGCGCTGCGCCTGTACGAGTCGCTGGGCTACCGGCCGACAAGCTTCCACCTGTACAAGGCGCTGCTCTGACCCGGCGGCCCTAGCCCAGCAGCCGGTCCACGATCTCCTCGATGCGCTCCCGCAGTCCCTCCTGGCTCTGGCCGCCGTCGAGCCGCTGACCGTCGATGACGTACGTCGGCGTGCCCGTCACCCCGATCGCCTTGCCCTCGGCCTGGTCCGCGTCGACGATCAGCAGGTGCCGCCCGTCGATGAGCGCGGTGTCCACCTCCTCGGCGTCCAGGCCCAGCTCCCCCGCCACCGCCACGAGCAGCTTCTCGCCCCGCTCGCCCAGCTCCTCGGCCCGCGCCAGCACGGCCTCGACGTACGGCCACGCCTGCCCCTGCTCGGCCGCCTCCTCGGCGGCCTGCGCGGCGGCGTACGCGTGCTTGTGCTTCTCCAGCGGGAAGTGCCGCAGCCGGATCTCCAGCCGGTCCCCGTAGCGGGCCCGCAACGCGTGCAGATCGTCCAGGGCCTCGCGGCAGTCGGTGCACTGCAGCTCGCACCAGACATCGAGGACGGGGCGGGCGGCAGGGGCGGTGCGGTCGGTGTCGGTCTCGCTCATGGGGCCAGTCTTCCAGCCCGCGCCCTCCCGGCCGGCCTCCGGCCCGGCCACGGGGGCCGGGTGCCCCTCGGCCCTGAGGAGGAGAGAGCCCCCGGCCCAACCCCTAGATCCCCCCGATCCCGGGCCCGATCCTGGCCCGCCCCGCACCGGCCGGTGCAGGATGGACGGGAGGAGCCCCACGGCTGGAGGACCGGATGTTGATCTCGACCGTCTGCGCCGCGGTGTCCGCGGCCGGCCTGGGCATCGCCCTGCTGACGGCTTACCGCAAGCGTTTTCTCGCCGCGACCCGCATCGCGGCCTATGCCCTGATACCCGTCGGCCTGGTCATGACCGGCATCATCGACTGGGTCACGGACCTGGTCCTCAAGCCCGCTGTCTGGGCGGGCTTCGGCGTGCTCGCGCTCTCCGCCGCACTGTTCATGATCACGCGGGCGGTGGAGCGCCGCGGCGGCGGCACGGGGACCCGCAAGGAGCGCCGGGCGGCCGCCGCCGAGCGGCCCGAGGCCGTGGCCCCCGGTGCCGCCGCACCCTCCCTCGGCCCCGGCCGCACCGCGCAGCCGCCCAAGGGCAAGAGCAAGCCCGGGGCGGGCGGCGACGACTTCTCCGACATCGAGGCCATCCTGAAGAAGCACGGAATCTGATGAACTGCCCCGCCGCAGAGGCGTATTGGTAAGAGCAGCGCCTCCGGCTGCGCCATGATCGGGCGGAGATGAACGATGAACCCGCCGAGCTGACCGAGGAGGCGCGCGGATGCCTCTTCGCGCTCTCCCAACCGCCGCTGATGTTGTTTCTCGCCTTCGTCGGCACCCTGATCTTCCTGACCGGCCTGCACGATCTGTACCGCTGGTGAACCGGCACACCGCCCCCGCGACTCCGGCGCCCGTGCGGGCCTCAGTCCGCCGCTTCCCTGCGGCGCGCCCGGTACGCGGCGACGTGGAGCCGGTTGCCGCAGGTCCGCCCGTCGCAGTAGCGGCGCGACCGGTTGCGGGAGAGATCCACGAAGGCCCGCCCGCAGTCCGGCGCCTCACAGCGACGCAGCCGCTCCCGCTCACCCGCCACGACGAGGAACGCGAGCGCCATCCCGCCGTCGGCCGCGAGGTGCTCGGCGACCGAGGCACCGGGCGCGAAGTAATGCACATGCCAGTCATAGCCGTCGTGATCCGTCAGCCGCGGCGTGGTCCCGGCCTCGGCCACCAGCGCGTTCAGCAGCTCCGCCGCGTTCCGCGTATCGGCGGCGGCGAACACCTGGGCGAATTGGTCCCGGACGTCCCGTACGGCCGCCAGATCCCGCTCACCCAGCGCGCCGACATCGCTCAGGTCCGTGCTCTCGACGAACCGGCGCAACGCCGCCAGATCCGTCAGTGTGTCGCTCGCCGGGCCCTCGGGCCCCTCCGGAGCGGTGTTCAGCAGCTCGACGACGGCGTTGAGCGCGCACCGGGTGTCGTGGTTGATCAGCACGGGCGTTCGCTCCCTGGCCGGCCGGGGACGGCATCTGTTCGATTGCGGGCAGACTCTAGCGGCTCCTCACGCGACAGCGCCGTCGCACGCGGTGGATCCGCGACGACGGCGCCATGCCTTGCCGTGATGCGAGGGTGCGCATCCCGCCTCCCCGAGTGGGCGGGTGCGCGTCGGGCCGGATTCCTCCAGGGGTCAGCTCTCGGCCAGGATGTGGGACAGCTCCGTATCCAGGTCGAAGTGCCGGTGTTCGGTGCCCGGCGGGACGGCGGCGTCGGTCCGCTTCAGGAACGACTCCAGGGCTCGCGCGGGGGCCTCCAGCAGGGCTTCCCCCTCCGGAGAGCTCAACGCGATACAGACGACGCCCTGACCGTGGCTGCGGGACGGCCAGACACGGACGTCGCCGGTGCCGGTCGGACGGTGCAGCCCTTCGGCGAGCAGATCTCGCGCGAAGACCCATTCGACCGTCTCTTCGGCTCCGGTGTGGAAGGTGGCGTGCACGGCATACGGATCGGCCGTGTCGTAACGCAGCCCTGCGGGTACAGGCAGTGAGGACTCGCTCGACACGACGAGGCGCAGGTGCAGCTCGCAGCTGACCGTGGTGTTCATAAGCGCCAGGGCCTTTCGCTCAGTGTGCGCTCGGGGATTCGCACGTCGGCGAAATCGACATGCCACCTACGGTGCCGTTGTAAACCCCTCTGACCGTTTTGAGGCTCTTCGGATACCTCGGACGGCGGTGTTGTTCCGCCGCTTGTACCGCCATACCGGTGAGCACTTCCCGGTCGGGTACGTTGGACCCCATGAACGCGGAGAGTGACGAGCGGCCAGCGGCGGCCGCGGCGGGGGACAGCGCCGAAACAGAGCCGCCTCTCGGCTCCCGGGCCCCGCATTTCATCAAGCGGTCCCGGCCCCTGCACATGAGCTGGCAGGTCGGCGTCTTCATCGTCGGTCTCGCCGTCGTCGCCGCCGGCATCGTCATGCTGCCCCTGCCCGGCCCCGGCTGGCTGGTGATCTTCGGCGGCATGGCGATCTGGGCCACCGAATTCGTCTGGGCCCAGCTCGTGCTGCGCTGGACCAAGCGCAAGGTCACCGAGGCCGCCCAGCGCGCCCTCGACCCCAAGGTGCGCCGCCGCAACATCATCCTCACCACGATCGGCCTCGTGATCATCGCGGTGCTCGTCGGTGTCTACGTGTGGAAGTTCGGCATGGAGCTGCCCTGGAAGGTCCGCGACTGATCCCCACCCCGGCACGGGGCGGGCGCCATGGTCCAAAGCACCGTCTGACATGCGGTAATGTTTGCGGTGCGCCCGGGCGATTAGCTCAGCGGGAGAGCGCTTCGTTCACACCGAAGAGGTCACTGGTTCGATCCCAGTATCGCCCACACAGGACCGAGGGTCCGCAAGGTTCACGCCTTGCGGACCCTCGGTTTTTTTGGTGCCCGCCCGCTCCTCGTCGCCCACCTGCATGTGGACGATGCGCGCCGGACGACGCGGACCGCGCGCACACCTGGAGCACCGGGCGGACGGGATTTGATGGAGAGCCGCCACGGGCTGTATTGTTCACTGCGTTGCCGGGGGAAACGCCGGTAGCGCACTCGGGCGATTAGCTCAGTGGGAGAGCGCTTCGTTCACACCGAAGAGGTCACTGGTTCGAACCCAGTATCGCCCACCCGAGAAGGCCGGTACGTCAAATGACGGACCGGCCTTGTGCGTTGTGCCCAGAGGAACCGGCAGGGGCCACCCCAGCGGCCTCCCCGGCGACCACCCGCAGGCTCTTCCACCGCTTCGCCCGTCCCGGACCTCATGCCGCGGCGGGCACGTCCGGCCGCAGCGGCCAGGCCGGGTCGCACACCTCCTCCGAACCGTTGCGCGCGAACCACGCCTGAAGCCCACGGGCCTGCGCCGAGTGCCACACCGCCTGCCGCGTGTGCAGCTCCGCCGGACTCAGCCGCTCCAACCGCGCCGCGAACCTGCGCCCCACCGCCCGCACCACCTCCAGCGCCGCCGTGGCATCCGCCACCGCGTCATGCGCGCCCGCCAGCTCCACCCCGTACTGCGCGCACAGATCCGTCAGCGTGCGACGCCCCTTGCGGTACCGGTCCAGATGCTTGTCGAGCACCCAGGGATCCAGCACGCACAACGGCGTCACCCCCAGATACTCCGACAGCGGCGTCGCCCGGTGCCGCCGCAACTCCCGGTCCAGCAGCGTCAGATCGAACGGCGCGTTCATCACCACCAGCGGCACCCCCCGCGCCGACTGCCGCGCGAGCGCCCGCGCCACCTCCTCCATCACCGGAGCCGGCCAGCGCCCGTTCCGCTGGAGGTACTCGTCCGTCAGACCGTGTATCGCCGTCGCCCCCTCGGGCACCGGCACCCCCGGATCCACCAGCCAACTGGTGACGACCGGCGCGGACCCCGACTGCGACTGCAGCACGAGGGCCGCCGACACTATCCGGTCATTCTCGACATCGACCCCCGTGGTCTCGGTGTCGAAGGCGGCGAGCGGCCCCTCGAACCAGCACGACATGTCCCCAACTCCTCGCGCTCGACCGGCAATTGGCGTGTTCTCCTCCTTGCCAGGTGATACCCGGCCACCCCCGGATGCGAACCGCCCCTGTTTGCAACGGAGTTCATACGGTGACAACACAGATGTACGGAACCGTTGGACCGGTGCGCCCGGAAGGTATTTCGGACATGACCCTCGCGCAGCCCGACCCGGCCCTGCCGCCGAGCGGCCTGCTGCCCGACCGGATCCCCCCACCGCGCGGGACGCTCGCCACCACCGCCTGCATGGAGACCCTCCAGGTCGGCTATCTGCACGCCGTCGCGGCAGCCGCCGGCTGCTCACTCGCCCAGCCCTTTCCCGACTACGGCATCGACTGGCACGTCAGCCACAGCGCCCCCCGCCACGCCGTCGACGACGAGGTCACCATCAAGGTGCAGCTCAAATGCACCTACCAGCTCGCCCCCCGCCCGCCCGGGCCGACCTTCTCCTTCACCCTCGACAACGACCATCTGGCCAAGCTCGCCCGCACCCCCGTGTCGGTGCACAAGATCCTCGTCGTGATGATCGTGCCCCGGGCCCGGGACGACTGGCTGCGCGCCGGCCACGACCGCCTCGAACTACGCCACTGCTGCTACTGGACCAACCTGGCCGGCCACCCCGTGACGGGCAGGCGCAGAACCACAGTGCGGATCCCGACCACGCGCGTCTTCGACGACCGCGCGCTCTGCGAGATCATGACGCGGGTCGGGGCGGGAGGGAGACCCTGATGCACCGACCGGCCGACGCCCCCCGACGACACCCCGCCCGGGAGCGGGTCGACCCCGCCGTTCTCGGCGCCCTCCTCACCCGCCACGGCTGGCGCCGCCGCGGCGGAGAGCCGGGCCGCTACGGCCGCTGGACCCCGCCCGACAACGCCGGCACCAGCCTCCTCGTCCCCGAGAGCCCCGCCTTCCCCGACAGCGCCGACCTGCTCGCCGAAGCCCTCACCGCCCTCGAACGCAGCCCCGTCCCCTCCGCCCGCGACGTCCTCGTCTCCCTGCGCACCCCCAGCGACGAGATCCGCTGGCACCGCGAGGTCGCCGAACCCACCGCCCCCGCCGCGGCCTGGACCGCACAGGAACGGCTCCGCGCCGGGGCTCGCGCCATGCTGCTCGCCGGAGCGCTCGCGGCCCACGGGCACGCCGGCCACCACGGCGCGCGTCGGCGCCGACAGGCCGAGACCGCCCTGGAGCCGCTGCTGGTGGGCCCCGCCCCCGGCGGCCGGGAACTGACGGTCTTCCTGCCGGTCGGGACGCCGGACCCCGGCGGCCCGGACCTCATCGGCGGCCGCCGGATCACCACCGCCCTGCTACGGGCCCTGCAGGCCGCCCGGGACGCCACCGACTACCAGCGGGCGACCGGCAGGACCGAGGCGTTCGACGCGGCACTGGAGGCGGGCGTGTGCCACGAGCTCACCGAGGCGATCACCGCACTGGTCCGCGGCTCACAAGGCATCCGCGTCACCCTCGACTGGGCCCCGGCCGTCCCCCCGCCCCAGGGGTTCGCCACCCGGCCCGAGCCGGTGGAGTTCTCCCCGGGCGACCTCCCCGCCCTCCGGGCCGCCGGAGCCCGGTACATCCGCGACGAGCCCTCCGTACCCGTGCGGCTCACCGGCACCGTGGTGCGACTGCGACGTGAGACGCCGGGCGGGACCGGAGTGGTGCGCCTACGGGTACTCGCCGGCGCGGACGTGGCGCAGGTGCGGATGGCCCTCGACGAGGACGACTACCGGATCGCCGGCCACGCGCACCTCGTCGGGCTCCCGCTGCGCGTCAGCGGGATCCTGGAGAGCCGGGGCGGCTTCCGCCGGCTGACCGGGGCGAGCGACGTCGCGCCCGTACAGGTCGACGAGGCGGAGCGGGACCGCCTGCTGAAGTCCCTCCACGCCGCCTTCTTCGAGGAGACGCGCGACGACTGACGTCTGTCCGGCGGTTTTCCGGCCGTGGTTCGTCGTGCCGGCAGCGGTGTCGCGCTGGGGGTGCCGCCCGCGCGGCAGCGGCACCCGGACCGGGTATGCGTGCGCGCAGGGCAAACCGTTTCGCTACCAGGGTGCCCGGCTCGGTACGATTCAGGCGCGCAGCGTTCGCTGTCGCGCCCCGTGAGTCAGGAGAGACCGGTGTCAGACGTCCGTGTGATCATCCAACGCGATTCCGAGCGGGACGAGCGTGTGGTGACGACGGGCACTACGGCCGCCGACCTGTTCGCCGGAGAGCGCACCATCGTCGCCGCCCGTGTCGCGGGCGAGCTGAAGGACCTCGCCTACGCGGTCGCCGACGGCGACGAGGTCGAGCCCGTCGAGATCTCCTCCGAGGACGGCCTCAACATCCTGCGCCACTCGACGGCCCACGTCATGGCCCAGGCCGTGCAGGAGCTCTTCCCCGAGGCCAAGCTGGGCATCGGCCCGCCGGTCAAGGACGGCTTCTACTACGACTTCGACGTCGAGAAGCCCTTCCACCCCGATGACCTCAAGGCCATCGAGAAGAAAATGCAGGAGATCCAGAAGCGGGGCCAGAAGTTCTCCCGCCGTGTGGTGACCGACGAGGCCGCCCGCGAGGAGCTCGCCGACGAGCCCTACAAGCTGGAGCTGATCGGCCTCAAGGGCTCCGCCTCGCACGAGGACGGCGCGGACGTCGAGGTGGGCGCCGGCGAGCTCACCATCTACGACAACCTGGACCCGAAGACCGGCGAGACGTGCTGGAGCGACCTCTGCCGCGGTCCGCACCTGCCGACCACCCGGTTCATCCCGGCCTTCAAGCTCATGCGCAACGCGGCGGCGTACTGGCGCGGCAGCGAGAAGAACCCCATGTTGCAGCGCATCTACGGCACCGCGTGGCCGACGAAGGACGAGCTGAAGGCGCACCTGGAGTTCCTCGCCGAGGCCGAGAAGCGCGACCACCGCAAGCTCGGTTCCGAGCTCGACCTCTTCTCCATCCCGGACGAGATCGGCTCGGGTCTCGCGGTCTTCCACCCCCGTGGCGGCATCATCCGCCGGGTCATGGAGGACTACTCGCGTCGGCGTCACGAGGAGGAGGGGTACGAGTTCGTCTACACCCCGCACGCCACCAAGGGCGCGCTCTTCGAGAAGTCGGGCCACCTGGACTGGTACGCCGACGGCATGTACCCCCCCATGCAGCTCGACGCGGGCACGGACTACTACCTCAAGCCCATGAACTGCCCGATGCACAACCTGATCTTCGACGCGCGCGGGCGTTCGTACCGTGAGCTGCCGCTGCGCCTGTTCGAGTTCGGGACCGTGTACCGGTACGAGAAGTCGGGCGTCGTGCACGGCCTGACCCGCGCCCGTGGCTTCACGCAGGACGACGCGCACATCTACTGCACCCGCGAGCAGATGGCGGAGGAGCTCGACACGACGCTGACCTTCGTGCTCGACCTGCTCCGTGACTACGGTCTGAACGACTTCTACCTGGAGCTGTCCACCAAGGACCCGGAGAAGTTCGTCGGATCCGACGAGGCGTGGGAAGAGGCCACCGAGACCCTGCGCAAGGTCGCGGAGAAGCAGGGCCTCGAACTGGTCGCCGACCCGGGTGGCGCGGCGTTCTACGGCCCGAAGATCTCGGTCCAGGCGCGGGACGCCATCGGCCGTACGTGGCAGATGTCGACCATCCAGCTCGACTTCAACCTCCCCGAGCGTTTCGACCTCGAGTACACCGGTGCCGACGGCACCAAGCAGCGCCCGGTCATGATCCACCGTGCGCTGTTCGGCAGCATCGAAAGGTTCTTCGCCGTTCTGCTGGAGCACTACGCGGGTGCGTTCCCTGCGTGGCTGGCCCCGGTCCAGGCCGTCGGCATCCCGATCGGTGACGGGCACGTCGAGTACCTGCAGGACTTCGCCGCCGAGGCGAAGAAGAAGGGGCTGCGGGTCGAGGTCGACGCTTCGTCGGACCGGATGCAGAAAAAGATCAGGAACCACCAGAAGGCCAAGGTTCCGTTCATGATCATCGTCGGTGACGAGGACATGGCCGCGGGCACGGTGTCCTTCCGCTACCGCGACGGTTCGCAGGAGAATGGCATCGCCCGCGACGAGGCGATCGCGAAGCTCGTTGATGTCGTGGAGCGTCGCGTCCAGGTGTGATGCGTTCCCCGCGCACGCGGGGATAGAGGGGCGGCCCATCAGGGCCGCCCCTCGGCGCATCTCCGCCCGCCCGGGGAATATGCTGCTCAACATGACGACTGAGCCGGAACAGCAGATCGGAGTCGGGACGCCGGACGCGTTCCAGCGCCTGTGGACGCCCCACCGGATGGCGTACATCCAGGGTGAGAACAAGCCGACCGGCCCCGGTGCCGACGACGGCTGTCCGTTCTGCTCGATTCCCGAGAAGAGCGACGAGGACGGGCTGATCATCGCCCGAGGTGAGCGCGTGTACGCGGTGCTCAACCTCTACCCGTACAACGGCGGGCACCTCATGGTCGTCCCCTTCCGGCACATCGCCGACTACACGGAGCTCGACGACGCCGAGACCCTGGAGCTCGCGGAGTTCACCAAGCGGGCCATGGCCGCCCTGCGGGCTGCCTCCGGGGCGCACGGGTTCAACATCGGCATGAACCAGGGCAGCGTGGCCGGCGCCGGCATCGCCGCCCACCTGCACCAGCACATCGTGCCGCGCTGGGGCGGGGACACCAATTTCCTGCCCGTCATCGGCCACACCAAGGTGCTGCCCCAACTGCTCGCCGACACGCGGAAGATGCTCGCGGACGTCTGGCCGACCGTCTGACCTCGTCGTACAGCCGTAAGGCGAGGACACGCCTCGCCTAAAACGGGCAAATCGCCCCAATTCTTTACAAAGAAGCTCTAATGGTGCGGTGACCTTCCTTCACCGCCGCACAGTGCTGCGCGCGGCCGCGAGCGGCGCCCTCGCCGGGGCCGCGGGGGCGGCCGCCGCGGGCTGCGCGGGGTCCGACGGGGCCGCCGACGGTGGCGTGGCGGCCCGGGGCCCGGCAGCGTCGAGGCCGGGCGAGGCATCCAAGGGACCTGGCGTGACCGGGCCGCCGGTGCTGCCCCCGCTGCCCGCCGGGCTGCCCGCCCAGATCGAGCACGGTCCGCGCACCGGCAACGCGGTGGCGCTCACATTCCACGGCCAGGGCGATCCGAAGACGGCCACGGACATGCTGACGGCGGCCGAACGGGCCGGGGCGCGGCTGACCGTGCTGGCCGTCGGTGACTGGCTGGACGCGCAGCCACGGATGGCGCGCCGGGTGCTCGACGGCGGGCACGAGCTGGGCAATCACACCATGCGCCATCTGGACATCTCCACGATGAGCGCCACGGACGCCGCCGCCGAGATCCGCGAGTGCGCCGAGCGGTTGCGGGAACTCACGGGCGGGATCGGCCGCTGGTTCCGGCCGTCGCGCACCCAGTACGCCACCGATCAGGTGGCCCGGCTCGCACGCGAGGCCGGATACCCGCACGTCCTGTCGTACGACGTGGACTCCCTGGACTTCACCGACCCGGGCGCGGAGGCGGTCCGGCGTACCGTGTTGGACGCGGTGCGGCCAGGGTCGGTCGTGAGTCTGCACTTCGGGCACGCCGGCACGGTCGCCGCGCTGCCCGCGATCCTCGACGGCTTGCACCGCCGCGGTCTGCGCGCGGTGACGACTACGGAGCTGCTGACCCGATGATCCTCCTCTCGCACCACCGTTCCCGCCCCCGTCCGCGGGGGGCCCGCCGGGCCGCGCTGCTGGCGGCCGCCTGTGCGCTGCTGGCCGCCGGCTGTGGTGGCACCGCCTCCAACGAGGCGGCGGACCACGGCTCGCACCGGGGCGCGCACAACCAGAAGGTGGCCGCGCCGCCGGGGCTGCCCGGTATGCCGCCGGTGCTCGACCCGAACGACCTGTACGCGGCCGACCGGCCGAACGCCCTGTCTCCCGTGGTGAAGAACTTCCCGTCGCGGGTGTACGTGCCCAATACCGAGTCCGACACGGTCAGTGTCATCGACCCGAAGACGTACAAGGTCATCGAGACGATCCCGGTCGGTGTGCAGCCGCAGCACGTGGTGCCGTCGTGGGACCTGAAGACGCTGTGGGTCAACAACAACCGCGGACACACCCTTACGCCCATCGATCCGGCCACCGGCAAGGTGGGGGAGACCGTCGAGGTCCACGATCCGTACAACCTCTACTTCACGCCGGACGGCAAGTACGCGGTGGTGATGGCGTCGATGGACCGGGAGCTGGTCTTCCGTGACGCGCACACGATGGAACGCAAGCGCACGGAGCCGGTGACGTGTGCGGGGGTCAATCACGCGGACTTCTCGCCGGACGGGAGGTACTTCGTCGTCTCGTGTGAGTTCTCCGGGGAGCTGCTCAAGGTCGACACGGCGAAGATGAAGGTCATCGGTCAGCAGAAGCTGCCGTTCAAGGGGGCGATGCCGCAGGACGTGAAGATCTCGTCGGACGGCAAGACCTGGTACATCGCCGACATGATGGCCGACGGTGTGTGGGTGCTGAACGGCGACAAGTTCACCAAGCCCTGGCTGATGCCGACGGGCAAGGGCGCGCACGGGCTCTATGTGAGCCGGGACTCGAAGTCGATGTACATCTCCAACCGGGGTGAGGGCTCGGTCTCGGTGCTGGACCTGCCGAGCCGCAAGCTGGTGAAGAAGTGGGAGCTGCCGGACGGTGGCAGCCCGGACATGGGCGGGGTGTCGGCGGACGGCAAGGAGCTGTGGCTGTCCGGCCGCTACGACTCCGAGGTGTATGTGATCGACACCCGGGACGGGCATCAGATCGCCCGGATCCCAGTGGGTGACGGGCCGCACGGGCTCGCCTTCTATCCTCAGCCGGGCCGCTATTCGCTGGGCCACACGGGCATCTTCCGCTGAGGTATTCCGGGGTCGCGCAAGCTCCCTGACGCATGGTCAGGCCCCGGGGCCGTTCGGTCCCGGGGCCTTGTCCTGTGTCGCACGCCCGGTGCGTGGATCAGGCGTTGTAGACGTCGGCCTGCGTGGGCTTCACATCCTGGATCGCGACGCTGAGCGAGCCGGCGCGCTTGCCGAAGTGCTCGGTGTCCACGCCGTTCTCCTTCAGCACGCGCAGGGCGGCCTCGTGGACCACGCGCAGGACGGGGGTGGCGGCGCGCAGCGCGTCGTCGGCCATGAAGCGGTGCCGCCAGGGCTTGTCGGCCCAGGCGTGGCGGAGGCCGAAGGGCTCGGGGAGGACGAGCTTGCCGCCCCAGTACTCCAGCAGGGGCGGGTACCAGGTGAGGGGGGCGCGGGCGGCGAGTCGCGCGACCTCCCTGAGGGGGACCACGGGGAGGGTGAGGGTGCGGGTCTCCCAGAATTTGAGTGTCTTTTTGATGGTCTTGGTGCGGTTCTTGGGCTTGGCGTTGAACACGGAGTGGGTGGGGCCGAGGGCGTGGCCGGTGACCTCGATGCGCAGTGTCTTGTGCAGGACGGTGACGGTGATGAGGAGGGTGATGACCAGCTGGCCGTCCCAGAGGACGAACTGGACGCCCAGGTAGTGGCGGTCGCCGCTGCCGAACTGCTGCTCGTTGCAGATCTTCTGGAGCTCCGCGCCGCGTATCTGGAAGGCGCCTTCGGTCCCTTCGGGCCGGGAGACGGCGGTGGCGCCCTCGCCGATGGGGGAGACGACCCAGTGCTCGACGAAGGGCGGGGTGAAGCCGCCGGTGTGGACGGGGCTGCGCTCGAGGAGGCGCAGCTGGTCGTGGATGGCGCGGATGACGTCCCAGCTGCGGAAGGGGTTGATTTCCTTGTCCGGGTCGAGGGGGATGAGCTCTTCGGCGAGCTGCCAGCTGCCCCAGCGGGTGCCCATGCCGAGTATGCCCTTGGGGCCGGCGTAGAAGACGATGTTGCTCCGCTGGTCGGCGCTGAGCCGCTCCAGGCTCTGGCGCAGTCGCTCGGCGGCGGTCTCGCCGGGGCTCTGGGGGACGGCTTCGGGGATCTTCGCGGCGACGCCGCCGCCGCTGAGCAGGCCGGTCCAGGCGCTGCGGAGGTCCTTGGCGGTGCGCTCGCAGATGCGCTTGGCCAGCAGGCCGCCGATGACGGGGGCGATGACCATGGCTCGGATGTAGAGGCCCCAGAAGCCGTGGACGGGCAGTTTGACCAGGAGGATGACGGCGATGATGCCGAGGGCGGTCAGCAGGAGGGTGCTGAGGGCCCCGGCGCGCTTGTTCTGCGCTCCGGCGAGCATGCGGCGGAGTTGGAAGACGCCGAGCCAGAGCAGGACGCCGGGGAGGAAGAGCAGCCCGCAGACGGCCATGATGAGGGTCAGTCTGGCGTCGCGCTGTTTGCGGATGCGGTTGGCGGCGAGGCAGTGCTCGACGACGGGCCGGGGTTCGAGGCCGAAGGACTGGATGAGGGGTTTGCCGCCGAGCATCCGCTGCTGCACGGCGCGGGAGAAGGCTTCGCCCAGATTGGGTTCGAAGAGGGCGATGCGGGGTTTCTTGACCTCGGAGGTGGCCCAGTCGGAGTTGGCCTTGAGCAGTTCCTCGACGGCGTCGTCGCGGTAGGCGGCGGAGGCCAGGGCCTGCGTCGCCGCGGTCGCCCCGGCGGCCCCCGAGAGCGGGATCTGTGCGCCCGGGCTGAAGTCGAACGGGTCTCCTGCTGCCACTGTTGCCCCCAATGCCGCGCATTCCCGATGCTGCGACGTGCTCCCGACTACGGCCCGGTTGTCTACGTTATGGGCCGCGTGCTCAGCGTAACGGGTGGGGTGCCGCCTGTCGTGGGAGATCGGAAAGCCGCCCGCCTCCGGCCAGTTGGGGCGGGCGGCTTGTGAACTATGCGCCGTTCTCGGCCTGTTCGCGTACGCGGTCCGCGACATGGGCCGGCATGGGTTCGTGCCGGGCGTAGGAGCGGCTGAAGCGTCCGGTGCCGTGCGAGAGGGAGCGCAGGTCCACCGCGTAGCGGTCGATCTCGATCTCCGGGACCTCGGCCCGTACGAGGGTGCGGCCGTCTCCGGACTGCTCGGTTCCGACGACGCGGCCGCGGCGGCCGGAGAGGTCGCTCATCACCGGGCCGACATAGTCGTCGGAGACCAGGACCCGTACCTCGGCGACGGGTTCGAGGAGGTGGATGCGGGCCTCGGCGGCGGCTTCGCGCAGGGCGAGGGCGCCGGCGGTCTGGAAGGCGGCGTCGGAGGAGTCCACCGAGTGGGCCTTGCCGTCGAGGAGGGTGATCCGGACGTCGACGAGGGGGTGGCCGGCGGCGACGCCGCGGGCCGCCTGGGCGCGGACGCCCTTCTCCACCGAGGGGATGAACTGGCGTGGCACCGCGCCGCCGACGACCTTGTCGACGAATTCGATGCCGGAGCCGCCGGGCAGCGGTTCGACCTCGATCTCGCAGATGGCGTACTGGCCGTGGCCGCCCGACTGTTTGACGTGCCGTCCGCGCCCGGCGGCCTTGGAGCCGAAGGTCTCGCGCAGGGACACCTTGTACGGCACGGCGTCGACGCGTACGCCGTAGCGGGTGCGCAGCCGTTCCAGGGCCACGTCGCGGTGGGCTTCGCCCAGGCACCACAGGACGACCTGGTGGGTGTGCGGGTTGTGTTCCAGGCGCATGGTGGGGTCTTCGGCGACCAGCCGGGCCAGGCCCTGGGAGAGCTTGTCCTCGTCGGCTTTGCTGTGGGCCTGGATGGCGACGGGCAGCAGGGGGTCGGGCATCTCCCAGGGTTCCATCAGGAGCGGGGCGCCCTTGGCGGAGAGGGTGTCGCCGGTCTCGGCGCGGGTGAGTTTGGCGACGCAGGCGATGTCGCCGGCGATGGCCTGGTTGAGCGGCCGCTGGTGTTTGCCGAAGGGCGTGGAGAGGGCGCCGACGCGTTCGTCGACGTCGTGACTCTCGTGTCCCCGGTCCTCCAGCCCGTGTCCGGAGACGTGCACCGTCTCGTCGGGGCGCAGGGTGCCGGAGAAGACGCGGACCAGGGAGATCCGGCCGACGTACGGGTCCGAGGAGGTCTTGATCACCTCTGCGGCGAGGGGGCCGGCCGGGTCGCACTCCAAGGGTGGGCGCGGGGCGCCCTCGGGAGTGGTGACGACGGGGGTCGGGCGTTCGGGCGGGGTGGGGAAGGCGCCGGTGATCAGCTCCAGCAGCTCGATGGTGCCCAGGCCCGCCTTGGTGCCCTCGGCGGCGGGGGCGGCGGCGAGGACCGGGTGGAAGGTGCCGCGCGCGACGGCCCGTTCCAGGTCCTCGACAAGGGTCTTGACGTCGATGTCCTCGCCGGTGAGATAGCGGTCCATGAGGGTCTCGTCCTCGCTCTCGGCGATGATGCCCTCGATGAGCTTGTTGCGGGCCTCCTCGATCAGCGGCAGCTGGTCGGGGGCGGGAGCGGTGTCCGTCCGCGTCCCCGAGGAGTAGTCGAGGATCCGCTGGGAGAGCAGGCCGATGAGGCCGATCACGGGGTGGTGCCCGTCGGGGCCCTCCGCGCCGCGCAGCGGCAGGTACAGCGGCAGTACGGAGTCGGGGGAGTCGCCGCCGAAGGCGTCGCGACAGGTGCGGGTCATCTCCTCGAAGTCCGCGCGGGCCGCTTCCAGGTGGGTGACCACGATCGCGCGGGGCATGCCGACCGCCGCGCACTCCTCCCACAGCGTGCGGGTCGCGCCGGCGATGCCTTCGGTGCCCTCGGCCGCCGAGACGACGAAGAGGGCCGCGTCCGCGGCGCGCAGACCGGCCCTCAGCTCGCCGACGAAGTCGGCGTAGCCGGGTGCGTCCAAGAGGTTGATCTTGATTCCGGCCCATTCGACGGGGACCAGGGACAGCTGTACGGAGCGCTGCTGGCGGTGTTCCATCTCGTCGTAGTCGGAGAGGGCCGCGCCGTCCTCGACCCGGCCCGCGCGGTTGATCGCGCCGGTGGCCAGGGCCAGGGCCTCCACCAGCGTCGTCTTCCCGGACCCGCTGTGGCCGACCAGCACCACGTTCCTGATGCTGCTGGGCCGGTCGGCCGACGCTGCCCTGCCCGCGGCCCCTGGATGTGTGCTCGTCTTCTCGCCCATGTGTCCCGCCTCCCGGTCGACACCTGCGGTCCTTCGAGCTTTCCACCGTGGTCACGCTGCGTCCATACGTCGAACACGGGACCGCCACCGTCGGCCGGGTGCGCGGCCGGGCCGGCGGGAGGGGGCGGCTCCGGTGTCCCGGGCCGGTGTGGCGGCCCCGGCGGAGCCGTGGACCTGCGGGTTCCGGCCCGGGGACCCGCAGGGCGCGCCGGGGGTGGGCGCGGTCGTCCGCGTGCCGCCGGCGGGGCTGTGCGACGGAGCCCGCCGTGGGACGACTGGTTCCGGCCTGCTTTCCGGCTGCTTTCCAGGCTCGGCGGGCGGGGGAGCAGCACGTGATCTTCCGCATGTCGCCCGTCACGGGGCGGCCGCCGGGACCGGGGGCAACGCGCGGGCGGGACCGCCACCGGGCCCTGGTGATCGGCCGTCGGCCCGGGCCCGTTGGCCCAGGTGGCGCGGAGGCGGCCGGCCGTTCGCCGCCGTACGGGTGTGACCTGCGCCTTGGGCCCCACGAGTGACGCGTGCGCGGCGGGCCCCGGGCGCCTGGCTACGATGGGCCAGCCGGTGGCCTTCCGACCACCCGGCCCGACACGACCCTTCGGGAAGGCCATGCTGAACAAGTACGCGCGTGCGTTCTTCACGCGTGTTCTCACGCCGTTCGCCGCCCTGCTCATCCGCCTGGGCGTCAGCCCCGACGCGGTGACCCTCATCGGTACCGGCGGTGTGATGGCGGGCGCGCTGGTCTTCTACCCCCAGGGTGAGTTCTTCTGGGGCACGGTCGTCATCACGCTCTTCGTCTTCTCGGACCTGGTCGACGGCAACATGGCCCGTCAGCTGGGCCGCTCCAGCCGGTGGGGCGCCTTCCTCGACTCCACCCTCGACCGGGTCGCGGACGCCGCGATCTTCGGCGGGCTCGCGCTCTGGTACGCCGGGCGGGGCGACAGCCTCACCCTGTGCGCGGTGACGATCTTCTGCCTCGCCAGCGGCCAGGTGGTCTCGTACACCAAGGCGCGCGGCGAGAGCATCGGCCTGCCGGTCAACGTCAACGGCCTGGTCGAGCGCGCCGAGCGGCTCGTCATCTCCCTGGTGGCCTGCGGCTTCTCCGGACTGCACAAGTTCGGCGTCCCGCACATCGACAAGCTGCTGCCCATCGCCCTGTGGATCGTGGCCGTCGGCAGCCTGGTCACCATGATCCAGCGAGTGGTGACCGTGCGCCGTGAGGCCGCCGAGGCGGACGCGGTGCCGGCCGGCGGGGGCGAGACCGGGTGAAGGAGAAGCTGACCGACGCGCTGTACGGGCTCGGCTGGGCCACGGTCAAGAAGCTTCCCGAGCCGGTCGCCGTGCGGCTGGGCCGGCGGATCGCGGACACCGTCTGGAAGCGGCGCGGTGCGGGCGTGCGGCGCCTGGAGGCCAATCTGGCCCGGGTGGTGCCGGACGCGGACCCGGCGGAGCTCGCCCGGCTGTCCCGGGCGGGCATGCGCTCGTACACCCGCTACTGGATAGAGTCCTTCCGGCTGCCGGCCTGGAGCAGGAGCCGCATCCGCGACGGCTTCACGCCCGAGGGCCTGCACCACCTGGAAGAGGCCCTGGCGGCCGGGCGCGGCGTCGTCGTCGCCCTGCCCCACATGGGCAACTACGACCTGGCCGGGGCCTGGGTCACCACCAAGCTCGGGGTGCCCTTCACCACGGTCGCCGAGCGGCTGAAGCCCGAGACGCTCTACGACCGGTTCGTGGCCTACCGCGAGGGGCTCGGCATGGAGGTCCTGCCGCACGCGGGCGGCAGCGCCTTCGGGACGCTCGCCCGGCGGCTGCGCTCGGGCGGTCTGGTCTGTCTGGTGGCCGACCGGGATCTGTCCTCCTCCGGCATAGAGGTCACCTTCTTCGGCGAGGCGACGAAGATGCCCGCCGGGCCCGCGATGCTCGCGGTGCAGACCGGTGCGGCGCTGATGCCGGTCACCCTCTGGTACGACCGCTCGCCGGTCATGCGGGGACGCATCCACGCGCCGATCGAGGTGCCCGCCACGGGCACCCGGGCGGAGAAGGCCGCGGCCATGACGCAGCGGATGGCCGACGCCTTCGCCTCCGGCATCGCGGAGCACCCGCAGGACTGGCACATGCTCCAACGGCTGTGGCTCGCCGATCTCGAGCCGCGGACCACTCGCGCGAACCAGAGTTCCGGAACGGGGAAACCTTGAGGATCGGGATCGTCTGCCCGTATTCGTGGGACGTGCCCGGTGGCGTCCAGTTCCACATCCGGGACCTCGCCGAGCACCTCATCCGGCTGGGTCACGAGGTGTCGGTGCTGGCCCCGGCGGACGACGAGACGCCGCTGCCGCCGTTCGTCGTCTCGGCGGGCCGTGCCGTGCCCGTGCCGTACAACGGCTCGGTGGCGCGGCTCAACTTCGGTTTCCTCTCCGCCGCGCGGGTGCGCCGCTGGCTGCACGACGGCGACTTCGACGTCATCCACATCCACGAGCCGACCTCGCCGTCGCTGGGCCTGCTGGCCTGCTGGGCCGCGCAGGGGCCGATCGTGGCGACCTTCCACACCTCCAACCCGCGCTCCCGCGCCATGATCGCCGCGTATCCGATCCTGCAGCCCGCGCTGGAGAAGATCAGCGCGCGGATCGCGGTGAGCGAGTACGCGCGCAGGACGCTCGTCGAGCACCTCGGCGGCGACGCGGTGGTCATTCCCAACGGCGTCGACGTGGACTTCTTCGCCCGCGCCGAACCCAAGCCGGAGTGGCAGGGGCAGACGATCGGCTTCATCGGCCGCATCGACGAGCCCCGCAAGGGCCTGCCCGTCCTGATGCGCGCCCTGCCGAAGATCCTCGCGGAACGCCCGGACACGAGGCTGCTGGTCGCCGGGCGCGGTGACGAGGAGGAGGCCGTCGCGAGCCTGCCCGCCCCAATGCGCGAACGCGTGGAGTTCCTGGGCATGGTCAGCGACGAGGACAAGGCGCGGCTGCTGCGCAGCGTCGATGTGTACGTGGCGCCCAACACCGGCGGCGAGTCCTTCGGCATCATCCTGGTCGAGGCGATGTCGGCGGGCGCGCCCGTCCTCGCCAGCGACCTGGACGCCTTCGCCCAGGTCCTCGACCAGGGCTCGGCGGGCGAGCTGTTCGCGAACGAGGACGCCGACGCGCTCGCCGCGGCGGCCCTGCGCCTCCTCGCCGACCCCGCGCACCGCACCGGCCTGAGCGAACGGGGCAGCAAGCACGTGCTCCGCTTCGACTGGTCCCGGGTCGGGGCGGACATCCTGGCCGTCTACGAGACGGTCACAGCGGGCGCGGCCTCGGTGGCCGCCGACGAACGCGTCAGCCTTCGTGCCCGCTTCGGCCTGGCCAGGGATTAGGCCCACCCAGGGATTGGGCCTACCCGGCCCGTCCGGCGCCCCGCCGCCGCAGGCGGCACCGACAGCCCGCGGAGCGATCCGCCGCGAGCGGTAACGTGAGGCCGCGTGACCACACTGATCTGGATCGCGGCCGCCCTGGTCGTCATCGGCGTCTATCTGAGCTGGACAGCCGGCCGGCTGGACCGGCTCCACAGCCGTATCGACGCCGCGCGGGCGGCGCTGGACGCCCAACTGCTGCGGCGGGCCTCGGTCGCCCAGGAGCTCGGTACCGCCTCGGTCCTCGATCCCGCCTCCTCCATCGTTCTCTACCAGGCCGCGCACGCCGCCCGGCAGGCCGAGGAGGAGCACCGCGAGGTCGCCGAGAGCGAGCTGAGCCAGGCGCTGCGCGCCGTCTTCGCCGAGGCGCCGCAGGTCGAGGCCGTACGGCAGGCGCCGGGTGGTGAGGAGTCACTGCGCGAGCTGACGGAGGCGGTACGCCGGGTGCCGATGGCCCGGCGGTTCCACAACGACGCGGTGCGCGCCGCGCGGGCCGTGCGCAGACACCGGGTGGTGCGCTGGTTCCGGCTCGCCGGACACGCGCCGTTCCCGCTCGCCTTCGAGATGGACGACGAGCCTCCGGTGGCCCTCGGGGACCGGGCGGGCCACTAAGAAGCCACCGGCCTCGGATTGGCCCTTTTTCCCGGGCCGCGGCCCTGGGTTGTATGAGGGTGCAGTATTGCCGCCGCCCTTGATAGTGAGGTCACCATCGTGTCCAGCACGACCACCAGCACGTCCGCCAACCCCGAGACCGGCACCGCGCGCGTCAAGCGCGGCATGGCCGAGCAGCTCAAGGGCGGCGTGATCATGGACGTCGTCAACGCCGAGCAGGCGAAGATCGCCGAGGACGCGGGCGCCGTCGCGGTCATGGCGCTGGAGCGGGTCCCGGCCGACATCCGCAAGGACGGCGGCGTGGCCCGGATGTCGGACCCGAACATGATCGAGGAGATCATCGGCGCCGTCTCCATCCCGGTCATGGCCAAGTCCCGCATCGGCCACTTCGTCGAGGCCCAGGTGCTGCAGTCCCTCGGCGTCGACTACATCGACGAGTCCGAGGTCCTCACCCCGGCCGACGAGATCAACCACAGCGACAAGTGGGCCTTCACCACCCCCTTCGTCTGCGGTGCCACCAACCTGGGCGAGGCGCTGCGCCGCATAGCCGAGGGCGCGGCCATGATCCGTTCCAAGGGCGAGGCCGGCACCGGCAACGTCGTCGAGGCCGTCCGCCACCTGCGCCAGATCAAGAACGAGATCGCCCGTCTGCGCGGCTACGACAACAACGAGCTGTTCGCCGCCGCCAAGGAGCTGCGCGCCCCGTACGAGCTGGTCAAGGAGGTCGCCGAGCTCGGCAAGCTTCCCGTGGTGCTGTTCTCCGCCGGTGGCGTCGCCACCCCCGCCGACGCCGCGCTGATGCGCCAGCTCGGCGCCGAGGGCGTCTTCGTCGGCTCGGGCATCTTCAAGTCCGGCGACCCGGCCAAGCGCGCCGCCGCCATCGTGAAGGCCACCACCTTCTTCGACGACCCGAAGATCATCGCGGACGCCTCCCGCAACCTGGGCGAGGCCATGGTCGGCATCAACTGCGACACCCTCCCCGAGTCGGAGCGCTACGCCAACCGCGGCTGGTAGTCCCGTCGTCTTCCCCGTGTGGGCGGTCCCCTTCCGCGGGGCCGCCCACCGGCCGTAGAAAGTGTTTGAGAGGTACCACCGTGTCCACTCCCGTCATCGGCGTACTCGCTCTGCAGGGCGATGTCCGCGAACACCTCATCGCCCTCGCCGCGGCGGACGCCGTCGCCCGCCCGGTCCGCCGCCCCGAGGAGCTCGACGACCTCGACGGCCTGGTCATACCCGGCGGCGAGTCCACCACCATGTCCAAGCTCGCGGTGGCCTTCGGCATGCTGGAGCCGCTGCGCGAGCGGGTGAAGGCCGGGCTGCCGGTCTACGGCACCTGCGCCGGCATGATCATGGTCGCCGACAAGCTGCTGGACGGGCGGGAGGACCAGGAGACCCTCGGCGGCATCGAGATGATCGTGCGCCGTAACGCGTTCGGGCGGCAGAACGAGTCCTTCGAGGCGGCCGTCGAGGTGGCCGGCATCGAGGGCGGGCCGGTCGAGGGCGTCTTCATCCGCGCCCCGTGGGTGGAGTCCGTCGGCGCCCAGGTCGAGGTGCTCGCCACGTACGACGGGCACACCGTCGCGGTGCGGCAGGGCAATGTCCTGGCCACGTCCTTCCACCCCGAGCTGACCGGTGACCACCGGGTGCACGCCCTCTTCGTCGAGATGGCCCGGCAGAGCGTGGGTACGGTGGGCGCCACGACCTGAACCTATCCCGGTAGGATCTCAGTCGTTCGTTAAGTAATTGGTTACGCGAAGGAGACAGGCGGATGTCCGGCCACTCTAAATGGGCTACGACGAAGCACAAGAAGGCCGTGATCGACGCCAAGCGCGGCAAGCTCTTCGCGAAGATGATCAAGAACATCGAGGTGGCGGCCCGTACGGGCGGCGCCGACCCGGCCGGTAACCCGACGCTCTTCGACGCCATCCAGAAGGCCAAGAAGAGCTCGGTCCCCAACAAGAACATCGACAGTGCCGTCAAGCGCGGCGCGGGTCTCGAAGCCGGCGGTGCCGACTACCAGACCATCATGTACGAGGGCTACGGGCCGAACGGCGTCGCGGTGCTCATCGAGTGCCTCACCGACAACCGCAACCGCGCCGCCTCCGACGTGCGCGTCGCCATGACCCGCAACGGCGGCTCGATGGCCGACCCCGGCTCGGTGTCGTACCTCTTCAACCGCAAGGGCGTCATCATCGTCCCCAAGGGTGAGCTGAGCGAGGACGACGTCCTGGGCGCGGTCCTCGACGCGGGCGCCGAAGAGGTCAACGACCTCGGCGAGACCTTCGAGGTCGTCAGCGAGGCCACCGACATGGTCGCGGTCCGCACCGCCCTCGTCGACGCCGGCATCGACTACGACTCCGCCGACGCCAACTTCCTGCCGACCATGCAGGTCGAGCTGGACGAGGACGGCGCGCGCAAGATCTTCAAGCTCATCGACGCGCTGGAGGACAGCGACGACGTGCAGAACGTCTTCGCCAACTTCGACGTCTCCGACGAGGTCATGGCCAAGGTCGACGCCTGACGGCCGACGCCTGATTTCCGCGAACAGAGCACGACGGGCCGACGGACACACTCCGTCGGCCCGTCGCTTTGTCAGTGGCAGCCGATAGCCTGCACAAACAGGTGACCGAAGGGAGGGGCGCGATGCGGGTGTTGGGTGTGGACCCGGGGCTGACGCGCTGTGGCGTCGGTGTGGTGGAGGGCGTCGCCGGCCGGCCGCTGAGCATGGTCGGCGTCGGGGTCGTGCGGACCCCGGCGGACACCGACATCGCCGAGCGGCTCGTCCTCGTCGAGCAGGGCATCGAGCAGTGGCTGGACGAGTTCCGGCCCGAATTCGTCGCCGTGGAGCGCGTGTTCAGCCAGCACAACGTCCGCACGGTCATGGGCACCGCCCAGGCCAGCGCCGTCGCCATGCTCTGTGCCGCCCGCCGCGGACTGCCCGTCGCCCTGCACACCCCCAGCGAGGTCAAGGCGGCCGTCACCGGCTCCGGCCGGGCCGACAAGGCACAGGTCGGCGCCATGGTCACCCGGCTGCTGCGGCTCGACGCGCCGCCCAAGCCGGCCGACGCCGCCGACGCCCTGGCCCTGGCCATCTGTCACATCTGGCGGGCCCCGGCGACCAACCGCCTCCAGCAGGCCGTCGCCGCCCACCGCCGCACCCACCGGCTGCCGGACGCGGCCGTACGAACCCTGAAGGGCAGCGCATGATCGCCTTTGTCTCCGGCCCGGTAGCGGCCCTCGCACCCGACACCGCCGTCGTCGAGGTCGGCGGCGTCGGCATGGCTGTCCTGTGCACCCCGAACACCCTCTCCACGCTCCGCGTCGGCCAGCACGCCAAGCTCGCCACGTCCCTCGTGGTGCGCGAGGAGTCCCTGACCCTCTACGGCTTCGCCGACGACGACGAGCGGCAGGTCTTCGAGCTGCTGCAGACGGCCAGCGGCGTCGGGCCGCGCCTGGCCCAGGCCATGCTCGCCGTGCACGACCCCGATGCCCTGCGCCGTGCCGTCTCCACCGGCGACGAGAAGGCGCTCACCGCCGTGCCCGGCATCGGCAAGAAGGGCGCGCAGAAGCTGCTGCTGGAGCTCAAGGACCGGCTCGGCGCACCCGTGGGCACCGGCGGCCCCGCCCGCAGCGGCGCCCCCGCCGCCGGCGGCTGGCGGGAACAGCTGCTCGCCGCGCTGGTCGGCCTCGGCTACGCCGCCCGGGAGGCCGAGGAGGCGACGGAGGCGGTGGCACCGCAGGCCGAGGCGGTGACCGCCGACGGTGGCACCCCTCAGATCGGCCAGCTGCTGCGTGCGGCGCTGCAGAGCCTGAACCGCGCCCGCTGACGGAGGGCAGCCACCCGCTCCCCCCGCCGGGGAGGGCCGAGGCGGATCCCGCGCAGCAACCGGCGGCCCGACCGTGCCGCCCCGCACCATTACCGACCGTGAGGTTCAATCCGTGAACTGGGACGACGAGCCCGCCCCCGAGACAGACGGCCCGTACGCCGCAGGCGACCGGCTGGTCGGCTCCCTCGCCGACGGTGAGGACCAGGCCGTCGAGGCGGCCCTGCGCCCCAAGGACCTCGACGAATTCGTCGGGCAGGAGCGGGTCCGCGAGCAGCTCGACCTCGTGCTCCGCGCCGCCCGCCAGCGCGGCGCGACCGCCGACCACGTGCTGCTCTCGGGCGCGCCCGGCCTCGGCAAGACCACCCTCTCGATGATCATCGCCGCCGAGATGGGCGCCCCCATCCGCATCACCTCCGGCCCCGCCATCCAGCACGCCGGCGACCTGGCCGCGATCCTGTCCTCCCTCACCGAGGGCGAGGTCCTCTTCCTCGACGAGATCCACCGCATGTCCCGGCCCGCCGAGGAGATGCTGTACATGGCGATGGAGGACTTCCGCGTCGACGTCATCGTCGGCAAGGGCCCCGGCGCCACCGCCATCCCGCTGGAGCTGCCGCCCTTCACCCTCGTCGGCGCCACCACCCGGGCCGGACTGCTGCCGCCCCCGCTGCGGGACCGCTTCGGCTTCACCGGGCACATGGAGTTCTACGCCCCGGCCGAGCTCCAGCGCGTCATCCACCGCTCGGCCCGTCTCCTGGACGTGGAGATAGAGGGCGACGGGGCCGCCGAGATCGCCGGCCGCTCCCGCGGCACCCCGCGCATCGCCAACCGGCTGCTGCGCCGCGTGCGCGACTACGCCCAGGTCAAGGCCGACGGCGTCGTCACGCGCGAGATCGCCGCCCAGGCGCTGAACGTCTACGAGGTCGACGGCCGGGGACTGGACCGGCTGGACCGCGCCGTGCTGACCGCGCTGCTCAAGCTCTTCGGCGGCGGCCCCGTCGGCCTGTCCACCCTGGCCGTCGCCGTCGGTGAGGAGCGCGAGACGGTCGAGGAGGTCGCCGAGCCCTTCCTCGTCCGGGAGGGCCTGCTGGCCCGTACCCCCAGGGGCCGGGTCGCGACCCCGGCGGCCTGGTCGCACCTCGGCATGGTGCCGCCCCAGCACACCGCGGGCGGCCCCGGCCAGCAGGGACTCTTCGGCGGGTGACGGCGCGGGGACTTCTCGCCTCAGGAACCCCGGTGCCATGCTGAGCGTTGTTCCTTAGGCGCGGACTCGCTTAGACTCCGCCGATGCCGTCCGTATCGGTGCGGCATACCACCCCCGAAGACCAGGCCGCCCCCCTGCGGTCGTGTGAAGGAAACCCCGCCCCGTGAATATCGTGACTCTCCTGCCGTTCATCGTGCTCATCGGGGCCATGTTCCTGATGACGCGATCGGCCAAGAACAAGCAGCGCCAGGCCGCGCAGATGCGCGACCAGATGCAGCCGGGCACCGGTGTGCGGACGATCGGCGGCATGTACGCGACCGTCAAGGAGATCAGCGAGGACTCCGTGCTCCTCGAGGTCGCCCCGGGCGTCCACGCGATCTACGCGAAGAACTCCATCGGCGCCGTCCTCGAGGACGAGGAGTACAACCGCATCGTCCACGGCATCGAGCCCGACGAGACCGAGGTCCCCGACGACGCCTCCTCGCTGACCGAGGGCGACGCCCCGGCCGACGAGAAGAAGATCGACCTCGGCAAGGCCCCCGAGGCCCCGGCTGCGGCTAACCAGGCGGACAAGGCCGACGAATCGGGCGAGACCTCGGCGAAGGACGCCAAGCGGGACGGCGACGCCGACGCCAAGTAACCCCTTCAAGGAACCGCGGAACACCCACCGAGCGGTGTGCCGCGGTTCTCTTACGGTCTAGGCTCCGGCGGGGGGCAAGTCCCCACAACACATCGTGGCCGTCCGGCGAACACCCGACGCCCGGCGGTTGGACAGGGAGAAACGACAAGGTGGCAGCACCGAAGAAGGGCCGCAGGTCCCCGGGCGGCCAGGGCAGGCCGGGCCGCGTCCTGGCCCTGATCCTGATCGCCATGGTGGCGCTCATCGGGGGCATGTTCGCCTCCGGTGACACCACGCCACGGTTGGGCATCGACCTCGCGGGCGGCACCAGCTTCACGCTGGAGGCCAAGAACGAGCCCGGCAAGCCCAACGCGATCAACAAGACCAATATGGACACCGCGGTCGGCATCATGGACCGGCGTGTCAACGGTCTGGGCGTCTCGGAATCCGAGGTGCAGACGCAGGGCGCGAAGCACATCATCGTGAACATCCCCAAGGGGACGAACGCGAAGCAGGCCCGTCAGCAGGTCGGTACCACCGCCAAGCTGGGCTTCCGCCCCGTCCTGACCTCGGCCCCCGGGGTCAAGTCCCCCGAGCCGAAGCCGAGCGCCTCGGTCGGCGACAAGGACAAGGCCAAGGACAAGGACGACAAGAGCAAGGACGACAAGACCAAGCCGTCCGGCTCGCCCTCCGCGTCCGCCAGCCCCCAGGGCCGCGCCGTCACCGACGCCCTCAAGGCCAACCCCGCGGTGGACCCGAGCGCGTCCGCCTCGGCCAAGGACGACAAGGCCGGGTCCGACAAGAAGAAGGACCCGAAGGCGCCCACGCCCACGCCGGCCCCGGGTGACGTCGCCGCGCTGCAGAAGCAGCTCGCGGCGCTCGACTGCTCCACCCCGGCGTCCCGCGCCAAGGCGAGCGAGGCGGCGGCAGCCGCCAAGGCCAGCGACCCCATCGTCGCCTGCAAGACCGACGGCTCCGCCAAGGAGATCCTCGGTCCGGTGGCCGTCGAGGGCACCGGCGTCGACAAGGCCTCCGCCGTCATCGACACCCAGCAGGGCAAGGGCTGGATCGTCCAGCTCAAGTTCACCAAGGACGGCGCCAAGAAGTTCGCCGACGTCACGGGCAAGCTGGCGACCCAGCAGCCCCCGCAGAACCAGTTCGCGATCGTCCTGGACGGCGAGGTCGTCTCCGACCCCTCGGTGACCAGCTCCATCGCCGGCGGTCAGGCGGAGATCTCCGGCGGGTTCACCCAGGAGAGCTCCCGGGACCTCGCCAACGTGCTGTCCTACGGTGCGCTGCCGCTGTCCTTCGACGTCGTCACCGAGACCACGGTCAGCCCCGCGCTCGGTGGTGAGCAGCTGCGCGCCGGTCTGATCGCCGGTGCCATCGGCCTCATCCTCGTGATCATCTACCTGGTGGCGTACTACCGCGGACTGGCGCTCGTCGCCCTGGCCAGCCTTCTGGTCTCCGCGATCCTCACCTACACGATCATGGTGCTGCTCGGTATCGCCCTCGGCTTCGCGCTGAACCTGCCGGCCGTCTGCGGTGCCATCGTGGCGATCGGCATCACCGCCGACTCCTTCATCGTCTACTTCGAGCGGATCCGGGACGAGATCCGGGAGGGCCGGTCCCTGCGCCCGGCCGTCGAGCGTGGCTGGCCGCGTGCCCGTCGCACCATCCTGGTCTCCGACTTCGTCTCCTTCCTCGCCGCCGCGGTGCTCTTCATCGTCACCGTCGGCAAGGTGCAGGGCTTCGCGTTCACGCTCGGTCTGACCACGCTCCTCGACGTCGTCGTGGTCTTCTTCTTCACCAAGCCGCTCATGACGCTCCTCGCGCGCCGTAAGTTCTTCGCCAGCGGTCACCCGTGGTCCGGTCTGGACCCCAAGCGTCTCGGCGTCAAGCCGCCGCTGCGGGCCTCCCGCCGCCCCGCCGCCCCCGTCGACCCCAAGGAGGCGTGAGATGTCGAAACTCGGAAATCTGGGCGCCCGGCTCTACCGCGGCGAGGTCGGCTACGACTTCGTCGGCAAGCGGATGATCTGGTACGGCATCTCGATCCTCATCACCATCACGGCCATCGTCGGCCTGTCGGTGCGCGGCCTGAACATGGGCATCGAGTTCTCCGGCGGCGCGGTCTTCAACACCCCGAAGACCGCCGTCTCGGCCACCCAGGCCCAGCACGTCGCGGAGGAGACCTCCGGGCACACCGCCATCGTGCAGAAGCTCGGCGACCGCACGCTGCGCATCCAGGTCAGTGAACTGACCACGGAGCAGTCGCGGGCAACGCAGGAGGCACTGGCCAAGAAGCTCGACGTCCCGCTGGACAAGATCAACACCGATATCGTGGGCCCCAGCTGGGGCGACCAGATCGCCAATAAGGCCTGGACCGGCCTCGCGATCTTCATGATCCTGGTGGTGATCTACCTCGCGATCGCCTTCGAGTGGCGCATGGCGCTCGCTGCCCTCATCGCCCTGATCCACGACCTCACGATCACCGTCGGGATCTACGCCCTCGTCGGCTTCGAGGTCACCCCGGGCACCGTGATCGGTCTGCTGACCATCCTCGGTTACTCCCTCTACGACACCGTCGTCGTCTTCGACGGTCTCAAGGAGGGCGCGAAGGACATCACCAAGCAGACCCGCTTCACCTACAGCGAGATCGCCAACCGCAGCCTCAACTCGACCCTGGTGCGTTCGATCAACACCACGGTCGTGGCGCTGCTGCCGGTCGCCGGTCTGCTCTTCATCGGCGGCGGGTTCCTCGGCGCGGGCATGCTCAACGACATCTCGCTCGCCCTGTTCGTCGGCCTCGCGGCCGGCGCGTACTCCTCGATCTTCATCGCCACCCCGCTGGTCGCCGACCTCAAGGAGCGCGACCCGCAGATGAAGGCCCTGGCCAAGCGGGTGCGTGCCAAGCGCGCCGCCGCGGCGGCCAAGGGCGAGCCGGGCACGGAGCAGCAGCAGGACGCCGTGGACGGGCCGGACGCCGAGGGTGACGACGAGGACGACGCGGCCGCGGCCGGTGTCGTCGGTCCGCGCCGCCAGTCGGCGGGCCGGGGCGGCCGTGACGGCCGCGGTGGCCGCGGCCGTCCGTCGGGGAAGCGCCGATGAGCGCGGCGACCACCGGCGAGGCCGGTGCGGAGCTGCGTGAGCTGCTCCTCGACCGGATCCACGACGTGCCGGACTACCCGAAGCCGGGCGTGATGTTCAAGGACATCACCCCGCTGCTCGCCGACGCCAAGGCGTTCGGCGCGCTGACCGACGCCCTCGTGGAGCTGTGCGAGCGGTACGACGCGGACAAGGTCGTGGGCCTGGAGGCCCGTGGCTTCATCCTCGCCGCCCCGGTCGCCGTCCGCGCCGGACTCGGCTTCGTGCCCGTCCGCAAGGCGGGCAAGCTGCCCGGCGCGACGCTGGCCCAGGCCTACGACCTGGAGTACGGCACCGCCGAGATCGAGATCCACGCCGACGCGCTGAGCAGCGGCGACCGGGTGCTGGTCATCGACGACGTGCTGGCCACCGGCGGTACGGCCGAGGCGTCGCTGCGGCTCATCCGCCGCGCCGGCGCCGAGGTGGCCGGCGTGGCCGTGCTGATGGAGCTCGGGTTCCTCGACGGCCGGCAGCGGCTTCGGGACGCTCTTGAGGGCGCCCCGCTGGAGGCACTGATCACGGTCTGATCCATTGACGGCCGTCATGGAACCGCGCAAACCGGTCCAGGGCGGCCGTACGGGCCCGGAAAAACGGGCACGCGAGGCCACGAGGCGGGCATCGGGGAGAACCCGGTGCCCGCCTCGCGCGTCTCTTCGGGTGCCGGGCCAGCGGGAGCGATCCGGCCGGGATCGATACCATGGCAGTCCGGACCTGATCGGGGGGCCGGACCCCGCATGAGGAGTGCTCTTGCCAGACAAGGCCCAGCCGCTCACCGCCGCACAGTCGGACCAGTCGTCTCCCGAGGCCGCGGCGGCCAAGGGCACGCCCGCGGGCCGCCCCCACGGCGGTGCGCCCGAGTCCGGCTCCACGGGACAGAGCGCGGCGCAGCCGAACACCCCGGCCGCCGAACCGCGCCACGAGGCAGCCTCCCGCCCCGAGGCGCCCACCCCGGCCGCACGGCCGCGTACCTCCGGTGACAAGCCGGCCACCGTCGCCGGCGCCGGCCCGGTCCGGCCCGCGCCCCCGCAGGGCCCCACGCCCCGCCCCGGCTCCTCCAGCCGCGTCCGGGCCCGCCTCGCCCGCCTCGGTGTGCAGCGCTCCAGCCCGTACAACCCCGTCCTCGAACCGCTGCTGCGCATCGTCCGGGGCAACGACCCCAAGGCCGACGTCACCACCCTGCGCCAGATCGAGCGTGCCTACCAGGTCGCCGAGCGCTGGCACCGCGGCCAGAAGCGCAAGAGCGGCGACCCGTACATCACCCACCCCCTCGCCGTCACCACGATCCTCGCCGAGCTGGGCATGGACCCGGCCACCTTGATGGCGGGGCTGCTGCACGACACCGTCGAGGACACCGAGTACGGCCTGGACGATCTGCGCCGGGACTTCGGCGACCAGGTCGCGCTCCTCGTCGACGGCGTCACCAAGCTCGACCGGGTGCAGTTCGGCGAGGCCGCGCAGGCCGAGACCGTGCGCAAGATGGTCGTCGCCATGGCCAAGGACCCGCGCGTCCTGGTCATCAAGCTCGCCGACCGCCTGCACAACATGCGCACCATGCGCTATCTCAAGCGGGAGAAGCAGGAGAAGAAGGCCCGCGAGACCCTCGAGATCTACGCCCCGCTGGCACACCGGCTGGGCATGAACACCATCAAGTGGGAGCTGGAGGACCTCGCCTTCGCGATCCTCTACCCCAAGATGTACGACGAGATCGTCCGCCTCGTCGCCGAGCGGGCCCCCAAGCGCGACGAATACCTGGCCATCGTCACCGACGAGGTCCAGGCCGATCTGCGCGCCGCCCGCATCAAGGCCACCGTCACCGGCCGCCCGAAGCACTACTACAGCGTCTACCAGAAGATGATCGTGCGAGGCCGTGACTTCGCCGAAATCTACGACCTGGTGGGCATCCGCGTCCTCGTCGACACCGTCCGCGACTGCTACGCGGCGCTCGGCACCGTCCACGCCCGGTGGAACCCGGTCCCGGGGCGGTTCAAGGACTACATCGCGATGCCCAAGTTCAACATGTACCAGTCGCTGCACACGACGGTCATAGGGCCCAGCGGAAAGCCCGTCGAGCTGCAGATCCGCACCTTCGACATGCACCGCCGCGCCGAGTACGGCATCGCCGCGCACTGGAAGTACAAGCAGGAGGCCGTCGCCGGAGCGTCCAAGATCCGCACGGACGTCCCCAAGAACGCCGGCAAGAACCAGGACACCGTCAACGACATGGCCTGGCTGCGGCAGTTGCTCGACTGGCAGAAGGAGACGGAGGACCCGGGCGAGTTCCTGGAGTCCCTGCGCTTCGACCTCTCGCGCAACGAGGTCTTCGTCTTCACGCCCAAGGGCGATGTCATAGCGCTCCCGGCCGGTGCCACACCGGTGGACTTCGCCTACGCCGTGCACACCGAGGTCGGCCACCGCACGATAGGCGCCCGGGTCAACGGGCGGCTCGTGCCGCTCGAATCGACCCTGGACAACGGCGACCTGGTGGAGGTCTTCACCTCCAAGGCACCGGGCGCCGCGCCCTCGCGCGACTGGCTCGGCTTCGTCAAGTCGCCCCGCGCCCGCAACAAGATCCGCGCCTGGTTCTCCAAGGAACGCCGCGACGAGGCCATCGAGCAGGGCAAGGACGCCATCGCGCGGGCCATGCGCAAGCAGAACCTGCCGATCCAGCGGATCCTGACCGGCGACTCGCTCGTCACCCTGGCGCACGAGATGCGCTACCCCGACATCTCCTCGCTCTACGCCGCCATCGGCGAGGGCCACGTCGCGGCCCAGGGCGTCGTGCAGAAGCTCGTCCAGGCCCTCGGCGGCGAGGACGCGGCGACCGAGGACATCGAGGAGTCCGCACCGATCCGCGGCCGCTCCAAGCGCCGCTCCAGCGCCGACCCGGGTGTGGTCGTCAAGGGCGTCGACGACGTCTGGGTCAAGCTGGCCCGCTGTTGCACCCCGGTGCCGGGCGACCCGATCATCGGCTTCGTCACCCGGGGCAACGGCATCTCGGTCCACCGCGCCGACTGCGTCAACGTCGACTCGCTCTCGCAGCAGCCCGAGCGGATCCTCGAGGTCGAGTGGGCGCCCACCCAGTCCTCGGTCTTCCTGGTCGCCATCCAGGTGGAGGCGCTGGACCGGTCCCGGCTGCTGTCGGACGTCACGCGGGTGCTGTCCGACCAGCACGTCAACATCCTCTCCGCCGCCGTGCAGACCTCCCGCGACCGGGTCGCCACCTCGCGCTTCACCTTCGAGATGGGCGACCCCAAGCACCTGGGCCATGTCCTGAAGGCGGTGCGCGGCGTCGAGGGCGTCTACGACGTCTACCGCGTCACCTCCGCCCGCAGGCCGTAACCGGCGCACACGGAAGACGGCCCCGACGACAATCGTCGGGGCCGTCCTCCGTGCGTGGTGGGCGCCGGCTTCAGCCGCCGAACTCCTCCAGGCCCTTCAGGGCCTGGTCCAGCAGTGCCTTGCGGCCCTGGAGCTCCTTGGTGAGCTTGTCCGCCTTGGCGTCATTGCCCGCGGCCCGCGCCTTGTCGGCCTGCTCCTGGAGCTTGTCGACCGCGGCCTGGAGCTGACCCGTCAGACCGGCCGCACGGGCCCGCGCCTCCGGGTTCGTCCGCCGCCACTCGGCCTCCTCGGCCTCCTGGATGGCGCGCTCGACCGTGTGCATCCGGCCCTCGATCTTCGGCCGGGCGTCCCGCGGCACATGGCCGATGGCCTCCCAGCGCTCGTTGATCGAGCGGAAGGCGGCCCGCGCCGCCTTCAGGTCCGTGACCGGCAGCAGCTTCTCCGCCTCGGCGACCAGCTCCTCCTTGCGCGTGAGGTTGCCCGCCTGCTCGGCGTCACGCTCGGCGAACACCCCGCTGCGCGCCTGGAAGAAGACGTCCTGCGCACCGCGGAAGCGGGTCCACAGGTCGTCCTCGGACTCGCGCTGCGCGCGGCCCGCGGCCTTCCAGTCCGCCATCAGCTCGCGGTAGCGCGCGGCCGTCGGGCCCCAGTCCGTGGACCCGGAGAGCGCCTCGGCCTCGGCGACCAGCTTCTCCTTGGTCTTACGGGCCTCCTCGCGCTGCGCGTCCAGCGAGGCGAAGTGCGCCTTGCGCCGCTTGGAGAACGCCGAGCGGGCGTGCGAGAAGCGGTGCCACAGCTCGTCGTCCGCCTTGCGGTCCAGCCGCGGCAGGCCCTTCCAGATGTCGACCAGGGCGCGCAGCCGCTCGCCCGCCGACCGCCACTGCTCGCTCGCCGCCAGCTCCTCGGCCTCGGCGACCAGCTTCTCCTTGGCCGTACGGGCCTCGTCGGACTGCTTCGCCTTCGCCGCCTTGCGCTCCTCGCGGCGCGACTCGACGGCCGTGACCAGCTTGTCGAGCCGCTCCCGCAGCGCCTGCAGATCGCCGACCGCGTGGTGCTCGTCGACCTGCGTCCGCAGGTGGTCGATCGCGGTCATCGCGTCCTTGGCGGACAGGTCGGTGGTCCTGACCCGGCGCTCGAGGAGGCCGATCTCGACGACCAGGCCCTCGTACTTGCGCTCGAAGTAAGCGAGGGCCTCCTCGGGAGACCCCGCCTGCCACGAGCCGACGACCTGCTCACCGTCGGCGGTACGCACGTACACAGTCCCCGTCTCATCGACGCGGCCCCATGGGTCGCTGCTCACAGCGCCTCCTCCACATGATGCCGGGGCCGGCGTGCGACCCGCGGGCATCGTCCACAGTTTGTTCCGGCAGGGCCGCGCCCTGACCGGTCCGACGGCTTGTCATTGGGGGTGCGGGTCGCCGTCGGATCAGGCACCCTACACAACGCAAACATAGGCGACCGGTGGCCTGGCTGTCCGTATCCCGCGCGACCGAAATTTCACCGCGCGGGCACCGCCGGCCGCCCGGTCGTCAGGATTTTCTGACGACCGCCTTGTTGATCACCACGGTCGCGTTCGGGGCACCGTCGCCGGCGCCCGACTGCTCGCCCGCGGCGGCGATCTTCTTGAGGACCTTCATGCCGTCGGCGCCGATCGTGCCGAAGGGCGTGTACGTCGGCGGCAGCTGGCTGTCCTGGTAGACGAGGAAGAACTGGCTGCCCCCGGAGCCGGGCTGACCGGTGTTGGCCATGGCGACCGTGCCCGCGGGATAGACGTTCCCCTTGAGCCTGGGGTCCTTCAGGTTCTCGTCCGGGATGTTGTAGCCCGGGTTGCCCTGGCCGGTGCCCTTCGGGTCGCCGCACTGCAGGACGTAGATCCCGCCGGTGGTGAGCCGGTGGCACTTGGTGTGGTCGAAGTAGCCCTTGCCGGCCAGGAAATCGAAGGAGTTGACCGTGTGCGGGGCGTTCTTCGCGTCGAGCTTGATGTCGACGGTGCCGCAGGTCGTCCTCAGATCCATCGCGTACGAGGCCGACTTGTCGATGGCCAGCTCCGGCTCCTTCTTCCACGTCGCCGTCGCGGGGACCCCCGGCTCGGCCTTCGCGCAGGGGTCCGGCTTCTTCGCCGGCGGCGAGTCCGGCGCCGCGGCGTCCGTCTTGTCCTTCTTGTCGTCGCCGGACAGCGCGCCCGTGGCGAACGCGGTGGCCCCGGCGGCCAGGATCACCGCGAGACCGGCGGCGATCACCGCGTTGCGGCGGACCACCTTGCGCCGGGCCGCCTCGCGGCGCTCCTGCTGCCGTTCGAACTTCTCCCGGGCGAGCTGCCGCCGCCGCTGCTCGTTCGTGACCACCGGGCGTCTCCTCGTGTGCCGACTGTGTGCCGTCTGTATGCCGTCTTGTTTGTGTCTGAGCCGCGTGTTGCGCGCGTGCCCGTACCGTATACGGGTTCGCCCCGGCGGGAGTGCCGCCGGTAGGCTCTTCACCAGCCGGGAACCCCCGCCCGGGGGCTTCCGCCGACGCCACCGCCGGCTGACCGCTGGTCGATCATTAAGGACGAATGTGCTCATTGCCGGGTTCCCCGCCGGGGCCTGGGGGACCAATTGCTATCTGGTCGCCCCTGCCGCAGGCGAGGAGTGCGTGATCATCGACCCGGGCCACCAGGCGGCCCAGGGCGTCGAGGAGGCACTCAAGAAGCATCGGCTCAAGCCCGTCGCCGTCGTCCTCACCCACGGCCATATCGACCACGTCGCCTCGGTCGTCCCGGTGTGCGGCGCCCATGACGTCCCGGCCTGGATCCACCCCGCCGACCGCTACATGATGAGCGACCCGGAGAAGGCCCTCGGCCGCGCCTTCGGGCAGCAGCTCATGGGCGAGCTCACCGTGGGCGAGCCGGACGACGTCAAGGAGCTGACCGACGGTGCCCGGCTGGACCTCGCGGGGATGGAGTTCACCGTCGCGCACGCGCCCGGCCATACCAAGGGGTCGGTGACCTTCAAGATGCCCGAGACCGCTGAGATCCCCTCGGTGTTCTTCTCGGGCGACCTGTTGTTCGCCGGCTCCATCGGACGCACCGACCTGCCCGGTGGCGACCACACCGAGATGCTCCAGTCGCTGGCCCGTGTGTGCCTGCCCCTGGACGACTCGACCGTGGTGCTGTCCGGCCACGGCCCCCAGACCAGCATCGGCCGCGAGCGCGCCACCAACCCGTATCTGCGGGAACTGCAAGCCACAGCCGGCGACGCGCGACGCGGCTTCGGAGGCGGCGCTACCGCCCCTCCGCGACGAGGAATGTGACGATTTTTCCGTGAGCACCTTCAAGGCCCCCAAGGGCACCTACGATCTGACCCCGCCGGACTCCGCGGTCTACCTCGCCGTGCGCGAGGCCATCGCCGCGCCGCTCAAGCGCTCGGGGTACGGCTACATCGAGACCCCCGGCTTCGAGCAGGTCGAGCTGTTCTCCCGCGGCGTCGGCGAGTCGACCGACATCGTGACCAAGGAGATGTACACCCTCACCACGCGCGGCGGCGACGAGCTCGCGCTGCGCCCCGAGGGCACCGCCTCCGTGCTGCGCGCGGCACTGGAGGCCAATCTGCACAAGGCCGGCAACTTGCCCGTCAAGCTCTGGTACTCCGGCTCCTACTACCGCTACGAGCGCCCGCAGGCCGGCCGCTACCGCCACTTCTCGCAGGTCGGCGCGGAGGCCATCGGCGCGGAGGACCCGGCGCTGGACGCCGAGCTGATCATCCTGGCCGTCGACGCCTACAAGTCGCTCGGCCTGAAGAACTTCCGGCTCCTGCTGAACTCGCTCGGTGACAAGGAGTGCCGCCCCGCCTACCGCGAGGCCCTCCAGGAGTTCCTGCGCGGCCTCGACCTCGACGAGGACACCCGCCGCCGGATCGAGATCAACCCGCTCCGCGTCCTCGACGACAAGCGCGAGGCCGTCCAGAAGCAGCTGGTCGGCGCGCCCATGCTCCGCGACCACCTGTGCGAGGCCTGCAAGGCCTACCACGAGGAGGTGCGCGCGCTGCTGACCGCGGCGGGCGTCGCCTTCGAGGACGACGAGAAGCTCGTGCGCGGCCTGGACTACTACACCCGCACCACCTTCGAGTTCGTCCACGGCGGGCTCGGCTCGCAGTCCGCGGTCGGCGGCGGCGGCCGCTACGACGGCCTGTCCGAGATGATCGGCGGCCCCGCGCTGCCGTCCGTCGGCTGGGCGCTGGGCGTGGACCGTACGGTGCTCGCGCTGGCGGCCGAGGGCATCGAGCTCGAACTGCCCTCCGCCACCGAGGTCTTCGCCGTGCCGCTCGGCGAGGAGGCGCGGCGGGTGCTGTTCGGTCTCGTGACCGAGCTGCGCCGGGCTGGCGTCGCCACCGACTTCGCCTTCGGCGGCAAGGGCCTGAAGAACGCGATGAAGTCCGCCAACCGTTCCGGCGCCCGCTTCGCGCTCGTCGCGGGCGAGCGGGACCTGGCCGAGGGCGTGGTCCAGCTCAAGGACCTGCAGAGCGGTGAGCAGAAGGCCGTCGCGCTCGACGCCGTCGTGGCCGAACTGCGGGCCGCGCAGGGCTGATTAACAGGGCGTTGGTGCAGAATGGGCGGCAACGACCGACTGATGGGATCAACGGCGCTATGACCACTTCGGCTCTTGACCGCTCCGACCTCGACGGCGACGAGCGGGACGGCCCCGCCCCGGGCCCGGTGGGCGGCGGCCGCGGCTTCGCCCTGCTCCTGGTGATCACCGGTGCGCTGGGGCTGCTCGCGGCCTGGGTCATCACGCTCGACAAGAACAAGATCCTCGAGGCCAAGGCCGAGGGGAAGACGTTCACCCCCGGGTGCAGCCTCAACCCCATCGTCTCCTGCGGCAACATCATGGAGAGCGACCAGGCCTCGGCGTTCGGTTTCCCGAACCCGATGCTGGGCCTGGTCGCCTACGGCGCGATCATCGCGATCGGGCTGGCCCTCCTCGCCGGCGCCCGCTACCGCCGCTGGTACTGGCTGGGCATGGAGGCCGGCACGCTCTTCGGCGTCGCCTTCTGCACCTGGCTGCAGTACCAGTCGCTGTACGTGATCGGCTCGCTGTGCCTGTGGTGCTGCCTCGCCTGGGTCGCGACCATCGTCATGTTCTGGTACGTGACCGTGCAGAACCTCCGGCACGGCTTCATCCCGGCCCCGGCGGGGCTCAAGCGCGCGCTGCTGGAGTTCCACTGGGTGGTGCCCGTCCTGTGGGTCGGGATCATCGGAATGCTGATCCTCACCAAGTGGTGGTGGTTCTGGACCGGCGGCACGGCGTAGCGGGCCGGCTGCGGCGGCGAGCGCCCTGCGGGCGCGTCCTCAAGCGCCGGACGGGCTGGTGGTGGCTGAGCTCAGCCACCACCAGCCCGTCCGGCGCTTGAGGACACCGCCGCGCAGCGGTGGCACCGGCACTGTCAGTGGTGTGCCATAGGGTTTCGAGCGTGGAACCCGACCTGTTCACCGCAGCCGCAGAGGACCGCCAGGAGAAAGACCCGGCGAGCAGCCCGCTGGCCGTCCGCATGCGCCCCCGCACCCTCGACGAAGTCGTCGGCCAGGGCCATCTCCTCAAGCAGGGCTCACCGCTGCGCCGACTGGTGGGGGAGGGGAGCGGCGGCCCCGCCGGGCCGTCCTCGGTGATCCTCTGGGGCCCGCCCGGCATCGGCAAGACGACGCTGGCCTATGTCGTCAGCCAGGCGACCAACAAGCGCTTCGTCGAGCTGTCGGCGATCACCGCCGGGGTGAAGGAGGTGCGGGCCGTCATCGACGGCGCCCGCCGCGCCTCGGGCGGCTACGGCAAGGACACCGTCCTCTTCCTCGACGAGATCCACCGCTTCAGCAAGGCGCAGCAGGACTCCCTGCTGCCCGCCGTCGAGAACCGCTGGGTCACCCTCATCGCGGCCACCACGGAGAACCCCTACTTCTCGATCATCTCGCCGCTGCTCTCGCGTTCCCTGCTGCTGACGCTCCAGGCGCTCACCGACGACGACCTGCGCGATCTGCTGCACCGCGCGCTCACCGACGAGCGCGGGCTCGGCGGCGCGGTGACCCTGCCCGAGGACGCCGAGGGGCATCTGCTGCGGATCGCCGGGGGCGACGCCCGGCGTGCTCTGACGGCCCTGGAGGCCGGGGCCGGGTCGGCCATCGCCAAGGGCGAGAGCGAGATCACCCTGGAGACGCTGGAGGACGCCGTCGACCGGGCGGCGGTGAAGTACGACCGCGCCGGCGACCAGCACTACGACGTGGCCAGCGCGCTCATCAAGTCCATCCGCGGCTCGGACGTGGACGCCACGCTGCACTACCTCGCCCGCATGATCGAGGCAGGGGAGGACCCGAGGTTCATCGCCCGGCGGCTGATGATCTCGGCGAGTGAGGACATCGGCCTGGCCGACCCCACGGCCCTGCAGACGGCGGTCGCGGGCGCCCAGGCCGTCGCGCTGATCGGCTTCCCCGAGGCGCGCATCGTGCTGGGGCAGGTGGCCGTGGCGCTCGCCCTGGCTCCGAAGTCCAACGCGGCGTATCTCGCGATCGACGCTGCGCTCGCGGACGTGCGGGCGGGGCTCGCCGGGCCCGTGCCCCCGCATCTGCGGGACGGGCACTACAAGGGCGCCGAGAAGCTCGGCCACGCGCAGGGCTATCTCTACCCCCACGACCTGCCCGGCGGTATCGCCGCCCAGCAGTACGCACCGGACGCGATCCACGGCAAGCGGTACTACGAGCCGACGCGCTACGGCGCCGAGGCCCGCTACGCGGATGTGGTGGAGCGGGTACGGTCCCGGCTGCGCGGTGAGCAGCCGCCGGCCGCGGAGCAGTAGCCGGGCGGCCGGGGCGGGGTTCCCCCGTCCGGGTGATCCCCGGCGTTCACTCCGCCGCGGCCTCGAAGAGGGTGTGCATCGCCCGGCGCAGTTCGGCGATGTCGCGGACCGGCTCGGGGAATTCGAAGCGGGCGTCGAAGGACCGGTCCGCCGCGCTGCCGCCGCCCTGCGCCCGGGTGAAGCGCACCCGTAGCCCGAAGCGGTCCAGGGCCACCGGCACGGCGTCGGCACCGGTCTCCCGTGCGGCGCGGCCGCCGGTGCCCTCGGCCCCGGCGCACCCGTCGCGTTCGCCGAGCAGACCCCACAGCCCCCGCACCTGGTCGCCGTGGGCGGAGTGCAGATGCTGCAGGAGTTCCACCTCGTGGTCCACGAGCGGATCGGCCGAGGAGCGGGCGAAGTCCTCCGGCTCGACGCCCGAGGCGCCCCACAGGTCGTCGACGCACACCTCGCCGACCTCCAGCCGCAGCAGCATCCGGCCGGGCTCGGTCACCCCGGGGCAGGAGGTGAGCCAGCCGGAGATCCACGCCCGGCCCCGGATACGGTTGGGCACGGAGACCGGCGCGACGTCGGTGAGCTCCAGCACGGCGGCCAGCTCGTCGTCCTGCGCGTGGGTGGCGGCGCGGACGGCCGGTGAGTCGGCGGGGAAGACCAGGAACAGCTCACCGTCCGGGCCGACGCTGCGCGCCTCGGGCATCAGCTGGTCCGCGCGGGCCCCCTCCAGGCCGGGAATCAGCACTACTGCGGAGCATGTACTCTGTACGAGAGTTCGTGTGCGCTCGGCTGCTGACGGCATCCGTGCGATTTCAAGCCCGCTGGGACGCGGCTGACCATGATCTGATCGGACCTCCGTCGTATCGATGCCCTGCGCGGCGTCGACGCTGTCTGTGCTGTCCGTGTGCGTGGTTTTCCCCGGGCGAGACATGCGATCTCCTTAAGTAAGGTGAGCCTAACCTAACCTACAACGGAGGTCTGGAGAACGTGCCTAACCAGTCGCGTCCCAAGGTCAAGAAGTCTCGTGCGCTCGGCATCGCGCTGACGCCGAAGGCCGTCAAGTACTTCGAGGCCCGCCCCTACCCGCCGGGCGAGCACGGCCGTGGCCGCAAGCAGAACTCGGACTACAAGGTCCGTCTGCTCGAGAAGCAGCGTCTGCGCGCCCAGTACGACATCAGCGAGCGCCAGATGGCCCGCGCCTACGACCGCGCCAAGAAGGCCGAAGGCAAGACGGGCGAGGCCCTGGTCATCGAGCTCGAGCGCCGCCTCGACGCGCTGGTCCTGCGTTCGGGCATCGCCCGCACCATCTACCAGGCCCGCCAGATGGTCGTCCACGGCCACATCGAGGTCAACGGTGGCAAGGTCGACAAGCCGTCCTTCCGCGTCCGTCCCGACGACGTCGTGATGGTCCGCGAGCGCAGCCGTGCCAAGCACCCCTTCCAGGTCGCCATGGCCGGTGGCTACGACACCGACGGTGAGACCCCGCGCTACCTGCAGGTCAACCTGTCGGCGCTGGCCTTCCGCCTGGACCGTGAGCCGAACCGCAAGGAGATCCCGGTGATCTGCGACGAGCAGCTCGTCGTCGAGTACTACGCCCGCTGACCCGGACGTCTCACTCTCCTTTCGCTCAGCCCGCTTCCTCCCCGGCCCCCGCGGCCGGGGACGAGGCGGGCTGATGCGTTTCCGGGGCCGACTGCCGCCGTGGGCCCGGCACCCCGGCCGCCCGCCCGCCGTGCGCACCCCGCAGCGCCCGCGCCACCGCCGCGTCCAGATCGAGCCGCGCGCCCTCGCGCAGGCACTCCGCATACCGCTCGGCGCCCAGCCGCTCCCGGGCCCGCCGCTCGCACCGCGCGTGCGGCGCGTTGAAGAACCGCGAGCCGAACAACGGCAGCCCCACCGAGCGCCACAGCCGCCCCGCGGCCCCCTGGAGCACCGCCGCCTCCACCGCGGCCTTCGCCGCCTGCTCCTCCTCCGTGATGGTCCTCCCGTCCGCGTCATCGGCCCGCGCGGCGTTCTCGACGCCCTCTTCCAGCGCCACCAGGGCCAGCAGTTCGAGCGCCAGGACCGCGCCCACCAGGTCGTGGAAGGCGTGATCGATGGCCAGACACTCCTCCAGCAGCGCCCGGGCCCGGCCCCGGTCCCCGCAGCTGAAGGCCGCGAAGCCCAGTACGTAGAGCGCATAGGCCAGCGTCCAGCGCTCGCCGTGGTCCTCGCAGACCTCCCGCACCTCCTCGCACAAAGCCACCGCACCCGCGAGGTCCCCCTGGAAGGCGACGGCCATCGCCAGCTCCACCCGGCCCATCAGCACATTGCTGTTCAGCTCGCCGATCTCGGAGAAGCGCGCCAGCGCCGCCCGCAGCACCTCCTCGGCGCGCGGCATGTCGTCCGAGACCAGCGCGAGACAGCCCATGCGGTGCTCGGCGTAGGCCGCCGCCCGCTCGTCACCCGTGCGCTCCGCCAGCTCCCGGCACTCGCCGAGCACGCCGACCGCCCGCGCCCGGTCGCCCTGGAGCACCGCGACATGGCCCAGCACCCACAGGGCCTTCGCCCGCGTCTCCGGATAGCCGGCGGGCGCGCGCAGCGCCCGCTCCAGCCAGTACCGGCCCTCGGCCAGCCGCCCGCACCCCACCCAGCAGAACCACAGGGTCCCCGCCAGGCACTGACCGAGATGCGCCTCGTCGCCGTCCTCCAGACTGTGCTCCAGGGCGGTCCGCAGATTCGGCAGCTCGGCCTCGACCCTGGCCGCCACCTCGCCCTGACGCTGCCCGAACCAGTCGAGCTCGCACCACGTGGCCAGGCCCATGTACCAGTCGCGGTGCCGTCGGCGCATCCGCTCGTCGTCCCCCAGCGCCCGCAGCCAGTCCGCGCCGTAGGCCCGCACGGAATCCAGCAGCCGGTAGCGCGGCCCCAGCGGACCGTCCTCGCGGACCACCACGGACTGGGCCACCAGAGAGGCCAGCACGTCGAGCAGATCCTCGGCGGGCAGCTCGGGGCCCGAGCAGACGTACTCCGCCGCCTCCAGGTCGAACAGCCCCGCGAAGACCGTCAGGCGTGCCCACAGCAGCCGCTCGGCGGGCGTGCACAGCTCGTGGCTCCAGCCGATCGCCGTCCGCAGCGCGCGATGGCGGGGCAGCGCCCCGCGCGGCCCTCCGGTCAGCAGCCGGAACCGGTCGTCCAGCCGGTCCAGCACCTGATCCGCGGAGAGGGCGCCCAGCCGCCCGGCCGCCAGCTCCAGGGCCAGCGGGATGCCGTCGAGACGCCGGCACAGCTCGGCCGCCGCGACCAGCTCGCCCGCCCCGGCGGGAAAGCCGGGCCGGACCGCCCTGGCCCGGTCCTGGAACAGCGCGACGGCATCGGCCCCGTCCATCGGCGCCAGCGGGAAGACCTGCTCGCCCGCGACGCCCAGCGGCCGCCGCCCCGCCACCAGCATGCTCAGCCCCGGTGCCGTCCGCAGCAGCGCGTGCGCGAGCAGGGCGCATTCCCGGGCCAGGTGCTCGACGCCGTCCAGCACGAGCAGCAGCCGGCGGTCCGCGAGCTGCTCCAGCAGACACGCGCGCGGTGGACGGTCCGTGTGATCGGTGAGCCCGAGGGCCGCGACGACCGCGTGATCCAGCAGCGCCGGATCGGTCAGCGTCGAGAGCCCGGCCAGCCACACCCCGTCGCAGAAGCGATCCTGCACCCCCTGTGCGGCCCGGATCGCCAGCCGGGTCTTGCCTACCCCGCCCACCCCGGTGACCGTCACCAGCCGGGAGCGCCCCAAGTGCGCGGTCAGGGCGTCGAGTTCGCGGTCACGGCCGATGAAGCGGCTCGGCCCGTCGGGCAGATTGCCCGGCGGCCGGGCCGAAGCGGCGCCGTCCTCGGGCGACGGGCCGGGGAACGGGGAGCCGGAGAGCGGTGCCATGGCACACAGAGCGTACTGACGGGTGTGCGGACCGTAAACTCTGCCTGGTGAACCGCCCGATCACGGCCGTAATGCGGTACGGGCCCCGACGCCCGGCGCGATAAGGTCGGTACCCGACGTTTGACGATCGGCGACGACCGAAGCCGGCCGGCGACGGACAGATCGCCGAACCAGCTCGACGACCAGCTAAGGAGCGGTGCAACGTGTCCGGTGGAGAGGTGGCCGGGATCCTCGTGGCCGTCTTCTGGGCGATCCTCGTGTCCTTCATCGCCCTGGTGCTGGTCCGGCTCGCGCAGACGCTGAAGGCGACCACGAAGCTGGTGGCCGAGGTCAGTGAGCAGGCCGTGCCGCTCCTGGCCGACGCCTCCGCGACCGTGCGCTCCGCGAACACCCAGCTCGCCCGTGTCGACTCGATCGCCGCGGACGTCCAGGAGGTCACGGCGAACGCCTCGGCGCTCTCCTCGACCGTCTCCTCCGCCTTCGGCGGACCGCTGGTCAAGGTCGCCGCCTTCGGCTACGGCGTGCGCCGCGCGATCGGCCGCAAGGCGGAGCCCGCGCCGAAGGCCACCGTTTTCGTCGGCAGGACCGCATCGGATCTGCCGTCCGCAAGGCGCGGCAGCCGCCGTACCCGTGGGAAGGGTTGACCCCGGAAATGTTTCGCCGCACGTTCTGGTTCACGACTGGTGTAGCAGCCGGTGTCTGGGCCACCACCAAGGTCAACCGCAAGTTGAGCAAGCTCACCCCGGAGAGCCTGGCCCTGCAGGCCGCGGACCGCGCGGTCATCGCCGGCCGCCGCGTCAAGCTCTTCGCACTGGACGTCCGCGACGGCATGGCCGATCGCGAGGCGGCGCTCAAGGACGCGCTGGGCCTCGGCCCGGTGGCGGAGCCCGAGCGCCGGGAGCTGCCCGAGCAGCGCCGGCTGGTCGCCCTCGACCAGCGCCACCCCTACAACTCGATCACCCGGAAAGAGGACCACTGATGGAGTCGGCTGAAATCCGCCGCCGCTGGCTGCGCTTCTTCGAGGAGCGCGGGCACACCGTCGTGCCGTCGGCGTCGCTCATCGCGGACGACCCGACCCTGCTGCTGGTCCCCGCGGGCATGGTGCCCTTCAAGCCCTACTTCCTCGGTGAGGTCAAGCCGCCCTTCCCGCGCGCCACCAGCGTGCAGAAGTGCGTCCGCACCCCGGACATCGAAGAGGTCGGCAAGACCACCCGGCACGGCACGTTCTTCCAGATGTGCGGCAACTTCTCCTTCGGGGACTACTTCAAGGAAGGCGCCATCAAGTACGCCTGGGAGCTGCTCACCAGCTCCGTGGCGGACGGTGGCTACGGCCTGGAGCCCGAGAAGCTCTGGATCACTGTCTACGAGCAGGACGACGAGGCCGAGCGCATCTGGCGTGACGTGATCGGCGTGCCCGCCGAGCGCATCCAGCGCCTGGGCATGGGCCCCAACTACTGGTCCATGGGCGTCCCCGGACCGTGCGGCCCGTGCTCCGAGATCAACTACGACCGCGGCCCCGAGTTCGGCGTCGAGGGCGGCCCGGCCGTCAACGACGAGCGGTACGTGGAGATCTGGAACCTGGTCTTCATGCAGTACGAGCGCGGCGCCGGCGAGGGCAAGGAGGACTTCCCGATCCTCGGCGAGCTGCCCAGCAAGAACATCGACACCGGTCTCGGCCTCGAGCGCCTGGCGATGATCCTGCAGGGCGTGCAGAACATGTACGAGACCGACACCCTGCGCGTCGTCATGGACAAGGCCACCGAGCTGACCGGTGTCCGCTACGGCGCCGCCCACAGCACCGATGTGTCGCTGCGCGTGGTCGCCGACCACATGCGCACCTCCGTCATGCTCATCGGCGACGGCGTCACCCCCGGCAACGAGGGCCGTGGCTACGTCCTGCGCCGCATCATGCGCCGCGCCGTGCGCAACATGCGCCTGCTCGGCGCCACCGGTCCGGTCGTCGCCGAGCTGGTCGACGTCGTGCTCAAGACGATGGGCGAGCAGTACCCGGAGCTGCTCACCGACCGCAAGCGCATCGAGACCGTCGCCCTCGCCGAGGAGGCCGCGTTCCTCAAGGCCCTCAAGGGCGGCACTAACATCCTCGACTCCGCCGTCACCGAGACCAAGGCCGCCGGCGGCACGGTCCTCGCCGGCGACAAGGCGTTCCTGCTGCACGACACCTGGGGCTTCCCCATCGACCTCACCCTGGAGATGGCCGCCGAGCAGGGGCTGTCCGTGGACGAGGACGGCTTCCGCCGCCTGATGAAGGAGCAGCGGGAGCGGGCCAAGGCCGACGCCAAGGCCAAGAAGACCGGCCACGCCGACGTCTCCGCCTACCGCGCGGTCGCCGACACCGCCGGCTCCACCGTCTTCACCGGCTACACCGACACCGAGGGTGAGTCCACCGTCGTCGGTCTGCTGGTCGACGGCGTGCCGTCGCCCGCCGCCCAGGAGGGCGACGAGGTCGAGGTCGTCCTCGACCGCACCCCCTTCTACGCCGAGGGCGGCGGCCAGCTCGCCGACCAGGGCCGGATCCGGCTCGACACCGGTGCCGTCGTGGAGATCCGCGACGTCCAGCAGCCGGTGCCCGGCGTCAGCGTCCACAAGGGCGTCGTCCAGGTCGGCGAGGTCACCGTCGGCGCGTCCGTGTACGCCCAGATCGATGTGCGCCGCCGCCGGGCCATCGCCCGCGCCCACAGCGCCACCCACCTCACCCACCAGGCGCTGCGCGACGCCCTCGGCCCGACGGCCGCCCAGGCCGGTTCGGAGAACTCGCCCGGCCGCTTCCGCTTCGACTTCGGCTCCCCGGCCGCCGTGCCGGGCACCGTCCTCACGGACGTCGAGCAGCGGATCAACGAGGTCCTCTCCCGTGAGCTCGACGTGCACGCCGAGGTCATGAGCATGGAGGAGGCCAAGAAGCAGGGCGCCATCGCCGAGTTCGGCGAGAAGTACGGCGACCGGGTGCGCGTCGTGACCATCGGCGACTTCTCCAAGGAGCTGTGCGGCGGCACGCACGTGCACAACACCGCCCAGCTCGGTCTGGTGAAGCTGCTCGGCGAGTCCTCCATCGGCTCCGGTGTGCGCCGTGTCGAGGCCCTCGTCGGCGTGGACGCCTACAACTTCCTCGCCCGTGAGCACACGGTCGTCTCCCAGCTGACGGACCTGGTCAAGGGCCGTCCGGAGGAGCTGCCGGAGAAGATCTCCGGGATGCTCGCCAAGCTGAAGGACGCCGAGAAGGAGATCGAGCGGTTCCGCGCCGAGAAGGTGCTCCAGGCCGCCGCCGGTCTCGCCGAGGGTGCCAAGGACGTCCGGGGCGTGGCGCTGGCCGTCGGCCGGGTGCCGGACGGCACGGGCGCCGACGACCTGCGCAAGCTCGTCCTCGACGTCCGGGGCCGGATCCAGGGCGGCCGCGCCGCCGTGGTCGCCCTGTTCACCGTGGTGAACGGTCGCCCGCTGACCGTGATCGCCACGAATGAGGCCGCGCGCGAGCGTGGGCTCAAGGCCGGTGACCTGGTGCGTACGGCCGCCAAGACGCTCGGTGGCGGAGGCGGCGGCAAGCCGGACGTCGCCCAGGGCGGCGGCCAGAACGCCGACGCTCTCGACGAGGCCATGGCCGCCGTCGAGCGCCTCGTGGCCGAGGCGGCCTGATCGTGCGACGCGGCAGGCGGATCGCCGTCGATGTCGGGGACGCCCGGATCGGGGTCGCCTCGTGCGACCCCGACGGGGTCCTCGCCACCCCGGTCGAGACCGTCCCCGGACGTGACATCCCGTCAGCTCACAAGCGGCTGGCGGCGATTGTCGAGGAGTACGAGCCCGTCGAGGTCGTGGTCGGCCTGCCCCGCTCGCTGAGCGGGCGGGAAGGCCCGGCGGCGGCCAAGGTGCGGACCTTCGCCAAGGAGATGGCCCGGCGGATCGCTCCCGTGCCGGTCCGACTGGTCGACGAGCGGATGACGACGGTCACGGCCACGCAGGGTCTGCGGGCCTCCGGGGTCAGCTCCAAGAAGGGCCGCTCCGTCGTCGACCAGGCGGCGGCTGTGATCATTTTGCAGAACGCCCTGGAGATCGAGAAGATCTCCGGCCGTCCTCCGGGTGAATCCGTAGAAGTGGTCATCTGATCGCGATACGGTAACGTTCCGCGCGACATGGCAGCCGTTCGAACGTCTTCCGTACAGGACCGGACGCATCGAACGTGCACTCCACGGAGCGCTCACCGGCTGCCGCTGTGCGGCTCTAGGGGATCGATGACTGAGTATGGCCGGGGCTCCGGCTCCCAACCGTGGCATCCCGAGGACCCTCTGTACGGGGACCAGGGATACAACGGGCAGCAGTATCCGCAGCAGCAACAGCCGCAGCAGCAGTCGCAGCCTCCGTACGGTCAGCAGTACCCCGAGCAGCAGCAGTACGCGGAGCAGCAGTACGGCTGGGACCCCTCGCAGAACGCGGGGGGTCAGTACGGCGCGAACCCGGGGGAGCAGTACGGCCGTCAGGACTACTACGGTCCTGACGGCTACCCGCAGCAGCAGGAGCACCACACCGGTCAGCACCAGCAGCCGCACCAGACGGGCCAGCACCAGCAGCCGCACCACACCGGTCAGTACCCGCAGCCGGAGCACCACACCGGCCAGCATCAGCAGCCCCATCACACGGGGCAGCATCAGCAGCCGCACCAGACCGGTCAGCACGAGCAGCCGCGTGCCGGCGTGCCGCAGCAGACGCACGACACCGGGCAGCACGAGCAGTGGCACCCGGAGCCCGAGCGCGAGGTGGAGCCCGAGCCGGAAGAGGAGAAGCACCCCTTCTTCACCGGCGCCGACGACCCCGACGATCCCGACGGCACGGACGACTCCCGCGAGGAGAGCCGTCGCGACCGTCGCGGCAAGGGCAAGGCCAAGGGCGGCAACGCCAAGGGCAAGAACAAGCGCCGCAGCGGCACGGCCTGCCTGCTCGTCGCCGTCGTGCTCGTCGGCGTCGTGGGCGGTGGCGGCTACCTCGCCTACGACTACTGGCAGACCCACTTCGGTGCCGCGCCCGACTACTCCGGCGAGGGCAGCGGCGAGGTCCAGGTCGAGATCCCCAAGGGTTCCACCCTGACCGGGATGGGCCAGGTGCTTCAGAAGGCGGGCGTGGTCAAGAGCGTCGGCGCCTTCACCGCGGCCGCCGGCAAGGGCGTGGCCATCCAGCCGGGCACCTACACCCTCCGCAAGGAGATGTCGGGTTCGGCGGCCGTCGCGATGATGACCCACACCGGGAACTTCCTCACCATCGGTGAGGGACGCCGGGCCGTCCAGATCTACGCCGCGATCGACCAGAAGCTCGGTCTGAAGCAGGGCACGACCAAGGACGTCGCCACCAGCCAGGCGAAGAACCTCGGGCTGCCCGAGTGGGCCAACAGCGACCCCAAGATCAAGGATCCGCTCGAGGGCTTCCTCTACCCGTCGCAGTACAGCGCGGCCAAGGGCACCAAGCCGGAAGCCATCCTCAAGCAGATGGTCGCGCGGGCCAAGGAGAACTACGCCAAGGAAGACCTGGAGGGCAAGGCCAAGGAACTGGGCCTGAAGTCCCCGCTCCAGCTCATCACCGTGGCGAGCATGGTCAACGCGGAAGGCATGACGCACGACGACTTCCGCAAGATGGCGCGCGTCATATACAACCGCCTCAAGCCGACCAACATCGAGACGAACGGCAAGCTGGAGTTCGACTCGACGTACAACTACCTGAAGAACCAGAGCAAGCTGGACCTCAGCCCCAAGCAGCTCCGGTCCTTCGACGACCCGTACAACACGTACTTCTACCGGGGTCTGACACCCGGCCCCATCGGCAACCCCGGAGCCGAGGCGCTCAAGGCCGCGATGGATCCCGAGGTCGGTGACTGGTACTACTTCGTCTCCATCGACGGGAAGACGCGGTTCACCAAGAACCTCAAGGAGCACCAGAAGCTCGTGGACGAGTTCAACGAAAGCCAGAAGGCGAAGAAGCAGGGATGAGTGACCCGAGGGAGCACCGCCGCCGGGCGGCGGTGCTCGGTTCGCCGATCGCCCACTCGCTCTCCCCGGTCCTGCACCGGGCCGCGTACGCGGACCTGGGCCTGGGGGAGTGGACCTACGACCGCTTCGAGGTCGACGAGGCCGCGCTGCCCGGTTTCCTGGACGGACTCGACGGCACCTGGGCGGGGCTGTCCCTGACCATGCCGCTCAAGCGGGCGGTCATCCCGCTGCTGGACGGGATCAGCGCCACGGCCGAGTCCGTCGAGGCCGTCAACACCGTCGTCCTCACCGACGACGGCCGTCGCCTCGGCGACAACACCGACATCCCCGGCATCGCGGCGGCGCTGCGCGAGCGCGGCGTCGAGAAGGTGGCCTCCGCCACCGTGCTCGGCGCCGGGGCCACGGCCTCCTCCACCCTCGCCGCCCTCGCCAGGATCTGCACCGGCGAGGTCACCGCGTACGTCCGCAGCGCCGAGCGCGCCGCCGAGATGCGGCACTGGGGCGAGCGACTCGGCGTCGACGTCCGCACCGCCGACTGGAGCCGCGCCGCCGAGGGCCTCGATGCGCCGCTGGTCGTCGCGACCACCCCGGCCGGTGCCACGGACGGCCTCGCGGCCGAGGTCCCGGAGCACCCCGGCACGCTCTTCGACGTGCTGTACGAGCCGTGGCCGACCCCGCTGGCGGCCGCCTGGGCGGACCGCGGCGGCGCGATCCTCGGCGGCCTGGACCTGCTGGTGCACCAGGCGGTGCTGCAGGTCGAGCAGATGACCGGGTGCCCGACCGCCCCGCTGGCCGCGATGCGCGCGGCGGGCGAGGCGGCCCTCGCGGCCCGTACGGCCTGACCCACGGCCTGACCCCACGACCGGCCCCGGCCCGTTCCCGGAGCCGACGCGAGAGGTCCACAACCCGGACCGGCTGCCGGAGGGGGCTCCGGGTCGTGGGAGGATCTGAGGTGGCGGGCCCGGGCCGCGCACGCGCTCCGGACACGTCACCGCATGATCCAGGCGCGAGCAAGAGGAGTCCCGTTGAGCAGGTTGCGCTGGCTGACGGCCGGGGAGTCGCACGGCCCCGCACTCGTGGCGACGCTGGAGGGCCTTCCCGCCGGCGTGCCGATCACCACCGACATGGTGGCGGACCACCTGGCCCGACGGCGCCTCGGCTATGGGCGCGGCGCGCGCATGAAGTTCGAGCGCGACGAGATCACCTTCCTCGGCGGTGTCCGCCACGGCCTCTCCATGGGCTCCCCGATCGCGGTCATGGTGGGCAACACCGAGTGGCCCAAGTGGGAAAAGGTCATGGCGGCCGACCCGGTGGACCCCCAAGAGCTCGCCTCGCTGGCCCGCAATGCCCCGCTGACCCGGCCGCGCCCCGGTCACGCCGACCTGGCGGGTATGCAGAAGTATGGTTTCGACGAGGCCCGGCCGGTCCTGGAGCGCGCCTCCGCCCGTGAGACCGCCGCCCGTGTCGCCCTCGGCGCCGTCGCCCGTTCCTTTCTCAAGGAGACGGCCGGCATCGAGATCGTCTCGCACGTGGTGGAGCTGGCGGCGGCCAAGGCCCCGTACGGCGTCCTCCCCAAGCCCTCCGACGTCGAGCGGCTCGACGCCGACCCGGTGCGCTGCCTGGACGCCGACGCGTCGAAGGCGATGGTCGCCGAGATCGACCAGGCCCACAAGGACGGTGACACCCTCGGTGGCATCGTCGAGGTCCTCGCCTACGGCGTACCGGTCGGCCTCGGCTCGCACGTCCACTGGGACCGGCGCCTGGACGCCCGCCTGGCCGCTGCCCTGATGGGCATTCAGGCCATCAAGGGCGTCGAGGTCGGCGACGGCTTCGACCTGGCCCGGGTGCCCGGCTCCAAGGCGCACGACGAGATCGTCGCCACCGAGGACGGCATCCGCCGCACCTCCGGCCGCTCCGGCGGCACCGAGGGCGGTCTGACCACCGGTGAGCTGCTGCGCGTCCGGGCGGCGATGAAGCCGATCGCGACCGTCCCGCGCGCGCTGGCCACCGTCGACGTCGTCACCGGTGAGGCGACGCAGGCGCACCACCAGCGCTCCGACGTCTGTGCCGTCCCCGCCGCCGGCATCGTCGCCGAGGCCATGGTGGCGCTCGTCCTGGCGGACGCGGTCGTCGAGAAGTTCGGCGGCGACAGCGTCACCGAGACCCGTCGCAACGTCCGGGGCTACCTCGACAACCTGGCCATCAAGTGACCCCGCCCGGCACACCCGTCGTCGTCCTGGTGGGCCCGCCCGGAGCGGGCAAGTCCACCATCGGTGCCCTGCTCGCCGAGCGGCTGGGCACCGGCTACCGGGACACCGACGCCGACATCGAGCGGACCGCCGGCAAGCCCATCCCGGAGATCTTCATCGACGAGGGCGAGCCGCACTTCCGTGAGCTGGAGCGGCAGGCCGTGGCCGCCGCCGTGGCCGAGCACCCCGGGGTGCTCTCCCTCGGCGGCGGCGCCGTCATGGACCCGGACACCCGCGCCCTGCTCAGGGGCCTGCCCGTGGTCTTCCTCGACGTCGAGCTCGCCGACGCCGTCCACCGGGTGGGCCTGGACGCCCCGCGGCCGCTGCTCGCCGTCAACCCCCGCAAGCGGTGGCGCGAGCTGATGGAGGCGCGCCGCCCGCTCTACACCGAGGTCGCCCGCGCCGTCGTCGGCACCGGCGGCCGCACCCCGGCCCAGGTGGCCGACGCCGTGCTGGAGGCACTCCAGCTGCCCCGGGCCCACACACCGGACATCCCGCAGTGAGGAACGCATGACCGACGCCCCTACCCGTATCCAGGTCGCCGGCAGCGCGGGCACCGCGCCGTACGAGGTCCTGGTCGGCAGTCAGCTGCTGGGCGAGCTGCCCGGCCTGATCGGCACCGCCGCCCAGCGGGTGGCCGTGCTGCACCCCGAGGCGCTCGCCGAGACCGGTGAGGTGCTCCGCGCGGACCTGGCCGCGCAGGGCTACGAGGCCATCGCCATCCAGCTCCCGAACGCCGAGGAGGCCAAGACCGTCGAGGTCGCCGCCTACTGCTGGAAGGCGCTCGGGCAGACCAACTTCACCCGCACCGACGTCATCGTCGGCGTCGGCGGCGGTGCCACCACGGACGTGGCGGGCTTCGTCGCCGCCACCTGGCTGCGCGGGGTGCGCTGGATCGCCGTGCCCACCACCGTGCTGGGCATGGTCGACGCGGCCGTGGGCGGCAAGACGGGCATCAACACCGCCGAGGGCAAGAACCTCGTCGGCGCCTTCCACCCCCCGGCCGGGGTCCTGTGCGACCTGGCCGCGCTGGAGTCGCTGCCGGTCCACGACTACGTCAGCGGTCTCGCCGAGATCATCAAGGCGGGCTTCATCGCCGACCCGGCGATCCTGGAGCTCATCGAGGCCGATCCCGAGGCCGCCCGCACGCCGCAGGGTCCGCACACCTCGGAGCTGATCGAGCGCGCGATCAAGGTCAAGGCCGATGTCGTCTCCTCGGACCTGAAGGAATCGGGCCTGCGGGAGATCCTCAACTACGGCCACACCCTCGCCCACGCCATCGAGAAGAACGAGCGCTACAACTGGCGGCACGGTGCGGCCGTCGCCGTCGGCATGGTCTTCGCCGCGGAGCTCGGCCGGATCGCCGGCCGCCTGGACGACGCGACCGCCGACCGGCACCGCGCCATCCTCGAATCCGTGGGCCTGCCCGTCACCTACCGTGGCGACCAGTGGCCCAAGCTGGTGGAGACCATGAAGGTCGACAAGAAGTCCCGCGGTGACCGGCTGCGCTTCATCGTCCTGGACGGTCTGGCGAAGCCGACGGTCCTGGAGGCACCGGACCCGGCGATGCTGCTGGCGGCACACGCGGAGATCGCCTCGTGAGCGGGCGCCGGGTGCTCGTCCTCAACGGGCCGAACCTCGGCCGGCTGGGCTCCCGCGAGCCCGACGTCTACGGCTCGACCTCGTACCAGGGCCTGGTCGAGGAGTGCGCCCGGCTCGGCGGGGAGCTCGGCCTCGCCGTCGAGGTCCGGGAGACCAATGACGAGGGCGAGCTGATCCGCTGGCTGCACGAGGCCGCGGACGGCTCGGTCCCCGTCGTCATCAACCCCGGGGCCTTCACGCACTATTCGTACGCGATGCGGGACGCGGCGGCCCAGCGCACCGCGCCCCTCATCGAGGTGCACATCTCCAACCCCTATACGCGCGAGGAGTTCCGCCACACCTCCGTGATCGCGGCGGTCGCCAGCGGCACGGTCGCCGGGTTCGGCATCGGCTCGTACCGGCTCGCGCTGCGCGCGCTGGCGGAGGAACTGACGGGCTGACGGGGCCGTTCCCCCGGTGGGGGCCGGAGAGCTTACTCTTTCCCCGGTCCCGCCCCTTCCCGTCACCGGGGCTCCGCCCCGGACCCCGTGACCGCGCTGCGCGCGGTGTCCTCAATCGCCGGACGGGCTGATTTTCAGCCCGTCCGGCGATTGAGGACGGGAAGGGACGGGACCGGGGAAGACCCCCGCCAGTCGCCCGTACGAGACGGAGTGCCACCGGATGCAGTACCCCGTGGGGCCGCCAACGCACCCCCCGATGCCGGCAGTGCCGCCGCCCGCGCCCAGTCAGGACGCCACAGCGCAGACCGCCGCCGTCGCGGTGCTGCTCATCGGTCCGGCCGGCGCGGGGAAGACCACCGTGGCCCGGCACTGGGCCGACACCCGCCGGGTGCCCACGGCCCACATCAGCCTCGACGACGTGCGCGAGTGGGTGCGCTCCGGCTTCGCGGACCCGCAGTCCGGGTGGAACGACCACTCCGAGGCCCAGTACCGGCTCGCCCGCCGCACCTGCGGCTTCGCGGCCCGCAATTTCCTGGCCAACGGCATCTCCTGCATCCTCGACGACGCGGTCTTCCCCGACCGGCCCGTCGTGGGCCTCGGCGGCTGGAAGCGGCACGTCGGCCCCGGTCTGCTGCCCGTCGTGCTGCTGCCGGGCCTCGAGGTCGTCCTGGAGCGCAACGCCGAGCGCAGCGGCAACCGCCGGCTCAGCGACGAGGAGGTCGCCCGGATCCACGGCCGCATGGCCGGCTGGTACGGCTCCGGCCTGCCGATCATCGACAACACCCAGCAGGACGTGACCACCACCGCCCGGCTGCTCGACGACGTGGTCGCCCGCTCCCTGGCCAGCCCGCCCAGCTGGTAGAGCGCGGGGTGAGTCTCCGGTCGGTCCTCGGTCGGACGCGCTGGAACGGCCGCCCACGGCGCCCGACCGTACGCTCAAAAGCATGTCCGAGGTCTACGCGGCACGGCGCACGCGGCTGCGCGAGCGGTGCGAGGCGGCCGGCAGCGAGGCCGCGCTCGTCTCCGGGGGCGCCAATGTCCGCTATCTGGCCGGCGGGGCGCCCGCCGGCGCCGCGCTGCTGGTCGGCGGGCGCGAGGACGTGCTGTTGTGCGCCGACGATCCGTACGCGGCCGGCGCGGCCGGCCGGCCCGCCGAGGATCTGCGGGTCGTGGTGCTTCCGACGCCGGAGGGTGACCCGGCCGTCGCGGGTGCCGAGCGCGCCGCGGCCGCCAAGGTGGGCTCCCTCGCGGTCGAGGAGCACCATCTGACCGTGGCCCGGCACCGCGCGCTGCGCTCCGTCGCGCCCGGGCTGCGGCTGGCGGATCTCGGCACGGCCGTCGAGCAGCAGCGGATCGTCAAGGACGACGAGGAGATCTCCACCCTGCGCATCGCCGCGGAGATCGCCGACCACGCCTTGGGCGAACTGCTCGAATCGATCCTCGTCGGGCGCACCGAGCGGCACCTCGCGCTGGAACTCGAGCGCCGGCTGATCGATCACGGTGCGCGGGGCCCTGCCTTTCCGACCTCGGTGGGCACCGGGCCGAATTCGGGTCTGGTCGGTCATCCGCCGACCGATCGCCGGGTCGAGGAAGGCGATTTTCTCAGTGTCTGCCTCGGCGCCGACTATCGCGGCTACCGCAGCGAGGTGGCCCGTACGTTTGTGATCGGCACCTCCCCGGCGGACTGGCAGATCGAGCTGTACGAGCAGGTGTTCGCAGCCCAGCGGGCCGGCCGGGAGGCGCTCGCGCCGGGCGCCGCGTACCGCGAAGTGGACCGCGCGGCACGGCTCGTGCTGGAGGGCGCGGGGCACGCCGAGCGGCTCGGACCGCGCATCGGCCATGGTGTGGGACTCGAAATCGGCGAGGACCCTCGGCTGGCGCCCTCGGCCATGGGTAAACTGGACGCTTGCGTGCCGGTCACCGTAGATCCGGGGGTTCACCTCCCGGGGCGGGGCGGCGTCCGGATCGATGACACGCTCGTCGTCCGCCCTGAGGCGGACGGCGGACCCGAGCTACTCACCATCACGACCAAGGAGCTGCTCGCGCTTTAGCGCGCATCTCCTGGTTCCACCAGCTTCAGTCCAGGAGATTCCGCAACCGTGGCTTCCACGAACGACCTCAAGAACGGCATGGTGCTCAAGCTCGACGGGGGCCAGCTCTGGTCCGTCGTCGAGTTCCAGCACGTCAAGCCCGGCAAGGGCCCCGCCTTCGTCCGTACCAAGCTCAAGAACGTGCTGTCGGGCAAGGTCGTCGACAAGACCTTCAACGCCGGCGTCAAGGTCGAGACGGCCACCGTCGACAAGCGCGGTATGCAGTTCTCGTACATGGACGGCGAGTACTTCGTGTTCATGGACATGGACACGTACGACCAGCTGCACGTCGACCGCAAGGCCGTCGGTGACGCCGCCAACTTCCTGCTCGAGGGCTTCGAGGCCGTCGTCGCCAAGCACGGCGACGAGGTGCTCTACGTCGAGCTGCCGGCCGCGGTCGAGCTCGTCATCGAGCACACCGACCCGGGCGTCCAGGGCGACCGCTCCACCGGTGGCACCAAGCCCGCCAAGCTGGAGACCGGCTACGAGATCCAGGTCCCGCTCTTCATCACCACGGGTGAGAAGATCAAGGTCGACACTCGCACCGGTGATTACCTCGGTCGGGTGAACAGCTAACCGTGGCCGCCCGTAGCAAGGCCCGTAAGCGCGCCTTCCAGATCCTCTTCGAGGCCGATCAGCGCGGTTCCTCCGTGCAGAACGTGCTCGCGGACTGGGTCCGGCACTCGCGGTCCGACGACCGGCAGCCGCCGGTCAACGAGTACACGATGCAGCTGGTCGAGGGATACGCGCAGCACGTGTCCCGGATCGACGAGCTCATCGCGACCTACGCGGTCGACTGGGACCTGGACCGGATGCCGGTCGCCGACCGGAACATCGTGCGCCTCGGTGCGTACGAGCTGATCTGGGAGGACGAGACCCCGGACGCGGTGGCGATCGACGAGGCGGTGCAGCTCGCCAAGGAGTTCTCCACCGACGACTCGCCCGCTTTCGTCAACGGTCTGCTCGGCCGTTTCAAGGAGCTCAAGCCGGGTCTGCGGCGCGCGGAATAGCCGCCGCAGCCCGCACAGCACCCGCACAGCGCAAAAAACCGCCGGGGGCGGTGAGAACCCGAAAGGGTTCCACCGCCCCCGGCGGTACGTTTCTGCTCAGATTTCCGCGGATTCCGCCACGGTCTGCGCAGAAGACGGCGACCGACGCTACGCGTCAGGCGTCTTCGTGCTGCACGGCACGGCGCGCGTCCGCGTCGAGCACGCCCCAGCTGATCAGCTGCTCGGTCAGCACCGAGGGCGACTGGTCATAGATCACTGCGAGGGTGCGCAGGTCGTCCTGGCGGATCGACAGCACCTTGCCGTTGTAATCGCCGCGCTGGCTCTGGATGGTCGCGGCGTAGCGCTGGAGGGGGCCCGCCTTCTCGGCCGGCACGTGGGCCAGCCGCTCCAGGTCCAGAACGAGCTTCGGCGGCGGCTCGGCGGCCCCGCCGGGCGTGGTACCCGGCAGCAGCTCCTGCACCGGCACGCCGTAGAAATCGGCCAGCTCGGCCAGGCGCTGCACGGTCACGGCACGGTCGCCGCGCTCGTACGAACCCACTACCACGGCCTTCCAGCGGCCCTGGGACTTCTCCTCGACGCCATGGAGGGAGAGGCCCTGCTGGGTGCGGATGGCGCGGAGCTTGGCCCCGAGCTGTTTGGCGTATTCGCTGGACATAAAGCTCCCCAGACAGCGTATCGATATGCGGCTCCGCCGCGGGCTGGTAACTCACTGTGAGGTTACGCAGCGTAATCTGGCTTCGTCAAGCCGAATGGTCCACACCCTGGCCCACGTGGGGTGGTGGTGAGTGTTTCCCGGGGGCCCTGGTACCGTGAAACACGTTAATCCGACGTCCTTTAAAGTCCGTCCCGTGAGGCGGAGAAGGAGGTCCGTTTCGTATGGACGCAAACCGTGACGTGAATCCGGCGGCGAACCCGACCGGCTCCGCGCGTCCCGTGCTCGAAGCACCGGACATCGCCCGGGTACTGACCCGGATCGCCCACGAGATCGTCGAGCGCGCCAAGGGCGCCGACGACGTGGTGCTCCTCGGCATCCCCACGCGTGGCGTCTTCCTCGCCCGCCGACTGGCCGCCAAGCTCGAAGAGATCACCGGCGGCAAGATGCCCGTCGGCTCCCTCGACATCACCATGTACCGCGACGATCTGCGGCTCCGCCCGGCCCGCGCGCTCGCCCGCACCGAGATCCCCGGTGACGGGATCGACGGCCGGCTCGTGGTCCTCGTCGACGACGTGCTCTTCTCCGGCCGCACCATCCGCGCCGCGCTCGACGCGCTCGGTGACATCGGCCGCCCGCGCGCGGTCCAGCTCGCGGTCCTCGTGGACCGCGGCCACCGTGAGCTTCCGATCCGTGCCGACTACGTCGGCAAGAACCTCCCCACGTCGCTGCGGGAGACGGTCAAGGTGCAGCTCACCGAGGAGGACGGCCGCGACAGCGTGCTCCTCGGGCTCCGCGAGCCCACCGCGGCCGACGAGCAGTAGCCCCACGCCCCACCGCCCCGGTGCCTCCCGTTCCGGGCCCAGCCGGGTCCGGCAGGGCCCGAGGGCGCCGGGACCGTGCCGCCGCATGCCCGGCAGCTGCTCGCCCAGGCACCCCCATACCTCTTCGACCACGGAGTAACCGGATGAAGCGCCACCTCATCTCGGCCGCCGACCTCACGCGCGACGACGCCGTCCTGATCCTCGACACCGCCGAGGAGATGGCGCGGGTCGCCGACCGGCCGATCAAGAAACTTCCCACCCTGCGCGGCCGTACCGTCGTCAACCTCTTCTTCGAGGACTCGACCCGCACCCGCATCTCCTTCGAGGCCGCCGCCAAGCGGCTCTCCGCCGACGTCATCAACTTCTCCGCCAAGGGCTCCTCGGTCTCCAAGGGCGAGTCGCTCAAGGACACCGCCCTGACCCTGGAGGCCATGGGCGCCGACGCGGTCGTCATCCGCCACCACGCCTCCGGCGCCCCCTACCGGCTGGCGAACTCCGGCTGGATCGACGGGGCCGTCGTCAACGCCGGCGACGGCACCCACGAGCACCCCACCCAGGCCCTGCTGGACGCCTTCACCATGCGCCGCCGCCTCGTCGGCCGGGACGCCGGGCTCGGCCGGGACCTGGCCGGCCGCCGGATCACGATCGTCGGCGACGTGCTGCACAGCCGGGTGGCCCGCTCCAACGTGCACCTGCTGCACACGCTCGGCGCGGAGGTCACCCTGGTCGCCCCGCCCACGCTGGTGCCGATCGGCGTCGAGACCTGGCCCTGCGAGGTCTCCTACGACCTCGACAGCGTGCTGCCGAAGTCCGACGCGGTGATGATGCTGCGCGTCCAGCGCGAGCGCATGAACGCCGCCTTCTTCCCCACCGAGCGCGAGTACGCCCGCCGCTACGGGCTCGACGGCGACCGCATGGCCCGGATGCCGGAACACGCCATCGTGATGCACCCCGGCCCGATGAACCGGGGCATGGAGATCACCGCCGAGGTCGCCGACTCCGAGCGCTGCACGGCCGTGGAGCAGGTTGCCAACGGCGTCTCCACCCGCATGGCCGTCCTCTACCTGCTGCTCGGTGGCTCCGAGCCCGCCGTCACGAACTCCGCCCGTACCGAGGAGAACAAGTAACCATGACCAAGATCCTGATCCGTGGTGCGAAGGTCCTCGGCGGCGAGCCGCAGGACGTCCTCATCGACGGCGAGACCATCGCCGAGGTCGGCGTCGGCCTGTCCGCCGAGGGCGCCCAGGTCATCGAGGCCGACGGCCGGATCCTGCTGCCGGGCCTCGTCGACCTGCACACCCATCTGCGCGAGCCCGGCCGCGAGGACTCCGAGACGGTCCTGACCGGCACCCGCGCCGCGGCCAGCGGTGGCTTCACGGCCGTCTTCGCCATGGCCAACACCTTCCCCGTCGCCGACACCGCGGGCGTCGTCGAGCAGGTCTGGCGGCTCGGCAAGGAGTCCGGCTACTGCGACGTCCAGCCCATCGGCGCCGTCACCGTCGGCCTGGAGGGCAAGAAGCTCGCCGAGCTCGGCGCGATGCACGACTCGGCCGCCGGGGTGCGGGTCTTCTCCGACGACGGCAAGTGCGTGGACGACGCGGTGATCATGCGCCGCGCCCTGGAGTACGTGAAGGCCTTCGACGGCGTCGTCGCCCAGCACGCCCAGGAGCCCCGCCTCACCGAGGGCGCCCAGATGAACGAGGGCATCGTCTCCGCCGAGCTCGGCCTCGGCGGCTGGCCCGCCGTCGCCGAGGAGTCGATCATCGCCCGTGATGTGCTGCTCGCCGAGCACGTCGGCTCCCGTGTGCACATCTGCCACCTCTCCACCGCCGGCTCGGTCGAGATCGTCCGCTGGGCCAAGTCCCGCGGCATCGACGTGACCGCCGAGGTCACCCCGCACCACCTGCTCCTCACCGACGAGCTGGTGCGCTCCTACAACCCGGTCTACAAGGTCAACCCGCCGCTGCGCACGGAAGCCGACGTGATGGCCCTGCGCGAGGCCCTCGCCGACGGCACCATCGACATCGTGGCCACCGACCACGCCCCGCACCCGCACGAGGACAAGGACTGCGAGTGGGGCGCGGCGGCCATGGGCATGGTCGGCCTGGAGACCGCCCTGTCCGTCGTCCAGCACACGATGGTCGACACCGGTCTCCTCGACTGGGAGGCCGTCGCCGACCGGATGTCCGTCCGCCCGGCCGCGATCGGCCGCCTCGAAGGACACGGACGGCCGATCGCCGCCGGGGAGCCCGCCAACCTCACCCTGCTCGATTCCGCTTACCGTGGTGTCGTGGACCCCGCGGGCTTCGCCTCCCGCAGCCGCAACACCCCTTACGAGGGCCGCGAGCTGCCGGGGCGCGTCACCCACACCTTCCTGCGGGGCCGGGCAACGGTCGTGGACGGGAATCTCGCGTGACATCTGCACTGATCAATCTGGCGGCGGAACAGAAGTCCGCGGACGTCACCGACTGGGCCGCGCGCATCGGCTGGGTCGTCGGACTGCTGCTCTTCGTCGCGCTCGTCTACTGGCTGATGCGCGAGGGCTGGAAGTGGCGGGCCACGCTCCAGGGCGATCTGCCCGAGCTCCCCACCGCCCCCGCCGAGCCGGGAACGCCCACGCTCACGATGACCGGGCGCTACCACGGCTCCACCACCGCCGGGCAGTGGCTCGACCGAGTGGTCGCGCACGGCCTCGGCACCCGCAGCCGCGTCGAGCTCACCCTGACGGACCAAGGCCTGGACGTCGTCCGGCCGGGGGCGCAGGACTTCTTCATCCCCGCGGACCGGCTGCGCGGCGCCCGGCTGGACAAGGGCATCGCCGGCAAGGTCCTCGCCGAGGGCGGCCTGCTGGTGATCACCTGGGAGCACGGCGGCAAGCAGCTGGACTCCGGCTTCCGCTCCGACCGGGCCGCCGAGCACGCGGCCTGGGTCGAGGCGATCGCCACGGCACAAGCACAGCACAACGAGAACCAGACGGAAGGCGCACGATGACGACCTCCACCCGGGGAGCCAGCAAGGTTCCCGCCGTACTCGTCCTGGAGGACGGCCGTACCTTCCGCGGCCGCGCCTACGGGGCCGTGGGGGTGACCTTCGGCGAGGCGGTCTTCAACACCGGTATGTCCGGCTACCAGGAGACCCTGACCGACCCCTCGTACCACCGCCAGGTGGTCGTCATGACCGCCCCGCACGTCGGCAACACCGGCGTCAACGACGAGGACCCCGAGTCCGGCCGCATCTGGGTCGCCGGTTACGTGGTGCGCGACCCCGCCCGGATCCCCTCCAACTGGCGCTCGCGCCGCTCCCTCGACGAGGAACTCGTCGCCCAGGGCGTCGTCGGCATCAGCGGCATCGACACCCGCGCCCTCACCCGCCACCTCCGCGAGAGCGGCGCCATGCGGGTCGGCATCTTCTCCGGCGACAACCTGCCCGACGCGGACACCATGCTCGCCGAGGTGCGCCGGGCCCCCGAGATGAAGGGCGCCGACCTCGCCGCCGAGGTGGCCACCAAGGAGGCGTACGTCGTCCCCGCGATCGGTGCGAAGAAGTTCACCGTCGCCGCGATCGACCTCGGCATCAAGGGCATGACCCCGCACCGGATGGCCGAGCGCGGCATCGAGGTGCACGTCCTGCCCGCCACCGCCACCGCGGAGGACATCTACGCCCTCGACCCCGACGGGGTGTTCTTCTCCAACGGCCCGGGCGACCCGGCCACCGCCGACCACCCGGTCTCCGTGATGCGGTCCGTCCTGGAGCGCGGGACGCCGCTCTTCGGCATCTGCTTCGGCAACCAGATCCTCGGCCGCGCGCTCGGCTTCGGCACGTACAAGCTGAAGTACGGCCACCGCGGCATCAACCAGCCCGTGCAGGACCGCACGACCGGCAAGGTCGAGGTCACCGCGCACAACCACGGCTTCGCCGTCGACGCCCCGCTCGATGCCGCGACCGACACCCCCTACGGCCGTGTCGAGGTCTCCCACGTCTGTCTCAACGACAACGTGGTGGAGGGGCTCCAGCTCCTCGACCAGCCGGCTTTCAGCGTCCAGTACCACCCTGAGGCAGCAGCCGGTCCGCACGACGCCGCGTACCTGTTCGACCGCTTCGTGAAGCTCATGGAGGGCCAGCGTGCCTAAGCGCACCGATATCCAGTCCGTCCTGGTCATCGGCTCCGGCCCGATCGTCATCGGCCAGGCAGCGGAGTTCGACTACTCCGGCACCCAGGCCTGCCGGGTGCTGAAGTCCGAGGGCCTGCGGGTCATCCTCGTCAACTCCAACCCGGCCACGATCATGACCGACCCGGAGATCGCCGACGCCACGTACGTCGAGCCGATCACCCCGGAGTTCGTCGAGAAGATCATCGCCAAGGAGCGCCCCGACGCGCTCCTGCCCACCCTCGGCGGCCAGACCGCGCTGAACACCGCGATCTCCATGCACGAGAACGGCGTGCTGGAGAAGTACGGCGTCGAGCTCATCGGCGCCAACGTCGAGGCGATCAACAAGGGCGAGGACCGCGACCTGTTCAAGGGCGTCGTCGAGGCCGTCAACGCCAAGATCGGCCACGGCGAGTCCGCCCGCTCGGTCATCTGCCACACGATGGACGAGGTCATCGCGGGCGTCGACACCCTCGGCGGCTACCCCGTCGTCGTCCGTCCCTCCTTCACCATGGGCGGCGCCGGCTCCGGCTTCGCCCACGACGAGGAGGAGCTGCGCCGCATCGCCGGCCAGGGCCTCACGCTCTCCCCGACCACCGAGGTGCTCCTGGAGGAGTCCATCCTCGGCTGGAAGGAGTACGAGCTGGAGCTGATGCGCGACAAGAACGACAACGTCGTGGTCGTCTGCTCCATCGAGAACTTCGACCCGATGGGCGTGCACACCGGTGACTCGATCACCGTCGCCCCGGCGATGACGCTGACCGACCGCGAGTACCAGCGGCTGCGCGACATCGGCATCGCGATCATCCGCGAGGTCGGCGTCGACACCGGCGGCTGCAACATCCAGTTCGCCGTCAACCCCGACGACGGCCGGATCATCGTCATCGAGATGAACCCGCGCGTCTCCCGCTCCTCGGCGCTGGCCTCCAAGGCCACCGGTTTCCCGATCGCGAAGATCGCCGCCCGGCTCGCCGTCGGCTACACGCTCGACGAGATCCCGAACGACATCACGGAGAAGACCCCGGCGTCCTTCGAGCCCACGCTCGACTACGTCGTCGTCAAGGTGCCGCGGTTCGCCTTCGAGAAGTTCCCGGCCGCCGACGCCACGCTGACCACCACCATGAAGTCGGTCGGCGAGGCCATGGCCATCGGCCGTAACTTCACCGAGGCGCTGCAGAAGGCGCTGCGCTCGCTGGAGAAGAAGGGCTCGCAGTTCGACTTCTCCTCCACGCCCGGCGACAAGGCCGAGCTGCTCGCGAAGGCCGTGGTGCCGACCGACGGCCGGATCAACACGGTCATGGACGCCATCCGCGCCGGCGCGAGCGCGCAGGAGGTCTTCGATGCCACGAAGATCGACCCGTGGTTCGTCGACCAGCTCTTCCTGATCCACGAGATCTCCCAGGAGCTCGCCGCCGCCGAGAAGCTGGAGCCGGAGATCCTCGCCGAGGCCAAGCGGCACGGTTTCTCCGACGCCCAGATCGGCGCGATCCGCGGTCTGCGCGAGGACGTCGTCCGCGAGGTCCGGCACGCGCTCGGCGTCCGCCCGGTCTACAAGACGGTCGACACCTGCGCCGCCGAGTTCGCCGCGAAGACCCCGTACTTCTACTCGTCCTACGACGAGGAGTCCGAGGTCGCGCCGCGCGAGAAGCCCGCCGTGATCATCCTCGGCTCGGGTCCGAACCGCATCGGCCAGGGCATCGAGTTCGACTACTCCTGCGTCCACGCCTCCTTCGCGCTCAGCGACGCCGGCTACGAGACCGTGATGGTCAACTGCAACCCCGAGACCGTCTCGACCGACTACGACACCTCCGACCGGCTCTACTTCGAGCCGCTCACCCTGGAGGACGTCCTGGAGATCGTCCACGCCGAGACCCTCGCCGGTCCCGTCGCGGGCGTCATCGTCCAGCTCGGCGGCCAGACCCCGCTCGGCCTCGCCCAGGCCCTCAAGGACAACGGCGTGCCGATCGTCGGCACCTCGCCCGAGGCCATCGACCTCGCCGAGGAGCGCGGCGCCTTCGGCCGGGTGCTCACCGAGGCCGGGCTGCCCGCGCCGAAGTACGGCACCGCCTTCTCCTTCGAGGAGGCCAAGGGCATCGCCGCCGAGATCGGCTACCCGGTCATGGTCCGCCCGTCCTATGTGCTCGGCGGCCGCGGCATGGAGATCGTCTACGACGAGCCCTCGCTGGGGGAGTACCTCACCCGTCACGCCGGTCTGATCTCCGAGCACCCGGTCCTCATCGACCGCTTCCTCGACGACGCCATCGAGATCGACGTCGACGCGCTCTACGACGGCCACGAGCTCTACCTCGGCGGCGTCATGGAGCACATCGAGGAGGCCGGCATCCACTCCGGCGACTCCGCGTGCGCGCTGCCCCCGATCACCCTCGGCGGCTACGACATCAAGCGACTGCGGAACTCCACCGAGGCCATCGCCAAGGGCGTCGGCGTCCGCGGTCTGATCAACATCCAGTTCGCCATGGCCGGCGACATCCTCTACGTGCTGGAGGCCAATCCCCGCGCCTCCCGCACGGTCCCCTTCACCTCGAAGGCGACCGCCGTGCCGCTCGCCAAGGCCGCGGCCCGCATCTCGCTGGGCGCGACCGTCGCGGAGCTGCGCGCGGAGGGCATGCTGCCCAAGGAGGGCGACGGCGGCACCCTGCCGCTCGACGCGCCGATCTCCGTCAAGGAGGCCGTGCTGCCGTGGAGCCGCTTCCGCGACGCCTCCGGCCGCGGCGTGGACACCGTCCTCGGCCCGGAGATGCGCTCCACCGGCGAGGTCATGGGCATCGACACGGTCTTCGGCACGGCGTACGCCAAGTCGCAGGCCGGCGCGTACGGCGCGCTGCCCACCAAGGGCCGTGCGTTCGTCTCCGTCGCCAACCGCGACAAGCGCTCGATGATCTTCCCGGCCCGTGAGCTGGTCGCCCACGGTTTCGAGCTGCTCGCCACCTCCGGCACCGCCGAGGTGCTCAAGCGCAACGGCATCAACGCCACCGTCGTGCGCAAGCAGAGCGAGGGCGAGGGCCCGAACGGCGAGAAGACGATCGTCCAGCTCATCCACGACGGCCAGGTCGACCTGATCGTCAACACCCCGTACGGCACCGGCGGCCGCCTCGACGGCTACGAGATCCGCACCGCCGCGGTCGCCCGCGCGGTGCCGTGCCTGACCACGGTCCAGGCCCTCGCGGCCGCCGTCCAGGGCATCGAGGCGCTCACCCGCGGCGACGTCGGCGTGTGTTCCCTGCAGGAGCACGCGGAGCGCCTGACCGCCGCCCGGCAGTAGCCCGTCCTCCGCCCGCCCGCCCCGGACCGGGGCGGGCGGGCGGTCCCGACGGACACCCCGCTCGCCCTACGAAGGTCTGGCCCCCATGTACTCCCTCCTCTTCCGACTGCTCTTCCAGCGGATGGACCCCGAGCAGGCCCATCACCTGGCCTTCGGCTGGATCCGCCGTGCCGCCCGCGTCCCGGTGCTGCGCACGTTCGTCGCGGCCGTCCTCGCGCCCCGTCACAAGGCGCTGCGCACCGAGGCGTTCGGCCTGCGCATGCACGGTCCCTTCGGCCTCGCCGCCGGCTTCGACAAGAACGCCTCCGCCATCGACGGCATGACGATGCTCGGCTTCGACCACGTCGAGATCGGCACCGTCACGGGCCAGCCGCAGCCCGGCAACCCCAAGAAGCGGCTCTTCCGCCTCGTCGCCGACCGCGCGCTCGTCAACCGCATGGGCTTCAACAACGACGGCTCGGCGGCCGTGGCGGAGCGCCTGGCCGCCCGGAAGGCAGCCCTCGGTAAAAAGCACAGCCGTACGACGGTGGGCGTCAACATCGGCAAGACGAAGATCGTCCCCGAGGACGAGGCCGTCGCCGACTACGTCACCTCCACCGAGCGCCTCGCCGCACACGCCGACTACCTCGTCGTCAACGTCTCCTCCCCGAACACGCCGGGGCTGCGCAACCTCCAGGCCACCGAGGCGCTGCGCCCGCTGCTGACCGCCGTGCGCGAGGCCGCCGACCGCACGGTCACCACCCGGCGCGTGCCGCTGCTGGTGAAGATCGCCCCCGACCTCGCCGACGAGGACGTCGACGCCGTCGCCGACCTCGCCCTCGAACTGGGCCTGGACGGCATCATCGCCACCAACACCACCATCGCCCGCGACGGGCTCGGCCTGAAGACGCCGAAGCGCACGGTGGAGGCCATCGGTGCCGGCGGCCTGTCCGGCGCCCCCCTCAAGGCCCGCTCGCTGGAGGTCCTGAGCCGTCTGTACGCCCGTGTGGGCGACCGGATCACCCTGGTGGGCGTCGGGGGCATCGAGACCGCCGACGACGCCTGGGAGCGCATCCTGGCGGGCGCCACCCTCGTCCAGGGCTACAGCGCCTTCATCTACGAGGGCCCGTTCTGGTGCCGGAGGATCCACCGGGGTCTGGCCGAAAAGCTCGCCGCCAGCCCGTACGCCACCCTCGCCGAGGCCGTCGGCGCCGAGACCCGGAAGGCGACCGCATGACCTCCGCCACCCCCCTGGACCCCTTCGGCGCCCGGCTGCGCCGTGCCATGGACGAGCGCGGCCCGCTCTGCGTCGGCATCGACCCGCACGCCGCCCTGCTCGCCGACTGGGGCCTGTCCGACGACATCGCGGGCCTGGAGCGCTTCACCCGCACCGTCGTCGAGGCCCTGGCCGACCGCGTCGCCGTCCTCAAGCCCCAGTCCGCCTTCTTCGAGCGCTTCGGCTCGCGCGGCATCGCCGTCCTGGAGCAGGCCGTCGCCGACTCCCGGGCGGCCGGCGCGCTGGTCCTGATGGACGCCAAGCGCGGCGACATCGGCTCGACCATGGCCGCCTACGCCGCGACCTACCTCGATGCGGCCTCGCCGCTCTTCTCCGACGCCGTCACCGTCAGCCCCTACCTCGGCTACGGCTCGCTGCGCCCCGCCCTGGACCTGGCCCGCGAGAGCGGCACCGGCGTCTTCGTCCTCGCGCTCACCTCGAACCCGGAGGGCGCGGAGGTCCAGCACGCGGTGCGTGCCGACGGCGCGAGCGTCGCGGCGACCATGCTGGAGCACGTGAAGGCCGAAAACGCCGATGCCGCGCCCATGGGCTCGTACGGTGCGGTGGTCGGTGCGACCCTGGGCGACACGCTCGGCGCGGCCGGCGTGGACCTCGCGATCAACGGTCCGCTGCTCGCCCCGGGCATCGGCGCGCAGGGCGCCACCCCCGCCGACCTGCCCCGGGTCTTCGGCGCGGCCGTCCGCGACGTCGTCCCGAACGTCAGCCGCGGTGTGCTGCGGCACGGTCCGGACGTGGCCGCGCTGCGCGCGAGTGCCGCCCGGTTCGCCGGTGAGGTACGGGACGCCGTGGACACGGCAGCGTCGCGTTAACGCCAAAATTGTTGGTCAGTATGTCCCGAAAAGTCCTGGTCGAGAGAGTCTGACCAGGACTTTTCGTCTGTTCTCGCTGACTGGAGCGGGATCGGCCGCTAGTCTCCGACGAGAGCGAACGAGCAAGCGCGTTGCTCGTTGCTCCGCAGGTGTGGGCCGACTAGGTTCCTCACCGGTCCTTATCCGACAGTTCGACATCCGAGGTGACGTAGGCGTGGCTCTTCCGCCCCTTACCCCTGAACAGCGCGCAGCCGCGCTCGAGAAGGCCGCCGCGGCTCGCCGGGAGCGCGCCGAGGTCAAGAATCGACTCAAGCACTCCGGCGCCTCGCTGCATGACGTGATCAAGCAGGGCCAGGAGAACGACGTCATCGGCAAGATGAAGGTCAGCGCTCTCCTGGAGAGCCTTCCCGGTGTGGGCAAGGTTCGCGCGAAGCAGATCATGGAGCGGCTCGGCATTTCCGAGAGCCGTCGCGTGCGCGGGCTCGGCACGAATCAGATCGCCTCTCTTGAGCGTGAGTTCGGCGGCAAAGCCGCCTGACGTTCCCAGGCACTCCCGGGAACCGGGATAATCGCTGCATGAGTACTGCAGTCTCCCGGGGGACGTCCCCCGTACCCCCGGCCAGACAACCGCGGCTGACCGTGCTCTCCGGCCCCTCCGGGGTCGGTAAGAGCACGGTCGTCGCCCATATGCGCAAGGCACACCCCGAGGTATGGCTCTCGGTCTCCGCCACCACCCGCAAGCCGCGGCCCGGTGAGCGGGACGGCGTCCACTACTTCTTCGTCGACGACGAGCAGTTCGACAAGCTCATCGCCAACGGCGAACTGCTGGAGTGGGCGGAGTTCGCGGGCAACCGCTACGGCACGCCCCGGCAGGCGGTGCTCGACCGTCTGGAGGCGGGCGAGCCCGTCCTGCTGGAGATCGACCTCCAGGGCGCGCGGCTGGTCCGCACGTCCATGCCGGAGGCCCAGCTGGTCTTCCTCGCCCCGCCGAGCTGGGACGAGCTGGTCCGCCGGCTCACCGGCCGCGGCACCGAGTCGCCGGAGGTCATCGAGCGCCGGCTGGCCGCTGCGAAGATCGAGCTGGCGGCCGAGCCCGAGTTCGACACGACGCTGGTCAACACCTCCGTCGAGGACGTCGCGCGTGAGCTGCTAGCCTTGCTGCGTTGAGCTGGGGTTGGCTCAGACCACTGCGCCGGCCCCGAAGCTCGAAGCTTCACCTCCTTCTCCACCCCCCTTCGGAAGGCAGAGAGTGTCCTCTTCCATCACCGCGCCCGAGGGCATCATCAACCCGCCGATTGATGAGCTGCTCGAGGCAACCGACTCGAAGTACAGCCTGGTGATCTACGCCGCCAAGCGTGCGCGCCAGATCAACGCGTACTACTCGCAGCTCGGCGAGGGCCTGCTGGAGTACGTCGGCCCGCTGGTGGACACCCACGTCCACGAGAAGCCGCTCTCCATCGCGCTCCGCGAGATCAACGCGGGCCTGCTGACCTCCGAGGCCATCGAGGCCCCGGCTCAGTAAGCATTCGGTTTTTCATCACCACAGGCCCGGCAGCGCAGCTGCCGGGCCTGTGGTGTGTCATAGACGCATACGACCGTACGACTGCATGTACGACTGCGCGGGGAGAAGCGAAGCGATGGACAAGCCCAAGGTCGTCCTGGGGGTCAGCGGCGGGATCGCCGCCTACAAGGCGTGCGAGCTGCTGCGCCGCCTCACCGAGTCGGGCCACGACGTCCGGGTCGTGCCGACCGCGTCGGCCCTGCACTTCGTGGGCGAGGCGACCTGGTCCGCCCTGTCCGGGAACCCGGCGGGCACCGAGGTGTGGGAGAGCGTCCACGAGGTGCCGCACGTGCGGATCGGGCAGGAGGCCGAGCTCGTCGTCGTAGCGCCCGCCACCGCCGACATGCTCGCCAAGGCCGCCCACGGCCTCGCCGACGACCTGCTGACCAACACCTTGCTCACCGCGCGCTGCCCGGTCGTCTTCGCCCCGGCGATGCACACCGAGATGTGGGAGAACCAGGCCACCCAGGAGAACGTCGCGACCCTGCGCCGCCGGGGCGCGATCGTCATCGAGCCCGCTGTCGGCCGCCTCACGGGCGTCGACACCGGAAAGGGCCGGCTGCCGGACCCGGGCGAGATCTTCGAGGTCTGCCGCCGGGTGCTGGCGCGCGGCGCCGGGCAGCCCGCGGCGGACCTGGCCGGCCGCCATGTGGTGATCAGCGCGGGCGGTACCCGTGAGCCGCTCGACCCGGTCCGCTTCCTCGGCAACCGCTCCTCGGGCAAGCAGGGGTACGCCCTGGCCCGTACGGCCGTCGCCCGGGGGGCCAGGGTGACGCTCGTCGCCGCCAACAGCGAGCTGCCCGATCCGGCCGGCGCGGACGTGGTCCGGGTCGGCACGGCGGTGCAGATGCGCGAGGCGGTCCTGGCGGCCGCGGCGGACGCGGATGCCGTGGTCATGGCGGCCGCGGTGGCCGACTTCCGGCCCGAGCGGTACGCCGAGGGCAAAATCAAAAAGCGCGACGGCCGGGAACCCGAGCCGGTCGCGCTCGTCCGCAACCCCGACATCCTCGCCGAGATCTCGGCGGACCGGGCGCACCCCGGACAGGTCGTCGTCGGCTTCGCGGCCGAGACCGACGAGGTGCTGGCCAACGGCCGGGCCAAGCTCGCCCGAAAGGGCTGTGACCTGCTGGTTGTCAATGAGGTGGGCGAGCGAAAGACGTTCGGTTCCGAGGAGAACGAGGCCGTGGTGCTCGGGGCGGACGGCAGTGAGACCGCCGTTCCGCACGGCCCGAAGGAGGCCCTCGCGGACACCGTCTGGGACCTCGTGGCACCGCGGCTCTCCTGAGGGCGCGGAGGCAGGTGTCGCAGGTCACGCAGGGCTTGATGCGCGACAGGATGCCCCAACCACGAGAACGCCGGATAAACTGACCTCTGGATCCGCGTCGAGCGCAGCTCTCGGCCGGGTCCATAAATGATCAGCCAGCAGCCGCTGCAACCCCAGGGAGCGATGTGTCCCGCCGCCTGTTCACCTCGGAGTCTGTGACCGAAGGTCACCCCGACAAGATCGCTGACCAGATCAGTGACACCATCCTCGACGCACTCCTGAAGGAGGACCCGACCTCCCGGGTCGCCGTCGAGACCTTGATCACCACCGGCCTCGTGCACGTCGCCGGCGAGGTGACGACGAAGGCTTACGCGCCGATCGCCTCTCTGGTGCGCAACAAGATCCTCGAGATCGGTTACGACTCGTCCAAGAAGGGCTTCGACGGCGCTTCCTGTGGCGTCTCGGTCTCCATCGGCGCACAGTCGCCGGACATCGCCCAGGGTGTCGACACCGCGTACGAGCAGCGGGTCGAGGGCGACGAGGACGAGCTCGACAAGCAGGGCGCCGGCGACCAGGGCCTGATGTTCGGCTACGCCTGCGACGAGACCCCCGAGCTGATGCCGCTGCCGATCCACCTGGCGCACCGGCTCTCCCGCCGTCTGTCGGAGGTCCGCAAGAACGGGACCATCCCCTACCTGCGCCCCGACGGCAAGACCCAGGTCACCATCGAGTACGACGGCAACAAGGCCGTGCGCCTGGACACCGTGGTCGTCTCCTCGCAGCACGCGTCCGACATCGACCTGGACTCGCTGCTCGCTCCCGACATCCGCGAGTTCGTCGTCGAGCACGTCCTCAAGGAGCTGATCGAGGACGGCATCAAGCTCGACACCGAGGGCTACCGCCTCCTGGTCAACCCGACCGGCCGATTCGAGATCGGCGGCCCGATGGGCGACGCCGGTCTGACCGGCCGCAAGATCATCATCGACACCTACGGCGGCATGGCCCGCCACGGCGGCGGTGCCTTCTCGGGCAAGGACCCGTCCAAGGTCGACCGCTCGGCCGCGTACGCGATGCGCTGGGTCGCGAAGAACGTGGTCGCCGCCGGTCTCGCCACGCGCTGCGAGGTGCAGGTCGCGTACGCGATCGGCAAGGCCGAGCCGGTGGGTCTGTTCGTCGAGACCTTCGGGACCGCCACGGTCGAGGTCGAGAAGATCGAGACCGCGATCGCCGAGGTCTTCGACCTCCGCCCGGCCGCGATCATCCGGGATCTGGACCTGCTCCGTCCCATCTACGCGCAGACCGCCGCGTACGGCCACTTCGGCCGTGAGCTGCCCGACTTCACGTGGGAGCGCACGGACCGCGTGGATGCGCTGAAGAAGGCCGCGGGCCTGTAAGGCCTTCGCCGCCGCACGCTGCAGACGACGGCCCCGGACCGCTTGGTCCGGGGCCGTCGTGCTGCCGTGAATTCCCGTGGCGGCGGGGGTGCCCCGGCCCGTAGCGTGAGCGGCGTGCTCCGGGGTGCCCGGTGCGCAGGCGACGGATCCTTCCGGGGCGAACGCGCCCCTCGCGGGTTCGAATCCCGCCATCGGCTCCCGGGGGCCGATGTGGCCGAGCGGCCCAAGGCGCAAGCACACCGTCACCGACCTCTGATCTCGGGCACCCCGGCAGCGCACCGCCCCCTGTCAGTGGCGTCTGCTAAGACTGAGGCTGTGAGCAGCGAGAACGGGCGACCCGGGGAGCCCGCGGGGGAACAGGCGGAGCAGCTCGCGTTCCTGCGCGAGACCGTACGCAAGGCCAAGGTGCCGCGCGCCAAGCCGCGCACCTGGCGGGGGGCCGAGCTGGCCAAGGAGCTGCCCGTCGCGCGCGTCCTGGTCGACAAGGGCCCGGTCCACCTCGACCGCCTGTGGGACTACGCGGTGCCGCTGGAGCTCGACGCCGACGCGCAGCCGGGCACGCGGGTGCGGGTGCGGTTCGGCGCGGGCACCCGGAACGTGCGCGGCGGTCGCCGGGAGGGCGGCGGGCTGCTCGACGGCTACATCGTCGACCGGGTGGCCGAGTCCGACTACCAGGGCCCGCTGGCCGCCATCGCCCAGGTGCTGTCCCCGGAGCCGGTGCTCGGGCCCGCCCTGTTCCAGCTCTGCCGGTCCGTCGCGGACCGGTACGCGGGCTCCCTCGCCGATGTCCTGCAGCTGGCCGTGCCGCCCCGGCACGCCCGTATCGAGGCCGAGGCGTCGCCCGAGCCGGTGCCGCCGCCCGCGCGGCCGGAGCCCGGCAGCTGGGCCCGCTACCCCACGGGGCCCGCCTTCCTCGACGCCGTCGCCCGGGGCGACGCCCCCCGGGCGGTGTGGACGGCGCTGCCCGGCCCGCACTGGCCCGAGGAGCTGGCGCGGGCCGCCGCCGCCGCGCTCGCCTCGCGGCGCGGCGCGCTGATCGTCGTGCCGGACGGCCGGGCCGCGGCCCGGGTCGACGCCGCGCTCACCGAACAGCTCGGCACCGGCCGCCATGTGCTGCTGACCGCCGACACCGGGCCCGAGGAGCGCTACCGTCGCTGGCTCGCGGTCAGCCGTGGTGCCGTACGGGCCGTGGTGGGCACCCGGGCCGCGATGTTCGCCCCCGTCCGCGACCTCGGGCTCGCGGCCATCTGGGACGACGGCGACTCCAGCCACAGCGAGCAGCACGCCCCGCAGCCGCACGCGCGCGAGGTGCTCCAGCTGCGGGCCGCGCACGAGAAGGCCGCGTTCCTGCTCGGCGGGTTCGGCTGCACGGTCGAGGCGGCGCAGCTGGTGGACACCGGCTGGGCACTGCCGCTGACCGCCCCGCGCGAGCGGGTGCGGGCCGCCGCCCCCCTGATCCGTACGGTCGGGGACGCCGACCAGGCGCGGGACGAGGCGGCCCGCGCCGCCCGGCTGCCCACGCTCGCCTGGCAGGCCGCCCGGGAGGGCCTCAAGCACGGCCCCGTCCTCGTCCAGGTGCCGCGCCGTGGGTATGTGCCCCGGCTGGCCTGTGAGCGGTGCCGGGAGCCCGCCCGGTGCGCGCACTGCGCGGGCCCGCTGGAGGCGCGCGGGGACGACGGCGCGCTGCACTGCGCGTGGTGCGGGCTCGAGGCCCGGGACTGGCACTGCGGGGAGTGCGGCGGCTTCCGGCTGCGGGCGCAGATCGTGGGGGCCCGGCGCACTGCCGAGGAGCTGGGCCGCGCGTTTCCCGCCGTGCCCGTACGGACCTCCGGACGTGACCACGTGCTGGACACGGTCCCGGACCGGCCCGCCATCGTCGTCTCCACGCCCGGTGCCGAGCCGGTCGCCGAGGGCGGTTACGCGGCGGCCCTGTTGCTGGACGGCTGGGCCCTCCTCGGCCGCCCCGACCTGCGGGCGGGCGAGGAGGCGCTGCGTCGCTGGCTCGCCGCGGCGGCGCTGGTGCGGGGCCAGGACGCGGGCGGCACCGTGGTCGTCGTCGCCGAGCCGACGCTGCGGCCCGTGCAGGCGCTGGTCCGCTGGGACCCGGCCGGACACGCGGTGCGCGAGCTGGCCGACCGCGCCGAGCTGGGCTTTCCGCCCGTGTCCCGGATGGCCGCGGTCGCCGGCCCCCCGGAGGCCGTCGCCGAGCTGATCGCCGCGGCGCGGCTGCCGGACGGCACCGAGGTGCTCGGCCCGGTGCCGCTGCCGGTGACGGTGCCCGGCCGGCCGCGCCGCGCGGGTGATCCGCCGCCGGGGGAGAGCTGGGAGCGGGCCCTGCTGCGGGTGCGCCCCGGGCAGGGGGCCGCGCTGGCCGCCGCCCTCAAGACGGCCCAGGCCGCGAGGCTGGCGCGCCGTGACGGGGAGCCGGTCCGTCTGCGCATCGATCCGCCGGACATCGGCTAGCCGGGCCGCGGCCCGGCCGGGGTCGGTCCGGGGTCGGGCCAGGTGGCCGGCGAGCGGCGCGGACGGCTGCCGCGGGGCTGCCCGCGGCAGCTCGGACGCGTGCCGCCCACGGCGGCTGCCGCGCCGGTGTCAGCCGTCACATCGGCCCGTCAGCCGTTGCGCGGGCCCGGGAAGGCCGGGGGGCGGGGCTCCTCGCGGTGCGGCACGGGCGGCTGGCCCGGCATGGAGCGGGCGGCGGGGACGATGGGCACGGACTGCGGCTCGGCGGTGCGCACGGCCTCGGTGCCCTCGGCGGGGACCTGGCCGTTGCTGCGGCGGGCGCCGTAGCGGCGGTGCACGGCCTGCTTGGTGACACCGAGCGCCGAACCCACCGCGTCCCACGAGAAGCCCAGCGAACGGTCGAAGTCCACCGCCGCCGTCACCAGCGTCTCGACGCTGTCGCGCAGCTCCTGCGCCAGCCGGACGGTCGGGGCGGGGGCGCGCCCGTAGACGACGAAGCCCGCGGAGGGGCCCGTGCGGCGGGGGCGGTAGACATTGCCCAGCTGGGCGGTGAGGGTACGCAGCGCGTCCACCTGTCGGCGGACCCGCTCGATGTCCCGCACCAGAAGATGCAGGCTGGCCCGTGCCTGGGCGTCGTGGGTTGCGTGGTCGGCCATGAACAAGCCTCTCGGACCGGCGGTGAAAAGGACGGAGAAAGCGGAGCAAACGGAAAAGGGTGCGAGCGGACCGAGAACGGGAGCGGGCCGCGGCAGCGGCCCGTTTTCGGTCAATCTCTCTTGACCACAACGCGCCACAGCCCGCCGGGTCACGGTATGGGGGCGCACGTCAGATGAAATGGGGCGCGCGGCGCCCCCTTACGCCCCTCGATTCCGGGCCTTCCGGCACGGCGGGCGGGGGAGCGGGCCCGGCAGCACCCCGCCCCGGGTGCGGTCGCGGCCGGTCGCCACCGCGGCCGTGGTCCGCCCGTGGTCCGCCCGTGATCACCGCACTAGACTGGGGCGCCGTTCCGCTCGGCGCTTGAGAGGTAGTTCGCCACCCATGAGGCTCGTCTTCGCCGGTACCCCCGAGGTCGCCGTACCCGCCCTCGACGCCCTGCTCGCCTCGGACCGGCACGAGGTCGTCGCCGTGGTCACCCGGCCCGACGCCCCCGCCGGGCGCGGTCGCCGGCTCGTCGCGAGCCCCGTCGCCCAGCGCGCGGAGGAGGCCGGGATCGAGGTGCTCAAGCCCGCCAAGCCGCGCGATGAGGACTTCCTCGCCCGGCTCCGCGAGATCGCCCCCGACTGCTGCCCGGTCGTCGCCTACGGCGCGCTGCTGCCCAAGGCCGCCCTGGAGATCCCCGCCCACGGCTGGGTCAACCTGCACTTCTCGCTGCTGCCCGCGTGGCGCGGCGCGGCCCCCGTGCAGCACGCGATCCTCGCGGGCGACGAGGTCACCGGAGCCTCCACCTTCCTGATCGAGGAGGGGCTCGACTCCGGGCCCGTCTTCGGCGTGCTGACCGAGCAGGTCCGACCCACCGACACCAGCGGCGACCTGCTCACCCGGCTCGCGTTCGCCGGGTCCGGGCTGCTCCTGGCGACCATGGACGGCATCGAGGACGGCACCCTCAAGGCCGTGCCGCAGCCCGCCGAGGGAATCTCCCTCGCCCCGAAGATCAATGTCGAGGACGCCCAGCTGGACTGGTCCGCGCCGGCCCTGCGCGTCGACCGCGTGGTGCGCGGCTGCGCCCCCGCCCCCGGCGCCTGGACGCTCTTCCGCGGCGAGCGGCTGAAGGTCATGTCGGTGGCCCCGGCCCCCGACCGCACCGATCTGACGCCCGGGGAGATCGCCGCCGCGAAGAACTCCCTGCACGTCGGCACCGGTTCGCACGCCGTGGAGCTCCTGTGGGTCCAGCCGCAGGGGAAGAAGCCCATGAAGGCCGCCGACTGGGCCCGCGGGGTCCGTATCGCCGCAGGCGAGCGGCTCGGCGGCGCGTAGGCGCAGCGCGTACGCTGGACCCCTTCACCACCCCAGCTCCGGAGCACCTTTCGTGAACGATCGCGCGCCGCGTCGCCAGCCCAGCCGTCCTGCGAAGCCCTACCGCCGTCCCCAGAAGGACCCGGTGCGGATCCTGGCCTTCGAGGCCCTGCGGGCCGTGGACGAGCGGGACGCGTACGCGAACCTCGTGCTGCCGCCGCTGCTGCGCAAGGCCCGTGAGGGCGGCGGCTTCGACGCGCGGGACGCGGCGCTGGCCACGGAGCTGGTCTACGGCACGCTCCGCCGCCAGGGCACCTACGACGCGATCATCGCGTCCTGCGTCGACCGGCCGCTGCGCGAGGTGGACCCGCCGGTGCTGGACGTGCTGAGCCTCGGCGCGCACCAACTGCTCGGTACGCGCATCCCCGCCCACGCCGCGGTCTCCGCCAGCGTCGAGCTGGCCCGGGTCGTCCTCGGCGACGGGCGGGCCAAGTTCGTCAACGCGGTGCTTCGGAAGATCACCGCTCATGACCTCGACGGTTGGCTGGAACGAGTCGCTCCGCCGTACGAGGACGACGCCGAGGCGCACCTCGCCGTCGTCCATTCGCACCCGCGCTGGATCGTCTCCGCCCTCTGGGACGCCCTCGGCGGCGGCCGGGCCGGTATCGAGGACCTGCTGGAGGCCGACAACGAACGGCCCGAGGTCACCCTCGTCGCCCGCCCCGGACGCTCGACGGTCGAGGAGCTGCTGGCCGCGGTGGGCGAGGACTCGGGGCTGCCCGGCCGCTGGTCGCCGTACGCCGTGCGGCTCGCCGAGGGCGGCGAGCCCGGTGCGCTGCAGGCCGTCGCCGAGGGCCGCGCGGGCGTCCAGGACGAGGGCAGCCAGCTGGTCGCCCTCGCCCTCGCGAACGCCCCGGTGGATGGCCCCGACGCCCGCTGGCTGGACGGCTGCGCGGGTCCCGGCGGCAAGGCCGCGATGCTCGGCGCGCTCGCCGCGCAGCGCGGCGCGAGCCTGCTGGCCTCCGAGAAGCAGCCGCACCGCGCCCGGCTCGTCGAGCGGGCCCTGGCCGGCAACCCCGGCCCGTACCAGGTCATCGCCGCGGACGGCACCCGCCCGCCGTGGCGCCCGGAGTCCTTCGACCGGGTCCTCGTCGATGTGCCCTGCACCGGCCTCGGCGCGCTGCGCCGCCGCCCCGAGGCCCGCTGGCGCCGCCGTCCGGAGGACCTGGACGGCTTCGCGCCCCTCCAGCGCGGGCTGCTGCGCGAGGCGCTGGCCGCCGTCCGGGTCGGCGGCGTCGTCGGCTACGCGACCTGCTCCCCGCACCCCGCCGAGACCCGCGCGGTCGTCGAGGACGTGCTCAAGGGCCGGGGCGGCCCGGCGGCGAGCGCCGAGTGGATCGACGCCCGGCCGCTGATGCCGGGTGTGCCCGCACTGGGTGACGGCCCCGACGTGCAGCTGTGGCCGCACATGCACGGCACGGACGCGATGTACCTGGCCCTGCTGCGCCGGACGGCCTGACGGCCTCTGCGGTGTCCTCCATCGCCGGACGGGGCTTGGTGTGGCGGAGCTCAGCCACATCCAGCCCGTCCGGCGATGGAGGACGCGCCCGCAGGGCGCCCGCCGCCGCAGACGGCAAGACGGCCCGTCGTCGGCCGGACAAGCTGCCGGGCGCTGGGGCAGGACATCCGGAAGACATCCGGAATTGTCCCCTCCACCCGGCCGGCGAGGCCGATTGCTGACTCCGGCGTCAAGACCGCGCCGCGGGCATGGCAGGCTTGGGGCATGGCCGTGCAGATCAACCCCAGCATCCTGTCCGCGGACTTCGCCCGCCTCGCCGAGGAGGCGGAGGCCGTGAAGGGCGCCGACTGGCTCCACGTCGACGTGATGGACAATCACTTCGTGCCCAACCTGACGCTCGGAGTGCCGGTCGTCGAGTCGCTGAGCCGGGCCACCGGGACGCCGCTGGACTGCCATCTGATGATCGCGGACCCGGACCGCTGGGCACCGCAGTACGTCGAGGCCGGTGCGGGATCCGTCACCTTCCACGCCGAGGCGGCCGCCGCGCCGGTGCGCCTCGCGCGGGAGATCCGGGCCAAGGGGGCGCGGGCCTCCATGGCGCTCAAGCCGGCGACGCCGATCGAGCCGTACGAGGATCTGCTGCCCGAGCTGGACATGCTGCTGATCATGACGGTGGAACCCGGCTTCGGCGGGCAGGCGTTCCTCGACATCATGCTTCCGAAGATCCGCCGGACCCGTGAGCTGATCTCGCGGCACGGTCTGGAGCTGTGGCTCCAGGTCGACGGCGGGGTCTCGGCCGACACCATCGAGCGGTGCGCGGAGGCCGGCGCGGACGTCTTCGTCGCCGGATCCGCCGTGTACGGCAAGGACGACCCGGCCGCGGCCGTGCGGGCGCTGCGCGCGCAGGCGGAGGACGCCACCGCCGCGGCGGCCTGGGCCTGCGGGCACTGAGCCTTCGGCCCGCTCGCCCGAAATGCTGAGGGCGAAGGTCAAGGCCTGATCAAGGACCGCCGTTTCTGACAGGATGACGGTGATAAGTCCACAGCTTCAACGTAGTGAGGAGACCGCGGTGTCGACGGGCCGTTCAGCCACGCCGATGGGGCCCGCCGAGCTGGTGCAGGCGGCGGCCATGGCCCGCCGTTTCTACCTCGAGGGCAAGTCGAAGATCCAGATCGCCGAGGAGTTCGGCGTGAGCCGCTTCAAGGTGGCCCGGGTGCTGGAGACGGCTCTCGAGCGCGATCTCGTGCGGATCGAGATCCGGGTGCCCGCCGAGCTGGACGCGGAGCGTTCCGACGCCCTGCGCGCCCGCTACGGCCTGCGGCACGCGGTCGTCGTCGAGTCCCCGGCCGACGCGGCCGATGACGCGCCCGACCCGGAGAACCTCGGCGAGGTGGCCGCCGACCTGCTCGGCGAGCTGGTGAACGAGGGCGATGTGCTCGGCCTCGCCTGGGGCCGCTCGACCATCCACATGGCCGCGGCCCTGCACCGGCTGCCGCCGTGCACGGTCGTCCAGCTCACCGGCGTCTACGACGCGGGCACCGCCGAGCGCGGCTCGGTGGAGGCCGTGCGCCGGGCGGCACAGGTCTCCGGCGGTGAGGCGCACCCGATCTACGCCCCGATGCTGCTGCCCGACTCGGCCACGGCCGCGGCGCTGCGCGGCCAGACCGGTATCGCCCGCGCCTTCGACTACTTCGACAAGGTCACCGTCGCCGCCGTATCCATCGGCTCCTGGGCGCCGGGCATCTCGACCGTCTACGACATGCTCGGCGAGGAGGAGCGCGCGCAGTACGCCTCGCTCGGGGCGGCCGCCGAGATGTCCGCGCACCTCTTCGACGCCGAGGGCCGCCGCATCGGCCGTGACCTGGGTGAGCGCTGCATCACCGTCGAGGCCGACCGGCTGCGCCGCATACCGGAGGTCGTCGCGATCGCCGGCGGGCTCCGCAAGGCGGCGGCGATCGGCGCGGTGCTGCGCTCCGGGCTGGTCACCAGCCTGGTCACGGACACCGCCGCGGCGGACTATCTGCTGCTGGAGACCGGCCCGGGCCCCCGCCCGGCCCTGGACCGCGCGGACCCGGACGGCGCGTAGCGCCTGGTCGGCGGAGGTGTCGAACGTCGCGCCCGGCGTGGGCGGGCCCCGGCCGGAAGCCGTCCCGCCCCCGCCGGGATCCGGCGTTTGGAGAATCGGACCACGCCGTCCCGTGGAGCCTGGACGTTCGTCCCGGGCATCGCATTCAGGCCGACATGGGAGAATGAAGTACGTGCTCTTTCCTCGGCATGAGCTTGTCGAGGGTCACCTCCGAACGACTTGGATGTTCAGCACGTGCGTTTCCTCAATGACCAGAAGCCGCCGTACGACCTGACGTACGACGATGTGTTCATGGTGCCGAGCCGCTCCGCGGTCGGTTCCCGGCAGGGCGTCGACCTGTCGGCGCCGGACGGGACCGGCACCACCATCCCGCTCGTGGTCGCCAACATGACCGCGATCGCAGGCCGGCGGATGGCCGAGACGGTCGCCCGCCGCGGTGGCCTCGTCGTCATCCCCCAGGACATTCCGATCGAGGTCGTCACCGACGTCATCTCCTGGGTCAAGAGCCGGCACCTGGTGCTCGACACCCCCATCGTCCTCGCCCCCACCCAGACCGTCGCCGACGCGCTGTCGCTGCTGCACAAGCGGGCGCACGGCGCGGGCGTCGTCGTCGACGGCGAGCAGCGTCCGCTCGGTGTCGTCACCGAGTCGGACCTGACCGGTGTGGACCGTTTCACCCAGCTGAGCGAGGTCATGTCGACGGAGCTGCTGCTCCTCGACGCCGACATCGACCCGCGCGAGGCGTTCAACCAGCTCGACGCGGCCCACCGCAAGCTGGCCCCCGCGGTCGACAAGGACGGCCGTCTCGCCGGCATCCTGACCCGCAAGGGCGCCCTGCGCGCGACGCTGTACACCCCCGCCACCGACGCCGAGGGCAAGCTGCGCATCGCCGCGGCCGTCGGCATCAACGGCGACGTGGCCGGCAAGGCCAAGCAGCTGCTGGAGGCCGGTGCGGACACGATCGTCGTGGACACCGCGCACGGTCACCAGGAGTCGATGATCAGCGCGATCAAGGCGGTCCGCGCCCTCGACCCGCAGGTCCCGATCGTGGCGGGCAACATCGTCGCCGCCGAGGGTGTGCGCGACCTCATCGAGGCCGGCGCGGACATCATCAAGGTCGGTGTGGGCCCCGGCGCCATGTGCACCACCCGCATGATGACCGGTGTCGGCCGCCCGCAGTTCTCCGCCGTCCTGGAGTGCGCCGCCGAGGCCAAGAAGTTCGGCAAGCACGTCTGGGCCGACGGTGGCGTCCGTCACCCGCGTGACGTCGCCATGGCGCTCGCCGCCGGCGCGTCCAATGTGATGGTGGGCTCCTGGTTCGCCGGTACGTACGAGTCCCCGGGCGACCTCCAGCAGACCGCCGAGGGGCGGCTGTACAAGGAGAGCTTCGGCATGGCCTCGGCCCGCGCCGTGCGCAACCGCACCAGCGAGGAGTCGGCCTACGACCGGGCGCGCAAGGGCCTGTTCGAGGAGGGCATCTCCACCTCCCGCATGTTCCTCGACCCGGCCCGCCCGGGCGTCGAGGACCTGATCGACTCGATCATCGCGGGCGTCCGCTCCTCCTGCACCTACGCGGGCGCGGGCTCCCTGGAGGAGTTCGCCGAGCGCGCCGTCGTCGGTGTGCAGAGCGCCGCGGGCTACGCGGAGGGCAAGCCGCTGCACGCCAGCTGGCAGTAACGATCAGCGAACATTTACGCGGACGGCCGGGTGGCCGACCGCTGAGCGTTCCCGACGGGGCGTGGCCATCCGGCCACGCCCCGTCGTCGTTTCCCGCCGCCGCCCCGCGTCCGTGGCGCCGGTTTTATGCCGCGCGAATGTCCGACCATGACCGTGAATACCTTCCGAACTCCCGCCGAACATCTCGGAACGGGAGGTTCCCGCAGGTTCCTCCCGCGCGGCCGCCGGGCGGCGACATGTACCGATTCATGATGAGGCGTGCAACGATCACCCATTCCGGGCCCCCGCGCGCAACGTTCGTACGCGCATACGCAAGGATGGTGCATTACGAGCGCAGGCACCCACCTCGTAGGGTCTGCGCTGTACGTGGAGTGGCGGGTACCGCTTGCTCGGCGGTCCCCTCGCTTTTCGGGTTTCGGCTTCGCCGTGCCCGCACCCCCCCGAGTGGCCCGCCGTCGGCCCCTGCCCTCGACCGGCAGCAATGAACGGAGCCACCCAGTGTTGGACCAGGGCACAGCGCCACCCGCCTCGGACGACGTCCAGTCGTCCCCGCGGCCCACCGCCGGTCTCGGCACCCGCCTGATGCGGCGCAAGCCCGTCGAGCGGCTGGTGTCCGAGGGCGGTCAGGGCGAGGGCGGCTCGCTGCGGCGCTCGCTGGGCATGTGGCAGCTCACCATGATCAGCATCGGCGCCACGCTCGGCACCGGCATCTTCGTGGTCCTCGGCGAGGCCGTGCCCAAGGCCGGCCCGGCCGTGGTCATCTCGTTCGTCATCGCCGGCCTCACGGCCCTCTTCTCGGCGCTGTCCTACGCGGAGCTGGCCGGCACCATCCCGGTCTCCGGCTCCTCGTACTCCTACGCCTACGCGACCCTCGGCGAGATCATCGCCTGGGTCTGCGGCTGGTGCCTGATCCTGGAGTACGGCGTCTCCGTCGCGGCGGTCGCCGTCGGCTGGGGCGAGTACCTCAACGAACTGCTCGACGGCACGATCGGCGTGACCATCCCCGCCGCGCTGTCCAACCCGCCCGGCACGGACGGCGGCTACTTCAACCTGCCCGCGCTGCTCGTCGTCCTGCTGTGCATGGCCTTCCTGCTCGGCGGGGCCAAGGAGAGCGCCCGCGCCAACACCATCATGGTCGGCGTGAAGATCGCGGCCCTGCTGCTCTTCTGCGCCGTGGCCTTCATGGGCATCCGCGCCGGCAACTACAAGCCGTTCATGCCGCTCGGCCTCGGCGGTGTCTCCGCCGCGGGCGCCAGCCTGTTCTTCTCCTACATCGGCTTCGACGCCGCCTCCACCGCGGGCGAGGAGGCGAAGAACCCGAAGAAGGACCTGCCCAAGGCGATCATGCTGTCGCTCCTCATCGTGACCGCGATCTACGTCCTGGTCGCCGCGATCGCCGTCGGCGCCATGCCGTGGAACGACTTCGAGGGCTCCGAGGCCGCGCTCGCCGGAATCATGAAGGACGTCACCGGTCAGAGCTTCTGGGCCGTGCTCCTCGCCGCCGGTGCCGTCATCGCCATCGCCAGCGTCGTCCTGACCGTCCTCTACGGCCAGACCCGCATCCTCTTCGCGATGTCCCGCGACGGGCTCGTCCCCAAGACCTTCTCCAAGGTCCACAAGAAGACCGGTGTGCCGCGCGCCAACACCGTGATCGTCTCGGTGTTCTGCGGTCTCCTCGCCGCGGCCGTGCCGCTGGGCGAGCTCGCCAACGCCACCAGCATCGGCACGCTCTTCGCCTTCGCGCTGGTCAACGTCGCCGTGATCGTGCTGTTCTTCACCCGTCCGGACATGAAGCGCAGCTTCAAGGTGCCGCTGTCCGGGATCCGGATCCCGCTCGGTTCGCGCCGGGTGCCGCTCGCCCCGGTCTTCCCGGCCATCGGCTTCGGCTTCTGCGTGTACATGATGCTGAACCTGCCCGGTATCACCTGGCAGTGGTTCGGCGGCTGGATGGCGGTCGGACTCGTGATCTACTTCCTGTACGGGAAGAGCCGCTCGCGGCTCGCCCTGGAGGAAACGCAGGTAACCCTAGAGAAGTGATCCACCCGCAGTGCGACTGAACGATCTCGACGAACGCATCGTCCACGCCCTCGCCGAGGACGCCCGGCGCTCCTACGCCGACATCGGCACCGAGGTCGGTCTGTCCGCGCCCGCCGTCAAGCGGCGCGTGGACAGGCTGCGCGCCGAGGGAGCCATCACCGGGTTCACCGTCCGGGTGGACCCGGCGGCGCTCGGCTGGGAGACCGAGGGCTTCATCGAGATCTACTGCCGCCGGAACACCTCCCCCGAGGCGATCCACCGCGGACTGTCGCGCTACCCGGAGGTGGCGTCCGCCTCGACCGTCACCGGCGAGGCGGACGCCATCGTCCAGGTCTTCGCCTCCGACATGCGCCACTTCGAGCGGGTGCTGGAGCGCATCGCGGGGGAGCCGTTCGTCGAACGCACCAAGTCGGTGCTGGTGCTCTCCCCGCTGCTGCGCCGCTTCAGCTCCGGCGCGCCCTCCTGAGCGGGCCCGCCGTGAACCACCGCCGCGCGCACGGCACGCGGCCGGTCCCCGCGCCATGAGCGACGAGCCCGGCGCGGGCGGGCCGCGGGCCGCGGGGAACCTGTCGGGGATCGACCTCAATCTGCTCGTCGCCCTCGACGCGCTGCTCGCCGAGGAGTCCGTCACCGGCGCCGCCGGCCGGCTCGGTCTCTCCGGGCCCGCCATGAGCCGCACCCTCGGCCGGATCCGCCGGGCCCTCGGCGATCCCGTGCTCGTCCGCGCCGGGCAGCACATGGTCCCCACCCCGCGCGCCCTCGCCCTGCGCGCCCCGGTCCGCCGGCTCCTCGACGACGCCCGCTCGCTCTTCGCGGCCGAGGAGCCCGCCGACCCCTCCGGGCTGGAGCGCACCTTCACCCTCAGCGCCCACGACAGCAATGTGCTGGCCTTCGGCGCCGCCCTGCTCGACCGGGCCTCCCGCGAGGCCCCGGGCGTCACCCTGTGCTTCCTCGCCGAGGGCCCCACCGGCGTGGCACCCCTGCGCGAGGGCGTCATCGACCTGGAGATCGGCGTCGTCGACCGCGACGAACCGGAGGTCCGCGTCGAGCCGCTGCTCCAGGACCGGATGGTCGGCGTCGCCCGCCCCGGCCACCCGCTGCTGGAAGGGACCGTGACCCCGCGCCGCTTCGCCGCCGCGAGCCACCTGCTGGACTCCCGGCGCGGCAGGCGCTCCGGTCCGATCGACGACGCCCTCGCCGCCCACGGGCTGCGCCGCCGCGTCCTCGGCACCGTGCCCACCTTCGGTGCGGCGCTGCACGTCCTCACCGGCACCGACGCCGTGGGGATCGTCTCCGAGCGGCTCGGCGCACCGGCCGCGGCCGCCCTGGGCCTTGAGACCTTCGAGATCCCGCTGGAGCTGCCGCCGCTGGAGATCTGCATGGCCTGGCACCCGCGGCACGAGGCGGACGGCGGTCACCGGTGGCTGCGCGGGCTGGTGCGCGACGCGGTGTCGGCCTTCGGCCTGGCTGCCGACTCCGACGCCTCCTAGGAACCTCACCCCCCGAGGCCGAAAGCTACCGGTGAGTCACCCCGGCGAGTTGTCGATCATCCTCCGGCCGGCCCACGCAACGAATCGGCGCCAAGGGCGGTCAATGCGCAACGAATCGTCCATCGGTGCGCAACGGTCGCGCCTTGTCCGGTCGAGAGAGCGACCCGTACCGTCAGAGCGTCTTGATGAATGTCTGACGAACACCCGTCCGGCATGGCTGTAGCTCAGCCACATCCGCCCCCATCGGTTGAAGAGGACGCATGACGCCGCTGCGTATCGCGCTGTACCAAGGCCCCAGCGGCGTTCCCACCTCCACCGCCGACAGCCTCGCCGCCCTGGCCGGCGCCGCCCGCCGCGCCACGGCCGCCGGCGCCCGGCTGCTGCTCACCAACGAGCTGTACCTCACCGGCTACGCCCTCGGTGACGCCGTGCGGGACCTCGCCGAGCCCGCCGACGGCCCCGGCGCCCGCGCCGTCGCGCGCATCGCCACCGAGCACGGCCTGGCCATCGGCTACGGCTACCCCGAGCGCGACGGCACCGACCCGGCGGTGATCTTCAACTCCCTCCAGCTCATCGGGCCGGACGGCGAGCGCCTCGCCAACTACCGCAAGACGCATCTCTTCGGTGACTTCGAGACCACCTTCTTCCGGCCCGGCGACGAGCCCGTCGTCCAGGCCGACTTCGCCGGACTCCGACTCGGCCTGCTGATCTGCTACGACGTCGAGTTCCCCGAGCCCGTCCGGGCCCACGCGCTGGCGGGCACCGAGCTGCTGCTCACCCCGACCGCGCTGATGCGCCCGTACGAGATCGTCCCCCAGACGATCGTCCCGGCCCGCGCCTGGGAGAGCCAGCTCTACATCGCCTACGCCAACCGCTGCGGCATCGAGGGCGACTTCTCCTTCGCCGGTCTCAGCTGCCTCGCCGCCCCCGACGGGACGGTACGGGCACGGGCGGGGGCCGACGAGGACCTGATCGTGGCCGACGTCGACCCCGCACTGCTCAAGGCCTCCCGCGCGGAGAACACCTATCTGAGCGACCGCCGCCCCGAGCTGTACGGACGGCTCACCTGACCTGATCCGGCCCGGGTCCGTCACCTCAGCACCCCCCCGCTCTTCCCCAGCCCTTCCGCACCCCCTGCCAGTAGGAGTCCCGCCGATGACGTCCACGGTGCCCACCGCCGTCCACGACGAGCAGCACGAGGCCCAGGCCTCGCCGCCGATCACCATGTTCGGCCCGGACTTCCCGTACGCCTACGACGACTACCTCGCCCACCCGGCGGGCCTCGGCCAGATACCGGCGACCGAGCACGGCAGCGAGGTCGCCGTCATCGGCGGCGGGCTGTCCGGCATCATCGCCGCGTACGAGCTGATGAAGATGGGCCTCAAGCCCGTCGTCTACGAGGCGGACCAGATCGGCGGGCGGCTGCGGACGGTCGGTTTCGAGGGCTGTGACGCCGAGGGCGACAGCGGGCCGCTGACCGCGGAGATGGGCGCCATGCGCTTCCCGCCGTCCTCCACCGCCTTCCAGCACTACATCGACCTCGTCGGGCTGGAGACCAAGCCGTTCCCCAACCCGCTCGCGCCGGAGACCCCCTCCACGGTCGTCGACCTCAAGGGCGAGTCCCACTACGCCGTCACCGTCGACGACCTTCCGCAGGTCTACCGCGACGTGATGAACGCGTGGAACGCCTGCCTGGAGGAGGGCGCGGACTTCTCCGACATGAACCAGGCCATGCGCGAGCGCGATGTGCCGCGCATCCGGGAGATCTGGGCGAAGCTCGTCGAGAAGCTCGACAACCAGACCTTCTACGGCTTCCTCTGTGAGTCCGAGGCCTTCAAGTCCTTCAAGCACCGCGAGATCTTCGGCCAGGTCGGCTTCGGCACCGGCGGCTGGGACACCGACTTCCCCAACTCCATCCTGGAGATCCTGCGCGTCGTCTACACCGAGGCCGACGACCACCACCGCGGCATCGTCGGCGGCTCGCAGCAGCTGCCGCTGCGCCTGTGGGAGCGCGAGCCCGAGAAGATCGTCCACTGGGCGCAGGGCACCTCGCTGTCCTCGCTGCACAACGGCGAGCCCCGTCCCGCCGTGACCCGGATGCACCGCACGGCCGGCAACCGCATCACGGTCACCGACGCGACCGGTGACATCAGCACCTACCGCGCCGCCGTCTTCACCGCGCAGTCCTGGATGCTGCTGTCGAAGATCGAGTGCGACGACTCGCTCTTCCCCATCGACCACTGGACGGCGATGGAGCGCACCCACTACATGGAGTCCTCCAAGCTCTTCGTGCCCGTCGACCGGCCGTTCTGGCTGGACAAGGACGAGGAGACCGGCCGTGACGTCATGTCGATGACGCTCACCGACCGGATGACCCGCGGCACGTACCTGCTGGACGACGGCCCGGACAAGCCGGCCGTCATCTGCCTGTCGTACACCTGGTGCGACGACAGCCTCAAGTGGCTGCCGCTCTCGGCGAACGAGCGCATGGAGGTCATGCTCAAGTCGCTCGGCGAGATCTACCCCAAGGTCGACATCCGCCGTCACATCATCGGCAACCCGGTCACCGTCTCCTGGGAGAACGAGCCCTACTTCATGGGCGCGTTCAAGGCCAACCTGCCGGGCCACTACCGCTACCAGCGGCGTCTGTTCACCCACTTCATGCAGGACCGCCTCCCCGAGGACAAGCGCGGTCTGTTCCTCGCGGGCGACGACATCTCCTGGACGGCCGGCTGGGCCGAGGGCGCGGTGCAGACCGCGCTCAACGCGGTGTGGGGTGTGATGAACCTCTTCGGCGGCGCCACGGACGCCACGAACCCCGGCCCCGGTGACGTCTACGACGAGATCGCGCCGGTGGAACTGCCGGAGGACTGAATCCGGTGAACCGAGAATGCTGAAGGGCCCTGGAACCACCCCGGTTCCAGGGCCCTCGGCCTTTCCCCGTCAGCCCAGCGGGGTGAGCAGGCAACGCCCCACGAGGCCGACGCTCGCGTCCACGCGGTCGGTGAACTCCGCCACCAGATCGGGCAGTCCGCGCACCGCCCACAGCGCGCGGAACGACGCCCACGCCGCGTCCCGCGCCGCCTCCAGGCTCCACGAGCCCACCAGATGCGTCAGCGGATCGGCGACATCCAGCAGATCCGGGCCGGGCATCAGCTCCTCACGGATCCGCTCCTCCAGGGCGACGAGCAGTTCGCCGATCCGGTCGAAGTCGCCCTCCAGCGCGCGGGGTTCGACGCCCAGGATCCGGCAGGTGTCGGCGAGGGCGAGTGCCAGGTCGTGCCCGATGTGGGCATTGATACCCGCCAGCGCGAACTGCAGCGGGCGTACCGCCGGGTGGCCGCGCATCTGGAACAGCGGCCGCCAGCAGGCGGGCGGCCGCCGGCCCGAGGAACAGCGGTCCACCGCCGCGAGATACCGCCCGGCGAAGCGGACGTCCAGCTCCGCCGCCGCCACCGCGTTCCCGAACGCCCCCGCGCTCACGCGCCGGCCGATCTCCTCGGTGACCGACAGATACACCCGGTTGAAGACGGCCACCCCGTCACCCGGGGGCAGCGCCGCCTGAAGCTCCCGCATCCGCGCCAGCACGCCGTCGATCCCGGTGGGCACGTGCGACTGTGCCCGCGTCGTCGTCATGCGCACAGAGTGACAGGCGCGTACGGAACGTAGGGGAACGCGGACGGCGGTGCACCGGAACGGATGAACGGCGCCCGCCGGGCGGCCGGGGGCGGCGTCAGCCCTCGCGGCCCGCAGGCCCCTCGCCGGTGGTGCTGTCGTAGCCGCTCGTGCCGGAATCCAGCAACGGCTCCTGCTGCTTGAGATGGGCCGGTGCCAGGGCGCGCAGCACGTGGTAGCCGGTGATGACGACGATCGTGCCGAGCGCGATACCGCTCAGCTCGAAGTTGTCGCTGATCTTCAGGCTCACTCCGCCGACGCCGATGATGACGCCCGCCGCGACGGGCACCAGATTCAGCGGATTGCGCAGGTCCACCTTGTTGTGCACCCAGATCTGCGCGCCGAGCAGACCGATCATGCCGTACAGGATGACGGTGATACCGCCCAGCACACCGCCCGGCACGGCCGCGACGACCGCGCCGAACTTCGGGCACAGCCCGAACAGCAGCGCGAAACCGGCCGCGGCCCAGTAGGCGGCGGTGGAATAGACGCGGGTGGCCGCCATGACGCCGATGTTCTCGGAGTAGGTGGTGTTGGCCGGGCCGCCGACCGCCGTGGAGAGCATCGTCGCCGCGCCGTCCGCGGCGATAGCGGTGCCCAACTGGTCGTCCAGCGGATCGCCGGTCATCTCGCCGACCGCCTTGACGTGACCGGCGTTCTCCGCGATGAGGGCGATGACGACGGGCAGGGCCACCAGGATGGCGGACCAGCCGAAGCTCGGGGCGTGCAGCGACGGCAGGCCGATCCAGTCCGCCGTGGAGACACCCGAGAGGTCGAGCCGCCAGTGGTCGACGGCCTCCGGGCCGCCGTGCACCGAGTGGATCTTTCCGAAGATCCGGTCGAGGATCCAGGAGAGGGCATAGCCGAAGAGCAGCCCGAGGAAGATCGCGACGCGCGACCAGAAGCCGCGCAGGCACACCACGGCCAGACCGGTGAAGAGCATGGTGAGCAGCGCCGTCCACTGGTCCTGCGGCCAGTACGTGCTCGCCGTGACCGGCGCGAGGTTGAATCCGATCAGCATCACCACGGCACCGGTCACCACCGGTGGCATCGCCGCGTGGATGATCCGCGCGCCGAACTTCTTCACCGCGAGTCCGCTCAGGAACAGCGCCGCGCCGACCACCAGGATCGCGCCGGTGACGGCCGCGCTGCCGCCGCCCTGCGCCCGGATGATGGCCGCGACACCGACGAAGGAGAGGCTGCAGCCCAGATAGCTGGGCACCCGGCCGCGGGTCGCCAGCAGGAAGATGATCGTGGCGACGCCCGACATCATGATCGCGAGATTCGGGTCGAGACCCATCAGTACGGGAGCGACGAAAGAAGCCCCGAACATCGCCACGACGTGTTGCGCGCCGAGGCCCGCGGTGCGGGGCCACGAGAGCCGTTCGTCGGGCCTGACGACGGCTCCGGGGGCCGGGGTGCGCCCGTCGCCGTGCAGAGTCCAGCGCACGCCGAGGCCCATGGTTACTCCCTGTGTTCTTGAAATGGATCCGGACCATGCTAAGCGGGGGTGCCCGGTGCTCCCCGCCGTCGTCGGCGCCCGGTTGGCGCAGCGCGTTGCGACGACCGGCCCAATTCGCCCCCCGTACGACTGTATGACCCGATACATCCGCTAGCGCCCGGGTTGTGCGAGGTATGCGTCCCAGTGTCCGATTCCTGCAAGACCGGGAGACATACATGCGTAAGCTCGTCGGCCGCACCGCGGCCGCCGCGATCGTCGCCGCGGCCACTATCGTGCCGATGTCGGGGGTGGCTCAGGCCGCACCGCAGGCCCCCGCCGCGGCGTGGGGTCACGACGACGACGACCGTAACGGCCACGACCGGGACGGTGACTGCCACCGTCGCTGCGGCGGCGGTCACCACAACGGCCACCACAACGGCGGCGGCCACCACAACGGCCACGACAACGGCCATCACAACGGCGGCCACCACAACGGCTGGGGCGGCCACAACGGCGGTCACAACGGCTGGGGCGGCCACAACGGCTGGGGCGGCCACTTCGGCGGTCACTACAACGGCCACAACAGCGGCCTCTGGGCCTGGCTGGGTGGCTGGGGCGGCTGGGGCGGTGGCTGGGGCCACGGCCACAACGGCGACCACAACGGCCACCACAACGGCGGACACCACGGCAAGTGGGGCCACCACAACGGCGACCACAAGTGGGGCCACCACAACGGCCACAACGGCGACCACAACGGCAAGTGGGGCCACCACAACGGCGACAACGGCCACCACAAGGGCGACCACAACGGCCGCGACCACAAGTGGGACAACGGCCGCGACCACAACGGCCGCGACAACGGGCGTGACCACAACGGCCGCGACCGCGACCACAAGTGGGGCAACCACAACGGGCACCACAACGGTGACCACAACGGGCGCAACGGCCGCGACTGCGACCGCGACCACAAGTGGGGCCACCACAACGGGCACGACAACGGGCACCACAACGGCCACCACAACGGGCACTACAACGGCCACGACAACGGGCACCACAACGGTGACTACGGCCACCACGGGAAGAACCACGGCGGCTACGGCCACCACGGCAAGGACCAGAACCTGCTGATCATCAGCCTCTGACAGCCGGCACACGACGGTCCGCACCGCGGGCCGTACGCCGGGCCCCTCGTGGGCCCGCCGTACGGCCCGCGGAGTCGTGTCCGGGTACCGGGGGAGGGTGCGTCAGGTCTTCGTGGCGGAGGCCGCGCGGTGCGCGCTCGCCTCACGGGCCGGAGCCCGCAGGACGCCCGCCCCGGCCACCAGCCCCGCGGTCAGGACGGTCACCACGGTGAACGAGACCATCAGCGACGTGGCGTCGGCGATCTGCCCGATGGCCGCCGGGGCGATCAGGCCCGAGGTGTACGTGACCGTCGCGACGGTGGCGATCGCCCGGCTGGGGTCCGAGCCGCTGCGGCCGGCCGCGGCGAAGGCCAGCGGGACGACGACGGCGATGCCGAGCCCGATGAGACCGAAACCGGCGATGGCGGGCACCGGGCCGGCCGCGGTGACCACCAGTACCCCGCCGGCGGTCGCGGCCAGCCCGCCCACCCGCACGGTACGCACCGGCCCGAAGCGCCGTACCGCCGCGTCACCGGCGAACCGGGCCGCCGCCATCGTGCACGAGAACGCCGTGGTGCACGCGGCCGCGAGGCCCGGCCCGGAGCCGACGGCCTCCCGGAGATAGACCGCCGACCAGTCCAGGCTCGCCCCCTCGGCGAAGACCGCGCAGAACCCGACCGCGCCGATCAGCAGCGCGGAGCGCGGTGGCAGCAGAGCCTGCCGCCGTCCCCCGCCCGGCTGTGTCGTCGGCCGTGCCTCCGGGGGCGTGCGCAGATCGAGGACCCAGCGGCAGGCGGCCGAGCCGAGGACGGCCAGGGCGGTCGCGGCGAGGGCGAACTGGATCCGGGCGTCGATGCCGGCGTGCGCGGCGACGGCACCCACCGCCGACCCGACAAGACCGCCGACGCTCCACATCCCGTGCAGCGAGGACATGATCGAGCGGCCCAGACGGTCCTCGGTCTGCACCCCGAGCGCGTTCATGGCGACGTCCGCCATCCCGGCCGTCGCGCCGTACACCGCCAGCGCCCCGCACAGGGTCAGCAGACCGGGGGCGATGGCGGGCGGCACGAGGGCGGCGCACCACAGGACCAGCAGACCGCGCAGCGCGGCCCGCGAGCCGAAACGACGGCTGATCCGGCCCGCGAGCGGCATCGCGACCGAGGCGCCGATCGCGGGGAAGGCCAGCGCGATCCCCAGCTGCCCGGCGCTGATGCCCGCGTGCTCCTGGACCCACGGGACGCGGGCGGCGAAATTGCCGGTGACGGCGCCGTGCACGGCGAAGACCGTGGCCACGGCGATCCGCGCGCGGCGCACCCGGGGGTCCGGACGGCTCTGTGTGGTGGTCATCGCTCCGCATCCTTCCCGACGGGCCCGTGCGGGTCGACCCCGTGTGCGCGACCGGTTGTCAGGGGCCGGCCCCGGGGAACGGGCGGGAGGACGCCCCGGGGCCGGCCGGTGGGGGACCGGTGGATTCCTCAGCAGCCGCCGAGGTCCTGCCACACCCCCCATTCGCCGGTGGTGCCGGGCTCTTCGCCCCGCGTCCACCATTTGGCCTTCCAGGAGTGGCCCTTCCAGGAGACGGTGGCGCCTCCGTTGTAGGCGTTCGCGCTGTTCCAGGACGGTGCCGCGCAGGCGCCGCCGGTCGGGGTGGCGGTGGGCGTCGGGGTGGGCGTCGGTGTGGGGGAAGCCGTCGGGGTGGCGGTCGGGGTCGGGGTGGGGCCGCCCGGGTCGACGACGGTGGTGCCGCGTGCCAGGTCACCGGCGAGGGCGTAGGTCTTCCCGCCGAAGCTCACGGTCCAGTTCGAGGGGGTGGCGGCCGGGAGGTAGTAGACGAAGTCGAGGTCCGCAGAGGCCCCCGGTGCGAGCGGCTGACGGTCCGGCAGTTTCACCGAGACCCGGTGGTAGTCGCCCTTGAGGCCGCCGATGTTGTTCGCGGCGGTGTGGTCGCTGCGGACGACCTTCAGGCCCCAGCCCGACTGGTCCTTGGCGTTGCCCGGTGCGGAGGTGCCGTAGTCGAACTGGAACTCCGAGCCGCCGGGGACGGTGGCCTTGGTGCGGTTGGTGATGCGGATCTTCGGGTTGATCGGGTAGTTGGAGTCGCCGAGCGGGAAGTTCGTCAGGCTCACGTCCAGGTCGAGCGCCTCCGTCGGCAGCGGGGTGGTGGCCCGTCGGTCGCCGTAGCCGGGGGCGGACTTGAAGGCGTCGTACAGCGCGGTGGTGAGGGTGTCGCCCACCTCGTACTGTCCCTTGGCGGCGTTCCAGTCGTAGTCGCCCGCGAGCTCCCAGATCATCGTGCCGCCGAGCCCCTTGTCGACCACGTACTGGGCCTTGGCCTTGACCGACTGCTCGTCCTCGGTGGAGAGGAAGACCTTCTTCTCGGCGTTCCAGAGCCAGGGGGCGGTCAGCGTGGTGTCGTAGTGGCGGTTGTAGTTGCCGGTGAGCTTGGTGCCGGCCGGAAAGCCGTACTTTCCGGCGTAGTCCCCGACGACGCCCTTCTCCAGGTTCTTCGCGTGCCACATCGGGTTCGAACCGGCCGGGGACTCCTTGCCGTCGTCGTCCTTGTCGTGCCAGAGGTTGTCGATGCCGACCGCGCCGTCACCACAGCTGGTCAGGCCGGATCCGGCGGGACAGGAGGTGGCCTTCGCGGTGCCCCACAGGCCGTTCGTACCGCCGGTGACGTTCTTCCAGCCGCGGGTGTAATAGGGCAGACCGAGATTGACCCGCCCGGGTGGCAGGGCGCCCCGGAAGTAGTGGTACGCCCAGTCGCCGTTCAGATATCCGGTGCCGCCGTACTGTGCCGCGGAGTAGACGCCCCACTTGGCGAGTTCCGCGTCCTTGCCGTCGTCGTACAGCGCGGCGTTCGGCCCGACGAATTCGTTCCAGGCGCCGTGCAGGTCGTACGACATCACATTGACGTAATCCAGGTACTTCGTCGTCTGGTACGTCTCCATGCCACGCAGCAGATACGCGGAGGACGGTGCGGCGACGGACAGCAGATAGTGCTTCCCGTCCGCCGCGCCGGCCCGGTCGAGCTTTTCCCGGAGCGTCTTCATCAGCGCCGCGTAGCCCTTGTTGAGACCGCCCCGCCGGGCGTTGGCGAGGGTCCAGTCCTTGGGGTTCCCGGCGTCCTTCATGGACGTCGGGTATTCGTAGTCGATGTCGACGCCGTTGAATCCGTATTTCTTGACGAAGGCGACGGCGGAATCCGCGAAGGTGTCGATCCCGGCCTGGTTGACCGAGCCGTCCGCGTTCGTCGCGGTGCGGTAGAAGCCACCGGCGTCGACGCGCTTCCCGTTCTCGTCGATGTAGCCGCCGGTCTCCGCCCAGCCGCCCACCGAAATGAGGGTCCGGACGTTCGGGTGCTGCTTCTTGAATTTGCTCAGCAGATTGAAGTGGCCCCGGTAGGGGAGGGCCGGGTCCATTTCGGCGCCCGCCACCCCCGGCCAGGTCATCCCGGTGGCGGGGTTGGCGGCGCTGTCGGCGCCGACGGAGATCTTGTTGCCGCCGTCGACGTGCGCGAAGGCGTAGTTGATGTGGGTGACCTTGTCCCACGGGATGTCGGAGGCCAGATACGCGGGGGTGCCGTCCTTGCCGGTGCGCCAGCCGGTGAAGTAGCCGATGACGCGGCGCTGGTGGTCGGCGCCCATCTTCTCGCGGCCGGCGGAGTCGTAGACCGAGCAGTACGGGACGTTCACGCCCGGGGTGGCGTAGAGGCCGTCGGGGCGGCAGGCGGCCTGGTCCTCGGCGTGCGAGGCGGTCGCCGTGAGGGTGCCCAGCAGCAGTCCGGTGACGGCGGCGCCGGCCGTGGCGAGGGTGACGCGGGTCCGGGCCGGAAGGGCTGACGTGCGGGGTCTTCTGCCGGATCTCTTGCGGAACAACACGATCGGTTTCCTCCAGTGGGGGGCTCGGCTGAGCGGTGCGTGGGGGGTGCGACGTGCTGTGGCCCGTGGTCTGCGCAGACCGGCGGGCCGTCTCCTCGGAGGTGTGGGAGAGGTTAAGAGGACTAGACCAGTGCGTCAATAGGTCTGAACCAAGTCCTGAACGGCGGGCAAGAAGCGGAATCCGGCCACCTGCCCGGGACCGCCGCCGCGAGGTGCTCCAGGGCCGGTCGAACGGCCGTCGAGCCCTGGTCCGGATCCCGTCCAGCCCCCGTCCAGTCGAGGTCCAGCTCCGGGGCGCCGTGTCAAATCCCCGTGGACATCGCGGCGCCCGGCGGCGTACGCTCGGAGTCGTCGGAGCTGCGGAATGATCAAACCCGCAGGTCAGACGCCATGTACCATAAGGTCGAAAGTTTTTTACGCAGCGCACTCCGGGGTCGGTGAAAGTCCGAACCGGCGGTTACAGTCCGCGACCCGTCCGCAGCCAGCGGCCGGTTGACCAGGTGAAATTCCTGGACCGACGGTTAAAGTCCGGATGGGAGGCAGTGCGCGGCGGGCACGCATCGGCACACCGTCGCAGGTGGTCCGTCCCCTCGTGGACGACGGCCCCGTCCTGACCTTCGGTGTATCTCCCCGTTGCGGCGTACCCGCTCTTCGTCGTCCCGTACGACAGCCCCGGAGTCCGTGCCCGAAGAGGCAGGAGGACCCCGGTGGGCACCGTGACCGAAGCCGAAGCGATGCGCCGCGCCATCGCGCTCGCCGCCCGCGGCCTTGGCTCCACCAGCCCCAACCCCGTCGTCGGCTGCGTCGTCCTCGACGCCACGGGCCGCACGCTCGGCGAGGGCTGGCACCACCGCGCCGGCGGTCCGCACGCCGAGGTCGAGGCCCTGCGCGACGCCGCCGAATCCGGCCACGACGTCCGCGGTGCCACCGCCGTCGTCACCCTCGAACCCTGCAACCACACCGGCCGCACGGGCCCCTGCGCCCAGGCGCTCATCGACGCGGGCATCCGACGCGTCGTCTACGCCGTCGCCGACCCGAACCCCACCGCCACCGGCGGTGCCGCGACCCTCGAGGCCGCCGGCGTCGACACCGCGGGCGGCCTCCTCGCCGACGAGGCCGCGGCCGGCAACACCGCCTGGCTCACCGCCGTCCTGCGCCACCGCCCGTTCGTGCTGTGGAAGTACGCCGCCACCCTCGACGGCCGCAGCGCCGCCGCCGACGGCACCAGCCGCTGGATCACCTCCGCCGAGTCCCGCGCCGACGTCCACCGGCTGCGCGCCGAGGCCGACGCCGTCGTGGTCGGCTCCGGCACCCTGCGCGCCGACAACCCGCACCTCGCGGTGCGCGGGATCGACGGCGCGAGCCAGCCGCTGCGCGTCGTCATGGACACCCACGCCACGATCCGGCCCACGGCCCGGGTCCTGGACGCGGCGGCACCCACGCTCGTGGCCGTCGCCGAGGACGCCGACACCCGCCACCTGCCGGGCGTCGACACCGTGCGCCTGCCACGGGCCAAGGCCGGTCTCGACGTCCCCGCCCTGCTCGCCGAGCTGTACGCCCGTGAGGTGCGCTCGGTCCTGCTGGAGGGCGGCGCCACCCTCGCCGGGGCGTTCCTCGCCGCGGGCGTCGTCGACCGGGTCGTCGGCTATCTCGCCCCCGCCCTCCTCGGCGCCGGACCGGCCGTCCTCGGCGACGCCGGGATCGGCACGATCGCGCGCGCGTCCCGCCTCGACATCACCGACGTCGCCCGGCTCGGCCCCGATCTGCGGATCACCGCCACCCCGCTCGTCCCCCCTCTTGTCTCCGTCCCCGCCACCACCCCCGAAGGGAACTGACGTGTTCACCGGAATCGTCGAAGAACTGGGTGAGGTCGTCGCCGTCGAGAACCTCGGCGACTCCTCCCGGTTCACGCTGCGCGGACCCCTCGTCACCGAGGACGCCAAGCACGGCGACTCGATCGCCGTCAACGGCGTCTGCCTCACCGTCGTGGACACCGCCGACGGCGCGTTCACGGCCGATGTCATGGCGGAGACCCTGAAGCGCTCCAGCCTCGGCGCCCTCGGCGCCGGCTCCCGCGTCAACCTCGAACGCCCCATGGCGCTCGGCGGCCGCCTCGGCGGTCACCTCGTCCAGGGCCACGTCGACGGCACCGGCACCATCGTCGAGCGACAGCCCGGCGAGCACTGGGAGATCGTGAAGATCGCCCTGCCCGCCGAGCTGAGCCGCTACGTCGTGGACAAGGGCTCCATCACCGTCGACGGCATCAGCCTGACCGTCGTTCAGGCGGGCGCCGACTTCTTCACCGTCAGCCTCATCCCCACCACGCTCGAGCTGACCACCCTCGGCGCCAAGGGCGTCGGGGAGCCGGTCAACCTCGAGGTGGACGTCCTCGCCAAGTACGTCGAGCGCCTCCTCGGCACCGCGGACCGCACCCCCGGGGAGCCGGTCGCATGAGCGCCCTCGACTGGCTGAACGGCCAGGCCTTCGAGGTCTTCGGCCAGCGCGTCATCTGGTCCGACATGATCGGCAACACCATCGGACTCGCCGCCCTCGCCCTCGGCTGGCGGCGCTCCATATGGACCTGGCCCGCCCAGTTCCTCTCCGGCGTGATCCTCGTCGCCGCCTACGCCTCCGCGCAGCTCAGCGGCGGCATCGGCAAGCAGCTCCTCGTCATCGGCGTCGCCCTGTGGGGCTGGCGGCAGTGGCACCGCGGCCGGCAGCGCGCCCAGGACGGATCCATCGCGATCCGCTTCGCCACCTGGCGCGAGCGCGTCCTGCTGCTCGCCGGCACCGCCGTCGGCACCCTGGCCGTGGGCGGCCTCTTCACCGCCGTGCCCGAACTGTCCTGGAACCCCTGGCCGGACGCGTACATCTTCGTCGGCACCCTCGCCGCGATGGTCGCCCAGGCCCGCGGGCTGGTGGAGTTCTGGTTCGCGTGGCTGCTCGTCGACCTCGTCGGCGTCCCGCTCGCCTTCGACAGCGGCCTCGCCTTCTCCGGCCTCGTCTACGTCGTCTATCTCGCCCTCGTCCTGTGGGGCATGCGCGATTGGTGGCTGCGCTCGCGCACGAGCGTCAAGCCCGCACTGGAAGGAGTGGCAGCATGACCGTCCTGGAGAGCTGGTTCACGGCCGAGGACCTCACCCTCGATCCCGTCGAGCGCGCCATCGCCGACATCGCGGCCGGCCGCCCCGTCGTCGTCGTGGACGACGAGAACCGGGAGAACGAGGGCGATCTCGTCGTCGCCGCCGAGAAGGTCACCACCGAGACCATCGCCTTCATGATGTCCGAGTGCCGGGGCCTGATCTGCGTCCCCCTGGAGCAGCCCGACATCGACCGGCTCGACCTGCCGCAGATGGTGCGGGACAACACCGAGTCGATGCGCACGGCCTTCACCGTCTCCGTCGACGCCTCCCGCGACCACGGCGTCAGCACCGGCATCTCCGCCGCCGACCGCGCCACCACCATCCGCCTGCTGGCCGACCCCGCCACCACCCCCGGCGACTTCGTCCGCCCCGGCCATGTCTTCCCGCTGCGCGCCAAGCCCGGCGGCGTCCTCGTCCGCAACGGCCACACCGAGGCCGGCGTCGACCTCGCCCGCCTCGCCGGGCTGCGCCCCGCCGCCGCCATCGTGGAGATCGCCGGCGAGGACGGCGCCATGCTGCGGCTGCCCGAGCTGATCCCCTTCGCCCGCAAGCACGGCCTGTCGATCATCTCCATCGAGGACCTGATCGCCTACCGCCGGTCCGCCGAGCCCACCGTCCGGCGCGAGGCCGAGACCCGGCTGCCCACCGCCTTCGGCGACTTCCGCGCCTTCGGCTACCGCTCCACCGTCGACGGCGTCGAGCACATCGCCCTGGTCTCCGGCGACCTCGGCGACGGCGAGGACGTCCTGGTCCGGGTCCACTCCGAGTGCCTGACCGGTGATGTCTTCGGCTCGCTGCGCTGCGACTGCGGCCCCCAACTGCAGGCCTCCCTGCAGCGGATCTCCGCCGAGGGACGCGGCGTCGTCCTCTACCTCCGCGGCCACGAGGGACGCGGCATCGGGCTGATGTCCAAGCTGCGCGCCTACGAGCTCCAGGAGGGCGGCCGTGACACCCTCGACGCCAACCTCGAACTCGGCCTCCCGGCCGACGCCCGTGACTACGCGGCCGGCGCGCGGATCCTCGCCGACCTCGGGGTGCGCTCGCTGCGGCTGATGACCAACAACCCCGAGAAGACCGCGGCCCTGGTCCGGCACGGCCTGAAGGTCACCGGCCGGGAGCCGATGCCCGTCCAGGCGGGCGAGCACAACCTGCGCTATCTGCGCACCAAGCGGGACCGGATGGGCCACGACCTGCCCTGGCTGGACACCGACGAGGTGTCCCCCTGCGGCAATCAGTGATCCGCCGTGCGTCTCCCGTTACGCAGAAAACCCCGTGACGTACGACCTGACAACCCCCACAGCCGACAACAGCCCCATGGCACGAGCAGGAAACCGAGGACAGACGTGAGCGGCAAGGGCGCCCCCGAGCTGAGTGTGAAGAACTGCCAGGACCTGCGGGTCGCCGTGATCGCCGCGCAGTGGCACGAGAAGGTGATGGACGGTCTCGTCGACGGCGCCCTGCGCGCCCTGCACGACCTCGGCATCGACGAGCCGACCCTGCTGCGCGTCCCCGGCAGCTGGGAGCTGCCGGTCGTCGCCAAGGCCCTCGCCGGCCGCGGCTACGACGCGGTCGTCGCCCTCGGCGTCGTCATCCGCGGCGGCACCCCGCACTTCGAGTACGTGTGCCAGGGCGTGACCCAGGGCCTCGCCCAGGTCTCCGTCGACACCGGCGTCCCCGTCGGCTTCGGCGTCCTGACCTGCGACACCGAGGAGCAGGCCCTGGACCGGGCAGGCATCGAGGGCTCGAACGAGGACAAGGGCCACGAGGCGGTCACCGCGGCCGTCGCCACGGCGGTGATCCTCCGTTCGGTCTCCGAGCCCTGGCACTGACAGCGGGAGCGGACCCCGTAGGGTAGGAGCACCATGTCCAAGAAGACGTTCGAGGAGCTGTTCACCGAGCTCCAGCAGAAGGCCGCCTCCGGCGACCCCGCCACCTCCCGCACCGCCGAACTCGTCGACAAGGGCGTCCATGCCATCGGCAAGAAGGTCGTCGAGGAGGCCGCCGAGGTGTGGATGGCCGCCGAGTACGAGGGCGCCGACGCCACGGCCGAGGAGATCTCCCAGCTCCTCTACCACGTTCAGGTGATGATGGTCGCCCGGGGCATCTCGCTCGACGACGTCTACGCCCATCTGTAGACGCCCGCCCGTCCGACGAGCCCCGCGGCCGCCCGCACCCCCTGTACGTTCCAGCAGTTCCCCGCAAGTCCCCGCATTCCCCACGCACAAAGGAAACCGACCTCATGCTGCGCATCGCCGTTCCCAACAAGGGTTCTCTCTCCGAGCCTGCGTCGGCGATGCTCCATGAGGCCGGCTACCGCCAGCGCAAGGACCGCAGGGAACTGGTGCTGGTCGACGCGGCCAACGACGTCGAGTTCTTCTTCCTGCGCCCCCGCGACATCGCCGTCTACGTCGGCTCCGGCAAGCTCGACATCGGCATCACCGGCCGCGACCTGCTGCTGGACTCCGGCTCGCAGGCCGAGGAGATCATGCAGCTCGGCTTCGCCGGGTCGACGTTCCGCTACGCCACCCGCCCGGGCACGGCCAAGGACGTCAGCGAGTTCGGCGGGATGACCGTCGCCACCTCCTTCTCCGGCCTGGTCACCAAGCACCTCGCCGACAACGGCGTGGCCGCCTCCGTCGTGCACCTCGACGGCGCGGTCGAGACCGCCATCCAGCTCGGCGTCGCCGAGATCATCGCCGATGTCGTCGAGACCGGCACCACCCTGCGCAACGCCGGGCTGGAAATCATCGGCGAGCCGATCCTGGAGTCCGAGGCCGTCGTCATCCGGCGCGCCGGCGCCCCCGCCGACGACCCCAAGGTGCAGCAGTTCCTCCGCCGTATGCAGGGCGTCCTCGTCGCCCGCCGCTACGTGATGATGGACTACGACATCCGGGTCGAGCACGTGGAGCGTGCCGTCGCCCTCACCCCCGGCCTGGAGTCGCCGACCGTCTCCCCGCTGCACCACGAGGGCTGGGTCGCGGTCCGCTCGATGGTCCCGGCCACCGATGCCCAGCGCATCATGGACGAGCTGTACGAGCTGGGTGCCCGCGCCATCCTCACCACCGGCATCCACGCCTGCCGCCTCTGATCCGCGCACGGGCCGGCGCCGACCGGAGCCGGCCCGGCCCGACCGCGAAAGAACGTACGCCGTGCCTTCCCCCGTACCCCCGACCGGCCTGCCGGACCTGCCGGTCACCTTCCGCCCGACCCGCACCCGGATCGTGCTGCTCAGCATCGGCGCCGCCCTGCTCGCCGTGCTCACGGTGATGTCGCTGGCCCTGCCGGCCCTGAACCCGGGGGACCGGGCATCCTTCATCGGCACCGGACTGCTGGTCTTCGGCGTCCTCGCCCTGCTGAGCCGCCCCAAGGTGGTCGCCACGCGCGACGGGGTGACGGTGGTGAACCTGACGACGAAGCGCCGGCTGGCCTGGGCGGAGATCGTCCGGGTCAATCTGCGCGCCGGTGACGCCTGGGTCCACCTCGACCTCGCCGACGGCACCAGCCTGCCGGCCATGGGCATCCAGCCCGGCGTCTCCAAGGACCGGGCGATCGCCGACGCCCGCGCCCTCCGGTCGCTCGCCGAGACATTCGGAACCGGCACCTCCGCGACCTGAGGGTGGTTGCCCGCCCCCGCCGGGGACTCCTTGATTACTCTGGTGCCACGGGCACGACCTGCCCCGCCCCGCACCGAAGCGGCCGCGTTCCCCGCGCGGCACGCGCGGGAGCACCTGCGAACCAAGGAGTGAATCCCTCCGGCAATGGACGGATCGTCCTGTAGTACCTGCGCCGCCCCCCACCGCGAGGCGGCGTCATGAGTATCACCGTGTCATTGCTGCTGCTCGCGGCAGCACTGCTCCTCATCCTCGCGAACGGCTTCTTCGTCGCCGCCGAGTTCGGCCTGGTGACCGTCGACAAGCCGGCGGCCGAACGGGCCGCGGCCGAGGGCGACCGCCGGGCCCATTCCGTGGTCGCGGCCCTGCGGGAGCTGTCCTTCCAGCTCTCGGGCACCCAACTGGGCATCACCATCACCTCCTTGGTGGTCGGCATGCTCGCGGAGCCCGCCCTCGGTCATCTGCTCACCGGCCCGCTGGGCGCGACGGGCCTGCCGCACGGCGCCGCCCCCGGCGTCGCCGTCGTGATCGGCATGCTGGTGGCCTCCGCCGTGCAGATGATCATCGGCGAGCTGGTGCCCAAGAACTGGGCGGTTTCCAGACCGCTGCAGGTCGCGCGCTTCGTCGTCGGCCCGCAGAGCGCCTTCGCCCACTTCTTCCGACCCGTGATCACCCTCCTCAACACCGTCGCCAACCGGCTCGTGCGCGCCATGGGGGTGGAGCCCGCCGACGAGCTGGCCTCCGCCCGCACCCCCGGCGAACTCGTCTCGCTCGCCCGGCACTCGGCCCGGGCCGGCGCCCTGGAGCAGGACACCGCCGACCTGTTCGTGCGGACCCTCTCCCTCGGCGACCTGACCGCGCAGCACGTCATGACGCCCCGGGTGAAGGTCAGCGCCCTGCAGTCCTCGGCGACCGCCGAGGACGTCCTCAATCTCACCCGCGCCACCGGCCTCTCCCGCTTCCCGGTCTACCGGGACCGCCTGGACGAGGTCGTCGGCATGGTCCACCTCAAGGACGCCCTCGCGGTGCCCGGCCACGACCGGCTGCGCACCCCGGTCGGGCGGATCGCGGTGGCCCCCATGCTGGTCCCCGGGACGCTGCCCGTGCAGCCGCTGCTGGAGCAGCTGCGCAGCGAACAGCCGATAGCCGTCGTCGTCGACGAATACGGCGGCACGGCCGGGGTGGTGACCCTGGAGGACATCGTCGAGGAACTGGTCGGCGAGGTCCGTGACGAGCACGACCACGCGGACGCCCACCTTCCGGAACTGGCTCCCGTCCCCTGCGAGGACGGCCGGTCCGCGTGGGACGCCGACGGCGGCTGCCGGGTCGACACCCTGCGCCGCGTCGGCCTGGAGGCTCCCGACGGCCCGTACGAGACCGTCGCCGGCCTCGTCGCCGATCTGCTGGGCCGCATCCCCGCCCCCGGTGACACCGCCGAGCTGCCCGGCTGGCGGCTCTCGGTGCGCCAGGTCGGACACCACCGCGCCGAGCGGGTACGGATCGTGCGCACCGGCGCGGTGCCCGCACCGCAGGGGGAATCGCGATGAGCGTGCTGCAACTCCTCTTCGCCGTGCTGCTGGTGCTGGCCAACGGCTTCTTCGTCGGTGCCGAGTTCGCGCTCGTCTCCGTACGCCGCAGCCAGATCGAACCCCGTGCCGCCGAGGGCTCCGCCCGGGCCCGCACGGTTCTGACCGGGCTCGAGAATCTGCCGCAGATGATGGCCGCGGCCCAGTTCGGCATCACCGTCTGCTCGCTGACGCTCGGCGCGGTCGCCGAACCGACCGTCGCGAAGCTGCTGGAGCCCCTCTTCCACGCCGTGGGACTGCCCGAGGGGCTCATCCACCCGCTGGGCTACGTCATCGCCCTGGCCCTGGTGGTCTTCCTGCACCTGGTGATCGGCGAGATGGTGCCGAAGAACCTGGCCATGTCGGCGCCCGACCGGGCGGCCCTGTGGCTGGGCCCGGGGCTCGTGACCTTCGCCCGGCTCTGCCGGCCGGTCACCGCCCTCCTCGGCGCGTGCGCGCACGGGGTGCTCCGGCTCTTCCGCGTCGAGCCCAAGGACGAGGTGGAGGCGGTCTTCACCAGCGAGCAGCTCACCCATCTGGTCGAGGACTCCCGCCAGGCCGGACTCCTCGAACCGGCCGAGCAGGAGCGCCTGGAGGACGCCCTGGAACTGGGCAGCCGCCCGGTCACCGACGTCCTCCTGGACCCGGCCACCCTGGTCACCGTCGCCCCGACGGTCACCCCCCGCCAGATCGAGGAGCTGACCGTACGGACCGGCTACTCCCGCTTCCCGGTCCGCGCGCCCGGCGGCGCCTTCATGGGCTATCTGCATGTGAAGGACGTCCTGGACCTGGAGGACCGGGAGCGGGCCGTGCCCCAGCACCTCTGGCGGCGTGTCGAGACCCTGCGGGCCGAGTTGCCCCTGGACGACGCGCTGACCGTGATGCGCCGGGCCGCCTCGCACCTCGCGGCCGTCACCGACGCCTCCGGGCGGGTGCTGGGCGTGGTCGCGCTGGAGGACGTGCTGGAGATGCTGGTCGGCGAGGTCCGGGACCCCGCGCACCGCAGGGCGTCCCCGCGCCCGGCCGAGGCCCCGCCCGGCACCCGGCTGAACCGCCCCCGCGCGGCGGCCGCGATGCCGGCCGAAGCCCTCGCCGCGCTGCCCGAGGAGAGGTCCGAGGAGCGGCTCGAGGAGAGCTCCCGGGAGATGTCCGAGCGGGACGCCGTGCCCGCCGAGCGGGACGCGATGGCCGGCTGAGGCGAAGGCGGGGCGGGCACGACCTGCGACCGTGCCCGCCCCGCCCGCCCTCACGCGGGCGGGTCCTGCGGGTCGCGGGTCATCGGCCCGCGGCCCGACAGGACCTCGCCGTACGCCTGCATCAGATCCGGCAGCCGCAAGGTGGCCAGGTCGTCGCGGGTCGGCGTGCCCGCGTAGCCCGACAGCCGCAGATCCCGGTAGGCGCAGCTCTTCTCGTACAGGGTGCGCAGGAAGCGGCCGTTGCCCAGCTCGTCGATCCACCCCTGGGCGACCACATGGCCGCTGATGCTGCGCAGCTCCTCCAGGGCCTCCTCGTCCCACTTGTCGCCGTTCTCCCCGGCCAGCACCTCGCCGATGCGGGTCAGCTCCAACGGGCGATAGCTGGGGAAGTCCACCCGGGTGGTGAAGCGGGAACCGAGCCCCGGATTGGCGGCCAGCAGCCGGTCCATGCCCTCCGGGTAACCCGCCAGGATCACCACCAGCCGGTCGCGGTTGTCCTCGGCGCGCTTGAGCAGCACCTGCAACGCCTCGTCGCCGTACGCGTCGCCCTTGCTGTAGCCCGAGTTGGACAGGCTGTACGCCTCGTCGACGAACAGCACCCCGCCGAGCGCCGAGTCGATCAGCTCATTGGCCTTGACCGCGGTCTGGCCGAGGAACTCACCGACCAGGTCGGCGCGCTGCGCCTCGACCAGATGGTCACCGCCCAGCAGCCCGAGGGCGTAGAACACCCGGCCGAGAATCCGGGCGACCGTGGTCTTGCCGGTGCCCGAGGGACCGGAGAAGACGAAATGACGCTTGGGAGGCTGCACGGGCAGCCCCTGACCGGCGCGCAACCGCGCCATGTGCAGCTGCGCGGAGAGCGCCCGCACCTGCCGCTTGACCGGCTCCAGCCCCACCATCCGCTCCAGCTCGGCCAGCGCCTTAGCCAGCAGGACGGGGTCGGAGCGGCCGGGCAGCGGCTGGGTGGTGGGCTGGGCCGGAATGCGGATCTTCTCGCGCACGCCGTCTGCGTCGACCGGCGCGGTGCCGGTGGGCTCCGGGTCCGTACCGGTCAGGACGTCCCGGCCGTCGAGGGTGTCGGGGGCGGCCAGCAGATCGGGGTCGCCGGGAGGATCGACGGGGTCCTGGCCCGAGCCCCCCAGCGGCATGGGGGCGAGGTCGGTGTGGTCGTCCAGACCGTTCCCGTCCGCGATGGCGGTGAGCCGCGCCGAGGTGTCCATGAAGGAGGGGTCCACCCGGTGCACGGCCCGGTAGAGGGGGAGGGCGGCGGCACTGCGCCCGGTCCCCTCGTGGGCACGGGCCAGCCAGTAACGCAGCTCCTTGCGCTGCGGCTGCTCGCTGCGGCAGCGCATCAGCGCGGCGGACAACAGCGGCTCCGCCTGGCCGAACATCTCCAGCCGGACCCGGGCCATGCCGCCGAACAGCCCCGCCTCGATACCCAGCAGCGGATCGCCCAGCAGCGGCTCGGTGTGCCGTACGAGCTGCTCCCAGTCCTTGACGAGATAGGCGCGGCAGGCGTGCAGGAAGCGCACCTGCGGATCCGCCTCGACCGGCGGACAGCCGGCCAGCGCCCGGTCCAGCTCCGGCACATGACGGCCGTCGAGCCAGTGCGAGGCGTGCGCGAGCAGCAGATCGCGGCCGCTCTCCAGTACGGGCTGGACCCACCAGCCGAGCCAGTACCAGGAGTTGAGGGTGCGCCGGTGGCGGGCGCGCTGCTCGCCGAACCGGTCCCGGTGGCGGTACATGCGCAGCAGCGCGGTGGTGGTGTCGGCGCGCAGCGCGTGCAGGCCGAGCCAGGCGTCGGCCATCCCCGGGTCTGCGTGGACCGCGGCCCGGAACTCCTCCTCGGCCTGCGCGTAGGCGCCCATCGTGTAGGCGTCGACGGCGCGCAGCCAGGCGAGATCGGCCGGGGCGGGTGGGCCCTGCATGCCGAAATCCATCACGTCCCCCACAAACCGTTCCCCCGTAGCGTGCTGCCGGGCGAGTACCTGGCGCGCCTTTCCGAACCGCTGTGCTGTGGACGGGAGTTGACCAGTGTGCCAGTGCACCCGCCGATAGGTGCACCGACTCGCATCGTACCTGCGCAGGCGGCATCGGCCGAAGGGTGGCGCACCGCCGATCGCGGCATGATCGCGGCGTGAAAGCGATCCCGCGGTGAAGGGCCGACAGGGGTCGGGGCCGGGAAGCGGTCCGGAATGCGGTCACTCAGGGTGACGCGTGGTGAGTGAACGATGGCGCAAAGCGCCCAAATCGCCAGGGTGGAGGTGGTACGAAGCCCCCGATCACGGGGGAACAACCGGGGGCCTCGCGTCCGCAGGCGGCCTGCGTGGGCCGCACATTGAGAACGTAAGTCCTGTACGCCCCCTCGGTCAAGCGAAGTTGAGGCACTCGGCGGGGATCGGCCGGGGGTGTCGGGCAAGGCGACCGCCGATGGTCACGGACGGTGACGATCCGGGGAGCTCAAGGGGATCCATGGGGCCCCGGCAGCACCTCGTACCCCTCCAGACTCTGGTGCACCAGGAGTTCCGCATACGGGCGCGTGGGGTCGGCCGTGAAATGTTCGCGCTCCGCTCGCTTCCAGCCGTCCCAGAATGTGGACATGCCGGGGCCGTCGCGAAGTTGACCCCGCTCCCAGGAGCTCACATCCGTCAACTCCATCCACATCAGGCACGCCAGATACGGCCTCAGCGCCCGGCGCCCCGCCCCGACCCCCTCGACGATCACCACCGGCGCCGGGGCCAGCTCCCGCTCGCCCGCGAACCGCCGCGCGACCCAGTCGTAGGTGCGGTAGCGAGCGGTCTCCCCACGGGAGAGGGGAGCCAGAATCCATGCGTCCAGCCGGTCGGACCAGTCGAAGAGCTCCTCATGAGTGGCGAGATCGTCCAGATGGAGTACGGGGGCGCCGCCCAGCGCCGCCGCGAGCCGGCCGCTGAAGGTCGTCTTCCCCGACCCCGCGTGCCCGTCCACGGCGACGAGCCGCACCGGCCCGACGGACGGGGGCAGCGCCCGGAGCCGACGCGCCAGGGCGTCGAGCGCGGGCGGGGTGGGCGGGCCGGGGCGAAGAGGATCGTTCACCGGACCACCCTAGGGCGGCTCGGGGGCATCGGAGCGCGGCCACGGCTCGCGCACAGCGGAACCGGCTCGCGGTATTGGGGACGCGCCCCACGGGGAATCACTGGCGCATGTCGCCGAAGCCCAGCAGACCCACGCCCGCCGGTCAGCCCCCGACCCCTCCCGACTCACCCACCCTTCCCGCCTCTCTCGACCCTCCCGCCCCGCGCCGCAGTGTGCTCGCCGCCGCCCTCGGGGTCGCGGCGGCCGCGACGGTCGCGGCCGCGTCCTCCCTCACGGCCGTCACCCCCGCGTTCGCGGCCGCCCCCGGGGACGGCCCCAGGGCCGGGGCGCCCTCCGTCGACTACCACGCCTGGACGACCCTCGCCGACTGGCGGCGCGGCCGGGCCGCGGGCACCCGGGTCCGGTCGGGGACCCGCCCCGGCGTGGTCATCGACCGCCCCGTCGGCACCTTCGAGTACACCGACCCGCACACCCACACCACGGCCACCTGGGAGTACGCCACATGGACCGCACCGGTCCGCGTCCTGCCCACGCCCGCGACCGAACTGATCGCCTCCTGGAACGCCCGCACCCCCGCCGGCACCTGGCTCCAGGTCGAGCTGCGCGGCGCCTACACCGACGGCACGGCGACCCCCTGGTACGTCCTCGGCCGGTGGACCTCCGGTGACGCGTCCGGCGACATCCGGCGCACCTCCGTCGACGGACAGGGCGACGGCAGGAGCAACGTCTCCACCGACACCCTCGCCATCGACAAGCCCGAGAGCGGACTGCGCTTCGTCTCCTACGAGCTGCGTCTCACCCTCCACCGCAGGCCGGGCACCGATCTCACGCCGACGGTCTGGCGGCTCGGCGCGATGGGCTCCGACATCCCCGACCGCTTCACGGTGCCCGCCTCGCGGCCGGGGGAGGGGGCGGGGCGGACGCTGGCGGTGCCGCGCTACTCGCAGGAGATCCACAAGGGGCAGTACCCCGAATACGACAACGGCGGCGAGGCGTGGTGCAGCCCGACCTCCTCGCAGATGGTCCTCGAGTACTGGGGCCGCGAGCCCACCGCCGAGGACCTCGCCTGGGTCAACCCCGCCTACGAGGACCCGCAGGTCTGCCACGCGGCCCGCTTCACCTACGACTACCAGTACGCCGGGTGCGGCAACTGGCCCTTCAACGCCGCGTACGCCGCCACGTACCGCGACATGCAGGGCCTGGTCACCCGGCTGCGGTCGCTGCGCGACGTCGAGAAGCTGATCCGCGCGCGGATCCCCGTGATCACCTCCCAGTCCTTCCTGGCCTCCGAGCTCGACGGCGCGGGGTACGGCACGGCGGGCCATCTGATGTGTGTCGTCGGCTTCACCGAGGCGGGCGACGTGATCGCCAACGATCCGGCGAGCCCGTCGAACGCGGCCGTCCAACGCGTCTACCCACGCCGCCAGTTCGAGAACATCTGGCTGAGGACCAAGCGCTACAACGCGCAGGGCCAGGTCAGGAGCGGTACGGGCGGCGTCTGTTACCTCTACTTCCCGACGCACCCGGCGTCACGGCAGCTCGCGGCCCTGGCCGAACTCGGCATTCGCTGAGGGCGAGTTGCCGCGTTCCCCCCTCCTGGACGGCCATCTGGCCGCTGACGGCATTCGGGCATCCGTACGATCGTCGCGACGCATGCGCATCACGGCACCACCCGTATCGCAGGCGTCACTTCATTCTTACGGTGCTGGAGGGGAACGCAACCATGAGTCGGGTCACCACTGTCCTGCCGGGCGTCTTGCCGGGAATCCGTCGGGCCCGGAAGGAGGAGAGGGAGGAGATCAGCCGGCTGCTGGGCGAGGCGTTCATGGCGGACCCGGTCAGTGGCTGGGTCTTCCCGGACGAGGAGCACCGGCGGGCCGTCCATCCGCGCTTCTTCGGCGTGTTCCTGGACGCGGCGCTGCGCGACGGCTGGGTCGATGTGATGGAGGACCACTCGGCGGCCGCGCTGTGGCTGCCGATGATGGTGGGGGAGACGGCCGGTGACGGTGCCGGGGATGGCTCCGGCGGTGCTTCCGGTGGTGGTGAGGACGACGGCCACGACGAGATGACCGAGGCGCTGGCGGCCGCGGACCCGGGCAACGAGCGCACCCGGATCGTGGGCGAACTGACGGCGCTCGCCCACCCGACGGACCGGTCGCACTACTACCTGCCGAACATCGTCGCCGCCCCCGGCCGCACGGGCGAGGGACGGGGCAGCGCGCTCCTGGAGGCCGTGCTCGAGCGTTGCGACCGGGAGGGCATGCCCGCGTATCTGGAGGCGAGCAACACACGGAGCAAGGCGCTGTACGAGCGCCACGGCTTCGTCTTCACGGGCAGGACCGTCGACCTGCCGGACGGCCCGTCTATGTGGCCGATGTGGCGGGAGCCGCGCGGCTGACACCCGGGTGCGCGTCCCCGGCCGGGACGGTGGTCGACCACAGGCGAGCCCCCGGGCCGGGCGGCCGACCACGGGTGTCCCCGGCCGGGGTGTCGGTGCGGCGCCCCGTCGATGCCCGGCCTTGGGGTACCCCCGCACGCCTGTCACCTCGCCCCTTCATATGATCATTTTGGTGATGTGATCGATGATGTGGTTCATAACGTGATGGATCACGCACACCGACGCACCGAGAAGTGATGCCGAGGGCCCGCGGGCCGTGTGGAGAACACCCGATGAGGGAGACGCATGTCACGCGTGTGGGTGGTTTCGCACGGCCCCCGAAGACGCACTCGCGGGGGGTGCGGAAAAGCGGTGGCCGAATGCGGACCGCCGATTTCCGCTTGCTTCTTCCATTCGAACGAACGATCAGTAGCCTCTGCTCAAGACCCCTGCGATGAGCTGGAGAGACCGACTGATGGAGCGTCCACTCTGGGCCCCTCATGGCATCGACCTGTCCGTGCCGAGCGTGTCCCGCATCTACGACTACTACCTGGGCGGCTCGCACAACTTCGAGGTCGACCGTGAGGCCGGACGACGGGCCGTCGAGGCTTTTCCGGGGCTGCCGAAGATCATGCAGGCCAACCGGGCCTTCATGCGACGCGCCGTGCGGTACGCCGTCGACCAGGGCGTGACCCAGTTCCTCGACATCGGCTCCGGCATACCGACGTTCGGCAACGTCCATGAGATAGCGCGGGCCGCGGCCCCCGAGGCACGGGTCGTGTACGTCGACCACGACCCGGTCGCCGTCGCGCACAGCCGGGCCGTGCTGGCGGGGGACGAGCGGACCGATATCGTCGCCGCCGATCTGCGGGCGCCGCATGACATCCTGGCCGCCGACGAGGTGGCCCGGCTGCTGGACCTGCGCCGGCCGGTCGCGTTGCTGCTCGTCGCCGTGCTCCACTTCATGGAGGACCGGGACGAGCCCTGGAAGGCGGTGGCCGAGCTGCGTGACGCGCTCGCGCCGGGCAGTCTGCTGGTCCTGTCCCACGCGTCGACCGACGGGGGGCCGATGAAGCCGGAAGAGGGGGAAGAGGTGCAGGGTGTCTACCGCAGGGTCGGCTCCCCGCTGCTGATGCGCTCGAAGGGGGAAGTGGCGGGGTTCTTCGACGGGTTCGAGATGGTCGAGCCGGGCCTGGTGCCCATCTCGGCCTGGCGGCCCGACGCGGACGACGACTCGCCCGACTGCGCCGGTTACGCGGGAGTGGGGCGCAGACCGTGACCATGACGCCGGGCGTCAGAACGCCGGTCGGGGGCGGCGCGGGGAGAAGCGGTACGCAGGTCCGTACCGGGGCCGGGAAGACGGCTCTGGACGAGGGCGTGGACATAGCCGTGGATAAGGCCGTGAACAGGACGATGGACAGGGCAACAGGCGGTAAGACGGGCAGGTCCGGCGGGGGCGGGACGTGGGAGGGCGGCATCGGGGCGCAACCCGACGGAAGCGGGAAGGGGGGCGGGGTGGGAATCCGGGGCAAAGGCGCGGGTGCCGCGCGTTCCCACGGCGTCGCCGCACCCGGCGACGCCACGGCATCCGGTGACGCGAGCGGGTCCGGTGACGCGGGCAGGTCGCACGACGCGGGCAGGCCCGGTGACGTGACCGGGTCCGGCGACATCGCCGTGAGGGACGACCGTCTCCGGCGGTTCGCGGCGATCTGGAGCCGGGCCGTCTACCCGGCCACGACGACGTCCATGACGCGCGCCGAGTTCGAGGACCACCTCGTCCCGCTCGCGGGCCGGCTCAGCGAGACGCTGCGCGCCCAGCCCTTCGACCCCCGGCCCGCCGCCGAGGTGGGCGTCGCCATGGTCCAGGCGCACTGCACCGACCCCGACGCCCTTCCGCTGATCCTCAACGTCATCGACGCCTATCTGGTGCTGTACTGCCCGCCCGACGACGCCATGCCCGCCGAGGAGAGCCGCGCCCGCTGCTCCCGCCTCCAGCACGCCGTGGCCGCGGGCTTCGCCCGTGCCCTGCGTGAGCGCACCCTCGCCGAGCAGGAGGCGATCTCCCGCGCCGCGCTCGCCGCGGCGGCCGAGACCGAGCGGGCCCTGCACACGAGCGAGGCCCGGTTCCGCGCGGTGTTCGAGGGCGCGGCCATCGGCGTCGGCATCGCCGACGTCAAGGGCCGCATCACGGACGTCAACGAAGCCCTCACCCGGATGTTCGGCAGCATGGAGCACCATGTGCGGGGCCGCAACGTCGGTGAGATGGTGCACCCCGACGACTCACCCGAAGTCTGGGGCCTGTACCGGGAGCTGGTCCGCGGCGACCGCGACCGCTACCGCGTCGAGAAGCCGTACTACCGCACCGACGGCAGCGTCCTCTGGGCCGATCTCACGGTCTCCCTGCTCCGTGACGCCGCGGGCGAGCCCCAGTACCAGCTCGCGCTCCTGGAGGACATCACCGAGCGCCGTGTGCTGCACGAGCGGCTGCGCTACGAGGCCACGCACGACGCCCTCACCGGCCTGCCCAACCGCACCCTGTTCTTCGAGCGCCTCGACCGGGCCCTCGAACCAGGCGGCGACGGCGCCCGCTTCGGCCTGTGCTACCTCGACCTCGACGGCTTCAAGGCCGTCAACGACAGCCTCGGCCACGCGGTCGGCGACCGACTGCTCCTCGCCGTCGCCGAACGGCTGCGGTCCTGTGCCACCGAGCCGGACGAACTCGTCGCCCGCCTGGGCGGCGACGAATTCGTGGCCCTGGTCACCGGGCCCGCCGCGCAGAGCGACGTGACCGCCCTCGCCCGCCGGATGCTGGCCGCCCTCGCCGAGCCCGTGACCATCGACGGCCGCGACCTGTCCGTACGGGCGAGCATAGGCATCGTCGACGGACCGGCCGGTGAACTGGGCGCCGCGGAGGTGCTGCGCAGCGCCGACATCACCATGTACCGCGCCAAGGCCGCCGGCGGCAACCGCTACGAGCTCGCCGACGCCGACTCCGACGCCCGCGTCATCGCCCGGCACAGCCTCACCAACTGCCTGCCGGCGGCGCTCGACAACGGTGAGTTCTTCATCGAGTACCAGCCGCTGGTACGGCTCACCGACGGCACCGTGCGCGGCGCCGAGGCGCTCGTCCGCTGGCTGCACCCCCTGCACGGGGTCCTCGGCCCGGACCAGTTCATCCCGCTCGCCGAGAGCACCGGCCTCATCGTGCCGCTCGGCCGCTGGGTGCTGGAGGAAGCCGCCCGACAGGCCCGTGCCTGGCGCAGCGAGGGCATGTGCCGGGGCCCGATGCGGGTCAACGTCAATCTCTCCCCGTCCCAGCTCCGCTACCCCTCCCTCGTCCCCGACACGGTCGCGGTCCTGAAGAACGCCGGCCTGGACCCCTCGGCCCTCTGTCTGGAGGTCACCGAGAACGCGCTCATCGGCGCCGACGAGGAAGAGCTGCGCCCCTTGCGCCAACTCGCCGACATGGGCGTCGACATCGCCCTCGACGACTTCGGCACGGGCTACTCCAACCTCTCCTACCTGCGCCGGCTCCCCGTCAGCACCCTCAAGCTCGACCGTTCGTTCACCCGCGGCATGCAGTGCTCACCCGCGGACCCGGTCGACGTGAAGATCGTGGAGGGCATCGTCTCGCTCGCCCACACCCTCGATCTGTCGGTCACGGTCGAGGGCGTGGAAACCGGGATACAAGCCGACCACCTCCGGTTACTCGGTTGCGACACCGCGCAGGGCTGGTACTACGCCCGCCCCGGCCCGCCGGAACGCCTCCACACGCTCTCGCACGTGGACGCGACCACGTGAGGGCCCCGAGCGTCCAGTAACCGGGTCTCCTCATCGGTCAGCAACCGCGACCGGATCAGAAACCGCACCCCTTCGGGGGCCTCGAGCGAGAATCCGCTGCCGCGCCCGGGCACCACATCCACCGTGAGGTGGGTGTGGCGCCACCGCTCGAACTGGTCGGCCGACATCCAGAACCCGACCGCCTCCGCGACCCCCTCGACGTCCAACTCCGCGAGCAGCACATCGGACGCACCCGTACGGAACTCTCCCCGCGGGTAACACATCGGCGAGCTGCCGTCACAACACCCCCCGGACTGATGGAACATCAGCGGCCCGTGCTCGGCACTCAGCCGCCGCAGCAACCGTGCCGCGCCCGGCGTGAGCGCGATCCGGGAGACGCCGGTGTCCGTGGACCCCGTCGGACGTATCGAGCTCATCGCGCACCCCTCCTCCAGCCGGCCCGACCCCCCGCCGGGCACCCCGACAGCCTGCCCCGGACGCCGCGCTGATCGCCAGGGGCAGGAAGATGGCGGCCACCTCTTGACTTGGGCGAAATGGGGAGGAAAATAGCAAATACACCAGAAAACCAGAGCGAGCCGCACCGTCGGCGAAGACGTTCGTCGGCGAGCGTGACCACTTGTTGGCTCTGGCCAGGCCCCCGGCAGGTCCGCCCGATCCCGGAGCGTTCAGCGACGGCTGAAACTCAGGGGATGGAGATGGACTGCCGGGGACTGCCTTGTGCGGAGCCCCTGCGAGGAAGTGCCCACGGCTTCATGTGGTACCGCTGGTACCGTAGGTACCGTGTCGGAGCCCAAGGCCATGAATCTGCGCTTCCCTGATCCTGAGCAGCGAGCCGCTATCGCGGCCGCGGCGAAGCAGGAGGGGGTGAGCATGCAGGAGTACATCCTTTCCGCCGCCTACGCCCGTGCGACCGCCGTCGAGCAGCGCTTCCTCGACGGCTTCAAGGAGTCGATGGCCCGCAGCCGCGAGGCTTTCGCCGCCGAGCAGCAGGAGCGGGGCCACACCGCGTGAACCGGCCCGAACCGCAGCACCGGCTCGACGTCACGTTCCTGCTGCACGCCGCCGACCTGCTCGACGGCGATCCCCGAGTCGACGACTACGGACCGCTCTACGCCGCGGTCGCGCGTGTCAACGCCCGGGCCGTGAACCGTGACATCTACGGGTCCCTCCATCTCAAAGCAGCGGCACTGCTCCAGACCCTGGCGAGACTCCCGTGCCTGGAGCACTCCAACGAGGCCTTCGCCTGGCACTGCGCCGAGGCATTCCTCGCCCTGAACGGACAGCGACTCGACTACCCGCCCAAGGCGGCGGTGGCGCTGGTCAGAGACGCCGCTTCCGGCACACTCGGCGTCGCCCCGGTGGCCGAAGAGTTGCGCGGCTGGACCATCACCTGAGCGACGGCCTCCGGCCCGGCCTGGGGTCGCGGCTACGCGGGAAGCGAACGGATCCATCTCCAGCCGGGCGTCATTCCACAGTAGTGACCATGCTGAGCCACGTAGCTGTCCTCTCTGACATCCACGGAGTCCTGCCCGCCCTGGAGGCGGTGCTCGACGAGCCGGACGTGCGCGCCGCGGACCGCATCGTGCTCACCGGCGACATCACAGCCGGCCCGCAACCGACCCAGGTCCTGGACCTACTGACCGGGCTCGGAGACCGCGTCGTCTGGATCAGTGGGAACGCCGATCGCGAACTGCTCGAATACCGCCGCGGCCGACGCGACGCCATTGCGGACCCCATCGCACCCTGGGCCGCCGAGCAGCTACGCGAGGATCACCTCGCTCTGCTCGCCCGCTTGCCGACGTCACTCACCCTGACCCTGCGGGGCATGGGGAAGGTGTTGTTCTGCCACGCCACCCCTCGGGACGACGAGGAAGTCGTCCTCGTCGACTCGAGCCTCGACCGCTGGCAGGAGGTATTCGGCGCCCTCGACGCCGACATCCGTACCGTCGTCCTCGGACACACCCATATGCCCTTCGTCCGTCTCGCCCATGGCCGGCTCGTCATCAACCCCGGCAGCGTCGGCATGCCCTACGGGCGGACCGGAGCCCACTGGGCTCTCCTGGGTCCGGGCGTCGAACTACGGACCACGAACTTCGACATCGAGGCCGCCATCGCCCAAGCCACCCGGAACTCGGCCTATCCAGAAATCACCGAGTGGGCCGACTGCTTCCTCCGAGCCCGTGCCACCGATGCAGACGCCCTCGGAGCCTTCGGCCCCCGGGACGGACGCGGTATCACCCCATGACGACTACGTGATCGATGTCAGAGCGGAGCCCCAGGCTGCCGGCCGGGGGTCTGCTGTCCCAGGCCCCGACGGATCGCGATCTCCACGGGTGAGTACGCACCGTCGGCCCGCTCCAGTTCGTACGGCGCGGCCGGCATCAGCGGGGGCTGGGCCATGAAGCGCGGCCGCACACCATGGTGCGGTTGCGCCGCGTGCACCAGGAACGGATGGCACAGGAAGACGTCGCCCGGGGACCCGGTGGCGAGGGCGACGGGGCGGTGGTCGGACGCCGCCACGAGATCGGGTGCGAGAGCCAGCCCGCTCGCCCCGTCCTCCCCGTACTTCTCCAGCACTTTCGGCACGTCGAGGTGTGAGCCGACCCGGATCCGGGTCGGGGCGTCCTCTTCACCGACCTCGCTGAACAGGAACAGCATCAGCAGCGCCCGGCCCCGGGAGCGCAGATTTGTGAAGTACCAGCTCTCGCCCTCCGGCAGATAGCTCCCCTCGATGTGCCAGCCCGCGTCGTCCGGCTCCTCCTCGTGCGGGAAGCGCAGCGGGAAGGTGCCCAGTGAGTAGCGCGGCTCCCAGCGTCCCGCGCCGACGAGCAGGTCGTACGCGCGGTGCAGGAAAGGCGAGTTGGGTGCGGCGGCGAACGGCCCCTGCGCCATGCCTGCCACCCAGTGCACGGGCCGCGTCCACGTCGCCGGATCGTCCGGGTCGCAGCCCGTCTCTCGCCACAGCAGCCGCGCGCAGTCCGCGGCCACGCGCGGCGCGACGGCGCCCTCCAGTTTCACGAAGCCGTCGCGGAGGAAGCGGGATACCAAGTTCGTGTCATCCATGCCCCCATCGTGCGGCGACACCGGTCCTGATCACCCGACATTCTCCGCACCGCTTTTGTCGGGTGCTCATCGAGCCGGGGCGTGACACTGTTTGGCTGTGCCAGAGATGACGAGTGGGTTGGAGGCGGCCTTGGCTGAGGCGTCGTCTCCTTCGTGGACGCGACGTGTTCGTGCCGGGCGGGACCTTGCTTCCTTCATTGACGTTCCTGAGGCCGCGGACACGCTGTTGGGGCTGCTGCTGGACGCCGAGAACACGGCGGTGACCCGACAGACGGCAGAGGCCCTGGCCCGGGCGGGGACGGTGGCCGCCATAAGGCTCATCGCTCTCGCGGTTGCGGAGGCTGACGACAACCACGCCGACTGGTTGCAGACCGGAGTGCATGACGCGCTCGTGGGGCCGGGCGGTGTACCGGACGTCGCAGCGGCCTGCGGGAAGCTCGCCCGCGACCCGGAAAAAGCTGTCCGTCGGGGTGCCGCAGACATCTCGGCATGGACAGACGACACGAGGTGTTGATCTGCATGGACCTGCCTGTGAGTGGTTGATACAGCCATGCCAGGCGCGGCTCGATCCGCTCTCACAGTTCATCCGCCCCCACGAGCCGGACAACGCTCAACCCGGCCGTCGGACAGGGCCAGTAGCCCCAACCGGCTTCATCCAGTCAGCCGTTGTAGGCCCGCTGCGTGAGGAGCCGCGGCGGGGGCGACCCGGCAGGCACATGATTTCGGATGGCGGTTCGGGGTTGCGGCGCCGTGTTCGCGGAGAGTGATGGATCACACACGCAGCGCGACAGAAAGTGGTCCCCATGCAGAGCAGCATGCCGATGCCCATGCCTTCCGAGCTCGCGGTTCCCGAGATCTGGTGTCCCATCCCGGTGCGGGTTCACCCCGAGTCGGCGACTGCCGAGGAGCGGCTGCTGGCCTGGTGTCTGGAGCATGACCTGTTGCGCTCGGAGGCTGCGATCGAGCGCTTCAAGGGGTGCCGGTACGGAACTTTCGTCGCCTACACCTATCCCGATGTAGTGGATCTGGACCTGATGTGCCAGTGGAACGCCGTCAACTTCCTCCTCGATGACCTGATCGACGAGACCGCTCCTGCGGACGGGCTGGACCTGGCCCGGGGGTTGCTGGCGCAGCTGACCGTCGGCGTCCCGCTGCCCGAGGCGCCGAAGCCCGCTTCTCCGCTGGAGGCCGCTCAGCGTGACATCTGGGAGCGGGCCGCCTCCCGGCGCAGCCTGGACTGGCAGCTGCGGGTGGTGGGTCACACCCGTGACTGGCTGGCGTCCACCGTGCTGCAGTCGACCCGCCACGGCGCGGACGCGATCCCTTCGACGGAAGCGTTCTGTCGTTCGCGCCGGCTGCACTCGGGGCAGACGATGTCGCTGGACTACATCGAGGCCGGTCTGGATCGGGAGCTCCCGGCGGACCTGGCCAACAGTGACCCCTACCGGGAGATGGTCGCCGCGGTCAACGATGCCATCGGCTGGCACAACGACGCCTTCTCCGTGGAGAAGGAACTCGCACGTGGCGACTACGACTTGCTTCCCGCGGTGCTGGCGCACAACGAGAAGATGCCGTGGCCGCAGGCCATCGCCCGCACCGGCACCATGTCCGAGGCGGCCACCCGGGAATTCGTCGGTGCCGCCGAGGATCTGCGCGCGATGGGGCCGCTGTTCGCCAGTGCTCCCGGCTCGATCGAGGACGCCATCACGTGGTACGGGGCCTGGCTGTCGGGCAGCCTGCACTGGCACCGCAGGTCGGGGCGGTACAGCGACGTGGTCGTCGTCGCGGCCGGTGAAATGCCGGCCCACATCGAGCCGCACCTGACCGCGGCCGCCTGAGGGCGCGTGGGGCCGCGCCGGCGAGGCGTCCTCACATCATATGAGTAACCCGGTGTGACGGATCAGTCACCTGGAGTCATGTTCAATGGATCGTATGCAGACGAAGCTGAGGGACTGGAAGCTCAAGAGGATGTTCGCGCTCTACGACGTCGACGGGGACGGTCTCCTCGATGAGCAGGACCTGCGCACGTACGCCGAGCAGATCGCCGGCCGCCTGGACGCCGGCACCGCCGGAGCCCACAAGCTCGGGCAGGCACTCACCGACTGGCACCAGCTGGTGGCCGCGGCCGCCGGCAGCGCGGCCGGTGAGAGCCTGGACGAGAACCGGTGGATCAACGCGGTAGAGGCACTGGGCGCGTCCGGGGAAGCGGCACCGAAAGCGGCGTCCTCCCGCACCGTCACCGCGCTGCTCGATCTCATCGACACCAACAGCGACGGAGTCCTCAGCAGCGAGGAGTTCGAGCGCTTCTACTGGTCGTTCGGCGGCACCAGCGAGCAGGCGGCCACCGCGTTCGCCCTGCTGGACCGCAACGGCGACGGCGTCATCGACGTCGAGGAATTCCTCCTCGCCTCCCACGAGCACATGTTCAGCGACGACCCCGACGCCAAGGGGAACTGGCTGCTCGGTCCGCCCGACGAGCAGGCGTGACCCCCTGAGCACCACCCGCGGCCCCGGCCTGCTCCCAGGCCGGGGCCGCACACCTGCCCGTATCCCTCCCCGTCCTGGAGGCTCCCCGTGCCCGCTTCCCCTGCCCCCTTCACCTTTCCCGCCCCCGGAGAACTCCTCCCCGACACCCTCGCCCGCCTCCGCTCCCACGCCCCCGTCACCCTTGTCGAACTCCCCGGCGGCGTCCGCGCATGGGCCGTGACCGGCCACGAGGCACTCGCCGAACTCCTGGCGGGCGACCACAAAACCGTCACCAGAAACCCCCGGCACTGGACCGCTCTCCACAACGGTGACGTTCCCGCCGACTGGCCCCTGCTCCCGCTCTTCCAGGGCGAACACCTCCAGGTCCAGGACGGAGCCGCCCACCGGCGCCTGCGCTCACTGCTCGGCCGCGCGTTCACCCCTGCCCGGGCCCAAGCGCTGGCCCCGCGCATCGAGGAGACGGCCGCCGCCCTCCTCCAGGCCATGGCGGCCGCCGGCACGGAGGCAGACCTGGTCACCGACTTCACCGAACCTCTGCCGATCGCCGTGATCTGCGCCCTGTACGGGGTGCCCGCCGCCGACCGGGCACAGTTCCGCCCCTGGGCCCACGTACTGATCGGCCACGACAGCACCGCCGAACAGTCCGCGGACGCCCACCAGGCCATGTACGCCTACCTCGCCGAACTCGTCGAACGCAAGCGCCGCGAGCCCGGCGACGACCTCACCAGCCAGCTGGTCCGCGTCCGCGACGAGAACGGCACTCTGTCCGACACCGAACTGGTCGCCAACCTCTGGCTGATGCTCATGGCCGGCCACGAAACCACCGTCCACCTGCTCGGCCAGGCCATCCTGGCCCTGTGCACCGACCCCAAGCAGCGCGCCCTGGCGCTCTCGGAAGACCGCTGGGCGGACGTGGTGGAAGAGACGCTCCGCAGGCACCCACCCTTCCAGGCATCACCGTTCCGGTATGCACTGACGGACCTGACCCTGGCGGGCGTCGACATCGCCGCGGGCGATGCCTTGCTGGTCGGCTACGGCGGTGCGGGCACCGACCCCGCACGCTACGGACCCCGGGCCGACCACTTCGACCTCACCCGCGAGCAGACCGGACACCTCTCCTTCGGCCACGGCCCCCACTACTGCATCGGCGCCCAGCTCGCCCGCCTCGAAGGACGCATCGCACTGTCCGCACTCTTCACCCGATTCCCGGACCTGCAACTGACCCTCACACTCGACCAGATCCCCTACTCGCCGTCCTTCATCACCTACGGACCGCTCTCCCTGCCCACCCGACTGGCGCCGACGCCGGCTTCCGCAGCCACGAGGAACTGAGACGCCAGCCCATCGACGCGCTGCCGGACAAGGAGCAGGCCGGGGTCACGGACAGACCATGCCCATCCCCGGCCCTGCCCGATGCCCGGCCGGGACTACGCCGCACTCGAGCGGAAGGCGCTCGACGGTCACAAGGGGGTGACCTGACGGCAGCGACCAGGCAGGCCTCACCACCTCATCGGGTCACCGCGCCTTGAGGGCGACGGGCACGCTGCATACGCCGCCCAGGAAGTTCGAGTAGATGCGGGCGGGTTCACCCGCGGGTTCGAGGTCGGCGACGAGGTCGCGCAGGGCTTCGAGCACGGCGCCGATCTCCAGACGGGCCAGATGCGAACCGAGGCAGAAATGCGCGCCGCCGCCGAGGGCGACGTGCTTGTTCGGCGACCTCGACAGCACGAAGTCATCGGGACGGTCGAAGGCCTTCTCGTCCCTGTTGGCCGACACGTTCCAGAGTGTCACGATGTCGCCGGCCCGGATGTCCGCGCCACCGATGGCGCAGTCGCGCAGGGCCATGCGCGCCATGTGCATGGACGGGGTGGTCCAGCGCAGCACTTCGTCCACGGCGGCTTCGACCGTGGCCTCACCGGACTGCCATGCCCGCCACTGCCCGGGGTTCTCCAGGAACGCGAGGACCGCTCCGCCGATGGCCATCCGGGTGGTCTCGCCGCCACCGAGGATGAGGCTGTAGCAGTTGAAGACGATCTCGTCGTCGGTGAGTCCGTCACCGTTCACGTGCGCCGATGTGAGGAGGGTGACGATGTCGTCGGCCGGAGCGGTCCGCCGCCCTTCGGAGAGGTTGGCGAAGTAGTACAGGACCTCGTTCTTCGCCCGCCAGGCGGCGGCGGGCGTCAGGGTGGGGGTTTCGGAGGCCACCATGGTGGAGGTGAGGGCGAAGATGCGCTCCCGGTCGTGGATCGGGACGCCCAACAGGTCGCAGATCGCCGCGAGGGGGATCTCCTTGGCGACGTCCACGGCGAAGTCGCAGGTGCCGCGCTCCAACGCCTCGCCGATGAGCCGGCGGGCCATCGCGCGGATGCGCAGCCCCAGCGCTTCCAAGCCGCGCAGGGAGAAGGTCTTGGTGAGGACCTGGCGTACGTCGCTGTGCCGGGCGCCGTCGGTCAGTGACAGCATGCGCCGTCCGGCCGAGTCGCCACCGCCCCGCAGCGCGTCGAGCACGTTCCCTCGTTCGGAGGTGAGGTTCTTGGTGTCCCGGTAGGCCGCGGTGATGTCGTGATGGGTGGTCAGCATCCAGTAGCCGGCCAGGCCGTCGCCCGGTGGCTGCCGACGGACCGGTTCGTGGGTGCGCAAGTGGCGCCACACCTCGGTGAGGTCACGCGTCGCGTGCAGCACGCGGTCGGCGAAGTCGAGACGGTCCAGCTCCTCGGGGGGCACGACCGGGCGGAACGGGGGCATGGCGGGCTGTCTCCTTCCGATCGCCTCAGGATGCGCCGAGGTCGAGGCGGACGCGGTCGACGGCGTCCGCCTGATCTCTCAGCACGCTGTTCTCGAAGAGCAGCTCGGGGGACACTTCCACTCCGAGGTCCCGCTGCAGCCGCATCCGCACGCGTACCGCGAGCAGGGAGTGGCCGCCGAGGGAGAAGAAGTCGTCGTGGAGCCCTATGCCGTCGATCATGAGCAGGTCTTCCCACATGTCGGCCAGGTGGCGTTGGGTGGGGCCGTCCGGGGGGACGTACGGGGCCCGCCTGCGTGTCAGGTCGTCGAGGGCCTGGGTGAGCCCCTCGGTGGTCCAGGCGTCGTCCGCGTCATGGGCCTTCGCCGCCATGGTCACGAATTCGGGTTCCGGTGTGCCCGCCCGGTCGGACACGAGCCCTGCGGCGGCCAGGTGTTCGCGCAGCCGGCGCAGTGACAGCGCCTCGCCGGCCGGGGCCACGAAGGCGATCAGCCGGCCCGGTTCGCCGGCCGTGGCGCAGACCGCGGCCCTGGCGACCGAGGGGTGGTCCTGCAGCGCACGCTCGATCATGCCGGGGCCGGCGCGCTCGCCCTGGGGCCCGGTCGCGTCGCCGGGCCGTACGAGAGGGATCATGCCGTCATCCTTCGTTGTCCCGCGGTTTCGTGGCCCCGGCCGAAGTCCCGCTCGATGACCTCGGCCAGTTCGGCGGTCGCGTCGAGGACCGTCCATTTGCCTCCGGGCAGTGTGTGCGCGCTGAGCGGTCCGCAGTCCGACCAGTGCGTCATCTCCTCGGGGCGCACATCGGTGTCGTCCTGCCAGCTGATGGCCGTCACCGGGCAGGTGGTGCGTCGGGCGGCGTCCGGCCGGTAACCGAAACACATCCGCAGATCGGCACGGAGCACGCGCAGTGCCATCGGGATCAGGTCCGGGTGCAGCTCGCCCTGCCCCAGCATCCGGGAGACCCGCTGCACCTGCTCACGAAGCTGGTCGTCCGTCATCGACGGGTGGTAGACGCCGGTGGCGTCGGCGGCGGGCAACCGGTAGCGGCGCTCCGGCGGCCAGTGCGGCACGCGCGACGACGACACGAAGAGCCGCTCGGGTGGCTCGGTGCCGGGTGCCGCGCTCGTGACGAACGCATGGGCGAGCAGGGCGCCCATGCAGTGGCCGAAGACCGCGTACGGCCGGTCGGTGTACGGTCGCAGCGCTTCGGCGCACTCCGCGCCGAACTCCTCGAAGGTCTCGTTCGGTGGCTGGCCGAGCCGGTTCTCCCGGCCCGGTGGCTGCACCGGGCACACTTCGAGGGGGCCGAACCGCTCGGGCCAGCGCCGGAACACGGAGGCACCGACTCCGCTGTAGGGCATGACGAACAGTCGGGCGGTGGCGTGCTGTGACGGTTCTCGTAGCAGCCAGTTGACGCTGCGCTGCGACATGACGTCCTCCTGGGGGCCCGGTGTGCAGCCGACCGGCCCGTCGGCTGCGCGTCACGGCAGAGACGTTAGGCACCACCGGTTAGGCGGCAGTTACGCCGTGCGTGACGCGGGCCGGTTCCGTAACCGCGCGCAAACCAGCGGGCGCCAGGCTGACGGGGCCTCGTTCAAGGAGCTGATCGCCGTGGCCGACGCCCGCTCGCGAGCACAGGCGCTCTCGCACGACCGCAAGGCCCTGCTCGATGCCCTCCTGGCGCGGCGACGGCTGCCCCGCGCCCCCACCACGGCGGCGCAGGAGCGGTTCTGGCACCTCAACCGGAGGGATCCCGCCGACCCCCGCTACCGGTGGCCCTGGGCCGTCGCGCTGGGCGGACGGCTGGACACCGGGGCCCTCGACCGGGCCGTGCGCGGCGTGCTGGCGCGGCACGACCTCCTGACCTCCACGTTCGACCGGCAGGACGGTGTGCTGTGGCAGCTGCGGGGTACGGCACCCGCACCGGGGCCACGTGTCGTGGAGGTGCGGGACGGGCAGGCCGGGGTGCAGCGGGAGATCGAGCGCGTCAACCGGCAGAGCAGGGATCTGGCACGCGAGGCGCCCGTCGGCATCACCCTGCTGCGGCTCGGGGCCGACGAACACGTCGTGGTCGCGGACATCCATGCCATCGCCAACGACGCCTGGTCGATGCGGATCTTCCTCGACGACCTGGCGTCCCACTACAACGGGACCGCCGCTGCCGCGCGTCCGGCCCCGTACGCCGATCACGCGGCGCGTCAGCGCCGGTGGCTGGACGGCGAGGAGGCCGAGCGGCAGGCCCGGTTCTGGTCGAGGGAGCTGACCGGCCTTCCCCCGGCGCCCCTGGCCCACGGCAGCCCCGCCGACGAGGCCCACCGCGGCGTCGTACAGCGGGCCGACATGCCGGCCGGGGTGCTGGACCGGGTCCGTGAGCTCGGTCGACGGGCCGGTGCCACCCCGTTCATGACCTTGTACGCCCTCTTCGCCGAGGTGCTCGGCGGGCTGACCGGACGCACCGACATCGCGCTGGCGACCTCCGTGGCAGGACGCGACGACCCGAGGACCCATGACGTCATCGGTTGCTTCGTCAACCGCATAGTGCTGCGCGTCGATGTGGCGGGTACCCCTTCCGCCCGGGAACTGGCCGCGCGCGGCCGGGCCACGGCGCTGACGGCCTTCGCGAACTCCCGGCTCCCGTTCGAGCACGTGGTGCGCCACGTCGCGCCGGAGGAGTACGACCGCCCCGCTCCCCTGGCCGATGTCATGTTCGTGTACGACGACCAGGACGGTGCGGCGGCTTCCGGCGCCGCACCCCGATTCACCGGTCTCGACTCGGCGCTCGTCGAACCCGACTACCGCACCACGCGGTTCGCCCTGCTGCTGACCGCGCGCCCGCTGCCGTCCGGGGCACTGGCCCTGGAGGCGCACTCACCCGACGGCCGGCGTTCCATGGAGACCGCCCGGGAGCTTCTGCACAGATACGCCGGACGGCTCACCGGGCTGGAACCCGGGTGACGGGCCGGCCGCGGCGTCATGAAACCGTCCCCCTCGGAGGAAGGACCACTGATGATCGCCATCGTCCTGGCCGAATCCTGCACGCCCGCACAGCGCCAACAGGTGCTCAGCGCCGTTCAGTTCACCGGCTCCGGGCTCAGAGCGCACACGCCGCACCTGCTGTCGCTTTCCGGGGACCTGGACCGTGTCACCACCGCACTGGAGGGTTTGTCCCAGGTCAGAGAGGTTACCGCGGTGCCGTCCGGCTGTCCGCGGGCCGCCCGGCTGGGCGGGCGGGACGCCACCACGCCGGTGTGGGTGCAGGACGTGGAGATCGGCGGGCCGGGCTTCGTCGTCGTCGCGGGCCCGTGCTCCGTGGAGAACCGGCATCAGATGCTGACCACGGCCCAGGAGGTACGGGCCTGCGGCGCCCACCTGATCCGGGCCGGGGCGTTCAAGCCCCGCACCTCGCCGTACGGTTTCCAGGGGCTGGGGGATGCCGGCCTCGGTCTGCTGGCGGAGGCGCGTGAGCGGACCGGTCTGCCTCTGGTCTCGGAAGTCGTGGACGTACGGGACGTGGAGCGGGTCGCGCGGACCGTGGACATGGTGCAGGTCGGTGCCAGGAACATGCAGAACTACCCGCTGCTGCGTGAGGTCGGCCGCTTGCGGATGCCGGTGCTGCTCAAGCGTGGTCTGGCCGCCACCTTGGACGAATGGCTGCTGGCCGCGGAGTACGTGCTCGACGGCGGCAACGACCAAGTGGTGCTCTGTGAGCGGGGCATCCGCACCTTCGAGCCGGGATACCGCTTCACCCTGGACCTGGCCGCCGTCGTCGTCCTCAAGGAGCGCACGCATCTGCCGGTGATCGTCGACCCCAGCCACGCGGCGGGACTACGGGGGCGGGTGGTGCCGCTCGCGCTGGCCGCCGCGGCCGTGGGGGCGGACGGCATCATCGTCGAGACGCACCACGACCCGTCCGTCGCGCTGTGCGATGCCGCACAGGCCCTTCCGAGCGGCGAACTCGCCGGTCTGATGGACCGCTTGGAGAGCGCCGTCGCGTCCGCGGGACGCTTCCTGCGGCGTTCCCCCGGCGACCGGGCGCTCGCACCGGTGAGCGGCGCCTGACCAAGGGGCGTCCGAGGGCAAGCACGCGGGTGCTGCCGGATCGTGGTCCGGCAGCACCCGCGGCCGTGCGTCAGGCGTCGTCCCGCGCCGCCATCTCGGCCATGGCCTCGGCGAAGGCGACGACGCGCGGGCCCTCGTCAGGGTCGGTGGCCAGCCCCTTCGCCAGTTGGGCGCAGGTGGGCAGGTTGAAGATGTCGCGGACGCTGAGCGACACGTCGAGGAGCTCGTTGAGCCGCGCCGCCAGCCGGGTGCCCGTGAGCGAGTCGCCGCCCAGGAGGAAGAAGTCGTCGTGGACATCCACCTCGGTCCGTTCCAGTACCTCGGCGCAGAGCGCGGCGACCAGCGCCTCCAGTGGTCCGGCGGGCCCGGTGGTCCGCGTCGCGTCGCGCCCGGCGTCTCCGCGTGCCTGTTCGGTCAGGGCGAGCCGGTCCACCTTGCCGTTGCCGGTGAGCGGCAAAGCGGTCAGGACGCGGACATCGGCCGGGACCATGTAGCCGGGCAGCCTCTCCCTCAGATACGCGGACAGGTCGTCGTCGCTGACGTCCCCGGCCACGAAGGCCACCAGGTGCCGCGCGCGGCTGTCACGCACGGGCGCGACCACCGCGCACGCGTCGACGCGGGGATGGCTCAGGGCGACGTGCTCGATCTCACCGAGTTCGATGCGGTACCCGTTGACCTGGACCTGGAAGTCGTCGCGGCCCAGGATCTCGATGGACCCGTCCGGACGGTAGCGGCCCAGGTCACCCGTCGCGTAGACCCGCTCCCCGGTGGAAGGCAGCCGGAAGAACCGCGACCGGGTGCGTTCGTCGTCCCGCCAGTAGCCGTGCGCCAGTCCGACATCGCTCGCCACCACCATCTGGCCCGGTACCCACACGGGCCGGTCCCGCCAGCGGCTGTCCACGACGTGGTAGCGGTGGTTGGCCATCGGTTTGCCGTACGGGATGCTCGTCCAGTCCGGGTCGATCTCGCCGACGGGCTGGAGTATCGACCAGCAGATGGTCTCGGTCGGACCACCCGATCCCATCACCGTCAACCGCGGGGCGAGAGCCCGCATCCGGTCGGGCAGCGTCAGGGGGATCCAGTCGCCCGACAGCACGGTCAGGCGCAGCGATTCCAGGACGCCGGGGCGGGACGACGGCTGCGCCGCCGTCATCCGCTCGGCCTGTTCCACGAGCATCTGGGCCAGCGCCGGCACGGAGTTCCAGAACGTCACCGACTGCCGACGGACCAGCTCGGCCCAGTGCGCGGGGTCCGGCCGGGCGCCGGGGTCGGGCAGTACCGCCGCGCCGCCTGCGGCGATGATGCCGAAGACGTCGTACACGGAGGCGTCGAAGTGCAGCCCGGACACGCTGAGGACCCTGTCGTCGGGGCCGACATCGAAACGTGTGTTGATGTCGCTGAACATGTTCGTCACGCCGAGGTGATCGACCATGACCCCCTTGGGGCGCCCGGTCGAGCCCGAGGTGTAGATGACGTACGCCAGGTCCCTCGGCCCCTGCGCACTGGGCAGCGGGGCATCGCTGACCGTATCGAAGTCACCGTCCACACGGAGCACGTCGACGCCGGGCGGCCAGGACAGGGTGTCGGCGAGGCGGCTCTGGGTGAGCACCATGCCGACTTCGCCGTCCTCGAGCAGGTCGTGCAGTCTGCGCGTCGGCACGGCCGGGTCGATGGGCAGGTGAGCGGCTCCGGAGGCGAGGACACCGTAGACGGCGGCGTACTGTTCCCAGCCTTTCTCCGCGACGACGGCCACCAGGGTGTTCGGCCGCGCGCCCCGTTCCCGCAGCCCGCGTCCGATGCGATTGGCGCAGGCGTGCAGTTCGCCGTAGGACAGGGTGCGCGCGGAGGTGATGACCGCCGGAGCGTGCGGCTGCCGGGCCGCGCGCCGCGCGAGCATCTCGTGCAGCAGCGTCTCATCGGCCTCTGTCGCCGTGCGGTTGACGTCCGCCCGGACGGCGAGCTGCTCGGGCGGGACGAGGTCGAACCGCTCGGCCTGCCACAGTCCTTCCTCGGTGACCAAGCGGTCCAGCAGGCCGCAGTACGCGGTGAACATGTCGTCGATCAGACCCGGCGGGAACATCGCGTCGAGGAAGTCCCATTTCATGTGCAGGGTCTCGTCGATCTCCCTGATCTGGAAGTCCAGCAGGACCTGGGGCGTCTGGGAGATGCCGTACGTCTCCTCGCCCAGCCCCGACACCTGCCGCCGCGGCGGGTGCCCCAGCAGGCTCGTGACCACGATCGGCATGGCCGGGCGTGCTCCCGCGGAGGGCCGTCTCCGCTGGAGTTCGCGCAGTACCTGGATGCCGTTGAAGTGCCGGTGTTCCAGGTCGGTCCAGATCTGTTCCTGGATGTCACAGGCGCGTTCCGCGAAGGTCCCGTCGGTCTTCTCGACGGCGACCAGCAGCGTGTTGGTGAAGTCACCGAGCATCCGGTCGATGTCGGGGTGCACCGGAAGCCGGTCGAAGACGGGGAAGTTGATGGTGAAGGAGTCGTTCTTGCTCCAGGTCCGCAGGACTTCGGCGAAGACGGCCACCAGGATGCCGGACGGTGTCACGCCCAGCCGCCGGGCGCGGTCCTGGAGACGGTGCCAGCGGGCCGGAGCCAGCCGGTGGGCGCGTCGGTCGAAGCGGATGTCGCCTCTCGGCGTGGTGACCATGGGCAGATCGGGTGCGGGGGGCAGATCGGGCACGCGCCCCAGCCAGTAGGCGCGGGAGCGCCGGTAGGCCGGGGTGGCCTCCAGCATCGCCCGCGCCTGGGTCACGTAGTCCCGGAAGGTGATCTCCGGCGCCGGGGGCGCGGTGTCCGGGTTCTCGTAGAGTTCGATCAGTTCGGGGAAGAGCACTTGGAAGGTGCTCCAGGCGTCGATGACCAAGAGATCGATGCCGATGTGCAGACGGACGACTCCTTCGGGCAGGAGAGTGACGCGCACGTCGAACAACGGCCCGGTGTGCGGGTCCATCACCTGGTGGGACATCTCCTCCCGCACGCCCCGCACGCGTGCCCCGGCCCGCTCGGCGGACTCCGACCGCAGGTCGAGGACGCGGACACCCCTGCCGAGGGGGCGCGGCAGTACCCGCTGGGTGCCGTCCGGCAGTACGACGGCGCGCAGCATGTCGTGCCGGCGCACCACTTCCTCCCATGCGCGCTCGAACCGCGGTACGTCGAGCCCGTCGCGTTCCCACTCGAAGTACCCGTGGCAGCCGACGTTGCCGAAGTCGACCGCGGCGCCCCGGCCGATCCACAGCGCCTGCTGCGTCTCCGTCAGCGGGAAGGGCTCGTACCGGCCGGCCGCGTCGGGGCGCAGCGTGGGCAGGACGGCCGGCGTCGAGGTGGTGTCCGCCGCCCCACGCCCCGTGGCCAGCCGTGCCAGTGCGGCGACGCTCGGGGCGCGCACCAGGTCCGGCAGTGTCAGTTCGAGTCCGAGTTCCTCCCGGGCCCGGGTCAGCAGGCGCATCGCGCTCAGCGAGTCGCCTCCGAGGTCGAAGAAGCCGTCGAGCACGCCGACACCGTCGAGGTCGAGGACCTCGCCCCACAGCCGGGCCAGGCGCCGTTCCGTGTCGTCGCGCGGCTCGACCCTGGCCACCTCCAGGTCCGGCCGGGCGCGGTCGGCGTCCGGCAGTCCGGCCCGGTTCACCTTGCCGCCCGGGCCGATGGGGATCGAGTCCACGACGGTGATGGAGGCGGGCACCATGTAGGGCGGCAGGGTCCGGCGCAGGACGCGCCGGATCTCCCGCACCAGGGGCGGGGCGGACGGGTCCGTGGTGATGTAGCCCAGCAGCTTGCGCTCGCCGGTCACCGGTTCGGCCGTCGTCACCGCGGCCTGGCGCACTCCCGGCTGGCGGGCGAGTGCGGACTCGACCTCGCCCAGGTGGACGCGGTAGCCGCGGATCTTGACTTCGTCGTCGGCCCGCCCGATGACCTCGATGTGTCCGTCGGGCCAGCGTCGCGCCACATCCCCCGTCCGGTACAGCACCGGGTGCGGGTCCTCGGGCAGGGGGTTGGGCAGGAATTTCTCCTCGTTGGCGTCGGGCCGGTTGAGGTAACCGAGGGACAGGCCCGCACCCGAGACGTAGAGTTCGCCGGGTTCCCCCGCGGCCACGGGCGCGAACGACGCGTCGAGCACATGGACGCGGACCCCGGGCACCGCGCGGCCGACGGGCGGTGCGCGGTGGGCGCGCTCGTCGCTGGTGAGCGTGCGGCTCACGGCCGAGAGATTGCAGGTGGTCACCACGGTGGCCTCCGAGGAGCCGTACACGTTGACCACCTCGAACGGCAGCGAGTCCGGTGGCCAGGACCGCAGCCGCTCGCCCGCCACCCGCACATTGCGCAGGGCCGTGTGCGCGGGCCAGTCCAGTGCCCAGGAGCGCTCGGCCATCGCGGTCATCATCAGGCTGTGGGTGATCCGGTCGCCCACGAGCCAATCGCGCAGCGCGACGGCGTCCGCGGCGATCTCGGGACCGGGCACGCAGACGGTCGCACCGGCCGCGAGCACCGGCAGACAGTCGACCTCGACGAGGCCGGCACCGGGTGAGCACAGCCAACTGCCCCGTGAGGACGGCTCGATGGCACACCGCTCGATCAGGGTGTGCACCAGCATGCGGAGCGCTCCGTGCCGGAAGAGCACCGCTTTGGGCGCGCCGGTCGAGCCGGAGGTGAAAGCGACGTGGCAGACCGTCGCGTCGTCCACGGTGACTTCGGGGGCGTCGGCCGGGGCCGAGCGCCAGGCATCGTCGTCGATCAGCACCGTGGGCAGGCCGGGGTGGCTCGCCAGCCGCGACATCGTCGGCCCGTCCGACACCACGACGGCGGCCTCGGCATGCTCCAGCATCGCCGATACGCGGACCGAGGGGTTCTCGGGGTCGATCAGTACCGCGGCCGCGCCCAGCTTGAAGCACGCCAGCTGGGCGGTCAGATGCGCCGTGCCACGTCCCAGGTACAGGGCTGCCCGCGCCCCCGGCCGGACCCCCAGGCTCCACAGCCGGCCGGCGAGCCTGCCGGCCGCATCGTCGAGCCCGGCGAAGTCCAGGGCCGTGCCGGCGTGTTCGACGGCTGTGGCCCCTGGGGTGTCGCGGGCCGCGCGTGCCACGCGTTCGTGGACGTAGAGGTGCGTTTCCTGGCTGTTGGGGTCCCGCACGGCCGATCCGCCTTTCCACGCTGAGGACAGACAGGCGGGGACGGTAGGCCGGCGAAGTTAGGGTGGGGTTACGCGGGTCGGCGTAACTGCGCGCTAACCCGTCGGCTCTAGCGTCGCCCGGTCATGGACGACTCCTTTTCCCGTCTCACTCGTCTGACGCCCGAACAGCGGCTCCGGCTCGCCGAACGGGTACGGGCCGAGCAGTTGGGCCCGGCGGCGGCGCCCGGGGCGGCCCGGCCGCCGGTGTCACGGGCCCAGGCCCACGGGCCCCACCCCGCGACGTACACACAGGAGCAGCTGTGGTTCCTCGGCAAACTGACGGCCGAGGTGCCCGACTACAATGTGCCGTTCCGCTTCGATCTGGACGGGCAGCTGGACGCCCGTCACCTGCTCACGGCGCTGCGCACGGTCGTGCGGCGGCACGGAGCGCTGCGCACGGAGCTGCTGGAGGGGCCCGACGGCCTGTGCCAGGTGGTGCGCCCGGAGGTCCCGGTGGATCTGCCGGTGCGGGATCTGTCCGGGCACGACGACCCGTCGGCCGCCGCGCAGGCGCGTTGCTTCGAGCTGGCGCGCACGGTCTTCGATCTGCGTACCGCGCCGCTGTGGCGTTTCGAGCTGCTGCGTCTCGACGAACGGGGCGAACGGCACGTCCTGGTGTGGATCGCTTCGCACTCCATCGCGGACGGTGGTGCGGTGGGGGTGCTGCTGGGCGAGACCGCCGCCGTGTACGGCGCCCTCGTCGGCGGCCGGGAGGCCGGCCTCCCCGATCCCGGTGCGCAGTTGGCCGACTACGCGCGGTGGCAGCGCGCGGCGCTGACCCGGCAGGAGACCGAGCGGCTCACGGCGTACTGGCGCCGTCGGCTGGACGGGTACGAGGGATTGCGCCTGAGCTATGACCGTCCCGGCACGCCGGGCCAGGTGCCCGCCGGGCACACCATCCGCTTCACCGTCCCGGCCGGGCTGCGCGAGGAGGTTCTCGCCCTGGCCCGCCGGCTCGCCGGCTCGCCGTTCATGGTGTTGCTGGCCGCGTACCAGGTTCTGCTCGCCCGGCTGAGCGCGCGCACGGATGTGGCGGTCGCGCTGCCGCTCGCCTGCCGGGACGAACCCGCCTTCGAGAACGTGGTCGGTTCGCTCACCAACACCGTCGCCCTACGCACCAGCGTCGGCCGTGACGACTCCTTCGTGACGGTGGTCGGCCGGGTCAAGGACGCCGTCCTGGGCGCGATGGAGCACCAGAGTCTGCCTTTCGGGAAGCTCGTCGAAGAGCTGCGTCCCGTACGCAGGGGGCGCACCAACCCCATCGTGGAGACGATCTTCAGTTATGGCGGTACGCCCGCGACACGGTCCTGGACCCCCTTCGGGGACACGCTGCGGGCCGCGTGCCGGGGCATGTCCAACGACACGGTCCGCTTCGACTTCGAGCTGGTTCTCGATGAGACGCTGGAGGGCCTGGTCGCGCGTTTCGAGTACGACCGCGACCGGATCGACGCGCGCAGTGCCCAGCAGATCTGTGACGCCTACCTCGGTGTTCTCCGGGCCGTGACCGGCAGTCCGCAGGCACCGCTCGCGGAGCTGTCGGACGAAGGCCCCGGGCGGCCCGGATGGCCGCTGCCGGACTGGTCCGGTACGCCGATGGGGCCCAAGGACGTGCCCGTACCGGCCGAGGCCGGCACACCGCGCACCGGCGAGGAGCGCGGCGTGGCGCGGGTGTGGGAACGGGTCATGGGCCGTGCGGAGGTGGGGCGTGACGCCGACTTCTTCTCCCTGGGCGGCCACTCGATGCTGGCCGTGCGCGTGATGGCGGCCGTCAACGAGGAGTTCGGCACGGATCTGTCGGTGCTGCAGCTCTTCGAGACCAGCACCGTCGCGTCGCTCGCCGCGGCCGTCGCGGCGGCGCGCGGGGCCGGGCGGTGCGACACCGGGGTGCCGCAGAAGCCGGCCGGGGGCCGGGAGGCGGCGGACCCCCTGGCGGAGGACGAACTTCTGGCGGTCGTGGAGCGGATGTCCGACGACGAGGTGGAGCAGGCCCTGGAGAGTCTGCGGGACACCACCTGACGCCGGCCCGGTGGTCCGGGCCGGCGTCGGCAAGAGCGGCCATCCGTGGCCTCTACGGGGGATGTGCGGGCCCGGATGGCCGCTCGATCAAGGGGATGGTCAGGACCGGCTGTCGGCCGGGGCCGGACTGCCCGGGGAGACCGGCTCGTCCGCCGTCTGCTGCGGCTGACGGACGGACTGCATGACCGCGGCCACCAGGACCGCACCGGCCGCGAGGACGACGGCCGCCGTGACGAAAGCGAAGCGATAGCCGTCGACCATGGCCTGTCCGGTGACCTGACCGGAGCCGGCGACGTCGCGGGAGTGCGTGACCGCGAGGGTCGTCAGCACGGCGAGCCCCAGCGAGCTGCCCAGTTGCTGGACCGATGTCTGAACACCGGAGCCCAGTCCGGCGTCCGCGCCGGACAGCCGGTGCAGTGCCGCGTTCTGCAAGGCCGGAAGCCCGATCGCCAGGCCGAACGACAGCACCACCGTCGCCGGTACCAGCTGGCCCCAGAACGAACCGTGGGCGTCGATGCGGGCCAGCAGCAGCATGCCGGCCGCGCTGACCAGAAAGCCGACGATGATCGCGTTCTTGGCGCCGGCCTTCGTGACCAGTTGGGTGGAGAGAATCATGCCGGGCACGAACGCGGCGCAGAACGGCAGGTAGGCGAGACCCGACTGGAGCGGCGAGTAGTCGAGGACCTGCTGCACGTACAGGGTGACGATGAAGAACATCGCCGCCATGGCGCTGGTCAGGAACACCGTGGCCACGTTGGCCGTGATGCGGGTGCGTTCGGTGAAGAACCTCAGGGGCATCATCGGGTCCTGCACCCGGGATTCCACGGCCGCGAACAGCAGGACCAGCACGAGGCCCCCGGCCAGGGACACCCACACGCGGGGGCTGCCCCACGGGTGTTCCGCCGCCTGGAGGAAGCCGTTGACGACGGCGACGAGGCCGGCGGTGATGAACAGCCCGCCCCAGATGTCGAGCCGCTGCCGGGACGTCGTCACCGGTGCGTCGCGCACGTCGCGTGCCGCGAGGAGCAGTGCCACGGCGGCGATGGGGAGATTGATCAGGAACACCCAGCGCCAGCCGGCCAGGTCGACCAGTACCCCGGACAGCAGGACGCCCACGGTCGCTCCCATACCGGCCAGGCCTCCCCAGATGCCCAGGGCCTTCGCGCGTTCCTTGCTGTCGGTGAACATCAGGACGATCAGCGACAGGGCGGCAGGAGAGGCCAGTGCCTCGCCGAGCCCCTGGGCGAAGCGGCTGACGATGAGGGTGCCGGAATTCCACGCCAGTCCGCTGGTCAGCGAAGCGAGGGCGAAAATCGTCGTGCCGATCACGAAGAGCCGTTTGCGGCCGACCATGTCGGCCACGCGTCCGCCCAGCAGGAGCAGACCGCCGGCAGCCAGCAGATAGCCGTTGACCACCCAGGCGAGGCCCGCCTGTGACGTGCCCAGGTCGTCCCTGATCGACGGAAGCGCGACGTTCACCACCGTGTTGTCGATGACGATGACGAACTGCACCAGCGAGAGCACCGCCAGCGCTTTCCAGCGGCGTGGGAAGGCGTCGGCCGCCCCGGCCGATGGGGCCGGGTCGGCTTCGTGCGCCGACCTGTTCTCCACAGCGGACATGTCGTTCTCCCAGCAAGCGGTCCAAAGCGGTGTCGTGCCGAGTCAAGCCAGGTGCGCACGGGGTGTCCAACAACGATCACTCCGGGTTTGACAACCATCGGAAGTCTTCCAAGATGAGAGCGTGGATCTGGACATGGCACATGTGCGGGCGTTCATCACGGCGGCGGACGAGCAGCACTTCGGCAAGGCCGCGGCACGCCTTCATCTGAGCCAGCAAGCCCTGTCCAAGCGCATCCGCAGACTGGAGGAGCTGCTCGGCGCGCGGCTGCTGGACCGCTCCAGCCAGAGCGTCGCCCTGACCGAGGCGGGAGCCCGCTTCCTGGCGCCTGCCCAAGCCGCCCTGGACGCCGCCGATGCCGCCGCCGCGGCGGTCTCCGCGACCTGCCGCCCGCTGCGCATCGACGTACTCGACGAGCGGCTCACCCCCATACAGTTCGTCCAGCGGTGGGTCGACCTCGAGCAGGATGTGCCGCTGGAGGTCAGCATGCGGCACGGCCTGGCGAACGCGCTGCCCGCCCTGCGCCGCGGGGAGATCGACGTGGCCTTCGGCCGCGTGCACGCCCTCGACGTCCCCTGGCACGACGAGTTCGCCTGCCGGCCGGTACGGCTGGAACCGCTGGTCCTGCTGGTGGGAGCCGGCCATCCGCTGGCGCGGGAGGCCTCGGTCACCCTCGCCGACCTGGCCGGCGTCCCGCTGTGGACGCCCATGGGGGGCGGCGTGGGGGAGTGGACGGCATTCCTGCGCGACTTCGCCGCCGCGTGGTCGCTCGAACTCGACCCCAGCGGCCCGGCGCTGAGCCTCGACTACCTGGTGGACGCCGTCGCCGCCCGCACGGGCGCCGCGACCCTCCTCGGCGCGGGCATGAGTGTGCCCACGAGCGGCCGGACGCGCACGGTGCCGCTGGTGGACCCCACCCCTGTCTACCCGTGGTCGGCGGTGTGGCGCCGCGACCGGCCCCACCCCCTCCTCGGGCGGCTGCTCGACGTCGCCGGGGGCCCCGGCCGCGCCCGGGATCTCGCCGCGGCCGCGGGCCCGGTCTGGCTGCCCGCCGCGGACCGGGCCGGCCTCGGGCTGTGACGACCGCCCACCGCACCGCGTAACCGTCGGCAAACCCTGGCCGACTAGGGTCGCCGGACCCCGTACCGAGCGGGGTCCGCCACCGACGCACCGCGAGGACGCGAGGACAGGCCAGTGGACTCATTGACGTTGCCGAACCAGGCCGGTCCCGCTCCCCGGAGCACCGGGCAGCGGGATCTCGCATCACATGCCGCGAGATCGCTCCGTCGCGCCGACCCCGAACTGGATACGCTCCTGGAGCGGGAGTTCCGGCGCCAGAACGACACGCTGGCCCTGGTCGCCTATGCCAGCCTCGCCGATCCGTCCGTTCTCGCGTGCGGCGCCTCGGTACTGGCCAATGTCACGGCCGAGGGCTACCCGGGCGCGCGCTATCATCCGGGCTGCCAATGGCTGGACGAAGTGGAGCAGCTGGCGATCCGGCGGACGCAGGCGGTCTTCAAGGCACGTTACGTCAACGTCCAGCCGCACTCCTGTTCCTCGGCCAACCTCAGTGTGCTGTTCGCCCTCATGCGTCCCCGGGACACCGTTCTGGGCCTGAGCCTCGACGCCGGCGGCCATCTCACCCACGGCTCCGCCGCCTCCGTGGTGGGCGACTACTTCACCGCGGTCGGCTACGGCGTGAACAAGAGCGGGTTCATCGACTACGGACAGGTGCGCGAGCTCGCCCACCGGCACCGGCCCAAAGTCCTCATCGCGGGAGCCAGCGCCTATCCGAGAGCCCTGGACTTCGAGCGGTTCCGCTCCGTCGCCGACGAGGTGGGCGCGTATCTGATCGCCGACATCTCACACATCGCGGGCCTCGTCGCCGCAGGCGTGCACTCCAGCCCGGTCGACCTCGCCCACATCACCACGCTGAGCACGTACAAACAACTCGGCGGCCCCCGCGGTGGTCTGATCCTCAGCGGGGTGGAGTGCGACACACCCGGCCCCGACGGCACCTGCACCCTGGCCCAGCTCATGCAGCGCGCGGTCTTCCCGCGCAGCCAGGGAACGCTGCACGCCACGGGGATCGCCGCCAAGGCACGTGCCCTCGCCCTGGTCGGACGCCCGGAGTTCCGTGAGCTGGCCGAGCGCATCCGGCGCGACGCGCGGGCCCTGGCCGCCTCGCTCCTGCGCCGCGGCCACCGGGTACTGACCGGCGGCACCGACACCCACATGGTTCTGGTGGACACCACGGTCTTCGGCCTGTCGGGGGCCGCGGCGGAGAGCGCCCTGGAGGACTGCGGGATTCTCGCCAACCGCAACCGCATTCCGCACGACACCCGCTCGGCGCGGGTCACCAGCGGTCTGCGATTCGGTACCAACATCATTGCCCAACGCGGCTTCGAACCCGAGGACATGGACGAGTGCGCCGCTCTCGTCCACCAGGTGCTGACCGCGGCGGAGCCACTGGGCCGTACCGGACACCGGCTCGATCCCGAGGTCAGGGACCGGGTCCGGCATTCCGTACGCGGACTGTGCGCGCGGCGTCCGATCCCCGGTTACGCAGTGAATCCGGCCGCATGACGCCCGGGCCGCGACGCGCGTGCTACTGGTCCAAGCCCTGGGTGTGGGATCTGCGCCCTGCACCCGGGCCGCACACGGCCGCGGTGCTGCTGCTGCCGCACGGCGGAGGCAGCGCCCATTCCTTCACCGAATGGCCGCGACATTTCCCCGACCACGTCAGAGTTCTCGCCGCTCAGTACCCGGGGCGGGGCGCCCGTTTCGGGGAGCCGCAGGCACAGAGCATGGACGAGCTGTGGCGCCCGCTGATGACGGCCGTGGAGACGCTGGACGTTCCCCTGATCGTCTTCGGCAACAGTCTGGGCGCCCTCCTCGGCTTCGAACTGGCCTGGCACCTCCAGGAGGCCGGCCGTCCTCCGGCGGCGTTGTGCGTCTCGGGAGCGTGGGCACCGCACGCCCGTGAGCCCGGTGCCTCCTACGGCGACGCCCTGTGGTCCGAGCCGGCTCTGGTGGCCTGGCTGCACGAGTACGGCGGAATGCCGCCCCAGGTTCTCGACGACCCCGATCTGCTGGAGATCGTGCTGGACGCCATTCGAGCCGACCTGAGAATCGTCGAAGGCTACCGATTCGGTGCGCAACAGCGGCGGTTGACCTGCCCGATCACCGTACTGGGCGGTGCCGACGACCGTCTGGTGAACGAAAGCACTCTCAAGGCGTGGGCCGAACGCACACAGCACACCACGGACGTGCATCTGTTACCGGGAGGCCATTTCTACTTCCTCGACCACATGCCGTACGTGACCGGACTCGTGCGCGCTCTCCTGCCCACACCCGCCGACGAGACTGGAAAGCGAGCGGGACATTGAACGGACTCGACTGCATCGTCATCGGCTATCACGCGGGTGACTTCGACGACTACCGCCTGATGTGCGAACAAGCGGGCCCGGATTCCCCGGAACGGCAGATCTACCGCAAGGAACACCTCGTGGTCGACGGCCGCCCGATGCCATGGCTAGAAGCCTTCAGCCATCTGCGCAACCGCGCCACCGGGCGCAGCGACCGGTACCACGTGGGCGAGGTGTTCAATCTCGCCACGCTCTACCTGACCAACCACCTCCGCCGTCACGGGTATACCGCCGAGCCGGTCTCCCTCTTCGGGGCCGAGCAGGAGCAGCTCGCTGCTCTGCTCGCCGAGCGGCCGCGCATGGTGGCGATCACCACCACGTTCTACGTGAACATCCTGCCGGTGGTGCAGATCGTGGAGTTCGTGCGCAAGCACGCACCCGACACGCACATCGTGGTGGGCGGCCCGCTCATCGACAACCTGTGCCTGGGCGGGCTCACCGAGACGCTGCAGGACATGTTCTTCGCCATGGGTGCCGACAGCTACGTGCAGGAGTCGCAGGGCGAGCAGGCGTTGGTCGAGGTGTGCGCGGCGTTGACCGCGGGCGTGCCGCTGGACGGTGTCGCCAACGTCATCCATTGCCCGGAGGACGTCTGGACCCTGACGCACCGCCGCCCCGAGGCCAATGACCTGGATGCCTGTTCCATCGACTGGAGCGGTTTCACGGCCCAGCAGATCGGTGCCACGGCGCAGACCCGGACCGCGCGCAGCTGTGCCTTCAAGTGCGCGTTCTGCGACTACCCGTCCCGGGCCGGTGCGCTGGCCACCGCGTCGGTCGACACCGTGCGGCACGAGCTGCGGGCTCTTGCCGACAAGGGTGTGCGCAACGTGGTGTTCGTCGACGACACGTTCAACGTACCGCCCAAGCGGTTCAAGGAACTGTGCCGGATGATGATCGAGGAGGACCTGGGCCTGCGCTGGTACTCGTATCTGCGCTGCTCGAACGCACGGGACGAGGAGACGTTCGACCTGGCCGCGCGGTCCGGATGCTCCGGTGTGTTCCTCGGTATCGAGTCGGGCGACGCGCAGGTGCTCCAGAACATGAACAAGCTCGCCCAGGACAGCCAGTACCGGACCGGTATCGCACGGCTGAAGGAGCGGGGAATCACCACGTTCGCCTCCATCATCATCGGCTTTCCCGGTGAGAACGAACGCACGGTCGCCAACACCGTGGACTTCCTCAACGAGACCGCTCCCGACTTCTGGCGCGCCCAGGCGTGGTGGGGCAACGAACGCTCGCCGGTGTACCGCAGCAAGGAGCTGTACGGCATCAAGGGCGGTGCCTACAGCTGGGAGCACTTCACGATGAACTCGCGGGAAGCCGCCGCGCACTGTGATGCCATGTTCGACGCCGTCACCGAGTCCACCTGGCTTCCGCTGTACGACTTCGACTTCTGGTCGCTCCCCTACCTCGCGGGCAAGAACGTGTCCGCGGCAGAGCTGAAGCCCCTGCTGGAGACCAGTCGGCGTCTGATGCGGGAGCGGGACGCGGTGTCACCCGATCCGGTGCGGGTGGCAGCTCTGGAGCGGGAGTTCGCCGACTCGGTGGCCGCCCTGGACGTCGAACCCGCCAAGTACCAGTGGTGAGAGGCGCGGCTCGTTCGCGCCGGGTCGGGAGGACTCCGTGACACTCAGCAGAACGCCCCGGATCACGGCCCGGCGCGGCCGGGCGGATCACACGACGGAATCATGGCAGCCGGTCCACCGGGGGCTCGGGCACGCGGCCGCCCGGCATCCAGGCCGGCCGGCCGTGATCGCCGCGGCACGTTCGCTCACCTTCCGGGAGCTCCACGAGCGGTCCGACGCCCTGGCGGGCCGGCTACGCCGTTTCGGAGCGGCACCGGAGACGGTGGCGGGCCTGTGTCTGCCCCGCACACCCGACCTTCCCGTGGGACTGTTCGGGATCCTGAAGGCGGGAGCGGCCTACGTCCCGCTGGACCCGGCACTGCCCGACGAGCGGCTGGAGTACATGGCCGCGGACTGCGGACTGCGGCTGATCGTCACGCACTCCTCCGTCAGTGCGCGACTGCCCGCGCGTCTGCGGGAACGAGCGGTGGACCTCGACACCCTGGACCTGAGCCGGGACACGGACCGGGGAGCGCCCCCGACGGATGTGCGGCCCGGCCATCCCGCCTACGTCCTCTACACCTCCGGGTCCACCGGGCGGCCCAAGGGCGTGCAGATCACGCACGGGGCGCTGACGGCCTTCCTGGACCGGCTGCGTCAGGCGGAAGTCGCGCGGCCGGAAGCGGCGGCCCGTGTCGCGTGGAACGCGAGTGTGTCCTTCGACGCCTCCGTCCAGCAGTGGGTCCGCGCCTGTGCCGGCGACACCCTCGTGCTGCTGCCCGACGCGCTGCGGGCGGACCCCGCCGCCCTGGCCCGCTTCCTGCGCGAACAACGCGTCACGGACCTCGACATCACCCCCTCCCATCTGCGCCCGCTCGTGGAGCACCTGGCTTCCGGACCGGCGGGGGGTGCGGGGCCGCTCAGGCTGCTCGTCGGCGGCGAGGCCATCGACTCCGGTCTGTGGCGGGAGCTCGGCGAACTCCGCGCACGTGGTGTCGCCGTCTCCCTCAACCTCTACGGGCCCACCGAATGCACCGTCGACGCCACGGTGGCCGTCGTGGAGGCGGACCGGGAGCCACACCTGGGCACACCCCTGCCGGGGGTCGGGCTGCGCCTTCTCGACGCGGGGCTGCGCCCGGTCCCGGACGGAACAACCGGTGAGATCTGCCTCGCGGGGGACGGGCTGGCCCGCGGATACCTGGGGCGCCCGGGGCTGACCGCGGCCCGCTTCGTTCCCGACCCGTTCGCCGATGACGGCAGCCGTCTGTACCGCACCGGCGACCTGGCCCGGCGCCGGCCGGACGGCACGCTCGCCTATCTGGGCCGCCGCGACCACCAGGTCAAGCTGCGTGGTTTCAGGATCGAGCCCGGAGAGATCGAGGCGGTGCTCAGTGATCACCCGTCGGTGGCCGAGACCGTCGTCGTCAAGCGCGACGACGTCCCCGGAGCACCCGCCCTGGTCGCGTACTGCCGGCGCGCGGGCACGGGCGGGGCGGGTCCGGACGACGAGGAGCTGGAGAAGTGGGCGCGCGAGCGGCTCCCGGAGCACATGCTGCCCGTCGCCTACGTCATGCTGGACCGGTTCCCGCTGAGCGTCAGCGGCAAGGTCGACCGCTCGTCGCTGCCGCAGCCGGCCCCGCGCGTGTCCGCGGTGCCGGAGGGAGCCGCGGCCTTCGTCGCGCCGAGGGGAACGTACGAGGAGCTGGTGGCCCGGATCTGGCACGAGGTGCTGGGTGTGACGGACATAGGGGCGGACGAGGACTTCTTCCGCCTGGGCGGAAACTCGCTCCTCGCGATCCGGGTGGCGGCGCGGCTCAAACGCACCACACGGCTGGTCGTGCCGATGAGCGCGGTCTTCGCCAACCCGCGGCTGTGCGATCTTGCCGAGCACGTAGAGAAGGCGGCCCGGGAGCAGGCCGGTGACGACACGGTGGAGGGCAACCCATGACAGTCGACGATGCGCCGGGCACCGAGGAAGGGCCCCGGGCCTGGAGTGTGCTCGTCAACGACGAGGAGCAGTACGGCCTGTTCCCCGCGGACAGGAAGCCGCCGGGCGGGTGGCGATCCACGGGGTTCACGGGAACCGAGCAGGAGTGCTCGGGTTACGTGGACGAGCAGTGGACGGACATGCGGCCGCTGAGCCTGCGGAGCGGCGGCACACAGGGGTGACACGAGAGCCGGGACCGAGGGGGAGGCAGTGGGCCGCCTCCCCCCCGGTCCCGGCTTCTTCACCCGGCTCGGCTCAGCCGACGGACACCGCTACCGGCAGATGCTTGATGCCCAGCATGAAGTTCGACCGCAGGCGCTCGACGGGTCCGGTCACCTCGAACCGCAGCCGTCGCTCCGCCAGCGCCCGCATCAGCAGGGTGATCTCCTGCCGCGCCCCGCCCATCCCTATGCACCGGTGCGCCGCCACACCGAACGCCAGGTGCTGGTTCGGGGCGCGGGAGACATCGAACACGTCCGGCGACGCGAACTGGTCCTCGTCCCGGTTGGCGGAGGCGTTCCAGAGAGTGACCGACTGGCCGGCCTTGATGAGCGTGCCACGGATCTCCACGTCGCGGGTGGCGGTGCGCTGCACGTAGGCGTTGGTCGACGTCCAGCGGAAGATCTCTTCCACTGCCGTGCTCAGCAGTCCGGGGTCGGCGATCAACCGCTGCGCCTGGTCCGGGTGTTCGGCCAGTGCCAGCACCGCGGCCGTCGCCGTGTACGGGGTGGTCTCGTTGCCGCCCACCGCCACGTTCAGGCAGTTGTAGAGGATCTGGCTGTCCGTCATGGGCCGGCCGTTGATCTCGGCGGCACACAGCAGGCTCACCAGATCGTCGCCGGGTTCCTTCCGCCGCCGTTCCGTCAAGTCGGTGAGCATGTCGAAGATCTCCACTTGGGAGGCGACCAGCGTCATGTCCGCCCCCGATGACCCGGAGTACTCCGCGTCCTTGTGTCCGATCATGGACCGGGTGAGCCGCAGCAGACGGAACGCGTCGTCGCGCCCGAGGTCGAACATCGCGGACAGGAAACCCGCCGGCAGCTCCAACGCCACCTCGGTCGCGAAATCGCCTCCTCCCGCGGCCACGAACCGGTCCAGGGCCGCGCCGAGGAACTCGACCACCCGCCGGGTGGCCTTCTCGATCATCCAGGGCGCGAAGGCCTTGTGGACCTGCTGGCGCAACAGGCGGTGGTCCGGGGGATCGGAGCAGATCAGCATCTGACCCGATGCCGTGTCGGCGGCATTGCGGTACGAGCCGCCCAGAACCGTCCCGTACTTGGAAGAGAAGGAGACCGTGTCGATATAGGCGGCCGAAACGTCCTCGTACCTGGTCAAGGCCCAGAAGCCGCCGTCCGGAGCGGGATTCCAGTACACCGGTGCGGTGCGCCGCAGCCGGGACCAGACGGCGTGCGGGTCACCGGACACGAACAGGTCCAGGTCGTTGAGGTCGATCGGCGCGTCGGGCTGTGCGCGGCCGGTCATGAGCTCACCATCGCCTTTCGCTTCTCATTGACGACCCGGGCGAGGTCCTCGAGCACGCTGTCCTCGAAGAGCGCCTCGGGTTTGAGGGAGATCCGCATGTCCTGCTGGATCGTCAGACGGGCCCGCACGGCCAGCAGTGAATGCCCGCCGAGAGCGAAGAAGTCGTCGCGGGTACCGATGCCCTCCAGGGCGAGCAGGTCTTCCCACAGGCGCACCAGGTACTTCTCGGTGTCGTCACGCGGCGGCGCGTGTTCCGCGTCGCACCGCGGACGGTCGGCGTGGAGCGCCAGCAGCCTTGTCCAGTCCCGTTTGCCATGGGCATCGGTCGGCATGGCGGGCAGGACCACGAACTCGGAGGGGATCAGATGGCGGGGAACCCGCTCCGTCAGGAACTCCCGCAGCCGGCGGGGCGACAGGGACTCGCCCGCGGGCACCGTGAACGCCACGAGGCGGCGCTCGCCCGCCTCACCGACCGCGGTCACGGCGCACTCCCGCACGTCGGGGTGGCTGCGTACGGCCGCCTCCGCCTCACCCGGCTCCACCCGGTATCCGCTGATCTTCCATTGCCGGTCGGCACGGCCCAGGTACTCCAGGGCTCCGTCCGGCCGCTGCCGCACCCGGTCCCCCGTGCGGTACATACGGCTGCCGTCGTCGGCGAAGGGATCGGGCAGGAAGCGGGAAGCGGTCAGACCGGGCTGGTCCAGATAGCCGCGTCCCACACCCTCTCCTGCCACGTACAGCTCACCGACGGCACCGGTCGGCACGGGCCGCAGTCGCGGGTCGAGGACGTAAAGGCGCGCGCTGTCGAGGGCGCCGCCGATCGGCACGGTGTCCTCGGTGGGCCCCGGGGCCCTGCGGATCTCCTGCCCCGTGCAGGCGACCGTGGTCTCCGAGGGGCCGTAGAGGTTGAACAACTGGCCGCTGAACCCGCCGGACAGCAGATCCCGGCAGGTCGCGGGCAGCAGGACGTCACCGCCGGAACACAACAGCCGCAGCGAGGAGAACGCCTCACGGTCGTGGCGCACCACGTCATTGAGCGCCACGGCCGGCGCCAGCATCGCGGTGATCCGCCGTCGGCGCAACTCCCGCTGGAGGTCCGTGGCGAGCAGTTGCGCGAAGGACGGGAGGACCGCGATCTCCGCTCCTCCGGCCAGCGCCCGCCACACCTCGAAGGTGAAGGTGTCGAACGAGACACTCGCCGCCTGGCCGGAACGGTCTCCGGGCCGCAGCGCCGGCAGTGCCGCGTCCAGCGCGAAGGCCGTCATCTGCCGGTGTTCGAGAACGACTGCCTTGGGGGTGCCGGTGGAGCCGGAGGTGAACAGTACGCACGCCGCGTCCGCGCCGGCGGCCTTGGGCAGCGGCCCGCCCGCCCCGGTGGCCTCCTCGGCGCCCTGCCATGGCAGGACATCGGTCTCCCCTGGAGCCGTCCCCTCGCTCCGTCCGGGCTCGGTGACCACGCACCTGACCCGGCCGGCCGACAGCATCGTGTCCCTGCGGGCCCGCGGATAGGCGGTGTCGACCGGAAGGTAGGCGGCGCCCGCGCGCAGCACGGCCAGGACGGCGGTCACCATGTCGACGCCGCGCGACATGAACAGGCCGACCCGGTCGCCCCGGCGCACACCACGGCCAACCAGCGTCCCGGCCAGTGCGGCGGACCGCCGGTCGAGTTCGGCGTACGTCAGACGCGATGCCCCGTCGCTGACCGCGGGAGCCTCGGGATAGCTGGCGGCGCTCCGGGCGAACAACGCCGTCAACGTGGACGGGGGTCCTGGTGTGCGTACGTCCTGACTCATGCTCTCCCCTTCCTGAGGGTGATCCGGACGAGGGCCGCTCATCGGACAGCGGGCGAGAAGTCTCCGGCGAGGATCTCCATGAGGGCGGTCGGGGCGGTCAGGTAGGTGAGCGTGTCACCGTCCAGGAGGTGGTGGGTCACCTGTCCGTAGGCGTCCCACTCGTGAAGGTCTCGCGGCCCGACGTCGGGGTCGTCGCGCCAGCCGATGGCAGTGATCGGCGGCTTCAGCGGGTACGGGCCCGGAGGCCGGTACGTGCGGCACATCTCCACGTCGTTGCGCAGCACCCGGAGGGCGAGCGGGAGCAGGTCCTCGGGGATGTCGCCGCCTCCCGTCCTGCGGATGACGCGCCCCAGCTCCTCGCCGAGCCGTTCGTCGCTCATCGACGATCGGAACAGTCCGAAGAACCCTCGGCTCGGTACGAGGCAGGAGGAGAGATAGAGCCGGTCCGGAAGGCGCCCGCCCTCCTCCTGGATCCGTACCACCAGCGCGTAGCAGAGCAACGCCCCCATACAGTGTCCGAACAGTGCGTAGGGCCGGTCGAAATGCGGTGTCAGTGCCCGGGAGGCGTCGGTCGCGAAGGAATCGAAGTCGTGATACCCCTCTTCACGAATCCGGTTCTCCCGGCCGGGAAGCTGGACCGGGCACACCTCCAGCGGGCCGATCCGTCCCGGCCAGCCGCGGAACGAGGCGGCGCCCGTACCGGCGAACGGCATGCAGAACAGCCGGGCCTCGGCGTCCGGCCGTGGATCGCGCAGCAACCAGCGCCCCGCCGGTGGCAGTGTCCTCCGCGCGGTCGGTGACACCATCCGTCCTCCCGAGGTCCGTCGTCCGTGCGGCTCGGCCGCCGCGACAGTAGCCCGGGACGTTAGGGGGAGGAGGTTAGTGACCGGTTATGCGAAACGGACCGTGATCCCGTGACCGTCACCGGGCGCGAGCAGCCCCTCGGCCTCCTCGGCGATCCGGCGGCGCACCCCGGAGCTCAGCGGCACGAAGGCCTCGATCTCGACCTCTGTGTGCCGGACGCGTCGCTGTGCCTTCCACACGCCGCCGATCATCCCGTCGAGGATCAGTACGGGGGAGATCCAACCGGCGGTGCGCGACACCTTGGAGCGCAGTGCGGGATGGGGAAGCAGTGACGCCAACTGCCGGGACAGCCCCACGACGTAGGGGTCGAAGGCGGGCAGCAGCCGTACCAGCGGACCGTCGCCGGCCGGCGTCAGCGCCATGTCCGCGACGTCGTCGCGGAGCGCCCAGGACCGGTGGCCTTCGATGTCCGTGGCCGTGACGGCATCGCCGAGCGCGCTCAGGGCGGCCCGCACCTCCGGGGTCCCGGTGCCCCACCAGCGCGCGAAGTCGTCCGGCGAGGCGGGACCGTACGCGTGAAGGTAGCGCCGCAGCACGGCTCCCAGAGCCTCGGCGGGGTCGGTGGGTGCGGAGCGTTCGGCCCGCTCGTCATCGGTGCCCAGCCAGTACCGGGGAGCGCAGAAGGTCACATTGCGGCCGTCGTTCGGGCCGAAGCACAGCAGTCCGCGGCGCGCGGCCGGTTTGAGCAGAACCCCCCACCCGGAACGCACCTTGTCACCGATCGCCTTGTCGTGCGTGACGGCTGTGAGCCGTTCCGCCAGGGCCTCGCGGGTGAGCCGGTCCTTGCCCAGAGCGGCGGGCAGGGCCTCCAGGACGACCGCCACGTCACCGGGTGTGATGCCCTGCTGTGCCAGGAGGCGTTCCCCCATCTGACGCCGGTCGTCGCGCAACGCCGCCACGTACAGGGGAAGTTCATGGGCGGGCAGCAAGTGCAGTGTGCCGCGCATCGCCCATGTCTTCACCAGGGCCCGCCGCTCCCACAGGGCTTCGCGCACCGCGGCGTCGGTGTCCGGCAGTCGCGTACGCGCGGCCACAGCCTGTTCGGCGGAGGACATGACCTGGGCGTGCAGGCCGCACAGCGTCGCCGACACGTCCTTCACCGCCTGCCAGGGTTCCGGCGCGGTGAGCGGATCGCGCAGGTGGTGGCGGCGCAGACGCCACGCGGCGACATCGGCCCACCGAAGTGACCGGTAGCGGGGGGTGCGAGGCATGCCAGGCATTGTAGAAGGCGGTTCGGAGCGTCATGGGATGTCGAGAAGGCCGAGCGCGTCCGCACGGCGCACGGCGTCGACACGCGATACGGCACCGAGCTTGGCGTAGAGGTTGGTCAGATGACGTTTGACGGTGGCCTCCGACAGGTGCAGCCAGCTGGCGATCTGACGATTGGTCATACCCTTGGCGACCAGGCGCAGCACGCCCAGTTCACGCGGGGAGGGCGCTTCGGCGCCGGGCGACCGTCGGTCCAGGGCGCGAATGGTGCCCTGGGGTACGGAGAGAAGCACGTTTCCGCTGCTGTGGACGACGGTGGTCAGCGCGGCCACGAGTTCGTCGCGGGCCATGTTCTTCACGAGATAGGCCGCGGCTCCGAGCAACAGCAGTTCCTGGAGCAGCGCGGTGTCGTCGTGCATGGTCAGGATGACGGTCCGTGTCATGGGGGACAGCTCACGCGTGCGCTCCACCACGGCCGCCGCGCTGTGGCCGGGCATCATCACGTCGAGGAGCAGGATGTCGGGCCGGTGGCATTCGACCTGCTCCAGGGCTTGGTCGCCGTCGCAGGCCGTGGCGACGACGCTGAACTCCGGTACGGTGGTCAGGAGTTCCTTCAGTCCCTCCCGGAACAAGGAATGGTCGTCGGCCACCACGATGGTGACGGTGGCGGCGGCTCCGTCGTTCATAAACGGTTGTCCCGCATCGCCGGTCCCGACGCCGTGCGAGGCCGGTCACCGGCATGGCGCACGGGAAGGCGGACCAGGGCGAGGACGTGCCGCCGGCGCGGTCTTCCCGGAGGGGCCTCGGGGTTCACCGCACCAGTCGACATGCGCTTCGGCGCACGACAAATCCGCCTAGGTGACATGAACTTCCCCCTCGCCGCACGGCTGATGCAGCAGTCATCAGTCGATTCAGGCTATACCTGGCCGTCAAGGTAGGGGAACGGGCAAGCAGTTCTGGCTTGAAGCACTCGCCTTTCCTTTCGGCAAACCGCCCGGCCGGAATGCTTCGAGGGATGCGGAGTCGCTCCGACAGGGTATACGGCCACGGGAATGGTGTTGCCACAGCCATTCGACGACCTGTCGGCTGGTCGCGGCGAAGTCGCCCCGGCGGGGTACTTCGGCATTTTCTGACGCGAGGAGGTGCCGACGGGCCTTCGCGAGGAATTCGCGGCCCGGCGGAAAGGTGTAGTCGCGACTACGACCTTCGGTGCGCCCCGGCTGCTGCGAAGCGCTCACCCGGCGTCCGCCGCCTTGTTGGTGCGTCGGGTTCCTGCCTACGTTGAGCCCCGCTTCGTGGCCGGAACAGCAGCGGCATCTCAGGGGGAATGCTATGCGCGACGAGTACGGAACGGGCACGGACCGGTGGCACGTCGGGGCCACGGACCGCCAGGCGATGGAAGTGCGTTGCCTGGGAGACTTCAGCGTCACTCTCCAAGGGGCCCCGGTGCACAGGTGGCGAGCGGGAAAGGCACGCAGTCTGTTCCAGTACCTGCTCATGAACCGGGGCCGGCTCATGCTCCGCGAGCATCTGTACGAGGCGCTGTGGCCCGGCAGTGAATGGACGCCCGGTTCCAGTTCGCTGAAGGTGGCCATGCACGCGCTGCGACAGGTGCTGAACACCTCGGCGGACCAGCGGCCCGCGATATCGATCGAGTACCGCGACCACGGTTACATCCTCCACGCGGAGCACGCCTGGGTGGACGCGGAGGAGATGGAGCGTGACCTGGAGCGTGGTGCCCGGGCCGAACGGCGCGAGGAGACGGGGGCCGCGATCGGCCACTACCGGCGGGCCGTCGCCCTGTACCGGGGGGAGTTCCTGCCCGGTGAAAGCGCGGACTGGGCGGCGGAGCAGCGGGAGTGGACCCGCGCCTCGGTGTTGCGGGCCCTGCACCGCCTGCGCGAACTCGCTCTGAGCGCGGACGACCACGGTGCCGCGACGCAGTGGTGCCGTCGCATCCTGGACATCGACTCGTACCAGGAGGAGGCGTATCAGACGCTCATGTATGTCCACGGCGCCCGCGGTGAGCTGAGCAGCGTCAAGTCCTGGCACGAGATATGCGCCCGGCGGCTGCGGCAGGGGCTCGACGCCCAGCCCGCCCCGCGTACCAGCCGCCTCCTGGACGACGCGCTCAGCGGCCGGCTGGCGCCGCCGGTGTAACCGGCGGATAACCGCGCTCGACGACGATCCGCCACACCAATGTCCTGGACGGGGAGGGCGCAGGCCGTGAACAGCGACAACAGGATCCGCATACTGGCGATCAACGGCTCGGAACGGCCCAACGGCAACAATGCCGCCATTCTGCGGTACGCCGAAAAGGAACTCGAGGGCCGTGACGCCCGCCTGGAAGTCGTGTGTCTGCGAGATCTGCGGATGGTCCCGTGCGGCCCCTGCGGCGACTGCAATTTCCGCACCACACGCTGCGCGGTGGACGACGATGTCGCCGCGGTGGTCGACCGCATGGCCGAAGCCGACGGCATCATCTATGCGACACCGGTCCACGGCTTCGGCAGCGCCCCGCTGATGCCTGCCTTCATCGAACGCTCGGGTACCGGATATCTGCGCTTCGACCGGCGGCTGACCAACAAGGTCGCGGGCGCGGTGGTGACAGGGCGCCGCTACAGCCATGTCGAGACGTACTCCCATCTGCTCAACAACATCCTCCTCAACCGGATGATCGTGGCGGGACACGGCTTTCCGTCGGTCGTGCACGGTGACGAGGCCGGCAGCGTCCTGGAGGACGAGGAGGGCATGGAGATGGTCACCCGCATGCTGCATCGCATGGTCGACCTGATTCAGGTGCTGCGCGAACACCGGGAGCTGACGGGCCGGGACGCGCTGGCCGTCGGCATCCCCAGCGAGCGCCACCGTGCCCCTGCCGCCCCTTGCTCTCCCTCGTCTCGACCGCCCGGCACCACGTAACCGGTGGTGAACCGGCATCCCCTAACCTCGACCGCCCCGACGCACCCCGCAGCCATGGAGCGAGCTGATGACGGACACCCATGTCGACCCTCGGTTCCGGGACGAATACATGAGGTTTCTGACGGCGTACCGCGCCGGTACGCTGCGTCAACCGCAGTGGGACGCGTGGGACGACCGCCGGCTCACCCGTGTGCTGCACCACGTGGCGGCCAACTCGCCGTTCTACAGAAGGCACTTGGCCGGTCTCGACATGGGCGGTGTCACCTCACGCAGCCTGGACCGGCTGCCGTACACGACCAAGGACGACCTGCGCCGGGAACTCCACGACGTACTGTGCGCTCCTGTCTCCAGCGCCCTCGTCTACTACGAGACGACGGGCACGACCGGTGCCTCCACACCCTGCCCGCGTGACGCGAAGGATGTCTTCACCAGCGACACCCATGTGGAGGAGGCGTGCCGCCGCCTGTTCGCCGCACGTTACGGCGACCGCATGCCCATGCTGGGCTTGATGGGCCCCAGCGAGCTGTACGCCTTCGGTGACACCTTCGGCGAAGTGGCCCAGCGCCTCGGTGCGGGACACGTCAAGATCTGGCCCGAATCGCCGCGTGTCGGCTTCCGCAAGGCCCTGCGGCTGATGCACGAGCTCGAAGTCGAGGTCGTGGTGGGAGCGCCCGCCCTGTGCCTGGGACTGGCCAAGGCGGCTGTGCACTACGGCTACGACCTGCGCCGGGACTTCAAGGTCGATCTCTTTCTCGTCCTGGGTGAGATCTGCACCCCTGCCTTCGCCCGCAACGTCGCCTCGCTGTGGGGCGCTGACACCCTCCCCGTGCTGTACGGCTCCCAGGAGGCGCTCGCCATCGCTACAGGCTGCACCGACGGCCGGCTGCATCTGTCGCGCCCCAACTACCTTCCCGAGGTCATCGACCCGGCGAGCGGACGAAGTCACGGGCCGACAGGCGAGGGAGAACTCGTCCTGACGATGTTGATCGACGGCATCAAGCCGCTGGTCCGGTACCGGACCGGTGACCATGTGCGACTGAGCGAGGAGCGGTGCGCGTGCGGTCGGCCGGGCCCCTTGGTCGAGGTGACCGGGCGGGTCGCCGACCACGTGGTGATCAGCGGGCAACGCCTGCGGCCGGTGGACCTGGAGGAAGCCCTCCTGGAGCAGGTGCGTGGCTGCCTCGGCTACCAGATCGTCATCGATCCCGGACCGGACGGAGAGGATCTCGTCACCGTGCGGCTGGAACTGCTGCCGGGGCATGGGGACGATCCCGCCCAGGTCCTCTCCGCGACCGCGGACCGGCTCAGGGAACGGTGCTCGGTCCGGGCGCGCGTGGAGCTGACCGACGGCCTCGACCCCGTCACCCACACCGGGGCGTTCGTCAGCTGGAAGGCGGCCCGCATCCACGACCGCCGCACCGCTCCGGACCACGAGGTACGGGCGGCCCAACAAGCGGCCGTGCGGCACCTGTTGTCCAGCTGACCGTCGGCACACGCACCGCTCGCCCGTCGCCCGCGCCCCAGCGAGGGCCAGGAAGGAGCGCCGTCCCGTGACGACGTACTCGCCCGTCCGCAGCCCGGCCGTCACCGTCGCACCGCGGCACTCGCGGCTGGCGGCTCCGCCGCCGCTCACCGCCTACCGGGCGCTGGCCGGGCACTTCGGACGCGACCAGGTGTACCTCCTGGAGTCCGCGGGCGGCCCGGCACAGGACAGCCGGCGCAGTCTGCTCGGTTTCCGCACCCTGCTGACCGTCACGGTCACCCGCGGGCTCGTCGAGGCCACGGGCGAACCGGCCGCCGTCGCCGCCGCGACCGGCGCGATCCGCACGGCGGTCGGCGGCGCCGCCCGGGGGGACGGCGGGCCCCTGCGGCTGCCGTCGCCCACCGCGCTCTGGGCCGCCCTGCGCGGTCTCCACGCGGCCTTCGGCCCAGCCACCGGAGCCGCGGGCGGTGGCGCGGGTGGTGGCTCCGATTTCGGCTTCCTCGCCTTCCTCGGTTACGACACCGTGCACTACATCGAGGAGCTCCCCCGCCGTGCCGAGGCCGAGGACGACCTGCCGGACCTCTCCCTGGCCCTCTTCCAGGGCTGCCTGACGTACGACCACGAGCTGGGGCGGACAGAGCTGACGCTCCTCGACGCACCGGCGTGGGAGTCGCTGGACGCACAGAGCATCCGGCGTCTCCTCGCCGCCCCGGTCGCAAAGGACACCGAACCGGCCTGCCCGAAGGTGCCGCCGCCCATCGCCGTGCGCGACAGTACGACCCCCGAGCAATACCGGCACGATGCCCGGCAGGCGCTGGAGCACCTGCGGCTCGGGAACATCTACCAGGTGCAGCTCGGCCACGAGCTGACGATGGAGAGCGACGCCGACCCCGTCGACGTCTACGCGCGCCTGCGGAGCCGCAACCCGTCGCCGTACATGTATCTCGCGCCCTTCCGCCGCCGCACCGTCATCGGCGCCAGCCCCGAACTGTTCGCCCGCAAGGAGGGCGGCCTGCTGACGATGCGCCCCATAGCCGGCACGCTGCCCTGCGGAACCCTCCCGCAGGACGTGGCGCGCCAGGCCGAACAACTGCGCGCGGACCCCAAGGAGATCGCCGAGCACATCATGCTGGTGGACCTGTGCCGCAACGACATCGGCCGGGTGTGTCTCAAGGACACCCTGGACGTCCCCGACATGCTGCGGACGGAGCGCTACGCGCGGGTGCTGCACCTGGTGTCGACCGTGACGGGGAAGGTGGGTCCGGATACGGACGTCTACGACATCATCAGGGCCCTGTTCCCCGCCGGCACCATGACGGGGGCGCCGAAGATCCGTGCCATGGAGATCATCGAGGCACTGGAGTCCCGCGGCCGTGGCCTGTACGCGGGCGCGGTCGGTCTCATCGGCCACGGCGGCGACCTCAATCTGGCGCTGTGCATCCGCACGCTGATCCACGACGGGAGCGTGTACCGGACCCGGGCATCGGCCGGCATCGTCGCCGATTCCGATCCGGACCGCGAGTGGGCGGAGACCCTCGCGAAGTGCAGCGCCGCGCACTGGGCGGTGGCGGGAGAGGAGCTGCTGAGGTGAGAGTCCTGCTCGTCGACGCCTTCGACAGCTTCGTTCACATCATCCGCCAGTACCTGCTGACAGCGGGAGTGGACGTCGTCGTCGCACGGGCCGCGGACGTCCGCGCCGCCGACCTGCCCGGCCCCGGCACGGACGCGGTGATCCTCGGCCCCGGGCCGGGTTCCCCCGAGGACCACGACTACCCACGGTTCGTCAGGTCCACGGCGGGGCGGGTGCCCCTGCTGGGCGTCTGCTTGGGACATCAGGCAGTGGCCGCCGCCCATGACGCGCTGGTCCGTCCGGCCGGCCGGATCATGCACGGCAAGACCAGCGAGATCGAGCACGACGGACGGGGCGTCTTCACCGGCATGCCCGCCGGTTTCACCGCCACTCGGTATCACTCGCTCATCGTGGTCGAGGAGACCCTGCCGGAGGAGCTGGAGGTGAGCGCCAGATCGGCCGACGACGGCTACGTCATGGGCCTGCGCCACCGCGAACTGCCGGTGGAATCCGTGCAGTTCCACCCGGAGAGCGTCTGCACCCGTTCGGGGCTGCGGCTGATCGAGAACTTCGTCACGATCGCCGCCCGCCGGTCCGGGCCGCGCACCGTCACCGGCTGACCGGGCCGGCACCCGTCGTGGTTCACCCATCCGTGGACAACGCGCCGGGTGTGCGGGCACCACCGTGCCCGGCACTCTACGGTCGCCGCCATGGAGATCGACTGGAATCTGCAACTGGTGGCACAGCTCGATGGGCACTGGCGCCATCAGCTGCGGCCGAGGCTGGCCGGGCTCGGCGACGACGAGTACTTCTGGGAGCCGGTGGCCGGCTCCTGGAACGTCCGCCGACGGGAGGAGAACCCGGCGGGAGCGGGTTCCGGCACCCACCGTATCGACTGGGCCGCGCCCGAGCCCGTTCCCGCGCCGGTGACCACGATCGCCTGGCGGCTCGGGCACATCATCGTCGGCGTCCTGGGCATGCGGGTCGCGCACTACTTCGGCGGCCCGAAGACGGACTACGAGTCCTTCGCCTACGCCGGGACGGCCGCCGAGGCCCTGCGGCAGCTCGACGACACCTACGCCGCGTGGCGGGACGGGGTACGGAAGCTGGACGCGGCGGCGCTGGCCGAGCCCAGCGAGGACGTCTGGGACGCCTACCGGCTGTGGCCGCTGGCCGCGGTCGTCCTCCACGTCAACCGTGAAGTCCTGCACCACGGCGCGGAGATCGCACTGCTGCGGGACCTGTACGCGGCCGGTGCCGCGTTCCCGGCCGGCTCGTCATCGCCGGCGGGGCAGTAGAGGCCGCATGAAGGTCCGTTCGTAGCGCAGGACACATCCGCTGTCGTCCCTGATCCGGTCGGCCGCGACGAAATCGGGATGCCGGCCGAACAAGGTCCGGTACTCCTCGTAGGCGGCGAGACTGGGAAAGCTGAACAGGGCCAGCGCCTTGTCGCTCGCGCCTTCGGACGGCAGGAAGTAACCGTGGTGCTCACCGCCGTGCGTGTCCACGAGCGCCATCCAGCGTTCGGCGAATCGTTCGAAAGCCTCGATCCGGTCCGGGTTGATCGTGTACTCGACAACACATGTGATCACGCGGGTGCCTTCCCGGTCCCCGGCATGGCCGCGAAGACCTCGACGAGCCGTTCGGTGAATTCGACCGGCCATTTCGCGTAGCGTATGTGGCTGCCCGGGAACCGCGTCAGTTCCTGACCGATCCGCTCGGCGAGGACGGCCGCCGAAGAGGGCGTTGAGTGTGCGCATCGCCGGTGCTGAGCCGGGACCCGGCGCCATACGCGCCATCCTCGCGTGCGCGTGGATCTCGGCCATCCGACAAGCACGTCAAGCGACCCGTCGGACACACCCTAAGACGGGCGGCAGGCGCAAGCGGCACTTCGGGTCGGCCGGCGAGCTACCGTGACCGGCAGGGCCACCGGCGGAGTGTGATGCGGTACAGCGTCGAGACTTGCCGCATGAAGACGATCTCACTGGCCCGGAGATAGGTGCGGTATCGCCGGTAGGTGCCGGGCCCGACGAGCGACTCGGCTTGCTCCCTGGCCCGCAGCAGCCGGGTGGACCAGCCACGCAGAGTGCGCGCGTAGTCTGCGCCGTCCTCGCGCAGTGCGGTGATTGCGAAGTGCGGCTCGCACGCGGTCGCAATTTCGGACAGACGGGGCAGCGCCGAGCCGGGGAACACCTCGCGGGCGAAGAATGCGGGCACAGGACCGTCGAGAACGCTGTCTCCGGCCAGTGCGATGGTCTGGAGGCTCAGACGGCCGCGCGGCGGCAGCCACGCGGCACAGCGCGCGAAGAAGGACCGATAGGCCGTGATCCGTTCGTCTCGGGGCATGTCCACGTGAGTGAAGTGTTCGAACGCGCCGATCGAGACGATGCCGTCGTAGGGTTCGTCCGGCTCATGGTCACGCCAGTCCTGGACCCTGACGTCCACGCCGGGCAGCCCGAGTGAGCACACGTGCGCGTGCTGGTCGGCGCTGAGGGTGAGGCCGACCGCCTGCCGGACACCGGTCTCTTCGGCAGCCATCCGCAGGAGGCTGCCCCAGCCGCAACCGATGTCCAGCAGTCGGCTGTCCGCCGAAATGCCGGCCTGGGCGAGGTGGTAGCGCAGCTTGGCGCGCTGCGCTTCCAGTAGCAGGTCGGTGCGTGCGGGGGCGCCGGTGATGCCGTCCCACAAGGCGCAGGAGTACGTCAGGCCGGGGTCGAGCCACAGGCGGTAGAACTCCTTGCCGACGTCGTAATGGGCTTGGATGTCCTCAGTAGTGGCACCCGCTCGGCCGCGCTGGTCAACCTCGGCACTCACTGGGCTTCTCCCCTGCAGCAGAAGCGGATACGGCTGGGGGCGTATCGCCCCCTGGCCCTGAGCCGGCTCATTGCCCTCCCCGTCCGCGAGGGATCTCCTCTGCGTACCGCATGGCATGGCTTCCCCGCCCTGTTGTCCGGCATGCTTGACCGCAATCAGGCCCATGCGTTCGACAGGTGGTCAATCCGGCTGTGGCTGCGTACGTCGACGGCTCAGCAAGGCCAGGACTAGCACGAGCGTACCGAGCAGCGTCAAAGCTCCGCAGCGCAAGGCCAGTTGCAGGCCTTCGACGAAGGAGTCCTCGACCCACACGGTGAGGGAGGATGCTCCCGTACCCGGCCGGGATCCGGTGTCCGGCCAGTGGGCCGGGCCACCGGTGACGACGCTCCGTACAAGGTGTTCCCTCGCGTCGTGCCCGAAGCCCGCCGGCGCGGCGCGGCCTTGAAGAGCACTTCGCATGCGTGCGGTCAACACGGCGCCGAGGGCGGACACGCCGACGACACCGCCCACCTCCCGCAGGGTGTCGACCACCGCTGAGGCCGTGCCGACGTGAGCCGCGGGAGCGCGGCCGACCAGTGTGATGGTGGCCGGCACGAAAAGCAGTCCCGTTCCGACGCCGAGGACCGGCAGCAGCCACCAGTACTCGGCGTAGGCGGCCTGCCGGCCGAAGCAGCTCAACCCGGCCAGGGCGAGGGCATCGAACCCCAGGCCCAGTGCCAGAGGGACGTGCACACCGAAACGGACCGTGAGTGCCGCGGCGACGGGTGAGGCGAGCGCAATGAACGCGGAGGCCGACAGGAACACCATTCCGGCACCGGCAGGCGACCAGCCCAGGATGTTCTGCAGGAAGAGACTCAAGAAGAAGGCGCCGCCGAAGAGCGCAACGCTGGAGGAGAAACAGGACAGGGTGACGGCACGACACTCCCGGCTCCGGAAGAGCACAGAATCCAACAGGGGCCGGGAGACACGCGTTTCCACGAAGGCGAAGGCGGGCAGCGCCAGGGCCGCCGCCGTGAGGGCGGCCGCCGTGCCCGGTGCGCTCCAGCCGTCGACGGGCCCCTGGACCAAGCCGTAGACGAGGCTGCCGAGCCCGGTGACCGCCAGCACTTGCCCGGCGGGGTCCCAGCGCACGGGCGCGGCGGGCGGGCGCGGCAGCACCCGCCAGGCGGCCGCCAGCGCCGCCGCACCGATGGGCACGTTGATCCACATCACGCTGCGCCAGCCCAGAGCCTGCGTCAGCAGTCCGCCGAACGCCGGGCCCAGCGCCACTCCGAGCCCGGCGACCGCGGCCCGTACGCCGAGGGCATGGGCCCGTGCGGTGGCGTCGGGGTAGGTGTGCCGCAGGAGCGCCGTGCCGGCCGGCAGCAGCACGGCGGCGCCCAGTCCCTGAACGACCCGTCCGGCCACCATCGTGGTCAGGGTGGTCGCCAGGGAGCTGAGGGCGGAGCCCGCCATGAAACCGAGCAGCCCGGCGAGGAAGGTCCTCCTCTGCCCCAGCCGGTCTCCGACCGCCCCTGCGGACAGCAGTGTTGCGGCGAGGACGAGGGTGTACGACGCGACGGCCCACTGAAGTCCGCTGATGCCCAGGCCGAGGTCCCTGCCCATGCCGGGCAGTGCGTTGGTGACGGCCAGGTTGTCCAGCATGGCCATGAACGCGGCGGTGGAGACCACGGCCAGGAGGATCCGGGGTTGCGGGGGACGCCCCGGGGCGTCCCCACGAGCGCTGCTTGCGACCGGGGTTTCCCGGGCCCGGCTCCGTACGGTTGCCACGGGGAGGCCGACGTCGTGGCCGGCCTGGGCGCCTTCGCCCTCGACGGCAGCCGCGTCGGACCCGGAGTCGTCGCGTCCGGAGGCCGTTTCCTCCGCCTGCGGGACGTTTCCGGCGGTGTCGCCGACGGTCACGGCAGGGCTCGATAGCCGGTGCCGGATTCCGGCAACCGCCTTCGCTCGTCAACTGCCCGCGGGTCCAAGGCTCCGACGTGTCGGTCCGGGGCGGCCATCGTCATGGCGTCGAGCAGGAGGAGCAGCCGCTGCTGGTGCTCGACCAGGTCGGCCCGGCAGTGCCGCTCGCGGGCGGCCTGTGTTTCCAGCCGCAGCCCGGCGCCGTCGCGCCGGTCCAGGGCGAGAAGCCCCATGCGGGCCGGACGGCTGGCGTTGAGGGCGACGCCGGAGACGGTGCAGGGGCTGCCGGCCATGCTGAGGGGAGGGCCGACCGGCATGATGTTGACGATCAGCGAGAACCGGGAGGCGATGCCACCGGTCAAGCCGAGGTCACGGGCCAGCTCCTCAGCGGGGTAGCGCTGATGGGCCATCGCCTGGTTCATCACGCGGTCGACCTGGGTGAGCAGTCCGGCCACCGGCATGCCGGAGCGAACCTTGATCCGCAGGGGCACGATATTGTTGAGCATGCCTGGGACGGTCATGAGTGCGCGCCGCGGTCGGCCGGTGACGACCAGACCGATCACCACCTCAGGAGCCCCTGTCATCTGGTGGGCGTGCACCGCTGCCGTGGCGCAAATGAACCGTGACCGCGGGACCCCGGCGAGCCGGGCCGCCTGTCGCAGTGCCTCGGGACGCGCGACGGGACGGTCCCCGCTCGCGCACATGGCTTGTGGGGTCAGGTCCCCGGCGACCGTGCCCTCCTGCTCGTCGTCTTCCCGCATGTTTGCGACAGCTGGGCGGGCGGGGAGCGGGGCCGGGTCCGGTGGATCGCTGAACGTCCGCCTCCAATAGGCGCTGTCGGCGGCACACTGCGGCGAGGCCCGGTAGTCCAGGTCGGCCTTCACCAGGTCGGCCAGCGATCCGAACGGGGACGCCCCCACCGGTTCCCCGGCGGCCAGCCGCGTGTACACCTGGGTGAACCGGCGCGTGATCAGGAAGAGGCTGAAGCCGTCCATCACTACTTGGTGGGCGCTGAGATAACACAGCCAGTGGTCCGCCCGCAGCGCGATCAGTGCGCACCGAAGGAGCGGGCCGTGGGCCACGGTGATCGGTGCGGCCATGTCCGCCGCGATCCAGCGACGCGCCGTGCCGTGAGGTTCGGTTTCACCGCTCGCATCGATGCACGTCCAAGCGCTGTCGGCTGTCGGGCGTATCTCCTGCACGGGACCGTCAGGGGTACTGACGATGCGTACACGCAGCGCATCGGCCTCGGCGAAGACCTGTCTCATCGCAGCTCGGAACAGCCCGGTGTCGACGGGCCCGTGGATGTGCACGCACTGACTGATCTGGTACGCCCCGCGCGCACAGGACGCGTCCTGCTCTGCGAGCCAGATCCTGCGCTGTGACGCGGTCAGCGGCAGCACGCGCGAGGTGGCGCGCGCTGAGGTGCCCTCGGTGTCGGGGCCACCTCCGGGGCTGAAAGCGGATGACGTCAGACCGCTGGAACCGGGCATCAGCACCTCCCATGAGCTCCGGGCGAGCCTCCCCGCTGCCCCTGCGATTACGCCACGTGACCCATATAGCCATACGTAACCACCCGAACGGATGACATGGAGGTGGCGTGCGTAAGCCCCTCCCGGCGTACGCGGGCGCTGCCGACACTGTGTCCGCGCGCCTTCGTCCGCTCCTCTTCGTGTGTCAACTCCCTTGTGCAGTCGGCATATAGAACCCATATCGTCGACATACTCGCACTAGGCGCAGAACGCAAAGAGGTGGCGCCTTATATCTGATAAGCGCACGCATGGGCTCTTCCTCGACCGGTCAGAGGCCACATGGGAAAGTGAGGTGAGCAGGCGTGACTCCTGCTGCGGCGGAGAGCGTGCTGCGGGAGCTGGAGCCGTCGGTGGAACGACTGCTGGAACGTCATCTCGCAGTTGCCCACGACTGGCTGCCGCACCAGTTCGTGCCGTGGAGCGGAGCACAGGACTTCGACGGGCCGCTGGAGGGTGCCGCCTGGCAGCCGGAACAGTCGGCACTTCCGCCGGCGGTGCAGGACGCACTGGTCATCAACCTGCTCACCGAGGACAACCTGCCGAGTTACCACTTCGAGATTTCGGTGCGGCTCGGGCGGGACGGGGCCTGGGGCGCGTGGAACCACCGGTGGACGGCCGAGGAGGACCGGCACTCGTCCGTACTTCGTGCCTTCGTCCACGCCCGCCGGGCGGCGGATCCCGTCACCCTCGAACGTCTGCGGATGCAGCACGTGGCGGCGGGGTGGGCCCTCCGCTGGTCCACGGTGCTGCACGGCCTGGCGTACGCCACCGTGCAGGAGCTGGCGACCCGGCAGGCCCACCGGAACACCGGCGCGCTGTGCGGTGACCGGCTGGGCGAGATGCTGATGGCCAGGATCGCCGCCGACGAGAACCTGCACATGCTGTTCTACCGAGGGGTGTTCGCCGATGCGCTTCAGGTGTTTCCCGACGCCGCCATGACGGCCCTGGCGGATGTTCTGTGCGGCTTCCGGATGCCGGGGAGCGGGATCCCGGGGTTCCAGGCGCGGGCCGCGCGCGTCGCCGCGGCCGGCATCTACAACCTGGACGTCCACCGCGAGCACGTGGTGCTGCCTGTGCTGCGCAGCCTCTCGGTGATGACGGTGCCCGGGCTCGGCCCGGCCGGCAGGAAGGCGCAGGATCGCATCTGCCGGTACGAGAAACGGCTCGAGACGCAGGCGGCCCGGGCTCGCGTGCTGTACGCACGCATGAGCGCACACAAGGCTCTCCCCCTGTCCCCGTGAGAGAACAGGAGCTGTTGGCATGACGTCGCACCCCTTGGATCAGCCTGCCCTTCCCGCGAATTTCATCACCCTGCTGACCGACCACCTGAGAATTCCGGTACCTGCCGAGCAGCTCTCGCCCGAGGTGACACTGGAAAGCCTTGACATCGACTCACTGGTCCTGATGGAACTCGTGGTGACGGCCGAGGACGTGTACGGAATCGTCCTGCCCGACAGCGCCCTCGAGCTCTCCCCCTCCGCAACCCTCGGCGAGGCAGCGAAGGTGTTCGATGACGCAACCTGACATCGCCATCACCGGGCTGGGCCTGGTGACTCCCGCAGGAAACACCACCGAGGCGAACTGGGAAACGCTGTGCCGGGGCAAGTCGGTAGCCACTACCGACCCCCTCCTGGAAGGATTGCCCGTCGACTTCTCCTGCCGGGTCACGGACTTCGAGGCCGAGACGGAGCTCGGCAGGCTCGCACAGCGCCTGGACCCCTTCAGCCGGTTCGCCGTGGTAGCCGCCCGGCAGGCCGTCGCCGCCGCCGGCCTTGAGCCCGCTACCTGGCGAGGGGAGCGGGTCGGAGTCGTCCTGGGCGTCGGGAGCACCAGCCTGAACACGTACGAAACCGTCTTCCAGCACCTCCACACAGGACAGCCGGAGCGCGTCTCCCCGCTCACTCTGCCACGCAGCCTGCCCAACATGGCAGCAGGGGAAGTAGCGCTCGACCTGGGGGCCCAGGGACCCAACTTCACCGTCTCCACGGCGTGCGCCTCGGGCGCCACCGCGATCGGAGTCGCTCGGGACCTGTTGCGCTCGGGCGCGTGCGACATCGTGCTGACCGGCGGCACCGAGGGGGCACGGAACCGCGTCTCCGCCGCGTGCTTCGCACGGATGAGGGCGCTGTCGCGGCGCCGGGACCAGCCGGCTCTCGCCAGCAGGCCGTTCGACACGGCGCGCGACGGTTTCGTCCTCGGCGAGGGCGCCGCCGTCCTGGTACTGGAACGGCTGCCCGCCGCACGGGCCCGCCGGGCACCGGTACAGGCCCTGCTGCGCGGCTACGGGGCCAGTGCCGACGCACACCACCCCATCTCACCGCACCCCGAGGGCCGGGGCGTACTGCAGGCCATCGCCGCCGCCCTCAAGGACGGCGGATGCCGACCGGACGACATCGGGCACATCAACGCCCACGGCACCTCCACCCCCAGGAACGACGCGCTGGAGGCAGCGGCTCTCTCCCGGGTCTTCGGGGACTCCGCACCCCCGGTCACCGCCCCCAAGGGCGTCATCGGCCACTCCCTCGGTGCGGCCGGGGCCATCGAGGCCGCCTACACCGTCCTCGCGCTCCGCCACCAGACCGTGCCGCCAGTGGCGAACTTCCAGAACCAGGACCCCGACCACAAACTCGACATCGTCGCCGGAGAGCCGCGCCCCATCTCCGCGGACACTGCCCTCAGCTTCTCCTTCGGCTTCGGCGGGCAGAACGCGGTCCTTCTGCTCACGGCTCCCTGAGCCTCGGGGCTGCCCTCAGCACAGCGGCACCGACCGTACCCGACGGCCAGTTCAGGCGCCTTTCCTTGGATCCCTGGAAGAAGCCGAGCTTCTTCGGGGAGTACGACGCGAGGAGGTTCTTCGTCTGCTGGTGGTACGCGGGGCGCCTAGCCTTTGACCTGCGAAAACAGTTGACTGGGAGGGGGAGAAGGGCAGGCTGGTCCGGGACTGGTCCGGGTCTTGGTCCATGCGTCCCGCCTCTCGTGTGTTCGCCGGAGAGCGGCGAACGTCGTGACGCGGTTCACCCGGGACGAGAAGGAGCTGGGCCACCACGGGAGCGGCGAGCTGGAAGGCCAGCTGCGCACGGACCGCGACCTGGAGCGCGCCCAGAATCCGTTCCGGCTCAGCTGCACCGCAGCGTACGGCGCACCAGCGGCGGCCTTCGTCCGGCTGGCTGGCATCGTCACGCCGGGGTCAGCCACACGTACTTTGCGGACCTTCGCACGCGCTCATAGCTCGACGATGGCTTGGCCGGTGTTCTTTCCCGTGCTCAGGCTCTGCAGCGCTCGATAGGCGTTCTCGATGTGACGGGTGACGGTGACAGGGCAGGTCAGCGCCCCGGTGGCGAGCCACTCGGTCATGGTGGCGGGGAACTCGGAGAAGCGGTCGGCGTAGTCGAAGACTTTTACGCCGGTGATGCGGAGCGCTTTGCCGATGACCAGGGGAAGGTTGTCGGGCCAGCGGATGTGTTCTCGGGCGTATTGGGAGTGCAGGCCGCACAGCAGGATGCGTCCGCGGGGGTGCAGGGCGTCGAGGGCGGCGGCGAGGTGGTCGCCGCCGACGTTGTCGAAGTAGACGTCGATGCCGTCCGGGGCCGCGGCGCGTAGTTGGTCGGCGATATTGCCCTGCTTGTAGTCGATGGCCGTGTCGAAGCCGAGGGTGTCGGTGAGGAGGCGCGCCTTCGCTCGGCCGGCCTCCGCAAGGGTTACCGCAGGTCCGTGGCGAGCGGACGGGTCAACTGGAGTGGCGTGGGGCGGGCGTGAGAGTTGCGGCCCTATGGGTCTCAGCAGCAAAACTTTTTGATATGGCGCCTTGACGAGGTCTCGGCGTCGCGCGAAATGCAACCACCCCTCCCCAGACGCTGAGTGACGGTCCATCGCCGACTTGAAGCGGTACCCCCCTGGTCCGGGGCGGATTCACTTGGACTTCGAACAATCACGTAAGGTGCCGTGTCGAACAGGGAAGGTGACTCCGGTGTCGGGTTGCCTGGAGCTCGATGAAGCCTCCAGGCAGCCGACTTCGATCTCTAGAAGAACCCCAGTTTCTTTGGGCTGTAGGAACAAAGAATGTTCTTCGTCTGCTGGTGGTACAGCAGTCACACCTGCGCTGACCAGCGAAAGCGATAGGGCGGGCGGTTCCTTGGGGAGGGCTGGTCCGGAGATGGTCCGGATCTTGCTACGTGCGGGTTGCGGGGGAAGAACGGGGGTTGGGCGCGATGGGATGTCGTGCGAGCTGGTGGGAGGGGGCGCATGGAACTGAGTCGCGCAAAGTCGTACCGGATCGGACTGGTGAGATACTGTCAGCGGCGATCGGTACGGGCGCCTTCGCCTCGTCCAGCCCATCCCACCTTCGCTCGCCGGCCCACCGCCTGACCGGTCACTTTCTCGAAGGCCCGCGGACAGCCTGTGTGCGACGCGCGTCGATGGATGTGCCACTTATGTCACACCATTAACGCGTACTTCAACACATCAGCCATGCGGGCCGAAATGGCGCTCTTTTCACGCGCTTCACGGCGAACCGAACCTGACAGGAAGGGATGCACACGGACGGTGCCGAGGGGGAGCCGCGATGTCCGGACCACTCTATATTCCCGTTCTGTCGGCCAGGCAGCATGCGGCCGGAGCCTTCCGGCGGTTATGGCCGGACGTTCAGGCCGCGATCAGGCCACTGTGGAATCTGCCACCGTTGCCCGGAGCAGCTCCGGAGACGCTCACCACGGTGGTGGGCAAGTATGTTGATCCGGTGAGTGCCGTGAGCCGTCACGGCGGATGGATTGACGCTCCCTTCGGTGAGGATGCTCAGATCGCCGCCCTCGCCGGAGCGCTGTCCGCGTATTGTGAGTGGGGTCGGCTACGGCCGGTCACCGGGCCGGGGAGGACCGAGCTTCAGCAGATGGCAGCTGTGGAGACGGCGCGGTGCTGCCTGCGCGGACTGGGTGTCCGGGTGCGGGTTCCGGGAGAATGGGATGGCCGTCACCAAGAAGATGTCCGGGTCTTGCTGTCCCGGACCGGTCCGGAGGTGCCCGTGGACCTGCTGCTCGACATGGGCGCGGTGCTCGACGACCGGCTCGACGCGGGCAAGGAGGCGCTCCGGGCCCTTGACGCGCTGATGCCCTTGGCGGCCTGGCGGAGCGCCGCTCTGCTCGGCGGAGCTTTTCCCCGGGCGACCGCTGACATGCTGGAAAAAGGGTCGTGTGAGGGCTCACGGGCGGAGTGGCGCATGTGGCACGAGGTGTGTGCGACGGGCAGGGCCTATGTTCCGCTGCTCCGTTATGGCGACTACGGCGTGCAGCCACCGAGTGCCCTCGGACAGGACCCGGCTCCGGGAAGGAAGGGCGGGCCGCCCTGGGGTGTGCTTCGGTACACCACCGACAGCTCCTACCTGCTGTTCAAGACGCTGACCCGGGGGCCTGACCGGATCGCTGTCAACCGTGGTGCGGCTCGTCGGATAATCCAACTACCCGAGTTCCGGGGAGCGGGAGCCGGACAGGGTGAGGAATGGCTGAGTGAGTGCGCGAACGGTCCGCTCTCGACGGGCGAGGGCGTAGGCGGGCCCAGGGAGTGGCTGCGGGCGGGAAACCTCCAGCACATGACGTATGTCGTACGGAGCCTGCCCGGGGGCTGAGCGGGTCAGGGTCCAGCTGCACTGTCGGACTCAGTCGAACGTCCGTGCCAGCGCGGTGTCGTCCGCCAGGATCCGCCAGGCGGGTACCCGCACTGCTCAGCTCACTGGGCCGGGCTTTGGCCCCACGGCCTCCCGAGGGCAGTCCGGTGAGCAGGCCACCTCGCGCGTGGTTGAGCCGAAGGTGCCGCGCGGGGTCTCCGCCGGTCACCGGGCCGGTGTCGATCAGCACTGCCGTATTCTCGCCGGCGTCGGTGAACAGTAGGTCCACCGGGTGTTCGCCCACCAGGACCGTCCGCTCCAGTTCGGTGATGCCTCGTCCGGTGAGGTGTCGCCGCAGGAGGTCGACGAGCGCTTCGCGTGCCGCGGTGACCGGGACCGGCGTTCCGGCCTCGGCCGTCGTGCCGTTTTCGTCGGCTCCCAGCAGGGCCGAGCGCGCGGCGAGGAGAGCCGGCATGCCGCTCTGGTCCTGCCAGAAGGCGCGGTCGCCCACGGTGATCAGCTGCGACTTGGCTCGGGTGACCGCCACATTCCACAGGTTGACCTGGCTTGCGAGCCAGTGCGTGGTTCGGGGCGGTGTGTTGTACGCCGTCACCGGACTGAGCACCATCACGTCGCGCTGTCCGGACTGGAAGGCGTGGAGGGTGCCGACCCGGACCCGGTCGTCGTCCCGCCACATCCGTGCCGTCGTCTGCTTCTACGCCCGGAACGGCGTGACCACGCCCACCGTCGCGTTCGAGGGAAGCCCTGCCAGCAGTCCCTCGACCACACGCCGTACGGCCTCTGCCTCCACCGCGTTTCGCCAGGACTGCCCGTCGCCGCCGCGCGCCGATTCCCCCGACGGTACGTCGACCCAGCCGAGGACCGGTGTGGGGTCGGCCGCTCCCACAGGGTCGTGCGCCGGTGTCTGGCGTCGCACGTCCGTCAGCACCCGCAACCGGCCCCCGTAGCAGTGGCCGTTGACGCCATCCGCGAACCGCGGATGGCAGCGGTAGTGCTCGTCGAGGAGCAGCCAGCTGTCGCTGTGCTGTTCGGTCGCGTGGTACGAGGAGTGCACATGGTAGGTGAGGCGGTGGTGCTCAAGTTGCGCGGCACTCAGCCCGGCCCGCACCCGCGCCTGCCGCTCCTGCTGCGGTGACACACCGGGGATGTGCCCGAGTTGCATGGGGTCACCGATGATCAGTGTCCGCCGGGCCCGGAACAACAGCGGCAGCACCGACGGAATGGAGCACTGGCTGGCCTCATCCATGACCACGAGATCGACCAGCTTGGGACTGACTTCCAGCTGCCGCATCGAGTGGGTGCTGATGGCCCATCCCTTGATGTGCTTCATCAGGTTCTTCTGACTGCGCTGGAAGCCGGATCGGCGCCGGAGCGCCTGGAGCCGCTGGGTCATGAGCCCGGTGGTCCGGCCGAGGGTCTCGGTGGACTGCGCGCGGGACAGTTCCGCCGACAGCCCCGACAGCGCTTCCGCCGCGTCCAGCCGGGACCTTTCGAGTCCATTCTCGCCCCATTCCCTGTGCCAGCGGACGAGCTCCCGCACCGCCCGCTCCACGGACACGACGTCGGCCAGGGACCCCAGCAGTTCGGACGACACCGGTCGTCTAGGCGCCCACTCCGGCCCGATGCCCGACGACAGGACTGTGGGCCCGAGGCGCCGGGCGCCACTCCGGCGCGGCCCACGGTGGCCTCCTTCGCAGGGCTGGGGCTGCCGGTCGAGATTCTGCGGGTACTCGACGAGCAGGGTGTGACAAGCCCTTCCCCATCCAGGCGGCGGCGTTGCTGAATGCTCTCGTGGGGCGGGACGTCCTAGGCCGGGGCCGCACGGGACCCGGCAAGACCCTCGCCTTCGGCCTGGGGATGCTCGCCCGGACGGCCGGGCAGCGCGCGCAGTCCAAAAAGCCGCTGGCACTCGTGCTGGTGCCCCCCGGGAGCTGGCGCAGCAGGTCGGCGAGGCATTGACTCCGCACGCCACGGCGCTGCGGCTGCGGCTCGCGACCGTGGTGGGCGGAGTGTCCATCGGACGGCAGGCCGCCGCGCTGCGGGACGGCGCCGAGATCGTCGTCGCCACGCCCGGTCGGCTGCACGACCTCATCCAGCGCAAGGACTGCCGCCCGGGGCGGGTGCGCATCACGGTCTTGGACGAGGCGGACCAGATATGTGACATGGGGTTCCTGCCGCAGGTCAGCGAGATCCTGGACCAGGTGCGTTCCGACGGACAGCGGATGCTGTTCTCCGCCACTCTCGACCGCGACGTCGACGAACTGGTGCAGGGCTACCTGCGCGACCCCGCCGTCCACTCCGTGGACCCCCGTCCAGCACGGTGTCCGCGATCGAGCACCACGTCCTCGTCGTGCACGGCCCCGACCGGTACACCGTGACCACGGAGATCGCCGCCCGGGACGGCCGCGTCCTGCTGTTCCTGGACTCCAAGCACGGCGTCGACCAGCTCACGCGGCATCTGTGGGCCAGCGATGTGGCCGCCGCCCTGCACAGCGGGAAGTCCCAGCCGTACCGCACCCGCACCCTGGCCCAGTTCAGGAACGGGCAGATCACGGCGCTGGTGGCGACGAACGTCGCCGCACGCGGCCTCCACGTCGACGACCTCGATCTCGTGGTCAACGTCGACCCGGCCACCGATCCGAAGGACTACCTGCACCGCGCGGGCCGCACGGCTCGGGCTGGCCGCTCCAGGACCGTCGTGACGCTCGTCCTGTCGGGGCAGCGCCGCGAAACGAGCCAGGTCATGGCGGACGCCGACGTCGCTGCCAGTACGGTCTGGCGAGGCGGAGCTCAGCCGTATCACCGGCGTCAGGGCACCCTCCGGCGAGCCTCTCGACGGGGGGTCGGCCGTGTCGCGCCCCAAGAACCAGAACACCCCGTTCCGCAGCCTGGGCAGCACCAAGGGCACGAAGAACGGCTCCGGCGGCAAGCCATCCCGCAAGACCACCGAGGCCCGCAAGTTCGCGGAGGCCCGCAAGGCCGCCCGAGTGCGGCGCGGTGGCTGAGCCCCGGCTCCACGTAGACATCACCGCCGTCTGCGCAGGTCCCGGCGGCTCTGCTCCTCGGTGGCCGGCCCGACCGCCACCGGTCTGGTCGCCCTGACCAGCAACGTGCATGGCTGCCAGGTCAGTTCGCGCACATTCGGGCTGACGTCGTCCCGCGCCGTGGACTCCCGAGTGCCAGGCGGAGTTGGAACTTGGAACAGAGCCACCCGGCTGTCGTGCCCCCGCAGCAAACAGATGATGGCCGGTCCAGTACGTGCGGCCACCACCTTCGCGTACCGCGCGGCTCGTTGGTTCAGCAGCCTTCCATCGGCGCCGCCGAGAGGTCACCTACCATGTCGCCCATCTCCACCGTCAGGGTCAGCGTCGGGCTGCCGCTGTGGAAGGCCGCGGACAGGGGGGCGTCGTCCCACGCGGATGATCTAGTACAGAAGCCCGTGTAATCCCGACACTGCTGCGTGGCGCGGCGGTGCCTGATTGTTCGGCCAGCCGAACCGCTCAGCCCAGTGCCCGATCCGTTCGCCGCACATTGGCACCGTGAACGGTGGATGCGCCTCGGCAGAGAAATCGGTAGAGTGAAAACTTAGTCAAGCTACGGATTATGTGCCGTGCACCATTACAACGGCCTTTGGCACCTGCCGTTCCGGGAGGAGTGACATGATCCAGAATACGGACCGGGTGTCGGTGACCTTGGCGGCGATCGCCCGTCTGGCAGGCGTCGGGCGGGCCGCGGTGAGCAACTGGAGGCGTCGGCACGCCGACTTCCCCAAACCGGTCGGGGGGACGGACGCCAGTCCGCTGTTCGCCCTCTCAGAGGTGGAGGGGTGGTTGAAGCGGCACGACAAGATTTCGCCGACTGCGGGGGCGCTGGAACGGCTGTGGCCGCGCGTGGAGGATCTTGCCGACCGTGACCGGATGGGACGTGTCGTGGCGGGACTGGGTGCGCGGTTCGGCGGCACGGCGGCTGATCCAGACCGCCCGCTGGACCGGGCGGAGCGGATGCTCGTGGATGAGGCCGCGCGGCTGGCTGCGGCCGAGGGGCAGATCGAGACCTTCCGGTTTCTGCTCGACCGTTGGCTGGGCACTCACGTCCGACAGATCGCCACCACTCCTGCTCCCCTTGGCGCTGTGATGGCCGACATCGCCGCCTTCGCGCGTGGTACCGATGCCGTGACGACCGTCGCCGATCCGGCGTGCGGCACCGGCACGCTGCTCTTGGCGGCGGCCCGACGGTGGTCGGGGCCGGCCGGCACGGACCGCACGACCGGTGCGCGTGCGTCGGACAGCGACGAGTGGTGTCTTCACGGCAACGACAGCGACCCGGTCCTCGCGGCGATCGCCGAAGCGCGGCTCACTCTGGAAGTCGGCGAGCTCCGTCCCGTCGTCACCACGCGTGACGCCCTTCGGGATGGAGCCGGGCCACATGCGGAGCCGGCCGACGTGGTGCTCTGCAATCCGCCCGCCAACGAGCGCGACTGGGGGCATGAGGAACTGGCCACCGACCGACGCTGGCTGTTCGGCCAGCCACCTCGCACCGAATCCGAACTGGCCTGGGTTCAACATGCTCTGTCCATGCTGCGCGCCGGGGGTGTAGCCGTGCTCCTCCTGCCGCCGGGTGTCGCCGCCCGGCGGGCTGGACGACGCATCCGGGCGGGACTGCTCAGGGCCGGAGCCATCCGCGCAGTGATCGCGTTGCCCGCTGGCGCCGCACCGCCGTACGGGGTCGGACTCCATATCTGGGTGCTGACCGCCCCTCCGGCACAGCCCCGGGCCACGGTGACCCTTGTGGACACGGCTGACTGCAGGCATACCTCTTCTGTGTCCACGGCGTCCCGCCCCTCGGTCATCGACTGGGACGCCGTACGCGACAGAACGCTGCTCGCGTTGCAGGGTGGCTCCCCGCCCGGCAGTGTGTCCGTGCCGGTGACGGACTTGCTCGGGGAGGAGACCGACCTCACCCCGGCCCGGCACGCGGCGACTGCCCAGCAGGTGCGGGACGTGGACCTGCGCCGGCTGTGGTCCCGGTTCGACAGAGGGCTGCTCGCGGCGCGTGACACGGCCGGTGCGCTGCGGACGCTGACGGTTGCCGAAACTCCGCCTGTGCACGGTAGCGTGAGCCTGGCCGAACTCGAACTTGCCAAGGCGGTCGACATCGCTTCCGGCGCGACTGTCCCCGAAGGACTGCTGCGGCGGGGTGACGTACCGGAGGACGGGGTCGCACTACTCACCGTTCTGGCGGCCGCGGAGCCGGGGGAGAGGCTGTGGCTCGACCGGGAGGACGCTGAACGGGCCGATCGTGAAGGGCGGCTGCCGCTGACCTCGTTCGGTGACGTGGTCGTCGTCGCAGCCGTAGACAGTTTCGACGCATGGGTCGAGACGTCCCCCGTGCCCCGGGGACTCGGCCCTCATCTGCACCGCGTCCGGGTCGATGAGGAGCGGCTCGATCCGTGGTTCCTCGCCGCCTGCCTCCGGCTGAGGTCCAACGCTCGGCGGGCCGGTACCCGTTCCTCGAACGCCTCCCGGGTGGACATCCGCCGCCTCAACGCACTGCGTGTGCCCTTGGAGGAGCAACGGGCGTATGGGGAAGTGCACCGGAGACTGGTGGACCTGGAACGGGAGTTGGGTGAGCTGGGAGCCGTCGGTGAGGAACTGACGTCGGGACTCGCCGACCTGCTGGCCGCCGGCCGGCTAGGGCGGCGCTGACCCGTCCGTCTCAGTCCGCGGGGAGATTCCGCAGGCCGTGCAGCACGGCTGCCACCGCCTCCGGGTGGTTGCAGGAGTGGTGTCCGCACTCGGCGATCTCCTGCCCTAGCTCCCGAATACGGGCCAGCACGTGGTGCCGCCCGAGGAGCGTGCCGGTGGGCACTCGGCGCACCTCGTCGGCGCACTCCGCCCACGCCCTGAGCGCGTCGTCCACGCGCTCCACGTCGGTCTGTGTCAAGAGGCACTCGGCGGCACCGAGACGGGCGGCGAGCAACTGTCCGTAAGCCGGGGTGCCGGGCTCGGCGACGCCGGTCAGGTCGCGCACCACGTCGCGATAGTCCTTGCCCGCTGCCGGGCAGTTCTCTTCGAGCCGTTGCCGGTCGGCGACGAGGACGCGTGCGGTGATCACGTCGTGGTCGAAGCGACCCCAACGGCTCTGGGCAGGGGGCAGCAGGGCCGCGAGGCGGCGGATGGCCGGTCCGTCCGCGGCGCCGGAGCCGTGGAGTTCGGCGTGGGCGGCACTCAGTGAGCTCTGCAGCCCGGCCCGGTCCACGGTGCCCGACGAGCGCCGATTCCGGGCACGGCTGCTCCGCTGCTCGGTGGTCGGCGGTTCGGGAGCCGTGTCCTGGGCCGGACACCGAAAGGGCAGGGACGGGTCGGGATCCACGGTGGGTGCCGGGGCGGGATCGCCGGGCCGGGGAAGAAGCGGGTGGAGGAGGTCTGCTGCCGTGGCCGGGGCGAGACGCCGCCCGGGTTCCTTGGCCAGCAAGGCGTCGAGCAACTCGATGAGGAGGGGCGGCGCGCTGGGAAGAACGTAGTCCAGTCGGGGCGGGCTCTCGTGGAGGTGAGCGCGGCTCATCTTGAAGTCATTACCCGAGTACTCGAAAACGGGGCGTCCCGTCAGAAGTTCAAAGAAAAGACATGCAGCGGCGTAGACATCGGCAGCGCCGGTGGGATTCTTCTCGCCTTCGATAACTTCGGGCGCCGTGTACCCCATAGTGCCGGGCGTGGGTCCCTCTGTGTACCGGGTCGCGTCGGGGTCGGTGGGCAGAGCGATGCCGAAGTCGGCGAGGTAGACAAGGCCGCTTCCGCGCTCCAACAAGACGTTGCGCGGTTTGACATCGCGGTGCACCACGCCGTCCGGGTGCCGGTGCACTCGGTCGAGGATCCGCAGGAGCTGGACCATGATGCAGACCGATGTGGTGATCCCCGGGCGGTACTTGCCGAGGAACTCCCGCAGATCCAGGCCGTCGATGTACTGCAACGCCATGTAGGGCCGGCGCCGGTAGCGGCCGTGATGCCGCAGCCGCAGGACCCCAGGGCCGCCCAGGAGTTCGTAGAGCCGGCGTTCGCGGTCGAACCGTTGCAGCTCCGAATGGGTGGGCGGGACCTGCCAGCCGTTCAGCGCGGACCGGGCGGCGGCGGGAATCAGGAATTTGAGAGCGGTGACGGTGCCGTCGGTCAGATCCACGGCGCGGAACACCGCACCCATCCCGCCCTGGCCCCGAGGGCCTTCGACTCTGAAGCGCTCCTCGATGACATCGCCGCGGTCCATACGGGCCTCTCCCACTCCTCGTGATCAGCGCTGGGCGACAAGGGTAGCGGAAACGAAGAATCTCGCATTGCGTCTCTTGACTCTGCTCACACCCGCCGTCCATAGTTCAGGTACTGCGAGACCCAGGAGTCGCCCGGCGGGCCGTGCGGCGGGAAGGAGTCATGCCGTGTTCCCCAAACCACCTGGCACCACCGGAGACGGCCGCGTTCTGCGGGTCGGCCCCGCACTCCTGCGCCCGGAGCCGGATGCCTGTCCCTTGGGGCGTGCCCTGCGTGCCCGTCCCTTGATCAAGGCCGCCGGACGGCTCCCCGCCAAGCCCGTCGAAGACTTCTCCTTCAAGCCGCTCTTCGCCTTGCTGGACGCCGTCGAGTGCGAGGGGAGGAGCCTCAAGGAGGCCGCCGCGGACCCGACAAACTTCCGCAAGTGCACTCCCGTTCACATCGCTTGGGCCCGCGAGGCCGCCGCGGTCTACTTGGCCGCGCGCACGGCGATGGAGGCCCGGCGGGGTGCCGAGGGCGCGTCGCTCCGCCGCGTCATCCCCGCCTGGGTGGTCGTGGACGCGCTGGAGCAGCCCGACGCACGCGGTGCGACGCAATACGAACAGACCGTATGGGGGCGACAATACGCTTCGGAGGATGGGGCTGTACGCGAGATCTGGATTCCGTCTCTCGGTACCGTGAACAGCGAACGCCCTGACGTGGAGATCGCGGCGGTCGCTGACGTCCTGCTCAATGGCGTCCCTTCCCGCACCCCTTTTGACGCGCCCGCCGATCCGCTGCCCTGGCCACGCACCAGGCCACAGCGGGTGCGTATCGTCGGCGTCGGGTTGCTCGACGGTACGACCGAAGTCGTCGACTGGACGGCGGAGGAGGCCGGACGGCGCATCCAAGAGGCCGGACTGGAGGCCGCCTTGGTGGCCGTTGTGGAGGGAAGGGAGGCCCGCCCGGGTCGGGACTGCGTGCGCTGCGCGGCTCTTCCCGTCTGCCGGGCGGTCCCTCAAGCGCCCGGGCTGCTCGGCGTGGACGCGGCACCCCGTAAACGGCGCAGTCTCTCCGTTACCGATCTCCGCGTGTACGGGGAATGCCCCGAGCGCTACCACGCGACCAGGGTTCTCAAGCTCCGCGACGGCCGCGCCGAGAACACCGCCATCCGCCGTGGACGCGCGGTGGACGCCTGGCTGAACGCCCGGCACGCCGACCCCGACCGTATCCCCTGCCGTGTCATAGAGCTTCCCGGCGGGCTGCCCGGGCTTGAGGACGTGGAGCAGCCCGAGGCACTGGCCATGATTCGCCGGCACCGCGCCCACTGCCCCTTCGACGGCATGCCGGATCGCGAGGCCGTCGAACCGCAACGCCGCCTGGTCGCTTACGACGCCCGGGCAGACGTGCTGGTGGTCGCGGACTGCGACCTGGTCTATTCCGACCGGGGAGGCGTGGTGGTCCGCGAGACGAAGACGACCACCGGTTCCTACATCCCGCCGGGTGGGCTGATGAGTCGCTACCCGCAACTGGCGCTCGCGGTCCTCCTGGTGCACCACGGCGTCCTCGGCGGGGACGGGTGCCGCTCCCGAGTCGAGCTGGAGGTCCTGCGCCCAGACAGCAGCCGCCTCGAAGAGCTCGATCCCCATGACCCGCGCACCGTGGCGAGGGCTCGTGCGGAGTTGCAGACGTCGATTGCCGGTTGGGTGGCCGACCGCTCGTACCCGGCGCAACCACGGCCCGAGACCGGCTGCGCATCCTGCGAGGTGCACCGTTGGTGCGCCACGGGCCGCTCGAACGGCCTTCACCGCGGTGATGCGGCGTGACGGCCTTCGGTTCCACCGAGGCGGACGACAGCCTGCCGTTGCCGACGGAGCAGTGGGCCGCGCACGAGGGGGTGCCGCTGCTGAGGACTCTCGCGCAGGGACTGCTCCTCCTGCAGGACGCCACCGATTTGGAGGCGTTCACCCTGCCGTACCCCGTCGAAGCCCAACGAGCACTGGACCGTACCGTGCTTGCCTGCCTCGTACGCGGCGAAGACCCACCCGCCTCCCTCGCCGAGCTGATCGAGCGCTGCCGCACAGTGCCCCTCGTCCAATGGCCGATCGACCTGCCGCCCGACGCCGCGGGGCCGCACGACCTCCTCCTCGACCCCGCATCCGGCCGGCCTGGGGACCTGTGTCACGAATGGGCCGAGCGCTGCCCGGACAGTGCCGCCCGGTTCCGCGACCGTGTGGTCGTCGGCACCGCTCTGAAGCTGTGCCGGGAGTACGGAGAGGAAGAGGCGTACACCGAGTTCCGGAGGCTTCTCGTGCGACGCCCGGTGCTCACAGCCGCCGAACTGTCCGCCCTCGGCGGGGACCTGGTTCTGGAACCCGTCTACGAGCTCGTCCTCCGCATCTATCAGGAAGTGCCGGACAGCTATCTCCGCAACGGCCGTTACGCTGTGTGCGAGCGGTGCCTCACTCTGCTCGCGCCCGTCCGGGACGGCTCGTGGTGGTGTGAGCGGGACCGGTGCCGCCGGCTCGGGCCGGCGCCGGTGGGCCGCCGGCCGGAGAAGGCGGCCACCGGTCGGCTGTACCAGCTCGAACGACCTCTGCGGCAGTTCGTCACCGGACCGGGCAGAGCCGAGGCCGACCTCGAGCGGGATCTCCTCGCACTTGGCCTCGATGTACGCATGTGGCCGGGATACGACGCCTACGATTTGCTCGTCACCTTTCCCGACGGGCACCGTTGGGCCGTTGACGTCAAGGATTGGGCGCACCCCGTCTTCCTGGGCCGGTCGGCCCGACCGGTGCCTTCCGATCCGCCACATGACGCATCGTTCTGGGTGGTGCCCCAACATCGGGTCGCCGCCCGGCCCGGCTACTTGGCCGCTTTCGGTCGCTCCCGGCCCGCCCGTGCCGCTGGACTGCCCCTCCTCACCGACCGGGCCTTGGTCTCCCGCGCCCAGGCTCGGCTGCGTGCCCTGGGTGCGCGCCGTGCGCGTGACCGCGCCGACACCGCGGGGCACCGGACCTTCCAAGACGGAGCCCCTCATGCGTGAACGCCAGAAATGGCACAAGGAGATCGTCCGCGACCTGAAGAAGAGGTGGGAGGAGGCGCCCGGTCTCGACGGCTTCCAGCCCGCTCACCTCTGCCAGGTCGAACTCGCCCTGCGGCTCCTCGAAAGGATCGCCCCGGACGAACCCGCCGAGAGCGCCTACGTACTCCTGGGCGGCTACCCCTACGCCCAGGTCGCAGGGCTCGTCACCAGTGAGGACGACAGAACGGCCCTCCTTGCCGGCCGGCACTTGCTGTGGCCTCTGCGGCGAAGCCACGCCTGGCGTCAGGCACTGGCCCGGTATCGACGCGTACCGGACCGTCTGTGTGCCTACCGATTGCCTGAACCTGGGGTGCGAACCCCGCCCCGCCGGATCGAACCGATGGTGGCGGCCGACCGGACAGCGTGCTATGACCACGCCCTCGCCCGAGTTCCGGGATTCGTCAGCCGCTCCCTGCCCCGCGCCCCCGCCGGCCGCAGCGCATTCCAGGAACGAAAGCGCATGACTTCCGTCCGCTTTCCGGCAGAGTTGCTGCAGGACGTGCCGGAGGCCGAGGGCCACGACCTAGGCGCCGGGCCGCCCGTCCTACCGGGGCCGGTCGAGTTCACCCTGGACCAACTGCTGGTCACGGCCCGGTGGATGGACGAGGTGGAGCGTGACGAGGGTGTCGAGCAGCCGGGGGGCTGGGAGGAGCGGCTCTCCGACGTACGCATCGCCACTCGGGACCCGGACGGGTGCGGTTTCACCGAAAGCAGGTCGATCGTCCTCGACGGGACCCTGCACCTGGCCGGCATGGTCGGCGCGGGAAAGAGCACCTTCATGGTGTTGGCCGCGGTCACTGCGGCCCGTCGTGGTATGCGCAGCACACTCGTCGTCGGTGACGCCGCCGAACAGCTCCGCCTGTGCGAGATGTTCGAAGCACTGGGAATCCCGGCCGTCCCGGTACTCGGTGTCAGCACCCGGGAAACGCATGTACAACGGCTGCATCGACGACTCGCCTCCCGCGGGCAGACCAACCTCCTGGACCATCAGGCCCCCGCTTTCGACAATCTGAGCACCGTCTGCGTCGCCGACGCCCTGCGAGGCACCGAGTCGGCTGAACCCCTCGCCTACTCCGACGCGCCCTGCACCCGCCTGCACCCCGAGAAACCGGGAGCGGAGGCCGAGCCGGGAGCTGAAGGCGGTACCGGTGCTCTTCCGGAGGTCTGGCGTCCCCCGGGCACAAGGGCGGCACAGCCCCGACAAGCGGTCGAACAGGAGCGGAGCGACGATGTCACTACCACTCCACACGGCTGCCCGCTGTGGACTCTCTGCCCGCGCCACCGCGCGGCCCGCCACCAGGTCGACGCGCTGATCTGGGTGGCCAACCCGGCCAGTCTGGTGCAGAGCCCGGTCCCCTCGCACCTCAACGACGAACGGCTCCGCCAGCTCGAACTCGCCTGCCGACGCAGCAACCTGGTGTTCGTGGACGAGGCCGATGCCGTGCAGATGCGCTTCGACGAACTCTTCGCGCCTTCCGCCACCCTGGTGAAACCGGGGACCGAGTCATGGCTCGACCAGGTCCACACCCACAAGATCGAGGAGCTGAGCCGACGCGGAAGGCTCCTCCTGACGGATCGGGACGTGGAACAGTGGAATGCGGCGCTCTCGGTGGTCGTCATTGCCGCCGACCGGATCTTCAGGCGGCTTATCGCCGACAGCGACCTGTGCGAGTGGGTGGATCGCGAGTACTTCAGCCCCTGGGCCCTACAGGAGAAACTGATCACGGAGTGGTTCGAACCACCGCGTGACTCGGCCGATCTCCACCCGGCGGAGCCGTCAGCGGAGGACGAACGACACCTCTACGAAGGGTACGAGGACGACCCCGAAGACGAGGCGGGCAGCCGGGCGGACGATGCCGACAGGGGGCGTCCCATGGATCCCCGACGCGCCGAGATCACCGCCATCCTTGACGACTTCCGGGACGATCCCTTGGGTGACGGCGAGTTCGAGGACCCTCGTACGAGAACCCTGTCCGACGCGGCGGAGGCCCTGCTGCACACCCTGGCCCCAGCGGACGTCCGTCGCCGGATCGGTGGTCTGTTGGATGCCCTCGTGCACGGGGCACCGGTACTCGACACACTGCCGCCGGCCCTGCGCGAGGCATGGAGGCAGGCGACCTGTGACCGGCTGGAGTTCGTCCTGCTCCTCTCCGTTCTCCACCAGCGCCTGGATCGGCTCATCCACCTGTGGCCCTCGGTGGAGGCGGCCCTCCGGCTGGACCGGCAGGGCAAGGAACTCGCTCGCCGTGCCCCTCTCGACTACGCCCCCGTCATCCCCGAGGCGCCCATGGGAAACGTCCTCGGCTACCAGTACCAGCCGCACGAGGACACCCGCGACGACATCGGCCGCACCACAGGAACCCTGCGGTTCTTCCGCTGCGCGGGTGTCGGCCGGGAACTCCTGCTCTCTCTGACGGCCATCGGCGAGGACCTCAAGCAGGGACGTCCCGGCCCCAACGTCGTCCTGATGTCGGGAACCAGCTGGGCGGGTGAGTCGACCCGAGCACATGTCCTGACCTCTGTCGGCGCCGTGCTCATGCCGTCGGAGGCATCCCTCGACGGCGTCAGGCGGACACGGTTCGCCACGCACTTCCTCTACGATCGTGCCGGGGAGCCCATGCGGCTCTCGGGCACGCGGCCCGATGCCCGCATTCCCCAGGCGCGGGCCATGGCCGAGCGGTTGGCCCAGCCCGGTGCGGGCGGAGCCGGCAGTGTCCTGGACCAGGAGCTCGCCCGCATTGCCGAAGACGACCGTCGACGTCTCCTGATCCTGGTGGGCAGCTACTCCGAGGCCTACGCCGTCGCCGAAACGATCGACGGACAGCGGTCCGAACGGTGGCGGGGACGCGTCCGCGTCCTCGTCCCGGACGATGCCGACCGGGGGCATCTGCCCGGCGTCGACGGGCCGGCTCTGCTGACCACCGTCCGCCGCGGCGACCTCGCCGCTTTCGCCCACGATCCCGAGGCCGAGATCCTCGTCGCTCCGCTGATGGCCGTGGAGCGCGGTCACAACATCCTCAACTCGGCCGGGAAGGCGGCTTTCGGCACCGCTGTCTTCCTGGCACGCCCGCACCCGCGCCCGGACGACATCTCGCTGTCGGTCTACGCCCTCAACGACTGGATCACCCGCTTCGTCCGCGACCAGCCGCGTGACGACGACCTCGAAGGGCCCGCCACCTTCACCGACCTCGTGCTCAAGGCCGAGAGCCTGGACCAGGCAGGTCACGCCCTGCGTCACGTGGCCCGCCGGGAATGGCGGCGCCTGCTCTCCCGACGCTACGCCTACTCTGCCCTGCGCCCTTTCGAGCAACGGGCCTTCGCCTGGGACCAACTGGTCACCATGTGGCAGGTCATCGGTCGACTGGTACGTGGTGGAGTACCTGCCCGGGTTCTCTTCGTCGATGCGGCGTTCGCCCCGGCAGCGGCCTGGGCAGCGGCTCCGGCGAGTCACTCGGCCGGTGGACGACGGCACACCGCGGGTCTCCTCCACGACCTGAGGACCGTTCTCGCCCCGTACTTCGTCGAGCGGCTCGCCGACGGACGACCCGAATCGGCCTTTGCCGCGGACGCGGCCGTGGCCCGTTTCCTCTACCGCCCGCTGTACGAGGCGCTCGGCCGTATCGATCACCTCAACCGCTCCTGAGCCATGCGGATGCCACCGGCCGAAACCACAGGAAGGATCCGACATGCCAATCAACTACCGACACATCGGCACCGCGTGCTGGCTCCCCGAACACCAGGGCGTCTCCACGACCGGCCGTTACCGAGCCCTCCCCTTTCCCGAACAGTGGCGCGACAGCGTGCTGACGCTCTGCAACGCCGGGCTCGACCAGGACGCCGAACCCTGGCGGACCGCGCCCACCCGGTCCCTGGAACAGGTCATCCAGGCGTACGCCCCCGACGTGCTGGTCATGCCACGCCCTTTCCGTACGCGGGCGGAGGGCGACCCCGCCCTCTGGCTGTACGCCGACGCGGACATCCCGGACCCGCTGCCCCCCGAAGTCCTCAACACCTTGATCTCCCACTGGCTGCGGGACATCCGGCCCGAACCCGAGCACCGCGGACTGCTGCGGCAGGTACGAGCGGAACTTCTCGCCCATCCTCCACAGTGGCAGGCAGTGGACAGGGAACTCGTGTCCTGCGGCCGGACCGATGGAGAAACGGCCGTTCCAGCCGACCACCAGTTCGCCCTCGCCCCGGACTGGCTGGCACGCCGCATCCTCGATCTCGGCCCCTACCCCTATGAAGGAGGCGCGCTCCACTTCCGCGCCATGTCCCGGGGCCCACGTGATCGCGGGGCCGAACTCGTCTCGCAGCCGCTTCCCTACGCGCCGGAGCAGGCCAAGGGCACGTGGTGGTTCTCCATTGTCCTCAACATCACCTTGCACACCGTTCCCTTCGACCCGCTCCCCCGGTATCACCTCCACTGGAGCGTCCGCCGCTGGGTGACACGGGTCGGTCGCACCAGTGGCCGCGTTCACCTGCCCTATGGGGCCCGAACCACCGTCCTGCTCCGGCCCCGGATCCCCGTGCTTCCCGGCGTTCCGCTCAGCGACAGGTTCGCCGTCGCCCGACTGGAGCGGTATCACGACCGTGACACGGGTACGTTCGGCGACCGCTGGGCGTACGGCGGACTGACCAGGATGCTGGGCGGGGTCGCCCTGGGCGACCAACTGCCTGCCGTCGACGATCTGCTGACCGACCCCGAGAAGTGGCTCACCGACGGTGCGCGGGCCGGCATCGTCTTCCGTACGGCCATGGGGCGGCACGAAGTCGGCGCTGGGCTGATGACCGATCAGATCTCCCGGCTCACCGAGTGGGCCGAGCAGGCTCTGCCCAACGGACTTCGACGGACGCCACCGCACGACAGGGTCCCCCTGGCCACCGCCCGGCCCCTCAACGCTCCTTCTCGGAACGTGAAGAAGGACGAGGCGGCGGCGGAGGAGACGCGGAGGACGAGTGAGCGCCGTCGAGCCGCCGCTCTCGCGGTCTCCACCTACGACGGTCCGCGAACCGACGGCCGGCCGGTGCTCGACGTACACCTGGTATGGCAGACCGCCTCCATGAGGGAAACCGCGATCACCGCGCTGGTGGACCTGCTCGGCCTGCCCGATACCACCGGTCGTCCCTACGAGGACGCCTATGAAACCGCCGACGCCACACGCCCCGTCGCCTGGACATGGGTAACCGACGAACTCGTCGTCCGCCTGTCCTGCTTCCGCCCAGTCCACCGGCGGGCCGACGGCAGCGTCACCGCCCTCACCGACGGCCTGAAGTTCCCCGAGGGCGTTCGCCGTACGGCCACAGTCGTAGCGGCAGCCGTGCACGCCCGCAGGACGGAGACGGCCGGTTGGCTTCGGAGCATCGACGGCCGGGGAGAACCGGGGGGCACCGTGCCGGCCCTCGCGTTGGTGGAGATCGACCGGCCCGACGACTTCGCTAGTACCGACCACGACCCCAAGTTCGCCTTGCGCCTGGGATTCGCCGACGCGGGATTCGTCACCCAGTTCCTTGCCGTGCCCAAAAAGGTCAAGGGCTACAACACCGTCGGCAACCAGCAGCACCGTGCCCGCATGGCGTGGGACGACGGGTTGCGCCAGCTCGGCGCGCGACTTTATCCCGAACACGGCGTCGACAGTGGTCTTCCGGCCGGGCTACGCCATGCCGCTGTCTGGATGGTGCGCAAAAATCGCACCAGCCGGAGCCGGTGGGCCACGGACGTCCCGGTCGCTGTCCTGGTCACCCCCGAGGGCGGTGGCCTGTCCAGGATCCAGGGGTGGGATCCGGATGCCGACGACGGCGCCGGAGCCTGGGTCCCGTACCCGACCATGCTGATCCGGCTCACCAAGCTCGCCGAGGTACGGCCTCCGGTGCCCGCGCCGCGCGACGAGGGGCCGGCGCAGAAGCGCCGCAGCTGGCGTGCCGACCGCGCGGAACAGCGACGCCGTGCCGAGGAATGGCTGCAGAGGATCCGTGCCTCCCTCCGGCGCGAGCCCACGCTTCTCCTGGTCAACGCGGAAAACGCCCGCTCCCACTGGACCTGGCTCCAGGACGGCTGCACGGAGCCCGATCGCATCCGCGACGGTGAGGCGGACGCGCGCCGCCTGCACCCTGACCTGAGGCTGGTGCGTGTCCGTACCGGGCGAGGGCGAGAGACCCCACAGTGGTGGGGCGTCCACCCGGGCACCGGGCCGAACGGCATCGCGGCGGGGTTGTGGTGCCCGGCGGGACGCGCGGATGACGGGAGGGTCTTCTACTCGGCCCAGCCCAAGCCGGTGCAGTTCGGCTCTTCTGCCGTCGAGGCCGACAAGCTGGCGCCGCGGCCACTCCGCCAAGGAAAACGGAAGGGTGAACTCATCATCGATACCGGAACGCCCGGATGGGTTCCGGATCTTCTGGAGATCGCTGTTCTCGGCTGTCATCCGGAGGCAAGCGACGACCCGCAGGCCATCGCCTCCGTCGTCCACCTGCTGCGCATGCCTCCGGATTACCCGGCCGCGCTGTCCATGCCGCTCCCACTCCACTTGGCTGGACTGGGACAGGGCTACGTGCTGCCGCACCGGGCACCTGTCGAGGACGCGTCCGATGATCCCGCGGCAGACGCCGCCCCCGGTCAAGGACCGGCGCCCGGCTTGGAGGAGGAGGCCGACGCGACCGAGGTCGACGATGTCGAAGCCGCCACGGTAGAAACCACCAGCTGAAGCGGCTCGCTTCAATACGACGGGGACGTGGGCCGCAGGCGCTGGAGGAGGTCGTCCTGCGCCGGCTTTCACGCTGCACTTGCGTTGCCGCCACGGCTGCGGGTCCGCGCTCTGTGGACTGGTCCGGATCTTGGTCTGTTGCGGGTGGCGACGGGGGATGTCGTTCGGCGGGAAGGCGGCATGGTGATGCGCCGGATGCCGGGCCCGGGCGGGGGCGGTCCGCTGCCGTCCGCACCGTCGGGGTCGTTCTCGCCATTGCCGTCCCGTCCTGTCGCACAGCGACCGGGTGTTGCGGAGAAGCTCAATCGGACGGGTGTGGTCTGTCCCTTTGGCGAGGTTCTGGAGGGCCAATGGGCGACGGAGGTGCTGGCATCATGCCCCGCCCCATGGGGCAGGTGGGCGGTTCTTTGCATATGCAGGTGCAGACACGTGGCATAGGGGGGCCAAGGAGCCTTCGCAGTTGAGGAAGGCTTTGAGGGTGGGGCGAGGTCGGCGCGGTGGCGGTGGGCGTAGTCGCGGAGCGGTCGAGTAGGCGGGCTGTGAAGGCGCGGCGTACGTTGTCGTGGACGAAGGGCAGCAGCACGTGGGAGGCCAAGTCCCTGGTGGCCCGCGGCGCAGGCGTGGCCCGGTGCGGGCCGCGGCCACACGGCGGGCGTAGCGGGCCTCCTCTAGGACGCCGCAGGCCAACGATGCTCGCCAGGACTGCCGGCTGGCAAAAGCCGGAGGGCCCGCAAGGGACTCTCGGCAATCTGAAGTAGTGGGGTTCCGGCCCTCGTGCCGGGTCGTTGCGTCAATTTTCGGAAGCTCCACCGGCGCATTGTCCGGTGGAGCTTCCAGTCGTTTGACGGCACCACTGACGGCAACGTCAGCGGACCTCGACTGAAGGGGTCCTGGTGCCCGGTCGGTCGGGACTGCGTGCTGCGTGGCCGGTTACACGGACTTCCTCTGCGAGCGATAAATGTGTGAGCCACCGGCGCGCGGGATCAAGTGGTTCGTATTGAGTTTTCCGAAGCCTGGCTGACGCGGTGTCGGCCATTGAGTGGTCTGGCTACGGCTCACGTCAACGCGATGCTCGTGAGTGAGGAATCGAGCAGGGCGGCGTTGACCGTCTCGACGAGCACACCGCGGCCACATACTTGGCCGGCCGGGGGCGGCGTGGAGCTTTCACTTCCGCTCCCGTGCCCGCCTCGGCTTCGGCTCAACGATCACGTTTGAGGCGCCGCAGGCGCCTCATCCTCAGAAGTTGGGTTACAGCGCCCTGGGGTACTCCTGCGCATCGCTACGACCTACGGCGGAAGTGCGCAGGTCCGCTGGTATCGATCGAGGTAAGTGACAGACGAGTGGGCACGGGTAAAACCGGTGCTTCGGAATGTCTGGACGATGCACAGGGTGCGTCGCCGGTAGAACAGCCGGTGCCGAACTTGAAATCGGTAGCGGATGTCCGCGCAATGACACAAGGTGCCGATTTTGTCGCGGAGGGTGACTCCGGTGTTGGGTCGCCTGGAGCCCGATGAAGCCTCCAGGCAGCCAACTTCAAGTCCTAGAAAAGACCGAGTTTCTTCGGGCTGTAGGAACAAAGAATGTTCTTCGTCTGCTGGTAGTGGTCCAGCATCATCCGGTGGTTCTCCCGCCCGATGCCCGACTGCTTGTAGCCGCCGAAGGCGGCATGCGCCGGGTACGCGTGGTAGCAGTTGGTCCAGACGCGGCCGGCCTGGATGGCTCGGCCTGCCCGGTAGGCCGTGGTGCCGTTGCGGGTCCAGACGCCGGCGCCCAGGCCGTAGAGGGTGTCGTTGGCCGTGTGGATCGCGTCGTCGAAGTCGGTGAAGGGGGCCACCGCCACCACCGGGCCGAAGATCTCCTCCTGGAAGACCCGCATGCGGTTGTCGCCCTCGAAGATGGTGGGCTGGACGTAGTAGCCGCCCGTGAGTTCGCCGCCGAGGTCGGCGCGGGCGCCGCCGGTGCGGACTCGGGCGCCTTCCTGCCTGCCGATGTCGAGGTAGGAGAGGATCTTCTCCATCTGGTCGTTGGAGGCCTGGGCGCCGATCATCGTGTCGGTGTCGAGGGGGTGGCCCGGGAGGATCGCTTCGGTGCGGGCCGTGGCCGCTTCCAGGAAGGCGGCGTAGTGGCCTCGCTGGATCAGGGCGCGGGAGGGGCAGGTGCAGACCTCGCCCTGGTTGAGGGCGAACATCGTGAAGCCCTCGAGGGCCTTGTCGAGGAAGTCGTCGTCGGCGGCCGAGACGTCGTCGAAGAAGATGTTCGGGCTCTTGCCGCCCAGTTCGAGGGTCACCGGGATGATGTTCTCCGACGCGTACTGCATGATCAGGCGGCCCGTCGTCGTCTCACCGGTGAAGGAGATCTTCGCGACGCGGGGGCTGGAGGCGAGCGGTTTGCCAGCCTCGACGCCGAAGCCGTTGACGATGTTCACCACGCCCGGCGGCAGCAGGTCGGCCACCAGGTCCAGCCAGACGTGGATCGACGCCGGGGTCTGCTCCGCGGGCTTCAGGACGACGGCGTTGCCGGTGGCCAGGGCCGGGGCGAGCTTCCACGCGGCCATCAGGACGGGGAAGTTCCAGGGGATGATCTGGGCGACCACGCCGAGCGGCTCGTGGAAGTGGTAGGCGACCGTGTCCTCGTCGATCTCGGAGAGGCCGCCCTCCTGGGCGCGGATCGCGCCCGCGAAGTAGCGGAAGTGGTCGATGGCGAGCGGAATGTCGGCGGCGAGGGTCTCGCGGACCGGTTTGCCGTTCTCCCAGGACTCCGCGACCGCGAGGAGTTCGAGGTTGCTCTCCATGCGGTCGGCTATGCGGTTCAGCAGCAGGGCGCGTTCGGCGGGGGAGGTGCGGCCCCAGGCGGGGGCGGCCGCGTGGGCCGCGTCCAGGGCCCGTTCGACGTCCTCGGCCGTGCCGCGCGCGATCTCGGTGAACGGCTGTCCGTTGACCGGGGTCGGGTTCTCGAAGTACCGGCCCTGCTTCGGCGGTACGTACTCGCCGCCGATCCAGTGGTCGTACCGGGGGCGGTAGGAGACGATCGCCTCGGGGGATCCGGGGTTGGCGTAGCGGGTCATGGGCGGCCTTCCGGTTCGCTGCCGCCCGCTCCCGACGCGGGCGGCGACCGGCAGGAAGCTAGTGGCGGGGAGGTTGCCCGAACGTTGCCCCCGCGCCGGGAGCGTACGCCTCGCGCAGGCGGCGGGCCCGCGTCGCCACCGCACCCCGCTGCGGCGCGCTCACCGGCAGCGCGGCCAACAGCCGCTCCCACACCTCCAGGTCCTCCTCGCCCCACGGGCTGTCGGCCCACAGCTGGAGCGCGGCCGCGTCCCCGCCGCCCAGGACCGCGCGACGCAGCCGGTCCTCCAGCAGTCCTCGCATCCGGCGGATCCCCGGCGCCTCCGACGCCGGCAGCAGGGGGCCGTCGTACGCGCGCACCGCCGCCCGTAGGTCACCCGCCGCCAGCTCGCGCTCCACCCGCGCGGCATCCGTCTCTACCGGCCCGTACAGGCGGTACGGGCGGGAAGCGAGCAGGGGTCCCACCAGCCGCCGCAGCCGCGACAGCTCCGCCCGCAGGGTCACCGTCGGCACCGGGCGCTCGCCGTAGAGCGCGCACGACAGCTGGTCGCCCGTCAGACCGTCGGGGTGGCCGGCCAGCAGGACCAGGATCTCGCTGTGCCGCCGGCCCAGTCGTGAGCGGCGCCCGTCCACCACCAGCAGGGCCTCGTCCCGGCCCAGTGCCGACAGGGCGAGCCCGGGGGCGGGGGCCGGCGTCGACAGCTGCGCCTCGGCGGCCCGTGCCGTCGCCTGGACCAGCGCCAGGCTGTGCGGGGCTGCCAGGTGGTCGCCGCCGGTGATGTCGATCGCCCCGAGCAGCCGGCCGGTGCGCGGGTCGTGCACGGGGGCGGCGGCGCAGGTCCACGGCTGGACGAGCCGGTTGTAGTGCTCGGCGGCGAAGATCTGCACCGCGTGGTCCAGGGCGAGGGCCGTGCCCGGCGCGTTCGTCCCCGCGTGCCGTTCGTCCCAGCGGGCGCCGGGAACGAAGTTCATGGCCTCCGCCCGGTACCGGACACCCCGGTGCCCCTCCACCCACAGCATCCGGCCCGACGCGTCGCAGACCGCGAGCAGATGCCGTCCGTCGTCGGCGATCGAGCCGAGCAGCTCGCGGACGAGCGGCATCGCGAGCGCCAGCGGATGCGCCCCGCGGTAGCCCGCGAGCTCGGCGTCCGCCATCTCGACCGGTGCGACGAACTCCGGCCCGGGCAGCGCCGCGGCGGAGCGCCGCCAGGAGTCGGCGACCACCCGGCGGACCCGGTCGTTCAGTGCGCCCCCGGCCGTGAAGTCCTCATGAGCGCTCCTGACCAGGGCGCACCGCTCGGCGGGATCCGTACCCGACGCCAACGCCAGCCATGGGTTGACCACGTGGACCCTCCTGCCCCGGCCGCCCACCCGGAGGTCGGCGCCGACGATACCGTCGCAACCCGCCGTCCCCGGTTTCCCAGCGGCCCGGAACGGCGAGAACAAGCCCAGGAGGTGTTTCGCACCTCACCCCCCGAAGGACCCCTCAGGCCCCGGGCCCCGGACCCCACGCTCTCCGGATCTCCGGGCCTCCAGAACCCCCACCGGAAGCGGGAGCACACCCATGCGCAAATTAATCGCCGACATCGCCGAACGCACCCTCGCCGCCTACGTGACCACCTTCCTCGGCCTGCTCCTGGCCGACGGCTTCGACCTCACGAACATATCGGCCCTCAAGGCCGCCGCCATCGCCTCGATACCCGCCGCCCTCTCCGTGATCAAGGGGGCCATCGGAGGCCGGTTCGGTGACAGGTCCAGCGCCGCCTGGCTGCCGGCGGGCGACGGCGCACCCGGCAGACGCTGACCCCCGGCGGACCGCTGACGCCCGGCAGACGCTGACGCCGAAAGACGAGCGGAACGCGGCCGTTCACACGGGGTGTGCGTGACGCACCCACGCCCACCCCTCACACACGCTCCCGCGCCCGGCCCGCACACGGTTGACTCAGTCCTGCGAGTCCCAATGGAGCGACGGGACGGGGCTGCCGGTCGTCCCCCCGAGCCGGCGGCCCACCGCCCCGTACCGCCGGGCGGACGGTACGGGGCGGAGCCGTGCGCCCGAGCGGGCGGCTCTCCGGGGCGTCATGACGCCCCCCGCCGTCGCGCCGCGCGCGACGGGTGCAACGATGTGCACGTCATGAGTGCAGGGCAGTCCGGTCAGGTACCGCGGACGCTGCGAGCCGCCGTGTTCGCCGCGGTCTGTGTGCTGCTCGCTGCCCTGGGACACGCGGTCATGTCCGGGACGCATGTCCCCTGGTGGGCCGTGGCCGTCGCGCTGTGCGGTACGGGCAGCGGGGCCTGGTTCCTGGCGGGGCGCGAGCGGGGGCCGGTGCTGATCACCCTCGCCACCGTGGGCGCGCAGACGGGTCTGCACTCGTTCTTCACGCTCGCCCAGAACGTCGCGCGCAACGTCGCCCTCGACGCGGCGGCCCGCGCGGGCGGCGAGGGCACGACGGGTATGACGGGCATGCCGGGGTCCGGCACGTCGATGTCCATGGGCGGTCATCCGATGCCCATGCCCGCCGGCCACTCCATGGGTTCCATGGGCGGGATGCCGATGGACCACATGGCCATGCACGCCGGCCACGGAGCCCTCGGCATGTGGTCCGCGCACGTCCTGGTCGCCCTCATCTGCGGCATCTGGCTGTCCGGCGGTGAGCAGGCCGCCTTCCGGCTCGGCCGCACCCTCGGCGCCCGGCTCTTCGCGCCGCTCCTCGTCCTCTTCCGTGACGTACCGCCGTGCTCCCGGCCGCCGCGCATCCGCGCCGACCGTACGCGCGCGGCGCAGCGCCTGCGGCAGCTGCTGTACGCCCATGTCCTGGCCACACGTGGTCCACCGGCCGGTGTCGCCGTCAGCTGACGGCGACCACCCGAGGCCGAACCACGTCACCGGGCCCGCCGACGCGTAGCCGTCGCGCGCCCGGATTCCCAGGAAGGACCCAGGGCGATGACCCCTGCCCGCACACGGGACGTGCCACGCCGGCACATCCCCCCTTCGTTTCCCTCCGTACCCGCCGTTTCCTCAGCCGAGGTCGAACGCCGCCGTCAGCAGCTTGAGCCGACGCGCCCGCTCCTCCCAGTGGCAGCACTCGGCACACCCCCGCAGATGCGAGTCGAGCGTGGCGTCGCAGATGCCCGCAGGCAGCTCCTCGCCGTCCACCCGGGCGGAAATAGCGGTACGAAACTCAACGCAATGCACCCCGCCATCGTCCCCGGCGGCGTCGGCGCCCGGCGCACCACCCCCCGTGCGGGGGGCCGCTGTGCGTGACGACGAGACGGTGACCGCGTGGGCGCTGGCCGCGCGCGGCGGTGACGCCGACGCCGTGGAGCGCTTCATCCGCGCCACCCAGAGCGATGTCCGGCGGTACGTCGCCCGGCTGAGCAACGACCCGCAGGGCGCGGACGACCTCGTCCAGGAGACGTATCTGCGGGCCCTGCGCGGACTGCCGCGCTTCGAGGGCCGCTCCTCGGCCCGCACCTGGCTGCTGTCCATCGCCCGCCGCACGGTCGTGGACCGGCTCCGCTTCAACGCGGCCCGCCCCCGGCTGTCGGACACCGACGACTGGCAGAGCGCCGCCGAGCGCACCCAGTCCGCGGGGCTGCCCGGCTTCGACGAGGGGGTGGCGCTCTCCCAGCTCCTCGACCGGCTGCCGTACGAGCGCCGCGAGGCGTTCGTCCTGACCCAGCTGCTGGGACTGCCGTACGCCGAGGCCGCGGCCGTGGCCGGCTGCCCGGTCGGTACGGTGCGCTCCCGCGTGGCGCGGGCGCGCGAGGCGCTGATCGGCCAGTTGGAGACGGCCGAGCGGGACGCGGCGCGCATACCGGTGGCGCGCGTCCCGGCTCTGGCCGGGTAACGGCACTCGGCGCCCGTCGCGCCGCACCACCGACACCGCGCGGGCCGCGGGTCGCGGGGGCAACGCCCCGGTGACCCACGGCCCGCGCGGTCCGTCCGGCTCAGCTCCCCGTCCCCGGGCGGACGACCACGGCCTCCGCCCGTACGGTGCCGCTCTCGCGGAACCGCAGGACGAACGGGACGCGGTCACCGACGCGCAGGCCCCGGGGCGGGGCACTCACCATGACGTCCAGATCGTGCGGGGACATCTCCAGCGTGCCCCGCGCCGGAACGGTCGCGGAGTCGATCATTCCCATCGAGCCCGCGCCGTTCCTGACCACGGTCCGGCTCAGCATCGCGCGACCGCCCGCCGTCGGCGCCTCGACGCCGATCAGCTCGTCGTCCTGGTCACCGTCGTTGCGCACCCGGAAGAACGCGGCGGTGTCGTCCGTGCCGAAGGGGAGCAGCACACGCCCCTCCTCGACGGTCACGCCCGCCGGCCGGCCCGCCTCGCCGGACGCGGTCCACGCGACCAGCCCTCCGAGGGTCACCGCGCAGGCGACCACGGGGACGAGCGCGGAGAACGCGGTCTCGACGAGCCGGGGGAGGAGGGGAGAAGGGGCCTTCATCGCGTGTCACCTCGTGAGCTCGTAGCGGTGGCGGATCCGTCCGTACGGTCCGAGCCGTCGGACGGGGACGGCAGGTCCACGCCCGTACGGCGGGCGCCGTCCGCGGTGGTGGCGGCGGGGCGTCCCGCACCGCCCGGCCCGACCCGTCGCCGCGCCGGCGCACCCGTCCGGCCACCCGGCCGTACGGGCCCCCGCCCCCGCCCTGCCGACGTCCGGCCGGGCGCCGGCTGCCAGCCGCGCAGCCGCAGGCTGTTGCCCACGACCAGGAGCGAGCTGACGGACATCGCCGCCGCCGCGACCATGGGGCTCAGCAGCCCGACCACCGCGAGCGGCACGGTGACGAGGTTGTAGCCGAAGGCCCAGACGAGATTGGCCCGCACGGTCACCGAGGTGCGCCGGGCCAGCCGGACCGCATCCGCCAGCGCGCCCATGTCCTCGCGCACCAGCGTCACATCGGCCGCGCCGATGGCCGCGTCCGTGCCGCTGCCCATCGCGATGCCCAGGTCCGCGCCGGCCAGCGCGGCGGTGTCGTTGACACCGTCACCGATGACCGCGACACGGTGGCCCCGGGCCCGCAGCGCCCGGACCAGCTCGGCCTTGTCCTCGGGGGTGGCCCGGGCGTGGACCTCGGTGATACCGAGCTCGCCCGCGACGGCGTGCGCGGCGGCCGCGCTGTCGCCCGTGGCCAGCACGGGCCGCAGCCCCAGCCGCTTGAGGTGGTCGACCGCGCGATAGCTGCCGGGCCGCACGGTGTCACCGAGGGCGATCACCGCTTCGGGCGTGCCGTCCACCCGCACCAGCACGACCGTCCGGCCGTCCTTCTCGGCGGCACGCACGGCCGCGGCGAGAGCCTCCGGCAGGTCCGCTTCCGACGGTGGGGCGCAGCGCTTCGCCCCCCGCTTCCCCGGCCGCGGCGCGTCGGGCCGCGGCGAGTCCGGCCGGGCCACCTCCACCAGGCGTCCCTCGACGCGACCCGCCACGCCCACCCCGGCCGTGGCGCCGAAGTCCGTCACGGGCGGCAGCGGCGAGGCCTGCTCACCGGCCGGAGTCCGCAGCGCGTACGCGTGGATCGCGCGGCCCACCGGGTGCTCCGAGCCGCTCTCGGCCGCCGCCGCGAGCCGGACGGCCGCCTCTGTGCCGAGGCCGTCGGCTCGGGCCGTCACCTCGGTCACCGCCATCGAACCGGTCGTGAGCGTGCCCGTCTTGTCCAGCACGACGGTGTCCACGCGGCGCAGTCCCTCCAGCGCCTGCGGTCCGCTGACGAGAATGCCGAGGCCCGCGCCGCGGCCCGTGGCGGCGAGCAGGGCGGTCGGGGTGGCGAGCCCCAGCGCGCAGGGGCAGGCCACCACGAGTACGGCCACCGCGGACGTGATCGCCGCCTGCGGGTCCGCTCCCGCGCCGAGCCAGAAACCGAGGACGGTGACGGCGACGGCCAGCACCGCCGGGACGAACACCCCCGCGACCGCGTCGGCGAGCCGCTGCACCCGCGCCTTGCCCGCCTGGGCGTCCTCCACCAGCCGGGAGATGCGGGCGAGTTGGGTGTCCGCCCCGACGGCCGTGGCCCGTACCTCCAGCAGACCGCCGGAGTTGACGGCTCCGCCCACCACGGCGGCGCCGGGACCCGCCTCGACCGGCGCGCTCTCACCCGTGACCAGCGACAGGTCGAGCGCGGAGCTGCCCGTCACGACGACGCCGTCGGTCGCGACGCGCTCACCGGGCCGGACGACGAAGCGGTCACCGACCCGCAGCTCCATGATCGGCACCCGTCGCTCGGCGCCGTCGGCCCCCCGGACGACGACGTCCTTCGCCGCGAGCGACGCGAGCGCCCGCAGCGCGGACCCCGTACCGCGCCGCGCCCGTGCCTCCAGCGTGCGGCCGGCCAGGACGAACAGCGGTACGGCGACCACCGCCTCCAGATACACGTCCGCCGTGCCGTTCATCCCCGCGCCCGAGGGCAGCAGGGTGAACGGCATCCGCATCCCCGGCTCCCCGGCACCGCCGAGGAACAGGGCGTACGTCGACCAGGAGTACGAGGCGAGCACCCCGAGGGAGACCAGCGTGTCCATCGTGGCGGCGGCGTGCCGCAACCCGCGCAGCGCCTTGTCGTGGAACGGCCACGCGCCCCACACCGCGACCGGGGTGGCCAGGGCGAAGCACAGCCACTGCCAGTTGCGGAACTGCAGGGCCGGCGCCATGGACAGCACCAGCACCGGCACGGACAGCAGCGCCGTGATCAGCAGCCGGTTACGGGCGGACGCCTCCGCCCGGTCCGAGGCGTCCGCCTCGGGGTCCGTATCGGGGTCCGGTCCCGCCGGGGCGTCCTCCCGCGGTGCGGGCGGCTGCGGCAGCCGGGCGGTGAAGCCCAGGCCTTCGACCACCGCCACGAGTTCCGCGGGTGTCACCGCCGCCGGGTGGCTGACCCGGGCCTTGCCCGTGGCGAGGTTGACGCTCGCGCTCACCCCCTCCAGGCGGCCGAGTTTCTTCTCCACCCGCCCCACGCACGCCGCGCAGGTCATCCCGCCGACGATCAGCTCGGTGGTCTCGCAGACGGCCGGCGCCGGACCGGGCGGCGGCGTGGCGCTCCCGGCCCCCCGGGCCGCCCCGCTCATCGGGTCACCCGCAGGGCCGGAGCGCCCATGTCGTGCATGCCGCCCATGCCGCCGGAATGGCCCGAGCCGTCGCCCGAACCACCGGTGGAGCCACCGGAATCGCCGGAGCCCGGGCCGTCGCCGGTGCGGTGCATGCCGGGGGCCACGGGCCCGGCCGCCGCCCCGGTCGCGTACGCGACACCGAAGAGGGCGGCCAGCAGCAGGACGAAGCCGATCAGGGTTCCGTACGGACTGAGGAGGTGACGTGCTGTCATCGCCGCATCGTGACACGTCGCGCACCGCGTTCGGCCCCGCGCGGGCCGCCCCCGGCGCGTGAGGATTATCCCTTTCGCACCCGGGAACCAGCGGCCTCCGGCAACCGACTACCCAAGGATCGCGCGCCCTGGTCCCACCCGCCGGAAAACCCGTTCCCGTACCGGTGCGAAGACGCGGGAACTCACCCCCTGTGCCGTACGACTTCTCAGGGGTCCACGACTTCGCGAGGAGACTCCCCGTGCCGCTGCCCGACCCGTTCCCCCTCTACGGACCCGCGTACAAGCGTGACCCCTACCCGCTCTACGAGCGGATGCGGGCCGCCGGGCCCATCCACCGGGTGCTCTTCCCGAGCGGGGTCACCGCCTGGCTCGTCACCGGGCACGCCGCCGCGCAGCGGACCCTCGCCGACCCCCGGCTCGGCAAGAACCACGCCCTCGGCAACGATCGCTGGCGCGAACACGCCTCGATCATGCCCGAGCCGCAGCACTCCGAACTCCAGGTCCATCTGCTGCACCAGGACCCGCCGAAGCACACCGCCATGCGCCGCTACGTGACCGACGCCTTCGCACCCCGCCGCGTCGAGGAACTGCGCCCCCGCTTCCAGGAGATGGCGGACGCGCTCGTCGACGCGATGACCGCCGATACGGATACCGGTACCGATACCGACATCGACACCGTCGACCTCGTCCGCTGCTTCGCCGCCCGGTTCCCCTTCCAGGTCCTCGCCGAGGTCATCGGCCTGCCCCCGCACCTCGCCGCCCGGTTCCGGCGCGAATGGGGCAAGGTCGTGGCACCCGTCGGGCCGCGGGACCCCGGCCGCCCCGCGTACGAGGCGCTGCTGCGCGGCCTGCAGGGTTACATCGCCGAGGTCGTCGCGGAGAAGCGCGCCGAGCCCGGGGACGACCTCCTCAGCCGGCTGGTCGCCGCCCGCGACGAGGGCGAGCTGACGCGGGAGGAGCTGGACTCCATGGTCTTCCAGCTGCTCGTCGCCGGGCAGGAGCCGGTCACCAACCAGATCACCACCGCCCTGGTGGCCCTGACCCGCCAACCCGAGGCACTGGAGCGGCTGCGCGCCGAGCCGGAGCTGATGCCGAACGCGGTCGAGGAGCTGCTGCGCCTCGACAGCGCCTTCGAACTGACGACCTGGCGGTTCCTGGCCGAGGACGCCGATCTGCACGGCACCCGGGTCCCTGCGGGCGACTCCGTGATCGTCTCCCTCTGCGCCGCCAACCGTGACCCCGAGCGGTTCCCCGACCCCGACACCCTCGACCTCGACCGCGCCCAGGGCCCGCATCTGGCCTTCGGCCACGGCATCCACTTCTGCCCCGGCGCGGCCCTCGCCCGCATCGAACTCCAGGTCGCCCTCGCCACCCTGATACACCGGCTGCCGGGCCTGCGCCTCGCCGTCCCCGACGAGGACCTCGCCTGGATCCCCGCCGTCCTCGGCCGGGGCGTGAGCGAACTGCCCGTCGCCTTCGACCGGCCCGTGTGCCCTCGCCCCCGGGGATGACGCCTCACATGCCGAACAGCACCCTCACCCGCACCCCGGTCGAGACCCGCGTCCTGGATCTCCTCCTGCCGTACCACCGCACGACGGAGCCCGGGCCCCCGGACCCGGCCGCCCACCCCGAACAGCTCGACCAGATACGACGGTTCACCGAGGCGGGCGAGCCGGTCCTCTTCACCCTCCCCGGCTTCCCGTGCAAGTCCCCGAACCCCGCCAAGGTCCTCGGCCACCTCCCCGACGAGGGCGAACGACTCTCGCTCGGCTTCCTGGACCGGCTGTGCGCCCGGATCGGCGAGATATACGCGCCGGGCGCCCGGATGCTCATCTGCTCCGACGGCCATATCTTCGGCGACCTCATCAACGTCCCCGACGCGCACATCGACGCCTACGGGGACGAGCTGCGCGCCCTCATCCGCCGGGAGCGGCTGAGCCACCTCGACACCTTCGACCTGCGCCATGTGCACGGGGAGCTGGACTACGACACCAAGCGCGCCCTCGTCACCGAGGCCTACGCGCCCGGCCTGGAGACGCTGCGCGCCCAGGCCCGCACCGACGAGGAGACCGCCCGCCTCTACCGCGGCATCACCCGCTTCCTCGTCGAGGACACCGCGGGCTTCACCGGCACCCGTTCCGCGCTGCAACGCGAGTGCCGGGCCCGCGCGTACGGGGTCATCGCCCGCAGCCGCGCCTGGGGCGACCTCATCGCGGACTGCCACCCGCGGTCCGTACGGCTGTCCATCCACCCGCAGCGGCCGGGTGCCGCGAAGTTCGGGATCCGGCTGCTCGACGCCGCCGACGCGTGGGCCACCCCCTGGCACACCACGGTGCTGCGGGAAGCCGGGGGAGCGGCGCGGCTGCTGCACCGCGCGGATGCGGAGCGGCTCGGACGCCTGGTCCTGCGGGACGGGCGGCCGAGCCACTACGAAGCGGTCGCCTGAGGACGTTCCGGGGCTCCGCCCCGGACCCCGGTCCTCAATCGCCGGACGGGCTGCTGTGTTGTGTCCTCAAACGCCGGACGGGCTTGATGTGGCCCGTCCGGCGATTGAGGACGCGCCCGCAGGCGCCCGGTGGTCGAAGGCGATCAGCGGGTCGCCGGTCAGCGGGTGCTCCACCACGGCCGCCCGGACGCCGAACACCTCCGCCAGCAGCTCCGGCGTCAGCACCTCGCGCGGCGTGCCCGAGGCCACCACGGACCCGTCGTGCAGGACGTGCAGCCGGTCGCACACCGACGCCGCCGCGTTGAGGTCGTGCAGCGCCAGCAGCGTCGTACGGCGCTGGGCGCGCAACAGGGTCAGCAGCTCCACCTGGTGGCGCACGTCCAGATGGTTCGTCGGCTCGTCCAGCACCAGCACCTTCGGGTCCTGCGCGAGCGCCCGCGCCAGCAGCACCCGCTGGCGCTCGCCGCCCGACAGCGCGGAGAACCGCCGCCGCCCGGCCCCGGCCATGCCGACCTGCGCCAGCGCCGCCGACACCCGCTCGGTGTCGGTACGGTCCTCGGCCGCGAACGCCCGCTTGTAGGGCGTGCGGCCCATCGCGACGATCTCCCGGACCGACAGCTCGAAGTCGCTGCCCCGCTCCTGCGGCAACGCCGCCACGTGCCGGGCCGACTGCACGGCCGTCAGCGACCGGATGTCGGTCCCGCCCAGCAGCACCCGCCCGGCGTGTGGCCGCAGATGCCGGTAGACGGTGCGCAGCACGGTCGACTTGCCGCTGCCGTTCGGCCCGACGAGGCCCGCGATCTCGCCGTCCTCGGCGATCAGCCCCACCCCGCGGACCACGGCCCGCCCGGACAGGGCCACGTCCAGATCCTCGATGGCGATCCTCATGGTTCGCGCCGTCCCCTCATGTTCCCCTCATGCCTTCTCGAGGCGCTGGTCCAGCAGATACAGCAGGGTGGGCGCCCCGATCAGCGCGGTGACCACCCCCACCGGCAGCTCCTGGTCGGGCAGGGCGGTCCGGGCCACCAGGTCGACGACGACCAGGAGGACGGCACCGAACAGTGCGGCCACCGGCAGCAGCCGGCGGTGATCGCCGCCCACCACCATCCGGCAGGCGTGCGGCACCATCAATCCGACGAAGCCGATCGCCCCGGACACCGACACCAGCACGCCCGTGAGCACGCTCGTGACCACGAACAGCTCACGCCGCAGCCGGGCCACCTCCACGCCCAGGCTGGCGGCGGTCTCGTCGCCCATCAGCAGCGCGTTGAGCGCCCGGGCCCGCGCCAGCAGCGCTGCCAGCGCGAGCAGCACCGCCGCCGCGGGCAGTGCGAGCCCGCTCCACTGCGCGCCGCCGAGGGAGCCCATCAGCCAGAACAGCACCCCGTGCGTCTGCTGGTCGTCCCCGGCCTGCAGCACCAGATAGTGGGTGAAGCCGGACAGGAACTGCCCGATCCCCACCCCGGCCAGCACCAGCCGCAGCGGCGAGAACCCGCCCCCGCGCCGGGCCATCGCCCACACCAGGGCGAACGAGGCGAGCGCCCCGGCGAACGCCGCCGAGGACAGCCCCAGCCCGAGCAGCCCGCCCGCACCGGCCCCCAGCACGATCGCCGCGACCGCGCCCAGCGAGGCCCCGCTGGAGATGCCCAGCAGATACGGGTCCGCGAGCGGATTGCGGACGAGGGCCTGGACGGCCGTGCCGACCAGACCCAGGCCCGCGCCCACCACCGCGGCCAGCAGGGCACGCGGCACCCGCAGCTGCCACACGATCAGGTCCTGGGTGCCCGGCACCGGGTCCCCGCCACTCACCCCACGGGCCACCGCGGACCACACCTCGCCGAGCGGCACCTGGGAGGAGCCCAGGCACACGGACGCGATCAGGGCGAGCAGCAGGGCGGGGGCCAGCACCGCGCAGGCCCACCGGGCCGCCGCCGCGCCGTGCTCCCGCTCCCGTACGGGCCCCTGGTGTTCCTCCCCGACCGCGGCGGTCGCCGTCATCTACTTCACCCGGTCCGGGTGGACGGTGTGCGCGATCTCCCGCACGGTGTCCGCGCTGCGCACCCCGCCGATCGTGGTCCGCTCGGAGCCGATGCGCAGGAAGTGCCCCTCCTTCACGGCCTTGAGGTCCTTGGTCGCCGGGAAGGTGCGCAGGAAGTCGGCGGCCTCGTCGAAGGCCTTGCGGTTCGCCTCCTCGCTGCCGCGGTTGCGGACGCCGAGCTGGATCCAGTCGGGGTTCTTGGCGACGACGCTCTCCCAGTCCACCGGCTTGAAGTCACCGGCGCAGTCCGCGAAGACGTTCCGGGCCCCGGCCTGGGTGATCACCGCGTTGGCGACCTGCCGGTTGCACACCGCCATCGGCTGCTTGGTGCCGGCGTCGTAGTCGAAGAAGAAGTACGACGGCCGCTTCGTATCGGGCACGTCCTTCAGCGCGTCCCGTACCGCGTCCGTCTTCTTCCGCATGCCGGCGACCAGCTCGGCGGCGCGCGCCGAGGTGCCGGTCACCTTGCCCAGCTCCTCGATGTCGGCCTCGACCCCCGACAGGTCCGTCCGCGCGGCCTTGCTCATCGACGCGCACGCCGTCGACTTCAGATACACGTGCTTGATCCCGGCACCCTTGAACTCCTCGGCGGTCGGGGCCATGCCCATCCCGCCCATGTTCTTCATCGAGGAGAAGGAGTCGACGTACAGATCCGCGCCCGACCCCAGCAGCTTCTCCTTGGGGATCACCTTCTTGCCCAGCACCGGCACCTTCGCCGCCTGGTCGGCGAACTGCCGCGGCACCGTGCCGTTGCCCGGCGGGAAGCCCGTCCCCGCCACCTTGTCACCCGCGCCGAGCCACATCAGGAGCTCCAGGGCGGCGGCGTTGCTGGTGACGATCCGCTTCGGCGCCGCGTCGAAGGTCGTCTTCGCCCCGGCGCAGTCGGAGACGCTCACGGGGAAGCCGGCCTTGGCGTTCGCCGCGGCACCCGCGTCGTCGGACTTCTTCGACTCACCACCGCCGCAAGCCGTCGCCGACAGGGCCACCGCGGCCAGCACACCGCACCACGCACGAGGGCGCATCAGAAAACTCCAGGAACTCGACGTACAGACGTACACGCGAACACTCGCGCGGGGCCACGCGGTGCGGGCCCGGTTCAGGTAGTCGGCCCGCGGGACCGCCCGGTTCCCGCGTGTCGCGAAGAAGCCCGTCGCACGCCGCGCGCCCGTCATACGCTGCGCGGGAAACCACCGCGGACCGCGGCGCGCGACGCGGTCCCGGGAGCCGCCGCAGCAGCCGACCCAAGGAGACCGGGATGACGGACCAATTCGCCGAGATGCCCACCGACTGGCACCGCGCCCTCGCCATCGTGGCCCACCCCGACGACCTCGAATACGGGGCCTCCGCCGCCGTCGCCACCTGGATCGACGGCGGCCGCAGCTGCGTCTATCTGCTGGCCAGCGTCGGCGAGGCGGGCATCGACACCATGCCCCCGGCCGAGGCCGGGCCGCTGCGCGAGCGCGAGCAGTGGGCGAGCGCCGCCGCCGTCGGTGTGACGACCGTGGAGTTCCTCGGCCACCGCGACGGCGTCATCGAGTACGGGACGGGGCTGCGCCGTGACTTCGCCGCCGCCATCCGCCGGCACCGCCCCGAACTCGTCCTCACCCTGAACCACCACGACACCTGGGCCGGCGGCGCCTTCTGGAACACCCCCGACCACCGGGCCGTCGGCCGGGCCGTCCTCGACGCGGTCGCCGACGCCGGCAACCGCTGGATCTTCCCCGAACTCGTCGAGGACGGACTGCTGCCCTGGGACGGCGTGCGCTACGTCGCGGTCGCCGGCTCCCCGCACGCCACCCACGCCGTCGACGCGAGCGACGGCCTGGACCGGGCCGTGAAGTCGCTGCTCGCCCATCGCACGTACATCGAGGCGCTGACCAAGGAGGACCCGGAGTCGTACTGCCGCAATTTCCTGGAGGGCAACATGGCGGCCGTCGCCGAGCGGTTCGGGGGACGGCCGGGGGTGTCGTTCGAGCTGTTCAGGCGGTGAGCCCCCGGCCGCCCGCTCAGAGCTTGCGGTACGTGCGGGCGTCGTCCGTCGCCGCGAGGACCGCGGCGATGTCGCCGCCCGCCGACGCCGTCACCAGGGCGGTCACCGCGCCCTCGACGAAGGGCGCGTCCGCGATCCGTACCTCGGCCCCGGCGGGGAAGCCGCCCTCCCGGTCGTTGAGGAGCGCCTTGACGGTGAGGACCGCGCTGCCCATGTCGCACAGCACCACCACCCCGCGGCCCCGGTCGACGTCCTTCACCGCCCGGCGGACCAGCTCCGCGCTGGTGCCCACGCCCCCGTCGGGCAGCCCCCCGGCGGCCGCGACCGGGGCCGGGTCGCCCGTACCCACCAGGGCCTCGGCGAGCGCCGCCGTGGAAGCCGCCACCTCGCGGCTGTGCGAGACCAGCACCACGCCGACCCGGCCCGCCGGCTGCGGCTCCGCCTCCGCAGCGGTGGCAGCCTCTTCGGTCTCGCCTTCCGGCGCGGCCGCGCACAACGCCGGGTCCGTCGCCTCGTACAGCGCGGTGAGCAGCATCGCGGACGACGTGGCGCCCGGGTCCTGGTGCCCGACGCTGCGCTCGCCCAGATAGCTGGCGCGCCCCCGCCGGGCCCGCATCGGCACGGTCGCCGCCGCCCCGTCCCGGGCGGCCCGCGCCGCCGCGTCCAGCGCGGCCACCACGTCGGCGCCGCCCGCCAGGGCCTCGGCGTAGGCGTCGGCGGCCGGTTGCAGGGCGTCGACCATGGTCTTGTCGCCGGGGGCGGAGTCACCGAGCCGTCGTACGCTCGCGACGGCCGCGGCCAGCGCCCGCCCCAGCGTCTCGGGCGCGACCACGGGGTCTTCCCCGAGCAGCTTGCCCATGCGCCGCAGCACCGTGCCGAACAGCGGCCCCGAAGCGCCGCCGACGGTGTTGGTCAGATGCACGCCCACAGCGGTGAGCAGCGCTCCGGGCGTGGCGGGCGGCTCGGCGGCCGTGACCTCGGCGGCCGAGGTGAAGCCGCGCTTGAGGTTGGCGCCGTGGTCGGCGTCGCCGATGGCGGCGTCGAGGTCGGTCAGATACGCCGCCCGCGCCACGACGACCCGTGTGGTGCGGTCCAGGAAGCGGCGGAAGAAGTCCGTGTCGAGCGTGACGGTCATGGGCGGCGGCTCCTCGTCGCTGTGCCCGGCGGCGCGTCGGCGGCACGCGCCCACCGGTGGGGTCTCGGATCGGCTCAGCCTAGGGTCTGTCCGGCGCGACGTCGGCCGCGGGCCGTCTTCGCCGCCTGCGGGCGCGTCCTCGAAAGCCGGACGGGCTTGATGTGGCTGAGCGCAGCCACATCAAGCCCGCTGACCGGCCGTACTACTTGATGGCCTTGATCAGCTCACCGTTGGACGTGTCGCCGCTCAGCTCCCAGAAGAAGGTGCCGCCGAGGCCCTGCTGTTGCTTGTAGCCCATCTTCCCGGCGATCGTCGAGGGAGTGTCGTAGCTCCACCATTCGTTGCCGCACTTGGCGTAGGCCGTGCCGGCGACCGTGCCGTTCGCGGGGCACTTGGACTTGAGGATTTTGTAGTCGTCGATGCCCTGCTCGTACGTCCCCGCCGCGGGGCCGGTGGCGGTGCCGCCCGGGGCGGACTGGGTGACGCCCGTCCAGCCGCGGCCGTAGAAGCCGATGCCCAGCAGGAGCTTCGAGGACGGGACGCCGAGGCCCTTGAGCTTCTGGATCGCGGCGTCGGTGTGGAAGCCGGCCTTCGGGATGCCGTTGTACGAGGTCAGCGGCGAGTGCGGGGCGGTCGGGCCCTTGGCGTCCCAGGCGCCGAAGAAGTCGTACGTCATCGGGTTGTACCAGTCGACGTACTGTGCCGCGCCCGCGTAGTTGGCCGCGTCAATCTTGCCGCCGTTGGTGCCGTCAGCCGTGATGGCGGCGGTGAGCAGGTTCTTCTGGCCGAATTTCGCGCGCAGGGCGGCCATCAGGTTCCGGAAGGCGTCCCGGCCGCTGGTGTCGCAGGTCAGACCGCAGGCGTTCGGGTACTCCCAGTCGATGTCGATGCCGTCGAAGACATCGGCCCAGCGGGGGTCCTCCACCAGCTTGTAACAGGACTCGGCGAACGCGACGGGGTTCTTCGCGGCCTCGCCGAAGCCGCCCGACCAGGTCCAACCACCGAAGGACCAGATGACCTTGAGGTTCGGGTGCAGCTTCTTGAGTTTGCGCAGCTGGTTGAAGTTGCCGCGCAGGGCGCCGTTGTCCCAGGTGTCGGCCTTGCCGTCGACGCTGCCGGCCGCGTCGTAGGCCTTGTCGTAGTCGGCGTAGGCGTCGCCGATGGCGCACTTGCCGCCGGTGACGTTGCCGAAGGCGTAGTTGATGTGGGTGAGCTTGGCGGCGGAGCCGGAGGTCTCGATGTTCTTGACGTGGTAATTGCGGCCGTAGACACCCCAGTTGGTGAAGTAGCCGACGACCTTGGAGCCGGCCGCGGTGTCGTCGTCGGCGGGTCCGGCGGCGCTCTTCGCCGGTGGCGCCGCGGTGACTGTGCCCGCTGTGCCTGCCGTGGCGGTGCCCGCGAAGAGGGTGGTGGCGAGCATCGCGGTGCCCGCGGCGAAGGCCGCCAGCAGCGTGCGGGGCCGGCGGAGGGGGTGATGTCCGTGCGGTCTGGGCATGGTTCTCCTCGGTGGGGTGGGGAGAGCGGGGGGTGCGTGACCTGCGCCCATGTTTGACATGGACGCGTTGAACAGTGGGGAAACGGTAGAAGGACTAGACCAGTGCGGTCAATGGTTTGGACCAACCCGGCCGGAGTCCTCATGATCAGCGAACCCGTGACGGGAAGCAGCCGATCGGGCATACTCCGAACCGCCACAGCCGCAGGTCATCCCGTACCGAGACCCGGCAGGGGACCATCGACTGAGGCGTCCCGGACGGCGGCGCCACACCCTTGCGCGCCCGCCGCCGCAGCGCCCGACAGGGAGGAGAGCCGCGCATGACCGACCACGGCCCGCAGCCGGTGGAGCGTCAGTTGCCCACCGAGGAGGCCCGCGACCTGATCTCGCTCGTACGCGAGATGGTCCAACGGGAGATCGAGCCGAACGCGTCGAGCGAGGAGGACGCCGGGCACTTCCCCCGTGAGGTCTTCGCCCTGCTCTCCGCTTCAGGACTGCTCGCCCTGCCCTACGCCGAGGAGTTCGGCGGCGGCGACCAGCCGTACGAGGTCTACCTCCAGGTCCTGGAGGAACTCGCCGCGGCCCGCCTGACCGTGGGGCTCGGCGTCAGCGTCCACACCCTCGCCTGCCACGCGCTCGCCGGCTACGGCACCAAGGAGCAGCGGGCCGAACACCTGCCCGCCATGCTCGGCGGCGGCCTGCTCGGCGCCTACTGCCTCTCCGAGCCCGCCTCGGGCTCCGACGCGGCCTCCCTGCGCACCCGCGCCACACGCCACGGCGACACCTGGCGCATCGAGGGCACCAAGGCGTGGATCACCCACGGCGGTGTCGCGGACTTCTACACCGTCCTGGCCCGGACCGGCGGGCAGGGCGCCCACGGCATCACGGCCTTCCTCGTCCCCGGTGACGCCCCCGGTCTCTCCGCCGCCGCACCCGAGCGCAAGATGGGAATGAAGGGCTCACCGACCGCCCAGCTGCACTTCGACGGGGTCGAGATCGCCGACGCCCGCCGCATCGGCGAGGAGGGCCAGGGCTTCGCCATCGCCCTCTCCGCCCTCGACTCCGGCCGCCTCGGCATCGCCGCCTGCGCGATCGGCGTCGCCCAGGCGGCGCTCGACGAGTCCCTGTCCTACGTCGCCGAGCGGCGCCAGTTCGGCCGCCCGATCGCCGACTTCCAGGGGCTGCGCTTCATGCTCGCGGACATGGCCACCCAGATCGAGGCGGGCCGCTCCCTCTACCTCGCCGCGGCCCGGCTGCGGGACGCCGGCCTGCCGTTCTCCAAGCAGGCCGCCATGGCCAAGCTTTTCTGCACCGACGCCGCGATGAAGGTCACCGTCGACGCCGTCCAACTGCTGGGCGGTTACGGCTACACCGCGGACTTCCCCGTCGAGCGCTACATGCGCGAGGCGAAGGTCCTGCAGATCGTCGAGGGCACCAACCAGATCCAGCGCATGGTCGTCGCCCGGCATCTCGCGGGCCCCGAGTCCCGCTGAACCACCGCGCCCGGAGGGGTCACGGCGTCAGCCGCGACAGCTCCGGGACCGTCGTCGGCTCCACGCCGCGGATGTCCGCGGTGGCCTTCAGGCCCGTCGCGGTACCGACCGCGATCACCAGCCCGCCGTGCTCACGGACCCAGCGGCGGGCGACAGCGACGCCCACCGCCGAGGACGGCTCCAGGAACAGCCCCTGGGCGCCCAGGCTGTGGTGCTCGGCCATGAACACCTCGGTCGGGACGGCGACCGCCGAGCCGTTCGACCGGCGCAGCGCGTCGAGCCCCTGCCACGTGGGGCGCTCCTCACCGAGGGAGAAGGCGGGGGAGGGGCGATAGGGCACGGACGTGCGCTCCTGCTCCGCCGGCGCGCTACGGGCCAGCGCCGCCGTGAAGGGCGCCGCCGCGTCGGGCTCGGCCGCCACCAGCCGGGGAACGCGGGCCAGCAGTCCGGCGGTACGCAGCTCACGGAAGCCGCGCTCGATGCCCGACAGCAGATCGGCGCGGCTGGTGGGAACCACCACCGCCGCGACCCGGTCACCGAAGTCCCGGGCGATCTCGTACGCGACCGACTTGTAGCCCTCGTTGGCGTAGGCGTTGCCGCCGGGGGAGGGCGAGGCGAAGCTGGTCAGCGGATACCAGCCGAACCGCTCAACGGCCTCCCGCATCGCCGCGTTCCGCGCGGAGCTGTCCTTGCGCACCACCCGGACCGCGCCCAGCGCGTCGATCTGCGCCCGCAGCGGTTCGGGCACCTCGTCCGTGGTGAAGACCACGCACCGCAGCCCGGCGCGCGCCGCGTACGCCGCGGCGGCCGCGCCCGCGTTGCCGGACGAGGCCGCGGTCACGGTGTCCGCCCCGGCGGCGACCGCGGCCGCGACACCCACGGACATCGCCCGGTCCTTGTGCGAGCCGGTCGGATTGGCGCCCTCGTACTTCACCCACAGCTCGCCGTCGGCCCCGTCGCCACCGTCGCGCAAGGGCACCCGCACGTTGGGCGTGCCGCCCTCGCCGAGCGTCACCGGCTCTCCGGTCACCGGCAGGGCGGAGGGCCAGCCCCAGGGGCCGCCCGGATACGTCCGCAGCGACAGGCCGGACAGATCGGCGAGGGGCGGCACCGGGTTCGCGCCGATGCCCTCCGCGCGGCACGCGCCGCACCCCGAGAAGTCCTCGGCCCCGGTTCCGCAGCGGGGGCAGTGCAGGGGCGTCGAAGGCATGCGGACTCCTCATGGGGGGAGGGGTGATGATCCTTCGACGGTAACAGTCGCGGTAGCTGAGGGACCCGTACAGCTCGTTACCCCTGCGGCTCGGGAGCCGTTGCCGCCGCTGCTCGCGGCGGACGCCGTCCGGTCAGCGGTGGTGGCGCATCTCCGGGATCCGCACCGGGCGGGAGCCGGGGCCACCGATGTGGGAGAACGGCTGGCGCCGCCAGTCCAGGCTCTCCGGCAGATTGAGCAGCAGGGCCGCGTCGCACTCCTGGGTCTCCAGCGACTCGTCCGCGGGCGCGGCCTCCTCGACGCCGCGGCCCGTGCCCGGGCAGACCGTGAGCCCGAAGGGGTTCCACGGCGACGGGCACAGCGCGTGCTCGGGGAGCACGTCCTCGTCGGCGAGCAGCGCGATCGGCCGCGCGCAGTCCGGGCACGTCACCCGGAACATCTCGTAGATCTCGTACAGGCTGCCGTCGCCGTCATTGAGGCGTTCCAGGCTGGGCATAGTGCTTCTCCCCCTCGGATGGGCCGGCCAGGCACCTCGGCCTCGGCCACAGCAAGCACTTCCCTGGTGGAGGGTCAGATAACCGCCCGTTCCGGCACAGGACACGGGCGCATGAGTGTGTCGTTCATCACATGCCTTGTGTGGCTATGCGCCCCTTCGGCTGTGCCGGGCGGCCCGGGACCCAGTAGGTTGACCCGCGTGGAGGAGTTGGACAGAGAAATCGTGGAACTGCTCGTCAAGGACGGGCGGATGAGCTACACCGACCTGGGGAAGGCCACGGGCCTGTCCACCTCGGCGGTGCACCAGCGCGTGCGCCGGCTCGAACAGCGCGGCGTCATCCGGGGGTACGTGGCGGTGGTCGACCCCGAGGCCGTCGGGCTGCCGCTCACCGCGTTCATCTCGGTGAAGCCCTTCGACCCGAGCGCCCCCGACGACATCGCCGACCGGCTCGCCGAGATCCCCGAGATCGAGGCCTGCCACAGCGTCGCCGGCGACGAGAACTACATCCTCAAGGTCCGCGTCGCCACCCCCCTGGAGCTGGAGCACCTCCTGGCCCGGATCCGCTCGCTGGCGGGGGTCTCGACGCGTACGACGATCGTGCTGTCGACCCCGTACGAGGCCAGACCGCCGCGCGTGGGCTGACGCTCCGGCCGGTCCGGCGGCCGGAGCCCCGGTTACGGGAAGGGGCGGGGCTGGGAGAAGATCCATGCATGAGTGAGCGCACCCCTTCTCCGGCCGAGCCCCGTACCGTGCTGCTGCGTGGCGGCGAGGTGCACAGCCCCGCCGACCCCTTCGCCACGGCCATGGTGGTCGAGCGCGGCCACGTCGCCTGGGTCGGTTCCGAAGGCGCGGCGGACTCCTTCGCCGACGGCGTGGACGAGGTCGTCGACCTCGAAGGCGCGCTCGTCACCCCCGCGTTCACCGACGCCCATGTGCACACCACCTCCACCGGCCTCGCGCTCACCGGCCTCGACCTCACCGACGCCCGCACGCTCCCCGAGGCCCTCGACCGCATCCGCGCCCACGCCGCCGCCCGGCCCGGTGACCGGGTGCTGCTCGGCCACGGCTGGGACGCCAGCCGCTGGCCCGAGCACCGGCCCCCGTCCCGCCGCGAGCTGGACGAGGCCACCGGCGGCCGGCCGCTCTACCTCACCCGGGCCGACGTTCACTCCGCCGTCGTCACCACCGCCCTACTCGACCTCGTCCCGCACGCCGCGGGGCTGCCCGGCGGCAGCCCGGACGCGCCGCTGACCGGCGACGCCCACCACGCCGTACGCGCCGCCGCGTACGCGAGCATCACCCCCGCCCAGCGGGCCGACGCGCAGGCCGCGGCGCTGGAGCGGGCCGCCTCGCTCGGCATCGGCTCCCTCCACGAGTGCGCCGGGCCGCGGATCTCCAGCGCCGACGACCTCACCGGCCTGCTGAGCCTGGCCGTCGAACGCCCGGGCCCGCGCGTCGTCGGCTACTGGGCCGAGGCGCTCACCACCGCCGCCGACGCGAGCCGCGTCCTCGAACTCGGCGCGCTCGGCGCGGCCGGCGACCTCTTCGTCGACGGCTCCCTCGGCTCGCACACCGCGTGCCTCCACGAGCCCTACGCCGACGGCCCGCACGCGGACCACACCGGTGCCGCGCACATGGACGCCGCCGCCATCGCCGCCCACGTCACCGCCTGCACCGAGGCCGGCATCCAGGCCGGCTTCCACGCCATCGGCGACGCCGCGCTCACCGCCGTGGTGGAGGGCGTACGGGCCGCCGCCGACCGGCTCGGTCTCGCCCGTGTCCGCGCCGCCCGGCACCGCGTCGAGCACGCCGAGATGCTCACCCCGGACCACATCGCCGCCTTCGCCGAACTCGCCCTGACCGCCTCCGTCCAGCCGGCCTTCGACGCCGCCTGGGGCGGCGACGAGGCCATGTACGCCGAACGGCTGGGCGTGGAGCGGGCCCGCACCCTCAACCCCTACGCGGCACTGCTGCGGGCCGGTGTCCCGCTCGCCCTCGGCTCGGACAGCCCCGTCACCCCCCTCGACCCGTGGGGCACCGTCCGCGCCGCCGCCTTCCACCGCACCCCCGAGCACCGTGTCTCCGTCCGGGCCGCCTTCACCGCGCACACCCGCGGCGGCTGGCGGGCGATCGGCCGTGACGACGCGGGCGTCCTGGTGCCGGGCGCGCCCGCCGACTACGCCGTATGGCGGACCGGCGAGCTGATCGTGCAGGTGCCCGACGACCGGGTCGCGAGCTGGTCCACCGACCCCCGCTCGGGCACGCCCGGCCTGCCCGATCTCACCCCCGGCGCCCCCCTCCCGGTCTGTCTGCGCACGGTGGTCGGCGGGCACACCGTCTTCACGCGTCCGAACGAGTGACGCGCACGGCGCCGCGTACCGCCGAACGACGTGCCGTGAGCCGGCCCCTCCGACGCCCCACTCGCCGTACTGACCTGCTGATTTGAGGCAGCCACGCAGGTCATGAGGGTGTTGACAGGGTGCGGGCGGCGGCGGGTAGGTTCGGCGGAGTCCACCACAGGACGTCCGACCGGTGAATCTCCACACAGTCGTCGAGCGCCGCTGGGCCATGGGCGGTGAGCCGGAGCGCTCACCGCCACTGGGAGCCAGGTCCAGCGCACGGGGGCGAGGGACGGTTCCGCCGGGCCGGCAGGTGCGACCCGGGTGGGGCCCGGACGTTCAGTAGACAACGGCATTCGGTCGACTCGCAGCCAGCGGATCCCAGGCCGGCCCGAAGGACGCCGGGCCCCCATTCGACCGGGGCGGCAGGCCCCGCTGCCCGCACCCGGGAGCCGGTGGACCCCCCGGGCGTTGTACGGTCGGCTCACCACCGCACAGCAGCAGGAAGGCGCGACCGTGCCCCCGGGTCCCGAAACCACCGCCGACGCCGCCGACGGCGACACCGTCGGCCGGCCGGGCGGGCCGTCTTCCCGCTCCCCGCGTCCGCCGGGCCCGCCCGCGCGGCCCGAAGTCCTTGAGAACGCCTCCGAGAACGCCTCCGACCGGCCGCAGGCAGACGACGAACAGCCGGAGGCCGACGCCTCTGATGCCCCTGACGCGTCCGGCGCGCACCCGGACGCGGTGTCCGCCGCCGGTGACACGGAGCCCCGTCCCGGTGGCCCCACGCGGCTCACCCGTCTCGTCCGGCTGGCCCGCCGGGAGGCGCGGCGCACTGCTCTCGCCGTCGTCGCCGGACTGGCCCTCACCGCGTCCTTCCCGCCGTACGACCTGTGGCCGCTGTCCTTCGTGGCCGTCGCGGCCCTGGCGCTGCTGACCCGGGGCCGCACCGCCCGGCAGGGCGCGTGGACGGGCTTCGCCTTCGCACTGCCGTTCTTCTTCTTCCTGCTCCGCTGGCTGCACGTGGTCGGATACGACGCCGTGTTCGGCCTCTCCGTCGTCGAGGCGCTGTTCATCGCCCTGCTCGGGGCGGGCCTGGCCGTGACCTCCCGGCTGCCCGGCTGGCCGCTGTGGGGCGCCTGTCTGTGGGTCGCGCAGGAGTGGGCCCGCGACCGGACCCCCTTCGGCGGCTTCCCGTGGGGGCGGCTCGCCTTCGCCAACACCGGCTCCCCCTTCACCCCGCTCGCCGCGCTCGGCGGCGCCCCGCTGGTCACCTTCGCCGTGGCACTCACCGGCGGGCTGCTGGCCTGCGCGGTGGTCGCCGCCTGGCGGCTGCGGGGGGCCGCGGGCGACCGCGTACGGGCCGTGCGCGCCGCCCTGCCCGCCGTCGAGGCCGCCGCGCTGGCCGCGGCCGTCGTCCTCGCCGGGTACGCCGTGCCGGTGCCCACCCAGGCGGTCGACACGGTCGACATCGCCATCGTCCAGGGCAATGTGCAGAACCCGGGGATGAACTTCCTCGGCCGCCCGATGATGATCCTCAACAACCACGTCGACGCCACCCTCGCCCTGGCCAAGGACATCAAGGCCGGCCGGACGAAGAAGCCCGACCTGGTCATCTGGCCGGAGAACTCCTCCGACCTCGACCCCTTCCAGTACGCCGAGGCCTACGACCGGATCGAGGAGGCCGTGCGGGCGGTCGGCGTCCCCGTCCTCGTCGGCGCCCTCGTCGACCACCCGGGCAAGCCCGGCTACGTCGACAACCAGGGCATCGTCTGGGACCCGGTGAAGGGCCCCGGCGCCTCGTACACCAAGCAGCACCCGGTCCCGTTCGGCGAGTACGTGCCCTTCCGGCAGCAGCTGAGCAAGGTCATCACCCGCCTCCAGCGCGTGCCCCGCGACTTCTACCCCGGCGACCACACCGGGGTGCTCCAGATCGGCCCGGCGCGGCTCGGCGACGTCATCTGCTTCGAGGTGGCCTACGACGAGATCGTCCACGACACCGTCATGGCCGGTGCCCGTGCCCTCGTCGTACAGACCAACAACGCCACCTACGGCCGCACCGGGCAGCCCGAGCAGCAGCTGGCCATGTCGCGGCTGCGGGCGGTCGAGCACGGCCGGGCCGTGGTCACCGCCGCGACGAGCGGCATCAGCGCGGTCGTCGCTCCCGACGGCAAGGTGCTCCACCGCAGCGCGGAATTCACCCGTGACGTCATCTCCACCTCCATCCCCCTGCGGGACGAGATCACCGTGGCTGACCGCGCCGGTGCCGCGCCCGAATGGGCGCTCGCTATGGTGGGCCTTCTGTCCTGCGCGGCCGCGATCATGATCGGCCGTCGAGGACGACCGGACGAGAAGGGGCAGCAGTGAACGACGGTGGTCAGCGGAGATACGGTCCGCTCGGCACGACCTTGGTGATCATCCCGACCTATAACGAGGCGGAGAACATCAAGCTCATCGTCGGCCGGGTGCGGTCGGCCGTGCCGGAGGCGCACGTCCTCGTCGCCGACGACAACAGCCCCGACGGCACCGGCAAGCTCGCCGACGAGCTGGCGGCCGACGACGACCACGTCAAGGTGCTGCACCGCAAGGGCAAGGAAGGCCTGGGCGCCGCCTATCTGGCCGGCTTCCACTGGGGCCTGGACAACGGCTACGGCGTCCTGGTGGAAATGGACGCCGACGGCTCCCACCAGCCCGAGGAACTGCCCCGGCTGCTCACCGCCCTCAAGGGCGCCGACCTGGTGCTCGGCTCGCGCTGGGTGCCCGGCGGCCGGGTCGTGAACTGGCCGAAGTCCCGCGAGTTCCTCTCCCGCGGCGGCTCCACCTACTCCCGCCTCCTCCTCGACGTCCCGCTCCGCGACGTCACCGGCGGTTACCGGGCCTTCCGCCGGGAGACCCTGGAGGGGCTGGGCATGGACGAGGTCGCCTCCCAGGGCTACTGCTTCCAGGTCGACCTGGCCTGGCGGGCCGTGAAGGCCGGCTTCCACGTCGTCGAGGTCCCCATCACCTTCGTCGAGCGCGAGCTGGGCGACAGCAAGATGAGCCGCGACATCGTCGCGGAGGCCCTGTGGCGGGTCACGTCCTGGGGCGTCGGCTCCCGGGTCGGCAAGGCCCTGGGCCGGGGCGAGAAGAGCTGACCCGGACCACCGCCGGACCGCCCCACCCGGGGCGTTCCGTACGGGCGCGGCCCAGGCACACTTGAGGCATGACGTTCGGAGCACAGCAGACGATGGACGGCCGGCCGCCGAAACGGGGCCGTGCCCGCAGGCTCATCCCCTTGGCCGTGGCGGCCTGGGCGGTCCTGGAGGTCTGGCTGCTGATGATGGTGGCCGACGCGGCGGGTGGGCTCACCGTCCTCGCCCTGCTGGCCGGGGGAGTGCTGCTCGGCGGGTTCGTGATCAAGCGGGCCGGGCGCCGCGCCTGGAAGCGGCTGACGGAGTCCCTCCAGCCGCCCAAGACCCCGGACGACGCGCGGGGGCCCGGCGCCACGCAGGCCCCGGGCACCGCCGGGAGCACGGGCGGCAACGGTCTGACGATGCTGGGCGGGCTGCTGCTCATGGTGCCGGGCCTGCTCTCCGACGCGGCCGGGCTGCTGTGCCTCTTCCCGCCGACCCGCGCGCTGCTGCGCAAGGGCCTGCAGCGCGGCGTGGACCGCCGGGCGGCGGCCTTCGGCCCCGGCCCCCTCGGTGACGCCTTCCAGCAGGCCCGGATGCACCGGCCCGACGGCAAGGTCGTCCAGGGCGAGGTCATCCGCGACGACGAGCCGCCCGCGCCGCGCCAGGACGGACCGCGGCTGCCGCGCTGAGCGGCCCGGGAGACGGCCAGGGACCGTTACGGACGCCTTTCTGCGGGCATCGGGTGACCGATGCCCGCAGGCGTATCCCCTGGGCCATGGGGGCCACAGCGCCCCGCACGCGGACAAGGGCCCGGGCCACTGCTCAGTGCAGTGGCCCGGGCCCTTGACGGATCCGATGGATCAATCCCTATGCCGCCCCGATAAACTCAGGCGGACTTGCGGTTGTCCCGCGGATGCACGGCGATGTTCATGGCACCGGAGCGCAGGACGGCCAGCCTCTCGGCCAGCACCTCCTCGAGCTCCTCGCGGGTACGCCGCTCCATGAGCATGTCCCAGTGCGTACGCGCGGGCTTGCCCTTCTTCTCCTCAGGACCATCGCCGTCTACCAGGAGTGCCACGGCGCCGCACGCCTTGCACTCCCACTCCGGCGGAATCTCCGCCTCTACCGAGAACGGCATCTCAAATCGATGTCCGTTCGGGCATGCGTACTCCACCGCCTGGCGCGGGGCCAGATCGATGCCGCGGTCGGTCTCGTAGCTGGTAACCACAAGTCGCGTGCCGCGGAGAGCTCGCTCACTCATGAATCGTGCCTCCCGGGCTTTGTCGCCCACAGGACAGGTGTCGCTGTCGTCGTCATCCGGTCAACGTCCGGTCGGCGGTGAAGATTCCCCGTTGAGGGACATGCGTCGCCCGTCGTGCCGCCCCTTGTTGTACCCACCAGCGCCCGGTTTGTCACATCTGACAACAGATGTCACCCTGTGTTTCTGCTTATTCAGCGCGCAGTAACGGTCCGTCCGGTGGGTCAAAGGCGTACACTACCGGCCCGCCGGTCCGTGGCCTAAACCAGGTCCGGAACTTCGCGTGCCGTGACCGCCGCGGGGGCCACCGGACCGGCCGTGTCGCGCGGGTCGCGGGGGCCTTCCGGGGCACGGGGGCGATGCCGCTCCGGGCGTTCCGGCAGGGCGAAGGCGCGCAGGAAGTACTGCGACAGCGGCCCGATGCCCACCGCGTACAGCACCGTCCCGGCGCCCACCGAGCCGCCGAGCGCGAACCCGGTCGCCAGCACGACCACCTCGATGCAGGTGCGCACCAGCCGCACCGACCGCCCGGTGCTGCGGTGCAGGCCGGTCATCAGCCCGTCGCGCGGACCCGGGCCGAAGCGCGGGGTGATGTAGAGCCCGGTCGCCGCCGCGCCCAGCACGATCGCGAGGACCAGCAGCGGGATCCGCACCCACAGCGATCCGGGGAGTGCCGGCACCAGGGCCAGCGTCGCGTCCAGCGCCAGGCCGATCACCAGCACGTTCGAGACGGTGCCCAGGCCGGGCCGCTGGCGCAGCGGGATCCACAGGAGCAGCACGAGCACCCCGATGAGGATGGACACCGTTCCGATCGACAGGCCCGTACGCCCCGCGACACCCTGGTTCAGGACGTCCCACGGCGCCAGCCCGAGCCCCGCCCGCAGCTGTAGCCCCGCGCTCACCCCGTACAGCACCAGCCCGCCGTACAGCTGGACCAGACGGCGGGCGAGAGACGGCCCCCCTGACGCGGACAATGGTTCCTCCTGCTGGGTCGTACCGGATGGTTCCAAGGCCGGCTGTGCCGGACCGGGCCGGGCCGAATGAATTCGGCCCAAAGCCTGTTTTCGGCAGACACCGGTGGTACGGGTGGCCTGCCGCGTGCCAGTCTGTGGACTGGTGGAGGATGTACTCCATGGCCAATTCCCGAAAGGTGGACCGCACGAGATGAGTCAGTGGACCTCTTCGGTGGGGGCGCCGCAGCTGGCGCGTCTCCTCGGCTCGCAGCACGCGCGCGACACCGTGACCCCGATCGGCGGCCGTCGCTCACCCGCCTACCGCTCCCTCGCGGACGGCATCCGGCTGCTCGTCCTCGAAGGCCGCGTCCCGGTCGCCGCCCGGCTGCCCGCCGAGCGGGAACTCGCCGCGGCGCTCTCCGTCAGCCGCACCACCGTCGCCGCCGCCTACGAGGCCCTGCGCGGCGAGGGCTTCCTCGAATCCCGGCGCGGCGCCGGCAGCTGGACCGCCGTGCCCGCCGGCAACCCGCTGCCCACCCGAGGGCTCGACCCCCTCCCGCCGGAGGCCGTCGGCTCCGTGATCGACCTGGGCTGCGCCGCCCTCACCGCGCCGGAGCCGTGGCTCACCCGCGCCTTCCAGGGCGCCCTCGAGGAGCTGCCGCCGTACGCCCACACCCACGGCGACTACCCCGCCGGGCTGCCCGCCCTGCGCCAGGCCCTCGCCGACCGCTACACCGCCCGCGGCATCCCGACCATGCCCGAGCAGATCATGGTTACCACCGGTGCCATGGGCGCCGTCGCCGCGATCTGCCGGCTGTTCGCCGGGCACGGTGAGCGGGTCGCCGTCGAGTCCCCCTCGTACGCCAACGTCCTGCAGCTCATGCGCGAGGCCGGCACCCGGCTCGTGCCCGTCGCGATGGCCGACCGACTCGCCGGCTGGGACCTGCCCGCCTGGCGTCAGGTGCTGCGCGACGCCGCGCCCCGCCTCGCCTACGTCATCGCCGACTTCCACAACCCGACCGGCGCGCTGGCCCCCGAGGAGCAGCGCCGTCAGCTCGTCGAGGCCGCCCGGGCCGCCGGCACCCTCCTCATCGCCGACGAGACCATGTCCGACCTGTGCCTCGAACCGGGCGTCGACATGCCCCGGCCCGTCTGCGCCTTCGACCCGGCGGGCAGTGCGGTGATCACCGTCGGCTCGGCCAGCAAGACGTTCTGGGCCGGGCTGCGGATCGGCTGGGTGCGCGCGGCCCCCGACGTCATCCGCAGCCTCGTCGCCGCCCGCGCCTACGCCGACCTCGGCACGCCCGTACTCGAACAGCTCGCCGTCACCTGGCTGCTCAGCACCGAGGGCTGGGACGCCTCCATCGACATACGGCGCACCCAGACGCGGGAGAACCGCGACGCCCTCGTCGACGCCCTCGGCCGCCATCTGCCCGACTGGGAGTTCACCGTCCCGAAGGGCGGGCTCACCCTGTGGGTGCGCACCGGCGGCCTCTCGGGATCGCGCATCGCCGAGGCGGGGGAGCGGCTCGGGGTGCGGGTGCCCTCCGGTCCGCGCTTCGGTGTCGACGGGGCCTTCGAGGGCTTCGTACGGCTCCCGTTCACCGTCACCGGGGCGGTCGCCGAGGAGGCCGCGACCCGGCTCGCGGAGGCCGCCCGCCTGGTGGCGAGCGGCGCGACGGCAGCGGTCGAGGCCCCGCGGACCTACGTGGCCTGAAGCGGCTTCGGGTCCGTTCCGGGGTGGTGGGGCCCGGCCCGGTCACCGGTGTCCGGTCCGGCCGGTCCGTGCCCCGGCCGGCCCTCGCCGGCCTCCGCGAGTTCGGCACCGGCCCAGGCCAGACCGGGGCCGGCCTGCGTCGAATCCACACTGAGCCACACCGGGTCGGTGCCCGCCCAGGTGGGTCCGCCGTCGTCGGCCGCCGGGACGGCGGTCGCCCACGCCGCGCCCACGCCGCCCTCCGTCGAGTCCGGGTCGAGGAGGCCCGGGCCCTGGGCGTAAGCGGAGACAGAGGCATAGGCGGAGACGGGGGCGGCGGCCGGGACCGGGGCAGGGGCGGTGACCGGGGCGGGGTCCGCGTACGACCACGTCTCCTCCGCGCCACCCGGCGCGGAAGTGGTCTCGGGCAGCAGGGCCAGCACCGCCTCGCGCTGGGCGTCGGTCGTCTCCTCGTCGTACGGGTTGGGCGTGTGCGGCACCTGGACCCGGTGCACCGGGCCCGAGCCCAGCCGGGCGTAGCCGCGGCCCGGCGGGACGTCCCGCGCCGGAGTGGTGTGCGGTGGCGCGCCGAGCGCGGTGCACACCTGATCGGGGGTCACGGCGCCGAGGACCAGCCGGGCGCGGGTGTGGGTCCGGACCGGCTCGGTCAGCTGCTCGTAGCCGTCGAGCTGTTCGGCCACCGCGACGGTGACGTTGCCGACACGGCCGTGCCGCAGGGGCACTTGGAGCAGCTCCTGCGGATCGCGGCGCCCCTCGCCGCGGGCGAGATGGCTCAGCACCGTGGGCCGGTCGACGATGACCCACAGGGGGCGGCGGATGTCCTCGGGCGTCGGACGCCCCTGCTGGCGGGCGTGGTTGGCGGTCAGCAGCCGGCGCTCGGTCTCGTGCGCGGCCCACTCCAGGGTCGCGAGGGCGCCCGGCAGGGAGGATTCGACGGCCAGCACCCCGTCCCGGCCGCGCAGGAAGGCGTACTCGCCCGCGCCGCTGCCGTCGACCACCACGACGTCGCCGTGGTGGAGGACCTGCAAGGTGATCGACCGCAGCAGCGTCGTGGTGCCGCTCGACGGCTGACCGAGGGCCAGCAGGTGCGGCTCGGTGGACCGCTGGCCCGTACGCCACACGACGGGCGGCGCGTCACGGGTCTCGTCGCCCGCGGTCACCGGCAGGGTCCGCTGGACGTCCGAGGCGTCGGTGAAGCCGAGCACGGCCTCGCCGGGCGCGGTGACGAACCGCTGGGCGAAGACGTCGGTGTCGAGCGCGGGCAGCGCGTGCAGGGCGAGGCGGTTGCCCGCCTCGTCCCAGTCGAAGCGGTACTCCCGGCCCCGGCCGGCCTTCAGGTGCAGCAACTGCTCGATCCGGGTCCGGGATTCGGCGTCGCCGTCGGTGAAGTAGGCGGGGTAGCGCAGCCGGAGGGTGATCAGCCGTCCCCGGTCGTCGAAGGCGTGCCCCTCGAACGCCGCGCTCCAGCTGCCCCCGTGCGCGTAGAGCGGCGCCGGGTCCCCCGGGGCCGCGAAGTACGGCACCAGGGCCTCGTACAGCGCCTGGAGCCGTCCGGTGTCCGCCTCGTCCACCTCCGCCGCCGGCTGGGGCGCGTTCCGGCGCCCCGCCCAGGCGGCCGCCGCCATCAGCCCGATCGTGGCGAGCACCGGCCCGTACGGCACGAGCGCCACGATGAACACGCACGAGCCCACCAGGACCACCGTGGGCCCCCGCCGTTCCTTCGGCGTCTCGGCCCACTTGCGCCGCCCGGAGGCGGCCAGGGAACGCAGCCCGCGCGAGAGGACGATCAGCGGGTGGAGCACATCAGCGGCATTGTCGGCGACGGTGCGCGAGAACTCCCGGACACGGGTGACGGTCGGGTTCTCGGACAGAAAGCGGGGAAGCGTACGCCGGCCCACGTCGGTCTCCTGTTGTCGGTACGTGCGGGGGTGCGGGAGGCGTCAGAACTTGAGCCCGCCCAGCAGGCTCGCGAGGCTCGCCCCGCCCGCCTTGATGCTGGGCGCGATCGCCGTACCCGCGAGGTAGAAGCCGAAGAGGCAGCAGACGAGCGCGTGCGATGCCTTCAGGCCGTCCTTCCTGAAGAACAGGAACACGACGACACCGAGGAGCACGACGCCGGAGATGGTCAGGATCATGGGGTTCTCCTGTTGGTGGGGGACGGTCACCATGAGTCCCTCCAGCCTCACAGAAAGTGTTAATACGGCAAAAGCGGCAAAGGGGTTATTGGTCGTTCGATTCACTCGATCGGGAGGACGCGTGATCACTTCGCCGGGGGAGGCGAACCCCGCAATCACGGCCCGAAACCGGCTCCCCGGCGATCATCGACCCCCCTGCCACGCCATTGCCGTCCGCCGATGGGGATCTGCGGTGATTCACCCGGATGGACGCGCCCGAACCCCGTCGGGGTCCGTCCGAGGGTTCACCATCGAGCTCCGTCCGGGGCCGGTCATCGAGCTCCGCCCGGGGCCGGTTGGCCGAAGCGGCGCGCGCCGCACAGCACCGCCGGTTCCCCCGCGCGCGGCCGTACGTAGGGTGGAGCGGCACCCAAGTCGGGGTGCCGTTCCAGGCGCCGAACCCGGAGGACCGCAGACCATGACCGAGCCGACCCCCGAGACCGAGCCCGCACACGACCCCGAGATGCTCCAGCTCGCGTCCAAGGTCTTCGACCTGGCACGCCACGGGGACACCGACACCCTCGCCGCCTATGTGGACGCGGGTGTACCGGCCAACCTCACCAACGACAGGGGTGACTCCCTCATCATGCTGGCCGCCTACCACGGCCACCTCGACGCGGTGAACGCCCTCCTCCAGCGCGGCGCTGACCCCAACCGCCCCAACGACCGGGGCCAGACCCCGCTCGGCGGTGCCGTCTTCAAGGGCGAGGACGAGGTCGTCCGCGTCCTCCTCGCCCACGGCGCGGACCCGGAGGCGGGCTCCCCCTCGGCGATCGAGGCGGCGGGGGTCTTCGGCCGCCAGGACCTGGTGGAGCTGTTCCGGGGGGTGTGAGGGGGGTGGGGGCGGGTGCCGGGGATGCCGGGCGCCCGCCCCTTACCCGGCGGGGACCGGGGTGCTGTGCCGAGTGAACGCCCACAGCACGAGCCCGAGGCAGCTGAACGCGGCTCCCAGTGCGCACACGGCGCCCCAACCGGCCACCGTGTAGAGGGAAGTCGCGGCGATGGCGCCGGTGGCACTGCCGATCGAGTAGAAGACCATGTAGCCGCCGATCAGCCGACTGCCCGCGTCCGGGTGCAGCGCGTAGATCAGGGTCTGGTTGGTGACATGCACCGCCTGCACGGCGAGGTCGAGCAGGATCACCCCCACGACCAGGGCCCAGAGCGAACTGCGGGTGAAGGCCAGGGGCAGCCACGAGGCGGCGAGCAGTGCCAGGGCGATGCCGGTGGTCCGCCGGGAGAGTCCGCGGTCGTTCAGTCGGCCCGTCACGGTCGCGGCCAGGGCCCCGGCGGCACCGATCAGCCCCAGCGCCCCGATCGCGCTGTGGGACCAGAAGTACGGGGCCTCGCTGAGCGGCAGCGCGACGCTGCTCCACAGGGTGCTGAAGGCGGCGAAGATCAACAGGCCGAAACAGGGCCCGGAGCCGCAGCAGTCGTTCCCGTGCGAACAGAATGACCGTGGAGCGCAGGAGTTGTCCGTAGCGCAGGGTTGTCGGCGGAGCGTCACTGTGGCGCGGCAGCACCCGGTGCAGGACCAGGGCGAGCGAAGCCGTGAGCGCAGCCGAGGCGAGGTACACGGAGCGCCAGCCCGCGAGATCGGCCATGAGGCCGGACGCGGTGCGGGCGAGCAGGATTCCGATGACCACTCCGCTGGTGACCAGACCGACGACCCGCCCGCGCCCGGCGGGAGGGGCCAGTGATGCCGCGAAGGCCACCAGCGTCTGTGTGACGACCGCGAGAAGCCCCGTCGCGGCCATGCCCGCGAGCAGGACCGCCGCGCTGGGGGCGGCAGCCACCACGGCCAGCGCCCCCACCAGGAGCAGTAACTGGCCCACGATGAGCCGTCTGCGGTCGGCCACGTCCCCCAGCGGCACGAGGAAGAAGAGCCCCAGCCCGTATCCGACATGGGTGAGGGTGACCACGCTGCCGACGAGTGCCGGGCTCATGGCGAGGTCGTGTCCCATGGTCACCAGGAGCGGCTGGGAGAAGTAGACGTTGGCCACCGCGGCCCCGCAGGCGACGGCGAACAGTGTGACGACACCACGGGACAGGACGAACGCGGAACCTTCCCCGCTTTCACGGTTGCCGGGCATCGGCACTCCCTCATCTATCTGGTTTCATCTTGCTACCAGAGGCGACGGTAAGCTCTTCGGTAGCATGTTGCAACCGTCGTGAGAGTGGAGGACGCCATGGTGACCAGGACGCGCTTCGACGACAGCGAATGTCCCGTCGCCCGGTCGGTGGACGCGATCGGCGACTGGTGGTCCCTGCTGATCGTGCGGGACGCCTTCGACGGAAGCCGGCGCTTCGGGGAGTTCCAGCGCAGCCTCGGCGTGGCGAAGAACATCCTCACCGCGCGTCTGCGCACCTTGGTCGCCGGCGGCGTCCTCGAATCCGTCCCCGCCTCGGACGGCAGCGCCTACCGCGAGTACGTCCTGACTCCGAAGGGCAAGGCGCTCTTCCCCGTCATCGTGGCCCTGCGGCAGTGGGGCGAACAGAACTTCTTCGCCCCCGGCGAACCCCACTCACAGTTGGTCGATCGCCAGCAGGGACATCGCCTCCGCGCACTGGAAGTGCTGTCCGCGGACGGGCGACGGCTGGACCCGGACGACACGGCCGTCCACAAGATCTCCACCCAGTGATCCGGGCCGGGGCGCCAAGGAGGTCGTGATGACCGCATCCCTGCCCGTCGCTGCCCGAGTGGATCTGCGCCGCCAGCCGGTCGAAGACGTGGTGGAGCGCGTGGAGGAAGCCCTGCGTGTGCGCTTGGACCGACAGACGCTGGTACGCAAGCGCCGTTCCTTGGGCGGCCGTACGGAGCAGGGCACGTGGGTGCGTATCGAGCGGCGGGGGTTCGAACGGATCGGCCCGCAGGGCTGGAACGGGACTGAGGCCGCTGCGGTGCTGCGAGGTGTCGCGATGCCCGAGTGGTACCGGGGCGTGGCATGGCGGGAGCCCGGCGAGCCGGTGATGTGGCGTGCGGACGAGCTGGAGCTGATCGCTGTACCGCCGGTCGCCAACGGCGCCTTGCTGCTCAAGGGCCCGGGCCTGCCGGATGCGTGGTGGGAGGCGCTGAACGCCTCACTGGACGCCCTCGCCGAACAGCCAGACACCACGGATCGCGACACCGGACACGGTGACGATCACGCAGGAGCTGGTGACGCGGATGCTCGGGGAGGTCTTCCCGGGCGTGACCGACGCGCGGGTCGAGCGGTGGACACCGGCTCACGCCGATCTGACCTGGGCCAACGTGATGGGGTCGAAGTTCACCATCGTCGACTGGGAGGACTGGGGCATGGCGCCCCGCGGCTTGGACGCGACAACGCTGTGGGGCAACGCGCTGGCCGTCCCGGCACTGGCGGACCGCGTCCGCCAGGAGAGGCGCGCGGACTTGGAGAGCCGGGACGGCAAGCTGATGTCGCTGTTCTTCCTGTCGAAGATCGTCGGACCGCACGCCTACGAGGAGGATCCGCTACTGGCGCCGGCCCGAAAGGAAGCCGATCGTCTGGTGGCTGAGCTTCAACTCCTCGGCCAGGCCGGTGACGGGTTCGGCAGCGGGGGGCAGACGGCATCCCTGGCAGCGGATCAGGAAGGGGTTGGGTGCGCAGCGTAAGACCTGACTGTCTGCTTCTACCTGGGGCGGCACGACGGAAGCCCCTCTCCCGCGCTCACCGCCGCGTCTTAGAAGTCTCTTAATCCCGTTCGTTATTAACTCCTCATGCACTTCATCACCTCCCGCCGGACCGCCCGCACCGTCCGCGCCGCCGCCGTGGCCCTCGCGGCTACCCTCCCGTGCGTCACCCTCGCCGACTCCGCGCAGGCCACCATGCAGCAAACCGCCCCCAGCGCCCCGCAATCCGCCCGTGTCCATGGTGGTCACCTCGTCGACCTCCCCATCCGGGGCGGCACCGCCACCGTCGACACGACGACGCTCCGCGTGACGGCGCGCACGGGCAAGGGAGAGGTCGAGCTCTCCGCACCCGCCGCCACCGCTCCCGGGAAGCCCGGGAAGGTGGCCGTCACCGCCGACGGCGCCCGGTGGACGTACCCCGGCAGCGGGCTGGCCGTTACCGCCCGTTCCGACCGAGGGCGGCTCGTCGTCTCCGTCAAGTCCACCGGTGCCGCCGACCGCACGCTGAGCTGGCCTGTCACCGGGACCGACCGGGCCGCCTCCGCCGTGCAACTGCCGCGTGGCGAAGGGCTGTCCATACCCGTGGGCGACGCGTTCTGGAACTCCGACCGGGCGCAGCTCGTCAACAGTGAGCTCGATGTGTCCTCGGCGCTGACCATGCCGTTGTGGGGGCACACCCTCGGTGGCCGGGGTGTCAGTTATCTGGTGCCCACCGACATCGGGACCTCCCTGCGTTCGACCTCCGAGCACGGGCGGCTGCGTACCACCGCCACTCACCGTTTCTCCCGCGGCGAGGGCACCACCGACTACACCGTCACCTTCGCCCTCACCGACGGTTCCCCCGTCGCGCCCGCCGTCGACTACCGTGCCTGGCTCGAGCAGCACGGGCAGCTCGGCAGTCTGCGTGCCAAGATCGACGCGGTGCCGGCCACCAAGAAGCTGCTCGGTGCCTTTCACGCCTACACATGGGGCGACGCCCGTACCGCCGAGGGCGTGAAGAAGCTGCGGGCGCTCGGCGTGGACCGGATGTGGCTCGGCTACGACGCCGACGACACGCCCATGGACGCCGCCGCCGTCGCCGCCGCGAAGAAGGCCGGGTACCTCGTCGGGCCGTACGACTCCTTCGCCAACGGCCAGGACCCCAAGGCCTCCGACGCCCCCACCTCCGTCTGGCCCGACAAGGTCTATCCGGACTTCTGTGTCCAGGGCGCCGACGGCAAGCCCGTGCCCGGCTTCCACGACCGCGGCTGCTACCTCAGCTCCGAGGCGTTCGAGAAGGCCGAGCCCACCCGGCACTACCTCGCCGACCGCACCAAGAAGATGACCGCCAACGGTGCCGACAGCTACTTCCTCGACGTCGACGCCGCCGGTGAGCTGTTCCGCGACCACAGCGACGCCCACCCCATGGACCAGGCCCGTGACCGTGCCAACCGGCTCGCCCGGATGGAGCGGCTGTCCGGCAAGGGCCGCCTCGTCCTCGGTTCCGAGTCCGCGGGCGCGTGGTCCAACCAGGTGCTGGCCTTCGACCACGGATCCGGCACCCCCGTCGCCGACGGGCTGTGGAAGGCACAGAAGGACAAGGAGAAGTGGGGCGGCTACACCCCCGCCAAGGCCCCGGGGATCTTCTTCAAGCCCGCCGAGCTCCCCGCCGATGTCGCCAAGGCCATGTACGACCCCGCCTACCGCGTCCCGCTGTTCGAGACCGCGCTGCACGACTCCCTCGTCAACACCGAGCGCTGGGAGCTGTCCTACGACAAGCTCCCGCAGCAGAAGACCACCCGCGCCCTGCTGGCGATGCTCTACAACACCCCGCTCAACTTCGTCCTCGACGGCAAGTCCATCCAGGAGCGCGGCAGTGAACTCGCCGCACTGCAGAAGTACTTCAAGCCCCTGCACGAGGCGGCCGGCACTCAGGCCATGACCGACTTCCGTACCCTGAACGCCGACCGCACCGTCCAGCGCACCGTCTTCGGTGGCGGCACCCTCACCGTCACCGCCAACTTCGGCACCAAGGCTTACGACGGGCTGCCCGGCGGCTGCGTCGACGCGAAGCTGCGCGACGACAAGAAGCCGCGACGTCTGTGCCCCGCCGACGTCAACCGGTGACCTCAGCCGGCGGAATCGGCGGGACCAGCGGGATCGGTGAGGTCGACCGAATCAACCGAATCGGCGGCATCGGCTGACAACGTCAGGCCCAGCACGCTCTCGACCGTGTCCGCCTCCTCCGCCGTCTTGTCCTCCCGGTACCGCAGCACCCGCGCGAACCGCAGGGTCACCCCCTCCGGGTACCGGGTGGACCGCTGGACGCCGTCGAAGGCGATCTCCACCACCAGCTCCGGCCGCACGGTCACCACGAAGCCGTCGTCGGAGACCGCCAGCTCCCGGAGCCGCTCGGTCTGCCAGGCCAGCAGCACGTCCGTCAGCCCCTTGAAGGTCTTGCCGAGCATGGCGAACGAACCGTCCGCCCGCCGCGCTCCCAGATGCAGATTCGACAGCTTGCCGGTCCGTCGTCCGTGGCCCCACTCGGCGGCCAGTACCACCAGGTCCAGAGTGTGCACCGGCTTCACCTTCAGCCAGGAAGCACCGCGCCGGCCCGCGCTGTACCGCGCGTCCAGCGCCTTGGCCACCACCCCCTCGTGGCCGCGCCGCAACACCTCGGCCGCGAACTCCCGCGCCGCCGCGCGGGCCCCGGCGTCCGTCGGGTCGGCGACCACCAGCCGTCGGACGCGCAGTGGCTCGGGCACCACCCGTGCCAGCTCCGCGTGCCGCTCGGCCGTCGGCAGTTCCAGCAGATCCCGGCCGTCGACCGCCAGCAGGTCGAAGAAGACCGGTGAGAGCGGCACCGTGACCGCCGCTCCCGCCACGTCCGTCCGGGAGCCGACCCGGCCGGCGGTCTCCTGGAACGGGCGCGGGCGGCCCGTCACGTCCAGGGCGATGAGTTCGCCGTCCAGCACGGCCCGGGACACCGGCAGCTCCCGGGCCACGCGGGCCAGTTCGGGCAGCCGCTCGGTGATCTCGTCCAGGGTGCGGGTGTAGACCCGCACCTCTTCACCGTCCCGGTGCACCTGCACCCGGATGCCGTCCAGCTTCTCCTCCACCGCGCACGGCCCGAGCCGGTCCAGTGCCTCGTCCACGTCCTTGGCGCTGTGCGCGAGCATCGGCTGCACCGGCCGTCCCACCTCCAGCCGGAAGTCCGCCAGCGCCTCGGGCCCTTCGGCCAGCAGCGCCCGGGCGACCGTGCCGAGGGAACCGCCCAGCATCACCGCCCGCCGGACGTCTGCCGGGGCCGCGCCCGTCGCCGCCGCCAGCCCCTCCACGGCCAGCGCGTCCAGGGCGCCCTGCCGCAGCTCACCGCCGATCAGCCCCAGCAGGAAGCGCTGCTCCTCGGCTGTGGCCGCGCCCATCAGCGCGTTCACCAGCCGTTTGCGTTCGCCCTGCGCGCCCTTGCCCGTGACGCCCGCGATCCGGGTGAGGGCCGCGTTCACCTCCAGGACGGTCAGGGTCGGGGCGTCCGCCGGGGCGGCGGCGTTGCGCAGGGTGCTCCAGCCGACGCCGATCCTGCGCTGCGGCAGCCGGCCGGCCAGGTACGGAATGACGATCGGTGCCTCGTCGGGCTCGGCCTTGCGGAACAGCTCCGCCAGCAGGGAGATCTTGGCCGACCGCGCACTGGTCGCCGCCACCTGTGCTGACACCCGGGCGATATCGACAAGAAGCATGCGTTCATCCTGCGACGTGCGCCGACCGGGCGCCTCCCGGATCCCGGTGGACACGGGCGAACGGACCCCCTGGCCTCAAGCGGGAGCGCCGGCCGCTTCCCGGTCCCGCCCGGCGCCGTCGCTGATTCTGATCAGCAGGGCCACCATCAGCCAGTTCGCGACGAGGGACGAGCCGCCCTTGGCGAGGAACGGCAGCGCCTTGCCGGTGAGCGGGATGAGGCCCATGACACCGCCCGCCACCACGAAGACCTGGAGCGCCAGCGCCGCCGCGAGCCCCACCGCCAGCAGCTTGCCGAACCGGTCGTGCGAGCGCAGCGCCACGCTCAGTCCGCGCTGGACGAGCAGCGCGTAGAGCAGGATCACCGCCATCGTCCCGGCGAGCCCGAGTTCCTCCCCGACCGTGGTGAGGATGAAGTCGCTGCGGCCCGCGAAGCCGATGAGCTCGGGGTGGCCCCGGCCCAGGCCGGTGCCGGTGACGCCGCCGCTTCCGAAGCCGAAGAGGGCCTGGGCGAGCTGGTCGGAACCCGTGCCCGGCGGCTGCCGGTCCTTCGGCAGGTACACCGCGAACGGGTGCTGCCAGGCGACGATGCGCCCCTTGACGTGCGGTTCGGTCGAGCCCACGACGCCGGCTCCCACCACGGCCATCGACAGGCCGACCAGCACCCAGCTGAGGCGCTCGGTGGCGGTGTAGAGCATCACCACGAACAGCCCGAAGAAGATCAGCGAGGTGCCGAGGTCACGCTCGAAGATCAGCACCAGCAGGCTCAGCGCCCAGACGCCCAGGATCGGTCCGAGCTGCCGTCCCGGCGGCAGCCGCACCCCGAGGACCCGGTGGCCGGTGAGCGCCAGGGCGTCCCGGTGGGTGACCAGATAGCCCGCGAAGAACACCGCGATCATGGTCTTGACGAACTCGCCGGGCTGCAGCGACAGCGGCCCCAGCAGGATCCACCGCTTGGCGCCGTAGGTGTCGCCGGGGAAGAACGCCGGTGCCATCAGGAGCACCAGCGCCACGGCCATCAGGACGTAGATGTAGCGCTGCAACCGGCGGTGGTCCCGCAGCACCAGCAGCACGCCGACACAGACGGCGACCCCGATGACGGACCACATGAGCTGGCCCGGGGCGGTCGGTTCGGATGCGTACGCCGCCCGGTACGCGGGGTCCAGCCGGTACAGCAGCACCAGCCCGAAGCCGGAGAGCAGCGTCGCCAGGGGCAGGATCAGCGGATCGGCGTACGGGGCGTAGCGGCGCACCGCCAGATGCGGTACCAGGGCCAGGGCGGCCATGCTGACGGCGAACCCGACGAAGCCCTCCGGGACGGTCCCGTCGAGGGACAGCCCCGTGCTGACATAGCCGAAGCAGCTGATGAGGACGGCGAAGGCCAGCAGCAGTGCCTCGCTGCGGCGGCGCCGTCGTGGTGCCGCGGACGGCACCTCGGGGGCCCGGCTGTCGTCGCTGTCCCCGACGCGTACGGAATCCACGGTCACACTCATGAATCATGGACGGCACGCCCTGAAGGAAACCTGAGGGTCCTGAACGTTCCTTCAGGAACCGCTGCGTTGTCCGGATCGTGTGCGCGTGGGCCGTGCGCAGGCCGGATCACAGGGCCCCCGGCCGCCTCTCGGACCGCTTCCCCGGCTGCTGTCCCGGATGCCCGTCCGGCAGTGGGAAGCGGGCCACCAGCCGTGCCCCGCCGCCCCCGGCGGCCACCACCAGGCTTCCGCCGTGGGCGTGCGCGATCTCCCGGGCGATGGCCAGCCCGAGGCCGCTGCCGCCGCTCTCCCGGTCCCGCGCGGCGTCCAGCCGGACGAAGCGTTCGAAGACCCGCTCCCGCTGGTCCGCGGCGATCCCCGGGCCGTCGTCCGCGACCTCCAGCACCGCCTGCCCCGCCGCCTGGTCGAGGAACGCGCTCACCTCCACGCGCGAGGACGCGTGGCGCAGCGCGTTGTCCACGAGGTTGGCCAGCAGCCGCTCCAGCTGCCCGGTCCGGCCGCGCATCGGCGTCGGCAGGGCGGCGGTCACCGTCAGCGGTACGCGGGTCGCCGGCCGCCGGGCGGCCTCCTCGGCGGCCAGCAGCGCCAGGTCCACCGGCTCACCGGTCCCGGTCGGCAGCCGGGCGTCGAGCCGGGCGAGGAGCAGCAGGTCCGCGGCGACGTGCTGCAGCCGTACGGTGTCGGCCAGGGCGGCCCGCACGGCATCGCCCGTCGGGCATGTGACGGCACCGCCCGCCGGGCAGTCGGTCGCCCGGTCCGGGCCACGGCCCTCCGGGAAGTCCGCCCGGTGGTCGGGCCGGGCCGCGGCGGCCAGCGCGACCTCCAGCTGTGAGCGCACCGCGGCGACGGGGTTGCGCAGCTCGTGGGAGGCGTCGGCGACGAACTGCCGCTGCCGGGCGACCGCCTGCTCCAGCCGGTCCAGGGTGGCGTTGACGGTACGGGCCAGCGCCGCCACCTCGTCCCCGCCCGCCGGGTCCGGCACCCGTCGGCCCAGCTCGCTGGCGGTGACGGCGGCCAGCTCGGTGCGGATCGCGGTGACCGGCCGCAGCGCCAGCCCGGTCACCGCCCAGGCGATGGCGGCGGCGAGGGCGATGAGCGGCGGGGCGCCGCCGAGCAGGCCGAGCGCGATGGCGTGCGTGGCGTCGTCCACGTCGTTGAGCACGGTCAGCGCGTAGACGTAGCGCTCCTCGCCCGGCACCGGTGTCGCCCGGACCACGACGACGTCGCCGCGCTCCCCGCCCATGGCCCGGGAGCAGCACAGGACCTTCGAGGCGGCGTCCTGCCCCGGCTGCGGGCGCAGGTCCGCGAAGGCGCGGGCCAGGGGCTCGGCCGAGGGCCGGCTGGTGGCGACCACCTTGCCGCGCGGATCGAGGACGAGGACCACGTCGACGCCCGACCGGGGCGCGGGCAGCAGGGTCGGCAGCGGTCCGGCGTCCGCCAGGGCCGCCACCTCGCGGGCGGCGAGCTCCGTGCGGCCGTTGGCGTTGTCCAGCAGATTGGCGCGCAGGATCACATACAGCCAGCCGCCGCCGCCCGCGAGGACCAGCGCCATGGCCAGCGCCGCAGCCGCCGCGGACCGGCCCCGGACCGTACGGGGCCACAGCCGCGCGCGGCCCCGCCGGGGCGTGGGGAGGCTCATGGATCAGCCGCCGTCGGGCGCGAGCCGGTAGCCCGTGCCGTGGACGGTCACGATCGCGTGGCGGCCGAAGGGGGCGTCGATCTTCTTGCGCAGCGAGGAGACGTAGACCTCCACGATGTTCGGGTCGGTCTCGGCGGGGGAGTCCCACACCTCGTCGAGAATGTCCCGCTTGGCCACCGCCTGCCCCGCGCTCGCCATCAGGTAGCGCAGCACCGACAGCTCGCGCGCGGTCAGCTCGATCTCCTGATCGCCGCGGCGGCAGAGCCGCCCGGCGATGTCCAGGACGAGGTCCCCGGCCTGAAGGGTGGTGGCCCCGGCGCCCCGGCGGCGGCCCAGGGCCCGCAGCCGGGCCAGCAGCACGACGAACGAGAACGGCTTGGAGAGATAGTCGTCCGCTCCCGCGTCGAGCCCCTCGGCCTCGTCGTACTCGCCGTCCTTCGCGGTGAGCATCAGCACCGGCGTCCACTGGCCGAGCCTGCGCAGCCGCGCGCAGATCTCGTAGCCGCTCAGGCCCGGCAGCATCACATCGAGCACGATGGCGTCGTACGCCCCGGACAGCGCCGACTCCAGCCCGCGCTGCCCGTCGTGGACGACGTCCACCCAGTGCCCCTCGGCGCCCAGCCCCCGCCGCAGCGAGTCGGCGAGCCCCACCTCGTCCTCGACTATCAATATGCGCACGCCCCCAGCGTCACATATCCGGTATGCCGGGAAGCCTGGGCTCGAAGCATTACTGTGCGTCATTTTTCGCACACCTGGCGGAATTACCGTAACCGGGCGGCGCCGGGCCGAGTTGACGCCTTCAGACAGCAGGAGCCGCCAGCAGGACGGGAGCAGTGGATCAGCCATGAGCAAACGCCAGAAGGGCCGTAGACACCGCAAGGTCAACCGCACCCCCCGCCCGGTCGGCTCGTCCCGCCCGGGACGGTCGCGTGCCGAACCCCGTGCCGAGTCGCGTGCCGAGCCCCGCGCTGAACCCCGTGCCGAGCCGCGCGCGGTGGTCCCCGCCACGACGCCGGACCTCGGCCGGCACGAGGCCCGCACCTGGGAGGGGCTGCGGGCGTCCGGCGTCGAGGGGGCGTCCGTCGACGAACTGTGCGCGGCCGTGGGCTACCAGGCGCGCACCGTCCTCAAGCACGTCAACGGGCTCGCCGCGTACGGCATGGCCGAGCAGCGCGGCGACCGCTGGTACGCGAAGCGGATGCCGCGCCCGGCTGAGGGCATGCTCGTCGACGCCTAGGCCGGTCGGCGGTGTGCCCTGCGCCCTTCGGGCGCGTCCTCAATCGCCGGACGGGCTCAGAGCGAGCCCGTCCGGCGATTGAGGACAGAGCACAGCGAGGCCGTCCGTCACCCGAGGTGCGTCGCACCTCCCGTTTCCCGTCGGCGCGTGGTGAGCGCGGTGAGCACCGCCTCGTGGGCGAACAGGGCGTCGGCCGTCCGGTCCAGCGAGCGTGCCGCCGACTCGGCGCGCGCCGCGTGCCCGAGGATCCGCCGCCGCAGGGCGGCACCCTCGGCGCCGGGCAGCGACACCGCCGCCGCGCCCTCCCGGAGCCGGGCCGCCTGCTCCCGCAGCCGGCCCGCCTGGGCGTGCACGGGCTGCGACCAGGGCGCGATCCCGGCGAAGGAGATGCCGTCGGCGGCTCCGCCCGGGCCGTCGGAGCCGTTCGCTCCGGCGGCTCCGTCCTGTTCCTCGCGGTGGTTCCGGCTCACCGGTTCACCCCCCGCGGCTTCGGCCGCAGCGCCGTCCAGGGCGCGAAGGCGTTCCGTGCCCCCTCCAGTGCCGGGGCGAGCTCCGGGTGGTGGCGCAGCAGGACGTCGCACATGCCGGTGCGGTCGATCCACTCCAGGCCCTCGGCGGTGTAGACCTCCGGCCGGTAGTCGGAGGTGAAGAAGCGGTCGCTCTTCAGCCGCCGGGACGCCATCAGCACGAACACCCGGAACGCGGTGTCGCTGAACGCGAAGCCCCTGGGCTTGCGTTCGGCGTACATGCCGATCATCGTGTCGACCCGGTCCAGCCGCCCGTCGTAGACCTCCCGCAGCTCGGCCGCCAGCCCCGCGTTCCCGCCGGTGAGGTCCTCGAAGGAGGTCACCGGCGGACGGTGCAGCGCCGTACGGAAGGCGGCGTAGCGCGGGACGCCCCGCTCGCGGTCGCGCAGGACGTCCACCGTGCCGACGTCGACGTGCTCCCCGGAGATCCGGGCGAGGTCCCGCAGACAGTCGGGGTGATTGTGCAGGGTGATGGCCCCGGGGTTCATGGTGCCGAAGGAGTAGAGCAGGTCGGACCAGCCCCAGCGGTCCACCGCCTCCCGGGTGGCCAGTGCCTGGAGCGGATCGAACCCCGTCCGTTCGATGAGCTCGCCCGTGCGGTGGGAGCGGATCTCGTACTCGTCGCGGATCAGCGGATGCAGCCGGTAGGAGCTGACGAACTCCTCGGTCATGGAGAACGGGGCGGTGTGGTGGTCGGTCGGGCCGCCGAGGATGCCGAAGAGCGCCTCGCCCTTGCCGAACCGCCGTACGTTGCGGCGCAGCCGGGCGGGCAGCACCCCGTACCAATTGAGGTGCATCGCCGCCCGGGTCACCCGCTGGTCGATCATCGCCGGGGTCCACTCCACCGTGTGGATCTTCGCCATGACGGCGGTGTTGACGAGCCTCGCGGTGTGGAACAGCCGCTCGTCGCCCCAGGTGGGGTGGGCGGCGGCGACGCGGTCACAGATCGCGTTGTGCTCCTTGGCGAAAAGCGTGTGCAGCAGGGACAGCCCGACCCAGTAGTTGTCGTTGAAGCCGGTGGCGTCGATGCCGGAGAGACCCTCCGTGGTCTCGTCGGGCAACCGGCCCTTCTCGACGAGGAGTTTGCCGCCCTCGCCGGTGCGCAGGGACCGGCACTGCGCTTCGCTCGACCCGTAGATCTGCGAGCCGTCCCACCAGTGCGTGACGGTGTTCTCGTACGTCGGCGGGCGGTCCCCGCCGGTGTGGGCGACCGGGTCGGGGCGCGAGCGGCGCACCGTCATCGGGCAGCGCGGCCAGTCGTCGTCCGCGGCGAGCGGGACCTCCAGCGGCTCGTCGGTCTTGTTGTCGCCGTGGCTGAACCACCCGTGGTTCTGGAACTGGATCCAGGCCGCGGCCAGCATGTTGAGCGTGGGCGCCGGGCGGAAGCCCGCGCGGCGCGCCAGCAGCCGCCTGCTGACCTCGCGCGGGCTGGGGGCGAACAGACCGTCGTCCTCGGGGTCCGGGAAGGTCTCCGGCAGCGCGCAGTTGCGGTCGAAGCGGGTGCCCGCCTTCCCCATGTCGACATCGTCCGGGTCATAGCCGGACCCGTCGTAGCTGCGGTACGGCAGCAGCTCGGGCGTCGGCTTGCGCGGGCGCTCCCCGCCGGCGCCGAAGGTGTCGTGCAGATTGTGCGCGCGCAGCAGCTCCCGCTGCTTCCTGATCTCCAGCAGCGCCAGCGGGAAGGGCAACGAGTGCCACTCGCGACGGGGCCGCGGTACCGGGGGCATCAAACATCTCTCCAGGACTCGGGATGCCGGCGCACGTGAGGGGCGCGCCGGCGGGTGCGGGCATGGATCGGCCGGGGACGGGTCAGCGGGTGCGGGTCAGCGGTCGTGGAGGCGGAAGACGACGGTCTCCTCGACGACCCCCCGGTACGGGGCGAGCAGGGCGTCCACCCGGTCGCGCGCCTCGGGGACGACCTCGTCGAGACTCTGCGCGTAGACGCCCACGTTGTGACACATCGGAAAGTCGTGCGCGGGGTCCACCCAGGTGATCTCCAGCCAGTCCGCGGGCACCGGGAAGACCGACACCGGACTGCGGCCCTCCAGATTGGGCACCACATCGTGCTCGTTGACGAGACTGACGACGCGGGTCTCGGGATCGCGGGGGCGTTTGAAGTCGATGGGCGAGCCGACGGCGACGACGTGCGTCAGCCGCCACTTCTGGTTGACCTCCGGGATCTCTGTCAGGTTCATGGCCGCGATGCCGCCCTGGCTGTGCCCGATCAGCGCGATCGACGCCCCCTCGGGCACGGTCTGGGCGACGGCCTTGCGGACGGCCCGGGTGTACGGCGAGTCGTTGCGGCCCACCGCGGTGACCGCGCCCACCAGGTCCTGCGGGGTGGCGTTGCGGGGCAGCCCGAAGGCCATGCCGGCCAGCAGCACCAGATAGCGGGTGACGCCGTCCGGGCCGGTGACCCGCTGGATGAGCATCCGGCCGTCGTTGCCGATCGCGGTCAGATTCCGCAGATGCGCGCTGATGCCGCCGCCGTCGTCCAGGGCGGCGAGCAGGGCCGGATCCGGCGGCTCGGCCACGGCCCGGCCCGCCCCCCGGTCCCAGCGGGCCCAGGCCCCGATGCTCGTGCCCAGCAGCGGATCGCCCTCGGCCCGTGAACCGGTGACGATGCACCAGGCCGCCGCGTCGTTGAACGGGTTCTCGTCCACCAGCGCGTTCCACGCCATGACCTCGGTGAGCGACGGGGCGAGCGCGGCCAGGGCCCGCTCGGCGCCGTCCGCGCGCACCGCCCGGTGGAAGACCCGCAGCGCCTGGGTCTGCCGGTCGGCCTCGATGGCCCCCAGCAGCCGCCGCACCGGCCCGTCCTCGATGAACTCCGGGTGGCGCACCGCGCACAGCCGGATCCGCAGCTTGAGCGAGGTGACCGCCACCGCGACCGCGAGATTCTCCCGGCTGGTGAGCACCCCGCCCAGCCAGGCGGCCCGGCCCACCCGCCCGCCGTCCGGGGCGTAGCCCAGCCCGGCCGGTTCGGTCAGGGTCCGGGCGAGGGCCCGCACCGCCCGCACCCCGGTGCGGGGCGAGCGGCCGAGCGAGGCCGCCAGCTGCGGGTCCGTGGCGATCGCGGTGACGGTACGGCCCGCCTCACGGATCACCCCGGCCACCTCGCCCAGCATGCGGGCGACGGCCGCGAGCGAGGCGGTGTCCACCCCCTCGGGGCAGTCCTCGGAAGCGGCCCCGCCGACCCCGTCGGCCGCGGCGCCGCGCGTTCCGGCGGGCGCTTCGCTGTCGGTCGTCATACGCCCTCCACCGGCCGGCGGGAGCGGACCCCGATGCGCAGCCGTGCCGCGTCGAAGGTGTGCGGCAGCGGCCGGTCGGGGCTCAGCCGCGGGCCGGCCACGGCCAGCTCCCCGGCGCGCAGGAACTCGGCGACGAAGCCGGTGGCCAGCTGAAGGCCCAGTTCCATGCCGCTGCACTGGGCCTCGCCCCGGCTGAACGGGCTGACGGCCCAGTCCCGCTCGGCCGTGCCGTCCAGCCACTTCTCCGGCGCGAACCGGTGCGCGTAGTCGATCCGTTCGCCGTCCCGCGCGTGGAAACCGGCGGGCACCAGCACATTGATGCCCCCCGGCGCCACCGCGTCGCGCCAGCGGGTCTCGGCCGTGGTGCGCCGCATCAGACTGGGCACCGGCGGCCACAGTCGCGCCGCCTCCTGGACACAGGCACGGACGTACGGCATGGCCTCGAACCCCGCCGCCGTGCGCGGCCCGTGCGTCCGGTCGGCCGACTCGGTCTCCGCGAGCGCCCGCTCGTACTGCACGGGGTGCGAGGCGAGCAGGGACAGGGCCTGGAGAGCCGCCGCGTGCACCACGGCCAGCGCCATGAACCAGTGGGCGATCTGCCCCTCGGGCGCGGTCTCCGGCCCCCGGGGCGCGCTGCCGAACAGCCCGGCCAGGCTGCGCGGGTCGGCGTCGCTGAGATAGCGGGCCTGACGCTGCATCATCCGCCGCCGGATCCTGCGGGTGCGGCCGGTGCGCCAGCGCCGCGCCCCCATCCAATTCGCCTCGGACAGCAGCAGATCGAGCAGCCGGGAGTACTCCACGTCGTCGGCGGCGGCCTCGCCCAGGAAGCAGCGCCGCCCCGCGCGCTCGAAGCGCTCGCGGATCTCGTCCGGCCGCAGGCCCTCCACCGCCCGGGGCCCCAGCAGGGCCGCCGCCTCCTCGCCCACGACCCGCAGGAAGTGGTCCGCGAGCCGGTGCACGGGACACCCCGCGTCCAGCACCGCGTCGTTGAACGCCCGCCGCGCCGCGCGCTGCCCGCCGTGCGAGGCGACCAGCGCCTCGGGCTGGACGGCCGCGAAGCCACTGACCTTCTCCCAGGTGTCCACCGCGTACACCTCGACGGGCCCCGCCAGCACCTGCTTGGCGTCCTCGGCGTCCAGGACCAGCAAGGTGGGCCCGGAGGTGCCGCGCACCAGGACCGGGCCGCGGCCGTGCCGGCGGCGCATCCGGCGCATCAGCTCCAGGCCGCGCCGGGCGGGGTCGGTCCGGGCCACGAAGGCGGCGACGCGGGGACGGGAACGGAAAACGCCCTTGATGTAATTGGGAAGGAAATAGACGAAGGTGAGCCGGAGATTCTCGCCGCGGGACGCGGTCGGCAGCACGGCGCGCCGCTCACCGAGTCCCGGGGCGTCGATCGTGTCGCTCATGCCAGCACCTTCCCCGGGTTGAGCAGCCCCTCGGGGTCGAGCAGCCGTTTGACGTCGCGCTGCAACCGAAGGTTGCGGGGCGGCAGTTCACGGGCCAGCCAGTCCCGCTTGAGGACGCCGACGCCGTGCTCGCCGGTGATGGTGCCGCCCAGCTCCAGCCCGGCGGCCATGATGGCGTCGTACGCCTCCTTGGCGCGCCGGACCGCGTCCGGGTCGGAGCGGTCGAAGATGACGGTCGGGTGCAGATTGCCGTCCCCCGCGTGTCCGACGGTGGAGATGTAGAGGTCGTACTCGTCGGCGATCAGCTCGATCCGGTCGATGAGCGTGGCCAGCGCGGCGCGCGGCACCGCGACGTCCTCGATGAACGCCGTCACGTCACCGGAGAGCGCCGCGGCCCGGGCGCCGAGTGCCGGCAGCACCATCCGCCGCGCCTCCAGCACTTCTTTGGACTCCCGCTCGTCGGCGGCGGCGCTGACGGACAGCGCCTTCGCCGACCGGCAGAGCGCGGCCATCGCCCGCACCTGCTCGGCGGCGTCGGGCGCGTCGCTCGCCACGATCAGCGTGGCCGCCGCGTGCCCGGCCAGCAGCGGATGGCCGAGCGCGGCGACCGCCTCGGTGGTGGTGCGGTCCATCAGCTCCAGCGCGGAGGGGATATGGCCCTCACGGATGATCGCGGCCACCGCCTCGCCCGCGTCCGAGGCGGACGGGAACTGGGCCAGCAGCGCCAGGGCGGGCGGCTGCGGCGGACGCAGCGCCAGCGTCGCCTCGACGATGATGCCCAGGGTGCCCTCGGAGCCGACGAACAGCCGGGTGAGGTCGTAGCCCGCGACGCCCTTGACGGTGCGCCGGCCGACGCGCAGCACCTCGCCGTCGGCGAGCACGACGGTCAGCCCGAGGACGTAGTCGGCGGTGACCCCGTACTTCACACAGCACAGGCCGCCGGCCCCGGTGGCGATGTTCCCGCCGATCGTGCAGGTCTCCCAGGAGGCCGGGTCCGGCGGATAGCACAGGCCCCGCTCGGCGACGGCCGCGGCGAGGTCGGCGGTGACCACCCCGGGCTCGCAGCGCACCAGCCGGTTCGCGGTGTCGATCTCCAGGACGCGGTTCATCCGGACCATGGACAGCACCACACAGCCGTCGACGGCGTTGGCGGCCCCGGCGAGGCCCGTGCGGGCACCCTGCGGCACGACGGGCACCCCGTAGGCCCGGGCGGTGCGGACGACGTGCTGGACCTGCTCGATGGTGTCGGGGCACACCACGGCGGCGGGTCTGCCCGCTTCGCTGAACGGCGCGGAATCCCTGGTGTGCAGGTCGAGTTCGGCTTCGCCGGTCAGTACGGATCCGGGGGGCAGGGTTTCGCCCAGGGCGGTGAGGAGGGGATTCTCGACGGTTACGGTCATCGGCAACTCCATGCGGTGGGGGGCCGCTTACGAGGCGGTGTGAAGAAGAAGTCGAGGAGGGCGAGGGGAAAGCGCGGTCACAGCGTGGGGGGAACGGTGGTGATGGGCGCCACGATGAGCACCGGCCCGTCCGGCGATGTGGTGGCGGCCGCGACCAGCTCGGCGAGGTGCGCGGCGTCCGTGGCGCGGTGCGCGGGGACCCCGTAGCCCCGGGCCAGGGCGCACAGGTCGATGCCGGGGATGTCCAGACCGGGCACACCGGGGGTGTTCTCGAAGCGGCCGAACCACTTGAGGATCGCGTACTCCCGGTTCGCCGGGATCACGAAGGTGACCGGGACGCGGTAGGCGGCCGCCGTCCACAGCGCGGTGATCGCGTACTGGGCGGAACCGTCACCGACGAGCGCCACCACCGGCCGGTCCGGCCGGCCGAGGCGGGCGCCCACCGCCGCCGCGAGACCGAAGCCCAGACCGCCGCCGGTGGTCATCAGGAAGGACCCCGGCCGGTCGATGCGCACGTGGTCGCGGAAGGCCTGCACGTTGGAGGGCGACTCGTTGACCCACACGGTCTCGGGCGGGGCGGCACTCGCGACGGCCGCGAGGGCGTCCACCGCGGACATCGGCTCGGGGGCCGCGTCGGCGGCGGGCGCGCTCTCCGCTCCGGGCGCGGTCCCCGCCACCGTGGGCGCCGTCGTCACTCCCGCTGCCGCGTCCGCCGGGCCGTCGCCGCCGCCCTTCTTCTCCAGCACCTCCGTCAGCAGTTCCAGGGTGGGCCGCAGCCCCGCGACAATGGCGTCGCCGACGGGTGCGCGCGCCGCCTCGTCGGGGTCGCTGGTGAGCAGCACCAGCTCGGCCCCGTCCGGCAGCACCGGGCCGGGCACATAGGGGTAGTAGCGGAAGACGGGCGCACCGACCACCAGCACCAGATCGTGTCCGGCCAGGGTCTGGGCCAGCGGCGCGAGGGCCGGCGGCAGGACGCCCTGATAGAGGGGGTGGTCCTCGGGGAAGCCGACCCGGCCCTCGATGGGCGAGGCCCACACCGGCAGCCGCCGGTGCTCGGCGAGCGCGACGGCCGCCTCCCAGGCCCCTTCGGCGTCCACCGCGCCACCGGTCACCAGCACCGGATTGACGGCCTCCGCCAGCCGTCGGGCGAGGGCCTCCACCGCGGGCGCGGCGGCCGCGGTGCCGTCGTGGACCCGGCGGCGCGCCGCGGCCAGCGCCGCCGCGTACTCCGCCTCGTCCAGTTCGACGTCGAAGTCGTCCATCGGCAGCGACAGGAACACCGGGCCGCGCGGCGCGGTCTCGGCCAGGTGGAAGGCCCGGGCCAGCGCCGCGGGAACGTCCTGCGCGCGCGGTGGTTCGTACGCCCACTTCACGGCCGGGCGGGGCAGGACGGTGGCGTCCACGTTGGTCAGCAGCGCCTCCATGGTCATCATGGCGCGGACCTGCTGCCCGGCGGTCACCACCATGGGGGTGTGGTTGGCGGCCGCGGTGATGATGGCGCCCATGGCATTGCCCACGCCGGGGGCCGTGTGCAGATTGACCAGGGCGGTCCCCCCGGTGGCCTGCGCGTACCCGTCGGCCATTCCGACGACGACGGCTTCCTGGAGGCCGAGCACGTACCGGAAGTCGTCGGGGAAGTCCTGGAGGAAGGGGAGTTCCGTGGAGCCCGGGTTGCCGAACACCGTCGTCACTCCACGGGACCGCAACAGCTCAAAAGTGGCTGCGCGTACGGTCGTCATGCCTCGCACCTCTTGGGGTCGGTGGGCCGGTTGGGAGAGGGGAGCATTGCCACTTCCCGCCCGGCAAAGCCATGACAGCCGAAGATCAGCTCAGTATTCATCCGCAGGAGTGAAAACCTGCTTTTCCGCCCGGTCCGACCGGTCTGCGGGTCCTACGGTCGCCGGTATGCCCGACTTGGACGAAGTCATCCAGCGGATCCGTCACGACATGGACAGACGCCTTCGTGAGCGCCTGCGCGGGATCCCGCCGGAGCGGCCGGCCGACTGGCCCGTCGACACCCTCTCCGACCCCCGTGCCGACCGTCCGCTCGACGCGGTCGAACCCGGACAGGCGGCCGGGACCGGCTGAGGCGCGGTCCCGCGCGCGGGACCGGACACGACGGCGGGAGGCGGGCCGTCTCTCGGCGGCCGCCTCCCGTCGTCCGGTCGGTGGGTTGTCCGGTATGCGGTGGTCAGCGCCTGGATCTGCTCATTCCCAGCCCCGCGAGGGCGAGGGAGCACAGGAGGGCCACACCGCCGACGATGATGTTGCTGACGATGGCCCGGGTGGTGGCGACGTCGCCCGCCACGACCCAGGGCGCGACGATCGTCCACGCGGCTATGCACAGCGCCGCCCAGCTCATCGCGTGCGTACGCTCATACGCCGACCCGAAGCCGCCGAGCAGAGAAGCGAAGGCCGCACCGGCGATCAGGTTGGTGATGGCCAGGGTCGTTGAGCCGTTGAATCCGACAATCCATGGTGAGGCGGCCAGATAGACGCCACACATAAAGGCGAGGGCTTCGACGCCCTGTGCGGTGGGTGTCGCGGTGGTTTCCTCCGAGTGCGCGCGGAGCGCGAGGAGGTCCGGGTGCTGGTCGATACGGGGCGACGTAGGAGCGCTCACGTCGGCCACCTTCTTTCCCTACTTGAGTGCCACCTGGCTGTATTTTAACCTCAATTGCCCCAATTTCCACCCTGATGGCGTAGGCAACCCCACACCCTGACGCCTGTTTGGGAGCGGTGGAACGGGGGAGCCGCAAAGAAGGGGCGTCGAAGGGGGAAACGGCATGGAACGTCGCGAGGGACAGCAGGAGCAGACAGCGAGCCGGGCGGGGGACCGGACGCCGGGACCGTTACCCGGCCGGACGGAGCTGACGGACCCCCCGGGCAGCACCGTCCGCGACGAGGACGACAGCGAGCCGCACATCGTCCGCGGCATGGACTGAACCGGGCCCGCACCCGGTCCGGAGCCGCCCGGAGCGTCGCGCGGCCAACGCTCACGGGACGTTCCCCGGGCGGAAAGATCCACGTGGCCCGCGCGGCGCGCGGGGGGCCGACAACACCCCTATGCGCATCGTCATCGTCACCGAGTCCTTCCCGCCCGACGTCAACGGCGTCGCCCACTGCGCCGAGCAGACCGCCCGGCACCTGGCCCGGCGCGGCCACGAACCGCTCGTCGTCACCCCGTCGGGCCCCTACGATCCGGGTGGCGGCGAGGACGACGGCGGGCGGTACCCCGTCGTGCGGGTCCCCTCGGTGCCGCTGCCCGGCTATCCGCAGATCCGCGTCGCGCTGCCGAGCCGACGGCTGCCCGGCGTGCTGGCCGCCCACCGGCCCGACCTCGTCCATCTCGCGAGCCCTTTCGTGCTCGGCGCGCGCGGCATGAGCGCCGCCGCGCGCCTCGGCGTGCCCGCCGTCGCCGTCTACCAGACCGACCTCGGCGGCTACGCCCGCACCTACCTGGGCACCGGTAGCAATCTCGCCTGGCGGCGGATACGGGCGGTGCACGCCGCCGCCGACCGCACCCTCGCGCCCTCCTCCTCCGCCGCCCGCGACCTCGTCGCACACGGCGTCCCGCGGGTGCGGCTGTGGCCGCGCGGCGTCGACTCCACCCGCTTCCACCCCGCGCTGCGCGATCCCGAGCTGCGCCGCGCGCTCGCCCCCGGCGGTGAGCTGATCGTCGGCTACGTGGGCCGGCTCGCCCCGGAGAAACGCGTCGAGCTGCTCGCACCCGTCTGCGCGCTGCCGGGCGTCCGCCTCGTCGTCGTCGGTGACGGCCCCAGCGCCGCCGGGCTGCGCACCGCCCTGCCCGGGGCCCGCTTCCTCGGCAGCCGCACCGGCGAGGGCCTCGCCCGGATCTTCGCCTCACTGGACGTCTTCGTCCACACCGGCCCGCAGGAGACCTTCTGCCAGACCGTGCAGGAGGCGCAGGCCAGCGGCGTCCCGGTGATCGCCCCGGCGGTCGGCGGCCCCCTCGACCTCATCGACCACGGCCGCACCGGTCTGCTGGTGCGGCCCTGTGACGCCGAGGCGGTCCGCGACGCCGTCCTCGCCCTGGAGCCCTGCCGCGCCCGGCGCGCCGCGTACGGGCGAGCCGGCCGCGAATCCGTCCTCGGCCGCACCTGGACGGTGATCGGCGACCGGCTCCTGGACCACTACGACGACGTGCTGGCCCGCCGGTGCGCCCGGAGCCGGCCGGCCGTGGAGGGCAGCGCGGCCTGAGGGCGCCTTACGCCCGTACGAGCACGAACCGCACCGGCGTGCCCGGCACCGCCTGGGCCGCGGCGGCCAGCGACGGCTCGGGGACCACCCCGACGACGGGATAGCCACCGGTCGTCGGGTGATCCGCGAGGAAGACCACCGGGCGGCCGTCGGGCGGGACCTGGACGGCGCCGAGAACCATGCCCTCGCTGGGGAGTTCGCCCTCCCGCACCCGCTCCAGGCGCGGACCCTCGGTGCGCAGCCCGATGCGGTTGCTCGCCGGCGACACCCGGAAGGCACCGCCCGCCAGCGCGCGCCCTACCTCGGGGACGAACCAGTCGTCCCGCGGGCCGAGGACGACCGGCAGCACCAGCCCGGCCGTGGGCGGACCGGCCCCGGGCACGGTGTCGGCCGCCAGGGGCGGCCCGCAAGGGGCGCCCAGCGGCAGGGACATGCCGTCGGTCAGCGGTTCGGGCCCGAGGCCGGAGAGCAGATCGCGGGAGCGGCTGCCGAGCACCCGCGGCACGGCCACACCGCCGCCGAAAGCCACATAGCAGCGCAGCCCCGCGCGGGCGCTGCCCACCTCGAGCACGGCACCCGCCGCCAGCCGCACCGGCGCGCCCCACGCCACCGGGCGGCCGTCGACCCGCACCGGACAGGGCGCCCCCGTCACGGCGGCCGTCACGGCCGTATCCGTGCGCACGGCACACCCGTTGACCGTGGTCTCCAGGGTGGCGAAGGCCGCGGGGTTGCCCACCAGGCGGTTGGCGAGCCGGTGCGCGGGCTGGTCGAGGGCACCGGAGCGGGGCACCCCGAGATGCGCGTGGCCGGGCCGGCCGAGGTCCTGCACGGTCGTCAGCGCCCCGGCCCGCACCACCGTCAGGGCGCTCACGCGAGTGCCTCGAAGCGCACGCGGGTGCCCGGGGCGAGAAGCGCGGCCGGCTCCCGCGCGGGGTCCCACAGGGCCGCGTCGGTACGGCCGATGAGCTGCCAGCCGCCGGGGGAGGAGCGCGGATAGACACCGGTGTAGGGCCCGGCCAGACCCACCGACCCGGCGGGCACGGCCGTGCGCGGGGTGGACCGGCGGGGCACCCGCAAGTGCTCGGGCAGACCGGTGAGATAGCCGAAGCCGGGTGCGAAACCGCAGAAGGCGACGCGGAATTCGAGGGTGGAGTGGATGCGCGGCACCTCCTCCTCCGGTACCTGCCACAGGGCCGCGACCTCGGCGAGGTCGGCCCCGTCGTAGCGGACCGGCAGGACGACGGCCGTGCTGTCGGCGGCGGTCAGCGGGGGTATGGACCAGCTCGCGAGGTCCGCGGCGAGGTTGTGCGGGTCGTCGAGGCCGTCCAGCAGGACCGTCCGGGCGGCGGGCACGATCTCGGCCACGGGCGGCAGCGCCCCGGTGGCGCGGCGGCGCAGCAGTTCGGCGTGCAGGGCCTGCGCCTGCTCGGCGGTGGCGACCTCGACGAGCAGGGCGCGGCGTCCGACGGGAAGGGCGCGAAGGCCGGTGGGCCGCTCCGGGGGCGGCGCGCTCACGCGAACGCCTCGATCCGGACGCCGGCGGCCTCCAGCCCGTCCCGCACCCGGCGGGCGAGCTGCGCGGCCCCGGGGGTGTCGCCGTGCAGGCACAGCGAGCGGGCGTCGACGGCGATCTCCTCGCCGGTGAGGGCGAGGACGGCGGACGCGCGGGCGATGCGGACGGACCGGGTGACGACGGCGTCCGGGTCGGTGATCACGGAGCCGGGCTCCCGGCGGGAGACGAGCGTGCCCGCGGCGGTGTACGCGCGGTCCGCGAACGCCTCCGGGACCACCGGCAGTCCGGCCCGCGCGGCGGCCTCGTGCAGCAGCGAGCCGGGCAGTCCGAGAACGGGCAGCGGCCCGCCCGCACCCGATATGCCCGCCACCACGGCGGCGGCCTGGGCGGCGTCGGTGACCGTGCGGTTGTAGAGCGCGCCGTGCGGCTTCACATACGCGACGTCCGCCCCGGCCGCCTGCGCGAAGACGCGCAACGCGCCGATCTGGTAGGTGATCTCGTCGGCGAGCTCGTCCGGCGGCACGTCCATGGCGCGGCGGCCGAAGCCGGCCAGGTCGCGGTAGGAGACCTGGGCGCCGATGCGCACCCCGAGTTCGACGGCGCGCTCGCACACCCGGCGCATCGTGGAGGGGTCCCCGGCGTGGAAGCCGCAGGCGATGTTCGCGCTGGTGACGACCGACAGCAGCGCGTCGTCGTCGGTGAGCCGCCAGCGTCCGAAGCCCTCGCCCAGGTCGGCGTTGAGGTCGAGCGTCGGCCGGGGCGTCGTGCCCGGCCCGTCGGCAGGTCCGGTCATCGGCTGGTCTCCCGCATCACGTCGAGTATGAGCGTCCGGGCGTCGTCCAGGTAGGAGGTCAGCTCGGCTTCGGCACGGTCGTACGCACCGGCGTCGAGGAGGGCGGCGAGGGTGCGGTTGCGCGCCAGGAACGGCTCGTGGAAGCGGCGCGGCGAGGGCATCGCGTGGAAGGCCAGGCGCAGTTCGGCCAGCAGCCGGTCCATGGCGGTGTCGATGCGGGCGCTGCCGGCCAGCGCCGCGAGCGCCCGGTGGAAGCGCAGGTCCGCCGAGCCGACCTCCCGCCAGTCGTGACCGGCCGCGGCGCGCTCGCCCTCGGCCACCGCCCGGCCGACGGCGTCGCGCAGCGGCCGGGCCGCGTCGGCGGCGGCCCGTACCCCCGCGGTCTCCAGGGCGGCGCGCACCCGGTAGATGTCCGTGACGTCGGCGGGCTCCAGGACCCGGACGAACACGCCCCGGTTCAGCACATGGACGACCAGGCTCTCGTGGATGAGCAGCCGGAAGGCCTCGCGCAGCGTATTGCGCGACACCCCGAGGTCCCGGCCGAGGGCCTCCTCGGACAGCTGGGTGCCGGGCGGTAGTCCGCCGCCCTCGATACGGGTGCGCAGCGCGTCGGCCACGCGCTGCGCGGTGGATCGGGCCATGCGTCCTCCACGGTGCGGCAGTCAAGCGGTCAAGGGCGATGCGGAGGCGCGTCCACCGGCCGCGGCCAAGTGATCCGCCAGTCAAGCCCCTTGAGGATTGTTGAACAATATCTTAGCCTCCTCGCCAGTCACCTCACCCGATCGAGTGAGGTCCGGGAACGCGGAAGGCAAGGCCCATGCTCGTTCTCCTGGGCGTCCTCGTGGTCGTGATCGGCTTCGCCACGAGGCGCAACCCCCTGCTGGTCGTCGGTGTCGCGGGCATCGCCACCGGTCTGCTCGGCGGGCTCTCGCCGCAGAAGGTGCTGGCCGCCTTCGGCACCGGCTTCGCCTCCAGCCGGGCGGTGACGATCTTCGTGATCACCCTCCCCGTCATCGGTCTCCTGGAGCGCCACGGCCTCCAGGAACAGGCCCGTCGGCTGATCACCCGCTTCGCCGGGCTCACCACCGGCCGCTTCCTGGCCCTCTACCTCCTGCTCCGTCAGATCACCGCCGCGCTCGGGCTCATCAGCGTCTTCGGACACGCCCAGACCGTGCGCCCGCTCGCCGCGCCCATGGCCGAGGGCGCGGCCGAGCGGCGCCACGGCCCGCTGCCCGACAAGGCCCGGGAGAAGGTGCGCTCCTTCGCCGCCAGCGCCGACAACGTCGGGCTCTTCTTCGGCGAGGACGTCTTCCTGGCCGTCGGCTCGATCCTGCTCATCACCGGATTCGTCAACACCACCTACCACACCCACCTCGAACCGCTGCAGCTCGCACTGTGGGCCATACCCACCGCCCTGTGCGCCCTCGCCATCCACGGCTGGCGGCTGCTGCGCCTGGACCGGGCGCTGGCCGCCGGGGCCACCGGCACCGGCGCGCACGAGGCCCTGGACGGGAAGGCCGCCAAGTGATCAAGGCAGAGTGGTTCTACTGGCTCGTCGGGGGCATCTTCCTGGTGATGGCCGCCCAGATGCTCACCGACCGCAGCAATCCCAAGCGGCTGGGCACCGCCGCCTTCTGGGGCCTGCTCGGCCTCGGCTTCGTCTACAGCACCTGGGTCGTCGACAAGTCGGCCCCGCCCGAGCCGCTCGGGGTGGCCGTCCTCGTCATGGTCTGCCTCGCCGGCTTCGGCTTCACCGGGCGCGGCGAGGCCCGGACGACGACGCCCGAGCAGCGGACGGCGAGCGCGCGGCGGTTCGGCGGCAAGCTGTTCGTGCCCGCCCTCACCATCCCCGCCGTCGCCCTGATCTGCGCGGTCGGCGTCAAGAAGCTGTCCCTGGGCGGCGAGCCCGTGCTGCAGAAGGGCAGCGAGACCATCCTCGGGCTCGGGATCGGCTCCCTGGTCGCCCTCGCCGTCGGCATGGTGATGCTGCGCGAGCGGCGGATCACCGTGCCCGTGCACGCCGGGCGCTCGCTGCTGGAATCGATGGGCTGGGCGATGCTGCTGCCGCAGCTGCTGGCCACGCTCGGCACGATCTTCTCCGTCGCGGGCGTCGGCGACCAGGTCCGCCGGATCACCACCGCGGTCCTGCCGGACGGCTCCGTCATCGTCGCCGTCGTCGTCTACTGCGTCGGGATGTTCCTCTTCACCGTGATCATGGGCAACGGCTTCGCCGCGTTCCCCGTGATGACCGCGGCCGTCGGCTGGCCGGTCCTGGTGGAGCAGGCGCACGGCAACGCCTCCGCGGTCCTCGCCATCGGAATGCTCGCGGGCTTCTGCGGCACCTTGGTGACGCCCATGGCCGCGAACTACAACATCGTCCCCGCCGCCCTGCTGGAGCTCAAGGACCAGTACGGGCCCATCAAGGCGCAACTGCCCACCGCGGTGGCCCTGCTCGGCTGCAATATCGTCATCATGGCCGCTTTTGCCTTTTGACGCGTTACGACATCATCTGACGTCATATGGTGCCTTCCGGCGCCACCTGTCCTCTAGGGAGCATCCCGCGATGACCCGGGTACTGCTGACCGGATTCGAACCCTTCGGCGGCGAGAGCATCAACCCCTCCTGGCAGGCCGTGCGCGCCGTCGCCGTCGACCCGCCCCAGGGGATCGACGTGCACGCCGCCCAACTGCCCTGCGTCTTCGGCGACGCCATCGACGCCCTGTACGACGCCGTCCGGGAGACCGGGCCCGACCTCGTCGTCTGCGTCGGCCAGGCCGGCGGCCGCCCCCAGCTGACCGTCGAGCGCCTCGCCGTCAACATCGACGACGCCGTCATCCCCGACAATCTGGGCGCCCGGCCCGTCGACGAACCCGTCGTCCCCGGCGGCCCGGCCGCCTATTTCGCCACCCTCCCCGTCAAGGCCTGCGTCGCCGCCGTCCGTGACGCGGGCCTGCCCGCCGCCGTTTCGCAGACCGCGGGCACCTTCGTCTGCAACCACGTCTTCTACGCGCTGATGCACCTCGCCGCGACCGAACGCCCCGGCCTGCGGGGCGGGTTCGTCCACGTTCCGTACGCGCCGGAACAGGTCACCGACCGGGCCCTGCCGTCACTCCCCGTGGCCGCCGTCGCCGAGGGGCTGCGTATGATCGTGATCACCGCCGCGCACCGCACCGAGGACGTACGCGCTGTGGGCGGCGCCACACACTGAGGCCACCGGCTCCGGCACCGGGCACGTCCGCCCGTGCCGTTTCGTCCGTTGTCGGGGTGAGCGCCTACTCTGTGCGACGTGACTTCTCCAGCCCCGGCGGCCGTTCCGCCCCAGCTCAACGGGCCCGCACGCCCAGCCCCGGGCCCGGCCGCCGACGAGGGCCTGGCCCGTCGGCTGCGGGCGCTCGCCTGCACCGCGCCGCTGCACGACCTGGACGTGCGCAAAGCCAATCTCGCGGGCGAGTACGGCGGCTACGCGATGGCGGAGGTGGCCCTGGCCGCCATCGACCTGGTCACGCTCAACATGGACTTCGACACCGGCGCCGACCACGAGCAGATAGTGGCCAGGCTGCTGCCGCGCGTCGCCGCCCAGGAACCGCACCGGCCCGCCGCCGAGCACGAGCGCGTCGCCCGCTGGGTCCTGGAGAACCTCATCAACGTCGGCAGTGTCGACCGCGGCTTCCGGGCCGTCTACGGCACCTTCGGCACCGACGGCGCCTACGTCCGCCGCGACTACGACTTCAAGCTGATCGAGGAAGTCCCCGGCCACGGCGGCACCGTCTTCCTGCGCACCACCGACGAGGCCGTCAACGTCCTCGTCGGCGCCCTCGACACCGACGTCACCAGCGCGCAGATCGCCGCCGAGGTGAAGCTGGAGGTCCTCATCAGCCGGGGCCGGCTCGCCGACGCCCAGCTCGCCGCGGAGCAGGCCCGCTACCGCACCGTTCAGTACGCGGAGACACTCCGCAAGACCCTCGACGCCACCCGCCGCAACGTCCGGGCGGTGGACTGGCTGCGCACCGTCCCCGACATGATCGCCGAAGCGCTCGACCACGTCGCCGACCGCTACCGCCACGAGAACGCGATCCTCACCAACATCCGCAAGGCCCGCGACGAGGCCGAGGAGCCCGAGAACAAGCGGCGCGCCGCCGAGCTGGTCGACATCGTCAAGGACTGCATCCGCCGCCACACCCAGCTGCAGTCGAGGCTGCTGGAAGCCGGCCCCCTCTTCCGCGCCGAACAGGACCGGCAGGCCTTCGCGCCCCCGGCCGCCCGCGCCGGCCTCGACCTGTTCGGGCAGCTCCTCGCCCCCGTCCTGCCGCTCCCGCTCGAGCAGGCCGGCCGGGTCACCGACGCCTTCTTCGCCCATGGCACCGGCCTGCGCACCCCGGTGTCCGTCCGCGTCGGCGACCTGGTGGAGATGCTGCTGACGCCGCCCGCCGAGCGCGAGCACCTCGGCGCGGAGATGCCCGAGCCGGACCTCATCGCGACCCCGGACGACAGCCGCTTCAGCGAGGAGCAGCTGGCGAGCGCGATGGAGCTGCTCGACCTGCCGGCCGACGCGCCCCGCCGTCTCTCCGGCCTGCTGGCCGACGCCCGCCGCCGCGACCCGGAACTGCCCTACCTCGTCGCCCTGCTGGCCGTCCACGCCGCGAGCCCCTCGGTCGGCACGGCCTACCGCCAGGGCGAGCAGACCCTGCTGTTCGCCGTCGACGACGGAACCCAGCTCGACGACATCGAGTTCGGCGGCGCCGACCTCATCGTCGGCAAGGCCCTGCTGGACGCGGCCGGCATGGCGGCGGACCGCGCGGAGGCGTCGTGACCGCCGTGCGGCGGGCTCCGGGAAAGGGCCGCCCCACGGGGTCCGGGGCGAAGCCCCGGGTTCGGGAAGGGGCGGGACCGGGGCTCTCCTCCCCGCCGCCACGGCGAGCCACCACCGCGGCGCGGTCCGGCGGCGCCCGACCCACCGCAACCCATGCCATCCCCAGCAGGAGCACCAACCGTGACTGAGTACGACGCCGAAGACCCGACGCAGCCCGACGTGGCGGACGCGGAACCGGCACGCGGCAGCGGCAACGTCACCCCCGCCGACGCCGCCGACGCCGCCCGGCTCATCGCCTTCGGGCTGCAGCCCAAGCTGCTGCCCGCCCGCGACGCCGAGTACGCCGAGCTGCTGCGCCGCCACCGTGACGAGCCCGCCTTCGCACGGCTCGCGGACGCCGTCGCCGCCGGGCTCGGGCTCATCGTGCTGGAGGTGTCCACCCGGGCGGGCATGGCCGTCACCGCCGCCGAGGACTCCGTCTTCGCCGTCCGGATGGGTGACTACGCCCGCCGGGCCACCGCCGACTCCGCCGACCGGTTCCTGCACGGCCTGGCCCACCTCGCGGTCGCCGCCATGGCCTTCCCGCGCCCCGAGGACCTCGCCGACGACGGTTACATCGGCCGCGTCACCGTCAACGGCATCGACGCGTTCGTCCGCCAGGCCTGCCGCCGGCTGGAGGAGAAGGCCGCCGAGCAGGGCGAGAACACCGACCCCACCACCGACGCCCCCGGCCTCGAAGCCGCCTGGCGGGTGTACTCCCGGCGCAGCGCGACCGGCGCCACCAAGGACGCCCGCCGCCTCGCGGGCTCCACCACCGGCATCATCGCCAAGGCCGTCGCCTTCCTCGTCGACTCCGGCTTCCTCCAGCGCACCGGCGACGACGCCGGCGGCGCGTACCGCACCACGCCCCGCTACCAGCTCCAGGTCCGCGACATGGCGGGCAGCGCCGCCATGGCCGAGCTGCTGGAGCTGGGTGTCGTCCCCGTCGGCGACGGCAGCGCCACCCTGCTGCCGCCGGACGACGCCGACGCCCTCGACCTCGTCGCGGACGCCGGACTGCCGTTCTTCGAGAACGACTTCGACAACAGCAACGCCTCCTGACCACCGCCCGACACGACAACGAGAGTCCGCCATGTACGAGCTGTCCCGGGTCCGCCTCTACTCCATCGGGCCCGCCGGTGCGCGGTACGCCGACACCGTGCTGGACCTGCGGAGCGTCGGCGCGCCCGTGCCCCACCCCGCGCCCGCGCAGGCGGAGTTCTTCGAGGACGAGCCCGTCGGCCCGCCGCGCCGCCCCGCGCCCGCGGGCGTGCTCTTCCTGGAGAACGGCGGCGGCAAGTCCGTCCTCCTCAAGCTGATCTTCTCGGTGATGCTGCCGGGCCACCGCAACACCCTCGGCGGCGCCAGCTCCGGTGTGCTCCGCAAGTTCCTCCTCGCCGACGACTGCGGTCACGTCGCCCTGGAGTGGAGCCACGTCCTCACCGGCGAGTCCGTAGTCGTCGGCAAGGTCAGCGAGTGGCGGGGCCGCCAGGTCTCGGGCGACCCCCGCAAGTTCGCCGAGGCCTGGTACTCCTTCCGGCCCGGCCCCGGACTGAGCCTCGACTCGCTGCCCGTCGCCGAGTCCACCGCCATGCGCGGCGGCGCCGACGGCAGCTCCGGCGCCCGCGGGCGGCGCCGCACCATGAAGGGGTTCCGCGACGCCCTCACCGAGGCCGGCAAGGCCTACCCGCACCTCGACGTGGTGTGGGAGGAGATCCACGAGCGCTGGAACGAGCACCTCGGCGAGCTGGGCCTGGACCCCGAACTCTTCCGCTACCAGCGCGAGATGAACGCCGACGAGGGCGAGGCCGCCGGCCTCTTCGCCGTCAAGAACGACTCGGACTTCACCGACCTGCTGCTGCGCGCCGTCACCGACACCCGGGACACCGACGGCCTCGCCGACCTCGTGCACGGCTTCGCCCACAAGCTGGGCCGCCGCGCCGAGCTGACCGCCGAGCGGGACTTCACGGCCGGCTCGCTGGACCTGCTGACCCGCATCGCCGACGCCGCCGCCGTGCGCGAGCAGGCGCGCGGCGTGCACGCCGGGGCCGAGCGCCGCACCCGCGTCCTCGCCCGCCGGCTCTCCGCGCGCGGCGCCGAGGAGCGCGGCCGCACCGCCGAGCTGGCCGAGCAGGTCGCCGCCGCCGCGCACGGCGTCACCGACGCCGAGACCGAGCGCGGCCGCCGCTCCCTGGTCGCCGCCGAGATCGCCTACCGGCACGCCTCGCTGGCGCTCGCCGCCGCCGAGAAGGCCGCCGCCGCCCAGCGCCGCGAACTCCTCGACGCCCGTACCCTGCACGCCGCCTGGCAGGCCGCCGAGACCGTCCTGCGCCACCGGGCCGCCGCCGACCGCTCCGCGCGCGTCGCCGCCGCCATCCAGGAGGCCGAACGGGACGCGGCGCCCGCGCTGGCCGCCCGCGCCCAGGCGGCCACCGAGCTCGTCCGGGCCCTCAACACCGCCGCCGAGGAAGGCGAGCGCGTCGCCAACGAGGAGGAGGAGCGCTCGGCCGTCCTCCAGGAGACGGCCGAAGCCGCCCACCGCGACGCCACCTCCGCCGCCACCGAGGCCCAGCGCGCCCGCAGCGAGTCCGGCCACCTGCGCCAGCGACTCGTCGAGGTCGAGCAGGAGACCGCCGAGGCGGTCCGCGCCGGCTGGCTCGACGACAGCGCCCCCGACGCCGACCCGGCCAGGGCCGCGCTCGCCGCCAGCGACGCCGAGAAGCCCGCGGCCGCCGCCTACGAGAGCGCCCGCGAAGCCGCCCGCCAGGCGGCCGAGCGCGCCAAGGAGGCCGCCGCCGCCCAGGCCCGCACCGAGCTGTCCGCCGCCCGCGCCGCCGACGCCGCCACGGCGGCCGAGTCCGCCTACGACGCCGAGCGCCGCGCCGCCGAGTCCCTCGGCGCCGACCAGCGCATCATCGAACTCCTGGGCCTGCCCCAGCCGACGGCCGCGGGGCAGGTCCCCGGACCGCGCTCGGGCGCCGCCCGCACCCCCGCCGACACCACCGCGGGCACCGCGGTGCCCGCCGCCCGGCGCACGGTCGAAGGGCCCCTGACGGCCGAGGAGCTGGACCGCAACGCCGACGCGCTGCGCGAGATGCTCGACGCGAGCGTCGCCGCCTCCGAGCGGCAGATGTTCGACCTGCGCACCGCCGCCGCCGACGACTCCCGCATCCTCGGCGCGCTCGGTGACGGCGGACTGCTCCCGCCGAGCCCCGACGTCCTCGCCACCGTCGAATACCTCGGCGAGCACGGCATCCCCGCGCTGCCCGGCTGGCGCTACCTCGCCCAGGCCGTCGACCCGGCCGAGCACGCCACCGTCCTCGCGGCGCGGCCCGAGCTCGTCGACGGCGTCGTCATCACCGACCCGGACGCCCACGCCCGGGCCCGTGAGGTGCTCGCCCAGGCCTCGCTGCTGCCCCGCTCCGCCGTGGCCGTCGGCACGACCGCCGCCCTGCTCGCCCCGGCACCCGACCCGGAGACGGGCGACGGCTCCGGTGCCTCCGGCGTCTTTCTCGTCCCCCCGAACCCCGCCATGCACGACGAGCGCGCCGCCGACGACGAGCGGCACGCCCTGCGCGCCCGGGCCGCCGCCCGGGACGAGGAGATCCGCGCCATAGCGGCACGGCTGGCCGGCGACCGCACGCTCGCCGCCCGACTGGCCTCCTGGCGCGCCGGCTGCCCCGTCGGACGCCTCGCCGAGCTGGCCGCCGAGGCCGAGCGGGCCCGCACCGCCGCCGACGACGCCCAGGAAGAGCTGGCCGAGCTCCGCATCGCCCGCGCCGAGGCCGACGAGAGCGCCGCCGAAGCCGCCCGGGTGCGCGACGAACGACAGGAGACCGCCCAGCGCGCCCGCCGCGTCGCCGACGCCCTCGCCGGCCTCGCCTACCGGCTGCGCGAGCGCGCCGCCTGGCAGTCCCGGCTGCGTGAACTCGCCGAGGAGGCCGCCGAGGCCGAGGAGCAGGCGGCGGTCTGCGTGGACCGCGCCCGCGCCGCCGACGAGGACCGCCGCGCCGCCCAGCGCGCCGCCGACGACGCCCGCCGCACGGCCCGCGCGCTGCGGGCCGAGCGGGCCGAGATCGCGGGCGCCCCCGACGAGGTCGCCGCCGGCACCCCGGCCCCCACCGCCTCGCTGCCCGCCCTGCGGGAGGCCCACCGCGCCGCCTCCCAGCTCTACGAGAAGGTGGGCGTCGGCGCCGACCTGCGCGCCGAGCAGGCCCGTGCCGAGAGCGACGAGAGCGCCGCCCGCGCCGAACTCGACCGCCTCACCAACAAGGTCCGCACCCGCGCCGCCCAGCTCCTCGAAGGCACCGACGGTGCCGACGGCCCGTCCCGGCAGGCCGCCGCGGCCCGCGCCGAGGCCCTCGTGCAGATGCTGGAGACCCGCGCCTCCACCGCCAGCGAACAGCTCGGCCGGCTGCGCGGCGAGGCCGAGCGGCTCGCCCCCGCCGACGGCGACGCGCACACCGAGCTGCCCGCCGAGCTGGTGCCCGCCGACGCCGACCGGGCCAAGGAGCTGCTGCGCACCGCCACGGCCGAACTCGCCGCCGGCACCGATGCCCTGGAGCGCGCCCGCACCGTCCACGGCGACCTGCTGCGCGCCCACCGCGCCGCCGAGGACGCCGCCGCCGGCTTCGACGACACCGCAGCACTCCTGCGCGACCTGCTCCGCGACAACACCCCGGAGGACGAGGGCGAGCAGCCCGACGCGTACACCGGGACCCTGGAGGAGGCCCGGCAGGCCGCCGCCGAGGCCCGGCGCTCCCTGCGCGGCTGCGCGGGCGAGCTGTCCGCCGCCGAGTCCGCCGTCCGCGAGGCGAGTGACGTCCTCGTACGGCACGCCAACTCCACCCGCTACGAGCAGGTGCGCACCCCCGCCCGCCAGCAGATCCGCGAGCTGCCCGCCGCCGCCCTGCCGGAGCACGCCCTCGCCTGGGCGGAGGCCTTCGCGCCCCGGCTGCGGGTGCTGACCGACGAGCTGGAGCAGCTGGAGCGCAACCGCGACAGCATCGTCGACCGGCTGCGCGGCCTCGTGGAGTCCTCGCTCACCACGCTGCGCTCCGCGCAGCGCCTCTCCCGGCTCCCCGAGGGCCTGGGGGAGTGGTCGGGCCAGGAGTTCCTGCGCATCCGCTTCGAGGACCCCGACCAGTCGACCCTCACCGAGCGGCTCGGCGAGGTCATCGACGAGGCGACCAGCTCGGCCGTCAAGAAGAACTCCGACCTGCGCCGTGACGGCATGTCCCTGCTGCTGCGGGGCGTCCAGGCGGCACTGCTGCCGCGCGGCGTGGCCGTGGAGATCCTCAAGCCGGACGCGGTGCTGCGCGCCGAGCGGGTGCCGGTCCGGCAGATGGGCGACGTGTTCTCCGGCGGCCAGCTGCTGACCGCGGCCATCGCGCTGTACTGCACCATGGCGGCGCTGCGCAGCAACGACCGGGGCCGCGACAAGCAGCGGCACGCGGGCACGCTGTTCCTCGACAACCCCATCGGCCGCGCCAACGCCACCTATCTGCTGGAGCTCCAGCGGGCGGTCGCCGACGCGCTCGGCGTGCAGCTGCTCTACACCACCGGCCTCTTCGACACCACGGCCCTGGCGGAGTTCCCGCTGGTCATCCGGTTGCGCAACGACGCGGACCTGCGGGCGGGCCTGAAGTACATCAGCGTCGAGGAGCACCTGCGCCCCGGCCTGCCCCAGCAGGACCCGGACGCCGAGCCGGTACACGGGGAGATCACGGCGACCCGCATGTACCGCCGCCCGGTGGAAGAGCCGGCGTAAGGCCTGGCCGGACGGGCTGCCGTGCTGTGTCCTCAAGCGCCGGACGGGCTGCTGTGTTGTGCCCTCAAGCGCCGGACGGGCTGCTGTGTTGTGTCCTCAAGCGCCGGACGGGCTGAAATAAGCCCGTCCGGCGCTTGAGGACGCGCCCGCAGGGCGCCCGCCGCCGCAGGCGGCAAAGACGGCCCGCAGCCGAAGACCGGTCGGCCGGGCTAGCCGCAATCGGACCCGTCAGGGAGCCGACCCAGCCGCACCGCAACACCCGGCTGCCGCCCGTACCGCTCGCGCAGCACCCGCTCCAACTCGTCGCGCAACCGGCACAGCCCGTCGAGCTGTCCGCCCGGCCGGCGCATCGCCTCGTCGATCGCCAGCAGCTCCTCCGCGGGCACCTGGCTGACGTACGTCCGCAGTTCGGCCAGGTCGAGCCGGCGGTTGAAGTCGTGCACCGCGTCACGCCAGCGGTGCAGCAGCGCGATCAGCGCGTCGTGCCCCGGTTCGGAGAACGCCCCCGACACCAGCGTCGCGTCCGTCGCGGACTGCACGAGCCGGGGATAGACCCGCGCCTTCGGGGCCAGCGGGTCCTGCGGCAGAAAGCTCTCCCCGGCCAGCAACTCGCTGTTCTTCACCAGCTCGTCGGTGAGCGCGTACAGCGCCTGGGCGCGCCGCTCCCGCGCGGCCGCCCGCCGCTCCGCGTACACCCCGGTGATGGCGGCGACGAGCGCGAGGCCGGAGGCCACCGGCTCGAAGCGGCTGCCCGCGCCCTCGGCGACGGCCACCCACCACACGCACGTACCGAGCGCGATCAGCAGACAGGAGATCGTGGCCGCGGCGAAGAACTGCCGGCTGAACCGGCTGACGAGTCCCATCGGACGTCCCCCCGGGCGTCTCATCGCGGCCCGTCAGTCGCGGAACGGATTGGGCCCGGGGGCGCGGGGCGCCGGCGGCGGGGCCGCGTCGGCGCACTGGAGCATCAGCAACGCCAGCCCGAACGCGGGCCGGTCGAAGGCGGCGTGCCCGACGTCATGGGTCTCGCCCACCTTCGTCACCCGCGCGTCCACCAGCATCTTCTCCAGCCCGGCCGGGGTGTACTTACGGCTGAGGAGCAGCCGGATGGTGTCCTGGTCGGGGAACGGCACCGTGCTGCGGTCGGGCAGCGTCAGCTCCAGCGGACCGCCCGTGCGATTGCGGTAGACGACCTTGATCTTCAGTGCCCGGTCGTCCTCGACCAGCCCCTCGCAGGTGAGGCTGTTCATATCGATCTGGAGGTCGGTGTACTGCATCAGGGCGCTGGTGACGAACTCCCGGAAGCGCGGGCTGTTCTCGTACTCGTGGGCCGCCGCGCGCGCCGCCGCCTCGTCCTGGCCGGCGGTGCTCGCCACCTCCAACAGGAAGCGGTCCTGCGGACGCAGCAGCTTCTCGGCGAGGAGCGCCAGCAGCTGGGTGTCGTTGTCGAAGTTGGCGAGGGTATTGCCCAGCAGTGAGAACACCACCGGCTCGTCGCCCACCGCGTGCCGGATCAGGGCGCACAGCCGGTCGAGGTTGGCGGGCATGGAGAAGTCCAGCTGCACCGGCAGCACATCGGCGGGCGGCACGTGCAGGTGCTCCAGCGCCTCGCGCTGCGCCAGGCGCAGCATCTCGGCGCTCACGTCGACCGGGATGTAGCAGCCGGAGCGGCCCCGGCTGTCGAGGTATCTCAGCAACGCCTGGTCCTTCTGGCCGGTGCCGGGCCCGAGGCTCACATAGTGCAGCGGACCGTCGGGCAGCGTCTGGGTCATCGCGCGCCAGCGGCGGCTGAACGAGCCGATGCTCTCGCGCATCACCGGGTAGTACAGGTCGTTGCACGCGTGGGCCCACGCCACCGTCGACTCCAGGCCCCAGTAGGAGAAGCCGGAGGTGATGCGCTTGCCCGAGCCGCTCGGGTCCGGCCCGTGCCGCAGCCCCGCGGTCACCTGCGCGAGCTTGCCCGACTGCTCCTCGCCGACCAGGCACACCGTCCAGCACGGGTCCCCGAGAATCGACGGAATCCGACGCACTGCCTGTTCCCGCTCCGACATCCGTGACGCCCCCTCCGGCCGACCGCCGCGCACGGCCGACACACCGTCAACTCCCGAACCTACCCGCCTGTTGACGATCAGGGGAAGCGTGGTCGGCGCGCTCTGCGCATCTCGCGTGCCGAACTGCTGGGCACCGACACCACACCGTGCCGCTGGCGCCACACCTGCCGGGTCACCCACACGTCCAGCACCGCCCACGTCGCCGCCACGACGCTCGCCACCGTGCACAGCAGCGCGGGCAGCGCGAGCCAGGAACCGACGAGGGTGAACAGCGCCGCGACCATGGCCTGCACCAGCGTCACCGAGATGATGAGCACCGCGCGCACCGCGGAGTCACGGACCGGATCGGGCATTCTCGGCCGCTTGGCCGGCTCTTCCACCCACAACGGCCTGCGCGCGTACGGCCGGATGTCGCGATCCTGGTCCATGACGGCTCACCTCCCCCATTGGCTGCCCCGTTCGGGCCGCTTCCAAAAGGATTCCAAAACGATCCAAAAGCATTCCAAAGGTGGGGGCATCGGATGTGACGCCGTCGTCGTCCCGTCCGGCTCGCCCCTTGAAAGAGCGATCGACCAGGCCCGATGGTTCCCGTGGGGAGGGCAATTCCAGCCAGTTCGGCCGGTTGGGTAACCTGCCGCGAGCGGCCTGCGGCCTCCCGTAGCGCGGGGGGAAAGTCGGGCAATCACCGGACAACTCATGACGCCTCTCCCGCCGCAACAGGTTCGACGGCCGCACTGGTCTTCGAGCACAGCGCAACGCAGTAGTAGGCTCACGCCGCGTTATCCGTCGGAACACCACCCCCGCGCCGGGGGTTCACGTAGGGGAGGCCATGCGCTTTCGCGGGAAGTCGATCCGCCGGAAGATCGTGGCGCTGCTGCTGGTGCCACTGGTGTCCCTGACGGGCCTGTGGGCCTTCGCCACCGTGATCACCGGCAGTGAGGCGATGCAGCTGCTCGGCGTCGCCGACGCGATGCGAAAAATCGGTTATCCCGCCGACGACCTGGTACGCGCCCTGCAACAGGAGCGCCGCCAGACCCTCGTCCACCTCGCCGACCCCCGCCGGTCCGACGCCCAGGCCGCCCTGCGCCAACGGCAGCGCACCACCGACAGGATGGTCGCCACCTTCCGCACCGGCGCCGCCGACGGCGTCCGCGACGAGGTGGACGACACCGCCCGGGCCCGCTTCACCACCATCGAGAAGAGCCTCGAGACCATCGAGGACATCCGCCGCAAGGTCGACGACAACACCGTCTCCCGCTACGGCGCCTTCCAGGCGTACAACGACCTCATCGAGCCCTACTACGCCTTCCTCGGCAGCCTGAGCGCCGTCCAGGACGACGACCTGGACCGGGAGGGCCGCGCCCTCGTCGGCATCACCCGGGCCCGCGAGGCCGTGGCCCGCGAGGACGCCCTGCTCGCCTCCGCGTTCGCCGAGGGCAGCATGAGCCGACAGGACCTGCGCGCCTTCTCCGACCACGTCGCCGAGCGCCGGGTCCTCTACAACACCAATCTGCCCGTCCTGCCCGTCGCCGACCAGAAGATCTACGAGGACTACTGGCGCGGCACCAACGCCCAGGCCCTGCGCACCGCCGAGGACGCCGTGATCCTCGGCGGCGCCGGCCGGGCCACCCACGCGGTCAACCCCCAGCGCTGGCAGCACACCATCGCCCCGGTCCTCGACGACCTCGGCCGGATGGGCATCGAGGCCAGCAACCGCTACGCGGACCGCGTCGAGCCCGTCGCCATCGGCGTCCTCGGCAAGGCCGCCGCCGCGGGCGTCCTCGGCCTCGCCGCCCTCGTCTGTTCCCTCGTCGTCTCCTTCAAGATCGGCCGCGGTCTGGTACGGGACCTCAGCCGACTGCGCAAGGAGGCCCACGAGGTCTCCGGCATCCGGCTGCCCAGCGTGATGCGCCGCCTCGCCGCCGGCGAACAGGTCGACATCGAGACCGAGGCTCCCCGCCTCGAATACGGCGCCGACGAACTCGGCCAGGTCGGCCAGGCCCTCAACACCCTGCAGCGCGCCGCCGTCGAAGCCGCCGTGAAACAGGCCGACATGCGTCGCGGCGTCTCCGACGTCTTCGTCAACCTCGCCCGCCGCAGCCAGGTCCTGCTGCACCGCCAGTTGACGCTCCTCGACACCATGGAACGCCGCACCGAGGACACCGACGAACTCGCCGACCTCTTCCGCCTCGACCACCTCACCACCCGTATGCGCCGCCACGCCGAGGGCCTCGTCATCCTCTCCGGCGCCGCTCCCTCCCGGCAGTGGCGCAAACCCATCCAGCTGATGGACGTCGTACGGGCCGCGGTCGGCGAGGTCGAGGACTACAAGCGCGTCGAGGTACGCCGTCTGCCCCGGCTGGCCCTCCACGGCCCCGCCGTCGCCGACCTCACCCACCTCCTCGCCGAACTCCTGGAGAACGCGACCGTCTTCTCCCCGCCGCACACCGCGGTCCAGGTCGTCGGTGAACGCGTCGCCAACGGCTTCACGCTCGAGATCCACGACCGGGGCCTCGGCATGACCCCCGACGCCATGCTCGAAGCCAACCTCCGGCTCGCCGAGACCCCGGAGTTCGAGCTGTCCGACACCGACCGCCTCGGCCTGTTCGTGGTCAGCCGGCTCGCCCAGCGCCAAGGCGTACGGGTCAGTCTCCAGCCCTCCCCCTACGGCGGCACCACCGCAGTCGTCTTCCTCCCCGCGACGCTGCTCACCGAGACCGTGGCGGGCGCCGGGCCGGGCCTCAAGAAGGGGCAAGGACGGGGGAAGGACGACGAGGACAGCGGCGCCCACGCCAAGCCGCCCGGGACGCCCGAGGGGCGGGGCGGGACCCTCCCGCTCACCCGCCGCCCACCGCTGGCCCCCGTGCCCCCGGCCGGCGGGGACCGGGCCGACCGGCCCGTCCGGAGCTGGGTGGCACAGAAGAACCTGCCGGTCGAACTCGAACCGCCGCTCTCCCTGTTCGACGACGAGGCGGACGAGAGCTGGCACGACGGCGAGAACGGCTGGCCCATCCCGCGCCGCGCCACCACGGCCTCCCCGGCCGCGGACCCCGGCGCCGAGCAGCACCACCAGGCGAGCGACGCGCTCGCCCCGCTGCCGCGCCGCAGGTCCCCCGTCCTGGTCTCCGACCACGGGCGGCGGATCGACGAGCCCGAGACGGACGGGGCGGCGGGGACGGCGCGCGAGCCCGCCAAGGACACCGCCGGGGAACCGGACGAGGAGCGGACGCCGACCGGCGGACTGCCCCGGCGCGTACGACAGGCCAGCCTCGCCCCGCAGTTGAAGGACGCCCCGGCGGACCGGCCCGGCCCGTCGTCGGCCCCCGCCGACCCCGGCCCCCTCCGCGACGCCGACGAGGTACGGGCCAGGATGGCGGCCCTCCAGCGCGGTTGGCAGCGCGGCCGGGAGGAGAATGAGACGGACCCACCGGGAACAGCAGCACCAGGAACAACATCTGAGGGGGACGGTCGATGACCGCACCGAAGGCCGCGATACGCACTGCCCCAACCGGGCGGAGCACAGAAGAGCAGACCGGCACGGGAGAGCTGAGCTGGCTCCTCGACGACCTGGTCGAGCGCGTCGGCAGCATCAGCAAGGCCCTCGTCCTCTCCGGCGACGGTCTGCCCACCGGCACCTCGAAGGGCCTCACCCGTGAGGACGGCGAGCATCTGGCCGCCGTCGCCTCCGGCTTCCACAGCCTCGCCAAGGGCGTGGGCCGGCACTTCAGGGCCGGCGACGTCCGCCAGACCATGGTCGAGCTGGACGAGGCCTTTCTGTTCGTCACCGCCGCCGGCGACGGCAGCTGCCTGGCCGTGCTCGCGGACGCGGAGTCCGACATCGGGCTGGTCGCCTACGAGATGACGCTGCTCGTCAAGCGTGTGGGCGCACACCTGGGCACCGCTCCGCGGACCGGCGTGGCCGCCGACGAGTGACGGCCGGCATGACCGGAGACCATCCCGCGTCCGCCCGGGGGGCACCGACGCCCCCCGGGCCCCCGGCCACCGCGCCCTCGCGGGCAGCGGGACGCCCCCACCACCCGGGGGCGCCCGCAGCCCGCTGGTACGACGACGCGGCGGGCCCCGTCGTCCGCCCGTACGCGATGACCCGAGGGCGCACCCGCAGCGCCGCCGAGGCCAAGCTCGACCTCATCGCCGTCGTCGTCGCCGACGAGAGCCTGGCCGACCACCCCGGCGGTGCGCACGCCATCGCCGACCAGACGCTGTCCCCGGAACACCTCGACATCGTCGACCTCAGCCGCGACGCACCGCAGTCCATCGCCGAGCTGTCCGCCGGGCTCGATCTGCCGGTCGGCGTGGTCCGGGTCCTCGTCGGAGACCTGATCGACGCCGAGCTGGTACGCGTCTCCCGGCCGGTCCCCCCGGCGGAACTGCCCGACGAGAGCGTGCTGCGCGAGGTGATCGACGGCCTGCGGGCGCTGTGAGCCCGCGGCGCGGGCCCGGCCCGAGAAGTCCCAACTGCCGCCCGTTGGGACTTGTCGGGGCCGTGGTCCGTGCGGAACGATCACATCCACGGGGGAGCGCGATACCGCACTGCACCTGAAGAGAAGGAAGAGACCATGGTGTTCAGGCGCTCCGACCGGGGCCGTCAACGGTCCGCCACCGACCCGGTGACCCTCAAGCTCCTGGTCGCCGGCGGCTTCGGGGTCGGCAAGACCACGCTCGTGGGCGCGGTGAGCGAGATCAGACCCCTGCGCACCGAGGAGGTGCTGACCGAGGCGGGCCGCCCCGTCGACGACACCCGCGGCGTCGAAGGCAAACGCACCACGACCGTCGCCATGGACTTCGGCCGCATCACCCTCCGCGACGACCTCGTCCTCTACCTCTTCGGCACCCCCGGCCAGGACCGCTTCTGGTTCCTCTGGGACGAGCTGGCCCAGGGCGCGCTCGGCGCGGTCGTCCTCGCGGACACCCGGCGGCTCGCGGACTGCTTCGCCGCCGTCGACTACTTCGAGCGCCGCGACATCCCCTTCACCCTCGCCGTCAATGTCTTCGACGGCGCCGTCCGCTACCCCGAGGAGACCGTGCGCGAGGCCCTCGACCTCGACCCGGAGGTCCCCGTCGTCCTGTGCGACGCCCGCGAGCGCGACTCCGCCAAGCAGGTCCTCATATCCGTCGTCGAGCACGCCATGGCCACCGGCGCCGCCCGCCGCCGGGCGGCGGCCGTATGAACGCGGAATCAAGCCCGTCCGGCGTTCGAGGACGTGCCCGTAGTCAAAGATCCACGGCGTAGTCCCTAAGCCCCGGCCGCAGGCTCCTCGTGCCAGCCGAAGCTGCGTTCCACGGCCCTGCGCCAGTTGCGGTACTCGCCCTCCCGCGCCGCCGCCCCCAGCCGCGGCGTCCACTCGGCGTCGCGCTTCCAGTGCGACCGCAGCTCGCCCAGGTCCCGCCAGACGCCCGTGGCGAGCCCCGCCGCGTACGCCGCGCCCAGACACGTCGTCTCCGAGATCACCGGACGGATCACCGGCACCCCCAGCACATCGGCCTGATGCTGCATCAGCAGACCGTTGACCGTCATCCCGCCGTCCACCTTGAGCGAGCTGATCCGCACCCCCGAGTCCTGGTACATCGCGTCCACGACCTCACGTGTCTGCCAGCTCGTCGCCTCCAGCACGGCCCGCGCCAGATGCGCCTTCGTGACGTATCCCGTCAGCCCGGTGATCACACCACGGGCGTCGGAACGCCAGTACGGCGCGTACAGCCCCGAGAACGCGGGGACGATGTACGCGCCGCCGTTGTCCGGCACGCTCGCCGCCAAGGCCTCGATCTCGTCGGCCGAGCGGATCAGCCCCAGTTGGTCGCGGAACCACTGCACCAGGGAGCCGGTCACGGCGATCGACCCCTCCAGGCAGTAGACCGGCGGTTCGCCACCGAGCCGGTACCCCACGGTCGTCAGCAGCCCGTTCTTCGACGGAACGGGCCGCTCACCGGTGTTCAGCAGCAGGAAACTGCCCGTGCCGTACGTGTTCTTGGCCTCGCCCACCCCGAAACACGACTGCCCGAAGACCGCCGCCTGCTGATCACCGAGCGCCGACGCCACCGGCACCCCGGCGAGCCGCCCGACGGCCCTCCCGTACACCTCCGACGACGACCGGATCTCCGGCAGCACCGCCTCCGGGATGTTCATCTCGGCCAGGATCGCGGGGTCCCACTGGAGGGTCGCGAGGTTCATCAGCATCGTGCGCCCCGCGTTGGTGACATCCGTGACGTGCGTCCCGCCGTCCGTGCCGCCCGTCAGATTCCAGATCAGCCACGAGTCCACGGTGCCGAACGCGATCTCACCGTTCTCCGCCCGCCGGCGCAGCCCCGGCACATGGTCCAGCAGCCAGGCGACCTTGGGACCGGAGAAATAGCTGGCCAACGGCAGCCCGGTGGCTTGCCGGAACCGGTCCTGGCCGGCCGCGCCGCCCAGCTCATGGCAGAGCGCGGAGGTGCGGGTGTCCTGCCAGACAATGGCGTTGTGCACCGGCTTGCCCGTGGTGCGGTCCCACAGGACGGTCGTCTCGCGCTGATTGGTGATACCCAGTGCGCTCAGCTCATCGGCCCGCAGCCCCGCCCGGGCCAGCGCCCCCGCCACCACCGCCTGCACCTTCGTCCAGATCTCCGCCGCGTCGTGCTCCACCCAGCCGGGCCGGGGGAAGATCTGGCGGTGCTCACGCTGCTCGACGGCGACGATCGCACCACTCCGGTCGAAGACGATGCAGCGGCTGGAGGTGGTGCCCTGATCGATCGCGGCGACGTACGAGTCCGTCATGGCGTCTCCTGACTCGGTGGTCCGAACGGGCAGTGTTCACCTGCCGTGACGGAGCGTCAAGGCGCTGGACGCCGTGAGACGGGGAAGTCGAAGTAGGTGTCGGGGAACGGCTCCGCGCGGTAGGTGTAGTGCCACCACTCCTCGGCGAGATTGACGAAACCGGCCTTCTCCATCAGGGACTTCAGCAGCATCCGGTTGGCCCGCGGTGCCCCCTGGACACGCGGGTCCGCGGTGTGCGACAGGGTGTCGAAGCAGTCGTATCCCGTGCCCATGTCGACGGAGTTGTCGGGGAACCGCAGCTCCTTCGGCGCGTAGCAGGGCACCAGCGGCTCCCCGGGGCGGTACGGCCGGGTCGGCACGGCCGGCAGCTTCACGATCGTCAGATCCAGGGTGCTGCCCCTGCTGTGCCCGGACTTCTCGGCGATGTAGCCGTCCAGGAACAGCCGTGACTTCGCCACGCGCGGATAGAACTCCGCCTTCATCCGCAGATCGTCGAGATCCTTCGCCCACGCCACGAAGTCGTCGACCGCGCGCTGCGGGCGGTAGCAGTCGTAGACCTTGAGACCGTAGCCCCGGCGCAGCAGCGCACGCTGGGCCCCGCGCAGGGCCTCGGCGGCCGGGCGGGTGAGCAGACACAGGGGACGGCGATAGCCGTCGACGCGGTGGCCGGTGAAGTTGTGCGGGGTGAAGTAGCGCATCTCCTGGAGGATCGTCGGATCGACGTCGGAGAGCGCCACGAACTCCTTCGGCGGCCGCGGTTCCGGCCGCGCCTGCGCCGAGGGCGCGGAGGCGACGGCGACCACAGCGGCGAGGGGCAGGACGAGGACACGTAACACGGCGGAGAGTCTGGACATGGGTCCCAGATAACCAGCGCGGGGGAGACGCGCGGAAGGGCTGCGGCCGGGGAGTGCAAGGCCACGGCGCGATTCGCCTACAGGACGAGCTGATACTCGTGGGACGTGTGCGTCGGCAGGTAGCCGAGTTGGTCATTGACGTGCCGCATGTACGGGATGTTGTCGGCGGTGCCGGCCAGCCGGACCAGGCGGCGCCCGGCGGAGGTCTCCTCGGGGTCGGTCAGGGCGGTGATGCGTACAGACAAGCTGACTCCGTTTACGGGAAGGATGTGCGCGGTGCGGGGTGGTGCGTCCTGTGCGAGGCCGTCACTGGACCCAGGGCAGGACGCGGGTGCCCTCGGTGCCGGGGACAGAGGCCACGCCGTCCGAGCGCATGCTGACGTGGGCCTCGGCCGCCTGGGGGCGTGCACCTGGCGGAGCACGTGCGGCGGGAGGACGAAGGTCTGCCCGCCGTGGTCTTCTCGCTGCGGCCGTCGCAGGTGACTTGGAGGACGCCGGCGGTCACCGTCCAGACCTGTTCGCGGCTGATGACGTGCTCGGGACCGGTCCGGCCGGCCCGCATCGCGACGGTCCAGGTGCTCAGTTCCGTGCTGCCCCGGCTGGGAGCGGCCAGAACACCTGGCCGCGCAGCGGACCCGTACCGCTACCCCGCAGCGGACCCCGCGGCCCCGCACACGCGGACCGGGTACGCGACCTCCTCCGCACCCTCCTGCTCCACCGTCACCACCCCACCCCGCGACCGTGTCGTGAACCGCACCACCTCCGGCTGCTCCCAGCCGTCACCCGCGTCCGTGATCAGCACACCGCCACCCGTACGGCCCGGAGCCGGGGCCCACACCTCCAGCTCCACCTGACCGTCCGCCCCCGCGACCGGCACCACCGAACCCGCCCGCGCCAGCACCGGGATCCGGGACAGCGGAGCGTCCAGCAGCACCTGCCCCGGCCCCTCGTGCGCCAGACCCGTGGCCGTGTCGTACCAACGCCCCCGCGGCAGCCGCACCGCCCGCCGGTCCGCCCCCTGCTCCAGCACCGGCGCCACCAGCAGCGAATCCCCCAGCAGAAACGCGTCCTCGCAGTCCCGCAGCGCCCGGTCCTCGGGCGAACGCCACCACACCGGCCGCACATAAGGGGCCCCGGTGCGCCGCGCCAGATGCGCCAGCGTCATGAAGTACGGCAGCAGCCGCACCCGCTCCCGCAACGCCGCCGTCGCGTGCTCGAGAGTCCGCGCACCGAACTCCCACGGCTCCCGCCGACCCGCCCCGATCGCCGCGTGCGTACGGAACAACGGCAGATACGAGCCCAGCTGGAACCAGCGCAGATACAGCTCCGGCGACGGCGAACCCGTGAACCCCCCGATGTCCGGCCCCGAGTACGGCACCCCGCACAGCCCCATCCCCAGCACCAGCGCCAGCGACGCCCGCAGCCCCGGCCACCCCGTCGTCACATCACCCGACCACGTGCCGCCGTAACGCTGCATCCCCGCCCAGCCCGAGCGGGAGAAGAGGAACGGCCGCTCCCGCGGGCGCAGTTCGCACAACCCCTCGTACCCGGCCCGTGCCATCGCCAGCCCGTACACATTGTGCGCCTCGCGGTGATCACCGCCGCGGCCCTCCAACGCGTGCCGGGCCGAACGCGGCAGCGTCGGATCGCCGAACGCCGCGAACGACACCGGCTCGTTCATGTCGTGCCACACCCCGGAGAACCCCTGCGCCAACCGCTCCGCGTACAGCCCGCCCCACCACGCGCGCACCGCCGGATCCGTGAAGTCCGGGAAGACCGACTCGCCCGACCACACCTCGCCGCGCACCTGGCGCCCCCGCCCGTCCCGCACGAAGGCCCCCGCCGCCACCCCGCTGTCGTACTCCGCGAGCCCCGGCTCGGCCTTCACCCCCGGATCCACGATCGACACCAGCCGCACCCCCTGCTCCCGCAGATCGGCCGCCAGCCCCGGCAGATCCGGGAACCGCTCCCGGTCCACGGTGAAGACGCGATGGCCCCGGTAATGATCGATGTCCAGATGCAGTGCCGACAGCGGCAGCCCCCGCTCCCGGTAGCCGGCCACCACCCGCCGCACCTCGCGCTCACTGCCGAACCCCCACCGCGCGTGATGGTGGCCCAGCGCCCACGCGGGCGGCAGCGCCGGCGCACCGGTGAGCGCCGCCCACGCGTGCAGCACGCGCGCGGGCGTGCCCGCCATCACCCAATACCGCACCGGGCCGCCGTCCATCCGCAACTCAGCACGGCCCGGCCGGTCGTGCCCGGACCCCTCGCCCTCCTCGCCTTCCCACAAGGTGACCTGCCCGTCCCACGAATTGTCGTGGAACATCAGATGCGTCCCCGCGTCCGCCACCACCAACTGCACCGGCATCGTCACGTACAGCGGATCGTCGCCCGGCTCGAACGCACCCCCCGGATCGGTGTTCCACAACCGGTACGAACCGGTCCGCAGCCGCGGCCCCGCCGCCCTGCCCCCGAGGCCGAAGAACCGGGCGTCCGCCGCCACCTCGGACCGCTGCACCCACCGGGAACCCGCGGCCGAACCGGTGCCGGCGCCGGCGCGGGGCCCAGCAGCGCCCGCCGGGCCCCGCAGCGCCGCCGGCACCGGCTCCCACCACCGCGGCGGCAGATCACGCCGCAGCATCACCCCGCCCGGGGTCCGCACCTCCACCGCCCCGAGCCGGGACACCACCACCAGCACCCGTTCGGACACCACCCGCCAGCCGCCGTCGGTGTCCGGCTCCAGCACCGCCCGCTCGTCCGCCTCCGGACACGCCCCCGCCAGCGCGTACGACGGCTCCGGCTCCGCCCCGTCCCAGCCGCAGAACACCGCGCCGCCCGCCGCCACCCGCACCCGCAACGACGACCGCGCGAACCGCACCACCCCGCCCCCCGGCTGCGGCTCGGCCCCCACCGCCTCGCCGGGCACCCGCGCCCGCCCCGCCCCCGGCGGGGGCAGCTCCACCGAGTCCGCGCGCCACCGCCGCCACGCCGACCGCACGGACCGCAGCCCCCGCGCCGACCCCACCGTCCGCACCGCCGCCACCGACCTCACCGACCGCACCAGCTCACGCGCATCCATGCTGATCACCCTGCCACCGCCGCCACCGGGCGCGCGGTCCGTTCAACTCCCGTTCACCCGCACCGATCACCCACCGAAAAGCCATGACGACACCGACGCGGCCGTGAGATGGGCCGCCGACCCTGGTGCCGGAGTCGATCACGTGGCATCGTCCTGGTCAGCCGCGTCACGCGCATACCCCGCCTGTGTGCGCGGCGACGCCCACGACGCGTACAGCCGGGAGCCGACCATGACCACCGCACCGCAGCCCACCACCCAGCCGGAGCCCCTGTGGCGCCCCGGCGAGGACCGTGTCGCCCGCGCGCAGGTCACCCGCTTCCAGACCTGGGCCGCCGAGCAGCACGGCGCCCCCGCCCCCGTCCCCGGCGACCCGGCCGCGAGCTACGCCGCCCTGCACCGCTGGTCGGTGGACGAGCTGGAGCGCTTCTGGCAGGCCGTCGCGCAGTGGTGCGACGTCCGCTTCACGAGCCCCTACGAGCGGGTGCTCGCCGACCGGGGCATGCCGGGCGCGACCTGGTTCCCCGGCGCCACCCTCAACTACGCCGAACACGCCCTGCGCGCCGCCGAGGACCCAGGTCGCGCCCACCAGCCGGCCCTCCTGCACGTCGACGAGACCCACGAGCCGACCCCCGTCACCTGGGCGGAGCTCCGCCGCCAGGTCGGCTCCCTCGCGGATGAGCTGCGCCGCCTCGGCGTCCGCCCCGGCGACCGGGTCAGCGGCTACCTGCCCAACATCCCGCACGCCGTCGTCGCCCTGCTCGCCACCGCCGCCGTCGGCGGCGTATGGACCTCCTGCGCGCCCGACTTCGGCGCCCGCAGCGTCCTGGACCGCTTCCAGCAGGTCGAGCCCGTCGTCCTGTTCACCGTCGACGGCTACCACTACGGCGGCAAGCGCCACGAGCGCGCCGACGTGGTCACCGAGCTGCGCGCCGAGCTCCCCACCGTGCGCGCGGTCGTCCACATCCCGCTGCTCGGCACGGCGGCCCCCGAGGGCGCCCTCGACTGGGACACCCTCGTCTCGGCGGACGTGGAGCCCGTCTTCGAACAGGTCCCCTTCGACCATCCGCTGTGGGTCCTCTACTCCTCCGGCACCACCGGCCTGCCCAAGGCCATCGTCCAGTCCCAGGGCGGCATCCTCCTCGAACACCTCAAGCAGCTCGCCCTCCACTGCGACCTCGGCCCCCAGGACCGCTTCTTCTGGTACACCTCCACCGGCTGGATGATGTGGAACTTCCTCGTCTCCGGCCTCCTGGTGGGCTCCACCGTCGTCCTCTACGACGGGAGCCCCGGCCACCCCGACACCGGCGCCCAGTGGCGCATCGCCGAGCGCACCGGCGCCACCCTCTTCGGCACCTCCGCCGCCTACGTCATGGCCTGCCGCAAAGCCGAGGTCCACCCCGGCCGCGACTTCGACCTCTCCCGCGTCAAGTGCGTCGCCACCACCGGATCGCCCCTGCCGCCCGACGGCTTCCGCTGGATCCACGACGAGGTCGCCGAGGACATGTGGATCGCCTCCGTCAGCGGCGGCACCGACGTCTGCAGCTGCTTCGCCGGAGCCGTCCCCACCCTCCCCGTGCACATCGGCGAACTCCAGGCCCCCTGCCTCGGCACGGACCTCCAGGCCTGGGACGCCCACGGCAAGCCCGTCGTCGACGAGGTGGGCGAGCTGATCGTCGCGGCTCCCATGCCCTCCATGCCCATCCGCTTCTGGAACGACCCCGACGGCACGCGCTACCGCGAGAGCTACTTCGAGATGTTCCCCGGCGCCTGGCGGCACGGCGACTGGATCACCCTCACCTCGCGCGGCAGCGTCGTCATCCACGGCCGCTCCGACTCCACCCTCAACCGCCAGGGCGTACGGATGGGCTCCGCCGACATCTACGAGGCCGTCGAACGGCTCCCCGAGATCCGCGAATCCCTCGTCATCGGCGCCGAACAGGCCGACGGGGGCTACTGGATGCCGCTCTTCGTCCACCTCGCCCCCGGCGCCACCCTGGACGACGAACTGCTCACCCGCATCAAGCGGACGATCCGCGAACAGCTCTCCCCGCGCCACGTGCCCGACGAGGTCATCGAGGTCCCGGGCATCCCGCACACCCTCACCGGCAAGCGCATCGAGGTCCCCGTCAAGCGCCTCCTCCAGGGCACCCCGCTGGAGAAGGCCGTCAACCCCGGCTCCGTCGACAACATCGACCTCCTGCGCTTCTACGAGGACCTGGCCCGCACCCGCGCCACCGGCTGACGGGGGGCCACGGGCCGCCGGCCATGCCGTCCGGCGGCCCGTACACCCACGTCGAGATCGATTGTCAGTGCCCCCGCTTACTGTGAGTGAGTATTGATCACGCGCGCTGAGGGGGAGTTCATGGCGCACAGCAACGACGGCAGGAAGCGACCGACCGCGCGAAGGCGACCGGGCGCCCGACGCCGGCTCCGGTGCGAAGTGCCCAGCACCGTGGCCGTGCTGGCCGACGAGCGGGACTTCGCCGCCATGCGGCGGTACGCGTCGTTCACGTTCGACGACCACGCGACGTATCTGCGGCAGATGGAGGGGCTGCTGCGGACCCTCGCCGCCGAGGGCACCTACACGAGCGTCGCCCTCTTCGACCCCGCCGACTACGAGGAGTTCTGCGCGGACTCCCACCTCGACCCCGACACCCCGGCCAGCCGTACCCGCTACACGGCCGAAGTCGCCGCGGCGGGCAGCAAAGTGACCTACGAGGGCCAGCCCATCGGCAGGCTCCTGCCCCAACTCGTCGACGAGGCCGAACAGCAGGCGACCTGGGAGTACGCCACGGCGCTGCTGGCCCGCGGCGGCGACTGCGCGACCTGCGGCGAGGACACCGCGAAGACGGCCTTCGCCAGGGCATCGCAGCTCCTGCGCCGGCTCGTCGAAGCCGTGGGCCCCGGCACCCACCACCTCGTGTGCAGCGTCCCCGCCGAAGGGGACGTCCCGCTCGTCGCCGTGCTCCACACGGAGAGCCACGCCGACGGCATGCTGCGGCTGGGGGAGGCCGCGGCGCTGATCTTCTGCACCGTGCTGGCCGCCGGGATCGCCACCGACCGTCCCGGCGGCGTCGTCCTGCGCACCACCACACCCGGTCACCCCGACACGGTGCGCGGCTGGGGCCTGCGCGCCGGCCGGCTGAGGCCCCTCAGCGAGGCCGAGGTCTTCGACGCCTACTGCACCGACGCCGATACCGGCGACCCCGTGCCGCCCGAGCCCGGCGTCGCCTACCGCGCCGGCCTCCCCCTCGACGATCCCGAAGAGCCCAAGGGGCACGAAGGGCCTGAGGGGCCTGAGAGAGGGGCCTGACGTGCGAAGGGGTGTCCCGCCGGTCCGGCGGGACACCCCTCACCTCACTCGTGCGCCGGCTGTCGCCGACGGCACCGGCTCACTCGCCGGACAGCACCGCCTGCGCGGCCACGCGGGCCTCCTCGGCACTGTCGGTGGCACGGGCCGCGGCGGCGGCACGCTCGCACTGCGCGAGCGTGTGCTTGGCCAGCGTCGCGCGCACATAAGGAATCGACGCGGCGCCCATGGACAGGCTCGTCACGCCCAGACCGGTCAGCACACACGCGAGCAGCGGGTCGGCCGCGGCCTCACCGCACACGCCACAGCTCTTGCCCTCGGCCTTGGCGGCCTCCGCCGAGGCGGCGACCAGGTCGAGCAGCGCCGGCTGCCACGGGTCCTGCAGACGCGACACCGCACCGACCTGACGGTCGGCGGCGAAGGTGTACTGCGCGAGGTCGTTCGTCCCCAGCGACAGGAACTCCACCTCCTGCAGGATCGAACGCGCCCGCAGCGCGGCGGAGGGGATCTCCACCATCGCGCCGAACTTGGCGTTCAGCCCTGCCTCACGGCACGCGTCGGCGAACGCCTTCGCGTCGGTCCGGTCCGCCACCATCGGGGCCATGACCTCGAGGTAGACCGGCAGCCCCGTGGCGGCCTTGGCCAGCGCGGTGAGCTGTGTGCGCAGCACGTCCGGGTGGTCGAGCAGGGTCCGCAGACCCCGCACGCCCAGCGCCGGGTTCGGCTCGTCGGCGGGCGTCAGGAAGTCCAGCGGCTTGTCCGCGCCCGCGTCCAGCACGCGCACGACGACGCGGCCCTCGGGGAACGCCTCCAGCACCTTGCGGTACGCCTCGACCTGCTTGGCCTCGGACGGCGCCTTCTTGCTGTCGTCGAGGAAGAGGAACTCGGTACGGAAGAGACCGACGCCCTCCGCACCCGCCTCGACCGCGGCCGGCACGTCGGCCGGGCCACCGACATTGGCGAGCAGCGGCACCTTGTGACCGTCGGACGTCGCGCCCGGACCGGACGAGGCGGACAGCGCCGCCTTCCGCTCCTCCGCGGCCTTGGTCAGCTCGTCGCGCTTCTCCAGGCTGGGGTCGACGAAAACGTCGCCCGTGCTGCCGTCCACGGCCACCACCGTGCCTTCGGCAAGCTCACCCGCGCCGGGCAGCGCCACGACGGCGGGCACCCCGAGCGCCCGCGCCAGGATGGCGCTGTGGCTGGTCGGCCCGCCCTCCTCGGTCACGAAGCCGAGCACCAGCGTCGGGTCGAGCAGCGCCGTGTCGGCGGGAGCGAGGTCCCGGGCGATCAGCACATACGGCTCGTCGCTGTCCGGCACGCCCGGCATCGGCACGCCCAGCAGGCGCGCGACGATGCGGTTGCGCACGTCGTCGAGGTCGGCCACCCGGCCGGCCAGGTACTCGCCGGCGTTGGCGAGCAGCGCCCGGTAGGCGGCGAAGGCGTCGTACACCGCGCGCTCGGCGGTGCTGCCGACGGTGATACGCCGGTCCACGTCCGCCATCAGCTCGGGGTCCTGAGCCATCATGGCCTGGGCCTCGAGCACGTGCTGAGCCTCGCCACCGGCCAGGTTGCCGCGCGCGATGAGGTCGGCGGCGACGGCCTCGACGGCCTGGCGGGCGCGCCCCTGCTCCCGCGGTGCCTCGTCCGTCGGAATCTGCTTGGCCGGCGGCTCCAGAACCGCCGTGCCCATGTGCCGCACCTCGCCGATCGCCACACCGTGGCTCACGCCGACGCCTCGCAGCGTTGTCTCCATTTCACCCGTCTCCGGTTGATGCGGCGGATTCGCCCGCCGCGGTGAATGTCGTACGTGCCGTCAGAGACGGCGGAGGGTCGCTGCGATCACTGCCAGGAGAACAGAGCGTCGCCGGCCTTGAGGTCGCCGTCCTCACGGACGTCGCCCAGCGCGTCGGCGGTGGCCTCGAGCGCGACGATCGGGCAGACCGGCGACTTGCCGGCGGCCTCGACCGCGACGGGGTTCCAGCGGATGATGTCCTGGCCGCGCGTCACGGTGTCGCCCTTGTTGACGAGCAGTTCGAAGCCCTCGCCGTTGAGCTGCACGGTGTCGATGCCGAGGTGCGTCAGGACGCCGTGTCCCTCCGTGTCGACGACGACGAACGCGTGCGGGTGCAGCGAGACGATCACACCGTCGACCGGCGAAACCGCCGTCGAGGGCTCACGCACGGGGTCGATGGCGGTACCGGGACCCACCATCGCGCCGGAGAAGACGGGGTCGGGCACAGCCGCGAGTCCGATGGCGCGTCCAGCGATCGGGGACGTCACGGTGGTCATGGGAAGCCTCCCAGGGGTGGAGATTCATCACGCGCCGCCACTACCTGTCCTGGGCGGCGCGCTGGTCAGAAGCGTAAGTCATAGGAACTGAGGATTCCGCACACGTGAGCCCACCTGGCGGAGGTCGCGCGAGGGCACGCGCGCGCGTGCGGAGTAGAGCTGTGGCGTAAGGAAGAAGGTGAGCCGGCGGAGCGTCGGTGGGGGAAGTCGTCCCGGGTGCGTAGGAGGGGCCCCGGAGGGCTCCGAGTTGGCGGTCGACGCCGCTCCAGAATCGATTTGCCTCGCCCTGGTGGGACCTGTACTGTCGTACTCCTGCCCACCACCGAGGCCCGCAGTCAACTGCCGGCAAGGCGGGGGCGGCACCTATCGGATTATGATCCTTCCCGGATCCGCTTCTGTGTGTCCGTATGTCTTTTATGGCTGCGGAAAACGAGCGGTAAGGGAGCGGGAAAACTCCTGATAGAGTGGTGGAACACGAAGGGAAGCGCCCGGAGGAAAGCCCGAGAGGGTGAGTACAAAGGAAGCGTCCGTTCCTTGAGAACTCAACAGCGTGCCAAAAGTCAACGCCAGACTATAAAATACCCCGTCTCCGGTCACTTGTGATCGGGACGCGGTTCCTTTGAAAGTCCTGCCGGTCCCTTCGGGGTCTGGTGGGCAACAACACAGCGAGGACGCTGTGCACGACCGGACTTATTCCGTCTGGTTGT
>NZ_CP166299.1:0-1432500 GCF_041283565.1 Streptomyces sp. QH1-20 | reverse complement strand
GCGTGCCTTTTGAAGAATGAGCCTGCGAGTTTGCGGTGTGTTGCGAGGTTAACCCGTGTGGGGAAGCCGTAGCGAAAGCGAGTCCGAATAGGGCGATTGAGTAGCGCGCCCAAGACCCGAAGCGGAGTGATCTAGCCATGGGCAGGTTGAAGCGGAGGTAAGACTTCGTGGAGGACCGAACCCACCAGGGTTGAAAACCTGGGGGATGACCTGTGGTTAGGGGTGAAAGGCCAATCAAACTCCGTGATAGCTGGTTCTCCCCGAAATGCATTTAGGTGCAGCGTCGTGTGTTTCTTGCCGGAGGTAGAGCACTGGATAGGCGATGGGCCCTACCGGGTTACTGACCTTAGCCAAACTCCGAATGCCGGTAAGTGAGAGCGCGGCAGTGAGACTGTGGGGGATAAGCTCCATGGTCGAGAGGGAAACAGCCCAGAGCATCGACTAAGGCCCCTAAGCGTACGCTAAGTGGGAAAGGATGTGGAGTCGCAGAGACAACCAGGAGGTTGGCTTAGAAGCAGCCACCCTTGAAAGAGTGCGTAATAGCTCACTGGTCAAGTGATTCCGCGCCGACAATGTAGCGGGGCTCAAGCGTACCGCCGAAGTCGTGTCATTCACACAATAGGTCCAACGACCGTGTGGATGGGTAGGGGAGCGTCGTGTGCCGGGTGAAGCAGCCGCGGAAGCGAGTTGTGGACGGTTCACGAGTGAGAATGCAGGCATGAGTAGCGATACACACGTGGGAAACGTGTGCGCCGATTGACTAAGGGTTCCTGGGTCAAGCTGATCTGCCCAGGGTAAGTCGGGACCTAAGGCGAGGCCGACAGGCGTAGTCGATGGACAACCGGTTGATATTCCGGTACCCGCTTTGAAACGCCCAATATCGAATCCATTGATGCTAAGGCCGTGAAGCCGTTCCGGACCCTTCGGGGAAAGGAAAGTGGTGGAGCCGCCGATCCAAGGTGGTAGTAGGTAAGCGATGGGGTGACGCAGGAAGGTAGTCCAGCCCGGGCGGTGGTAGTCCCGGGGTAAGGGTGTAGGCCGTGTGATAGGCAAATCCGTCACACATTAAGGCTGAGACCTGATGCCGAGCCGATTGTGGTGAAGTGGATGATCCTATGCTGTCGAGAAAAGCCTCTAGCGAGTTTCATGGCGGCCCGTACCCTAAACCGACTCAGGTGGTCAGGTAGAGAATACCGAGGCGTTCGGGTGAACTATGGTTAAGGAACTCGGCAAAATGCCCCCGTAACTTCGGGAGAAGGGGGGCCATGTCTGGTGATGAGGTTTACCCTCTGAGCTGGGTGTGGCCGCAGAGACCAGCGAGAAGCGACTGTTTACTAAAAACACAGGTCCGTGCGAAGCCGTAAGGCGATGTATACGGACTGACGCCTGCCCGGTGCTGGAACGTTAAGGGGACCGGTTAGCTTGGATTCGTCCAGGCGAAGCTGAGAACTTAAGCGCCAGTAAACGGCGGTGGTAACTATAACCATCCTAAGGTAGCGAAATTCCTTGTCGGGTAAGTTCCGACCTGCACGAATGGCGTAACGACTTCTCGACTGTCTCAACCATAGGCCCGGTGAAATTGCACTACGAGTAAAGATGCTCGTTTCGCGCAGCAGGACGGAAAGACCCCGGGACCTTTACTATAGCTTGATATTGGTGTTCGGTTCGGCTTGTGTAGGATAGGTGGGAGACTGTGAAGCATGCACGCCAGTGTGTGTGGAGTCGTCGTTGAAATACCACTCTGGTCGTGCTGGATGTCTAACCTGGGTCCGTGATCCGGATCAGGGACAGTGTCTGGTGGGTAGTTTAACTGGGGCGGTTGCCTCCTAAAGAGTAACGGAGGCGCCCAAAGGTTCCCTCAGCCTGGTTGGCAATCAGGTGTTGAGTGTAAGTGCACAAGGGAGCTTGACTGTGAGACCGACGGGTCGAGCAGGGACGAAAGTCGGGACTAGTGATCCGGCGGTGGCTTGTGGAAGCGCCGTCGCTCAACGGATAAAAGGTACCCCGGGGATAACAGGCTGATCTTCCCCAAGAGTCCATATCGACGGGATGGTTTGGCACCTCGATGTCGGCTCGTCGCATCCTGGGGCTGGAGTCGGTCCCAAGGGTTGGGCTGTTCGCCCATTAAAGCGGTACGCGAGCTGGGTTTAGAACGTCGTGAGACAGTTCGGTCCCTATCCGCTGTGCGCGTAGGAATATTGAGAAGGGCTGTCCCTAGTACGAGAGGACCGGGACGGACGAACCTCTGGTGTGCCAGTTGTCCTGCCAAGGGCATGGCTGGTTGGCTACGTTCGGGAGGGATAACCGCTGAAAGCATCTAAGCGGGAAGCCTGCTTCGAGATGAGTATTCCCACCCCCTTTGAGGGGTTAAGGCTCCCAGTAGACGACTGGGTTGATAGGCCAGGTGTGGAAGACCGGTAACGGTTGGAGCTGACTGGTACTAATAGGCCGAGGGCTTGTCCTCAGTTGCTCGCGTCCACTGTGTAGGTTCTGAAGTAACGACCGTGTTGTGTTCCGGTTGGTTAATTTCATAGAGTTTCGGTGGTCATTGCGTTAGGGAAACGCCCGGTTACATTCCGAACCCGGAAGCTAAGCCTTTCAGCGCCGATGGTACTGCATGGGGGACCGTGTGGGAGAGTAGGACGCCGCCGAACAATTTTTAGAGTAGCCCCTGTGGGAGCCATTTGGTTCCTGCGGGGGCTATTCTGCGTTTCCGGCCCGTTTCGTTTCCGGGCGGTTTCACCGCACAAAACCCCTCCCGCCCCTCTGCGAGAACCTCGCCCCCCTCTGCACGGACCGCCGAAGTCTGCGGGTAGGGTCAGGGGGCATCGTTGGTACATATCCCCACAGGAGGCCCCCGGGTGGAGGTCCAGGAGACGCGTGTCCAGACCGACCGCGTCCTCACCATCCCGAACATCCTCAGCATGGCGCGCCTCGTCGGCGTACCCCTCTTCCTGTGGTTGATCCTCCGGGGAAGCGACGGCTGGGCACTGCTCGTACTGGGACTGAGCGGCGTCAGCGATTACCTCGACGGAAAGCTCGCCCGGCGCTGGAACCAGATCAGCAGCCTCGGCCGGCTCCTCGACCCGGCCGCCGACCGGCTCTACATCCTCTCCACACTGGCCGGCCTCACCTGGAGGGAGATCCTTCCGGTCTGGCTCACCGCGGCCCTGCTGGCACGGGAAGCGATGCTGCTGGTCATGGTGTGGATTCTGCGACGCCACGGCTATCCGCCGCCGCAGGTCAACTTCCTCGGCAAGGCAGCCACCTTCAACCTGATGTACGCCTTCCCCTTGCTCCTTCTCAGTGACGGAGACGGCTGGCTGGCTTCACTCGCTGCTGTTTTCGGATGGGCGTTCGCGGGGTGGGGTACAACCCTGTATTGGTGGGCAGGGATCCTCTACGTGGTCCAGGTCCGCCGACTCGTCAAGGCGGACGCCACCACCGACTGACCTCGCCGTTGTTCATGAGCCCCATCAAGGAGCGAAAGCCGTACGCGAGACGCGTCGGCGACCCGCGCGGGTGAAGTCGGAACAGACCCGTCGTCTCGCAAGGAGGACGTTTCCGACATGAAGGCCGTCGTGATGGCCGGCGGCGAAGGCACTCGCCTTCGCCCCATGACCTCGAGCATGCCCAAGCCGCTCCTGCCGGTGGTGAACCGGCCGATCATGGAGCATGTGCTGCGTCTGCTCAAGCGGCACGGGCTCACCGAGACCGTGGTGACCGTGCAGTTCCTCGCCTCACTCGTCAAGAACTACTTCGGTGACGGCGAGGAACTGGGCATGGAGCTCACCTACGCCAATGAGGAAAAGCCACTCGGCACGGCGGGCAGCGTCAAGAACGCCGAAGAAGCCCTCAAGGACGATGCCTTTCTGGTCATCTCCGGTGACGCCCTCACTGATTTCGACCTGACCGACCTGATCCGTTTCCACAAGGAGAAGGGCGCACTCGTCACCGTCTGTCTGACGCGGGTACCCAATCCGCTGGAGTTCGGCATCACCATTGTCGACGAGGCGGGCAAGGTCGAGCGTTTCCTGGAGAAGCCCACCTGGGGCCAGGTCTTCTCCGACACCGTCAATACGGGCATCTACGTCATGGAGCCCGAAGTTTTCAACTACGTCCAGCCCGATGTGCCCGTCGACTGGTCGGGCGATGTCTTCCCGCAGCTGATGAAGGAAGGCAAGCCGATCTACGGCTATATCGCCGAGGGCTACTGGGAGGACGTCGGTACCCACGAAAGCTACGGCAAGGCCCAGGCCGACGTGCTCGAAGGCAAGGTCGATGTGGACATCGACGGCTTCGAGATCTCGCCCGGCGTCTGGGTCGCCGAAGGCGCCGAGGTGCACTCGGACGCGGTCCTGCGCGGTCCGCTCTACATCGGCGACTACGCCAAGGTCGAAGCGGGCGCCGAGATCCGCGAGCACACGGTGGTGGGCTCCAACGTCGTCGTGAAGAGCGGTGCCTTCCTGCACAAGGCCGTCGTGCACGACAACGTCTACATCGGCCCGCAGAGCAATCTGCGCGGCTGCGTCATCGGCAAGAACACCGACATCATGCGCGCCGCCCGCATCGAGGACGGCGCCGTCATCGGGGACGAGTGCCTCGTCGGTGAGGAATCGATTATCCAGGGCAACGTCCGGGTCTACCCCTTCAAGACCATCGAGGCGGGCGCGTTCGTCAACACCTCGGTCATCTGGGAGTCCCGCGGTCAGGCCCATCTCTTCGGTACCCGCGGTGTCTCCGGCATCCTCAATGTGGAGATCACCCCCGAACTGGCGGTGCGGCTCGCCGGCGCGTACGCGACGACCCTCAAGAAGGGCTCCACGGTCACCACGGCTCGCGACCACTCCCGTGGCGCGCGGGCGCTCAAGCGCGCGGTGATCTCCGCGCTGCAGGCCAGTGCCATAGACGTACGGGACCTGGAGAACGTGCCGCTGCCGGTCGCCCGGCAGCAGACCGCGCGCGGCAGCGCCGGCGGGATCATGATCCGTACATCGCCGGGCGTGCCGGACTCGGTGGACATCATGTTCTTCGACGAGCGCGGCGCCGACCTCTCCCAGGCCGGGCAGCGCAAGCTCGACCGGGTCTACGCCCGGCAGGAGTACCGACGGGCGTTCCCCGGCGAGATCGGTGATCTGTCCTTCCCGTCCAGCGTCTACGACTCGTACACGGGCTCGCTCCTGCGGTCGGTGGACACGACCGGGGTCGAGGAGGCGGGGCTCAAGGTCGTCATCGATGCCTCGAACGGCAGCGCGGGGCTTGTTCTGCCCAGCCTGCTCGGCCGGCTCGGTGTGGACGCGCTCATCATCAACCCCGGGCTCGACGAGGCGCATCCGACCGAGACCGCCGACACCCGTCGGTCCGGCCTGGTGCGGCTCGGGGAGATCGTCGCTTCGGCGCGGGCCGCGTTCGGCGTGCGGTTCGACCCGGTGGGTGAGCGGATCTCGCTCGTCGACGAGCGTGGGCGCATCGTCGAGGACGACCGTGCCCTGCTGGTCCTGCTGGACCTGGTCGCCGCCGAGCGGCGCAGCGGGCGGGTGGCGCTCCCGGTGACCACGACCCGGATCGCCGAGCAGGTGGCCGCGTACCACGGTACCCAGGTCGAGTGGACGACGACCTCGCCCGACGACCTGACCCGGGTCGGCCGCGCGGACTCGACGATCTTCGGCGGGGACGGGCGTGGTGGGTTCATCGTCCCGGAGTCCAGCAGTGTCTTCGACGGTACGGCCGCGTTCGTACGCCTTGTCGGTCTGGTGGCGCGTACGCAGCTCACCCTCAGCCAGATAGACGCACGCATTCCGCGGGCGCATGTGCTGCGGCGCGACCTGGCCACTCCGTGGGCGGTCAAGGGACTCGTCATGCGTCATGTGGTCGAGGCGGCCGGGGACCGCTCGGTCGACACGACCGACGGTGTGCGGGTGGTCGAGGCCGACGGTCGCTGGGTGATGGTCCTGCCCGACCCGGCCGAGGCGGTGACACACCTGTGGGCGGAGGGCCCGGACGACGCCTCCGCGCAGGCCCTGCTGGACGAGTGGTCGGCGATCGTGGACGGCGCCGGGCGCTGACCGGCGCGTAGCGGGGTACCCGTCAGCGGTACCCGAGAGAGTCAACGGGACGTCGTCTCCCGGGTCCGGATCCGGCACGCCGGTGGGGCCATTGGGAGACGACGGCTCCGACGTGCGACGATGTGCGGCATGTCGCAGCAGCCCCCCGTTCGGAGCACCGCATCGCCGGCTCCGCGCCCCGATGCCTCCATGTCGCTGCTGACCAATGTCATGGACCACAGCCTCGACGACGGTTACGCCGAGGCCGCTGCCCGGCGCGCGGAGGGCGGCAAGGGGCTGCCGAGCACGCTCCGCGCCAAGTTGGGGATCGCCGCCGCCCTGTTGCTTGCGGCGGCGGTGGTGACGCTCGGTGCCGCGCAGGCGCGGATAGCGGCACCCACCCTGGCCAAGGAGCGCGAACAGCTCATCGACCGGATCGAGACCGAGACCTCGGCCGCGGACACCCTGCAGAAGAATGTCGACACGCTGCGGGACGCGGTCGGCGCGAAGCAGCGCGATGTCCTGGAGAAACACGGCGGGGACAGCGCCGAGTTGGTGTCGCTGCTCGCGGGGGCCACTCCGGCGCGCGGACCCGGGGTCAAGGTCGTCGTCGACGACGCCAAGCAGACCAAGCAGTCCGGCGCCGGGGGACCGCGGGAAAGCAGCGGGTTCTCCGATACGGGACGGGTGCGCGACCGTGATATGCAACGCATCGTCAACGGTCTGTGGCAGTCCGGCGCCGAGGCGATCGCGGTCAACGGACAGCGGCTGACGTCGCTGTCGGCGATCAGGGCCGCCGGTGACGCCATACTGGTCGACAACAGACCGCTGGTACCGCCCTACACGGTGCTGGCGATCGGCGACGGGCAGCGGCTGAGCACCGCTTTCCAGGACAGTGCCGACGGACAGTATCTGCATGTTCTCCAGCAGAATTACGGTGTCCGGGCCAGCATTTCCGCCGAGGGCGAGGTCCGGTTGCCGGCCGCGCCGAGCCTGCTCGTACGTACCGCACAGCCGCAGGGCGGTGGCGCGGAGAAACGCGGCACCGACACAGGGAAGGGCACATCGTGATCGCCGTATTGGGCCTCATCGTGGGAGTCGTGGTCGGACTGGTCGTCCGTCCCGTGGTGCCGACGGTGGTCGAGCCCTACCTTCCCATCGCTGTCGTGGCGGCACTCGACGCGGTGTTCGGCGGCCTGCGGGCGATGCTGGACGGAATCTTCGACGACAAGGTCTTCGTCGTCTCCTTCCTGTCCAATGTGGTCGTGGCCGCGCTGATCGTCTTCCTCGGTGACAAGCTCGGTGTCGGCGCACAGTTGTCCACCGGTGTCGTGGTCGTCCTGGGTATCCGTATCTTCTCCAACGCGGCCGCCATCCGGCGGCACGTGTTCCGGGCGTGAGGCCGATGAGCAGCGACGACACGCCGGAGAAGTCCGGAAAGCCGGAGCCGATCGAGGAGCCGGAGCAGCAGCGGAAGCCCGAAAAGTCCGGTGACAAAGCCGACAAGGGCGACAGCGGCGGGCTGACACCCCGGCCTGACGAAGGCTCGGCAACGGGAAAGCCGGACAAGCCGGACGAGGTGAGCCGGCCCGAGCGACCGGAACAGCCGGAACGTCCGGAACAGCCGGAACGTCCGGAACCCGCGCCGCACGAGGCCGACACGCCCGGGCCCGAACCCGTCCCCGGACCCGTGCCCGAACCCGGGACGTCGGCGGAAGAGCCTGCCGGGCCCACTCCGTTGACCGGTCGTCAACGGCTCGCCAAGGGGCTCTGGCCCCCGAGGCTGACGCGGGCACAGCTCATCGTGGCGCTGCTGCTGTGCGTGCTCGGGCTGGGCCTGGCCATCCAGGTGCGCTCGACCAATGACAGCAGTGCCCTGCGCGGGGCCCGCCAGGAGGACCTGGTGCGGATCCTCGACGAGCTGGACAACCGCACGAAGCGGCTGGAGGACGAGAAACGGCGTCTGGAGAACCAGCAGTCGGAGCTGGAGAGCAGCTCCAACCAGGCCGCCGAGGCGCGCAAGCAGACCGAGCAGAAAGAGGGACAGCTCGGCGTGCTCGCCGGCACGGTGGCGGCCCGTGGGCCCGGCATCGAGCTGACGGTCAGTGACACCAAGAGCAAGGTCGAGGCGGACATGCTGCTCGACGCGATCCAGGAGCTGCGCGCCGCGGGTGCGGAGGCGATCCAGATCAACGACGTCCGGGTGGTCGCCGACACCTATTTCTCGGGTGCCGCGGGCCGGGTGGAGATCGACGGCAAGAAGGTCTCGCAGCCCTACCGCTTCAAGGTCATCGGCAAGCCGCAGGACCTGGAGCCGGCGCTGAACATCCCCGGGGGTGTGGTGCAGACTCTGGAGAAGGAGCAGGCGGGCGTGGCGGTGGCCCGGTCTGAGAAGATCATTGTGGATGCCTTGCGCCCGGCGAAGCGGCCTGACTACGCTCGGTCGTCATCGCAGTGAGGCGGGCATGGACGAGTGCTCCAGGGGGAGCGTGGGAGGTTGCGGGGGGTCGGCGCACCAAGTTGGGGGCGCGTGGTGGAAACTGTGAGCTGACCACGGACGTTGTAGAGGTGTCCGGGTCGGACGGTGTGTGCATCGAGGGTTTGTCCTGCCCCACGGGCGGGTCTGTTTCGGTCAAGGGGAATCGCCCGTGAAGTTGTTTGGGAAGTTGTTCGGCAAGAGCGCACGCCAGGACGGCGGCTCCGCCCGTCACAGGGCGTCGCGTCCGTCGGAAGGCGGCGAGGGGGCCCAGGAAGGGCGTCCTCTGTTCCGGGACCAGGTGGGTGCTCCCGGAGGTGGCGTCCCTGGCGGTCAGGGCGCGTCCTCTGTTGACCCTGCCGCAGCCGGACGCATAGGTTTCGGAGCACCAGAGACCTCAAGTGCGGGTGGAGGGTTTGCCTTGCCGGTCTGTACGAGGTGTGGCCACCGGGCCGGCGAGGCCAGCCGGTTCTGTTCCAACTGCGGTGCGCCGCTGCGGCCCGGCGCCGCTGCCGAGCGCGCCTCGGAGACGACCTCGACCATTTCCATCTCCGGTCTCGAGGCGTACGACTCGGAGACCACCGGGCAGACGCCGATCCCGTCGCTCTCTCCGGAGGCCCAGGCGGCCGTCGACGCGCTGCCGCTGGGCTCGGCGCTGCTGGTGGTCAGGCGCGGTCCGAACTCGGGCAGCCGCTTCCTGCTGGACGGCGACGTGACCACCGCGGGCCGTCACCCGCAGAGCGACATCTTCCTCGACGACGTCACGGTCTCGCGACGGCACGTGGAGTTCCGCAGAGGACAGGACGGCGGTTTCACCGTCACGGACGTCGGCAGCCTCAACGGCACGTACGTCAACCGGGAGCGCATCGACACGGTTCCGCTGTCGAACGGCGACGAGGTGCAGATCGGTAAGTACCGTCTGGTCTTCTACGGCAGCCAGCGCGGCATCTGACCCCGCGAGGGAAGGCCATGCTTCGAACATCGTCAGGCGGTACCGGATCCTCCGGTGCCGCCGGCGCGGACGGCCGGCTGGTGAGCATCGGCACGGTGCTCAATCTGCTTCGGGACGAGTTTCCCGAGGTCACCATCTCCAAGATTCGTTTTCTGGAGGCGGAGGGCCTGGTGGAGCCGCAGCGCACCCCGTCCGGCTACCGCAAATTCAGCGCGGAGGATGTGGAGCGACTGGGGTTCGTGCTGCGCATGCAGCGTGACCACTACCTTCCGCTCAAGGTCATCCGGGAGCAGCTGGACGCCCTGGCCCGGGGCGAGCGGGTGCAGCTGCCCGCGCCGGGGCAGCCCAGGGATGCTCTCGACGTCCCGGTGGCCCCCATCGGTCCGGAGGCCGTGGAGGCCGTCTCCAAGCCGCCTGCGGCCACGCGCATCGGCCGTGCCGAGCTGTTGGCCGTCACCGGCGTGACCGAGCCGGAGCTCGCGGAATGGGAGTCGTACGGGCTGATCGGCGCCCACCCGGACGGCGGATTCGACGTCGATTCGGTCGCGGTGGCCAAGCTCGTCGCGGATCTGGGCCGTTTCGGCCTGGAACCCCGGCACCTTCGCGCCATGAAGGCCGCCGCCGACCGTGAGGCCGGACTGGTCGAACAGGTGGTCGCACCCCTGCGGCGGCACCGTAATCCGCAGACCAGGGCGCACGCCGAGGCCACCGCGCGGGAGCTCGCCGCGCTGTCCGTACGGCTCCATGCGGCCCTGGTGCGCAGCGCCCTGAATCCGCGCCCGTACTGACCGGAGGGTGGCCCGACTACCCAAACCTGCCGGGCACGTCCTAGGGTTGCTGTGTGAACGAGCTCGATGTCGTGGGTGTCCGGGTGGAAATGCCCTCCAACCAGCCGATCGTGCTCCTGCGTGAAGTGGGAGGCGATCGCTACCTCCCCATTTGGATCGGACCGGGGGAGGCGACGGCCATTGCCTTCGCCCAGCAGGGCATGGCCCCCGCCCGCCCGCTGACCCACGACCTCTTCAAGGACGTGCTGGACGCCGTCGGGCAGCAGCTCACGGAGGTCCGCATCACGGACCTGCGCGAAGGGGTCTTCTACGCGGAGCTGGTCTTCGCCAGCGGCGTGGAGGTCAGCGCCCGGCCGTCCGACGCCATAGCGCTGGCGCTGCGCACGGGCACGCCGATCTACGGCAGTGACGGGGTGCTGGACGACGCGGGAATCGCCATCCCGGACGAGCAGGAGGACGAGGTGGAGAAGTTCCGCGAGTTCCTCGACCAGATCTCGCCGGAGGACTTCGGCACCAACAGCCAGTGAGGCGCGCCCGCGGTCCCCGTAGGCGCGGCCGCGGCGCATTCGAGTAGCCCTTCCCGGCGCTGGGACACGTAAAACCACTCTCTGGGTGATTATCACTCGGCGTGCCGAGTGTGGCGATCGTTGACGCACCCCGGGTGACTGCCTACCGTCGAGAAGGCAGGTCAAGGACGGAGGTCGGCGTGAGAAGCACGGGCGACGGTACGGCGGTCGGCGGTCCGTATCCGCTGCATGGGGGAACGGTCGAACCCGGACCCCGTCATGGCGCTCCGGCGGCGGTCGGCGCGCCGCAGGAGCCGGGGGACGACCACGTCGGGTATCGCGGTCCCACGGCGTGCGCGGCGGCGGGCATCACCTATCGCCAGCTGGACTACTGGGCGCGGACGGGGCTCGTGGAGCCGAGCGTGCGGCCCGCCTACGGATCGGGCAGCCAGCGGCTCTACAGCTTCCGGGACGTGGTCGTTCTCAAGATCGTGAAGCGGCTGCTGGACACCGGGGTCTCCCTGCAGAACATCCGCACCGCGGTGCAGCATCTGCGGGCGCGGGGCATGGCCGACCTGGCGCAGATGACGCTGATGAGCGACGGCGCCACGGTCTACGAGTGCACCTCGCCCGACGAGGTCGTCGACCTCCTCCAGGGCGGGCAGGGCGTCTTCGGGATCGCCGTGGGGGTGGTGTGGCGCGACGTGGAGAGCGCGCTGGCCAAGCTGCACGGGGAGCGCGTCGACACGGGCGAGACGCTCATCGGCCACAACCCGGCGGACGAGCTGGCGAGGCGGCGCAACCGGGTCGGCTGAGCGGCCCGCCGCCCGGCCTTCCGGCGGCCCAGGGGAGGGCGTTCCATCGCACGTCCGTGCGATTGTCAGTGGTGTAGGGCAGCATCGAAGACGTGAGAGCCGCACCGACCATCCTGCACCTGGACATGGACGCGTTCTACGCCGCGGCGGAGCAGGCGGCCAAGCCCAGCCTGCGCGGGAAGCCCGTGGTGGTCGGCGGGATCGGCGCCCGGGGCGTCGTGGCCACCGCGTCCTACGAGGCACGGGCCTTTGGTGTGCATTCCGCGATGGCGACCGCCCAGGCGCGACGGCTGTGCCCCAATGCCGCCTATCTGGCTCCCCGCTTCACGCTCTACCGCGAGGTGAGCGAGGTGGTCATGGGATTGCTCGGGGAGCTGTCCCCGCTGGTGGAGCCGCTGAGCCTGGACGAGGCGTTCGTGGATCTGGAGGCCGGCGGCGTCGAGCCCTCCTCGGCGGTCGTGCGGGCGGTGGGGGAGCGGCTGCGACGGGACATCCGACAGGCCACGGGGCTCAGCGGGTCGGTGGGGCTCGCCGGCTCCAAGATGCTCGCGAAGATCGCCTCCGAGCAGGCCAAGCCCGACGGTCTCGTCGTCATCGAGCCGGGCACCGAGCTGGAGCTGTTGGCCCCGATGTCGGTGCGGGCCATTCCCGGCGTCGGACCGGCCACGGCCGAGACGCTGCGACGGGCCGGGCTCACGACGGTGGGCGATACGGCCGAGGCGGGTGAGGCGGAGCTGGTGCGGCTGCTGGGCAAGGCACACGGCGCGGGGCTGTACGCCCTGGCGACCGCCCGCGACACCCGCCCCGTGGTGGCCGAGCGGGACGCCAAGTCGGTGTCCGTGGAGGACACCTTCGAGGAGGATCTCACCGACCGCACGCGCGTGGAGCTGGAGCTGGCGCGGCTCGCCGACCGCTGTGTGCAGCGGCTGCGGGCGGCGGGACGGTCCGGGCGCACCGTTGTGATCAAGGTGCGGAGCTACGACTTCTCGACGCTGACGCGCTCGGAGACGCTGCGCGGGCCGACGGACGACCTCGGGGTGGTGCGCGAGGCCGTGCGGCGGCTGCTGGACGGCGTGGACACCACGGCGGGAGTGCGGTTGCTGGGGGTCGGCGTCACCGGGCTCGCCGACTACACCCAGGAGGACCTCTTCGCCCAGGCGGCAGCTACGGCCGAGGCCGCCGCTGTCGCGGAAAGACCACCGACCGCCGAGGCGGAGGGGGAGCCGGCCCCACAGGAGGCGGCCGGGCGACGGCCGCGGCGCTGGGTGCCCGGGCTGGACATCCGGCACACCGAGTACGGGGCCGGCTGGATCCAGGGCAGCGGGGTCGGCCGGGTCACTGTGCGCTTCGAGCAACCGTGGTCCGCACCCGGCCGGGTGCGGACGTTCGCTGTGGACGACCCCGCGCTCGAGCCGGGGGAGCCGCTGCCGCTGATCAGAGCCGCGTGGGAGCAGCGGGCGGAGTCGCCGGAGCCAAGGGACCCGGCTGCGCCGTCGGAGTCGGCTGCGCCTGATCCTGAGCCGTCCGAGCCGTCCGAGCCGTCCGAGCCGTCCGAGCCGTCCGAGCCGTCCGAGTCGGACGTCGGGCCCGGGGCCCGGGCTGACGGTCAGCCGCTGGCCGGTGGTGTGTCCGGCTGAGCGCCGGGCCGAGGGGCGGTCCCGGCATCCGGCGGGGGGAGGTCGAGCCCGTAGTGGTGGTAGAGCTGCAGTTCCTGTTCGGGGGACAGGTGGCGGCCGACCCCGAAGTCCGGGGCGTCCTTGATGAGCTCCCGGTCATAGGGGATGCGCAGGGCGTCGTCCTCGACCCGGCTCGGTTCCAGCGGCACGAACGCGTCCCGGCTGAACAGCCCGGTGCGCACCGCCGCCCACTCCGGTTCCCCGGTCGCGTCGTCGAGGTACACCTCGTCCACGGTGCCGATCTTCGCGCCATTGCGGTCGAACGCCTTGCGGCCGATGAGACTCCGCGGATCGATATCGGTCTGCACGGTTCCTCCCGTGGTCGCGCCTGCCCTCCGGAACTCCAGCGACCTCCGAGGCCCCCGGGAAAGCACAGAGAAGCACAGAGAAGCCCTGAGGACCACGAAAAGGCACAAAGCGGGAACCGGCCACTCGAGGGATCCGCTTGGACCCGCGCTGGTAGGCTGACAGTGGCTGCAGACCCCACGCGGGAGAGTCCTCCGAGATCCTTTGACGGGTTCGACGGGGGCGCCGAAGGAGCAAATCCTCCCCGGAATCTCTCAGGCACACGTACCGCGCGGACGAGGTCACTCTGGAAAGCAGGGCGGGCCGGGTCGGGTACAGCGCGACGAAGCCCCTCCTCACCGACGGTGAAAGCCGGACCGCCCCGTGCGGCCCGGTGAAGCTCTCAGGTTGAGATGACAGAGGGGGAGGCCGTCCGGGTACCCGCGCCGTGGTACCCCTCGCAGGTCGCAACGACCAGGAGGCCTCCGCAGATGACAGCCCACCGCATCTCCCTTTCCGACCTGGAGCGTGGCACGCCGTTCGAGCACCGCCACGTGGGGCCCGACAGCGCGGCCCAGGCGAAGATGCTCGCCCAGGTAGGGTTCGGCTCGCTCGACGAGCTCACCGCCGCCGCCGTACCGGCCGTGATCAAGAGCACCGAGGCGCTCCGGCTGCCCGACGCCCGCAGCGAGGCCGAGGTCCTCGCCGAGCTGCGCACGCTCGCGGACCGCAACGAGGTCCTCGCCCCGATGATCGGGCTCGGATACCACGGCACCTTCACCCCGCCGGTGATCCTGCGCAACGTCATGGAGAACCCCGCCTGGTACACGGCGTACACGCCCTACCAGCCGGAGATCTCCCAGGGCCGGCTGGAGGCGCTCCTCAACTTCCAGACCGTCGTCGCCGATCTGACCGGGCTGCCCACCTCCGGCGCCTCCCTGCTCGACGAGGGCACCGCCGCGGCCGAGGCCATGTCGCTGTCCCGGCGCGTGGGCAAGGTCAAGGACGGCGTCTTCCTCATCGACGCCGACGCGCTGCCGCAGACCGTCGCGGTGATACGCACCCGCGCCGAACCGACCGGCGTCGAGGTCGTCGTCGCCGACCTCTCCCAGGGCATCCCCGACGACATCGCCGAGCGCGGCGTCTTCGGTGTCCTCCTGCAGTACCCCGGCGCCTCCGGTGCCGTGCGCGACCCGCGCCCGGTCATCGAGCGGGCCCACGAGCTGGGCGCGATCGTCACCGTCGCCGCCGATCTGCTCGCGCTGACCCTGCTCACCTCGCCCGGCGAGCTGGGCGCGGACATCGCGGTCGGCACCACCCAGCGCTTCGGCGTGCCCATGGGCTTCGGCGGTCCGCACGCCGGGTTCATGGCCGTGCGCGAGAAGTTCGCCCGCAGCCTCCCCGGCCGTCTCGTCGGCGTCTCCGTGGACGCGGACGGCAACAAGGCCTACCGCCTGGCCCTCCAGACCCGCGAGCAGCACATCCGCCGCGAGAAGGCCACCAGCAACATCTGTACCGCGCAGGTCCTGCTCGCCGTCATGGCCGGGATGTACGCGGTCTACCACGGCCCGGACGGCCTCGCCGGCATCGCGCGGCGTACGCACCGCTACGCCACGCTGCTCGCCGAGGGCCTGCGCGCCGGCGGCGTCGAGGTCGTGCACGGCGCGTACTTCGACACCCTCACCGCGCGGGTGCCCGGCCGGGCGGCCGAGGTCGTCGCCGCCGCCCGCGAGCGGGGCGTCAACCTGCGCCTGGTCGACGCCGACCAGGTCGGCATCGCCTGCGACGAGACCACCACGCGTGTCCAGGTCGCGTCGGTGTGGTCCGCCTTCGAGGTGGACGCCGACATCGAGGCGCTCGACGCCCAGGTCGCCGAGGCGCTCCCCGAGGGGCTGCTGCGCACCGACGAATACCTCACCCACCCGGTCTTCCACCAGCACCGTTCCGAGACCGCGATGCTGCGCTACCTGCGCCGGCTCGCCGACCGGGACTACGCCCTGGACCGCGGCATGATCCCGCTCGGCTCGTGCACCATGAAGCTCAACGCGACCACCGAGATGGAGCCGGTCACCTGGCCCGAGTTCGGTGCGCTGCACCCCTTCGCGCCGGTCGAGCAGGCGGGTGGCTATCTCACGCTCATCACCGAGCTCGAGGAGCGGCTCGCGGAGGTCACCGGCTACGACAAGGTGTCCATCCAGCCGAACGCGGGCTCGCAGGGTGAGCTCGCGGGTCTGCTGGCGGTGCGGGCGTACCACCGTGCCAACGGCGACGAGGGGCGCACCGTCTGCCTGATCCCGTCCTCCGCCCACGGCACCAACGCCGCGAGCGCCGTGATGGCCGGCATGAAGGTCGTCGTCGTCAAGACCGCCGACGACGGCGAGGTCGACGTCGAGGACCTGCGCGCCAAGATCGGGCAGTACCGCGACGAGCTGTCCGTGCTGATGATCACCTACCCGTCCACGCACGGTGTCTTCGAGGAGCACGTCGCCGACATCTGCGCGGAGGTCCACGCGGCGGGCGGCCAGGTGTACGTCGACGGCGCGAACCTCAACGCCCTGGTCGGCGTGGCCAAGCCGGGCGAGTTCGGCGGCGACGTCTCGCACCTGAACCTGCACAAGACCTTCTGCATCCCGCACGGCGGCGGTGGCCCGGGCGTCGGTCCGGTCGCCGTCCGCGCCCACCTCGCCCCCTACCTGCCCAACCACCCGCTGCAGCCCACCGCGGGCCCGGCGACCGGCGTCGGACCGATCTCGGCGGCCCCCTGGGGCTCCGCCGGCATCCTGCCGATCTCCTGGGCGTACGTCCGGCTGATGGGCGGCGAGGGCCTCAAGCGCGCCACGCAGGTCGCGGTGCTCGGCGCCAACTACATCGCCAAGCGCCTGGAGCCACACTTCCCCGTGCTCTACACCGGTCCGAACGGCCTGGTCGCGCACGAGTGCATCGTGGATCTGCGGCCGCTGACCAAGGCGACCGGCGTCAGCGTCGACGATGTCGCCAAGCGCCTGATCGACTACGGCTTCCACGCGCCGACGATGTCCTTCCCGGTGGCCGGCACCTTGATGATCGAGCCCACGGAGAGCGAGGACCTCGCCGAGCTGGATCGTTTCTGTGAGGCGATGATCGCGATCCGTGCCGAGATCGAGAAGGTCGGCTCGGGCGAGTGGGACAAGGACGACAACGCCCTGCGGAACGCCCCGCACACCGCCGCCTGTGTGGCCGGCGACTGGGAGCACCCGTACAGCCGTGAGGTGGCCGTCTTCCCGTCCGGGGTGTCCGCCGCCGACAAGTACTGGCCGCCGGTGCGTCGCGTCGACGGCGCGTACGGCGACCGTAACCTTGTCTGCTCGTGCCCCCCGATGGACGAGTACGACGGCTGACGGGCCGGGGGATTGAATCCCCGGGGCTGACACACGTCGGGGCCGGTTCGGCGATTGCGCCGGGCCGGCCCCTTCTGCATGCGGTGTCCGTATGCGGTTTTTTCGCGCTGTGCGGTGCCGGCACTAGGCAGCGGTCACCACGTGCTCGGTGCCCAGCGGCCGGTGCGGTGCGATGATCTGACCGTCCGGCAGCAGCTCACCGGTGTCCTCGAAGAACAGGACCCCGTTGCACAGCAGGCTCCACCCCTGCTCCGGGTAGTGCGCCACGAGATGGGCGGCTTCCCGGTCGGTGGAGTCGGCTGACGGGCATGCGGGCTGGTGCTGGCACATGGAAGCATTCTTTCGCTGCGGTGTGGTCTGTGTCCTGCGGCTCGATGCGGTGGTCATGCCGCCCCCCGTTTGTGAATCGTTCGGTCGCTCCCAGTGTTGCCCTACGGGCGTGATTCCGCAGGGATTTCCCGGCAGCTCTCCTCACAGGGAGGAGACGCATCACCCGTGCGGGCGGTTGCTGCCAACAAGACGGCCCCTTTGGGGGGTTCGGGGTAGTCAATGTGGGCTAAGCCTGAAGGGTGAGGGCACTGAAGCGCCCCGCGACCGGCGGGTCGCGGGGCGCTCGGTGTTCGTAGCGGGACGGTTGGTTCGAATGCCTGCCCGGCCGGTCGACCCTGCGTCAAGCCGCCGGGTTCTTCAGACGTGGGGCGGGGGCGAGCCGGTGGGTGAGGACGGTCAGCAGATCGGCGACCCGGTGCGGACGGTGGGCGGCTATTCCGGGCGGGGCGGGAGCGAGCGGCACCAGCAGATCACCCGGGCCCGGGACGCCCGACGAGGCGTCGGCGGTGATGTCGGCATGCAGCCAGAGGGTGAGCATGTAGAGCTCGGGTACGGACAGCAACCGCGGCTGATACGGCGTGGCCATCGACTCGGCCTGTCGCAGGGCCAGTTCGGTGGAGGCGACGTACGGCCCTTCGAAGAAGTACGAGAACACCCAGCCGTCGGCGGTCAGCGTCGTCTCGCCCGCGGCCACCGCCCGCTCACCTCCCTTGATCAGAAAGCGCCAGCCGGTGAGCCGGGTGCGCGGCGCGCCGCTCCGGGCGGTCACGTGCTCCAGGACGTGGACGGGCAGCGGGAGTTCGGCGGTGAGGGGGCCTTGGGCGGACTTGAGGGAAGGGGTGCGTGCCTCACGGACCGCGGTCGGGGAACCGAGGGCCGTCAGGACCGAGCGGAGGGCAGGCGCGGGGGCAGGGGGGACATGCAGGGGCATGGCGGGTCGCCTCTCACTTCGGAGACACGGTGATGCTGGGCAGGTGCTGACGACGCTGTCGGTGTGCAGGGTCAGAGGGGGGCCGGGACCGACTGCCAGGGCGCCTACTCTCTGCCTTGTTCATGGAGTTTATACGACACATGTTCACGGGGTGTTTCCGCTAGCGGTCGCGAGTATTTCCGGCAAGGGGAAATCCGGGCCCGGTTCCGGGGTGATTTCGGTGAATTTGTTCCCGGCCCGCTCTCGTGACCTCGGAATCTGCCCCGGATACGGTCGGCCGAATCTCGTCGGTGTTTATCACCAGCGCAATGCGATATGCCCGGGGTGTCGCGTCATGCCGACGGAATGTGCCGGAGTGCGCTTCGGCCCGAGCCTACCGGGTATGTGGCACCGGCATGGCGTTATCGATCACATTGCCTGGGCATCATCGATGCTGACACGAGCGCCTGGCGCCGCGGGCGACCCACGTGAGGAGGGACCCGTCGATGGGTGAGAAGGTCGTGGCCGAGGGGTTCGACCTCGCTGACCGGCAGCGGTACCGGGACAAGCTCCGGCAGTGTCTGTGCGGGCTCGGGAGGCTGCTGGAGGAGAAGCGGTTCGACCGCCCCAGGAATCTCATGGGTGTGGAGATCGAGCTGAATCTCGCGGGTCCCGACGGGATGCCGAGCATGATGAACGCGAAGGTGCTGGAGCGTATTGCGAGCCGTGATTTCCAGACCGAACTGGGGCGGTTCAACCTCGAAGTGAATATCGTGCCGCACCGGCTGTCCGGGCGCGTCCTGGACCAGCTCGCCGAGGAGTTGCGCACAGGTCTTTCCTACGCCGACCGCAAGGCCGGGGAAGTCGATTCCCGGATCGTGATGATCGGTATTCTGCCGACCCTCACCCCGGAGGACCTGGTCTCCGCCAACCTCTCCGAGGCCGATCGGTACACCCTGCTCAACGACACGATCGTGGCCGCGCGCGGCGAGGATTTCACCATCGACATCGACGGCGTCGAGCGGCTGGCCTGCACCGCGAAGTCGATCACGCCCGAGGCGGCGTGCACGTCCGTCCAGTTGCACCTCCAGGTGACCCCGAGCCGGTTCGCCGCCGTGTGGAACGCGGCGCAGGCCGTCGCCGCCGCGCAGATCGCCGTCGGCGCCAACTCCCCCTTCCTCTTCGGCAGGGAACTGTGGCGCGAGTCCCGCCCGCCGCTGTTCGTGCAGTCCACCGACACCCGGCCGCCCGAACTCCAGGCGCAGGGCGTACGGCCGCGGACCTGGTTCGGGGAGCGCTGGATCGAGTCGGTCTACGAACTCTTCGAGGAGAACCTCCGCTTCTTCCCGCCGCTGCTGCCCATCTCCGCCGACGAGGACCCGATCCGGGTGCTGAACGAGGGAGGAGTGCCCGGGCTGCACGAACTCGTCCTGCACAACGGGACCGTCTACCGCTGGAACCGGCCCGTCTACGGCATCGCGGACGGCGTCCCGCACTTACGGGTGGAGAACCGCGTCCTGCCCGCGGGCCCCACCGTCCCCGACACCATCGCCAACGCCGCCTTCTACTACGGGCTGGTCAGGGCGCTAGCGGAGGAGGGACGGCCGGTGTGGACGCGGCTGCCGTTCGCCGTCGCCGGGGACAATTTCGACGCGGCCTGCCGGGACGGCATCGACGCCACCCTGCGTTGGCCCAAGGCCGGGCGCAACGGCACCCTGACCCGGGTGCCGGCCGTACGGCTCGTACAGGAGGAACTGCTTCCGCTGGCCGCCGCGGGGCTCGACGCGTGGGGTGTGGAGCCCGCCGACCGCGACCGCTACCTCGGCATCGTCGAGCAGCGCTGCCGGCGCCGGGTGAACGGGGCGTCCTGGCAGGCCGACACCTATCACCGGGCCCGGGACGCGGGCATGGACCGGGACCGGGCGCTGGCCGCCACCACCCGGCGCTACCGCGAGCTCATGCTGACGGGCGAGCCGGTGCACACCTGGCCCGTCGGCGTCGGAGCCTGACCCGGGGCCCCGGACCGTCCGCCGTTTGGCGGGCGCGAGGTCGTCGGGCAAGCTGGTGCCGACCATGGGCGACGCTCCTCTCCGCGGGTGTGAGGGCGGGAGGAAGTGGAGGCAGGTGTGCGACGAGGTGCGCGCGACGAGGCGGACGCTCCGCCCGGCGGCCTTTCCGGCGTTCTCCGGGGCTCGTCGCCCGGAGCGGCGGAGGCCCTCGGCGGGGGGCTGTCGCGGCGGACGCTGCGCGTCGAGCTGCTGCTCGTCCTGGCGCTGTCGCTCGGGGCCAGCGGCGTCTCGTCGCTGATCAGCTTTGTCGGCGCGGCCACCCGCCCCGGCGGGCTGAGCGACCAGGCCGCCACCCTCAACGCGAGCCACGCCCCCGGCCGGCCGTGGCTGGATCTCGCGTGGCAGGTCTTCGGCATCACGACCGCGCTGGTGCCCGTCCTCCTCGTCGCCCATCTGCTGCTGCGCGAGGGTGCGGGACTGCGTGCCATCGGCTTCGACCGGCTGCGGCCGGCTTTCGACCTGACGTGGGGAACGGCCCTCGCCGCGGCCATCGGCGGCACCGGACTGCTCTTCTACCTGGGTGCCCGCGCGGCGGGGTTCAACCTGACCGTGGTGCCCGAGGCGCTGCCCGACGTCTGGTGGAAGCTGCCGGTCCTGATCGCCTCCGCCGTGCAGAACGCGGTGCTGGAGGAGGTCGTCGTGGTCGGCTACCTGCTGCGCCGACTCGGGCAGCTGGGCTGGACGCCGATGGCGGCCCTGGCCGCCAGCTCCGTGCTGCGCGGCTCGTACCACCTCTATCAGGGCATCGGCGGTCTCCTTGGCAACATGGCCATGGGCGTCGTCTTCGTCCTGCTCTACCGGCGGTGGGGGCGCGTCGGGCCGCTGGTCGCCGCGCACGCGCTGATCGACATCGTGGCCTTCGTCGGCTACGCGCTGCTCGCCGGCAAGGTGGGCTGGCTGCCCACGGCCTGACCGGACCGGTCCCGGGGGCCGTGGGCGGAGGCGGGCGACCCCGTTACGCGAGCAGTTCCCCGTCGATGACGGTGACGGCGGTGCCGGTCAGCAGCGTGCGGTCGCCGCGCACGGAGGTCCGTACGAGCCCGGAGCGGGCGGACGCCTGGAGTCCCGTCAGGTCGTCGCGGCCCAGGCGCGCGGACCAGAAGGGGGCCAGGGCGGTGTGCGCGCTGCCGGTCACAGGGTCCTCGTCGATGCCGACGTTGGGAAAGAAGCAGCGCGAGACGTAGTCGTAGCCGCGTGCGGGGTCCTCGGCCGCGGCGGTGGCGATGATGCCCCGGCGGGAGTGCCGGGCGAGCGCCCGGACATCGGGGGACAGGCCCCGTACGGTCTTCTCGTCGGCCAGCTCCACCAGGAGGTCGCCGATGTGCTCTCCGGTGTCCAGCACGGAGAGCGGCTCGGCGCCGAGTGCGGCGGCGACACCGTCGGCGACGGTGGCCGGGGTGAGCGGCGACGTCGGGAAGTCCAGGGTGATCGAGCCGTCCTCGTGCGCGGTCGCGGTGAGGATGCCGCAGCGGGCGGAGAAGCGCACGGTGCCGGTGGCGGTGCCCGTGCTGTGCAGGACGTGCGCGGTGGCGAGCGTGGCGTGCCCGCACATGTCGACCTCGGTGGTGGGGGTGAACCAGCGCAGCGCCCAGTCGGCGGCGGCGTCCTGGGGCAGCCGGTGCGCGAACGCGGTCTCGGAGAGGTTGACCTCGGCGGCGATCCGCTGGAGCCGGTCGTCGTCGGGGAAGGTGCCCGAGTCGAGGAGCAGGACCCCGGCCGGGTTGCCGGCGAAGGGGCGGTCGGTGAAGGCGTCGACGATTCGTATCCGCATGACCGGACCGTAGAGGGCCAATGACCTGCTACGACACGGCCAATCCGGAAAATGTGGCCCGGTTCGGGGAGAGTGTCGTGCCTTGACGGTGCCTCAGGGCGCGGAAAGACTCCTCCGGCATCCGACAGAAACGGAGTGCCGCCATGTCTTTGCGTCCCCGTGGGAATCGCGGAATCCGCCGGACCCGCGCGCGTGGTCGGTGCCGTGCGTCGCGATGGCGGTACCCCACCTCCGCGCTCGCCGCCGTTACCGCCTGCGCGGCCGCCGTCGGGGCCGTCCCCGCGGGGCCCGCGGCCTCCTCGGGCGAGGCCGGGCCGCTCTACAGGGACGCTCGCGCCGCTCCGGAACGGCGGGTACGGGATCTGCTGGACCGGATGACGCTCGACGAGAAGATCGGGCAGATGGACCAGATCGCCGTGGCCCGGATGCAGGGCGACTGCCGAGCCGGCGGCGGCGAACTCGTCGAGAGCTGCATGAAGACCGTGCTCGGCGACCACGCCACCGGGTCGGTGCTCTCCGGTGGCGGCATGGGGCCGCCGAGGAACACACCGGGCGACTGGGCCCGCATGGTCAACGCGGTGCAGCGGTACGCCGTGGAGAGGACCAGGCTGCACATCCCGGTGCTGTACGGGGTCGACGCGGTCCATGGCCACAACAACGTCCTCGGTGCCACCGTCTTCCCCCATCAGATCGGCCTCGGCGCCACCTGGGATCCCAGGGCCGCCGAGGCCGTCGCCGCCGGGACCGCCCGGGCCGTCGCCGCCACCGGCATCGACTGGAACTTCGCGCCCGTCGCCGACCTCGCCCGCGACCAGCGCTGGGGCCGCTACTACGAGACCTACGGCGAGGACCCCCTGCTCGCCGGAACGCTGGCCGCCGCCCACGTGCGAGGAACCGAGCGGGCGCGGGGCGCCAAGCGGGTGGCGGCGACGGTCAAGCACTTCGGCGGCTACTCCGAACCGGCCAACGGGCACGACCGGGTGCCCGCCGACGTCTCCGCGCGCTACCTCCAGGACACCCTCCTCCCCCCGTACCGCACGGCGGTCGAGGCCGGGGCGAAGAGCGTCATGGTCAATTCCGGCGCCCTCAACGGCGTACCGGCCACCACCTCCCCCTACCTGCTCACCAAGGTGCTGCGGAAGCACTGGGGGTTCACCGGCGTGGTGGTCAGCGACTGGGAGGACGTCCGCGCGCTGCACACCCGGTACAAGGTGGCGGCCGACTACCCGGGAGCCATCGCGCTCGCGGTCAACGCCGGCGTCGACATGACGATGGAGCCCCACGAGGCGCGCCTGTTCACCGAGGGGCTACGGGCGGCGGTACGGCGCGGGCTGGTCAGCCGGGCGCGGATCGACGAGGCGGCCGGGCGGGTGTTGCGGCTCAAGTTCGACCTCGGGCTCTTCGAGCACCCGTACGTCGACGCGGACCGGGCCGACGCGGCGGTGCTCGGCGCCGACCGGGACCTCGCCCGGCGCGCCGCCACCGCGTCGCAGGTGCTGCTGCGCAACGAGAAGAACACCCTGCCCCTCGGCCCGGCGGCGAGGAAGATCGTCGTCGCGGGGGACCACGCGGACGACATCGACAGCCAGGCCGGGGGCTGGACCGTCGGCTGGCAGCGGGTGCCCGACGGGGTGCGGCTGCCGGGTACGACCGTGCTCGACGGCATCCGGCGCGCGGCACCCGCGGGCACCCGGATCGTGCGTCCGAAGGACGCGGCCGACGCCGCGGCGCAGGCCAGGACCGCCGATGTGACGGTCGTGGTGGTCGGCGAGAAGGCGGCGGCGGAAGGCGAGGCCGACAGCCCCCGCCCCGAACTCGCGGCGGACCAGCAGGCGCTGGTGAAGTCTCTGAAGGCGAGCGGCCGGCCGGTCGTGGTGGTGATGATCGCCGGAAGGCCGCTCGCGCTGGGGGACGCGGCGGGGACCGAAGGGCTGCTGATGTCCTGGCTGCCGGGCACCGAGGGCGGGCACGCGGTCGCGGACGTGCTGTTCGGCAAGGCGAACCCGGGCGGACGGCTGCCGGTGTCCTGGCCCAGGAGGACCGGGAACGAGCCGGTGCACCACCAGCAACTGCCCGGGACCAACGCGGGAGCCGAATCCGCGCACGACGTCGCGTACGACTTCGGCGCCGGGCTCTCCTACACCGGCTACGACTTCGACGCGATCGCGCTCGGCTCCTCCTCGGTGCCGGCCGGTGCGGACGTGCGGGTGAGCGTGCGGGTACGCAACACCGGCGCCCGCGACGGGGAGACGGTCGTGCCCGTCTACGTCTCCCGGCCGGTCAGTAGGGTGCTGGCCCCGCCGCGCAGGCTGGTGGCCTTCACCAAGGTGTGGCTGGCGGCGGGTGAGGCGCGGACCGTCCGGCTCACGGTCCCGGCACGGGTTCTCGCGGTGACGCCGGGCGACCTCGACGGCTCGGGGACGCCGCGCGTCGAGCGCGGGGAGTACACCTTCACGGCCGGGGAGCGGCGGGCCACGCTGCACGTCACCTGAATGCCACCCGGCAGTCCCGGCGCGGCAGCCGCGCGCGGTCGTCCGATGACGGGGGCGGAGCGAAGGGGGCGGAGCGAAGGGGGCGGAGCGAAGGGGGTGCGCGGCGTGACGATGTGCCGGTGTGTACGCGGCGTGCGGACCAATGCTGCACGCCCCCGAGACGGGATCCGGCCCCCTCCTCCTCAAGGATGAGAGCCTGATCGTCCGTACCCAACTGGCGTCGGATGCGGGAATGCTCCCTTCCGGGGATGCTCCGTCAGGCCGGGACTGATGGGGTGGGAGGGTGCAAAGCCGTACGCCTGACACCGGATCGGTCGACGCCGCGAGCGAAGGCCCGCTCAGCGCGCAGTTGGCCTTCGCGGTCGTGAGGGCGCGCCGGCGCGCCCAGCGCGACGGCGACCGGCAGGTCGACACCGCGCATCTGCTGCACACCCTGCTGGAAGCCGATCCCACGGTGTCCCGCGCCTTCGACGGCGGACCGGCCCAGGTCGCGCGGCTGCTCGGCTACCTCGTCCAGCGCACCATCGGCTACGGACTGCGCTGGCGCGGCACCGTCGAGGGCACCTGTCTGCCGCCCGCGACCGGTGACGGGGGCGTGCCCCGCTGGTCGCCCGCCGCCGCCACCGCGATGGAGGGCGCGCGGGCCCGCGCCCGCGCGCGGGGAGCGGACCGGGTGGAAGGGCTCGATCTGCTGGCGGCCCTGACCCGCGACCGCCGGTGCCGGGCCGTCCATGTGCTGCGCCGGGCCGGCGTCGACCCCGACGCCCTCACCACGCGCCTCGACAACCTCTTCGGTCTGGAGCGGTAGCGCATTCGCCAGGAGCCAAAGGGGTGACGCTCCTGACATCGGCTGCCATGATGCAGCGATGCAATCGTCTCCACACAAGAGCACGGGCAGGGTCGCGGGCCTCGGGCCCGCTCTGGTGTCCGCGCTCGCGTTCGGCGGCTCCGGCGTCGCCGCCAAACCCCTGATCGAGGCGGGCCTGGACCCGCTCCACGTGGTGTGGCTCCGGGTGGCCGGGGCGGCGCTGGTGCTGCTGCCCGTCGCGTGGCGGCACCGCGCCCTGGTGATGCGCCGGCCCGCGCTCCTCGCGGGCTTCGGGCTGCTCGCCGTCGCGGGTGTGCAGGCCTGTTACTTCGCGGCCATCGCCCGGATCCCCGTCGGGGTGGCCCTGCTGGTCGAGTACCTCGGCCCCGCCCTGCTGCTCGGCTGGGTGCGGTTCGTCCAGCGACGTTCCGTCAGCCGGGCCGCCGCCGTGGGCGTCGTGCTCGCCGTCGCCGGTCTCGCCTGCGTCGTGGAGGTGTGGGCCGGGCTCGGCTTCGACGCCGTGGGCCTGCTGCTGGCCCTCGGTGCGGCCTGCTGCCAGGTCGGCTACTTCGTCCTGTCCGATCACGGCGGCGACGGTGACGAGCCCGTCGACCCGGTCGGGGTCGTCGCCTACGGGCTGCTCGTCGGCGCCGGGCTCCTGACGGTGGTCGCGAGCCCCTGGACCATGGACTGGCAGGTGCTCACCGGACGGGCCGAGCTGGCCGGTGCGGCCGTGCCGGCCGCCCTGCTGCTCGCCTGGATCGTGCTGGTCGCGACCGTGGCCGCGTACCTCACCGGGGTGCTTTCCGTGCGCCGCCTCTCGCCGCAGGTCGCCGGGGTGGTCGCCTGTCTGGAGGCGGTCGTCGCCACCGTGCTGGCCTGGGTGCTGCTCGGCGAGCACCTGTCCACGCCGCAGATCGTGGGCGGCGCCGTGGTGCTGCTGGGCGCCTTCATCGCACAGACCTCCACGCCCAAGGCGGCCCCGGCCGCTCCGGTGGCCGGCGGCGGAGGCGCTCCGGTCGGTGCCGAGGGGGAGTTGTCGCGGGAGTCCCGTCCGGCTTAGTGTGCTGATCATGCCGATGACTGTTCTGCCGCCTCCCGCCGCGTAGCGCGGGCGGCCGCTCCCGGAGGACCGGGCTCGGGGCGATGCCCCGGGCGGATCGCCGCTGCCCGCACAGGGGACCACGCGATCACCTCTTGTCTTCCGCGGGAGAACAGTCATGCCACGCTCCACCCTTTCCCCCTGCCCTGCGACGGGCGCCTCCTCCGTGCTGCCCCCGGGCGACCGGCCGTTGGCGTCCGGGCCCTCCGTCGGGCGCGGACTGCTCTACGTGGCCCTCGCGGCCGCCTCCTGGGGCACCACGGGCGCGACCGCCGCCCTGGCCTTCGACAGCAGCGGGCTCGGTCCCGTCGCGCTCACTTTCTGGCGCACGGCCGGGGGCCTCGTCCTCCTGCTCGCCGCATGGGCCGTGCGCTCGCGCCGGGCGCGGGTGCGCCCCGTGCGGGCGCATGAGCCGAGGCGGCGCCGGGTGGTCCGGACGCTGGTCACCGGCGTGGGGCTCACCGTCTTCCAGACCGCCTACTTCGGGGCGGTGGACGCGACGGGGATCGCGGTCGGCACCGTCGTCACCCTGGGGGCCGCGCCCGTGCTGGTGGCGCTCGGCGGCAGACTGCTGATGGGCGAACGGCTCGGCGCGGGCGGCCGGGTGGCCGTGTGCGGCGCGCTCCTCGGGCTGGCCGTGCTGATGCTGGGCAGCGACGGCACGGGCGCGGTGCGGCCGGCGGGTGTGGCCCTCGGGCTGCTGTCCGCCGCTGGATACGCGCTGGTCACCCTCACCACGCGGTTCCTGGGCCGGCGGGGCGCGGGCGCCGACCCGTTCACCACGACGCTGACGTCCTTCGCCGTCGGCACGGTCTGTCTGCTGCCGCTCGCGGCCGCCGAGGGGCTGTGGCCGCACGCGCGTGAACTGGGCCGCACCTTGTGGCTGATGGGATATCTGGTGACCGTGCCGACGGCGCTCGCCTACGGCCTGTTCTTCGCCGGGCTGCTGGTGGTGCGCGGCACGACGGTCGCGGTGATCACGCTCATCGAACCGGTCACGGCCGCGGTCATCGCCGTTGCCCTGCTCGGTGAGCACCTCACCGCCGCGACCGTGGTGGGCACGGCGGTACTCCTGTGCGCGGTGGCGGCGCTGGCCGTCGTCGAGGCGCGCGGCACGGCCGCCCCCGCGGCCGGGGGGCCGCTCAACGAGCGGTGAGATAGCCGGGGACGGGGATGCCCGGCGCGAGGTCGTCCGCGGGGACCGGGGCACCGTAGCCGGTGGTGAGGGGGACGACGCCGCTCCAGAAGGGGAGGGCGACATCCGCCTCGGAGTCCACCGGCCCGGCGTCGCGGACCTTGGCGGACACCTCGGTCAGATCGATGCCCAGCACGGCCGTCGCGGCCAGTTCCTTGGGCGACGCGGGCCGGGAGTCGGCGGCGCGGCCCGGCAGCACCTGGTCCACGAGGGCGTCGAGGGCGGCCTTCATCTCTTCCTCGTCCGTCACCGGCCGGGCCGTGCCGTGCACCACGACGGAACGGTAGTTGAGGGTGTGGCTGAAGGCGGAGCGGGCGAGCACGAGCCCGTCGACATGGGTGACGGTCACGCACACGGGAAGGCCGACATCGCTCTGCCCGGCGGTGCGCAGCGGGCGGGAGCCGGTCGAACCGTGCACGTAGAGCCGGCTCCCGACGCGGCCGTAGAGCGTCGGGAGGACGACGGGCGCCCCGTCGCGGACAAAGCCGAGGTGGCAGACATAGCCCGCGTCGAGTATCGAGTGGACCAGCTCGCGGTCGTAGTGGGCGCGCTCGCGGTGGCGGGTGGGAGTGGTCCGCTCGGTCCGCTCGTACGCGGACGGCTCCTGCGAGGCGGGGGCGACGGGTGCCGGCATTGCGCTCTCCATTGCACTAGTGCATACTTGGCTTTGTGCTAGGAGACTATCGGATCGAAGGCCGTCGCGCAGCGGACATCTCGGCGAATGTGGAGCGTGCCGTCGGATCGGGCAAGCTCGCGCCGGGCGAACTGCTGCCACCCATGCGGGAGTTGGCGGTCGAGCTGGGGGTCAATCCCAATACGGTCGCCGCCGCCTACCGCATCCTGCGCGAGCGGGGGGTGATCGAGACATCGGGCCGCCGGGGCAGCCGGGTGCGGCACCGCCCGGCCAATACGCACCGCGAGCTGATCCGCGTGGAGGCGCCCGAAGGCGTGCGCGACGTCTCGACCGGCAACCCCGACCCGGCGCTGCTGCCCCCGCTCGGCCGGGCGCTCGCCGAGGCCGCCTCCCGGGCCGCCGAGGGCCCGGTGCTCTACGGCTCGTCCGCCGTCGACTCGGAGTTGGAGCGGATGGCCCGCGCCGCCTTCGACGCGGACCGCGTCCCGGCCGGGCCACTGGCCGTCACCTCCGGGTCGCTGGACGCCATCGAGCGCGTGCTGAGCGCCCATCTGCGGCCGGGGGACGAGGTGGCGGTCGAGGACCCCGGCTGGGGCAGCCTCCTCGACCTGATCTCCGCGCTCGGTCTGCGCGCGGTCCCCGTCGCGCTCGACGACGACGGGCCGCTGCCCGAGGACACCGACCGGGCGCTCCGGCAGGGCGCCCGGGCCCTGGTCGTCACCGACCGGGCGCAGAATCCCACCGGCGCGGCCGTCAGCGAGGCGCGCGCCCGCGAGCTGCGGGCCGTGCTCGCCGACCACCCGCATGTGCTGCTCATCGAGGACGACCACGGCCACGGCATCGTCGACCTCCCCCTGCACCCCCTCGCCGGGGGCACCGACCACTGGGCACTCGTGCGCTCCGTCGCGAAGGCGTACGGGCCGGATCTGCGGCTCGCGGTGCTCACCGGCGACGCCGTCACCGTGGACCGGGTGCGCGGACGGCAGCGCCTGGGGCCGGGCTGGGTCAGTCATGTCCTGCAGCGGGCCGTGGCGCACCTCTGGCGGACCGGCGCGGTGGACGCGGCGGCGGTCGCCGGCTCGTACGGGCACCGCCGTGAGGCGCTCGTCCGGGCGCTGCGGGACCGGGGAGTTGTGGCGCACGGGCGCAGCGGGATGAATGTCTGGCTTCCGGTGCCGGACGAGACGGGTGCCGTGGCGCGGTTGTTGCAGGCGGGATGGGCGGTGGCGCCGGGTGCGCGCTTCCGGGTCTCCTCCCCGCCCGGGGTGCGGCTGACCGTCTCGCCCCTGTCCATGGACGACATAGGGCCGGTCGCGGACGCGCTGGCGTCCGTGACCGGCCCGGATTCCACGGGGCGTTACGACTGAGGCGGTTGCACGTGCCGGATCGTTTACCGGATCCTTGCCTGCCCCTCTGTCTGATCAGTGCTTGATCAGTGCCTGATCAGTCGCCGGGCCGGCGGGGTGCCTTCGCCCGGGAGCCGCCCTGGGTGAGCGCCGCTCCGGCCAGCACGATCAGCGCGCCGACCGGGGTGTTCCAGGTGAGCCGCTCGTCGAGGAGGGCGACACCGGCCGCCGTCGCGATGACCGGGATGAAGTACGTGGTCATGGTCGCGGTCGTCGGACCCACCTCCGCGACCAGCCCGTACTGGAAGAGGAATGCGAGCCCGGTGCCCAGCGCCCCGAGCGCGACGATCGACAGCACGGGCACGACGGGGAAGGAGGTGGGCAGCGGGCTGAACACCGGGGCGACCACGGCGAGCTGGGCGGTGGCGAGGAGCAGCTGGGCGCCGGACATCGACAGATGGGAGTTGCCGGTGTCGGACAGCGTGCGCCGGACGTAGATCCATCCGACGGCGTAGCTGAGCGAGGCGATCAGGGCCAGCAGTGTGCCGGTCGGGTCCTGCCCGTCGAAGCCCTGCCAGGCGCCGAGGACGGTGAGCACGCCGATGAAGCCCAGCCCGAGACCGGCGAACCGGCGCCGGGTGGGACGGTCCTCGGAGAGGGCCACAAGCGAGAGGACCATGCCCCACAACGGGGTGGTGGCGTTGCAGATGCCGGCCAGGGTCGAGGAGATGGTCAGCTCGGCGTAGGCGAAGAGCGAGAAGGGGAGGGCGTTGAGCAGGAACGCCGCGACAGCCAGGTGCCCCCAGGTGCGGGCGCCGCGCGGCAGCCGTTGCCGCTTGACGGCGAGGATGGCGACGAGCACCAGGGCGCCGAAGAACACACGCCCGAAGGAGACGTAGAGCGGCGCGAAGCCGTCCGTGCCGAGCTTGATGAAGAGAAAGCTGAAACCCCAGATGAGCGAGAGCGCGCCGAAGCGGATACGCCAGTCCACGGCGGGCCGGCCCGGCCCGGAGCCCCTCGCGGTGCCGGTCGAGGGTCCGGTCGAAAGGCCGGGGGCGGAAGGGCCTGCGGTTGAGGGGCGGGTGGTGGCTGTGGCGGATGGTGATCCTGGTGCGACGACGCTCATGGAGATCACCATGCCGGGCCATACGTATTAGAACAAGCAAATAATTGTGTGTGGCATCGCGTAGCATCCCTTACATGTTGAATCTGGACCGCCTGCGCACCCTCAACGCCGTCGCCCGCCACGGTTCCGTCAGCGGCGCGGCCGACGGATTGCACGTGACGACCTCCGCCGTGTCGCAGCAGCTGGCCAAGCTGGAGCGGGAGACCGGTCAGCAGCTGCTGGCCAAGAACGGCCGGGGGGTGCGGCTCACCGACGCCGGCCGGCTGCTCGCCGACCACGCCTCGCGCATCCTCTCCCAGGTGGAGCTGGCCCAGGCCGATCTGGAGGCGCAGCGCGGCCAGGCCGTCGGTGAGCTGCTGCTCGGCGCGTTCCCTACGGCGGCCCGCGGGCTGTTCCCGGCCGCGCTCGCGGAGTTGCGCGACGCCCACCCGCAACTGCGCGCCCGGCTGGAGGAGATGGAGCCCGACGAGGCCGTGCCGCGCGTGGTGCGCGGCGACATCGACGTCGCGGTCGTCCTCGACTGGTACAACAAGCCGCTGCCGATGCCCGACGGCCTGGCCAAGGCCCCGATCCTGGACGACCCCGCCGACGTGGCGCTGCCCGCCGGCCACCCGCTCGCCGACCGGGACGAGCTGGATCTCGAGGACCTCGCCGACGACGAGTGGGTCTCCTGGCCCCGAGGGGAGTTCTGCCACGACTGGCTGATGCTCACCCTGCGCAGCAAGGGCATCGAGCCCCGCATCTCGCACATGGCCGAGGAGCACCACACCCAGCTCGCCCTCGTCGCTGCCGGGCTCGGGGTCGCGGTCGCCCCCCGCCTCGGCCGGGGCCCGGTGCCGGACGGGGTGCGGGTCGTGCCCGTACGCCACAGCATGTGCCGCCACGTCTACGCGGTCTGGCGGGCGGACGCCGACCGCAGGCCGTCGATCCGGGCGGCGGTCGAAGCGCTGCGCACGACGGGGGAGGCGGTCGGCGGCCGAACCGGCTGAGCGGATCCCTGCGGGCCTGCGGCTTCCGCGCCCCTACGCGCCGGGCAGCTTGCGGAAGTCCCAGGAGACGACGGCCTCCGGCGTCAGTCGCAGCCAGGCGTGCCGGCCGTCATGCGGCATGGCGTCCAGGCCGAAGTACTTGGCGGCGAACAGCGCCTCCACGGCGTCGAGCCCGGGGCAGGGCTCGCCGGTGCGCGGGGCCTCGCCGACGAACGCCGCGGTGCCGGACAGCTCGGCGCCGCGCAATTCCCCGTACTCCCGGCCGTCGTCGACGACCACCGCCACCCGCGGGTCCCGGCGCAGATCGGCCCACCGGCGGCTGCGGGTCAGGGAGTACAGCCACAGCGCGGCCCCGTCCCAGACGAACCACAGCGCGCCGACGTGCGGCCGGCCGTCGGGGCCGACCGTGGCCACCCGGCAGGTGCGCCGCTCGGTGAGGAAGGCGTCCAGCTCGGACCGCGTCATCATGATCCGGCGGCCCCGCCGCTGCGCAACGGTCATCTTCCGCGCCACCCTCCTCGGACCTGACGGTACGTCAGGAATCATCGGGCAACTTCCCCCGTCGCGCAATGCCCGCTACCCTCACCCGACTTCGGTCCCGGGCCTTCGCGGCCCGCCCGGCCGTCCCGAGAAGCCGACGAGGAGCGCCATGGCGCCGCACGACCAGCCCGCCGAGCGGCTCGACCCGGCGACGACCGTGCTCCTGACCGTGGAGTGCCAGCGCGGCGTCGTCGGCCCCGACAGCGCGCTGCCCGAGCTCGCCGCCGTCGCCCGCGCCTCCGGCGCCCTGGGCAATGTCGCGCGGCTCGTCGAGGGCGCGCACGCGGCGGGCGTCCAGGTCCTGCACGCCATCGCCGAGCGCCGCCCCGACGGCCGCGGCGCGAGCCGCAACGCCCGCCTCTTCCGTGCCGCTGAACGACTGCCCGTACAGCAGCTCACCGGCACGCTGGCCGTCCGCGTCGCCGAGCCGATCCCGGTCGGCGAGGACGACCTCGTCGTACGGAGACTGCACGGGCTCTCCCCGCTCGCCGGCACCGGCGTGGACGCGCTGCTGCGCAATCTCGGCTGCCGCACCCTGATCGTCACCGGGGTCTCGGCCAACGTCGCGATCCCCAACGCCGTCTTCGACGCCGTCAACCTCGGCTACACGGCCGTCGTCCCCGCCGACGCCATCGCCGGCGTGCCCGCCGACTACACCGCGGCGATGGTCCGCCACACCCTGGCCCTCGTCGCCACCATGACCACGACCGACGCCGTCCTGCGCGGTTGGCGGCGCCCGGGCGGGCCGCGCTGACCGCGGCCGCGCCCGGTCCCGGTGATCTCAGGCGAGCCCGATGGAGTCGCCCCGCACGGAGATCTTCATCTCCTGCAGCGGCAGCTTCGCCGGGTCGTGCCGGACGCCGCCGTCCTCGATGCTGAACTTGCTGCCGTGGCAGGGGCAGTTGATCGTCCCGTCCGACACGTCCTTGACCACGCACTTCTGATGGGTGCAGATCGCGGAGAACGCCTTGAACTCGCCCTGGGAGGGCTGCGTCACCACCACCCGCCGGTCCGCGAAGACCTTCCCGCCGCCCACCGGGATCTCCGACGTCCGGGCCAGCACCCGGCCCCCGGTGCCCCCGGCGGCCGAGGACTCCTGCCCGGGCTGGGACGTCTGCTGTGTACCGGACGTGGCATCCGCGTCGGGGGTACCGGGCGGGGTCGCCTTGTCGTCCGAGCCGCCGCAGGCCGCGAGCGCCGCGGCGAGGCCGGTGGCCCCGAACGCCGCGACGACGCTGCGGCGGCTCGCGCCGCCCGGGGCGGGTGACATGTGCGTCATGTTCGCTCCTTGGTGCCGTTGCCGTGCTGTCTGTGCGGTCAACGGGGCGGTGCTGCCGGCCCGCTGCCGCGCGCGACCGGTGCGACGACGTGACGGGCACGCGACGCGACCGGTACAAGGAGATCTACGGGACCGCCGCCGCCCGCGTTCAGCGCCCGAGTGCCTTCTTCAGAAAGTCCAGCTCGAACAGCAGCAGATTCTCCGCGGTGTCCTCCGCCGCCATGTGCGTCGATCCCACCAGCGGCAGCACCGAATGCGGCCGCCCCGCCGCCAGCAGCGCCGCCGACATCCGCAGCGTGTGGGCCACCGCCACGTTGTCGTCCGCCATGCCGTGGACCAGCAGCAGCGGACGGCGCAGCCCAGCCGCGTCACCGATCGTCGACGAGCGCGCGTAGTTCTCCGGCTCCTCGTCCGGGTGGCCGAGGAAGCGTTCCTTCCAGTGTGTGTCGTACCACCGCTGATCGGTCGGCGCCGCACCGGAGACCGCCGCGTGGAAGACCTCGGGCCGGCGCAGGACCGCGGCTGCCGCGACGGTGCCACCGAACGACCAGCCGCGGATCCCCACTCGCCCCGGGTCCAGGTCCGGATACCGCGCGCACACCGCCCGCAGCGCGTCGACCTGGTCCTCCAGGACGGGCGTCAGCTGGTCGCCGTGTACCGCCTTCTCCCACGCGGGCCCCCGGCCGGGTGTGCCCCGGCCGTCCACGATCAGCACCGCGAAGCCCTGCTCGGCGAACCACCGCGCCACGCACGTCCACCACGCGTCGTCCCGCACCACGAGCCGCACCCCCGGCCCGCCGTACGGGCAGAGCAGCACCGGCAGCTTCCTCGTCCCCGGCTCGTGCCAGGACGGCAGGAACAGCATGCCGGGCAGCTCCCGCTCGCCGAGCGTCAGGAACTCCGGCCGCGGCACGAGCAGGGGGTCGGCGACGAACGAGGCGATCGAACCGGCCGGCTCGCCGTCGCGCAGGACCGTCACCGTGTGCCCGTCCGGGGTCCGGCCGTCCAGCACCACCGTGGGGCCGCCCATGACCGCCGTGTGCCTGCCCGGCTCCCGGCTCAGCCGGGTGAGGCCGGGGCCCGGCTCGTACGACCAGACGTGACACTCGGTCGGGTCCTCCCAGGCCGTGAACAGCACCCGCTCGCCGTCCGTGCCGAGCACCGCGTCCAGGTGCAGCCCCTCGGGGGTCACCGGGCGGCCGTCGATCCCCAGCCGCCTGGTGTCCCGCGATTCGAGGGGCTCCACCAGGGCGCCGGAGCGGGTGCGGGCCGGGGTGCCGGGGACGAGTTCCACCCACGCGGGGTCGTGCCGCTCGCCCGCCGTCCCGGTCGTGCCCGTCTCCGGATCCACCGTCAGCACCCGCAGATCACGCTGGTCGCGGCTCTGCACACCGATCAGCGGGCCGTGCGCGTCCCAGTCGGCCGTGGCCAGGTATTCGAAGGCCGCGCGGTCCCATGTCACCTCCGTGCGCCGGCCGTCGAGCGTCACCACGGACAGGGTGACCTCCGCGTTGGTGGTGCCCGCCGCCGGGTAACGGACGGGGCGGGGTGCCCTCGCCGGGTCGGCCGGGTCGGCCAGATACCACAGCGGCACCGGCGTGGGGTCGACACGGGCGACCAGCAGCGCCCGCCCGTCCGGCGCCCACCAGTAGCCCCGCGAGCGCCCCATCGACTCCATCGCCGTGAACTCCGCCAGACCGTAGGTGACCTCCGCCTCCTCCGGCACCAACCGCAGCAGCTCCTCGCCCGCGATCGATGCGACATACAGCGCGCCGCCACTGACATACGCGACATGACGGCCGTCGGGCGAGGGGCGCGGGTCCACGGCGGGACCGGCCGTCGGCAGCCGGAAGGGCACGGAGCCGTCCGTGCGGGCCGCCCAGAGCGCGCCGCCCAGGGCGAACACGGCCAGCCGCGCCTCGCGGTCGGTCGCGTACGACACGATGCCCGCCGACTGCTCGCGGGCCCGCTCCCGCCGTGCCTGTTCGGCGTCCGGTATGCCGGTGCCGTCCGCCAGTACCGACGGGTCGGCGAGCAGCCGTTCTTGCCCGTCCTCGTGCAGCCACAGCCGGCTCAGCGGGTCCAGCCCGCCGCCCGTGCGCGTGAACAGCACCCGCCGTCCGTCGGGCGAGACCGTGAAGTCGCGCGGCGCACCGAGGGAGAAACGCCGGGAACGGGCGAACCGGCGGGGGAACCCGGCGACGTCCGTGCCGTTCCCGTCGATGTCGAAAGGGTCGTCCGCCGCGCCGATTTCCTTGTCGATCATGTTGTCCATGCTCGGCACCCTGACAGGAAACCACCGTCGCCGGTACCGGGCTCCGCCCTGGCCGGACGGCCCCGTCCGCCGCAGTAGCCTGGGGCAATGCTCCCCGAAGTCACCGCCACCCGCTATGTCACGCCCTTGCGTGAGGGTGGCTCGCTCCCCGGCATCGTCGAGGCCGACGATCTCGGTACGTACGTCATGAAGTTCACCGGTGCCGGCCAGGGCCGCAAGACGCTGGTCGCGGAGGTGATCTGCGGACAGCTGGGCCGCCGGCTCGGGCTGCGCGTCCCGGACCTGGCCGGCATCTGGCTGGACCCGGTGATCGGCCGGGCCGAGCCGGACCAGGAGGTGCAGGGCCTGCTGAAGGCGAGCGGCGGCCTCAATCTCGGGATGGACTTCCTTCCCGGGGCCCTCGGCTTCGACCCCCTCGCCTTCGAGATCGGGGCGGCCGAGGCCGGGCGCGTGGTCTGGTTCGACGCGCTCATCAACAACGTCGACCGCTCGTGGCGCAACCCCAATCTGCTGGTCTGGCACGGCGAGCTGTGGCTCATCGACCACGGTGCCACGATGATCTGGCAGCACAACTGGCCCACCGCGCGGGCCGCCGCCGACAAGGCCTACGACGCCTCCGACCACGTCCTGGCCACCTTCGGGCCGGACGTCGCCGCCGCCGGGGCCGAACTCGCGCCCCGGGTCACCGAGGAACTGCTGACCGAGGTCACCGCCGACGTGCCGGACGAGTGGCTGGTGGACGAACCGGGCTTCGCCGACCCGGACGCGCTGCGGCGCGCCTACGTCGAGACGCTGCTGGCCCGCGCCGCGACCATCGGTGACCGCATCACGCTCGGCGAGCGCAGCAAGGACAAGCCCTCGCAGGCCCCGGAGTGGGTGCGGGTCAGGCTCGACGGAAGGGCCGGAAAATGACCGGGCGCCACAACGGACGTGATGTTTTCGAGTACGCGCTGCTGCGCGTCGTGCCGCGCGTGGAGCGCGGTGAGCTGATCAACGCGGGGGTGGTCGTCTACTGCCAGGCGAAGTCGTTCGTCGCGGCCCGCGTCCATCTGGACGAGGCCCGGCTGCTGGCGCTCGACCCGACGGCCGACGTGGCGGGCGTACGGGCCGCGCTGGGTGCCGTCGAGGGTGTCTGCTCCGGCGGGGAACGGGCCGGTCAGGCCGCCGGTGACGACCCCGGGCGGCGCTTTCGCTGGCTGATCGCGCCGCGCAGCACCATCGTCCAGCCCGGACCGGTGCACACCGGGCTGACCGCGGATCCCGAGCGCGAGTCGGAGCGGCTGCTGGACCTGCTGGTGCGCTGAGGCCGGGCGGGCTGCCGGGGAGCGTTGACAGCGGGTGGCGGGGCTTCTAGCGTCTGTCTGCTGAAGCTACTAAGCGGTTGCTCACCCCGAGGGGCCGGATCCCGACCAGGGAGCCGGATTCCTCGGCGAGCCGCCGTGCCCTGTCGTCCGAGGTGAGGAGAACCCGCATGTCCACTACCGAGCAGCGCGTAGCCGTCGTCACGGGCGCGGCCCGTGGCATCGGCGCCGCGACCGCCGTTCGCCTGGCCGGGGAGGGCCGCGCGGTCGCCGTTCTCGACCTCGACGAGGCGGCCTGCGCGGACACCGTGGAGAAGATCACGGCCGCCGGCGGCAAGGCCCTCGCCGTCGGCTGCGACGTCTCGGACGCGGCACAGGTGGAGGCCGCCGTGGCCCGCGTCGCCGCCGAGCTGGGCGCGCCGGTGATCCTCGTCAACAACGCCGGGGTGCTCCGCGACAACCTGCTGTTCAAGATGAGCGAGGACGACTGGGACACCGTCCTCAACGTGCATCTGCGCGGCGCGTTCCTGATGTCGCGGGCCTGCCAGAAGCACATGGTGGACGCGGGCTTCGGCCGGATCGTCAACCTCTCCAGCAGCTCGGCCCTCGGCAACCGCGGCCAGGCCAACTACGCCGCCGCCAAGGCCGGGATGCAGGGCCTCACCAAGACCCTCGCCAAGGAGCTCGGCAAGTTCGGCGTCACCGCCAACTCCGTCGCCCCCGGCTTCATCGCCACCGACATGACCGCGGCCACCGCGGCCCGCGTCGGGATGGGCTTCGAGGACTTCAAGACCGCGGCCGCCTCCCAGATCCCGGTGCAGCGCGTCGGGGAGCCCGCTGACATCGCCAACGCCGTCGCCTTCTTCACCGGCGAGGAGGCCGGATTCGTCTCCGGCCAGGTCCTGTACGTGGCCGGCGGACCGCTCAACTGACAGGGGTGCAGCACCACATGACCACACAGGACAGCGGAAAGGTCGCCCTCGTCACGGGCGCCAGCCGGGGCATCGGTTACGGCATCGCCGAGGCGCTCGTCGCCCGCGGCGACCGCGTCGTGATCACCGGCCGCACCGAGGAAGCGCTCAAGGAGGCCGTCGAGAGACTCGGCGCCGACCGGGCGGTCGGCGTCGCGGGCAAGGCCCACGACGAGGCCCACCAGGCCGTCGCGGTCGAGCGGGCCATGGAGGCCTTCGGCCGCGTCGACTACCTGGTCAACAACGCCGGTACCAACCCGGTGTTCGGCCCGATCGCCGAGCTGGACCTCGCGGTCGCCCGCAAGGTCTTCGAGACCAATGTCATCTCGGCGCTCGGCTTCGCCCAGCAGACGTGGAAGGCATGGCAGAAGGAGAACGGCGGGGCGATCGTCAACATCGCCTCCGTCGCCGGTCTCGGGGCGTCCCCGTTCGTCGGCGCCTACGGGATCAGCAAGGCCGCCATGGTCAACCTCACGCTGCAGCTCGCGCACGAGCTGGCGCCCGGGGTGCGGGTCAACGCCATCGCCCCCGCCGTGGTGAAGACCAAGTTCGCCGCGGCGCTCTACGAAGGGCGCGAGGAGGAGGCCGTGGCGTCCTACCCGCTCGGCCGGCTCGGCGTCCCGGAGGACATCGGCGGCGCGGCGGCGTTCCTGCTCTCCGACGCCGCCGGGTGGGTCACCGGCCAGACGCTCGTCGTGGACGGCGGGCTCTTCCTCAACGCGGGGGTCTGACACGGCCGGCTGCCCGGGCCCCGGGCAGCCGGCCGGCTTCGGTGGCGGCGTTGTCAGTGGTCGCCGGTAAGTTCTCCGATGAGAACAGAACGAACCCCGGAGGTTGTTGACGTGACCTACACCGACATGCTGCCCGAGTCCTGGCGCGGAGTCCTCGGCGAGGAGCTGGAGAAGCCGTACTTCAAGGAGCTCGTCGACTTCGTCGAGGAGGAGCGGGCGGCCGGGCCGGTGTACCCGCCGCGCGAGGAGGTCTTCGCGGCCCTGGAGGCGACCCCCTACGACCAGGTGAAGGTCCTGGTCCTCGGGCAGGACCCCTACCACGGCGCGGGGCAGGGCCACGGCCTGTGCTTCTCGGTCCGCCCCGGGGTGAAGACCCCGCCCTCGCTGCGCAACATCTACAAGGAGATGCACGAGGAGCTGGGCCTCCCGGTGCCCGACAACGGCTATCTGATGCCGTGGGCCCAGCAGGGCGTCCTGCTGCTCAACGCGGTGCTGACGGTCAGGGCCGGCGAGGCCAACTCCCACAAGGGCAAGGGCTGGGAGAAGTTCACGGACGCCGTCATCCGGGCCGTCGCCTCCCGGCCGGACCCGGCCGTCTTCGTGCTGTGGGGCAACTACGCCCAGAAGAAGCTGCCCTTGATCGACGAGGAGCGCCACGTCGTCGTCAAGGGCGCGCACCCCTCGCCCCTCTCGGCGCGGAAATTCTTCGGCAGCCGCCCCTTCACGCAGATCAACGAGGCGATCGCCGCCCAGGACCACCGGCCGATCGACTGGCGGATCCCGAACCTCGGCGCCTGACCGGCTCCGCCGGGGCCGAGCGGCGGGGGCGGCGGATCAGCTCCCGTAGGCCTGACGACAGATCCGCGACGCGTCGTCGCCCTTCTTCCAGCGCCCGTACGTTTCGCCCAGCCTGCACAGGTTCGAACCGGAGCGGGGCGGGGCCTGCTGGGCGGGGCGGGACTCGGAGCGCTGAGGTGGCGGAGGTGCCTGCTCGACATGGTGCCGGGACGGCGGGGCCTCGCGGGGCGGTGGCGGCGCGGGCGCCGATTCCGGCTCCCGGCCCGGTGCCGAGCGCGCCGGGGGAGCGGCGCGCGGCGAGCGCGCCTCGGAGCGGCCCGGGCCGTCCCAGCGGTCCGGATCGGCCGCCCGAGACGAGGAGGGCCGTGAGTCCGACCGCGAGTCCGCGGCGTCCTCCGCACGTGCCTCCGCCTCGGTGCTCCGGTCAAGATCCGCATCCCCGTCCCGGTCCTGCTCCGACCCGGATGCCGACGGCGTCCTCGATTCGGCCGCGGACGGGGACCGTGAGCCGTCCGACCCCTCCGGGCCGCCCGGCCCCACCAGGCCCAGGGATTCCCGGGCGGGGGCCGGTGACATCCTCGGTTCGGTGACGCGGGAGAACCCGGACCGGTCGGACGCGGGGGAAGCGGCATGGGGGGAGAGGGCGACGCAGCCGACGGCGGCCGACATCGCCACCGCCGCCAGAGCCGCCGCCGCGGGCATTCGATGCATTCGCCCCACCCTGCTGCCTGACGCGGTGGGTTGGGTATTCCCCGCACGGGTGACGCTCCACGGCCTGTCGGCCGCGGGCGGTCCCCAGGGGGCCGGGTCAGTAGCCGGCCGCGCCGTCGATCCGTTCGCGGACGAGGTCGGCGTGACCGTTGTGCCGCGCGTACTCCTCGATCATGTGGAGGTAGATCCAGCGCAGGTTGTACGACTTGCCGCCGTGACGCGTGCTGTGGCCGACGTCGTCGAGCGAGCGTCCCCGCGCCGCCTCGCGTGCCGCCTCGATCTCCGCCTGCCAGGTGGCGTAGGCCTCTTCCCAGGTGTCCTCGTCGGGGGCCAGGAAGTCACCGTCGAGATTGTCCTCGGTGTAATAGATCGGCCCGGCCGTCTCCTCCCCGGCGAGCACCCGCCGGAACCAGGAGCGCTCGACCTCCGCCATGTGCCGGACGAGCCCGAGCAGGGAAAGAGCGGAGGGCGGCACGCTCGCCTCGCGCAGCTGCTTGTCGTCGAGCCCGGCACACTTGATGGCCAGCGTGGCCCGGTGATAGTCGAGCCAACTCTCCAGCGAGGTGCGTTCGTCGGCGAGGGTGGGCGTCTCGGGGCGCTCTGGTGTGATCATGACCGCCATCCTCGCCCGGGGCGGGCTCCCACCGCCACCGGTTATCGCCCGAGCACACCGCGCAGCAGCTCCCCGATCCTCTCGCGCAGCTCCTCCCGCCCCGGCACCTCCGCGTGGTACGCCCCTGCCGCGCACAAGAACATCAGCCCCTCGCCCCACGCGATCACGGACAGCGCGTGCCGCTCCGGGGTGGCGGACCCGGCGGCGGCCATCAGGGCGATCAGCGGCTCACGGAAGGCCCGGCCCTCCTCGTCGTAGATTTTCCGCAGCTCCGGCCGCCGGGTGGCCTCCAGTGCCAACTCGTACCGCGCCACGAGCAGTTCGCGGTGGTCGGTGAGCGTGCGGTGCAGGGCCAGGGCGAGCGCGTCGGCCAGCGCGTCCCGCCCGTCGGCGGGGTCCGGCAGCTCCGTCAGTGTGAGCGCGCGCGCCTCGCGTGCCGCGTGCCGCCGCAGCGCCAGTTCCAGCAGTGCCGCGCGGGTACGGGCGTGATTGGAGGTCGAGCCCGGCGGCAGTCCGGCCGCCTCGTCCACCGCCCGGTGCGTCAGCCCCCGCATGCCGCGCCCGGCGAGCAGGGCGATGGCGGTGTCGGCGATCAGTTCGGCACGGGACACGCCCGAGGTGCGGGCGCTGCGATCGGTGGTCATGGCCCCAACCTAGCAATCCCACTACGGGCGTAGTACCGTCACCGCTGGAGGCACTACGGATGTAGTAACGGGGAGGAATCATGCGGCAACCACACGCCGTCGTCATCGGAGCGGGGATCGGCGGGCTCACCGCGGCGGTGGCCCTGCGGCGGCAGGGCTGGCGCGTCACCGTTCTCGAACGCGCGGCCACCCTCGAACCCGTGGGCGCGGGCATCTCCCTCGCCCCCAACGGCCAGCGCTCCCTCGACGTCATCGGCCTCGGCGACGACGTCCGGGCGCTGGCCGCCTGGCAGGGCGACGGCGGTCTGCGCGCCCCGGACGGCCGCTGGCTCTCGCGCACCAGCAGCGAGGCCGCCGCCCGCCGCTTCGGCGGACCCCTCGTCCTCCTCCACCGCGCCACCCTCGCCGACCTGCTCGTCGGACACCTGCCGGACAAAGCCGTCCGCACGGGCGCCGCCGCCACCCTCGCCGACCCCGGCGCCGCCGACCGGCCGGCCCGGGTCACCACCCCCGACGGTGACATCGAGGCGGACCTCGTCGTGGCCGCCGACGGCATCAACTCGGCGGCCCGCGCCGCGCTCTTCCCCACCCACCCCGGGCCCGTGTACTCCGGCTTCACCACCTGGCGCCTCGTCACCCACGCCCCCGGCCGGCCCTTCGCGGCGCACGAGACCTGGGGCCGCGCCGGGCTCTGGGGCACCCATCCGATGAAGGACGGCCGGAGCTACGCCTACGCCGCCGCGGCGGCCCCCGCCGGCACCCGCGCCCCCGACGACGAGAAGGCCGAACTGCTGCGCCGCTTCGGCACCTGGCACCACCCGGTGCCCGACATCCTCGCGGCGGCCGTGCCCGACCGGATCCTCCGCCACGACGTCCGTTTCATGGCCGAACCGCTGCCCGCCTACCACCGCGGTCGCGTCGCGCTCCTCGGCGACGCGGCCCACGCGATGGCCCCCACCCTCGGGCAGGGCGGCAACCAGGCCATCGAGGACGCGATCGTCCTCGCCCACCACCTGACCCCCGGCGCAGCGGACCTCTCGCCCGCGCTCGCCGCCTACACCCGGGACCGGCTGCCCCGCACCATGGAGGTCGTGCGCCGCTCGGCCCGGACCGCCCGGCTGTTCATGCTCTCCGGCGCCCCCGCCGTCGCCCTGCGGAACACGGCGATCGCCGCCGTCAGCCGGTTCGGCCCCGGGCTCCTGCTGCGCGGCTTCGACGGCATCGCCGACTGGGAGCCACCCGTACGGACGTATGCTTCTCAAACGGGATGACGCACCAGGGAGGCTCAGTGAAGGTCGGCTGCATCGGGCTCGGGGACATCGCACAGAAGGCCTATCTGCCGGTACTGGCCGCCCAGCCGGGACTCGAACCCCACCTGCACACCCGCACCCCCGCCACCCTCCACCGGGTCGCCGACACCTACCGCGTCCCCGGGAACCAGCGCCACACCGACCTCGACTCGCTGATCGGGGCCGGGCTCGACGCGGCGTTCGTGCACGCGGCGACCGCTGCGCACCCCGAGATCGTCACCCGGCTCCTCGAAGCGGACGTGCCGGTCTACGTCGACAAGCCCCTCGCCTACGACCTCGCCGCGAGCGAGCGCCTGGTCCGTCTCGCCCAGGAGCGCGGCGTGAGCCTGATGGTCGGCTTCAACCGCCGCTTCGCACCCGGCTACGCGCAGTGCCTGGACCACCCGCGCGAGCTGATCCTGATGCAGAAGAACCGCGTCGGCCTCGCCGAGGACGCGCGGTCCCTGGTCTTCGACGACTTCATCCACGTCGTGGACACCCTGCGCTTCCTCGTGCCCGGCACCATCGACCACGTCGACGTCCGGGCGCGGGTGCGCGACGGCCTGACGCACCACGTCGTCCTCCAGCTGTCGGGCGACGGCTTCACCGCCATCGGCACCATGAACCGGATGAGCGGCTCCACCGAGGAGATCCTCGAGGTCGCCGGCCAGGACACCAAGCGGCAGGTCCTCAACCTCGCCGAGGTGGTGGACCACAAGGGCCAGCCGACTGTCCGCCGCCGCGGCGACTGGGTGCCGGTGGCCCGTCAGCGCGGCATCGAGCAGATCGCCCTCTTCTTCCTCGACGCGGTCCGCGCGGGCAAGGTCCTGGACGCCGAGGAGGCCCTGCGCACGCACGAGATGTGCGAGCGGATCGTCACCGCGGTGTGCGAGCAGGCTTCCTGACCGCACGCCGCAGCCCGCGAGCGCCCTCGGTGGCGCAGAAGACACCGAGGGTGGCCAGCGAGGCGTACACCACCCAGTCCCCGAACCGGACGTACGGGCTGGTGCCCCGCGCGAGCGGCACGTCGTGGACGGCGAAGTCGCTGCGGTCGGTGCCCAGTCGCCCGCCGACCTGCCGACCCTCGGCGTCCGCCACCGTGCTCACCCCCGTCAGCGTCGCGTGCGCCATCGGCCGCCAGGTCTCGGCGGCCCGCAGCGCGGCCAGTGAGGCGTGCTGCGCGGGTGCCCAGCTGTGCTGGAAGGTCGAGGTCGCGGACTGGGCGACGATCAGCTGGGCCCCGTCGCGCACCAGACGCCGGCTCATGTCCGGGAACGCCGTCTCGAAGCACACCAGCGGCCCGATCAGCGGGCGGTCGCCCGGCAGCCGCATCACCACCGGGCCGTTGCCGCGCCGCCGGTCCTCGGCCGCCGCCTTGCCCACGGACGTGGCCCAGCCGAGCAGCGACCGCGCCGGGATGTACTCGCCGAACGGCACGAGCCGCGTCTTGTCGTAGCGGTCACCGGTCGGCCCGTCCGGGCCGATCAGCACCGAACTCTTGAAGATGCCCGGGCGGTCCGAGCGTTGCGCGTCGACGTTGACGAGCAGGGGCGCCCCCACCGCGCGGGACAGCGCGGCCAGCCGTTCGCGCAGGCCGGGCCGCCGGTCCAGGTCATGGCCGACGCTGCTCTCGCCCCACACCACCAGATCCACCCGCCGCCCGGCCAGCCGGCGGGTGAGCGCCTCCTCGCGGTCGAAGCGCCGCTGCGGACTGTGACCGCCGGCGATCACCCCCGGCTGGACGAGCGCGATCCGTACCGTGCCGGCCCGCTCCGGCAGTGGTGCCCCCACCCACACCCCGGCCACCGCCACCGCGCACGCGAGCACCCCCGCCGCCCCGGCCCATCGGCCCCGGGGAGCCGAAAGCAGCGCGGCCACCGCGGTGTTGACCGCCACCAGCAGGAAGCCCACGAGCCAGACCCCGCCGACCGAGGCGACCCGCAGGGCGGGCGCGACCTGCCACTGGCTCGCGCCAAGCAACCCCCACGGCCCGCCGAGGTACTCCCAGGAGCGGACCAGCTCGACCATCAGCCAGCCGGACGGCACGAGGACCAGCGCCGCCGCCACCCGGCCGGGCCCCGGATCACCGCCCAGCAGCCGTCGCACCAGCAGCCCCCAGGGCGCCCACAACAACCCCAGCAGCGCGGCCAGGAGGAGGATGAAGACGTGCAGGCTCGGCAGCAGCCAGTGGTGCACGGCGAGCAGGAAGCCCGCGCCGCCGAGCCACCCGTCCAGGGCGGCCCGCCGGGGCGTGGCGGCCGACGCGACGATCAGCAGCCACGGGACGAGAGCCGCGTAGGCCAGCCACCACAGCGCGGGGGCGGGAAAGGCCAGCGCGGGCAGCGCGCCCGCGAGCACCGCCGCCACCGCCCGCCACCAGGGCGAGGCACCGAGCCGAGACCACTGTCGTACCGCCGACATCGCTGCCATGCCGCGCCTCCCTTGTCCCGGCCGGTTCACCAGTGTGCGGGAGTGGGGCGATCAAGGGCAGGGTGCGACGGCCGCGACACGCTGCGCGGCCGAGAGCTTCGGGCGCGGACCGACGTCGACGGCCCGGCCGGAAGTGCCCCAGGCGTACCTGCGTGCGCCTGGCCGCGCTGCTTCCCCAACAGCCCAGGGGCGCATGCGCAGAAGCCGTGCCCCCCTTCGATCGCCCGCACACCATATGCGTAAGAGGGTTCCGGCCATCCCCGGCCCGTCTGGATACTGGCCTGTCGGAAGGCCAAAACCCCGACAACAGCGCGCAATTTTCAGCCTTTCTGGTCGTGAAGCAAGCCAATGTCAGCTCAATTTGGTCTAAATTGAGCTGAAGTGATCCTGGCGCCCTGCGTCAGAAAGGCGCACGACGGTACGTAATGTGGGTTATCGCTGACCCGGCATGGGCAGGTACCGGGCAAAACTGGACAGGCGTGCTGGTTGTGTGTCGCCGGGGGGCGGCGTGACATACGTGCGAGACCGAACATGCGATTCAGTCACCAGAGAGCGTCCCTCCCGTGGTCCATCTCCCCTGTCCGCCTCTTCACCGACAGTCGATGTCTCGGAGGTATCCCATGGACAACCTTGTCGCCGAGGTGACCGCTGCTCCCGACGCGGTGCGCGATGAGACCCAGGTGCCGCTGTACTACTCGAGGAAGACCGCCGACATTCTGCACAAGTACGGCCCCGGCCCCCGAGTCCACTTCCATGTGGGGCTGTTCGACTCCGGTGCGGCACCGAACACCACGGTCTCCCAGCGCGTCATCCGGCGCCGTCTCTTCGAGTCCCAGGAGGCGGCGCTCGATCACGCCGCCCGCTCCTGGGGGGTGACGGACGCCCCGCCGGCCTCGCTCTTCGACATCGGCTGCGGACTGGGCGGCGGCTCCATCTACTGGGCCCAGGAGCACGGTTGCTCGGTCACCGCGATGACGGTCACCGCGAAACACGTACCCGTGATGGCGGATCTCGTCCGGCAGGCGGGCGTGGAGCACCTCGTCACCCCCGTCCTCGGCGACATCCACGACCTGTGCGAGGAGCACAAGTACGACGCCGCCGTGGCCATCGAGAGTTCGGGCTACATGGACCGCGAACGGCTCTTCTCCGTGGTCGCCAAAGCGCTCAAACCCGGCGGCTGGTTCGGGATCCAGGAGCACTTCCTGTGCCGCCCGGAGTGGACCAGCTTCATCGACGGGTACTACAAGACCAGGCTGGGCACCCTGTCCGAATACATCGACGCCGCCCACGCGGCCGGCTTCGAACTGGAACAGGACGAGGACGTGACCGACCAGGTCGCGGAGTTCTGGGTGCAGTCCATGGCCTGGACGACGGCCGAGCTGGACAGGATGGCGCGCACGGACGACCGGTCCCCGATCGCGGCCGAGCGACTCGTCGAATCGGCCCTCACCCATGGGAAGTTGTTCCGGGTCTGGCGGGATCACGCGGTCGAGACCCGGCTCCTTCTCTTCCGTCTCGGAGGACACTGATTCCATGACCGAGACAGCGACGCGCGCATCCGCCATCGGCTGGCGGCTGCCCCCCTTCTACTGCCCGATCGACGCCGCCATCCATCCACGGGCGGACCAACTGGAAGAACGGGCCATAGCCTGGCTCGACGCCATGGGCATCTTCCGCGACGGCACCGAGCGGGCCTGGAGCATCGCCACCCACAGCACCGACTTCAGCTGCCGGATGATCCCGTACGGGAAGGACGAGCCGCTGCTGCTGTTCATCGAGTGGAATCACTGGGCGTTCGCTCTCGACGACTTCTGGCACGACACGGGCTCCGCGGACATCCGCACCTCCCGCATCGTCGATCTCAACGCCCGGATCTCCCGCTGCCTCGAAGCACCGGGCTCCGCCATGCTCGGCAGCACCCCGTTCGCCGCCGCCCTGGAGGACCTCGCCTCCCGCACCCGGGCCCTGGCCACCCCCGTCCAGCTCCGACGGGTGGCCGAAGGCATGCGGGACTGGCTCTTCGGAGCCGCATGGCAGGTCAGCAATGTGGAACGCGGCATCATGCCGACCCTGTCCGACTACGTCGCCTTACGCCCCTCGATCAACGGCACTCGCTTCTCCCTGGCCTGGAGCGAGATCGCGAGCGGCATCGAGATCCCGGACGGGGAGCTGTACTCCGCCCCCGTCCAGGCCCTCACCGACGCCGCGGGCTTCATCGTGAGCTGCGACAACGACCTTTTCTCCTATGCCAAGGAAGACAACCAGGAGACCACCGACCAGAACATCGTCAACGTCCTGGCCCACCAGGACGGCAGTCCCCCGGACAAGGCCCTCGGCGAGGCCCTCGCCATACGCGACCGGGCCATGACGCTCTTCCTGGACCTGCGCGACCAGATCGCCCGGGACGCCGACCCCGAGCTGCGCCGCTATCTCGAAGCCCTGGGCCACTACATCGCCGGCTGCATACGGTGGATGAACGCAGCCCCGCGCTACGCCAGCCCCCGGAACCGGCATGAACTCCCGGTGCCAGGGGCGACCTACGGCATAACGTGGCGGGACACACCCAGTGACCCCGACACCGGACCGCTGCCCATAGCGTCGGCGGCCTGGTGGTGGGACCAACTGGAGGCCGTCACTCAGCGCCGCCGGAACCACCCGGTCAGCGACTTCCACACCGACGTCCGGGGGCGGGGCGCCTTCGCCGGCGCGGGGATCCCCGCGGACCTGTCCGGCGCGGAGGTCTGAGGCTCCGGCAACTCCAGTTCCGCCCGGTCCGCCGCGGACAGGACGGGCAGCCCCGACTCCTCCGGCGGCTGCGGACGCTGCGGGGTGAACTGCACGGGCAGCGCCACCAGATGACGTGACATCAGAGAGGAGACCCAGCTCAGCTCGGACTCCGCCACGGCCAGCCGGATGTCCGGCAGCCGGTTCAGCAGCGCGTCGATACCCGTGTCAGCGATGGCCCGGCCGATGTCCTGGCCGGGGCATTCGTGCGCACCTCCACTGAAGGCCAGGTGGGAGCGGTTGCCGTGGACGGGCGCCGTCGGGTCGGGGCGGATGGCCGTGTCCACATTGGCCGCGGCCAGCCCCAGCACGAGGGCGTCACCCGCCTTGATCTTCTGCCCGGCGAGCTCGGTGTCCTGGGTGGCCCAGCGTCCGAGGATCGTCGTGAACGGGGGTTCGTCCCACAGGACCTGCTCGACCGCGTCCGGCAGGGTCATATGGCCCCCGGCCAGATTGGCGCGGCACCGCGGGTCGGACAGCACCATGCGCACTGTGTTCGCGATCAGGTTCGCCGTGGTCTCGAACGCGGCGATCAGCACCAGCCGCAGATGCTGCTGGACCTCCTCGTCGGAGAGCTTGGCGGGGTGCTCCAGCAGCCAGCTGGTGAAGTCGGGGCCGGGGTCGGCGTGCTTGCGCACCACCAGCTTGCGCAGCGTCTCCTGGACGTAGGCGTTGCTGGCGACGGCGGTCTCGGTGCCCTTGATCATGTCGCGGGCGGCCTTGACCAGCTGCGGCCCGTATTCCTCGGGCATCCCGAGCAGCTGGGTGAGCACCAGCATGGGCAGGTGCTCGGCGAACTCGTGCACCAGGTCGGCCTTGCCGGTGGTGCAGAAGCCGTCGACGAGCTGATTGGCGAAGCGGGTGATGTGGCGGCGGACACCGCGCCGGTCGAAGCGGCCCATGGCGTCGTTGATGGCGCCGCGCCACCGCTCGTGCACCTGGCCGTCGGCGAACGCGCAGATGGGCTGCCAGGTGGAGATCGGAGCCAGCGGGTGGTCGGGGGTGAGCTTGCCCTCCCGCATGTCGCGCCAGTTCCGTGAGTCGCGCGAGAACCGCGACGGGGTCCGCGTGACGTCGAGGTTCTCCCGGTAGCCGAGGATCAGCCAGGCCGGGAGATCGCCGTGCAGCAGCACCGGCGCGACCGCGCCGTGCCGGTCGCGGAGCTGTTCGTACAGTCCCATCGGGTCCGCCTCGGCCGCGGGCCCGTACAGCCGCGCGATGCCGCCCTCGCCGTAGGCATGGGCGGGGCACTGCGGGGGAGCGACCGTCGCGGAGTCGGCGCGGGAGTGTTCGTCACGGGGGGTCACTGTGGCTCCGGGGATTCGTTCGTGAGGGTGTAGAGGTAGCGCATGAGGGTCATCAGCGCGTCCCGGCAGGAGGCGCGCTCACGGGCGTCGCAGGTGAACATGGGCACGGAGTCGGGGAGGTCCATGGCCGCCCGCAGCTCCGACATGGCGTGGACGGGTGAGCCGGGGAAGGTGTTGACGGCGACGACGAAGGGCACGCCCCGCTCCTCCAGCAGGCCCATCACGTCGTAACTCACCTCCAGGCGGCGGGTGTCGAGGAGGACCACCGCGCCCAGCGCGCCTTCGAACAAGCCGTCCCACAGGAACCAGAAGCGCTCCTGGCCGGGCGTGCCGAACAGATACAGCACCAGCTGTTCGTTGATGCTGATCCGGCCGAAGTCCATCGCCACGGTCGTCTCGGTCTTGTGCTCGATGCCGGCCAGGTCGTCCACGCCGACCCCGGCCTGGGTCATCGTCTCCTCGGTGGTCAGCGGTCTGATCTCGCTCACCGCGCCGACGAGGGTCGTCTTACCGACCCCGAATCCACCGACGATCACCACCTTGACGGCCGCCGCGGTCGAGGCGGGGAGGATGTCCTCGGTCCTGGGTCCGGCGTGTGTGTCAAAGGTTCTGTAGTCCATGCATCACCGCCTCCAGGAGTCGCACATCGGGTAGTGCGGCGACCGGGACCGGGGGCCTGGCCTCCACTTGATCATTCGCGAGCAGATCCGTGAGCAATACGGTCACGGTGCTGACGGGCAGGGTGAGATAGGCCGATATTTCGGCGACGGAGAGCGGGTAGTCACACATCCGCACAATGGCGGCGTGCTCGGGCTGGAGTCCGGGGTCGGTCTCGGTCCGGGCGACGATCAGCGTCACCAGATCGAGCTTGAGGTCCTGGTCGGTGCTGCTGCGCCCGGTGGTGAGGATGTATAACCGGTCCGGATTTCCCTGGTCCCACGGATTTTTGGGCTTACTCACGTGACCGGCCCGCTGACGCGCGGCGGACTGGTGAGATGCTCGCCGATCCGGGCCACCAGGTCCCGCATGCGCTGGCCCATGAGCCCGGCGTCGACGTCGTCGTCCGCCAGCACCGCCAGATACGCCCCGGCGCCGGCCGCCATCAGATAGAAGAAGCCGCCGTCGACCTCGATCACGACCAGTCGCATCTGCCCGTCACCGTGCGGGAACTCCGCGGCCACCGCCGTGGACAGGCTCTGCAGTCCCGCACAGGCGGCGGCCAGGCGATCCGCGGCGTCCGTGTCCGAACCGTGCTGCGCCATGCGCAGACCGTCCGAGGACAACACGATCACGTGGCGGGTCTGAGGAACGCTGGATGCCAGGTCCTTGAGCATCCAGTCCATGTTGAACCGCAGCTGCGTCACTTGGCTACTCTTCCTTGTCTGACGATTCATCACTGAACGGTCCCCGCGCGTCGGTCGTCGGCTCCTCACCGTTGACAGCGCTCGTGAAGGCGGCCAGCCACAGGCCAGGCTGCGGGGGAGGCTCGGCCGCGGGGGAATGCCTCCGGGGGGAACGGCCCGCCGCGGCGGCCGCTGCCTTCCGGGCGGCCCGCGAGGGGATGCCGGGAGCGCGCCGACGGCGCTGCGGAAGCCCGCCCGAGCCGTCGGACTCCTCGGTCGGCCGGTCGAGTTCCGGGGGCGGCGGCAGCGGCCGGCCCGGCTTCTTCCTGGGCTTGGGGGGTGGGAGGGTGGCCGCACGGGCGATCTCGCCGCCCGGGGTGGCGCTCGCCGTGATCAGGTTCTCCGGCACGATCAGTACGGCACGCACACCGCCGTACGCCGAAGGCCGCAGCGAGACCCGGAACGCGTAGGTCTTGGCGAGCCGGCTGACGACGGCCAGTCCCAGCCGCGGCGTCTCGCCGAGGTCGTTGAGGTCGAGGCCGCGGTCGGCGAGCTCCAGCACCGCGTCGGTACGGCGGCGGGCCTCGTCGGTGAGGCCGACGCCGGCGTCCTCGATCTCGACCGCCACCCCCGACTGGACCTCCACGGCGGTCAGGTGCACCCGGGTCTGCGGTGGCGAGTAGCGGGTGGCGTTGTCCAGCAACTCGGCCAGCGCGTGGATCAGCGGCTCCACCCCGGGGCCGGTGACCGCGACGTCCGCCACGGAGTGCAGGTCCACCCTGCGGTAGTCCATGATCCGGGACATGGCGCCGCGCAGGACGTTGTAGAGGGGGATCGGGTTCTTCCACTGGCGTCCGGGGCGGGAGCCGCCGAGCACCGCGATGCTGTCCGCGAGGCGGCCGATCAGCGCGGTCCCGTGGTCCAGGTGCAGCAAGTCGCCGAAGACATCGGGGTCGTTGCCGTGCCGGTCCTCCATCTCCCGGAGGTCGGTGGCCTGTTGGTGGACGATCGCCTGCACACGGCGGGCGATGTTGACGAAGGCGCGGTGCGCGGAGTCGCGCAGCCCCTCCTCGGCCTGCACCGCCTCCACCACCGAGCGCAGCACCGAGCGGTGCGCGGCCTCGAACGACGGGTCGAGCGGGGTCAGCGGCCTGACCTCACGGAGCACCTCATCGGCTGACGCGCCCTGCTGCAGCAGGTTCACCGCGGCGGGCAGCAGCTCGCGGGCCAGCCGCCGGGTCTCGATCTCCTGTTGGACGAGCCGGTGACGGAACGCGGCCTCCTGCTCGGCGCAGCGCCGGCGCAGCGAGTCGATGATGCGGCCCCGCCGCACCGCCTCCGACGAGGTGAGGGCCACCGCGACGGTCGCCACGGTCCCGCACCAGGCCACCGGGGAGCGAGCGCCGAGAGGTACGAGGACTGCGGCGGTCACCGTGCAGACCGCCAGCACGACAGGGGGGACCAGCCATATGAGAGCGGAGGCGGGCCGCCTGCCTTGGTGTGACGATCCAGTACCAACCATCGAGATCCTCGGTGCTCTTGGGAAAAGGCTTATGGGGCGCCGCGGGAATGGGCGACGCCGTACGCGGAATGCTGGGTGATGTTCTCCGGCCTGCGGTGGCACGGCGGTTGGGGCAGCGGTCTCGAGTCGCCTCGACCCGCTGCGCGACATGGAGCGTAGCCTGTCACGCGGTGCCGGGACCGCGAAGTTGTCATATTCGCGGATTGGGCTGACGGGCGAATTCGAAAGGCCTCACAATGCCCCCGGGATCGGAATATCGAAGAGATTTCCGAGTGCAACGAATAAATGTTCGGCGCCGGGGGAGGGTCACGCTGCCGGGTGGATCGCTGCGGTGAACCTTGCCCCAACGTCCGCCGACGGGGCTAGGCTCGGCCCACCACATCCCTACAGGAGACACTGCCATGACGGGGCATCAGCGTGATCGACGCCAGTACACCGCCCTGTTCGAGCGCGAGCAGGAGATCGCCGCCGCGGAACAGGCTGTAGACGGCCTGTGCGGCCGTATCGCCGACGGGGAAGCGATCCTCGGCGGACTGTTGCTGTACAGCGGGGAGGCGGGGGTCGGCAAGACGGCCCTGCTCGGCGAGCTGCGGAGGGTGGCCGTCGAGCGCGGCTGCACCGTGCTGGCCGGTCGGGGCAGCGAGTCGGCCCAGGCCGTTCCCTTCCATATCGTGCGCCAGCTCCTCCAGCCCGCCCTGGCGCCCATGTCACCCGCCCGGCGACAGGAGTTGCTGGGCGACTGGTACGACGTCGCGCTGCCGGTCCTCGGCATCGCGCCGCCGCTCGGACCACCGGCCGACCCCCAGGGCGTGCGCGACAGCCTCGACTGGGTGGTCACCCAATTGGCGATGACCACCTCGCCGTTGGTCGTCGTCATCGACGACGCCCAGTGGGGCGACGCCGAATCCCTCGCCTGGCTGGCCTCCTTCGCCGTGCGGCTGCGGGAGCTGCCGCTGCTCGTGGTCGTGGCCTACCGGCCGGACGAACTGCCCGATCACACCCCGGCGTTCAAGGAGCTGGTCAACGGCCGCGGCACCCGGCCCGTCAGCCTGCACGCCCTCACCCCGGCGGCGGTGGCCGATCTCGTACGGGCCACGCTCAGCAGGGAGGCGGACGACCCCTTCTGCCGTGAGGTCTGGGCCGTCACCGGCGGCAACCCCTACGAGGCCGTCGAGCTCATCGCCAAGGCGCAGGACCGGGGGCTGCGGCCGGCCGAGGAGTCCGCGTGCCTGCTGCGTGAACTCGGCGCCGCCGCCCGGGGCAGCGGCCTGGTCACCCGGCTGGAGCGGCTCGGCACCTCCGTCACCCGCTTCGCCTGGGCGGCGGCTGTCCTCGGTACGGAGATCTCACCGCGCGTCGCCGCGATGCTCGCCGGAATGAGCCCCTCGGAGGCCGCCGAGTGCGCGGACCGGCTGCGCGAGGCCCGTATCCTCACCGGCGCCGGAGATCTCGAGTTCGTCCACCCGCTGATCGCCACCTCCGTCTACCGGGCCGTGCCGCCCGCCACCCGCACCGCGATGCACGGCCTCGCCGCCTGGGCGATCACCAACGCGGGCCACGGCGCGGCCGCCGCCTCGCGGCACCTGCTGGAGGTCCACCCCGACGACGACCCCGATCTGGTCCGGCAGCTGCGCGCCGCCGCCCATGAACACCTCGCCGTCGGCGCCCCCGAGGCCGCCCGCCGCTGTCTGGAGCGCGCGATGGCCGAGCCGCCGCCGGACGAGGACCGGGCCTCGGTGCTCTACGAGCTCGGCTGCTCGGCCCTGCTCACCTCGCCGTCCACCACCATCAACCATCTGCGCGCGGCCCTCGCCCTGCCGAGCCTGCCCAAGGAGCTGCAGGTCGAGGCCACCTACCGGCTCTCGCAGGTGTACGCCCACAACGGCCAGCTCATCGACGCGGCCGAAGTGGTGGCCGCCCGCGCGGCCGAGATGCCGACCGGCTCCGGACGGATGCGGCTGCAGGCCGCCCACTTCCTGTGGAAGGGCATTCAGTACGAGGAGGAGGGCGCCGAGGAGCGCTCACAGCAGATCGCCGACCTCGCCGACGGTCTCGAAGGGCGGAACAACTCCGAGCGTGCCCTGCTCGCGCTCCGTGCGTTCGACGGCATGGTCCGCGGTGAGGACGCCGTACGCGTCGCCGAGCTGAACGACCGCGCGCTCGACGACGGCCGGCTCGCCGCGGGCATGTCCTGGACCAACACGGAATGGGGCTTCGAGATCCCCAGCGTCATCGGGATCACCTACGCCTACACCGACCGGCTCGACCGCGCCGAGCGGCTGTTCAGCGAGGCGGTGCGGGCGTTCGAGATCTCCGGCTGGAGCGGTGCCCACCTCGCCTTCGCCCACGGCTTCCTCGGACTCGTCCACCGACGGCGCGGCAATCTCGCCGTCGCCGAGGACTTCCTGCGCGAAGGGCTGCGGCTGGCGGGCCGGCTCGGTCCCGGACTGCCCATCCAGTGGGACGGCACCTGTCTGCTGGTGGAGACCCTGCTCGCCCGTGGTCACTTGGCGGAGGCCGAGGCCGTGGCGGAGAAGTACTCCTTCAGCCCGCCCTATCCTCCGGCGATGGTGATGCCCGACGCTCCCTCCGTGGTCGGCCGGCTGCTGCTCGCCCGTGGCCGCAGGAAGGAGGCCATCGCCGAACTCGAGGCCGTCGGGCGGATCATGGAGGAGCGCGGCCGGAACAACACGCTCTGGGCGCCATGGGCGCTCGACCTGGCCTCGGCGGTCGCGGAGGACAACCCCGAGCGGGCCCGCGCGCTCGCCGATCAGGCGATCCGGCACGCCGGGCGGTTCGGCACCGACACCGCGGTGGGCGAGGCGTTGCGGCGGGCGGCGCACCTGACCGACGGGGACGAAGCCCTCGACATGCTCGGCCGTGCCGTGACGCATCTGCGCAGATCTCCCTGCCGGCACGAGCTGGCGATGGCGCTGGTGGACCACGGCACCGCGCTGCGCGGCGTCGGCCTTGCCCATGAGGGCGCCGAGCTGCTCCGCGAGGGCCTCGCCCTCGCAAAGCGCTGTGGCGCGGACGGGCTCGTCGAGACCGCCCGCGGGGAGCTCGCGGCGGCCGAAGGCGAAGGGGCGGCCCCCTCCGGCGGATAGCGGTTCAGGAGGCGCGGCTCGACTTCCGGGCTGCGGTCTTCTTCGTGGTCTTGGCGGCGGTCTTTCCGGCCGCCGCCGACTTCTTGGCGGTCGTGCTTTTGGCCGACCGGGCATTCGACGAGCTTGCCCGGTCGGTTTTCTTCCCGGCACTCTGTGCCTTCGCCTTCGTCGGCTTGCGTTCCGCCGCCGACTTCTTGGCCGCTGTCTTCTTCGTGGCCCCCCGGGAGCGCCGCCCGGCGGTTTCTTCCTTCTGCTCGTCCGTGTCGCCGCGCTCGGCGGCCCGGTCGATGGAGGCCTGGAGCGCGGCCATCAGGTCGATGACGTTGTCGGGCGCCGGGGCGGTCTCCTTCCTCGGCGCGGGCCGGTCCTCCAGATGGGCGGAGATCAGCTCGGCGAGGGCGACCTCGTACTCGTCCTCCAGGGCGTCGAGGTCGAAGTCCTCGGAGAGGGTGTCCATCAGACTCGTGGCCATCTTCAACTCCTGCGGCCGCACGGTGACCGAGGAGGGCGGGGCGAGATCGCCGCTGTCGCGGACCTCGTCGGGCCAGTACATGGTGTGCAGGGTCAGCAGCTCGTCGTGGACCCGCAGCAGCGCCAGCGACTCCCGGGTACGCAGCGCGATCTTGGTGACGGCGACCCGCTCGGTCTGCTTCAAGGTCTCCCGGAGCAGGACGTACGGCTTGTTGGCGGCGGCGCTCTCGGGGGCCAGGTAGTACGCGCCGGAGAGCTGGAGCGGGTCGATGCGGTCGGCGTCGACGAAGGCCAGCACGTCGATGAGCCGCTTGCTCGGCAGCGGCAGCCCCGCCATCTCCTCCTTGGTGACGACGGCGACGTGCCCCTCGTCGTCCGCGTAGCCCTTGGCGATGTGCTCGTAGTCGACTTCCTCGGAGCAGACGTCGCAGACGCGCTTGAGGTGGATCCGTCCCCCGTCGGCGTCGTGGACCTGGTGCAGCTTGACGCCGTGCTCCTGTGTGGCGGCGTACAGCCGTACGGGCACGGACACCAGCCCGAAGCCGATCGCGCCTTTCCACATGGTCCGCATACTTTTATCCCTCCACGGGGAATTCCTACCTTATGCCCGCATCTTCGGACCGGCAGGTGGTGGAGGTCGACGGCCACCGGCTGTCCCTGTCCCATCTGGACCGGGTGCTGTTCCCCGCCACGGGCCACACCAAGGCGCAGCTGCTGCGGTACTACGCCGGGATCGCCCCGGTGATGCTGCCGCACATCACCGGGCGGCCCGCGTCCTTCGTCCGCGCCCCCGAGGGGCCGGCCGGGGAGAGCTGGGTCGCCAAGAACCCGCCGCCCGGGGCACCCGGATGGGTGCCGGTGGTGCCGGTGGAGCACCGCGAGGGGGTCACCGAACAGGTCATGATCGACTCCACCGCCGCGCTGGTGGCCATGGCGAACCTCGGCGCGTACGAGGTGCACGTCCCGCAGTGGACGGCCGCGGCCGGGCGCGACGGCCACGACCGGCTCGTCCTCGACCTGGACCCCGGACCGGGCGCCGACCTGGTGCTCTGCTGCCGCGTCGCCCAGCGGCTGCGCCAGCTCCTCGACGCCGACGGGCTCACCGCCCACGCCGTGGTCTCCGGTGCCAAGGGGCTGCACCTCTACGCGCCCATCCACCCCGCTTCCGGCCGTGCCACCGCGGACTACGCCAAGGACCTGGCCGGCCGCATGATGGGCGAACACCCCGGGCTGGTGGTCGTCTCCATGTCACGCGCGGAGCGCCCCGGAAAGGTGTTCATCGACTGGTCGCAGAACGCGAGCGCGAAGACCACCGCGGCTCCCTACACCGTGCGCCTGCGCGAGAGCCCCGGCGTCGCCGCCCCGGTCGGCTGGGACGAGGTCGCCGCCGTCGGTGCGCCCGGTGACCTCGCCTTCACCCCCGAGCAGGTCCTCGACCGCGTCGCCGCGCACGGCGACCTCCTCGCGCCGCTGGCCGCCGACGCGCCCCGCGGCTCGCTCCCGTGACGGCCCGGCACAGGCCCTAGTCGAGCCGCGTCAGATCCGGGCGCAGCCGGTGCCAGGTCGGATGCCGCATCCGGCCGGCGGGCGTCCAGCCGGAGAAGGCGACCTCGGCGACCAGCCGGGGCTCGACCCAGTGCGCACCCGGGACGTCGACCGGGTTCACGAACGGCGAGGCGGCGCGCCGCACCACCTCCAGATAGCGGGCCAGATCCCGGCGCTCGTACTCGGACAGCCCCGACCCGACGGAGCCGACGTACCGCAGCCCGGCCGGCTCCCACAGGCCCGCCAGGACCGCCCCGGGCAGCCCGGTGAGCCCGCCGCGGCCCTCCGCCCAGCCGCCGATGACCACGTCGAGGGTCGACAGATGCTTGGTCTTGCGCCACTCGGGTGACCGGACCCCCGGCAGGTACACGGACGACAGCCGTTTGGCCATCACCCCCTCCAGACCGTTGCGTGACGTCGCTTCCCACGCCTCGCGCCCGTGCCCCTCCAGATACCCCGGCACCGACCAGCCCGGCCCGCCGAGCCCCATCCCGGACAGCACCGCCCGGCGCTCCCGGTAGGTGGAGCCGAGCAGCGACCAGCCGTCCAGGTACATCAGATCGAACAGCATCAGATGGACGGGGTACTCCATGGCCAGGTGTGCCGCGCGACGCGGATTGACCACGCCCATCCGGCGCTGGAGCAGCCCGAAGTCGGGGCGGCCCGAGGCGTCGAGGACCACGACCTCGCCGTCGAGGACCGCGGGCCGGCCGCGCAGCTGCTCCCCGAGCGCGGCCAGCTCGGGATAGGTCGCGGTCGTGTCGTTGTCCGCCCGGGTGGTGAGCTTGAGGGTGCCGTCGCCCGGCGCGCCGACGACGAGGCGCACCCCGTCCCACTTGGCCTCGAACGCCCAGTCCGCGTCCTCCCCCTCGGCCGGCAGCGGGCCGGGGGTGGCCAGCATCGGCCGGATCACGGGCAGCGTCATTCTTCGATGATCAGGGGGGTCGCGGACGCGCGCAGGTCGGCCGCCGGAGCCGTCAGCGGGAGCGGGTCCACTCCAGCAGGTCCGAGGCGCTCCAGGTGTTGATGATCCGGTCGGCGGGCACCCCGCACTCCTCGGCGCGGGCACAGCCGTGGATCTGCCAGTCCAGCTGGCCGGGGGCGTGGGCGTCGCTGTCGATGGAGAACAGCACCCCCGCGTCGAGGGCCTGTCGGAGCAGCCGGCGTGGCGGGTCGAGCCGCTCGGGACGGCTGTTGATCTCCACGGCGGTACCGAAGCGGGCGCACGCGGCGAAGACCATCGCCGCGTCGAACTCCGACTCCGGGCGGCTGCCCAGCAGCCGCCCCGTGCAGTGGCCGAGGATGTCCGCGAGGGGATTGGCCACGGCCGACACCAGACGGCGGGTCATGCTCTCCGCGTCCATCCGCAGCTTCGAATGCACCGAGACGACCACCACGTCCAGCTGCTCCAGCAGCTCGGGCTCCTGGTCGAGGGAGCCGTCGGCGAGGATGTCGCACTCGATCCCGGTGAGCAGCCGGAAGTCCTTCCCGAGCCGCTCGTCGACCTCCGCGACCACATCGAGCTGCGCCCGCAGCCGCTCCGGCGTGAGGCCCCGGGCGACCGTCAGCCGGGGGGAGTGGTCGGTGAGCACCGCGTACTCGTGCCCGATCGCCTTGGCCGTGGCGGCCATGACGTCGATCGGGCTGCCGCCGTCCGACCAGTCCGAATGCAGATGGCAGTCGCCGCGCAGCGCGGCCCGCAACTCCTGCCCGCCCTCGGTCAGCGGGCCTGCGGCCTCGCCCTCCAGCCGCTCCAGGTACCCCGGCACCCGGCCCGCCGAGGCCTCGGCCACGACCGCCGCGGTCTTCGGACCGATGCCCTTCTCCCGGGTGAGGGACCCGTCCGCCGCCCGTCGGCGCACCTCCTCGGCGGGCAGTGCCGAGATCACCTCGGCGGCCGTGCGGAACGCCTTCACCCGGTACGTCGGCGCGCCCGTACGCTCCAGCAGGAACGCGATCCGGTCCAGTGCCTCCACCGGTTCCACCACGCCACCGCCTCGCCTCGTCCCCTGACCCGGGCCCCACCCCCTACCGTGCGGCACCCCCCGGCCGGGCGCACGCCGTCCCGCCGGGGAAGGGTTCAAGGATTGCGCCGTATGGGCAGTGACCTCTCGTCACCCGCCCGTCGCGCGCGCCCGCGCCCACCCCGTCAGGAGAGCCGGTCATGAGCGACCCGAACAGCGGCAGCACCGCCCGACGCACGAGGGCCGGCCGGCCCCGCCGGGCGGTGGTGCTCGGCGGCGGGATGGCCGGGATGCTGGCCGCGGCCGTCCTCGCGGACCGGGCCGACGAGGTGGTCGTCGTCGACCGGGACCGGATGCCGGCCGGGGCCCGGTCGCGCAAGGGGCTGCCGCAGGCCCGCCATGCCCATCTGCTGATGGCCGGTGGCGCCCGGGCCGTCGAGACCCTGCTGCCCGGCACGATCGACCGGTGGGTGGCCGCCGGAGCCCGGCGGATCGCGGTGCCGACGGGGCTGGTGGTGCTGGGGCCGCACGGCTGGTTCCCCCGTCGGCCCGAGACGCACTTCATGATGGCGTGCACCCGCGACCTGCTGGACCTGGTCGTCCGGGAGCAGGTGCTGGCCCGCCCGGGGGTCACCCTGCGGGAGGGCACCGAGGCGGTGGCCCTGGCCGGTGACGCCGGGCGGGTCACCGGGGTGCGGGTCCGTGACACCGGGGCGGACGCGGTGGCCGGGACGATCGAGGCCGATCTCGTCGTCGACGCCTGCGGCCGCGGCTCCCAGGCGGCACGCCGGCTCGTGGAGCTGGGGCTGCCCGCCGTCCGCGAGGAGACCGTCGACGCCGGGCTGGTCTACGCCACCCGGATCTTCCGGGCCCCGGCGGGCAGCGAGAACTTCCCCGTCGTCACCGTCCAGGCCGACGCGCGCGTCCCCGTGCCCGGCCGGGGCGCGACGCTGGTCCCGATCGAGGGCGGCCGCTGGCTGGTCACCGCCTCCGGTACGCGCGGCGGCGAACCCTCGCGGGAAGCCGAGGCCTTCGAGCCGTTCCTGCGCAGCCTGCGCCACCCCCTCGTCGCCGATCTGATCGCGGGCGCCGAGCCGCTCACCGATGTGCACCTCAGCCGCAGCACCGTCAACCGCCGCCGGTACTTCGAGCGGCTGCCCGCCTGGCCCGAGGGGTTCGTGGTGCTGGGCGACGCGCTCGCGCAGTTCAACCCCGTCTACGGGCAGGGCATGTCCGTGGCGGCCCAGAGCGCCGTCGCGCTGCGCGACGTCCTCGGGGAGCGCGAGCCGGGCGCCCCCGGGCTGGCCCGGAGCGTGCAGCGGTCGGTCGCCCGGGTGGCGGGCGGTGCCTGGGACCTGGCGACGGGCGAGGACATCAACTACCCCGGGGCCGTCGGGGTGCGGCCCCCGCTCGCGGCCCGGCTCCTGCGGGGTTACTTCATGCGGCTGATGCGCACCTCGACCGTGAACCCGACGGTGCTGCGGCATCTGATGGCCGTCATGACGCTGTCCGCGCCGATGAGCGAACTGGTCAGGCCGCAGGTGGTGCTGGGAGTGCTGCGCGGCCCCGGCCGCGCCGCCCGGATGGAGCCGACGATCACCCCCGCCGAGCTGGCGCTGTGCGGGCCGGGCCCGGGCTGAGGATCAGGAGGAGCGCAGGGCCACCGGTGGCAGGAACTCGTGCTCCAGCGTGCGGTGCCACCAGGCGCCGGTGGCCCGCCGTTCCTGGCGGGTGGTGAAGCGGTAGAGGTAGACGCGGGCCCGGACATGGGTGGGCGGGGCGTCGGGGAAGGGGTTGTGCCGCAGCAGGCGCAGGGTCGCCGGGTCGCCCTCCAGCAGCCGCTCGACGAACGGGCCGAACCAGGACTGCGCGTAGCCGGGGGAGATGCCGGCGAACCACATCAGCCAGTCGAGCCGCAGATGGTACGGGGCGAACTGGCGCGGCGTCCGGCGGACGTCGCCGGGCTTCCCCTTGAAGCCGTACTCCTTCCACACCGTCTCGGGTCCCAGACGCGCCGCGTCGGTGCCCTCCACCACCACCTCGTGCCGGCGACGGTTGATACTGCCGAACGCCCCATAGGTGTTGACCAGGTGAAACGCGTTGAAGGACATATTCATCCGCTGGTGCCGCGAGAGCATATTGCGCGCGGGCCACCAGCTCATGACGACCACGAGGGCCGTGGCGGCGACGACGAGGATCTCGTACCAGAGCGGGGGCGCGGGCAGCGGGCTGTGCGCGGGCAGCGACAGCAGCTCGGCGGCCGCCGCCCCGTCGACGGCGGCGAAGGCGAGGATGATCGTCAGCCAGTTGAGCCAGGCGAAATTGCCGGAGAGGACGAGCCAGAGCTGCGTGCAGATGATCAGTCCCGCCGCGCAGCTCGCGACGGGCTGCGGGGTGAAGAGAAGGACGGGGACCACCAGCTGGGCGACGTGGTTGGCGGCCACCTCGACCCGGTGCAGGGGCCGCGGCAGACGATGGAAGAACCAGCTCAGCGGGCCGGGCATCGGCTGGGTCTCGTGGTGGTAGTACAGGCAGGTCAGGTCCCGCCAGCAGCTGTCCCCGCGCATCTTGATCAGCCCCGCGCCGAACTCGACGCGGAAGAGCAGCCAGCGCATCAGCCACAGCACCAGGACGGGCGGGTCGGTGCGCGCGTTGCCGAGGAAGACGGCGAGGAACCCCGCCTCCAGCAGCAGGGACTCCCACCCGAACGCGTACCAGGTCTGGCCCACGTTGACGATCGACAGATACATCACCCACAGGGCCGCCCACAGCACCATCGACGCCCACAGCGGCACCGCGTCCGCCGCCCCCGCCACCACCGCGCCCGACAGCAGGACACCCGCCCACGCCCAGCCGGCGAAGAAGCGGTCCGAGTAGTGCAGCTGGAAGACCCCGGGGGCCCGCAGGAAGGGCACCCCGCGCAGGAACCGCGGCACCGGCAGCATGCCCCGCTCCCCGATGAGCGGACGGAACTGCAGGGCCGCACCCAGGAAGGCCACCAGGTAGACCGCGGCGAGCGCCCGCTGAAGTACCAGTCGGCTCAGCCAGTACCCGGACTCCGTGAACCACTCCATGGCGTATCCGTACCACCCGACCGCGCAGTCGCATCGAAGAAACGGACAAAAGATGGCAGAGTGGCTCCATGGTTGATCGGGGAGCGACGCCTGCCGCCGGAGCGCAGCCGGACGACTGGCCCGCCCGCCCGGAGCTGAGCCTCGCCCTCAACCGCATCGGCACCTTCGACTGGGACCTCGACAGCGGACGGCTGCACGTGGACACCGCGGCCCTGGAGATCCTCCATGTGCCGCCGGAGGACTTCGCGGGCCACATCACCGACCTCGGCGGCCGGGTGCCGCGGCCCGACGCCGTCATGCTCGACTCCCTGGTGGCCACGGCGATGAAGGACGGCAGCGAGACCTACGGCGCGTACTACCACGTGCGGGACGACGTCGGCGCGCTGCACTGGACCTACACCCAGGGCCGGATCCTCCGTGACGGACAGGGGCGGCCCTGCCGCATCGTCGGCGTCGTCCGGGACGCGGCCGAGGAGCTCAGCCACGCCGCCGAGCCGCGCGAGGGAGTCGAGGAGCACCGCCACCAGACCACCGTCGTGGAGACGACCACCGCCGCCCTCGCCCACGCCAGAACGGTCGAGGACGTCATCGACTTCTTCAAGGACTCCCGGGCCGTGGAACACCTCGGCGCCGACCTCCTGGTCCTCGGCCTCGTCGAATCCGGCCGGATCCACCTCGTCGCCGAGGGCCCGGAGGAGCACTACATCCCCGGTACGCGCTACACCCGGATCGACGACAACTTCCCCATGAGCGAGGTCATCCGCACCCTCACCCCGCGCTTCATCGAATCCCGCGAGGAATTCGCCACCTCCTACCCCTGGCTGTGGGAGCGCATCAAGGACATCGGCATCTCCTCCGCCGCCTATCTGCCGCTGATCGCCCAGGCCCGTCCCATCGGCGCCCTCGGCCTGCTCTACCGCGAGGGCCGCGGCTTCACCCGGCAGGAGCGCAACCTCTTCATCGCCCTCGGCAGCAGCCTCGCGCAGAGCCTGGCCCGGGCGATGCTCTTCGACCAGGAGCACGACCTCGCCGAGGGCCTGCAACAGGCCATGCTGCCGCGCCGCATCCCCGACGTCCCCGGCGCGCAGATCGCCGTGCGCTACCGCTCCGCCCGGATGGGCCGGGACATCGGCGGCGACTGGTACGACGTCATCCCACTGCCCGGCGGCCGGGTCGGGGCGGTCATCGGGGACGTGCAGGGCCACGACACCCACGCCGCCGCCGTCATGGGCCAGCTGCGGATCGTCCTGCGGGCCTACGCCACCGAGGGGCACGCCCCGGCGACCGTCATGGCGCGCGCCTCGTCGTTCCTGCACGAGCTGGACACCGACCGCTTCGCCACCTGCTCCTACGTCGAGGCCGACCCCTCCACCGGCATGCTGCAACTCGTCCGCGCCGGCCACATAGACCCCCTGCTGCGGCATCCCGACGGCACCTGCCGGCGGCTGCCGCTCGCGGGCGGGCTGCCGCTCGGGCTCTCCGCCGAGTTCGGCCGGCTCGACTACCCGGTGACGACCGTGGAGCTGGACCCGGGGGAGACCCTGCTGCTGTTCACCGACGGCCTGGTCGAGCAGCCCGGCGCCGACCTCGACGACGGCATGCAGATCCTCTCCGGCATCGTCCGCGACGGCCCCTACGACCTCCAGGCCCTGGCCGACAAGCTGTGCGACGTGGTCGAGGACCGGGTCGGCGAGGACGACATGGCCATCCTGCTGCTGCGCCGCGAGGGCGTCCCGGCCCGGGGCGGCGGCCGGCTCCAGCAGCACATCGCGCCCGCCGACCCCGAGGCACTGTCCGCGGCCCGTCATATGATCCGGGCGGCGGTACGGGCCTGGGGCGCGCGGGAGCGCTCGGACGAGATCGAGCTGGTCGCCGACGAGTTGGTGACCAACGCCCTGCTGCACACCGACGGGGCCGCGGTGGTGACGATCCGTATGCTCGGCGGCCCCGAGCGCCGGCTGCGGCTCGAGGTGGAGGACAAGTCCAGCACCCTGCCGCGCCGCCGGGAGCCCGGCGAGTCGGGGGTCTCGGGCCGGGGTCTGCTGCTGGTGGACCGGCTGGCCGACGTCTGGGGCGTGGAATCGCGTGGCACCGGCAAATCCGTCTGGTGCGAATTCGTCGTGCCCGAGCGCCACGAACGCCAGGAAACGGACTGACGACCGGCGTTCGGCGACCACGCCTAAGCGGGACCGGAGCAGGGCCGGAGCAAGGGGGAGACGGACGGCGGCGGGCGCCACCGGACCCGGAAGAGGTCAAGGTCACAGCGGTTGCCCCTGCTACGGGAGGCGTCCGCGCCCTAGCCTTCCCCCCATGACGGTCCAGCCTGATGACGGCTTCTCCCTGGCCGCCGAGTTCCCCGACGCGACCCGTGAGCAGTGGCAGCGCCTTGTCGAGGGCGTACTACGCAAAGCGGGCACCGTGGCCGAGGGCCCGGCGGCCGAGGAAGCGTTGTCCACCGCACTCCAGGACGGGCTCACGACCCGGCCGCTCTACACCGCCGAGGACGCCGTGGCGGCCGGCCCGGACGGGGGCCTGCCCATCGGCCCCGCCGGTCCCGGCTACCCCGGCTTCCCGCCGTTCGTCCGGGGCGGACGCGTGGCGGGCACCGCCGTCTCGGGGTGGGACGTCCGCCAGCGCCACGCCCACCCGGACCCACGGCGCGCCAACGACGCCGTACTCGCCGACCTCGAGAACGGCGTCACCTCCCTCTGGCTGACCGTCGGCCCGGCCGGCCTGCCCACGGACGGTCTCGCGACCGCCCTGGAGGGCGTCTACCTGGACCTCGCACCCGTCGTCCTCGACGCGGGCCCCGAGACCGGGGCCGCCGCCCGCGAGCTGCTGCGCCTCTACGCCGAGCGCGGGGTCGCCCCGCACGCGGCGACGGGCAACCTCGGCGCCGACCCGCTGGGCACCCTGGCCCGTACGCACACCACCGGCGACCCCGCCGAATCCCTGGCGGCCGCCGCCGGACTCGCCGTGCTGTGCGCCCGCGAATACCCCGGCATCCGGGCCCTGACCGTCGACGCGCTGCCCTACCACGAGGCCGGTGGATCGGCCGCCCAGGAACTCGGCTGCTCCCTCGCCACCGGTGTCGCCTACCTCCGCGCGCTCGGCGCGGCGGGGCTGGACACCGAAACGGCCTGCGCGCAACTGGAGTTCCGCTACGCGGCCACCGCCGACCAGTTCCTGACCATCGCCAAGCTGCGCGCCGCGCGCCGGCTGTGGGCCAGGGTCGCCGAGGTGTGCGGCGCGACCCCGGGCGCGGGAGCACAGCGCCAACACGCCGTCACGTCCTCGGTCATGATGACCCGTCGCGACCCGTGGGTGAACATGCTGCGCACCACCGTCGCCGCGCTGGGCGCCGGAGTCGGCGGCGCCGACTCCGTGACCGTGCTGCCCTTCGACGACGCCCTCGGCTTGCCGGACGCCTTCGCCCGCCGGATCGCCCGCAACACCTCCTCCATCCTGCTGGAGGAGTCCCACCTGGCCCGGGTCATCGACCCGGCCGGCGGCTCCTGGTACGTGGAGCGGCTGACCGACGAGCTGGCCCACGCGGCCTGGGCCTGGTTCCAGGAGATCGAGCGCGCCGGCGGCCACGCCGCGGCGCTCGGCTCCGGGCTCGTGGAGGAGCGGCTGGCGGACACCTGGCGACAGCGGTCCGCGCGGCTCGCGACCCGCGAGGAACCCGTCACGGGCGTCAGCGAGTTCCCGAACCTGGCCGAGGAGCCGGTGCGGCGCGAGGCACCGGCCGCCGCGCCGGCCCCGGGCAGCCTGCCCAGAGTCCGCCGCGACGAGGCGTACGAGGCGCTGCGCGCCCGCTCCGACGCGCACCTGGCCGCCACCGGCAGCCGTCCCCGCGTCTTCCTCGCCGCGCTCGGCCCCGCCGCCGCGCACACCGGCCGGGCCACCTTCGCCGCCAACCTCTTCCAGGCCGGCGGCATCGAGCCCGTGCACGATCCCGCCACGGTCGACGCGGAGTCCGTCGCCGCGGCCTTCGCCGCCAGCGGCGCCACCCTCGCCTGCCTGTGTTCCAGCGACGCCCTCTACGCCGAACAGGCCGAGGCCGTGGCCACCGCGCTCAAACAGGCCGGCGCCGACCGGGTGTTCCTCGCCGGGAAGCCGCGCGGCGAACAGCGGGAAGCCTTCGAGCGAGCCGGAGTCGACGCGTTCGTCTTCGCCGGCGGCGACGCCGTCGCCGTCCTCACCTCCGTCCTCGACCGCATGGGAGTGGTGTGATGTCGATCCCCGATTTCTCCGGCATCGACCTGGGGCCCGCGGCCGGGGGCCCCGCCGACCCGGCGGCCTGGCGGGCGGCCTTGAAGGAGAGCACCGGCAAGAGCGCCGAGGACCTCGTCTGGGAGACCCCCGAGGGCATCGGCGTCAAGCCGCTCTACACCGCCGAGGACCTCGACGGGCTGGACTTCCTCGCCACCTACCCGGGCGTCGCGCCCTACCTGCGCGGCCCCTACCCGACGATGTACGTCAACCAGCCCTGGACCATCCGGCAGTACGCCGGATTCTCCACCGCCGAGGAGTCCAACGCCTTCTACCGCCGCAATCTGGCGGCAGGCCAGAAGGGCCTCTCCGTCGCCTTCGACCTGCCGACCCACCGCGGCTACGACAGCGACCACCCGCGCGTCACCGGCGACGTGGGCATGGCCGGCGTCGCCATCGACTCCATCTACGACATGCGCCAGCTCTTCGACGGCATCCCGCTGGACAGGATGAGCGTGTCGATGACGATGAACGGGGCCGTCCTGCCCGTCCTCGCCCTCTACATCGTCGCCGCCGAGGAACAGGGCGTACCGCCCGAGAAGCTGGCCGGGACCATCCAGAACGACATCCTCAAGGAGTTCATGGTCCGCAACACCTACATCTATCCGCCCCGGCCCTCGATGCGGATCATCTCGGACATCTTCGCGTACACCTCGCAGAAGATGCCGCGCTACAACTCCATCTCCATCTCCGGCTACCACATCCAGGAAGCCGGGGCCACGGCCGACCTGGAGCTCGCCTACACCCTCGCCGACGGTGTGGAGTACCTGCGCGCCGGACTCGGCGCCGGACTGGACGTGGACGCCTTCGCGCCCCGGCTGTCGTTCTTCTGGGCGATCGGCATGAACTTCTTCATGGAGATCGCCAAGCTGCGGGCGGCCCGGCTGCTGTGGGCCAGACTCGTCAAGCAGTTCGAGCCGCAGAACGCCAAGTCGCTGTCGCTGCGCACCCATTCGCAGACCTCCGGCTGGTCGCTCACCGCGCAGGACGTCTTCAACAACGTGGCGCGCACCTGCGTCGAGGCCATGGCGGCGACCCAGGGGCACACCCAGTCGCTGCACACCAACGCCCTCGACGAGGCCCTCGCCCTGCCCACCGACTTCTCCGCCCGCATCGCCCGCAACACCCAGCTGCTGCTGCAGCAGGAGTCCGGGACGTGCCGGGTCATCGACCCCTGGGGCGGCAGCGCCTACGTCGAGCGGCTCACCCACGACCTCGCCCGCCGCGCCTGGCAGCACATCCAGGAGGTCGAGGCGGCCGGCGGCATGGCTCAGGCCATCGACGCGGGCATCCCCAAGCTGCGCGTCGAGGAGGCCGCGGCCCGCACCCAGGCCCGGATCGACTCCGGGCGCCAGCCGGTGATCGGCGTCAACAAGTACCGCGTCGACAGCGACGAGCAGATCGACGTCCTCAAGGTCGACAACTCCTCCGTGCGCGCCCAGCAGATCGACAAGCTGCGGCGGCTGCGCGCCGAGCGCGACGAGCAGGCCTGCCAGGACGCGCTGCGCGCGCTCACCGCCGCGGCGGGCGCCGGCCACCAGGAGGGCGGCGGCCTGGAGGGCAACCTCCTCGCGCTCGCCGTGAACGCGGCCCGTGCCAAGGCGACCGTCGGTGAGATCTCCGACGCCCTGGAGAAGGTGTACGGACGGCACGCCGGGCAGATCCGTACGATCTCCGGTGTGTACCGCGACGAAGCAGGGCCCTCCTCCGGAGTGGAGCGCACCCGCGCCCTGGTGGAGGCATTCGAGCGGGAGGACGGCCGCCGTCCCCGCATCCTGGTCGCCAAGATGGGCCAGGACGGCCACGACCGCGGCCAGAAGGTGATCGCCACCGCCTTCGCCGACCTCGGCTTCGACGTCGACGTCGGCCCGCTCTTCCAGACGCCGGAGGAGGTCGCCCGGCAGGCGGTGGAGGCCGATGTGCACATCGTCGGCGTCTCCTCGCTCGCCGCCGGCCACCTCACCCTCGTCCCCGCGTTGCGCGAGTGCCTGGCGGAGGAGGGCCGGGAGGACATCATGATCGTCGTGGGCGGGGTCATCCCGCCGCAGGACATCGGCACGCTGCGGGAGATGGGCGCCGCGGCGGTCTTCCCGCCCGGAACGGTCATCCCGGACGCGGCCCACGACCTGCTGAAGACCCTCGCCGGGGTCCTCGGCCACGAGCTGTGAGCCCGGATCGCTGATGGCACCCTTCTCCTCCGGGAACGATCCCCGCGAAGCCGACTCCCCAGGGACCCGGGAGCCGGTCGCCCGCAAGGCCGTCCCGCGCCGGGCGGTCGATGTCGACGCCTACGTCAAGGGCGTGCTGGACGGCAGGCGGGCGACCGTCGCCCGCGCCATCACCCTGGTCGAATCGGTACGCGCCGATCACCGGGAAGCCGCCCAGCGGATGCTCACCGAGCTGCTGCCCCACGCCGGCACGGCACGCCGGATCGGCATCACCGGTGTGCCCGGCGTGGGCAAGTCCACCTTCATCGACGCCCTCGGGACCCTGCTCACCGGCCTTGGCCACCGGGTCGCCGTGCTGGCCGTGGACCCCTCCTCCACCCGCACGGGCGGCAGCATCCTCGGCGACAAGACCCGCATGGAGCGGCTCGCCGTCGACCCCGCCGCGTTCGTCCGGCCCTCACCCACGGCCGGCACCCTCGGCGGGGTGGCCAAGGCCACCCGCGAGACCATGGTCGTGATGGAGGCGGCGGGCTACGACGTCGTGCTGGTCGAGACCGTCGGCGTCGGCCAGTCGGAGACCGCCGTCGCCAACATGGTCGACACCTTCCTGCTGCTCACCCTCGCCCGCACGGGCGACCAGCTCCAGGGCATCAAGAAGGGCGTCCTGGAGCTGGCCGACATCGTCGCCGTCAACAAGGCCGACGGCCCGCACGAACGCGACGCCAAGTCCGCCGCCCGCGAACTGGCCGGCGCGCTGCGCCTGCTCCAGGCTCCCGACGCGGCCTGGAACCCACCCGTGCTGACGTGCAGCGCACGGGAGGGCACCGGCCTCGACACCCTCTGGGAGCGGCTGGAACAGCACCGGCGGGTCCTCGACGCCACAGGCGAGCTGGCCGCCCGGCGCCGGGAGCAGCAGGTCGACTGGACCTGGACCATGGTCCGCGAGCAACTCCTCGCCGAGCTGCGCGACCACCCCGAGGTGCGCCGCACGGGCCCCGGGCTCGAACAGCGGGTGCGCGAGGGCACGCTGCCGGCGAGCCTGGCCGCCGAGCGGCTGCTGGAGGCGTTCCGCGCCCCGCGCGACGGCGGGGGGCAGGCCCCGGACACCTCCGGGGCCTGACACGGCGTCGGCTCCGGGCGGTTCAGGCCGCCAGCGGCTTGTCGAGCACGGCCTTGCGGTGGCTGAACGTCTCGATGGAGTAGCGGCCGTGGTAACGGCCCATGCCGCTCTCGCCGACCCCGCCGAAGGGCAGCTCCGGGACGGTGAGGTGCGCCAGCGGCAGTCCGAAGCCGAGGCCTCCCGACGAGGTCTCCTCCGCCAGCCGCCGCCGGGTGGTGTCCGCGTCGGTGAACGCGTAGAGGGCCAGGGGCTTGTCCCGCTCGTTGATGAAGTCGATCGCCTCGTCGAGCCCCGGCACCTCGACGATCGGCAGGATCGGCCCGAAGATCTCCTCGCGCATGACGGGGGAGTCGGGGTGGACGCCGGCCAGCACGGTCGGCGCGATGTACTTCGCCGCCCGGTCGTGTCCGCCCCCGACGACGACCCTCCCGGAGTCCAGGAGCGCGGTCAGCCGGTCGAAGTGCCGGGTGTTGACGATCCGGCCGTACTCGCCGGACGCGGCGGGGTCGGCTCCGTACAGGGCGCCGACCGCCTCGGCCAGGGCGGGCTCCAGGGCACGGGCGGTCTCCGGGTCGGTCAGCACGTAGTCGGGCGCCACACACGTCTGGCCCGCGTTGAGGAACTTGCCCGCCGCGAGCCGGGCGGCCACCGTCGCCACGTCCGTACCCCGGTCGACGAAGACCGGCGACTTGCCGCCGAGTTCCAGGGTGACCGGGGTGAGATGACGGGCCGCGGCCGTCATGACGATCCGGCCCACCACGCCGTTGCCGGTGTAGAAGATGTGGTCGAAACGCTGCTCCAGCAGCGCCGTGGTCTCCGGGACGCCGCCTTCCACCACGGCCACCGCCCGTGCGTCGAGGTATTCGGGCAGATACCGGGCGAGGGCCGCCGACGTGGCGGGGGCCAGCTCACTGGGCTTGGCCACCACACAGTCGCCCGCGGCGAGCGCCCCGACGACGGGGGCCAGCAGCAACTGCGCCGGATAGTTCCACGGCGCGATGACGAGGACGACGCCCAGCGGATCGAGGACCGTCCACGCCGAGGCGTCCGCGCCCAGCCGGTCCGGCACGGCGGCGGGCTCGGGGCGCAGCCACTCCTGGAGGTGCTCCAGCGTGTGGTCGATCTCGCGCACGGTGAAGTCGATCTCGGTGCGGTACGCCTCGGCCCGGCTCTTGCCCAGGTCCGCGCGGAGCGCCTCGGCGAAGTCCTCGCCCCGTTCGGTGAGCATGGTGCGCAGCGCGCGCAGCTGCCCGGTGCGCCAGGTCAAGGGCTTGGTGGCGCCGGTGCGGAAGAAGGCGCGCAGCCGGGCGACGGCGTCGGCGGGCTGCTCGGACTCGTGGGGGCGCATGGTGTCCTCGGTTTCCTTGCCGGTCGGAAGCTTCAGCTGGTCAAGCAATAATATATGTAAACACCAATGATTGAGGTGGTCAAGTTTATCGGGGGTGGCGGGAGGGCGTCGTGGGGGCCGAGGGGCGGCCCGCGGACGCGTGACCGCACGCGGCGCAATACCGACAGCCCGGAATCTCCTGTGTGATCGTCCATGACATCCTGAGCCGGTCACAGTTCTGCCGGACGGGATCGGCGGACGTCCGGGATTCGAGGATGTACCAATGAGACTCTGCTTCCTGGTGGAGGAGCAGTACCGGCACGACGGAATGCCGGTGGACGTGATCCGCCAACTGGCCGCCTGGGGTCACCGGGTGGACGTGGTGCGGCCGGGCGGCTCGCTGCTGAGACTCTCCGAGACCGTACGCGCGGGCGACCACGACGCCTGGGTGCTCAAGACGGTGTCCGGCGGACCGGGCCTGACGCTGCTGGAAGCCGCCGCCACCATCGGCCTGACCACGGTGAACGACGCCCGTGCGATCCGCGGGGTGCGTGACAAGGCGCTGGCCGCGGTCGTCGCCGAACGTCATGGACTGCCCGTCCCGGTGACCTACGCGGCCGCCCGGCCGGAGGAGTTCGCCGGGATACCCGAGACCGAGTACCCGCTGGTGGTCAAGCCGGCCGACGGCAGCTCGGGGCGGGCGGTCCGGCTGGTGCCGACCCCGGACGAGCTGGTGCCCCCGGGTCGGGAGGGCGCCGGTGAGGGCCTGCTGATAGCCCAGCCGTATGTGCCCAACACGGGCGTGGACCTCAAGGTGTACTGCGTCGACGGCGAGTTCTTCGCGACCGAGCGCTGTTCCCCGCTGCACCCCGACCGGCCGCGCCGTGAGCGCCACGTGCCGCTGACCGCCGATGTCGCGGCGATCGCCGCCGAGGTCGGGGCGGCCTACGGCCTCGACCTCTACGGGGTGGACGTCGTCCTCGGTCCGGACGGCCCGGTGGTCGTGGACGTCAATGACTTCCCGAGCTTCCGTCAGGTGCCGGACGCGGTGGCCCGGGTGGCATGGGCCATTCTGCGGCTGGCGCACGCCGGTACGCAGGCATCCGGGACGGCATCCGGCCCGTACGCCTCTTCCTATGCTTCCTCCCCTTATGGGCCGTCCGCCCTGGAGCTCCCGGCCCTGCCGGCCGAGCCGGCATCGGCCTCCGCCCCGGTCGGTGGCATCGCGTGAGGGTCTGTCTGCTGACGCCCGCTCCGGACCATCCGCTGCTGGCCGCGACCGCCGAGCTGCTGACGCCCCGCCACCGGGTCGAAACCCTGGACCCCGGCACGGACCCCTGCGCGGTGGACCCCGCCGCGCTCGCGGACGTCTATCTGATGAAGACGCGGACGCCTCGGGCTCTGGCCCTCGCCCGCCGCCTGGAGGCGCACGGGGCTCCGGTCCTGAACTCGGCCGCGGCGACCGAGCTGTGCCAGGACCGGACGGCCATGGCGGACCTCGCCCTGCGCGCCGGGCTGCCCTTCGTCGCCACGGCCACCGCGGCCCGGCTCGGGCACCTGGTGGAGGACGACTTCTTGGTCGCTCCCGTCGTGATCAAAAGCCGCCACAGCCGGCGCCACGACCTGGTGGCCCGCGTCGACGACGGCGCGCGGCTGCGGTCGCTGGCCGCCGAGTGGCGCGACGAGCCGGTGGTGGTCCAGCAGTTCACCCCGAACGACGGGTGGGACCACAAGCTCTGGGTGATCGGGGACGAGGTGTTCGCCGAGTTCCGCCGGTCGGAACTGGCCGCGCCCGCGGCCGAGCGGACCCGCCCGCTGCCGGTGCGCGACCTGCCCGCGGACTGGCTGGACATGGTGCGCCGCGTCGGCGAGGTCTTCGCCCTCGACGTGTACGGCGTCGACCTCCTCGAGGTGGCGGGAGCGCCGCTCATCGTCGACATCAACGCCTTCCCCGGCGTCCGGGGGCAGCGCGGCGCCCCCGAGGCGCTGGCCGACCTGGCGCTGCGTACGGCGGCCGGCCGGCACCGCCCGCGCACGCTCGCTCCCGCCCTCTCGGTCGCGGGAAGTCCCGTCGGGCCGTAGCTTCCGTAGCCGAGGAGCCAAACGGAATCGCCCGCGCTGACTGGTATCTGTCAATTCCGAATGTGAAGTCGTCCCAGACGAAAGTACTCCGTATTCACGGCTCCCTTTCCGATGGGATGGCTTTGCTTTTGCTTTACTTTATTTACAAGGCCTTCATGTTAGGTTGCCTGCGTCGGCGGAGTTGACGTGCGCCGAAGTGTACGCATGGGGGATGCGAAATGATCATGATTCCGGTCCGGTGCCCGTGAGTGGCGCCGCGGAGAGCGACTGTCGCGATATACGCTCGGTCGCAGGATTATGTGCCTGGTTACGCGAGGAATTATCCGTACTGCTCGAACGCCCCGCCGAGAGCATTCGTGATCACGAGACGTTCGCACGCTACGGCGTCGACTCGCTGCGGGCCACCGTGCTGGCCTCGAAACTCTCCGAGACCCTCGGCAGAAGCGTGCCGGTGGCACTGCTGTGGGCCTACCCGTCGCTCGCCGCACTCTCGGCCCACCTCCTCGACCGGCCCGGCGGGGAAGCGGGCACCCGCCACCGGGGGCCCGGAAGCCCGGCCGCCGCGGGGCACGAACCCGTCGCGGTCGTCGGAATGGCCTGCCGATTCCCGATGGCGGACAATGCGACGGAATTCTGGGAGCTGCTGCTTTCCGGTACGGACACCGTGGGCGCCGTCCCGCCCGGGCGCTGGGACCCCGCCGATTTCGTGGACCCCGACCCGTCCGCCCCGGCGAAAATGATGACCGACCGGGCGGGATATCTTCGCGGCCGTCTCGATGAATTCGATCCGCTGTTCTTCGGGATATCCCCGCGCGAGGCCGCGGAAATGGACCCGCAGCAGCGCCTCTTTCTGGAAGTCGCCTGGGAAGCCCTGGAAAACGCGGGCATGGCGAATGACGCGCTGGCGGGCAGCCGTACCGGGGTCTTCGCCGGAGTCATCTGGCACGACTACGCCGAGCTCGCCGCACCGGCGCTGCACGGCGTCGTGCCGCACTCCGCCACCGGCCGTGCGCGCAACATGGTGGCGAATCGTCTCTCCTATGTCCTGGGCCTGCGCGGACCGAGCGTCGCCGTCGACACCGCCTGCTCCGCCTCGCTCTACGCCCTGCACCTCGCCTGCCAGAGCCTGTGGCTCGGCGAGTCGACCGCGGCCCTGGCGGGCGGGGTGAACCTGCTGATCAGCCCGGGTACGAGTGTGGCGCTCAGCAAGTTCGGCGGGCTGTCCCCGGACGGCCGCTGCAAGACCTTCGACGCCCGCGCCGACGGCTACGGCCGTGGCGAGGGCTGCGGGGTCGTGGTCCTCAAGCGGCTCTCCCGCGCGCTGGCCGACGGGGACGACATCTGGTGCCTCGTCCCGGGCAGCGCGGCGAACAACGACGGCCTCAGTAATGGACTCACGGCTCCCAATCCCCTCGCCCAGGAGGAAGTCCTCCGGGATGCCTATCAGCGGGCCGGCGTGCGCCCCGGCGAGGTGCATTTCATCGAAACCCACGGCACGGGCACCGCGCTCGGCGACCCGATCGAGGCCGCCGCGCTGAGCGCTGTACTGTCCGAAGGCCGTCCCGCTGACGCACCGCTGATTCTCGGTGCCGTGAAGACGAATATCGGCCATCTCGAAGGCGCCGCCGGCATCGCGGGATTCATCAAGACCGCGCTCGCCCTACGCCACCGCCGCATTCCACGGAACCTGCATTTCGAGCGGCCCAACCCGCACATCGACTTCGAGGGCCTGGGGCTGCGCGTACCGCGCGACGCCGAGCCCTGGCCCGAGGACCGCGCCCCGCTCGCGGGCGTCAGCTCCTTCGGCTGGGGAGGCACCAACGTCCATGTCGTCATGGAGGGCTGGCGGGAGCCCGCGCCGCTGCCCGCGACCGTTCCCGCACGGCCGCGGGAGACCCCGGAGGAGGCCGTCCCGTCGCCCCGGACGGTCTTCGTCTGCTCCCCGCACGGTCAGCAGTGGGCCGGCATGGGCCGACGGCTCTTCCGCACCGAACCCGTCTTCCGCCGGGCCGTGGAGCGCTGCGACGCGGCGCTCCTGCCCCACACGGGCTGGTCGGTCGTCGACGCCCTCTTCCCCGCGGGAGAGACGGGCCGCACCGACCGTACGGACGACACGGACCGTACGGATTCCCTGGGCCCCAACGACACGACGGCCCGTACGGACGCCACGGACCGCCTCGACCGCGTCGACGTCGCCCAGCCCGTGCTGTTCGCCGTCCAGATCGGCATCGCGGCCTGGCTCGAAGCGGCGGGAGTGCGCCCCCACGCCGTGGTCGGCACCTGCTTCTCCGAGATCACCGCGGCCGTGATCGCCGGAATCCTCGACCTCCCCGACGGCGCACGGCTCGTCCACCACTACAGCCGCGCCCAGAGCCGCGTCGCGGGCCGGGGCGGCGCGATGGCCGTCGTCGAACTGCCCGCCGAGGAGCTCGCGGAGTACACCACGGACGCCCACGGGCTGAGCGTCGCCGGACTGTACGGACCCCGCTCGACCGCCCTGGCCGGGCACGTCGACGCCCTGCGGACCGCGCTCGCCACGTGGAAGTCCCAAGGCGTGCTGTGCGGCATGGTGCGCATCGACGCGGCCGTGCACAGCCCGGACATGGACCCCGTCCTCGCGGAGCTGGAGAGCGGGACGGCGGGCATCACCCCGCGCCCCGGCAGGATCCCGATGGTCTCCGCCGTCACCGGCGCGCCCGTCGAGTGGCGGGAGATCACCCCCGGCTACTTCGCCCGCGGACTGCGGCAGCCGGTGCGGCTGACCGACGCCGTGGCGCACCTCGCCGCCACCGGCCACGGCCCGTTCGTCGAGATCAGCGCCCACCCCGTCCTGCTCCACGCCCTGCGGCAGCACGTCACGGCCGTCGGCACGATGCGCCGGGGGAGAGACGACCGCGAGGGCCTCGGCGACGCACTGGAGGAACTGGCCCGGGCGGGCGTGCCCGTGACGGGCCCGGGGGCCGGGGACCGGGGCGGCGAGCTGTTCACGCTCTCCGCCGCGACCCCCGAGGCGCTGCGCGAACTGGCTCGCCGCACCGCTGTCCTGCCCGCCCCGGCGGCACTGCGCGACCTCGCGCACACGGCCGCCCGCAGGACGCACCACGCCTGGCGGCTCGCCGTCGTCGCCCGCGACACGGACGAGCTCGGTGCCGCACTGAGCGCCTTCGCGCGCGGCGAGGAGCCCGCCGGACTGCACGCCTCGGCCGCGCCCGTCGTCGACCCGCCCAAGGTGGCCTTCGTCTTCCCGGGACAGGGCTCGCAATGGATCGGCATGGGCCGCGAACTCGCCGCACGCGAGCCCGAGTTCCACGCCGCCCTGCGGGAGTGCGACGACGCCGTCGGGGCGTACGCGGGATGGTCCGTACTGGACGAACTCGTCGCCGACGAACGGCACTCGCGGCTCGCACGCATCGACGTGGTGCAGCCGATGCTCTTCTCCATCGAGGTCGCCCTCGCCGCGCTCTGGCGCTCCTGGGGCGTCGTGCCCGACGCCGTCATCGGCCACAGCATGGGCGAGATCGCCGCCGCCCATGTCGCTGGGGCGCTCGGCCTGGAGGACGCCGTACGGATCATCTGCGGCCGCAGTGCCCTGCTGCGCCGGGTCAGCGGGCAGGGCGCGATGCTCGCCGCCGAACTCACCCTGGAGGAGGCGCTCCGCGCCGTCGAGGGGCACGAGCAATCCGTCGCCGTTGCCGTCAGCAACAGCCCGCGCTCCACGGTTCTGTCCGGCGACGAGCGGGTCCTCACGGACATCTCACGCGACCTCGACCGGGCCGATGTCTTCTGGCGGTGGGTGAAGGTCGACGTGGCCTCGCACAGCCCCCAGATGGACCCGCTGCGCGAGGACCTCCTCGCCACCCTCCGCGGCATCTCGCCGCGCTCCGGCACGGTGCCGCTCTACTCGACCGTCACGGGCGAGGTGGCCTCGGGCGAAAGCCTCGACGCGCACTACTGGGTGCGCAATCTGCGCGACCCGGTGCTCTTCTCGGACCAGATCGGGCGCCTGCTGCGGGACGACGTGGGTGCCTTCGTGGAGATGAGCCCGCACCCCGTCCTCGTGCCGACCGTCGGCCAGTCCATCGCCCACGCGGGCGACGGCCGGGCGCAGGCCCTGCCCTCGCTCCGCCGCCACGAAGGAGAACGGGCGGTACTGCTGGAGTCGTTGGGAAGACTCCACGTCCTGGGCTGCCGCGCCGACGTGGACCGGGCCAACAGCCCCGGGCGGCACGGCGCGCCGCTGCCCGCCTACCCCTGGCAGCGCGACCGGCACTGGCCGGACCACCTCACCTTCGGGGCCCCCGCCGCACCGCCCCCGCCTCCCGTGCCCCCGGGAACCGCCGACGACCCCACGGCCACCGCCCGGGCGACGGCCGGCGAACCGGCGCTCCCCGAGGAGACCGCGGAGGAACGGGTCCGCCGGCACGTGGCCCGGGTGGCCAAGATCGCCGCCGCCCGTATCGACGCGGCCGTGCCCCTGCGCTCGTACGGCATCGACTCCGTCATGTCCCTCGAACTGCGCAACCGGCTCGAAGGCGAATTCGGGGTGAGCCTGTCCGCCACGGTCATCTGGAACCACCCGACCGTCGCCGGACTGGCGGACCACCTCGCCGGGCTGACCGGACCACGCACACCGGGCGGCCCCGCCGCGAGCGCCACCGAGGAGCCGGGGAGCGCGGGCCGGGAGCCCGACGACACGGGCCACGAGGGCCTGAGCCCCGAGGAGCTCCTCGACCGTGAACTCGCCGAACTCAACGCACGCTTGGAGACCCTCTGAGATGAGTACATCCCGCGAGCCGGGCGCGGGGGCGCCCGACCCGCGCCTGACCAAGGCGCTCACGGCAATCAAGGACCTGCGGGCGAAGATCGACGCGCTGGAGGACGCCCGGCGCGCACCGCTGGCCGTCGTCGGCATCGGCTGCCGGCTCCCCGGCGGGGTCACCTCCGCCGCCTCCTTCTGGCACATGCTCGAAAACGGCGTCGACGGGATCAGCGAAGTCCCCGCCTCCCGATGGGACATGGACGCCTTCTACGACCCCGACCCCGAGACGCCCGGCCGGACGGCCGTGCGCTACGGCGGCTTCCTCGACGACGTCGACGCCTTCGACCCGTACTTCTTCGGCATCTCGCCCCGCGAGGCGGAGCGCATGGACCCGCAGCAGCGGCTCTTCCTCGAAGTGGCCTGGGAGGCCCTGGAGGACGCGGGGCTGACCAGGAAGCGGCTGAGCGGCAGCGCCACCGGGGTGTTCGTGGGCACCAACTGCTCCGACTACCTCCAGATGCAGCTCGCCGACCCGGCCGACATCGACACCTACACCGTCCTCGGCGGCCTCGCCTTCGCCATCCCCAACCGGCTCTCCTACCTCCTGGACCTGCGCGGCCCCAGCATGGCCATCGACACCGCCTGCTCCTCCTCGCTCGTCGCCGTGCACACCGCGGCCACCAGCCTGCGCACCGGGGAGTGCGACACGGCGGTCGTCGGCGGGATGAACCTGATCCTCTCGCCGCACGCCATGGTGGCCCACACCAAGGGCCTGCCGATCGCCGCCGACGGCCGGTGCAAGACCTTCGACGCGCGCGCCGACGGCTACGTCCGCGGCGAGGGCGTCTGCGCGGTCGTCCTCAAGCGGCTCCCCGACGCGGTGGCCGCCGGGGACCGGATCTGGGCCGTCATCCGCGGCACGGCCGTCAACCAGGACGGGCTCACCAACGGTCTCGCCGCGCCCAACGGCCGGTCCCAGCGCGACGTCATCGAACAGGCCCTCGCCAACGCCCGGCTCGAACCCTCGCAGATCACCCTGCTCGAAGCGCACGGCACCGGCACCGCCCTCGGCGACCCGATCGAGGTCGAGGCCCTGGACTCGGTGTACGGGCGGGTGGACGAGGACGGCGACAGCTGCGCGCTCGGCTCGGTCAAGACGAACGTGGGACACGTCGAGGCGGGCGCGGGCCTCGTCGGAATGATCAAAACGGCGCTGTCCGTCCACCACCGCCGCATCGTGCCCAACCTCCACTTCGAGACCATCAACCCGCACCTCTCCCTCGACGACAGCCGGCTCTACGTCCCCACCGCGCCCCGGGACTGGGACGTACCCGACGAGCGATGTCACGCCGCGGTGAGTTCCTTCGGAGCGGGCGGCACCAACGCCCACGTCATCCTCGGCCCCGCGCCCGCCGAGCGGCCCGTGACCATGGGGGCCCAGGACGGCGGAACCGGCCCCGGGCCCTGGCTGATCCCGGTCTCGGCCCCCACCCGGCGGGCCCTCGCGCCCATGGCGGCGGCCTACCGCGACTTCCTCCTCTCGGACCCGGGCCGCGCCGTGCCGCTGCGGGACATCGCCTGGTCGGCCGCCCACCGCAGGACCCACCACGAACACCGCTGCGCCGTTGTCGCGGACTCCGCCGAGGAGGCGGCCGAACAGCTCACACAGTGGCTCGAAGGCCGGGGCGGCACCGGTGTCGTGAGCGGTGCCACCACCACCGCCGTCGACCGCGGCGTGGTCTTCGTCTTCCCCGGCCAGGGCACCCCGCACGCCGGCACCGGCCGCGAGCTGATGGACACCTGTCCCGTCTTCCGCGACACCGTCACGGAGGCCGACGCGGCCCTGCGCCGGTGGACGGGCGAGTCCGTCGTCGAGGAGATCCACCGCACCGGTCACGCGGCGGACGACGGCGCCGAGTCGCGGGGGCAGGGCCTCAGCCAGCCCGCCCTGTTCGCCGTCGGCGTGGGACTCGCGGCCCACTGGCGCTCCCTGGGCGTCGAACCCGACGCCGTCGTCGGCCACAGCATGGGCGAGGTCGCCGCGGCGTACGTCGCCGGGGTGCTGAGCCTGGACGACGCCGCACGGATCGTCTGCCGGCGCGCGGACCTGCTGGGCCGGGTCCGCGGCCAGGGCTCGATGCTGGCGGCGGCCCTGCCCCGGACCGAAGCCGAGGCGCTGCTCGACGGGCGCCGGGACCGGGTGTCGGTGGCGGTGTGCAACAGCGCCGTCTCCACGATGTTCTCGGGCGACCCCGGCACGCTGGACGAGATCGCCCACGAGCTGCGCGCACGCAATGTGCTGTGCCGGCCGGTCGGGACGGACATCGCCTGGCACAGCCCGCAGCTGGACCCGCTGCGCGCGGATCTGCTCGCCGCACTGGCCGGCATCACCCCGCGGACGGCGAAGATCCCCGTCCTGTCGGGCGTGACCGGCGAACTCTGCGACGGAACGGGCTTCGACGCCGCGTACTGGGCACGCCAACTGCGTGAACCCGTGCTGTTCGGGGATGGCGTCGGCACGCTGCTGGAGGCCGGCCACGGTGTCTTCGTCGAGATGAGCCCGCACCCCACCCTGCTGTCCGCCGTCGAGCAGGTGCTCGAACCCGCCGGGAAGGAGGGGCTGTTGCTGCCCTCCCCGCGGAGCGGCGAGGGGGAACGCCGGGCCGTGATCGCGTCGCTGGGCGCGCTGCACGCCCACGGTTTCCCCGTGCCCGCCGACGTGGTGTTCCCGGCCGGGGGCCGCGCGGTCGCGCTGCCGTCCTACGCCTGGCAGCGGGAGCGGTTCTGGTTCCGGAGCGGGCCCCGGGCGGGGAGCCCCCGGCCGGCCCCGGCATCACCTCCCACGCCGTCTCCCGCGCCGTCTCCCGCGCCGGCAACGCGGGACCAGCCGCCATCGGTCACCGGGCGCGACCGGGACGGCGTCCTCACCGCGGTGCTCGACGCGGTGAGCGACCTCCTCCACCTCGACCGCGACCGGATCGACCCCGACAGCGGCTTCTTCCAGATGGGGATGGACTCCCTGCTCGCCACCCAGGTGCGGCGGCGGGTCGAAGCACGGCTCGGACGCAAGCTGCCCGCGACGGTCATGTTCGAACACCCCACCGTCAACGGCCTCACCGACCACCTGGCCGAGGAGGCCGGAGCAGCCGCACCGGACGCTCCGCGGCACCCGGGACAACAGCGGCCGTACGCCGAGCAAGCCGCCCGGGAAACCGCCGAGGAATCCGTCGAGGGGCTCTCCGAGGACCGGCTCCTCGCGATCCTGGCCGACGAAATACGTGCAACGGGGAGCACACGATGACCACGATCACCGAGCCCGGTGACCTCACCGGCCCGAACGCCGCCCGGCCCGAGGGCCGGGAGACCGACCGCAACGCCGTGCTCGTCCAGAGCATCCAGGAGATCCGCCGGCTCCGCGCCGAGGTGGCCGCGGAGAAACGGGCCAGGACCGAACCCATCGCCATCGTCGGCATGGCCTGCCGGATGCCCGGTGGCGCCGACGGGCCCGAGGCCTTCTGGGAGTTCCTGCGGAACGGCGGGGACGGCATCCGCGAGATCCCCGACTCCCGCTGGGACACCGGGCGCTTCCACGACCCCGACCCACGGGCGCCGGGCCGGACCTACACCCGGCGGGCCGGGCTGCTGTCCGACGTGGACCGCTTCGACGCGTCCTTCTTCGGCATCGCCCCGCGCGAGGCCGCCACCCTCGACCCGCAGCAGCGACTGCTGCTGGAGACCGGCTGGGAGGCGCTGGAGCACGCGGGCCGGCGCCCCGACGGCCTCGCGGGCAGCGCCACCGGCGTCTTCCTCGGCATCACCAACAACGACTACGGCCAGCAGCAGCTGTACCAGATCGCCCCCGAACGGCTGGAGGCCCACGCCCTCACCAGCAATGCCTCCACGTTCGCCGCGGGCCGGCTCTCCTACTGGCTCGGCCTCAACGGCCCCAGCATGTCCGTCGACACGGCCTGCTCCTCCTCGCTCGTCGCGGTCCACCTGGCCGTGCAGAGCCTGCGCTCCGGCGAGTCCTCGACGGCGCTGGCCGGCGGGGTCAACGTCCTGCTCTCCCCGGAGTGGTTCGTGGTGCTGTCCAAGGCCCGCATGCTGGCCCCCGACGGCCGGTGCAAGACCTTCGACGCCGCCGCCGACGGCTATGTGCGCAGCGAGGGCTGCGGCATGGTCGTCCTGAAGCGGCTGTCCGACGCGGAAGCCGACGGCGACCGCGTCTGGGCGGTGATCCGGGGCTCGGCGGTGAACCAGGACGGCCGCAGCAGTGGCGTCACCGTGCCCAACGCCAGTGCGCAGAAGGACGTCATCCGGCGGGCGATGGCTGTCGCCGCCGTACCCGCCCGCCGCATCGGCTACGTCGAGGCGCACGGCACGGGCACCCCGCTCGGCGACCCCATCGAGCTGCGGGCGCTGCGCTCCGCGCTCGGCGAGCACGAGGGCACCGAGCCGCTCCTGGTCGGATCGGTGAAGACCAACGTCGGCCATCTGGAGCCCGCCGCCGGGATCGCGGGCCTCATCAAGATCGTCATGTCCCTGCACCACAAGGAGATCCCGCCGCATCTGCACCTGCGCGAGGTCAACCCCGAGATCCCGCTCGACGAACTGCGCCTGCGTGTCCCCACGGCCCTCACACCGTGGCCCGCGCCGGACGACGGCCCCCGCGCCGGTTCGATCAGCTCCTTCGGGGCCAGCGGCACCAACGCGCACATCGTGCTGGAAGAGGCACCCGACCCGGCACCCGCCCCCGCGGATCCTGACGGCGGCCCGGGGGACCGGACGACCCATGTGCTGGCACTCTCGGCGAAGAGCCCCGCCGCGCTGACGGCCCTCGCGGAGCGCTACCACGACCACCTGGGCGCACTGGAGGAGACCGCCGCGGGCGGTGCCGCCGATCTCTGCTTCACGGCCAACACCGCGCGGGCACACTTCCCGCACCGCCTCGCCGTCACCGGCGCCACCGCCGCCGAGCTGCGCGAACGGCTCACGGACCGCGCCCGGGGCGAGGTGCGGCGGGGGTACGTCCCGGCCGGCAGCCGCACCCGGCCGGTTTTCCTCTTCACCGGCCAGGGGGCCCAGTACCCCGGCATGGCCCGCGAGGCCGACACCACCGAACCGGTCTTCCGCGCGGCCCTGGACCGGTGCGACGAGGTGCTGCGGCCGCTGCTCGGCCGTCCGTTGCGCGAGGTGCTCCACCCGCGCCCGGAGGACGCGAGGCTCGTCCACGAGACCCGGTTCACCCAGCCCGCGCTCTTCGCGGTGGAGTTCGCGCTCGCCGAGCTGTGGCGCTCCTGGGGGGTGACCCCGGCGGCCGTGCTCGGGCACAGCGTCGGCGAGCTGGTCGCGGCCACCGTCGCGGGCGTGCTGAGCCCCGAGGACGGGCTGCGGCTGGCCGCGCACCGCGGCCGGCTGATGCAGGACCTCGGCGGGGAAGGCGCCATGGCCGCGGTCCTCGCCGGGGAGGAGCGGGTGCGCGAGGCCCTCGCGCCGTACGCGGCCGAGGTGTCCCTCGCCGCGGTGAACGGCCCGGACAGCGTCGTCGTCTCCGGGGCGTCCGCCGCGGTCGGACGGCTGCGCGAGGCACTCGCCGAACAGGGCGTGCGGACCAAGGACATCCGGGTCACCCGCGCCTTCCACTCCCCGCTCATGGACCCCGTCCTCGACGCGTTCGAGGCGGAGGCCGCGCGGATCGCCTACGGTCCGGCACGGATCCCGCTGATCTCCAACCTCACCGGTGAGGCCCTCCTCGGCGAGGGCGTCTACGACGCCGCCTATCTGCGCGCCCACATCCGGCGGCCGGTGGACTTCCACGCGGGCATGCGGACCCTGTACGGGCAGGGCCACCGTGTCTTTCTGGAGGCGGGCCCGAGCCCGACCCTGCTGGGCATGGCGGACTGCTTCGCACCGGAGGCGACGGAGGGATATCGGGGAACAGAGGGGACCGAAGGGCCGGAAGGGGGCGGGTGCCTCTTCCTGCCCTCGCTGCGGCCCCGCCACGACGACGGGCGGGTGCTGGCCGACAGCCTCGCCGCGCTGTACACGGCCGGGGCGGCCGTGGACTGGGACGCCTACGACAGCGGGCGCGGCCGTCGGCGCACCACCGCACCCCTCTACCCCTTCCAGCGCACCCGCCACTGGTCCGCACCGAGCGCGCCGGCGGTCGCACCCGCACCCGCGTCGGCAACCGCCGGCCGGTCCGTCGACGAGGCCAAGAGCGAGGCTGTCCGGCCGCTCCTCGGCCGTCGGGTGCCCTCGCCGCTGGAGGTGGTCCAGTACGAGTCCCGGCTGAGCCCCCTGACCCACCGCTGCCTCGGCGACTGCGTCGTCGACGGCCTGCCCGTCGTCAACATCGGTGTCTATCTGGAGGCGGTCTTCGCGGCCGTGCACGACCTCGGACGCCCCGGCCCGGTGACCGTGCGGGACCTGCTGGTCCTGCAGAGCCTGGTCATCGACCAGGGCGAGACGAGGAACGCCCAGCTCCTCGTCGAACCCGCCGCCGACGGAAGGCACTCCTTCGGCTACTACGCCGAACACCAAGGCGACGACGGCCCCCACTGGCTGCAGCACGCCCGGGGCACGGCCGCCCCGGGCCCCGAGGCCCCGCCCGGCGCCGTCGACACCGCCGCCGTCCGCGCCCGTCTCGGCGGCGTGACGACCGGCGAGGAGTTCTACCACCGCATGTGGCAGCGCCGCGTGTACCTGGGCACATCGGCCCAGTGGGTGGAGGAGGTCCGGCACGCCCCCGGTGAGGCGCTCGCCCGGATGCGCGCGCCGCGGCCCGAGGAGTCCGCGTCCTATCTGCTGCACCCCGGACTCACCGACGCCATGTTCCAGACCCTCTTCGCCTGCCCGCCCGACGGGACCCCGCGCGACGCGGTGTTCATGCTCGTGGGAGTGGACCGGTTCGTGCTGCACGACTACGACCGGACCCGGCCGCTGCTGTGCCACGCGACGGTCCTGCCGTCCGCGGACCCCGCCTCGACCATCGCCGCGACCGTACGGCTGCTCACCGAGGACGGGCACCCGGTGGCCGAGGCCGAGGGCGTCTACCTCAAGCGGGCCGAACGCGCCCGGCTGCTGCCCGCCGCCCAGGGCCGGCCCGATGGGTCCCCGGCCCGTAAGGCACCGACGCCGCCCCCGGCCGCCCGTACTCCCGCACCACGCCCCGCCGCCGGGCCCGCCGAGCCCGTACGGGACGTGCTCACGCGCATCGTCGCCCGGGCGCTCGGCGCCGACCCGGCCGAGCTCGACCTGCACGAGCCGCTGCCCGGCCTCGGCCTGGACTCGCTGATGGCCCTGGAGGTCAAGGACGCCCTCGCGAGGGAGCTCGGCATCTCCCTGCCCCTGGTCGCCTTCCTCGAAGGGCGCAGCATCACGCAACTCGGCGACGAGGCGCGGGCCCTGCGCGGCGAGGAGGGTCCGGAGCCGGGTCCCGACCCGGCCGGCGCCGTGGACGCGGACGCCGGGGCGAGGCCCACGGCGGCCGTCGGCGCGGGTACGGGGTCCGCGCTCCCCGCGCTGCTCCGCGACGAGGCGGGCCGGTACGAGCCCTTCGGGCTCACCGACCTCCAGCAGGCCTATCTGGTGGGCCGGACCAGCGCCTTCGAACTCGGGGCCGTCTCCACCTACTTCTTCCTGGAGGTCGACGTCGAGGCCGACGTGGACCGGCTCGCCGCCGCCCTGCGCACCCTGATCACGCGGCACGACATGCTCCGCGCGGTCGTCAGCCCCGACGGGTACCAGCGGGTCCTCGACCGGGTGCCGGACTACGAGCTGCGCACCCTCGACCTGCGCGAGCACACCGACAGCGCACGCGAGGAGCGCCTCGCCGCCGTCCACGAGGAGATGAGGAACCAGGTCTTCGACACGTCCGTCTGGCCGCTGTTCGACATCCGGGCCACACGCCTGGACGAACGCCGAACCCGCTTGCACATCGGTCTCGATGCCCTCATCATCGACGCCTGGAGTACCTCCCTTCTTCTCGAGGAATGGGCGACCGTGTACCGCGAAGGTGCCGACGCGCTGGCCGAACTGTCGCTCACCTACCGGGACTACGTCCGCACGGCCCGCACGATCGAAGGCACACCTGCCCACGCGGCGGCGGAGGCGTACTGGGAGGAGCGGCTGCCCACGCTGCCGCCGGCCCCCGAGCTGCCCCTGGCCAAGAATCCCGCCACCGTCGAGCACCCCCGGTTCACCCACCGCTCCATCCGGCTCGACGCGGCGGCGTGGGCCGCGTTCAAACGGCGCGCGAGTGCCGCCGGGGTCACACCGTCGGCAGCGCTGTGCACGGCGTACTCCCAAGTCCTCGGCGCCTGGAGCAAGTCGGGCCGCTTCACCCTCAACGTGCTGTTCTTCAACCGGCTGCCCCTGCACCCCGACGTCGGCAAGGTCGTCGGCAACTTCAGCGCCACCACCCTGCTGGAGGTGGACGCCGCGGCCTCCGAGGGCTTCGCCGTCCGCGCCGAGCGGGTGCAGAAACAGCTGTGGACCGATCTCGAGCACAGCCAGGTCTCCGGCGTCGACGTGCTGCGCCGGCTCAACCGGCGGCGGGGCACGGCCGCCATGGCCACCATGCCGGTCGTCTTCGCGAGCATGGTGAACTTCGCGGCGGGCCAGGACTCGGCCGCCTCCTCCGGGGTCGCCCAGCACCTGGTCGGGCTCGGGGAGTCCGGCCGGGAGGTCAGCAGTTCCATCCGCACCCCCCAGGTGTGGCTCGACCACCAAGTGGTGGAGGACGCGGGCGAACTGGTCGTCAACTGGGACGTCATCGAGGAGATCTTCCCCGCGGGAATGATCGACGCGATGTTCACCGCGTACATCGCGACCCTGCGCGAACTGTGCGCGGACGACGAGGCGTGGCGGCGCCCGGCCGCGGCCCTGGCGCCCGCCGCCGACCTCGACGTACGGGCCGGGGTCAACGCCACGGCCGGCCCCGTCCCCGAAGGGCTGCTGCACGAGCCCTTCGTCGCCCGCGCGGCCCTCACCCCCGACGCGCCGGCCGTTCTCACGGCGGAGCGGACGATCACCTACGGGGAGCTGGACCGCCACGCCAACCGCCTCGACCACGCGCTGCGCGCCAAGGGGGTGCGGCCCGGCGACCTCGTCGGCATCGTCATGGACAAGGGCTGGGAGCAGCTCGCCGCGGCCATCGGCATCCTCAAGTCCGGTGCGGCGTACGTCCCGATCGACGCGGCCGTACCGGCCGAGCGGCTGCGGAGGCTGCTGGACATCGCCGGGATCTCCGTGGTCCTGACCCAGCCGTGGGTGGAGGTCGCCACCAACTGGCCGGCGGACACCGTACGACTGCCCGTCGACGAGGCCTTCGGGGCCGGTGCCGCTCCCGTCGAGGAGGACACCGCGCTGCCCGCCCCCGACGTCTCGCCCGGTGACCTGGCCTACGTCATCTTCACCTCGGGCTCGACCGGGCTGCCCAAGGGCGTGATGATCGAGCACGGCGCCGCGCTCAACACCGTCCGCGACGTCAACGACACCTACGGCATCACCGAGCACGACCGGGTCCTCGCGCTCTCGGCGCTCAACTTCGACCTGTCGGTCTACGACGTCTTCGGACTGCTGGCCGCGGGCGGCGCCGTCGTCCTGCCCGACCCCGGCGCGCACCGCGAACCGGCCCGCTGGGCGGAGCTCATGGTCGCGCACGACGTCACGGTGTGGAACAGCGTCCCCACCCTGATGGAGATGTTCACCGAACACGCCCTCGCCGAGGGCCTCGGCGAACTGCTCTCGCTGCGCGTGGTCATGATGAGCGGCGACTGGATCCCCGTCACCCTCCCCGACCGGATCCGCGCCCTGGCGCCCGACGCCGAGATCTGGAGCCTGGGCGGGGCCACGGAAGCCTCCATCTGGTCGATCCGCTACCGCGTCGGGGACGTCGACCCGTCCTGGACGGCCATCCCCTACGGCAAGCCCATGCGCAACCAGCGCTTCCACGTCCTGGACGACGCCCTGCGGCCCTGCCCGGTCTGGGTGCCCGGTCAGCTCTACATCGCCGGTACCGGACTGGCACGCGGCTATCTCGGGGACGAGGAGAAGGCCCGGGCAAGCTTCCCGCGCCACCCGGTGACCGGCGAGCGGCTCTACCGGACCGGCGACCTCGGCCGCTGGCTGCCCGACGGGAACATCGAGTTCCTGGGCCGCGAGGACTTCCAGGTCAAGATCAACGGCTATCGCGTCGAGCTGGGCGAGGTCGAGGCCGCGCTGCTCCGGCGGCCCGAGGTGCGCGCGGCGGCCGCGGCGGCCACGGGCGAGCGGCACGAGGCGAAGCGGCTCGTCGCCTATGTCGTCCTCGACGGCGAGCCGGGCGGGGCCGGCACGGCCCCCGACGAGCCCGCCATCACGGGCGCGCTGGACCGGGCCCTGCGCGCGGAGCTGCCCGACTATCTCGTGCCCCACCGCATCGTGGTCCTCGACCGCCTGCCGCTGAGCGCCAACGGCAAGGTCGACCGGGCGGCGCTGCCCGCGCCCGACACGCACCCGCGCGGCACGGAGGGCATCGTCCCGCCCCGGGACGCGATGGAACGGGAACTGGCCGACATCTGGGGCGAGTTCTTCGACGAGCGGCCGGTCGGCGTCACCGCGAGCTTCTTCGACCTCGGCGGCAACTCCCTGCTCGCCGTCCGGCTGATGGGCCGCATCCAGAGCCGCACCGGCCGCTCACTGCCCCTGTCGACGCTGTTCGCCCGGCCCACCATCGAACTGCTGGCCCAGACCCTGCGCGACGCGGGCGACGGCTCCGCCGACCGGCGCACCGCCCTGGTGCCGATCCGCCCGGAGGGAACGGCGGTCCCCTTGATCTTCGTCCACCCGGTGGGAGGCGACGTCCTGTGCTACTCCGAACTCGCTTCCCTGCTGGGCGAGGACCAGCCCTTCTACGGGCTCCAGGTCCCCGACCTCGACGAGCCGCCGGCCACCGTGCCGGCGATGGCCGCCCACTACGCACAGGCGATCACCGAACGGTTCCCCGACGGCCCGTACCGCCTCGGCGGCTGGTCGATGGGCGGCGTTCTCGCACTGGAGATATCGGCCCTGCTCACCGAGGCGGGCAGGAACGTCGAACTGATCGCCCTGGTCGACCTCCTGGAACCCCCGGGGCAGGCGGCCCCGGGCGGCCGCGCCCCCGAGGACGTCGACGACGCGGCGCTGCTCGCGTGGTTCGCCCGCGACCTCGCCGGACTCGCGGGACACCGCTGGGACCCCGACCCCGGGCTGTTCCGGACGGCCGACGGCACGGCCTCCGTCGAGGCGCTCCACGACCACGCCTGCCGCGCGGGCGTCCTGCCCGGTGACATCACCCCGGAGACCCTGAAGCGGATCGTCGAACGCTTCTCCCGCAACTCCCGGGCCCTGATGAGGCACCAACCGCGCAACCACCCGGACTTCGCCGGCCGGACCCTCCTCTGCCGCGCCAAGGACGGCGGCGCAACCCGGGAGACGACGGCGGCGTGGGCGGCCCTGCTGCCCGGCGACCACAGGATCACCGAGGTGCCGGGGGACCACTACACCGCGATGGCCCGGCCGCACCTCGCCGCCCTGGCGGGCGAGCTGCGCACCGCACTGGCCGCCGGACAGGGAGAGGGGGTGGTCGCCGGAGCGGACACCGGGCCGTGACCGGCCGCATTCGCTCGCGCCGGCGCCCGGCAGCCCGATCGGGCGGACCCGTGCGAGCCCACGAGAGCCCACGAGAGAACGAACCAAGCACCGACCGGCAGGCGCCGAACCGCCGTCTGCCGCATCCCTTGCCGAAAGCACAAAGGAGACACACCATGACCGACTCCCCCTTCACGCTCCACACACCCGAGACCGCTCCGGAGGCCTCGCGCCCGATGGTCGAGGGTGCCCAGAAGAACTTCGGATTCGTGCCCGGGCCGGTGGCTGCGATGGCGGAGTCGCCCGAGCTGCTCGGCACGTTCATGAAGGCCGTGGGCACCTTCGACCAGACCTCGCTCGAGATGCTGGAGCGTGAGGTGGTCGTGCTGACCGTGGCGACCTACGTCGAGTGTCACTACTGCGTGGCCATGCACTCGGCCACGCTCACCCGCCAGAAGGCGCCGGCCGAGCTGCTGGCCGCCCTGCGCGAGAAGGCGCCGCTCGCCGACGCCCGCCTGGAAGCCATCCGGCAGTTCACCCTGACCGTGCTCACCCGGCACGGCCAGGTCGGCAAGGAGGAGTTCGACGCCTTCTTCGCCGCCGGCTACACCCGGCGCAACGCCCTCGAGGTCGTCATGGGCGTCGGCACGTACACGATGTCCACCTTTGCGAACCGCATGACGGCCGTCGAGCTCGACCCGCCGTTCGTGCCCTTCGCCTGGGAGGCCCCGGCCGAGTAGGGCCCGAGCACCGAGCGCCACACGGAACGAGGAGCGGCCGGCAGCCCCGAACTGGCGCTGACGGCCGCTTCTCCCTTACCGCCCCCCACACCCCCGACCGACTGCGAGACCACCGAGCACCTGCGACACACTCTGAACCACGAACGGGGAAGCACGTGAACGGAACGAAGAGGAACCGCACCACCAGAAGGCCACGCAAGACCCTGCTGCTCTTCATGGCACTGCTGTTGACGGCACTGGGCGCCTCCGCGCTGGCCGTCGGGAACATCACCGCGAGCACCGCCTCGGCGGAGCAGGCCGGCTCCGGCCGATCGGGCCCGGAAGCCGCCCGGAACGCATCCGATCCCGGCCCCGACAAGGACGGTGAGCTCATCGTGGAGAACCGGACCTCGCTGGGCAACGGCCATGTCGAGACGGTCTACTCCCGTAAGCCCGACGGCTCACCGAAGGTGATCGGCGTCGCGGTCAGCGAGGCGGCGGCCAATTCGCTGCCCACGACCCCCCGGCACGACGGGAACACCTGCTTCGACAAGAACGAGGACGGCAAGGTCGACCCGAACACCGAATGCGGCGGCGGCCACGAGCGGGTGCTGTGGTTCCCCAAGCTCAAGGGGCTGCCCTTCAAGTGGATGATGTTCAACTGGCAGTCGGTGGGCCACGGCCCGGAGCACGTCTTCGACAAACCGCACTTCGACGTCCACTACTTCATGATGGATTACGAGGCGCGTAACGCCATACGCACCGGCCCCTGTGGTGCCATCTTCGTCAACTGCGCGGACAACGAGAAGGCGGCCAAGCCCGTGCCCGCCCCGTACCACCCGGAAGGCTTCGGACTGCCCGGAGCGGCCGGCCGCATGGGCAATCACATCGTCGACCTCAGTGCCGCCCCCGCCAATGGCGGGCCGTTCACGCAGGCGTTCGTGTACGGGACGTACGACTCCCACATCACCTTCTGGGAGAACGTCCTCTCCACCGACTGGCTCAAGAGCACGAAGCCGAAGCGCAGCTGTCTGACCCTGAAATGGGCACCCGAGGTCGAGATCAGCGGCTCCTACCCGAAGAAGTCGTGCACCAGCTATCGGGCCAAGGAGAAGGACTACCTGATGACCTTCGAGGACTTCGCCTACCGCAAGGCCCCGGCCGGGGCGAAGGCCCCGAACTGGACTCAGCCGCCCGCCTCCGCGGGCACACCGGCGGCCGGCAGCGGGCACGGCCACTGATCGATTGCGGGCCTTTCACCGCGCGGGCCGGATTTCCCGGCCCGCGCGGTTCCGCCGTGCCGCGGGAATCACCCGAGGAGGCTCTCGCCAGCGCGCCGATCCGGATCGATACTGCGGACACGCTCTCAGGTGAGATGTCCGCATTCCGGAGGAGGCGGCATGATTCACGGCATCGATGTCAGCAGTTACCAGAGCGAGAAGTACCCGGTGGACGGGTACGACTTCGTCTTCGTCAAGGTCACCGAAGGTGTCTCCTACACCAACCCGAAATGGGTGGCCCAGCGGGACCGGGCCCGGGCGGCGGGACTCGTGGTCGGTTACTACCACTACGTCACGGCCGGGTCGATGTCCGCGCAGGGGAACTACTTCCTCGGCAAGATCAAATTGCGGCCGGGGGACGTCCTGGCCCTCGACTGGGAAGAGCCGAAGGTCCCGTGCAGAGACAAGGACCGCTGGCTGAACCATGTGCGCTCCAAGGCGCCCGCCCACCGAGTGGTGCTCTACTGCAACCGCGACTACTGGCTCAACCGCGACACGACCAGCGAAGCGGGCGACGGGCTGTGGATCGCGGACCCCGATCACCCGGCCGGCCGCCCGGCCGTCAAACACCCGTGGACCTTCCACCAGTACAGCTCGGCGGGGAACCTGGACCGTAACGTCGGCCGGTTCGACGACCGAGCGGCGCTGCGGGCCTGGACGCGCGCGAAGGCGGAGTAGGGGGAATCAGGTCACCACCCCTCGCCCGCGGGGCGGTTTGGGGCGATACGCGGGGCCTTCAATCAGCAGGGCTCGGTGGCCGGCTGGGACCTCAGCACGGGGTTCCAGGGATTTCCCAATCTGAAGGACGCGGGCAGATTCCTCACCCCCGGCGAGGGGCAGGGCGTGCCGGTGAAGAACAATGCCGCCTCCGCCACCTATCAGTTCCCCGGCCAGTGCCACGGCGATGTGAAGGTCTTCGTCAACAGCGGATGGAGCGGCCCGTACGACACGGTGCCCGCGTGCAGCGCGATCAATCTGGTGAAGACCAAGAATGACAATGCTTCCTTCCTGGTGAACTGAGAACCCACCGGGAGGCAGAAGCACATGACGCGTCCGACTCGCCGCCGCACCGGCACGCCCCGGCTGTCGATCGCACTGCTCGCGTGCGGTGCCTGCCTGACCGCGGCGTCCTGTACCACCGGCGGCGAGGAGGGCGCGCCGACCGTGCCCCCGACGGTGCACACCACCCCGTCAGCCGGTGCCCGGCCGGGCCCGCTGCCCCTGGACGGCCATTTCCTCTCGCGCGAGGACCACCACAAGCTCCAGTCAGCCTTGGACCTGCTCGTCGCGGCGTGCATGAAACGGGCCGGAGTGGCGCTGCCGTCCGCGCCGGCGGTCACCGCCGAACCTCCGCGGCACGAACGGCGGTACGGCATCAGCTCCCCGGACCAAGCGGCCCGCTACGGCTACCACCTGGCGGGGCGCACGACACCGCCGACGCCCCCGCCGGTCACCGACCGCCAGCAGCGGGCACTGTCCGGCACACCCGACGGCAGGCCGGGGCCGGGCGGCAGCCCGCCCGAGGGCTGCAACGCGGCGGCGGCCGGGAAGATCACCGGCACGGATTCCTTCCCGGCCGACGCTCTCGTCGTGCGGCAGCTGAACATGGACTCGTTCGAACAGTCGAAGAACGACGCACGCGTGCGCACCGTGCTGCGGAAGTGGTCGGACTGTATGAAGGCCGGCGGATTCTCCTACGCCGGCCCGCTGGACGCCCCCCGGTCGATGGCGGACGGCCCCCGGGCCTCGGCTCGGGAGATCGCCACGGCCCGCGCGGATGTCGCCTGCAAGGACAGGACGCGTCTCATCGGTGTGTGGAGCGCGGTGGAATCCGCCTACCAGCACCGGCTCATCAAGGAACGCGCGAAGGAACTCGCCGCCGCGCGGCGGGAAAACGACGACTGGCTGCGACGCCCCGCGGAGGTCCTGCGCTCCGCGGCCCCCTCTTCCTGACGTCCCTCCCGGCCCCTTGCCCGCGGCCCGTCACGCCGCCGTCTCGAACCCCGCCCGCACGGCCGCCACCCACCGCGCCCGCAGCGCTTCGTACTCGGACCGCTCCGATCCCGACAACGCCCGGCCGCGCCGCGCCGACAGGAACGTCCGTATCGCGGCGTTCAAGGCGGAGGCGTCCGGATGCGGGGGAGCGGCGGTAGTTGACATGGCAACAGATTAAGGGAGGCCACTGACAAAGGAGCCGGTATCGCGGCAGCGGCTCCGCCGGCACTGGCCCTCCTTCGTCCCGCAGGCGGGGCGACCCGGTCAAAACTGCCGCTCTCAGCCCGCGTTCTCGCCCGCGTGCGGGCTCAGTACATCGGCTCCCACCAGCGCGAACAGCAGCAGGCCGAGCAGGACGCGGTAGATCACGAAGGGCATGAAGCTCTTGGAGGAGATGAAGCGCATGAACCACGCGATGACGGCGTATCCGACCACGAAGGCGATGAGCGTGGCGAAGATCGTCGGCCCCCACGCCGTGTGCCCCTCGCCCGCGTCCTTCAGTTCGAACAGGCCCGAGGCGAGGACGGCGGGGATGGCCAGCAGGAAGGAATAGCGGGCGGCGGACTCCCGGGTGTAGCCGATGAGCAGCCCGCCACTGATCGTCGCGCCGGACCGCGAGACACCCGGGATCAGCGCCATCGCCTGGCAGGCCCCGAAGATGAGCCCGTCCCGGGTATTGAGCTGCTCCAGGCTCTTGCGCTCCTTGACGGCCCTGTGACGCCCGCCCTGTTCGTCGCGCGCCGCGAGCCGGTCGGCGAAGCCCAGCACGATGCCCATGACGACGAGCGTGGTGGCGATCAGCCGCAGATCGCGGAACGGGCCCTCGATGGCGTCCTTGAGCAGCAGGCCCAGCACGCCGATGGGGATCGAACCGACGATCACCAGCCAGCCCATCTTGGCGTCGTGGTCATGACGCATCCGGCGGTCGAACAGGGAGCGGAACCAGGCGGAGACGATACGCGCGATGTCCTTGCGGAAATAAATGATGACGGCGGTCTCGGTGCCGATCTGCGTGATCGCGGTGAATGCCGCTCCGGGGTCCTGCCAGTCGGCGAACGCGGCGGTCAGCCGCAGGTGGGCGCTGGAGGAGATCGGCAGGAACTCCGTCAAGCCCTGGACGAGCCCGAGGATGAAAGATTCGAACCAGGTCATGGAGTCAGCGCCATCCCAAAAATGATCATGGCCCGACCGGTGCAGACGGTGTCAGGCGGGCTCTACGGGTTTCCGAGGGAGCCAGTCGATGCGGATCATCCACCGGGCAGGAGGCAGATTAGCGTCATCGAAGTGAACGTTCACTGAAGTCGCGGCCGCCCGGGGCGAGGAGTTCCCACATTGTCCTGAACTTCTCTCTCTAGCCTTTCGGCTAGGTAGGACTAGCCGGAAGACCGGTAGGCGGAGGTGGGGTGTCCACTACCATCGACCTATGGTGTATGCGGACTGGGGGGACCCGCAGCGCACGCTGGCTGTGGCGAAGGCTTTGATGCGGGCGCCCCTCAAGGAGATCCTGTCCACGCTGTCGGGGGCCATGACCGACCTCATACAGCACCACGCCCTGGTCATGCTCACCGGAGACTGTCCCAAGTCGGCGACATGGAATCACGGTGACGCCGAGCTGACGCAGGACGTCACCAGCACCGAGCTGGCCGCCCTCGCCACGCACGTCGACGTCGGCAAACCATGGTTCGGGGAAGCACGCCTCGCGGGCTCGCTCCGCCCGGTGCTGGCCGTGGCCTCCGCACCACCCGGCTCGGCGGGAGCCATGCTGGCGGTGCTGCCCGTGGACGGCAGCGCGCCCGAACCGCGGGTGCTCGCGGTGCTCCAGCAGCTGTGGGACCTCGCGACCGTACGTGTGATCGACCTGATGCCCCAGGCGGTGCCGGTCGACATGGCGGGCCCCTGGATCGCCAACAGCGAGCGGGCCCGGGTCGTCGCCAATCTGACCGACGCCCACGCCACCACCCTCACCACCCTGCTCGGCGTCCTGCGCACCCGCACCCTCGACGCCGAGGCCGCCCGCCGGACCGCCACCGACATCGCGGTCTCCGCCCTGGTCGAGCTGCGGGCGACCGGTGAGGACGAGGAGCTGCCGCCCGAGGAGACGGTCGGCGGTGCCTTCGGGCGGCTGTCCGACATGCTGGGCCTGCTCTCCCGGTACAGCAATGTGGAGCTGGAGTTCTCCCCGCCCGACTGCCGGCAGCGGCTGTTGCCCGCGGACATCGCCCGGGCCGCGCTCACCACGGCCCGCGGCACCGTGCTGACCATGCTCGAACAGGGCGGGGTCAGCCGGATCCGGGTGAGCTGGCAGGTCGAGGACACCGAACTCCGCACGACCATCCGGGACGACGGCCCGGGGACACTCGCCGCCGAGGCACTCGCCGTGCACCGGCTCACCGACCGGGTCGCGGCGCTCAACGGCGCCCTGCACGTCGACGCCGTCCCGGAATGGGGCACGATCGTGACGGCCCGGCTGCCACTGACGGCACCCGACCGCCCGCACAGCGACCCCTTGGGCGGCCTCAACCCCCGTGAGCTGGACGTTCTCGAACGACTGGTCCACGGCCACCGCAACCGGGCGATCGCCCAGCAGCTCCAGATCAGCGAACACACCGTCAAGTTCCATGTGGCCAAGATCCTCAAGAAACTCGGCGTCAATTCCCGGGGCGAAGCCGCGGCACTCGCCCGCGCCTCGGGATTCCCCACCGCGCTGTCACTGGTGACCTAGCCCTGTCAAGCACGCGCCGTGTGTGACGGCACGCGCCCCGTGCATGTAGCGGGACTGCGCTGGCGGGGCAAGGCCCGCCTTTTGTCGTCAGCGCCTCAACGTCGCGTCACCGACCCCAGCCACAGCGTGTCCCTCGCTCGTGTCATCGCGACGAAGAGCTGGCTTCGGTGGAGTTCGCGGCGCTCGCGGGCGACGCCGTCGTCGGCGCCGTCGCCCGTCCCGGCCGTGGCCGGGGCGTCGTGGTCGGGCAGATGCACGTGTTTGAACTCCAGGCCCTTGGCCCGGTGGTAGCTTCCCAGCTTCACGCCGGGCACCGGACGGCCGTCGTACTGCTCCAGGGTGATCGCGGGTATCCCGCCCTGGGTGAGGAGCCGCTGGTAGCGGTCCCGCTCCGCTCCGGTGCGGCAAAGCACCGCCGAGTCGGGCCAGGCCTCGGGGCCGAGGGCGCGCAGGACGGCAAGGAGGGCTGCGTCGTGTTCGGCTCGGGTCGCCGCGGTGCACCTGGTGACCCGGCCGTCGCTGTAGGCGGGGTCGACGTCGCGGCGCCCGGCTGTGTGGGTGCCGTCGATGTCGTCGAAGGAATCCTCAGCGACGACGGCGAGGGCGGCGTCGAGGATGTCCTTCGCATTGCGGTAGTTCTTGCGCAGCACCTGCCCGCGGTCCCCGCGCACGTCGATGCCCGCGTCCGAGAGGCGGAACCCCCCGGGGTAGACGGCCTGCTGCCCGTCCCCGACGAGCAGCAGACCATTGCCCGCGTCACCGACCAGCGCGTGCAGGAGGCGTACACCGACGAGGGTGAGGTCCTGCACCTCGTCAACGATGACCGAGGTGTACGGGGTGGCGCCGGGGTGCCCGAGCGCCTCGTCGAGGGCGAGGGCGAGGATGTCGTTGAAGTCGTGCACGCCCTTGCCGGTGCGGTTGCGCTCGTACTCCTCGTACAGCGCCCACACCGCCTCGCGGTGCGGTCGGCGCAGGTTGGTGCGGCGGCGTACGCGTCGCAGCGTCGCGTACTGCTCGAAGGCCGTGATCCCCCGACCCTTGATCACGTAGTCGATCTCCTCCTGCCAGTATCCGGGCACAGGGTCGAGCACTTCGAGGACCGTGCCGCGACCGTGGCTCTGCCAGGCTCGGCTGAAGGCGTCCACGGCCTTGTCGTGGTCCAGCCGGCTCGCGATGCCCCTGTTGCGGAGGAACTGCCCAGCCCACGCGTGCAGACTGCTGAAGTCGACCCGGTCGGCGACAGCCGGAGCCATCGTCCTGAAGAACGTGCTCTGCACACGGGGCAGGTTGTTGGCGAAGGTCACGTAGAGGACCCGGCCGGTCGTGCGCTGGGCGACGTACGCGGCGCGGTGCAGGGCGACGACGGTCTTGCCGGTGCCGGCCGGGCCGCTGACGCGCGCCGGGCCGGACCAGTTGCGGCGTACCAGGGCGAGCTGGTCAGGATGAAGGAACGTCATCCATTGTTCTATGGGGGCGCTGCGGGCGGCTTCCATAGCCGCGTCCCGTATCCCGTCGACATCGAATAGCGCGTCCCCGGGGCCGGATACGGAGAAGTCAGCCGGGACTGTGGAGGAAACCACCGGCGCCGCCGCGGAAGCCGCTGGGCCCGCGGACCGTATGCGGGCCGAAGTGTCCTCGTAGGCAGGGAACTCGCGCTCCAGGTGGTCGGCCACGGCCTTTACCTCGGTCGGGCGCAGCCGGGCCCGTTCCGCGATGAGCGCCGGTGTCACCTCGCGCTCTCCCAGCAGCCGCACGGTGCCGAGCCGGGCGCTCACGGACCGGCCGGCGAAGACCATCAACGGTTGGACGGCCACGGGGGACAGATTCCGCGCGGAGACGGCCTTGTCCGCCAGCCGGGTCACCTTGAGCAACTTTTCGACCTCACGGTCGTACGTGCGTCCGCCGGCCGTCAGGTGTCCGTTGGCTGTCTCGGGGAGGTGTCGCCAGTTCTTGACGTCGACGACGAAGACGCCACCGGGGCCGACGAGCAGCATGTCGACGTTGGCCGAGCGGGTGCCGGGCCAGCGCCGGTCGAGTAGCAGGCGCCATCCGCGCCGGGTGAGGACTTGCAGCTTCGCGGCAACCTTGCGTTCGCCCTCGCTCGCCGCTTCCCAGTTGCGGACCTCCCATTGGGCAGCCCTGAGTTGTTCGCGCAGCTCGCGTTCGTACTGCCGGGCCTCTTGCGCCCGCTTCCACGCCGATCCCCCCGCGCCCATGACTGCTCCATCCCTCCCCGACCGCCCCCGGACGTAAAGTAATGATTGTATAACGCACCGGAGTGGGTTGGAGGGCTTGTGCTCGAGCGGAGAGCGAGTCGGCGGGTTGCCGGGCGCTCTCGTTGAGCGCGCCGATCCCCGCCGGCTCGCAGCCCGGCGTTCCGAGAGCGTCGGCGGGTGCCTATGGGGGCGTGGCGGCGTGGTCCGCCACGGCCCTCCCGCAACCGGTGTCACACCGTGAGGACGACCTTGCCCGTGGTGGAGCCCGAGTCGATCAGCCGATGCGCCTCGACGGCCTCGGCGAGTGGCAGTACCCGGTCGATACAGGGCCTCAGCCTGCCCGTGTCGACGAGCTCCGCGAGCGCCGCCAGCCCCACCTGGTCCGGCTCGGCGGTCACCCCGACGACTCGCAGACCACGTTCCGCCGCCCGGCCGGCGAGCCCGGCATCGCGCATATCGACGATCGTCACCAAGGAACCGCCGGGCCTGAGCACGTCCAGCGAACGTATCGCGGTGTCACCGCCCACACCATCGAGCACGACGTCCACCTTCCCGACCACGGCCGCGAAGTCCACCGCGCGGTAGTCGACGACCTCGTCGGCGCCCAGCCCGCGGACGAAGTCGTGCTTGGCGGCGCTCGCGGTCGTCACCACCTCGGCGCCCCGGGCCTTGGCGATCTGGATCGCCAGATGCCCCACACCGCCGCCACCGGCGTGGATCAGCACCCGCTGACCGTTTCCGACCGCCGCCGCGTCCACCAGTGCCTGCCAGGCGGTCAGCCCGGCCAGCGGCAGGGCGGCCGCCGACGGATGGTCGAGGGCGGCCGGCTTACGGGCCAACTGCCGGGAAGGTGCCGTGATGTACTCGGCGTACCCGCCCGCGGCCCGCGGAATGAGCGGCATGCCGTACACCTCGTCGCCGACGGCGAAGCGCGTGACCCCCGGAGCCACCTCCTCGACCACGCCCGAGACGTCCCAGCCGAGGGTGAACGGCGGCGCACCGAGAAAGGGAACGGCACCGGAGCGGACATGCGCGTCGATCGGATTCACCCCGGCCGCGTGGACCCGGACGAGCACCTCGTTCAGCGACGGACGCGGACGGTCCACCTCGGTCAGCTCCAGCACCTCCGGTCCGCCGAAGGACCGTTGGGTGATCGCTCGCATCCTGGACGTCATCGGGCGTCCGACACCATTTCGTCCAGGGTGGTGCCCTCGGGAACGGCCTGCCCCACATCCCAGTGCTCGGCCAGCTTGCCGTCCTCGACGCGCCAGATGTCGACCACGACCGCCGGCGGCGCGTCCGGGGCGATCCTGGCCACGCTGTGGGTCCAGACGAACTCACCCTCGGCGATCATGCGCAGGACCGTCAGCGAGAACGCCGGGAACGGCCCGGCGGCCTGCTCCCGGAAGGTCTCGACCGTCCGGTCCCGGCCCGCGCCGACGCCGGGGTGATGATTGGCGAAGTCCTCGGTGAGCAGCGACTTCGCACGGTCGAAGTCCTTGGCGTTGTAGAACGCCTCGATGTACTCGGAGACGAGGTCCTTGTTGGCCTTCAGGGAATCGGGCATCCGGTGCTCCTCCGGTCGAGAATGTGTCGAAGATCCGCGGGCGTGCGGGGCGTATGCAAGGGGGTACGTGTCCAGGCGTCGGGCCGGGTACACCTGGGGGCCGCGTGTCAGGTCATTCCTTGATTCCCACCACGATCGAGTCGGGACCGACGAGGTGCTCCGTCCGGGTGCGGGTGAATCCGGCTTCGGTCATCCATTCCACGCACTCGGCCGCCGTGTAACCGAAACCGCCGTCGGTCACCGCCCGCATGGTCAGGCTCATCAGCAGCGCGAACGCGTTCTCGGACCGGTCGTCGTCGATGAGCGCGTCATAGACGATCACGGCGCCACCCTTGGGCAGCGCGTGCCACGCCTTCTCCAGGAGGAGCTTCTTCTTCTCCAGGTCCCAGTTGTGCAGGATGTGGCCGAAGGTGATGACGTCGGCCGACGGCAGCTCCTCGGCGAAGAAGTCGCCGCCCACGAAGTGCAGCCGGTCCCGCAGGCCGTTGTCCTCGACGTACTCGTCGAACACGGGGGCGGCCGCCGGCAGGTCGAAGCCGATCCCGGTCAGATGCGGATTCGCCAGCAGCACCTGCACCGCAAGGTCGCCCTGGGCGGTGCCCATGTCGGCCAGGGTCCGGTAGTCCTCCCACGGCACCTGCTCGGCGATCTTGAGGTTGGCCGCGTGGCTGATGCTGGTCATCGACGAGAGGAACTGCTTGAGGCGCAGGGGATCGGCGTAGAGCGCGTCGTAGGTGTCCAGGTCGCTGGATTTCGACTCGTCCTGCGGCTCACCCGTGCGCAAGGTGTCGGTCAGATGGTTCCAGATGCCGAAAAGCCGCGCGTTCGCCATCTCCAGCATGCCGCCGACATGCGCGTAGGACGGCTTGGCCCGGTCCAGGAACGCGTCCGTGTCCTCCGTGTTGTGATAGACACCGTCGATCCGCCGGAGGAAGCCCAACGCCACCAGCGTGTCGAAGAAGTCACCCGCCGCGCGCGGGTGCAGGCCCAGCCGGTCACGCAGGGCCGGGGCCTTCGCCGGGCTCTTGGCCAGCTCGGTGAAGACACCCACCTCGACGGCGCTCAGCAGTGTCTTCGACGCTTCGAAACCCAGGCCGGTCTGCATGATGCGGTCCGGGGAGGGCTGGGGTCGGGTCACGGTGTGCTCCTTCGCGTTCCGGTCGTGCTCTGATGCGGTTCGATGGAGATCGGCTGCCGGGCCATCAGGTCGTGGCGAACAGCGACCGCGTGTAGTTCCGGGCCGTCGGCTCGAATTGCAGGGCCTGATGCGTGGCCATGGAATTGACGTCACGCCAGAGCCGCTGCAAGGGGCCGTCGGCCGCCTGCCCGTTCGTCCCCGCGGTGCGGAAGATCCGATTGACCGCGGTGACCAGCACCTCGATGGCGAACGCGCTGTCCCGCGCGTTCCTGGCGACCTCGACGGGAGTGATCTCCTCCTGGCGGTCGGCCAGGTCCGCGATGCGCTCCAGCAACAGCTGCACGGCGTCCATCTCGGCGGCGGAGCGCGCCAGCACCATCTCGTAGGTCGCCAGATTGCCCGCCACGCCCGGCACCCCCGGCAGCGCGGGCGTGTCACGGATCTTCTTCCCGAGGTAGTCGGACAGCAGGGCCAGCGCGCCACGGGCCGCGCCGAGGGCGGGCACCACGAACGTCAGGCCGTTGACGGCGGCCAGCGGAGCCAGCGGGGCGGCCGGGGGCTCGGCGCCCGGGTCCGCCGGACGGCCGGCGAACACCGCCGTCCGGTCCCCGACCCGGTGGGCCGGGACGAAGACGTCGTCGAGCACCACGGTATTGCTGCCGGTCGCCCGCATCCCCACGCTGAACCAGGTGTCCTCCACCTGGCAGTCGGCCCGGGGCACGACGACCAGCCGCAGCTCCGGCTCACCGGCGCCGAGCACCTTCGGGCACACGATCACCCAGTCGGCGAACTCGATGGCGCTGATGTACGGCCACCGCCCGGACACCCGCAGACCGTCCTGCTCGGCGACGGCCTCGCCGAAGGGGAGAACCGAGCAGACGACACCGGCGTCCGGTCCGTCGGCCCACACCTCCCGGCGGCCCTCCGGCGGGAAGAACGACACGAGCCGGGGCGTGCTCGCGAACAGCGAGGCACACCACGCGGACGCCGCGCACTTCTCACCGATGACGGCCACGGCGCCCAGCAACTCCCGGAACGTACCGGCACGCCCGCCGAACTCCGCCGGCACGAAGTGCCGCATGAATCCCGCGTCGGTCATGGCCTTGATCACGTCCGCGCTGAGCCGACGGTCACCGTCCATGCCCTCGGCCAGGCCGGCGGCGATCTGGGCGATGTCCCGTGCGGCCGCGTACAGCGGCCCGCTGGCTTCGTTCATCTCTCGACACCCTCGCTTGCCTCGGAAGCGGTTTGTGGAGCGGTTCATCGCAGCTCGTACTCGGCGGGATCGACGGAATGGGTCAGCCGCCAGTAGTCACCGGCCGTATAGGGCCAGTTGGTGGCCGAACGGCCGCCCTCGTTGTACCAACCGCCCACCTTCGACCAGCCCCAGGCGCGGTCGCGGTTGCCCGCGTCCACCCACGCGTTGTAGGCGTCGTGCACCTCCGCGCGGACCGACAGGGAGCGGCTGCCGCTCGCCAGCAGGAGCCGGATCGCATCGAGTATGTAGGTGGCCGCGCACTCGGAGAAGTAGACGATGCTGCCGCCCTGCCCCACGAGATTGGTGTTCGGTCCGTACATGCAGAACAGGTTGGGGAACTCCGGGACGGTGATCCCGAGGTACGCCCTGGGCGCCCCGTTCCAGGCGTCGTGGAGATCGACGCCGCCCCGGCCGGTCACCCGCATCGGGGTGAGGAAGCGGGAGGCCTCGAAACCGGTGGCGTAGACGATCACGTCCACGTCGAACTCCTCGCCGCCGGCCCGGAGCCCGGACGGGGTGATCCGCTCGATCGGGGCGGTCACCACCCGGACGTCGTCCCGTTTCAGGGTGGCGAGCCAGCGTCCGTCGTCCCGCAGGACCCGCTTGGCGCCGACCGGGTACGCCGGGATCACCAGCTCGCGCAGCTCGGGGGCGTCGGTCAGCTGGGCCTCCATCGCCTGGAGCAGCGTGGCGCGCAAGCGGTCGTTGAGCGCGGAGACCGCCCGCTCGGTGGGCGGGTGGTCGTGGTCGACGACCCACCCTTCGAGGATGCCCCGCAGGCCGGGCGCGAACAGCCAGAACCGGTACCACCGGGCGTAGTAGGGCACGTGCTCGAACAGCCAGCGGGCGCTGTCCGGCACCGGTTGGTGGTAGTGCGGGGTGGGTCGCAGCCACGGCGGATTGCGCTGGAAGACGACGACCTCGGAGGCGGTCCCGGCGATCTCCGGGATGATCTGGTAGGCGCTGGCGCCGGTACCGATGACGGCGACACGCTTGCCCGACAGATCGGCTTCGTGGTCCCAGGCGGCGGAGTGGAAGGCCCGGCCGGCGAAGGCGTCCCGGCCGGGGATGTCCGGCAGCCGGGGCCGGTTCAACTGCCCGACGGCGCTGATGACGGCATGGTGCCGGACCGTCCGCTCGCCGGCCGGCCCGGCCAGCGTCAGGTGCCAGAGCGACCGCTCGTCGTCCCACCGCATGGCGGAGACCTCGGTGCCGAAGCGGATCCGGTCGCCGACGCCGGAGTCCTTCGCGAACGCCCGGAGGTACTCCAGGACGACGTCCTGGCCGCAGAAGTGGTCGGGCCAGTCGTGTTTCGGGGCGAAGGAGTAGTTGTAGAGATGGCTGGCCACATCGGTCCGGCAGCCCGGGTAGGTGTTCTCGAACCAGGTGCCCCCCACGTCGGGGTTCTTCTCGTAGACGACGAAGGGGACACCGGCCTGGGTGAGACGGTGGGCGGCCAGCAGGCCGCTGAACCCGGCCCCGATGACGGCGACCTGGAAATCGCTGCCGGGACTCAGCCCGGCCTTGGTCCAGCCGGGTGCCTTCGGGTCCTCGCCGGGGCCCACGAGCTCCTCGGCGAGCAGCGGCAGCAGGTCCTCGGTGTCCGAGCCCATGGCCCAGGTCGTGATCGTGTGCAGCAGCTCGCGGTCCGGTGGCCGGTGGAGCGCCTCCGGCCCGCTGCCGTCCAGCCCAAGAAGCACCTCCAGCGCACGCTCGCGGACCTCGGCCTGCTGCTCGGCGGTCAGCCCGCCCTGCGGCGCGAACAGCCACCCCGGCGCCCGGAGGTCCTCACGCAGCACCGATGCGTCACCGGTCAGATGGGCGATCGTCATCAGCAGCGCGGGAATCTCCGCGGCCGTCAGATGACCGCGCAGCGTTTCCTCGTCGACGGCGACCGGCCGGACCGGGGGGCTGAACCCCATGGACAACAACCACCTTCCGGGTTCATCGCGCCGAGTCGAGCGCCGCGAACTTCCGATTGAAATAGACGGCGGGGCCTCCGGCGTCGGAGAGCAGTTGGTCGACGACCTCGCCGACGAGAATGATGTGATCGCCGGCGTCATGCCGCCGGTCCACCTTGCATTCGACCGTCGCCAGCGCGTTGTCCACGACCACGCCCCCGCGGGAGGTCCGGACGAATCCGCCGTCACCGAACTTCCTGGCCTTGCTGTTCGCGAACCTCAGGGCCAGCTCCACATGGCGCTCGCGCAGAATGCTGACCGCGAACTCGCCGGTCCGCGCGAACACCGGAAAGCACCGGGCGGACTTGGCCACACAGATCAGCACCAGCGGCGGTGCCAGGGACACCGAGCAGAAGGAGCTGACCGTCAGCCCATGAGGATCGCCGTCCTCGTCACAGGTCGTGGCGATGGCCACCCCGGTCGGAAACCGGGCCATCACTTCCTTGAAGTCGTCGGACATCCCGAGCCCGCCCGGTCAACTCGGCTGGGCGAGCGCGTCGTTGACGAGGTCGAGCACCTCGCGCGGCGTGCGCAGCTCGGCGATCCGCTCGTCCGGGATCTGCACCCCGAACTCCGCGGTGATGCGCGCGGCGGTCTCCATGAGCGCCAGCGAGTCATAGCCGAGCGACGCGAAGTCCTGGTCCTGGATATCGCCGGAGAGGCTGCCGTCGTCCGTCTCGCCCGCGCATTCGATCAGCACGCGACGGAGGTCGTCGATGGTCATCTTGCTCATGGTCAACTCCTCGGAGGTGATGTGTTCACAGAAGGGGCGGCGGGCTCGGCGGGCACCGCGCGGACGACGACCGCGGAGTTGAACCCCCACTTGCCGCGGGCCAGCACCAGCGCCGAGCGCACCCGGCCCGGTCGGGGCGCGCCGCGCACCAGGTCGATGCCGTACTCCGCGGGCACTTCGGTCGTCCTGCCGGCCGGCGGCACGACGCCGTCCCGGATGGCCAGCAGGGCGCCCGCCACATCCACCGGCCCGCCCCCGGAGTAGAGCCGGCCGGTCAGGGCCTTGGGCGCGGTGACGGGCACGGCACCCGGCCCGAACAGTCCGCTGATCGCCGCCGCCTCGGCGCGGTCCAGCTCCCGCACCCCGGAGGCGTCGGCGAACACCACGTCGATCTCCGCCGGGGCGAGCCCGGCGTCGGCGAGGGCCAGCTCCGCGGCCCTGCGCAGCCCGGGCGGCCGTGACGAGCCCGCCGGCGGGTCGAAGGTGGTCGCGTACCCGGCGATCTCGCCGTAGATGTGCTGGGCGGCCCGGGCTCGGGCCGCCCCGGCGGCCTCGAGGACGAGCATGGCGCCCCCCTCACCCGGCACATAGCCGCACGCGTGGGCGTCGAAGGGCAGATAGGCGCGGTGCGGGTCGGTGGCCGGACTCAGCCGCCCGCTGGAGATCTGCGCCACCCAACCCCAGGGGTCCAGTGCCGAGTCGACGCCGCCGGTGACCACCATCGGCGTCCCGCGCAGCACCGTCCGCCGCGCGTGTCCGAGGGCGTCCAGGCCGCCCGCCTGTTCGGCGACGAGCGCGCTGCTCGGTCCCCGCAGCTGATGGCGGATGGAGATCTGGCCGGTGTTCACGGCATAGAACCAGGCGAAGGACTCATAGACGCTGACCGAACCCGGCCCCTGCGACCAGAGCTTCTTGAACTCCCGGTGGGTGAATTCGAAGCCGCCCGAGGCGTTGGAGGTCACCACGCCCATCTCGTAGTCGGCGAAGGTGCCCTGCTCGATCTTGGCGTCGGCCAGTGCCCAGTCCGCCGCCACCAGGGCGAATCGCGTGGAGGCGTCGGTCTGCGGCAGGAGCCTGCTGGGCAGATGGCCGGCGGCGTCGAAGTCGTCGATCTGCCCGGCCAGCCGGATCGGATAGCCCGAGACGTCGAAGCGGGTGAGGGTGCCGATCCCCGTGCGCCCTTCGAGGACCGCCTCCCAGTACCGCTCGAGTCCCACACCGTTCGGGGCGAGCAGACCGATGCCGGTGACGTAGACCTTCTCCGTCATGCCGCCGCACCCCCGGCGTCGCGCAGGATCATCGCGCTCTGGAATCCGCCGAAACCGCTGCCGACCGTCAGGACGCCGCGCAGCCGCTTCTCCCGGGCCGTCAGCGGGACGTAATCGAGGTCGCATTCCGGGTCGGCCTGCCGCAGATTGGCCGTCGGCGGAATGACTCCGTTCTCGATCGCCAGCGCGCAGGCGGCGATCTCGATCGACCCGATCGCGCCGAGGGAATGCCCGACCATCGACTTGATGGAGCTGATGGGCACCCGATAGGCGTGCTCGCCGAGACTGCGCTTGTACGCGGCGGTCTCGTGGCGGTCGTTCTGCTTGGTCCCCGAGCCGTGCGCGTTGATGTAGTCGATCCCGGTGCCGTCGATCCGGGCCTCTGCCAACGCCACCCGGATGGCTTCCGCCATTTCGCGGCCGTCGGGCTTCAACCCCGTCATGTGATAGGCGTTGCACCGCGTGGCATAACCCGAGATCTCCGCGTAGATGTGCGCGTCCCGCCGCTTCGCGTGCTCGTATTCCTCGAGCACGAACATGGCGGCGCCCTCGGCGAGGACGAATCCGTTACGGGATCCGTCGAACGGCCGTGAGGCGTGCTCGGGGTCGTCGTTGCGCGTGCTCGTCGCCTTGATGGCGTCGAAGCAGGCGACGACGATCGGTGTGACCGGGGTGTCCGACGCGCCGGCCAGCATCACATCCGCGGAGCCCTCACGGATCAACTGGCAGGCGTGCCCCACCGAGTCGATCCCCGAGGTGCACCCGTTGGAGACCATGGCCACCGGCCCCTCCGCCGCGACGGTCCAGGCCACCTCGGCCGCCATCACGCTCGGCACCAGGTAGTCGAACATGTGCGGCGACAGGCTGGTGTGGTCGACCAGCCAGTTCCGCCCGCTGTCGGACAGGACGAGATATTCCTGTTCGAGACTGGTCGCGGCGGCCACCGCACTGCCCAGACTGACCCCGACCCGGCCCGGGTCGAAATCCTCGAATTCCAGGCCGCTGTCGGAAATCGCGTCCCGCGCACAGGTGACGGCGAATTGCGACGCGCGGTCCATCCGGCGGATCTCCAGCGGGGAGAGCCCCTCGTGCACCGGGTCGAAATCGGCCTCCGCTGCGACCTGCGAGCGATAGGGCGACGGATCGAAATGGGAGATGCGACGGGTGGCGGTCCGCCCGGAAGTCAGTAGCTCCCAGAACGCCTTGACCCCGTTTCCCCCCGGCGTCCGCACGCCGATTCCGGTGATCACCACTCGACGCGTCATCGCCTACCGCCTATTGCCGTCACACCTGCTGAGCCGGTCATGGTGTTGCCCCTTTCGCCAGAAGCGCACGACATCAGCGCGGAAGAGAACGCGCGCCGCAACGAAGACGATCGTCAGCGTCCGGGGGGTTACTCGAGCGTCGCTCGAAGCCCGGTCGTACGGGCGTCATCGATCACCGGGCGCCTTTCGGGAGCCGGGGGAGCGGGCGGGGAAAACGCTCGCGGGCTCAAGCGAGGATCGAGCGATCTGCGAACCGGGGCGTCGAGCTTGGGCCGTAGTGGTCGGCCGGGCCCGCGGGGGCCGGGGCCCTACGAGCCGACGCACCCGAGCCGAGGAGCGAATCAGGATGGACCTGACGTCAACCACGCTGTCGTCGGCGGCGCGCGAGGTCGCGGAGGCCGCGGCCCGGAGCGCGGCCGCCGCGGAAGCCAACCGCCGGCTCGATCCCGATGTGGTCAAGTCCGTCGTCGCCGCGGGCTTCCCCCGGCACTTCGTCCCGGCCGACCGCGGCGGGAGCCTCGGGACCTTCCTGGAGCTGAACCGCGCGGTGAGCGCGGTCGGCGAGGGATGCACCGCCACCGCCTGGTGCGCGTCACTGGCCGCACACGTGTCCCGGATGGCCGCGCACCTGCCCGCCGAGGGATACCGGGAGGTCTGGGCCGACGGCCCGGACGCCTTCCTGGTGGCGGCCCTGACACCGATCGGCAGGGCCGAGCCCGTCCCCGGCGGCTACCGCCTCACCGGGACCTGGCCGTTCGTCAGCGCGATCGACTACGCGGACTGGGCCCTGCTGGCCGCGCTGACCGACCGGGACGGCCGGCCGGAGCCCAGGATGTTCGCCGTGCCGCGCACGGCCTGGCGGACCGTCGACACCTGGGAGAACGTGGGCATGGCCGCCACCGGCAGCAATACGGTGATCGTCGAGGACGTCGTGGTCCCCGCGGCCCGCACGGTCAGCCGGGACGACCTGTTCACCGGCCGGGCGCCCGACTCCGACGCGCCGTGCCACGCGATCCCCATGCAGGCCACCACGATGATGTTCGCGACGCCCGCGCTGGGCGCCGCCAAGGGGGCCCTCAAGGCCTGGGCCGGATACGTCACCCCGAAGATCCGGGCCGCCGCGCAGCAGTCCAAGCCCGCCCTGGCCGGGATGCCGACGTTCCACCGCACGTCCTACGACGTGATCCTGACCCGCAGCGCCACCGAGATCGACGCCGCCGAGATGCTCCTGGAGCGCGCGGCGGCGACGGCCGACTCCGGCCCCGCCATCACGCCCCTGGACACCATGCGGAGCTGGCGGGACTGCGCGATGGCCACCGACATCCTCGTCGGCGTCGTCAACCGGCTGTTCCGCAGCGTGGGCACCACCGGCCAGGCCACGAGCAACCCCGTCCAGCGCTTCTGGCGCGACGCCAATTCGATCGCCGGGCACCAGGGATTGCAGGTCGAGTCCGCCGCGACGGCCTACGCCCACCAAGTGATCAAGATCTGACCGGGTCCCGCACCCCGACACCCCCGTGCACCAGACGGTTATCAGGAGACCAAGGATGACTGAGACGATCGAAGAGGCCGCCGAGGTCGAGTGGGTGCTCTGCCACGGCTGCCGGGTGCCGGTCTACGGCAAGCGCCTGATCCGCAACCTCCACGTCTGCCCGGAGTGCGGTCTGCACCTGCCGGTGACCGCCCGGCAACGCCTGGCCCAGCTCGCCGACGACGGCCGCTTCGAACCGCTGCCCTTCACCGTGAGCAACTCCGATCCGCTCGACTTCGTCGACACCGTCGCCTACACCGACCGGCTCTCCCGCGCCCAGGAGCGCACCGGGATGCGCGAAGCGGTGCTCTGCGTCAGGACGACGATCGAGGGCCACCCCGCGATCGTCGCCGTGATGGACTTCCGGTTCCTCGGCGGAAGCCTCGGCACCGCGGTCGGCGAGCTGATCACGCTCGCCATCGAGACCGCCCAGGAGGAGCGGGTCCCCCTGATCATGGTGACCGCCTCCGGCGGCGCCCGGATGCAGGAGGGCGTGCTCTCCCTGATGCAGATGGCCAAGACCAGCGCGGCACTCGGCGAGCTGGACAAGGCCGGCATCCTGTCGATCTCCGTGATCACCGACCCCACCTTCGGCGGGGTCGCGGCCTCCTTCGCCACCCTGGGCGACGTCATCATCGCCGAGCCGCGCGCCCGCCTCGGCTTCGCCGGGCGGCGGGTGATCGAGCAGACCATCCGTCAGCGGCTGCCGGAGGACTTCCAGACCGCGGAGTTCCTCCTGGAGCGCGGATTCGTCGACATGATCGTGGAGCGCTCCGCGCTCCGCGCCGAGCTGGGCAAGCTGCTGCGGATCGGCGGGTCCAAGGTCTGCGGGCGGTACGCCAGCACCGCACGGCCGCCCGCACCGGTGATCACCGACCCGAACCGGCTCCCCGAGGCCGACCCCTGGGACCAGGTGGGCAGGGCCCGGTCCCTCGACCGCCCCACCGCACTCGACTACCTCGGGCTCGCCTTCGACGACTTCCAGGAACTGCACGGCGACCGGACGTCCGGCGAATGCCCGGCCCTCATCGGCGGCACCGCCTGGATCGACGCCATACCCGTGATGGTCCTCGCCCATCAGAAGGGGCACACCGCCGCCGAACTCGCCCGGCGCAACTACGGCATGGCCTCGCCGGCCGGATACCGCAAGGCCGCCCGGCTGATGCGCCTCGCCGACAAGCTCGGGCTGCCCGTCGTCACCCTCATCGACACCCCCGGCGCCCACCCGGGCGCCGACGCGGAGGAACAGGGCCAGTCGGTGGCCATCGCGGAGAACCTCCGGCTGATGGCCACCCTGTCCGTGCCGGTCGTGAGCGTGATCATCGGCGAGGGCGGCAGTGGCGGCGCGCTGGCGCTGGCCGTGGCCAACCGGGTGCTCATGTACTCCGACAGCATCTATTCCGTGATCAGCCCCGAGGGGTGCGCCTCGATCATCTGGAAGGACCCCACGGCCGCGCCCACCGCCGCCCGGGCCCTCCGGCTGAACGCCCGGGAGCTCCTGCGCCTCGGTGTGGTGGACGCCGTGCTCCCCGAGCCGGACGGGGGCACGGGCGCCGCGCCGTGGGCGGCTGCCGAGCGGCTCCGCGCCGCCCTGAGCAGCGAGCTGCACGAACTGGCCGGGCTCGGGGACGCCGCGCTGCGGGTGGGCAGGCGGGCCCGGTTCCGGCAGTTCGGCTCGGCGATCACGGTCGAGGCGGAGCTGCTGCAGATCAACGACGGCAGGCTCGCCTGATATGAAGCCCGACAGGGGACGTGCGATGTTCAAGAAGGTACTGATCGCGAACCGGGGCGAGATCGCGGTGCGGGTGGCCCGTGCCTGCCGGGAGCTCGACGTCCGTTCGGTCGCCGTCCACTCCACCCCGGACCGGGACTCCGCCGTCGTCCGGCTCGCCGACGAGGCGATCCGGATCGGCCCGGCGGCCCCGGCGAAGAGCTATCTGAACGCCGCGGCGGTGCTGGAGGCGGCCGTGCAGAGCGGCGCGGACGCGATCCACCCCGGTTACGGCTTCCTCTCGGAGTCACCCGACTTCGCCGACGCGTGCCTGGCCCAGGGCATCACCCTGATCGGCCCGCCGCCGTCGGTCATGGCCCGGCTCGGGGACAAGACCTCGGCCCGCGCCCTGATGCGGCGCGCAGGCCTGCCGTTGCTGCCCGGCAGCGTGGAAGCCCTCGATCCGCGCGCCGCGGAGGAGCTCGCCCGGCGGATCGGCTTCCCCGTCATCGTCAAGGCGGCGGCCGGCGGCGGCGGTCGCGGCATGACCGTGGTGGACGAGGCGGACCGCTTCGCCGACGCCTACCGGCAGACGCAGTCCACGGCCCAGATGCTGTTCGGCGACGGACGGGTCTATGTGGAGAAGTACCTGCCGAAGGCGCGGCATGTGGAAGTCCAGGTGCTCTGCGACGGTCACGGCCATGCCGTCCATCTCGGTGAGCGGGACTGCACGGTCCAGCGCCGCCACCAGAAGCTCATCGAGGAGACCCCGGCTCCCGCCCTGCCGGAGGGACTGGCCGAGCGCATGGGCCGCTCGGCCGTCGAGGGCGCGCTTGCCGTCGGCTATACCGGCGTGGGCACCTTCGAATTCCTGCTCGCCCCGGACGGCAGCTACTACTTCATGGAGGTGAACTGCCGGATCCAGGTCGAACACCCGGTCACGGAAATGGTCACCGGCATCGACCTCGTACAGCAACAGCTGAAGGTAGCCGCCGGGAACGAACTCGAACTGGTCCAGGCCGATATCGAGCTTCGCGGTGCGGCCGTCGAATGCCGTATCAACGCCGAGGACCCGGCCGCGGGCTTCGTCCCCGCCCCGGGGCCCGTCGAGCGCCTCGTGCTGCCGGGCGGCCCGTTCGTACGGGTCGACACCCATGTCAGGCAGGGCGATGTGATCCCGCCCCACTACGACTCGCTGCTGGCCAAACTCGTCGTCTGGGCGCCGCGGCGCGACGAGGCAATCGCCCGGATGCACCGTGCGCTCGATGAATTCGAGGTGTCCGGACCGGGTATCAAAACGACTCGGACGTTTCTCGCCGAGGTGCTCTCCCACCCTCGCTTCCGGGCCGCGGAGCATTCCACCTCGCTGGTCGACGACCTGTTGTCGGGAAAAGCCTGAAAATCGGTTCGCACGCAAGAACGGGTTGTATTTCCAGGAAAGGGAAACATATGACGGCCGATCACCTCGTCTGGGACGACGACTTCTCGGGCGGCTTCAGCACCGAGGGGCCCGACGCACGCTATGCGTTCCTGCCGTTCGGCACCGAAGTGGGCCACGACGGCGTGGCCAGTACCTCCCGGCAGGGGCTGCGGGTCGTCGCCGCCGGGACGAACCCGACGACCGGCGAACCCGCGTTCACGATGTCCCTGGGCCAGAGCGACCCCAGCGGGCTGCCGGGCACCCTCGACCACGTCAAGTGGCTGGTCTACGCGAACAAACAGTCGTCCGGCGGCGTCCTCGGCTTCGACACCGGCCCGGGGCACGAACTGTCCTGTGAGGCCCGGATGTCGGGCGCGGTGTACGGCGTGGCGGACCATCCCTTCGGAGCCGGCGTGCCCGACCCGGGCGCCGACCCCAGGCTGGCCTCGGCCTGTCTGGCCCTCCAGGACCCGGAGTCCGACGTCGCCTTCGAGTTCTCCCTCACCAACGACGCGGTCTACGTCTACTACGAACGGCTGCCGAACGCCCGCGCCCAGCTGGGCGACTACGCCTCCTTCCTCCACACCGTCCCCGTCGCCCGCCGTACCCCCTATGACGAACACCAGCTCAAGATCACCTACGACGGCTCCCGCGGTGTGGTCACCTGGTTCCTGGACGGCCGGGAGGTCTTCCGGCTCGACCGGATCGGCTATCGGCTGACCTCGCGCGATCACCTGGTGGTCGACCACGGCGGTGTCGAGGAGCGCGTGGCACCCCGCCAGCTGGCCTGCGGGATGGGCCTGTTCAACTTCCTCGACGGCGGGCTGCCCGGCCGGGCCGGCTCCGGCCTCGTACGGCTGACCACCACACCGAAGTACTACTACGACCCGGTGACGGGCGAGCCCACCCCGCAGCGGTTCCTCGACGACGCGAGCCTCGCGTCCAACCGCCTCTTCGGCCAGGGCGCGGGCTTCCGGATGAGCAGGTTCACGGTGTCGAGCAAGCCCGTCGGGTCCGCATGACCGGCACAGCGGGCGACGCGGTCGCCCCGGCCGACCTGATCGGAGCCTGGCAGCTCGAGTCCTATGTCGGCGTCGACGAGGACGGCGACGTCAGCGAGGGACCGCTGGGCCCCGAACCCGAGGGCGTGCTGATCTACAGCGCCGACCGCCATATGACGGTGAGCATGATGCGCGCCGGTCACGAGCCGGCCCCGGGCCCCGGCCCGGTCACCCGCTTCATGGGCTACGCAGGCACCTGGCAGCTGTCCGAGCGGCAGATCGTCCATGAGGTCGCCGTCAGCTCGCACCGTCATATGGTCGGCACCCGGCAGGTCCGTGGACTCTCCCTCAAGGGTGATCTCCTCATCCTCTCCGGTACGGCGCGTACCGCGGACGGACGACAGGAGCGGCGCGTCCTGAACTGGCGGCGGGTGTCCGGAGGATGACCATGAGCTATGACTTCGACCCCGAGCTCAAACCCTTCGTCCCCCGGATGAGGCCCCTCGACTACACCGAGCCCCAGGCCGCGCGGACCACGATGCGGGAGGTCATGGCCCGTCAGCCCGCCTACGAGCCGATATCCCGGGTACTGGTGGAGGACCGGCGCGTCCCCGTGCCCGACGGCCCGGAGATGACCGTACGGCTCTACCGGCCCATGGACCGGCCCGGCCCGCGGCCGGCCCTGCTCTTCCCGCACTGGGGCGGCTTCGTCACGGGCGACCTGGACACCTCGCTGACCGCCGCCACCCGCATCGCCGACCTGGTGGGCGCGGTGGTGGTCTCACCGGACTACCGCCTCGCGCCGGAACACCCCTTCCCCGCCGGGCTCCAGGACTGCTACGCGGCTCTGGAGTGGACCGTCGACCACGCCCCGGAGCTGCGGATCGACACCGGCCGGATCGGCGTGGGCGGCTTCAGCGCCGGCGGCGGGCTGGCCACGGGGCTCGCCCTGCTCGCACGGGACCACAAGGGTCCGCCGCTGCGCTGTCTGTATCTGCTCTTCCCACAGCTGGACGATCGGCTCGAGACCCTCTCGGCCCGGGACTTCGTGGACACGCCCATGCTCGACCGGGCCAATCTGGCGGTGAGCTGGCAGCACTACCTCGGCGGCGGAGAGGCCACGCACTATGCCGCGCCCGCTCGTGCCGAGGACCTGTCCGGGCTGCCGCCGGCCTTCGTGGGCGTGTGCGAGTTCGACCCGCTGCGGGACGAGGGCATCACCTTCGCCCACCGGCTGATCCAAGCGGGGGTGAAGACCGAACTGCGGCACTACCAAGGAGCGTTCCACGCGTCCATCGGTCTCGCCCACGCGGCCGTCTCCCAGCGGATGGTGGCCGACCAGGTCGACGCGCTGTGCCACTACCTGGCCCCCTGACGGGACCGGCCTGCCGCCGGTCCCGTCAGGGGCGCTGTGGAGGAGGGAAGCCCCCGAGCCCCCCGTGCCCGGGGGCTTCCGCGTACCCCGTGGTGGTGTCACGCCGCCGATCTGGCCAGCTGGAGCAGTTGCGCGTGCTGGGCGACGCGCTGCCCGAGGTGGGCCGCGGTGAGCAGGTCGGACTTCTTCATGGACTCCGGCCCCTCGTCGCCGGCGCACTGCCCCATGGCGCCCAGCCAGCCGCCGAGCCGGTTGAGCTCGTCCTCGGACGTCCCGGGCAGCAGATCGAGATTCACCCAGTGCATTCCGTGCTGGGCCGCCAGGACGGTGAAGTACTGCAGTGTGTTCACCTTGTCGCCGCTCATCGACCCCGACGTGGTGAAGCCCGCGGCGACCTTGTCCTTCCACGCCTGTGCGTACCACCGGCCGCTGGAGTCGTGCGCGAAGGTGTGGAACGCCGGGCTGGCCGAGCCCATATAGGTGGGTGAGCCGAAGATGATCGCGTCCGCTGCGTCCAGTGCGGCCCACTGCTCGTCGGTGAGCGCTTCGACGGAGATCAGCTGGACGACGGCACCCTTGACCGACGCCGCGCCGTCGCGCGCCGCCTCGGCCATCCTGGTCGTATGTCCGTAGCCGCTGTGGTACGCGATGACGACGGACACCGAACGATCGGACATGTGCATCCCCTTTGTGATCTCAAGTAACGGTCCTGGGGCCCAGACTGACAATCATTCCGGTGCAGGTGTACTGACCTTTCGGGCTGTCGGACCTGCTCGAAGGGAGGGGTGGCGCCCTCCGATGCCGCCTGTCCAGATCACCTCTGGGGCAACATCAGCCCGTGAGGGTCGAAACCACCCCGTCGGGTGGTGTGAATACGAAAATCCGACCTTAATGCTTGGGTAAATTTTTCGGGCAGTTCCTCAACCATCAATTGGAGCAGCGGGATTCGCCGTTCCCCAGCAATTCGATCAGTGTGATGCGCCGCACAGATAAACATGTGGCGGGGCGGGTTCGCGTCGGATATCTTGCGAGTGGCACCAAAAGCGCATCGCCGTACCCACTTGGGGGTGAATGGGTCTCGGCGACGGGGGTTGTAGCGCTTGGCGGATCCGACAACGTCGTTGATCCACTTTCGAAATGAATGAATTTCGAACGATGCTGGATCACTCTCTTGCCGGAGTTCGCTGATCAACTACGGGGGAGTACGGTGAAATTCAAGCTGCTCGGACAATTCGAGATCGTGGTCACCGAGGACCGTTCGTTCTTCCTGAGCCGGTCGAAGGTCAGTCAGCTCATCGGCCTGCTGCTGGTTCAGAACGGCGAGACGGTCAGTGTGGACACCCTGATCGAGGAACTATGGGGGGAGAACGCGCCACGCAGCGCGCTCACCACCCTCCAGACGTACATCTACCACGCACGGAAGATCTTCGCGGGCATGCCCGGCGGGGAGCATGTGCTCGTCACCAGGCCCGCGGGCTACGTCATCCAGGTGCCCGACGACGCGATCGACGTCGCGGTCTTCGAGCGGCTCGTCCAGCGGGCGAGGCGGCTGCTGGACGACGGTCGGCCGGAGGAGGCCATGGGCTGTCTCGACGAGGCGCGGGCGCTCTGGAGGGGCCCCGTCCTCGTCGGCATGATGATCGGGAGCGTCCTCGAGGCGCACCTCACGTACATCAACGAACTCCGGTTCTCCGCCACTCATCTCCATATCGAGGCCAGTCAGCGCCTCGGCCGGCACCAGGAGATCATCCCGCAGCTACGGCTGCTGGTCGCCGAGAATCCGCTCAACGAAAGCCTGCACGCACAGCTGATCAAGGCGCTCGACAAGTGCGGGCGGCGGGCCGAGGCCCTGCAGGCCTATCGAAATCTCTGGCGCATCCTCGACGCGGAGCTGGGCGTCGAACCTGCCCCTGAACTGCAGCTGTTGCAACATGAGCTGCTGTCCAGGGGCAGTGTCGTACACGGCCGGAGCTGACAGCCGTCCGGCGTGAGCCGGGCCGGCCAGGACCGGAAGTGACAGGCCCGGACCGGATCCTTCGACAGGTGCCGGGCCCGACCGGAAATCGGTCGGGCCCGGCACCGCGCGTTCCCCGGCCGCTGCGGACTAGGCCCGCTGCGGGACGATATGGAACAGCGGCTCGTCGTACTCGACCGGATCACCGTCCGACTTGAGCGTCCGGGCCACCTCCCCGGTCACGTCCGCCTCGACCGGGATCATCAGCTTCATCACTTCGACGATGGCGATCTGCGCGCCCTTCGCGATCACGTCGCCCACCTTCACAAACGGCTCGGCCCCCGGCTTCGGGGCGCTGTAGAAGGTCCCCACCGAGGGAGCGCGCACCTCGTGCGGACCGTCGTCACTCCGCGCCGCCGCGGTGGCCTCCGTCGGCGCGGCGGATGCCACGACCGGCGGGGGAGCGGCGCCGTTCACAGCCGGCGGGCTCTGGGGCCACTCGGCCTCCAGCGTCACCCCGCCGGCCTGGACCCGTAACAGGCTCGGCGGGCTGTCGAAGCCCTTGAGCAACTCCAGGACGTTCTCCCGGACGAGGTTCAGCGTGGCCGATGTGCTCGACGTGCTGTCGTCTTCCCCTGTACTCATCTGTGCCCCCTGCCCTTCATCCCTCGCGTGCCGTGGTCCGTCCATGTCAGCCGACGAGGCCGACGACCCGCGTCCACCCGGCGCCCGCCCCGGCCACCGACACGGGGAAGCAGGCGACGGTGAATCCCGTCGCCGAGGGGAGGTCGGCCAGCCGGGCGAGCTTCTCCAGCTGGAGGTACTCCTGGGTGCGGCCGTAGATGTGTGCGGGCCACAGGTACCCCCGGTCGCCCGTGCGGCGGTAGTCCTCGATCATCGACCGCATCGGCCGGTCCAGCCCCCAGGCGTCGATACCGATGACCCGCACCCCGTGCTCCACCAGGAAGGCCGTGCCCTCACCGGTCAGACCGGCGTATTCGGTGAGGTACTTCGCCGAGCCCCAGAGCGCGTCGGCTCCGGTCCACAGCAGAACGATGTCGCCGGGGCACAGCTCGTGCCGTGCCGCGGCCAGAGCGGCGCGGAGGTGGTCGACCGTGATGCCCTCACCGGCGGGTACCTCCCGCAGGTCGAGCCGGACGCCGGGGCCGAAGCACCAGTCGAGCGGCACCTGGTCGATGCTTTTCGCCGGAAGACCGCCGCTCAGCGGGCCGTAGTGCAAGGGGGCGTCCATATGGGTGCCGGTGTGCGTGGTGAGCGTGACGGTCTCATTGGAAATGGCCATCCCGTCCGGGAAGTCCTCCGGGGCGAGTCCGAGGACGGCCGCCGCCGCCTCGTGGCCGAGCACGTCCACCGTCACCGGCGTGGCTTCACTGTCGGTGTCGCGGGTGGCCACACTGAGGTCGACGAAACGGGTCACTCCGCTTGCCTTCCCGTCAGCGAACAACGTCCGTTCGATGTTTCGCATGACTTGTCTCCTCTCCATGCCGCCGCTTGGCCGCCCGGTCATCGTCCGCGGACGCGATCGAATAACGCTCGAGAACGACCCGGATCGCGTCAAGTGGAACGCGGTGAACTATTCGTGGGGACTGCTTGGAAAGCCTCTGGGCGTATGGAAGGATGCGTGCCGTTCGCACGCGACACGGGGTTCGGGGCGGCGGGCGCCACCCGTGCCCGATCACAGGGGAAAGTGAACTACGGGGGGATGTATCGCCATGCCGGTCGAACGAGAAGACGTTTCGGTGAAAGCGCCGGAATTCGGTCCGGTCTCCATCGGTCCGGACGACCGCCGCTATCCGGAACTTGTTTCCGGATTCAATCGCCGATGGTCCGCCGCGCCTGAGTCCGTACGCATGGCCGGAAAATCCGAACATGTGGCGAAGGCGGTCCAGACGGCGGTCAGCACCGGAAAGCGGCTCTCCATCCGCAGCGGTGGGCATTCGTACGCCGACTTCACCTACAACAAGGACGTCGAAGTCATCGTCGACCTGTCGATGATGAATGACATCTACTACGACCCGCGCCGCAAGGCCTTCGCCATCGAGAGCGGCGCGCAGCTCGGGCACATCTACGAAAGGCTGTTCCGTGGTTGGGGCGTGACCCTGCCCGGCGGGGTCTGCCCCGCGGTCGGTATCGGCGGCCATGCCACGGGGGGCGGCCACGGCCTGCTGTCCCGGCAGTTCGGCAACGTCTGCGATCTCATCGAGGCCGTGGAGATCGTGGTCGCCGACCGTCCGAACAAGGTCCGCACGGTGATCGCCTCGCGGGAGGACACCGGCGACCTCAAGGACCTCTGGTGGGCGTGTTGCGGAGGGGGCGGCGGCAGTTTCGGCGTCATCACGAAGTTCTGGTTCCGCAGCCGCGGGGCGACGGGCAGCCGCCCGGCCGAGCAGCTCCCGCAGCCGCCGCGTGAGGTGCTGATCAGCACGGCCTTCGCGCCCTGGCAGCAGATGGACCAGACCGCGTTCACCAACCTGCTGCGCAACCAGTGCCAGTGGTACGTGGAGAACAGCGACCCCGCCTCACCGGCCTCGGCCCTGTGCGGTCTGCTGTTCGTCCAGCATGTGTCGAGCGGCGGGATCGGCATGCTCACCCAGGTCGACGCCTCCGCGCCGAACGCGGAGAAGCTGCTCGAGGAGTACCTCGGCGCGGTCACGGCCAACACCGGCATCACGCCGTTCCCGTTCCGGCGGCTGCCCTGGATGGCCTCGACCGTGACGATCGACACCAGCAACCCCACGGTGATGACCAACGCGACCCTGCGCGGTGCCGTCAAGCACGCGTATCTGCGCCAGTCGTTGACCGAGGAGCAGTGCGCGGCCATCTACCACCACATGACGCGCCCGGACTACGCGAACACCAGCCCCGGTACGGCCATGATCCAGCTCGGCGCGATGGCCGGCGGCAGGATGAACGCGCTGGCCCCCGGGGACACCGCGCTGCCACAGCGCAGGTCGGCGCTCGTAGCGATGTTCGAGAACTTCTGGGTCGAGGCGGCCGAGGACGCCCGGCACCTCGGCTGGGTGCGTGACATCTACGGTCAGACCTTCGCGTCGACCGGCGGCTACCCCGTGCCCGGTGACCGCTACGAGGGCTGCAACATCAACGCACCCGACCTCGACATCACCAACCCGAAGTTCAACAAGTCGGGGGTCCCCTGGCACACGTTCTACTTCGGCGACAACTACCGCCGACTGCAGCGGACGAAGGCGCGGTGGGATCCGAAGAACGTCTTCCGGCACTCGCTCTCCATCAGCGCGCACTGACGTCCATAGCTGTCAGCGTCGCTCGACGTCGTGCGGGCCCGGGTGTGCCGCCCCGGGCCCGCACCCGTAGGCGCGCGTGCTGCCGGCCGCGGCCCTGTTTCCCCACACGACGTTTCCCCACGCGACCTCGAGTGGTCTTCGAGCCGGTTGCAGCAGCTTGGGGGCCATGGAAACCACCCATGAGCATCGCACCGAGCACACCCGGGTCGTCGCGGCGCCGCCCCGGGTGCTCTACGGCCTGGTGGCCGACGTGACCGTGTGGCCGGCTCTCTTCGGCCCCAGCGTCCACGTCCGCCATCTGGAGCGCTCCGAGCGCGCGGAGCGCTTCGAGCTGTGGGCGACCGTGAACGGAGAGGTCAGCAGCTGGGTGTCCCGGCGGACGCTGGACCCGGACCGACTGCGGGTGACCTTCAGGCAAGAGGTGAGCCGGCCGCCGATCGCCTCGATGGGAGGGGAGTGGCTCTTCCGCGAGCTGCCCGGCGGGCACACCGAGGTGGTGCTGCGGCACTCCTTCTCGGCCGTCGACGACAGCCCCCAAACGGTGGCGCGGGTCAACGCGGCACTCGACCGCAACAGCCCCGAGGAGCTGGCGGCGCTGGGCCGCATCGCGGAGTGCGGCCATGCCCCGGAGGACAGGGTCCTCACGTTCACCGACACCGTCGAGCTCGCCGGTGCGGCCGCCGACGCCTACGCGTTCGTGGCGCGGGCGGATCTGTGGGCCGACCGGCTGCCGCACGTCGACCGGGTCCGCTTCAGCGAGAGCGCCCCCGGCGTCCAGGACCTGGAGATGGACACGGTGACGGCGGACGGGGCGCGCCACACCACCCGGTCGGTGCGGGTGTGCCGGGCGCCGGAGTGGATCGCCTACAAGCAGCTGGTGCCGCCGAAGCTGCTCCTCGGCCACAGCGGGCTGTGGACCTTCACGGAGGGGCCCGGGGGAGCGGCGGGGGCGGTCCTGACGTCCCGCCACACGGTCGTGATCGACCCGGACGCGGTGGAGGCGGTGCTCGGCGCGGGCCGGGGCCTGGCCGACGCGCGGACGTTCATTCGCGAGGCGCTCGGCCGTAACAGCGCGACGACCATGGGGTACGCCGCGCAGTACGCGGCCCGCACCGAGCGATAGGCACCCCGCCCGCCCTCCCGGCGCGGGCCGGGCGGGCGGGCCGACCCGAGGGCCTCACGGCTCCAGGAGCAGCCGGTCCTGCCGGACGTGCCGGGAGCGGTTCAACAGCACGCCGTCGACGCGCACCAGCACATCGGTGACCACACAGACGGGGCCCGGCTGCGGCTCACGCCCGGGCCTGGTGTTGATCACATAGGCGTAGTAGGTGGCGCGCAGTGATCCGTCCTCCTGGGGGTCGAGGACGATCATGTTGAACCAGTGCCGGCGGACGACGGGGTCGTCGTCGAACCGCCGGTGGAACTCCACCAGCTCGGTCACGATGCCCGGCCGGGTCCGGGCCAGCTGGCCCGGCGAGTGGCTGAACTCGCCGTCCTCGGTGAACGTGGCCGCGAACGCCTCGAAGTCACGACGGTCCATCAGCTGCATCTGCCGGGCGTAGAAGTGCTGGACCTCGGCGTAGAGCGAGGTGACGTCGGTGCGGGTGTCGATCGCTGTCATGGGGATCCTCCGGAAGACGGCAGCAACTGCCGTCACCGTGGCCGCGCCGGATCGCGATCGGCTCGAGGATCGGCCGGACCGGCCGGGGCAGGGGGCCTGCGGCCCGCCGCCGGATCAAGGCTCGTCCGACCGAGCTTCGAGTGGGCCCGGCCACGCTGACGCCCAATTGCCCGTGCTGCGGCGTGAGTGGGAGGAACGGAAATGGCACGAACCGGCAGGCCGGTCGCGATCGTCACCGGTGCCACCAGCGGAATGGGCCTTGTCATCACCGAGCGGCTGGCTCAGCAGGGCCTTCGGGTCTATGTGTGCGCGCGGGGCGAGGACGTCCTCGCCGAGAGCGTCAAATCCCTCCAGGACCGGGGCTTCGACGTGGACGGCAGCCCCTGTGACGTCTCCTCGCCCGACCAGGTCCGGCAGTTCGTCCAGGCGGCCGTCGACCGGTTCGGCTCCGTCGACATCCTGGTCAACAACGCCGGGCGCAGTGGTGGCGGCGCCACCGCCGAGATCCCCGACGAACTGTGGTTCGACGTCATCAACACCAATCTGAACAGCGTGTTCCTGATGACCAAGGCCGTGCTCACCCTCGGCGGGCTGCGGGAGAAGGACTGGGGGCGCATCATCAACATCGCCTCGACGGGCGGAAAGCAGGGCGTGGTCCACGCCGCCCCCTATTCGGCGTCCAAGCACGGTGTCGTGGGCTTCACCAAGGCCCTCGGGCTGGAGCTGGCGCCGACGGGCATCACGGTGAACGCGGTGTGCCCCGGATTCGTCGAGACCCCCATGGCGGAGCGCGTCCGTGCGCACTACGCCGAGATCTGGGGCGTGTCCACCGACGAGGCGTTCGACCGGATCACCACCCGGGTGCCGATCCACCGCTACGTCGAGTCGGACGAGGTCGCGGCCATGGTGGAGTACCTGATCAGCGACCGGGCCGGCGCGGTGACGGCACAGGCGCTGAACGTGTGCGGGGGCCTCGGAAATTACTAGGCTGACCACCAGAACCGACCCGGACCACCCACTGCGGAAGGCTTCACGATGACCGACGGACAGCACCACGGCGAGGTAGCGCTGGTGACCGGCGCCAACAAAGGCATCGGCAAGCACATCGCCCGGCGCCTGGCCGGTGAGGGAATGACCGTCTACCTCGGCGCCCGTGACGAACAGCGCGGCCGCGAGACGGCGCGTGAGCTCTCCGAGCAGGGGCTGGACGTCCGCTTCCTCCAGCTCGATGTGACCGACCAGGACCAGGTCGACGCCGCCGCCCGGCGGATCGAGACGGAATCCGGACGGCTCGACGTCCTCGTCAACAACGCCGGTGTGGTCGTCGAATGGGGCGTCACGGTGCCGGAGGTCACCAGGGAGCACATGCGCACGGCCTTCGAGGTCAATGTCTTCGGCACCGTCGCCGTGACACAGGCCTGCATCCCGCTGCTGCGCAAGTCGGGTGCGGGCCGGGTGGTCAATATGTCCAGCCCGCTCGGGTCGCTCAGTCTGCTCAGCGACCCGGACAATCCGATCTCCACACGCAATCTGCTGCCCTACAGCTCCTCCAAGGCCGCGCTCAACGCCATCACCATCGTCTATGCCAATGCCTTGCGCGAGGCCGGCATCCGGGTCAATGTGGCCAACCCCGGGCTGGTCGCCACCGATCTCAACGCCGGCTCCCCCTTCAGCCGGGGGACCCGCACCCCCGAGGAGGGCGCCGAAGTGCCCGTACGCCTTGCCCTGATGGGTGCTGACGGCCCGACGGGAAGCTTCCGCGGCAGCATGGACGGCTCGGTGGACGAGACCGTGCCGTGGTGAGTGCCCCGTACGGCTCGCCGTAGAGGCCCCTGGGGGCTGCCCGCGGAGGTCACAGGCCGGTGCGCCGGCCTGTGACATGGGCAACAGGCCACACACCATCATCGGGGCGATATGGCAGTATCTGGTCCACACGTGCCGGAAATTGTCTGTGGATGAACGAGCGGAGCCGACACCGCAGTTGAGGGGCCGGGTCGGCCGGCAGCGAGCCCGGCCGGTGGCCGGCCGCGAGGCAGTCGGGCGTGGGCTCCGTCGAGAAGGATGCCACTGTGCCCCAGAGGAAATTGCTCGCTGTCAGTGATCTGCATGTGGCGTACCAGGAGAACCGCGCCATCATCGAGTCACTGCGCCCGGAGTCGGACGACGACTGGCTCATCCTGGCGGGAGACGTCGCCGAGCTGTACGAGGACATCGAATGGGCACTGCGGCTGCTCAGCGGCCGTTTCGCCAAAGTGGTCTGGGCGCCGGGCAATCACGAGCTGTGGACCCACCCCAAGGACCCCGTCGACCTACGGGGTGAGCGGCGCTATCTGCACCTGGTGGAGCTGTGCCGCTCCCTCGGTGTCGCCACCCCCGAGGACCCCTACCCGGTGTGGCAGGGCGAGGACGGACCGGTGACGGTCGCCCCGCTCTTCGTGCTCTACGACTACACCTTCCGGGCCCCGGGCGCGACGACGAAGGAGGAGTCGCTGCGCATCGCCTACGACTCCGGCATCGTCTGCACGGACGAGCACTTCCTGCACCCCGACCCCTACCCCACGCGAGACGCCTGGTGCCGGGCCCGGGTGGCCACCACCGAGCGCCGCCTCGCGGCCGTGGACCCCGAGCACCGCACCGTCCTCGTCAACCATTTCCCCTTGACCCGCGAGCCCACCAGGATTCTGCGCTACCCCGAATTCGCCCAGTGGTGCGGCACGGAGCTGACGGCCGACTGGCATGTGCGGTACCGCGCCACCGCCGTCGTCTACGGACACCTCCACATCCCGAGGGTGACGTGGAGCGACGGGGTGCGGTTCGAGGAGGTCTCGATCGGCTATCCGCGTGAATGGCGCACCCGTACGCCGCGTGACCCGCTGCGGCAGATCCTGCCCCAGCGCGGCGCCGTCGGTGTGGGGGGAGCGCGGTGATCGAGGAGATACTGCCCGCCGCCGTGGTCGGCGTGGAGACCTTCGCCGATCTGCCGGACGACGCGAGGGGCCTCTTCCCCGAGGAGGAGGCGGTGGTGGCCCGGGCCGTACCGAAGCGGCAGCGCGAGTTCGCCGCCGTACGGTCCTGTGCCCGGCAGGCGCTCGGACGGTTCGGGCTGGCGCCCGTGCCTCTGATCCCCACCCGGCGCGGTGCGCCGCGGTGGCCGGAGGGGATGGTCGGCAGCATGACGCACTGCGACGGCTACCGGGCGGCGGCGGTGGCCAGAGCGGGTGACGCGGTCTCGATCGGCATCGACGCCGAGCCCGACGGGCCGCTGCCGGACGGCGTTCTCGACCTCATCGCGCTGCCCGGCGAACTCCGGTGGATTGCCGCCCACACGGCGGCCGGGCCCGGGGTGCACTGGGACCGACTGCTGTTCAGCATGAAGGAGAGCGTCTTCAAGACGTGGTATCCGCTGACCGGCCAGGAGTTGGACTTCTCGGAGGCGGAGATCGACGTCGACCCGGACGCGCGCACCTTCTCGGCCCGTCTGCTGGTGCCCGGCCCCGTGGTGGCCGGGCAGCGTGTGGACGGCTTCTCCGGCCGCTGGACGGCCGGTGCCGGGTTGATCGTGACGGCCATCGTGCTGCCGGGCAGCTGAACCAGGAGGCGGGCCTCGTCGATCGAGTGTCAAGAAAAAGTTGACAGGGGGTGTGGTGTCAAGGAAACATTGACGCCATGATCACTTCGTCGCGGCCCGCGTCCGCCACCAAGCCCGCCGCCGCCCTCCTCCCCACCGTGCTCGGCACGCTCACCGTCGCGGTCTGCCTCATCAGCGTGGCGGTGACATCCGCCGACGATCTCGGAGACGGCCCCTTCTTCGTCCTCCTCGGCGCCCAGATCCTCCTGGTCGCCGTCATGGGGGCGATCGCCGGTGCGATGCGGATGCAGGCGGTCGCCGATGTGGCGGGAATCGAGGAGGCGCGCATGCGGCGGGACCAGGAGACGCTGGACGCGCTGGAGCCGCTGCGGTCGGCCGACCACGCGGAGCCCCGTGCCGACGAGCGCCGATGAGCGCCGCCGAACCGCTCAGCGCCGAGGAGACCACCCGGATCCGGGAAGGGATCGCCGGGGCCGTCCTCGGGGCCCCCGAGGGGCTGGCCGAGTCGCTGGAGCACGACCCCGACGGGTTTCTGCGCCTGGTCGCCGCCACCCGGGTCGGCGCCGAGGAGTCCAGCCGGCTCCTGCGTGAGGCGGTCCAGGGCGCCCGGGCCGCGGGCCACAGCTGGGACACCGTGGGCCGCATCCTGGGAGTGAGCCGGCAGGCCGCCCAACAGCGGTTCTCCGTCAAGGGCGACGCGGCCCCCTCCGCGACGGGCGAGGGGACCGGCGAGCGCCGGGTGCTCACCCCGCTGACCGCCTTCGACGAGATGCAGGCACTCGCGGAAGCGGGCCTGGAGTGCTGGGAACTGGTCGACTACGGACCGCTGTACCACGTGGTGGAGGCGTCCGACCGCCCCTGGGAGCACCGCCGGGTGCCGTTCGCGGTCGGCGGCCGGCACCGGCGGATGGAAGCCGACGGCTGGAGTCAGGTCGGCACCGGCTCCTTCCCCTGGCGTTACTACAAGCGCCCGCTGAAGAACCCCGAGCACCGGCGGCCGTAGCCGCGCCGGCCGGGCTGTTCCCCTTACCCGCAAGGTAATCGCGCGTCCTCCGTCGCCTCGGCATGCTGAGGGCAGCGGATTTCGGGCCGGCGCCCTCCGGCCCGAAATCCGCGCCCCACCCCCCTTATTCAGCACCGAACGAGGAGAACTCGCCATGTCGCAGTACGAGATCGCCGTCGCCCGCTACTTCGAGGCCTGGAACGCCACCGACCCCGCCGCCCGCGCCGAGGCGGTCGCCGCGGCGTGGACGGAGGACGGGTCCTACACCGACCCGCTCGCCGATGTCCGTGGGTACGAGCAGCTCGCCGAGGTCATCGCGGGCGCCCACGGGCAGTTCCCCGGCTTCGAGTTCCGGCACACCGGGACGGTCGACGGGCACCACGAGACCGCGCGGTTCGGCTGGGAGCTCGTGTCCACCGCCGACGGGTCCGCGCCCGTCGCGGGGTTCGATGTGATCACGCTGGCCGAGGACGGCCGGATCCGTAGTGTCCTCGGCTTTCTCGACCGGGTGCCCACGGCCTGAGGCCTTGAACGCCCGAAGGCCGCGGCTCGTTCGGAGGGGGAGGGGCACCTCCCCCTCCGGCAGGCCGTCAGGGCGTCAGATTGACCGTGTAGTTCGTGAATCCATTGACGTCGATCTCGCGGAAGCCTTCATTGCGGGTGGGTGGGTCACACCGGTTGAGACACCATTCGAAGGCGCTGTTCGTGACGCAGGTGACGATCGGCCCCGCCCACACCGCGCCGTCCGTGGCCTCGGCGTGGAAATACCAGAAGCGATTGACCGCCGATACGTTCGCGCCGTCCACGGTCACCGTCGCGCCCGGCTGGATGTTCCACCAGCCGCGCTTCAGCCAGCCTTCCGGGCAGTTCGGGAAGCGCTTGATGTACGCCACCGAGACGAGGGTGCGGTAGCTGTTGCGGAAAGACAGCGACATTGGATTCCCCCCTCAGCTCTCGGACGGTGCGAGTCGGAAGCTCGGGCCCTCGCCGGCCTGCGGCGTGTGCTCCTCGGTCACCAGGAGGCCCGGCCGATGGCGGACGACCCCCTCGGATTCGACCTCCACGGCTTCCTCGGCGGTAACCGGCGCGGCGGCCGTCCGGACGGCGTTCGCCACTTGTGGATCCAGGTTCGAACGGGCGTCCGCGCCCGCGTCGTCTGCTTGCTGTTCCGTCATGTGCGACCCCCTCCTGCGCTGCGCCCGGTGCGGTCATCGGGCGAAGAATGCCGAGAGTAATCGGATGACTTCATAGTGTGACAGAGCGTGTGGTGGCGTAGCCGCCGGACCGCTCTGCGGGCATCGCGCGCCGGCGCGCGGGCTGCCCGCGAGCCCCTCGCTAACCGGCCAAGGTCATGACGGGGCGTGCTCGCCGGACTCGCGCATCCGGCCCCGCTTGCGCCAGGCCACGACGACCGCCGCGAGCCCGGTGAGCGCGATGAAGGCCATGGCGGCGATGAACGCCGGCGACGTGGGAGCCGACGCGTGGCTGCCCGCGATCACATAGGCCGCGGTGTTGGGCACGCTCCCGAGGCCCGTCGCCAGCAGGAAGGGCAGCCAGCCCATCCGGGAGACGGCCGCGCAGTAGTTGGCGGCCGCGAACGGCACACCCGGGAAGAGGCGGATCGCCAGCATCGAGCGGAAGCCGTGCCGGCTGAGCTGCCGGTCCGCGGCCCGCAGCCACCGCCCGCGCAGCAGCGGACGCAGCGCGTCCTGGCCCAGCAACCGTCCCAGGCCGAAGGCGATGCCCGAACCGAGGACCGTGCCGGCCAGGGCGGCGGCGGTGCCGAACGGCGCGCCGAAGAGCGCGCCGGCGGCGAGATTCAGGATCGGGCGCGGTACGAACGCCGCGGTGCACAGCCCGTACGCGACCGCGAACAGGACGACCGCGGCGCCACCGGACAACTGCGGGGGCCAGCCGTCGGCGAGCAGCCGCTCCGGGCGGCACACCAGCACGGTCGCCCCGGCGGCGGCCAGCAGTGTGGCGAGCAGACCCAGCCGGGACCACGGGGACAGCAGCACGCGGGTGCAGCGCGTGGCGAAACCGGGGGAGGGCGCGGCGGACTCGAGCATCGATGGAGCGTAACTGACGCGGGCGTAAGACGGGCGTGATGTCGCGGAGCCGGGACAGAACCGGGACGGCCGGTCACGCGCTGTTCGCCCCGCCGACACCGCCCACCGGAATCCCCCGGACATAATCACGTGCCCCCGACCGGGACCCGGCCTAGGGTGCAGCCATGGAAGAACGGCAGGAAGGGGCACTGGAGAGGGCCGAGCAGATGGTGTTGTTCATAGCGGCGGAACGGCGGGCCAGGCTCGCCCTGCGGCAAGGGCAGTTGGAGAAAGTGCTCACCGCCCTGCAGCTCAGCATGGTGATCCGGCAGATGACGCAGATGTGGATGGACGGGTTCGTCGTCGGCACCGCGCACCGTGCCAGGGGCGGGCAGTCCTAGACGGCGCCGACCGCGGCGCCGTGTCACGGGGGTGGCCGAGCGGACGAGCCGGGCGCATCGGCACAATGGGGGAGTGGACGAACCGATACCCGTGACCCGGGACGTGGACTGGGGCATCGCCAAGCTGATGCCCGACGTGGACCGGGCGCGGGCCTGGCTGCTGACGGTGAACGGCGCGCCCCAGTCCTATGTGGATCTGGACGATCCCACCCACCTCGAATTCGAGTACGCGCGGCGGCTCGCCCACGCCGTGGACGCGGCCACCGAGCCGCGCCGGCCCCTCGATGTGCTGCACCTCGGCGGTGGCGCGCTCACCCTGCCGCGCTACGTCGCAGCCACCCGGCCCGGCTCGCGCCAGCGGGTCATCGAGGCGGACCGCGGCATCATCGCCCTCGTCGCCGAATATCTGCCGTTGCGGGACGGGTCGGGGGTCGAGGTGTGCGCGGGGGACGCCCGTACGGCGCTGGAGGCCGAGCCCGACGCCTCCGCGGATGTGATCATCGCGGATGTCTTCGGCGGCTCGCGGGTGCCCGCGCATCTCACCTCGGTCGAGTACGCGCGCGGCGCGGCCCGGGTGCTGCGCCCGCAGGGCCGGTACGCGGCGAACCTCGCCGACGGCGCGCCCTTCACTTTCCTGCGCTCGCAGGTGGCGACGTTCGCGGCGGTCTTCGCGCATGTGTGTCTGATCGCCGAGCCGCCGATGCTGCGGGGGCGTCGCTTCGGCAACGCGGTTCTCGTCGCCTCGCACGCCGAGCTGCCCGTCACGGCGCTCGCCCGCCGTGCCGCCGGTGACGCCTTCCCGGCGCGGGTCGAGCACGGGCCGATGCTGGAGCGCTTCACCGCCGGGGCGGTACCCGTGCACGACGTGGACGCGGCGCCGTCGCCCGAGCCGCCGGGTGGCTCGTTCGGCATCGGCTGACACCGGCGGGTGTCCGGGCCGCCAGCACGGCGGCCCGGAACCCACAGGGCCGGGTGGAGCGGTCGCGGGGTCGGTTCCGGGACCGGTCAGGAGGACTGGAGCGGCCGGAGCGAGCTCATGATCTTCTTGATGGTGTCATCGGGCAGCTCGCCGTCGAAGCCGGTGCCCGCGTAGAGGATCCAGGTCGCCAGGTCGCCCGAGGTGTCCTTGTACGTCACGGCGAAGGCCTTGCCGTCCGTCACGCACTTGTCGGTCTTCTTCACGCCCGTCACCGTCGCCGAGGCGGTGTAGCCGGTGATGCCGTGGTCGCTCTTGAACGGCTTGGCCTTGGTGGTGTCGAAGCGGCCCGTCTTCTTCTGGTCGAACGCCGCGAAGACCCAGTTGAGCGACTCGATCTCGGCGGCCGAGCCCTCACTCTTGGCGCCCTGCGCGCCCTTGGTGCCGGCACCGGCCCGATGGTCGTTCTTCGCGCACTCCCCGTCCTTGTAGACGGCGTTGCCCGACATCGTGACCAGGGGCTTGCCGTCCTCGCTCTCGAAGCCGGTGGACATCGTCGGGGACCGGACCGTCCAGTCCGCCGGGACGTCGAAGGCGTTGTGCCGCTTGCCGTTGACGACGACCTTCCAGCCGTCGATCACCGGCTTGACCGCTTCGCCGTCGCGCGGATTGTCGTCCGGCGCCGCGCTCTGGCCCTGGCTCGGGTTCGATGACGGGGCCGCCGGGGCGGACGACGCCGGCTTGGCGTCGCCGCCCTTCGCGGCGGGCTGCTCGTCGTCGTCCTTGAGCACGACGACCCCGGTGACCACGGCGGCGGCCACGACCGCCACCGCCGCCCCGATCGCGATCATCGTGGTGCGCTTGCGGTTGTCACGCGGCGGCTGCGGACCGCCGGGCGCGCCCGGCGGGGTCCACTGCGGGACGCCCGGCTGACCGGGATGACCCGGCGCCCCGGGCATCCCGGCCGGCTGTTGGTAGGGATTGGGCTGCTGGTAACCCGGCTGCTGATACGGGTTGGGCTGCTGGTACCCCGGCTGCTGGTACGGGTTCTCGTTCGGCTTATGCATCCTGCTCGCCCCCGGGCGGCTGTTGTCCTGGCCACATGGCCGATAACCATAGAGGGCGTGGCTGACGTCGCCGACCGTCGCCCCTTCCCGATCCTTGCTACTGGCTGGTAACTTTCCGGTATGTCTCAGACCACGCCCTCGATCGGCGACATGCTCGCGGCCACCGTGCCCATGGCCCGTACGCTCAACCTCGTCTTCGGCGAGACGACCGCGGAGCGCGCCGTCGTCCGGCTGCCCGACCAGCCCGACTACCACAACCACGTCGGCGGCCCGCACGCCGGCGCGATGTTCACCCTCGCCGAGTCCGCCAGTGGCGCGATCGTGCTCGCCGCCTTCGGCGACCAGCTCTCCCGTGCCGTGCCGCTCGCCGTGCGCGCCGAGATCGGCTACAAGAAGCTCGCCATGGGTGAGGTCACCGCCACCGCCGAGCTGGGCCGCCCGGCCGCCGAGGTCGTCGCGGAGCTGGACGCGGGGGAGCGCCCCGAGTTCCCCGTCAACGTCGCGATCACGCGCGCGGACGGCTCGGTGACGGGCGAGATGACCGTGGTCTGGACCCTGCGGCCCAATTCCTGACCCCGGCCCCGCATCGCACCCGTCCCGGTACGGGAGAAGCCCCGAAGCCCCGAAGCGCCGACGCGCTTCGGGGCTTCTCCCGTTGGCGCGGAGCGTGGGGTGCGCGGCCGCGCTCCGCGAAGGTCGCGGAACAACAGCCGGGGGACTTCCTGCCTGCCGCATGAGTCGGGAAGCGCGACTGCCCGTACCACCAGCGAGAGTCGGTGCTGCTTTCCTCGACGTCCCTCGAAGGAAGGGCGCGGTACGCGATCGTCGTCGGGTTCCAAGGCTCAAACGGGGAAGGGAAAAGAATGAGAACGTCAGCTCGATCCGGTCCGCTCAGTGGTGGAAGACCGCATCGGATCCGCACACGGACCGCTGGCTCCGCCCCCGCCGCGATATCCGCGTTCGGCAGGATGACCGTACGGCTGCCCGAAGGGCCGTTGGAGCTGGGGCCGCCGCGTCGGCGCGCCGTGCTCGCGCTGTTGCTGATCAACGCCGGCAAGGTCGTGTCGATCTCCTCGATGATCCGGAGCATCTGGGAGACCGATCCCCCCGACCACGCCGTGGCCACGCTGCAGTCGTATGTGTCCCGGTTACGCAGACTGATCGCCACCCGACCGCTGTACGGCGGGGCGGCACTTCAGCTGGACTACCGTTCGCCGGGGTACGTGCTCGACGCGACCCCGGACGATGTCGACGTCATGCGCTTCGAGCGGATCGTCCATCAGGGGCTCGTCGCGCAACGGCGCGGCGAGCCGCCCGAGGCGTTCGTGCTGCTGTCCGAGGCGTTGCGCCTGTGGGCCGCGCCGCCGTTCGAGGATCTCGTCGGCTACGAGTTCGCGGACCAGGAGGCGGGGCGGCTGGACCACCTCCGGCTGACCGCGGTGGAGACGCGCGCCGAAGCGGCCTTCGCGCTGGGCCGCAGCGAGGAAGTCCTTCCGGAACTGGAGAGCGAAGCCACCCGCCATCCGATGCGCGAACGGCTGGTGTACCAGCTGATGCGCGCTCAGTACCGCAACGGCCGGCAGGCCGACGCGCTGCGCCGGTTCGAGTACACCCGGCAGTACCTCGCGGACGAGCTCGGCGCGGACGTCGGCCCCGAACTGCGGCGCGTGCACGAGGAGATCCTGCGTCACGATCCTTCGCTGACGTTTCTCACCCCCTTCCGCCACTCGCCCGGTACGCCGCTCGGCGTGGCCCGCTTCGCCGAGCGGCCACCCACCGCGGAGCCCTACGTCGTGGCCGGACAGCGCGGCACGCCACGGCAGTCGCCGCACGACGATTCCGCTGTCTTCGCCGGACGGCGGAGCGAGCTGCGCCGCTTGCTGGCCGCCGCGGAGGCCGGCCACCGCGGCGACGGACGCACCGTGCTGCTCGTCGGGGAAGCCGGCCTGGGCAAGACCCGGCTCCTCCAGGAATTCGGGCGGCGCCCGGGCCAGGAATCCGGCACCGACGTCATCACCGTCCACTGCCCGCAGTGCGACGACATGCCTGCCTACTGGCCCTGGACCCAGGCGCTGCGCCGGATGGCGGCCCGTCGCCCGGAGGCGGTGGAAGCCCTGCCGGACAGCATCCGGCGCGTGCTCGCGCCCCTCGTGCCCGAGCTGGCCCCGCACCAGGACGCGGGCCGGGGTGCGGACGGGCGCCCGCAGCCGTCCGGGGCGGGCCGGTTCGAGTTCCACGACGCCTTGAGCCAGGCCTTGTTGGCACTGACGCGCCGCCCGTCGGTGCTGGTGCTGGAGGACTTCCAGTGGGCCGACGCCGCCTCGCTCTCCCTGCTGACCTTTCTCGCCCGCCAGTCGGCCGGGTCGCCCTTGCTGCTCGTCGTCACCTCCCGGACCTTCCGTCTCGCCGACGACCCCGGCTTCCGGGCGACGCGGGCGTCCGTCCTCCAGTTGCACAACGCCGAGGAGATACGGCTCGGCGCACTCGCCCCGCAGGACACCCGGCAGATCGTCACCGCCGCGCGCGGTCCTGACGTCCCTGCGGACCTGTGCGCCGCACTCCACGAGCGCTCCGGAGGCAATCCGTACTTTCTGCTCGGCCTGATGGAGGCGCTCCCGGACGGATCGACGGCCGAGGAGGTGCGCGATCTGGTGCCGGCGGTGATACGCGAGGTGATCATCCAACGGCTGTCCGCCCTTCCGGCGGACGTCCTCGCGGTGCTCAACACCTACGCCGTCCTCGGCCCGGACAGCGTCCACGGGGCGGGGGAGGACGTGGCGTCCGGCGACCGCGTGGCGTCCGACGCCGCACGCCGGGCCGTGCGCGGCGGTCTGCTGGCGGTGGCCGGGTCCGCTCCGGAACGCGTCGACTTCGTGCATCCGCTCGTACGGGACGTCGTGCGCCAGGAGCTGACTCCCGCGGAACCGGCCTGCCGCGGTGTCTGCTCGCTCGCCGCGGGAGCCATCGCTCCCGGCCCGGTGCCCGAGGCGGCGGAGCGGCGGGAGCAGCACATAGCCCTGCGGGCGGTGCCCTCGGGATGACCGGTCGGGGCGCCGGCCGTCGCAGGCCCGGCCCCGCCCTTGCGGGCCGCTTGACGTTCCGCTCGCCTTCCGCGTCAGCCGAACGCAGCGCCCCGTTGCCAGACTTCCTGCCATCCGGAAGCCGTTGGGTACCGACGCGTCGAAGGACCGACCGCAAAGGAGCGTGCCTCATGTCCATGTTCCCGGCGTCATCGATTCCCGGTGCGGACAGGACGGACCGGTGGGTCCGGGCCGACCGCGACCGGTTGCTGCATCCCAATCTGCCGGACAGCCGCACGGACCGCATCGTCATGGTCGAGGGCCGTGGGTGCCACGTCCGCGACAGTTCGGGGCGGGAGTACCTGGACGCCGCGGCGGTGCTCGGGATGATGCAAGTGGGCCACGGGCGCGCCGAGATCGCGGAGGCCGCCGCCGCCCAGATGGGCGCCCTGGAGTGCTTCCACCTCTGGGAGTCCATGAGCAATGACCGGGCGATCGAGCTGGCCGTGCGGCTGACCGATCTCGCACCGCCCGGTCTGGAGCGGGTGTTCTTCACCAGTGGTGGTGCGGAGGGCAATGAGATCGCCCTGCGCATGGCACGGTACTTCCACTACCGCGAGGACCGGCCCGAACGGACGTGGATCCTCTCGCGGAAGACGGCCTACCACGGCATCGGCTACGGCAGCGGCAGTGTTTCGGGACTGCCGGTGTACCACGAGGGCTTCGGCCCGCCGATGCCGCACGTGCATCACCTCACGGCTCCCGACCCGTACCACCGCGAGACGTACGGCGGCGAGGACGTCACCGAGTTCTGTCTGCGGGAGCTGCGGGAGACCATCGAACGCATAGGCCCGGACCGCATCGCGGCGATGATCGGCGAGCCGGTCATGAGCGTCGGTGGCGCCGTCGTACCGCCGCCGGACTACTGGCCGCGGGTCGCGGAGCTGCTGCGGTCCCACGGCATCCTGCTGATCTTCGACGAAGTGGTGACAGGGTACGGCCGGACCGGGCACTGGTTCGCCGCCGAGCACTTCGGAGTGACGCCGGACATCCTGGTCAGCGCGAAGGGAATCACCTCCGGCTACATCCCGCACGGCGCGGTGCTGGTCACCGAGGAGGTGGCGGCCGCGGTGAGCGGCTCCACCGGCTTCCCCATCGGATTCACCTACACCGGGCACCCCACCGCCTGCGCGGTCGCGCTCGCCAACCTGGACATCATCGAACGGGAGAACCTGCTCGACAACGCCACGAAGACCGGCGGACATCTCGCCGACCGGCTGGCACCGCTGCGTGACCTGCCCGTCGTGGGAGACATCCGCCAGATCGGCCTGATGGTGGGCGTCGAGCTGGTCGCGGACAGGACGACCCGGGCTCCCCTGCCCACCGGAACGGCCCCGGTGGCCCGGGCGCTCCGCGAGGACGAGGGCATCATCCTGCGCGGCAACCCGCGCTCTCTGCTGATCAACCCTCCTCTGGTGATGGACCGCTCCACGGCCGACGAACTTGCCGATGCACTGTTCTCGGTCCTCGCGAGCGTCAAGCCCGACGGCCGGATCCGCTGCTCCTGAGACAGCAAGACCGAAGGGACCGCGTCATGCCGCTTTTGGACCTCACACCGGACGAACTGCTGACGACCACCCGCTCCGTGCGCAAAAGGCTGGACCTGAGCCGCCCGGTGCCGTTGGAACTCGTCAAGGAATGCATCAGCGTCGCCCTGCAGGCCCCGTCCGGCAGCAACCGGCAGACCTGGCACTGGATCGTCGTGACGGACCCCCGGCAGCGGGCCGAGATCGGCCGGTACTACCAGCGCGCGGTGCGGACGTACCTGGGATCCGAGGGGGCGTGCGGCTCCCTGTTCCCCGAGGACCCGGACCGCCACGCGGTACAGAAGCGCGTGGGCAGCAGCGTCGCCCACCTGGGGGACCGGATGGGGGAGGTGCCCGTCCTCGTCATCCCCTGCCTGGACGCGAGTGCCGCTCCCGAGTACAACGAGGCCGGCATGTGGGGATCGATCATCCAGGCCGGGTGGAGCTACATGCTCGCCGCCCGGGCACGCCGGCTGGGGACCGCCTGGACCACCCTGCACCTGATGTACGAGAAGGAGATTGCCGAACTCCTGGGCCTGCCCGAGGGCATCGTGCAGGCGGCACTGATCCCGACGGCGTTCTCCCTCGGTACCGACTTCAAGCCCGCCGTGCGGCAACCCCTCGACGAGGTGCTGCACATCGACTCGTGGTGACGCCCGGTTGTGCACACACGTCGGCCGGCCCGCCTGAGGGAGCAGACACATGACGATCGACGCATCGCCGCTGCCGACGCGCCGGCTCGGCGGGCTGGAAGTCCCCGCCCAGGGACTGGGCTGCCTGAGCATGACGTCCTTCTACGCGCGGGCCGACCCCGCCGAGGCCGTCGCCACCGTGCGGCACGCGATCGACCGGGGCGTCACCCTGCTCGACACGGCCGACGTCCAGGGGCTCGGGGAAGGGGAACGGCTGCTCGGCAGGGCCGTCGCCGGCCGCCGGGACCGCGTACTGATCTCCACCAAGGTCGGCCTGGAGCGGGACCGCGACGGGGAGTTCCTGGGGGTCCGTGGTGACCGGGCCTACATCCGGCAGCGCTGTCACGCTTCGCTGCGCCGCCTCGGTGTCGACCACCTCGACCTCTACGTCAAACACTGGGCGGCACCGGGGGAGCGGATCGAGGAGGCCGTCGGTGCCCTCGCGGAACTCGTCGCCGAGGGCAAGGTGCGTCACCTGTGCCTGTCCGAGGTCTCCGCGGACACCGTCCGCCGGGCCCACGCGGTCCACCCGGTCACCGCCGTACAGAGCGAGTGGTCGTTGTGGAGCCGGGGCATCGAGGACGAGGTCGTGCCGGTCTGCCGCGAACTGGGCATCGGCGTCATCGCCTCCTGCCCCCTGGGGCGCGGCTTCCTGACCGGCCGGATCGGCTCCCTCGCCGACCTCGGTCCCGCGGAGGACTTCCGGCGCTCCCTCCCGCGGTTCTCCGCACCCAACCTCCCGCGCAATCTGGCGGTCGTGGCCGCGCTACGGCCGTTGGCGGCGGAGCACGGACTCACCGTCGCGCAGCTCGCGCTGGCCTGGCTCCACCACCAAGGCGACGACGTCGTGCCCATCCCGGGCACCGGCCGCCGTGACCATCTGGACGAGAACCTCGCCGCCGCCTCCGTGGAACTGTCCGACGCGGTACGGGCGGCCGTGGAGGCCGCGGTGCCGGCCACCGCCGCCCACGGTGAGCGGTACCCGCCTTTCCTGATGCAGCTCGTCGACAACTGAAAGCCGCACCCCGGCACGCATGGAGGGACCGGAAGAGCCATGAAATTCCTGCAACTCGACCACGACGCCTGCGAAGCGCTTCTGCCGGGCCTCGCCGGCCGTCTCGCCGACGTGCCGTTCGACCGGCTGGAGTCGCCAAAGAGCCCCGCCATCGCACTGTTCAAGGACCACGGCGGCACCAACCTCCTGGTGCCCCGCGACTCCGGCGGCATCGGCGCGTCCGCCCTCGAAGCCGTCAGGGTCATCCGCGCGCTGGCGTCCCTCGCGCCGTCACTGGCGGTGGCGACCGCGATGCACCACTTCTCGGTCGGCACGCTCTTCTCCGTCGGCCCGCTGTACGAGAACACCACCAGCATCCGCACGTCCGTGCTCGACGTCATCGCGAAGAACCGCTTACTGATCGCCTCGGGCTTCGCGGAGGGACGCTCCGGCCGCGGCATCCTCAGCCCGACGGTCGAGGCGCGCGCGACAGCCGGCGGCTACCTCGTCACCGGCTCCAAGAAGCCCTGCAGCCTGTCGCGGTCGATGGACCTCCTCACCGCCAGCGTCGCCCTGCGCACGGACGACGGCGGCACCGAGATGGGTCTGCTGGTCCTCCCCGCCGACCGGCCGGGCATCTCCGTCCATGACTTCTGGTCGACGTTCCCCCTGGTCGCCGCGGAGAGCCACGAGGTCCGCCTCGACGAGGTGTTCGTCGAGGAGGAGCACATTCTCCGCACGCCGCCGAACGCCGCGGAGCAGCTGGACGAACTCAACGAAGCCGGCGTGATCTGGTTCCAGATGATCGTCGCCGCCTCGTACACCGGCGTCGCCAGCGCACTGGTCGATCTGGTGCTGCGCGAGCGGCGCGGGTCGGCGGCGGACCGCGCCCGCCTGTGCCTCCTCATCGATACGGCGGCGTTCCTGGTGGAGGGGGTCGCCCGCAGGATCATGGACGGCGACCTCGGCAACGACTGTGCCGCGGCGTCCCTCTTCACCCGGTTCTCCGTGCAGGACATCATCACCAGGGCCGTCGGACAGGCGGTGGAGATGCTGGGCGGCATGGCCTACATCGCCTCCCCGAAGATCGCCTACCTGGCCTCCGCCGCGCAGGCCGTCGTCTTCCACCCGCCGTCCCGGATGAGCATGAGCGAGGCGGTCGACGACTACTACGCGGGCAAACCGCTGTTCTTCTCCTGACTCCTTCCTCTTCCTCCCTCGACTTCCCCCTCGCCCCCGGGTCAGGTCGAGTAGTCGGCGTTGATGCGGATGTATCCGTCCGTCAGATCGCAGCCGTAGACGGTGAAGGCACCGTCCGCGATGGCGAGATCGATACCGATGACGACCTCACTGCCGCCCATCTGCTCGGCGACGGCGGCGCGCACCTCGTCCTCGTCGCCCGTGCCGTGCCGTCCGGGCGGATAGACGGCCACGTCGCCGAAGCGGATGACGACCTTCTCCTGGTCGATGTCGGTGTCGTCGGAGCACTTGCCGACGGCCATGGCCACCCGGCCCCAGTTGGGGTCGCCGCCGTGCACCGCGGTCTTCACCAGGGGCGAGTTGACGACGGCCTTGCCGACGCGCTTGGCCTGGGCCGCGTCCCGCGCCCCGCTCACCCGCACCTCGATGAGCTTGCCCGCGCCTTCGCCGTCGCTCGCGATGTCCTTCACGAGCGACAGCGCCACCTCGTACAGGGCCTCCTCGAACTCCGCGGGGTTCACGGCACCGGCCAGTCCGTTGGCGAACAGTGCCGCCGTGTCGCTCGTGGAGGTGTCGGTGTCGATGCTGACCGCGTTGAAGGTGCGGTCCATGACCCGGCGGAAGATACGGTCCTGTTCCTCGGGGTCCAGCAGGGCGTCGGTGGCGAAGAAGGTCAGCAGGGTCGCCATGTCGGGCTCCAGCATGCCGACTCCCTTGGCGATACCGGTGATCACCGCTGTGCCGACCCGCGCCCCGGCCGTCTTGGGCCGGGTGTCCGTGGTCATGATGGCCCGCGCCGCCCGGTCCAGACCGCCCTCGGGGAACGGCGTCGACAGGGTCTTGATGTGCTCCCGGATCCGCGCCATCGGGTACTGCCGGCCGATCACCCCCGTGGAGGCGATGAGCAGTTCGTCCTCGGCCAGGCCCATCGCCTGGGCCACCGAGGCACGCACCTCACGCGCGTTGCGCTCGCCCTCCGCGCCGGTGGCGACGTTCGCGTTGCGGGCGAGCACGACGACGCCCCGGGCTGTGCGGTCGGCGGCGGCCGCACGGCTCAGCGTCACGCTGGGGCCCGCGAAGCGGGAGCGGGTGAAGACCGCGCTCACCACGGCCGGCACGGTGGAGGCCAGGACGGTGAAGTCGTCCCGCCCGTCGTCCGCCAGCCCGGCCGGCGCGGTGTGCACCGCGAATCCCTGCGGCTCGGGAACTGCGCCACCTGTCATGAATATCCACTCCTCCGCATAATGATGCTGTATTCAGCTTGGCAGACCACCCGCCGGACGCGCCAGTGGGCCGCCTCCCGGCGGCCCACCGGCTCCTGTGCCGATCGGTGGATCAGTGGCGCGGCACGAAGTCCACGACGTCGCCGGCCCGTTCCCCTCCGGACAGCTGGCCGTTGCGGTCGGTACGGATGTAGACCCGGTGCAGCCACCGGTCCTTGCCGTCCCAACGCGGCGTGAAGGGGGTGCGGGCGTGGGTGGTACGGAAGTTGTCCACGATCAATACGTCGCCGGGGACGAGGCGCACCCCCTCGCGCACCTCGTCGAGCGCCTTCGACAGCACGGCGACGGCTTCGACGTCGGCGGGGTCCCGTGGGACGAGCAACTCCCGGTCGTACCCGAGGAACGGGTCCTGCGGGTCGCCGTAGAGGGGCTTGACGTCGGCGATGGCTCCGGGGTCCTCGTCGCCGCCGCGGAAGGCGACGTCCACGCAGCAGGGCACGGGCCGGTCGAAGAGGTGCGCGCGGACGTCGTCGGACATGAGGGGCAGCGCCTTGCGGATCGAGCCCACCAGCGTGGCCGCCTCGCGCTCATGGTCCGCCCGGGAGCAGGCGAGCATCACATAGTTCGGCTGGCGCACGTGGTACGCCATCTCCGTGTGGAACTCCAGCAGTGTCTCGGAGGTCTCGGAGGAAAGGTGATGGGCGCCGGGCGAGGGATAGACGTCGTGGTAGACGGAGGCGGAGCGCAGTTCGCGGTAACCGGTGTGCAGGCCCAGCCGGCGGCCGACGATCGCGAGCATGGCCTCCTGGTTCAGCAGCGGGCGGTCCACCGGCGCGGGCGTGCTGTCGGGGGTGGGCGGCAGCGCGTCGTCCTCCTCCACCGGCAGGCCGCGCAGCAGCAGATACCCGTTGTCGTTGCCGTGGGCATTGAAGGCGTCCAGCGTCGTCGCCAGGGGCTCGGGGAGCTCCGCCGCGGCCGCGTGCGCCGCGTCGAGGAAGCCGTACAGGTCGGCGCGGGGAACCCGGGGCAGTCGCGCGGCCAGCGCGAGCAGCTCGGCGGAGTGTGCGGAGCAGTGCAGAACAGTCACGGGGAATTCCTCTCTCGAGTGTGTGCGCGGGCGTACTGGTACAGGAGTTCGGCGCCCATCTCGGCGGCCAGGACGGAGGTGATGCCGCCGTGGTCGTAGGGCGGCGAGACCTCCATGACGTCGAAGCCCACCGGACGCAGATCACCGATGCCGCGCAGCAAGGCGAGCACCTCGCGCGAGGTGGGGCCGCCCGGGGCGGGGGTGCCGGTGCCCGGGGCGAACGCCGGGTCCACGACGTCGATGTCCACCGACACATAGACCGGCCCGTCGCCGACGCGTTCGCGCACCAGACGTCCGGTGGCCTCGGGGCCGAGCGCGCAGAACTCGTCGGAGGTGACGATCCGCACGCCGTGCCCGCGGGCGTAGTCCAGTGAGTCGGGTTGCGGGTTGTGGCCCCGGATGCCGATCTGCGCCATGCGCCGCGGATCGACGAGCTTCTCGTCGATGGCGTGCCGGAAGGGCGTGCCGTGGTGGTACTCGCCGCCGTAGAAGGCGGGGTTGGTGTCGGAGTGCGCGTCCAGGTGCAGAACGGCGACCGGCCCGTGCTGCGCCGCGACGGCCCGCAGGGCGGCCAGGGTCAGCGAGTGGTCGCCGCCGATCATGAGGAAGGCGGCGTTGTCGGCGAGCAGGGCGCCGAGCCGCTCCTGGGCGGTGTCCATCGCGATGTGCATGTTGAACGGGGTCAGGTCGATGTCCCCGGCGTCGACGCAGTCGATCAGGTCGAAGGTGCCGGGTCCGCGGTCGATGCCCACCCCGTGGATGAGACCGGACTCGTTCCGTACGGCGCGCGGGCCGAACCGCGCGCCGGGCCGGTAGCTGGTGCCGCCGTCATAGGGGGCGCCGACGACCACGACGTCCCTGCCCCGTGGCGACGGGTCGTGCGGCAGGCGCATGAACGTGGAGATCTGCGCGTAGCGGGGCGAGACGGTGGTGTCGACGCGTTCCACGGCGGAGTCCTTCCTTCTGGTGCGGACCGACCTGGCGCGGGCCGACGGCCGGTCCCCGGCGGGCGGGGGCGGTGTCATCGCGGGATTGGGCGGGCGCCGGAGGCCAGCAGGTCGGTGACCAGCTCCACCACCGCGCCGGTGGACACTTCGTCCGGATGCCGGCCGTCGACGACGACGAGGTCGAACAGTTCCCGGACGACCAGCCGCTTGGCGTCGCGCACCCGGCCGGGCGGGACGCCGGCGTCCGTCAGCAGCCGGGTGAAGGACGAGGTGGTGCCCGATCCCTCGTGCACGCCGAGCTTGGGGCGGACGACGACCTCGTGCGGCAGGACGTCGCCCATGGCGGCCCGCAGCACCCATTTGTCCTGCCCGTGGCGGCGCTTCAGCCCGGCCTCCAGTGACACCAGGAGATCGAGGACGTCGCGGTCCCAGTAGGGGTGGGTGGACCAGTGGCCGCCGATGCCGGAGAGCGTCGGCGTCATCTCGTTCAGTCCGTCGAAGGTGTCCATGTCGTGGCAGACGGCCGTGTCCAGCTCCGGCAGCCGGTCCTCGCGGTGCATGCCGCCGAGGGGGATGTCGGCCCCGTAGCCGGTGAGGACGCGACGGCCGGTGCCGCCCAGCTCCAGATACAGCGCCGTCAGCGGCAGCAGGTACTCGATGATGTCGGCGTCGAGGCACTCGGCCGCCCAGACGGCGTGCGGGAGCCGGCGCAACAGGTCGGTGGTGGTGATGGTCACCTCCCGGTGCGCGGAGCCGAGGTGCCCGGCGACGACACGCGCCTGCGGGAACTCGTCGGCCTCCTCGGTGCCCATCGAGACGGTCCCGATCGGCCCGGCCGACCGGCGGGCGGCCAGCGCCGCGACGGTGGAGGAGTCGATCCCGCCGGAGAGCACCACCAGGGGGGTGCCCCCGCCCGTACGGACCCGCACCGCCCGTTCCAGCGCCCGGCGGACGGACTCGACCGCCTCCTCCTCCCGCACGATCCGGCGGGCCAGCGGAGGCGCCCACGTCCGGTGGGAGACCGGGTTCCCGGTGGCCACCTCGATGTCCAGCACCGTGCCGGCCGGGACCTGGTGGGTGCCGGGCAGCCGGCGGACCGGGCGGGCGGCGACGGGCCGCCCCTCGGGAGCGGTCCGCAGCGCCTTCGCCTCCGTCGCCGCCAGCACCCGGCCGGGGGCGGCGGAGACGTAGAGGGGCACCGAGCCCGCGTGATCAGTGGCGAGCACAACTCGTCCGGGGGCGGCGACCAGCGCGGCGAAGCGCCCGTTGAGCAGCCGGAAGGCGTGCACGTCGTAGAGGCCGAAGAGGGCGAGGAGCAGAGCCGCGTCGCTGTCCGGCAGGGCCTGGCCGGGCAGCAGCCGGACCAGTTCGTCCTGGTTGTACAGCTCTCCGGCGAGCACCAGCGTCCGGCCCCGGGCGTGGGCGTATGCCCCGTCGGGGGCCCCGGAGTGCAGCAGGACGGTGCGCAGGCTCTGGTCGGCCGTCCGCTCCCCGGGCGTGGCCCGGGAGCCGAGGGAGGCGAAGACCGGTTCCAGGGGCCGGCCGCCGTCCTGGCGGATCTCGGCGAGGAAACCGGTGACGGCGGGAAGGACGCACATCATGATCAGATACTCAGGGCGCCGAAGCCGCCGGTTCGGAAGTCGTAATGCACCGGCACCTCGATCAGGAACGGCCGCCCGAGCCCCGTTCCCTTGCGCAGCGCGGCCAGCAGCTCCTCACGGGTGGTGGCCCGGACCGCCTCGACGCCGTTGGCGCGGGCGAGGGCGGTGAAGTCGACACCGGTGAACTTCACCGCCGGGTCGTACGAGCGGCGGTGCCCGAGGTTCTGGTACAGCTCGATCAGGCCGTTGGTGTCGTTGTTGACGACGACGGTCACGATGGGCAGGTTGAGCCGGGCGATGGTCTCCAGGTCGGCGCTGTTGGAGTGGAAACCGCCGTCGCCCGCGATGAGGAACGTCGGCTGCCCGGGCCGGGCGAGCTGGGCCCCGATGGCCGCGGGGATGCCGTAGCCGAAGCTGGAGCAGCCGGCCGAGGTGAGGAAGCCGAACGGCTGGTCGGCACGGGCGAAGAGCACCCCGTAGTGGCGGAAGAACCCGATGTCGGAGACGATCGTGCCCTCACCGGCCTCGGCGGTCTCCGCCATGACGGTGTTCATGGAGTCGATCACCTGGTGGACCCGCATGCCGTCGTCGTACGTCCCGGGGTCGGCCAGGAACTCACCGATCCGCTCCCGCAACGGCGCGATGTCGTGCGCGGTCTTCGGCGCGACATCGGCCGTGTGCCGGTCGAGGTACTCCACGAAGGCCAGCACGTCGGTGACGACGTCGACGTCCGGACGGTAGACCCGCGGGACCGGGTTGGCGGTGGGCGACACCCGGACCGTCGTCTTCTGCCCGCCGCGCTGCCACATCGACGGCCGCAGGTCCTCCGCGTAGTCGTAGCCGAGGGTGAGGACGACGTCCGCCGGCCCGAAGAGGGTCTCCAGGGCGGGGAAGGACAGGATGCCGTCCATGTAGCCGGTGACCGCGCCGTAGTTCAGCTCGTGCCCGTGCGGCAGCACGCCCTTGGCGATGTACGTGGTGATGACCGGGAGGTTCAGCCGCTCGGCCAGCGCGCGGACGGCGGGCACCGCCCCGGAGCGGATCGCGGCGGCGCCGACGACCAGCACGGGGTGCCGTGCCGCCCCGACGAGCTCGGCGGCCTTCCGCGCGGCCTCCTGCCAGCCGTCCTCGACCGCGCCGAGGGGCTTGGCCGGGGTCCTCGCCCCGGGACGCGGCAGCGAGGTGTCGATCTCGCTGCCGAGGAGATCGACGGGCAGGGAGATGAAGCTGGGCCCGACCGGCTCGGTCATGGCCGCGGCCACCGCCGAGTCCACCAGGTCGGTCACGTCGTCGGGGCGCCGGAGCTCCGCCGCGTACTTGGTCATCGGCCGCATGACCGCCACCGAGTCCAGGCACTGGTGGGTGTCGTTGGGGAAGATGTCGTACGACTCGGACTGGGCGGCGAGCGCGATGACCGGTGACCGGTCGAGGACCGAGGTGGCGACCCCCGTGGACAGGTTGGTCATCCCGGGGCCCAGCGTGGCCCAGCACGCCTGCGGCCGGCCGCTGATGCGGGCCAGCACGTCGGCCGCGACACCGGCGGTGAACTCGTGCCGGGTCAGCACGAAGTCGATGCCGTCCGCCTCGTCGAAGAGGATCGCCGCGGCCTCCCGGCCGACCACCCCGAACACGGTGCGCACCCCGTGGTCGTGGAGACGTCGTAACAGGGCGTGGGCGGTGGTGGGGGCGGTGGTCCGGCCGGCGGGGACACGGGACATGGCAGCTCCTTGGAGGAAGAACGGTCCGCGACCGCGGCGGGCGTGCGCCCGGCATGGGGGCAGCGCGGGACCGGAGGCTGTTCGGCGGGCACTGCCCACTGTGCCGACCGCGCCTTGTGGGGGAACGGACGCTTTCCTTGCTCCCGCGCCGCGGCCACGGCAAGGGCGCCGGAGCGGTCGGCGCCCCGTCGGAGATCCGCGCGCACGGGCGGACGGCCGGTCCTCGACGTCGCGGGCGGCCCGTCCACGGCCGGTGGTCCGGTCCCTTGTCCCACTCGTGACCCTCGCCCGAGCAACCGGCGGCCCCGCGAAGGAGTCCTCTCCTCCAGTAGGCTGCCCGGCGTGTGCCCTCGTGGCGCACGCCGGGCATTTGATCACCAACCGGGGAGGAACCGGCGTTGCACATCCAGGAGTGGCTCGAAACAGTACCGGCGGTAGCCGTCTACCTGCTGGTGGGCGGGGTCATCGGACTGGAGAGCCTCGGCATCCCGCTTCCCGGTGAGATCGTCCTGGTCAGCGCCACGCTGCTGGCCGCCACGCAGGATCACATCAATCCTTACGTGCTGGGCGCGTGCGCCATCACCGGCGCGATCGTCGGTGACTCCATCGGCTACATGATCGGCCGCAAGGGCGGCCAGCCACTGCTCGACTGGCTCGGCCGCAAATTCCCCAAGCACTTCGGGCCCGACCACGTGGCCACCGCCGAGCGGTCCTTCCACAAGTGGGGCATGTGGGCCGTCTTCTTCGGCCGCTTCATCGCGTTCCTGCGGATCTTCGCCGGTCCGCTCGCGGGCGTCCTGAAGATGCCGTACTGGAAGTTCCTGATCGCCAATGTGCTGGGCGGCATCGTCTGGGCCGGTGGCACCGTCGCGGTGATCTACACCGTCGGCAAGGTCGCCGAGGACTGGATCAAGAGGTTCTCCTACGTCGGCCTGGCCGCCGCCGTGGTGTTCGGGCTCGGCTCCCTGCTGGTGATGCGTCTGCGGGCCAAGAAGGCCGCCGCCAAGCGCGCGGAGGCCGAGGCCGAGGCGGCCGTCGCGGGCCCGGGCACCGAGCGGCCCGCCGCCGAGCCCGTCGCGGTCAACGACTGACGACGGCGACCGGGGCCACGCCCCGCCTTTCCGCGGCCCGCCCGGGTGTACGCCCGGGCGGGCCGTTTCGCGTTCCCCTACGCGTCCGCGTCGCCCGCCGCCACGTCGCGGTGCTGCTTCGCCAGCTCCAGATACATCGTGGCGTTGAGCCCGATGTGCTCGCGCTCCTCCTCGGTCAACTCCCGCCGGACCTTGGCCGGGACGCCCGCGACCAGGGAACCCGGGGGGACCCGCATGCCCTGGGGGACGAGGGCCTGGGCGGCGACCAGCGAACCGGCCCCGATCACCGCGCCGTTGAGGACCGTGGCCCCCATGCCGACCAGCACGTCGTCCTCGACCGTGCAGCCGTGCAGGACGGCGTTGTGGCCGACGGTCACCCGCTCGCCGACGCTGACCGGGAAGCCGGGGTCCACGTGGACCGTGCAGTTGTCCTGGATGTTGCTGTCCGCGCCGAGGGTGATGGGACCGCAGTCCGCCCGCAGCACGGCGTGGTACCAGACGCTCGCGCCCGCCGCCAGCGTCACCTCGCCGATCACCACCGACGTCGGCGCGGTGAACGCCCCCGGGTCGATCCTCGGCTCGTGGCCGCCCACACCCGCGATCAACGCTCGCTCCGCCACCGTCTCTCCTTCTGCCTCACCCGTCATGATCCTTCACACCCAGGGGGCACCGTAAGTCACGGGCCCGGAACGCCACCAGAGCCTGTCCGGCGGCTCTTCGCGGGCTCCCGGCGCCCGGCGCCGGGGGATCGGACAGCCATCAGGCACCTCAGCGGAGCCAGTCGCCGCCGGGCAGCGGTGTGCCTTCGTCGCGCAGCCGCCGGGCCAGGCGGTCCGCGGCGAGGTAGACCCAGGCACGGACCGTGCCCCCGCCGTCCGGGAGGACCTCGCGGGCCACCCGCTCGTAGAGATTGCGGGGATCGCCGGGCGCATAGCCCTCCAGCTCGTCCAGCGCCGCCAGCAGCTCCGCGTACCGCGCCGGGGCCAGGGTGAGCAGGTCGCCGCGGATCACGCTCTCCGCCGGGGCGCTCACCGCGTACGGGTAGCCCGGGCCCGCGTACAGCACCGCGCCGCGCAGCCGGGCGGGCTCCTCGGCCGTGGTGCGGCCGGCGAGCAAGCGGCGGTGGTTGCCCTGTCCGGGGCGCAGCGTCCCGTAGACGAAGACGGGCAGCCGCGCGGCGGCCCCGGGCTGCGACGACACCTCTGGACTCCCTTCGAAGGGCGGGCCGGGGCGTCCTCCTGGACAGGCGAGGCCGGACGGTCCGCCGTAGAATCCAAACATGGGAGAGCGGTCGGTCGCGCCCCCCGCCCCCGAACTCGTCGTCGAGGCCGACGGCGGCTCGCAGGTGATGAGTCCGACCCGGACCTACCACGTGGGGCGCGATCCCTTGAGCGACATCGTGCTGCACGACCTGCGGGTCTCATGGCACCACGCGGTGCTGCGCCCCGTCGGGGACCACTGGACGCTCGAGGACAGCGACAGCACCAACGGCACCTACACCGAAGGCCACCGGGTGCGGGCGGAGGACGTGGGACCGGGCAGCGTCATCCGGTTCGGCAACCCCGACGACGGCCCGGCCGCGCGGCTCAAAGGCGTGGCCCACTCGGCGGGGCGCCCCTCGTCCGTCTCGCTGCCGTCCGCCACGGGCACCTTCCGCAGCCCCACCTCCGTACGCCCCCTGCCGACCCGGACCGTCCGGATCGGCCGCGGCGCCGACAACGACTTCGTCGTCGACGACCTGGTCGTCTCCCGTCGGCACGCCGAACTGCGCGCCACCGCCGACGGCGGCCACGAGATCGTGGACCTCGGCAGCCACAACGGCACGTATCTCAACGGCCGGCCCGTGCGGCGGGCCCCGGTGGCGCAGGGCGACATCGTCGGCATCGGCCACTCCGCGTTCTGCCTCGTCGGCGACGAACTCCAGGAGTTCGTCGACACCGGTGAGATCTCGCTCGACGTCCAGGACCTGCTCGTGCAGGTGGACAAGGGCCGCAAGACCCTGCTGGAGGACGTGTCGTTCCCCGTGGGCGAGAAGAGCCTGCTCGCCGTCGTCGGCCCGAGCGGCGCGGGCAAGTCGACGCTGCTCAACGCGCTCACCGGGCAGCGCCCCGCCGACCGGGGCACCGTGGTCTACGACGGCCGTGACCTCTACCGGGACTACGCCGAGCTGCGGGCACGCATCGGGCTGGTGCCGCAGGACGACATCCTGCACGCCCAGCTGACCGTGCGCCGCGCCCTCGGATACGCCGCCGAGCTGCGCTTCCCCGGCGACACCGCACCGGCCGAACGGCAGGCCCGGGTCGATGAGGTGATCGGTGAACTGGGCCTTCAGCAGCGCGCCGACCAGCCCATCCACAGCCTCTCCGGCGGTCAGCGCAAACGCGTCAGCGTCGCCCTGGAACTGCTGACCAAGCCGTCACTGCTCTTCCTCGACGAGCCGACCTCCGGCCTCGACCCGGGCATGGACCGCTCCGTGATGCACATGCTCCGCACCCTCGCCGACGACGGCCGCACCGTCATCGTCGTCACGCACAGCGTCCTCAGCCTGGACGTGTGCGACCGGCTGCTGGTCCTCGCCCCCGGCGGGCGGATCGCCTTCTACGGACCGCCCGACGAGACCCTCGACTTTTTCGGCTACGCCCAATGGCCGGAGGCCTTCGAGGCGTTCGAGGCCGAGGCCGGGCGCGACTGGGCGGGGCAGTACCGCGCCTCCTCGCACTACCGCCAGTACATCGCGGCCGCCACCGAACAGCCCCGGCTGGACGGTGCCCACGCACCGGAAGAAGCCACCAAGCCGCCGAAGGCGCAGAGCTGGGGCGCCCAACTGCGCACCCTGGTGCGCCGGTACGCGGCCGCGCTCACCGCCGACCGGACCTTCCTCGCCATCATGATCGCCCTGCCGTTCGTGATGGGCGCGATGGCCCGGGCGCTCGCGGGCAGCAAGCTGACCGCGGACTCGGCGATGAACGCGCTGCTCATCCTGTGCGTGGGCGGTGTGCTGACGGGAGCCGCCAACGCCGTGCGCGAACTGGTGAAGGAACGGGTGATCTACCAACGGGAGAGAGCCGTCGGCCTGTCCAGATCCGCGTATCTGATGTCCAAAGTGGTGGTGCTGGGACTGATCACGGTGGTGCAGGCCGTCGTGCTGACCCTGGTCGCGCTGTTCGGCGTGGACATGAACGCACCCGGCGGCAAGGGCGTGTTCTTCCCACCGCTCGTCGAGATCGCGCTGGCCGTGGCGCTGCTGTCGTTCACCGCCATGATGCTGGGCCTGGTGGTGTCGGCACTGGTGCGCAAGGAGGAGGTCACCATGCCGCTGCTGGTCCTCCTCGCCATCGTCCAGGTCGTCTTCTGCGGAGCCCTGCTGAAGCTGGCCGGAGTGCCCGGCCTGGAACAGCTGGCGTGGCTGGTGCCCTCGCGCTGGGCGCTCGGCGCGATGGCCGGCACGGTCGAACTGGAGCGGATCGTGCCGGGGAAACTGACCGCCGACCCGCTCTTCGACCACTCGGCGGGCACCTGGCTGATCAACATGGGCATGCTGGTGGTGCTGTCGGTCGCCTGCGGCGTCATCGTCGCGCGACTGCTGCGCCGCCACGAGCCCGCCATCATGCGCAAGTAGCAGGCGGGAGCCTTGATGAACGCAGCGTATCCACCCCAATCCGTCGTCGCGGCCGCCGTGGGCCCGGACGCCGGCTTCCGTCCCACGCACGTGGTGCCCGGGGACGGCATGCCGACCTGGGAGGCCCCGGACGGGCTGGTGGCGACCGAGCCGCTCGACGCGCTGCTGCCCGTGCGACTGCTGGAGCGGCGGGGCGACTGGGGGCAGGTGCTCTGCCTCAACGGCTGGTCGGCGTGGGTCGACGCCCGGCTGCTGCTGCCGGTGCCGCAGGGCCCGCCGTCCGCCGGGCAGCAGCTCGCCCGGACGGCCGACGCGCGGGCCCTGCTGGCCCGGGTCGAGGAGACCGTCGGCCGCTACCACCGGGCGGTGGAGGACCTGGCGGCGGGCCGGATGGACGGGGAGACGTTCCGCGACACCACCCGGGGGCTGCGGATCGGGGCCGTCGTCGACGGCGAGGCGATGTGGGTGTACGACGCGGAGCACGACCGCTGGTGCTACTGCGACGGGACGGCGATGGCCACGTTCGCGGTGCCGGAGGGTGCCTCCTCAAAGGGCGCGGGCGGGCCGGGCGCCGATGCGGGAGGGGCCGACGGATCCGGCGGGCCGCCGACCACCGTGCTCGGTGACCGCTGATGACGGGCCCCGACGACCGTACGCGCGGGGACGTGCCGATCGGCCGGCAGTCCGATCTCATCGGCCGTCAGATCGCCGCCTACCGCGTACAGGGCGAGATCGGGCGCGGTGGCATGGCCGTCGTCTACCGCGCCCAGGACCTGCGGCTCGGGCGGACGGTCGCCCTCAAGCTGCTGGCTCCGGAGCTGGCGCGCAACGACACCTTCCGGCAGCGCTTCGCCCACGAGTCGCGGGTCGCGGCGGCCATCGACCACCCCAACATCGTGCCGGTCTTCGAGGCCGGGGAGACCGAGGGCGTCCTCTTCATCGCCATGCGCTACGTGGCGGGCCAGGACCTGCGGGCCATGCTCGACCGGACCGGGCGGCTCCCCGTCGTCGACGCCTGCCGCATCGGCCTCCAGGTCGCCTCCGCCCTGGACGCCGCCCACGCGCACGACCTGGTGCACCGGGACGTCAAGCCGGGCAACATCCTCGTCGCGGAGGGCACCGACAGCGACCACCCCGAGCATGTGTACCTCACCGACTTCGGGCTGACGAAGAAGTCGCTGTCGCTGACCGGCTTCACCACGGTGGGCCAGTTCGTCGGCACCCTCGACTACGTCGCGCCCGAGCAGATCTCGGGCAAGCCGGTCGACGGCCGCTGCGACGTCTACAGCCTGGCCTGCGTGGTGTACGAGATGCTGACCGGCGGTCCGCCCTTCCAGCGCGACGACGACATGGCGCTGCTGTGGGCGCACCAGAACGACCCGCCGCCCCCGGTCTCCGAGCACCGCCCCGACCTCACCCCGGCCGTCGACGACGTGCTGATGAAGGCCCTCGCCAAGGCGCCCGAGGACCGTTACGACACCTGTCTGCGGTTCGTCAGCGCCCTGCGCCGGGCCGGTACGGGCATGGTGCCCGAGGAGCCCCCGCGCGGGCGGGAGCACGAGCCCACCCGGGTTGATCCGCGGCCTGGGGGACTGCCCCCGGAGCGGACACCCCCGCCGCCCCCGCCGCACTGGGCGGCACCGGTCTTCCCGGACGCCACCCGGCGATAGCCCGGCCGGTACCGATACGGGTCGGTACCTATCAGCGCCCGTCCGCGTCCGGTGTCACCTCGCCGCGCCGCCGGACCCGGGAGGTGAACAGGCCGCCCAGGAAACCCGCGATCAGCCCCCACAACAGGCCGACGCCCACCAGCAGCCACAGCCGGGGCCGCAGCAGGACCTCACCGCCGAACGCGTCGAGGTCGCCGATGCCGAACAGGGACAGCCCGAAGCGGGCCGAGACGCGGGTCAGCAGCCCCACGACGAGCAGGGTGATCGCCAAGGCGATCCCGAGCCGCACGGCGTGCTGCCACGGCCGGGTGTCGGCCGGTGACCGTACGGCCATGAGCAGCCCGGCGGCCAGCAGCGCGACCGCCGCGACGACCACCAACAGCCAAGCCCGCCCGTCCTGTTCCGCGAGCGTGCCCAGATCCACCGTGCCGGTGGCCTCGCCGTCGCGCTGACGCAGCACCGTCACCAGGGCCCTGGGCATGGGCAGGCCGATGGGATCGGGCACCCTGCCCTCCCACGCGCCGCCGAGCCCCACGCCGAAGGCGAGCCACACCAGATTGGGCAGCCCGAGCAGCAGGACGGCCGCGGTCCGGTCCGGGTGCCCGTGGGTGAAGAGCATGACCACCCCGATGGCCAGGCCGAGGACGACATAGGCCAGCAGGACGACCAGCATCGCGAACGCGGCGGGCCGCACCGAGTCCTGGAACGGCAGCAGCCGCGGCGGGAGCGGCGTCTTGCGGGACACCGCCGACGCCACGGCGAGCAGCACCAGCAGCCAGAGCAGCCCGAAGGCGAGGGTGGAGCCCACGGCCGCCCGGAAACCGACGGACGGGGTGGCGCCGAGGAGGTCGCCGATGTCGTCGAGGGCCTCGTCGCCCAGGCTGATCCGGAAGGTGTGCTTCGCGCCGAGCGCGACGATCAGCAGGGCCAGCAGCCACAGCACGGCCGTACGGGCGATGCGCGCGAGCAGTTGGGGCCCGCTCACCACCGCGTGGTGGCGCAGCGGCAGCAGGAAGACCACGGCGATGGCCAGGGCGCCGGCGAGGGTCACCGAGAGGGGGACGACGTTCAGCCCCCCGCCCGATTGGGCGATCGGCCCCGCGCCGCCCGACAGCCGCACCGTACCCCCGACGGCGGTGACCACGGTGGCGGCCACCACGTGGGGGAACGCGCCGCCCGGCAGGGTCGCCGCGCCCGCCGCCCACAGCCCGAGCGCGGCGACGACGAACAGGGCGACGATCCCGGCGACCACGGTGGCGAGGGCGTCCCGCCAGGCCCGTACCTCGCCGAGCGCCTTGCCCGGCGCGGACCTTGGCGGCTGGCTGCTCAACGCTGACTCCGGTGGGTCTCGGTGGGGCTGTGCCTCTCGCGGTGTCTCCCAACGTACGCACGGGGACGCCGGGCCGCCCGCCCGCGAGCGCGGTCGGGGGACCCGCACCCCTGGTGCGCGCTCCCGCTTGCGGGCGGCGCGGGTTCCGTACACACAATGAGCGGAGCGAAAACAGCTGAAATCAACCGATATACGGAACTCGATCCGCATCACCGATCCGCGTCACCGTCAATGCCTGGGAGAAGGGCCGTGACTTCCGAACCGCCGTCAGGAAAACGCCCCACCGGCCCGCCGTCCGGACCGCTGTCCGGTCAGGGTTCCGAGCCCGGGTCCTACGGGTCGGCGCACCGGCCGACGGAGCCGGGCCGTCCCGCGGCGCCACCGCCCGGCGGCTCGGGAGGCGGGTACGGCCCGTCCGGCCCGTCCGGCCCTTCCGGTCCCGGGCAGCCGCCGGGCCGGCCCTCCGGCGGTCGCGGGGGCAACGGCGGCGGCCGTCCTCCCTGGTGGCGGTCCGCCCCACGGGTCGCCCTCGTCGCCGGTGCCCTGGTCACGGCCATCGCGCTCGGCATCTTCTTCGCCCGGCCGGGTGGCGGGGGAGGGGAGGTCTTCCTCCAGGCGGCGTCCGCGGAGGGGCCCGACCCCTACTCCAAGTCGACGGCGAAGCAGTCGGACACGGGCGGGGCCAAACCCCCGGACCCACCCGCCGACGGAGGGCGGAACCCGTCGTTCTCGGGGTCCACCCAGGGCCTCTACGGCGGCACCCAGAACGTCGCCTCCTGCGACGTCGAGAAGCAGATCAGATACCTGACCGAGAATCAGGACAAGGGGCGCGCCTGGGCGCAGGCCGCGGGCATCGAGCAGAACCGGATCCCGGAGTACCTGCGCGGGCTGACGCCCGTGCAACTGCGCTACGACACCCGGGTCACCAACCACGGCTACCGCGACGGCGCCGCCACCAGCCGCCAGGACGTCCTGCAGGCGGGTACGGCCGTGCTGGTCGACGACCGCGGTGTGCCCCGGGTGCGCTGTGCGTGCGGGAACCCGCTGAAGGAGCCGGTGGCCATCAAGGGTGACGTCAAGCCCAAGGGTCAGGCGTGGCCCTCCTACCAGGAGAAGAAGTCGGTGGTGGTCCAGCGGTCCACCACGATCATCAACATCTTCTGGATCTACGACCCCCGCACCGGTGAGTGGATCAAGCGGCACCGCGGGGACTCGACGGGAGCCAACGACGTGCCCGCCCCGCCGCCCGGGGGTGGCGCGTCCCCGGGGACGTCGAGCGGCTACGGGAGTGACACACCGTCGTCCGACGAGTCGGCGCCCGCACCGGGCTCCTCGCCCCCGACGGGCGGCACGACCGACGGCCCCGGCGGTCCGCCCTCGGAAGGCCCGGCGTACTGAGGCGGGACATGCCTGCGGCCGACGCGTTCACGCGTCGGCCGCAGGCATGTCCTCCCCCGGGGGGCGGCCCGGTCAGCCGCTCGCGAGGAGGACCGTGCCGACCAGGGCCAGGCCCGCGCCCGCCGCCTGCACCGCACGCAGCCGTTCGCCCAGGCCGCGCGCGGCCAGCGCCGTCACCACGGGGTAGAGCGAGGCGAGGACGGCGGCGACGGTGACCGGTCCGCTCTGGGCGGCGATGCTGTACGTGCCGTTGGCGGCCACGTCCGCGAGGCCGACGAAGGCGAGCGCCGGCAGTGCCGAGCGGATCGCGCCCCAGCCCTCGGCGGGCAGCACCGGATTACCGCGCCGCGCGGACGCGAACAGCGCCGCGCCACCGACCGCCACATTGCAGACGCGCTGGACGAACAGGGCGAGGAAGAGCCCGGTCAGGGTGTGCGACGCCTCGGCGATCAGTGCCATCACCGAACCGAAGCCGAACGCCGCGACGAGCGTGAGCACCAGCGTCTGCCGCTGCACGGGGGCGCCGCCGAACCCCGGGCCGCTCGCGAGGACGACACCGGCCACGGCGACCACGATGCCCGCGATCTGGAGCAGCCCGGGCCGTTCGCCGATCACGAGGCCCACCCCGACCGGTACGGCGACGCCGCCCAGCGCGCCGAGCGGTGAGACGACCCCCATCGGGCCGAGGGCCAGCGCCCGGTAGAAGCAGAGCATCGCCGCCGGGCCCACCACACCGGCCGCCACCGCGTACCACAGCCGCGGTCCGGCCTCGGACCAGCCGCCCGTGGCGACGACGACCGCGCCCAGCACGACCACGGCCAGCAGCTGCGAGACGACGACCACGGTGAGAGCGGGGATACGCCGGGTCAGTACGCCACCGCCGAAGTCGGCCAGCCCCCAGAGAAGGGCGGTTGCCAGGGCGAAGACCGCTGTCATGGGGGAAACCTCGCAGTACAGTGTGATGAACGGTGGAGTCCAGCACACCGTAGTTCAATACACTGAACTCTGTCACTCAAAATATTGTTACTCGCGATAGGGGGCGGTCCGTGACGGACCTCGACCAGCTCACGCAGTCGCTCGCCCGCAACCTCAAGCGCTGGCGCGCCGAGCGCCACTTCACGCTCGACGCCCTGGCAGCCCGCTCCGGGGTGAGCCGAGGCATGATCATCCAGATCGAGCAGGCCCGGACGAACCCGAGCGTCGGCACGACCGTGAAGCTGGCCGACGCCCTCGGCGTCAGCATCACCACACTCCTGGACCAGGACCAGGGGGCGCTGGTGCGGATCGTCCCCGGGGACCAGGCGGTGCGCATGTGGTCCAGCGAGGCCGGCAGTCACACCACGCTCCTCGTCGGCGCGGAGGCGAGCGGACCGCTGGAGCTGTGGGACTGGCGGATCGTCCCCGGGGACGGCAGTGACTCCGACCCCCACCCGCCCGGCACCGTCGAACTCCTGCGGGTGACCGCCGGCGTGCTGACGCTCGTCGTCGACGGTCAGGCGCACACCGTGCCCGCCGGTACCTCGGCGACCTTCGACGCGGGCGCCCCGCACGCCTACCGCAACGACGGCGCCGAGACCGTCGAGATGACGATGGCGGTGTCCATCCCGCCCGCGCGGTGACCCGCCCCCGCCCCACAGGGTGGGACGGCCGCACGAGGGGTCGGGGACCACTGCTAGCTTGGCGCGTGTGAGCACCCCGATGGACGCCTTCGACGATGTCCGCCCGGCCGCGGAGGCCCTGGACCTGCTGGTCGGCCCGGTGGCCGACGCCGTCCGCGGCTGGCGCGGCTCCGTACCGGCCGAGCAGCTGCTCTACGTGGACACCGATCCCGAACGGGCCGACACCGCCGTCCTCGTGGAGCACTACGGCGCCGCGCTGCTGGAGCAGTCCGCGAACTGCGTCGTCGTCGCGGCCAAGCGCGGCGGAACGACCACACTCGCCGCCTGCCTCGTGCTCGGCCACACCCGCGTGGACGTCAACGGCGTCGTCCGCCGGCACCTCGGTGCCCGCAAGGCGTCGTTCGCCCCCATGGACACCGCGCTCGGCGCGACCGGCATGGAGTTCGGCGGGGTCACCCCGATCGGGCTGCCCGCCGACTGGCCGGTGCTGGTGGACGCCGCCGTCGCCGACACCCCGTACGTGCTCATCGGCAGCGGCAGCCGCCGGGGCAAGCTGATCGTCCCCGGCAAGGCACTGGCCGAACTCCCCGGCGCCACCGTCCTCACGGGGCTCGGCGGCTGACCGTTTCGGCGGTGATGTCCGCCAGGCCGTTCAGGCCCGGCGGAGTGAGAGGTCGAGCGACAGGGCGAGCGAGTGCTCGGCGAAGCCCAGGCTCCGGTACAGCCGCTCGGCGTCCGGTGTCGCGTGCAGATCGACGCGCGTGACGCCCCGGTCGGCGAACCAGTCGAGCAGCGCCTCGGTGGTCGCCCGGGCGAAACCGCGCCCCCGGTAGCGGACGTCGGTGCACACGTTGAAGACGAACCCGAACCGCCCCGTGGGATGACCGGGCGCGGGCAGCCGCTCCTCCAGCCGCCCCACGGCGCAGGCGGCCAGATGCGGGGCGCCCAGCGCCGGATCGCCGTCCACGACGAACGCCCCGAGCACCGGACCGGGCCCCGTGAGCTGCCGCCGGGCTATCTCCTCCGCGTCGCGCTCCCAGTCTCCCGGGGCGTCCCGGCCGCTCATGTCCTCGAACATCAGCCGACGCAGCCGGACGAGTTCGGCCGCGTCCTCGGGACGGGCGCCGCGTGTCGTGATCATGAGCCGACGTTAACGCACACGTGCTCCGGCGAGAGCCTGTCCGCCTGGTCCTGGTCGGCGGCCGCCTGCCGCACAGCCGCACACGCCACGGCTCCCGGCCGGCCTCAGCGCAGGCGCGGGATCTCGATCGCCGGACACCGGTCCATCACCATGTCCAGCCCCGCCGACCGCGTCCGCTCGTACGCCTCCTCGTCGATGACCCCCAGTTGGAACCAGACCGCCTTCGCGCCGATCGCGACGGCCTCGTCCGCGATGGAGCCCGCGAGCTCGGAGTGGACGAAGACGTCCACCACGTCGACGGGGAAGGGCACCTCGGACAGGGAGCGGTACCCCTGCTCGCCGTGCACCGTCTCGGCCTTGGGGTGCACGGGCACAATGCGCTTGCCGTACCGCTGGAGCACCTCGGCGACGCCGAACGCCGCGCGCTGCTCGTTCGTCGACAGACCGACCACCGCCCAGGTGTCGCCGGTCCGCTCGATGATCTTCCGGATGATCCCCGCCTCTGCGTACATGCCCGCTCAACGAGCGGTCCGCACTGATCATTCCCGCGGTTCCCGACCCGGTCACGGCGCCGCATAGGGTGGTGGAATGCAAGAGCAGTACCGGACGGTCGCGCGCGAAGGCGTGCACGAGATCGAGATCAACAAATCGCGTTTCCTCTGCGCGCTCGCGCCCGCCGCGACCGAGGAGGAGGCGCAGGCCTTCATCGCGCGCGTCCGCAAGGAGCACCCCACCGCCCGCCACCACTGCTTCGCCTACGTCCTGGGAGCCGACGGCTCGGTCCAGAAGGCCAGCGACGACGGCGAGCCCGGTGGCACCGCCGGGGTGCCCATGCTGCAGATGCTGCTCCGCCGCGACATCCGGTACGCCGTGGCCGTCGTCACGCGCTACTTCGGCGGCGTCAAGCTCGGCGCGGGCGGGCTGATCCGCGCCTACGGCGGGGCCGTCGGAGAGGCCCTCGACACCCTCGGCACCGTCACCCGGCAGCGCTTCCGCCTCGCGACGGTCACCGTCGACCACCAGCGGGCCGGAAAGCTGGAGAACGAGCTGCGGGCGACCGGCCGCGTGGTGCGCGAGGTGACCTACGCCTCCGGGGTGCGCATGGAGATCGGACTGCCGGAGGCGGACGTGGAGTCCTTCCGCGCCTGGCTGGCGGACACCACGGCGGGGACGGCCGGCTTCGAGCTGGGCGGTGAGGCGTACGAGGACGCCTGAGCGGGCTGCGGGCGCTTGCCCTTGCGGGCCGGGGCCGGTGCACCTCCGCTGCGCGGCGATCGAGGACGAGACGGCGGGGCAGCAGGCCGGCCGTCTTCGGACGAACCTCCAAGGGGCCTTCATTCCGCTGGGCGCGGCGCCCGTCCCCCGCTAGGGTTCCGCGCCTAGGGGGCTGGATGGTGGTGGAATTCGGCTTGTTCGGCCAGGTGGAGGCCCATATCGGCGGTGAGCCGGTCGACCTGGGTCACCTCCGGCAGCGGTGCGTCCTCGCGGCGCTGCTCGTCGACGCCAACCGCGTGGTGCCGGTCGACCGGCTCGTCGACCGGGTGTGGGGAGACCGGGCCCCGCCACGGGCCCGGGGGACGATCTACAGCTACCTTTCCCGGTTGCGCCGGGCACTGGCACCCGCCGCGGACGAGGTGCGGCTCGTGCGCCGGCACGGCGGATACGTCGTCGAGGTCGAACCGTCCGCCGTAGACCTGCACCGCTTCCGCCGACTGCTCGAACAGGCCCGCGCGGCCGACGGAGCCGCCGAGGCCGCGGCCCTGCTCGAGCGGGCGCTCGACCTGTGGCGTGGCGACGCCTTCGCCACACTCGACAGTCCCTGGTTCAACTCCTGGCGGCAGACCGTGCAGGGTGAGAGATTCGCGGCCGAACTCGACCTGGGCGACCTGCGCTTACAGCTCGGGCAGCACGCGAGGCTGGTGCCCGAGTTCTCGGCCCGCGCCGAGACGCACCCGCTGGACGAGCGGCTGGCGGCGCAGCTCATGCTCGCCTTGTACCGCAGCGGCCGGGCCGCGCAGGCGCTGGCCCACTACCGGCGTGTCCGGAAACGATTGGCCGAGGAGCTGGGGACGGACCCCGGTGCGGCGCTGCGCACCTTGCACCAGCGGATCCTCACCGAGGATCCCGTCCTGAGCACCCCCGCACCGGTACCGGCCGCACCCGCCCCGACGCCCTCGACCGGACCGACGCCGGCGCAGGCCCCGACGCCGGTCTCGGGCCCAGCCCCGAGCGCGGCTTCGGCCCCGGCGACCGTTCCACGCCTACTCCCTCCGCCGACGCCCTTGTTCGTCGGCCGGGCCCACAAGCTCGCCGAACTCGACAAGGCGCTCGGCGCGAACGGTGGGAACGGCGGCACCATGGCGCTCTCGGCCATCGGCGGAATCGGCGGCATCGGCAAGACCTGGCTCGCCGTCCACTGGGCGCACCAGAACGCCGAGGCGTTCCCCGACGGGCAGCTGTACGCCGACCTCCGCGGCTTCGCGGTGTCCGCGGAGCCGGTTCCTCCGGCCGAGGTGGTGCTCGGCTTCCTCCACGCGCTCGGCGTAGGGGCGGAGGGCGTGCCGGTGGACCTGACCGGCCGGGCGGCGCTGTTCCGCAGCCTGGTCGCCGGAAAACGGATACTGATCGTGCTCGACAACGCCCGCGACACGGAACAGGTCGTGCCGCTGCTGCCCGGCACTTCCTCCTGCATGGTGCTGGTCACGAGCAGGAACCAGCTGGTCGGGCTCATCACCGCCTACGGTGCCCGCCCGTTGCCCCTGGACGTGCTGACCGAGGCGGAGGCACGGGAGCTGCTGTCCCGGTACCTCGGCGCGGAGCGGACCGCGCGGGAACCCGAGGCCGTCGCCGCGCTCACACGGCATTGCGCGGGCCTGCCCCTGGCCATCAGTCTCGTGGCGGCCCGGGCCACGACCCACCCCGACTTCCCTCTCTCGGTGCTGGCCGACGAACTCCGCAGCCGGACGGCCCGGCTCGACGCCCTCGACACCCACGACCTCACCGCCGACCTGCGTGCGGTCTTCTCCTCCTCCTACCGCGCCCTGGGTCCCCCGGCGGCCAGGCTGTTCGGGCTGCTCGGCCAAGCGCCCGTCCCCGATGTCAGCGTGGCCGCGGCCATGGTCCTGGCCGCGCTGCCCGCTCCGACGACACGGTCCCTGCTGCGTGGCCTGGAGGCCGCGCACCTCGTTCACGAGCACTGCCCCGGCCGCTACCGCATGCACGACCTCGTCCGCCTCTACGCTTCCGAGCGAGGGGAGCGCGACCAGCCCCAGGCCGATCGGGACGCGGCTCTGCACCGCCTGACCGACTTCTACGCCCGCACCGCCCACGCGGGCGACCGCCTGCTGTCCCCGCAGCGCACACCGTTCGCGGCAGAGCGGCCCGGTGCCACTCCCGCACCGCACCCTTTCACCGACGCCGCGGCGGCCATGGAGTGGTTCGACGCCGAACACGCCTGCCTGCTGGAGCTGCACCGCTTCACCATCGAGCGAGGGCGGGACACGGAGCCAGGGGAGGGATGGGGCGGATGGGCGTGGCACCTGGCCTGGTCCCTGGACACCTATCAATGGCGGCGAGGCCACCTCGACGACCGGACCGCCATCCTGCGGGCCACACTGGAGGCTCCCGGCGTGCTCCAGGATCCCGCCGCCCGGGCCCTCGCGCACCGGCTCCTCGGGCGCGCGCAGGTGCCTCTCGAGCAGCGGGCCGAGGCCCTGGACAACCTACGGCGGGCCCTCGCCCTCTTCGGGGAGGCCGACGACGCCGCGGGGCAGGCGCAGACGAACCTCAACCTGGCACTGGCGTGGGAGCAGCGGGGGGACGACCGCCGGGCCCTGTCCCACGCGATCCAGAACCTCCGCCTCCGCCGAAGACTCGACGGCCCCCTGCGGGAAGCCGAGGCGCTGAACGCGGTGGGCTGGTACCTGGCCAGGCTCGGCCACCACGGGCAGGCCCGCCACTACTGCGAACAGGCCCTTGCGCTCTCCCGACGGCTCGGTTTCCGCGAGGGCGAGGCGTTCACCCTGGACAGCCTCGGTTATCTGGCCCACCACGGTGGCCGGCCCGCCCAGGCCCTGGACCACTACCGCCAGGCCCTCGCCCTGCGCCGCGAACTCGGCGACGCCTATGAGGAGGCGGACGCGCTCGCCTGCCTGGGCGACGTCCACCGGACCATGGGGCAGCACGCCCGTGCCGTCGAAGCGTGGCGGCAGGCCCTGTCCCTCTACCGCTCACAGCACCGTCTCCTCCAGGCGGCGCGCCTGGAGGAGAAGCTGTCCCGTCCCGCCGGCGAACCGCCCACCACACGGTGGCCCCCGGGCTCGGGGTGAGCGGGTGAGCGGGCCCCGGGGACCGCAATCGTCCCCGGGGCCCGCTCCCCCCTGCCGGGTCCCCCGCTCCTGCCCGGCTGTCCCCCGAGGCGTGCGGCCGGGTTACGGCCGTACCTTCTGCCAGATCAACCAGCCGTAGGCCCGGTGACCGAGGGCGTTGGGGTGGAAGGACTCCACCGTGGGCAGACTGAGTCCGTTGATCCACTCGGGCTTGTCGCAGATCGCGTGCCCCTTGAACGCCTGCTCGGCCTCGACGAACTCGAAGCCGTGCTTCCCGGCGGCGATCCGGGTGACGTCGTTGAGCGTATGGGCCGCCCCGTTGAGGCGCTGACGGGAGGCCCGGGCCATGAGTCCGTCCCCGTAGCAGGGTGTCCCGGTCTGCCGGACGACCTTGGGGTAGCCGATCACCAGGACTCGGGCGTTCTCCGCCTTCTCCCGGATCAGGCGGTAGACCTTTCCTAGGTCACGATCCAGCTTGGTGAGGAAATCCTGTTGGACCTTGGCGATGTCGTCGTGGCAGACGCTGCCGCCACTGGCCACAATGCACCTCATGACCACTCCGGTGAACCCGTAATTGTTGGCGCCGACCTGGACCGTCACCAGCTTGGTCCGCTTGTTGAGCGTGCCGAGCTGCTCCGCGATCACCTGACGGGTGTTCGCTCCGCAGAACGCCTTGAAGTCCAGCTTCGCGCCGAGAGAGGCGGCGACGCGGCGGGGGTAGGCCCCGGCGGCGTTGGGGACTCTGATTCCCTTCTCCTTGTCGATCCAGCAGTCGCCCTGCCGCTTGTCCAAGGATCCCGCGCCTATCCCCGCGGCGACCGAGTCGCCGAGCGCCACATAGCGCGGGGGAGCCGCCGCCGATCCCGGCTGCGCCGAGGTGACCACGGCGGTCGTGCTCAGCGCCGTGCCGAGCGCCGCGCTCAGCAGGGCATGTCGAAGACGCATGGTTTCTCCTCCCGTTGCGGTGCCTGTGCACCGGTGGAACCACCGTCGGCGGCGGGCCTGGGGGAAACCTTGAGGGAACCTTGTCACCGGCCCCCGCACGCCTCGGCCACCGTTCCCGCCCGCCCCGCCCGCCACATCGAGTACCGTGCTGGGTCGGTGTCGGATCGGAGCGCGGAGGAGCGGAAAGCATGCAGGCCGGAGCCCCGCGTTGAGAATGCTGCACACATCGGACTGGCACCTCGGCCGGTCCTTCCACCGCGTGGGCCTGCTGGCGGCCCAGCGCGCGTTCATCGACCACCTCGTCGACACCGTGCGCGAGCAGCGGGTCGACGTGGTCCTCGTCGCCGGTGACGTGTACGACCGGGCCGTGCCGCCGCTCACCGCCGTCGAGCTGTTCGACGACGCCCTGCACCGGCTCGCCGACCTCGGCGTACCCACCGTGATGATCTCCGGGAACCACGACTCGCCCCGCCGTCTCGGCGTCGGCGCGGGCCTCATCGAGCGGGCCGGCATACATCTGCGCACCGCACCGGCCGCCTGCGGCACCCCCGTCCTCCTCGCCGACGCGCACGGCGACGTCGCCTTCTACGGCCTGCCCTACCTCGAACCCGCCCTCGTGCGCGAGGAGCTGGGCGCCCGCCGCGGCAGCCACGCCGCCGTGCTGGAGGCCGCGATGGACCGGGTGCGGGCCGACCTCGCCACCCGGCCCGCCGGCACCCGGTCCGTCGTCCTCGCCCACGCCTTCGTCGCCGGTGGCGCCGAGAGCGACAGCGAGCGCGACATCACCGTGGGCGGCGTCGCCGCCGTCCCCGCGGCCGTCTTCGACGGCGTCGACTACACCGCGCTCGGCCATCTCCACGGCGCCCAGACGATCACCGAGCGCGTCCGCTACTCCGGCTCCCCCCTCGCGTACTCCTTCTCCGAGACCGACCACCGCAAGACCATGTGGCTGATCGACCTCGACGCCGAAGGGGCGGTCACCGCCGAGCGGCTCGACTGCCCCGTGCCGCGCCCGCTCGCCCGGATCCGCGGCCGTCTCGACGACCTCCTCGACGACCCGCGACTGGAGCGGCACGAGCAGGCATGGGTCGAGGCCACGCTCACCGACCCGCACCGCCCCCAGGAGCCCATGGCCCGGCTCGCCCGGCGCTTCCCGCACGTGGTGAGCCTCGCCTTCGAACCCGACCGGGCCCCCGAGGACCCGCTCGCCTCCTACGCCCAGCGGCTGCGGGGCCGGACCGACCGGCAGATCGCCGAGGACTTCGTGGCGCACGTGCGCGGCGGCCGGGGCGCCGACGCGGCCGAGGCCGCCGTGCTCACCACCGCCCTCGACGCCGTACGGCTGGCCGGGACCGAGACCGTCCGCGAGGAGACCCGATGAGGCTGCACCGGCTCACCGTCACCGCCTTCGGCCCCTTCGGCGCCACCCAGCACGTCGACTTCGACGAACTGTCCGCCGCCGGACTGTTCCTGCTGCACGGGCCCACCGGCGCGGGCAAGACGTCCATCCTCGACGCGGTCTGCTACGCCCTCTACGGCACAGTCCCCGGCGCCCGCCAGGGCAGCGGACTGACCCTACGCAGCGATCACGCCGAGCCGGGCACCCCCACCGAGGTGACGCTCGACCTCACCGTCGGCGGACGGCGCCTGGAGATCACCCGCCGGCCCGAGCAGCCGCGCCCCAAGAAGCGCGGCACCGGTGTCACCCGCGAGAAGGCCTACAGCGCGCTCCTCGAACACAAGGACGGCCACTGGCAGGGCCTCAGCCGCTCCCACCAGGAGATCGGCGAGGAGATCAAGCAGCTGCTCGGCATGAGCCAGGAACAGTTCTGCCAGGTCGTCCTCCTGCCGCAGGGCGACTTCGCCCGCTTCCTGCGCGCCGAGGACGCCGCCCGCGGCAAGCTGCTGGGCAAGCTCTTCGACACCGGCCGCTTCGCCGCCGTCGAAGCGCACCTCGCCGAGCTGCGCAGGACCGCGGAGAAGCAGGTCACCACCGGTGACGAGCGGCTGCTCGCCCTCGGCCACCGGATGCGGCAGGCCGCGGCCGACCCGTCGCTGCCCGAGGTCGGCACGCCCGCGCCCGCGACCGTGGCCCCGCCCGGCACGCGACCCTCCCGCCCCGCCTCCGTACCGGCGCAGCGCGCCGCCGAGCCGCCCCTGGCCCCCGGCGCCCCCGGACTGGCCGAGGCCGTCCTGGAATGGGCGGCCCTCGCCCGGAGCAACGCCCGCGAGCGCCGCGACATCGCCGCGGCCGCTGCCAGGGCCGCCGACGAGGCCCACCGCGCCGCACGGGAGGAAGCCGACGCGGTACGCGAACGGGACCGCCTCCAGCGCCGCCACGCCGACGCCCGGCAGCGGGCCCTCGCCCTCGAGGAGCGCCGCGAGGAAACGCGGCGGGTGCGCGAGCGGCTGGACCGGGCCCGCGCCGCCGAGTCCGTCGCCCCCGTCCTGGAACTCCGCGACCGGGCCGAGCGCGCCCACCGCGACGCCCTCGCCGCCGAAACGCGGGCGCGGCGGGCCCTGCCGGCCGAGCACGCCGACAGCGGGGCCGAGACGCTGGCGGCGCTGGAGCGGCGGCTCCACGAGGAACTCGGCTCCCTCGCGGGCGCCCGCCGCGCCGAACAGCGGGCCGCCGACATCGCCGCCGAGCGCGCGAACCTCGAACGCGACGCCCGCCTGGACGAGGACACCCTCACCGACACGGCCGACTGGCTCGCCGGTTGGGAGACCCGGCGCGCGGCCCACGAGCAGCGCGTCGAGACCGCCCGGGAGGCGGCCACCCGGGCCGCCCGCCTGGAGGGCGAGCTGGCCCCCGCCCGGCAGCGGCTCGGCGCCGCCGTCGAACGCGACCGCCTGGCCGGCCAGGTCGAGGAAGCCGAGGAACGGCTGCGCGGCGCCCGCGAGCGGGCCAACGCGGCCCGCGAGCACTGGCTGGACCTCAAGGAACGCCGGCTGCTGGGCTTCGCCGCCGAGCTGGCCGCCGCACTCGTCCCGGGCGAGGCGTGCAAGGTGTGCGGCTCCACCGAGCACCCCGACCCGGCGCGGACCGCGGCCGACCACGTGGACCGCACCGACGAGGAACGCGCGCTGGAGACCTCCCGGCGGGCCGACGCCGCACGCGAGGAGACCGACCGGCGGCTGCACACCCTGCGCGAGGCCCTCGCAGCGGCCACCGCCGGGGCGGGCACGGCCACCGTCGCCGAACTGACCGCCGCCGCCGAGGACGTCCTGCGCGCCTTCACCGAGGCGCGGGACGCGGGCTCGGGCGCCCACGCCGCCCGCGAGGCGCTGGAACGCGCCGAGCGCGAGTACGAGCTGCGCCGCGAGGAACGCCAGGCCGCGCAGCTGCGCAGCTCCGCCCGCACGGCCCACCGGGAGCGACTCGACGCGCAACTGGCCGCGCTGGAGGAGGAGTTGAGTCAGGCGCGCGGCGGCGCGGCGACCGTCGCGCAGCGCGCGACGCTGCTGGAGCGGCAGCTCATCTCCCTCGCCGAAGCGGCCGAGACGGTACGGGCGGCACAGGACGCGGCGACGCGGCTGAAGGAGGCCGACGCCCGTCTCGCCGACGCCGCCTACAGCGCGGGCTTCGACACCCCCCAGGGCGCGGCCGACGCGCTCCTGACCGCCGCCGAGCAGCAGGAGCTGCACCACCGCCTCGACCGGTGGCAGCGGGAGGAGACCGAGGTCGCCGCCCAGCTGGCCGACCCGGCCGCGGCGGCCGCCGCCGCGCTTCCCCCCGCCGACCCACGGGCCGCGCAGGAAGCCGCCGACACCGCCGGCCGCGCCCTGCAGCGTGCCTACGCCGAGGACGCCGCCGCCCGCACCCGCTGTACGGAACTGGACCGGCTCTCCGCACAGGCCACCGCCGACGCGCACCGGCTCGCGCCCCTGCGCGAGGAGCACCACCGGGTGGCGTCCCTCGCGTCCCTGGCCGCCGGCACCTCCGCGGACAACGAGCGCAAGATGCGCCTGGAGTCCTACGTCCTCGCCGCCCGGCTCGAACAGGTCGCGGCCGCCGCCACCGCCCGCCTCCAGCGCATGTCCGCCGGCCGCTACACCCTCGTCCACTCCGACCAGCGCACCGGCGGCCGCGGCCGCTCCGGCCTCGGCCTGCACATCATCGACTCCTGGACCGGCAGCGAACGCGACACCGCGACCCTCTCGGGCGGCGAGACGTTCTTCGCCTCGCTCTCCCTGGCCCTCGGCCTCGCCGACGTCGTCACGGACGAGGCGGGCGGTATGCGGCTCGACACGCTCTTCATCGACGAGGGCTTCGGCAGCCTCGACGAGCAGACCCTGGACGAGGTCCTCGACGTCCTCGACTCACTGCGCGAGCGGGACCGCACGGTCGGCATCGTCAGCCACGTCGCCGACCTGCGCCAACGCGTTCCGGCGCAGCTCCAGGTCGTCAAGGACCGCTCGGGCTCGGCCGTACGGCACCGAACGGCCGCCCTCAGCGGCTGAGCGCCCGGCGGGCCAGCGGCGAGGAGTAGACGATGCTGGTGGTCACCGAGCCGAGCGCGCCGATCCGGCCCGCGACCTCCTCCAGGTGCCGCATCGACCGCGCGGCCACCTTGATCACGAAGCAGTCGTCGCCGGTCACATGGTGCGCCTCCAGGATCTCCGGCGTCGTGTCCAGCAGATCGTGGAAGGGCTTGTAGTTCCCGTTCGGATAACGCAGCCGAACGAAGGCGAGGACGGGCAGCCCCAGCTTCTCGGGATCCACGACAGCGGTGTACCCGCCGATGATCCCGGCCTCCTCCAGCCGCCGCACCCGCTCGGTCACGGCACTGGAGGACATGTTCACGGTGCGCGCCAACTCGGCGAAGCCCGCGCGCCCGTTGCTCTGCAGGGCGTCGAGGATGCGCCAGTCCGTGGCGTCGGGGGAATAGCCGGTCATGGGCGATGTCTAGCAGTGAAATCCCCGGATGAACAGGGTTTTTGTCGTGGATCACACCGGGCGCGACGCGATGGGCCGGGGCCTCCGGGCTCGGCTCTTACGGAGCCGAGGAGGCCGGGGCGCGGGCGCGGCCGCGCCCGCGCGGGGCCCGGAAAGGCCCGCACCGGGACGGCAGCTGTCGGATGGCGGCCCCGGCCGTGACGTCTCCTGAAACCCTCGCGTCGGTCAGCCCGACGCGGCGGACAGGAGCACGTCCACGAGCCTGTCCGCCGCGTCCGGCCGTCCGTGTGACCGGGCGCGCTCCGCCATGGCCGCTCGCCGCACGGGGTCCGTGAGGAGCGGGCCCACCGCGTTGCCGAGGGTTTCCACGGTCACCTCGCCGAGCAGGGCGACGGCCGCCCCGGCGTCCTCCAGGTGCCGTGCGTTGTGCGCCTGTTCGTTCCCGGCCGAGGAGGCGAGTGGGACGAAGACCGCCGGCTTGCCCAGCGCGGTCAGTTCGGCGAGCGTCCCGGCGCCGCTGCGGGAGATCACGACGTCCGCGAGCGCCAGCACGTCGGGGAGCTCCGGGCCGACGAACCCGGCGAGGTAGTACCGGCCCCACAACTCCGGCGGCAGGGCTGCCACGTGCTGCCGCAGCCCTTCGACGTTGGCCGGCCCGCACTGGTGGATCACGTTCGCCCGCCCCAGCAGCCACGGCAGCGCATCCCGCACGACGTCGTTGATCTGCTGGGACCCCTGCGCGCCGCCGGTGACGTACACGGTCGGCAGACGCCGGTCGAAGCCGTACAGCCCCAGCGCCTCCACCGCCTTGTCCGGATGCCCGGTCAGCACCTCGGGGCGGATCGGATTTCCGGTGACGACCGCGGCATCCCGCACCGACTCCGGCAGGAGCGGCAGCGACGACTCCGACGACACCGCGATCCTCGTCGCCGAACTCGCCAGCTTCCGGTTGGCCAGGCCCAGGCGCACCGTCTGCTCGTGGAGCACCAACGGACGGCGGCACATCCGGGCGGCCAGTCCGGCGGGCACGGCCACGTAGCCGCCCGTGGCGAGCACCACGTCCGGCTGGAAGTCGGAGACGATCTTCCGTGCCTGAGCCACACCGAGCGGTACCCGAGCCATGTCCCGGACGTTCGCCGGACTCACCATCTTCAGCGGGTTGCTGGAGCGGCGTATCTTGCCCGTGGCCACGGTCGTGAACGCGATGCCCTCGGCCGGTGCCACCCGGGCCTCCAGGCCGTCCGCCGTGCCGATCCACAGGACGTCGAGTGCCCTGCCGTCAGCCGCCAACCGGCGCTGCAACGCGCGGATCGCGGTCAGGGCGGGATAGGTATGGCCCCCGGTACCTCCTCCCGTGACGATCAGGCGGAAGGTGCGGGAGAAAGAAGCAGCGCTGTTCACCCGGCGCACCCTACTGGCTGCCCGCCCTCGGTGCGCACTTGCGTCCGCACCATTGCCCGCCCACCCGCGAACGTCTGCCCCGCGCTACGACTTCGCCGAGGCACCGGGCAGCACGCCGGAAATCCGCAACAGCTTGCCCTCCCGGTTGCTGACGTAGACCCGGCCCTTGTCACGGTCCAGCCCTACGCCACAGGCCTGACCGAGCCCCTCGGCCACCGGGCGCTGAAAGCCCTTGGTCTCGCCGTCGGCCACCACGACCTCATTCAGTTTGCCGCCGGTGTAGGAGGCGTAGGCGCTGTCCGCGCCATCCAGCGCCACGCGGATGGTGTTTCCGAGATTGGTGGCAACGGCCTGCGGGGTGCCTTCCTTCGCCTGCAAATCGACCTCGTACAGCCCGCCGACGTCATACTGACCGACGTACGCCTTGCTCCCGACCAGCGCGACTCCCGAGGCCCTCGGCACGGCCCAGGTGCGCTGCTTCTGCGCCGGTTCGCTGCTCAGGTCGAACTCGACCAGTTCGCCCTTGTTGACGTCGGTGACATAGGCCTTCTTGTTCGGCACATCCAGCGCGACGCCGTACGCGGGCAAATCCTTGGCGGCCGCGACCGGGGAGACGGAACGGTCGGACAGGTTCACCGTGAACAGGCCCTTGCCGCCGTATTCGGCGACGTAGGCCTTGTTGCCCGGGAGGTCCAGCGCCACATCGTTGACGTAGCCCAGCCCCTTCAACTCCCAATCGATTTTGCCGCTGGCGAGGTCCACCTTGTACAGCTTGCCGCCGTTGTAGTCGGTGACGTACGCCTTCTGGTCCCCCAGGTCGAGCGCGAGGCCCTCGGCCCTCCCCAACCCGGCGGCGACCTCGAAGGGCGCCTCCTTCGGGATCTCTTTCTCCTGGCCGTCACTCTTGTGCAGCGGGTGCTGTTTCACATCAAAATTGAGCTTTTCCAGCTCGAATACCTCGTGGACCCCGGCGAGGGTGGAAACGACCTCCGCTTCCCCTTTTTGCCTGAACGGCTTGCCTTCGTCGTTCAAGTCGAAGGTCTCCGCAGCCGTACCGGTCTCACCGATTTTCCATGCGATCACCTTGGCGTACTTCGGCTCCTTGGCCTGTGGGCCCTCCGGGCGGATCTCCTTCACCTCCACCGGCTCGGGGTAGTACAAGGCGACCCACCCACCGAAGGAGACCGGGAATTCGTAGTCGAACCTCCGCACCTGGCGTCGCTGCGTGGCCAGGACGTCCACCCGGCTGCCGACCTCTCCGTTCAGCGTGGACGATGTCTTGAACCCGGTGGTCAACGAACCACTGACAGAAGCAGTGATCCCCAGCATCAGCTGTGCCGACACTTCCCCGGTGCCCGTGGCGGTACTCGTGGCTGTCGTCGTGCTGGTCATTTGCGACTGGGACTCCGCGTCGACGCCCTGATTGTCCTTGCTGTTCTTCAGGGTGATCTTCTCGGATTGGTTCATCGCCATGCTCTTCTGCAGCTGCTGCTGGAGTGACGCGGTGGCTTTGGCTCCGAACGTCAGCTGCACCTGCCCCTGGAGCGACCAGCTGATGGTGTTCGAAATCGAGAACTCGACCGTGTGCGACCAGGTGGTGGGCTTGGGGTCGGTTCGGTTGATGTACGTCTGCTTGGAGATCACGTCGGGAGGCGGCTGCACGATGTCGCCCCGCTCTTCGACAAGCGGTACGCCCACCGTCATATAGGCGCGCCACCCGCGCTCGTGCGCCGAGGGCTCCCCCGACGGAAAGTCGAATCGCCCCTTGTTCAAGGAAAACCCGGTGGGGTAGACGTACCGGTCCTCCCCGTTCGGCTTTTTCTTCTCGGCCTTCCTCTTCAGTTTCTCTTTGTTCTGCTCCAGGATGGCCGGGGCCCGGTCGGCGATCTTGAGTTCCTTCAGATTTTTTCCGGTCAGTGGGTGGCGGATGAATCGTTCACCGAGATGAGCTGTGCTCACGTTGTTCTTGATGGCGTCTGCCATGCCCTTCAGCCTCCTTGTGTCGCAGAACTGAACGATGTCTCGGTGATCGGCCCTCACTCCTTGGTCGACGGCCACTCCCTTACCGACCCGTCTGCATTCCTCTTGACGTTTTTGACCTGTTCGCGATTGTCCTTCTTCAGCTTCGCCCGATCTTCGTCGCTGATCTTTGGCTTGTCCTCGTCCTTGATCTTCACCTCCATCTTTTCGGACACCTTGTCCACGGTCGAAGAGGCCATACCGGATGTCGTTTCGGGGTTTTCGCTGGCTTTCTGCTGATTGGTGGCTGCCGTCTGGGTGTTCTTGAACAGCGGGGCGAGGAAGCTGTTCGCGATATTGAGCGCCTCGGGCGACGTCTCGCGCACGATCTTCGGGTCGCGCGGAGCTGTATCAATGCCCTCGTAGAGCTCCGGATCGACTCCTTCGTCCTCGGGGCGAACGCCAGGAATATGGGAATGGATTTTCCGGGCGGACTCTTCGGCGGACTTGGCTTCACTTCCGCCGCCGCCGAAGATGTTCTTGAAAGACATGAGCTTCCCTCCGAATCCTCTGGTGGACGCAAAATCACTCCTTGCGTCATCCACCGTGTGCACCGGGAACTTCGTGTGCGTGCCTACCCCGCCGGTGATCGATCCATTCGGCTCGGCCCTGTGGTTGTGGCCCGTCATCTGGCTGTGAGCCGGTCGTGACGTACTTTCTGGCCCGCTATGGCGGCTGGAATCGATCCCTGGTTGCTTTCTCATTGAACGACGCTTTGGAATGGCTTTGCCCGTCACCTGCAAAAAACCAACGCGAAGGGCCCGATTCGGGGCGTTGTCGAACTGCAGATGGAATTGAGTCCTGGCCAATGCGGTGGCGCCGATAGTGAGTCGAAACTGGTGGGTCTGCTGTTTATTGGCCAGGCGTGAGTGCCAGAAGTGGGGGACATGGCGGCGTCGGCCGGCGCCGACGGCGCAGGAGGATCTGCGGCTGCGGGTCGGTGCGGCCGGACCGGGGCTTCGGGCACCGGACCCGATCGCTCACGGCGCCGGTCCATGGCGCCCGGGGAATGCCCGGCCATGAGTGGCATCCGGCGGTGAAATCCCCGGATGAACAAGGGATGTGCCGGGGAAGCGCTGTTCACCGCAGCGATCATGGACCGTAGATTTTTGGTCATGACCTCCACGACAGCCTCGCTTCCCCAGCCCACCGGGACCCCGGCCGCCCCCGCCCTCAGCCCCGTCCTCGCCATGCCGCCCGCGGCCCCCGCCGACGCCGCGGCCTACTTCGCCGCCCGCCTCGCCTTCCACACCGACGTCGCCGACGTACACGCCTCGCTGGCGGCCGGGGCCACGGACTTCGTGGTCGTCGACTCGCGCAGCACCCCCTCCTGGGACCAAGGTCACATCCCGGGCGCCGTGCACCTCCCGACGGCCCAGATCCCGCGGCTCGCGGCTGAGTTCCTCGACCCGGCCGTCCCCGTCGTCGTCCACTGCTGGGGCCCGGGGTGCGACGGTGCCACCCGCGCGGCCCTCGCGCTCGCCCGCCTCGGCTATCGCGTCAAGGAGATGCTCGGCGGTATCGAGTACTGGATCCGCGAGGGCTACGCCGTCGACACTTGGGAGGGCCCGCGGCAGCTGCCGGCCGACCCGCTGACCGCCCCCGTCGGGTCGGACGACTGCGGCTGCTGAGCCGGGGCCGCAAGCCCCTGCCGCAGCCGGTACCGGACCGGTACCGTGGAGCAATGCCGGCACTCAACGTGGAATTCACCGAACAGGAACTCGCGGACATCCGCGAGGCCGCCGCCGCCGACGGCAAGAGCATCAAGGCGTACGTGCACGACCTGTCCGTGCGCGAGCAGCAGCGCCGCCGCTTCGTGGAACGGGCCGCGAAGTTCTGGAACGAGAACATGGCCGAGTTCGACGCGGCCTTCCCCGAGGAGGCCCCGCCGTCCGCGGGGCGGGGCGCGGCGGCCTGATGGCTCTGCTCATCGATCTGCCCTGGCTCCTGGGCGTACAGGAGCAGAAGCTGCACGAGGAGCCCGCCGTGCACGACTACACGGCGCTCCACGCGGCCGTGTCCCGGCACGCCTTCGACGTGGCGCGGTTCGACTACCGGCCCGATGCCGCCTGGCGTGCCGCCGCCCTGATGCACACGCTCGTCCGGCTCCAGCCGCTGCCGGTGCGCAGCAGTCTGTACGCGTGCATGGTCGTCGTGGCCTACATGGCCGCCGCCGGCGAAGGCATCGACCCGCCCTACGGGGCCGTCGTCGATCTCGCCCGGGACATCAAGGAGTTCCGCGTCGAGGTGTACGAATGCGCCGAGCGCATCCGTGCCTGGCGCATCTGACCGGACCTGAGCGGTTCCGGCGACCGGCCGGCCGGTGCCGTCATGGTGCGGACGTCGCCGTCGCCGGCGCCAGACGTGCGGTGATCACGAGCGTGCCCTCCTCGATCTGGTAGTCCAGCGGCAGATCGAGGGCGCGCATCGCCGCGACCATCCCCGTGTTCGAGGCCTGGGTCACGGCGTAGACGCTTTCGCACCGTGCCTCCCCGGCCAGCTCCACCAGCCGGCCGAGCAGCTCGGCGCCCACGCCCCGGCGCTGCCAGTCGTCCTCGACGAGGAGGGCGACCTCGGTCTCGTCGCCGTCCCACAGCAGATGGCCGAGGGCGACGAGACGGCCGGAGGCGGTGTACGCGGCCAGGGTGCGGCCGAAGCGCGGGCTGAGGAGGTGGCGCAGATAGCGGTCGGCGTCACCGATCGGCCCGTGGTAGCGCAGGGCGAGCGTCGCGGGGGAGCAGCGGTCGTGCATCTCGCGCGCCGCCACGAGGTCGCCGGGGCCGGCCCGGCGGACGGTGATCGCGTTGCCCTCGGGGAGCGTCAGCACGTCGCTGCGCGGCGGTACGCGCGGACCGAGTCGCGCGTCCAGCTCGACCAGCGCGCGGGCGCGGGCGAACTCCGTGGGGGTGAACGGCAGATACGGACGCTCGATGGTGATCGAGCCGCCGGACGGGTCGCGCAACCGCATCACCGTCTCCTCCCACACCCCTTCCGCGGGCACCGGCTCGGCGGGGGTGCCGCTGCGCGGTGAGCGCGCCGGGATCGAGTGGATCGTGCACCGGCCGAGCAACTGCCGGAGCACGAGGGGGAGTTCGGAGGCGTCGAGCGCGGTGCGGGTGGCGAGGTTCAGCACCCGGGTCGGGGCGTCCACGAGGTCGTGGGCGTCCGCCCGCTCCAGCCAGGTGCCGCTGCCGCCCCCGGTGGCCACGGCCTGGGTCAGCACACCGGGCGGCAGCGCCGCCGGGGCACGCAGCAGCAGCTCGTCCACGGTGCCGTCGGCCAGCGGGTGGGTCTGGAGGGAGAGGATGTCGACGCGGTGGTGCGCCAGTGCCTGGCACAGCGCGGCCAGGCTGCCCGGCTCGTCGCGCACGGTGGTGCGCATCCGCCACAGCGTCGTCGCCCCCGTGTCCGCCTGCGGACGGGATCCGGAGACGGGGGCCGGGGCACTTCCGGCGCCCCGGGGCCCGTCCCCCGTCGACGGGGGAGCGGCGGGGTGCCGCCGGGCCCACCAGGTGTGGAACCCGGCCGTCGCCAGCAGGGCGGCGGCGGAGGCGACCAGCAAGGTGGGGCCGTCGGGGCCGTGCACGACGGTGTTGGCCACGGAATCGGCGGCGGCCACCGCGGTGAACAGGGCGGCCAGTTCGACCAGGTCCCGCCGCCAGTGATGGGGCCGGTGAGCGCGCTTCGCGGGGATCTCGTCGGTCATGCACCCACCCTGACCCAGCGGTGTTGCGTGATCACGAACGTCCTGTGACCGATGGGTTAAGGGCCCTTGCGAACTCTTCCGTACGAAGCGCCCGATTCCGTCGCCTACCGGGGGGTCATGCTCCGCTTCCGCCCGACCCCAGGTCCTTCAGCGCGTCCTCCACGGCCCGGTGGAACGTCGGATACGCGTAGATCATGTGCCGCAGCGACGCCACCGGCACCTCGGCCCGGACCGCCACGGCCAGACCGTACAGCACCTCGCCGCCCGCCGGACCCGCCGAGGTCGCGCCGACCAGCACCCCGCGGTCCGCGTCCTCGACGAGCTTCACCAGTCCCTCGTTGCCCGCCTTGTGGATCCAGCCGCGTGCCGAGGACGGCACCCGCGAGAGGCCCGTCCGCACGCGCAGCCCCTTCTCCCGGGCCTGCTTCTCCGTCAGGCCCACCGCGCCGATCTCCGGGTCGGTGAAGGTGACGCGCGGCAGGGCGCGGTAGTCGGCGTCGGGGCCCGGCTCGCCGAGCACCGCCCGGACGGCGATGTCCGCCTCGTACATCGCGACGTGGGTGAACGCGCCGTGCCCGGTCACATCGCCCACGCCCCACAGTCCCGGTGCCGCCAGCAACTGCCCGTCGACCGCCAGTGCCCGCGCCTTCGGGTCGAGGCCCACGGTCTCCAGGCCCAGCTCGGTGAGGTCCACCCGACGGCCCGTGGCGACCAGCAGCCGCTCGGCGGTCAGCTCGTCGCCGTCCTCCAGCGTGAGGGTGAAGGTGTCACCGCTGTGCCGCACGCGGCTCGCCCGCGCCCCGGTCCGAAGGGTCAGGCCCTCCTCGCGCAGCACCCCGGCCAGCAGCTCGCCGGCCTCCGGCTCCTCGACGGGGATCAGGGCGTCGAGCGCCTCCACGACGGTGACGCGGGTGCCGAAGCGGGCGTAGACCTGTGCGATCTCCACACCGATCGCGCCTCCGCCGAGCACCAGCAGGGTGCGCGGCGGCTCCTTCGCGGCGATCGCGTCCCGGCTGGTCCAGTACGGCACGTCGGCGAGACCGGGCACCGGCGGGATCTGCGGGCGGGTGCCCGTCGCGAGCACCACACCGCGCCGGGCGTGGAAGGCCTCGGTCCCACCGTCGTCGCCCGTCACCTCCACCCGGCCGGGTCCGGTGAGCCTGCCGCGCCCGCGCGCCAGCCGGCCGCCCTTGCCGGTGAAACGGTCGGCGGCGACCCGGTCGTCCCAGTCGTCGGTCGCCTCCTCGCGGATCCGGGCGGCCACCGGCCCCCAGTCGGCCGTGACCTCTGCGGATCCCGCCATGCCGGGCACGCGCCGCGCCTCCGCCAGCAGATTCCCGGCGCGGATCATCATCTTGCTGGGCACGCAGCCCCAGTACGGGCACTCGCCGCCGACCAGCTCCGCCTCGACGCCCACCACGCTCAGCCCGGCCTCGGCCAGGCTGCCCGCCACCTGCTCACCGCCCGGTCCCATTCCGATGACGACGACATCCACCTGCTCGGCCATGGCGCAGCGCCCCTTCCGTCGGGTCCCGCTCGGTTCGCCCAGGATTTCCCACCTTCCCATCCGCCCCCGGCGGCGTCACTGTCCGACGCGCCCCGGCTGGAGCACCTTGGTGAACAGCACCGTCCCGTTCTCGGCGCGCAGCCGGACGGTCAGCTCGCCGCTGTCCGCGTCGATGGCCACCTCCCCGAAGAACTGGCTGTCCTGCCCGGGCGGCACGTTCGCCGTGGTGGGTGCCTTGACGAAGGGCTGCTCGGGTCCGAAGGTGGCGTCCAGTTCCACCGCCGGGAAGCCGCCCGCGTTCAGCGGGCCCGAGACGAACTCCCAGAACGGCGCGAAGTCCTTGAACGCCGCCCGCGTGGGGTCGTAGTGCTGCGCGGAGGTGTAGTGCACATCGGCGGTCAGCCACAGGGTGCCGGTGATCCGGCGGTGCTTGATGTGCCGCAGCAGCTCGGCGATCTGCAGTTCCCGGCCGAGCGGCGCCCCCGGGTCGCCCTGCGCGACGGCCTCGAAATTCACCGCGCCGTCCGGGACGACCAGGCCCAGGGGCATGTCGGAGGCGATCACCTTCCACACCGCGCGCGAGCGTGACAGCTCCCGCTTGAGCCACGCCAACTGCCGTGCGCCGAGGATGCCGCCGTTGTCGTCGGGCCGCCGGCCGGGGGAGTTGGCATCGCGGTAGGTGCGCATGTCGAGGACGAAGACATCGAGCAACGGACCGTGGCGCAGCACGCGGTAGACCCGGCCGTCCTCGTCGGGCCGCTTGGTGGAGAGGGGGAAGTACTCACCGAAGGCCCGTAGGGAGCGCGCGGCCAGCACGTCGACGCTCTTCTCGGTGTAGCGCGCGTCGTCGAGGATCTGGCCGGGGTACCAGTTGTTACGCACCTCGTGGTCGTCCCACTGGACGATCGAGGGCACCTGGGCGTTGAAGTCACGCAGGTGCGCGTCGAGCAGGTTGTAGCGGAAGGCGCCGCGGAACTCCGCGAGTGTCTCCGCCACCTTCGACTTCTCCGGGGTGGTGAGGTTCCGCCAGGTGCCGCCGCCGGGCAGCGCGACCCGTTCCTGGATCGGCCCGTCGGCGTAGATGGTGTCGCCGCTGCACAGGAAGAAGTCCGGGTCCAGCCGCCGCATGTGCGCGAAGATCCGGTATCCGCCGCGGTCGGGGTTGATGCCCCAGCCCTGTCCGGCGAGGTCTCCCGACCACAGGAAGCGGATGTCCCTCCGGTGCGCCGGGGCGGTGCGGAAGGTGCCGTACACCGGACGGCCGGTGCGCCGCGGGTCGTCGGGGTCGGCGAGGGTGACCCGGTAGTGGATCTGCTCACCGGGCGGCAGGCCGACGAGCGGCGTCCGGCCGGTGAAGTCCGTATCCGGGCCGACGACCGGGCCGACCCAGCGGCGTGCTCTTCGGAACGATTCGGTGGCCGACGTCTCCACGACCATCCGGGCCCTGTGGTCCGAGCGCGCCCACACCAGCCCCGAAGACGCCGTCACATCCCCGACCTGCACGCCCCAATCGGCGCTCGGCCGCCCCGACAGAGCCTGCGCGGGCGCCGCCCCGGCCAGTGCGGGCACCGTCAGCGCGGCGGCCCCGGCCAGCGAGCCCCGCAGCACCGCGCGCCGGTCGACAGCCGTTCCCGGATCCCGGGTCATGAAAACCTCCTGTGTCTCACTGGACCCTTGCTATCGGTGCCACATGCCCCGTGCCCGAACGGACGGTGAACAGATGGGACATCAGGCGACGGGGAAGCGCCGGCCGGCCGGGCGCCGGGTGGTCCTGCGCCGGAGGCCCGAGGACCAGCGACCGATCGCGCGATGATCAAGGGCCGCATAGGCTCGCGCCATGTCTGCCAACGCACGCGCGCACATACGCATCGCCCGCCCCTCCCGTGACCTCGACGCCGCCGAGCGCTTCTGGGTCCAGGGACTGGGACTGTCCGTGGTCTGGCGGCGCGACATCGCCGCCGAGGACCCGCCGGGCGAGGAGTACCGGCTGCTCATGGTGGGCTGGCCGGACGCCGGCTGGCACCTGGAACTGTCCTACGAGGCCGGCGCGCCCACCGCGCCGGTGCCCACGGACGAGGACCTGCTCGTCGTCTACCTCGACGGCCCGGTCCCGGACGAGCTGGTCGCCCGCCTGGAGGAGCACGGCGGCAAGCGCGTCCCCGCACACAACCCCTACTGGGACACATGGGGCGTCACCGTCGAGGACCCGGACGGCTACCGCCTGGTGCTCTCGACGCGTCAGTGGACCAACGTCCCCTTCCCCGGGGCCTGATCACCCGCGCCGCGGCGCGCGTCAGCGGGTGGCGTCGAGGATGACGCGGGCCACCAGCGCGGGATCGTCGTTCATGGGGACGTGCCCGCAGCCGGGCAGCCGGATGAGCCGCGCGCCGGGCATGACCTTCTTGGCGCGGATGCCCTGACGGCGCAGGAGGATCCGGTCGGCGGTGCCCCAGGCGACGGTGACCGGCACCTCGGCGAGGTCGTGGGTGAAAAGCACCGAACGCCCGGCGGCGAGGGTGGCCTCGAAAGCGGTCGCCTCGCGCAGGGCGCGGGTCTCGGCGATCACCGCCTCCGGTGAACGACGGGCGGGCCGGGCGTAGATGGTGGACGTCAGCGCCGCGCGGCCCGCCGCCGTACGGGCCAGCCGCGCCACCGTGTGGGAGGGAAGTCTCAGGGCGCCGTGCCGCATGGCGCGCAGCACCCCGAAGGCATAACGGCGCTCGCCCTCGGTCCAGAACCCGGCCGGGGAGAGGGCGGTGACGGTCCGTACGCGCTTCTCGTGCCCGAGCTGCAGGGCCAGCAGGCCGCCGAGGGAGTTGCCCACGACGTGCGGCCGGTCGAGGTCCAGTGCGTCGAAGAGCGCGCCGAGGACGGCCGTCACCTCCCGCAGACCGTGGCCGACGCCGTCGGGCAGCGCGGGGGAGACACCGAAGCCGGGCAGGTCGACGGCGATGACGTCGCGCTCGGCGGCGAGGGCGCCGACGACCGGGTCCCAGGCCTGGAGGTGATGGCCGATGCCGTGCAGCAGGACCACCGGCTCCCCGCCGCCCACCCGTTCGTAGGCGACCTCCGCGGTCCGCCGTCCGGTGGGGGTCTCTATGGGGAACGAGATCGTGTCGACCATGGGAGCAGCTCCTGTCGTCATCCGCGCTCGGCGTGTGTGAGACAGGATGTCAGCAGCGGTTACCGCTGGGTAGACCTCGGACGCGAGACGCCTCCGCCGCCCGGGGTGAGAGCGGGTTCACGTGGACAACCCGGCGCCGCGTCGGGTGGGATGGGAGGCGTGGGAGACCTGAATACGACTGACGCGGCGCTCGACGTCTTCGAGGAGCACCGGTCCACGCTGACCGGCGTGGCCTACCGCATGCTGGGCCGGGTGGCGGACGCGGAGGACGTCGTCCAGGAGGCCTGGCTGCGCTGGTCCGGCGCGGACCGGGGCGAGGTCCGCGACGCGCGCGGGTATCTGGTGCGCGTCACCACCCGGCTGGCCATCGACCGGCTGCGCCAGGCGCAGTCCCGGCGCGAGGCCTACGTCGGGTCGTGGCTCCCCGAGCCGATCGCCACCGACTTCGGCCACACCGTTCCCGACACCGCCGAGCGGGCCGTGCTCGCCGACTCCGTCTCCTTCGCCGTCCTCGTCGTCCTGGAGTCGCTCTCCCCGCTGGAGCGCGCGGTCTTCGTGCTGCGCGAGGCGTTCGGCTTTCCGTACCAGGAGATCGCCGTCACCCTCGACCGCTCGGAGGCGGCCGTGCGCCAGCTCGCCGGGCGGGCCCGGCGGCACGTCGAGGAGGGCAAGCCGCGCTTCGCCGTGGACCCCGCGAGCCAACGCGACCTCACCGAGCGGTTCCTCGCGGCCGCCACCGGCGGCAGCATCGAGAATCTGCTCGCCCTGCTCGCGCCCGACGTACGGCTCGTCAGCGACAGCGGTGGCCTGGCCAAGGCCCCGCTGCGGGTCATCGACACCGCCGACAAGGTCGGACGGTTCCTCATCGCCGTAGGCCAAGGGGGGCTGCCGGAGCCGGAGTTCCGCTTCATGGAGATCAACGGCCGCCCGGGGCTGTGCGTGCTGTCGCGAGGACGGCCGGACACTGTCTTCAGCCTCGACGTCGCGGACGGGCGCATCACCGCGATCTATCTGATGCGCAACCCCGACAAGCTCGCGGGCCTGACGTCCTAGCCGACGGGCCGCCCCGCCCGGGCGGCCCTCGCCGTCAGAGTCCGCCGGCCACGCGCAGCACGGCGCCCGTGGTGTACGACGCCTCCGGCGACATCAGCCACGCCACCGCCCCCGCGACTTCTTCCGGCTCGCCGGGGCGGCCCATGGGGACGCGGTCGGCGTTGCGCCACGGCCGCTCGGGGTCGCCCATCGAGGCGTGGATATCGGTGACGATCATGCCGGGCTGCACCGAGTTGACCCGGACGCCTTCCTGGGCGAGCTCCTTGGCCAGGCCCACGGTGAGCGCGTCCACGGCGGCCTTGCTCGCCGCGTAGTGCACGTACTCGCCGGGGCTGCCCAGAGTCGCCGCGCCCGAGGAGATGTTCACGATCGCGCCGCCCTGTCCGCCGTGCCGCGTCGACATCTCCAGGGCCGCCCGCCGGGCGCAGATCAGCGCCCCCGTCACATTGACGTCGACGACGCGGCGCATGCGCTCCACGGGCGTCTCGGTGAACCGGCCGAGCAGCCCGGTGATCCCGGCGTTGTTGACCAGACCGGTGATCGGCCCCAGCCGCTCCCGCACGGTGTCGAACAGCTCGTCGACCTGGGACTCGACGCTGGTGTCGGCCTGTACGGCCACACACTTCCCGCCCGCCGCCCGGACCGCGGCCGCGGTCTCCTCCGCGGCGTCCCTGGCCCGTTCGTAGCCGATGCCGACGTGGTGTCCGGCGCGAGCCAGCCGCACCGCGACCGCCGCCCCGATGCCCCGCCCGCCACCCGTGATCACGGTGACCTGATCCATGTTCGCCGCCCCGAGTATGAAGAGCTGATGATCATCGACCGTACCTCTGTCATTGGTCTTGACCAAGTGTGCGTACCGTCCTATGGTCGCAGGGATACTGCAACAACCTTTAATAAAGAAGCGCGCAAAAAGCCTTTGCGGAGGATCAGGGTGGGGACCACGCAGCTGGAAACGGTGCCGGAGCCGAAGTACTGGCACCTGAAGACCGTGCTCACCGACGCACTCGACTCCGAGTTCGCCGTGGGCGAGATCCTGCCCAACGAACGTGAGCTGGCGGCCCGCTTCGGCGTCGCCCGGGCCACGCTCCGACAGGCCCTCGAACAGCTCGAGCTGGAAGGCCGCCTCCAGCGCCGCCGCGGTGTCGGCACCACCGTCGCCCCGCCCCGGGTCGGCGTCGCCGTCGGCGACGCCGAGCACAGCTGGCCCGGCGCGGGCGCCGACAGCTGGCAGCCCGTCGACAGCGTCATGGCCGCCCCGCCCGCCGCCGTCGCCCGCCTCCTCGGCACCGCTGCCGACGCCGCCGTGCACACCGTCCGCCGCACCCGCGGCAACCACGGCCAGCCGGTCGCCGCCGAGCTGCTGTACGTACCGGCGGACAGCGTCCCCTCGCTCGCCGCCATCGGCACGCTCACCGGTGCGGGCCGCGCCCGGGCCGTGCTGCGCGAGCTGCAGCGGCTGGACCTGGAGGGCCAGGACCGGTCCGTCGAGCTCGGCTCGGCCCGTGCCGACGACGCCAAGCAGCTCGACCGGCTGCCCGGCTCGCCCGTCCTCCTCGTCACCACCCGCTACTACGCGAACGGCCGCACCGTCGCCGTCGCCGTGGCCACCTACCGTGCCGACACCTGCAAGCTCACCTTCGGCGACTCGGGCATGCAGCTGCTGGCCGGCTGACGCCGCTCGATCTCCGGGGCCCGGTCAGCGACGTGCCGTGACCGTGCTCTCGACCGCGAAGAGCTGTTCCTCCACGTGGTCGAGGGCCAGTCGCAGCGCGCCCGTCGCCACCGCGGCCTCGCCCAGCAGCGACTGCGCCACCCGCGGCGGCCGCAGACAATAGCGGGCCAACTCGGCCCGCAGCGGCTCCAGCACACCGTCCAGTCCGGCCGCCCAGCCGCCCACCACGACCAGCTCCGGGTCGAGCGCCAGCACCAGCGCCGCCACGTCGTGCACCAGCCGCCGCATGAACCGCTCCACCGCCGCCCGCGCCTGCGCGTCGCCCTCCCGGGCCAGCGTGAACACCCGCGCCACCTGCGCCTCGTCCAGCGGATGCAGCGGCTCCCCGGTGGTGGACAGCACCTCCTCCGGGGTGGCCTCCCGGCCCAGCAGATGCAGTGCGCCGATCTCCCCGGCCGCACCACCGAATCCCCGGTGCAGCCGCCCGCCGATCAGCGAACCGGCCCCCGGGCTCAGCCCCGCGAGCACGAAGACGACATCGTCGGAGTCGGTGGCCGCGCCCTTCCAGTGCTCGGCCACCGCGGCGGCGTTCGCGTCGTTCTCCACCAGCACCGGACAGCGGAACGAGCGGCGCAGCCGCTCCCCGAGCCGCAGCCCGGTCCACTCCGGCAGCGCCGTACCCAGCCGGACCGTCCCGTCCGCCTCCACGATGCCGGGGCTCGCCACCCCCACCGCGCGCAACGAACCGCACGCCACACCGGAGCGCCGCAGCAGATCGGCGACGGCCTCCCGCACCCGCTCCAGCCGCTCGTCGGCCGACGCGGTCTCGGACACCTCCAGGGACGCCGACCCCATGACCCGTCCGCGCAGATCCGCCAGGAGGGCGGCGACCCGGTGCGGCCCGATCTCGATGCCCAGCAGATGCCCCGCCTCGACCCGGAACCTGAAACGCCGCGCCGGGCGGCCCTGGCGGCGTGCCGCGCCCTCCTCGGCGGACGCCTCCATCACGAGGCCGGACTCCATCAGCCCCTCGATCACGCCCTCGACGGTCGGCCGGGACAGCCCGGTCAGCTTGACGAGGTCGGTGAGCGTGGGTGCCGCGGACGGGGCGGCGGTGCGCAACGCGTGCAGGACCACGGCCGAATTGATCCGCCGCAGCAGAGACGGATCCCCACCGGTGAGCCGCCCCAACGTGCCGCCTCCTCGCTTCGCGCGCCCCTTTGCCCTGACGTGCGGATCGTATCCGGTGCCGTGCGGGTCGGCGAGCGTCGGGACGCGGCCCGGACGAGGTGTCCGGGGCTCACCCCGGCGCGACGAATCCCGACTCGTACGCCGCGATCACCGCTTGGGTGCGGTCCCGCGCCCCCAGCTTCGCCAGGACCGCGCTGACGTGCGTCTTCACCGTCTCCGTGCCCAGGGTCAGGCTCGCGGCGATCTCCGGGTTGGACATGCCGCGCGCCATCAGCCGCAGCACGTCCGCCTCCCGGGCCGTCAGCGCCGCCCGCTCCATCGCCGCGCGGGCGCGCTCGTTGCCGTAGGAGGCCGCGAGCCTGCGCAGCGCGGCGGGGAACAGCAGCGAATCGCCCGCGGCCACCGTCCGTACCGCCTGCACGATCTCCGCCGGCGCGGCCCGCTTGAGGAGGAAGCCGTCGGCTCCGGCCCGCAACGCGTCGTAGACATAACTATCGTTTTCGAACGTCGTCACGACCAGGATCTTCGGGGGCGCCGCCACCGTGCGCAGCACCGCCCGGGTCGCCTCGATGCCGTCCAGCAGCGGCATCCGCACGTCCATCGCCACCACGTCCGGCCGCAGGCTCCGCACCAGCGGCAGTACGGCCGCGCCGTCCGCCGCCTCGCCCGCCACCTCGATGTCCGGCTGCGCGGAGAGGATGGCGCGCAGCCCGGCGCGCACCAGGGGTTCGTCGTCCACGAGCAGCACGGTTATCGGCACCCGGCCAGCCTAACGGGGCGTCAGGGCGGCTGCGGGCGGGCCCCGGCGGGGCTCGTGGTGATCAGGCCGCGGACATCGTCGGCATGTCGCCTTCCCGAGTGCCGAGGTCCATCACGGAGAACGGCGCGCCCTGCGGGTCGGTCAGCGCCGCGAACCGGCCGAACGGGGTCCCCATCGGTCCGAACTTCACCTCCCCGCCGCCCTTGACCGCCCTCTCCACCGCCGCTTCGCAGTCGTCCACGGCGAAGAAGACATTGATGTACGGCGGCACCTCGGGCGGAAACTCCTCCGTCATCGCCATCCGCCCCAGCACGGTGTCGTCACCGAGGTTGAACACCTTGAAATCGACCTCGTCGTCCTCCATGCGCTGCGTGCTGTAGGGGAAGACGGCGGGGAAGAAGGCGTCCGCCTTCTCCGGCTGCCGGGTGAACACCTCGGCCCAGCAGAACGCGCCCGTACCCTCGCGTTTCTCGAAGCCCTCGTGGGTCCCCGCCTGCCAGACGCCGAAGAGGACACCGCCCGGGTCCTTCGCGAGCACCATCGAGCCGAAGTCGCCCACCCGCATCGGCTCCAGCAGTATCTCGCCGCCGTTGCCGCTGATCTTCTCGGCGGTGGCGGCGACGTCCGGTGACGCGAGGTACAGACACCAGGCGGCCTCCGTGTCCTGTTCCTGCCCGGGCATCGGCGGGGCCACGGCGGCCACCGCCTTGCCGTCCGCGTACGCCTGTGCGTAATCGCCGAACTCCGCCGCGCTCTCACCGAACGTCCAGCCCAGGAGATCGCCGTAGAAGTGTTTCGCGCCCTCGACATCCGTGAACGTCGCGTCCACCCAGCACGGCATGCCTTCCGCCAGTGCGGCCATGACCTGCTCCCTTCGGCTCGGCCGACACGGTCCCTCTTTTCACGCTAGTCAGTGCCGGGCCCGGCCGCACGGCCGGTCAGCGCAGGGGCAGCACCGCCCGCACGCGCCACCCGTCCTCGTGCGCCCCCGCCTCGGCCTGCCCGCCGAGCAGGGCGGCACGCTCACGGATGCCCCGCAGCCCGCTGCCGCTGCCGGAGACCGTGCCGCCCGCCCCGGACAGCGCGTTGCGGATCTCCAGCTCCACGGTCCGGTCGCGGACGGCGATCCGTACCGACACCGGCACCGGGCCCGCGTGCCGCACCACATTGGTCAGCGCCTCCTGGACGATGCGGTACCCCTCCCGCGACACCGGCCCCGGCACGGTGTCCAGCGCACCGGTCACCTCGGAGGTGACCTGCGCCCCCGAGCCGCGCGCCGCCGTCAGCAGCCGCTCGGCGTCGGCGAGGGTGGGGCGGCCGGCCGCCGGCGGGGCGTCCTCGCGCAGAATGCCCAGCACCCGTTCCAGGTCCTCCAGGGCGTGCCGGCCCGTCTCCTCGATCGCGGCCAGCGCCTGCTCGGTGAACTCCGCGGACCCCGCGGCCCGGGCCGCGCCCGCCTGGACCACGGCCACCGTCAGGGCGTGCCCGACGGAGTCGTGCAACTCCCGTGCCAGGCGGTTGTGTTCCAGCAGCCGTTCCGTGCGCTCCTCCAACGCGGCGAGCCGCTCGGCCGCCGACGGCCCGAGCAGGGCCTTGGCCGTCGCTGCCAGCGCCGCGCCCGCCGCGACGACGAACGCCAGCAGAAAGACCGGAGGCAACGGCGCGAGCAGCGCGTACCACCGGCCCTCGCCCGCCGGCCACCACGGAGCCGGCTCGAGGACCCGTCCACGGTCGGCGGAGCGCAGCAGGGCCCACGTGAGCGGGGGGACCCACACGCTCAGGAACGCCGTCAGTACGCCCAGTTCGTAGCGCAGCACCAGCCAGAGCGCCGTCCGCCACCGGTCGCCCCACGACGCGCTGCGGGAAGCGGGCGTCCCGCCGTCGTGCGCGCCGGGGAACAGCAGCAGCCGGGCCTGCACCCCCTCCGACAGCCGGACCGCCGGGACCATCGCCAGCGCCACCAGCAGGGGCACGGGTGTGATCAGCAGCCAGGCCGCCTGCCGCGTGCCGAGGCCGGCCAGCCCCGGGTGGACGAGCGCGCAGACCGTGGCGAGCACGGTGGCCATGACCAGATGCAGCCAGCGCGTGAAGGTGACGGCCCGGAACACGAGGCGCTGCGGGGCGGGGCGCGGTGGGGCGAGCATGCCGCCATCCTCGCAGCGGCCCCGCTGCGGTCGTGTGGCGGTCTCAGTCGGCGGTGGATTCGGCGGCGGCCCGCAGCCGCTCGTACTCCTCGGTCATCCTCGGCAGCGTCCAGGAGGCGTTCAGACCGCTCGGGTTGGGGAGCACCCAGATCCGCGTCGGGCCGATCGTGCGTTCCTGGGGCCCGATCACCGCGCGCTTGTCGTCGAAGGCGATCCGGTACGCGGTGACGCCGACGACCGCCAGCCACCGGGGCCGCAACCGTGCCACCTTCTCGGTGAGCAGCAGCCCGCCCGCGCGGAACTCCTCCTTGCTCACCTCGTCGGCCCGTGCGGAGGGCCGGTCCACGACGTTGGTGATGCCCAGCCCGTACGCGAGCAGTTCCTCCTGCTCGGCCGGGGCGAGCTGCCGGGGCGTGAAGCCGGACCGGTGCAGCACGGGCCAGAAGCGATTGCCCGGCCTCGCGAAGTGATGGCCCGTGGCTGCGGACATCAGCCCGGGGTTGATGCCGCAGAACAGGACCCGCAGATCCTCCGCGACCACGTCACCTACCACTGTGCGGCCCACCTTGTTTCAACGGAGCAGAGGACATTCCGATGATAGGCGGTAGCCCGTAGCGCCCTTGGTGCTCCTGGGCAACGCGGACCGCCCGCCGCCGTGTCCGGCAAGGACGCGGGGGCGGGCGGTCCGGGAGACGCGGGGGAGCGTCAGAGGATGGCGCCGGGGGCGTACGCGGCCGCCTCCGGGTGCTGCTTGGCGATCTCCTCGATCCGGGCGACGACCGTGGCGACCTGGTCACCGGCGGCGCCGGTGAACGACAGCTTGTCGGCCATCAGGGCGTCGAGACCCGCGCGGTCCAGCGGGATGCGCTCGTCGGCGGCGAGCTTGTCGAGCAGCTCGTTGCGCTCGGCACCCTGCTCGCGCATCGCCAGCGCGGAGGCCACCGCGTGCTCCTTGATGACCTCGTGGGCGACCTCACGGCCGACCCCGGCGCGCACCGCGCCCATCAGCACCTTGGTGGTGGCGAGGAAGGGGAGGTAGCGGTCCAGCTCACGGGCGACGACGGCCGGGAACGCGCCGAACTCGTCGAGCACCGTCAGGAACGTCTCCAGCAGGCCGTCGAGCGCGAAGAACGCGTCCGGCAGCGCGACGCGGCGCACCACCGAGCAGGAGACGTCGCCCTCGTTCCACTGGTCGCCCGCCAGCTCGCCGGTCATCGAGGCGTAACCGCGCAGGATGACCATGAGGCCGTTGACGCGCTCGCAGGAGCGGGTGTTCATCTTGTGCGGCATCGCGGACGAGCCGACCTGACCCGGCTTGAAGCCCTCGGTGACCAGCTCGTGGCCGGCCATCAGCCGGACGGTCTTGGCCAGCGAGGACGGCGCGGCGGCCAGCTGCACCAGCGAGGTGACCACGTCGTAGTCCAGCGAGCGCGGGTAGACCTGGCCGACGGAGGTGAAGGCGTGCGCGAAGCCGAGGTGGCCCGCGATCCGCTGCTCCAGCTCGGCCAGCTTCGAGGCGTCGCCGCCGAGCAGGTCCAGCATGTCCTGCGCGGTGCCGACGGGGCCCTTGATGCCGCGCAGCGGGTAGCGGCCGAGCAGCTCCTCCAGCCGCCCGTAGGCGACGAGCAGCTCGTCGGCGGTGGTCGCGAAGCGCTTGCCGAGGGTGGTGGCCTGCGCGGCGACGTTGTGCGAGCGTCCCGCCATGACCAGCTCGGCGTACTCGCCGGAGAGCTTGCCGAGGCGGGCGAGGACGGCGACCGTGCGGTCGCGCATCAGCTCCAGCGAGAGCCGGATCTGGAGCTGCTCCACGTTCTCCGTGAGGTCACGGGAGGTCATGCCCTTGTGGACGTGCTCGTGGCCGGCCAGGGCGTTGAACTCCTCGATCCGGGCCTTCACGTCATGCCGGGTGACCTTCTCGCGCTCGGCGATGGAGGCCAGGTCGACCTGGTCCAGGACCCGCTCGTAATCGGCGAGGGCGGCGTCCGGCACCTCGATCCCCAGGTCCTTCTGGGCGCGGAGTACCGCGAGCCACAGCTTCCGCTCCAGCTTGACCTTGTACTCGGGGGACCACAGGACGGCCAGCTCGGTGGAGGCGTAGCGGCCGGCGAGGACGTTGGGGATGCGGGGCTTCAAAGACGCAGCAGTCACGTGACCGGATTCTACTGGCGTTTTACGCAGGCCAGCGCCCCGCCCCGGTTTGTGCGTTGCTACGAGAGCGGCTCGGCGGGCTCGGTGTGGCCCCCGTACGGCGTCAGCTCGGCCCGCTTGGGCGGGCGGCCGTCCCCGCTGGAGCGTCCGGTCAGCCGGCGGCCTATCCACGGCACCAGGTGCTCGCGGGCGAACCGGGCGTCCGAGGTCCGGCGGGCCGCCCAGCCGGGGCGGACCAGCGGGGGCAGGGGCTCCCGCCAGTCGAACGACGCCTCGTGCCCGAGCGCCTGCCACACGGCCTCGGCCACCCGCCGGTGCCCCTCGGCGTTCAGATGCAGCCGGTCCTCGGCCCACAGCCGGGAGTCGCCCAGCACCTCGGCGCCGAAGAGATCGACGACCAGCGCGCCGTGCCGGTCGGCCAGGTCGTCGATGAAGCCGAAGAGCTGCTCCATGCGCGGCCGGAACCGCTCCATCACCGGACCCTGCCGCCCCGGGCTGCGCATCAGCACCAGCCGGCGGCAGCTCGGCGCGAGCCGCGCCGCCGCTTCGTCCAGCCGCGCGCAGACCAGGTCCACATCGCACTTGGGGCGCAGGACGTCGTTGAGTCCGCCGACCAGCGTCACCAGATCGGCGCCCATCGCGGCGGCGGGCACCGACTGCTCGTCGGCGATCTGGCCGATGAGCTTGCCGCGCACGGCGAGGTTCGCGTAGCGGAAGCCGGGGGCGCGAGCCGCGAGGCGGGCCGCGAGGAGATCGGCCCAGCCGCGGTACGAGCCGTCCGGCAGCTCGTCGGACATGCCCTCGGTGAAGGAGTCACCGACGGCGACGAAGCTCGTGTATGTGTAGGTCGCATTGATCTGCATGGCGCGGGCGATCCTACTCCCCGGCGCGACGGCACCGGCACGGGGTGCCGGTGCCGCCGCGCCGGGGGCGCCTCACGGCCGCTGGCCCACCAGCTCGCGCAGGACGTCCTCCAGCGTGACCAGTCCGGCCAGCCGGTCGTCCGCGCCGATGACGGCCGCGAGGTGGGTGCCGGTGCCGCGCATCGCCGTGATCACGTCGTCCAGCGGGGTGGCCGCCCGTACCTGGGCGATCGGGCGCATCCGGCGGCGCGGGAAGGGCACATCGCGCGGCTCGGCGTCCAGCGCGTCCTTCACGTGCAGATAGCCCGTGATCCGGCCCGCGTCGTCCACCACCGGGAAGCGGGAGAACCCCGATTCCGCGGAGAGCCGCTCCAGCCCCTCGGGGGTGATGCCGAAGGGGGCGGAGACGACCCGCTCGACCGGCATCACGACATCCTGGACCGGGCGGGAGCCCAGCTCCAGCACGTCCCGCAGCCGCTCGGTGGCCCGGGCGTCCAGCAGGCCCGCCGCGCTGGAGTCGGCGACGATCCGGGCGAGCTGGTCGTCCGAGAAGGTCGCCGCGACCTCGTCCTTGGGCTCCACCCGCAACAGCTTCAGCAGCGAATTCGCCAGCTGGTTGATGGCGAACACCACCGGGCGCAGCGCCCGTGCGAGGGTGACCAGCGGCGGGCCGAGCAGCAGCGCGGTGCGCACCGGTTCGGCGAGGGCGATGTTCTTCGGCACCATCTCGCCGAAGAGCATGTGCAGATACGTCGCCACGGCCAGCGCGATCACGAACGACACCGGGTGGGTCAGCCCGGCCGGCATGCCGACCGCGTGGAAGACCGGCTCCAGGAGATGGGCGATCGCCGGTTCGGCGACCACACCGAGCACCAGGGTGCACAGCGTGATGCCGAGCTGGGCCGCGGCCATCAGCGCCGAGATGTGCCGCAGGCCCCACAGGACACTGCGGCCACGCCGGTCACCGCGCTCGGCGTACGGCTCGATCTGACTGCGGCGCACCGAGATCAGGGCGAACTCCGCGCCGACGAAGAAGGCGTTGACGACCAGCGTCGCCAGGCCGATGAGCAGTTGGACGGCGGTCATCGGCCGGCCTCCTTACGGCTCCGGAAGCGGGATCCGCCGCCTGTCGCGGAGTCGAGGCCGGGTCCGCCGCGGGGGTGGTCGGGGCCGGTGTCCAGGGGCGGAGCCGTCAGCCGGATCCGCGCCGCGCGACGGCCGGAGGCGTCGACCACGTCGATCCGCCAGCCCTCCACCTCGACCGTGTCGCCCTCGGCCGGGATCCGGCCGAGCTCGGTCGCGACCAGCCCGGCCAGCGTCTCGTACGGGCCGTCCGGTGCCCGCAGGCCGATGGCCTCCAGCTGGTCGGTGCGGGCCGCGCCGTCCGCGTCGTAGAGCTCGCGTCCCGCGGCGTCCTGCCCGGCCGGGGCGAGGTCGGGGATCTCGACGGGGTCGTGCTCGTCGCGGACCTCGCCGACGACCTCCTCGATGATGTCCTCCAGGGTGACCACGCCGGCCGTACCGCCGTACTCGTCGATGACGACCGCCATGCTGCGCTTGGCCGACAGCCGGTCCAGCAGCCGGTCCACCGTCAGCGACTCCGGCACGAGCAGCGGCTCGCGCAGCAGCGCCGCGACGGGGTGGTGCGGGCGCTGCTCGGCGGGTATCGCGAGGACGTCCTTGATGTGGGCGATGCCGACGACCGTGTCGAGATTGCCCCGGTAGACGGGGAAGCGGGACAGGCCGGTCGCCCGGGTGGCGTTGGCGACGTCCTCGGCCGTGGTCTCCGCGCCCAGCGCGGTGACCTGGACGCGGGGCGTCATCACGTTCTCCGCCGTCAGCTCGGCGAGGTTCAGCGTCCGGACGAACAGCTCGGCGGTGTCCGCCTCCAGCGCGCCCTCCTTGGCGGAGTGCCGGGCGAGCGCGACCAGTTCCTGGGGCGAGCGCGCCGTGGCCAGCTCCTCGGCCGGCTCCAGGCCCATCCGGTGCAGCGTGCGGTTGGCGGTGTTGTTGAGGTGGGTGATCAGGGGCCGGAACGCCGCGCTGAACGCGCGCTGCGGGCCCGAGACCCGCTTCGCCACCGGCAGCGGCCGGGAGATCGCCCAGTTCTTCGGCACGAGCTCGCCGACGACCATCAGCACCACGGTGGAGATCACGGTGCCCAGCACCAGGGCGGTCGAGGACGCCACGGAGGCGGACAGGCCGAGCGCCTTCATCGGGCCGGTGAGCAGTGCCGCGATGGACGGCTTGGAGATCATGCCGATGATCAGACCGGTGACCGTGATGCCCAGCTGGGCGCCCGAGAGCTGGAAGGTGAGGCCGCGCACCGCCTTGAGCGTGCCCTCGGCACCGCGGTCGCCCTTCTCGACGGCCCGCTCCAGCTCGCCCCGCTCGACGGTGGTGAGGGAGAACTCGGCCGCGACGAAGACGGCACAGGCCAGGGTCAGCAGCAGGGCGACCAGTAGGAGGAGTACTTCGATCATCGGTTCACCTCCGTCCCATGATCCGGCAGGGACGCAAGGAGCGCGCGATGTCGACTCCGGGGACTACTGGGAGGCTCGCCCATGGCTGGACGCTCACACCTTTCGTTGGCTCGTGGTGGGTGAAGAAGGACCAAGAAGACCAGTTTGACCATTCAATGGTAAAGGATCAGCAAAGCGGTGCGGTCCGGGTGGCCTCGAGGGGCTTGACCCAGCGGCTCCACTGCGGCTCAAGGGTGTAGCCCGCCGCACGCCACGCGTGGTGTGCCGCATCGTTGTGGTCCAGGACCATCGCGTCCCCGCGGCGCCCGCCGAGCGAGACGAACCGCTCCTCGGCGGCTGCGAGCAGCGCGCGCGCCACGCCCCGGCGGCGGTGGCGGGGATGGACGGCGAGCCGGTAGAGATGACACCGCCAGCCGTCGAAGCCGGCGATCACGGTGCCGGCCAGCTCGCCGTCGTACTCGGCCAGCAGCAGCGACTCGGGGTCGCGGTCGAGAAGCCGGGCCACGCCCGTGCGGTCGTCGCTGATGCTGGTCCCTTCGGCGGCGTCCTTCCAGAAGGCCAGCACGGTGTCGAGCTCCGCGGGCTCCGCGACTCGTATGTGAAGATCGCTCATTCGGCGATCCCATCACCGGCCGGGGCGCGGTGTCGAGCATGTTTCGCCATCCGGTCAGGTGCCGCGCCGCTGGGGCGCGGCACCCGCGCCGATCACCCGCCGGTCACCTCCCGTCGCTTTCGAGCGGTCGCCTGGCGACCCCCAGCACACAGGGCGAAGCGGGCGTCGGCACTCTGCCCGCCGGTACCCGCAGCCGACGGTACGGACCCAGCTCGAAGCCCGCCGCCTCGATCTCGGCCAGCGGGTCCCGCGCCGTGTGACAGCCACCGAACAGCACCGGCCAGACGGTCCGGTCCAGCGCCCGCTGCACGGTCGCCTGCCCCCGGCCCTGCGCCAGCCCGTGCTCGAAGAACCGCAGCTCACCACCCGGCCGCAACACCCGGCGCAACTCCGCCAGAGCGCGCCGCACATCCCGCACGGAACACAGCACCAATGACGCCACCGCCGCGTCGTACGCCTCGCTCTTCACCGGCAGCGCCTCCGCCGCCCCCGGCACGACGTCCACCGGTACCCCGGCGCGCACGGCGGACTCCACCGCCAGCCGCCGCAGCAGCCGCTCCGGCTCGATCGCCACGACCTCGGAGACGGTCCCCGGGTAATAGGAGAAGTTCAGCCCGTTCCCCGCGCCGATCTCGATGACCCGGCCCGACAGCCCGTCCAGCAACTCCCGCCGGTGCGCGGCCACTCCGGCCCGCCGGTCGGCCACCGGGCTCAGCTTCGCGTACACCCGCGCGAACAGCGGATGGTGCACGGCGTCGTGCGGCGTTCTGGTGTTCCGCGGCATGACACACCCCTTCCCGGGGATACGACGGCTACCGCGATTCTTCCCCGGTCGAACCCGCCCCCACCGTCGCCGCGCCGCCTCCTTGGGGTGGGACGGGCGTGCGCCCGGCCGCCGCCGTGGCGCTCAGTGGTGCTGCGACGCGAAGCGCTCCGCGTCCCAGCCGCCGGACAGCTCCGGCGCCAGCCAGCTGGGGGCCGCGGTACGGAAGGTGGCCGCGGGGAGGGTGCCCGCGCCCTCGGGGACGGCTCCCAGCAAGGGGGCTCCCGCCGCCTCGGGGAGGTCGGCGAGATTGCAGAGGGTGGCGAGGTCGGGCACGGCCGGCCAACTGCCGATGACCACACCCGCGCAGCGCAGACCGCGCGAACGCAGGGCCTCGGCCGTGAGCGCGGTGATGTTGAGCGTGCCCAGGCCCGGCTGGGCGACGACGAGGACCGGCGCGTCCAGCAGCCCGGCCACGTCCGCGAGCGTCGAGCCCGCCTCGTCCAGCCGGACGAGCAGCCCGCCCGCGCCCTCGACCAGCACCAGGTCATGGCTTTCGGCCAGGCGCGCCGCCGCCTGCTCGATCTCCTTCGGACGCACCGGCGCGCGGCCCGCCCGGCGGGCGGCCGTCGCGGGTGCCAACGGCTCGGGGTACCGGGCGAGTTCGAGGCCCGTCACCGCCCCCGCCAGCCGCTCGACCTCCGCGACGTCCCCCGGCTCCTGTGCCGTGACGCCCGTCTGGGCGGGCTTGAGCACGGCCACGGAGCGGCCGGCGGCCACCGCCGCGGCCGCGACCGCCGCGGTCACGACGGTCTTGCCGACCTCGGTGCCGGTGCCGGTGACGACGAGTACGGACATGATTTCTGCCTCCGTTCGCCGCGCGCGCAGCGCGGTGTGCCTGCCGGCGGCCCGGTGAGCCGGTCGGCCGCCGGTGCCGAGCCGGCGTCTCCCGGCGTCCGCCGCCGTTCTTCGTGAGCGATGTGTTCCGACGGGCCGGCCGGGGGCGGGAGGACGTCCCCGCCCCCGGCCGGCCGGGGTTACCCCGCCGCCGCGACGGCCCGTACCCCGGCGCAGATCCTGGCCACGTCCTCGTCCCCGGTGATGTAGGGCGGCATCGTGTACACGAGATTGCGGAACGGCCGCAGCCAGACGCCCGCCCGCACCGCGGCCCGGGTCGCCGCGGCCATGTCCACGTCGTGGTCCAGCTCGACCACCCCGATGGCGCCGAGCACGCGGACCTCCCGTACCGCCGGGAGTTCGGCCGCGTCGGCCAGGCCCTCGCGCAGCCCGGCCTCGATCCGCTTGACGTCCGTCCGCCAGTCCCGCGCGAGCAGCAGGTCGATCGAGGCGTTCGCGATCGCGGCGCCCAAGGGGTTGGCCATGAACGTCGGGCCGTGCGCGAGCACCGGCACCTCGCCCCGGGAGATCCCCTCCGCCACCCGCGAGGTGCACAGCGTCGCGGCCATCGTGAGATACCCGCCGGTCAGCGCCTTGCCCAGGCACAGCACATCGGGGGAGACACCGGCGTGCCCGGAGGCGAACAGCGGGCCCGTGCGGCCGAAGCCCGTGGCGATCTCGTCGAAGATCAACAGCACCCCGTGCTCGTCGCACGCCTCCCGCAGCACCCGCAGATACGCGGGGGAGTGGAAGCGCATGCCGCCGGCGTTCTGCACCACGGGCTCGACGATCACCGCGGCCAGCTCGTCGGCGTGCCGCGCGACGAGCTCCCGCAGGTGTGCGACGTACGCCGGATCGGGCTCGGCGTCGAACCCGGTGGGCGGCGCGTCCGCGAAGATCTGGCGCGGCAGCACACCGGACCACAGCGCGTGCATGCCGCCGTCCGGGTCGCACACCGACATCGGCTGCCAGGTGTCGCCGTGGTAGCCGCCGCGCCAGGTCAGCAGCCGCTGCTTGCCCGGCCTGCCGACCGAACGCCAGTACTGCAGGCACATCTTCACGGCCACCTCGACCGACACCGAACCGGAGTCGGAGAGGAAGACATGGCGCAGCGGTTCCGGGGTGATCTCCACCAGGCGGGTGGCGAGCCGCACGGCGGGCTCATGAGTGAGCCCGCCGAACATCACATGGCTCATCTTCCCCAGCTGCTCCTGGGCCGCCGCGTTGAGCACCGGGTGGTTGTAGCCGTGGACCGCCGACCACCACGACGACATGCCGTCGATCAACTCGACGACGCCGTCGACCGGTTCGGCGAGCCGCAACCGCACCCCCGACGCGGACTCGACCACCAGCGGGTCGACCCGGCCGGGCATCGGACCGTACGGATGCCAGACGTGCTGCTTGTCGAGGGCGAGCAACTCGCCCGCGGTGAGCGGCTCAGGCATTGGGAGGCAGCTCCGTGCCGGCGCCGCGACGGCGGACGGCGACCAGATCCGTACGGGCCTCGCCGGCGTCCGCGCGGGTTTCACCGGCCGGAGCCGGAATCTCTGCCTCCGGGGTGGCCGTGGCCTCGGCGGCCGCACCCGTGTCCCCGTCCCCGCAGGGGCCGCAACTGCCGCCCCCGTGCCCGCCGCAGCCGGACGCCACCGCGTCGGCACGGTGCGCGGGCAGCGTCGTGGTGCCGGTGCCCTCCACCTCGAAGCCGGCGTCCGCGATCATGTCGAGGTCCGCCTTGCCCTCCTGGCCCTCACTGGTCAGATAGTCGCCGAGGAAGATCGAGTTGGCGAGGTGCAGCGCGAGCGGCTGCATCGACCGCAGGTGCACCTCACGGCCGCCCGCCAGCCGTACCTCCACGTCGGGGCAGACGAACCGCACCATCGCCAGGATGCGCAGCGCGCGCTGCGGGGTGAGGTTCCACTCCTTGGCCAGCGGGGTCCCCTCGAAGGGGATGAGGAAGTTGACCGGCACCGAGTCCGGGTTCAGCTCGCGCAGCGCGAAGACCACGTCCACCAGGTCCGCGTCGCTCTCGCCCATGCCCGCGATCAGCCCGGAGCAGGCGGACATCCCCGCCGCCTGGGCCTGCTGCACGGTGTCGACGCGATCGGCGAAGGTGTGCGTGGTGGTGATGTCGCCGTACGTCGCCTCGGAGGTGTTGAGGTTGTGGTTGTAGGCGTCGGCTCCGGCGGCCCGCAGCCGCTCGGCCTGTCCGTCGGTCAGCAGCCCGAGGCAGGCGCACACCTCGACGTCCTCGTTCTGCTCCTTGATCGCCTCGATGGTCTTCGAGACCCGGTCGATGTCCCGGTCCGTCGGGCCGCGCCCGCTGGCGACCAGGCAGACCCGCTTCGCACCGCCGGCGACGCCCGCGGCCGCCGCCTTCGAGGCGTCGTCCGGCTTGAGCCAGGTGTACTTGAGGATCTCGGCCTTGGAGCCCAGCCGCTGCGAGCAGTACGAGCAGTCCTCGGGGCAGAGCCCGGACTTGAGGTTGACGAGGTAGTTCAGCTTCACCCGCCGTCCGAACCACCGGCGGCGCACTTTGCCCGCCGCGGCCACCACATCGAGCAGGTCGTCATCGGTCGTCGCCAGTACGGCGAGCGCCTCTTCGCGGGTCGGCAGCTCCCGCCGCAACCCCTTGTCCACCAGCGTGTTCAGCAGGTCCATGGCGCCGATCCTCGCCTACGGCAGCACTCCCGGCCAAGGTAGAGATCGCACAACGGGGGCCGATTCATGTGTGTGTATTGCCACACCCTGACCAGGGCCCCCGGCGGCTACGTTCTATGCAAACCCCACAGAACGTGAAGGACGGCCGATGCCCCAGGATCCGTTCGACTGGATCGACGCGGAGCACGAGCGGCGACTGGCCGCCGGGCTCGTACGGACCCTACGGCCGCGGTCGGCCGACTCGCCGCTCCTCGATCTGGCCGGGAACGACTACCTGGGCCTCACCCGTCACCCCGAGGTCACCGAGGCCGCCGCCGACGCGGCTCGCCGCTGGGGCGCGGGGGCCACCGGCTCCCGGCTGGTCACCGGCACCACCGCCCTGCACGCCCGGCTGGAGGAGAGCCTCGCCGAGTTCTGCGGATTCGAGGCGGCGCTCGTCTTCTCCTCGGGGTACGCAGCGAACCTCGCCGCGGTCACCGCCCTGTGCGGCCCGCCGATTTCATCCGGTGTGTCCCCTTCGGTCCCCCTCGTCGTCTCCGACGCCGGCAATCACGCCTCGCTCATCGACGGCTGCCGGCTCGCCCGCGCCGAGACCGCCGTCGTCCCGCACGCCGACGCGGAAGCGGTCCGCAAGACGCTGGGGGCGCACGAGGGCCGGGCCCTCGCCGTCACCGACTCCGTCTTCTCCGTGGACGGCGACGCCGCACCGCTGGCCGCGCTCGCCGAGGCGTGCCGGGAGCACGGCGCGGCGCTGCTGGTGGACGACGCGCACGGACTCGGCGTCCTCGGCGAAGGCGGCCGGGGCGCGGTGCACGCGGCGGGTCTGGCGGGGGACGCGGACGTCGTCGCCACGGTCACCCTGTCGAAGTCGCTGGGCAGCCAGGGGGGCGCGGTGCTCGGCCCCGCCCGCGTCATCCGGCACCTCGTCAGCCACGCGCGGACGTTCATCTTCGACACCGGGCTCGCCCCGGCGGCGGTGGGCGGCGCGCTCGCGAGCCTCGAGGTGCTGCGCCGCGAACCGGGGCGCGCGGCCCGGGTGCGCCACGTCGCCACCGAGCTGCACCGCAGGGTGACGGCGGCGGGGCTGACGGCGGTACGGCCCGACGCGGCGGTGGTGTCCGTCCGGGCCCCCTCCCCGGAGGCCGCCGTGCGATGGGCGGCCGACTGCCGTACCGCCGGGCTCGCGGTCGGCTGCTTCCGTCCCCCGTCCGTGCCCGACGGCATCTCGCGGCTGCGGCTGACGGCGCGCGCGGACCTCACGGACCGGCAGATCGAGGAGGCGGCCGACACGGTCCTGCGGACCGCGCCGACCGCCTGACGCTCAACTCCTGGTGGCAGTGGCCCCATCGGACACTTCGGCCCCGCGGCGGCGGCCGAGGCCACCGCCGCGGAGGTCTCCCACGAACGAGGACCACGCGGCGGGCGAGAACGACAGGACGGGGCCGGCCGTGCGCTTGGAGTCCCGTACGGCCAGCAGGTCCGGACCGAGCGGGGCCGTCTCGACGCAGTTGTTCATTCCGGTGCTGTAGCTGCTGCGCCGCCATGTCGCGGCACGCAGAGCAGAGAGGGAAGGGACATAGCGAGGCATTGCGGGCATGGTGCCTCCTCACGCGCCGTCATGGAGCCCGGCGATGTAGTCCAACGAGTTCTCGTGCGAGAGGGCGCGGGTGCGCAGGGTGGCGAAAGCGGAACCGTACGCCCGGAGGTCTTCTTTCCGCTCCAGATAGAGGCTACTCGTCAAGTGGTCGAGAACCACCACATCCAGATCTGCAATGCGCGGAAATGAGAAAATAACGAAAGGGCCTGTGATGCCGATATGACTGCCTGCGGAGAACGGGAGCACATGCAGTCGCACATGCTTCATGTGTCCCGTGGTCACCAGGTGCCGTAACTGCCCCGCCATCACCTCGCGCCCGCCGACCTCATGACGCAGTACCGCCTCGTCCAGCACCGCGCACAACTCCAGCGGACGCTCGCCCCGCAGTACCGACTGACGGGCCATCCGCACCCGCACCAACTCCTCGACCTGCTCCGGAGGTGGGTCGTTCAGCGCCGCGCGGGTCACCGCGCGCGCGTACTCCGGCGTCTGCAACAGCCCCGGCACCACCGTGGTCTCCAGGGTGCGCAGGTGGGAGGCCTCGGACTCCAGGCTGATGAAGTCGAGGTAGGCGGGCGGCAGTCGGTCGCGGTAGGCGTACCACCAGCCCCGCCGGGCCCCCGCGCCCTCACCCGGATCCGCCGACCCCGCGCCGCACAGCGCCCCCAGCAGTGCGCGCAGTTCCGGGTCGGTCACCTGGTAGGCATCCAGCAACAGGGCGACGTCCGAGGGCTTCACGCCACTGCAGCCCGTCTCGATCCGGCTCACCTTCGACTGGTGCCAGCCCACCGCGCAGGCCGCCTCCCGGCTGGTCAGCTCGGCCAGTTCACGCTGGCGGCGCAGCTCCGCGCCGAGCTTGCGGCGACGCACCGCGGGTCCGTAGCGCATGGGTATTCCCTTTCGACCAAGGTGAACACGTCCACATCCATACGTCAGTGTCAATAGACGAGTGCGCCACCCAAATGTGGTCGCTCCCGGCAGAGTTCACCGCTTCGAGCGACAGATATATGCATTTTCCGGTGGATCGCTCACTCTCGGACGCCGACGGTGGCACTCTGTGACGAAGAGCCGTCCGAGATCGCTCCCGGCGTCACCGCGTCAGTTCCTTGGCTCACGCGTCGGAGTCCGGCCTCGGTAGGAAAGGGACAGCGCCATGGCGGATCACCAGGAAGCAACCGTAACCCTGCCGAGCGCCCCCGCCTCGGTGTCCGACGCGCGCCGCTATGTCGCGCGTGTACTGGCGGAATGGGGGCTGGCGGACGGCACCGAGGACGCCGACACGGTTCGGCTGATCGTCTCCGAACTCGCCACCAACGCCGTGCAGCACACCCGCGGCCAGTCGCCCACCTTCACCGTGGACGTCCGGCTCGACCGGGAGGAGCAGCTGCGCATCGGCGTCACGGACAGTCACCCCCGCTATCCGAGAAGGCTGCCCGCCGCCGTCCAGCAGGACAACGGCCGCGGCATGGTCATCATCCGCTGTCTGACCGCCGAGCGCGGCGGCAGACTGTCGGTCACCCCGACCGCCGACGGCGGCAAGACGGTCTGGATCTGTCTGCCCTGGACCGTGCCCGTGCCCTGATCACCCCGCGCGGCTGTGGGCCGGGCGGTGGGCCCCGTGGCCGTGAGGAGGCCGAGGGGTCCACCACCCGGCCCAGGGGCGGCCACCGTGATCGCACGGTGTTCGCGGACAAGGCGGGTCGAGCGGCTCGGGCAGGTCACCGGCGGGCAGGCGCGCCCTTACCCGTTCCGGATCGCTGCCGGTGAAGGCGACCGTGTGCCCGGTCGGGGCCGGCGGCCCCGCGTCGCGAACGAGGGGCCGCGGCACCACAGTCGTGTCCGCCGGCGGCGGGTGGGAACACACCCGTTGCCGCGTCGGCGCACAGGGAGGCGAGGACGGTGGCGGGGGCGGCCTTCGTGGCACGCCACCGCCGGCGCTTTCAGTTCACGCGGCCGTAGCTGACGCTTCTGGTCCAGATCCGCTCGTGGCGGACGACCGCGCCGGTCTTGGGAGCGTGCAGGATCCTGCCGTTCCCGACGTAGATGCCCACGTGATAGACGCCGCCGGCGGAGTGGAAGAACACCAGGTCCCCGCGTTGGCGGGCGGAGCCGGGGACATGGCGGACGCGGTTGTACTGGGCGGCGGCGGTGCGGGGCAGCTTTTTACCGACCCGCTTGTACGAGTACTGCGTCAGCCCCGAGCAGTCGAAGCTGTACGGTCCTGTCGCGCCCCACTGGTAGGGAGCGCCCTGCTTCGATTCCGCTATCCGCAGGGCGAGGGTGGAGACGTTCGCGGCCTCGGCGTCGGGCGAACCGCCGGGCACCAGCACCGAGGCGCCGACGGCTGCGAGGGTGAGGGCCGAGGCGGCCTTGGCCCTGGAGAACTTCGTTGGTCGTTTGTGCGCGGCCATACGCAACCCTTCGTCTGCCGCCTATGAAGGATGACCTGTCGGGTTCGGGCAGGCGAAGATGCCCGGCCGCCGAGGCGGCTTCACCCCAAGGGACGACCAGTGGTGCCGGTCGTCCCGCCGTACTCGGGTCCTCCACTCCTGCCGATGCACTCGTGTCGACCAGTCATCCGGGCGGCGGCAGGATTCGGCGTCCGCCCGGACCGCCCCGCCGCGGTGGCGGGGTCTTGTCGTCGCCTGGATCTTGGCGCAGCCGCGGCACGGATTCCGAGAGGATCCGGTGATATGTGAGCCTGGTCACCTCTGGCATGTTCGGGTGGACACCGGACGGTTTGGCGCCCACCGCTCAACCCTGTTGAGCCGTTCACCTGCGGCGAGTTGATCTCCGCGATCGCCTCGTACGCGCGCGGCTCGGATCGATCACTGCGCGATGTCTACGCAGGGTCCGCTGTCTGCGGGAGATCGCGTTGAGGTGTCGCCCGGCCGGTCGTTCCGGCGCGCGTCCGGGCTCATCAGCCCGGCGTGTTCGGCGGCATGGTGACCCGTGCGGCCCGCCGCTCCCCGTCCAGGACCAGCATCGCCCGTGTGAGTGTTCCGATGTGCACCTCGCGTTCGCCTCGCTCGTGCATGAGCGTCAACGCGTCGCGCAGCCCCGTCGCCGCGACCACGAGAGCCTGCGCCGCCCGTAGCCCGGCGTACGTGTCATGCGCGCGGGCCGGGTTGATCCGGCCCAGGAGATCCAGTACTTCCAGATACCGGTCCACCAACTCGCCCTCGGCGCGGGTCAGGGCGGGCAGGGGTGGCAGTTGGGGCGGCCACATCGCCGCTCACCTCGCGCCGAGCGGCGCGCCCGGGCCCTTGCGGCTCGAGGTGAGCCGGTCGACCAGCCCGTACGCCACCGCGGTCTCGGCGTCGAAGACGGTGTCCCGCTCGATGTCCCGGGCGACCCGCTCCACGCTCTGCCCCGTGTGCCGCACGAGCATCCCCGTCAGCGTGTCCCGCCTGCGCGACATCTCCCCCGCCTGGATCTCCAGATCGGAGAGCTGACCCTGGACCGGTTCGCCGAGGGAGGGCTGGTGGATGAGGACGCGCGCGTTCGGCAGCGCCAGTCGCTTGCCCGGGGTGCCGGCGGTGAGCAGCACGGCGGCGGACGAGGCGGCCTGGCCCAGGCAGATCGTCTCCACGTCGCAGCCGATGTAGCGCATCGTGTCGTAGATGGCGCACATGGCGGAGAAGGAGCCGCCGGGGGAATTGATGTAGAGGGAGATGTCCCGCTCGGGATCCGCGTGTTCGAGGTACATGAACTGCGCGATCACATCGCTGGCACAGGTGTCGTCGATCTGCGTGCCCAGAAAGACGATGCGCTCGGACAGCAGCTTGGAGTACGGGTCCGTCGTGCGGGCGCCGGTGCTCGTGCGCTCCGTGAACTCGGGCAGGACATAGCGGGCCGTGGGTCGGTGCATGGTGGCACTCCTCGTCCGTGAAAAATGTACAGGACGTACAGATCGTTGTGGTGAGCATGGCGCAGCGGGGCTCGGCGCGGCAACGGATCGGACGCGGTTTCGCTCTGGGCGTGAGGGCGGGCGGGGGCCGGCGGGCCCTGGCCTGTCGTTGACCTCAACCCTTGTGCGCGGGCGTCGGAGCAAGGAAGGATGATCCGCCATGCCCACCAAGTCTCTGCAGATTCCCACCGCGGACGGCCAAGCCGACGCTTTCGCCGCTTTCCCCGACCGGGACGGGCGGCACCCGGGGGTGCTGCTGTACCCGGACGCCTTCGGCGTGCGGCCCGTGCTGGAGGAGATGGCCCGCGAGCTGGCCGGGCACGGTTACTACGTGCTCGTCCCCAACCTCTACTACCGGCACGGCCCGGCGCCGGTGATCGAACTTCCCGCGCACATCGGAGAAGCGGTCCGGCCCGCGGTCTTCGCCGAGCTGGTGCCCTTGGTCGAGGCGCACACCACCGAGCGTGTCCTGCGCGACGCCGACGCCTACCTCGGATTCCTCACCGCCCAGCCCGAGGTCGGCGACGGGCCGGTCGCCGCGATCGGCTACTGCCTGGGCGCCGCCCTGGCGATGCGCACCGCGACGGCCCACCCCGACCGGGTGGCCGCCGTCGCCGGATTCCACCCCGGCTTCCTGGTCACCGACGCGCCCGACAGCCCGCACCGCGCCATCCCCGAGCTCGCCGCCGAGGTCCACCTCGGTCTCGCCGAGAACGACATGACGCCCGAGACCCTCAGCGAGCTCAACCAGGCGCTGGATGCCTCAGGAGTCGGCTACACCACCGAGATCTACCCCGGCACCATCCACGGTTTCACCATGTCCGACACCGACGCGTTCGACCCCTCCGCACTGCGGCGCCACTGGGACCGCCTGCTTCCCCTCCTCGACCGCACCTTGGTCACCGGCTGAGTCTCACGTCTGCGGAGTTCTCGTCCCGCACACCGGTCGAATCCTTGATCGCGACGCGGTGCCCGTCGGGGGGTGGTGACCGGCGGAGCCGCTCCACACTGCTCCGATAGCATGTTCGAGCTCACGACGATTGCCGTCATCGCCCGTCCTTCACCGGAAAATCATGGAATCCGGCGCGAAGGGTCGCTTTATTTAGCTAACGTCTAACAAATCGGCCAAACAATTGATATCTATAGCATCACGGTTTTTCTCACGAATAAACCGCAGACTCGCGTCCGTCGCGTGGCGTCAACCACGGGTGATCCTGTGGGCCACGGTGGTTGTGGTGGGCCTCGGATTCCTCATCGCGCTGGAGATCGCCGCACGGGGCTACGGCCTGCCGGGCCCGATGACCAACCAGGCGAAAGAGGTGATCCTCGCCCCCAAGTCCGGGCCGCTGCTGTACGCCAGCATGGCGTTGATGATGGTGGTGCTCACCTGGCGGGAGCGGTTCATCGCGGCCGGCGTCGCGGTCGGTATCGACATCGCCTTCTTTTTGGTGCGGTGGGCGGTCGACGCCAAGATGATGTTCGGCAACGGCGCGTTGTGGGTGATTCTGGCCTGCGCCGTCATCGCTGTCACACGCCGCACCGGCCGGGAGCGGGTCCTGCTGCTGAAGGGCGTCGGGCTGGGTCTGCTGCTGGTGGCCGGCCGTAAGACCGGCGATACCTGGCTGCTCATCACGTCGAAGACGCGCCCGCAGGTGCTCGACCAGTACGTGGCGACCGCCGATCACGCGCTGGGCAATCCGTCGTGGCTGGCAGGCCGGATCGTCGAGGCCACCGGCACGGTCGGTGAGCACGTCCTCGACTACGTCTACATCCAGCTCGCGGTGGCCGCGGTCATCGTCGCGCTGTACCAGCTGCGTCATGTGGCGGCCGAGCGTCGCTTCCCGGGTCACCATCTGGTGCGCACCTTTTTGGTGATCGGCCTTCTCGGGCCGGCCATCTACATGATCTTCCCGGTGGTCGGACCGATCTTCGCCTACGGCGCCGACGGCGGGCACTGGGCGGTGGCCGATCTGTGGCCGAACACGCCGCCGCCGATCACCGCCCCGCACCAGATGCCGTTCGACGAGATCACTCCGCGCAACTGCATGCCCAGCCTGCACACGGCGTGGGCCACTACGATCTTCATCCATTCCCGCTCCGGCCCGCGAATTCTGCGGTACGCGGGCACCTTCTGGCTGATCGCCACGCTCGGCGCGACGCTGGGATTCGGTTACCACTACGGCGCGGACATCGTGGCCGGCGTGGTGTTCGCGTTCAAGATCGAGGCGGCACTGCGCGCACTCGACCGCGGCTGGGACCGGGCGGGAATCCAGCTGGTCGTCTACGGCACCACGGTCTTCGCCGCGCTCCTGGTGTCGTACCGCTATCTGTCGATGGAGATGGCCGAATATCCGTGGGTGTTCGGACCGCTGATCGTTCTGGCGATGGTCTCGGTGATCTACGGCTACCTGCGGACCACCAAGATGTGGGAACCGAAGGCCATGCCGGTGCGGCAACCGGAACCGCAGCCCGAACTCGTGTGAGTCATGGGGCATCACCTCGTCGGCTGAGCGCTTCCCGGCCCCGGCCGGGAAGCGCTCAGCCGGTCCCGCGGCGTCCGGGCTTTACCGGGCGAGTGCCCCCCGAAGCCTCTGACCTGGTGATTCCCCGCTTTTCAGGGATCCCGCGGACATCGGGGCAGACAATTAAGCTGGTGGCATGGCCTACGAAATTCCTGTGACGCAAGCCCGCGCCGAGCTGGCGGAGCTGATCAACCGCGTGGTCTACGGCGGCGAGCGGGTGGTCGTCACGCGCCACGGGAAGCCGCTGGTCGCCCTGGTGTCCGCCGCTGACCTGCAACGCCTCGAAGAGAGCGAGGCCGGGGCGGAGGCCGGGGCCGAGGAGCAGGTGATCAGCACGGTCTCCACCATGCGCACCCTGCCGTCCGTGGCCGAGGACCGGGGCCGGTTCGGCCTCGCCGCCGAGCATCGGGGGCCCGACGCGCCGCCGCGGTACTGAGAGAGCCGGCGGCCCACCACCGGCGACCTCTGGCCACGGCTTTGCAAAGAGTCAGTTAACGCGTTGGAAAAGCTTGCGCCCTAATCTGCAATCCCAGGCCTTCGGGAGAAGAACCCCAGGTCAACAGTGTGTAGAACTCAGGTGTGCCTCCACCGTGTTCGGTACGGAGGTCCTGGTTCGTCAGTGAGGTGGGACGCATGCAACTTTCCCCGCATGAACAGGAACGCCTGCTCATCCATGTGGCCGCCGACGTGGCCGAGCGGCGGAGGGCGCGCGGGCTGCTCCTCAACCACCCCGAAGCGGTCGCGCTGATCACCGCGCACATCCTCGAAGGCGCCAGGGACGGCCGTACCGTGGCCGAGCTGATGTCCTCCGGACGCAAGGTGCTCACCCGCGACGAGGTCATGAGCGGCATCCCCGAGATGATCCACGACGTCCAGGTCGAGGCTACCTTCCCCGACGGTACGAAGCTCGTCACCGTCCACGAGCCCATCGGATGACCGGGGGAGACGCGCGGATGATTCCCGGAGAGATCCTGCACGCCGCCGAGCCCGTACGCCTCAACCAGGGCTCCCCCCTCACCCGCCTCACCGTCCTCAACGCCGCCGACCGGCCCGTGCAGGTGGGATCGCATTACCACTTCGCCGAGGCCAACCCGGGCCTGGACTTCGACCGGGCAGCCGCCCACGGCAAGCGCCTCGACATCGCCGCCGGCACCGCCGTGCGCTTCGAGCCGGGCATCCCCGTCGAGGTCGGCCTCGTCCCGATCGGCGGCAAGCGCATCGTCGAGGGTCTGCGCGGCGAGTGCGGAGGCCCCCTCGATGTCTGAACTCAGCCGCGTCGCCTACGCCGACCTCTTCGGGCCGACCACCGGTGACCGCATCCGGCTCGCCGACACCGACCTCCTCGTCGAGATCGAGGAGGACCGCTCCGGCGGCCCGGGCCACGCCGGCGACGAGGCGGTCTTCGGCGGCGGCAAAGTCATCCGTGAGTCCATGGGCCAGTCCCGCGTCACCCGCGCCGAGGGAGCCCCCGACACCGTCATCACCGGTGCGGTCGTCCTCGACCACTGGGGCGTCGTCAAGGCCGACATCGGGCTGCGCGACGGCCGGATCACCGGCATCGGCAAGGCCGGCAACCCCGACACCATGGACGGCGTCCACCCCGACCTCGTCATCGGCCCCGAGACCGAGATCATCGCGGGCAACGGCAAGATCCTCACCGCCGGCGCCATCGACGCCCACGTCCACTTCATCTGCCCGCAGTCGGTGGACGCGGCCCTCGCCTCCGGCGTCACCACGCTCCTCGGCGGCGGGACCGGCCCGGCCGAGGGCAGCAAGGCCACCACCATCACCCCCGGCTCCTGGCACCTCGCCCGGATGTTCGAGGCGATGGAGGGGTACCCCGTCAACATCGGTCTGCTCGGCAAGGGCAACACCGTCAGCTACGACTCCATGCGCGCCCAACTGCGCGCCGGCGCCGTCGGCTTCAAGATCCACGAGGACTGGGGCGCGACCCCCGCCGCCATCGACGCCTGTCTGAGCGTCTGCCAGGAGAGCGGCGCCCAACTCGCCATCCACACCGACACGCTCAATGAGGCCGGCTTCGTCGGCGACACCCTCGCCGCCATCGCCGGGCGCTCCATCCACGCCTACCACACCGAGGGCGCGGGCGGCGGCCACGCACCCGACATCATCACCGTGGTCTCCGAGCCCAACGTCCTGCCCAGCTCCACCAACCCCACCCGGCCGCACACCGTCAACACCGTCGAGGAACACCTCGACATGCTGATGGTCTGCCACCACCTCAACCCCGCCGTCCCCGAGGACCTGGCCTTCGCCGAGTCCCGCATCCGGCCCGGCACCATCGCCGCCGAGGACTTCCTGCACGACCTGGGCGCGATCTCGATCATCTCCTCCGACTCCCAGGCCATGGGACGCATCGGCGAGGTCGTGCTGCGTACCTGGCAGACCGCGCACGTGATGAAGAAGCGGCGCGGCGCCCTGCCCGGCGACGGACCGGCCGACAACGCGCGGGCCCGCCGCTACGTCGCCAAATACACGATCAACCCGGCCGTGGCCCAAGGGCTCGACCACGAGATCGGCTCCGTCGAGACCGGGAAGCTCGCCGACCTCGTGCTGTGGGACCCGGCGTTCTTCGGCGTCAAGCCGCAGCTCGTCATCAAGGGCGGCCAGATCGCCTACGCGCAGATGGGCGACGCCAACGCCTCCATCCCCACCCCGCAGCCCGTCCTGCCGCGCCCCATGTTCGGCGCGACGGGCCGCGCCCCCGCCGCCAACTCGCTGAACTTCGTCACCCAGTGGGCCCTCGACGACGGTCTCCCCGAACGGCTGGACCTCGGCAAGAGGTTCGTCCCGATCCGGGACACCCGGGGCGTCGGCAAGGCCGACATGCGCAACAACGACGCCCGCCCGCACGTCGAAGTCGACCCCGACACCTTCACCGTCACCATCGACGGCGACCCCGTCGACCCGCGGCCCGCGGCGGAACTGCCGATGGCCCAGCGGTACTTCCTCTTCTGACCATGGACACCGATACCTGTGCCCCGGGTGCCGGGGGGACGCCGGACGGCCCGGGACCGCCCGCCGCCCGCGCCGCCCTGCTCGTCCTCGCCGACGGACGGTTCCCCGCCGGGGGGCACGCGCACTCCGGCGGGGCCGAGGCGGCCGTCAAGGCCGGGCGGATCCGCGACGCGGCCACGCTGGAGGTGTTCTGCCGGGGGCGGCTGCACACCGCCGGGCTCACCGCGGCCGGGCTGGCCGCCGCCGCGACGGCCGGGCTCGATCCGCTCGACCTGGACGACGCGGCCGACGCCCGCACCCCCTCGCCCGCCCTGCGTGCCGCCGCGCGCAGGCTCGGCCGTCAGATGATGCGGGCCGCACGGGCGGCCTGGCCGTCGCCCGGCCTCGACGCCCTCGCCGCCGCCCGGCCGCGTGGCGCCCACCAGCCCGTGGTGCTCGGCCTCGCCGCCCGCGCGGCCGGGCTCGCCCCGCTGGACGCCGCGTACGCCGCCGGGTACGAAGCGATCAGCGGACCGGCCACGGCGGCCGTGCGGCTGCTGAGCCTGGACCCCTTCGACGCGACCGCCGTCCTGGCCGGGCTCGCGCCCGCCCTCGACCGGGTCGCGCACGAGGCCGCGGGGGCGGCGCGGCGCGCCGCGTACGAGGGTCTCGACGCGCTCCCGGCCCCGGCCGCGCCGTTGCTCGACATCACGGCCGAGCAGCATGCGGCGTGGCCCGTGCGGCTGTTCGCCTCGTGAGCAACCGGGGCTCCGCCCCGGACCCCGGTCCTCAATCGCCGGACGGGCTTGATTTCCGCTGGTCCAACCACCGAAACCTCCGGAGGAACCATGCATCTCGACCACCCCGACGCCTACCCCCACCGCCACACCTACAGCGCGGCGGACCCCCACCGGCCCGACGGCACCCGCCGTGCCCTGCGGATCGGTCTCGGCGGTCCCGTCGGGTCCGGGAAGACCGCGACCGTGGCCGCGCTGTGCCGGCTGCTGCGCGACGAGCTGTCCATCGCCGTCGTCACCAACGACATCTACACCCGCGAGGACGCCGAATTCCTGCTGCGGCACGCCGTGTTGCCGCCCGAGCGGATCACCGCCGTCGAGACCGGGGCCTGCCCGCACACCGCGATCCGTGACGACATATCCGCCAACCTCGAAGCCGTCGAGGACCTGGAGGACGCTCTCGGGCCGCTCGACCTCGTCCTCGTGGAGTCCGGCGGCGACAACCTCACCGCCACCTTCTCCAAGGGGCTCGTCGACGCGCAGATCTTCGTCATCGACGTGGCCGGCGGCGACGACATCCCCCGCAAGGGCGGCCCCGGCGTGACCACCGCCGATCTCCTCGTCGTCAACAAGACCGATCTCGCGCCCTACGTCGGCTCCGATCTGGAGGGCATGGCCCGCGACGCCAAGGCCCAACGCGGTGACCTGCCCGTCGTCTTCACCTCCCTCGTCGCCGAGGGCGGCGTAGGGCCGGTGGCCGACTGGGTGCGCGAGCGGCTGGCCGGCTGGGCCGCGGTCTCGCCGTGACGTCCACCGCCGCAGGCCCCGCGGCGGACGCCGGGCTGCGGGCCGCGGCGCACCTCGTCGCGGCCCCGGACGGCCGGGGCGGCACGGGGCTGCCCGTGCTCGACGGCGCGGGACCGTTCGCGCTGCGCAGGCTGCGGCCGCAGGGGCGTGAGGCCCATGTGCGCCTCGTGGGGGCCATGAGCGCGCCCCTCGGAGGCGATCTGCTCGGCCTCACTGTGGAGGTGGCGGACGGCGCCGCCCTGCGGTTCTCGACCACCGCCGCCACCATCGCCCTGCCCGGGCGCACCGGCGCGCCCGCCGCGTACGACACCCGGATCCACGTCGGTGACGGCGCCACGCTGCGCTGGCTCCCCGAACAGCTGATCTCCGCCCGGGGCAGCGACCTGCGGACGACCACCCGCGTCGAACTCGCCCCGACGGCCCGGCTGGTGCTCCGCGAGGAGCAGGTGCTCGGCCGCGTGGGCGAGGACCCCGGACGGCTGGCCGCCCGGCTGACCGTGCGCCGCGCCGGCCGCCCGCTGTTCGACCAGGAGCTGAATTACGGGCCCGGGGTGCCCGGCTGGGACGGAGGCGCCGTGCTGGGCGGACACCGGGCCGTCGGACAACTCCTCGTCGTGGACCCGGCCTTCGAGGAACACCCGGTGCGGCCCCGCCTCCTCGGTACGACCGCCGCGCTCACCCCGCTCGCCGGCCCCGCCGTCGTCGTGAGCGCGGTGGCCCCGGACGCGCTGCGGCTACGAAGGCTGCTGGACGCGGGAGTTACGGCCGTCTTCGACGGAGATGGCGGGGTAAGGGCGTTTTGGTGAACCAGGGGCCGTCGGCGCCACAGGTGCCACCCCGGGTTTCGTCATCCTTACAGATTAGTAAAGAACGTCCGTGCGACCTGTCCTTTGTGGCAATGGAGGCGAAAGGATCCCCCTGCAGCTCCGTGATCATCGTCGCGCGTACGCGGCGCATCAGCAGGGGGAAAACCACGTGAGACCTACAGCAATATTCGGTGCGGCCGGCACCGCGGTGACGGCCGCACTCGTCGCCGGGCTCCTGGCCGCACCGGCGGCCGACGCCGGCGAGCGGGTACCGGGCGGCGCGGCCGAGGCGAAGGGCGTGCAGATCGCCGCCGCCAAGGCGGCGAAGAAGGGCATCAAGTGGCAGGACTGTCCTGCCGCCTGGGGCCTGGAGAAGCCGATCCAGTGCGGCTTCGTCACCGTCCCCGTCGACTACACCAAGCCGAACGGCCGCACCATCGAGATCGCGGTGGACCGGGTCCGTTCGACCGGCAAGGCGGGCGAGCGCCAGGGCGCCCTCCTGTACAACCCCGGCGGCCCCGGCGGCTCCGGCATGAAGTTCCCGCGGCGGGTCACGACCAAGAACCCGCTGTGGACCAAGACGTCGAAGGCGTACGACTTCGTCGGCTTCGACCCGCGCGGCGTGGGCCACTCCGCCCCGATCTCCTGCACTGACCCGCAGAAGTTCGTGTCGGCCCCCAAGGCCGACCCGGTGCCCGACAGCGAGGCCGACAAGCGCGCCCAGCGCAAGAAGGCCAAGGAGTACGCCGACGGCTGCCACGAGCGCAGCGGCAAGCTGCTCCCGCACCTCACCACGATGAACACCGCCCGTGACGTGGACGTCGTCCGCGCCGCCCTCGGTGAGAAGAAGCTCAACTTCCTGGGCGTCTCCTACGGCACCTACCTCGGCGCCGTCTACGGCACGCTCTTCCCGGGCCACGTCCGCCGCATGGTCGTCGACAGCGTCGTCAACCCCGCGCAGGACAACATCTGGTACGAGGCCAACCTCGAGCAGGACGTCGCCTTCGAGGGCCGCTTCAAGGACTGGACGAAGTGGGTCGCCAAGCACGACGGCACCTTCCACCTCGGCAACACCCAGGCCAAGGTCCTCAAGCAGTGGGAGAAGCTGCGCGCCTCCGCCAAGAAGAAGCCCATCGGCGGGGTCGTCGGCCCGGCCGAGCTGATCAGCTTCTTCCAGGACGCGGCGTACTACGACTCCGCGTGGGTCCCGGTCGCCGAGACCTGGAGCAAGTACCTCGCCGGTGACGAGAAGGCATTGGTCGAGGCGGCGGGCCCGGACCTGTCCGACACCGTCGGCAACGCGGCCAAGGAGAACGGCAACGCCGTCTACACCGCGGTCGAGTGCGCCGACGCCAAGTGGCCCACCAGCTGGAAGAAGTGGGACCGGGACAACACCCGGATCCACCAGCAGGCGCCGTTCATGACCTGGGCGAACGCCTGGATGAACCTGCCGTGTGCCACGTGGAAGTCCAAGCAGGGCACCCCGCTCGAGGTCGCCACGCACAAGGGCCTGCCGCAGACGCTCATCGTCCAGAGCACCCATGACGCCGCCACGCCGTACGTGGGCGCGGTCGAGCTGCACAAGCGCTTCAAGGGTTCGCGTCTGATCACCGAGAAGGGCGCCGGTTCGCACGGTGTCGTCGGCCTGGTCAACCCGTGCATCAACGACCGGGTGGACGCCTACCTGATCGACGGCAAGCTCGACGCCAAGGACGTGACGTGCGCCCCGCACGCCACCCCCGAGCCGCCGAAGGCCGCCGCCGCCAAGTAAGGCGGGCGACGACCACATGAGACCGGGCCCCGGGCTCCCCTCAGGACGAGGGGAGTCCGGGGCCCGGTTCGTTCCTCCGGAGGCGTCAGTGCCCCCGCAAAGCGAAGACCCTCGCGAAGGCCGCCCTGGTCGGGGAGTCGGGGGTGCGGTCCAGAACGCCGAAGACGACGTGCTCGAAGCGTCCCGCGAAGCGGCCCTCCCCGGTCAGATGGCCGTGGAAGGCGGCCGCGACGTGGGCCGGGTCGTTCCGGAAGACCCCGCAGCCCCAGGCGCCGAGCACCAGCCGGCGGTAGCCGTGCGCCGCCGCCACCTCCAGCACCCGCCCGGCCCGGGTGGCCAGGGTCGCCGGGACGCGCGCGGTGAGCTCCGGCTCCCGGCGGGCGATCACCCCCGCGTTGGGGGCGGGGGAGGTGAGGAACCCCGCGGTGAAGGACGTCTCCAGCAGGGTGCCCCGGTCGTCGCGGAACACCGGCACGCCGGGGGAGTGGATGACGCGGTGGCTGTAGAAGGGGCTGGGGTCGGCCCGGTGCGCGGCGTAGAACTCCGGTACCTCCCGCAGGCACGTATAGAGCGCCGAGCCGCGGCACAGCGCCTCCTCCTGAGCTTGCGCGCCATTGAGGTAGCCGCCCCCGGGATTGCGGGCGGAGGCGAAGTTGAGCACCGCGACCGTGCCGTCGGCCGCCATCCGCCGCGCGGCGTCCAGGCTGCCCTCGGCGGTCACCTCGAACACCGTCGCCGCCCCCGCCGCCCCGGCGCCCGGCTCCGGCACAGCCACCGGCTCCGGCCCGTACAGCCGGGTCCCCCGTACCGCCCGGCCGATCGCCTCCGTGAGGCCGACGGTCCGGCCGGCGGGGCTGGTGTAGCCACCGGTCGCGACGATCTCCTCGGTCTCCTTGGCGATGCCGCGCAGCCGGGCGCTCATATGCGATTCCTTGTCATGGTTCCCTTGCGATGATCATTACGGAGCGCCGAGCGTACGGGGCGGGTCGATATTCGGCCATGCCTTTTTCGCGGGATTCGCACAGTCCCTCCGCTGCCTTCGCGCGGAGCGGCTCCGGGAGACGGCGCTGCCGGTGGGCCGTGACACGGCCGCCGACCGGGTGATCGCGCGCCGCCACCCGGCCTACCGGCCGGTGCGGCCGCTTGCCCTCACGGAGCCGGGCGGGTGGCCTGGACGGGGGCACCCCCGCGCCCGCGCCCGCAGGAGGCACCGATGTCCGTACGTACCGCCGTGGTCGTGGCGACGGCCGCCGCGCTGACCGTCCTCCCCCTGGCCCCGGCGGACGCCGACGAGCCGGGTCAGGGGCGGCTCTTCCTGACCGTCTCCGGTTCCCGGGACACCTGGATCCGCGGCGTCCGGCTGTCCTGCCCGGGCCCGGGCCACCACCCCCACGCGCGCGAGGCCTGCGCGAGCCTGAAGCGGGCCCACGGCGACCCCGGCGCCCTGACCGGCGACCGCCACCTGTGCACGCGCGAGTACGACCCGGTCACCGCCGGCGCCGACGGCACCTGGCACGGCCGTGTCGTCAACTGGCGCAAGACCTTCCCCAACGCCTGCGCCCTCGAGTCCGCGACCGGAGACGTCTTCCGGTTCTAGGGCCCGGGGCGCCCCCTCTCACGACCCCCGCGCCGCCAGTGCCCCCAGCGTCACCAGCATCAGCACCACCCAGGTGAACCACAGCCAGCCATTGCTGCCGAGGGTCACCGAATAGGCGGTCACCACGACCAGACCGCCCACCGTCATTCCCGCCATCGTCTTCGTCGATCCGGGCATGCCCCGCACCTCCTCACGGCGGCCCCGACGTCGAAACCGACAGGCGTGAACGCGCGGACCGCGGCCAGGAGACCATCGTCTCCCGGCCGCGGTCCGTACCGCCATACCGCTGTCGCCGGCGGCTCACTGCTCCCGTGTGCGGAGCGAGGCCAGATAGGCGTTGTAGGCCGCCAGCTCCTTGTCACCGTCCCGGTCCGCCGTCCGGTCCGTGCGCCGCGCCTGGCGCTGGTCGGAGCGGTACCACTGGTACACCAACGCGATCAGCACCACGACCGAGGGGATCTCGCTGAACGCCCAGGCGATGCCGCCGCCCGCCTGCTGGTCCGACAGCGGATCGATGCCCAGCGAGGCCGGCGGGTTCGTGTACGTGCCGATCATCGGCTCCGAGGCCATCATCAGCGCGATGCCGAAGAAGGCGTGGAAGGGCATGCCGGCGAACAGCTCCAGCATCCGCATCACGTATCCCGGCCGGTGCGGACCCGGGTCGACGCCCATGATCGGCCAGAAGAACACCAGACCCACGGCGAGGAAGTGCACCATCATCGCGATGTGCCCCGTCTTGCTCCCCATCAGGAAGTCGAAGAGCGGGGTGAAGTACAAGGCGTACAGGCTCGCGATGAACAGCGGGATCGTGAACGCCGGGTGCGTGATGATCCGCATGTAGCGGCTGTGCAGCAGCGCGACCAGCCACTCGCGCGGCCCCTTGCGCCCGCGCCCCGCCGCCGGCAGTGCCCGCAGGGTCAGCGTCACCGGGGCACCGAGCAGGATCAGGATCGGCGAGAGCATGCTGATGACCATGTGCTGGACCATGTGCACGCTGAACATGACCATGCCGTACTCGTTGAGCTTGGTGCACATCACCAGCGCGACCGTCAGCACACCGAGCACGAAGGCGACCGTACGGCCGACCGGCCACGCGTCACCCCGCCGCCGCAGTCGCACCACGGCCCAGCCGTACAGGCCCAGCCCCAGCAAGCAGCTGATCATGAAGAACGGATCGCCGCTGAACTCCAGACCCCGTCCCAGGGTGAACGGCGGCAGATCCATCATCATGCCGTGCCCGCTGTGATCCATCCGCTCTCTCCCATTTCGCACCAATGCGCCGGGACCAGAGTAGAGCCGCCCCCGGCCGCGACTCCGGCCGGGGGCGGCTCCGCGCGCAGGCCCCGTGAACTGCCGGGGAACCGCCGGGAAAGGCGTGAGGGTCAGCTCACAGCACGCACTCGACCTCGGAGTACCGCTCCTGCGGCACGGTCTTCAAATGCTCGACGGCCGCCGCCAGCGGCACCAGCGTGATGTCCGTCCCGCGCAGGGCGGTCATCATCCCGAACGCTCCCCGGTGCGCGGCCTCCACCGCGTGCCAGCCGAAGCGCGTCGCCAGCACCCGGTCGTAGGCCGTGGGCGTACCGCCGCGCTGCACATGGCCGAGGATCACCGGCCGGGCCTCCTTGCCCAGGCGCTCCTCCAGCTCGACGGCCAGCTGCCGGGCCACACCGGCGAACCGCTCGTGGCCGTAGACGTCCGTGGCGCCGACATCGAAGGCCATCGTGCCCTCGCGGGGCTTGGCGCCCTCCGCGACCACCACGATCGCGAACCGCTTGCCCGCGTCGAAGCGCTGCCCGACCACCTTCGTCAGCTCGTCGATGTCGAAGGGGCGCTCCGGCACGACGATGGCGTGCGCGCCCGCGGCCATGCCCGAGTGCAGGGCGATCCAGCCGGTGTGCCGTCCCATCACCTCGACGATCAGCACCCGCTGGTGTGACTCGGCGGTGGTCTTGAGCCGGTCCAGGGCCTCCGTGGCCACGCCCACGGCCGTGTCGAAGCCGAAGGTCACATCGGTCGACGCGATGTCGTTGTCGATGGTCTTGGGGACGCCCACGATGGGCAGTCCGGCGTCCGAGAGCAGCCGGGCCGCCTTCAGCGTGCCCTCGCCGCCGATCGGGATGACGGCGTCCAGACCGAGCTCGGCCACATGCCCCTTGGCCCGCTCGACGCCGTCGCGCAACTGGGCGGGCTGGACCCGGGAGGAGCCGAGGATCGTGCCGCCGAGGGCCAGGATGCCGCCCACCGCGTCCAGGTCGAGCTTGCGGTAGTCCGCTTCCAGCAGACCCCGCCAGCCGTCGTGGAAGCCGATGACCTCGTCGCCGTGGTCGACGACGGCTCGGTGCACGACGGACCTGATGACGGCGTTGAGTCCGGGGCAGTCGCCGCCGGAGGTGAGTACACCAATGCGCATGACAGGGAACCTTCGCAACAGGGGCCTTGAGGCCGGACCCCGTCGTCCGGCTGGATCCCCGTCACCCTACTAGCGAGGGGTGACGGGGGCCGCGACCATCCATCATGCGGTCGCCGTGCGGGCCCTCGCGGGGCCCGCACGACGGTCGTGCCGTTACGCGGGCTGGCTGGCCGCCGCGATCCGCTCGGCGCGCAGCGCGTCGTACCACCGGTCGTCGACCGGCGGCAGGGCGTTGACGTCCAGGGCCAGCTTGATCAGCAGGTCCGCGATGTGCGGGTTGCGGGCCATGACCGGGCCGTGCATGTACGTACCGAAGACCGTCTCGTTGTACGCGCCCTCGGTGCCGTCACCCGTGCCGTTGCCCTGGCCGAACCGCACCCGGGCGAAGGGGCGGGCGGTCGGGCCGAGGTGGGTGACGCCCTGGTGGTTCTCGAAACCGGTCAGGGGCGGCAGACCGAGCGGCGCGTCGATGTCGGCCAGCACGTCGCCGACGCACCGGTCGCCCTCACCGCGGGTGCTGACGACGTCCAGCAGACCCAGGCCCTGCTCGCGCTGGCCGAGGTCGTTGATGAACTCGTGGCCCAGGATCTGGTAGCCGGCGCAGACCGAGAAGACGATCGCGCCGTTGGCGACAGCCCGGTTCAGACCGCCGTCGCGGCGCAGCCGCTCGGCCGCCAGCCGCTGCGGCCGGTCCTCACCGCCACCGATCAGATAGATGTCCCCGGAGGTGGGGATGGGCTGGTCGGACCGTACGTCCACGCGCTGGACATCGAGGCGGCGCTGCAGCGCGCGCCGCTCCAGGACCAGGGCGTTGCCCTGGTCGCCGTAGGTGCTGAGCAGGTCGGGGTAGACCCACACCAAACGCAGACTGTTCTGGCTCATGCTCACAATCCTCAGTCCTGAGTGGGGTCAGTTGCCGACGCGGCGGCGGACGTCCTGGAACGCGGTGTAGTTGGCGATCAGCTCGATCCGGCCGGGCGGCGCCGCCGCCACCGCCTCGTCGACGCTCTCGCAGACCCGGAAGTCCAGGCCCGCGACCTCCAGTCGCACCGCGAGGTCCAGCTTGCGGTCACCGATCACGAAGATCGGGTGCCCCGCGAGCCGCGGGTAGTCCACGTCCCACAGCCAGGAGGTGTCCGTGCCGTCGGCACCCCGTGCGTTCACCGACAGGATCACCGGTGCGGGCGGGCCGTCGATCAGCGAGAACGTCTCCAGCCAGCCGGCCGGGTTCTTCGCCAGCAGCAGCCGGATCTCGCGGTTCATGTAGGTGACCACGTCGAACCGGCCCGCGACCGCCTGCACCTGGTACATCCGCTCCAGGGCCACCTGCGGCGGCACCCCGAAGGTGGCCGCGACGGCCGCCGACGTGGTGGCGTTCGCCTTGTTGGCCCGGCCCGGCAGCTGAAGGTGGATGGGCCACGCGCTGCCGTGCGGGTCGAGGACGTAGTCGCCCGACAGCGCCCAGCTCGGGGTCGGGCGACGGAAGCCGCACTCGCCGCAGAACCAGTCGTCGCCCGGGCGCTGCATGACGCCACCGCACGACGGGCACGACCAGGCGTCGTCCTTCCACTCCTGACCGGCCGCCACCCACACCACGTTCGGCGAGGAGGAAGCGGCCCATACGATCAGCGGGTCGTCGGCGTTGGCGATCACCACGGCCTTCGTGCCCGCCAGGCCCTCGCGCCACTTCTCGGCGAGCATCCGCGTCTCCGCGGCGCGGTCGAGCTGGTCACGCGAGAGGTTCAGCAGCGCTATGGCCTTGGGCGAGACATCCCGGGCGACTCCCGCCAGGTACTTCTCGTCCACCTCGATCACGCCGTAGCGCGCGTCCGAGCCACCGGCCAGGGCGGAGGTGATGCCCGCGGGCATGTTCGCGCCCAGCGCGTTGGACACCACCGGGCCGCTGGCCCGCAGTGCCTCGGCGATCAGTCGGGTCGTGGTCGTCTTGCCGTTCGTCGCCGACACCAGGACCACGTCCAGGTGGGTCGCCAGCCGCGCCAGCAGATCGGGGTCGAGCTTGAGCGCGACCTTTCCACCGATCACTGATCCGCTGCCGCGGCCCGCGGCTCGCGACACCGCCGCAGCAGCCTTGCCCGCCGTCACGGCCAGCTTGGCCCGCGGCGACAGCGGCCCCGTGTTGCCTGCCATCGTCCTAGATCCTCCTTGCATCCGGCGCCGCGCCTGTCCCTGGTCCGCCGGTGGAACGCCCCCTCCGCGCCGAATCGCCAGCCGGGAGGCTTCGGTCGGGGTGCAGCCTATCGAGATCCCGCCGCGGGCCCGAACCCGCCGTCCGCGGAACGTAGGCTGGGGGGATGCGAAAAGGTCTCATCCCCGGCAGCTCCGGACACGTACGACCCCTGCGGCTGCTTGGCGATCAAGGCCTGCGCACCCCCTGCGAGGAGGTCACGGACTTCGGCGCGGAGCTCGCGAAACTCATCGAGGACATGTACGCGACGATGTACGCGGCCCGGGGCGTGGGCCTCGCCGCGAACCAGATCGGCGTCCCCTTGCGCGTCTTCGTCTACGACTGCCCCGACGACGAGGACCGCCGCCACCTCGGCCACCTCGTCAATCCGCGGCTGGTCACGGCCGACGGCGACGTCTACCCCGGTCCCGAGGGCTGTCTCTCGCTGCCCGGCCTCGAAACCGGCACCCCGCGCTTCGACCACGCCGTCGTGGAGGGCTTCACCGCCGACGGCTCGCCCACCCGCGTCAGCGGCACCGGCTTCTTCGCCCGCTGTCTGCAGCACGAGTGCGACCACCTCGACGGCGGGCTCTACATCGACCACGTGACCGGGCTGCGCCGCCGCCGCGCCCTGCGGGCCGCGCGGCGTGCGCCGTGGTGGGAGCCGGGCGCGGCGGAATCGGCCTGGAACGCGACGGCGAACCCGTCCGTCGGTACCGACTCCGTCCGCCCCGGCCGCCCCGGATCCGTACGCACCGAGGCGTAGGCTCCCCGGCCCCCGGCGGTCAGAAGCCGGGACCGTCCGAGCGGTCGCCCGCCACGGCCAGCCGGCCCCACAGCAGATCCGTCAGGTGCCGCACCAGCTGGGCGCGCGGGAACGGCTGCTCGCGCAGCCACCAGTCGCCGGCCGCGTGCATCATGCCGACGATCCCGTGGCCCCAGGCGCGCGCGAGGTCCTCGCCGCCCGGCCCGAGGTCGACCCGCTCGGCGATCACCCGGGCCAGCTCCTCGCCCATCCGCCGCAGCAGGGGAGCGGAGTGCCGCCCCACGTCGAAGCCCTGCTCCGAGGACTGTCCCTCCTCGGCCGGGTGCATCAGGAACCGGTACACCTGGGGGCGGGCCTCTATTGCCGCGAGATAGGCGTCGAGCGTCGACTCGACCCGCTCGCGGCGGGCCACCGGCGCGTCCAGCGCCGAGCGCAGCCCGTCCAGCAGCCCGTCCGTGTGCCGTACGGCCAGGGCCCGGTAGAGCCCTCCCTTGTCCCCGAAGTGGCGGTAGAGGATCGGCTTGGTGATCCCCGCCTCGGCCGCGATGGCGTTCATCGACGCCCCCGGACCGTCCCGCAGCACCACCCGGTCCGCAGCCTCCAGCAATTCCCTGCGCCGCTGCTCCGCCGCCCGCTGCTGATCGTCCCGCTGAGTGGTTTCCATATGACGTGCCTCCCCGCCCCCGTGCTTCTGTAACGCCTGCGCAACGTAACACCCGCACCACGCAGCGGATCCGAGGGGCGAGGGAGTTGACACACCTACTGGCGGGTAACAGACTCGCGTTACCGGGAGTAACGATCGCGTTGGAGGGGTCATGGCGGAGTTCACCATGGAGCTGAACGAGGATCAAGTGGGCGTCCGTGACTGGATCCACGGCTTCGCGGCCGATGTGATGCGCCCGGCCGCCGCCGAGTGGGACGAGCGCGAGGAGACCCCCTGGCCCGTCATCCGGGAAGCGGCGAAGATCGGTCTGTATTCGCTGGATTTTTACGCGCAGCAGTTTCTCGACCCCACGGGGCTCGGCATCCCCATGACCCTGGAGGAGCTCTTCTGGGGTGACGCGGGTCTCGGCCTCGCGATCGCCGGTACGGGTCTCGCCGCGATCGGTGTCTTCACCAACGGCACGGACGAGCAGATCGGCACCTGGGTGCCCCAGATGTACGGAGACGCGAACGATGTGAAGCTCGCGGCCTTCTGCTCCTCCGAGCCCGACGCGGGCTCGGACGTCGCCGCCATGCGCACCCGGGCCGTCTATGCCGAGGCCACGGACGAATGGGTGCTGACCGGCACCAAGACCTGGGCGACCAATGGCGGCATCGCCGACGTCCACGTCGTCGTCGCGGTGGTCGACCCCGCGCTCGGCTCCCGCGGCCACGCCTCCTTCATCGTCCCGCCGAACACCCCGGGGCTGTCCCAGGGGCAGAAATTCAAGAAGCACGGCATCCGCGCGTCCCACACCGCCGAGGTCGTCCTCGACGGTGTCCGGGTCCCCGGCCACTGTCTGCTGGGTGGGAAGGAGAAGCTCGACGAGCGCCTGGCCCGGGCCCGCGAACGCGCCGCGCAGGGCGGCGAGCGCGGCCGGAACGCCGCGATGGCCACCTTCGAGGCCTCCCGCCCGGCGGTCGGCGCCCAGGCCGTGGGCATCGCCCGCGCCGCGTACGAGGTCGCCCTCGACTACGCCCGCACCCGCGTCCAGTTCGGCCGCCCGATCATCGACAACCAGGGCGTCGCCTTCCAGCTCGCCGACATGCGCACCCGGATCGACGCGGCCCGGCTGCTGGTCTGGCGCGCCTCCTGGATGGCCGCCACGGGCAAGCCCTTCACCTCGGCGGAGGGCTCGATGTCGAAGCTCTTCGCGGGGGAGGCGGCGAAGACGGTCACGGCCCAGGCCATGCAGATCCTGGGCGGGAACGGCTATACGCGGGAGTACCCGGTGGAGCGGATGCACCGCGATGCAGCCATTTACACCATTTTTGAGGGAACGAGTGAGATCCAGCGATTGGTGATCGCCCGCGCCGTCTCCGGCGTGCCGATCCGCTGAGCCGACCCGATACCGCCCGTAACGGGCCCGGGAACAAATGCCGTTGCGCCCTCGGCGTCCGCCGTTACAGTGGTATCCGTCCAGGTGCGACAGGTGATCGTTACTTCTCCTTCCTAGAGAGAGACCCGGGTTCGAATCCCGGTCGGTGTGTTCGGACACCGGTAGCTCAGCGGCCCAGAGCGCTTTGTCACGATCGCCGACCTTGATCTCTGGACACCTCGACTCGATACGCACCTCCCGGTGCGCAGGGTCCGGTTCCTTCTTGTGGTGAAAGCGCCGGCCCCGTCCTTGATCTCGGGAGGCACGACAGCGGGGCCCGGCGGGATACCGCCGGGCCCCGCTGCCTGGGGCCTCCTCTCTGCCGTGGGGGGATTTTTCATGGCACGCTTCAACACCCGCACCACCCGGCCCGCCGCGACCTCGCCGGTCGTCAGCGAACAGAGCCCCTCCACGCGCACCTACGAAGGAGCCGCGGGGTACGCGCGCACGGCGAAGAGCGAGCTCTTCCTCCTCGCCGTCGGCAATCTCGTCGGCACCGACACCTTCTACGAGAAGGCCGACGAGCGGGACGACCGCTACGCCCGGCTCGTCCGCGAGCTGGCCATGGCGGACCCCGGGTGGACCGTGGACTTCCTGCGCTGGCTGCGGGGCCCCGGCAATATGCGCACCGCAGCCCTCGTCGGCGCCGCCGAGTTCACCGCCGAGCGGATCCGCCGGCAGGCCCCGGGGTATTCGCGGCAAGCGGTCGACGCGGTGCTCCAGCGGGCGGACGAGCCGGGCGAGTTGCTCGGCTACTGGACGAGCCGGTACGGGCGGAATCTGCCCAAGCCCGTCAAGCGCGGCATCGCCGACGCCGTCCGGCGCCTGTACACCGAGCGCGCGCTGCTGAAGTACGACACGGACTCCAAGGGCTACCGCTTCGGCGACGTCCTCAACCTCGTGCACCCCGCGCCCGCCGCCGACAAGCCCTGGCAGGGCGAGCTGTTCCGGCACGCCCTCGACCGCCGCAAGGGCCGTGACCAGGCGATCCCCGCGTCGCTGACGACGCTGCGCAAGCGCGCCGAGCTGATGGCCGTGCCGGTGGAGAGCCGGCGGAAGCTGCTCCTGGACGCGGGGGAGGGCAATCCGCTCGACGGCGCGGGCATGACGTGGGAGGCCCTCGCGGGCTGGCTGCAGGGGCCGATGGACGCCGCCGCGTGGGAGTCCGTCATCCCCTCCATGGGGCTCATGGCCCTCGTCCGCAACCTCCGCAACTTCGACGAGGCCGGGGTCGGTGACGAGGTCGCGGAGCGGATCGTGGCGCGCCTGCGCGACCCCGAGCAGATCGCCACGTCCCGGATGCTGCCCTTCCGGTTCTGGGCGGCGTACAAGCACACGGAGTCGCTGCGCTGGGCACACGGCCTGGAGCGGGCCCTCGACGCCTCGCTCGCCAACCTGCCCGCGCTGTCCGGCCGGACGCTGATCCTCGTCGACCGGTCGCCGTCGATGTTCCCCGGCGCCTGGTACTCCACGCCGAACCGGTCCGACATCACGCTCGCCGAGCAGGCCGCCGTCTTCGGTGCCGGGCTGGCGCTGCGGGCCGAGAACCCCACGCTGGTCGAGTTCGGGATGCGCAGCGCGGAGGTGCGGGTGCCGAAGGGCGGCAGCATGCTCCGGCTCGTCGGGGAGTTCGGCCGAATCGACGGCACGGACATCCCGACGGCCGTGAAGAAGCACTACGACCGGCACGACCGGGTGGTCGTGGTGACGGACGAACAGACCCGCCCCGGCTGGCTGCCGTCGAACTGCGCGAACCACGGCGGGCTGCCCGAGACGCGGATCGACGATCTGATCCCCGGTGACGTGCCGGTCTACATGTGGAACATGGCGGGCTACCGCCCCGGCGCCATGCCGTCGGGCAGCGGCAACCGGCACGCGCTCGGCGGCCTCACCGACGCCGCCTTCCGGATGATCCCGCTGCTGGAGGCCGGGCGGCACGCCCGCTGGCCGTGGGAGGACGCGGCGCGGGGCTGACGAGCGCTCCGCATCGCGTCCGAAATCCGCTCCCCGGCCGGCTCCGTGGGAAGAACCATGGCCCTCGCGGTGCTCTCGCTGGAGGCGCGCGCGGACCCGCGCGCCTTCGACACCGCCGAAGGGGCACATGATGGCCGGTCAGGCGCGCGGCGCGGGCAGCGGCGTGAGTACCTTCGGACGTCAAGATTCCATCAAGACCGGTCCGAGGTGGGCGGGAGCCGCCGGGGCGGAACGCGGCAGGCTACAGGAGTCGGGTGGAGGCCGGATGACATGTCCGGGGGCGACGTGCATTTTCGGTTCAATCACCCCCGCGTCGTGCGGCTGTTCGATGCCAGGCGGACGCGCGGGCACACCCTGTAGGCGGCCGGGAACAGACCGTCCAGCGTTGGCCATGCATAGTCGCCATTCTGGCTGAAATGTGGTGGGTGACCATGACCCGTCCTGTTACCGTCGATTCCGATCTTGATCGTGCAAGTCGGTTCATCGGAGCTGTTCTTCCGTCACATCGGATCACCAGAGGTCGAGTGTGGCTTCACGAAAGAGAGAACGCGTGGCGGTCAGCAGCGGTATAGGTCACGGCGCCACCCGGCTCCTGGTCGGCCGATCCACCGAGCTGAACGACTTGGCACGGCACGCCGCTAAGGCACGCGACGGCGCCGCGCGGGCGGTTCTCGTCCGCGGACCCGCCGGAATCGGCCGGACCAGCCTGCTGTCCTCCCTCACCGAACAACTGCGCTCCGACGGCATGGCCGTCCGCTCCTTCACCGGCCGCGAGAGCGCCGTACGGCCCCGGCCGTACCAGGCCGCGCACGAACTCCTCGGGGCGGCACCCACCCCGGCCCCCGCCCGCCCCGCGCCCCGCGCCCGGGCCACGGCCCCCGCCGCCACCTCCGCCGCCTGCCTCGCCTACGCCGCCCAGCGACGGCTCTACGGACACGCCGTGGCCCTGCTGGCCGCCGGCCCCCTCGCGCTCGTCCTGGACGACGCGCAGTGGTGCGACGAGGCCTCCCTCAAATGCGTGGACTTCGTGCTCCGCCGGTCGGCCGGCCGGCCGCTGCTGGTCCTGTTCGCCCAACGCACCGAATGCGGCGGGCCCGGGGCGCCGATGCTCGGCGAGATCCTCGCCCAGGACCGCTGCGACCTGCTGGAACTCGGCCCGCTGGGCGATGACGAGACCGCCCGCCTGGTCACCCGCGCCCTGGCCGGACCGCCCGACGAGCGCTTCGTTCGACGCTGCGCCGAACTCTCCGGGGGCAACCCCCAACTCCTCCACCGGCTGCTCGCCGGGCTGCGCGAGGCCGGGGTCCGCCCCGACACCGGCGGGCTGCACCAACTCGAAATGGTGGGCCAGCGCGTCGTCGCCGCCGGGGTCCCGGCCTATCTGGCCGGCCAGCCCCACCACGTGCGGCAGGTGGCCCGGGCGCTGGCCGTCCTCGGGCGCGACGACGCCGAACCCCTCAGCGCCCTCTCCGGGGTGCCCCTCAAACGCATGACCTCCGCCCTCGACGCCCTGCGGCGCAACGATGTCATCGCGCCCGGCACGACCGGCGCCATGTGCGACGCGGTGCGCTCGGCGGTGCTCGACGGCCTCGCGGCCCCCAAGCTGGAATGGCTGCGCGCCCGCGCGGCCCGGGTGCTCAACGACGCCGGACGACCCGCCTGGGAGGTCGCCGACCAACTGGTCCTGCTCAAGGAGCTGACCGAGCCGTGGATGCTCGCCGTGCTCCGCGACGCCGCCGCCGAGGCACCCGCGCGCACCACCACCTCCCGGGCCTCGGTGCGGTACCTCCAGCGGGCCCTGGCCGCCGAACTCACCGAGGACCAGCGCAAGGACGTACGGATCGAACTGGCCCGGGCCTCGGCCCAGGTGGCACCCGCCATGGCGCTGTGGCATCTGCGCCAGGCCCTCGGCGACGCGAGAACCGCCCGGGACCGCGCGCCCATCGCCGTGGAGTACGGGATGACGGCCCTCGGCAGCCGCAGCGCCCCCGAGGCGATCCGGGTGCTGGGCCGCACCCTCGACGCGCTGACCGCCGAACTGGGAGAGGACCCCACCCCCGCCGACCGGGAGCTGCTCACCTCCGTCACCTCCGCCCTGCTGGTCACCGCCGTGAACGAGAAGGGCGCGATGGCCGCGGTCCGTGAGCGGACCGGCGCGTCCCCCGCCGCACCGGCGGGGGACAGCCCGGCCGAGCGGCAACTGCTCTCCGCCCTCAGCGGCTTCGCCGCGCTCGACGGCCGGCCCGCCCACGAGGCGGCGGCGCTGGCCCGGCGCTCACTGCGGGTCCAGGAGTCCGCACCCGGCGGCTGGTGGGTGCTCGGATCCTCCCTGGTCCTCGCCCTCGCCGACGAGGTCGACGAGGCACTGGCGGGGCTGGACCGCTCACTGACCGGCAGCCGCGCACGCCACGAACCGTGGTTGCACCTCGGCGCCCTCGCCGGACGGTCCCTCGTCCGGCACGGCGCGGGCGACGTGGCCGCCGCCGCCGAGGACGCCCGGACCGCCGTCGAATTCGCCGAACAGGGCGAACGGGCCCCCGGCGCCCCCCTCGCGTACATCGCGCTCGGCACCGTGCTGCTCTCCCAGGGCCGCACCGAGCGGGCCGAGGCCGCGCTCGACCGCGCCGCCCGGCCCGGGCTGGAGCGGCACATCTGGGAGTGGCACCACTACCTCTACGCCAAGGGCCGCGCCCGACGGGAGCGCGGTGACCTCGACGGCGCACTGGAGGCATGGCTGCGCTGCGGACGAAGCCTGGAGGAGGCCGGGGTGACCAACCCCGTCCTCGCCCCCTGGTGGCTGCCCGCCACCCACACGCTCGTCGGCCTGGGCCGCACCGGCGAAGCCGCCGACCTCGTCGCCCGGACCGCACCCTGGGTCCGGCGCTGGGACACCCCCCGCGCACAGGGGCTCGGCCTGCTCGGCGCGGGCATCGTCGCCGAGGGCCGCGCCCGGCTGGACCTGCTCGCCGAGGCCGTGGACGTCCTCGCCGGCTCCCCGGCCCGGCTGGAGCACGCCAAGGCCGCCTACCAACTCGGCTGCGAACTGCTGCACCACGACGACGCCCGGGGCGCGCGCCGCCATCTGCGGCAGGCGATCGAACTCGCCACCCGCTGCGGCTATCCCATGCTCAGCGAGCGGGCGCGCAAGCTGCTCGTCACCGCGGGCGGCCGGATGCCGCAGCTCGCGTCCAGCCCCGTCGACTCCCTCACCGACAGCGAACGCAAGATCGCCGTGCTGGCCAAGGGCGGCGTCAGCAACAGGGAGATCGCCGAGGCACTGTTCGTCACCCCCCGCACGGTGGAGATGCACCTGACCAACGTCTACCGGAAGCTCGACGTGCGCGGCCGCGCCGACCTGCCCGCCCAACTCGCCGCGTACGGCACGCCGCCCGGGCGGCAGCCGCGGCGGCCGGGCCGGTAGGAGGTCGGCGGTGGTGAGACAGGTGTCGTACTCGCGGGACGAGAAGCCGGAACGCCGGCCGCCCGCGCCCGGCTCCGCCGGTGCGCCGGCGCGGCTCGCCGAGGGCGAACTCGTCGAGCGGGAGCGGGAGCAGGAGCTCCTCGCCCGGCTGCTCAGCGGTCTGCGCTCCGGGCGGTCCGCGGCGGTCGAGGTCCGCGGCGTCCCGGGCAGCGGCCGCAGCGCCCTGCTGAGCCGGGCCGCGGAGCTCGCGATCCGGACCGGGGTCGAGGTGGCCACGGCCCAGGCGTCGTGGGAGGAGTCCGGGCTCCGCTACGGTGTGGTCGCCCAACTCCTCGCCGCCCTCCCCCCGGCCACCGGTACGGGCGCCGCACCGCCCCCGCCGGGTGACGAGCCGACGGACCGCACCGTGGAGCTGTGCCGGGTGTTCCTCACCGCGGCCCGTGCCCGTCCCCTGCTGCTCGTCGTCGACGACGTCCAGTGGGTGGACCCGTACTCGCGCCGCTGGCTCCAGGCACTGGCCCGCAGGCTCGACTCCGCCCCCCTGATGCTGCTCACCGCGCGCAGCGACGCGCTGCCCGGTGGTCCGTACGACCGCATCGAGCTGTGCCCGCTGGCCGACGCTCCCGCCGTCACCGGTCATACCCTCCACCTCGCCCCCCTGTCGACGGCGGGGGTGGGCGAGATGCTCGGCCGCGGTTTCACCGAGCCCGCCGACCCGGCCTTCGTCCGAGCGGCGTCCCGGGCCGTGGAGGGCAACCCCGCCGTCCTGCGCGCGGTGATCGGCCGCTTCGCGGGCCACGGCCGGCCACCGACGGCCGACCGGCTGCCGCAGCTGACCGAGGCCGCCGCCGAGGCGATCGGGGACCGGGCGGCCCGTACGTTCAGCGTCCTGCCCGAGGAGCTCCTCGGCGTCCTGCGCGTCATCGCGGTGGCCGGCCGGCACTGCACCCCGGAGATGATCACCGCTCTGGCGGAGCTGCGGACCCTCGGCGCGGCCCGCGCCCTGGAACTGCTCTCCGGCACCGGCCTGCTGACGGCCGGGGACCGTCCGGCCTTCGGCGAACCCAAGGCGGCCGAGGCGGCACTGGCCGGACTCGGTGCGGAGCGCCGCGAGGAGCTGTACGCGCGCGTGGCCGAATGGGCCCACCGCACGGCCGTTCCCGACAGCGGACTGGCCCGGATGCTGCTCGGCGCGCGTGTCATCGGCCACCCCTGGGCGGTGGAGGTCCTGCGCCGGGAAGCCGCCCGGCGGCGCGCCGCCGGACCCCCCGAGGAAGCGGTGCGGCTGCTGCGACGCGCCCTGCGCGAACCCGTCCGCCCACCGCTGCGGGTGCGCATCCTCATCGAGCTGAGCACGGTGGTGCTGCCCACCTCGCCCGAGGCCGCCGACCGCCATCTGCGCCAGGCACTGCTCGTCGCCCCGGCCGACGGCAGCGTCGGACCCTCGTGGGTCCGCGCCGCCGAACTGCTCGTGGCCCGCGGCGACGTCGTCGCGGCGCAGCCGCTGATCGCCCAGGCGGCCGCCCGCAGCGAGACCCGCCCGACGGACCGCGCGGCGCTGCGGGCGCTGTACTGGCTCGCCGAGCACAGCCAGCAGGGTGCGACGCACGAGCTGGACCAGCCGCGCATGCCGTCGTTGTCCACCTCGCCCACCGATCCCGCCGAGGCGGGCGTCGTCGCCTGGCGCGGCGCCCTCGCCGGCCAGGACATCAACCGCACCCGCGCACTGGCCCGTGCCGCTCTCGCCCCGTCGGCGCGGGACACCACCCCGCTGACCACCCAGCTGGCGGCCTGTCACGCGCTTGTCCTCGCCGACGACTTCGCCGAGGCACGCACCGCCCTGGACGCCGTCCTGGTGCGTGCCGAGGAGTCGGACGCCCGCGCGGTGACCGGCCTCGCCCTGCTCGTCGACGCCACGGCGGAACTGCGCCAGGGCCGCCCCGACCGTGCCGTGACCGCCCTCGACCGGGCCCGGGAGACCGTCCCGCAGCACTGCTGGCACCCCCTCATGGCTCCCGGCCCCGCGGCCTTTCGCGCCCTGGTCCAACTGGAGCGCGGGGACCTCGAAGGGGCCGAGCGGTCCGTCGCGCTGGCCCGCCCCGGCGGCGCCGAGGGCGGCCTCGCCTGGGCCCATCTGCTGTACGCCCGGGGCAGGCTGCGGCTGGCCCTCGGGCAGCGCGGCAAGGCGCTCGCGGACTTCCTGGAATGCGGCCGGCTGCTGCTCGCCCGCCAGGTGACCAACCCCGCCCTGCTGCCCTGGCGTTCGGGTGCCGCGCAGGCCCGCGGCCCGCGCACCGACGACGCCCAGGCCATCGCCCTGCTCGCCGAGGAGCGCAGGCTCGCCCTGGCGTGGGGCGCGCCGAGCGCGGTGACCACGGCCCTGCACACCGTGGGCGCACGGGCCGGGGACCCGGCCCGCCCCGGGCGCCGGCCCGGCCGGCCGTGGCCCGAACCCGCCGCCCACCCGGCCCGGACCCCCGCCACCTGGCAGTACCGGCAGGCGCTCCTCGCCCTGGGGACGACGCCGCTGAACGGCTCGGACACCATCGACGCCCTGCTCTTCGACGACACACCGGCGCCCGAACGGACCGGGCGGAGCGAACAGAGCGACCAGGCGGGGCAGACCGAGCAGACCGCACAGGGCGGACGGACCGCACCGACCCGCCCCCGGCGGGCACCGGCCGGCGCGCCCCGTACCCCCGGCGGCGCACCGCCCCCGGCGTCCCTCGGACTGACGGGCGCCGAACTGCGTGTCGCCGCCCTGGCCGCGGGCGGCCTGGCCAACCGCGCCATCGCGGCCGAACTCTCGGTGACCCTGCGCACCGTCGAACTGCACTTGACCAAGGCTTACCGCAAGTTGGGCATCTCAGGGCGTGCGGAGCTGGCCGCCGCCCTCGGGCGCGCACCGAGGGAGACACCATGACACCCCTGCTCGACCGCCGGCGCGAACTGGACCTGATCACGGCGGCGATGGCGGCGGCCGTAGAGGGCAGCGGCTCGCTGGTCGTCGTCACCGGTGGCCTCGGTGTCGGCAAGAGCGCCCTGCTCCGCGCCCTGCCCGCCCTCGCAAAGGCGCGCGGCACCACCGTCCTGCGCGCGAGCGGAGCCCTGCTCGAGGCGGACTTCGGGTTCGGCGTGGTCTCCCAACTCCTGGAACCCCTGCTCCCCGAGACCTGCGTCGAGCCGCCCGCCGACGCGACCGGGGCGGCCGTCGACGCCGAACCGCACCGCGAACTCCTCGCGCTGGTGGACCACCACAGCGCGCGCGGACCGCTGCTGATGCTGGTGGACGACCTCCAGTGGGCCGACCCGCCCTCGCTGCGCTGGCTCGCCCAGCTGGCCAAAAGACTGCCGCGGCTGCCCGTCACCGTGGTCGTCACCCTCCGCGACGGCGACACCCGGGCCGAGGAGCCGCGCGTCCACGAGGTCACCGACCGCGCGGCGCACACGCTGCGCCCCGGCCCGCTGTCCGCGCGCGGCACGGCCGAGCTGGTGGCCGCCCGCTTCGGCCGCCCCGGCGACCCCGCCTTCGTCACCACCTGCCACAAGGCCACCGGCGGCAACCCCCTCTTCCTCACCGCGACCCTGGCGGGCCTCGCCGAGACGGACGAGCCCGTCGCCGCGCGGGCCGCAGCCGTGCACGGACTGCGGCTGCCGGCGCTGCGCGAGCGGCTCGTCGTCGCCCTGCGCTCCCAGCCCGGACCCGTGCGGGACATGGCCAAGGCGATGGCGGTCCTCGACGACCCGGCCGACCCCGTGCTCGTCGGCAGGCTCGCCGGCCTCGACGAGACCGGCCGCGACGCGGCCGTCCGGGGCCTGGCCCGCCTCGGGCTGCTGGCCGAGGGCCCCGTACCCCGCTTCGCCCACCCGGCCGTGCGCGACGCCGTCGAGGAGATGATGACCCCCGCCGAGCAGGAGGACATCCACATCTACGCCGCCCTGCTCCTGCACAACGGCGGCCACCCCGCCGAGCAGGCCGCGGCGCAGCTCCTCGCCGCCACCTCCTGCCAGGACGGCTGGGCGGTCGAGGTGCTGCGGGCCGCGGCCAACGCGGCCCTGCGCCGCGGTGCGCCCGAGGACGCCGCCCGCTATCTGCGGCGGGCCCTGCTGGGCAGCTCACCCACCGGAGGGGACCGGGCCACACTCCTCGTCGACCTGGCCACCATCGAGCGGGCATTCGACCCACTGGCCGCGATGCGGCACATCTCGCAGGCCCTGCTGCTGCTCCCGTCGGCCGCGCAGCGGGCCATGGCGGCCACCCGCATCCCGCCCTCGATGCTCGGCTCCTGCCCGCCGCCGTCCGTCGAACTCGTCGCCCGCACGGCCGAGGACCTGGGGGATCCCGAACGCCTCGGCGGCGCCGAGCGCGATCTGGCGCTGCGGCTCGAAGCCCGGCTGCGGCACGTGGCGGTGAGCGGCCCGGGCCAACTGCCCGGCTGCGCCGACCGCTTGCGCGCCATGGGACCGAACCCGTCCCTGCGGACCGCGGCCGAGCGGGAGCTGGTCACCGTGCTCCTGCACGGCGCCACCATGGCCCAGGGCATGCGGGCGGCCGACGTGGCCCGGCTGGCCAACCGGATCCTCCAGTACGAACCCGCCTCGCCCAACCACGCCTACACCGCCCTGCCGCTGCTGACCCACAGCCTCATCGCGGCGGACTCCTTCGAGACGATCGGCCCCTGGCTGGAGACCGCCCGGGAGCAGGCCCGCCGGGAGAACGCCACCGTCCCCCAGACGGTGATCGGTATCGAGCTCACGCACGTCGCCCTCGCCCAGGGCCGCCTCGAAGAGGCACGGGCGCGTGCCTACGAGGTGCTCGCCCTGGGCGGCGCCGAGTGGGCCACCCTCCAGTCGATGACCGCCGTCGTCGTGACCGCCATCGAGAGCCGCGACCCGGAGCTGACCCGGCGTCTGCTGTCCTACCGCCGTGAGGGCGCCGACCACGGCTACCGACCGTCCTCCCTGCAGCTCGTGCGCGGCGTCACCGCGGCGATGCGCGGTGACGCGCCGAGTGCCCTGGAGTACTTCCTGGACTGGGGGCGCTCGGCCGAGCGCGCCGACTGGCGCAACCCCGCCGTCTTCCCCTGGCGCGCCTGGGCGGCCGGGCTGCACCACCGGATGGGCAACACGGCGCAGGCCCACGACCTCATCGAGGAGGAGTACGCACGCGCCCTCGCCTGGGGCACCCGGGTGGCGATCGGCCGCGCCCAGCGGGTCCGGGGAGCCATCGCCGAGGGGGAGCGCGGCATCGCGCTGCTGCGGGAGTCCGCCGAGACCCTGGAAGGCGGCATCAACGCCCTGGAGCGGGCCAGGACCGCCCTCCTGCTCGGCCGGCGGCTGGGCGCCGACGGGCAGGCCGAGGCCGAGACCCATCTGCGCCGGGCGCAGGAGGAGGCCGACGGCTGTGGTGCCACCTGGCTCGCCGAGCGGGCCGCGCGTGAGCTGGGGAACCTCTCCCGCAGCAGGAGCTCGGCGGCCGTCGCACATCTGACGAAGGCCGAACGCCGCGTCGCGGCCCTCGCCGCGGCCGGGGAGGCGAACAAGGACATCGCCGAGCGGCTCGAGGTGAGTTCACGGGCGGTGGAGAAGCACCTCACACACGCCTACCGCAAGCTCAATGTGACAGGCCGGGCCCAACTCGCCGACCTGGCCCATCTGTTGTCCGGCACCGCGGCCGAGCCGCCGGCCCCCGGGCGACCCTGACCACCCCCCCCGGGGAACGACCGCGCCGAACCGTACCGAACTCACCCGAACCAAAGAGTCCGGAACCGAACCGAAGCATGGCGTGAACCCTCGGTAACCCGTACCTCCCGGGGTGCTCACCACAGGGTTAGCGTCCTGCGGAATGAATTCGTTGACAGGCTTCGCACCGCGTCCATAACGTCCTTTTCCAACAGCCCTTCGGTCCGTGCGGAACACACCGCTCCGGGGGATGCGAATCGGCTCGCGGGCAGGTGAAGAGCGTCATCGAAAGGGCGGACATGACCGAACTCGCGTCGGTGTCTCTCCCCGCCGTCCGGGAGAGGGTCCTCGGCCCGTCGGAGTGCCCCCGAGGAGCGCGCGGGGAAGCGCCGATCACCCGGCTGACCTTCGAGGACGGCCGGCCGGGATGGCTCGTCACCGGCCATTCCACCGCCCGGGCGGTGCTCGCCGACCCCCGGTTCACCGCCAAGGGGGAACGGCATCACCCGCCGGTGCCCCGCGCCCCCACCCTCGGGGAATCCCCGGCCGCACCGACGGGAACGTTTAACCGGCAAGAAAATGCCCGCGAAAAACCCGAGGAACAGCATTACCGCAAGCTGCTCCTCGGTCAATTGGGCGACGAACGCATGCACCGGCTCACCGAGTGGATCGAGAAGAGCACCGAAGGGCTGCTCGACGCGATGGAGCGCCACGGCGCCCCCGCCGACCTCCTCGAGCACTTCGCGCTGCCGCTGCCCTCCCTGGTGCTCTGCGAGCTGCTCGGCGTGCCCGACGCCGACCGCGAGGCATTCCAGCGCGCGAGCGCCGTGTGGAGCGGCCTCGGGGAGACCACCGAGGCTGTGCTGGGCGCCTTCACGAGCCTGAACGCGTATCTGCACCGGCTGGTGCCGCGAAGACGCGCACACCCCGGTGACGACCTGCTGAGCGGCCTGATCGGCGCCGACGACGCGCTGACCGACGACGAACTGGCCTCGATCGCCTTCCTGCTGCTGGCGGCCGGTCACGAGACGGTGGCCCACCAACTGGCCCTCGGCGTGCTCACCCTGCTGGAGAACCCCGGACAACTGGCCGCGCTGCGCGCCGATCCGTCGCTCCTCGACGGCGCGGTCGAGGAGCTGCTGCGCCATCTGAGCGTCGTCCACCACGGGCCCACCCGCGCGGCCCTGGAGGACGTCGAGATCGACGGGCGGCTCGTCCGGGCGGGCGAGATCGTCATGGTCTCGCTGGCCGCCGCCAACCACGACCCCGAGCGGTTCGCCGCCCCCGCCACGCTCGATCTCACCCGGGACGCCACCGGTCATCTGGCCTTCGGGCACGGCGCCCACCGGTGCCTGGGCCGGCGACTGGCCCGCATCGAGCTGCGCGTCGCCCTCGGCGCCCTGCTGCGGCGTTTCCCCCGCCTGCGGGCGGCCGTGCCACCGCGGCAGATACCGCTCCGCCACGACGCTCCGGTCCGCGGCTTCCGCCGGGCCCCGGTGACCTGGTAACCGGCGGAGCCCACCAGGCCCGTGGACCGGCGCGGTCCACGCCCCGGGCCCCCGCGAGGGACCCGGACACCTCAGTGAATCCCCCTGTAAATCCCCCATTGATCCAGCACAGTGCAGTGCCGGAAAGGTCAGGTAAACCAGCGTGGTAGAAAACCAGCACCTGTCGCGTCGTCGGCTGTTCGGCATGGCGGCCCTCAGCGCCGCCGCCCTCGCCGGCGCGACCACGATCTCCTCGGCCTCCCGCGCGGTGGCCGCCGAGAAGTCCGTGGCCGGCGGCACGTTCGTGCCGGCCGTGGTGATCGGCACCGGCTACGGCGCGGCCGTCTCCGCCCTGCGCCTCGGTGAGGCGGGCGTCCCGACGCTGATGCTCGAAATGGGCCAGCTGTGGAACCAGCCCGGCCCGGACGGGAACGTCTACAGCGGGATGCTCAAGCCCGACAAGCGCTCCAGCTGGTTCAAGACCCGCACCGAGGCGCCGCTGGGCTCCTTCCTCTGGCTCGACCTCGCCAACAGGGACATCGAGCCCTACGCCGGTGTCCTGGACCGGGTCAACTTCGACCAGATGTCCGTGTACGTCGGGCGCGGGGTGGGCGGCGGCTCGTTGGTCAACGGCGGTATGGCGGTGACCCCCAGGCGCTCGTACTTCGAGGAGGTGCTGCCCCGGGTCGACGCCGCCGAGATGTACGACCGGTACTTCCCGCGCGCCAACAAGACGCTCCGGGTGGGCAACATCGACAAGAGCTGGTTCGAACAGACCGACTGGTACAAGTTCGCCCGGGTCTCGCGCGAGCAGGCGGCGAAGGCGGGCCTCGGCACCACCTTCGTGCCCAACGTCTACGACTGGGACTACATGCGGCGCGAGGCGGACGGCTCCGTCCCCAAGTCCGCGCTGGCCGCCGAGGTCATCTACGGCAACAACCACGGCAAGGTCTCGCTGGACAAGAGCTACCTGGCGAGCGCCCTGGGCACCGGCAAGGTCACCATCGAGACCCTGCACGAGGTCAAAACGATCCGGCAGCAGAAGGACGGCACGTATCTGCTGACCGTCGAGCAGAAGAACGTCGACGGCAAGGTGCTCGCCAGCAAGGAGATCACCTGCAAGCACCTGTTCCTCGGGGCCGGCAGCCTCGGTTCCACGGAACTGCTGCTGCGTGCCCGGGAAACCGGCACACTGCCCAACCTGAACTCCGAGATCGGTACGGGCTGGGGCCCGAACGGCAACATCATGACCGCCCGGGCCAACCACATGTGGAACCCCACCGGGACCAAGCAGTCCTCGATCCCCGCGCTGGGCATCGACGACTGGGACAACCCCGACGCCCCGGTCTTCGCCGAGATCGCGCCCATGCCGGCCGGTCTGGAGACCTGGGTCAGCCTCTACCTCGCCATCACCAAGAACCCCGAGCGCGGCACTTTCGTCTACGACCGGGCCACGGACCGGGCGAAGCTGCGGTGGACCCGGGAACAGAACGCGCCCGCGGTCAACGCCGCGAAGTCGCTCTTCGACCGGATCAACAAGGCCAACACCACCATCTACCGGTACGACCTCTTCGGCAAGCAGCTCAAGGCCTTCGCCGACGACTTCTGCTACCACCCGCTCGGCGGCTGCGTCCTGGGCAAGGCCACCGACGACTACGGCCGGGTCGCCGGTTACAAGAACCTCTACGTCACCGACGGTGCCCTGATCCCCGGCTCCATCGGCGTCAACCCGTTCGTGACCATCACGGCGCTGGCCGAGCGGAACATCGAGCGCGTCATCAAGCAGGACATCACCGCCTCCTGACACGGCGTGTGACATGAGTGGGGGGCGTGACCGGTGGTCACGCCCCCCACTCGTACGAGCGCCCGGGGACCGGGGTCCCTATGAAGACTGGAGGTCGCTCAGCGGCTTGCCGTCGTGGGAGATCCAGTCCACGAAGTCCGTCACCCCCGAGCCGCTGCCGCGGGTGCTGCTGAGCAGACCGTCCGAACCCAGGACCACAGCGACCGTCCGGCCCTGGGCGTCCTGGGTGATCCCGGCGGTGCCCCGGTGCGGGACGCCCGCCTCCTGCCAGGGCCCGGGGCGGCCCGAGCCCGTGGAGACCCGGACCAGGCCCTTGTCGTCGCGCGCGGCCAGCACGGCCGTGTTCCCGGCCTGTGCCATGGCCACGCGGCCGTAACCGCCGATCGGCGCGCACTCGGCCGACTGCCGCCAATTGCCCTTGTCCGCGGACCGGTCGGCGATCACCACGCGTGCCGTGCCCGGCCGGCGCGTGGCCATCCGCATGCCACCACCGGGCAGCGGGACCAGGGTCAGCGGGCCGGTGGTGGCGGGCAGCCGCGTCGGCTCGGACAGGTTCAGCGGGCCGTCGGCGTCCTCGGACATCCAGTGGTGGACGGTCTTGATGTCGGCGGCGACGACGTGCAGACGGCCCTTCTCGTCGAGCGCGGCGTCGAGGCCGTCCTCCAGCCTCAGCATCCGGCCCGGATCCGCCGGCAGGGGGGCCCACTCCGACCAGCCCCCGGCGGCGTGGGTGCGGAAGGCCACACCGCCCGCCCAGTCCTTGACGAAGACGTGGACCTTGCCGTCCTTGGCCGCGACCGCGACCGGGTAGCCCATCTCCATCGACCGCTGCGGGTCGTCCGCCTCCGGCGAGCCGAGGGACTCCCAGGGCCCGAACACCGGGGTGCCGCCCCCGGTGACCCTGCCGGTCTGGAGGGAGGTGACGAGCTCGCGGTGGTGCTCCTTGCCGGGCGTGGGGAGCACGGTGCGGATGGAGAACAGCCGAAGCGTGCCGTCCGGCAGGCGCACGGCCTGCACCTGGCCCTCCAGCATCGAGCCGCGGGCCGGGGCGGGGCCGACCGGGGCGGGCGTGGACCAGATGCCGCTGCCGGGCGTCCGTTCGGTCCAGCACTGCGCGGTGCCGTCCAGCACCGCGAACGCCGCGAGCCGGCCGTCGGGGAGCGGCTGCACCCAGCGCTGGGTGCCCGTCGCCCGGTGCCGGAGGTGATTGGACCAGGGGGAGTTCTTGGAACGGGCACCGACCTTGCGGTCGCCGCAGCCTGCCCGGTCGCCGCAGTCCTTGCCGTCCACCCAGCCGTAGATGTCGAGCAGCTCTATCTTGTGCGCGATGGTGGCCGCGTCGAGGTTGGCGGGCAGCTTCAGGTTTCCGACCTCGTAGCCGACGTAGCTCTCCACGGCGGTGGGACGGGCGTGCTTGCGGCCCCAGTACTCGGCGAGCGCCGCCTGCGCGAAGTGGGCGGAGGAGGTGTGGTCCTGGTGGTCGTAGTACGTCCCTATGCCCTGGAGCGCCGGCGGCGTGTTGGGGTAGTGCGGGTCCTGCGGCATATGGGTGGGGTTCGGGTCGAGGGTCCGCACGACGGTCGGCTGGTAGCGCTCCATCACGGCGGCGAGCGAGTCGATCAGCTGCTGGCGGCCGTAGTGGAAGGTGCGCCGGACCGGGCTGCCGGTGGGCTTGAGGGTCGTCAGCTTCGGGGTCGCCCCGAGCCACAGCCCGCGCAGACTGTCCTTGCGCGGCCCTCGCATCGTGCGGGCCTCTATGAGCTCCATGAAGATCAGCTGAACCTGGGGGGCGGCCCGCAGCGTCTGCAGCTCGACCTCGAAGCCGGGCAGGAGCGTCAGCGACTCCACGTCCCAGGGGCTGAGCCAGTTGCCGGTGGCCATCCGGGCGGTGGCCTCGCGGAAGCCGTTGAAACGGGCCCGGACGAAGTCACCGCGCCGCTCCGGCAGCTTCATGTAATGGGGGCTGTGCGTGAGGGCGTTGCGCCCGTCGGACTCCCCGCCGGTCAGACAGACCGTCACGGCCGGGGCGCCGCTGCGTATGGCCTGCTCCAGCTCCGGGTTCATGAAGTAGAGGGAGTCGTCGGGGTGCGCGATCACGTGCACGAACGACTCGGTCGCCCGGGCCTTCGCCTGGCGCGCCGGGAACTTGCCCTGCTTGGTGACCTGCTTCGCCTCGGGCGCCAGCCACTGCCAGGCACCCACCGCGCCCGTACCGACGACGAGCGAACCGCCGGCGATTTGGAGCATGCGTCGACGCGGTATGTGCCCCGGCACAGGGGTCTCCTATCTCCTGCGCCAAGTGCGCGCGGTAGTACAACGAAAGGGGCGAAGCGAACTAATCACCCATTGATCATGAGTTCGATCCTACGACCCTCAACGCGCTGTTTCCCCGCTGTTATGTAACAGCCGTGCGACGGCCGGGCATAGATTCCGAGGCGATTGCGCAACACGGTGCGCGGGGTACGCCGGTGATCACTGTGGGTCGCTTCGGGGTCACGCGGGGAGGGCCAAAGGGCCTGCCGATGCTGCGGGCGCACCGGCTCTGAGCTGGGTGATCGGGGCCGGCGCCGGGGGCAGCCGGACGCGACGGGGAAGACCCGGGGGAACACGCAGCGTGACGCCCTGCCCCGGGCGGCGGAGACCCCGCGACCGCTCAGGACTCCGCGTCGAGCCGCCCCGCGTCATGGGCGAGCAGTGCGATCTGCACCCGGTTGTTGAGGTCGAGCTTGGTCAGGATGCGCGAGACATGGGCCTTGACGGTCGCCACGCTCATGAACAGGGCGGCGGCGATCTCCGCGTTCGACCGGCCGCGCCCCACCGCGATCGCCACCTGCCGCTCGCGGTCGTTCAACCGCGCCAGCCGCTCCCGCGCCTCGGCGCCGCGATCCGGCCGCCGGTCCGTCACCCGCTCGATGAGCTGCCGGGTCACCGTGGGGGAGAGTACCGGTGCGCCGGCCGCCACCCGGCGCACCGCCTCGACGATCTCCGCGGGCGGAGTGTCCTTGAGCACGAAGCCCGCGGCCCCCGCCCGCAACGCCCGCAGCACCTGCTCATCGGCGTGGAACGTGGTCAGCACGATGACCTCCGGCGGACGCTCCCGGCGGCGCAGCGCCTCCGTGGCCGCCAGACCGTCCATCGACGGCATCCGGATGTCCATCAGCACCACGTCCGGGGAGTGCCGCTCGACCAGCGCGGCGACCTCCGAGCCGTCGGCCGCCTCGCCGACGATCTCGAGGTCGGGCAGCCCGCCGAGCATGAACGACAGCCCGGCCCGTACGAGCGGGTCGTCATCGACGAGCAGGACGCGGATCGGCGGGGTCTGCGGCACGTTCATGTCCGCCACGGTAGCCAGCCGTGCAGCCGGAAGCCGCCGTCGGCAGTGGGCCCGTGCGCGAGCCGCCCCCCGGCGAGGGTCGCGCGCTCGGACAAGCCGATCAGGCCCTGGCCGGAGCCGGGCACAGCCCCGCTCTCCTCCTTGGCCGCCGGATTGACCACCTCGATCGTCAGCCCCTCCCGCGGGTCACCGGCGGTCCGTACGGCCACCTCGGCACCCGGGGCGTGCTTCCGCGCGTTGGTCAACGCCTCCTGGACGATGCGGTAGGCCGTACGGCCCGTGGCGGGCGGCACGCTCCGCGGATCGACGACCCGGCTGTCGAACGTCACCACCATGCCCGCCTGCCGTGACTCCTCCACCAGATCGTCCAACTCCGCGAGGGTGGGCTGTGGCCGGCTCGCCTCGTCGCCGTCGGCACCGCCGGGGGCGCGCAGCACACCGATCACCTCCCGCAGATCCTGCAGCGCCTGATGCGCGCTGTCACGTATCACCCCGGCGGCCCTGGCCACTTCGGCCGGCGGCGCGTCCGGGCGGAACTCCAACGCCCCCGCGTGGACGCACAGCAGGGACAGCCGGTGCGCCAGCACATCGTGCATCTCCCGGGCGATGTCCTCCCGGGCGAGACGCTGCGCCCGCTCGGCACGGAGCCCGGCCTCGGCCTCGGCCCGCCGGGCCCGCTCGCGCAGCGACAGCACCAACTGGCGGCGGGAGCGCAGGAACATGCCCCAGCCGATCACCGTCAGCACCAGCAGCACCCCGGCCACGGCCGACACGACGAACGACAGATCGGGGTCGGGCCGGACGGCGGCCGAGACCGGGGCCGCGACCAGGGCCAGGGCCCCCACCGCGGCGACCGCCTTGAACGGCCGGTGCACCGCGACCGTGAAGACCGCCACCAGCATCGCCCCCGCCGCGCACGGTGCCACGACGGACAGCGCCACGAGGACGACCGCGAGCCCCACCGGCCACCGGCGGCGCAACCACAGCGCCGTGCAGGCCGCGGCCCCTATGAGCTGATCGGCGAGGAGGAGGGCGCCGGGGACGTCCGGATCGCGCCGCAGGGACTCCACGACCAGCAGCCCCACCACACCGGCGACGGCGAGGCAGCAGATGTCGACGACCCAGTCGCGCACGGTGCGCCGCGACTCCTCACCCGAGGTGCGGGGGTCGGCCACGGCGGACGGGAGCAGCCACGGATACGCCGGATCCGCACCCGCCGTGCCCTCTGCTCGCCTGCCGTCCATGCCGGTCAATCTACCCAGCCGTGCGGGGCGGCAGGGGCGTCGGCCGGTGAGCGGCGACCAAAGTCGCGTGGGGTCGATACTTTCGGACCGATGGACCGTCCGCGGGGCTACTTCGGTCTGAGGAAGCACAGCCCTTCGGGCGATGACCGGGGCGTGGGAGATGGGCGATGATCGGACACATGAAGAAGATCCTCGAAGTCCTCGGTTTCATTCTCGTCGTGCAGGGCGCCTTGGCCGTCCTGCACGAGGTCACCGACTGGTTCGGAAACTGGGGCGTGGTGCGGCACATCGGCTTTCTCGACGGCTATGAGCTGTACGCCGGTATCGTGCTCGCGGTGTTGGGCATAGCCGTATTGGTCGCCTCGGACCGGGGAAAGCGGCAGACGGGCGTCTGACGTCCGGGACTTGACCTCGCGGGGTGCCGGGTTTTCAATATCGTCAGCGTCGCGTGTCGCCGAGCAAGTGTGCCGGGGCATGGAGGCGTGGGGACATTGGATTTCCATGGCGGTTCAGCTCAATCACACCATCGTCGGAGCCCATGACAAGTGGGCGTCGGCACAGTTCCTGACCGAGATCCTCGGTCTGACGCCACCCCGGGCTGCCGGGGTCTTCGTAGCGGTCCAGCTCGACAATGACGTCACCCTCGACTTCGCGGAGCCGGGCGCCGACCACATCCGCTGCCAGCACCTCGCGTTCCTGGTGAGCGAGGACGACTTCGACGCGGCCTTCGCCCGGATCCGCGAGCGCGGGCTCATGTACTGGGCGGACCCGCGTCGGCAGTTCCCTGGTGAGATCAACACCAACGACGGCGGCCGGGGTGTGTACTTCCTCGATCCCAACGGTCATGCGCTGGAGCTGATCACGCGCCCCTACGGCAGCGGCGAGAGCGCCTGAGCTCCAGGCGCCGGCGCCTGAGTTCGCTCGGTGTGCCGAGCCCGGCCGGCCGTCGCGGATGACGGCGGCCGACCGGGCTCAACCCACGGTCAGTACGGCCTTGCCCGACAGCCGGCCGTGCGCCATGTCTTCCAGGACCGCCGCCGTCTCACCCCAGTGACCGCGGTGGCCGATCTCCACCCGCAGCCGGCCTTCCGCGGCGAGGTACAACAGGCCCGCCACCTCGCGTGCGTCCGTAGCCTCTCCCGCTGCGGGACGCGCGAAATGACGGAGCGTCAAGGGAGGTCCGCCATCGAGGAGGCCGAAGAAGTCGAGGGTGAGCGGCTCGCCCCCGGTCTGGCCGAACCACAGGATCCGTCCACCGGCGCGCAGGGCGCGGGAGGTCGTCGAGCCGAGTGCGCCACCGACGGACTCCAGCACGATGTCGAAGCCACCGGGCGGCAGGCTGTCCACGTCGTGAACCACCCTGACGCCCAGCGCGGCCAAGTACTGCCGGGCCGTTCGCTCCGTCACGACCGCGCTGACCTCGGCGCCGCCGGCCACGGCGAGTTGGGCGAGGAGCCCGCCGACCCCACCATCGGCCCCGGTGACCAGGAGCCGACGGCCCGTGAGCGGTCCGGCCTCCGTCAGCAGCCGGCGGGCCATGAGTCCCGCCAGTGGCAGGGCCGCGGCAGCCGGTGAGTCGACCCCCGCCGGAACGGGCGTCAGCCGCGCGGTCGGTGCGGCGACGAGTTGGGCCGCGGCCCCGCCGGACGGCAGATGGAGGACGACGCGCACCCCGGCAGCGGGCCCGCTTCCGTCGGCCGCCGGTCGTTCGACGTGCCCCACGGCGTCGATGCCCGGACGGTAGCGGGTGCCGGGCGCGCTCAGGCAGAGGAGGTCGAGCCGGCTGAGGGAGAAGGTGCGCACGCGGACGAGGGCCTCGTGGGCGGCGGGGCGCGGTGCGTCGACATCGGTGATCTCGGCGAGACGGCCGGGTCGCCCGGTGGGGGTGAGTGCGCGCATGACGGCTCCTGTGCGGTTCGCTCGGGTCGCTCTTCCACTGAAACGGCAGTACGGCTACCGGATTTCGACCGTAGCAGCGAAAACGGTGGTGTCACTACCGTTTTGCGAGGTCGGCCAGACGGACCGGTCCGGTTTGTCCGGCCTGAACGCCGATATCGCGCCAGCTCAAACTGAGCTCTGTCCTTCCTCGCGGCCATGGATAAGTTGGGACGCGGCGCGACAACTCGGCAACCATTCGATCGAGGAGTTTGCATGCCCGTCTCCACCGCACCCGGTACGAAGTGGGGCAACTGGACGAACCTGGAGGGCGGCATCTTCGCCGAGCCCTCCGCCGCCCTCAACTCCGACAATCGTGTCCAGGCATTCGTCCAGGGCGGCGCCAACGCGCTCTGGACCATCTGGGAAACGCGCGACCGCGGTTGGAGCCCCTGGAAGAAGATCGAGGGCTCACGCATCGAGGGCGTCCCCCATGCCCTCCGTGGCAGGGACGGAAAGATCCGCGTCTTCTACCGCACCCCGGACAACCACCTCGAGGTCGTCACCCAGACCGCCGTCAACGCCCACTTCGGCGCGCCCCAGCGGATCGTGACCAACATCGGCGGCGACCCCGCGGCGGCGCTCAACGGCGACGGACGCATCCAGGTCTTCTTCCGGGGTACCGACGGTGCCCTGTGGTACACGCGCAACCAAGGTCTGGCCTACGAGGCCTACACCGCGCCCACATCCCTCGGCGGTGGCATCCACGCCACCCCGTCCCCGGTCCTCGACGGCTCCGGCCGGATCGTCGTCGCCGTCAAGGGCGGCAACGACACGCTGTACACCATCCAGCAGAAGGCATCGAACGCCGCCGACGCGTGGGACGCCTTCCAGCAGCAGACCACCGGAGTCACCACCCGGCCCTCCGCGGTCATCGACGCCGCCTCCCGCGTCCAGATCTTCTACCGCGGCTCGGACGGCTCCGCCTGGCGCGTCGGACAGAGCGACGACTACGACGCCTGGCAGACCTCCGCGTCGCTCAAGGGCCAGATCATCGAGCGCCCCACCGCCTGCCTCGGGCAGGACGGCCGGCTCAACGTCCTGGTCAAGGGCACCGACAAAAAGCTGTGGGTCACGGTCCAGACAGCCGAGAACGCCGCCGCCTACGAAGCCTTCCAGACCCTGGAGGGCGTCATCGGCGACGTCCACGTCAGCCCCGTGATCATGAACCGGGTGGGGTTGCTCTACGTCTTCACCCAGGGCTCCGGCACCGCGCGGAACCTCTGGCTGCAGCGGCAGAACTGGGCGTGACGCCACCGGGGAACCGGTCGTGACACCACGGGCTTCCCAGGCCGCGCGCACTACGGGCATCCGCCGCCCGTAGTGCGCGCGGCGGCGTCCGCCCCGGTGGAGCGCGGCGGCGCATGCTGCCCCCGCGCGACGTCGAACCTGCCCCACCCCCTACTCGGGTATGACCCCCGGTTTGGCTCCGGGGTGTGACGCAGCGTCAACCGTCCTCTTCCTACCTTTCCCTCCTCCGCAGCACCGGAAGAGGGAGAGTCATCCATGCGCCGTTTCAAGCGCACACTGGCCGCCGTCGCGCTCATCACGACGGTCGTCGCGGGCACGGCGGGCTGGGCCACCGGCAGCGAGCAGACCGCCGTCACCGGCCCGCCGGCCGGTACCGCCGCCTGGCGCGCGGACGACTCCCTGCACCGCCCGCTGCCCGACCCCGCGACCGCCGCCCCCGCCGACGTCGCCCGCTTCTTCGCCTCCCTGACCGAAGCGCGGCGCGCCGAACTGGCCGCCCGCCACCCGCTGGTCGTCGGAAACCTCGACGGCGCGCCCCTGGCGCTGCGGTACACGGCCAACGCCCGGGCCATCGCGGCCGAACGCGCCAAGGAGCGCGCCCGGGCCGCCGACCCCGGCCTCCCGGAGTACGAGCGGCTGCGCGCTGGCGAACTGGCGGACCGCTACGCACGGCTCCTCGCCCCGGGCCGGCAGATCCTCGCCTTCGATCCGCGCGGCCGCGGCCAGCTCGCCGAGGTCTACGGCGACTGGACGGCGGCCAAGCGCACGGCGGTCGTCGTGCCGGGCTCGGACATCGACCTTGCCTCCTTCGACCGCACGCACGACCGGTACGGCGCCCCGGCCGGGATGGCCGCCTCGCTGCGGGCCGAGATGGCCCGTCAGGCGCCCGGCATCCCGACCGCCGTGATCGCCTGGGCCGGGTACACCACCCCCGTCGGCGTCGGACTCGACGCCGCCACCGGCCGTCTCGCGAAGGCGGGCGCACCGCGCCTGGACCGCTTCCTCGGTGGACTCGCGGCCGTCGGTTCCGCCGCGCCCGCGGTGTTCTGCCACAGCTACGGCTCGGTCGTCTGCGGCCTCGCCGCCCCCGCCATCGACCGCGCCGACGCGGCCGACCTCGTCGTCCTCGGCAGCCCCGGTGTCCGCGCCGACTCCGCGGCCGATCTGCGCACGGGGGCCCGGGTCTGGGCGGTCCGCCGCGACAGCGGGGACTGGATCGGCAACGTCCCCAACGTCCGGTTGCTGGGTCTCGGCCACGGAGCCGACCCCACCTCGGCGGAGTTCGGCGCCCGGGTCGTCTCCTCGGCCGGTGCCCACGGCCATTCGGGCTACTTCGCGCCGGGCACGCAGTCGCTGCGGAACTTCGCGAGGATCGCCCTGGGCGCGTACGACGCCGTTCGCTAGGACCGCCGTCCGCTAGGACATGCCCTCACGCGCCCTACCGCGTCGTGTAGCCGCCGTTGGCGAAGAGGGTCTGGCCGGTGATCCACCAGCCGTCGGTGGCCAGGAAGGTCACGATCGGCGCGATGTCCTCGATCTTCGTGAGCTGGTTGGCCATGGCCTGGGACTTGTGGAACTCGACGCGCTCGGGCGTCTCCTGGCCGTAGAAGAAGGGGGTGTCCATCGGGCCGGGGGCGATGTTGTTCACGGAGATGCCGCGCGGGGCGAACTCCTTGGCCGCCGCCCGGGTGAAATGCTCGACGGGGGCCTTGCAGCCCGCGTAGGTGGAATAACCGTCGGTGAAGGCCGCCAGCAGCGACGTGACGATGGTGATCACCTTGCCGTTGTCGTTGAGGTGCTTCCCCGCCTCGCGGATGAAGAAGTACGCGGCCTTGGCGTTCACGCCCGCCATCCGGTCGTACTCGGCTTCCGTCGTCTCCATGATCGGCTTGCGCAGCACCATCCCGGAGGTGTTGACCGCCACGTCGATCCCGCCGAACCGCTCCTTGGCGGTGGTGAACAGATCCTCCACGACATCGACCTTGGTCAGGTCACCCTGGATCGTCTCCGCCTGACCGCCGGCCGCCTCCACCGCTTTCGCGGTCGCCACCGCGTCCCCCTTGGTGCCGTCGGAGTGGTAGTGCACCACCACGTTCGCGCCCTGGTCGGCGACGGTACGGCTGATGAGGCCGCCCAGGTTCTTCGCCCCGGCGCCGACCAGGACGACCTTGCCCTTGAGGGACTGGTTGCTGCCGCTCATGTCACTGCCTTTCTCCGTGTCGCTCGCGGTCCGCGCGGGTGCGGGTCACGCCGACCAGCCTTGCCCACATGGGGGCACTTCGCAGCTCGAGGCGCGTCGAGGCGGAGATCGCGAAGACTTCTTCGCGAAGGAATGTTCGCGGTTTAGGCTGCTCGGCATGACAGAAGTCAGCAGGGAAGAACGAGAGCGGCCGGACGGCCCGCACCCCGAGACGCACGTGGTCCTGGACGCCAAGGGCCTGCGCGCCATGGCCCACCCGGTACGCGTGCAGTTGGTGGGACTGCTGCGCACGTACGGCCCGTCGACGGCCACCCGCCTCGCCGAACGGCTGGGCCTGGGATCGGGAGTGACCAGCTACCACCTGCGACAGCTCGGCACCGCCGGATTCGTCGAGGAGGACACCGACCGCGGCAACGCGCGGGAGCGCTGGTGGCGGGCGGTGCACCAGGGCACCTGGCTGACCGACAAGGGCCTCCCCGACCGCGAACCCGAGGCCGCCATGGCCTATATGCGCTCGGTGGCCGACGCCCACGCGCAACGTGCCCGGCTGGCCCTGGACGCGGTGGAGACCATGCCGCGCCCCTGGCGGGACAACCTCGATATGAGCGACTGGGCCCTCCGGCTCACCCCCGAGGAGGCCGCGAGCCTGGGGGAGGAGCTACGGGCCGTCGTCAACCGCTACCGCCGGGACGGACCCGACGGGCGATCCGGTGCGCCGGAAGGCGCCGAACGCGTCGTGCTGATCACGCACCTCCTGCCGGAGCCGGACGCCGTGGCCGAACCGGAGGGGGAGACGCCGTGACGAAGGCAGCCCCGCCGGCGGGAGGCATAACCGGCCGGCGCAGCCTCCGGCCGCTGGCCGCGGTGCTCGCCGCCACCGCCGTATCGCTGACCGGCACCCGGGTATCGGCCATCGCCCTGCCGTGGTTCGTGCTCGTCACCACCGGCAGCGCCACCCAGACCGGCCTCGTCGCGTTCTGCGAAATGACCCCGTACGTGGTCGTCAAGGCGCTCACCGGGCCGCTCGTCGACCGCGTCGGCCCGCGTGTCGTCTCCTGGACCACCGATTCGCTCAGCGCGGTCGCCGCGGGCCTCGTCCCGCTGCTGTACGCCGTGGACCTGCTGCCCTTCTGGCTGCTGCTGGCCCTGGTGGCCGTCATCGGGGCGGTACGCGGCCCCGGCGACCTGGCCAAGGAGATCATGGTCCCGGAGGCGGCCGAACGCAGCGCGGTACCCCTGGAACGGGCCACCGGCATCTCCGGCGTGACCGAGCGGCTCGCCTCCACCGTCGGCCCGGCGGCGGGCGGTGCGCTGGTGGCCCTGCTCGGCCCGCAAGCGGGTCTCGTGGTCAACGCCGCCTGCTTCGCCTTGGGTTCGGTCATCATCGGGCTGGCCCTGCCCCGCGACATGGGGCACACCACCGAGCCCCCCGCCCCACCGGAAGGCGGGAAGGAGCCGGGCTACTGGCGGCGCTTCGGCGAGGGCTTCACGTTCCTGCGCGGTGAGCCCCTGCTGCTCACCATCATCGTCACGGTCGGCATCACCAACCTGCTCGACGCGGCCTTCATGACCGTGCTCGTACCGGTCTGGGCCAAGGAGTCCGGCGGCGGCCCCGCCGCGATCGGACTGATCAGCAGCGTCGCCGGTATCACGGCGGTCCTCGGTAGTCTCGTCGCGGCCGCCGTGGCCCATCGGCTGCGCCGCCGACTGGTGTTCTTCGCCGGCTTCCTGATCGTCGGCGCACCACGGTTCCTGGTCCTCGCCTCCGGCGCGCCGATGTGGGCGGTACTGGTGGTCTTCGCCGTCGGTGGCTTCGGCGGCGGATTCCTCAACCCGATTCTCGGAGCGATCTCCTTCGAGCGGGTACCGCGCCAACTGCTGGGCCGGGTCCGGGCACTGGGCGACTCGCTGGCCTGGGCGGGCATTCCCCTCGGCGGCCTGCTGGCGGGGGCCGCGGTGGCCTCGTTCGGCCTCGTACCGGTGCTGGTGGCGGGTGGTGGGGCGTACTTCCTCACCACCACTCTGGCCGGACTGCGGCCCGAATGGCGGGAGATGGACCGGCTCCGCGGCGTCGGCCGCGCACCGGACGAGGTTCCCGGAGCGGATGGCCCGTCGCCGTCCCCCCATGCCGGTGGGTCGGTTCGACCGGATGCAGGTCGCGGTGCGACGGCGGGGGCGCGCGAAAAGGAGATGCCGCGCTCCGCCCCTGACGTAATGTGCGCTGCTGGACTGTGACTCTTACTTCGGGGAGGGCTCGATGATTCCGGAACTGGTCAGGACCTGGGGCGCCGGCTGGGCTGTATCGCGTGGCACGCCGCCACCGGCCGAACGGCCCTGGGGGCTCTACCTCGAGGTCGGCTACCCCGATCAAGTGGGACGCCATGTTCTGCCCGACGCACAGGAGTTCTCGGTACGCGAGGCAGCCGCCTCGGTGACCGTGCCGCACACCTGGCTCAAGGCGCCCATGGAACCCGAGGACATCGGGCCCTGGCTGCCCGAAGGCTGGGTGGTGGACATGGACGAGGCGGGATATCTGATGGCCGTGGATCTGACGGCCACGGATCCGGTGGTCCCCCAGGGCTACTCCGCGTCCGTGGAGACCCGCGACGGCGTCGACCACGTCCGGGTGCACGACGCCACGGGCGAGGTCGTGGCCAAGGGGCAGATGGCCGTTCTCGGCCAGGCGGCGGTGGTCGACCGTGTCGGGACCGACGACGCTCATCGCCGCCGTGGCCTGGGCGCCTTCGTGATGCGCACCCTCACCGACCACGCCGTCGCGCAGGGCGCGGTCCTCGGAGTGCTGGGCGCGACCCCCGACGGACGTGCGCTGTACGAGGCGCTGGGCTGGAAGGTGCACGCCCCGCTGGCAGCCTGCATCTACAAACCCTGAAAAGGCACGCCCGGGCCCGGCGCGCGGCTACGGCACCGACCGGACCAGGGCGGCCAGCAACGCCTCGACGTGCGGCTGGGGCCGACCGCGATGCCGGGAGGCGGTGGCCACCCCGATATAGCGCGCGGGGCGCGGCGGGTCGATGGGGATGACGACCACACCGCCGACCGACGGATCCAGGGCGACCCGCGGGACGAGGGAGATGCCGACACCCGCGGCCACCAGGGTCTGCGCGAAGAAGAAGTCGGTGGTGGAGGCCGAGACACGCAACTCGGAGCCGGCGAGTCCGGCATAGCGGTGCATGAAGGCCTGGGCCTTCATGCACCCCATCACCCAGCGCTCCCGCACGAGTTCGGCCAGGTCCAGGCTCGCCCGGTCGGCGAGACGGTGACCCACCGGCAGCACCGCCGACATCGGGTCGTCCATCAGCGGCACCCAGTCCAGCCCTGACCGGTCACCGGGCCGGACCGGCAGCGGTCCGTCGAAGTGATAGGCGAGCGCGATGTCGGCCCGCCCCTCGCGCACCAGCGGCAGGCTGTGCTCCGGCTCCTTCTGCAGCACGGTCAGCTCCACCTCGGGATGTTCGGCGACGAAGCGGGTCAGCACCGGCGGCAGCAGCCGGTGCCCCCCACTGGTGAACGTCGCCACGGTCAGCTTCGTACGCCCCGTCGCCAGCCGGTCGATCTGCTCCCGGGCGTGCGACAACTCCGCCGAGATCGCCTCGGCGGCCTCGACGAGGAGCCGGCCCGGCTCGGTCAGGGAAACACCTCGCGTGCTGCGCTCGACGACCTGGGCGCCGAGTGTCCGTTCCAGCGCGGCGATCTGCTGGGAGACGGCGGACGGCGTGAGCAGCAGGGCGGCCGCGGCCTTGTTGAAACTGCCGCTCCGGGCGACCTCGCGGAGCGTACGGAGCCGCTGGACATCGATCATCAGTCGTCCTTCATACGGGTTAAGCAAGTCACCACTTCTGCTGATGATCGCATTCCGACAGGCTCGTGCCCACAGCGAGACGAGCACTCCGGAAGAGGACACATGAAGCACGTGGGCGTCATCGGCGGCAGCCGTTACTTCGGCAGGCACGTGGTACTGCGACTCCGCGACGCGGGGGCCCGGGTGACGGTCGTCAACCGTGGCTCATCGGCCCCGCCGCCCGGCGTCGACCACGTGATGGCCGACCGCGACGACGAGAGGGCGCTCGGCGCGGCGCTGGGGAACCGCACCTTCGACGCGGTCATCGACCAGGTCTGCAACACACCGCGGCAGGCAGCCGTCGCCCGCCGCGTCTTTCACGACCGTACCCAGCGCTACGTCATGACCTCGACCATCGAGGTCTACGACCCGGCCTCCTCCGACGCCATCCACCCGACACCGCCGCGCGGCGGAGTCCCCGAGGAGGCGATCAATACCACGCACTGGCCCGTCCACCCGGAACTGCCCTGGCACGATGGGGAGTTCCGGAACCGGCACTACGGCGAGGGCAAGCGCCAGGCGGAAGCGGAGTTCGCGCGGGACCCGGCGTTCCCCTTCGTCGCCGTCCGGTCCGGACACGTCCTGGGCGGCGGCGACGCCGACTTCACCGGCCGGCTGCGCCACTACGTCGAGCGCGTCCGTACCGGCAGGCCCGTCGACATCCACCAGGTGAACCACCCGTCCTCGTTCATCGGCGAACACGAGATCGCGGACTTCCTGATCTGGGCGGCGGGAGCGGACTTCCTCGGCCCCGTCAACGCCTGCTCCCACGGCGAACTCGACGTGACCGACCTCTGTGCGCGCATCGCCGAGCACGGCAGCCGCCCACCGGTCCACCGCACGGTGGAGCCGGGGGCCGAGGCGTCGCCGTTCGCCTTCGACCGCTACTACGGCATGGACAACTCCCGCGCCGAAAGGCTCGGCTTCCGCTTCTCGGACACGGCCGACTGGCTGCCGGACGCCATCTCCGAGCAGATCGCCGCGCTGAAGCGCTGAAGCGCTGAAGCGTTGAAGCGTTGACGTGCTGGAGCCGCACTCCCGCCACCCCACCCGAATACAGAGAGAGGTTCCCCTTATGCGCGCACGCCGCCTGGGCGATGTCCACGTCAGCGCGATCGGCCTCGGCGCCATGCCGCTGTCCGTCGAAGGCAGGCCCGACGAGGACGCGGCCATCACCACGATCCACGCGGCCCTCGACGCCGGAGTCACCCTCATCGACACCGCCGACTCCTACCACTGGCACGCGGGCGAAACGGGCCACAACGAGTCGCTCGTCGCCCGCGCCCTGACCCGCTACGGCGGCGACACCGGACCGGTCCTGGTCGCCACCAAGGGCGGGCGCGGCAGGCCCGGCGACGGTTCATGGACCGTGACCGGCACACCCGAACACCTCAAGAACGCCTGTGACGCCTCACGCCGGCGCCTCGGCGTCGACACGCTCGGCCTCTACCAGCTCCACAAGCCCGACCCGCGGGTCCCGTGGGCCGAGTCCGTCGGTGCCCTCGCCGAACTCCTCGACGCGGGCAAGATCCGCGCGGCCGGCATCTCCAACGTCGACACCGAGCAGATCCGAGAGGCCCACGCCGTACTCGGCGGCCGTCTGACCTCCGTACAGAACCGCTTTTCCCCGGCGGTCCGCGACAGCGCCCCCGAACTGAGGCTGTGCGAGGAACTCGGGGTGGCGTTCCTGCCGTGGAGCCCGCTCGGAGGCATCTCCAGAAGCGTTCTGGAAGGCCCTGTGGCGGACGACCGACGTGCCGGCGGGACGGCGTACGAGCCGTTCCACGAGGTCGCCCGCGAACACGGCGTGAGCCCGCAACGCGTCTGCCTCGCCTGGCTGCTGGCCCTGTCCCCGGCCGTCGTCCCCATCCCGGGCGCGCGCCGCGCGGCATCCATCCGCGACTCCGCGGCCGCCGCCGACCTCGTCCTCAGCACCGAGCAGATCGCCCGCCTCGGGGACGCCTTCGGAACGCGGGGCCGCGCTGCGCATAGCTGAATACACGTCATCTCCGGCCACCGCGAAGGGGGTTGGCCGCTGATGTTTCTCCAACCATTCGACAAGGACGACGCACTCCGCTGTCCGAGGGAAGAAGGTCCCGCCATGAATCCTGCGGGACGCCGTGCCCTTTCGACGGCGAGATGATTGCGCAAACCGCCGGGAGGCGGCCAAGGTGCCTCCGCTCGCCCGAAGTGATGGCCCGCCCACGGTTTCCTGCTCGCAGAGGAAACCGGGAATGCCCCGTCCGATTGCTGACGACGGGTGAAGCTGTATCGCGGACGCGGCCCGCCCTTTGGCGGAACTGATAATTCCGATTCCGTTTTGTCGTGGACCACGGTGTAATCGCGATGCTCGTGTCAGGGCAAATCCCTTTCGGAATAAGCGCGTTGCGGCGGCTGAGCCAATCACAACGGCGCGGTGGGCGATATGTCATTGAGTGCGCCGCTCACCATGCACAATCCGTGTGTCCACCATCACATTGCGCGAACTGGTCCGGCTGCTAGTTTGATTGCGACTTCCGGGCGACTGAGGGGGCGCGTAAACCGTTGTCACGAAGTTCTTGTTGCCGTAACAATTGCGTACCGTGCACCTGATTTGCTGGAGCAGGTCAGCCGGCCCGGAATGAGGAACCGCACGGGTAATGCCGGGCATGCCTGTGCGTGCTCATATCCACGGCGTGTCCGTACCTCGCATGCGGCTGCTTTCCGCCCGCCACCGCGGTCTCCGGAGGAGCAGGCGCTTGTGACGCCCGTGTTCCGACATCACGACATCACTCACCAACACCCCACCATCACACCGACGTCCGGGCGATCCCCGGTCGCGTCGGCACGCGCTCCTACGGCGTGTGACGGGAAAGGTACTTCCGTATGACCACGGCGACTTCGCCGCACCATCCGCACCACCCTTTGCTGGAGGACCTCTTAACGGAGCAGATCGAACGCCACCCCGACGCCCTCGCCGTGGTCGACGGTGACACCCGGCTGACCTACCGCGAGATCCACCGCCGCGCGGGCAGGCTGGCGGCCGGGCTCATCGCCCGGGGAGTCGGTCGGGAGACGCTGGTGGCCATGGCCTTCCCGAGGTCGGCCGAGGCGATCGTCTGCACCCTGGCCATCGTGCTGGCCGGTGGCGCCTATCTGCCCCTGAACCCGGATTTCCCGCGTGAGCGGCTGGCTCACATGCTCGGTGACAGCGGTGCCTCCCTGCTGGTGTGCGATCCCGGCCTCGCGGAGGCGCTCGCCCCCGCGCTGCCCGCCGGGACGCATCTGATCACGCCCGAGGGCCTTGCCGCCGAGGGGTCCCGGGCCGGCGTGGCACCCCCGGCCGGCCCCGCACCCGTGCCCGAGGGACGATCACCGCTGGCCTACGTCATGTTCACTTCGGGCTCCACCGGACGGCCCAAAGGTGTGATGGTGGAGCAGGCCGGGATCGTCCGGCTGGTGAAGGACAACGGTTTCTTTCGTTTCTCCGAGCGGGAACGCCTGCTGCTGACCGGCGCCCTGGAGTTCGACGCGGCGACCTTCGAGATCTGGGGCTGTCTGCTCAACGGCGCGACGCTGTATGTGACGGACAAGGAGACGTTGCTCGTCCCGCCGGCGCTGAAGAAGGTCCTGCACGACAACGCCATCACCGTGATGTGGATGACAGCCCCGCTGTTCAGCCAGACCGTCGACGCCGACCCCGATGTCTTCGCGCGTCTGGGTGCCGTGGTGGTCGGCGGTGACGTGCTGTCGGCCCGCCATGTGCGCACCCTCCTGGCGGCCCACCCCACCCTGCGGGTGATCAATGGCTACGGTCCGACGGAGAACACCACGTTCACCACCGCCCACGAGGTCCGCTCCGAGGAGCCGGGTGCGGTCCCGATCGGCCGCCCGATCACGGGCACGACCGTCCTGGTCCTCGATGAGCGGCGCCGCCCGTTGCCCGTCGGCGCCACGGGCGAGCTGTACACGGGCGGCAGCGGCCTGGCCCGTGGCTACCTGGGCAACCCCGAGCTGACGAAGGAACGTTTCGTCATGATCGGGGGAGAGCGGTACTACCGCACCGGTGACCGCGTCAGCCTGGACGGGGAAGGACTGTTGCACTTCCACGGCCGGGTCGACGACCAGGTCAAGATCCGCGGCCATCGGGTCGAGGTCAAGGAAGTCGAAGCGGTCCTGATGACCTGCCCCGGCGTTCTCGACGCCTGTGTGGTCGTCGCCTCCGACGAGGCGGGCAGGCACCTCCGCGGCTATGTCGTGCTCGGCGAGGGCACCGCGGCCGGTGACGTCCGCGCCGCGCTCGCCCGGCGGCTGCCGGAATACCTGCGGCCCGAGAGTCTCCTCGTGCTGGACCGGCTGCCGCTCAACGCCAATGGGAAGGTCGACAAGGCGGCGCTGCCGGCCCCCGCTCCGGCCGGCCCGCCCGCCGGCACCCCGGACCGGTCCGGCCTCACCGCGGACCAGCGGGACCTCGCCGAACTCTGGGACGCCGTACTGCGCCTGAACGGCCGCGACCTGGGCCCCGACGACGACTTCCTCGCCCTCGGCGGCAACTCCCTGGCCGTCGGCGCGCTGATCGGACGGCTGGCCGTACGCGACGGAGTGCGGCTCTCCTTCTCCGAGGTGTTCGAGCACCGCACCCTGGCGCGGATGACGGACGCCGTGCGCCGGGCCGCCCGGACGGCACCCGTCACCAGCGTCGCGCCGGTCGACCCCGTGCCGGTCGGCGTCCCGTCGGCCTTGCACCCCCAGCAGCACGGACTCCACACCCACGCCCAGGTCGCCGCGGCGTCGGTCGCATACAACATCCCCCTCCGGCTGGACGTCCACGGCCCGCTGAACGCCACGGCGGTCCGCGGCGCCCTGGCCGAGCTGGTGCGCCGCCATGACGCCCTGCGCATCCGCTTCGTCACCACCGCCCAGGGCGTGCGGCAGGAACCGGTGCCCGTCCACGACGCGTCGGTGCCGCTGACCGAGTCGGACGTCTCCGTCCACGGCGACGACCGGGCCGTACTGGAGGCGTTCGTACGACCCTTCGACCTGGGGCGCACCCCCCTGATGCGCGCGCTGCTCGTCCGCGTCGACGACACCCACCACCGTCTGTACCTGGACATCCACCACATCGTCTTCGACGGGGTGTCCTTGCGCGTCGTCGCCGAGGAGCTGACCGAACTGCTCTCCGGCGTACCGGTGCCCGAACCCAAGTGGGGTTACACCGACGCCTCGCAGTGGTTCGCCGACCGGCTCGCGGACGGTTCCTTCGAGGCGGACGAACGCTACTGGCTGAGCACGCTGGCGGATCCGCCCCGCCTCGATCTGCCCACGGATCACCCCCGCCCGGCCGTGCGCGCGGACACGGGTGCCGTGTTGCGCCTCGCGCTCACACCGGAGCGGACCGCCGCGGTCGGGCGTATCGCGGACCGGGCGGGCACCACGCCGTTCGTCGTGTTCCTGAGCGCGTACAGCGCAGCTCTGATGCGGTTGTCCGGGCAGCACGACATCGTCGTCGGCAGCCCCATGAGCGGCCGGGTCCACCCCGACTTCGAGTCGGTCGTGGGCATGTTCGTCAACACCGCGGCCCTGCGGCTGACGGTCGCGGAACCGGCCACCCTCGCCGACCTGCTGGCCGCCACGCACCGGCGGCACCAGGAAGCCCTCCAACACCAGAGCTACCCCTTCGAGCGGGTCGTCGAACGGCTGGGACTGCCCCGGGACCCCTCCCGGCTCCCCCTGCTGGACGCCTTCTTCGCCCTGCAGAACATCGACTTCCACACCTTCGACCGTGACGGTCTGAGGGTGGACGTGAACCTCCTGCACGCGGGGTCCTGCCGTTTCGACCTGAACCTGCAGGCGTACCAGCGGCCCGACGGCATGCTGCTCGAACTCGAATACAGCACGGCCCTGTTCGCCGCATCCTCGGCGGAATATCTGCTCAACCGTGTGGTGGAGCTGGTCGACGACCTCGACGCCTCCCCGCACACCCTCTTGTTCGGCCCTTCGGCGTCCCAGGACGCGGTCACCCCCGCTTACGCCGATTTCTCTTTCTAGAAGGACCCATGATCAGCGCACTGCAGGCCCAGCAGGCACTCCGCAACCACCCGACCCAACACCAGTACTGGGACGCCCGCCGACAGGCGTGGACCGAGCCGGTCCAGGTCATCCGTGACCATCTGCGCCCGGACGCCGGTGGCCATCAGGTGTGCGGCACCGACCTCGACGCGACCACCATGGCCGCGCTCACCCGCATCACCTCGGGCGACCCGGTGCTCCTGCGTACCGTCGCCGCCACCGTGCTGGCGCTGCTCGCGGCCCGGGTCACCGACCGCGACGACGTCGTGGTCTTCCTGCCCGCCCCGCCGCAGGCCTTCGGCTCCGTCAACCGGGCGATCCCCGTCGAGGTGGCCGTTTCCTCCGGTGCCCAGGCCAAGCAGCTCCTCGGCGCGGTCCGCGCGGGTTACCTCCAGGCGGCGGCCCACCTCGACGTCCCCGTGTGGTCCGTCCTGGACCCCGCCGACTGCCGGCCGACCGACTTCATGGTCGCCGTCGACGGCGACCTCGGCCCCCAGGACGCGGACCGCGCCGGCACACCGCTGATGTTCTCGCTCACCACCGGGCCCACCGCCCGCCTCGGGCTGCGGTACGACCCGACGCTGTTCACGGACGCCACCGCGCACCGGCTCCTGGGCGCCTACCGCGATCTGCTGAACACCGTCACCACCGACCCGGCCACGACGGCGGACGCCTTGCGCGCCCCCAGCGCTGCCGAACGTGCGCTGATCACGAGCGGGTTCAACGACACCGACGCCGAATTCCCCGACGGGCGGCTGCTGCACTCCTTCCTGGAGGAGCGGGCACGCGAACACGGCGACCGCATCGCGGTCGTCGACGGCGAGGGCACGACCTACGCCCGGCTCAACGCGGACGCCAACCGGCTCGCCCGCACCCTCCGCGAGCGCGGTGTGACCGCCGGAAGCATCGTGGGCGTCTGCGTACCCCGGTCCGCCGAGATGCTCACCGCCATCTACGCCGTGCTCAAGGCCGGCGGCGCCTACCTGCCGATCGACCCGACCCTGCCCGGCAACCGCATCGAGTACCTCCTCGACCACAGCGGCACCGAGCTGGTGCTCGCCACCGCCCGGACCGCGCCCGTCCTCGGCTCCCGCACGACGCTCGCCCTGGACGACCCCGGCAGCTGGGCCGACGAGGACACCGACCTCGAACCCGTCACCGGCCCCGACGACGCGTGCTACGTCATCTACACCTCGGGTTCCACCGGCCGCCCCAAGGGCGTGGTCGTCGAGCACCGCGCCATCGTCAACCGGCTGTGGTGGATGCAGCGCGGCTACCCGCTCGGCGCGGACGACGTCATCCTGCACAAGACGCCCTTCACCTTCGACGTGTCGGTGTGGGAGATCTTCTGGTGGTCCCTGGCGGGCGCCTCGGTCGCCACGCTGCCCAACGGGGCCGAGAAGGACCCCGAGCGCATCGCCCGGCGAGTGGCGGACAGCGGCGCCACCACCATGCACTTCGTCCCCAGCATGCTGCACGCCTTCCTCACCTACACCCAGGCCTCCGGCACGGCCGGCAGACTGGGCTCGCTGCGCCGGGTGTTCGCCAGCGGCGAGGCACTGGCCGCGAGCCACACCGAGGTCTTCACCGCGACCCTGCCGAACGCGCTGCTCGTCAACCTCTACGGGCCCACCGAGGCGGCCGTGGACGTCAGCTACTTCGACTGCGACGCCGTGGACTCCACCCGCTCCGTACCCATCGGCCGCCCCATCGACAACATCAAGCTGATCGTGCGGACCCGTAACGGCGACCTCGCCCCCATCGGGGTGCCGGGTGAACTGTGCATCGCGGGCGTCGGCCTGGCCCGCGGCTACCTGCACGCCCCGGAGCTCACCGCCGAGCGGTTCGTGACCGGCCCCGAGGGCTTCGGCCGCGTCTACCGCACCGGAGACCTGGCCCGCTGGCTGCCCGGCGGCGTCCTCGAGTACCTCGGCCGCCTCGACACCCAGGTGAAGATCCGCGGCTACCGCATCGAACTGGGCGAGATCGAGCACCTCGCGAGCGGCTGCACCGGCGTCGTCGAATGCGCCGTGGCCGCCGTGGCCGGCGACCGCGGCGAGAAGGCACTGTGCGCCTACGTGGTGGCCGGCCCGGACTTCGACGAGTCGGCGCTGCGCGCCGCGCTGGCCGCCGAGCTGCCCTCGTACATGGTCCCCCAGTTCGTCGTCACCGTCCCCGCCATCCCTACCAACCACAATGGCAAGCGTGACGTGTCCGCGTTGCCCCGGCCGCGGCAGCAGGACGACGCGCAGGAGCACATCGAGCCCGCCACCGACGTCGAGCGCCTGCTCGCCGCCGTGTGGAAGGACGCCCTCGGCGTGCGACGGGTCGGCGCCCGCGACAGCTTCTTCTCCCTCGGCGGCGACTCCATCATCGGCATCCGCGTCGTGGCCGCACTGCGCCAGGCCGGATACGAGATCACCGTCGGTGACGTCTTCGCCCACCAGCGCCTGAGCGACCTGGCGGCCGTGGTACGCCCGGCCGAGAACCCGGCGGCCGCGGAACCCACGGCGGACGACGCCCGGTCCTGGCCCGCCTCCGCCCTCCAGCAGGGCATGATCTACCACAGCAGCGTCGAGACCGACGTGCCCGTGTACCACGACATCTTCCGCTACCACGTGGACGTCCCCCGCGCGGACCCCGACGCCCTGATCGCGGCCTGGCGGCAGCTGACCGAGCGACACCCCGTACTGCGGTCACGGTTCGACCTCACCTCCTTCGAACAGCCCCACATGGTCGTCGAGGACGCCCCGCCGCTGCCCGTGGAGGTCGTCGACCTGCGCGACGAGCGCGATCCCGCCGCAGCCGTCGCGGACTGGGCCGAGCGGGAGAAGCGCACCCCCATCGACCCGGCCACCGCCCCCGCCTACCGCCTGCGGATCTTCGTCACCGGCCCGCAGCGCGTCGTGCTCGGCCTGAGCTTCCACCACGCCATCCTCGACGGCTGGAGCGTGGCCACCCTGGTCGAGGAGTGGGTCCGCGCCTACGGCGACCGGCTCCACGGCCGGGCCCCCGCCGCCGCCTCCGTCGTGCCGCTGCAGAAGCTCTACGCCGACCTGGAAAGCCGCGCCGAGGAGGACCCGCGGCAGCGGGAGTTCTGGGCGGCGGAGCTGGACGGCGCCCAGATCGCCGAGGTGCCCCGGCTCGGCAGCGGCGCCCGCGCCCACGCGACGGCCGCCGAGGTCGTCGTGAGCAGCCGCGAGCTGGCCCCGGAACTGCTGGAGACCTTGCGCCGCCGGGCCCAGGAGTGGTCCGTACCCCTCAAGAGCGTCTTCCTCGCCGCGCACCTGCGCGTACAGTCCCTGATCACCAATCAGCGCGACATGACCACCGGACTCGTCACCAACGGCCGGCCCGAGGTGGACGGCGCCGAGCACGCGCTCGGCATGTTCCTCAACACCCTGCCGTTCCGGCTGGAACTGGACACCGAGCAGAGCTGGCAACGGCTCGCCGAGCGCTGCTTCGAGCTGGAACAGCGGCTCCAGCCCCACCGCTGGTACCCGCTGCCCGCCATCCAGAAGCTGCACGGCGGCCCGGCCTTCGACGTGCTCTTCAACTTCACCAACTTCCACGTCCACCAGCGGGACGGCGCCCGGCGGAACGAACCGGCCGTCGACGCGGTGGAGTACTTCGAGCAGACCAACGCGCCCCTCGTCGTCTACGTGGGCTCCGACGCCTACGCCGGCGGCTGGGAGTACCGCATCGGCTACGACCCCGGCCAGTTCACCGCAGACCAGATCGACCGTTACCTCGGCTACTACCTCGCCTGCTTCCGGGCGCTCGCCGACGCCGGCGAACAGCGCTGGGCGGACACCGACCTGCTGTCGGCCGACGAGCGCGCCGAACTGCTGCCCGCCGTCACCCGCCCCGTCGCGGCCGACCTCGAAGGCAGCCGCACCCTCGTCGACCGCTTCGAGGCCATGGCCCACAAACACGGCGACGCCACCGCCGTCTCCTGCGACGGCCGACGACTGACCTACCGCGAGCTCGACCGCCGCGCCAACGCCCTGGCCCACCACCTCGCCGCCGACGGCGTCCGTCCCGGTGACCTCGTCGCCCTCGCCCTGGAGCGCGAGCCGGAGATGGTCGTCAGCATCCTCGCCACCCTCAAGGCCGGCGCCGTCTATGTGCCGATCGACCCCGGGTACCCCGAGGACCGCATCCGCACGACCGTCGAGGACGCCGACGTCCGGCTGGTCATCGCCACGGCCGAGGTGTGCGCCCTCTTCCCGGAACGCGCCACCCTGACCGCCACCACGGCGGCGCTCGACGCCATCGTCGGCGACGGCGCCGACCACGGCCCCGACCACCGCCTGACCGCGGACTCCCCGGCGTACGTCATCTACACCTCCGGCTCCACCGGCAGGCCCAAGGGCGTACTGGTGACCCACGGCAACGTGCTGCGCCTGTTCGGCCGCACGGAGCACTGGTTCGGCTTCAGCGACCAGGACACCTGGACCCTCTTCCACTCCTTCGCGTTCGACTTCTCCGTGTGGGAGCTGTGGGGCGCGCTGCTGTACGGCGGCCACCTCGTCGTCGTCCCGTACTGGGTCAGCCGCTCCGTCGAGGACTTCGCGGACCTGGTCGTCGCCGAACGCGTCACCGTGCTCAACCAGACGCCGTCCGCCTTCGGCCAGATCAAGCAGGCACTGATGGACCGCACGGGCCCCGACGACGTCTCCCTGCGCCACATCGTCTTCGGTGGCGAGGCGCTGGACTTCGCGTCCCCGGCCGACTGGTTCGACCACTTCGGCGACGAGCGCGGCCCGCGACTGGTCAACATGTACGGCATCACCGAGACGACCGTGCATGTCACCTACCGCCCGGTGCGTGCCGCCGACACGGGTGCGCCGGGCAGCATGATCGGCGAGCCCATCCCGGACCTCGGCCTCTACCTCCTCGACGACCTCGGCCGCCCGGTGCCGCTCGGAACCCCCGGCGAGATCACGGTCACCGGCGGCGGTGTCGCCCTGGGCTACCTCAACCGGCCCGAGGAGAACGCCAAGCGGTTCGTCGACCTCGAACTGGGCCACGGCACCACCCGGGCCTACCGCTCCGGAGACCTGGCCCGCCGCCTGCCCGGCGGCGAAGTGGAGTACCTCGGCCGGGGCGACGCCCAGGTCAAGATCCAGGGCTACCGCATCGAGACGGGCGACATCGAGGCCGCCCTGGCCGCACACCCGCAGGTCGACTCCGCGCTCGTCCTCGCCTTCACCCGGCGCAACGGCGGCAAGGCACTGGCCGGCTACTACGTACCCCGGCCCGGTGAGCGCATCGACGGCACGCTCCTGCGCGCCCACCTCGCCGACCGGCTGCCCGGCTACATGGTGCCCAGCTTCCTCCTGGAGGTGGAACGCTGGCCCCTGACGATCAACGGCAAGACGGACCGCCGGGCCTTGCCCCACCCCGAGGACCGGACGGGCGGCGCCGGCCGCGAGCACACCGCGCCGCGCGACGCCACCGAGGCCCGGCTGGCCGCGATCTGGCAGGACGTGCTGGGCGTCGAGCGGGTCGGTATCGACGACCCCTACTACGACCTGGGCGGTGACTCGCTCCAGGGCATCCGGCTCGTGGGCGCGCTGCGCCGCGACGGCTTCGACGTGCCCTTGCACGAACTGTTCCGGGTGCAGACCATCCGCGCCCTGACCGACCAGAGGCTGGTGGCCACCGCCGAGGACCGCACGACGGCGGCCGGCGAGCCGTTCGACCTGCTGGAGCGCGAGGACCGTGCGCTGCTGCCGGCGGACGTGGTGGACGCCTACCCCGCCACCCAGCTGCAGCTCGGCATGATCTTCCACACCGACGTCGACCCCGCGCAGGCGGTCTTCCACGACCTCATCCGCTACCGCGTCGACCTGCCCCTCGACCAGGAGGTGCTGACCGGGCTGCTCACCGACCTGGTGGACGCGGACGGCCATGAGATCCTCCGGACCTCCTTCGCACTGGGCGGCCACAGCAGGCCCCTGCAACGGGTCCACGCCCGGGGCCGGGTCGACCTCACGGTGCACGACCTCTCGCACCTCGGTGAAACGCAGCGGACCGCACGGGTCGACGAGTGGTTCGAGGCGGAGAAGAGCACCGGCTTCCAGTGGAGCGCCCCCACCCAGATGCGCTTCTTCGCCCACCGGGCCGGCGAGGACTCCTTCTACTTCTCGGTCAGCTTCCACCACGCGATCATCGACGGCTGGAGCTTCTCCGGCCTGATGGCCCGCCTGCTGGAGGACTACCGCCGGAGCCTGGCCGGCGAGCCGCGCACCCGGCCGGCCCCGGCCCCGCTGGCCTACCGTGACTACGTACGGCTCGAGTTGGAGGCGCAGCAGGACTCCGCGGCCCGCGACTACTGGACCGGTCTGCTGGAGGGCGCCGCGTACACCAAGCTGCCCCGGCTGCCCGAGCCCGGGAGCCGCTGGGCGGAGGCGGAGCTGCTGCTGGAGGAGGAGCGCTACGACCGCCTGGCGCAGATCGCGGCGCGCCACCGGGTGTCGGTCAAGCACCTGTGCCTCGCCGCGCACGCGCGGGCCCTGTCGCTCATCACCCGCACCTCCGATGTGACCACCGGCGTCTTCGGCCACGGCCGCCCGGAACACCTCGACGCCGAGCGCATGGTGGGCCTCTTCCTGAACATCGTGCCCATGCGTGCCACGGCCGACGGCTCCTGGGACGAACTGATCGCCGCGGTCAACCGGGCCGATCACGAGCACCTGCCGTACCGCCGCTACTCCTACGCCTCCATCCAGGAGGCCATGGGCGGACGGCGACTGCTGGAGACGGCGTTCAACTTCGTCAACTTCACCGCCTACTCCGACCAGTTGGGAGACCGGGGCGGGCAGGTGATCGGCGATCTGAAGTGGTTCGAGCACGCGGACTTCGCCCTGCTCGTGACCTTCAACGCCGACCTGTTCACGCGCCGGATGCGGGTCACTTTCAACGCCGCCGCGCAGGTGCTCGGGCACGACGCCCTCGGCACGGTCCGCGAGATCTACCGGGCGGTCCTCGACGACCTCCTGGCGGAGAGCGGGGACGGCTCCGGCGCGGCCGAGCTGCTCGACCGGCTGCCTTCGGCGGACGACCGCGGGCCGGACGGTTACGACCGCGGCAATCCGTGCCTCCCGGCGACCGCCGCGGCGGTCGAGCGGATCGACACGGCGGCCCTGCGGGCCCTGGTGACCGGGATCCTCGCGGAGACCGCCGGCAGGGATGACAGGAGCAGGGCGGAGCTTCCGGGCGAGGGCGCGGCCGGGGTGCACCTCGACTCGCTGACCGCGCTGCGGATCGCCCACGCCGTCCGTGACCGTTTCGGTGTGCCCGTCTCCCTGCCGACGCTGCTCCACGGCGGCCTGGCCACCCTGGGGTTGTGAGATGCGCGCGATCTTCTCGACGATCCTGCTGAGTTCACTGGGCTCGACGGTCCTGTGGCTGCTGCTGGTCCCCAGCTTCTCGGCGCAGACACAGTCCGACGGGCTGGTGGGTCTGCTGGGCATGGAACGCCAGGTGCTCGGCGTGGTGGGTGCCCTGCTCGTCGGCGTCTGGGCCGACCGGGGCCTCATCGGCCGTAAATTCGCCCTGCTGCAAGGCGCGCAACTGGTACTGGCCGTGCTGTTCCTGGTGATGACGTGGTGGGGGACGGCCGGTCCGGAGTTCGTCCTGGTGTGGACGGCACTGCGGTTCGCCCTCGTCGGCGCGAGCTCGGTTCTGGCCTACCGGCTGCTCGCCGACGTCTCCGGATCCAACGCCCGCGGTGCGGTGCTGCAGATGGTGACCTCCCCGCAGGGAGCCATGGTGTTCGCCGCGGTCATCTGCGCGGCGGTGCCCGCCTGGACCTCGCACACCCTCGTCGTGGCGCTGCTCTTCGACATCGTCACGGCCGTGCTCGTCATCGCGCTGCTGATGGCCAGGCAGGAGGAGGGCGAGGGCGAGTTCGGCTTCGAGTGGCGCAACGTCCTCGGCCGCGGTGTCGACGCCGTGCGCAGCTACTGGCTGCCCGAGCTGTGGCCGTGGAACCTGATCCAGATCGTGTTCCTCGTGAGCCTGTCCGGAATGATGGTCTACGCCAGCGTGATCGCCGAAGCACAGGACCTGGTACCGACGGGGATGGCCTTCTCCGGGGCGTGGTTCTTCTACGGACTCGCCTTCTGGGTGACGGCTCCGCTGTTGCGCGACCACGAGCGGGCAGGGCGCTGGGCGCTGGTCTTCGCCGGGGTGCTGACCGCCTGCGGCGTGGCGGGCGTGCTGGCCGGGCACGGGGCCTTCCCCGTCCACATGGCTCTCTATGTGGTGCTGACCTTCGTCAACGCCTACTGGATCCACTTCACCAACGCACGGGTCCTCGAACCCGCCCCTGCCGCACGGATCGGCCAGATCAGGGCCAGTATGATCTTCTACCTCGGTCTGGTGTTCGGCGTCGGTGAGCAGCTCGTCGGCCTTCTCCTGGAGCTGAGGTCGGGCCTGCTGCTCCTGGGTCTGGCCCATGTGGCGGGCGGCATCCTGCTGGCCGGCTCCTTGCTCGTCATCCGCACACGTACCCGCCGCACGCTCGTGCCGGCCGGGTGAGAAGAGGAGTTATCCCATGTCTGCGCAGGACATCGTCGACGGCCAGCTCGCGGCCTACAACGCGGGCGACCTCGAGAAGTTCCTCAGCTACTACATCGACGACGTACCCGTCCACGCCTTCCCCTCGGGCGACATCCTCACCGACCGCTCGGGTCCGGCCTTCCGGGAGCGCTACGCCCGGCTCTTCGCCTCCAGCCCCGACCTGCACGCCGAACTCGTCTCCCGCGTCACGCAGGGCCGCATCGTCATCGACCAGGAGCGCGTGACCGGCTTCATGGGTGACGAGGTGCGTACCGCCGTGGCCATGTACGAGGTGGGCGAGGAACGCATCGAGCGCGTCTGGTTCGTCGTCTGACCCACCGGCCCGGACGACCGGCCGTATCGGCCCCGTGGCTCCCGCGATCGCGGGAGCCACGGGGCCGTTCGTATGCGGAGCGACCTTCGAATTTGCCTGAAGCCTTCAGGTGAATGCATGATGGTCTTCGTTGGGGAGTGGAACTTGAGCGGAGGGGCACCCACATGGCCCGAGCAGGACTGACCCCGGACACCCTGACCCGGTCCGGAGCCGAACTCGCCGACCGCATCGGCTTCGACCAGGTGACCCCTTCGGCCCTCGCCCGGCACGTCGGCGTCAAGGTCCAGAGCCTGTACGCGCACGTGGCGAACGCGCAGGATCTGAAGACCCGCATCTGCCTGCTCGCCCTGGAGGAGATGGCCGACCGGGCCGCCGACGCGGTGGCGGGGCGCTCCGGAAAGGACGCCCTGGCCGCGTTCGCCACCGTGTACCGCGACTACGCCCGCCGGCACCCGGGCCGCTACGAGGCCGCCCGTCACCCGCTCGACCCGCGGACCGCGGCCGCCAGTGCCGGGGTGCGGCACGCGCAGATGATGCGGGCCGTCCTGCGCGGCTACGACCTGCCCGAGCCCGAACAGACCCACGCGGTCCGTCTTCTCGGGTCCGTCTTCCACGGCTTCACCACCCTGGAGCTCGCCGGATCCTTCGCTCACAGCACCCCCGGCCCCGGTGAGTCCTGGGCCTGGACCATCGACTCCCTCGACCGCCTTCTCCGCACCTGGACCACCCCGTGATCACTACGCCCATCACCCCCGGCATGCTGCGCGGCGCCCTGGACACCGAGCGCACCGAGCGCGGCCTGCTTCCGCACCGCCTCCCCGAGCGGGCACGCCGGCAGATCCCCGACGGCCAGCTCGCCATGGCCGAAGCCCAACCCTCCGGCGTCCGCCTGGCCTTCCGTACAGAGGCCACCGTCGTCGAGCTGGAGACGCTGCCGACCAAACGCGCCTACCGAGGCATGCCCGCGCAGGCGGACGGCGTGTACGACCTGCTGGTGGACGGCCGCCTCACCTCGCAGGCAACGGCGAGCGGCGGCAAGCTCCTTCAGATCGACCTGTCCACCGGAGCCACCGAGCTCCACGAGGGTGAGCCCGGCACCGCACGCTTCACCACCCTGCCCCCGGGCATGAAGAACATCGAGATATGGCTGCCGCACACGGAGATCACCGAGCTGATCGCCCTGCGCACCGACGCCCCCGTCCAGCCTGCCCACGATGCCGGGCGGCGGGTGTGGCTGCACCACGGCAGCAGCATCAGTCACGGCTCCAACGCCACCCACCCCACCGGCACCTGGCCCGCCCTCGCCGCCCACCAGGCGGGTGTCGAACTGGTCAGCCTCGGCTTCGGCGGCAGCGCCCTCCTCGACCCCTTCACCGCCCGTACCATCCGTGACACCCCCGCGGATGTGATCAGCGCCAAGATCGGCATCAACCTCGTCAATGCCGACGCGATGCGCCTGCGCGCCTTCACCCCCGCCGTGCACGGCTTCCTCGACACCATCCGCGAGGGCCACCCCACCACTCCACTCCTGGTCGTCTCGCCCACCTGGTGCCCGGTCCAGGAAAACACCCCCGGCCCCCTCGCCCCGGACTTCTCCCGCGGCACGCTCACGTTCACGGCCACCGGCGACCCGGCCGACGTCGCCACCGGGCGCCTGACGCTGCGGGTCATCCGTGACGAGCTCGCCCGGATCGTCGAGGCGCGCTCCGCCGACGACGCGAACCTGCACTACCTCGACGGCCGCGACCTCTACGGAGAGAGCGACTACGCCGAGCTGCCCCTGCCCGACGAGATCCACCCCTGCCCCGCGGGACACCGGCGCATCGGCGAGAACTTCGCACGCCTCTCGTTCGGCGCCGGCGGCCCACTGGCTCGATGACCTCATGGTCGTCCACCGGCAGCCGTCGCACGGTCAACGCAACGCCGGGGGCGTCCAGTCGGCGTGGCGCAGAATGGCGCGGATGGTCACGCCCGACGGCGCCAGCCGCATCGCGGCGTTGCGCAGGGTGACGGCTGCCGGATGGGACAACTGCTGGCCCATACGGCCGGCCTGGCGGGCGGCGCGGGCGACGGCCTGACTGCGCGGGCGGCGTTCGGTGTCGTAGCGCGCCAGCGCCGCTTCGACGGTGGACTCGGTGGCGAGCGCGGCGGTCAGTGCGGCAGCGTCCTCCATCGCCTGGCAGGCACCCTGGCCGAGGTTGGGCGTCATCGCGTGGGCGGCGTCGCCGAGGAGGGCGACGCGGCCCACTGCATAGGCGGGCAGGGGGACGACCAGTTCCTTGATGTCATGGTGCAGTACGGCTTCGGGCCTGGTCGCCGCGAGCAACGCGGGAATCGGGGAGTGCCAGCCGCCGCACCGGCGGCGCACTTCCGCCAGGGGGTCGGGAAAGCGCACTCCCTCAGGGGCGTTGAGGACGGCGTGCCACTCCGCTCGGCCGTCCGCGAAGGCGATGTGGCCGAACTCGGCACCGCGGCCCCAGGTCAGCTCGAAGTCGGCGTCCAGGGCGAGGGGGCCCTCGGTGATGGCGCGTAACACAGTCGATCCGCTGTAGGCGGGGCCGGGATGGTCCGGGAACAGCTGGGCACGCAGCCGGCTGTTGACGCCGTCGGCGCCCACCACCAGATCCGCGTCGAGCTCGGCGTTCTCCAGACGCACCCGCGGCTGTTCCGGGTCGGAACGGTCGACGGACACCGCTTCCGCGCCGACCGACAGGGACTCGGGCGGTAGCGCGTCACGGAGCAGCCGGTGCAGCACGGCACGCGGAATGCCGACGATCGGTGTGCCGAGTGCGCGCTCCAATGCCGTGCCGTCCATCCGTGCCAGACGACGGCCGCGGGGAGTCCGCGTGGCCCCGGTGTACTGCGGGCGGGCAGCCGCGCGCACCGCGGCGCCGACGCCCAGGACGTCCAGCGCACGGATGCCGTTGGCGTGCAGGGAGATGCCAGCGCCCGCGTCGTCGAGGACCCGGGCGCGTTCCAGGACTGTCACCTCCCAGCCGATGAGGCGCAGGCCGATCGCTGTGGCCAGTCCGCCGATGCCTCCGCCGACCACCACTGCCTTGTTGCCCATACCGAGCACCTCCCGTGCCTGCGGCCGTTCCTTCTACAGATGTAGAAGGAGGTTAGTGCACGGGCTCTACAGGTGTAGAAAGGGGGGTGTGACCACAGACCGACGTACCGTGCTTGCCGATGCGGCCATCCATGTTCTCGCCGGAGAAGGGATGCGCGGGCTGACGCACCGCGCCGTGGACCGGGCCGCCGGTATGCCGCCGGGCACCACATCCGCTTACTACCGCACGCGTCAGGCGCTGCTCGCGGGGCTGGTACGGCGCCTTGTCGACCGTGACCAAGGCGAACTGCAGGCACTCGGAGAGGCGCAGCCGAGGCCTCGAAACGCTGGTGAACTGGTGGCCGGGATCGCCGCGTTCGCCGAGACGCGTCTGACGGGCGACGGGCGTGAGCGGTCGCTCGCGCGGTACGCCTGTGCTGTGGAGAGCGCGCGTCATCCGGAACTGCGGGAGATTCTCGTGCCGCGGGAGAACGCCGCGCGCGATGCCGTGCGTGACTTCCTGGCCGCTCAAGGCGTCAAGGACGCGGAGGGACGGACCCTCACCCTGCTGGCCTGCGTGGACGGTCTCGTCTTCGACCGGCTGGTCGGCGGAGGGTGCGTACCGGTGGAGGAGATCCAGGGGCTCGTCGAGGCCGCTCTGCGGTAGAGGCGAGAGGGGAGCGGGAGCCCGGAAGCGCGACCGTCGCCGCGCGGGGTTCTGCTGCCGGAGTGCAACAGACCGGAGCGCAGCAGAGTGACGCAGGTCGCAGTGCGCCCATGTCACATCCCGCCGAGCTGCCTCGTCGAACGTGTGTAACCGTCGGACAAGGCATTGGAGCGCATCATGGAAGCACGCCTGAACCCCTTCACCAACCCGGTCCTGGGCAAGGTCTTCAAGCACATCATCGCCGCGGGCAAGGTGCTCGATGACTCGACCTTGCCGGCGTCGACGCAGGAGCTGGTCAAGCTCCGCGCGAGCCAGATCAACGGCTGCGGCTTCTGCACCGACATGCACTTCAAGGACGCCGTGCACGCCGGAGAGTCCGCGGAGCGCCTCAATCTGGTCGCGGCCTGGCGGGAGGCCACGGTGTTCACCGAGGCCGAGCGGGCGGCGCTGGAGCTGACGGAGGAGGCCACCCGCATCGCCGATGCGGCCGGCGGCGTCCCGGACGCGGTCTGGGCGAACGCCGCTCAGTTTTACGACGAGGACCAGCTCGGCGCCCTGGTGGGTGTCATCACCGTCATCAACGCCTTCAACCGCGGGAACGTCATGCTCCAGATGCCCGCCGGCGACTACCAGCCCGGCCAGTTCGGATGACCGAAGAGCCCTGTCCGAGGTGACCGGGTCCGCCTCCGCCGAGGCGAGGACCACCGTCGCAGCGCTCGCGCACGAGCGCTGCGACGGTCCCGCGCGGAGCGCGCCGGCCCGCTGCCTGACGGCTCTGGCCTAGCGGCGTTCGCTCACCGAAGCGCGCGCATGGGGCCGAGTGGCCAACGCGATCCCGGCCAACACGGTCGTGCAGGCCACCGATGCCGCTGCCGTTACCCGAACCCCCTGCGGCACGTCGTCTACTGCTTTACGCTCTCCGTCTTCCATGACGCATACGGTGCGCAGGGTGAGGAACTGGACGTCATACCCCACCGCCCCCTTCAACTGAGCCCGGCACGGGTGGTTGTAGGGGAACGGAGCCGAGTCCGCCCCGCCGTCCTGTGCCACGGCCACGGTCGACATCAGATTGATGGCCCCCAACGAGTAGGAGGCAGTAGTCGTGGCTGCGCAGGCAAAGGCTGCGGCAACGACCACACGGCGCCATCCGACCCAGCGTCTGTTCCCCGGCAAAGCAACTTTGAGCGATCGGAGCAGGAAGAACATGACCAACACGATGGCGGCGAGGAATGCCACCGGTATGAGGAATATCATGACAGCCTTCTCTCCTGAGCTCGGCTGCTCACGGGCATCCGGCCTGCATCCATCCGAACCTGACGTCAATTATGCTGTGGATCAGTGGAGTTAAGGTACCGCAGAGGCCTCGGACAGACGCGCCGCCAATCCCGGCAGAGGTATCCGGTCACAGCACTAAATGATCGCAATGAAGCGCCGGGCTATACGTGCCGCTGCCGCCAGGCCTTGCCCTGACCGGCGGTTCCGGCTCCGTCCGGTCGATGAAGTTCGGCGAGAGGCAACCGTCTCCGGCGACAAGACCGGCACCATCGGGGTGACCGTCGTCCGCGTGGAGAAGGACAGAAACGCCGATCTCTCCGGGCTCGAGGACCCGTCGAAGTACTCGGACGAGACGCCGTACTACCTCCACTACAAACTCACGAAGACCGCCGAGGGAAAGAGCGACGACGAGTCCGCCCACTTCGAGGCGCCCCAGGGCGGGAACCGGCTGACGCACCTGATGGTCTTCACATCCTTCGACTCGACAGGCGATCCGGCCAATCCGCTGGTCACCCGCAGCTTCGACAGATGTAAGGGTGCCGATCACACCGAGTGGAAGGAGGTTGCCGAGGGGAAGTACGTCGAAGGCTGTGCGATCTTCCTCGCAGCCGAGGGAACCGGGGCCCCATCGACCCTGAAGTGGACGCGCCGCAGCAGGCTCTCGTGACCTGGGAGCGACCGTCCGGTAGTCGCCGCGACTGGCCCGCGCTTGCGGTCAAGGGGCCACCCGTGCGGGGCCGGTGAAGGCCGGTCAGTGCCCGGTGGCCTCGACCCCAGGGCCCAAGCGGAACCGGCCGGGAGTGGGTGCAGTCCCGCGCGATGGTGCCTGGCGCTTCGGCGGCCTCGATAGGCGTCTCGGCCAACTCGGCGGCGAGGCGGGCCCGGCGCGTGGCGCTCGACATCCGCTCAGCCTCAATAGCCCCTCCCGCCCCCAAGCGGCCGGACCCAGACCCGCATGGAACGGCTGCCGACCAAGGAGCCGCTGCACCGTGAAGAACCACATCACCAGCGTCTTCGGCAAGCTCGGCACCCGTGACGAGGCCCAGGCAGTGATCGCCACGTACGAGACGGGGCTGGTCAAGGTGGGCAGCGACCGGAGGTAGCTACGGCGGGTTGCCCGGCCGCCGAGCAGCTCGGCTCGCCGGAAGGTGCGCTGGTGAGGAGGAGTGTTCCGTTGTCCCGTTGGCTGGGGAATCTCGCGGAGTGGCGCCTTCGCAGCCGTCGCTGTTTCGTCAGCCGGTGAGGACGCCGCCGGAGGAGGGCACGGGGGTGACCTTGTCGGGGTCCGGGGCCACCGCCTCGACGGGCTTGCCGAAGTCCGCGAGGTTCATCGTCACGGTGACACTGACCGGGCCCATGGCACAGGAGAGCAGGGTGCGGGCCACCCGTCCGTTCCGGTCCACCCAGATATCCGCGAAGACGGGGATCTCACCGATCTGCTTCTTTCCGGCGGCCCACTGCGCCCGCATGTCCTGCGCCAGCCGGAGGGTGACCACGTTGTCCTCGAGGATGCCGCGGTAATGGACGGCGGGCATGCCGTTCACCTTCTCCTCGCCTACCTTCGAGACCTTGCGCATGCCGGCTGCCTGGCGCAGGACGTGCTCGGGGTCGTTCAGCGGTGCGCGAAGCAAGTAGTGGGCCTCGGCCTCGTCCCGGGCGGTCGAGCCCCAGGAGTCCCCGATCCCTAGGCCGTGTCCGCAAAGTCAGCTGGGGAGCCATAGTCGTAGGCAGGCGAGGGTGACCAGGGCGTTGTAGTGGTGGGCTCGTTTGTCGTAGCGGGTGGCGAGGGCCTTGTTCTGTTTGAGGCGGTTGAAGCAGCGTTCGACGACGTTGCGGCGCCGGTAGACGGCGTGGTCGAGGCGGCAGAGGCTTTCGCCGCGCCGTCGCCGTCCGCTGATCTGGTCGAGGCGTTCGGGAATGGTGCAGGCGATGCCGCGTTTCCGCAGGTAGGCGCGGATCTTGCGGGACGAGTAGCCCTTGTCTCCGACGACCCGGGCCGGTCGGGTGCGGGGCCGGCCGGCCCCGCACCGCGGGATGCTGATGCGGGCCATGGCCGGCTCGAACTGGGTACAGTCGTTGACGTTTCCGCCGGTGACCGTGAACGCGAGCGGCCGACCGTGGCCGTCGCAGGCGAGGTGGATTTTGGTGCTCAGTCCGCCGCGGGAGCGTCCGAGGGCTTCACCGGCCCAGGGCCCCCTTTTCGGGCCCCGGCGGCGTGCTGGTGGGCCCGCACGATCGTGGAGTCGACACACACGACCGACCAGTCGACCTCGCCGACCGCGTCCGAGTGCTGCTGGACACGGGCCAGGAGTCGGTCCCAGGTTCCATCGGCTGACCAGCGGCGGAACCGTTCGTAGACGGTCTTCCACGGCCCATACCGTTCCGGCAGGTCCCGCCAGGCCGCACGCCCCGGTGGACAGCTTCCAGAGAATCCCGTTGAGGACCTGCCGCCGGTCCCGCACCGGACGTCCCATCCGGGGCGGGGCCAGCAACGGCTCGATCACAGCCCAGGCCTGATCAGTGAGTTCATGACGACGCACCACGAACGGAGTAACGACCAACCGACTTTGCGGACACGCCCTAGCGGCGAACGTCGCCGCGCGCCTCCCGCCACATCGACCACAGCGTCGGTCCACCGCCGGGTACGTGGATCTCGCTCCGCACGGTGAATCCGAAGCGCTCGTAGAAGCCGATGTTGGCCTGCTTCGAGGATTCGAGGTGTGTCGGCAGTCCGGCCGCGTCCGCCTTGGCCAGGCCCGAACGCAGCAGGGCAGCACCGTGGCCGTGGCCCTGGGCCGCCGGGTCGGCGCCGAGCACCGCCAGGTACCAGTGCGGCTCCTGGGGAGCCGCCTTGCCGACCAGCTCCAGCATTTCTCCCAGCCGGGCAACGTGCTCGCCCAACAGCCCGTTGATGAGGGCCAGTGTCTCCTCGTCCGGGTGCTGCTCGGCGGTGCCGGGCGGTGTCCAGAACGCCGCTGCCGCGTCGGTGCGTTCACAGTGACCGAGTGGACCGTACTTGTGCGTGAGCATGACGTCGAACCACTGGGCGAGACGGCCCTCACGCCCCTCTTCGTCAGGGAAGAGCCACAGCATCATCGGGTCGTCCCCGAAGGCGCGGGCCAGGGTGTGCGTGATCTCAGGAGCGTCGCCGGTCTCGATCGGCTCGGGCGTGTTCGGTGATTGCATGCGGCCAACGTAGGTTCCACGGTCTCTCCGGCACATCGGTCGTTCTGCCGATGGCCCGGACCTCTTGGGGTACCCCGTCCGGCGTTGTCGGTATCAGCACGCTCGCTCGTACTCGACCTGGTCCAGGGGGTTCCCATCGCCGAAGTCGAAGGCGCGTGAGGTGCCGCACTCGGTGAAGCCGCACTTGCTGTAGAAGCGACGGGATCGCGGGGTGTCGCGCAGGGTCCACAGGTGTACCCGGGCGAACCCGTCGTCGCGCACGCGGCTCAGCGTCCCGGCCATCAATGCGGCAGCGACGCCGCCGCCCCAGCTGTCGGGGTGGCTGTAGAAGGTGTGGATCTCGGCCAGGCCCGGCCGGGTCGAGGACGGGCTGAAGGCGGACAGTGCCAGAGGGCGGCCGTCGAGTTCGGCCAGCAGGATCGTCGCTGTTCCCTGCGCGATCCTTTCGTGCCACCGTGTCCGCCTGCTCCGGACCGCACGCGCGGCGAACTCCGGAGCGAAGAAGGGGGCATAAGCCGCCTCCCAGGCCGCGGCGTGGATCTCACCGAGGACGTCCCCGTCGTACGGGCCGACGCTACGAACTTCGAACATTTGATCACTCTAGCCGTAACAGGGCTGAGAATGTTCGGAGTTCAGGCCCTTGGCCGACGGACGGGGGTGATCGTCGTCGGTGGGCCGCTTCTGGCGGGTGCCATGTGCGGCGCCATAGGGAACGCCGAACGGGTGCCATGTGGCGCCATTCGGTGCCACCTGGTGCCAGGTCGTCACCCTCGATGGCGCCTGAGTGCCCATGGTGCCGCAACGGCCTGGGCTGCCCGCGCCGTGATTGCGCAGTCAGGGCAGGTCGCCCTTGAGGTCACCCCCGCGAGGCGCCATGCAGGCTTGCGCGTGGTGCCATCATGGTGCCATGATGACGTCATGGACCTCACCCCGTATGTCGACACCCTCCGCCGTGAACTCGCGGTCGCCGCCGAGGCCGGCGGCGACGAAGCCCGCGAGCTGGCCGATCGGCTCACCGCTCCGCTGGAGTCGGCGACCCGGCTGACCATGCTCAATGTGCTCTCCGCGGCGATGGACGAGATCACCCGCGAGCTCGCACCCGGCTCGGTCGACGTACGGCTGCGCGGGTTGGACCCCGACTTCGTGGTGACGCTGCCCCCCACCGACGGCGGCGCCCCCGTGGGGCCGGCCGCGCCCGTCGAGCCGTTCAAGGCCTCGGCCCCGGCCGAAGGCGACGAGGGCGGCACCGCCCGCGTCAACCTGCGTCTGCCGGCCCACCTCAAGGCCCGCGCCGAGGAGGCCGCGAGTCGTGAGGGCCTGTCGGTCAACGCGTGGCTGGTGCGCGCCGTGTCGGCCGCGGTCGACGGCGGCCCCCGGCCGCGTGCGACGGAGAAGGCCCAGACCGTCGGACAGAGCATCACGGGCTGGGTGCGTTAGTCACGGCCCCACCGGCACCACTTCGCCCGCACCACTTCGCCCGCACCACTTCACTCACACCACGTCCCACCAGCGGGGACGAGCCAAAGACTCATGAGGACGGGACAGCCATGCCTTCTTACGACACTCCCGAACCGATCTCGGCCACGGCACACGTGGAGGCCGGTTCCATCCAGTTCATCGCGGGCGACCGCCTCGACACCGTCGTCGAGGTGCGGCCCCGCAACCCGAAGAAGGACCGGGACGTGCGGACGGCCGACCAGACCGAAGCCACGTACGCGAGCGGCGTCCTGACCCTCAGGACGCCCAAGCCCGTGTTCGGTCTCGGCCGCACCGGCATCGTCGACGTGACGGTCGAACTGCCCACCGGCTCGCGCGTCGAGGTGATCGGCGCCTGGACCCAGGTGCACGGCGAGGGCCGGCTCGGCGAGGTTCGCGTGAAGACCTCGTCCGGTGACGCCCGTCTCGACACCACCGGCCCGCTGAAGCTGACCGCCTCCCACGGCTCGATCGCCGTGGACCGGGTCGAGGGCATGGCCGAGATCACCACCAGCTCCGGCAGCATGCGCGTCGGTTTCGTCGACGGCCCCGCCGTCCTGAAGAACTCGCACGGCACCACGACCGTCGGCGTCGCGACCGGGGAGCTGCGCGTGAGCGGTGCCAACGGCGACATCGACATCGCGCGCGCCGAGGGCTCGGTCACCGCCACCACCGCCCACGGCACCCTGCGCGTAGGCGAAGTGGCCCGTGGCACCGTGCAGCTGGAGACCTCCTACGGCTCCATCGAGGTCGGCATCCGCGAGGGCACCGCTGCCTGGCTCGACGCCAACTCGGGCTCCGGCCAGGTGCGCAACACGCTCACCGCGTCCGAGGCGCCGGCCGCGAGCGAGGACACCGTCGAGGTCCGCGCCCGCACCCGGTACGGCAACATCGACATCCGCCGCGCCAAGGCCTGAGCGCAGCACCCTCGACCGGCCCCACCCCCACTCACTTCAGCCTTCGAATGGAGGGCTCCATGCCTTCTTTTGTCATGCCCACATCCAGTTGGGGTGGCGGTCGGCCCTCGCCGGCCGCCGTCTCCGCCGTCGGTCTGCGCAAGTCGTACGGTGACAAGACCGTCCTCGACGGCATCGATCTGCGTATCCCAGCGGGTTCGGTCTTCGCGCTGCTCGGCCCGAACGGCGCCGGCAAGACCACCGTCGTGAAGATCCTGTCCACGCTCATCACCGCCGACGCCGGGCAGGCCCAGGTCGCGGGTCACGACCTGGCCGCCGACCCTCAGGCGGTGCGTGCCGCGATCGGTGTCACGGGCCAGTTCTCCGCTGTGGACGGTTTGATCACGGGGGAGGAGAACATGCTCCTGATGGCGGATCTGCATCATCTGTCGAGGCGTGAGGGGCGGCGGGTCGCCGCTGAACTGCTGGAGCGCTTCGACCTGGTGGAGGCGGCGAGGAAGCCCGCCTCCACGTACTCCGGTGGGATGAAGCGGCGTCTGGACATCGCCATGACGCTGGTCGGCAGCCCGCGGATCATCTTCCTCGACGAGCCGACGACCGGTCTCGACCCGCGCTCCCGCCACAACATGTGGCAGATCATCCGCGAGCTGGTCTCCGACGGGGTGACGGTCTTCCTCACCACCCAGTACCTGGAGGAGGCCGACCAGCTCGCGGACCGTATCGCGGTGCTGAACGACGGCAGGATCGCCGCCGAGGGCACCGCCGCCGAGCTGAAGCGGCTGATTCCCGGCGGGCATGTGCGGCTGCGGTTCGCCGACCCGGCCGCCTACCGGTCCGCCGCCACCGCCCTGCGCGAGATCACCCGGGACGACGACGCCCTGGCCCTGCAGATCCCCAGCGACGGCAGCCAGCGCGAACTGCGCTCCCTCCTCGACTGGCTCGACGCCGCCGGCATCGAGGCCGACGAACTCACCGTCCACACCCCCGACCTCGACGACGTCTTCTTCGCCCTCACCGGCACCAACCACCCGAACCAGCCGAATCAGCCTAACCAGGCCAAGGAAGCAGTCCGATGAGCTCCCTCACCTTCACCCTGCGCGACTCGTCCACGATGCTGCGCCGCAACCTCCTGCACGCGCGCCGCTATCCCTCCCTCACCCTCAACCTGCTGCTCACGCCGATCATGCTGCTGCTGCTCTTCGTCTACGTCTTCGGCGATGTGATGAGCGCCGGCATGGGAGGCGGTGCCGACCGCTCCGAGTACATCGCCTACGTCGTGCCGGGTCTGCTGCTGATGACCGTCGGCAGCACGACGATCGGCACCGCGGTGTCCGTGTCCAATGACATGACCGAGGGCATCATCGCCCGCTTCCGCACGATGGCGATCCACCGCGGCTCCGTCCTCATCGGACACGTCATCGGCAGCGTGCTGCAGTCCATCGCCAGCGTGCTCCTCGTGGGCGCCGTCGCCGTCGCCATCGGCTTCCGCTCCACCAACGCCACACCCCTGGAATGGCTGGCGGCCTTCGGACTGCTCGTCCTCTTCGCCGTCGCACTCACCTGGATCGCCGTCGGCATGGGCCTGATCAGCCCCAACGCCGAAGCCGCCAGCAACAACGCCCTGCCACTGATCCTCCTGCCCCTTCTGTCCAGCGCCTTCGTCCCCGTCGACGGAATGCCCAGCTGGTTCCAACCCATCGCCGAATACCAGCCCTTCACCCCCGCCATCGAAACCCTGCGCGGGCTGCTCCTGGGCACCGAGATCGGCCACAACGGATGGCTCGCCCTCGCCTGGTGCGTAGGCCTCGCGGTGCTCGGCTACTTCTGGTCGCAGGCGGTTTTCAACCGCGACCCGAAGTAGCCGGGACGAACAATTCGCATTTCACGGGTGGATCATCGGAGGGGTCGGATCATGGGGACAGCACGGAGTCAGCAGCAAGCGGCACCCGGCGCCTTCACCGCCTTCGCCCGCTTCGTGCTCTGTGGCGGCGGGGTGGGCCTCGCCTCCAGCTTCGCCGTGGCGGCCCTCGCCTCCTGGATTCCCTGGGTCCTGGCCAACGCCCTGCTCACCGTGGTCTCCACGCTCCTCGCCACTGAGCTGCACGCCCGCTTCACCTTCGGTGCGGGCGGGCGTGCGACCTGGCACCAGCATGCGCAGTCGGCCGGGTCCGCGGCGGCCGCGTACGTGGTGACCTGCACGGCGATGCTTGCTCTGCGGCAACTGGTGGCGGCACCCGGTGCGGTGCTCGAGCAGCTCGTCTACCTCTCCGCCTCCGGACTCGCCGGCATCGCACGGTTCGCGGTGCTGCGCCTCGTCGTCTTCGCGCGGAACCGCTCGCAGGCCGTAGCCACGGTCCGTACCGTTCGCCCCCTGAACGCGGCCGTGGCCCGCGCCTCGGCCCCGACCGACCCCGCGGCGCTCTGCCGCGCCGCCTGACCGTTCCGTCGGACGGGGCGTCAGGCGGCGCTCAGGGCGCGAACAGCGTGCTGGCCAGGATCACATGGACGGCTGTGCCGCCGAGGATGCTCAGCAGCGCGTTGCGACGCCACAGATGCAGGCCGACGGTGACGGCGAGGGCCGCGAGCGGAGCCAGACCGCGCGTCTGGGTGAGGGGGAGGTCGCGCAGGCAGTAGGCGAGGAGGATCACCATGACGCCGGCGGGCATGCGGGTGCTGAGGTACTGGATGGTTCTGCTGGTGCGCAGGGGTGTGAGGGCGGCGAAGGGGAGCGCTCGCAGTCTCCGGGTGACTGCGGCGGCGACGAGGACGGCGGCGATGGCGTAGCGCGTGTCAGGCATGGGTCGGCTTCCTGCCGGTGGTGAGGTGGCGGGCCAGCAGAGCCGCGGTGAACAGGGCGAAGGCGGCCAGGAGCATCTGGCTGGGGAACAGGAGCCGCGCGGCCAAGGCACTGAACAGGGCGAGCGCGGGGGTGGGCAGATCGCCGCGCAGGTCCCGGACGGCGTCGAGGGCGAGGACCGTGGACATGGCGGTGAGGGCGAAGTCCAGGCCGGTGACGCCGTCCGGGATGAGGGAGCCGAGCAGGGCCCCGGCCACCGCGCTGCCCGCCCAGTACAGATGCAGGAAGAGCTGCAGCCACAGGATGCGCCGGCCGGACCAGGAACGGGCCTGCTTCCCGGTGGTCAGCGCGTACGCCTCGTCGCACAGGGCGAAGGTGGCGTACGTCCTGCCGAGACGGCCGGTCACGCGGTGCAGGGGGAACGACAGCGCGTAGAAGACGTGCCGGACGTTCACCATGAACGCGGACAGTGCGATGGCCGCCAGCGGGGCCGCGGCGGTGACCATGCCGATGAGCAGGAACTCGAACGATCCGCCGAAGGCGAGCGTCGCGGACAGCCCCGCCCACCACCAGTCCAGTCCCGACTGCGTCACGAGCGCCCCGAAGGCGAGACCGAGCGGAATGAATCCCAGACCGGCGCCCGCGGAGTCGTGGAACGCCGCACGCGCCTCGGACGGTCCGGCGGACGGAGGGACGGGTGCGGGCCGACTGGCCAAGCGGGTCGGCCTGACCTCGCCGCCCTGCCTGCGCCGGGTGAAGCGGCTGGAAGAGGACGGCGTCATCGCCGGGTACCGGGCCGTCATCAATCCCGAGGCCATGGGCCGCGGGCTGGAGGTCCTCATCGACGTCGCGTCGCCGTGGCCGACCACGCCGCTTACGAGGCCTTCCTCACCGGCAAGCTCAGCTGCCTGCCCGCCGTCCTCCGCCTCGAATCCCACTTGACCATGAAGAAGATCAAGACCGACCGGTAGGAGCCGGGCTACGGGGCGGACCCCGGCCCCGGCGAGGCATTCTCGGCCCGGTCGTTGTCACCGCACATGGCTTGCTGGTACAGCGTCGACAGCGCGTGGTCGATGGGGTGGGGCTGCGGCTTCCCCGAGGAGTCCGGCTTGTTCCACCTCTGCAGGTTGACCGCGACGGACATCTGGCGCTTGCCGTCGGCCCGGGTCAGGGACATCGTTCCGGACCCCCAGACCGTGCCGTCGTGGCCCCAGAAGGTGCCGCAGCCCGGCCGGGTGACCTTGTGCAGGCCGAGACCGTACTCGATCGTGGATCCGTCCAGGGCGATGACCGGGATCGTGCGCTGCATCTGCGCCAGCGAGGACCGGCTGACGATCTTGCCGTCGAGCAGTTTGCCGTAGAAGCGGTTGAGATCCTCCATCGTCGATACGAGAGAGGCCCCCGTTCCCGTCCAGGACATGTTGTAGACGCTGTAGTCGCGCGGCGGGTCGAGCAGTCCGTAGAAGGCCTCGTACATCCGCGAGTGCGGTCCCTCGATGCGCGGCCCGGTCGGAAACTCGGTGTGCCGGAGCCCGGCACGCTCGATGACGTTCCGCGTGATGTACTCCTCGGCCGGGGCACCGGTCACCTGCTCCAGGAGTTGGCCGAGGAGCAGGTAATTGGTGTTGGAGTACACCCCCTTGGGGCCGCCGGGCTCGCCGGTGGGAGGCGCCGCGAGCCCCAGCTCGATCAGCTCGGCGGGGCGGAACTGCCGGAAGCGGTTGTCGTCCAGGCTCTTGGGCGAGACATCCGGCAGAGACGGGAACGCTTTGAGAGAGGGGAAGGCGTAGGGGATGTAATCGGGGATGCCGCTGGTGTTGTTGAGCAGCATCCGGACCGTGATTTTACGGCCGCGTTCTCCCGGCACCAGATGCGGCAGATAGCCGCCGATCGGCGCATCGAGCCGGATCCGGCCCTGCTCGACCTGCTGCATGACGGCGGCGGCGGTGAAGGTCTTGGTGACGCTGCCGACACGGTGCCGCATGTCGGGTCCGACGGGGCGGCCGGTCCTCACATCGGCGACCCCGGAAGCGCCGCGCCATATCCGGCCTGCATCGCGCACCTCGCCGTACACACCCGGCACCCCCGCGCGGTGGACACCGTCCATGGCGGACTTCAGCTCCGCGGGATGGAAGCCGGGCGACGGGCTTGCGCCGCCGGCCGGCACGGCCTGTGTCTCGGTGGGTGCGGGAGCTGCCGTCACCGTGCCCGCACAAGCCATTAGCGCGGCCACGCCTGCGCAGAACACCAGTCGAATCTTCAAGACAACCGTCCTTTCAAGGGGTTCACGATCAGTACGAGCTAGGCCAGCGCGCGGCGCAGGGCGCCGGCGAGGTCGGTGATCTGGCGCTGCGAGACCGCGGCGGACAGAATCGCCTGTGACCCGTGGAAGGTGCCGGGCCACTGGTGCAGGTCGACCGAGACGCCGGCCTGCAGCAGACGCAGCGCGTAGGCGATGTCCTCATCGCGGTTCGGGCAGAACTCCGCGGTGGCGATGTAGGCCGGTGGCAGGCCGGACAGGTCGGTGGCCCGCGCGGGGGCGGCGTACGGTGTGGCGGGCCGGGAGCCCAGGTAATGCCGCCACGATGTGGCGATCTTGTCGCGATTCATCCAGGGCGTATCGGTGAAGTGCTGCCGTGACCAGGTCTGTTCCCGGTCGTCGAGCCCGGGCTCGTTGAGCAGCTGGAAGCGGATCGACGGCCCCTGCTGGTCCCGCGCCCGCAACGCCACCGCGGCCGCGATCCCCGCGCCGGCGCTGTGGCCGCCGACCGCGATCCGCTCCGGGTCGATGCCGAGTTCGGCCGCGTGTCCGGCCGTCCAGGTCAGTACGGCGTAGGCGTCGTCCAGGGCGGCCGGGTACCGGTGCTCGGGCGCCAGACGGTAGTTCACCGAAATCACCACCGCCCCGGAGAGGTCCGCGGTCCGGGCGGCCCACGGGTGCTCGGTGTCGAGATTGCCGAAGACGCCCCCGCCGCCGTGCATCCAGATGATGGCGCCCTGCGCCGCCTGGTGCGGACGGTAGATCCGCACCGCGACGTCCGGATCGGCGGGCACGATACGGTCCTCGACCTCCATGTTCGAGGTGTCCGGCGCCGGCGTCGCGGCAGCACGCTCGGCGAAGTCCTTGCGCGCGGTAACCGGGTCGTTCAGGTCGAGGTCCGGCAGGAACGGGATGAATGCTTCGAGTTCGGGATCCATGACGACCATCCTCACGGCCACCGCCCACGGACGTCCCCCGCCATCCGTCGCGCATCCCGCCCCGATCACGCACCGCTCGGCGCGCCGCCGTTCCGTATGCCTTCACTGGCGCGTCCGCCGCCGTGATGTCGGCGCCCCACGTTGTCCGCCGGCCCCCACCCGGACGGCACACCCGCTAGAGGAAACCGTGACAGCCGGCCGCGGCTAGGCTTTCACCGCGCAGCCGATATCGAGCAAGAGCGGGGGAGATCGTGCACCGACCACTGCTGTTTCTCGACGTGGACGGGCCGCTCAACCCCTATGCGGCCAAGCCGGAGAAGCGCCCCGACGGCTACACCACGCTCAGAGTGGCCCAGGACAGCGGGATCCACGAGGGACACGGGGGGCTTTCGGCCCGGCGGCGCCCCCTACGTGTGTGGCTCAACCCGACGCACGGGCGAGCCCTGCTCCGGCTCGGTTACGAACTCTGCTGGGCCACGTCATGGATGGACGACGCGAACCGGTGGATCGCCCCGGTGCTCGGCCTTCCTGAACTCCCCTTCGTCGACTTCGGCGACGCCCTGTTCCAAGACCGCCCCGACGGAGTCCACTGGAAGACCGGTCCGCTGACCGACTACGCCAACGGGCGCCCCTTCGCCTGGGTGGACGATGAACAGAGTGATCTGGACGAGGCGTATGTGACCACCCACCACCGTGGGCGTGGGCTTCTGCACCACGTCAACCCGCGGATCGGTCTGCGCGAGGACGACTTCCGCGAGCTCACTGACTTCGCCCGGGCCCTGGCCACTTCACGAGCCATCGGCTGAGCCCAATGCCGACCCATCAGGGCGTCAGGAGCCCGGTTCGACCTCGAGCCAGCGGTGCCGGCGGGAATCGCGGTATTCCAGTGCGACCCAGCCCAGCTTTCTGAGGGCCTGCGTGCACTGCTGAAGTGCCTCCCCCTGCTCGTGGGAGGCCCGACTTCCTGGCGGGCCGAGCCATTCGACGCGGGCCATCACCTCTGGCCGGCCGTTGCGGGGAGTAGCCCCCGATGATTCTGCTCGGCGGACGACGTACCCGGTGGAAAGACGCCGACCGTCGGCGTTCACGGCCGAGGGTGCGATGCCGGCTGCCTCCAGGGCAAGGGCGATCGCGCGTACTGGCTGCCGTAGTTCCCACTCTGCCGGGACGGCCGTCGGCTCGGCAGCTGTGCCATTCATCAGGCGGCGGATCTGCAGGAGAGCGTCAACGGCCTGCCGGACAGCGGCCGCACGCTCCTGCGGGCCTTCGGGGGCGGGCTCCTCGTCTCCCGTAGCCACGGGGAAGCCCGCCGTGCCGCCGGTCACCTTGCCTCCCACCCGGCAGTAGCCGTCCCCGGCTCCGGCCCACACCCGAACAAGCGGAGTACTTTGCGGTGCTCGTGTTTGTATCACGTTGTGGGTGCAGAGGTACCCCCATATGGTCACCGGTATGTCTGTACGTCTTCGTATGCGTCAAGCACTGCCGGAAGCGATGCGCGCCCGCGACAAGGTCGCGGTGAGTGCCCTGCGCTCGACACTCGCCGCGCTGGACCACGCCGAGGCGGTGCCTGTGGACGAAGCCGGGCTCCGTGGCGTGGCCCTTGAGCATGCGCCGGTCGGTGCCGGCGCCACCGAGGCGCCGCGGCGGGAGCTGAGCGAACGCACCATGGTGGACATCGTGCGTGCCGAGGCCGACGAACGACTGGAGGCCGCGGCGCAGTTGACCGCGCCCGCGCATGCCGACCGAGCCGAGCGGCTCCGCGCGGAGGCCGCCGTGCTGCTTCGGTTCCTCGACGGCCCCGGCACCGCATAGGGCGCGCGATACTGGCTGTCAGCGCCGCGCGCCCCCGCCGCGTACGGCCGTGACCAACCAGGAACTGCTCCGCAGCCACACAGCGCCGTCCGCCTCGTGACGGCGCAGCGCGGCCGTCAGTGCCTGACGCGCCCGGGCCTGCTCGGACGGGCCGACCTGGTCGAGCAGATGGCGTCCGGGGCCCGAGTCCAGCAGGAACGCCGCGGCATCCGCCGCGTCGACACCCCACCTCCCCGGCACCTCGACCCGCTGCACGTCCACTTCGGCGAACCCGCCCGCTGAGACGAGGTCGCGGAGACGGTCGGGATCGGTGAGGGAGAACATACCCGGGCCGCCGGGCTTGCCGAAGCCGCCGAGCGGCAGGATGCCCTTGAGTGAAGCCAGCGCCTCAAGCCATTCGTTGGCCTCGGCTTCCGCCGCGCAGATGAAGGCCAGTCGGCCGCCGGGCCGCAGCGCGCGGTGAAGGTTGGTGAACGCGGCGACGGGGTCGGTGAAGAAGGTCATGCCGTAACGGCTGATGACCGCGTCGAACCCCTCGGCGTCGAAGGAATGGACTTGGGCGTCGCCCTGAAGGAAGGAGACGTTCTCCACCCCTTCGCGCAGGGCGCTGTCGCGGGCCTTCTCCAGCATCGGGCCTGACAGATCCAGCCCCAGTGCCTGGCCGCGGCCGGCGCGCCGGGCAGCGAGGCGGGTGGTGCGGCCGGCCCCGCAGCCGATGTCCAGCACGAAGTCGCCTTCCGAGACGGCCGCGGCCTCCAGGAGGGGCTGATTGAAGCCGTCGTTGACGGCATCCCAGCGTTCCTGGCTGCGCGCCCACTGCTCGCCCTCGTAACCGTTCCACGCCTCGGCCTGTGCGGTGTTGACGAATTGACCCATGGGTGACTCCCTCCGACGCGGGACGCAAGTGGCCCCCGCCTCTAGTATGGGCAAGTGCCCAAACAATATGGGCGTTCGCCCATACCTGCAATGGGCCTGAGGAAAGGGGCTGTTGTGTCACCTCGTGGAGTGGCGATTCCCGACTTGCGTGAGCGGCTGTTCGCAGCCGCGGAGCGCGTGGTGGCCCGCGACGGCGCCGCCGCCCTGACCAGCCGCGCCATCACCGCGGAGGCGGACTGCGCCAAGGGCGTCCTGCATACGCACTTCGCCGGCCTGGACGAGTTCGTCGCCGAACTCGTCCTCGACCGGTTCGCGCGGAGCGCCCGGCAGGCCGAGGCGCTGGAAGCGAGGGTGGGGGAGGCCACGGTCGCGGACAATCTTCAGGAAGTCGTCCTCGCCCTGATGGACGCCCTTCCTGCCGCGGTGGTGGGACTGGCGATGACACGCCCGGCAGCGGCCCTGCACACCCGAGAGGGTTTCCGGTCCGGCGCGCCCGCGTTCGATGCGATCCAGCATGCCTTCACCGCCTATCTGCAGGCGGAGCGGCGCGGCGGCCGGCTCCCCGCCGACGCCGACCCCGCCACCATCGCGCTCGCGCTCGTCGGTACGACCCACCACCTGCTGATGACGCGCGTTCCCGGGCGCGGGGAGGGCGCGGAGGTGACCGTGAGGCGACTGCTGGACGTTCTGCTGCGTAGCTGACTTCGGGCCGGGAATACCCCAGGGGGGTACAGCGTTGTGCTGTGGGTCCGCGGGAGCAGAGCCACACTGGACGGGATGGGGGATGACAGCCATGGACCACAGCGCACACCACACCGCACATCACACCGGCACCGCTCACGACCAGGCCGCGCGCCGGCCGCACGTGGGCCGCACCGGGCACGAGAGGGACGGAGTGACCTGGGGAGCCGCTGCGAAGGCGACGCTGCACTGTCTGACCGGGTGCGCCATCGGCGAGATCCTCGGCATGGTCATCGGTACCGCCCTGATGTGGGGCAACGTGCCCACCATGGTCCTGGCGATCGCGCTGGCGTTCCTGTTCGGCTACTCGTTCACATGGTTCGCGGTCCGCAAGGCCGGCCTGGACTTCAGGGCCGCCGTCAAGGTGGCCCTGGCCGCCGACACCGTCTCCATCGCGGTGATGGAGCTCGTCGACAACGGCATCATCGCCCTGGTGCCCGGCGCGCTGGACGCCCACCTGTCGGACGCGCTGTTCTGGACGGCGCTGCTGGGCGGCTTCGTCGTGGCCTTCGTGATCACAACACCGGTCAACAAGTGGATGATCGGCCGCGGCAAGGGCCACGCCGTCGTCCACGCCTACCACTGATCTCCGCTCGCCGCACAGGCCTGCTGTCAGGCGGGTACCGCCCCCACCAGGCCGCCGTCGACGACGAGGTCCTGGCCGTTGACGTAGGACGCGTCGGAGGAGGCGAGGAACGCCACGGCCGCCGCGACCTCCTCCGGCAGCCCGAAGCGTCCGGCGACGATCCGGCCGGTCACCGCCTCCGCCTCCGCCTCGGTCAGCGCGGCAGCGGGATACATCGGGGTATCGATGTAGCCGGGGCTGACGGAGTTCACGCGGATTCCGCGTGGGGCGAGGCCCGCGGCGAGGGTGCGAGCCAGGTTGTGCACGGCGGCTTTGGTCGCCGAGTACAGGGTGAGGACGCTGTTGCCCCGGTGGAGCGTCCAGGACGCGGTGAAGACGATCGAGCCGCCGTCCACCAGCAACGGCAGCGCCTTCTGGACGGTGAAGAACACCCCCTTGAAATTGACGTCGACACCGTGGTCGAAGTCCGGCTCGGTGATGTCTTCGAACGGCAGGAACGTGCCGGTGGCCGCGTTCGCGAAGAGACTGTCCAGGTGGCCGTGACGGGCTCGGACCGTCTCCATCAGCGCGTCCACCGCGCCGAGATCGGCGGAATCGGCCACGGTTCCCCAGGCGTGAGGGCCGAGCTCCCGGACGGCGGCGTCCACGCGCGCTCGGGTGCGGCCGGTGATGATGACGTGGGCGCCCTCGGTGATGAGGCGATGTGCGGTCGCCAGGCCCATGCCGCTGGTGCCGCCGGTGATGAGGACGGTCTTCCCGGTGAAGCGGTTCACGCCGATGCTCCCGTCAAAGCGTGGCTGATGTGGTCGGTGAGATGAGGCAGCCAGTCGGCCCGTGCGTTGCCGAGGAGGTGGTCGCCGTGCGGGACGGACAGATAGGTGCCGTGGGGTGCCGTACGGGCCAGGGGCTCGCCGTTCGTCACGCCGGGGATGACGTCCTGGCCTCCGTCCACGACCAGCAGCGGGGAGGCGATACGGGGGGCCAGGGAGGCAAGGTCCACGTGATCGGCGAACGCGCGGGCGGCATCAGTGCCTCCGGTGCGTCGGCTCATGACGTCGCGGACCGGCGGGGGAAGTGCGTCCCAGTCGAGGCGGAAGGGGCCGCTGACGGTGGCGACAGCCGCCACGCGCGCCTCCAGCGCCGCGGTCCGGGCCGCGAAGTAGCCGCCCAGACTGAGGCCGACGAGGCCGATGCGTGCGACGCCGAGGGCGTCGATGACGTGCCCCACGATCTGCTCGTAGTCCGGCCTGAGGACTGTGGTGGCCGCGAGCACGCCCTGCCCCGGGCCGTCCATCGCGAACACGGCCAGCCCTCTGGCCAGCAGCGCGGAGACCAGGTCGAGGAACTCCTCCTTGGCCGAGTCCAGGCCGGGAACGACGACCACGGTGCCGGGTGCGTCGGAGGGGCCCCGCAGCCAGCCGGTGAATCCCTCGCCGCTCACACGCCGGGCGCCGGGCTCCAGCACCGTGATCGCCCTGCCCAGGGCGTGGTCCGCCGCGGCGGCGGCACGGCCGGCCTCCGCGTAGGGCGCCAAGGTGGCCAGATGGAACCACCGGGCCGCCATCAGCAGGTACTCACCCGCGGAGACCGGCGATCCCGCGTTGTCCGCACGCTGAAGGTAGGAGTGTCCGGTGCGCAGGAAGGACGGTCCCCAGTCGGCGACGGAGGTGAGGCCCTCGGTGACGCGACGGTATTCATGGGGGTCGACACCCGCGCCGGTGGCGCGTGTCCACTGGGCCGCGGCGAATTCAGTGGCGTTCACGTTCATCGTCCTTCTCCTGTCAGCAGAACGGCCTTGCCGCGGATCCGTCGCTCCCGCAGGTCGACCAGTGTGTCGGCGGTGTCCGCCCAGTCGGTGATCCGGCCGATCTCCGGGTGCAGCCTGCCCCGTTCCACCAGGCCCACCAGGGCCGCGAGATCGGGGCCGTAGGGAGCGCCCGCGTAGTGGAAGTGCTGGATCGTGACACCCTCGGACGCGCCCAGGAGCTCGAAGAAGTCGAGGGTCACCGGGCTGCGGCTCGCCTGGCCGAACCAGACGAGCAGGCCACCCGGGCGCACCTTGGAGAGGACGATCGGCAGCGTCGGCCCGCCTGTGGACTCCAGCACCACGTCGAACGGCCCCTGGGCCGCCGTGACGTCGTGCACCACCCGTGCGCCCAGCTCCGCGAGCCGCTCGCCGCGCACCGGCGTGGCCGTCACCGCGGTCAGCTCGGCCCCGGCGGCCACGGCCAGCTCGGTGACGTAATGGCCGACGCCGCCCGAGGCGCCGGTCAGCAGCACCCGTCGGCCGGCCAGGGAGCCGGCCGTGCGCAGCAGCCGCAGGGCGGTGATCCCGGCCAGGGGCAGGGCCGCCGCCCGTACGCTGTCGATGCCGTCCGTGAGCACCGCGAGGGAGTGCGTGGGCACGGCCGCGTATTCGGCCCACCCTCCCTGTGCCGGATGCCCCACCACACGGGTGCCGATGCCGGGGCCCGAGCCGTCGGCCGCGGCCTGCACGACAAGCCCTGCGATGTCCTTGCCGGGCAGCAGCCCCGGCCCCGGGCGTTCGAGGAGGAACGTCTCGCCCCTGTTCGGTGCGAACGCCTCGACCTTGATCAATGCTTCACCGGGCTCCGGCGTGGGCTGGGGAGCCTCGGCGAAGGCGACCGGACGCGCCGCGTCTCCCGTGGGAATCAGTCTTTGCATGCCGAGGATGCAACCCCCGCACCCGCCCCGCGATCCAACAACGTACGAGCGAAAGCGACAACTTTTGGTTGTCACCTATGGTGGGAGGCATGGATCTCGACCTGGCGCAGGTGCGTGCCTTCGTGCGCGCCGCCGAGGAACTGCACTTCGGACGGGCGGCCGGGACTCTCGCCATCTCTCAGCAGGCGCTGTCCAAGAGGATCGCGCGGCTGGAATCCCTGCTCGGCACCGAGCTCTTCCGGCGCGGCGGCAACGGCGTACGCCTCACCGAGGCGGGACGGCGTTTCCTCCCACCGGCCCGGCAGACCCTGGCCGCCGCCGACGCCGCGGTCGCGGCGGCGGTCGAGAAGGACCGTCCGCTGCGGGTGGACGTGTGGGGGCACCTCTACGCGCCGATGCGGACACTGGCCCAAGTCGCTGGAGAAGCAGGGGGGTTGGTGCTGGGGCACGGGCGCGATCTGCCGTCGGTGACGGTGGCGCTGCTGCACGGGGACATCGACGCGGCCTTCGGCCGGGTGCACCCCCCGCTGCACGCCGGGCTGGCACACCGTCTCGTCCGCCTCGAACCGGTGGACGCGGTACTGAGTGCGGACCATCCGCTCGCGACCGAACCGGCACTGCGCCCGGACCAGCTGCGCGGCAGCGTGCTGTGGGCGCCCGGCGCACTGGACCGGCTCGACTTCCTCCATCAGTTCGCCGAACGATTCGACATCCGCGACAGGGCCGCGAGTGTCAATCTGGGGCTCGCCCACTTCCTCGCGGAGGTGGCCGGCGACCAGCGACGCTTCTCGCTGCTGCCCGCCGACGTGCCCCTGCCGGACATCCCCGGGCTGCGCTCCGTCCCGCTGGTCGACCCCACACCGCTGTACGCCTGGTCGCTGCTGTGGCGCACCGGCGACGTGCATCCCGGGCTGAACCACCTGACCGCCGCCTGCGCCGCGGAAGCGGGGCAAAGCCGATGGCTGGAGTACAACCCGGCCCGCGACTGGCTGCCCGAGCCGCCGCAGGCGCCGGGGCCATCGGCATGAGGGCGACGCCGGGTTCCCGTGGCCGCCTCGGGATCGAGTGATGACGCTCCCGAGGCGACGGCCTGACGTTTGAGGGCGGGGGGCGAGGGCGGGGGCGAGGGTCGCGGGCCCGTCCGGGCCCGCGACCTGATCCGGTAGGTCAGCACCTCCGGCCGTCGCGCAACTCCAGTCGCCCGCCCGGGAACCGCTCCCGGAAGCCACGGTCGTGCGAGACCGCGACCACCGCTCCCGGGTATGCCGCGAGCGCCGCCTCCAGGTCCTCGACCAGATCGAGCGCGACATGGTTCGTCGGCTCGTCGAGTACCAGAAGGTCCGCGGGCCGGGTCACCAGGCTCGCGATCTGCAACCGCCGTTGCTGCCCTGCGGACAGCGCCGCGACCGGTACACGCAGATCCTCCTCGCGGAACAGGCCCAGCGCCAGCAGCTGTTCGGCGTACTCCTCCGGCAGCCCGGGCCGCCCGGCCGCGAAGGCGGCGAGCAGCGGCAGCCGCGTGGAACGCACGGGCAGCTCCTGCGCCAGGTACCCGATCCGGGCAGGGCGGCGAACCGTGCCCGCGTCCGGCTCCAGGTCGCCCGCCAGGACGCGCAACAGCGTTGTCTTGCCCGCCCCGTTCGCGCCCGTGACCAGCAACCGCTGCCCGGGCGTGATCGCCAGCAGCCCGTCCAGACGCAGCCGCTCACCGACCGCTACGCCGTCGAGCTCGGCGAGCGGGCGGTCGACAGGATGCCCCCCGTCCGCTGCCGACAGCGCCGCCGTGAACCGCAGCGGTTCAGGCGGCGCGGCCACCGGGTTGCGCCGCAGCTGCGCCAGCCGCTCCCGGACCGCCCGCACCTGCCCGCCGAGCTTCGCCTCGTGCGAGCGGCGGTGCTTGCCGAAACCCTGCCGAGGGTCCTTGCCGGTGGTGGCCAGCCGCTTCCCGGCGGCGTCGAGCAGTTCCTCGGCGCGGGCCACCTCCTGAAGCCAGTCCGCGTGGCCCTGCTCCGCGCGGCGCCGGGCGGCGGCCTTCGCGGCGCGGTAGCCGGCCCAGCCGTCGCCGTACCGGTACACCGTGCGCGCATCCCGGTCGACCTCGAGGATCGTGGTGGCGATGCGCTCCAGGAAGCCGCGGTCGTGGGTGACCGCGACGACCGTGCCGCGGTGCGCCCGCAGGTGCTCCTCGAGCCAGCGCACGGCCGGCGCGTCGAGGTGATTCGTCGGCTCGTCGAGGAGCAGCAGCTCGGGGGCCGCGGCCAGCACGCAGGCGAGCGCGAGCCGCGACTGCTCGCCGCCGGAGAGCGAGCCGAGCACGCGGTCGCGGGTGATCCCGGCGAGCCCGAGCCCGTGCATGGCGGCGTCGACGCGGACGTCCGCCTCGTAGCCGCCGCGCTCCTCGTACGCGCTCAGCAGCTCCCCGTACGCGGCGAGTTCGTCCGCCGACGCCTCACCGAGGCGCTGCTCGGCCGTGCGCAGCCGACGCTCCATGTCGCGCAGTTCGGTGAGGGCGAGGTCGACAGCGTCCTGCACGGTGCGGTCCGGGTCGAGGTCGAGGGTCTGGGCGAGGTGGCCGGTGCCGCCGGGGAAGCTGACGGTGATCTCCCCGGCATCCGGCGTCTCGGCCGCGGCGAGCAGCCGCAGCAGCGTGGACTTGCCGGAGCCGTTCTCGCCGATGACGGCGGCCTTCTCGCCCGGGCGGACGGTGAAGGAGACCTGGTCGAGGACGGTCCGGGTGCCGAAGGACTTGGTGACGTCCCTGACGGACAACTGCGCCACGGCAGTGGGCACAGCGGTATGGGCGCGTTCGCGCATGTGACTTTCCCTGGGAATGCGAAGTGTCTACGGGCAGCAGAAACGGCGGCATCGGCCGTGCCCGGACTCAGAGAAAGTAGAAGAAAGCCATACCTCCATCCTAGCAAGACGGTACGTCTCGTGTCTACTGATAAGCATCGAGGCGCTCTACTCGGCCTGCCGGCACCGAAGTTGTCGCCGAACGCCCCCTGGTAGGCTCCCGGCATCGATCCGCAGCCGTGGCCCCACGGCCGTGAAGGCCCCGGCAGAGGCCGTCCGGTTTCCGGGCCAGGTGCAAGATCTCCGCTCACGCGTGGAAAGGTCTTGCCGTGGACAGCTGCGAGCTGAATGAGAAGACGCCGGCAACGGAAGGCGTCTGTCTGCTGACCGTCGTCAGCCCGCGCAGGGATGAAGGCAACAGCCCGACCGGGATCGTCGGCCGGTGCCTGGCCCGGCACCTGCTCGCCATGGGCCGGCGGGTGCGGGTGATGGCCGAACCGGACCAGTGCGATGGCTGGCCCGACACGGTCGACGTCGTGGAAGGGTCCATCGTCCGGCCGCTGGAGTGTGCCCGAGCCTTCGACGGTGTCGAGGCCGTGTTCCTTGCCGGTGCCCACCCGTCGACGGTCCAGGACGCCCTCGCTCTGGCGCGAAACGCCGCCGTCGGTAAGGTCGTTCTGCTGTCGTCACACGGGCCGGAGTACGAAGAGGCCCATCCGCCGGAGACCTGGTTCTGGCTGGCGATCGAGAAGGCGGTGGAGCGCTCGGGGATCGCCTGGACCCACATCAGGCCGTCGGCTGTGATGGGTGCCGTCATCGAGGGCACCTACCCGGTGACAGGGACGGACTGGTCCGGCACCATACGCACCGACGGGGCGGTCCGGGAGGCCTTCCTCAGCGAGGGCCACTACCCCTTCATCCATGAGGAGGACCTCGCCGCCGTCGTGGCCGCGGCCCTGATCGGCGATGACCACACCGGGACAGTCATCGAGGCTGTCGGCCCGCCGTTGAGCACGCTGTCACGGATACGGAGCATCGCCGCCGCCCTCGGCCGCGACATCGTCGCGGTCGATCTCGCTGCGGACGAGAGCCGGGCGAGGTGGCGGCGCCTCGGCTGGCCGGAGGGTGCGATCGACGTGACGCTGTACGCACTTGAAGAGTACGGCGCCCACTTCGACGAACTCGTTCAGTGGACACTCGACCAGCGGCCGTCCGTCCAGGACATCATCGGCCGTCCGCTGCGTACTTATGGCGATTGGGTGAGGGAGAACATCGATTCATTCCGCTGACGGGAGCGTGCCGAGCGCTGTGCCGCTGCCGGAACCACGGCCGCCCCTTGTCAGTGGTGGGTGCCACGATGCGGGGCATGACTTCTCCTCGGTTACTCACGGCCTATCAGCCCGCCGGTGATTGCCCCTTCCCGCCCGAGTGGTGGTTCGTGCCGGCCCGGCTCTCGCACACCGCCGTGGTCGGTACGGGGCCGGACACCACGATCCTGCTGACCGGCTGGGAGGTATGGCCGGATTCGCTGGGCATCCGGCTGAGTGTCTTCAGGCGTCAGGCGCATGAGGACCGCGAGGGCGGTACGGACGGTCTGCGGTTCACCCTGGTGCTGGCCGACGGCCGCCGCGCCGGCACTCCGGACCCGGACGTGGGGGACTTTCCCGGGCAGGCGGAGTGGCCCAGCCTCCGCCTCCGCGGGGGATCGGGCGGCCTCTTCCACTACGGCATCGAGCTGCACCTGTCCCGGCTTCCACCCCAGGGCCCGCTCACCCTTGTCACCGAATGGCCCGCAGCGGAGATCCCGGAAACCCGGACGGAGTTCGACGGCACGGCGCTGCGCGCGGCAGCGGAGACGGCGGTGGAGGTCTGGCCGGACCTGCCGCCGGCTCCCGAGCAGGAGGTTGTCGGCTGGATGACCATGGGGCCGCAAGAGATCATGGCGCGGCCCCAGCAGTGGCTTCTGCCCAGGCCGCAGCGCCCGCAAGCCGTGGAGCGGGACCGTGCGGACTGGGAGGGCATGGGAATCGAGGGCTGGGCCGATCCGGAAGTGGTGCGAGCGCGTCTGGCAGCAGGAGCCGACCCGGACGACCCCCAGGAGCGGCCGCTGCACCGGGCCGCCGCCGACGGTGTCCCGGAGGCAGTCCGGGAATTGGCGGGGCTGGTCAGCGATGTCGACCAGGCTGACGACGAGGGCGTCACGGCTCTGTGGGAGGCCGTGTGCCACGGTGCCGAGGAGAACGCGGCCGTCCTGCTCGCTGCCGGGGCCGATGCCTGGACGCCACGCGTTGCCCGCTGGTCGCCCGGCCGGCTCGCCCTGACCACACGCCTGGCCCCGCTCTTCGCCAGTTCCGCGCCGCCCGGTGCACGGCTCACCGACGCTGAACTCGCCGCGTTCCGGGCAGCCGACGCCCAGGCCGCGGTCTTCGGAAAGGAGGTGCACACCGAGGGGATCTCGGTGGCTTTCGTCTCCGGCGTGGACGCGACGGAAGCGATGCGCCGGCTCGGAGCCGACCCGTACCGGGCCGGCTCCGAGGAGTACGACCCCTACGACGACTGGGACAACTGCTCCCGGGTCGTCGGGGTGACCGCGGCGCCGGGCGGTTGTGTGCTCGTTCAGCCTTGCTTCTACGGACTGAACACCGACGCCTGGCTGGCCGCCCTGACGAAAGACGGCGGACGGGCGTACGGCGTCTACTTCAACCCCAAGGGCGGCACCTTCGGCACGCTCGCCATGAACGGCCGGGCTGTCCACAGCGAGGAGATCGGCATGCCACCGGGTGAGGAACACCCTGAAGGGCACTGGACCCACCGCTTCTGGCTGTGGGATTCCACGGATCGGCTGTGGGAGGCGAACAAGTTGGCCTACGCCTGCGACCAGGCCCAGCTTTCCGTCGACGAGAGCCGTGCGGTGACCGGGCAGCCCGACTGGTGGGCCGAAATCCGGGAGGACAGCGCCTTGTCGGCGGACTAGGCGGTGTCCGGCGCGAGGGCTTCCGCGCTGTGGCCTCCCTCTTGGGCCAACCGCTCTGCCCGGGGTGCGTACGCGGTGGGGTCGACCGCGTACGCGTACCGGAAGTCTTCCCACTCGCCCACGTCCACATGGCCTTGTCGTATCCGTCGTAGCTCAGGTCCTCAGGGCCGGTCGACAGGCGACTTTGCAGTTGGGCCGATCCGGTACTCGGCTTCCACGACATCAGCTGTCCGCGCCGGGTCCGGCCGGCGCTGACGTGGCGGACAGCGATCCGGTCCGGTCACTCCGTCCCGGTACCAGCGGCCAGCGGACGACCTTGGGCTTTTTGCTGCGGTTGGGCCGGCCCCGGAATTCGTCGCCGTAGGCCATGATGCCGTTCTCGGCGTATTCGCTGACCAGGAGGCTGTGGGGCGTGGTCGTCCGGTCCACCGAGACGGCCGAGAAGCGCAGCCTGAGACCGGCGTTGTCGTACGCGCCGACCTGGGGGAGGACGTAACGTGTACCGGCCCGCGGAATCCCTGTAGGGCTCCACCAGCAGGACGTGGCGGTATCTCGGCTGCGCCCCGGCACCCCAGCTGATGATGCTGACCCGCATGCCGTGGTCCTGTCCGCCGCCGAGGCCGTGCCATGAGACGAACAACGTGGAGCCGGAACCGAAGTCGTCGTACGACGTGGTGATCCCCTGTGGCCGCCGTGATGCGTCGACCTGGTCATGGGCCACATCCCAGCTGAAGCCGCAGGCGTACTCCTCGGCGATGTTCGCACGGCCCTCGCCGGTCTCCACCAGCCCGCCGCCGCGGTTGGCGTCCGCCAGCACCCGGTCCGCCGACACCTTCGGCAGGATTCCGGCCAGACCTGCGATCGACTCCCGGTAGGAGCGGTTGCCGCCGCTGGGCAATACCGTAGAGGCATGGGCAGAAACCAGCACAGGACCGGTCCGCAGGCCGGACATGTCTGCCCGGTCTGCCGGCACCCCGTGGAGACGGTGGTCGAGCGGCACAGACGCTTCGGGATCTTCGTGCCCGTCTGGGGCCCCGGCCCGTGCCAGAACCCCGACTGCGCCGCATACGCGGCCGACCCGGAACAGAGGACACCCCGGCCCTGATCCCGATCCGAGGTGATGGTCGGGGGGCCGGAGAGGTGCGGGTTCCTCCACCGAGGCGCAGTGGCGCTGTGTGGCGGATCCGTACCTCAGGGTGCTCGGGACGTTGTCACCTCCGTGAGTGCTTCTGCCGGGGTGCTGCGGCGTTCCGCCCAGGTGTCGAGCGCGGTGCGGCACGCGTGGTCGAGGTGGTGCAGCTGTGAGAGATCGAGTTCGGCGTTCCGGTGGGCGGGGAGTTTTTCGAGAGTGTCGAGAATGTGCGGCAGGCGCAGGAAGGTGGCGTTGCCGGTGAGGGTGACGACGAGGGGGCCAGGGCCACAGGCCGGTTCGTGGACCTGAAGGTGAACGCGCGAGGTCTCCCAGGCGGCTTTGAGCACGGCGAGAAGCAGGCCGAGGAGGACGCCCTCGAACATGTTGGTGGTGACGATGGCGAGGGCGGTGACGGCCAGCACGACGGCTTCACCGCGTTCGTCGCGCCACAGGGGGATCAGTTCCTTGACGGGGATGAGTTTGCAGCCGGCGTGGATGAGGACGCCGGCGAGTGCGGCCAGCGGGATGATGCCGATCGCGGCCGGAAGGAGGGCGGCGAACAGCAGCAGCCACGCTCCGTGCAGGAAGCGGGAGAGTGCAGTCCTGGCCCCTGCCTGGACGTTGGTCGCGCTGCGGACGATGACGGCGGTCATGGGCAGGGCGCCCAGGGCGCCGCAGAGGGTGTTGCCCACACCCTGGGCCATGAGTTCCTTGTTGTAGTCGGTGCGGGGGCCGTCGTGCATGCGGTCGACCGCGGCGGCGCTGAAGAGGCTTTCCGCCGAGGCGATCAGGGTGAAGGCCAGCACCGTGCTCAGGGCGGCCAGGCCGATCAGTGAGGTGAAGGCCTCTGCTCCCGGCGGCTGAACGGCCTGGAGGAGTCCTCGGACTTCGACGTGGGCGACCGGCAGGCCGGCCAGCGCGGTCGTGGCAGTGGCCAGGGCGACCGCTGCGAGCGGCGCGGGCACCGTGCGCAGAGCGGCCGGGGCCTTCTGCCACAGCACGAGCACGACGATGGTTCCCGCGCCGACCGCGAAGGCGGTCGGCGTCCGGCTGCCGGTGGCGAGGTCGGCGGCCAGCTCCGGGATACCCATGATCTTCTCGGGTCCGGAACGCGGCTGCTTGACGCCGGCCATGGTGTAGAGCTGGCCGAACAGCAGCACCAGGCCGATGCCGGCGAGCATGCCCTGGACGACCGAGACCGAGATCGCCCGGAACCACCGGCCGATCCCCAGCGCCCCCAGGGCCAGCTGGAGCAGGCCGGTCGCCAGGACAATGGCCCCGAGGGCCCCGAGCCCGAATTTCTGGACGGCTTCGAAGACCAGGACCGTCAGGCCGGCGGCGGGCCCGCTGACCTGCAACGCACTACCGGGTAGGGCACCGACGACCAGGCCGCCGACGATGCCGGTGATCAGACCGAGTTCAGCGGGGACCCCGGAGGCGACGGCTATGCCGACGCACAGGGGCAGAGCCACCAGGAACACGACGAGCGAGGCCAGCACATCACGCCGCAGGGTGTCCGGGTCTTTGCGGAGGGAGAACATGGGGAGGGTTCCTCTCGCTGTGGGGGAAGAGAGGACCGGGAGGGCCCGTGGGGGGAGGGCGGCGTCACAGCGGAAGGAAGTGCCCGTACCCCGCCGACTCCGGCCGGTGCGCACGCACCGCGCCGGTGTGTACTTCGTAGTACCAGGCGTGCACCGACAGCTGCCCCTGCTCGACCCGCTCGCGCACACAGGGGTAGGCGCTGAGCCGTTCCACCTGGGCGACCGCGTTGCGCTGCACTGCCTCCGCCAGGTCGGGAGAACTGGCTGTCGTCTCCCGCACGGCCCGTGGCGCGGCCCGCTCCAGCCAGCCCCGCACGGCCGGCACTGCGGAGAGGTCATCCCCCTTGACCAGGGCGCTGACCGCGCCGCAGTGGGAGTGCCCGCACACCACGATGTTCCGGACCCCCAGCACGCGCACCGCGTACTCGATGGTGGCCATCTCCCCGGCCGGACGGTCGCTGCGGTACTCGGGCACGATGTTGCCCGCCGTCCGTAGCTCGAAGAGCTCACCCGGGCGCGCACCGGTGATGAGTGCGGGGACGACGCGTGAGTCGGAGCAGGTGATGAACAGGACGTCCGGGCACTGGCCGACCTCCAGCGCGCGGAATTCCTCGGCCCGTTGGGCTACGTGCATGGGGAACGATCGTGCGTTGTCTACCAGGGTCTTCATGGTGGCCTTCCTCCTGCGCTGCGCGGGTTTCCTGCGGGGCGCGGTGTGCTCAAGGTCATCATCGGGGGAGGTGCGGAAGCCCCCGTGGGGCTCCCGGCCGGCGTATGCACGCCGACGGTCCTGCGGTGCGGAGCGCCGGGGCGCGGGCTGTGGCCCGCAGCACCCTGAGGCGCGGTGGTGACGCGGAGACATCTTCGGTCCGGGCCACGCCACGCCGGATGAGTTGGCGCTCGCCTCGTGGTGTCAGGGGGTGCGGACAGCAGGGGTTGCGCGACGGCCGCGATGTCTTTGCCCGCACATTACCTGAGGGGATCGATGTCAAGGAATGGCCAAGTAATACTTTTGGATGGGTAATTGGCGCGTCGTGTTGGACGTGCCCCGGGGGCGTACGCCCCCGGGGGTGAGAAGAGCCCTTGGCAACCACGGGCCGTCGGCCGTCGACATCGATGAGGCGCGGGGCGGGAAAGGCTGACAGCAGCATGCGAGATGCCGGCCGACGTGCCATGTTCGGGCCCGGCGGTGAGATCGGCATGCCTGGCCGGCCCGGCAGGAGCCGGCCTACCGCACAACGGGGGGAGACCGCCGTGTTCGACCGCAAGGCTGAAGCAGACATGCGGCTGCACTCCGACAGGATGGCAGCCGAACTCGCACGAAAGCGCCGGGAGAAGGAAGAGCGCGAGAAGGCGGAACGCGAGAGGGCGGAGAGGGACGCAGCCGCTACCGATTCCCCGGCCCCGGCCGTCGAGGCGGACGAAGAGGACGACTCGGAGAACGGCGGCAGCGAAGGGCGATAACCCAAGGCAGGTGACGGTGTGGGCCGGGGGTGATGCGCGGTTTCGCGCCATCGTCAGCGACTTCGTCGCCACCCCGCCGGGCGTGTCGAGTCGGCGGACGGGTGGTCCGCCGGTGCGCACCCGGCGCGTGTCCACCCGACTGCCGGACGGTGCGCCCGTGCCCGCATCGTCGACGCCACCCTGGATGTCGAATGAAGGAAGTTGACGTAAAACCTTCGCTTTGCTGGTTTTTGACTTCTTCTTGAATGTTGATTGCCGGTAGCGTCCGGTCCTGATCGGGATCCCGATCAAGGCCGACTCGCGTCCGGGGCATCCCGTGCCGCTCGTCGGCTCCGCGTGAGCCGTTGGATGTCACAGGAGGATGCATGCCCTCTCGCATAGCCGCCGCGATCGCCACGTGTGCGCTGAGCCTCGGGGCCCTCGCCTCGGGCGCAGGCGCCGCCACAGCGGCGTCGCCGGCCCCCCCCGAGGGCGCGCCGTCGCTCCAGTCGGCGATCACCGCCCGTGCCGCGGCCGTGGACCGGTGCAGCTACCAGGTGGTCCGCTCCGACGACTCCCGCTACACGCACTCCGTGAGCGGAACCTTCGGTGGCACCGTCCGTGAGCTGCCGGTCCAGAAGGAGGACTTCGTCAGGTTCTCCGGCGAGTGGCGCAAGGTCGTCCAGGTCGACGCGTGCGCGGGCGGGCAGGGCCAGGCGCCCACCACGCTCCGGGTCACGGGGAAGCTGGAGAACCCGGAGCACTACGAACCGTGGGTGCCGCGGACGATCCGCAGCGCCGACCTCAAGCCCGCCGCCTCCTCGGTGATCCCGAAGGCGCCGGAGCTGACGTCCGTCGACCGCCTCGACGCCGCCACTGTCCGCGTCAACTGGAAGCCGGCACAGGGCAGCCCGGACCTGGTCGCCCTGATGGAGCGCAAGCCGTTCTACAGCAGCGAGGTCGGCATCTGGCACCCCTACACGTTCCAGCGGGACGTCCCGGTCGGTGCCACCTCGACGGACCGCAAGCTGGAGCGTGCCTCCGACATTCCCGCCTCGGTCCGCCCGCACTCCTACTGGATGCGTGTGGTCAAGGACGGCTACGTCAGCGACCTGCGCGCCGAGAAGCCGGTCACGGTCCAGCCGTAACCGTCTGCCGGTGCGTGCCGCGCGGTCTCCCCTCCCAGCGGTGACACCCTGCCGTGGGAAGGGGCCGCACGAGGCGCAGCGTAAGGCCCTCGGTCGGGCGGGCCGGTTCCTTGACCGCAGGCACCAAGTGCGCAACATCCGTCTCGTGGAGGGTGTGGACGGCCACGACATCGACTGCAAGGTCGACGGGTTCGGTCCCCTGCAGCTCAAGTCCAGCGTGGTCAAGAAGGCCTGACCCGGTGCCGCGCCGCTCGTAGCGGCGGCTCCCGGCATCCCGGAGAGTCCGCCGTGGTGGACCGGCGGGCGGGCCGCGGCCGGAGGGGGCCGGTCTCCCGCCCTCCGGCCCGGGGCTCAGCGTTCCGACAGCTCCGACGGGGCCTCCTGGACCCCCCAGCCGTTGCCGTCCGGGTCCTCGAAGGACATGAACGAGTTCCAGGTCTCGCCCTTGCCCTCCTCCCAGCCCGTCGCGCCGACGTGACGCACCGGGGAGACGTCCACGCCTCGCCCCACCAGCTCCTGGCGGGCCGCCTCGATGTCCGTGACACAGAGTTGGAGACCCTGCAGAGTGCCCGGCTCCATCGTCTTCATACCGGGCGCGGCGGGCATCCCCTGGAGCATCGCGATCGAGCAACGCGAGCCCGGCGGGGTCATCTGGATGACGCGCATACCGGGGGCGACCTCGTCGTCGAGGTCGACCTTGAAGCCGGCCTTCTCGGCGTAGAACTCCTTGGCCCGGTCCATGTCGGCGACAGGGACCGGAATGACTTCGAGCGTCCAGTTCATGGAAATCTCCTCAAAACTCAGCGGCTCCGACCGAACGGATCGCCCTTGGCGAAGCCGAAGACAACCGTACGGGCCGCGACCGCGAACACCAGGGCGGATCCACCGTCGCCCCCAGGAAGCCGTCGCGCACGTCGAAACGCCCAGGCCCGCCCCGAACTCGCCCGGATACCGACCGGCCAGGCCGCGCAGCCGCTGCCGCCCGCCCCTTGGCCGCCACTACCCCCGGCCGTGGCCCACCTCGACCAGTCCCGTCTCATACGCGGCGATCACCGCCTGGGCCCGGTCACGGGCACCGAGCTTCCCGAAGACACTGGTGATGTGGTTCTTCACGGTCGACACGCTGATGTCCATCGCGCCCGCGATCTCCGCGTTGTCGAGCCCCGTGGCCATCAGCCGCCATACCTCCAGCTCGCGCGGTGTGAGCTCGCCCGTGTTCGCGACGGGGGGCTTCGGACGGTGCGGGGCCCTGACGTAGGTGGAGATCAGCCGGGTCAGCAGCCGGGGCGCGACCGTGGCTTCCCCGGTGTGCACCACCCGGACCGCCGCGACCAGTTCCTCCGGCGAGATGTCCTTGGGCAGGAACCCGTAGGCGCCCGCGCGTAGCGCGGCCACTACGTACTCGTCCATGTCGAAGGTGCTCAGCGCCAGTACCCGGCACCCTGGCAGCTCCCGCGCCAGCTGACCGGTCGCGGCGACCCCGTCGAGCACCGGCATCCGGATGTCCATCACGACGACGTCGGGCCGTAGCCGATGGGCGAGGGCCACCGCCTCCGCGCCGTCCCCCGCCTCGCCCACGACCTCGAAGGCCGGGTCGGGCGCGAGGATCAGCGCCAGTCCGCGCCGCACCAGCGGCTGGTCGTCCGCGATCAGCACCTTGATCGTCCGCCCGCCCGTCGTGTCACCCATGCCGTCCACCGTCGCCTCGCTCATCGCAGTGCCCCCTCATCGGCCTTCAGCGGCAGCCGGGCCGACACCAGGAACCCGCCCCCGTCCAAGGGGCCCGTCTTCAGCGTCCCGCCGTGCAGCGCGACCCGTTCCCGCATCCCGACCAGGCCGTAACCGGAACCGGACCCGGGCCCGAATCCCGCATCCGCGCCCGCGCCGTCGTCCGTCACCTCCACCGCCACCTCGTCCGGCTCGTACGTCAGCCGTACGGACGCCCGCGACCCGCCCGCGTACTTGCGTGCGTTCGTCAGCGCCTCCTGGACGATCCGGAACACGGTCAGGCCCACACTCGACGGCAACGGGCGCTCCTCGCCCCGCACGTCGAGAGCGGTGGGCAGCCCGGCCCGGCACGACTCGGCGACGATCCGCTCCAGGTCCCCGACCCCCGGCTGCGGGGCGGTCGGCTCCTCCTCGACCTCCTCACCGGCCCGCAGTACGTCGAGCAGCTGCCGCATCTCCCGCAGTGCCATCCGCCCGGACCCCTCCAGGGTGATCAGCGCTTCCCTGGCCACCTCCGTGTCACGGGAGAGGTTGGCGCGGGCACCCCCGGCCATCAACTGCATGGTGGTGATGTGGTGGGCCACGATGTCGTGCAACTCCCGTGCGATGCGTCGCCGTTCGTCGGCCACGGCGCGGTCGGCGAGCAGCCGGCGGTTGGCCTCGATGTCCCTGTGCCAGCGGTTCATCACGGTCGCGGCGATGACGACGAGCAACCCGGCGGACCCGTTGCCCACCAGGTCGACGATCCTCGGCTGGGACCACGACGTCTGTCCCACCAGCGGCATCGTCACGGCAAGGAGCGTCGCCGGTGCCGCCACGGCCGCGCTCCTGGACCGTATGACCGTGTAGAGGGCGACCACGACCGTGGCGTTGAAGTGCTGCTCCACGGGCACGCTCAGGTTCAGCACCAGGCCGAGCAGCAGGACGGCTGCGAGCGTCAGCACCGGGGCACGGCGACGGGCCAGCAGGGGCAGCGCGGACACGACCAACAGCACGCACCCGGCTGCCGGGACGAACCCCCGCTCGACCTGGCTGGTGAGGGTGAAACCGATCAGGTCCACGGCCGCCGCCCCGACCGCGACCAGGCCGTCGTTACGGGTCCACGGCAGCGCGTCACCGCCCGGCAACCCCCCTGGGGCCCCGGCCGCCCCGGGTACAGAGCGCGTCGTCGACATCGTGGTCCTCCCCCCAGCCGCCCGCCGGCTGTTGCCGGGACACCACGACTGTCATCTCTTGATCCATTCTGGCACCGGCTCAGAGCCCCCGCCCCGGACCCCTGGGCCGATCCCCGGACCAGGACCACGGTCCTGGTCGGCGGCTCCTCCCGGCCCCCGCTCCCAGGCTCTTCTCGTCCCGCACCCGGACGTTTTCCGCCCTCGGCGCTGATGAGCTGGACAACGGCCGGGAGAACCCGGCGCTCCACCCACTGCCGGAGGAAAAAGTGATCCGCGCCCTGACCGGGTTCTCCACCCGCAACCCATGGAAGGTCATCGCCCTCTGGGCGGTGCTGGGCCTGGCCCTGACCATGCTCAGCCAGGTGCTGATCTACCGGGTCACCCAGACCCAGAGCGGTGACTTCCTGCCCGCGAAGTACGACTCGGCCGCCGCACTGAAGATCGCCGAGGAGCGGTTCGGGGTGAAGCCCGACGCCAACGCGGTGACCGTGCTCGTCGCCCGCGCCGACGGCAAGCCCCTCAGCGGCCCCGACCACCGCAGGATCGGCACCGTCGCCGAGCGGCTGGGCCACCGGCGCGTCCCGATGCCCGAGCCGAAGGAGGACGACGACCCCGCCTTCCTGCGCCGGGATCACTCCCAGACGCCCAAGGTCAGCCCCACCATGGTCGCGCCCGACCGCAGCTTCGAGCTGCTCTCCGTGCAACTGACCGGCAACTCCACGGACCCCGCCCTGCACGACCTCTACCGTGTCTTCCGCGACCGGGCGAAGGGCGACTTCGCGGAGGCCGGGATGCGCGCCGGCTTCACCGGGGGCCTGGCCGACCTCGTCGACACCGCCGAAGCCGAGGAGACCACCCAGAAGGTCGTCGGCGTCCTGATGGTCGGTCTGATCGTGCTGATCAACATCCTGGTGTTCCGCAGCGCGCTGGCCGCCATCGTGCCGCTGCTCGCGGTCGTCATCATCGGCGGCGCGGCCGCGGGCGCGGTCGTCGGCGCCGCGATGCTCACCGGCATCAAGCTCGACACCTCCACCCCGAACATGATCAGCGTCGTGCTGATCGGCATCGGTGTCGACTACTTCCTCTTCCTTCTCTTCCGCTTCCGCGAACAGCTGCGGGCCCGCCCCGACCTGCCCGCGCGCGTCGTGTCGGCCGAGGTCAGCGCACGGGTCGGCACGGCGATCACCTCGGCCGCCCTCACCATCGTGGCCGCCTTCGCCACCCTCGGCATCGCGACCTTCGGACAGTTCCGTGTGCTCGGCCCCGCCATCGCCGTCTCGGTGCTCGTCATGCTGCTGGCCAGCCTGACCCTGATGCCCGCGCTGCTCGCGGTCAGCGGACGCAAGATGTTCTGGCCGTCCCGCTCCCTCAAGCGTGAACCGCACGGCGGCACGGCGGCGCGCGTCGGCGACCTGGTCGCCCGCCGCCCGTTCACTCTCGTGCTGGCCTCCGTCGCCCTGCTCGGCGCGCTGGCGGCCGGACTGGTCGGCATCCGGATGGACTTCGGCCAGACCACCGGCACCCACGACACCCCGGCCGCCGCCACGTCCGCCGAGATCTCCCGCGCGCTGCCCGCCGGAGTGTCCGATCCGGCCACCGTCTACGTCACCGCCAAGGACGGCCGCACCCTCACCGCCGCCGGACTCGACGCCCTGCCCAAGGCCCTTGCCCAGGTCAAGGGTGTCGGCAGTGTCGGCAGGACCACCCTCAACGACGATCGCACCGCCGCCCGCATCGACCTCTACCTCACCGCCGACAGCCAGACACAGCAGGCACGTGACCTCGTCTCGGGACCCGTCCGTGACACCGTCACCCGCCACACCCCGGCCGGTTCTCAGGCCCACGTCGGCGGCACGGCCGCGATCTTCGCGGACATCTCCACCGCCGTCGACCACGACCTGAAGATTGTCTTCCCGGTCGCCGCCGTGCTGATCGCCCTCATCCTGCTCGTCCTGCTGCGCAGCCTGCTCGCTCCGGCGGTCCTCATGATCGCCGTCGGCCTCGGCTTCGCCGCCACCCTCGGCGCCTCGGCCCTCTTCTTCCAGCACCTGCTCGACAAGCCGGGTGTCAACTTCGTCCTGCCGCTGGTGCTGTTCCTCTTCGTCGTCGCCCTCGGCACCGACTACAACATCCTGATCAGCGACCGCATCCGCGAGGAGATGGAACGCCCGGGGCCGGCCCGCGCCGCCGTCGCCCGCGCCGTGCGCCACACGGCACCCGCCATCGCCACGGCGGGCGTCGTCCTCGCCGCGTCCTTCGGCAGCCTCGCCGTCAACGCGGAACCCTCCACCCAGCAGATCGGCTTCGCGACGGCGCTCGGCATCATGCTCTCCGCCTTCGTGCTCTCCATCGTGCTGGTGCCCGCACTCGCCGCGATCCTCGGCCGGAGCACATGGTGGCCGGTCCGCCCGGGCCGGGACCGGGGCCGCCACCACGCCGACTCCCGGGCCGGCCGGCCGCACCGGGACCACGTCACTGTCCCCTGACCGGCCCGGCGGGCAAGAGTGAGGCCAGGAGCGGTCCGGTGAGTCATCCAGGACTCATCGGACCGCTCCTGGCCACCATGCCGCTGCCTTACGGGAGGGGGCGGGCTCAGAGCGTCAGGAACGGCTTCTCGCCCGCGATGTTCATGCGGTGCATCAGGCGCTCGTGCGGGAAGTAATCCGCCACCGCGAGGTGCTGGGCGCAGCGGTTGTCCCAGACGAGGAGGTCACCCGTCGCCCAGGCGTGGCGGTAGATCAGCTCGTTGGTCTCGATGTGCCGGTAGAGGAACTCCAGGATCGCCCGGCTCTCGGAGTCGGTGAGCCCGTTGATGCGGGTCACGTACGGCGAGGAGATGTACAGGGCCTTCCTGCCGGTCACCGGGTGCGTGCGCACCAGGGGGTGCTCCACCGGCTCCTGGTCGGCGAACTGCTCGTCCGGGTCGATGCCCTTCTTCTTCAGCGACCGCTGGAGGTTGCCGTAGTCCGCGCCGAACGCCTTGCGCACGTCGTGTATCGCCGTGAGCTTGAGCAGCATCTCCCGCATGGGCTCGGAGAGCGTCTCGAAGGCGAGGTACATGTTGGAGTACAGCGTGTCGCCGCCGACCTTGGGCGTCGTCTTGGCGTGCAGCACCGTGCCGAGCGGGGGCTCGGCCCAGCCGCTGTTGTCGGTGTGCCAGGAGTTCAGGCCCGGCGGCTTCTGCTCGTTGTTGTGGAGGACCATGCACTCGGGGTGCCCCTCCACGGTCATGGGCAGCAGGTGGTCGTGCCTCAGAAGCGGACCGAACCGCGCAGCGAATCGTTTCTGCTGCTCGACGTCGAGGTCCTGGCCGGGGAAGACCAGCACGCTGTACTGGTGGAAGGCGTCGTGAACGGCCGTCCACACCTCGTCGGTGAGGTCCTGCGACAGGTCGATGTCGAGCACCCGGGCCCCGATGGCAGGGCTGACCGGCTCGATGGTGGGCAGGGACGTACTCATGCTTCTCCTCGGGATTTAGGAATGCTGTCCTGCGGGTGCGGCGAGGGAGTCGGTGGTGTCCAGGGACGCGGTGGTGGCCAGGATGCGCACGAGGACATTCGGGTCGATCACACCGCCGCTGACGATCGCGCACGGCCGGCGCCAGCCGTGCGCGGTGGCGTGCTTGAGCGCGGCCGCGTACGCGGCCGCGCCTGCGCCCTCGCAGACGATCTTGTCGGTGAACGCCAGCGACGCCAGCGCACTCGCGATCTCGTCCGGGGTCACGGTGAAGACCCCGGCCAGCTTGTCCTTGAGCCGTTGGAACTGTGCGGGGAGGACGAAGCTGGCGCCGATGCCGTCGACGAAGGACTTCTCGTACGGCACGTCCGTGGGGCGGCCCGCCCGCAGGGAGGCGGTCAGCGGCGCCCCCGTGCTGATCTCCACGGCGTACACCGGTATGTCCCTGCCCGACGCGCGCAGCAGCGAGGTGATGCTGTAGGCGAGGTGTCCGCCGCCGTACGGAACGAGCACGGCATCGACGTCGGGGAGGTCTTCCAGGATCTCCAGCCCGACCGTGGCGCAGCCCAGCGCGACGTAGGGGTTGCTCTCGGACGCCAGGAAGAATCCGGGGAGTTCGGGGTAGCGCGAGGTGGTCATGGTCTGCCGCCAGGTGGCGTACGGGACCTCGAGGATCTGTGCCATCGGGTTGTAGCGCGTGATCTGGTCCCGCTTGGCGCGCGGGATCCCCTCGGGCACCACGACGGAGTAGGCGAGGTCCAGTTCGGCGGTGGCGTGGGCGAGGCCCTGTGCGAAGTTCCCCGAGCTGCAGGTCACCACGCCGTGCCGGGCGATGTGGTGCCAGGTGTCGGGCTCGAACCGGCGGTATCCGTGCAGCGCGCTGAGCGCGCCACGGATCTTGAAGGAGTCGGTGAGCTGGAGATTCTCGCACTTGATGTACACATCGGCGGTGCTCTGTGCCTTGGAGCGCAGCAGCGGGGTGTGCCGGATGTACGGGCGGATGAGCTGCTGCATGTTCCGCACGGCCGTGGGCGAGACGGCGTGCATGTCGTGGGAGGTCAGCATGCCAGTTCCGCGACCGGGTAGAGGAAGTCCTCGGTCAGGCCGAGCTTGTGGGCCATGGAGATGCTGGCCTGCTTGTCCTCGGCGCAGGTGATGATGACCCGCAGGCCGTTCCTCACGCTCCAGCGGGTGACTTCGGCGAGCAGGAACGAGGGAAGTCCCCGGCCGCGGTAGTCGGGGTGGGCGAAGGTACCCAGTTCGGACAGGCCGCCGCCCAGCACGCCATGGGCGTCGGCGGCGATCCGCCCGTCCTTGCGCAACGCGAAGCCGATGGCGTGTTCGGCGTAGTCGGCGCCGGAGCCGAAGATGCTGCGGGCCATCGGCGAGTCGAGCCGGTCGAAGAGTTCGGCGTCGATGCGGACCAGTTCGAAACCGTCCGGCAGTTCCGGCTCGGGGGCGCTCCAGCCGACGAGCGGTTGGCTGAACTGCCGTCGCAGGGCCGGGGTGAAGCCGCTGCCGGCCGCCAGTTCGCCGATGCCCGGCTCGGACGGGTGGACGATCTGGACCGCGCCGCGTCCCTCGAGGAGGGTACGGGCCTGGTCGAAGAAGGCGCGGGTCAGGGTTCCCGCGGCGAAGCAGAAGGGCGAAAGGGTGGCGATCAGACAGGCGACCGGGACCCCGTTCTCTTCGTGCACCCACACACGGCCGGGTAACTTCTCGTCGAGGACGCCGTGCACGAATGCCAGATTCGGGTACTGCGGCCCGAATAATGGCTCGACGCGCGCGTAGTCCTCCTTCGCTAACTCGACCAGCACCGTGCGGTCCGCCTCTCTCACGCCTACTCACGTCAAACGCCAGGGATTCGTGTGTCATTCCTGCGGCTGGCCGGGCGGCAGGACAATTCAGCCTGCATCACGGCGACAGCCGCGCAACAGAATGCATCCGGTCATGATCGGTCATGTGCGTCCGGAAACCGCCCCTGGGATAGTCCGGGGCAGTGCCCTGTCGTTACGTGACGGTCTGGGCGGTGTTGGGCTGTGGATGGTGACGTTTTGCCCGGTCGACGTCTCCCCGGCGAGCAGGGGCGGATCGGCCGGAGCGCCGTTGGGCGGTGGGCGGCCTCCTTGACGCCGGCCCGCGCCGCAGGGGCCGCCGCCGGCTCGTCAGCGCATGCGGCAGCCCCCGAGCGTTCGTCACTCCGGCTGCGGCACCGGCACGGACGCCCCCACCGTGTGCAGATGCACCACGACGTCGAAGGCACGGCCCAGCGCGAGCGGCGGCGTCGGCTGGTTGGGGTACCGGCCGGGGATGACGAACGTCGGACGCGCCGTGTCCAGCCAGCCGGCCACCGCCGGATCGCGGCGCGCCGCGCGCAGGTCGACATAGAAGTCGCGGTAGCGCACCTTGTCGAGGGTGTACTCGTTGCTGCCGGGCGCGGCGGGACCGACGCTGTAGGTACCCGCTTCTCCCGTCGCCGTCTTGGCGCGGTAGTCGCCGCTGTTCAGCGAGGTGCCGACGGCGAGGTACTCCCGGCCCACGAGCTCACGCAGGTCCGCCCCCATCGTGACCGGGTAGGACTCGGGCACCGCGGACTCGTAGGCGGCGTGCCCGTTGTGCGCCGAGACCACGAGCCGCCGGCCGGTCTGCCGCTGCCACCACACGGCGGTCTCGGCCATGATCCGGTCGCGGTGGCGGCTCGCGGCCTTGGCCTGGGCCGGATCACTCCAGTCGACGGTGTACTCCGTGGCCATGTGCGAGATCACCCGGGCCTCCTGCAACACCCAGGGATCCTGCGTCCCGGCCTCGGACAGCAGCCGGTAGGCAGCCGCCGCGTCCTTCTCGATCGCCTTGCGTTCACCGAGCGGCAGGGCGTTGTACGCCGCCATGCGCGCGGCCACCCCGGTGGGCAGGGCGCGCAGAGTGGCGTAGCGGCGGCGGAGTTCGGGCACGAGAGCAGGCTCGTGGCCCTCTGCCCAGGTGAGGATGTGCTCGTACTGCTCCGGTGCGGCGTCGGAGAAGTCCAGGCCCAGGATCCGGACGGGCCGCGCACTGGTGCGGTTGTGCTCACGCACCCAGTTGAAGAGGTTCAGGAACTCCTCCGTGTTCAACAGGGAGTACCCGTCCTGGAACTCCTCCCGCAGGATCTGCCGCAGGTCGCCCTCGCCGGTACGGACGTACGCGTCGATCCGGGCGGCCGCCGACCAGCTGATCTCCATGGCGAAGGCGGAGAACCCCTCCCGCGTCACCAGCTGCCGGAGCAACCGGTCCTTCACGGTGAACAGTTCCTTCGAGCCGTGCGAGGCCTCGCCGAGCCCGACAATGTTCGCCCCGCGCGTCATCGAGGCGAACGCGGCCAGGTCGTTCCCGGACCCGCCGGGCTCGGCGGTGCGCAACCGGTGGGCGTACCGCTCCAGGCCGGTGACCACCTGGTGGTCGGAGGCCGAGAGGACGGGGGCCGGCCCGGCCTGCGGCCCGGCCGCTGTCGCGGTGGCGGCGGTAGCGCCCAGAAATGCCGTCAGGGCGAGCGTCAGGGACAGCGCCTGTGCCACGGGTCGGTGTATGGATGTGTGTGCCATGCAGGGATGTTATCCAGGCTGCTGGCCGGGTTTATGTGGCCGGTACCCATCCGCAGCGCGGACGCTACGTGTCCGCACCCCATCGATCCGCCGGCACCGCCTTCCTAGGCTTTCCGTATGACCGACCCCACGCCCGCCCCTCCTGACGTTCCCCTCAACGCTATTGATGTCGCGGGTCCTTGTGTGGATTTCGCCGGGCGCACCGCCCTCGTCACCGGCGCCGCCAGTGGCATCGGCGCGGCCTGCGCCCTGCGGCTCGCCGCCGCCGGGGCGACGGTGCGCGCCCTGGACCTCGACGCTGTCGGCCTCGACGCGCTCGGCCGGAGAGCGACGGGCCTGCCGGGCGGTGTCGAAGCCGTGGTGCTCGACCTCGGCGACCTCGACGCGGCCGAGCACGTCGCGGCAGCCGGGACCGACATCCTCGTCAACAACGCCGGCATCCAATGCGTCCGCCCCCTTGAGGACTTCCCGCCGGATGTCTTCCACCGGATCATCACCGTCATGCTGGAGGCACCCTTCCGGCTCCTGCGGGGAGCTCTGCCGCACATGTACGACAGGGGCTGGGGGCGGATCGTCAACATCTCCTCCGTCCACGGGCTGCGTGCGTCCCCCTGCAAGTCCGCCTATGTGGCCGCCAAACACGGCCTCGAAGGGCTCTCGAAGACCGCCGCGCTCGAAGGAGCGCCCCACGGCGTCACTTCCAACTGCGTGAGTCCCGGCTACGTACGCACACCGCTGGTCGAGAAGCAGCTCGCCGACCAGGCCACCGCGCACTCCCTGCCCGTCGGACGCGTTCTGACGGAGGTGCTGCTGGCCGGACAGGCACTCAAACGGCTCATCGAACCGGAAGAGGTCGCCGAAGCCGTCGCCTACCTCTGCGGGCCGCATGCCTCCTTCATCACCGGCAGCACCCTCACCATGGACGGCGGATGGACCGCTCGCTGACGGGCCACCCGGTGCCGGCAGGCCCGTCGACGGACCACCCGTCGTCGGCTCACGCATCGCCCGTCGGTCAGCCTGTGCCCATGTGCTTAGACGACATGTGCTCCGACGGCCACTGCGAAAGCCCCTCCGCCACCTATCTCGCGCTGCTCGCGGGCGGCGCGTCCGCCGAGGCCTACGAACGGCCCGTCCTGCGCGCCCGCGCCGACGGGGAACCACCGGCCCGCCTCGCAGCCGTGGAGCGCGCCAAACACCTCGCCCTGCGCGTGCGGGCCGAACTGGAGGACCGCCGACGACGTGAGGCCGAACTCTCGGCGCTCATCGCCACCGCGCACGACCTGGCGGGGCTGCGCGACGTCGACGCGGTGCTGCGGGCCATCGTGCGGCGAGCCCGTTCGCTGCTGGGCACCGACGCCGCGTACCTCACTCTCCACGACGCCGTCGCCGGGGACACCTATATGCGGGTCACCGACGGGTCGGTCTCCGCACGCTTCCAGGAACTGCGGCTGGGCATGGGGGAGGGGCTGGGCGGGCTCGTCGCGCAGACGGCACGCCCGTACGCCACCGACGGCTACCTGAACGACCCCCGTTTCCAGCACACCACAATCATCGACTCCGGTGTGCGCGACGAAGGACTCGTCGCGATCCTGGGCGTCCCGCTCCAGCTCGGCAGTGGTGTCATCGGTGTCCTCTTCGCCGCCGACCGGCGCTCCCGCGTCTTCGACCGGCAGCAGATCGCCCTGCTCGCGTCCTTCGCCGCCCACGCCGCCATCGCCATCGACACCGCCAACCTCCTCGCGGAGACGCGCTCCGCGCTGGCCGAACTCGAAGCAGCCAACGCGATCATCCGCGACCGCAGCGCCGCGGTCGAGCGCGCGGCCGACATCCACGACCGGCTCACCGAGCTCGTCCTGCGCGGCGGAGGAGTCCACGACGTCGCCGCAACGGTCGCCGAAGTCCTCGACGGCCACGTCGAGTTCCTCGCACCCGACCACGGACCGGCGTCCGCCGTGGAACGCTCCCGCACCGAAGGACGCGCCGTCCTACAGGGGGATCACTGGATCGCGGCGGTGTCCGCCGGCGACGAACTGCTCGGCGCCCTGCGCCTGCGTGACCGCCCCGGCCTCGACCCCGTCGACCGGCGCACCCTGGAGCGCGCCGCCATGGTCACCTCACTGCTGCAACTGGCCCGCCGCTCGGCGGACGAAGCCGAACAGCGTGTGCGCGGTGAACTCCTGGACGAGCTGCTCGACGCCCCCGACCGCGCCCCACGCCTCCTGCGCGAACGCGCTGTCCGCCTGCACGCGGACCTCGACACCCCGCACCTCGCCCTCGCAGCCCGCATCGCCGACGAACGCGCCGATGCACCGGCCGACCGGCAACGCCTGTGGTCGGCTGCCTCCCATCTGGCCGCCACCGGCCACGGCCTGGCCGTCGCCCGGGACGGAAGCGTCGTTCTGCTCCTGCCCCACGGCCCGTGCGACAGCGCCACCACGACCGCCCGGAACACCGCACGCCGCCTCGGGGCCGCGACGCACGCACCCGTCACGGTCGGCGCCTCCACGCCCGTCCCCGCACCGGCCGCCCGCCCCGGCGACGTCGCCACCGCGTACACCGAAGCACGCCGCTGCCTGGACGTGCTGCACGCACTCGGCCGCGGCGGCGAGGGCGCGGCGGCCGACGACTTCGGGTTTCTGGGCCTGCTGCTGACAGGCCCGCACGGGGGCACCCACGTGGGGGAGTTCGTCACCCGGACGATAGGTCCTGTCGTCGACTACGACGCCCGGCGCGGCACCGCGCTCATCCCCACCCTCAACGCCTACTTCGCCGGCGGCATGAGCCCGGTCCGCACCAAGGACGCCCTGCACGTGCACGTCAACACCGTCGCGCAGCGACTGGACCGCGTGGGCCGACTCCTCGGCGCGGACTGGCAATCACCGGCCCGAACCCTGGAGATCCAGCTCGCACTGCGCCTGCACGGGCTCTCACCGGCGCTCGGTGGTGGCCGCGGCTGAATGCCGATCGTGCCCGGCGGACTCCTCGGCACCGTCGGCGAGATCGCGGTTCCGGGTCTCCCGGGCACAGGCGACGGCGACCAGGGTGAGGAGCGCCGCGCCCATCACATACAGGGCGATCGGGGTCGCGCTGTCGTGCTCGGCGAGCAGCGCCGTGGCGATCAGCGGAGCCGGCGCACCGGCCGCAACGGACGAGAACTGGGCCCCGATCGACGCGCCCGAGTACCGCACCCGGGTCGCGAACATCTCGGAGAAGAAGGCGGCCTGCGGCGCGTACATCGCACCGTGGAGGACCAGCCCCACCGTGACGGCGACGATCAGCGACGGGAGTGACCCCCTGTCGACCAGCGCGAAGAAGGGAAACGCCCAGGCCCCCACCCCCGCGGCGCCCAGCAGATAGACGGGCCGGCGCCCGATCCGGTCCGACAGGGCACCCCACGCGGGGATGACCACGAAGTGCACGGCCGAGCCGATCAGAACGGCGTTGAGGGCACTCTGCTTGGACAGCTGTGTCTGCTCGGTCGCGTAGACAAGGATGAAGGCAGTGATGACGTAGTAACGATGTTCTCCGCCATCCGCGCCCCCATGGCGATCAGGACGTCCCGCCACTGGTCACGCATGACAGCCACGAGCGGCATCCGTTCGGCGACATCACCTTGCCTCTTCTGCGCTTCCGCCCGGGCGAGGGCGGCCTTGAAGACGGGCGACTCGTCGACGGACAGCCGGATCCACAGCCCCACCACCACGAGCAGCCCCGACAACAGGAACGGCACCCGCCACCCCCACGACAGGAACGCCTCGTCCGACAACGTGGCCGTCAGCGCGGACAGCACCCCCGTGGCGAGCAACTGCCCGGCCGGCGCCCCGGTCTGCGGCCACGCGGCCCAGAACCCCCGCCTCCGCGCATCCCCATGCTCGGACACCAGCAACACCGCACCACCCCACTCACCCCCGAGCGCAAACCCCTGGACGAGCCGCAGAACGGTGAGCAGCACGGGCGCGAGGCCCCCGACCGTGGCATGCGTCGGCAACACCCCTATGGCGCAGGTGGCACTCCCCATCAACAGCAGACTCACCACCAACAGCCGCTTGCGCCCCAGCCGGTCGCCGTAATGCCCGAACACCAACGCCCCGGCCGGCCGCGCGGCGAAGCCGACGGCGTAGGTCAGGAACGACAGCAGCGTGCCGACCAGAGGATCGGAGTCGGGAAAGAAGAGCTTGTTGAAGACAAGAGCGGCGGCGGAACCGTAGAGAAAGAAGTCGTACCACTCGATGGTGGTCCCGATGAGACTGGCGACGACGATGCGGGGGAGCGAGTTGGGGGCGGCCATGGTCATCACTTCCGGGTGCGGTAGGGCGTGGCATTGCGTCGCCCTACCGTAGGAAGTGGCGGGTGGGGGGCCTATGTTGTGGGGATCCATAGTGTTGGTCCGGGGTGTGAGTGTGGCAGCCATACCGAGGGGCGAGGGGTGGCGTCAGGAGCCCAACTCGCGTCCACGTGCACCAGCGAGCCGGGGTACGGGTGCTCGTAAGCGTGGATGGGTTCTCCAGTGGCACGGTCGAGATAGGACAGCCTGTTCAGCCGCGCCGCGGTGAGGATACGGTGGACTGTCGACGCGGCGATGCCGAGTCGTGTCGCGAGTTGAACTGGGCCCTCCCTCAATCGCCTCCGCAAGCTGACGCATCGCATCGATACTGCCGTGGGCGTCTTCTTCGGCGAGGTCTTCGGTCGGGACGAGCGGTCTGGCATTGACTCGCCGGCAAGGTGGCGGTCGACCCAGCGCTTCACGGTGGGCCAGGAGACCTGGAAACGGGCCGCGACTTCGCTGATTGGCCAGCCGTCGTCAACGACGAGTCGTGCGACTTTCAGACGGTGGCGCGGGGTGAGGGCAGCGTTCGGATGTGACATGTCTGAGCTCCTGGACAGGTTGAAGGGCCGGCCATCGTGTGTGGCCGGCCCTTCGAGAACGAACATAGTGGGTAGGGGTCGTGCAGCTCAGTCCACCGGGGAGACCCGGATGAGGTTGCCGTCGGGGTCCGTGATCACGAACGTGCGGCCGAAGACAGCGTCGTACGGCTCCTCCACGACATGGACTCCCTTCGAGACCCAACTCGTGAAGATCTCGTCGACTGCGGACGCTGCTCCTGGCACCATCAGCCCGACTTCGCTCGTGCGAGGGGTGGTCGGGACCGCGTGTTCGCTGCCCCCCGTCCACAACGCGAACAGGACGCCGGGGGCTACCTCGAAAGCAACGTAGTGGGGACTGGTGAAGGTCGGTTCGATCTCGAACAGGTCGCTGTAGAAGGCCGTAGCGGCCTCGGCGTTGCGGACGTAGATCAGGAACAGGTTGGGGGCGGGCATAGAGCGCTCCTCAGATCGTTGAATCCTCGGTACCGCTCCAGTTGATCGCCTCATCGCGACAGAACCTGTCACCTTTTCTGCGAGCATTGGTCAGTATGAAGGCTTCGAGGCTGTTGCACCTCTTGCTGCTCCTGCAGACACGTCAGCGCATCACCACCACCGAGCTCGCCGAGCGTCTGGAGGTGTCCCGGCGGACTGTGCTGCGGGATGTCGAGGCGATCTCCACAGCAGGTGTGCCTGTTTATGCCGAACGCGGGCGGAACGGTGGAATCGTTCTGCTCCCCGGTGCACGGCTCAACACATCCCATCTGGAACCACCAGAGCTGGAGGTCCTCTCCGTGGCTGGTTTGGACAGCGCGCAACTTGAGCGCATGGGCCTGTCCGCGGTGCAGGAGTCGGCCGCGCGCAAGATCGCCGCCCGCCAGGCCGCAGCACCTGAGTCGCCGAGCCTGCTGCGACTGGCGGACCTGGTACTGGTGGACAGCAACGCGTGGCTTGCTGACTCAAAGCCAGCGGTGGACGTATCGGATCTAGCCTCGGCCCTGCGCCACCGACGCCGGCTGCGAATCCAGTACCGGCGCAGCGCCGAGAAACAGGCCTCGGCGCGGGTGGTCGACCCGTACGGGATCGTGGTGAAATCAGGCCGCTGGTATCTCATCGCCGACGACCAGGGGACCGGTCGGCTGTTCGCTCTGGAACGGCTCTCGGCCTACGAACAACTCGACGCGCCAGCTGTTCTCCGACCAGATGAGACCCTCCGCACCAGGTGGGCTGCGTTGAAGGAACGCACCGAGAGGCCAGGTCGCGTGAGCGTGACCGTCCGTCTGCGAGAAAATGGCCTCGACCTGGCACGGCGCATCCTCGGCACCCGCATCCACGATGTCTCCGACACGGAAAACGGCTGGTGCACCGTCGTCGTCCGCTACCCCGACATCGAGTCAGTGCGTCAGCTCCTCCAGTTCGGCGACCACATCGAGATACTCACCCCGGAGACAGCCCGCAAACGCATGAGCCAGCTTGCCAAGGACCTGGCTGAAAGACACTCGGTCCCAGCCTCGTGACTGCTAAGCGGCACGCCCTGCTCTCGATCAATGTCCCCGGTCGGTACAGCTAGGCATCGGGCTCCGCAACAGGCCGTGTGACTGTGGCTCATTGCGTGCGGGAGCCGGCTTGCCTGGATCTTTCGGGCCGGTGGGCCGGACCCGGGCGGGGTTGGCAGGTCGCGTTCGTCGTGTTGACTGTGCCCACCGTGGGCCATTGCTTAACTGTTCTGATGGCTATTGAACTGATGCTGCTGTGTCGGGTTTCCTATCGCGATCAGGAGGTCACTGCGCCCAGGCTGCGCGGCCTGCTCGCTCTTCTGGCGGGCGAGCTGCGCACGGGGCGCAGCACGGCGTTCCTGGTGGACGGCCTCTGGGCGCACGGGAAGCCGCAGAATCCGGTGAAGGCGTTGCAGACTCTGGTCGCTCGGGCCCGGAGTCTCCTCGGCGCCGACGTGATCGCTAGCACTGCGACGGGCTATCGCCTCACGCTGGATGAGGAGCAGGTCGACAGCTCCGCCGTCCTGCTCCGCGCCGTGGCGGCTGCGGAGCGGCTACGAAGGGAGGACCTGGCAGCGGCGCTCACCGAAGCTGAGACGGGCCTGGCATTGTGGGAGGCCGACAGCATGCGGGGCGAGGGAGACGTCCCCAGCGATCCGGTCTCCGCGCTGCGTGCGCAGCGGGCCCCGGCGTACTGGTCGCTTGTACGGGTCCGTGCTCTGGCCCTGGCGCGGCTCGGCCGTCGGGCCGAGGCGGTCGAACCGCTCACGGACCTGGTGCGGGAGCTGCCGCGGGACGAGGAGGCGCTGCTGGAACTGGTGCGCTGCCAGGCGGCCACCGTGGGCCCCGCTACCGCTCTGGCCACGTACGACGGCTACCGCCGCAGCCTGCGCGAGGAGCTCGGCTCCGATCCAGGGCCCGCGCTGCAGGGCGTACATCAGGACCTGTTGCGGGGGGCAGCGCCCGCACTACGCCGCGGGGTGTCGCACGATCCCAATCCCTTGCTCGGCCGGGATGTCGACATCGTCGCGGTGGCGGAGCTGATGCGGACCTCCCGGGTTACCTCGATCATCGGGCCGGGAGGCTTGGGCAAGACCCGCCTCGCACACGTGGTGAGCCGCGAGGCGGAGCAGCGGGTGGTGCATCTGGTCGGGCTCGCCGGTATCACCAGCGATGCGGAGGTGGCCGGCGAGGTCGCCTCGGCTCTCGGAGCCGGCCAGTCACTGCGCCCCCACACGCTCCCGTCCGCTGCCCCCGCCGATGTACTTACCGGCATCGCGGGCGCGCTCGGGCCCGGGCCGACGCTACTGGTCCTCGACAACTGCGAGCACGTGATCGGCGGCGTTGCACAGCTGGTGCAGGCCCTGGTGTCGATGGTCCGCGACTTGCGGGTGCTCACCACCAGCCGGGCTCCCCTCGGCATCTCCGCCGAATCGGTGCATCCGCTGCCGGAGCTGGATCTGCCGACGACCGTCGAACTGTTCCGGCAGCGGGCCCGGGCCGCCCGCCCCGGTGTCGAGCTGCCCACCGGGACGGTGGCCGAGCTGTGCCGTCGTCTGGACGGGCTGCCGCTCGCGGCGGAGCTGGCGGCGGCGCGGGTGAGGGTCATGACGGTCGGTGAGATCAACCACCGGCTGGCGGACCGGTTCACCCTGCTGCGGGGCGGGGCGCGGGACGCCCCACAGCGCCATCGAACCCTGCACGCCGTCGTCGACTGGAGCTGGAACCTCCTGGACCCAGCAGGGCAGGCAGCGCTGCGCGCGCTGTCGGTCTTTCCCAACGGCTTCACGGCGGACGCCGCTCGGCATCTACTTGATGACGACGAGCTCTTCGGTGGCCTGTTCCGCGGCGGCGAGGTGCTGGGGGTGCTCACTGACCTGGTTGACCAGTCGCTGGTCAAGATGGTGGACACCGTCTCCGGCGCGCGCTTTTCCATGCTGGAGACGATCCGGGAGTTCTGCACAGCCCAGCGGGCGCGGTCCGGGGAGGACGGCTGCGTGACCCGCCAGTACCTGGCATGGGCGCGCGACTTCGGGAGGCGGCATCACGACGTGCTCTTCGGGACCGACTCCTTCGGGGCCTGGGACCGGATCAGGGCCGAGCAGGACAACCTCGTCCAGGCGCTTCGGCTCGGCCTCGCCCAGGAGGACGGCGCCACGGTCGTGGCCACCACCGCGGTGCTCGCAACCTTGTGGACCACGGAGGCCAACTACCCTCGCCTCATCCCGCTCGCCCAGGACGCCGGACCACTGCTCTCCCACTTCCGGCCCCAACCCGACTTCGTCGAGGTCACCCGGACCGCCGCGGCCATGTGCGCCACGGTCCTGTTCCTCGGATTCGGCCCCGGAGCAGCGCGCACCCTCGTCGCCCTGCGCCGACTGCCCCCTGCCTCGCCAAATTCCCTGGTCGGAGCTGTCTCGACCGTACTGTGCGCCCTACCCGAACTCCTGCGCCCCGATCACTCGGTGCTGAATACCTTGTGCGACCGGGATGAGCCGCTGCTCGCCGGCGCGGCCAACTGCGCGGCCAGCCTCGTGTGGGAGAACGCCTACGACCCGGACCGTGCACTGTCAGCGGCTCAGCGCATGCTCGATGCCTTCAAGGAGCTGCGAATTCCGTGGATCCAGGTCATGGCTCCCGCCCGGATGGCCAGACTGTGCCTCCATGCCGAGCAGGGACGCGAAGCACTGCACCATCTGCAGTCGGCACTACAGGTCCTGGAGGAGTTAGGCGTCCAGAGTGGTCCCCCGGTCGGCATCCGCTGGAGCATGGCGCTCGCCAACCTGCACACCGGTGACCTCGACGAGGCCGAGCACTGGGCAGCACAAGCGACGCTGCCCCAGCCGCAAGAGACACCGGACACCCTCTCGCCCAGCCTTGAAATACGCGCCGAGATCGCACTCGCCCGCGGCGACACCGAGAACGGGCTGCGCCTATGGCGCCAGGCCGCCGAAGGAGCACGAAGCAGCGCCGCCAGCCCAGTCTTCGACCTCGAACTCGACCTGGAGCCCTGGGCCCTGGAGATCCAGGCCGCCGCCGTGACCGCCCACGCGCGATACGGTCGGCTCGACCTCGTCGAGGACCTCACCACCGCCCTCCACGACCGGCTTCCGGCGCTCCTGACCCCCCGCGCCGCCGCGCCGTCCCGGACGGACAGGGAACTCGCGAGCCTTCCCGTCTGCGGTGCGCTGCTGCTCGCGCTCGGTATGGCCGACCTCCACCACGGTCCGAACACCAGCAACGCGCGCCGCACCAGGTCGGGAACGCGACTGGTCGCCCTGGCCGAACGCTTCCGCCACCTACGCGTCTTCCAGCCGACCATGTCCTCCGCGCGCTCCCGCCAGGCAGCCGAACAAGCCGACAGGGCCGCATATGCCGAGGCGGTATCGGCGTACGCCACCCTGAACGATGACGCACTGCGGGCCGCCGCGCAGACGGCGTTGCGAGAGCGGGACTGGCTCTGAAGCCGCTCTGAAGCCGTTCTGAAGCTCACTGACGGCAAGCTCTGCACAGACGTCGCGAGACGTTTCCATCCCGCGGCGCGCCATGAAAAAGAGATGTTCGATCAATGTCCATGAGTGGGGAGGATCTGTGCGTAGGCACGCAGACAAGGTTCGCAGTGGTGTTCTCGCGGCAGTGGTAGCCGCATCCTTGGTGGCGGGAGCTCAGGCGGTGGCCGCGGCTGAGCTGCCCGGGGGCGGTACGACTCCGTCGTCGCCCGTCGAGGTGGACCCGAGCGACGACACCGCTCCGGCCACGCCCGACGAGAGCGCGGTGTCGTTGCCGGTGGACGACCCGGCGGCCCCGTCGATCGAGGCGCTGAACTTCACCAGCGAACTCGGAGGAGTGCTGACGGGATTCCAGTCGCGCAGATGGAAGGACGAGTCGTACTCGCAGGTGCTGTTCACCGATTGCTGGGCCGGTACGGGCAGCCCGGGCGGACGTAAATACTCCACCCTCGTCGACCTGCGCCACGACAGGTCCATGCAACCGGACAGGTCGTGGGGGGCGAAGAAGTTCACCAACTGCTTCAAGGGTGACCACAAGACGAGCAACGGCCAGTGGCACAACCTGTCCAACGGAAAGCACTTCTTCCAGATCAAAGAGATCGGAGGCATCGGTGACAGCCTGCAAATCAAGCTGGGTGTGAGGAAGGTGTACGTGGATACCTCGAAGGCTGACTGATCACTGACCCGCATCATCACCACGCCACCCTTGCCGTTATGAGGGTGGCGTGGTCCGTTCGACTTCCGGAGCCGGTTTCGTGAGACCTCTTGCTCGATGGCGCACCAGCGGCGCCCTGTGGCTTGCACCCGTGTGCCTGGCCCTAGTCCTGCTGTACTTCAAGAATATGCATGAGGATCCCGGCTATACGGACCTGCTGGATGGCCCCGTATGGGCGCCCTCGCTGGTGGCCCAGGCGCTGGATGCCTACTACTGGTTCGCCTATGCCATGGCTGTAGCCCTGGGGGCCTGGGAGGCAGGACGGCTGAAGAAGGACCAGGTGTGGTTGCTGGCCCCGTCCCGGTCCCGGTACCGCGTCACGGCTGAGACGTTGCTGCCCGGCGTCCTGGTCAGCTGGATGGTGCTGTTGCTGCCCGTAGTCATGGCGCTGGTGGAGGCGGGCGTGTGGCCCACGCTCAGCGCACTGCCCCTGCTGGGCATGGGGTTGTTCCTCGTCTGTGCGCACACAGTGATCGGCTTCACCGTAGGCCTGCGGGTGCACCGGGCGATCTCGGCGCCGCTGCTCGCCGCCGCAGTGCTCTACCTCGTCGGCTGGTCGGCATCCGACAGCAAGCGGATGTGGCCAAGGCACATATCCGGCCAGTACACCGAGGGGCTTCTGTTCGGCGAACTCGTCCCTTTCGCCAGCTTGTGGCCGCACCTGCTGTTCGCCGGATCCCTCGCCGCCTTCTGCGCCCTTTCATGGGTCTCGCTGGCAACCAGCCGGTCAACCCGTATCGCACTGCGAGGCGTGGCGTGCGGCCTGACCCTCGCGGTGATGGCCGTCTGCGTGGCCCATGTGCACTCTTGGGGAGCCGTCAGCCCTCTGTCGGCGAACAATGCGCCGCTGGACTGTAGGGGTAGCCAGCCAAGGGTCTGCGTGCCCGAGGCCGCCGGCGCCGACGTGGCGGGACTGCGGCAGGACGTCACGAGCACCGTCGACGCACTGCGAAAGGCCGGGGTCGAAGCTCGTATGCCGGATACGGTCAACGACACCCTGGCCGCTGGGCGAGCCAATACACGCTCCACCCGCCAGGAGTGGTGGCTGCCGCTGTCCAAGTCGGCCCACTCCGAGACGGTGCGCTTGAGCGTCGTACTCAAGTCTGTCCGCTTTCCCTGTATGCGTACCGACCAGGTCAATTCCCGTTCGGCAGTCCTTTGGGCGGCCACGGTGGCAGGTTCCGGCCAACGTTATCTGGCATGGCAGCGGCAGGAGTTGCAACAGTTTCAGAATGCCGATGAAGTGATGGCCGTCATGAAGCACCGGGTCTCCAAAGCACGCACGCTGACCCCGGCCGGGCAGACCGCCTGGTACCAGCAGGAACTGGTCAAGGCGTGCAAGAACGCGGGCGAGGACACCCAGCCGTGATCTGGTGGTTCAAAGCCCGACGCGTCGCGGTCGTGCTGATTCCGTGCATGGCCGTCTTCGCCGTACTCGTCGCCGGGTTCCCCCGCGTCGCGGTGGAGTTCCCCTCACTGCTGGTCGGCGGATCCAACGACTTCCTGGTCATGCTGCTCGCACCTGTACCGATCACATCAGGGCTGCTGTTGAGCCTCACGGCTCGCCTGGTGGAAGGTGAAGCCGCCGCATGGCGGCTGGTTTCCCGCTACGACACCGCCCTGATCCTCGCAACGGGCACCTTCGCCGTCATGCTGGGCGCCCTGGTCGGACAGCTCTCCGGCAGCGACGATGCCTGGTCAACGGGGCGCAACACGCTGTTCCTGACCGGCTTGATGCTCCTCGTCCACCCCGTCGCGCCCCAGGGCGCGGTGGCTGTACCCGTTGGGTGGATCTTCACAGTCGTTTTCGTCGGCTTCGACCAGTTCCACCGTTCCTACGCGTGGACGGTCCTGCCCCGGCCTCCCGCAGATCTGCCAGCCCTCACCGCCGCACTCATCACCTTCGCCGCAGGGCTGGCCGCACACGCCCGCTACCAGCTCCGCCCGTAAGGAATTCTCTCTGCCATGCCGATCCAGCTCGATGCGTGCACCTTCGCCTACGGGCGCAGGAAGCCCCCGGTTCTCGACCGGCTGTCCTACACCGTTCCGGAGGGCTTCACCGTCCTGCTCGGCCCCAACGGCGCCGGGAAGTCCACCCTTCTCAAGCTCGCCGCCGGAGTCGCCCTCCCCTCAACAGGCCGCGTGCGCCTGGACGGCCTCGGCTCACACAGCCGGGAGTACAGGCAACGCGTGGCGTGGATGCCGCAGGCCATCACCGCCATGACAGGCCTCACTGCCCGCGAGCAGGTTGCCTACACCGGCTGGCTCAAGGGCATGAACCGCTCCGACGCCTGGACCGCCGCTGACAAGGCTCTGACCCGGGTCGAGCTCGCCGACCGGGCCGATATGAAGACCAAACACCTCTCCGGAGGCCAGCTCCGCCGTGTCGGTGTCGCCTCCGCACTCGTCCACGACGCCACCGTGCTCCTCCTGGACGAGCCGACCGCTGGAATGGACCCCACGCAACGTCGCATCTTTCGCGACCTGATCCTGACCCTCGCTACCGCAGAAGTACGGGTACTGATGTCCACACACGACGTTGGTGATCTGGCGGAAGAAGCCCATCACGTCACCGTGCTCACCGACGGGCGCATCAACTTCACGGGCTCCACTGGCGATTTCCTGGACCACGCCCCGGCAGAGATCCCCGAAGGACGCCGGGCCGAAGCCGCATACACCACCGTGTCCGTATCCCGCACCATGTCCGGCTAGGCAGTGTCCGGCGGATCATGCGACTGTCGGACTGCTGGCTCGTTTTGCCGGCATGGGGCGGGGCGATCTGACGAATGCCGAGTGGGTCCGGCTGGAGCCACACTTGCCGGCATCGGGACAGCGTGGCGGACGGTGGACCCACCACCGCAAGGTGATCAATGGGATCTCGTTCCGGGGGCGAACGGGCATACCGTGGCGGGATCTTCCCGAGCGTTTCGGCAGCCGGAAGACCGTCTACGAACGGCACCGGCGTTGGTCGGCGGACGGCCCGTGGGGCCGGATCCTGCGTGCCACTTCGAACACGACGGCGAGCACAACGGCCGCCCCGCCTACCGCCGAACGGACGGGACCATGTGGTGTGCCTGGTCACTGACCGACGGCTGGCACTGCGAGATCGCTGACGGCCTCGTCACCGCCCATCCCCTCAACAGTCACGCTGACGAACCCGAACCCCCTGCCACCATCTGGCGCAGCTTCAAGAACGACCGCTCCTATCCTTACGACCTCAGGCCCCTCGCCCCCGAAGTATGATCCGCCGGACAGTGCCTAGCGGTTCCACTCGCCGGGCGCGGGTCGCACAAACCTGGCCGCCGGGGCCGAACTGCCCGAGCTCGGTCATCAGCGCGGCGCCGGTGCCGATCTCATCCGCTGCCCAGCCGGTGATGTTCAGCAGGACGTCCAGACGAGTGCGGCGTAGGCCCGGATCGAAGCGAACAGTCGCCGGGGTGGCATCCTCTGACTTCGGGGCAGGCCGCGGATCGAAGTCGTACATCGTCGTCGTACCGGTCCAACGAGCGCTGGCGTCGGAGGCTCGCCTCCGTCCACAGCGCACCAGCGTTCGCCAGCCGGACAGACCGATCAGATCGATGCAGTAGTCGGCCGCCGCGCCGAATTTCGTGTGGTCTGTCCTCGGGACGCCAGCCGGCGCGCGGATACTCCAGCCGAACGGATCACTGCAGCTCGCACGGAGGACCTCATGCCGCAGGACATCGATTTCGGGCTTCCCTTCCCTTTACGCCTCAGCCCGGATCTGGATTTGTGCACGGATGTCATGGCGTTCTTCTTCGTCATCGACGATCAGCTCGACGGCCCTCTGGGCGCTGCCCCCGAGCGTGTGGCCCGGGTGTGCCAGGGCCTTATCGACATCGTCCACGGCACACCGCCCGCGCCCGGCGCCGATCCCTGCTCGGTGGCGTTCGCCGACCTCGGGAGACGCAGCACGGACGAGGCGCCCGCCCGGGTGGGCGGCGCGGGCCTCCCATGAGTGGGAGTACTACTTCGCCGCCCAGGCGCACGAGGCGATCAACCGGCGCCGCGGTGTGCCGGCTGACATGGAGCAGTACCTGCAGGTGTGCCGGGGCATCGCCGGTACGGGGCTGACCGTGTCGCTGGGGGAACGTGCTGCCGGGATCGCTGTTCCGGCAGCGGCCTTTCACAGCCCGCAGTTGCGGATCATGCGGGAGATCGCGGTGGACGTCCCGCTGATGTGCAACGACGTGTACTCCCTGAAGAGGGGCTCCGCTTCCGCGAGCCCCTGGCCATGTGTACAGGCCGGGCACCTGGTCCTGCCGGTGTCAGAGGTAGGAGAGCCCGTCGGTGTAGCCGGGGAGGTTTTTGATCTTTTCGGGGTTGCGGATGGCCTTTTTAGGGAGCTTGGCGGAGTTGACCGGCTTCCACCTCACGTGGACCAGGCCGTGCCGGACATCGCCGTTGAGTTCCGCGAAAGAGTCCTTGTTCAGGTCCAGGCCCTTGCCGCCGTTGTCCACGGCGATGACATAGACCGGGTGCCTGGGCCGCTTGGGGTTGGTCACCTCCAGCACGGTGCCGCACTCGGACTGCTTCAATCCCTGCACGGCGGTGACGTACTCCATGCTCACGTCCTTCGACGTGACGCCGCAGAAGAGCGGGTTTCGGTAAGCCTCCCGGCCGGACTTGAAGTCGTGAAACGAAACCTTCTGGTCCCCGGTGAGGACCCCGTCAGCAGCCATCCCGGAGGGGGAATGCGCTGCCCCGGAAGCCGGAGACGCGACAGCGAGAGGTGGCGTCGCGGGGCCGACGGCGGCCAGGGCCGTCAGCGCCGCCGCACCGAGAACGCGGGTGAGATACATGCCCCCTCAACGATCACGAGTGCTGGCAGCAACGCCCCCGCGCCGCTGCGACGTTTCGGCCTCTTGCGCGGTGCTGCTGTTCCTCTCGGGCGATCAGCTGCGCGAGCACGTCGCGGTCCATGTACGGGGCGACGCGGCGAGCACCAGGCGCTGGAATTCGGCCGGCTCCAGGGCCTCCACCTCCCACCGCACCGGGCGGCGGGGGTCGAAGCCGTAGCGGCGTGCGAAGGCCGGTCACCTCGGGTCGCTGCTCTTGCCCTTGGTAGCCGGGAGCCCGTACCCGCGCACCTGCTCGTAGGTGAGCAGCACCCTGGTCACCCAGCTCCAGCAGCCCGCCGCTCTACCCAGTCCCGCTTGATGCCCTCACCCGAGCAGTCGAAGTCGCCAACCACGAGGAGACAGGCTTCGCGCTGTGCTCGTGGGCGACGCGTTCCCAGCCGGGGACGTCTCCGGGTCGTCCTTCGTACCTGTTAGTGAGCCGGGCATACCAAGCGCACCTGTACGCCCTGGTCGCACGCCCTTGCGCTGAGCCAGGCTCGGTAGCTCACACGGCGCCCGTTTCGGTAAGGAGCACAGCGTGTCGATTGCGAAGGGGGTCGCCCTGCTGGTGGCCGCTGCAGGCATCGTTCTTGCCACAGGTACCGGGGCGTTTGCCGACGCCGATGTTGATGCCAATGTCGCTGGTCTCGCCAACGTTGACGCCGACGTCAACATCCTCCCGTATCGCTATGGCCCCCATGGGTACGGCAGCCTTCTCAACGCCGACATTGACCTAAATCTCCTTAACGGGTACGACCGCGGCTATCGCCAATCTCGGTAGGGGCACTGAGGTTTCAGGCGTGGCACCTGTCTGCGAGGCCAACCTGCTGGGGCCCCGTTTGCCAGGAGGACAGCGGTGATCGGGGACGGGTGCTTTGGTGGCCTCGAGGCCAGTTCCGCGCCGGCGTCCGCATCAAGCGCGTCCGCAGCGTGCCGGGCGTCTACGAGCTCACCTGGCCCAGCGACGGCCGGGCGACCTGGTCGTACGGACAGGAACGGATACGGGGTGCGCAGCACATCGTCTGGCGCCGCAACGGCGGACACGACATCTTCGGCAGGCCCAGAGGAATCGCCCCACCGGAGGGTATCGCCTCCAACAGGACAGACACTGCGCGGCGGCGTGGTGGGGTCAGTGCTCGGCGCGGTGGTCGTAGACCGTGAGGGCCAGGGCTCGCATCGCCGCCTGGGCACGTGCGGCGTCCAGACCCTGGTCGACGGCTTCCAGTGCTTCGGCCGCCGAGACCCGTACCGCGAGGGGGAGGCCGTCGTAGGCGGCGGCACGGTAGGCCAGGGTGCGGCGGGCCTGGCGTTCCGTTTCGCTCACCCCGTCGGGGGTGAGCGGGAAGACCGCGGCCTGGTAGGTCGCGATGCTCACGAGGACCGCGTCGGCGATCCCCTCCGCGTAGCCGTCGGCCCGGGCGGCACCGGGGTCGGGCGGGAAGAGGGCGGCAATCTGGCGGCGGGCGAGGAACGAGCCGATCCCCGCGCCCAGGCCGGCCGCACCCGCGGCAACCAGGGCCGTCGTCCTGCCGCCCAGGAGAAGACCGAAGCAGACTCCGCCGAGCACCGCACACGTCACCAGCACGAAGGTGATCAGCAGGTGTATGTGGGTGGCGAGCGGAGACGTCATACCCAGCAGTATGCACAGCATCTCCGGCACCTCCAGGGGGCGGACCGTAGAGCCCGGCCGCTGCTTACGGGCCCTGGACAGCTCTGCCGGTCCTTGTCCACAGCGGAGAGGGGCCGCCACCCCGGAAGGTGTGGCGGCCGTGTGGCGGCCCCTCGCCGGTTCAGTTACGCGTCGCTATGGTTTCGGAACCACTGCGCGACCTGGTCGGCATGGGTGTCCGGTGGGAAGACGGGGTAGAAGACGTGCTCGATCGTGGCACCGCGCAGTACGAGGGTGAGACGCCGGTAGAGCGTCTGGCCGTTGGCTTCGAACGTCGGGAGCTTCAGCTCGTCCGCGAGCGTGAGCCGGGGTCGGAGAGCATCGGGTAGGGCAGGTGCAGGCGGTCCACGAGCGCCTGCTGGTAGTCGGCTCGGTCCGAGGACAGGGCGAGAATACGGCCGACGCCTTCCGCCCTGAGCGCGTCTAGGTTGTTGCGGAAGCTCCACCGCTTCCTGGCTGCATCCGCGGGCGCCGGAGATCTCGTTCCAGCCCTCGGGGATGTCGGCGGCCGGGCCTCCGGTGAGCGGGTAGAGGAAGAGCACCCAGCGGCCGTCGGAGACCGTGTCCAGGCGGATGTTGCTGCCATCCGTGCCGCTGAACGACAGGGCGGGGAGCGTTCGGCCCGGCAGATGGGCGGCGATGCCATCGTCCACCGGGACCGGCAGGTCGGAGGGCAGGGGGCAGCCTTGGGCAGCATCTCGTCGGGCTCCTTCGATGGGTCGGTGGCGGAGGGAAACCTCGCCGGGCCGCCGCGTTCCGGCGGCTGATCAGCTGATCCCGGCTCTGCGTCAGCCGGGCGACGAGGAGGTCAAGTGCCTCGATCTTCTGCTGGTAGGCCGCCAGGGTCTCCGCGCAGTAGTCGCCCGCATCGTGTCCCGCGCGCAGGCAGGCAAGAAATGGCCCTGTCTCGAAGCGCACACCGTACGTGGGCCTGATCACCGCCATCGCGGCATCGACGAGCGCGGGTACGCACCGTGACCGGCGCGTGGGATTTCACCACCAGACATTCCTTCGATGGAAGGAATTCTCCATCTCCACGCCCTGGCTGGAGTCGCCGGATCCGCGCCTCCACTGTGGCTCGTGGTCGAACTCGAAGCCCTGCCCGGGGGGAGTCGGGGCGATGTACCGACGATGATGGAGAGGACTCCGATGACTGCTGAGCGTGTGCTCGCACCGACTCCCACGGCGGCGTACCGATGGCGATGGCTGGCGCTCACCGCCCTGCTGCTCGGTGAGGTCTTCGCCATCGACAGGGCCGTCGCCGCGCCTGGTACTACGCCAGTGCGGACTACCCCGCTTACTGGAACGCCTACGGCAGTGTGAGCAAGGGTGGTCAGTCGGGGTACTACCGCACGCCAGAGCCCGTCACGCAGGCTTCCCGCAATGGCACGGCCAGCGGTGGTTCTCTCGCAGTCCTCAACGGCTGCGGTGCCTACAGCGTCGACATGCGCTTCCAGCAGTACGGTCCGTACTGGGACGGCTACGAAGGCCATGAGCGAGTGACGATCGACCAAAACCGCACGTACATCAACGTGCCGTGCTAGCGACACGGTAATCCTGTTCGCCAGCCGCTTGGAGACAGGATCGGTAGTGGGTCGTTTCGGGTCCTGCGGGGCCCCGGAACGGGTGCAGAGTTCAGTGGGCAGAGCGCCCCGACCGTTGACAACGTGATTCCGAACCGGCTGGCCCGGTGTTGACGCTGCGTAGTGTCGGTTGGGGGAACCTCTGGACAAACCGCCGTGCGGGTCACGGCCGCGGACGACCATCAACGTAACCTCCTGCGCGTGCGCGTGGGACGGCTTCCAGCGGTCGGTGTCGTCCGTGCGGTCCGTCCTGCGGAACAGTCGGCGCCCCCGCTCGTGCCGGGCTCGGGCCTTGCTCCGTCGGAGGCGGTGCGGTCAGCTTGCGCCCGGTCCGTGGCCGAGCGAAGGGTTGGGCCGGAATTCGCCATGCCGAGCGGCGGAACCGGCCAGTCGGCACGCTGCCTGATGAGGAGTCGGCCAACCGGTCGTACTGTCGTCTGCCTGCGCCCCCAGGGGCACAAGGCTCTTCGGGGTTGTGCGGCAGAAAGCGGGGAGGATTTCCATGAGACCCTCGATGTGGCGTCACAGACGCCCGACTCTCACGACAGCCCTCACAGCCGCAACAGCACTCGCATTGATCCTGCCCGCCGCCGCCATGGCGGAGGCCGGAACCCCTGGCCCGGAGGCCCGGGGCGCGGCTGGGGCAGGAGCAGTCAGCTTGACCGTAGGCGCCCCGGCCGCCGACACACCTCTGACGATGGAGGACGCGGATGCGGCGGCCGCCGCCGACCCGAACGCCCCGAAGCCGGTGAGCTGCAGGGAGAGGTCCGCGAAACTCAACCGCACCTCACACTGCTACCGGAACGCCTTTCCGATCGAGCTGACGAACGATGCAACGGGGAAGGTTGAAGGGCGGGCCCGTATACACGTCCACGTGAAGGTGAAGCTCGACCCGCGCAACCGCCACAAGTGGCAGCACAGCGTCACACTGAAGATCACGGACCCCTGGGGTCCCATGGCGCTGGCGATCCAGGGCAACGTGGGCCTGAGGTGCAGGGCCTGTACCTCCAGCCGCCAGTGGCCGCAGCCCCTGCCGCCGAAGATCTCGAAGACGTTCACGATGACGGTCTCATCACCGCACGACGTGACCATCGAGGACAACATGCTGACGTTCGTCGCTCTCACGGCGCCCAACGCCAGCAACGTGCCGTCTCACTCCGTGGGCCCGGAGCTCAACGTCCGCTGCGACAACACCCCCTACGTCAGCCCGCAGCCGAAGGGCGGCTGCGTGTACAAGGACTTCAAGCCGACGTACTTCGTCTCGCGCAGCCACAGCGTGTACGGACCGGTCGCGAAACACATCACGGAGGCGCAGCGCCGCCTGAACCAGGCCTGGGGGCTGCAGGGCCGGGGTCCGGCGCTCCAGGTCACGAGGGACGGTACGCTCAACGATCTCAACCGCAGGGCGGCCTGCGGGAGGAGCCCGGCGGCTAGCTGTGACGAGTACCCCTTCGCGTCGACCTATCAAGGGGCGCACCGCAACAAGGACTTCTCGACGAAGACAATTCCTCTGACGCCCAACACCAACGAGGGCAACTACCGGCAGCGCTGGTACAACCGCAACCGGCTCCTGGAGAGCGACGCCTTCTGGGTCCAGCAGACACGCTGAGGCGAAACGGGCTGGCGGCGGCTGCGGCAGATTCGGATGGCCGACGCGGCCGTCGGCACTCAGTGGCAAGGACCGGGGACATGGTGCCGGGAGGGACCTACCCGCCGGAGCGCGCGCCGGGATTGCGCTGCTGGTGTCGAATCCGGGCCGTCACATGCTGGCCACGGCCGACGACAGGGCTTCGAAGCGGTAGGCCATGCGTTGAGAGCTGACGGTGCCGATGAGTCCTTCGGCTTGGTCGAGGAGTTGCCGTGCGTGGTCGCCGTCGCCGCACTGGTGGACGGTGTCGGCCAGGTCGAGCACGGCGTAGAGGTGGTCGCGCGGGTAGTCGGGTGCGGCCGCCTCGACGCGGTTGCGCAGGAAGGGTACGGCCCGTGATGGCTGGTCGCAGGCGAGCCAGGCGCGGCCGGTGGCGGCGTCCACGGAGTCCTTCGTGGCGAGGAGTGAGTGCGGGGGTACTGCTCGACAGTTACGCAGAGCCCTCGTTCTCGGCCCGTACCCGGGCGGCGGGCGTCACTTCTCGTCCGCGCCGGGTTCCGCGCTGATGGATGCCTGGTAGACATCCGCGTAGGTAGGGGAATCCTTGACCAGGTCGTCGCAGAACGCGGCGACGTCGGTGCCGATGAGTTCCACAACCCCCTTGCCTGCGGCGACGCCCTCCTCGAAGAAGTCGACGATCCCAGGGAGCAGGGGCCCTTCAGGCAGGCTGATCGGTCCGACCTTGAACAGGTACTTCTGCATCTCCTTGTAGACGATCTGGTAGTCCGGCGGGGTTCGCCGCCAGGCGCTCGACGGCGGCCAGGGCGTCCCGGCGGTTCCTGCTCAGCGCAAGGCCCGACGCGAGTACGAGAACCGCGTCACCGGCCTCGGAGTATCGGCCTGACCAAGATCATCACCTTGGCGTTATCCGCTGTACCGAGTTTCCCCGAGGCCGGTCACGGTGGCTGTGAGGTCAGCCGTTGGCCTTGTCTACAGCGGGCTTGATCTCGTTCGCCTGGTTGACCATGTCCTGCGTGATCGTCCCGCCCGGACCCGCCTTGATGATGCCGTTGACAAGGTTGCCCAAGGAGTCGGTCACGCCGCCCAAGGAGTTACCGACGGTGTCGCCGAGGCCGCCGGGGAGGTTTCCCAGATTTTCGGTCACGAGTGTTCCCTCTCATCGTTTTGGCGCATGCCCCCTTGACGAGGTGGCACGGTCGGACCCTGCTGCCCTACCCCACAGCTCGCCTGCCCGGCCCCTGGAGGCGCCAAGGCCATCCGCATGGAGCATCGGTGGCACCGTGGCCAGCTGCGCCCCGACCTACGGGGCACCCTTTAGCCGACCATGATCGTTCTCACCGATAACCGCTGTACCGATGTTCCCCCAGGCCGTGATCGACGGCATACGGTTCCGGGTTCGAACGGGCGTTCCGTGGCGGGACGTGCCCGTCGAGTACGGCCCGTGGGGCAGGATCTACGACTTGTTCCGCCGATGGCAGCGAAACGGCACCTGGCACCGGGTCTTCAGCCGGCCCCAGTCCCCGGCCGATGCGAAGGGTGCGATCGTGTGGGATCTGAGCGTCGATTCCACGGTGTGCCGCGCCCATCAGCACGCGGCTGGAGCCCGGAAGCAGGGTGACTTAAGAACCGGACAAGGTCGACCAGGCGCGCCACCGCAAACAGCGCGGCTCTCGCGGCGGCCGGCCGCTGAAGTTCGACCCGGTCGACTACCGTGAGCGCCACGCGGTCGAGTGTGGGATCAACCCGGCTCAAGAGGTACCGCGCCGTCGCCACGCGATACGACAAGCTAGCGGTCCGCTATGAGGCGACCGTCCTCATAGCGGCCATCGCGAATGGCTGTGACCAGCACACATCGAGCGCGGCCAAAAACCAGCCCGCAGGCATGGAGGTGCTCTCACTCCACGGCAGCATTGAGGAGAATCTGCGCCAGCTCGCGCGGCTGGGAGAACGTCGGCCATGGCCGGTGTCCATCTTGACCAGCCGCCAGCGCTTGCTGTTCAGCAGCTCAGCCACATCTTCGTCGGGCTCGGCGTCGTCAGGCTCGGCCCCTGGCATCATGCACAGGATGTATGCCGCCGGAAGTTCACCGAGCGGCCCCGATAGCACAGCGGGCTCGGTCAGCGTGGCACCTGGGGTGAGGCGTCGAGCCACGCACGAGGCGTGCGATCTGCTCATCGGTGAGACCCTCGCCGTCGTAATGAGCAGCTGACGCGAGCGGCCAAAACCCTCCGCTCTCGGCGATCGATGCCTCCACTGCCGCCCCGCCATCCGGCCAGGCGGAGGCAAACGACTCGCCGTCAGTTGGAACACTTGAGTCGACGAATACTACGCGGGCCAGTCGGTCACCGATCCGCTCCGCGGCCTGACCTACCGGGATGCCCGAGTAGCTGTGACCCACCAGGACTACGTCACGCAGACCCTGGCGTTCTACCTCGGCAACGATGTCCTGGACGTGAGTCGCTTGCCCCGCCGGTACACCCTGCTTGTCAGCAAGACCGGACAGTGTCAACGGATAGCCGCCGTGGCCGGCCGCGTGCAGATACGGCACCACCTCGCCCCACGCCCACGCCCCGAGCCGTGCACCTGCAACCAGCACGAGATTCACCATGCCCGCACCGTAGCCGGGCAACCTGACGACCTCTTAGGAAATCCTCTCGATACACGCCCTAGCGCCGGGCCTTCTCCGGCGCTGCTACGTGAGAGGTGGCGGCAGCTACACGAGAGCACGGCCTTCTCGTTGCGGAGCATGATGAATGTGGCTCTTCGACCCGCTAGCCAACCGTGATCGTTCTCAGCGCCAACGGGTGTACCGATGTTCCCCGAGGCCGTAAACAATCAGTTAGACAAGGGTTGGAAACACGAACGGCACGTCGGTCAGCTGTTCCGACAACTCCCACAGACGGCGGCCGGTCTCGGCATCGGCAGCCGCGGGGGACAACTGCACCCGCGTCGGTGCGCCGCGCAGCTCGGCCAGGCCGTCCGGCCCGATGAATTGCCCGCTCTCCACGTCGGGGGCGGTCGCCGCGTACAGCTGGGGCAGCGCTCCCTGGTCCGGGGACTGGGCGAGCGGAGTGAGGATGCGGCCGAACAGCACCTTCACCATGCCGACCGGCCCGCTCGTCTGCAGGTTGGTGGCGGTATAACCCGGGTGGGCGAGCAAGCTGCGCACCGGGCCGCCGGCTGCGGCCAGCCGCCGGTGGAGTTCCCATCCGAAGACAGCGTTGGCGAACTTCGATTGGTTGTAGAAGGCCATGGGCGAGTACTTGCGTTCGCCGGAGAGGTCGTCGAAGAAGAGGCGCCCCTGCCGGTGGTTGGTCGAACTTACCGTGACCACGCGGGGGTCGCGCCCGACGGTCAGCAGGTCGAGCAGCAACCCCGTGAGTGCGAAGTGGCCGAGATGGTTGGCGGCGAACTGCAACTCGTGGCCCTGCGCGCTGAGTGTCCGCGGCGGCGCCATCACGCCGGCGTTGTTGATGAGCACGTCCAGCCGCGGATGGTCGGTATGCAATTGATGAGCGAAGGCTCGGACCGAGTCGAGATCGGCAAGGTCGAGGTGGCGCACCTCGAGGCTGGCGCCCGGCTGATCGGCGGTGATCTCTGCGACCGCCCGGTGGCCCTTTCCTTCGTCGCGTACCGCAAGGATCACGTGCCCGCCCTGCCGGACGAGCGCCCGGGTGGTCGCCAGGCCGAGGCCGCTGTTGGCTCCGGTGACGACGAACACCCGCTTGGTCTGGTCCGGAATCTGCTCGGCAGTCCAGCGCTGATGCTGTGTCATGCGGCATACGGTGCCCCCAATGGCACTTGGTGTCAAGGTGCGCCTAGGTGCCACACGAGGCATGGCTTTACCATCGTCCGGTGACTACCCGCCCTGAAATCAGCATGGCCCAGCGCAAACGTCAGCTCGTCTCGCACGAACTGACCGAAGCGGCTCTGCAGTTGCTAGCGCTGGAGGGGTTCGACTCGGTCACCATCGACGAGATCGCGACCACAGCCGGCGTGTCCAAGCGAACGTTCTTCCGGTACTTCGCGTCCAAGGAGGACGTGGTCGTCCAGTTCCTGGCCGACATGGGCACCGGAATTCGCGCAGAGTTGGCAGCCCGCCCCATCGAGGAGCGACCCTCCGCGGCGCTGCGGCACGCCGTCTCGGTCCCCATCACCGCCTGCGCCGACCACTCCGACAGAGCACTGCGAGTGGTTCAGCTGATTCTGTGTACCCCCGCCCTGCTCGCACGCTTCCTGGAGCGCCAGGCGCAGTGGCGCGACGACCTGACGGCGGAGTTGGCTAGCCGCCTGGGGCTCGACCCCGACACCGACCTGTACCCGCAGCTAGCCGCCGGGATGACTCTGACCGCCTTCAACACCGTGCTACATCGGTGGAGTGACGGCGGCAGTGCCGAGGACCCCTCCGAACTGACCAACCGGGCCTTCGCCGTCATCGCCCCGGCGTTGGACGCCGTCGAACAGCGGTCCTCTCCCGCGCACGTGCATCGCGGTGGATGAGTGAGCTGCTTCTGCAGCCGTCAAGGGGCGTCTGCTGGTGGGCGGCGTCTACCTACGTGCCACTGAGGCAACGACTGCGCTGGCTGGCCGCGTCGATCAACAGACACTTTTGCGAGGCCGACGGGCTCGCCGACAGCACGGCGGTGCGCCGACTATCCACCCATTTTGAAACGATCAGTAAGACCGGCAGGAACCCGTCCGTCGCCTCGCTCTACCGCGCGCTCGCCGAGGCCGACTAGATCAAGATCATTCCGTGGCCCGTTTGGGCCGTATCTGGGTCACACCCCTAATCGAGCTCTTCGGCCTCCAGATGGCGTTGCAGATTGATGTGGCGGAACTGGTAGACGGCACCCGTCCTGCGGAGCACTCCGCGTTCGCTGTGCGCGTCGGCCAGGAAAGCCATGAGGTCGCGAGGGGTGCCCTTTCGTATCCGCAGGTAGACCTGGGTCAGGGTGAAGAGTCCCCAGGCGGTTTCCCCGAAGCCGATCGCCAGGCCCGTCACCACGCCCACCACGGGCGCGGCGACCACGGCGGCGGTCCGCCCGGCCACCAGGTCCGCGATCAGCCCCGCCACCGGGCCGGCGGCCAGGGCCCAGAGCAGCATGGTCCGCCGGGCCGTACGGCGGTCGTGGGCGAGCGAGCCGGAAGGACTGCTCCAGGCGGGGGCGTCGAGGGGCTCGGGACGCAGGCCGGTCATGAAGCCGACCACGAAGCCGATGGCGAGTACGGACACCAGGGCGAACCTGATTCCGGTGACGGGTCCGACGGCGAAGCCGGTCACCATCCCGGCAACGGTCCCGGGTACGACTCTGGAGTGCCGCCAGGACCAGCTGATCCGGCTGGCCGGGCTCCGCCGCTGCACGGTTGCCAGGACGGCGACGGCGCCGACCGTCAGGCCCGCGCCCAGCCCGGCGGCGGGCCCGGCGACGGACCAGGGCACGGCGGCGACCGCGACCGCGGCGCTGCCCGCCACCAGCAGCCGCGCCGACCTGGAGGGAAGCGCCCGGTGCAGTTCCCACCAGGCGATCTCGGTGCTGCCGGTGAGGTTGTCCCTCATGTGGTGGGCGAGGACGACAAACGCCCGCCGGGCCTCGACGTAGGTCCAGGGGCAGGGGCGCTGGGGTTTCGGCCGGTACGCGGCGCGGATGAACGCGCCGAACAGATGCCGCTCCACCTCCTCCCGGGTGGTGAGGGCGAGCAGCTCCGCAGGGCCGCGCGAGGAAGTGGGAGTCGGTGGCCCGGGTTCGCCCTCCGGGTTGTAGACCGCCCGGGCGAGAGAGACGCCGAGCGGTGTGGCGAGCGTGCGCGCCAGAGGACAGAGGCCGCCCAGGCGCCCGAGCACCTCGCCCCACCGTTCCTCGACGGCGGCCGCGGCTTCGGCCGTCCGTGCCCCGTCGCCATAGGCAGTGGCGCGCAGATACTCCCCGACCTCCGCGCTGTCGAGCGGGCGGAGTTCGATCGCGGCCGCGTCTGCGAGAGGGGCCGCGTGCTGCAGCATTCGGCGGTACTCGGTGGAGCGGCAGGAGAGCACCACCGGCTGGTCCAGCGGCAGTGAGCCGTTCACGACCGCCATCGCCCGCCTGCGCCGCTCGTCGGGCAGCTCGTCGAAGCCGTCCAGCACGGGAACGATCCTTTTGTTGTCCAGCAGCGCGCGGGCCAGGCTCACGTCGCCGTACGCGGGTGGGGCCGGATCGGCCAGTGTCCGGTGGTCCCGCTCCAGTTGGCCGGACATCCATGTGTACAGGGTGTCTTCCTGGCCGTGGAGCCCGTGCGGCCCCGGCTCGAGGCTTGCCACGGAGAAGAGGACCGGCACCGGGCCCCCGTCGGTGCCGCGCCGCTCGAGCAGGCCCAGCAGCAGCCGTACCAGGAGAATGGTCTTCCCTGAGCCCGGCTCCCCGAGCAGGACCAGCCGGCGGGTGGGGATCCGGTGCAGGAAGATCTCGGCGATCTCGTCTTCCTGCCCCTCCAGCCCGGCGGGTCCGGTGGCCCAGCCGGCGGGGTCCGAGGGCGGGCCGCCCGGCCACCTCCTGGCCGCCTCGGTCACTTCCCGCCACGGAACCGACAACTCCGCAGGTGCCGCGGCCCAGGAGACCGTGGGCGGAAGGGGCCGGACCAGCCGGCGCCGGCCGAGCTCGGCGCTCCACTGCACCTGCACCGCTCCGGCCAGTTCCTCGGCGACCGCCGGGAGCTCACGCCGTGCCGCCTCGCTGCGGTCGTCCCGGTAGGCGGCCCAGGTAAGGAAGGCCACCGCGAGCGTGGGCGGCAAAGCGGGCAGCGCTGCGTCCAGTCCGCCACTGCGGTAGGCCAGATACACCGTGGCTGCCATCCCACCGAAGGTGAGCAAGGCGTAGAGACGCCCGATACGCCGGACCCGGGCCCTCGTCCCGGCACCCCTGGCCCTCGACCGCGCTGCCGACCCCGGCCACGACCACATGTTCTGTCAACGACCCACCCGATAGCGGGACACGAAGGATGCGATGGGCGCCCGGGGTGGTCCAGCTCGATCGGAGTGAAGGAGAAGTACACTGCGGCCTGGAACGGCGGCATCAGCTCGCCGCCGGGCTGCGGCGCGGGGGCCGGCCACCAGTCGGGCGCGACCGACGCCCAGCCCTCGGGGCTGCGGGACAGGAGCTGCTCGTCATACGGGAACTGGTGCAGGACGTGCCCGTCTCGGGTGGCGAGCACTATGTTCATGCACGGCGCCGGGCCGACGATCGGCAGCTCCCAGGCGGCGGCGACCTCGTGGGTCTCCCAGGCGAGAGCGGCCTCGTCCGCGCCGGCCGCCGCCGCGATGTTCGCGAGCTCGGCGATCCCGGGGCGCCGGCCTGGCCGACCGCGTGCTCGCTCACCTGCAGGCCACCGGAAGCATCGCCCCGTAGTGCTGGGGCGCTGGCCCCTGGGGGGGCCCGCGCGGGTCAGGCGGTGTCGGCTGCGGGGGCACTTTCAGTTCGTTCGGTATGCACAGGTTGCGGTGTGGGTTCAGATCGTTCCGTAGGGCACTGTCTTCGCTACCACATCAGAGAGGCCTGTGAGCATGCCGAATTCGCCGCTATTTTTCGCGTACTTCGGTGTGGCTGTGACCTCAACCCATGCCTCTCGCTTTGAGGTTGTGCAGCGGACGCTGCCGTCCGGCTGCTCCTCCGGCAACCACTCGACACCACCAATCTCAATGGTGGGCGCATACGGGTTGTAGCGCTTGTATCCCGGTGTGACGATCAAGGGGCGCGACACGCCGCATTGCAGAGTGATCGTGGGTTCTCCCCAGGCGGCGATGAAGTCTGAGTCTGATTGGAGGGCGTGTCGCTTCATGCCCTCCAGGGTGGCTGGCAGCTTCGTGTGAAGTGCGCTGCAGTGCGCGGCCTGTTGACCAGTTGGTGTGGGTGCCGGCAGGTCACTCGCAGCCCTGTTAGTGGCCGAGCAGCCAACAGCAGCGAGCAGGGCAGCGATAACGGGCAAGCCGAGCCACCGGCGGGGGAGAGCCTTCACCAGGCTGATCATAGAGATACAAGCCCCCCTGGGTCGCTGCGGGCTTCGGAGAGCTTGCAGTGCTGGGCGCAGCTCCTCTGACCTTCACAGGGCAGTCGCCGGGGGGGGAGGAGGAGACCGGAAATCGGCTGGCCACCGAGTGCGCTCACCGATATATGATCTTGCTGAGCTGGGGGGCTCGTGAGGTGGGGGTGGGTGTGAACAGGACGTCCAGGGCTATGACCGGTGATGCTGACTGCGGCGTCCATTCTGGCGATCGATCCGAGGTAAAACCAGTTCGGATGGACCCGCAGTAAGTCTACCTCTTGCTTTGTGGCATGTTTCCCATTCCCGCTTAGTGAAGCTCGTACAACCCTGACACCTTGGTTAATAATTGGAACTGGAAGTGTCTGGAGATCGACGGCTCCAGCAAGAGCAATGGCGCCCGCGCTCAAATGTGGGACTGTCGGGGCCAGGCTGGAGCCGTTTGGCGGTTTGAGAACCAGGGTGGCTGGTACCGCATCATAAACGTCAACAGCGGAAAGTGCCTGGAGATCGCAGACTCCCGCACCGACAACGGGGCTCCGGCGCAGCAGTGGAGTTGCTCGGGTGGCGACACACAGTGCTGGGGATTCGCCGGCGGTCAGATCTTTAACAAGAACAGCCAGAAGGTTCTCGAGATCGATGGCGGGAGCGACGCCAACGGCGCCCGCGTCCAGCAGTGGCAGAACGCCAATAAGACCTGGCAGGCCTGGAGCTACGGCACTGGGTGAAATGCCAGGCCCAGGCTCGCTCAACCGGGAAACCCGCCCAGCGAGAAGCCGAGCAGGCGTAGTGGCGCCGAAGCCTTGGCGCTGAGGTGAGAATCGCCCCGCCCAGTGAGGGTGGGGCGATTCTCATGCTGTCAGCCGACAGAATTGAGCCACCCTCACCGCACGGCGCGTTCTCACCGGAGACGAATACCAGGACGCGGCTCAGCGTGTCCGCGCCCACGGCGACCTCGACGCCCGCGCGGTGACCACCGCGGTGCGCAGCGTCCGCAACAACAGCCCCCATCTCCTGGACGACACCCCCGGACCGGAAACCTGCGCCTGGCCGGTCGGCGCCTGGCCCACCAGCTCGGTGCACACAGTTCTATCGGGAGTCACACACGGGGGAGCCCCGGCAGGATAAAAGCGCTGGTAGGCCGGTCGTGGCGACCGTACGGTGGCGGTCATGACCAGTCTTCCCGTTCCCGTGCCAAGCGTTTGCGTGCGGGTGAAGCTGAACATTGGTGCCTGCGGGCCGTACGCGCACATCGTCGCGGACTTCGAACCGCCAGGCTCCGGCGGTGGGCTGGAGCTGCTCAACGCCGTGCCGGGGAAGCGGCTGCCCGCCGAGTACCTTCCGGCGCTGCGGGCGGGCCTGCTGGAGGGGCTAGGGGGCGTGGCGGCCACGGTCCTGCTGACGGACGGCTCCTTCCACGAGGTGGACTCCTGTGCGCGCGGCTACGAGATCGCCGGACATCAGGCAGGCCGGGCCGCGCTCATCGGCGCCGGCCTGCTGCCGCCGGAGGAGGCCGACACCCTGCGCTGGGCCACCTGGCCGGGTCGGCCGCGCCCGCGGCACCGTCCGCGCCAGCGGTCCGTCCAGGGCAACATCGTCGGGCATGGCGGCGGATGACGAGACAGGTGGCGCGGCCGGCGCGGGCGTCGAGAACCTCGAAGCAGTGCCGGGCCCGGGCGGCCTCGAGTGAGCCCCAGTCCACGACCTCCGGGTCACCGGGAAGCTCTTGGTGCGCGATGTCGAGCAGCCAGGGCACATCGCTCTGAAGGAACATGCGGCGTGGCTCAGGCGGCGTAGGCGCGGCCGGCGGGGCCTGGGCCGAAGCGCTCGGCGAAGCCCGCGGCATGCTGGCTGATGAAGGAGCGGGCGCCTTCGACGAAGCGGATCCTGGTCAGATCAGCGTCCAGCACCTGGCCTGCATAAGCCTCGGCGGCCACACGCTTCTCGGCAGCCGCGCGCTGCAGCTGCTCGCCGTAGCGGTCCGCCGCCACAGACGGCAGAGGAACGGACAGGGCGAGGCTGGCTCACCGAGACGATCTCCATCTGATCGGCACGGCCTGCCCCGGTAGTGGAGGCAGAGCGGTACAGGTCCTCGCGGACGGGCTCGCTCGGCGCCTGGTGGACCAGATGAGGCTGGCCGGACCGATCACGGATCCGGTGGGATGGCTGATCGTCCTGGGCCTGCCGCAGCGCCAGGAGTGCGCCGAGCCTCGGTGTGACGGACGATGGCGCGCTGCTCGACTCCGGCCGGGACTGCCCGCGCTGCGAGGACCGGCAGGTCGACCGCCCTGCCCTGCGCCACGCGATCGCAGCCGCTGTCGACGCCGCACGCCTGCGAAGCGGAGCGCCGTACGGCGGGTGACTGCACGAAACCGTGAGGGCTCGCTTTCTTGTGGTGGCGGAGCGCCAGGCATGCGTGTCACTCAACGCGATACCGCTGCTACCGCGTGGGGGGCGTTGATCGCGCCTGCTGTCACGTTCGCACCGCATACAGATTCCCATCGTCGCTGCCGACGTAGACGGTGCCGTCAGCAACTGCCAGTGACGAGCGCACCAGATCGCCGGCGTCAAACCGCCGGACCAGCCGCGGTAGGGCAGTAAGTGGCCGCCGTCACTGCCGGGAGCCCGGCGAGGGAGGCACCCAGAGGCGGCCGGTGAGCTCTTGTCAGTGCCGTATGGCAAGGTCTCTCGCACGAACACGGATCGGAATGAGGAGTTCGCGGTGGGGGCCTGGGACGAAGCGCGAGTGGTGGAGCTGGCACGACGGCTGAGGGGAGCGGAGACCGGCGGCTGGAGCGGGTCGGCGCTGCGGGCAGTGGTCGAGGGCCTCGGCTGGCAGTGGCAAGAGGGCGCCGCCGGACCGCGGCTGGCCACGGGGCCGGCGCCTGACACCTCCCCTCAGTGGACGCCCCGGCTGCGCCCGGTGGACCGCTTCGAGAAGGACTACGTGCACGGCGGCGAGGAGTACGTCGGGCTGTATGTGCCCGTTGCGTTGCACGAGGGCGGTGCCGTGGGGAAGGCGACGGCCTTCCGGGCGGTTGCCGAGGTGCTGACGCAGGAGTTCGGTCCGGCTTCCCTCATGGGCGCGTACGGCGACCCCGGCCCGTTCTACGACTCCGCCCCGCTGTGGGGCAGCCCCTTCCTCCGCTGGCGTGAGCGCGAGAACACGCTGGAGCTGCACGCCGGCGAGCACGGCCCGGAGCTGCTGCTCCAGCCGACGGACCCGGTGGAGAACTGGTTCTGGCGGCAGGGACACGGTGAGCACTACGCCCTCGGCGGGTTCTTCGGCAGCCGCCGCGACCCCGCCAACGCGGGCCTGGGCTTCCCAGGCCGCTGGCGCACCGACGACTGGGACGTCTTCTCCCACGCCCTCGGTGACTTCCTCGACACCCTCCCCGCCGAGACGCACGCTCTCGGCATCGAGCTTGACTTCGGCTTCCACGCCCTGGTGCCCGGTACCTACGGCCCGATTCTGTTCCACCTCCTCTGCGGCGACCGACTGGAGATCATTTACGACCCGGAGCGCCTCGGAGAGGGCGTCACCGATCCGACCTCCTTCGGCTGGATCCCGCAGGCCACCCGCCCCGCCGCCCTGGACCACTGGCACGAGGCCCCTTACCACTCGGGGGACTTCGGCATTGGCGAGGTGGACGGCCGCCGACTGGCCCGCATGATGGTCGCCACCCTGCGCGACCTTGGCGTCTCCTCACCGAAGGACCTCAGCTTGACCGACCACGCACAGAGTGTCGGGGACTACCACGTCGATTACTACGGCCTCACCCTGCAGGAGAACCCCTAGTCAGTGTCTGACGGCTGTTTGCCGAGGTCCCGGAGCCAAGCTGACTATGGGCCGTGGGCCGCGGTGGCCAAGGCGCAGTGGAAGGTGTAGTCGCTTGCCCACCGGGTGGCCATGACCCGGGGGGCTGGAACAGGCCTTGTGACCGCGAGCCCGGTCAAAAGCGTCCGGCCATCGGCTGCACCCTGCAGGCGGCACTGGGGGTGTGAGCACGACCGCTCGGCGCGTGAATCCCTGCCTGCCCGGATCCCTCGCGGGTGCCCACACCTTCTGCCCTGGACGACTCGTACCGGGTTGATGACGAATCTCCAACTCAGGTCACCACAGGGGGAACAGCCATGCCGAGCCCGGAGGTCAGCGGCCCTCTTGCAGGACCGCGGAAAACGTAACGGGGGTAGCCGTTCAGGGATCGCTGGGGGGCGTGAACGCGGGTTCCGGTGTACCGATCCCGCGGACCAGGTACTTCGTCAGGAGACGCCCGCTCGCTCTCTCCGCCACCGGATCGCCGGGCAACGGCCATCGGAGCTGCTTGTACAGGTCGATCCGGTGCAGGTCAATGGCCGCCTCGACGACGTCGGCGAAGCTGCGGGCCCGGGCGGGAAGCAGGAAGAAACAGGTGATCGTGACCGCCGCGGCGCTCACCGGCAGGGCCCATGGGGTCCAGACGGTGAAGACGGAGAACAGCAGGCCCCAGAGGAATCCGGCGACCGCGCCGTCCAGGGCCGTCCGTGCCGCGACAAGGTCCTGCCTCACCTGGCTGGGGAGAAGCAGCCACATGTGGGGCCAGACCGCGACCGGGTCCAAGCCGTACTTGTCCACCGGGCGGCTCTCCCCGGCGCGGAGGATGTTGCCCACACGGGTGGGCATGTAGCGGTCCGGCCGGCTGGGCCAGTCCCGGCGCCGGCGGTCGAGGTGCTGGAAGCGGGCTCGCTGGTCCGGCGTGGCTCGTCCTTCTGCGATCTCGACCGCGAGCTCTTGGAGCTCGGTGAGGACGCGCTGTGCCGAGCGTCGGGTCCACCGCAGCAGCAACGGCCGGAGAAATGCGACCGGCCGGGTCGGGTAGCCCTCCATCAGCCGCAGCGTGCCCTCGACCGCCCAGCCCACCACCACGCTGCTGGTGGCGATGCCGAGGAGCAGAGCGAGGAGTGCGGCGACCTGGCCCGCGGCGGACTGACGCTGAAGCCAGGTGCCGAGGTCGGTGAGCCGGTGCCAGCCGCCATGGCCGAGCAGCCACGCGAGTAGCCCGCCCACCCAGAACACCAGGGCCGGCCCCGAGGCGCCCGCCCACCGGTCGGCCAGTTTGCCGCCGACGGACTCCCAAAATCTGCCGATCACGCGGGGCCGGATTCCGCGGGACTCAGGCGCCCGCCATGGGTGGGGCAGTCCGGGATCTCTTCGCCGACGTCGAAGCGGTACCAGATCACGTCGCCCTCGGGGCACTGGTACCGGTCGATGTCGACGATCTCGCCGTCGCCCGAGAGCCTGACCTCACGGACGCGGGGCGGGCGGTGTTCGGCGTCGGTGAGAACGGCCGACGCGAAAGCGCGCAGTGTCGCGTCGGCCGAGAAGACTGCCGCGAGTTCCTCATCGACATCGTCGCCCTGTGCGGCCCGGACCAGCAGCGCGTTCAGGAGCTGGTTCATCCGCTCTGCTTCGTCGGCTCCGAGGAGTTCCTTGAGGTATCCGCGGACTGTCCTGGCGGTGATCAGAAGTTCTTCGCTCATGCTCACCCACCCCCCCCGGACGATTCAACCACAATGCCGTTTCAGCCATGGGTGGTTGAGGGACAATGAGGGCATTGTGTGCGGGGTCATCCACCGGGGGGAAATTTGAACGATCCCAGCCGTCGTGTGCCGGTGCAGTACGAGCCCGCGGCGGTCGCTGCGGTGCTCGCCGAGATGCTGGCACTGGGGCCGCACGACGTCGGCGACTTCGTCGCCGCCCACGCCATGCTGCTCGACCGCTACGACATGGACACGGCGGTCCGTCTCGCCTGCGGGCTCGATCCCGGTGCCGTTCTGGACTCCCTGACCGCCCGGCAATGGACCAACATGGGCCTGCTGCATCTCTACCGGGGTGACGGCGAGCGGGCGATCCGCGTGCTCGACCGCGCGCGAGTCCTGGGCACCACAGAGGAGCGGACCATCGTCGACATCTATCTCGGGGCCGCGTACCAGGCCCTGGGAGACGAGGCCGCGGCGGTCTCGGCCCTGGAAAGCGCGGTCGCCGGGGACACACGGGAATCCGGCTTCGCCGCCCAGGCGCTCGCGATGCTGCTGACGCACGACGAGCCGGACCGGGCCATCGAATTGCTGTCGTACGCGGCTCGCCACGAGGGCCCCGAGGGTGGTCAGGCGGCGTTCAGCCTGGCCGTGCTCCTGGCTCGCCGGGGCGATCCTGCCGGAGCGGAACGGGCGTACCGGACGGCGATCGCGGAAGCCTTACCCGCCACCAGAGCGTGGGCCGCCAACAACCTGGGCAATCTGCTCAAGAGGGCCGGCGACCCGGAGTCCGCCGAGCCTGCTTTCCGGATCGCCATCGCCGAGGGCCTGGCTGACTCGGCGGTCAATCTGGGTCTGATGTTCGCCGAGCTGGGCCGGGTGAGTGATGCACTCGCCGCGTACCGAACGGCCGTGGCCATGCCGGACCCCGATCAACAGGCGCGGTCCCTCACCAACATCGGTGAGCTGTTCCTCACCACCGGACGCCTGGCCGAGGCCGAGCACGCCCTCGAAGAGGCCCTCGCCACGGGCCATCCCGAGCATTCCTGGCGCGCACGGTTCGATCTCGGCTCGACCCTGGCCAACCTCGGACGGCGCCCGCAGGCGCGGCGTCACTGGGAGATCTGCCTGGCCGCTCCCGTGCCCCGGGTGGCGGAGATGGCCCGCGTCTGTCTGGCCGACCTCGACCGTGGTCTGGTGCCGACACAGTCCGGCGACGAGACGCATCCGGCAGGGCCCGAACCTGGACAGCTCGCCGAGTCACTCGCGCATCAACTGTGCGACACGGACACGTGGACCGATACGCGGGCCTTGTTGCTGGCCCATTCGGAGAACATGCGGGCCGTGGCGGAGGCACTGGCCCGGAACGCGGCGAAGGCCGAGGCGCTGGGGCACGACATCGACGCGTCTTCATGGCGCCAGCATCAGCGGCTCGTGGAAAAGTGCCTGGAGATCGGCATCGACGGGGCTTTCGCCGAGAAGTCCGGTGTCGCGGGCATGGCCGACGACGAGCTGGCCGTACAGTGCCTGGCTCTTGTGGACGCCATCGAAAGCCACCGTGCCACCGGTACGCGCGCCGAGAGCGCCGCACAGGCAGCGGCCACGCTTCTGGATGCCCCCCAATGGCCCGGCTCCTCCGAGGAGTTCAGGGCACGGGCCCTGGTGCTGGCCGCCGAGGCGACGAATCTCGGCGGACATGATCTCCCGTACGAACTGCGTCGGCGGATCATCGACGAGATGCGTGAGCTGTGGCAGCGCTGCCGGCCTCGGTTCATGGGTCTGCTGCCCCACAACCTCGCCGCCGCGCTGCTGACACACCGCACGGGCCGTGTCCCCCTGGAGGATGCCGACGAGGCGGTGAAGCTGCTGGACGCCCTCGAGTTCGCGGAGGACGCGGCCCCCGACGGACAAGCCCTGATCCACAGCCAGCTGGCGCAGGCACTCGCGTACCGGGCCCACGTGAGTGCCGAGACGAGAGCCGAGGACATCGGTCGGGCCCTCACCCTCGGTGAGGCCGCGGTCCGGCACCTCGCCGCGGCGCGTCAACTGGGCGGCGACGAGCGCTCCCAGGTCCGCGCCCGGGCGAGGGATGTGCTCGCATTCCACTACGAGACGACCCGCGACCGGAACTCCCTCAACAAGGCCATCGCACTGGGCCACGAAGTGGCCGAAGAGTGCGGCCCGGGAGGCCGGCTGGCGGCCGTCCACCACCTCGCCGGACTGCTCCTGGACCGGCGCAACGTCGGAGACACGGCCGCTGCCGTCACCTTGCTCAGCGAGGCGGCCGATCTCGCCCCCAGCGGCAGCGAGCTCCATGAACATGTCGTCTATCTGCTGTGCGAGACGCTGTTGGAGGACGGCTACGCCGCGGGAGTGGACTCCCTCCCAGCACGCCGCGTACATACACTCATCAACCGCAGGCTCACGGAGATCGACGTCGCCACGTGCAGGAGTCGCTGCCGCACAGCGATCCTGCTCGTCCGCCTCTTCGAGCACACCGGGGACGTCACCCTCGTGCAAAAGGCCGTACAGATCCTCGAGGAGACACGCGCAGCCGGGACCGACGGGACGGACCCGGCCCTGGCGGCTCAGGTCCACGGGATCTGCCTCGGCGTGCTCTACGAGGCGACCGGTGACGTGGACGCACTGCACCGATCAGCAGCGATCCTCAAGGAGCTGGCGGCCGGGAACCCTCCGGAACCGCAAACCGTCGAGCAGTACGGCACTGCGCTCTACACGCTGGGGATCGCGACGGGAGAACTCTTCTACTTCGACCAGGCGGTCGAAGTCCTCAGGGCCGGCTACGGGGAGCAGGCCGATCCTGAACTCGTCAGGCAGCTCGCCATCGCCCTGGAGAACCGGGGGCACCAGCTCCACGACGTCGGCGATCTCCAGGAAGCTGTTTCCCTCTATCGCGAGCTGCAGGAGGCGACCGACCCGCAGTCGGCCCTGCGGTGGCGCCGCGCGGCCGATCTGGCAACCGCACAGCTCAGGCTCGACGACCTGGCCCCCGACCCGGCCATGCTCGACAAGGTGATCACCTCACTGCGCGACGCTCTGCACGGCCGTCCTACGACGCAGGTAGGAACACGTCCCCTGCACAACCTGGCGTCCGTCCTTATGCACCGGTACGAGCAGACGCACGCCCCAGAGGCCCTTGACGAAGCCATCACCCTGATCGAACGGTGCGTTTCGCACGAGACCACAGCGTCGGCGCTGCTGCCCTCGTATCTGGCCGTCCTCGGTGAGGCACTGATCCTCAGGTACTCCCGGGACGGCTCGCAGGAGGACGCCGCGCGTGCGACAGCCACCATGCGATCAGCCTGCAGAACAGCGGTCGAACAAGGCTTCCGCCTCCGCCGAGGGGACCGGGTCTGGGCCGAGTGGGCAGGGGACCGCGGGGCCTGGGCCGAAGCGGTCGAGGCCGCCGAACTCGGACTGGCCCACCACGAGACCTCCGTGCGAAACCAGTTGGTGCGCGACCACAAGGAAGCCGCCGCCGCTGAGCTGGGCTGGCTCAGCTGCCTCGGCGCGTACGCGTGCGCACAGCTCGGCGACACGGCGACGGCCGCCGTCATCGTCGAGCGCGGACTGGCCGCGATGCTGTCCGAGGCGATGGAACGCGAACCGGCCGACTTGAGCCGGCTCGCCGACGCCGGACGCGGTGATCTCGTCCGCCGCTACCACGACCACACGCACGCCATCGCGGAGCTGGAGGCGCTCCTCGACCCTGCGAACGAGGGCAGCGTACGCCGGCCCGGCGCCCCGGCCGCAGCCGGCCAATGGGCAGAACCCCTCAAAAGGCGGCGCGAGGCGCTGAAGAGCCTCATCGACGAGATCCGCGAAGTCGACGGATTCGGCGACTTCCTCCAACCGCCGGGACTGCAGGACATCGACGCCGCAGCCGAGGCGCAGCCCCTCGTGTACCTGCTCGCCACGCCCTGGGGCGGGCTGGCCCTCACGATCGAGCACGGCAAAGACCGCCCCGGCCAAGTCCAACTGCCCTTGAACGAAGACATCACCAATCTTTTCGCGGCGCACCTGCTCAGCGCGAAGGGGCCGACCGTCATGCCCGTCATCGGCGCAACCACCGCCGCACTCTGGACGGCTGTCATGAAGCCGGTGCTCCTGGCGATGGCCGGCCACCGGGCCATCACGCTCATCCCTGCGGGGACGCTGTCGTTCCTGCCTTTCCACGCGGCGCGGGCATCCGCGAAGGTGCAGCCCACGCCGGGAGACACCTACGCTCTGGACCTGATCCGCGTCACCTACGCGCCCAACGCCAGGGCATTGTCCCAAGCCACGCGTCGCGCTCACAGCCGGCGGGGCCCGGCCACGAGGCTTCGCACACGACTCCTCGCGGTAGACGATCCGGAGCCGGACACGGCGCCGCTGCGCACGGACGCCGAGATGACCGCCGCGCTCCGGCGCTTCCCCGACCACATCCGTCTCCAGGGCGGCGAGGCCACCGTGGCCCGCACCCTGGAGCACCTGCCTGCCTGCGACGTGCTCCACTTCGCCTGCCACGGGGCCGTGTCGCTCTTCCGCCCTCTGGAGAGCTCACTGCGTCTGTCCGGTGGGGAACACCTCAGGCTCGGCACACTCATGGACACCCGGATCGACGCCAGGCTCTCCGTGCTGTCGGCCTGTTCCACCACCGTCTCCGGGATCCATACGTCCTATGAGTCGGTCAATCTGTCGTCGGCGTTCCTGGTCATCGGCGCCGCTGGGGTCGTCGCATCGCAGTGGCAGGTGCCGGACGATGCGACCAACCTGCTCATGGCGGCCTTCTACGACTACTGGGAGGAGGACGGGGAGCCGTCGGAAGCACTGCACCGGGCGCAGCTGTGGCTCAGGGACGCCACGAACCAGGAGCTTCAGCAACGTTTCCCGGACACGGTGGGCTCCGGTCCTTCCGGGACCGCCCCCCGGTTGCTGTGGGTGGGGACGAGGCCCTACGCGCACCCGTACTTCTGGGCCGGCTTCACCTACACGGGACGCTGAGCGAGGCCAGTTCCCCTCCGCCCGCCCGTCGCCTATGCCTCGCTTGTGACAACCAGGCTGCTTCGATCGTTTCCATTCACCGGTTCAGCCGGTCCCGCTTGTGACAACTCCTGAGCTTCGGCTCACCGGCTGAGCCGAAGCACGGTGGTTGTCACATAGGCAGGCTTGTTGTCACCGGTGTAGTGAAGTAAGCGCGAGTTTCCGGGGGAGTACTGACAGCCGGCCCGCCTGGAACACACCGCCAAGCTGCCCGGGCGGCCGCCTGGTTCAGCCCTGGATGGTGGCGAGCCAGCCGGTCAGCAGGCTGTTGACCTCGTCGGGGCGTTCCTGCTGGATCCAGTGGCCGCAGCCGTCCAGGAGGTGGGAGGCGGACAGGGCGGGGAGGGTGGTGGGGTAGGCGTCGATGGCGTCGGACATCCAGGTGGTGGAGGCGTCCAGTGCGCCGCCGATGAACAAGGCGGGCTGTGTGATCGGGGCGCCGCGGTGGGGAGCGAGGTCTTCCCAGTCGCGGTCCATGTTGCGGTAGCGGTTGAGGGCGCCGGTCAGGCCGGTGCGTTCGAACTCCCCGGCGTAGACGTCGAGGTCGTCCTCGGTCAGCCAGGCCGGGAGCGGGCCGGCGGGGAAACGGTCGCGCAGCTGACGGCCCGGGGTGACGAAGTGCGGGTCGGGCTCGCTCTCGGCCGGCATGGTGTCGGCGGACAGTGCCGCGTAGAAGCCCGCGAGCCAGCCCCGTACTTCGGGCTCGATCTCCGCCTCGGCGCGGCCGGGCTCCTGGAAGTAGGAGACGTAGAACTCCTGCTCGGGGCCGCCGATCCGGCCGAAGACGTCGGTGGGGCGGGGGCCGCCGGGCGGCGCGTACGGGACGCTCAGCAAGCCGACCGCGCGGAAGACCTCCGGGTGGAGGAGGGCGGAGGCGGCGGCGATGTTGGAGCCCCAGTCGTGGCCGACGACCACCGCGCTTTCCTCACCGAGGGCGCGTACGACGGCGACGTTGTCCTCCACCAGGTCGAGCATTCGGTAGGCGTCGGTCGCGGCGGGCTTGGAGGAGCGGCCGTAGCCGCGTACGTCGATCGCCACTGCCCGGTACCCGGCCGCGGCGAGGGCCGGGAGTTGGCGGCGCCAGGAGTACCAGGACTCGGGGAAGCCGTGCACGAGCAGGATCAGCGGGCCGGTGCCCTGCTCGGCCAAGTGCAGGCGCCCGGCAGGGGCCTCGACGGTGCGGTGGCGGAGTGCAGCGGTCGGCTCGGGTGGCATGGGTGGCATCGGGCTTCTCCTCGGTTCGCGGGCGGCCGACGGGTACCGATCGATCATGCGGCGCAACGCTCACTCGGCGCGAACATCGTTGCCATTCTGGCAAGTTTGCGGGACAGGGAGGTGAAGCGGCACGGCGGGAAGGAACAGGGACGGCGGCAGGGGGACGACGTGGCCCGGACACTGGCGGCGAGGGGGCTCCGGCTGCGGGTCCTGCGCGAGCGCCGCGGCGTCACACCCGCCCGATGTCAGCGGCGCGACCGGTATCTCGCCCGGTACGCCGTCGCGGATCGAGACCGGCCGGTGCAAGCCCACCCTGGAGGTGGTGAGGGGTGCTGCAGCTGGCGAACCACACCCGCCCCTGCGGCCGAGCCCGCTGCCCGACGCCGACCGCGACCCAGTGCTCAAGGCCGACGCACTGCTGGGCAGCCCGCACATACGCCCCGCACTTTCGTGGTCGCCACCCCGGACTCGCCGTCATGCGCGGCGCTGCCTGGATGCCGCATTCAGGCAGGGTCGGCGTTATTACGTTGCGTGTGCGTCTGGGTGCCCGGGGTTGACTTCGGGCGGGGCCATGGCATTCCGTGCAGTCGTTCGATGTCCGAGTTGAGGCGCTCCAGGTAGTCGGCGAGGGCTGCGACGTCCTCGTCCGCCCAGTCGGCCATGATGCGGTCCAGGCTGCTCACGTTGCTCGTGCGTTCCTCGTTGAGGCGCAGTTCGCCCTCGGGGGTGATCCGGAACTTGCGAGCCATGCCGCCGTCGGGGTCGGGGATGCGCTCGACCAGGCCGGCGCGCATGGCGGCCGCCGTCTGCCGGTTGAGGGTGGAGACGCCCAGGCCGAAGGCTTCCCCGAGCTGGCCGATGGACATCGGCCCCTGCACGTGGAGGCGGCTGAGGAGGATGTAGGCGCTGCGGTCCAGGACGCCCCCTTCCCGGCGGCCGTTGTTCCTGTGCAGGTGCATGCGTCGCAGCAGCATCTGCTCGAACTCCACCCGTCCTGTGGCCCTGTCCGTGCTGTTCACGTGCCTCTCCTTAGGTGGGGGCCACCCTGCGCCCGCTTGGGTCATTGTACGCGCTATGCACACTGTGAGCATGATGCTCACTATGTGCATGATGCACAATGCGTGTACGGTGCACATCGCGCCTGTTCCGGTGCGTACTCGCAGACCTCTCACAGAGGAGTTCCCTCATGGACGGCCCTCAGCCGACCTCGCGCCCAGGCGGGGTCGTCGCTACTCTCGCCCTGGCCGGCACCGTCGCGGCGGTGATGCAGACCCTGGTGACCCCGCTGATCGCGGAGCTGCCGGACCTGCTGAACACCACACCCTCGAACGCGGCATGGGTGGTTACCGTCACCCTCCTCGCCGCAGGAGTGTGCATCCCCGTCTCCGGCCGTCTCGGCGATCTGCTGGGCAAAAAGCGCATGCTCCTGGTCTGCGCCGTTCCCCTAGTGCTCGGCTCGGTGGTGTGCGCCCTCGCCTCCTCCGTCGTACCGATGATCGTCGGCCGGGCCATGCAGGGCATGGGCATGGGCATGGTGCCGCTCGGCATCGCACTGCTGCGCGACGTCCTTCCCGCGGACAGACTCAGCGGTTCCATAGCCCTGGTCAGCGCCTCCCTGGGCATCGGCGGCGCCATCGGTGTACCCGTCGCCGCCGCCGTGGCCCAGTACGCCGACTGGCGCGTGCTGTTCTGGGGCTCGGCGGCCCTGGCCGTCACGGTCGGCGCGCTCATCTGGTTCCTCGTGCCGGAGGTGCCGCCCGGGGCGAAGGGACAGCGTTTCGACACCCCCGGCGCGATCGGCCTCGCCATCGGCCTGGTCTCCCTGCTGCTCGCAATCTCCAAAGGAGCCGACTGGGGCTGGGGCTCGGGCCCCACGCTGGGCCTGCTGGCCCTGGCGGCCGCGGCGCTGCTCGTGTGGGGCTACTGGGAGCTGCGCACCCGTGACCCGCTCATCGACCTGCGCACCACAGCCCGTCCGCGCGTGCTCCTGACCAACATCTCCTCCCTCCTGGTCGGCGTCGGCATGTACTCGTTCATGTTGATCGCCCCGCAGCTGCTGCAGTTCCCCAAGGCCACCGGTTACGGGCTGGGGGAGTCGATGTTGGCCGCCGGCCTGTGGATGGCGCCCGGTGGCGTGATGATGATGGTCGTCTCCCCGCTCGGCGGAAAGCTGATCAACTCGCGCGGCCCCAAGTTCGCCCTGATCTGCGGGGCACTGGTGGTCTCGGTCGGCTACGGCCTCGCGCTTTTGCTCATGGGCTCGGCCTGGGGCCTGATGGTCGTTGGCATCGTCATCAACAGCGGTGTCGCCCTCGCCTACGGGGCGATGCCCGCTCTGGTCATGAGCACGGTCCCGCTCTCGGAAACCGCGGCGGCCAACGGCTTCAACTCCCTGATGCGCTCACTGGGCACCACCATCGGGTCCGCCGTGGTCGGCGTCGTCCTGGCACAGATGACCATCAGCCTGAACGGCGCCACCCTGACCTCCGAGGGCGGGTTCCGCACCGGGTTGCTCATCGGCTGCGGCGTGTCGCTCGTATCCGCCGCCGTCGCGGCGGCCATCCCCGGCCTGCGCACTGCCGGGACGGGACGGCCGGAAATCAAGCCCGCACCGGCTGCCCGTACCTGAGCCCCGGACTGCTCGTTGCGCAGGTCCACCGCGACCAGCGTGGCGCGCGGCCCGCCACCCGACGGTGCCCGACCTGCCCAGATCAGTGCCCTCAAGCTCTCCCCGGCCCGCCCCTTGTCCTCGGACACAGTGCCAGCGTAAGCCGCCTCCCGCTCTCGGGCCGGGGACCGGAAACACCCGCTGAGGGCATCGACGCCCCGTACGGCGGGGCTGATCGAGAGGACAGAGCCTCTCAGCCCTTCTTTGCGCTCAGATCTCGCTGTGTGCGTCCCGCTCCAGGCAGCGGGGCAGCAGCTCAGCGCGGGTGAGTACGGCGGCGCCATTGATTCGTCAGGACGGGCCCGTCGACCCCTCCTTGCTCTTTGTCAGGTTTCCTTGACATGCATCAGGTGTCAGGGCAGCCTGACGAGCATGGGAGCTGAGGACACACCGGCCTCGCTGGCCGGACAGGTCACCGACAAGGACCCCGCGGTGGGACTGCAGGCCGTCGTCGCTTTGCGCCGTCTCCTGGAGGAACTCGAACGGGTCCACGTCGACAACGCCCGCGACCAGGACTGGTCATGGCAGAGCATCGCCACGTCGCTCAACGTCAGCCGGCAGTCAGTGCACGAGAAGCATGCGAGCAGACGCAAAGCCGAAGGCAAGGAGAAATAGAGTGTTCGAATTTTTCACCGACCGCGCGAGGCACGCCGTGGTGCTGTCCCAGGACGAGGCGATCGCCCTCGGCCATGACTTCATCGGTACGGAACACCTGCTGCTCGGCCTGCTCGGCACCGACCGGAGCACGGCCGGGGACGTGTTACGCGAGCAGGGTATCGAGCCCGCGCGAGCCAGGGAGGAGACCGTGCGCCTCCTGAAGGCGGCCGGAATCGTCGCCACCGGCGGACAACCCGCGAAGGACGCTCTGTCGTCCATCGGCATCGACGTCGAGGAGATCCAGCGCCAGGCCAATGCCAACTTCGGCCCCGGCGCCTTCCAGTACCCGAGGCCCGCCTACACCCCGGATGCCAAGAAGGCACTCGAACACACCCTGAGCGAAGCGCGCGCACTGGGCCAGGAGAAGTTCGGTACTGAGCACATCCTGCTCGGCATGCTGGCCGCGGGAGAAGGCCGCGGCCTCGAGGTGCTGGCGGCCCTGAGGGTGGACCCCGACGGCCTGCGCGAGGCGGTGCTGAGCCGGGTGGCCAGGGACGCCTCATAGCTTGCGGGTAGGCGGGGCGGCACCCGGGTGGGTTGCGCCCTGCCACTCTCCGCGACTCCACCGGAAGACAGGGCCGGGCCGCCTCGCCCCAGCCGGTCGTGCCAGTGGTAGCGGCCCTGGGGCGTTTCCCGCGGCCCATACGGCGCCCCCTCGCGTGGGGGAATCGGATCATGCGCTGGCCTGATCCCCGCCGAGGCACATCCGCATGACCTCCACGTCAGCCCCCTCGAAAGCAGGGGCACCACGACCTGACGCAGGCGGTCACGTGGTATCTGATCCGCTGACGCCCCAGCCGCCACGGCTCGGCAAGATCGCGTCACAAGGTTTCAGGGGAGTCTCGCAGGCCGGGGCGGGCTGCAGGGATGCGACGCTCGGAGGCAAGGGTTCTGCGGATCCCGGCAAGCGTCCGGATACTGGTGGCCAGTTGGTTCGGCCGGGCCTGGGCCCAGCCGAGGACGAGGCCGGGAAAGCCTGAGTGGTGGTGACGGTAGGCGGTGAGGGCTGCGACACGGATGCCTGCCGTGGCCAGATGGTCCACCAGAATGCTGTCCTGCTCGTTCTCGGGCAGACGGATCACTACGTGCAAACCGGCCTCGATCCCGATGGGTGTGCAGTCGGGCAGGTGTGTGGAGACGCTCTCCAGCAGGTTCTCGCGTAGGCGTCGGTATCGCAGCCGGGTGGACCGAAGGTGACGGTCGTAGCCTCCTGTACCCAGGAACTCTCTGACTGCGGCCTGGGTGATGACGTTGTCGCCCCGGTCGCCGAGGTGCTTTCTGTTCCTCACGGACGCGCACAGCCATGCCGGTGCGGCAAGCCATCCGATACGGAGCCCAGGGGCCAGCGTTTTGCTGAGTGTGCCGAGGTAAGCAACGACAGTGGGGGCCAGCGTGCGTAGCGCACCGAGTGCAGCGCGGTCGTAACGGTACTCAGCGTCGTAATCGTCCTCGATCACCAGGCAGTCGCCTTTGATCGCCCAATCGATCAGGGCGCGACGTCGTTGGGGCGAGAGTTGCACACCAAGTGGGTACTGGTGGGCGGGCGTGACAAGGACGGCTCGGCAGCCGCTGCGGTCAAGTCGGGAAACGTCCAGTCCCTCTTCGTCCACAGCGATCGGGACCGGCTCCAGTCCATGGGTGGTGAACATCCGCAGGAGATGCGGGTTACTGGGGTCCTCGACGGCGATGGTCGAGTGTCCCGCTTCCCGAAGACAGTCGGCGATCACGGCCAGGGCGTCGAACGTCCCTCCGGTAATGACGAGATCGTCCGTCGACGTGGGCATCGACCGAACTCGTCCGAGATAGCTCGCGACTTCGCGGCGCAAGGAGAGGAGGCCCGCAGGAGGCGGATAGCCGAGGTCGGCGTCCGTCAGGGCGCTCAAGCCGGCCCGGTACGCAGCCAACCACGCGTTGCGCGGAAAAGCGGACAGGGAGGGAAATCCTGGGTCGAGATCACAGTGCAGGACCTGTTCCTTGCAGGGCTGGGGAGTTTCAGCAGGGGCGGGGTACGGAGGACGGGGAACGCCTCCGCAGGTCACTCGGGTCGCTGACCCTCGCTTGCTCTCCAGGTAGCCCTCGGCCACGAGCTGCTCGTACACGGCCAGCGTGGTTCCTCGGGAGACGTTCAGCTGGCGAGCGAGATCGCGGGTCGACGGCAGCCGTGCTCCCGGGACCAACCGACCACTGGTGATGGCGGTTCTCAGTTGCGTCTCCAGGTGACGGCGCGGCCTTGTGGCATCGAGCGACGCTCCATCCGGAAGGAGAAGCTCCCGCAAAGTGGCCCATGTTTCGCGCATGAAGGTGGATCATACTGCTGCACCACTTCTGGCTCAGGATCCAGATATGAAATCCAATTCCGGGCGCACCTCGTGGGCCGTCGTGGGCATGCTCAACCTTGTGTCGTTCACGATCGGCATGGAGAGCTACGCGATCAACCTTGCGGCGCCGACTCTGATCGACAGCCTTTCCCTGGGACTGACGACGCTGATGTGGGTGATCAACGCGTACATGGTCGCCCTTGCTTCAACCTTGGTGGTGGCCGGGCGGCTGGGGGACCGGTTCGGAAGCACACGCATGCTTCTTCTCGGTCTGGGCGTATTCGTCCTCGGCTCCGCGTCATGCGCCGTGGCCACGAACGGGGCGTTTCTTATCGGCAGCCGAGCCGTTCAAGGTCTCGGGGCGGGGCTGGTGACTCCTCACATCGTTTCTCTCACGTTCACTGTCACACCAGTCCACCGCCGTGGTTTCGCTTTCGGCCTCGGCGGAATGGTGGCCGGGGTCGCGGTGGCCGCCGGCCCGGCCGTCGGCGGGCTGCTGACGACGCTGTTCGGGTGGCGGTCGATCTTCTGGGTCACCGTCCCGCTCGGTGTCGTCGCCGGCGCCCTGCTCTGGCGCTGGGCCCCCCGGCCCGGCCCTCAGAAGGCCGCTGTCGACATCACCGGGGCAGCCCTGTTGACCCTGAGCATCGCCGGATTGGCCATCTCCCTGCTGCACGCCGGCCAAGGAAACATCGTCGCTGCAGCGGCGCCGCTCACGCTGGTGGCCTTCACAGCCCTGGCGTTCCAGCAGAGAGGCAGGCGGGATGGAAATGCCCTCCTGCCGTTCGAACTGCTGGGCCATCGACTGTTCTTGGCCATGACTGTGGTCGCGGCCTCCCTGCCCGCCGCTGTGACCGCCATGTTCTTCCTGTCTTCCTACGTCCTGCAACATGCTGGATTGTCGCCGGCTGAGGTCGGCCTGGTCCTCGCGATCGCCCCCGCGGTGTCGGTGCCTTGCGCCGTCCTCGGCGGACGCTGGACCGACCGGCCGCGTGGAGCCCGGCAAGTCAGCGTGACAGGGCTGATCTGCTTCCTGTTGGGCACGATCTGGGTCATGGCGACTCTCGGCAGCGGGCCGAGCGCGCTCGTGCCGGGCCTTGTGGTGTTCGGAATCGGGATGGGAGTCGTGTTCGCCGGCCCGGTCAACCTGGGACTGGCCACGCTGCCCGAGAAGTGGCTGGGCGCGGCCTCCGGCATCTTCTCCACCGGACAGAGGATCGGGTCGGTGATCGGTGCCGCACTTGTGGGCCTGACTCTCCAGGCGACCGACGATCTGGGCCCGCTCCAGGCGGCACGCTGGGCATTCTCCGCACCACTGGCCCTACTTGTGCTGGCACTGTCCATCGTCCTCGCCACCCGGCAGACAACGACCCACCTCGATGGTTCTCCCCTCCCGGGCAGCACACCGCGGCCGAGCCGACCTGAGAGCGTGAGCTGACGCGGCCACGCGGTCCTCCCCGGCGAGGGCGAACGCCCGCACGGGTGCCCCGCAGGCGTCGTCGCCGGCAACATCATCAAGGCGAGCTTCCAGCAACGCTACTGCCCGCCGGATCTCCTCGGCCGTCTCACCGCAAGCGCAGCATTCCGGTTCAACGCCGCGGCGACCGCCTGAGCCGCCGGACGAGCCCTAGTCACCTCTTCGACGCCCGCCGACCATCTCGACAGGCTGCTATCGCGCGTCGCCGCCCAGACCCTGTCGCTACACCTGGTCGATCAGATCACGGGGTGAGCAGTCCCTTGACGCCTGGGTGCCGATCTCCCTCAAGGTCCCTACCCTCCTGGTCGTCGCCGCGGATGGCTACAGTCCCGGCATCCAGGATGTCCTCAAGTTCATCCGGGCCTCCGGTCAGGACAAGCCGCCCACCAGCGCCCGTCTGCTTCCCGGGCCAGAAGGAGACCCGAAGGAGCGGTGACGGATGAGAGATCAGTCCCTCACCCGTGAACGCGCCGACGAGGAACCCGTAGCTCTCGATGATCCGGCGATCGATGATGTCCGGCTCCACGATGACGAGTCGGCGAACCCCCGTCCATGAACCGCCGACGACACAGTCGGGGTGATTGATCCGTACCGGGCGCGGGCGATCTGGCCGCTGATCGGGTGTCACTCGATCAACCGTCGTGGTCGTCTGGAAACACCTTCCGGTTCGACTGAAAACGATCGCCGGAGGACGGTTCTCCGCCCGTACTCACCTCGACAGGGTGCTCGGGGAACTTCTCCCGCACGTGTCACCGCATCACGAGAATCGCTACGGCTTCCGCCTTCGACCGGGAGCCGGAACCGGATCTGGAGGATCCTTTGAAGGCTGTTCTGGTATCCATGCCGAGGCTGAGATTTCTGCTGGCCGCGCTGATGACCGCACTCATGACCGGCACGTTCCTGGTGGGGACCACTCCGCAGGCCGAGGCCATCGACGGGGGCGCCGAGGCGGGCCAGCTGCGGGGGGCCGCGCAAGTGTGGCTCGACAACGGCTCCGGCACGAAGAAATTCGTCTGCACGGCCAGCGTGATCGACAGTCGGTGGCTCCTCACGGCCAAGCACTGCATCACCAACGCGGGGAACCCGGCCCCCGGACGCTTCTGGATACGTGCCGGGAACTTCGCCCTCGGAAGGGGTGAGCACCGGCAGGTCGAGGGGTACCGCGTCACGACGGTCAATGACCTGGCGCTGTTCCGCCTCGCCACACCCCTCAGCGGCTCGATCAGGACCAACTCCCTCGTCAGCAGCGGGTTCCTCCCCCGGACCGGCTCGGACATCTCCCTCAGCGGGTGGGGCTACACCGACCCCCGCAGCACGACGCCCGCGCCCAAGCTCAAGGTGTGCTCCATGAATGTGGAACGGGTGGACATGGGGAATCCGAGCTGGATCTGGGCCACCAGCAACAACGGCCATAACCTGCGGGGGGACTCCGGGGGACCGGTCATGCTCGGAACCACGCAGATCGGCATCATCAGCGCCTACATCGACCTGACCGGCCAGGCGCGCATCGTTCCGCTCGCCATTCCCGAGATCCGCGACTGGATCCGCCACCACACGGGAGTCTGACCCATGGCCGAGGGCGGGCAGGGCACAACGCCGACCGGCCTGCCCTCGGCCGGCACCGGGCCGGTCAGGTGCGGCTCGGGTGGCCGGCCTTGATGTCCGGTCACCCAAGGCGAGTCGCTTTCCCCCGGTAGAACCGGCCATTCGGCGTGATCCGCGGGCCCGGGTTCGGCCCCGGCCAGCACAGTCAATGTGCTCGGGCTGCGGGGCCGTGTCCGGCCGGGTGTACAGCCGGTACGTGCGTCGCTTCGCGGACATGGCCGTCGGCGATCGGTCCGTGGCCCTCGGGCATGGAGGTCGGCAGGTTGTTGAGGGAGTGGAGGACGACGTCGACCGTGCCGTCCAGGAGAGTGGTTTCCTGGTTGGTGGAGAAGGCGCTACCGCCGCTCGTCTTGGCGACAGCGGCGAGCGTGGCGGTCTGACGGTCCTCGTCGCCGCCTTCGAAGATGAACCGCTGCTTGAACTTCACGTGGGGGAATCGCGCGTACGGACCCCAGCCACTCCCGCACCTGCGCCCTGACCAGGCGGCTCGCTCGCGATCCGGCGATCACCACGGTCACGGCATCAACCTCCCTCTCACGAAGGGCCGCTGCCGGGGCGCTACTGCCGTTGAGCGACGCGGCGTCCTGCGTCGCGATATGGGTCAACTCCGTCGGAGCCGGCTACCTCCAGGGCTGTCGGAGATTCGCCGCACTCGGCTTCCTACGACTCGGTGAGGTGGCCGTACGGATCGCCGTCACGGCCGCGGCCGTCCTCGCCGGCTGGGGCGCCGCCGGGGCGGTCAGCGCTGTCGCCGTCGGTACGGCCGTCGCCTCGGCCTTCGGACTGCTCGCCCTGCGCCCCGACCTGGCGGGCGGACCGCACGCGCCGTCCGAGGGGCCCGGCGGTTCCGGGCTGTGGCGGCGGGCGCTGTCCGTGGGCGGCATCCAGCTTCTGTGCTGTGTGCTGTTCAACCTGGACGTGGTGGTGGCCACAGCCGTACGGAGCGGATCCGGCGACCTGGCGCCCTACCAGGCACTGCTCGTGCTCGCGCGGATCCCGCTGTTCCTCTCCACCGCTCTGGCCGCCGTCGTCTTCTCCCAACTCGTGGGCGTCAGCGCGCGGGACGGCGCCGGGCAGCTCCGCCCGGTGCTCCGGATGCACTGGATCGGGAGCATCACCGTCACGGTGCTCGTGGCGAGCTGCCCCGACGCGGTGCTGGCGCTCGTCCTGCCCCCGCAGTACGGCACCTCGGCCGCGCTGCTGCCACCGCTCGCCCTCGCCGGCGCGGCGAGCGCCACGACCGTGCTGGTCAGCGTGGTCTTCCAGGTGTGGGGCCCGGCCCGGCGGGCCGTCGCGCCGCTGGCCGTGGCCTGCCTGCTCGGCGGGGGTCTGTACGCCGTCGCGGCCGTCTCACCCCTCCGCCTCGCCTGGTGCTCGGCAGCCGTCACCGGCGCCGTGGCGGCCGCGTTGCTGGTACGGGCCCGGCGCCGCGTGTCGGACCTCGGGCCCCTGGCCGGCGCCCTCGGTCCGCTGGCGGCGGGTGCCCTGGCAGCCGCCGCGCTCTTCGCCCTGCGCCCCTACCCCCTGCCCCGGGCCGGGGCGGCCGTGCTGGTCCTGTGCCTGGGCGCGATAGCCGCCCGGCCCGTACGGCGCGGCCCCGGCCCGTACCGCGTGCTCCACCTGGGCTTCGAGGATCCCCGGCGACCCGGGGCGGGCGGCGGCTCGGTCCGTACCCACGAGGTCAACCGGCGCCTGGTCGCACGAGGCGTCGAGGTCACCGTTGTCTGCGCCCCCTGGCCCGGCGCCACGGCCACGGTCCTCGACGGCGTTCACTACGTACCGCTGCCTGCCCACCCCGGCCCTCTCGCCCTCAGCCGCTTCACCTCCCAACTGGCCTACTTCGCGGCGATCGTGGTGGGCCTGGGCCGTCTGGTCCGGCGCCACGCCCCGGATGCGATCGTGGAGGACTTCGCCGCACCCTTCTCGTCCGTCTGCGTCCCCCACCTGACGCGACGGCCGGTGGTCGGCCTCGTCCAGTGGCTCGCCGCGGCGGACAAGGCACGCGAGTACCACCTTCCGTTCCACCGCGTCGAGCGCCTCGGCCTCGCCTCCCACACCACGCTCGTCGCCGTCAGCGACGACCTCGGCGCGGAGCTGACGCGACGCAACCCGGTCGCGCGGGTCGAGGTCGTCCCCAACGGTGTCGACCCGGCCGCCTTCACCCACCGCACGACGCCGCGCGGCGACCACCTGCTCTACCTGGGCCGTCTGGAGACCAGCTCCAAAGGCCTCGATCTGCTCCTGCGCGCCTACGCCCGGGTCGCCCCCACATCACCGCCGACCTGCACATCGCGGGCGACGGGCCGCACGCGGACGTCGCCCGGGTACTGGCCGAAGAGCTTGGCATCACCGCCCGCGTCCACTGGCTGGCCCGGTTGACGGGCCCGGCCCGCTTCGACCTGCTCGCCACGGCGCGGCTGGTGTGCGTCCCCAGCCGCTACGAGACGTTCGGCATGGTCGCCGCCGAAGCCCTCGCCACCGGCACCCCCGTGCTCGCCTTCGACACCCCCTGCCTGCGCTCCTTCGTCACCGGCCACGTCGGCGTCCGCGTACCCCCGGAGGACATCGACGCCTACGCCGCCGCGCTCACCGCCCTCGTCACTGACCCGGCCCGCTGCGCCGCAATGGGAGCGGCCGGCCCCGGACACGTGCGCCACCTGGACTGGGACGGCGTCGCCGAGGCCCAACTGGCCGTGTACCAGGGGGTGTCCGGTCACGGGTTCGAGGGGGCGCCTACTGTCGTGGGGCACGCGTAGCGGCGCTGAGGTCTACGGGCTGATGTCTGCGTCTTCTGGGGTGGCTGGCGTCCGCGCCCGTCAAGGTCGGTGGCACAGTGCAGGCCGCGGGTGCGGAGAACGGGTGAGGTCACGGCGCATGCCTTGACGGCCTTGCGGGTGCGGACGGAGGCGATGCGTGTCGACCACGGGTCTGGCGGTGTGCCCGGGCCACGGTCGTGCCGACGATCCGTCGAGCGGACCGCTGCAACCTGGTTCGATGTGTGTCAACATAGATGTATGTCGAATACCAAGGTGCTGCCGCTGCTGGAGTCGGATGTGGCACCGTGCTGTCCGCCGCTGACCGAGCGCGCGATGAGCGCGGAGGAAGCCGAGCGGGCCGCGGTGATGTTCAAGGCGCTCGGCGACCCGATCCGGCTGCGGCTGTTCTCCCTGGTCGCCTCGCACAAGGACGGCGAGGCGTGCGTGTGCGACATCTCGGATGTGGGGGTCTCGCAGCCGACGGTCTCCCATCACCTGAAGAAGCTCAAGGACGCGGGCCTTCTGACCTCCGAGCGCCGGGGCACGTGGGTGTACTACCGCGTCGAGCCCTCGGTGCTGGCCGCCATGGGCCGCATTCTCGTCTCCGCCTGACCTTCGGGGAGCCGTATCACCGTGTCCGCCGAGACCGGGACGGCCGCTGCCGTCATCGCGCCGCTGACGCCCGTGCACGCCGATGAGGTGTTGGCGATCTACCAGGCGGGCATCGACGAGGGCAACGCCACCTTCGAGACGGCCGCCCCGACGTGGGAGGCGTTCGATGCGGCGAAGCTCGCGGAGCACCGCTTCGTCGCCCTCGGCCCCGCCGATGGCCGGGTGCTGGGCTGGGTGGCCGCCGGCAAGGTCTCCGACCGGTGCGCGTACGCCGGGGTGGTCGAGCACTCCGTCTACGTTCACCCCGACGCCCGTGGCCGGGGCGTCGCCCGGCTCCTGCTCGAGGCCTTGACCGCCTCGGCCGAGGCTGCGGGCATCTGGACGATCCAGTCCGGGGTCTTCCCGGAGAACACCGCCAGCCTGGCCGTCCATCAGCGAGTCGGATTCCGTGTCATCGGCACCCGCGAACGCATCGGCCGCCACCACGGTGTGTGGCGAGACGTCCTGCTCATCGAACGTCGCAGCCCCAAGATCAGCTGAGCTGAGCGGCGATCGAGGCGACGCCGGTCGGAGGGGCTGGGCCCGATCCATGGCGGACACGCAGGCCCGCTAAATCGAAGCCTGTCTATATTGACGTTCATCCAATCAAGTGGCAGGCTCGACAGTGCATCGACAACCGCCGATGCAGACTGTTGGGAGACTCTCATGTCCCGTGCCCAGCTCGCCCTGCGCGTCGCCGACCTGGAAGCGTCGATCACCTTCTACTCCAAGCTGTTCGGCACCGAACCGGCCAAGCGCCGCGACGGCTACGCGAACTTCGCCATCACCCAGCCCCCGCTCAAGCTCGTCCTGATCGAAGGCGAGCCCGGAGAGGAGACCCGCCTGGACCACCTCGGGGTCGAAGTCGACTCCACCGAGCAGGTCGCCGCCGCCACCAGCAGGCTCAAGGACGCCGGCCTGGCAACATTCGAGGAGAACGACACCTCGTGCTGCTACGCCCTCCAGGACAAGGTGTGGGTCCACGGCCCTGGTAAAGAGCCGTGGGAGGTCTACGTCGTGAAGGCCGATGCCGGCACCCTCGGCAAGAGCGCCGTCAACGACGGCGACGTCTGCTGCGGAACCGGCAAGCAGGCCGACAGCCCCGAGGAGCCGGCCACGACCGCCGCCGGATGCTCTTGCGGCAGCTGATCAGCACCCCGCAACCCCCCCGGTGCGGGTCACGGGCCGGGATCAGTGCCTCCGAGTGCTGCGGCAGCCAGATTCACATCGGCACCTCGATCAGCAGCGAGACGCCGACCGCATCACCGCGGGCCTGGTCCTGGCCGGCCGGGCGGCCCGGTGATGGCCGTCATGGCGATCTACGACACCATGCGGCACATCCGAGCGACGTCGTCACCATCGGCCCGGGATGCTGCGCCTCAACTGCCACCGCCGCCACCGGCGCGGAGGCGGGTTCGACGCCGCCCGGCAGGTTCCAGGGCACCATCCCCGTTCCGGGCCTGCCGCAGGTCGGCCGCGCGGGATACATCCAGCACCACCGCTGGGCGCACAGGTTCGCTGACTACGAGGTCTACTTCCTGCAGACCGACCGCATGGGCGGGCGCTACGAGGGCGGCCGTAACAACGTCGCCGTCGTCACGCAGCGCACACCGGACGAGGTGACCGCCGTGCCCAGCCCGATCGCCGACGGGCGGGCCGCGCTCGGGGTGCGGTTCGACGACGACTGGTACTTCACCTTCCACGCCCGGCCCACCAGCAGGAACAACCCGGCCAACGAGTCGGACGTGATGCTCGCCCGCATCGCGGCCTTCGTGAACCAGGTCCCGGGCCGGTCGTGGACCGTCGGGGCCGACTTCAACAACGAGCCGGGCAACTTCGCCCTGTCGCCCGGCGCCCACGCCTACGCCACCGGCCTGCCCACCCACGAGGGCCGCCGCGAGCTGGACTACGTGGTGGCGTCCGTCGATATCCCGAACCACCCGAGACGGCGGCTCAACGGCGCCTCCGCGGACCACTGGGCCGTCGCCGTCGGCGGCATGCGCGCGGGCGGCGAGCCGCAGCCCCTGTTCACCAGCCCCCGCCACATCGAGAACATGCAGAGCGGCGGGACGCTGGAGGCTATGGGCGGGGGCGTGCTCAACGGCATGCCCGCACTCACCAACCGGCGCAACGGAGGGTTCGCCCAGCGCTGGGACCTCGAATTCAACGGGACCGAAGCCGTCCGTATCCGGCTCCCCAAGGGCAGGTGCCTCAGCAGCCTGCTGGACCGCCGGGACCACGGCAAGCCCCTCATGTTCGACTGCGGAACGAGCAGCCTCCAACGCTGGCAGCTGCTCTCGTTCGGCAACGAGCAGTACCAGATCCGCAACATCCCGCTCGGACTCTGCCTGGACGCGGACACGGCGACCAGCCCGCGTGACCTCTACGGCCTCGAGCTGAACCCCTGCAAGGCGAAGGACAGCCAGCACTGGTTCCTCGGTCCCCCCGCCGACTCAGACCCCAGGGCCAACTTCTTCGTGGGCGACGTGTCCATCACCCACCCCGGCCCCTTCGGGCTGGAAAACGTCCGCACCGGCCGGATGCTGGCGGGCGAACCCCGCGGACTCAGCGGCACCCGCGTGCGCGCCCACCCGCACCGCACCAAGCCCACACCCAACAGGGAGAAATGGGTCCCCGAATGGGTCGACGCCGAGCGGCTGCGCATGCGCGACGGGGAGACCGGCCTCTGCATCGAGACGGACCCGAACGTCCCGAACAACGGGGCCCTCGGCCTCGACCTGCGGGCCTGCAACGGCTCCCGCGCCCAGACGTGGCACGTGGAGCCGGCCGCCGAGAACACCTTCCGGCTCCGCAACGAGCAGCGCGTCCCCGGCACTGAGCCCTGCCTGGACCTGGACCAACTGTCCGCCAACACCGGCACGGACATCGTCAACGTCAACCAGTGCGAACGCGGCCGCGCCTCCCACGCTGGTTCTTCGCACCCTTCGACTCCTCCGCCGGACCCGACGAGACGGGGGAGTGAAACCCGCGGTGCGTCTCCGTCCTCGCACGTGGTGCCAGGTCAGGCCGGAGGCGCCAAGTCACGCCTCGCTGGGGGTCATTGTGAGGACCACCAGGTCGACGAGGTGACGGCGGTGTAGCCCAGCGACTCATACAGCGGCCGTCCGAGCCGTGAGGCGGTGAGGGTCACCGGAAGGTCCGCCATGGGCGCGAGCGAGCCGAGCATCACGGCCCGCCCGACGCCCCGGGAGCGGTGCGCCGACGACGTGCCGACCCAGTAGTGACTGCCGACCCCGTCGTGGACGACAGTGACACCGGTTCCGGCCACCTCGCCGTCGAGGACGGCGAGAAAGACGTCCACGCCTGGCTGCTCAGTGAGTGACGTGGGGAACATCTCGCCGGGACGGTAGGGGATGAACCTGGTCAGCTCGAAGCCTTCGATCACGATCCGCTCGGCAGTCTGCAGCTCGTGCGGCCGCTGGACCCGGACCACCTCCATCGCGGGGGCGGGGACGGGGCCAGGCGGGCGCACCATGATCGGCATCTGCCAGTTGCGCATGCCCAGGTGACTCAGGTCGGTGGAACTGAACGGATCCTCGACATCCACCGGTCCGGTCGAGCGGCCGGCCAGCTCGGTCAGCTCGGCGAGCTCGTGCGCGTCGAGGTCGGGTTCCTGCAGCAAGACGCGTGTCCCGGCGCGCTCGCCGCCGAGCACGGCGAGAAAGCTGCGTCGGCGGAGCACCTCGTGGCCGCGGGAGACTCCGGTCGCGGCCCAGAACGCGGCAGAGTTGCGGGCCTGGCGTATCGCCGCGTCGTCGAAGGCCGCGGGGCGATCCGGATGGTCCTGCCTGCTTCGATCCTCGACACGAGCGTCGGGGGCGGTCTGCCAAGAGTTGGCCACGGATGGCTCCTGTTCAGTCACTGTGCTGTGATCCAGTCGAAGCGGCAGGCGGGGCCCGAGTGGAAGGCGACTCGGGACTTCGGCATGCCGCCGACCTAACGACGTAATGTCTCTGATCGTTGGGCCGATCTCAACTGAGTTTGCTGACCATTCGCCTTGTGTGATCCCGCCCGAGCCCGCATGTCGCTGTCGTGCTCGTGCGATCCGCTCTGGGGGGAGAGGTCGCCATGGACGAGGACGAGGCCGCCGAGGTCACCTGCGTCAGGCGACGAACCCCCGCCCGATGCGGCGGATCCCCGGTTTCACCAACCGGGGATCCGCCGCGAGCCAGAGCCTACGGCCAGCCTTGCTCCACCTTGTCGGGGGCGGTGTTCCAGCTCTTGGGTATGAACGTGATCACGTAGGTTCCGCGGTCGAAGTCCGCGTACCCGGCGGACCACTTCCGGAACTTGCTCTCGTGTACGTGCATGGGGCCCAGGCCGCTATTGGGCGCGTGATAGTGGTCGCCGTGGGTCCATGTTGTTTCGTCGGCGTCCGCTGCCGTTTGAGCCCCGAACCAACCGTAGTCAAAATTGACCCAACCTTCGCCAGGACGGGCCGGACTGCGCGGAATGTTTCGGTCCTTCGACATGTCGACCAGGCCGGTGCCCTGGTCGGGGCGGAAGGCTTCCGCGTCGCCGTACTTTCTCTTGTCGGCGGAGCCCCGCTGGTCCTGCCCGCTCCAGAAGTGCTTGGAGTAGATCACCGCCTTCATCTTCGACGGGTCGTAGTTGCCTCCGTCTCTTTCCCTGAAGGACGGTGTATTCCTCAGTGCCGAGTAGAAGTTCGAGCGGCTGTCCTCGTGGAGCAGGGCATCATTTTTGTTCGTGAGGTCCGTCTTGAGGTTCTTGAGGTAAGTCCCCTCGTCGTGGGCGTTTTCCAGGGCTTTGTTCATGATGGACGCCACATCACGCGCCCGCTTGAATCCCTTCCCCTCGTCGAAGCTGGCCTTGGCGATGCGGCCCTCGAACTCCGCCCGCGTCTCATTGGGCCGGGGGCTGGTGTTCTTCAGGTCGTTCTTGTACTTGTTCTCGTCGAAGAACGCGAACGCCAATTTGTTCGTCGGGTAGAAGCCCGAATTGATCCAGGTGACGCCGACGCAACCGTAGGACAGGTTCTCTCGCTGCTCTTCGGTCATTTGCTGCTTCTTGCCGTCGCGCTGACTGTAGACCTGCTGCCACTTGCGTATGTAGTTGTTGACGACCGTAGTGGCCCTGCCTCCGTAGGCCCGGTACGCGTCAGGCATCCTGTCGAGCGGCTCGGCGGGAGGGGTTTCCCTGTCGTCGACAAAGGCGGGGGTACGGAAGGGGGGCGCGCCCGCCGGAGGCTTGCCGGGCTGACCGACAGCCAGAGCCCTTTCGTTGAGCGCGTTGATGTTCCTGACGTCATGCGCCGTCAGGCCGTGCGTTTCGGCGTAGGACCCCTTCTCCGCCCCGCCGCCGTCGGCGGCCTGGCTGAGCGACGGAGTGAATCCAGCGGTGCATATGACCGCACCTACGGTGGCGAAGGCGAGAAATCTCTGACGTTTGTACATGGAAATCAAACTCCCTTTGTGGTGAAGCCTCGTGGAACGAGGGCATGCGAGAGCGCGACGTGTTGGAGGGGGCTGCGGCGAACAGCCGCTCAGGGCCTTGGCCGCGGAGTCCTGCGTCGCTGCGCCGACGGCAGGAAGGCGCCGCGGCCGCGAGGCGGAAGGAGATGCGATGAATGCGAGAGTCGGCGGTGGCGGCGCGGCGTCGCCGGGCAAGACCGTGGTGGTCGCCGGGCGGGCTGGGCACGACTCGGCCGCCCGGTCGGGCGGGGCCGGTGGCTCGCTACATCAGGGTCGTCGCTGAGGCGACGACGCGGGCCCGGTCCGGGTGGTCGAGGTCGCCGTAGCGGACCTCGACGCGCGGGCGGGAGCGCATGAACTCGGTGTCGACCAGGCGGACCTGGCCGGGTGGTCTACCAGTGGTGCGGTCACGGCGGTGGTGGTGAGGGTGCGGAGAGCGGTTCTGCGTATCACTTCTCGGCTCCTGGAAGAGTGATCAGGTTGCTACGAGCAGTGAGCATGTCCTTGAGTTAACTCCCCGGCAACATCATGGCTTTAAAACCGGCCACCCCGTTACATGGGGCGGTATTTGGCCATCCATCCGATTCGGGCCAGCGTTGGAGGCGGTGCGGTATTCAGCCCGCACGTTCAGCTCGGTGAGCCGGGTGTCGTTCCGGGCGAGACACCGGCGCCGGCGACCCTTGCAGGTCGAAATCTGACGCACGGAATGAAGGGCATCCGGCCCCGAAACGTCAGCGATCCAGGGGCAGTTGGTCGCCGGTGGCGCCGATTTCCAGGCGTGCGTAGTCGGGGTGGTCCAGGCGGTGGTGGACGTAGATCTGGTCGGCCCATGGCGGGTCGAAAGGCGTGAACGCACGCAGGCCCAGGACCCGGCCGATCGGCCGGTCCGGGTGGGTGGTGTTGAAGTCGGCGAGGGCCGCGGCTTCGCCGATCTGCTCGATGGTCCCGGGCAGGTCGTCGAGGTAACAGGTGACGCGGGGCAGCAGGTGCTCGTGCGCCGGGCCGCGGAAGAGGTCCAGGGCGGTCGTCGTCGAGGAGTAGTGGTCCAGGTCGAGGCAGACGAAGCCGACCGGGTGATCGCGCAGCAGGTCCGCGCGGCTGTCGAGATAGTCGTGCAGCGTCTCGGCGAGGTCACCGATCACCAGCTCGGCCGCGCCCAGGCGGGCGCGCAACCGGTCGTGGTCCATGGTGTAGAAGCCGGGGCCGAACAGGTAGGGCAGATCCCGGGGATCCTTGGCGGCGGGCATGCCCGCGCCGCTGTCGAAGCCGACCACCCGGACCGCCATGCCGGTGGCGGCGGCGTAGTACCGGGCGTGCTCGGCGAGGGCCAGCAGCCCGTTGCCCCCGGCCACCCCGAACTCCACCACCGTGACACCTCGGTGCCCCAGTCGCGCGGCCAGCTCGGTGGCCCGGCGTACTCCGTAGGCGTAGTGCGGCCGCTCAACGAGGCCGAACCGGTACGCAGCTGCGGAGCCGGCCCCGGGCAGTCGCCGTAACAAGCGGTTGCGGGCCACCTGTCGGGTGCCGGACTTCGACCAGTCCCACAGCACATCGGCCAGCCCACCGGAGGGCCGACGACCGTACGGATGACCCTTCTGCGCGGTCGTGCGTGAACCCCTGCGCACCACGACGCTCCCCTCTGAGCGACGGACAACGAACGGACTACGATCAGCGGCAGCCTTCCCGCCAGTCCACCCCGCCCAATCCCCAGGGGGTTCCTTCCCTGCCGGACCGGATCGTCCGCATACCTGGTCAATAGTGACGGAGGTGGTCACGAACGGCCCGGGCGACCTGGGCCATGAGGGCCTCGGCACCGGGCTGGGTGCCGGCCGGGACGACTGACTCGGTGAGGACGGCGATGGCGTAGGCCTGACCGTCGGAGTGCTCGACGACGCCGATCTCGTGGCGGAGATTGAGGAGCGTGCCGGTCTTGGAGGACCAGGTGGAGGCGTCGGAGCTGAAGTCCGGGGCGAGTCGCTGCCGGAGCACGTTGTGTGCCATGAGGTCGCGTACCCGCTCGGCCACCGTGGGGTGGATCTTCGACGGGGTCCACAGGGCTTCGAGCAGTTCGACCCAGGCACGCGCGCTTCCGGTGCTGGCGCGTGTGGTGTCGAGCTGGGGGACCCGGTGCCCGCGGCCGCTGGTGCCGGCGTCGATGGCCAGGGCGTGCGCGAGGTGGGCCTGGGCGGCATCGAAGCGTTCCGCGGGGGTGTCGGACAGCTCGTGGATGGTGTGGCGGAGGGTGATGCCACGGAGACCGAGCTCGTGGAGGATGTCGGCGACCTGGGCGGGCGGGGTGAGGTCGAACAGCGCGTCGGCGGCCGTTCCGTCGCTCAGGCAGGTGCTCAGATAGAGCAGGTCGTCGATCGCGATCCGGGCGGGGTGGCGGAAGCGGCTCAGCCCGGTGGGGCCGGGCGTGGTGACCCGCCCCGGCCGCACGTCGAGCGTTGTCGCTCCATCGAGTTCGCCCCGCCGGATGCGTTCCGCCGTCGCCAGCGCGAGCGGGATCTTGACCAGGGACGCGGAGGGCAGCGGAATGTCCGGCTCGATCCCCAGCTCGTCGCCCGTGTGAAGGTCCCGGACGAGCAGGTAGCCGTGCAGACCGCCGTCGTGCAACTGCCGGCGCAGGTCGCTCAGCAAGGCCTCGGTGTTCACTTCGTCGTTCCTTCCGCGGTTCCCGTCGGGGTGTCCGCGCCGAGGCAGCGGGCGATGGCGTCGCCCAGGCGGGCTTCGATGTGCTGGGGATTGCCGTCGGCGGCGACGGCGAGCGCGTACCCCCGGCGGAGCGTGATCTCGCCGATGGGACGCCAGCTGAGGGCGAGTTCCTCGGCCTGTGCGGGGGAGCACAACAGCAGGTCGCGGGTGCAGAGGACCTCCGCCGCGGCGGTCGTCAGGTCGGCCGCCACGACGAGCTGCGCGGGCCGGAGGCCGACCGCGTCGCGCAGTCGCGCCAACGGATCCCGGATGTGCGGCACGTCGTCCTCCGGCTGGAGCCAGATACGACGAGCCAGGTCGGCCGAGCCCCGTGGGACCCGCAGCGTCTCCAGGTAGACGCGCTTCACGCCGGTGCCCCGCGCGGTGGCGAGCCCGAGCGGCACGGACCACCCCGCCTCGTCCGACGGCACCGCGAGCAGGGCAGCACGTACCTGCTGCGCGTGGACGAGCTCCCTGCGCTGCGCGGGCTCCGCGCCGCGGACGTCGAGCGTGACACCGAGTCCCCGCGCGTCGGCGACGAGGCGCGCGAGATCGACCGTGGAGCAGATGCCGGGCACCGCCAGCCGCCACGGCTTGCTCTTGGCGGCCTCCCCCTCGTGGAGCAGCACATCGGCCGCCTGCACGAGCTGCCTGGCCACCGGCAACAGGTCCCGGCCGAAGGGGGTCAGGACGGCCCGCCGCGACGTGCGCTCGAACAACTGCTCCCCGAAATGTTCTTCAAGCGCCGCGACGCGACGGCTGGCCACCGACTGGGACATCCGGGCAGCGGACGCTCCGACGGTGAAGCTGCCGTGTTTGCTGACGCTGACGAACGCGCGACATGCCCCCACGAGATCCACGCCCCGAACTCTATGCCGGATCGGCATGGAACGGCGCATTAGCGTATTGGACCGCATGGTCGCCCGAAGGCGAGGGTGGTCGGGCAGTCATGACCACGTACCGGGACGGCCGCGTCACCCGTCCCCTACGCGCCCGCGCTGTGGGCGCTCCTGGAGGTTTGGACCATGCAGCACACTCGTGCCCGCCGCGCTGTTCTCGGCGCGCTCGCCGCGCTCGCCCTCGTCCCGCTCACCGCCTGCGGCCAAGGCGGCTCCTCCGCCTCGTCCTCCCCGTCTGCCGCGACGACGAGGACGGGCGCGGCCACGAAGCCTTTCGCGCAAGAATTCAAGGGCCTTGAGCGCAAGTTCGACGCGCGGCTGGGTGTCTACGCCATCGACACCGGCACCGGGCGCGAGGTCGCCTACAACGACGGCGAGCGGTTCGCCCATGCCTCCACGTTCAAGGCACTGGCCGCCGGCGCCGTGCTGCGAAAGTATTCGCTGAGCGGGTTGGACCGGGTGGTCAAGTACTCCAAGGACGATCTGGTCGACTATTCCCCCGTGACCGAGAAACATGTCGAGACCGGCATGACCCTGGGCGAGTTGTGCGACGCCGCCGTCCGCTACAGCGACAACACCGCGGGCAATCTGTTGTTCGACGCGCTCGGCGGCCCCAAGGGCCTTGACGCCGCACTCGAGAAGATGGGTGACCACGAGACCCGGATGGAGCGCCGTGAGCCCGAGCTGAACCGATGGGCCCCTGGCGGGACGCAGGACACCAGCACACCGCGAGCACTGGCCAAGGACCTGCGCGCGTACGTTCTCGGAGACGCCCTCGGCAAGGGCGAAAAGGCGCGGCTCACCAAGTGGCTGCAAACCAACACCACCGGGAACGAGCTCATCAGGGCAGGGGTGCCCAAGGGCTGGGTGGTCGGCGACAAGACCGGAGCCGGCCAGGGCTACGGCACCCGCAACGACATCGCCGTGGTGTGGCCGCCCAACGCTGCACCCATCGTCATGGCGATCATGTCCAACCGGACCAAGGAAGACGCCTCCTACGACAACAAACTGATCGCCGAAGCGGCTTCCGTGGTCACCGATACCTTGTCTTGACTTCCGGCCCCCGAGCCGCACCCGGACCCGAACGAAGGCCTGTAGCAACACGAACGCCCCCGGCTTGGCCGGGGGCGTTCACCGTCAACCCCGCTGCGCGGAGGCCCGGTTGGGGGCGGTGCGGGCGAAGAGAAACGCAGCAGTCAGAAGGAAGGAGATCGCGGGCACCGCAGCCTGGGCGGGGTGGTACCCGGTGATGGCGGCGTCATAGGCGACGACCGGCAACGCCGCCGTGACCATGGCCGCCAGCGCGAGCCGCGCACTGCCTCCTCCCCGCGCGAAGGCGCAGGCGGCGACCGCGAGGATCAGGCAAGGCCACATGTTTGATTCTGCCAGGAGCGGCAGTGCGATGCCGATGTGATCGGCGAAGAGCGTCCGCCACATGACGCAGAGAACGGCGAGCGGCGCCCAGATCGCGACGGCCGCACCGGAGGCCATGCGGCGCACCCGCCAGCCGGGAGCCATGTCCGGCGGACAGCCGACCAGAATCACGGCCGACAGCACGGAGAAGACGACGAGGGCACCAGGAGCCCCCAGCACTCCTCCTCGGCCGACGGTCGCCGCCAGCAACGCGCCCACCGTCAGAAGGGCCGCCAGGCACCAGCGGCCGACAGGCCACCGGCCCCCGAGCGCGACCCCCGCGGCGGCCAGGAGAGCCACCCACAAGCCGGTGAAGACCGCGTCGGCGGCTCCGAGATACAGCCCGTCGTCCCGGGTATCGAGCAAGAACGCGGCGAGCTTGAAGAGTTCGAGCCCCGCATGGGCGGCGAGGACGGCCACGACGAACGGTGCGGCGGCCGCGAAGAGCCGCCCGGCGCGACGGTCGGAGGAAAGCCTCAGCCGTATGCGCAGGGCGTGCGCGGCGAGGTCCGCCGCCTCTCGCGATCTGGCAAGCCGTCCGGCGCCGTCGACGGCTTGCCGGTAGACCTCGGCGATCTCATGCCCGTGCCGGGTGCGGTACTCGGTCGGATACAGGCGCATTACGGGGGTGGTCATGCCGTCACTTCCCCGAGGCGCAGGCGACGTACGGCTTCGCGGGCTGTCGCGGCCAGCCGCTCCGTCTCCTCGGCCAGCACGGCACGACCGTCCTTGGTCAGGGCGTACGTGCGTCGCGCACGGCCGTCCACGACGGTCTCTTCGTGGACATCGATCAGCCCTTGGCCGAGGAGGCGATCGAGGGCTCCGTACAGGGTGCCGGTGCGCATCTTCACCCGGCCCTGACTGATCAGCTGGACTTCCCGCATGATCGCGTACCCGTGCCGGGGCGCGTCCGCAAGTGCCGTCAACAGCAGAAGCGTGGGCTCCTGCACCACTCGGTTACTCATGTGATCAACATATGTCGGTGAACGACCTATGGGCAAGTGGCGTTCCGCCCAGCCGGTACGCGGCCCCCCCCGGACGGCCCGGATGGCACGGCCCCCTCGCGCGCCGAGCCCTCCGGCGCGGTGTCCGGTTCCCCTCTTGGGCATCGTGTGAAGAACGTGGAGAATCCCGAACCGTCGCGCCATACATCTCGGATCACGTCAGTGAGGAGACAACATGCGCTCGGTGAAGACGGTCCTCGCCCTCGGTGTCGCGGCGCTGGCCGTGACGGGAAGCACCATGACCCCGACCGCGGCAGCCGCGACCCCCTCCGTGCACGCCAACGGGAAGGCCATGACCTGGACTCTGCTCGCGGACGGCCCCAGCGGAACGGTCCAGGTGGGCGGCGGTGCTCTGAGCAACCCCTACCAGGGCGACACCGCCACGACCACGGCGCTGCCCGTGCTCTGCCTGAGAATCGACGGCCGACCGGCCCCCGCCGGCATCACGCCCGGCTTCTATGCGGGCTGGGCGCGCGGCGCGGTCGCGGCCACCGGCCCGATCCGCGGCACCCGCCTGACCAGCCGCGCGGTCGCCGACGGAGTCTGCGCGAACAGCTTCGGCGCGGGCTGGCGCATGGCCGAGTTCCACGACGGCAGATACGGCCCCGGCCTGGAGAACTCGGGAGGCTGGAGCTACTGGGCCTACGGCGACGTCCCCGCCGGCACCCGTTTCTGGACAGCCATCAACGATCAGCCGGCCAACCCCTGGGACTGACGGACACCGCCCTCGCCGGCGCCGGGCAGACCCGCGATATCCGCACTCTGTCCGACGCCCGAGCGGGGGGCCCGGCCGGCATTGGCCGGGAGCGGCTCAGGGGCGACGGGATCGACGCCGATACACATCTCGTAGTCCGGTAGAGGCCTCCTGTCATCTTCCCGATTGAGTGCAACTTCCCAGCAGCGGCTAGGATTTGGTCGTTCTTGAGAAGGGGCGCTGATGGGTACCAGATTTATTGAGGTAGACGAATCTCGGCAAGGCGAGCCGGGTGTGCAGAAAGGAGGCAGAACACTCACGGTGGGAGACCAGTCCTTCACCCAGGAGATATGGGTGAAGGTCGAAACCTACGACGACCTCGACCCGACCGTGACCGGGGACGTCCATCTGCACACGTTCGCAGTCCCGGGTATGGAAGTCCGGGCGGGGGCCGCGAAGAATGATGAGGACGGAAGCAGCGAATTCGAAACCAGATTGATCCCGTCTGTCCAGTATTACCAGATCGAGCTCGGGCCTGACTCGCTGAATAAGCTCCATGATGCGCTCAATCCCTTCATTGCGGCCGCGAAGGAATGTGAGCCGCCAAAGGGCCGCAAGGTGCGCGCCAAGTAGTCCACAATGTCCCCTCCCACGAGGGGACATTGCCATTTCGCAGACGGTAGGACCCGCTTGCCGGAACTGCCGCAGGCCCTTCTCCACCCCGTCCCGGTCGCCGTGGACGCCACCTTGTCAATCCGTAGCGTTCCCGGTGCCCTCGCCGGGCAGCCGTGGCTAGCGTCCACCCCGCCGGTGCGCGCGAGCCGTCGCTCAACGCGCCGCGACCGTACCCCACCTGCCCGTTCCGACATGACCCCGAGGGGGAAGGACGCCACGTGCTACACGGTCTTTCCAGACGTGCGCTGCGCCTCGTTCTCGCGGCGGCAGTCACCGTATTGCCGTCATTGGTGACGACGTCCCCGGCCGCCGCGCGAGCCCAGGCAGCCGGATACGCCGCCTCGTGCCCGACGGCCGGCTTCATATCCGATGGCTACGGCGGCGCTCGCGATCACGACGGCATCGACATCGCGAGCCCCCGCGGCACTCCGATCCACGCCGTGGGCGACGGCGAGGTCATCAACTCAGGACCTGCCGACGGCTACGGCCAGTGGATCCGCATCCTGCACCCCGACGGAACGGTGACCGAGTACGGGCACATGTACCACCGGGACGTGGCGGTGGGCGAGCGGGTGACGGCCGGTCAGCGAATCGCGCTCATGGGCTCCGAAGGCCAGGCCGACGGTCCCCACCTCCACCTGCGGGTGCGCCGCGACACCAGCATGTCCCATGGCATCGACCCCATTCCGTACCTCGCGGCACGCGGCGTGACCATCCCGTGCACCCCGGGCAAACGCCCCGGGCCCCCGCCGCTGGTGTATCCGGTGGAGTCGGGCCGGGCGGTGTCCGCGCGGTCGTCCGACGGCCGGCTGGAGATCTTCGCGGCCGGGGCCGACGGGGTGCACCACGCCTGGCAGACGCAGGTCAACGGCGGCTGGTCGGAGTGGGAGCGGCTGGGCGGCCCCGGTAACGCGCAGCTCGCGGTCGCTCCCAACGCCGATGGCCGGCTGGAGGCGTTCGCGGTCAACGGCGAAACCGTCCAGCACCGTTACCAGCTGACGCCGTCCGGCGCCTGGTCGGACTGGGAGGAGTTCGGTACCGGCGGCAGCAGTGTCGCTGCCGGAGTCAACGCCGACGGCCGTATCGAGGTGTTCGCCTCCGGTCCGGTGGGCGTCTTCCATCGATATCAGACCGCGCCCAACGGCGGTTGGTCGAAGTGGGAGCCCACGGGCGGTGGCCCCGCCGGCAGCCGGGTGAAGATGGAGAAGGCCCCTGACGGCCGACTTGAGGTGTTCGCGCTCAACGGGAGTACCTTCCAGCATCTGTATCAGAAGGCTGTCAATGGTGGTTGGTCGGAGTGGGAGGACTTCGGTGGTGGCGGTCATGACGTGACCGTCGACCACAACGCGGACGGCCGCCTGGAGGTGTTCGCTTCCGGTCCGGTGGGGGTGTTCCACCGCTACCAGACGAGCGCCACCAGTTGGTCGGGCTGGGATCCCGTGCGAGGCCCCGCCAACTCCCGGCTCACGAGTGACCGCACCGCTGACGGGCGTGTCGAGGTCTTCGCCATCAACGGTGAGACCGCCGCGCACATCTGGCAGAAGAACGTGAACGCTCCCTACAGCGACTGGGAAGAATTCGGCACCGGCGGAACCGAGATCACCGCCGCCACCAATGCCGACGGCCGCATCGAGGTCTTCGGCACCAGCCAGGCGGGGGTCCACCACAAATGGCAGACCGGGTTCAGCACCTGGTCGCATTGGACCTGGGTGAACAGCACCTCCGGTCCCCCCATGACATGACCGGCCACCTGAAGGGGCAGCAGTTGATATCGATCCCGGGCTCCCGGCGAGCGAGAACGGCCTCGCCGGCCAGAAGTACCTGCCGCCGTGTCGTCGTGTCGGTGCTGGCTCCGCTGCTCGCGGCGGCGGGCCTGGTCATCGGCGCCTCACCGGCACAAGCGGACGCCAGTGACCTGTGCGCCCAGGTCGGCTACAACGCGGGCTGGCGTGGCGAGGCTCTGGAAATCGCCGTCGCCGTCGCATTGGCCGAGTCGAGCTGTAACCCGTCCGCATTCAACAGGACGGGTAACACCCCCAATACGTCGACCGACCGCGGACTGTGGCAGATCAACGACCATTGGCATGCGGAGGTCGACGATGCCTGCGCCTACGACGCCCAGTGCAATGCGAATCAGGCCTATCGCATCTCCAACCAGGGGAAGAACTGGCAGCCGTGGTCCACGTACGTCATGGGCCATCACCGGCGGCACATGGACGTCGCACGCGCCGCGGTAGCGCGTCTCGGGCGGCCGGGCCCCGGCCCCGCACCCTTGGTGTACCCGCAGGAGTCGGGCCGGGTGGTGTCCGCGCGGTCGGCCGACGGCCGACTGGAGGTGTTCGCGGCAGCGGCCGACGGGATTCATCACGCCTGGCAGACGCAGGTCAACGGCGGCTGGTCGGAGTGGGAGCGGCTGGGTGGCCCCGGCAATGCGCAGCTCGCCATCGCGTCGAATGCCGACGGGCGTCTGGAGGCGTTCGCGATCAACGGCGACATGGCCCAGCACCGCTATCAGCGCTCCCCGTCCGGCGCCTGGTCGGACTGGGAGGAGTTCGGTACCGGCGGGAGCAGTGTGGCCGCGGGGGTCAACGCCGATGGTCGTATCGAGGTGTTCGCTTCGGGGCCGAAGGGGGTGTTCCACCGGTATCAGGATGCTCCGAACGGCGGTTGGTCGACATGGGAGCCTACCGGAGGTGGTCCTGAGGGCAGCCGGGTGAAGATGGAGAAGGCTGTCGACGGCCGTCTCGAGGTGTTCGCGCTCAACGGGAGTACCTTCCAGCATCTGTATCAGAAGGCTGTCAATGGTGGTTGGTCGGAGTGGGAGGACTTCGGTGGTGGCGGTCATGACGTGACCGTCGACCACAACGCGGACGGCCGCCTGGAGGTGTTCGCTTCCGGTCCGGTGGGGGTGTTCCACCGCTACCAGACGAGTCCGACCAGTTGGTCGGGCTGGGATCCTGTGCACGGTCCTGCGAATGCCCGGCTCACCAGCGACCGCAGTCCCGACGGGCGGGTGGAGGTCTTCGCCGTCAATGGTGAGACCGCCGCGCACATCTGGCAGAAGGGTGTGAACGCTTCTTATACCGACTGGGAAACCTTCGGAACCAGCGGCAGCGAGATCAGTGCCGCGGCGAATGCCGACGGTCGCATCGAGGTCTTCGGGATGAGCCAGGCCGGAGTACACCACAGGTGGCAGACCGGCTTCAGCACCTGGTCCGAATGGGCCTGGCTCAACAGCACTTCCGGCCCGCCCGTCAAGTGACCCCACACCCGCGGCCGGCCGGGGCGACGACTGCCCGGCCGGCCGCGGCACCCCTGCGGAAGGACTCCATGCATCCGATCAGCAGACGTCGTCTGCTCCAGGGCTGCGTCGCGGCCGGCGCACTGGCACTGCCGGGGGCTCTGGGCGGCGCGGTCGCCACCGCCGCTCCGCCCCCGCCCCACCGGTGGATCGGCGCGGGGCCCTTCAGGCACGTCCACGATCCGTCCACTTCCGGTGGGCGGCGCTACCTGAACGATCACACGCTGATCAAGGCAGCCGGCCGGTGGCACCTGTTCGGCATCGTCGGTGCCGGTGCGCCTCCCGGCCAAGCCCCCGACAGCGCCGCCGAGATCTCCTTCGCCCATGCCTCGGCCCCGGATCTGTACGGACCGTGGACCACGCACGCCGACGCGCTGACCGTCGACCCGGCCTACTTCGGAGAGGAACACCTCTGGGCGCCGCACGTCATCGAGGCGGACGGCACGTGCTGGATGTTCTATGCCGCCGGTGGCCGCAGTGGTGCCGCGATCAACCTCGCCACCTCGACCGACCTGTTCACCTGGACGCGGCACCCGAGCGGCCCCCTCTTCCGTGGGCGCGTGGCGCGCGACCCCATGGTGGTGAGGATCGCCGGCCAGTGGGTGATGTACTACACCGAACTGTCCGGCCAGGACGGCCGGCACACGGTGGCCTTCCGGCGCTCCGACGACCTGTTGCACTGGAGTGAACCAGGAATCGCGTTCACCGACGCGACCACCTCCGCGACGGTATCGGTCACCGAGTCGCCCTTCGTCGTCGAGCGGGACGGCTGGTACTACCTGTTCATCGGGCCCCGCAACGGCTACGACGGCACCGACGTGTTCGCGTCCCGGAACCCGTTCTCCTTCGGCCTCGACGGTTACGCGGGCCATGTGCCCGGTCACGCGGTCGAGGTGGTCACCGACGGACAGGAATGGCATGCGAGTGCCGCGGGCTGGTTCCACCAGGGGCTGTACCTGGCCCCCTTGCGGTGGCGGGACACACCACCGCCCTGGCAGAGCGCCGACAACCCCGCCGCCGGACTGGATGTCGCCGGGCGGCTGACCGTGTTCGCGCTGGACGCGAACGACGGTTCCCTGATGCGCCGCGTCCAACTCGACCCGCGGGCCGACACGTGGTCGCCGTGGGAGTCGTTCGGCGGGCCGGCCGGGGCGGTTCCCACGCTCGGCCGCGACACCGACGGCCGCCTGGAGGTGTTCTCCCTCGCCCCGGGCGGTGCCAACCTGCACCACCGGGTGCAGCGGCCGGACGGGGGCTGGCACGACTGGGAGGAGTTCGGCGGCCCGGCAGGCGCTGCCCCCGCCGTCGCCCGCAACGCCGACGGCAGACTGGAGGTCTTCGCGCTCGGCCCGGCCGGCACGGGCATCGCCCGGCGACGACAGGCCTCACCCGGATCACTGACCTGGGACGCGTGGGACGGCGGCTTCGGCGGGCCCGCGGGTGCGCCGCCCGTCGTCGCGGCCAACGCCGACGGCCGGTTGGAAGTCTTCGCCCTCGCACCCGGTGGCGCCGGAATCTACCACCGGTGGCAGGAGACACCCAATGGCGCCTGGGCGCAGTGGAACCGCTACGGCACCGCGGCCGGCACGGCGCCGCGCGTGGCACGCGACGGCAGCGGCAGGCTCACCGTCGCCGCGACGGCCCCGTCCGGTGTGGCGACGTTCTCCCGGCGTCAGACCGTGCCGAGCGGAGGCTGGGACGGCTGGCAGCCGATGTTCGGCTGGACCGCCACGGCCCCGGCGCTCGTCGCCGACGCCGACGGCAGGCTCGACGCCTTCGCCCTGTCTCCCGGCGGCGCCCGGCTCAGCCATCGTCGGCAGGTCACCCCCGGCGGTGGCTGGGATCCCGCTGACGACTTCGGCGAGCCCGGCGTCCGGCTCGTGGCCGTGCCCACGGCCACGGCCGATGCCACCGGAAGGATTCACGTCTTCGCCGTCACCACCCAAGGGCGAATACGCACCCGTGTACTGGACCGGCCCGGCAGCGGCTGGCGCCCGTGGACCGCATTCGGCGACCGCACCGTCGCGCCCGTCCCGTCGGGGAGTCCCGCCTACTGGGCTTGAACTCGCTTGTGGTGCGCGATGGCACCCTGACCGGCGGTGGGCAAGCTATCGAGGTGCGATCGCCTTGACCCTGTCGTCGACAGTGACAACATCCGCCCACTGCGGAAACAGTCGCTCGATGAGAACCCGGTGCACCTCCGGGTCGGTGTCCGGACAGGCATCGGAGAGGACGGTCAGGCCGAAGTCCAGGTCGTTCGCCTGGCACAGGGTGGACAACACCACAGCGCTGGTGGCGATGCCGGTGAGCACGAGGCTGTCGATACGGCGCGCCCTCGACGAATGGCCGGCCTGTGCGATGGCGCTGAGAGCCCTGTTGCGCGTGCCGACTTCCGGGAAGCCGGGACGTAGCGCGATGACCACAGAGATCACGGGGATGTCCGCCGCCCGGGCAGCGTCGATCGCCCTGCGCAGGCGTGGCAGATACCCGGAGTCGCCGCCGACGATGTCCACCTCATGTCGCCTCCAGGAACGAAGACGGTGCGGCGTCTGGAGCGGATGCGGGCAGGTGGATGTCCAGGAGGCACACGTCGTCCCCCTGCTCGTCCGGGAGGAGGACACGGGACAGCAGGGTGTCGAGCGAGCCGGGGCTGTCCGCGGACAGCTCGGTCTCGGCGGCGCGGGCGAGGCGGGCCAGGCCCTCGTCCAAGTGCTCCCCGGGGCGCTCGATCAGGCCGTCGGTGTACAGCAGCAGGTGGTCGCCGGGAGCGATCCGGCACACCGCCTCGCTGAAGGAGGGCCGCAGCGTGGCGCCGAGCAGAATGCCCTCGGGCGGGGAGAGGAACTCCGCCTTCCCGTCGCGCACGAGCAGGGGCGGTGGGTGGCCCGCCTGGACCCAGGTCAGGCAGCGCTCGGCGGGGTCGTAGCGGCCGAGCACGAGGGTGGCGGTCGCGTGGTGGTCGCGGGTGTGCAGGAGCAGGGTGTTGAGCCGCTGCAGCGCACCGGTGAGCGACGATCCGGTGACGATCATGCCCTTGGCCGTGAAGCGCAGCTGAGCCATCGTGGCCACCGCGTCGATGCCGTGTCCGGCCACGTCACCGACCGCGAAGAGGATGCCGCCGCCGGGCATTTCGAGGGCGCTGTACCAGTCGCCGCCCACATTGAGATCGTCGTGGGAGGGGAGGTAGGCGACGTCGACGCGCAGATCGCCCAGGTTCAGCGACTGTCCGGGCAGCGGCAGCAGGGCGTGCTGCAGACGGGCGGCGACGGTCCGTTCCGCCTGCAGGACGTTGCGCTGGGCCAGGACGGCCTGCCGGCTCGCCGTCAGGGCCAGTTCGGCGGTGCGTTGCGCTGTGACGTCCTGGACGAAACCGTGCACTTCGACGGGGGTGCCTTGGGCGTCCGGCACCGCCTCGGCGACGACCCGCAGATGCCGGACGCCGCTCCGCGTCGTGATCCGGACCTGGTGGTCGACGGGGGTGCCCGTGTCCAGGAGCTTCTGGAGCGCGCCGGTGAAGTCCGGGGCGTCCTCGGGCAGGACGTCCCCGGGGAAGGCGTCGAGGGGCAGCGGGCCCCATTCCGCGTCGCGGTCGAGGACGGCGTGGACCTGGGGCGACCAGGTGATGGCGCCCGTGACGAGGTTCCAGTCCGTCCAGCCGAGATTGCCGAGCCGTTGCAGATCGGCCAGGAGGGCCTGCTGCCGGGCGACGTCGTCGTGGCCCACCCAGGTGACCACGAGGGCGTCACCGAGTTTCACCGCGCGGACGGAATAGACGGAGCGCTGCCGCAGGCCGGCGGTGACCTCCTCGTAGGTGAAGGGCTCGCCCTCGTACGGCGTCCCCGTGGTGAGCGTTTGCAGGTAGCCCTGCCAGACGTCGGCGCCGGCCACAGTGGGGTAGCACTCCAGGACCCGCAGCCCGACCAGCCGACGGCCGCGTCGGCCGGCGACGTCGACGGATTGCGGCGCGGCGGCGTCGATGCGGAAGTCCTCGACCTCACCCGCAGGTGACCGCAGGGGGGTGAGGAGGATGGCGGGGCCCGGGAGGACGTCGAAGACGGCCTGGACGAGTGCGGCCGTGCCGGCTTCGGGGCTTCCCGGCCAGTCAGGCTGCCCGGCCGCCGGGAGGGAAGCGGATGCTTCCGGGGCCCCGGACCTCACAGGCCGCCTGGGTGGCCCGGGTCGTCTGTCCCGCCGGAGGGGAGCCGTGCGCGCGTCCCCTGTGCGGAGGCTCCCGGCGCACAGCTGGGCGACGGACCTCAGCAGCTCGCGCACGTCCTCGTCGAAGGGGGCGTCCATCGTGCGCAGGACGCCGAGGGCCGCGGTGACCCTGCCGCCGGTGGTGACCGGGAGCCAGGCGCGGGTGCGCCACTTCTGCGGCGGCTGCCCGATCAGGTGGTAGCGCTGTGCGTCCTGTGCCGGGTCCTCCAGCCATATGGCTTCGCCGCGGCGGACGGTGTCCAGGGCGGCGATGCCGCTGACGGGCGGCACGGACCGCCACTGGTCGGCGACAGCGGCTCCGACGCCCGCGTGCCCGGCGAGCTCCAGGGCGTCGTGCACGGTGCGGGAGAAGAGGAGGACGGCGTCGGCCCGGACCGGGGGTCCGGCCAGGTGGTCCAGCAGCCGTTCCGCGACATCCTGCGGGCAGGTGGCACCGGTGAGTGCCCTGCTGAGGTCGCCGAGGAGTGCGGGGCGGGAGGGCGGGTGCGGTTCCGTGCCGGATTCCGGCACCGGAACGTCCGTGACGCCCTGGGAGCGGAGGACATCCGTGCCGCTCTGGGCGGGGAGGAAGGGCGGGTGGGCCGCCTGCGGCGTGTCACCGAGGGCGATCCAGCACTCCTCGGTCAGCGTGCGCCCGTCGGCTCGCGCCCGCCGCGTCAGCTCCTCGTGTGCTTCCGCGGCGGAGCACCCCGACCGTGCCATCAGCAGGCCTGTGGCGCGCTCCAGTACGGCCGCGGTGGACGCCTGGTGGCGCAGGCGCTCGTTTTCGGCGCGTAGCGTGGCCACGACCTTGGCCAGCGCGACGACGTCGGGTGCGACGCCGGCATCCTCGTCCTTGACAGGTTCGCTCGTCACGTCACTGAGGATGTCACAGGCGCCGGCCGCAGGGACCGTGTGCGCAGGCGCCGGTAACCGGCTGGGCGAAGGAAGTCGTGCCCGGCTCGCGGCAGCAGGGACGGATCGTATACGTAGCGTACGAGCCGATATGCCGTCACTTCCACCGGCGAACCACACCATTCCGGGCTTCCGGACCGTAGGTGTTTCCCGCGCCGGGCTCCGCCCTGTTCGCAGATCGTTCGGGCTCCCACCTGCGGTGATGTGCCTCTCGGGTGTATCCGAGGAAGCTTCTCGAAGGGCCTGAAGGTCGCGTTCATGGCTCATTCGGTCGGGGATTCGATGAACCACCCACCCCGAGATTCATCACTTCGAGGTGCTGTCGTCCACAGCGGGAGATGCTGACGCCGGAAAGGCCGGGCCGCGGTCCTTCATGTCGGCGACCGCGGAGAAAAAGGCTTGCGGGCGACCGCGCGGAGCCTGATACGGTCGCATCGGCAGTGATCCTTCGTAGAGGAGTCCAGACATGGCGGGTGACGACGACATCTCCGGGTGATACCCGGATCCGATCGACCACCGGCAGGCGCGCCCTTGGCAGTGCCGCCGCTGTGGTCATCTCGTCGCACCCTCGTTCCTGTCTCAGGGCCAGCGCCTTTCGCATCACGATTCCCGCACAGCGGTTTCCTCGTGGAGCGGCCTGCCCTCTTTCCCTCATGAGGTCATCTCCATGTCCGACGCTTCCGTCATCTGCTCCCAGCTCACCTTCTCCTGGCCCGACGACACCCCGGTCTTCGAGGGCCTGTCCTTCACCCTCGGCGCCGGCCGCACGGGCCTTGTCGCACCCAACGGTTCCGGCAAGAGCACCCTGCTGAAGCTGATCGCCGGTGAACTGCGCCCCGCAGCAGGGTCATTGACCGCGCACGGCCTGATCGGCTATCTCCCGCAGAACCTCCCCCTGGTCGGTGAACCGACGGTGGCCGAGGTCCTGGGTGTCGACGCGGTGATCCGTGCCATCGACGCCGTCGAGTCCGGTGACGTGAGTGAGGAGCACTTCACGGCCATCGGTGACGACTGGGACATCGAAGAGCGCACTCGCGCCCAACTCGACCGGCTCGGCCTCGGCCATCTGGCCCTCGACCGGCGCCTGGGCACCCTCAGTGGCGGACAGATCGTCAGCCTCGGTCTGGCGGCCCAGTTGCTCAAGCGCCCCGACGTGCTCCTGCTGGACGAACCGACCAACAACCTCGATCTCGAAGCCCGCCACAAGCTCTACGACGTGCTCTCGGACTGGAACGGCAGTCTGCTGCTCGTCAGCCACGACCGCGCCCTGCTGGACCGCATGGAGCGCATCGCCGAACTCGACCGCGGTGACATGCGGCTGTACGGAGGCAACTTCACCCAGTACGAGCAGGCCGTACGAGCCGAGCGGGAGGTCGCGGAGAAGAACGTACGCAACGCCGAACAGGAGCTGAAGAGGGAGAAGCGCGAGATGCAGCAGGCCCGCGAACGGGCCGATCGCCGCGCGAGCAACGCCGCCCGCAACCTCAAGAGCGCCGGCCTGCCGCGCATCTTCGCCGGGAACATGAAGCGCGGTGCCCAGGAATCCGCCGGCCGGGCGGGCCAGATGCACGCCACCCGTGTCCACGAGGCACAGGCCCGGCTCGACGAAGCGGGACGCGCCCTGCGGGACGAGCAGCGGCTCGTCCTGGAGCTGCCCGACACCGACGTCCCCGCCGGACGCACCGTCATTCTTGGCGAGCGGATGCAGATCCGCCACGGCGAGCGGAACCTGTTCGCGGGGGCCGGTGTCGATCTCGCGATCCGCGGGCCCGAGCGCATCGCGCTCACCGGACCCAACGGCGCCGGCAAGACCACGCTGTTGCGCCTGATCGCCGGTGACCTCACCCCGGACAGCGGGAACATCAAGCGTGCCGACGGGCGGATCGCCTCCCTGTCACAGCGTCTGGATCTGCTCGACCCCGATCGCACCGTGGCGGAGAACTTCGCGGTGTTCGCCCCGCACCGGCCGGAGGCGGAGCGGATGAACCTGCTCGCGCGCTTCCTGTTCCGCGGTTCCCGAGCGCACCTGCCCGTGCGCGTACTCTCCGGCGGCGAACGCCTGCGTGCCACGCTCGCCTGCGTCCTGTGTGCCGAACCGGCCCCGCAGCTGCTGCTGTTGGACGAGCCGACGAACAACCTCGACCTGGTCGGTGTGGGCCAGCTGGAGAGCGCCCTCGCGTGTTATCGCGGCGCGTTCGTGGTGGTCAGTCACGACGAGCGCTTCCTGACACGGATCGGCGTCGGCCGATGGCTGCGGGTCGCCGCCGGCGAGCTGACGGAGACGGGGGCACCGCACGCCTGAGCCGGAGCTGCTGAGCGGACCGGACCTAGATCTCGGGAAGGGAAGGATCGGGCGTCCAGGGGGACGGCGCGGCGATGGACCAACGTTCGTGGTCGCGCCAGGCCCCGTTGATATAGAGATAGGCGGGTGACAGGCCTTCGTAGCGAAAGCCCAGGCGCCCGACCAAGGCCAAGGACGCCTCGTTCGCCGGTTGGATGCTCGCTTCCAGCCGGTGGAGCCGCAGGTCGTTGAAGGCGTGCCGCAAAGTGACGGTGAGTCCTTCGGTCATGTAACCCCGCCCGGCGGACGGGGCGAAGGCCGCATAGCCGAGGGACGCGCCCTGGTAACGGCCCCGGATGATCGAGTTGATGTTGACCATGCCGGCAGCCGCACCGGTCTCCCGAACGCGGACCACAAAGCCCTGGTTGGTGCCGTCGTCGAATCGGCGCATCCAGCCACGGAATTCCTCCGCGGTCGCGGGCAGTTGGATCCACGGCGCATGGAGCTCGGTGCTGGCCCTCACGAGCGAGCAGAACTCGTCCTGGTCGGCGAGGGTGAGCGGGCACAGTTCGACCCGTGACGGCAGGTTGGGCATGGGGCAATGGTAGAGGGCTCTCCGAACGGAAGATCATATGAGTGGTCCACTCGGTCATAGCCGGTGACCGGCCGTCACATCCGGCTGCCGCAGACCGCGGAGCATCACTCTGTGGTGTTAATTTCCTGGGCATCATGAGGCCCGAACGGGTGAATTTATGCGTCCATCTGCCGGTATCGGGCATGAAGCCGGTCCTGTCATGACGGCTCGGGAGGCCAACGTGAAGCTCACCCGGAAGACCGTAGGGGCGGCCCTCGCCGCAGTGGCCCTCACCGCAGGAATGACAAGCACCGCCGAGCAGGCCACCGCCAAGGCGCCCATGGCTCACACCGGTGTCCAGGGCGCCCCCGTCGTCGTGCCGGCGCATGCGACCAGGACGGCCACGGTGACCTGCCCGGCTGGTCAGCAGGTGAGCGGGGGCGGTGGCGTGGTCGACGGAGGTGGTCTGTTGCTGACCGGGTCGAACCCCAACGGCAGAGCCTGGGAGGCCAAGTTCAGTAACGACTCCAATGTCCAGCGCACAGGATCGGCCTTCGCCGTCTGCACCGATCTCACGCAGAGCGTCTTCCGGAGCAGCACGGTGATCATCACTCCGGGCAGCAACCAGGCCCAGGTCGTGCGGTGCCCGCCCGGGCAGAACCCCACCGGCGGCGGTTTCACGACGACCGGCACCGACGTCCCCGCCCGGATCATCTCCAGTACGCAGGAGAGCTGGCACGTCAGGGCGGTCAACAACGGCACCGCGACACAGGACATGCAAGCGGTCGTGCTCTGCTCCGGGGTCCCGCACGAGAACAGGCTCGGTACTCCTGTGACCGTCCCGGCCGGAGGGGAGGTCACCGCCACGGTGAACTGCCCCGCAAACCAGGTGGCCTCGGGCGGTGCGGGCCAAGGCAATGGCAACGCCACCTTCATCGCTGATTCCCGTGCGCTCCCCGACGTCCGCGGATGGCAGATCCGCGGGGTGAACCGGGACAACGTCTCCCGCACCTTCATCGCCCAGGTGATCTGCACAGCGCCTTGATCAAGGTCGCGGTGCTCTCCAGGAACGCCTCCGCGCCGTCGGGCCGTTCGGCCCGACGTGGCCGTGGGGCGGAAGATCGAAGCCGACCTCCGCGCCGCCGCCGTCCGCCGTGGTGGCGAAGACGGTTCCGGCGTCGGCGGTGATGATGTCGTGCACGATGGCCAGACCCAGACCGGACCCGGGCGTCGCCTGGGTCCTGGTGCCACGGTAGAAGCGGTCGAAGACGGCGTGCCGCTCGCCGGGCGCGATGCCCGGGCCCTGATCCCGTACGGCCAGTCTGCCGCCGCTGACGTGTACGGCGACGGGGGTGCCCTCGGGGCTGAACTTCACCGCGTTGCTCAGCAGATTGTCGATGCACCTCTGGAGCGCGCGCGGCCGGGCGCGCACCGGCACCGGCGGATTCGCGTCGTCCTCGACGACGATGACGGTGCGCCCGGTCCGCAGACGGAAGCGCTGCGCGCTGTCCTCCGCGGCGACGGCCAGGTCGACGGCCTCGGGCTCCTCTTCCGTGCAGCGGTCGGTGGCCAACTCGACGAGCTCGCGGACCAGGTCGTCGAGGGCGGCGGTCTCGGTGACCAGGGTGGTGAGGATCTGCTCCTCGTCCTTGGGGTCGAGCCTGCCGCGCGCCCGCTGGAGCAGCTCGGCGCTCCCGCGCACCGAGGTGAGCGGCGTGCGCAGTTCATGGCTGGCGTCCTGGACCAATTGCTGCTGCTGGGCGCGGGAGCGGCGCAGCGCGGCGAGCATGTGCGCGAAGCTGTGCGTCAGTTGGCCGATCTCGTCGGATCCGGCGGGTGGCAGCGGGGTGGTGAGGTCCTGCGTGGTGGTGATGCGCCGGGTGGCGCCGGCCAGCCGGCGGACCGGCCGCAGGACTCGGCCGAGGACGAGCCAGCCGAGGAGGGCCGCGAAGCCGATGGCGGCCGCTGTGGTCCAGGAGATCCGCCACAGGGACCGGTGGTCGACGCGTGCGGCGCCCTCGTAGCTCTGGCCGACCATCACCGCCCCGCCGCCGGGCAACGGCCTGGTCAGGATGCCGTACTCGGTGCCGGAGACGACGACGTCCGCACGGCTCTCGCCCTTCCCCGTCCGGGCCACGCGCAGCGCGTCCGCAGAGACCGGCAGGGCGTCACGGCCGGGCGCCAGGGGCCTGATCCCACCCCGGGCGGACACGACCTGCTCGATCATGTCCGGCCGGGTGGGCGGGGTCAGGTCGGCGGCGAGGAGGGTGACGACGGTGTTGGTACGGTCGTCGAGGCCCCGCTCGAGCTCGTCGGCGACCAGGTCGCTCACGCCCCGGTACGACATGAAGGCGGCGAGGGAAATGGCGAGCGCGGCGGCCGCGGCGACAACGGCGGTGATCTTCGTGCGGAGCATCACGCGGGCCGGATCGTGTAACCGACGTTACGGACGGTGTGGATCAGCCGGGGCTCGCCGCCCTGCTCGGTCTTCTGGCGCAGATAACCGATGTAGACATCGAGGGAACGGGACGTTGTGTCGAAGTCGAAGCCCCAGATGCGCTCGTACATCTGCGACCGGGTGAGGACCACGCCCACGTGGCACAGCAGCAGTTCCAGCACGTCGAACTCGGTCTTCGTCAGGTCCAGCCGCCGCTCCCCGCGGAACGCCTGCCGGGACGCGGGGTCCAGGGTGAGGTCCGCGACCGTCAACGCCCCGCTGTCCTCCGGCGGCTCGGTGCGCCGCAGCAGCGCACGGATGCGGGCGAAGAGCTCCTCGGTCGCGAACGGCTTGGCCAGATAGTCGTCGGCGCCCGCGTCGAGCCCCGCGACCCGGTCGCCGACCTCGTGCCGGGCGGTCAGCACCAGGACGGGCAGCCGGTCGCCGCGCCTGCGCAGCATCCGGCACAGACCGAGACCGTCGAGGCCCGGCATGACCACATCCACCACCGCCAGATCGGGCTGCTCCTGCTCCAGGAGGCCGAGGGCCTCCAGACCGTCGGAGGCCAGAAGCACCCGGTAGCCCTCGAAGCGCAGCAACTGGTCCAGGGTGCTGCGCACGCCCGGGTCGTCCTCGACGACCAGCACCGTCCGGCGGTGCCCCATGTCTTCAGTCATGTGATCATCTTCGTCGGTGGCGGAAGCGGGGCGACAAGGTGGCGCAATCGTGGTGTACGCGGCCACCACGTCGGCCGTCAGCCGCGGACCGGGGAGACGGTGATCGGCGGGAGAGTACGCAGGCAGGAGGTGTCGCCCGGCTCGCCGGTGCGGAGGAAGTGCGAGGAGACCCCGGTGACACAGCGGCTCAGCTCCAGCTCGGGAACGTGACCCATGTTGCGGACCGAGAGGAACCGGCTGTCGCGGAACTGCTCGGCGGCCTTCTTCCCACTCGCGTCGGGTGTGTTGGCGTCGAGGTCGCCGGAGAGCACGAGGACCGGGACGTCCGGCAGCTCGGGCTTCGTGGGCTGCGGGGCAGGGGTGTTCTCGCGCGGCCAGCCGATGCACACGTCGCCGGCGTCCGTGGTGCCCTCGGTGAAGCCCTTGGCGCTGAACGCCCCGTGCTCACCGGGGCGTACGGCGGCCAGCGCCGCGTTGTACTGGCGCCACCGCGCGGCCTGCGGTGCGTCCTTCGACCAGGCCTTGCGGTAGTCGTTGCAGGTGACCGCGATGTACGGCGCCTGGTCCACCGTGCTGCCCGTCTTCCCCTCCTCCTGCACCAATTTCCGCAGCGGCGCGGCGTCGCCCTTGACGAAGCGGTGGAGGGCGTGGGGCAGTCGGCCGAGCAGCGAGGGCTTCTCCGGCTCGAAGCCGACCTGGCTGCTGGCTGCCTCGAACAACAGGTTGGCGAGCTTGTCCTCGGTGAACTGCTTCGTGTAGACGCCGTGATCAGTGGTGATCGGCACGATGACGGGCCGGTCCCGCAGGCGTGCGGCCGTGGTGGCCAGGTCCTTCACGGCCTGCTTGCCGTCACACGCGACGGGGACGCTGCGCTCGCACACCCGGTGCAGGTTCAACGAGACCGCCTGGGCGCTGGGCCGCGCCAGCGGATCGAGCTGGAGGGGGTAGGCGCCGGACAGGACGATGGAGCGCACGCGCTCGGGGTGGCGGGAGGCGTACACGGGCATCAGGTACGTGCCGTAGGACAGTCCGTACAGGCTGAGCTTCCGCACGCCGAGGTGGGCGCGGATCGCGTCGATGTCGTCGGCGGTGGCCGCCGAGGTGTAACCGGCGGTCTTGGGACCGAGGTTCTCGGCGCACCGCTCGACCGCGGCCCGCTGCTGGGCCCGCGTTCCGAAGCGGTACTCGGCGTCGGTGACCCCGCACGGGATCGGCTGCGACTGGCCGGTGCCGCGCGGGTCGACGAGCAGCAGGTCGTGGTCCTTCAGCAGGCTCTCCAGGCCCCAGGCGAACGCCTCTGCCTTGTCGATCGAGGTCTCGCCCGGGCCGCCGGGGTTGACGGCGACGGTGCCCGTGGCGGGACCGGGCGCGCTGTGGCGTACGACCGCGTAACTCACCTCGACCGCGCCGAGGTCCGGCTTCCCCGCGACGAGCGGACGATCCAGCCGGCCGCAGTCCGCCTGGTGCCCGCCCACGGTCGGGCACCAGGCGGGTGCCACCGTGGCCGCGGGACCGCTCACGGGTGCGGACGCGGTGGCGGTCGCCGACGGCAGCACCGGGGCCAGCACCGCCGTCATGCTCACCACCAGACCCGCACGCCGCGCCGTGTTCCTGTACGTCATTTGCCTTCTCCTCTGCCATGCGTTCCTCAGGTGCGGGCACCACGTTGCCGGGCGCACTTCGCAGGCACGGCAGAGCGACGGCAAAAGCCTGTAAGAAAGGGAGCGGTGCGGGAGCGGCCGGTCGGTAGTGGATCGTCGACCGGCCTGGGGAATGCCGGTGTGTCGGGACGACGTTGGAGAACTCGCGGGTGCGTCCAGGCATCCGGAACCTGAGAGTGGGACCGGGCGGGAGCGATGACGGTGGCGATGCGGGCGGTTCCGCTGGTGGGCGGGCCGGTGGAGATACGGGGCGCGCTGGACCTGGAGACGACACAGGCGGGGGTGATGCCTCGCCGGTTGCCCGCGTGGACCAAGGAGCAGTACCAGGACCCGTCGGTCCACGGGGTGACCGTGATGCCCTCGGGGGTGCGGCTGGTGTTCCGCACGGACGCGCGTGAGGTGGAGTTCGACGTACTCACCTCCACGGGACAGCTCGACACCGATCCCCGGCCCCGCCCGACCGGGATGCTGGAACTAGTGGTGGACGGTGTGCCGGCCGGGCGTCGGCAAGCGCCGGTGGGCAACGTGGTGCGGATGGCGGGCCCCGGGGCCGTGCAGCGGGTGATCCCGGGCGAGCCGGGGACCGTACGGTTCGCAGGGCTGCCCGCCGGCATGAAGACGGTCGAGCTGTGGCTGCCGCAGCAGACCCCCACGGAACTGGTGGCGCTGCGGGCCGACGGCGAGGTGCTGGCGCCGTTGCCGGACGGGCGGCGCCGATGGGTGCACCACGGCAGTTCCATCAGCCACTGCATCGAGGCCGACGGACCGACCGGCACATGGCCGGTGGTGGCGGCCGGGCTCGGGGGAGTGGAGGTGATCAACCTCAGCCAGGCGGGTAACGCGATGCTGGATCCGTATGTCGCCCGGACGATCCGTGACATGCCCGCCGACCTGATCAGCCTCAAGGTGGGCATCAACATCGTGAGCCGGGCCGCCTTCCGGCTGCGGACGTTCGGCCCGGCGGTGCACGGGTTCCTGGACACGATCCGGGACGGGCACCCGGACACCCCGCTGCTGCTGGTGTCCCCGGTGAGCTGTCCGGCCCTTGAGGAAGCTCCCGGCCCGGCCGTGGAGGGCCCGGACGGGAAGCTCACAGCCCTGGGCGAGGTGGCCGAGGTGGCCGGTGGGGCGCTGTCGTTGACGGTGGTCCGTGCCGAGCTGGCCCGGATCGTGGCGGCCCGGCAGGCCTACGATCCCCGCCTTCACTATCTCGACGGACGCGAACTGCTCGGCCCGGACGAGGCGGACGACCTGCCCGACGGCCTTCACCCCACCGCCGCCGCCTACCGCCGGATGGGCAAGCGCTTCGCCGCCCGCGCCTTCGCGAACGGCGGGCCCTTTTCGCCGCATGACCAGGCCTGAGGAGCCGCCTGCCTGTGATCACGTATCAGCAGCGGTCGACGGGTTCGGCTCCGGTGAGTTCGTACGACGCCCTGGCATCCAGCAGCAGTGGCACCAGGGCCCGTAGGGGCTGGCGCAGCGGGACCAGTGCGCCGCCCGCGCGTGACGGGGTGGTCGCGATGCCGTGCAGGGCGAGTTCGTCCCGCGTGTCCGCGTACTGCTCGGCGGTCAGCCGGTAGGCACAGGGCGGGTCGGGCAGGGTCTGGTCAGGGGGTGCGGGTTCGTTGTCGGCGCCGCCGAGGTGGACCGGGCCCCGGTCGGCGAGGCCTTTGACGCGCGCCGCGGTCGTGGCCGAGGCGATGTGCCGACGTCGTTCGTCCGCGAAGGCGAACATCCCGTCGAGCGCGACGCGATGGGAACGCACACGACGCCGGTTGTTCAGGGCCGGGTCCGCTTTCTCGGCGTCCGTCTTCGGGTCGACGCGGCTCTCGATGAGCAGACCGACCGCGTGCTTGATACCGGAGGTGTTGCGCAGGATGCGCTCCTGCCCGTCGCCGGCGACCTGTTTGACGGGGTCGCCGGTGGCGGGGTCGGTCCAGATGCCGTAGGTGCCGGTGCTGTGCCCGGCGTCGTGCGCGGTGGGGCGCACATAGGCCGCCGAGAGGGCCTGCGCCTCCCGGTGCACGCGGGGGTCGGTGTTGAGGTTGCGGGGCCAGAGGTCGAACAGGTCCTTGTCGTAGTACGGCGGGGTGGCGCCGTACTCGTGCAGGTCGTAGACGATGTCGGGCCGGTGGTCCCGGATGACGGCGGCCAGGGCGCGGCTCTCGGCGGTCTTGAGGGCGATGTGGTCGCGGTTGATGTCGACGCCGTCCGCGTTGGTGCGCGTGTGCGCGGCGCGGCCGTCGGGGTTGACCGTGGGGACGACCAGGACGGTGGTGCGTTCGAGGAAGCGCAGCGTGGCCGCGTCCCTGGCATGGGCGAGGTCGCGGATGCGGATGAGGCAGGCTTCCCGGCCGGCGGGTTCGTCGCCGTGCTGGCTGCAGGCGAGAAGGATCGTTTCAGCGGTGCGATGGGCGGGGCCGATGCGGACCAGTTGGAGCGGTCGGCCCTGACCGGTGGTGCCGATACGGCGGACGGCGACGCGGTCGCTCGACCGGTCGAGGACGGCCAGGAGGCGCTGTTCCTCGGCCTGGGAGGTCCAGCGGGTCCCGTTGCTGAGTTCGAAGCCGGTGCGGTGCGGGGTGCGGGCGGCCTGGGCCGGTGTCTGGACCATCGTCAGGGCGAGAGCGGCGGTGGTGAAGCCGATGGCGAGGCTGCGGATGCGGGCCGTCATCGGCGGGCGCCTTCGGGGCAGGATCGGCCGGCCGGCCGAACGGGGCGGCATGCGGCCGCTGTTACGAGCCATCTGTACGTCATGCGGCTGCTGCGCGCGTATGCCCATGGGGCGGAAGGTACCCCGGTCCACTCCTGGGCAACAGAGCGCCGGACTTGTCGTCCCCGCCGCGCTCTTCGCCCCCTCACGGCAGGGGTGCGGAACGGGCTCGGAAGGGGCGGTGAGCGCGAAGGGCCGAGCGGCGGTTCCTGGTTACGGTCCGTCAGCTATTGCGCAACGTCACGGTGGGGCACAAGGATCAGCCCGGTACATTTCCGTTCTCTCAGGAGTCATCATGAAAAGACGTATGTTCCTCACCGGCGCCCTGCTGGGTGCCGCCGGACTCGCCGCTCTGCCGGCCGGCGCTTCGGCGGCCCCGGTGACGGTGAGCTCCCTGGACGGCCTCCAGAAGGCGATCGACCGCGCGGTGCCCGGCGATCGCATAGTCGTGGCCGACGGCACGTACACCGTCCCGTCGGGGGGTGCCCTTCGCGTCTCGGGGAAGAACGGCACCGGCGACGCACCCATCAGCATCGTCGCGGAGTCGCGCGGTGGCGTGGTGCTGCAGGGTGAGCGCGGCTTCGTCTTCAGTAATTCGAGCCATATCACGGTCAGCGGCTTCGCCTTCCGGCAGAGCAGCACCCTGGAGATTCCGGCGAATTCGTCGAACATCCGGCTGACGCGCAATGACTTCCGGTTCGCCGATGTCAGCGGTCTCGACTGGGTCGTCGTGCGGGGAAATGACGTCAAGATCGACCGGAACCGGTTCCACGACAGGACCACCGAAGGCATTTTCGTCGTCCTCGACGGCCCCGACGACAAGACCGTCGCTCAGAAGCTGCACCTGTTCAAGAACCACTTCTCCGGTCACAGCTTCGCCGGCGACAACGGCGGAGAGGCGGTCCGGCTCGGCGACAGCGCCCGGGCACTGCTCAGCGCCGGTGCGATCGTGGAATACAACCTGTTCGAGAAGTGCGACGGAGACCCCGAGGCCATCTCGGTGAAGACTTCGGACAACACCGTCCAGTACAACACCATTCGCAACAGCCGTGGCGGAATCGTGCTCCGGCACGGCAACAGTTCCACCGTGGCGGGCAACTACCTGCTCGGCGGCACGGAAGGCGTGCGGGTCTACGGGAACGACCATCTGGTCGTCAACAACTACCTCGGCGGTCTGTCGGGGCGTGCCCTGGTGATCGGCAGCGGCACCGTCCGTGACCACCACTCCGGCGAGTCGAAGAGCGAGAGGCGGGGCAACGACGCGTGCGACCGTGCGGTGATCGTGCACAACACGCTGGTCGGCAACAAGGGGACGCTCTCGGGCGAGGGGCGCGACCACGCGCCCCAGGATGTGGTCATCGCTGACAACCTCCTGGTCGCGAGCGCCGGCAGCCTGGTCGCGATGGGGAAGAGCACCGGATTCACCTGGCAGGGCAACATCCTGTGGGGCGCGGCGTCCGACGGCAACATCCCCTCCGGAGGATACCGCCGGGTCGACCCGCTGCTCCGGCAGGAATCCGACGGGGTGTTCCGGCTGTCGGCGGGCAGCCCCGCGATCGGAGCGGCGACGCTGAAGAGCACGTCCGTCGCCGAGGACATCGACGGTCATCCGCGCGGCAGCGCCCGTGACGTCGGCGCGGACCAGTACGCGACGTCGGCCCCGGTCCGCCGTCCCCTCGTGGCCGGGGACGTGGGCATGAACGCCTCGTGAGCGGGTGGCCGGGCGGCGGGTCGCCGCCGGCCGCAGGTGAAGGTCGTCACAGTGCATGAGTAGGCCCCGGGCCATGGGCGAGAGGATTCACTCCCGGCTCACGGCCCGGAGGCCTCGACTTCCGCACGCCCCGACGACCCTCGTGCCACCGGTGACCAGCGAGGCCCGCGCCGCTCGATGGCATGATCGGACTCTTGACAACCGTCCTCATCGCCCATACTTCACCGGAAAACAGAGCAAATCGTCACGAAGAGTGACCTCTCCGGCTAACGTCTAACAAATCGGTCAAACAATTGATACCTATAGTAACGCGGGTGTTTTCGCGAATAGACTGCAGAGCCACGTTCGCCGCGCGGCGTCGACCACGGGCGATCCTCTGGGCCACGGTCGGCGTGGTGACCCTCGGTTTCCTCATCACGCTGGAGATCGCCGCGCGTCGCTACGGCGGCGTACCGGGGCCGATGACCACCCAGGTGCGAGAGGTGATATTCGCCCCCAAGCCGGGGCCGCTGTATGCCGGTATGGCGTTGATGATGGTGGCGCTCACCTGGCGGGAGCGGTTCATCGCGGCCGGTGCCGCGATCGGCATCGACGTCGTCTTCGTGCTGGTGCGGTGGGCGGTCGACGCCGAGACGCCCGAGGGTCACTTCTTCGGCAACGGCGCGCTGTGGGTGATGCTGGGTTATGCCGTCATCGCTGTCACACGCCGCACCGGCCGGGAACGTGTCGTGCTGCTGCAGGCCGTCGGCCTGGGCCTGCTTCTGGTGGCCGGCCGCAAGACGGGCGACACCTGGCTGCTCATCACGGCGAAGACCCGCCCCGAGGTGCTCGACCCGTACCTGGCGACCGCCGATCACGCGCTGGGCAATCCGTCGTGGCTGGCAGGCCGGATCCTCGAGGCCACCGGCCCGATCGGCACCCATCTCCTCGACCTGGTCTACGCGCAACTCGCGGTGGCCGCGGTCGTCGTCGCGCTGTACCAGCTGCGCAATGTCGGGATCGAGCGCCGCTTTCCGAGCCATCATCTGGTGCGCACCTTTTTGGTGATCGGCCTCCTCGGGCCGGCCATCTACATGATCTTCCCGGTGGTCGGACCGATCTTCGCCTACGGCCCGGGCACCTCCGGCACCGGCGGCGTGCAGTGGGCCGTGGCCGACCTGTGGCCGAACACGCCGCCGCCGATCGCTGCCCCGCACCCGGTGCCGTACGACGGGATCACCCCTCGGAACTGCATGCCGAGCCTGCACACCGCCTGGGCTGTCGCGATCTTCATTCATTCCCGTAAGGGCCCGCGCGTTCTGCGCTACGCGGGCACGTTCTGGCTGATCGCCACGCTCGGCGCGACGCTGGGATTCGGCTACCACTACGGTGTGGATCTCGTGGCCGGAGTGGTCTTCGCGCTCACGATCGAGGCAGCGCTGCGCTCGCAGGAACGTGGCTGGGACCGGTCGGGAATCCAGCTGGTTGCCTACGGTGTCACGGTCTTCGCCGCACTCCTGGTGTCGTATCGCTATCTGCCGCTGGAGATGGCCGAGCACCCGTGGGTGTTCGGACCGCTTCTCCTTCTCGCGCCGGCCTCAGTGATCTACGGCTACGTACGGACCACCAGGCTGTGGGCGCCGAAGGCCGTACTGGTACGGCAGCAACCGGAACGGCAACCCGAACTCGTGTGAGTCAGGTTGTGGGCGAAGAGCGCGAAGGCCGGTGCGGTGGGTATGGCGGTGGCCGCGACGGCGGCCACCGTCGCGGCGGACAGGTCGAATGCGATATCCAAAAATGAATGCGCGTCCGTTTCTCTCTGCACTGGCGTGCGAGTTTTTCCTTCTCGCGAGAGATCGGAAATCACCCTGGCACCACCTGTAGCCGTCGATGGTATTGATTGGATTTATGGGAGGCCCTATTTCTCAGAGGGGTTGCGGCCCTTCTCGGGGGTGTGGCTAGTATGTTCATACGTTCAATGCCCTGGCTCGCGGATCCAATAGCGCGAGTTTCGCCGATTCGGGGCTTGAGTACGTGGTCCCCCCAATCGGTCAGGGCGACAGGTTCACCGACTCTGAGGAGACGTCATGAAGAAGGCGTACGAAGCGCCGACGCTCGTCCAGCTCGGCACCTTCCGCAAGAAGACGGGACTCCTGCGGTCCAGCGGTAACGACCGTCTGATCCTCAGCAAGAACTGAGGCGCCGGTAGGCAGATTCGACGCCATGCCACCGTCCTCTGAGACGGGGGGAGTGGGCCCCGGTGACGCGCACTTCGTGGTCCTCCCGGACTGCGCGGACGCGCTCGCCGCGGCCCGCTCCTTCCCCCGAACCGACTCCCGAACCCTCCCTCACGCTTCGGGGCGCCCCTGGCTGATCGGCCGGTGGAGCGACCAGGAGATCGTCACGGCCCGCGCGGGCCGGGCCGCGATCGCGGTCGTGGGCTGCTGCCCGGTCCGGCCCGCCGAGCTGGAGCGGCACGCGGCCCGCATGCGCGACCTCACCGAACTCGACACGCTGGCCCGGCGCCTGCCCGGCAGCTTCCATCTGGTGGCCACGCTCGACGGCCGGTCGCGCGTGCAGGGGACCGCGTCCGGCCTGCGCCTGGTCTTCCACGCCGTGGTCGGCGGCGTACACACGGCCGGGACCCGGGCCGATGTCCTCGCCGCCGCGATCGGCTCGGGGCTGGACGAGGAACAGTTCGCCGCCCGGCTGATGTGGCCCGTCCCCTACCCGCTGTCCGAGACGTCACTGTGGCGCGACGTCACCGCCGTCCCCCCGGAGGAAGCACTGGTCATCGCCCCTGACGGGAGGACGGCCAGGCGGTCGCGCTGGTGGACGCCGCCCGAACCGACACGGTCCCTGGCCGAGGGGGCCCCTCGGGTGCGGCAGGCACTGTCGGAGGCCGTCCGGGCCCGTACGGGCGAAGGCGGAGTGGTCAGCTGCGACCTCTCCGGTGGTCTCGACTCGACCTCGGTCTGCTTCCTGGCGGCCGCCTCACCCGCCCGCGTGGTGGCCAGCACCTGGCCGGGCCGCGATCCCGCGGACACCGACCTGCACTGGGCCCGGAAGGCCGCCGGTTTCCTCCCGGAGGTCGAGCACGTCGTCTGGGACCCCGACGAAGCACCGCTGGTCTACACCGACTTGCTCGGCATCGACGACCTCATGGACGAGCCGTCCATCGGGGTGATGGACCGGGCACGGGCGCTGCACCATCTTCCCGGGCTCGCCCGGCGCGGCAGCCGGCTGCATCTGACGGGCATCGGCGGTGACCATGTGGCCTGGTGTTCCGAGGCGTACTACCACCGCCTGATACGCACCCGTCCGCTGTTCGCCCTGCGGCAGCTGCGCGGTTTCAGAACCCTGTTCCAATGGCCGCTCCTCGATACCGCACGGGTCCTGACGGACTCCCGCCCGTACGGGCGGTGGCTCGCTTCCGCCGGCGAGCGGTTGCGTGACCCGCTCCCGCCCGGAGCCTGTGGAGCCCTGGGCTGGGGAACGCCGCCGCGCCTGTTCGACTGGGTCACCCCCGAGGCGGCACACACGGTGACGCGTGTCCTGCGCACGGCCGCCCGGGAGGCCGAGCCGCTTCACCCCGACCGCGGCATGCACGGTGACCTGGAACAGATCCGGCTCTGCACGCGGATCGTCCGCCAGTGGGACAGGATGGCCGCCCGGGCGGGGGTACCGATGGCCTCACCGTTCTTCGACGACCGGGTGATCGAGGAATGCCTGGCGGTCGATCCCGCCGAGCGCGTCACCCCCTGGACGTACAAGCCCCTGCTGGCCACCGCCATGCGCGGCGTCGTCCCGGACGTGTGTCTGGAGCGTTCCAACAAGGCACATGCCTCGATGGACGCCTCCAACGGTCTGCGCGAGCACCGGGGCGACCTGATGGCCCTGTGGGAGGACTCGCACCTGGCCCGCAGGGGGCTGGTGGACGCCGGCGCTTTGCGGGCGCTGGCCCAAAGACCTTCGACGCCGGGGCTCCAGGACGCCATCCTCTATTCCACGATCGCCTGCGAAGTATGGCTGCGGAATCTTCCGCAGAAGAAAGCCCTCGGTTTCTGACGGGACGGAATCTCCCCGGTGTCCCGTGGAAACCGTGCCCTGCGGAAACCGTGCCTCGCGGAAAGGGAAACGCTTCATGGCAGTGCGCTTCGCCAAGGATGTCTCCACTGCGAAGACCGATTACGGCACGGTCCTGCTCGATCAGCGCAGCGGCCAGTACTGGGAACTCAACCCCACCGGCACCCTGGTGGTGCAGACCCTGATGGACGGGGGCGGGGAGACGGACGCGGTCGACGCGGTCGTCGCGGAATTCGCGGTCGACCGGCCCCGGGCCGCCCAGGACGTCTCCGCCCTGATCGGCCAGTTGCGGCAGGCGGGGCTGGTCGTCCTATGACCACTCCGAGCGCGTTGCACCGGCCGACCGGTGTTCCTCTCGGACGGCGGCTGGCAGCCCGGCTCGTTCTGATGGCGGCCTTCGCCCTCTCCCTCCTGCCACCGCGCCGGATCCGGACCGTGCTCTGCCTCGTGCGCCGCGGAGCCGAGCCGGCCTCCGCCGCGCGGGCGAGGTCCGCGCGGGAGGCGGTCTGCGCGGTCAGCCTGTTCTGCGCCGGCCCGCGCGGCTGCCTCCCGCGCTCCCTGGCCACCGCCCTGCTCTGCCGCTTGCGGGGCACCTGGCCGACCTGGTGCACCGGAGTGCGCGTCGTGCCCCCCTTCACCGCGCACGCCTGGGTCGAGATCGACGGCCACCCGGTCGACGAGGGCGTACCGGACGACTACTTCAGCCGCCTCATCACCGTGCCGCCCCAGGAACGGGCGGCCCGGTGACGAACCCCGGGAGCGAAGGTGGACAGGAAGACACGGCACGAGGGCGACCGTTCGGCACGGGGTGCCGTCGTCACGATGTTCCGGCTCACCGCCGGCCACCGCTCCTCCATGACCGTCGCCACCGTGCTCACCCTCGTGGGATCCGCTCTGGGGCTGGCCCAGCCGCTGCTCGCCAAGAAGATCGTGGACGCGGCGGGAAGCGGCCGTATCGCCTGGCCGCTGCTGTTCCTGGCCTGCCTCTTCCTCGCCGAGGCGGCGACAGGCGCGGTGGGCCGCTTCGTCCTGGAACGCATGGGGGAGAGGATCGTCCGCGGACTGCGCCGCGGTCTGGTGAGCCATCTGCTGCGACTGGAGATGCGGGAGTACGACAAGCACCGCACCGGTGACCTCATCTCCCGGGTCACCGCCGACACCACCCTGCTGCGCGAGGTCGTCTCCCAGGCGTTGGTCGATCTGGTGACGGGCTTCCTCGTCGCCGTGGGAGCCGTCGCCCTGATGATCTGGATCGACCCCCTGCTGCTGCTCCTGGTGACGCTGACCGTCGTCACGGCGGCAGCGGTCGTCACCTCCCTGCTGGCCGGCATACGCGCCGCCGCCGAGCGGATGCAGCACGCCGTGGGGGAGATCGCCGCCGACCTCGAACGAGCCCTCGGCGCCCTGCCCATGGTGCGGGTCCACCGCGCCGAGGAGCGGGAAGCGGCGCGCATCGGACGGTGTGTCGACACGGCCTACGAAGCGGGGGTCCGGACCGCGCGACTGGCATCGGTGATGAGTCCGGCCGTCGAACTCGCGGTGCACGGCTCCTTCCTGCTCGTTCTGGTCATCGGGGGCATGCGGGTCAACGGCCACGCCAACTCCCTCGGCGACCTGGTGGCCTTCCTGCTCTACGCCACCTACCTGGTGGTGCCCCTCTCGTCGGTCTTCCGCGCTGTCGGGCTGATCCAACGGGGGATGGGCGCCTTCCAGCGCATCGAGGCAGCACTGGCGCTCCGGACGGAACCCACGGGGCCCGCGCGAGAGGCCGCACCCGCGGGACCCGCGCGAGCGACGGAATCCACGGGACCCGTGCAGGAGAAGCCGGCGCCTGCAGTCGAGCCCCCGGCCGGTCACGCCGAGGGCTCGTCCGCACGCCGGGCCACGCACCCCCGGACTCCGGCGGGGAAGGCATCGCCGCGGGACGGCGACGAGGAAGCCGCCCTCGCCCTGGAGGACGTGTGGTTCGGCTACGACCCGGGCCGCCCGGTCCTGCGAGGCGTCTCCCTGAGCGTGCCGCACCGGCGGCAGGTCGCCCTGGTCGGCTGCTCGGGCGCCGGCAAGAGCACGATCTTCGCCCTGGCCGCACGCTTCTACGAAACGGACTCCGGAACTCTGCTGTTCGACGGCCGGCCGGCAGCCGAGTTGAGCCGTGCGCAATGCCGGGCCCGCATCGCCGCCGTCGACCAGAACACCCACGTCGTCCACGGCTCGCTCCGGGACAACCTCACCTACGCCGCCCCCACGGCGAGCCCGGACGACGTGCGGCGCGTCATCGAACTCACCAACCTCCACCAAGTGGTCGACCGCCTCCCCGGCGGGCTGACCGGCATGCTGGGCGAGAGAGGAAACACCCTCTCGGCCGGCGAGAGGCAGCGCGTCGCCCTGGCCCGGGCCCTGCTCACCCGGCCCTCGCTGCTCCTGCTGGACGAACCCACCTCACATCTCGACGCCATCAACGAGGCCGCGCTGAGCCGCGTACTGAAGGACATCACCCAGGAATGCGCGCTCCTGGTGATCGCGCACCGCCTGTCCACGGTCCAGCACGCCGACCGGATCGTCGTCCTGGACGCCGGCCACGTCATCGCCAGCGGCCGGCACGAGGAACTCCTCGCCCGGAACGCCACCTACCGCGAGCTGGCGGCCGGCCAGACTCTGCGCACGACCGCCACGGGCCCGGCTGACCGGCTGCCCACACGCTGAGCGTCGCGCCGCACGCGCGAATCGAACAGGCGTGGCCTGTGCCGATGGCGGGAAGCTGACGACCATGCGCCTTCTCGACGACTTCCGCCGCCTCGACCGCCGACTGACCCGCCGGGTCGCCTCCTGGGACTCCGCCGGGGCGCGCCGGGTGCTGCCGGCAGTCGAGTCGGCGGCCGAGGGAACGAAACTGTGGTGGGGAACGGCCCTGAGCATGACAGCCGTCGGCGGACGTACGGAGCGCAAGGCAGCGGCGGCGGGGGTGGTCAGCATGCTCGCCTCGCAGCTGATCGCGAATGCGGTGTGCAAGCAGCTGTACGAGAGACGCAGGCCGCCCGCGGAGCTGATCCCCCACGATGACGTCGAGGACCGCCCGGATTCGTCGTCCTTCCCTTCCGGGCACACCGCCGCCGCCGTGGGCTTCACCGCCGCCGTGGCCGCGTCCGCCCCGTGGTGGGCAGCGGCTGCCGCGGTCCCCACGACGGTGGTGGCATTCGAGCGTGTCCACAGCGGCGCGCACTACCCCAGCGACGTCGCCGTCGGCGCCGCCATCGGACTGACCACTGCCTTTTTGGTCCACCGCGCGCCACGGCTGCTGCTCCGTGCCGCCCTGTGAAACTCCGGCGGCCCCGGCATCCAGCGGGGGGAATGGCCGGGCACGGCTCGGGTACGCGCCGTGACACGACCGCGAAGGAAAGGGCCCACCGATGACCATCAACCCGCAGGACAACGAGCCCACCCCCACTCCGGAGGAACTGCGCGCGCGGGTCGAAGGCACCCGCGAGGAGCTCGGCCGGACCGTCGAGGCGCTGGCCGCCGAGGCCGATGTGAAGAGCCGCCGGGCACAGCAGAAGGCGGCGAAGGTCAAGGGCCAGGTGCAGGACAAGGCTGCCCAGGCGCTGCACGCCGCACAGGAAAAGACTCCCGAGGCGGTACGGGCGAAGGCCGCCCACACGATGGGGCAGCTGTCCGGGACTGCCCATACGCTGGGAGAGAGGATCCAGGACGGTATGCCGGAACCGGTCCGTGAGAAGGCATACCTGGCGGCGGAAGCCTCGCGCGGGAAGCGCGGTCTGCTCGCGGTCGCCGGGCTGGGCGCGCTCGCCCTCACGTTCGTCGCCGCTCGCCGCAGGAGGTGCTGATGAAAGCGTCAAAGGTTGCCTACAAGCCGGTCGGCATGCTGCTCGGTGCCCTCAGCGGGGCAGTGGCCGGCGCGGTCTTCAAACAGGTGTGGACGGCCGTCGGGCACGACGAAGACGCCCCCGACGCCACGGACCAGGACCGCGGCTGGCAGGAGATCCTGATTGCCGCCGCCCTCCAGGGCGCGATCTTCGCGGTGGTCAAAGCGGCGGTCGACCGTAGCGGCGCCACCGCTGTGCACCGCCTGACCGGAACCTGGCCGGGCTGACGGCCTTCCGTGGGTGAATGCCGCCCGGCGCCTACGGGCGCCGGGCCGGGCCGCGTGGCCCCCTGGGTAGGGATGGCGAGCGGGCCCGGCCCACGGCTCGCTCGCCCCGAAAGGAGGCTCGGATGACGCCGTGCCCGAGAGGGGGTTCGCTCCCGAAGCGGTCGGCACGTGGCCCCGCAACTTCCTGCGGGCCTACCGCGACGGCCTGCTCGACTACTTCCTGATCACCGCGGCCCGGCCCGCGCCGGTGCGGCGGCCGGTATGACGGGAGATTCCGGGCCGGGTCCCGCCGTTACGCGGCGACCGCCTCGACGATCGACGTGGGGGACGGGGTGGCGACGATCCGGGTGCGGCGCAGGCCGGCTCGGGACAGCAGGGCGTCCAGGTCGTCGAGGGTGCGTTCCGCGCTGTCGAACAGCGTCATCATGGCCAGGTCCAGGGCCTTGCCGGGGTGTGGGTCGTTGCCCGGCGGGATGAGGGGGTCGATGACGAGCAGCCGGCTTCCGGGGGCCATGGCGGAGCGGCAGGAGCGGAGGATCCGCAGGCCGTCGGCGTCGTCCCAGTCGTGCAGGATCTGCTTGAGGACATACAGGTCGCCTCCGGTGGGAACCGAGGCGAAGAAGTCACCGGCCTCGACGCGCCAACGGCCCGCCACGGACGGGACGTCCAGGATGTGGTTTCCGGCGGTGACCCCACGGTCGAAGAGCACCCCGTGGAGACCGGTGTGGCGTTCGAGGATCTCCCGCAGCAGTCCGCCCCGGCCCCCGCCGACATCGACGACGGTGCCGGTGCCGGGGAAGTCGAAGACCTCCGCCACGAGCGCGTCGGCGGGAGCGGAGAAGGCGGCCATCCCCGCGTCGAACACCTCGCGGGCCGCGTCGTCGGACTCCAGGTAGGCGAAGTACGGGGCACCGTAGAAGCGGGGGAAGGACGGCTCGCCGGTCCGTACCGTCTCCGTGAGCCCGCCCGAGGTCCGCCGGTACATGTCGTCCGTGATCATGACGATGCCGGGGTGCTGGGAGCCGGGCACGCCGGTGCGCAGCTGCGCCGCCGCGGGCGTGAGGTGGAAGGTGCCCCCGTGGTCCTCGCGGAAGACGCCGCGGGAGGCCAGGAACCGCAGGACGCGGCCCAGGTGGTTGCCGCTGGTCCCGGTGCGGCGGGCCAGTTCGTCCGGGTGGAGCGGCCCGTCGGCGAGGTGATCGGCGATGCGGTGGTCAACGGCGGTGCGCAGGGCCGCCGACGCCAGGTGGCCCAGGGCCAGGTCGACCAGCAGCGCGGCGTCGGCCGCGGTGGTGGTGGTCGTGGCGGCGGTGTCTTCGCGGGGCATGGGGCTCAGCCCTCCAGTCGCAGGTCGGCCAGGTAGGTGGGCCAGGCCGTGGAGTCGTCCCGGTGGATGGAGTGCACGGTCCACGGGGTCTTGTGCGTGACTTCCTCCAGCCGGTCGGGCGGGCAGAACAGGAAATCGAACCACTCGGTGGCGGCGGTGCGGTGGCGTACCCGCATGCGGACGAACTCCTCGCCGCGGTGGGCACGGGCGGTGTGTACCCCTTGCGGCGCCTGGGGGTCGGCCCCGGCTTCCTCGGCGAAGGCCATATTGGTGCCCAGCAGCCGGGCGCCGGGGCGGGCGTGCCGGGCCAGGCCCTCCAGGATGCCGCGGCTGCGCTCCGGGTCGCCGAGCAGTCCCAGATTGGCACCGAGCATCAGGAAGGTGTCGAACGTGCCCAGGTCGTCGGGGAGTTCGGTCACGGAGGCCACGTGTGCCTCGACGCCACGCAGCCGTGCCACCTCCACGCCGCCGCGTGAGGTGTCGATGCCCACGACGTCCTTGCCGTCCTGGACCAGCACGGAGCCGTGGCGTCCCGGTCCGCAACCGATGTCCAGGATGCGGCCCGTGGCGCGCTCGCAGGCCAGCCGGTCCACCGGCAGCCATGTGTCGGGGCCGTGGAAGTAGTTCACGGCGTCCTCGGCGTAGATGTAGCCGTCCTCCATCTCGTAGATGAGGTGGGCGACGCCGGGCTGGGCGCCGCTTTCGTGGGCGCAGCGGTAGGCGTCGCCGAACGGGTCGTCAGTCGCGGTCATGGTGTTCCTCCGTGGTCGGCTCGCACCGCGGGGTGACGCGGCGTCGCCGGGCGGTCCAGGTATCCGGTGGACAGGAAATGGTGCAGGTAGAGGTCGAACAGCTCTGCGTCGACCGGGGGGCACTCCAGCCCGCTGCCGGCCAGGGCGGCCTCGGCGTTCTCCCGGCCGATGACGGGGAAGGTGCCCTCCAGGTACATCTCCTTGACGCTGATGCCGGACCCGTTGGCGCGGTCCACGCACAGGGAGACGAAGGGGGCGGTGGCGGCGGTGGGGTGCCGGGAGACGTGCCGGACGAGCTCGCCCACCCACTGGTCGTAGGGCAGGGTGCGGACGGGGAAGCCGGCCGCCCGCATCCGGTCGAGCATGTCCGCCAGCCGGGCCGGACGCGGGTTGGTGAGGTGCAGGACGCGTCCCGTCGCCTGTTGACGGGTGGCGATGTGCACCACGGCGTCCGCGAGATGGTCCACCGGCACGAAGTCCAGGGGAAGGTCGATGTCGGGGGCGACGCCGGTCTCGGCGATCGTCTTGAACAGGGAGCAGATCGCCGTCTCGGTGTTGCAGACGCCGCTGTGCCGCTCGCCGGTGACCTCGTACGGGCGGTGGATGGTCATCGGCAGGCCCTGGGCGGCGGCGTCCTGCAGGACACCTTCGGCCACCCACTTGCTCTCGCCGTAGCCCATCGTGATCCGGTCGGCGTGGGCCAGGGGCAGATCCTCGGCGACGTGCCGTACCCCCGCCGTGCCGAAACCGGCCACGACGGCGATGGTGGAGAGGAAATGCACCGGGACCCTGCGGGGCGCGGCCAGCGCGATGATCTCGCGGGTGCCCTGGACGTTCGCGGACCGCAGCGCCTCGTAGGGGTAGAGGAAGTTGACCTGGGCGCCGTTGTGCACGATCAGGTCGAGGGTGCGGGACAGTTCCTCGGCGTGCGCGGGGTCCAGGCCCAGGGACGGCTCGGTCAGGTCGCCGGGGAAGCAGGTGACCCGCTCTTCCAGTCCCTCGGTGGGCAGGCCGTAGCGCTCCAGCGCGCCCCGCACCCGGCGGTGGGCGTGTGCGGCGTCGCGGGCCCGCACCGGGCAGTGGATGCGGGCTTGTGTGCGGTGCAGCATCCGGTGGAGGAGGAAGGCGCCCACGAAGCCGCTGGCTCCGGTGAGCAGGATGTGCGCGGGTCGCTGCCACCGGGGCGCGGGGCCCTGTGCCGGCGGAAGGGTGAAGCCGAGGCGGGCCTCACGGGCGAAGTCGACAGTGCCGCCCGGGGCGGTGGCCCGGCCGGTGCCGCCGGTGTCGCGGATCTCCTGTACCGCCTGGGCGAAGTCGCGCAGCGTCGGGCGGTCGAGCAGGCCGCGGACCAGTGTGCTGCTGTGTTCGGCGGCAATGCCGAACACAGCGAGGGTGCGGGTGACCACCTGTGCGGCCAGCAGGGAGTCGCCGCCCAGGCCGAAGAAGCTGTCGTCCGCCGCAGGCCGTACGCACAGTGCCAGTTCCCATATCCCGGCCACGGCCTCCAGCGGACCGCCCGCCGCGGCGGGGGCGGGGGACTCGTGCGGCCGGACGAGCCCGCGGCGGTCCACCTTGCCGGTGGCGGCGACCGGCAGCCGGTCGTACTCCAGCAGCCGCGCGGGCACGGCCGGGGCGGGAAGCCACGCCGCCAGGTCCCGCCGTACCGAGTCCACCGGCACCGGGGCTCCGGCGACCGCACCGGTGACATGGGCGATCAGATGCCCGCCGCCCTCGGGGTCCCGGACCATCTCGACCGCGGCCTCGGCGATGGCGGGGTGGGCCCGGAGCCGGGCCTCGACCTCCTCCAGCTCCACCCGGTGGCCGCGCAGCTTGATCTGACGGTCCGTCCGCCCGAGGCACTCCAGGAGCCCGTCCGCGTTCCGTACCGCCCGGTCGCCGGTGCGGTAGAACCGGCCGGGCGGGGGAGTGTCCGTAGCGGGAAAGTCAGTAGTGGGGAAGTCCGTAGTGGGGAAGGAGGCCTCGACGAAGCGCTCGGCGGTGCGGTCGGGGTCGTCCACATATCCCAGGGCCAGACCGTCGCCGCCCACCCACAGCTCACCCTCCTCGCCGGGCGCCGCCAGGGTGCCGTCCTGCCGTACCACGTGGGCGGAGGCGTACGCGACGGCGCGCCCGATGGGCACGGTGACGGCGTCTGCGGGCAGGTCTCCGATGACGTGCGCGGTGGAGACCACGCTGTTCTCCGTCGGCCCGTACAGATTGGCCAGCACTGTTTCCGGGCAGACCGCCCGCACCTTGCGGACCAGGTCGGAGTCGAGGGCCTCACCACCGGCGGAGGCGTAGCGCAGCGTCCGCAGCGTCTCGGGCCGGGTACGGGCGATGAGGTGGAACACACTGGTGGTGAGGTAGGCGACCGTCACCTGATGCTCCAGCAGGACCTGCTCCAGGGCCGTGGGGCTCAGCAGCACCTCGCGGTCGACCAGCACCAGTTCCGCACCGCCCAGCAGCGCCGACCAGATCTCGATGGTGGACGCGTCCGAGGACAGACCGTAGGCGTGCAGGACCCGGTCGTCCGGGCCGGGCCGGCCCAGCGCCGGCTCGGCCAGTGCGAGCCGGGCCACTCCCCGGTGCGGTATCGCGACGGGCTTGGGACGGCCCGTGGTTCCGGAAGTGAACATCACATAGGCCGCGTCCCCGGCCGTGGGCCGTTCGCCCGGAGGTACGGATATCTCGGGCGTTCCCGCGGTGGAGGGTGTGGTGGACGGGCCGACGTCCAGGTCGAGCCGGGCCCGGAGACGGCGTAACCGGCAGGTGCTGCCCGGCAGCACGACCGCCACGCCTGCGCCGGCGTCCTCGGCCATGGCCTGGAGCCGGGCCGGGGGGTGGGTGTCGTCCAGCGGTACGTAAGCGGCACCTGCCTTGAGGACGCCCAGAAACGCCACCAGTGCCTCCGGCGAACGGATCCCGGCCACGCCCACCGCGTCTCCTCCGCGCACTCCGGCGGTGCGCAGCCGGTCCGCCAACGCGGTGGACCTGACACTCAGTTCACGGTAGGTGAGGCTGTGGTCGCCCTGCCGTGCCGCAAGGGCGTCCGGCCGTCGCGCGGCCTGTTCCTCGAACAGCTCGTGCAGGCAGCTGTCCCGCCACCTGGCCCCGCCCGTCTCGTCAGCCCGGACCATGTTCCTTGCCCTTCCGTCTCTCGTCTTCCCGGTCGGCGCCACTGGGCGGCCCGGTCAGGAGAACTGCGCGGCGAAGGCGGCGAAGTCCGCGGTGCGCCAGCGCTCGGGACGCATGCGGATGGTGATGTCGTCGTCCAGCTGACCGCGGTTGGAGTCCAGGTAGGCAGGGGCCGTCTGCGCGTCGAGGTAGCGGTGGGCCAGCGCGGACCACTCGTCGGGGTCCAGTCGGTCCGCCACGGCGGTCACCGGCCCCTCGACGCTCACATAGCGATAGGGCGCGATCTCGTGCTGGACGCAGAGGCTGAACCGTCCCGCCTGCTGGATCCTGCGCGCCTTCAGTGAGGTGCGTCCGGTCTGCACCACGACCTCACCACCCGGTTCGTACGCGTACCAGACGGGCACCAGCAGCGGGGCGCCGCCCTTGAGCGCCTCGATTCCCAGCACTCCGACGCGCGCCTCGGCCAGGAAGGCCTCACGCTTCTCGACACTCATGGCCAGTGACATGGCGTCCCTCTCCTGGTGATTGACCATTGCGAGAGACATGCTCATCGGTCGCGAACCGGACATTCCCTAGTCTTCTTCGTCCGCGCGCCCCGCCCCGGCGTACGCGTCGTGTCCCGGGGCGGGAGAACAGCGCCGCACCCGGTCGCTCCCCGGCTCCCCTCCCGGGGGCGACGGGATGCGGCCGTCACCCCCGCGTCAGCTCGGCCCGCAGTACGGCCGCCGCGCTGATCTCGCGGTCCTTGGTGGCGGTCAGCAGTGTGAGGGGCCCGTGCCGGGCCACCTCGCGCAGATGCCGCAGGGCCTGGGCGCGGGTCTCCTCCCGCAGTTCCAGGCGGTAGCGGCGGCCGAACTCCTCGAACCGCGCGGGATCGTGCCCGTACCACTTCCGCAAGTCGGTGGACGGCGCGACGTCCTTGCACCACTCGTCGAGGGCGGCCGCGTCCTTGCGCAGGCCACGCGGCCAGATCCGGTCGACCAGCACGCGGCTGCCGTCCGTCGCCTCGACCGGGTCGTAGACCCTGCGCACCTGTACGCGCCGTGACTGCCCCATGCCTCCCATCATCGGTCCGCCGCGCCGGGAACGCGGCCGCAACCCGCCGGGTGGCGCGTTGGCCCGTCGGCCGGATGTGCCGCTCAGGCGGACAGGTCCTGTGCGGGGGCCTGGCGCAGCGCGGACGCGGCCTGCTTCACCGCCGAGGCCACCGCCTCCGCGACTCCCGCATGGAAGACGCTGGGGATGATGTAGTTCGCGTTGAGTTCGTCCTCGGTGACGACGTCGGCGAGGGCGGTGGCGGCGGCGAGCATCATGTCGGTGTTGACCGTGCGGGACTGGGCGTCGAGCAGGCCGCGGAAGACGCCGGGGAAGACCAGGACGTTGTTGATCTGGTTGGGGAAGTCGGAGCGGCCGGTGGCGACCACGGCGGCGGTCTGGCGGGCGATGCCGGGCTCGACCTCGGGGTCGGGGTTGGCGAGCGCGAAGACGATGGCGCCCTCGGCCATGGCGGCCACGTCCTCGCCGCCCAGCACGTTCGGGGCGGAGACGCCGATGAAGACGTCCGCGCCGCGTACGGCTTCCTTCAGGGTGCCGGTGACGCCCTCGGGGTTGGTGTTGTCGGCGATCCAGCGCAGCGCGGAGTCGGGGCTCGCGGCGACGAGGTCCTCGCGGGCGGCGTGGACGACGCCGTGGATGTCGGCGACGACGGCGTGCTTGACGCCGGCCGCGATCAGCAGCTTCAGGATGGCCGTTCCGGCCGCTCCCGCACCGGACATGACGACCCGTACGTCGCCGATGCTCTTGCCGACGACGCGCAGGGCGTTGGTGAGCGAGGCGAGGACGACGATGGCGGTGCCGTGCTGGTCGTCGTGGAAGACGGGGATGTCGAGGGCCTCGCGCAGGCGGGCTTCGATCTCGAAGCAGCGGGGGGCGGAGATGTCCTCGAGGTTGATGCCCGCGAAGCCGGGGGCGATGGCCTTCACGATGGCGACGATCTCGTCGGAGTCCTGGGTGTCGAGGCAGATCGGCCAGGCGTCGATGCCGGCGAAGCGCTTGAAGAGGGCGGCCTTGCCCTCCATGACGGGCAGGGCGGCCTTGGGGCCGATGTTGCCCAGGCCGAGTACGGCGGAGCCGTCGGTGACCACGGCGACGGAGTTGCGCTTGATGGTCAGCCGGCGGGCGTCCTCGGGGTTCTCTGCGATGGCCATGCACACGCGGGCCACGCCGGGGGTGTAGATCATGGAGAGGTCGTCGCGGTTGCGAATGGGGTGCTTGGACGCCATCTCGATCTTGCCGCCGAGGTGCATCAGGAAGGTACGGTCGGAGACCTTGCCCAGCGAGACGCCCTCGATGCCGCGGAGCTTGCCCACGATCTCGTCGGCGTGGGCGGTGGAGGTCGCGGCGACGGTGACGTCGATCCGCAGCTTCTCGTGCCCCGAGGCGGTGACGTCGAGGCCGGTCACCGACCCGCCGGAGGACTCCACGGCCGTGGTGAGCTGGCTGACCGCGGTCCCGCTCGCGGGTACCTCCAGTCGAACCGTCATCGAGTACGAGACGCTAGGCGCCGTTGCCATGGCAGGCATCCATCCTTTCGATGGCCGCGCGCGGCGGTCCCGCGCGCAGGGGAGTGGGGTGGGGGGATTCAGAGGGTGGTGGCCGCGTTCACCCGGGCGTGCGGGCGGGCGAGGTTGTCCGGGTGGAGGATCCGCTCGAGTTGCTCCGGCGTGAGCAGGCCCTTGGCCAGGACGAGGTCGTGCACCGAGGCGCCGGTGGTCAGTGCCTCCTGGGCGACGGCGGTGGCCTGTTCGTAGCCGATGTGCGGATTGAGCGCGGTGGCCAGCCCGATGGAGCGGCCGACGAGGTGGGCCAGGTGCTCACGGTTGGCGGTGATGCCGCTGACGCACCGCTCGGCGAGGGTCAGACAGCCGGCCCGCAGATGGGTGAGGCTCTTCATCAGGCTGTGCGCGATGACCGGTTCGAAGGCGTTGAGCTGGAGCTGTCCGGCCTCGGCCGCGAAGGTGACGGTCACGTCGTTGCCGATGACCTCGAAGGCGATCTGGTTGACGACCTCGGGGATCACCGGGTTCACCTTGCCGGGCATGATGCTCGAACCCGCCTGCACGGGCGGCAGGTTGATCTCGGCGAGGCCCGCCCGGGGGCCGCACGAGAGCAGGCGCAGATCGTTACAGGTCTTGGAGAGCTTCACGGCGATCCGCTTGAGCACACCGGAGAGCTGGACGAACGCGCCCATGTCCTGGGTGGCCTCGACGAGGTCGCCGGCGACGGTGAGCGGCAGGCCGGTGTTCCTGCTCAGGTGGGCGCACGCCGTCTCGGCGTACCCAGGGTGAGCGTTGAGGCCGGTGCCGATGGCGGTACCGCCGAGGTTGATCTCGCGCAGCAGCGCGCGGGCCTCGTCCAGGCGCGCCCGGTCCTCGGCCAGCATGACTGCGTACGTGGCGAACTCCTGGCCGAGCGTCATCGGTACCGCGTCCTGGAGCTGGGTGCGGCCCATCTTCAGGACGTCGGCGAATTCCTCGGCCTTGGCGGCGAACGCCCGGCGCAGTACCTCCATGGCCTCCAGCAGGTCACCGGCGGCGAGCTGCAGGGCGATACCGACGGCGGTGGGGTAGACGTCGTTGGTGCTCTGCCCGGCGTTGACGTCCTCCAGCGGGTGGAGGTGCCGGTATTCCCCCTTGCCGTGGCCGAGGAGTTCCAGTGCCCGATTGGCGACGACCTCGTTGGCGTTCATGTTGGTGGAGGTGCCGGCACCGCCCTGGATGACGTCGACGACGAACTGGTCGTGAAGCCGCCCGGACCGGATCTCTTCGCAGGCCCGCACGATGGCGTCCGCCTTGCGGTCGTCCAGCAGCCCCAGGTCGCGGTTGGCCTGGGCCGCGGCCTGCTTGACGGAGGCCAGGGCGAAGACGAGGTCGGGGTACGCGGCGATCGGGGTGCCGGTGACGGGGAAGTTCTCCACGGCCCGCAGCGTGTGGACGCCGTAGTACGCGGTCGCGGGGACGTCCTTGTCGCCCAGCAGGTCGTGCTCGGTGCGGAACCGCGGCTGGTCGTGAGGCGAGGCGGGGACGGAGGAGAGGCCGGGAACAGCTACCGACATGGGGGTTCCGATCAGGTGCGTGAGGGCTGGAGCGGGGGAGGGAAGGAAGGGCAAAGAACGGGGTGTCAGGCCCGGGTGCCTGACGCTGCCGGCACGGCGCCGCCGACCATGTGGCGCAGTGCGTCGGTGCGTTCAGCCGGGTCGGTGGAGGAGAGGATCGCGGCGAGCACGGCGATCCGTGCCTGGCCGGCGCGCAGGGTGCCGGTCAGTACCGCTCCGGAGGCCGCGAGGTCCACGGCGCCGCCGTGGGTGTAGATCTCCGCGACCGGCCCGATGGGTACGCGTGTGGTCACGGCGACGAGCACGCCGCGGGAGACCGCCTCGTGCACCGCGGTGCTGATCTCGGGGGTGGCGTTGCCCGCTCCCGTCGCCACCAGGACGATGCCCTGGGCGCCCGCCTGCACGGCGGCCTCGAGGAACAGCGGGTCGGCGTCGCAGTGGTGCATGACGATGTCGACACGGGGCAGCGGCGTGGCGGCCGGGGGCGGGGGCAGCGGCGCCGGGCGATCGGGCCGCCGGAGGACGCGCGCCCCGTCGGTCCCCACGTCCGCGACCCGGCTGCCGGAGGGGTCGGCGAACGCGTCGGTGTCCAGGGTCCGCACCTTCACCGTCCCGCGCGCGGCGTGCACCTGCCCGTCGAAGACCACCACGACACCGAGGTCACGCACCGACGCCGCCGTCAGCAGCGCGTCGTGGAGATTGCGCGGCCCGTCGCCGTCCGCCGCTCCGAACGGGCGCTGGGCGCCGGTGAGCACCACCGGCCGGGGGTCGTCGTGATGGAGGTCGAGCAGGAAGGCGGACTCCTCCAGCGTGTCCGTGCCGTGCGTGACGACGATGCCGTCCACGGCGGGATCGGCCAGCACCTCGCGCACGGTGCGCAGGAGCGTCAGCTGCTGTGCGGTGGTGAGCCGGGCGCTGTTCACGCTCATCAGGTCCACGACCCGCACGGACAGGCCCTCGGGTACGACGGCCGTAGCCAGGACGTCACCGCCCCGCGCTTCGGCGGCGAACCCGGATCCCTGCCAGCGGCTGGCGATCGTCCCGCCCGTGCTGATGACGACGATCTGTTTCACGTCTGCTCGCTCCTCTGCCAGATGATCACTCCCGCGATGTGCCGCACCGTGGGTGCCTCCTGACCGGTGTGTGCTGTGGGCCGAGGAGCGCCCTCGTACGCCAGTTCGTGCGGGGGCGGGGCGGGAGCAACCATAGGACGATTCGCGCGCAATCGGGTCGCTGATTCGGGCGCTGTAGGCCCACGAGGGTGGTGGATAATTGCGCCATGGATCAGATTGACAGGAATATCTTGCGTGAGCTCCAGAGCGACGGTCGGCTGACCATCCAGGAACTGGCCCAACGGGTCGGCCTCACGTCCTCACCGTGCATGCGCCGCGTCCGCCAGCTCGAACAGGACGGCGTCATCCAGGGCTACCGGGCGGTCATCGACCCCGAAGCCGTCGAAAGGGGCTTCGAGGTCCTCGTCTCGGTCGAGGTCAAACGCGACCGGGGCGCGGTCGAGGCGTTCGAGGCGGCGCTCCAGGACATCCCCGACGTCATCGAGGCATACCGCCTCTTCGGCAGCCCGGGCTGTCTGCTGCGCATCGCGGTCGCCGACATCACCGCCTACGAGCAGCTGTGGATCGAGCGTCTCACCACGCTGACCGGTATCACCGAGGTCAACTCGCAGATCATCATGAAACGGATCAAGACACCGCAGGGTTTGCCGGTCGACCGCTGAGGGACCATGAGCCCCCGACGGGCACGGCGGCGACCGGGCAGGGGTGCGGAGAAGCGGACACCGCTAGCATCCGCACATGGATGCGAACACCGGTTTCGACCCGTGGTCCCCCCAACTCATCGCCGACCCCTACCCGGTGTACGAGCGGCTGCGGACCGCCGGACGAGTCCACTGGTTCGAGCCGAGCCGCCAGTGGCTGGTACCGCACCACGAGGACGTCCGGGCGCTGTTGCGCGACCGGCGGCTGGGCCGGACGTATCTCCACCGCTTCTCCCACGAGGAGTTCGGGCGCACCGCGCCCCCGGCGGCCCACGAGCCGTTCCACGTCCTCAACGGCAACGGTCTGCTGGACCTCGAACCGCCCGACCACACGCGCATCCGGCGCCTGGTGTCGAAGGCGTTCACCCCGCGCACAGTCGAGAATCTGGCTCCGGTCGTGGCGCGGCTGGCGGGCGAGCTGGTGGACGGGCTGCTCGCCGAGGGCGGCGGGGATCTCATCGACGCGCTCGCCGAGCCGCTGCCGGTGGCCGTCATCGCGGAGATGCTGGGCATCCCCGAGGCCGATCGGGGACTGCTGCGGCCCTGGTCGGCGGCGATCTGCGGAATGTACGAGCTCAACCCGGACGAGGAGAAGGCGCGCGATGCCGTCCGCGCCTCCCTCGACTTCTCCGCCTACCTCCGCGAGCTGATCGCCGCTCGTCGCGCCCGCCCCGGCGACGACCTGATCACCGCGCTTGTCCACGCGCACGACGAAGGAGATTGGCTCACCGAACAGGAAATGGTCTCGACCTGCGTCCTGTTGCTCAACGCGGGCCACGAGGCCACCGTCAACGCCACGGGCAACGGCTGGTGGGCTCTCTTCCGTCACCCGGACCAGCTCGCCGCCTTACGCGCGGACCCCGGCCTCCTGCCAGGAGCGGTCGAGGAACTCATGCGCTACGACACCCCGCTGCAGCTCTTCGAACGATGGGTGCTGGACGACATCGAGGTCGCCGGCACGGTCATCCCGCGCGGCAGCGAGGTGGCCCTCCTCTTCGGCTCGGCCAACCGCGACCCCGCCCGGTTCCCCGACCCGGACCGCCTGGACGTCACCCGCGCGGACAACCCCCACCTCAGCCTGGGCGCCGGCATCCACTACTGCCTGGGCGCCCCGCTCGCCCGCCTGGAACTCATCACCTCCTTCGGTGAACTGCTGCGGCGATCGCCTGGGCTCCGGCTCACCGCGGAACCGGAGTGGAAACCGGGTTTCGTGATCCGGGGGCTGCGGGAGCTTCTCGTCGCCTGCTGACGTACCTCACCAGGCGACGACTTGCGAAGACATGACGATTCACCCGTCCAGCCGGTGTCGGGCGCGGCACGTCGCCCGCTGACCGGTGGAATGCGGAAGCGGTCCCGGACCATGGACGTGTGGACGGGAACCGGGATTTCGGCGGGGCTGAGCCGGTGGACGCGCTCGAGGCAGCGCCGACGGCCCGGACGGCGGTGGCGTGGCTGCCGCCGCGGGAGCTCTGGCCGGTGATCCAGGACATCCGCTGGGAGCACGATCCGCAGGTACGCCGGTGGCCGCCGCATGTGAATCTGCTGTTCGGCTTCGTACCGGAGGAGGACTTCGAGCGGGCGGTGCCGCTGCTGTCCGCCGGGGCGGCGGAGAGCGCGGCGTTCACGGCGCGGCTGGCGGGCGTGCGGTACTTCCGGCACCGGAATGACAACACCCTGTGGCTCGATCCGGCTGCGGCGGGCCCGGCGCCGTGGGCCCGGCTCCACCGGGCGCTGGGGTCGCGGTTCCCGCTCTGCCGCGGGCGCGGCATCCGCTTCACCCCGCATCTGTCCCTCGGCCGCACACGGGAACCACGGCGCCTGGCCGCAGAGTGCGGCGCCCGGCTCGGCTCACTGTCGGCCGTGGTCGAGGAGGTGGTCCTGCTCTCCCGGCGGGGTGAGGAGCCCATGCGACCCCGAGTCGTGATCACGCTGGGCACGGGCGAGGTCCACCGCTTGCCGGAGTGGTAGGGCGTGTCCCGTCGATCGGACGACGTCACAGTGCCCCACCTGATAAACAGGGCGCCACACCTGTGGTGCCGGCCATCGCGGAGTGTCTCTGTCCGAGATGTGCGGACGGCCGGTGACCAGACTCGGAGCCCCTTGAGTTTGTCGTGATCCGATGGCTCAGGCCGATGCGTCGGAGAGCACCCATGAAGATCCACCTGGCCAGTGTCTTCGTCGAGGACCAGAGCAGGGCCCTGCGCTTCTACACCGACGTGCTGGGCTTCGTGAAGAAGCATGACGTCCCGGTGGGCGAGGACCGGTGGCTGACCGTGGTCTCGCCGGAAGATCCCGACGGGCCCGAATTGCTGCTGGAGCCCTCCGGCCATCCCGCGGCGCGGCCGTACATGACGGCGCTGGTCCAGGACGGCATCCCGGCCATCTCCTTCTCCGTGGACGACGTGCCTGCGGAGTACGACCGGCTGCGCGAGCTCGGGGTGCGCTTCACCCAGGAGCCGCTGGAGATGGACACGATCACCACCGCGGTCCTGGACGACACCTGCGGCAATCTGGTCCAGATCATGCACGGCGGGTGAGGGCCCCGGACACCATGTGGTGCGGCGACGGGAAGGTGCTGCCCGGGGGCAGGGGCAGCGTTGGCTTCCCGCCAAGTTGCCGGGGTGCCGTTCGGCGACTCCCCTTCCCCACACGGGGTCGGTAGCCTGCGGCGTGGCCGGAGCCCGTTCGACGGGCACCGGAGCGCACGGCATGTACGGCTCGTGACCCATGCACTCGCGTCGAACGACGGAGGGGACACATGAAGTCGCACTATCGCCTGCCGGGAATCCTGGCGGCCGCCGCAGCAACGCTCGTCACGTCGGGGATCGCCGACGCGTCCGCGGCGGCCCCGGACAGCAAGCCGGGCCCGAGCGGCGCCACCGCCTACGGCTGGGTACGCAACGTGAACAGCGCCCACTGCCTGGCCGTTCCCGGTGGCAGCACCGAGAACGGCATCGGGCTCATCCAGTGGGGCTGTGGCAACTGGCGCGACCACTACTGGCAGTTCGAGTACGCCTTCAACAGTGGAGGCCGTAGCTACTACCGCCTGCGAAACCTCAACAGCGGGCAGTGCCTCGCCGTACCGGGCGCCAGCACCAACCCGGGCACCCAGGTCATCCAGTGGCCCTGCGGCACCTGGAAGGACCACTACTGGGGCGTCGAGTACACCAACCGCGGTACGCGCCTGGTGAACTGGAACAGCGGCCAGTGCCTGGCCATCCCCGGTGCCAGCCGCGTTCAGGGTGAGAAGGCCATCCAATGGCCCTGCGGCACCTGGGCGGACCACTACTGGAACATCTGAGTTCCCGTACCCGGCCCTCACCACAAGCCCACCACGACGACGTGCCCGGCGAATCCACTTCGCCGGGCACGTCTTCGCGGTGCGTGAGGGGTGTCGCGTGGCCCCTACGCCTTTCAGGCCTTCACGGGTACCGGTGCGGCCTCGGCCGCCTCGTCACCCTCGGCGGATTCCACGGGGCGGGGGATGCGGTGCATGCCCTTGCGGTCGTAGAAGCGCGTGACGCCGAAGCCGAAGAGGACGGAGACGACCAGGGCGATGCCCATGGAGATCCAGGCGCGGGTGAGCCCGGCGTCGGCCTGGGCGTCGTAGTAGAGGATGGAGCGCAGGCCCCCGGTGATCTGCCGCAGCGGCTCGAACGCCGCGAGCGCGCGGAAGAAGTCGGGCAGTGCCTGCAGCGGGACGGTCGCGCCGGACGAGGGGACCGCCATGGCGACGAAGATGATGGCCGAGAGCAGCATGCCGGGGGTGCCGAAGACGGACAGCAGTGCCAGCGCGCTCACACCGACGACCGCGATGGTGCCCACGGAGTAGAGCCACAGCAGACCGAGGTGCGAGGCGTCCATGTCGAGGATGCCGACGGTGGCGGCCTGGACGAGCGAACCCATGACGACCGAGAGGCCGAGCATGAGGACGGTGCCGATGGCCAGGGTGCGCACCCGGCTCGTGTGCTGGACGGGCATGCGCTGGCGGAAGGGCCCGAAGTCGGTGTGCACGTAACCGAGGGCGGTGTCGACCTGCGAGCTGATCGCGTTGGCGCCGAGCATGCCGCAGACGACCAGGACCAGCGCGTAGTAGAAGGCGCTCAGGCCCATGGCGCTGTGCGAGCCCACCGGGTGGCCGTCGGCGACCTCGACGGTCGCGGGGTCGGCGAGCATCAGCTGGGCGGCCGGAGCGAGCTTGGCCCCCTGGCTCTTCGCCCGGTCCAGGAGGTCCTTGCCGATCTGGGCGGAGGCGGCGTGGGCGGCCTTCTGGGCCGCCTGGCTGGCCATCGAGGAACCGATGCTGCCGGCCGACTGGTTGGTCAGCACCGTCAGGGTCGGCCGGGCGGCCTGCTTCTGCTTCGGGTTGGTCAGCCCCGTCACCGTGGCGGTGAAGTCCTTCGGCACGACGAGCGCGCCGAAGACCTTGCCCTGGCCCAGCCGCTTGTCGGCTTCCGCCCGGCTGAGGACCTGCCATTCGATGCTGTGGTTGTCCGCGGCCTTCTTCTCGATGCCGGAGACGATCTGGTCGCCGAGGTTGGTGCGCTTGCCGCCCGCGTCGGCGCCGCGGTCGCTGTTGACCAGGGCGACCGGCAGGTCGCGCAGATTGCCCTTGGGGTCCACGTTGCCCCCCACATAGAGCAGGGCGAACAAGGTGGAGACCACCGCGAGGATGAGGCCCGAGCCGATCCACAGCCGCGGGCTGCGGAGCGCGGAGGAGGGCTGAGGGGAAGACATGACTTCTCCGTGACGATTACATAGAGTAGCTAGATACTTCAGGTATCCAGCTACTGGATAGTGGCAGTATCTTCCTTGGGTGTCCAGTCGTTCACCGGCCGGATGCCCGGCCGCACCACCAGCGAGGACGCCGCATGAAGATCTCGGAGCTCAGCCGCAGGACCGGCGTGCCGGTCGCCAGCATCAAGTACTTCCGGCGGGAAGGCCTGCTGCCCGCCGGCCGGGCGACGGCTGCGACGCTGGCCGAGTACGGGGAGGAGCACGTCCAGCGCCTGCGGCTGATCAAGGCGCTCACCACCCTGGGGGGCCTGTCCATCGCCGCCACCCGCGACGTACTGGCAACCGTCGACCAGGCCGAGAACACCGACAAGACCCTCCAGGCGATCAGCTACGCCCTGCCCGTACCGGTCACGGCGGCCTCGGCCGGAGACGCCGACCGGGACGCGGCGGCCGAGTCGGCTGCCGCGGCGGATGTCATGGGTCTGATCGCGGCCATGGACTGGCAGGTCCCCGGCACCTCCCCCCACGTCCGGGGGCTGACGACCGCGCTCAGAGAGCTCAGGCGGCTCGACGCGGACTACCGGCCGGAAAGGCTCGTCGCCTACGCGGAACTGGCCCATTCCATCGCCCGCCTGGATCTTGAACGCGCGGCCGCCTTCGACGACTCGCCGGCCCTGGCCGAACAGGCGGTCATCGTCCTCGCTCTCTCCGGCCCCATGCTCGAACTGCTGCGACGGCTGGCCCAGGAGGACCAGGTCCGCCGCCGGGCCGAAGTCGACCACCCCGACGCCGGGTGATCGTCAGGGGCAGCGCCCCTGATCAGGACAGACGCTTGGGCGTGGTGACGTAGCTGAACGGCGCGGAAACTCCGGCGCTGTGGTGACCGGCCGCCGCGAGGGCCAGGGCCAGTCGCTCACGGGGTTTGAGATACAGGTCCGCGGTGGCGTGGAGCGCGCCGAGAGCGAATTCGTCCCCGCACCCCACGGCCGCGTATCCGTCGGCGGGCTCGGCTATCTGATAGTCCCCGTAGACGGCGAACAGGCGGCTGTGCACACCGACGAGGAACGTCCCGGCCTGCTCCTGTTCGCAGTCCTTGCGTGCCCAGCCGCCGTCCTTGAGGCACTTGCGCAGCTTGTCGACGAAGACGGTGGTCATGAACCGGTCCAAGTCACCCTTGGGCTTGGGTGCCTTGAACGCGTGGTGCAGGAGCTGTCCCATGCGGAAGCTGGTGGTGAAGCCCATGGCGTAGGGACCGTTGCGGAAGAGCTTCGGATCCCGGCGGACGGTGAGCCTCAAGCCCGCGACACCGGCCGAGTCCCCGCCCAGATGCACCCGCCCGTTGTGCACGAGCCCGACGATCACGGTCATGCTCTCTCCCTCCGCTGTACCGACCTCTCGATACTGCGCCCGGGGAAGCGGGTGGAAACGCGGCACCGCGACAGGGATCAGGAGGCCGGTTCGAGGCCCCAGGCGACGGCTCGTCCCGCCGCGGCCGCGCGGTTGGGCACGTCGAGCTTGGCGAGGATGTGCTCGATGTGGGTGGCGACCGTGCGCGGGCTGAGGAAGAGACGGCCTGCGATCTCGCGGTTGGTCCGCCCCTGGGTGAGTTCCGCCAGTACTTCCAGTTCGCGCGGGGAGAGCGCCGAGGGGCGGGCGACGGTACGGCACACCGCGACCGTCCCGGCGTCCTGGCGGGTCAGATGCAGTTCGAGGGTCCACTGCCGGTACGGCACCAGCACGGTGGCCGGCGCCTCGCGCCGGGCGGCCGTCCGCCGCACCAGGGCCGCCAGCGGGGAGCCGGCGTCGGCGAGACCGGGCAGTGGCTCGCCGCTCAGCACGACCGGGGCGGTGTCCGCGTCCCGCGGCACGAGCACGGCGCAGGAGTTGCCCACGGCGTCGCCGGGCCCGCCGGGACCTCCGGAGGAGCGGGGCCCGAGCAGCGGGTCGGTGACGGCCGCGAGGCACTCGCCCAGCAAGGTCATCACCGCCCGGACGGCCGGCTGGTCGCACCGCTTCCCGGTGGTGCTGACATTGAGCATGCCCACGTATCTGCCGTCCGCGGCGAACAGGCACTGGGCCACGCCGTCCTCGACACCCAGCGGGTCGAGGACGGCCTGGAGTCCCGTCGAGCTCCGTCGTACCGGGCCGGGCACGTCGCGCCACCAGCGTGTGGTGTCCGCCGAGTACCGGATCAGCGAGAAGCCGGGGTCGTCGTGCAGACGGCTTTCGATGTACCGGGTGGCGTCGGCCGGGTAGCTGCCGGCCAGCGTGAGGTGACGGCGGCGCAGCGGATCCCACCGGGACAGCGACGCGTGGTCGTGGTCGATCACTGCGGACAGTGCGGTGAGCACGGAGTCCGCGCCGCCGGTGCCGCCCACGGCGCGGCGCGCGGCCTCCCGTACGTGCAGGGCAGCGCTCAGCACATCCGTCGTGCTCTGCTTCACTGTCATCCGTTCAGGATGATCATCCGGTGAGGGGCGGTCAAACCGGGGTCGAACGGGGGCGAACGGGCCGCCACCGGGGCAGCGCGAACAGGCTCAAGGGGTCAGCCCTCCAGGCCGTACCGCCGTGCGGCCTCCCGTACCGTCTCCGGCTTGACCTCGCCACGCCGTGCCAGCGCGGCAAGTGCCGCCACCGTCACCGACTCGGCGTCGACGCCGAAGTGGCGGCGCGCCGCCTCCCGTGTGTCGGAGAGGCCGAAGCCGTCCGTGCCGAGCGATGTCCAGTCCTGCTCCACCCAGGGGGCGATCTGGTCGGGGACCGCCCGCATCCAGTCGCTGACGGCGAGGACCGGGCCCGGTGCGCCGTGCAGTGCCTGGGTCACATACGGGATCCGGTCCTCGCCCTTGAGCCGTGCCGCGTCACAGGACAGGGCGTCGCGGCGCAGCTCGGTCCAGGAGGGCGCGGACCACACGTCGGCGGCCACACCCCAGTCGTCGGCCAGCAGTCGCTGGGCGTCCAGGGCCCAGTGGACGGCCGTGCCGGAGGACAGCAGTTGCAGGCGCGGGGCCTCGGCCGGGGCGTCGGCGGCCTCCTTGAAGCGGTAGAGCCCCTTGAGGACGCCCTCCTCCACGCCCTCCGGCATGGGCGGCTGGACCTTGGTCTCGTTGTAGACCGTGAGGTAGTAGAAGACGTCCTCGGCGTCTGGACCGTACATCCGCCGCAGTCCCTCCCGGACGATGACCGCGATCTCGTACGCGAACGCCGGGTCGTAGGAGACAGCCGCCGGATTGGTGGAGGCGATCAGATGCGAGTGGCCGTCGGCGTGCTGGAGGCCCTCACCCGTCATGGTGGTGCGCCCCGCGGTGGCGCCGATGACGAACCCGCGGCCCAACTGGTCGGCCAGGGCCCAGAACTGATCGGCCGTCCGCTGCCAGCCGAACATGGAGTAGAAGATGTAGAACGGGATCATCGGTTCGCCGTGGGTGGCGTACGAGGTGGCGGCCGCGGTGAAGTCGGCCAGCGCACCCGCCTCCGTGATGCCCTCGTTGAGGATCTGACCGTCCTTGGCCTCCTTGTAGTAGAGGAGCTGGTCGCGGTCGACCGGGTCGTAGGTCTGGCCGGCCGGGGAGTACAGGCCGGCCGAGGGGAAGAGCGACTCCATGCCGAAGGTGCGGGCCTCGTCGGGGACGATCGGAACCCAGCGCCGGCCGGTCTCCGGCTCCCGCATCAGCTCCTTGACCAGCCGGACGAACGCCATGGTCGTGGCGATCTCCTGGCGGCCCGAGCCCTTGTGCAGCGCCTCGAAGGGCCGGGCGGACGGCTCCGGCAGCGGCTTGGCGACGACCTTGCGGACCGGGGCCGGGCCCCCGAGCGCCGCGCGGCGCTCGCGCAGATACCGCACCTCCGGGGAGTTCTCCCCGGGGTGGGCGTACGGCACCAGCTCACCGTCCAGCGCGCTGTCGGGGATCGGGAGGCCGAGCAGGTCCCGCATCGCCCGGAACTCCTTCCCGTTGAGCTTCTTCATCTGGTGGTTGGCGTTGCGCGACTCGAAGCCCGGCCCGAGGGTGTAGCCCTTGACGGTCTGTACGAGGACGACGGTCGGCGCGCCCTCGTGCTCGACGGCGGCCCGGTAGGCGGCGTGGACCTTGCGCGGCTCGTGGCCGGCGCGGGAGGTCCGGAAGAGCTCCAGCAACCGCGCGTCGTCGAGGCCCGCGCCGAGGGTGTGCAGCGGGGAGCCGGGGCCCTCGGCGCCGAAGAAGTGCTCGCGGAGATAAGCCGGGTCCACGGTGGCGTACGTCTGGAACTGCGCGTCCGGCACCTCACGCAGCCGGCGCACCAGCGCCCCCTCGGTGTCCTGGGCGAAGAGCGCGTCCCAGGCTGTGCCCCACAGCGACTTGACGACATTCCACCCGGCGGCGCGGAACTGCGCCTCCAGCTCCTGCACGATCTTGAAGTTGGGGCGGACCGGGCCGTCCAGGCGCTGGAGGTTGCAGTTGATGACGAAGGTCAGATTGTCCAGCCGCTCCCGGCCCGCGAGGGCGAGGGCCGCGGTCGACTCCGGCTCGTCCATCTCGCCGTCGCCGAGGAAGGCCCAGACGCGCGACCGTGAGGTGTCCTTGATGCCGCGGTGCTCCAGGTAGCGGTTGAACCGCGCCTGGTAGATGGCGGAGAGCGGGCCCAGGCCCATGGAGACGGTCGGGAACTCCCACAACCAGGGCAGTCGGCGCGGGTGCGGGTAGGAAGGCAGCCCGCCGCCCGCGGCCTCCTGCCGGAAGCGGTCGAGCTGGCCTTCCGTCAGGCGGCCTTCCAGGAAGGCGCGTGCGTAGATGCCGGGCGAGGCGTGGCCCTGGATGTAGAGCTGGTCGCCCGAGCCGTCGCCTTCCTTGCCGCGGAAGAAGTGCTGGAAGCCCGTCTCGTAGAGCCAGGCCGCCGAGGCGAACGTCGCCATGTGGCCGCCCAGGCCCGCGCGCTGGTTGCCGCGGGTGACCATGGCGGCCGCGTTCCACCGGGTCCAGGCGGTGATCCGGGCCTCCAGTTCCTCGTCGCCCGGGTAGGCGGGCTCGGCGGAGGTCGGGATGGTGTTGAGGTAGGGGGTCTCCAGCAGCGGAGGCAGGTCCAGCCCGGTCCGCTCGGCGTGTTCGGCCATACGGCGCAGGAGATGTGCCGTCCGGTCGGCTCCGCCGAACCGGACGGCGGAGTCCAGGGACTCGCGCCACTCGGCGACCTCTGACGGGTCCTTGTCGGGCAGTTGGTCGAGCTGGGACACGGGTGGACCCTCTTTCGCGATCCCGGGGTGGGGGACGGGGGCGCCTTGGATGCGCCCGCGAGAACCTCTGATTCCGTGTGGCGGAACCTGGTTTCCGGCACACCACGCTAGGAGCGGCAAGTTGATGCGGTCAACACCTACCGGCGAGTAATGATCGATGATCGATCATTTTTCCCGCGTCGAGTTTCGGGGCCCGCTCAAGCGCTCGGTCAGAAACGCGAGGATCTCGTCCCTGGCCTTCCGTGTGGGATGTCCGTCCTCGTCGACGAGGTGGGCGGTGACGACGCTGTGCGGGGTTCCGACCACGTCGCGGAAGAACGGGGGTGGTGCGGTGTTGGCGGAACCGCCCGGAAGGACGCGGCCGTCGAAGGCGTCGCCGAGGAGTGCCCGATAGGCGGCGAAGCGCCGGCCGGTGCACCAGCGGTCGTTGTCGAAGCGGTAGGCGAGGACCTTCAGTTCCTCGCGTATGACGCGGTCCCGGACCGTGCGCGCGTCCTCGTCGCTGATCTCGAGTCCGGCGGGATCGTCCAGCGGCAGTGACGGGTGGTTGACCACGGGCGCGATGACGGCCGGCTCCATCGCCATCGTGAGCGCGAAGTTGCCGGTGAAGCACAGCCCGATCGCGCCGACCCCCGGGCCGCCGCATTCGGCGTGGGCCCGGCGCGCGAGCCCCCGCAGCCACGTGGTGACGGGACTGGTGCCGCCCCCGGCGAACGCACGGAACTCGGCACTGACGCACGCGCGACGGACGACCTCCCGGCCGGCCTCGACCGTGGGCCAGGCGCCGTCGGTCCCGAAGAGCGAGGGGACGTGGACGGTGAAGCCCGCATCCCGCACCCACCGCGCCAGGCGAAGAACGTCAGGGCTGATGCCGGGCATCTCCGGCATCACCACCACGGCCGGCCCCGAACCCGAGACATGGACCGTCTTCACCACCCCGTCCACGTCCACGAGCCGGCGGGAGAAATCTGTCATCGCGTCGTCATGACGTCTGTCGGCAGCGCTCATGGTGGACAGCGTGGACCGCATGCCCCGCGCGAGGTGAGCGGCCGGATCGCCATGTCCGGGGGTAATCTCGCCAGGGGAGTTGTGCGGTGAGGGGGCGAGCGTGAGCGCGCTGCGGATCGGTGTCCTGGCCTATCCGGGCTGCTTCGCGTCCGAGGTGTTCGGCGTACCCGATCTGTTGACGATGGCCACCCACGTCGCCGGCCCGGACCGTGACGGATACGAGGTGTCGATCGTCTCGCCCCGTCGTCGCGTCACCGCGTCGGGCGGTGCGGCGTTGGCCGTCTCCCCGCTGCGCGAGGCCGATGTCCTGGTGGTGCCGGGGTTCGAGCTGCCGCCGGGGCGGGACATGGACGCGCAGCTCGCGCCCCTCGCCCCGGAAATCGCGGCGATCCGCTCACACGCCGCTGCGGGCAACGGCGTCGTCTCGATCTGCGTCGGTGCCTTCCTGCTCGCCGAAGCAGGGCTTCTCCACCGGCGCCGGGCCACGACGGCGTGGCTCTTCGCGGACGAACTGGCCCGTCGCTGTCCGGACGCGGACATCCGGCCCGAGTGTCTGGTCGTCACCGACACGGGGGTGACGACGACGGCGGCCTTCAGCGCCATGTACGACTTCGCGCTGGAGCTGATCCGCCGGCACAGCGGGGCCGGCGTGGCACGGACCACCGCGCGGGTGGCGCTCGTCGACGACGCACGATCGTCCCAAACGCCTTACGTCGACACACGGCTTCTGCCGCGGCCCGGAAACGAGTTCTCCCACCGGGTCATGCGGTGGCTCGACCAGAACCTCGCCGCCCGATATGACCTCGCCGTGTTGGCGGGCACCTTCAATGTCAGTACGCGGACGCTGCTGCGGCGCTTCGCGGACGAGACCGGCCGGAGCCCGCTGGCCCACCTGCAGTCCGCACGCGTCCGCCGGGCCCGCCACCTCCTGGAGACCACGGACCGAACCGTCGCCGCCATCTCCACCGCGGTCGGGTACAGCGACCCCGGAACCTTCGCCGCCCTCTTCGCCAAGCACACCGGGCAACGCCCCAGGGACTACCGCACGACGTTCCGACGTGGCGGCAAGGGATAGCGGCCTTGCCGGACGATCAGCCGAGGACGAGGGGGAGTTTCGCGGCCCACTCGCCCAGTTGGGCCTGCTCCGCTTCCGACGGGGCACGCCGTCCGGTGCCGATCAGCAACGCGTCCTTGTCGGAGAACGACGCGGGAAACGCCGCACCGGCGATCCGCTCCAGCAACTCGCGTGACCGGGCGAGCCCTTCGGCGGGCGGTTCCGCCGCGTCCGGGAGGTGTGCGATCAGGTCGAGGTGGTGCAGCGTCCATTCCAGGACGTACGCGGAGAGGTAGTCGCCCGCTGTCAGCACCTGGCCCTGGGTGCCGACCCGGGCCGTGGGGTCCGCGAGTCCGGCGGCGCGGCCCGCGGCGGAACCGACGTCGTCGAGGTGGAACTTGAGCAGCCCCGGCTCTTCGTAGGCGGCGGCCAGGCGGACGATCAGCGCGTCGAGCGGGTCGTCGCCGGTCGGCGTCTCGACGATGTCCCAGTAGGTCACCGCGTCCCGGGTCGGTTCCGACGTGGCGGGGGTGACGAGAGTGATCAGGACGTCCTGGGCGTCGATGACCAGATGACACACCAAGTCCCGTACGAGCCAGCCGGTGCAGCCGGACGGCCGGGCGAAGTCCGCGTCCGGGAGTTCGGCGACCGCTGTGCGCAACGCTGTCCAGGAGCGTGAGAAGAGGTCCACGCCCGCAAGGTAGCAGCGTCCGGCCCTCGCCACAGGCGTGGGTCAGTCGGTCGTCGTGCGTCCCTTAGCCTTCGAGAATCTTACGAACAGCCAAGACTGTTGACGTTTATCGTTCACAAAATTTATGGTCTCGGGACTCTCGCAGGAGATCAAGACGACGGAGACCAATGACGCCCTCTCCCGACGCGCGGTCGCGCCCCGCCCGCCTGTCCGCACTACTGCTCGCCGGGGTGCTCGTCGCCTCGGTGCCGCCCGCGGCCGCCGTGCAGGCGCCACAGCCCCCCACCGCCGACCGTCCCCCCACCACCGCCTCCCCGACCGGCAGTTGCCGTACGGGCGACGGCTGGACACTCGAGAACACCCGTATCACCACGGACGACACCCATCACGCGTACGTGGGCAACGGCTACCTGGGGCAGCGCGTACCACCCAACGGCGCCGGCTACACCGGCAGTGACGCCAAGACCGGCTGGCCGCTGTTCACCCCGAGCTACGACGGCTCGTTCGTTTCCGGGCTCTACGCGCACAACCAGCGGACCGCCGACGACCGACAGGCCGTAGCGGCCGTGCCGACGTGGTCCGCGCTCACCGTCGGCACGGGTGGCGAACACGGGGATACGTTCAACTCTTTGACGAAAGCGGGCCGAATATCCCAGTATCGCCAGACTCTTTTCCTGCACTGCGGCATCGTCCGGACCTCACTGACCTGGACCGCCGTCGACGGACGGAAGACCGACCTGGTCCATGAGGTGCTGGCCGACCGCAACAACCCGCACGTGGGGGCCGTTCGGCTGCGTATGACGCCACGCTGGAGCGGTGAAGCCACCGTCACCGACCAGATCGACGGGCGCGGCGCCCGGCGCGTCCGGCAGACCGGCGGTGGTGATCGCACCGGGGGAGGCGGTCGGGACGGACAGACCATGGATGTGGCCTTCCGCACCGACGGCACGGACACCGACGGCGCTGTCGCCTCCACCCTGCGGGCTGGGCACGGCATACGTACGGCCGGAACCCGACGTGCCGACGGCGCCCGCGACTTGAGTGCGCGGCAGTCCCTCACCTTTCCTGTGCGCAAGGGCAACGCGTACGAAATCACCAAGTACGTGGGCGTCGACACCGCACTGACCTCGCAGTCGCCCCGCCGGGACGCCACCGCCGCCTCACAGAGCGCCGCCCGGCGTGGCTGGGACAGGCTGCTGCGCGCCCACGCCACCACCTGGGCCCGGCTGTGGCGCGCCGACATCGAGGTGCCAGGACAGCGCGAACTGCAGGCGTGGGTGCGCTCCGCGCGGTACGGACTGCTGTCCAGCACCCGTGAGGGCGCCGCCAACAGCATCAGCCCCGCCGGGCTCACCAGTGACAACTACGCGGGTCTCGTGTTCTGGGACGCCGAGACCTGGATGTACCCGGCCCTGCTGGCCACCGCACCCGAACTCGCCAGGACAGTCGTCGACTACCGGTACCGGACCCTCACGGGGGCCCGGGAGAACGCCCGCAAGCTCGGCTACCAGGGGCTCTTCTACCCGTGGAACAGCGGCAGCAAGGGCGACCTGGCCCGGGAGTGCCACAGTGTGGACCCACCGCACTGCCGCACCCAGATCCACCTCCAGTCCGACATATCCCTCGCCGCGTGGCAGTACTACCTCGCCACCGGCGACACCGACTGGCTCCGTGAGCGCGGTTGGCCGGTCATGAAGGGCATAGCCGAGTTCTGGGCCGGGCGCGTCCACCGCAACGCGGACGGCAGCTACTCCATCAAGGACACCGCCGGCCCCGACGAGTACAGCAACGGCGTCGACGACGCGGTCTTCACCAACGCCGGAGCTGTCACCGCGCTGCGCCACGCCACCCGTGCCGCGCGACTGCTCGGCGAGCGCGCACCGGGGGAGTGGACGACGATCGCCGACCGGATCAGGATCCCGTACGACGCGCGACGCAAGGTCTTCCAGCAGTACGACGGCTACCAAGGCAGCAAGATAAAGCAGGCCGACACGGTACTGCTGATGTACCCGCTGGAGTGGCGGATGCCGGAGGGCGCCGCGGCCCGCACCCTCGACTACTACGCCCAGCGGACCGACCCCGACGGCCCCGCCATGACGGACTCGGTCCACGCCATCGCCGCCGCCGGTACGGGTGAGGCGGGCTGCTCGACGTACACCTATCTGCAACGCTCCATCAGGCCGTTCGTCCGCGGCCCGTTCGCGCAGTTCTCGGAGGCCCGTGGCACCAAGGCGGGTGCCGAGGACCCGCTGGCCGGCTCGCCCGCGCACGACTTCCTCACCGGCAAGGGCGGCTTCCTGCAGATCTTCACCAACGGTCTGACCGGCATGCGGATGCGTGAGGACCGGCTCCGCCTCGACCCGATGCTGCCCCCGCAACTCAGCGGCGACGGCGTCACCCTGCGCGGTCTGCGCTGGCAGGGCCGCACCTACGACATCGAGCTGGGAGCCCGGCACACCACGGTCCGGCTCACCGACGGCCGGCCCATGACCCTCGACACCCCGCAGGGCGCGAAGGTGGTCACCAAGGCCGCCCCGGCCGTACTCGAGACCCGCCGCCCCGACCTCGCCCCCACCGACAACCTGGCCCGCTGTACCAACGTCACCGCCTCGTCCGAGGAACCCGGCATGTACGCGGACGCCGCTGTCGACGGCAACCCGGCCACGGCCTGGGTTCCGGACGGACGAAGCGGCAGCCTGACCAATGACCTCGGCAAGCCCGTGCGCGTCGCCGAGGTCCGCCCCACCTGGAGCGGTCCGGCGCCGGCGTCGTACGACGTACAGCTGTCCCTCGACGGACGGCACTGGCGCGACGTCACGGCCGACGCGGGTACGCCTGCCTCGGCCCGGTACGTACGGGTGGTGGTGCGCGGTGATGCCGACGCCAAGTCCCGCACGGGCATCGCGGAGCTCACGGTCTCGTAGCGGCCGGCAGGGGAAACGCCGACGCGTACGACGGCCTCGTCTTGAGGTCCCGCACACCGAAGGGCCGGGCAGCACCGAGCTGCCCGGCCCTTCGCCTGTGCGGTCTCGACACCCGTCCGGATCAGCCGACGTTCGTCGGGCATCCCGTCCGGATCACGCACCGGTCGGCGCCTTCCTCCTGCCGGGAAGAGCCCTATCCTCCTGGCATGGAGGCACTGGCCGTACGGCTGTCGCAATTGGACTCGGAAGCGGAAGGCGTGGTCCGTGTCGTCATGTTCTACGACACGCTGATGCGCCGACGGGTGGATCTCCCGGCGCTCGCCCGGGCCTCGGCGGGCCTGGCCGCCTGCGTGGCCGGGATCCGGCTCCACAGCACGGGGCGGGCGATCCGGATCTCGCCCGACGGCAGGGAGACGTCCGCGCCACAGCCACCCGCGTCCACCACGATGCCGATCACCCTCGACGAGGAGGAGATCGGCACGGTGTGGCTGGAACGCCCCGGAGCGCCCGGCCCTCTCGACGAGCTGCTGCTGGACCGGCTCGCCCTCGCCGTAGGGGCGGTCGTCGAGCGGTACGGCCCGGCCCGCACCACGATGGCCGACCCCGCCCTCCTCGAGCTGGTGATCAGCTCCGACAGCGACGAGGCGGCCAGAGCCCGGGCGCTACGGCTCCTGGGATTCGCCGCCGACCTGCCGGTCCACGTCGTCGCCGTGCGGTCGGGGCTTCCGCTCGACCGGCTCGGCGGCCTGGTCTGCCCGGACCGCCCGGTGAAGGCCGCACCACTCGCCGATGTGGGTGTCATCCTCGCCACCACCGTGGACCCGGCACGGTTGCCGGCAGGCGTGCACGCGGGCATCGGCGCGGCCGGGAGCCCCGACCGGTCGTGGCGGGAAGCGCGCACCGCACTCCGCTTCACCACCCCACGCCGGCCGGTCGTCCACTACGCCGGCCTGGGGTCGTTGGCGCTGCTCGCGGAGGTCCCCCGGGACGTCGCGCGGGACAACGCCGACGTGGCCGCGATCGCCCGGATGGCCGCCAACCCGGAGGATCTGGAGACTCTGGACGCCTACTGCGCCACCGGCTCCCTGCGCCGGGCCGCCGACGTGCTCCATCTGCACCACAGCAGCGTCGCCCGTCGGCTCGAACAGATCGGCAGGACGCTGGGTGTCGAACTCACCGCGCCTGCCGGGCTGATACGGGCCGAGCTCGCCCTCACCGCGTGGCGGCTGCTCGACGACTGAGGAAGTGTGTTCGCTCCCCGGTTCGCTGGCGATCCGCGGCACGGCGGCCGGCCGTCCTCACCGGGTCAGGGCCGCGTCGACCGCCGCCTCGGCGTGCAGGCGTGCGGTGGGGAAGACCGGTACGGGGCTGTCCTCGGGGCCGATGAGGAGCTCGATCTCGGTACACCCCAGGATGACGCCCTCGGCCCCCTCGGCGACGAGGTCCTCGACGACCCGGCGGTAGGCCGCACGCGACGCGTCGCGGACGACGCCCAGGCAGAGTTCCTCGTAGATCACCCGGTGCACGAGCGCGCGTCCCTCGGAGTCCGGGACGCGGACGTCGAGTCCGCCCGCCGCGAGACGGCCCCGGTAGAAGTCCTGCTCCATGGTGAACGCGGTGCCCAGCAGTCCCACGCGGCGCAGCCCCGCGGCGCGGACCGCGGCCGCGGTGGCGTCCGCGAGGTGCAGCAGCGGGACCGAGACCGCCGCCTCGACGGAGTCCGCGACCTTGTGCATGGTGTTGGTGCAGATGAGCAGCAGATCGGCGCCGGCCGCCTCCAACGACCGGGCGGCGGCGGCCAGTACCTCGCCGGCCTCCGCCCATCGGCCCTGGACCTGCAACTGCTCGATCTCCGCGAAGTCCACGGAGTGGAGCACGCAGCGGGCCGAGTGCAGACCGCCGAGCCGCTCCCGCGTCCGCTCGTTCAGGATCCGGTAGTACTCCGCCGTCGATTCCCAGCTCATCCCACCGATCAGCCCGATCGTCCGCATGCTCGTGCCCACGCTCATGTCCCCGCTCCTCGTGCGTCATGATCTGCGCACACCATAAGGCAGAGGGTCGGTATTTGGATATGTGTATAAGCGTTGCTTTGATGTCTTCATGTGACCAGCGAGCGCAGGATGGGCTCGGCGTGGGTCCACAGCAGCATGCCGCCCGCGTCGGCGACGACATGGCGGCGCGCGGTGGGCAGGGCGTCGGCGAGGGCGGTGCTCAGGCCGGGGGAGTGGAAGACGCTGGTGTCCTGTTCGCCGTACCAGAGGTCGACCGGGGTCGTGATGGCCGTCGTGTCGAACGGCCAGCGGCCCATGGTCAGTACGGTGTCCCGCGCGTAGCCGCCCGGGCCCCGGGCGAAGCCCTCGGTGACGGCCCGGCGGTAGGCGGCCGCGAAGGCGGGCTGCCGGAAGACCGCACGGTCGGGTTCGGCGCAACCCGTCGTCACCAGGGCCCACATCGCGTCCGCGTCGGCCGAGGCCGCGAAGGCCGCCTCGGCGGCCGACGGATCGGCCGCCACGGCCTCCACCATGCGCCGTACCTCGGGCGCGAGGGCGTCGGCCAGCTCCGGCGCGGCCGGTTCGCCGCTGCCCGAGACGATCGACGCCCCCGTCACCACGCCGCGCGCCGCGCAGGCGAGCGCGAAGGGCGCCCCTTGCGAATACCCCACCACGCGCAGCCCGTCGAGGCCGCGCGCCGTCGCGAGACTGCTCACGTCATCGGGCCAGTCACCAAGCGTCCGCCCGGGGGCGGGGTCGGAGGCACCGAGGCCCGGCCGGTCCACCGAGACCAGGCGGATGCCCAGCGCGTCCACCGCGTCCGCGCCGAAGCCCAGCCAACGGCTCGTGGCTCCGCCCGGGCACAGCAGCACCGGGAGCCCGTCGGCCGGGCCCCACTCCGACCAGGCCAGCATGCGGCCGTCCGGCAGACGAGTGCTGCCGAGCCGTTCGGGAGGCGCGATGCCCACGGGCTTCGAGGTCATGCGAGGGCCACGAGGTCGGCGTAGTCCGCGCCCCAGAGGTCCTCCACACCGTCGGGGAGCAGGATGATGCGTTCGGGCTGGAGGGCCTCGACGGCGCCTTCGTCATGGGTGACGAGGATGACGGCGCCCTTGTAGGTACGCAGGGCGCCGAGGATCTCCTCGCGGCTGGCGGGGTCGAGGTTGTTCGTCGGCTCGTCGAGCAGCAGGACGTTGGCGGAGGAGACGACCAGGGTGGCCAGGGCCAGCCGGGTCTTCTCGCCACCGGAGAGGACACCCGCGGGCTTGTCGGCGTCGTCGCCGGAGAAGAGGAACGAGCCGAGCACCTTGCGGATCTCGACCAGATCCATGCCGGGGGCCGCCGAGCGCATGTTCTCCAGGACCGTCCGGTCGCCGTCGAGCGTCTCGTGCTCCTGGGCGTAGTAGCCGCGTTTGAGACCGTGCCCCTCGATGACCTGGCCGGTGTCCGGCTTGTCGACGCCGGCGAGCAGGCGCAGCAGCGTGGTCTTGCCGGCGCCGTTGAGACCGAGGATGACGACGCGGGAGCCCTTGTCGATGGCCAGGTCGACGTCGGTGAAGATCTCCAGCGAGCCGTAGGACTTGGAGAGGCCCTCCGCCATCAGCGGGGTCTTGCCACAGGGAGCGGGCTCGGGGAAGCGCAGTTTGGCGACCTTGTCGGAGCGGCGCTCGGGCTCCAGGTCGCTCAGCAGCTTCTCGGCGCGGCGTGCCATGTTCTGGGCGGCGACCGCCTTGGTGCCGGCGCGCAGCTTGTTCGCCTGGTAACTGAGCGCGGCCGCCTTCTTCTCGGCGTTGGCCCGCTCGCGCTTGCGGCGGCGCTCGTCGGCGGCGCGCTGGGCCTGGTACTGCTTCCAGCCCATGTTGTAGACGTCGACGGCGGCGCGGTTGGCGTCGAGGTGGAAGACCTTGTTGACCACGGTCTCGACCAGATTGATGTCGTGCGAGATGACGACGAAACCGCCCTGGTAGGTCTTGAGGAAGTCGCGCAACCACAGGATGGAGTCCGCGTCCAGATGGTTCGTCGGCTCGTCCAGCAGGAGGATGTCCGCGCCGGAGAAGAGGATGCGGGCCAGCTCCACGCGGCGGCGCTGGCCGCCGGAGAGGGTGTGCAGGGGCTGCTCCATGATCCGGTCGGGCAGGCCCAGGCTGGCGGCGATGGTGGCCGCCTCGGCCTCGGCCGCGTAGCCGCCCCTGGCGAGGAACTCGCTGTCCAGCCGCTCGTACTTCTTCATCGCCTTCTCGCGCGTCGCGCCCCGGCCGGTGGCGATGCGTTCCTGGCACTCGCGGATCGAGCGGAGCACGGTGTCCAGACCGCGGGCCGACAGCACGCGGTCGAGCGCCAGCATGTCCAGGTCGCCGGTGCGCGGGTCCTGCGGCAGATAGCCGACCTCGCCGGAGCGGGTGACGGTGCCGTTCGCGGGCATGCCTTCGCCGGAGAGCACCTTGGTGAGGGTGGTCTTGCCGGCGCCGTTGCGACCGACCAGGCCGATGCGGTCGCCCTTGGCGATACGGAAGGACGCCGACTCGATGAGGACGCGGGCGCCTGCGCGCAGTTCGAGACCGGTGGCGGTGATCATGAGAAGTGGGGCTCCAGGGCCGTAGTTCGGGGGTGGTGCGGTGTTCGGGGGCCGGACCGACGGGGTCCCGGCGGGGGCCGGTGTGCTCGTGAGGGCTCGCCCGCAGCGCGCGGGCGGGTCCTTCTCGCCACCGGCCCCCGAGGGCCTGGCCCGTCAGGCCGTGGACGTCACTTGACCGCGGTGATGATGGGCAGGACGCCGTGGTCGTTGTAGCGGACCGCGTGCACGGTGAAGCCGGCGGCTTCGAGCTGGCCGCGCACCTCTTCCTCGCTGGAGAAGTTCAGATAGGTCGCCTGGACGATGTCGCCCATGATGGACAGCTCCCGGCGCAGGTCCGCCTCGGGGATGTCGTACTTCTCCCAGTCCGCGGCGTGCTCGGGCGCGACCCACGGCGGCGGGGGCGGCGGGGTGAGGAAGCTGAGCAACAGCCGGCCGCCGGGGCGCAGTGCCTGGTGGAAGCTGCGGTACAGATCCGTCAGCCGCTGCGGGTCCGACTCGTACATGTTCAGACCGTTGCTGACGATCAGGTCGAACTCGCCGTCCACGCCGAGCTTCCAGGCGTCGCGCACCTCGAAGGCGGTGTGCTCGGAGAGTCCGTGCTCCGCCGCGTTCTCCTTGGCGTAGCCGATGGACTCCTCGTCGATGTCGATGCCGACGAGCTTGAACTTCTCGACGCCGCGGTAGTCCTGCTGCAGCAGGTCGTCCATGACCCCGCAGGGTATGGACGCCAGGGTCGCTCCTTCGGCGACGGAGCCGGCGATCTCCTCCTTGAAGCGGTGGAAGCGCTCACGGGCCTGGCACAGCAGGGAGTTGTTGAGCAGCCAGTGCTCCATCGGCGTGGTGGGGCCGGCAGGGGTGTTGCGGAAGATGTACGAGGTCCAGTAGCCGTTGAGGCCCCGGTTGTGCAGCAGGAAACGGCCGAGCTCGAACTGCTGGAGCTGGTCGAGGATGTCCAGGGTCTCCTCCAGCGGCAGCACGAGCTGGTCCGCCCGGCGGAGCCGCTGCTCGATCTCCGCCGCGATCTTCTCGGTGCCGGCGTCGTCGGCGATCCGGGTGCCGGTGTGGTGCGAAATCGTGGATGTCATCGGTACTTCCTCACGTGTTCCTTGGCCGGGCGGGGCAGGGGCGGGCGGGTGGGGGTCAGACGGTCCAGCCGATCCGGGCGAAGCTGTCGCGGACGGCGGGGTGGCCGAGCATTCCCGCGTTGCCCAGAGCACGCAGGACGTTCTTCACGATCGGCACGTCCGGGGTGATCTCGAAGCCCGCGTAGAGGGCCTCGACGGACTTCTGCGCCTGTTGCCGGTTCCCGATGATGGAGTCGAGCAGCTCGATGTTGAAGAGCTTCTCCGACTCCACGGAGAGATAGAGCGTGGTGAACTCGGCCAGGTGCGTGCCGATCGCCTCCCGGTAGTCCTCGGGGATCTCCGCCCACAGATAGGTCATCAAGTCGTAGAAGAACGCGTAGTGCCGGGACTCGTCGTTCATGTGGTCGTTGACGTAGTACTTGATCGACGGGTGGACGCCGGGGCTGTTGAAGAATTCGACGAGTTCCCGCACGAGCGTGGTCTCGAAACAGCAGTTGGCGAGGATCTCGAAGATGTCGTGGTATTTGGGGTCGAGCTTCTTCTTGATCTCGGCGACCGCGCGCTGCGAGTCCGATATCGGGTGGTCGATCGTCCGCAGGTTCGGATAGTGGTTCCGCAGCTGCAGAATCATGTCCTGGGCGATGTAGACGTGGTAGTACTCGTCGATGATCACCGAGTGGGTGTTGAGCTTCGTCTCGGCGGAGAACTCGACCGGAAGATCCGAGTAGAGGATCTTCGAGCAGGCCGAGACGATTTCCTTGATCTCCAGGTTCACGATGTCGTGCAGATATTTGTAGAAGGACTGCACAAGGATCTCGTCCTTGCCCGCCCGGTCCAGCGAGGCGACCTCGTCGGCCAGCAGCAGCGGCTGCTTGTCCTCGGGGAAGAAGAAGCCCTCCTGCGTGAAATCGATGGTCTTGCGCGGGCGGGTGCGGACGGAAGCACGCGATTCCCACCTGGCGACGTACTCCGAGGTCAGGCTGGGCAGCTTCCGGTCGGCTTCGGTGTTCTCCTGGCCGATGACGCTCATGACGGGTCTCTTTCCGGGCGCGGGGCATGCCGGAGCTGCCCCGCGCCCTCGGTGCGTGGGCATCCGTGCGGCGGCGACCGGGCGTCGCCGCCGTGCTGACGGAGGGGAAGGAGAGAAAGGGCTGTGGCAGGTGAGGCGGACGGTTCAGCCGGTTTCGGCGACCGCTTCGGCCTCCACCCCGTCCGGGGCCGGCTTGGGCCTGAGGAAGGCCAAGGACGCGGCGACGGCCACGGCGGCGGCCATCACCCCGGCGGTCACGATGGAGTCGCCGGTGAACAGGCTGCTGGCGATGCCCGTGAGCAGCGTGACGAGCAGTGCCCGTCCGCTCATGGTCAGCGAGGAGGCCGCGCCCTGGAGCTCGGGGAAGACGGCCATGGAGCGCCCGAAGACGACCGGGTAGACCGTGGCGAAGCCGACGCAGAAGACGGCGATCGGGCCGGTGGTCGCCCAGGCGCCCTCGCCGAACGCCAGGAACAGGGCGATGCCGACGACCGTGACGGCGATGCTGCACACCACGGTGCGCTCAGGACCGCCCAGGAGGGTGACGACCTTCGAGGCGAGGAGGCTCGCCACGGCGAAGGAGGCCACGACGATCAGCAGATGGCCGGCGAACTCCACGGTGGACAGGCCGAAGGTGTCCGTGTAGAGGAAGGAGCTGGCCGCGATGAACACCATGTACGCGGCGAACAGCAGGCTGGGGACGAGCGACGCCGCGATGAATTCCTTGCTCGACAGGAGCTTGCGGTAGTCACCGACGACCTTCCTCGCGCTGACCTTCTCCAGCTCGCCCTTCGTCTCGGGCAGGAAGAACAGCATCAGCAGCAACGACGCCAGCGTGATGGCGAAGACCGTCGCGTAGTTGCCGCGCCAGCCGATCGCCCGGTTGATCAGACCGCCCAGTGCCGGTGCCGCCGTCATGAAGGCGGACATCGCGGCATTGGTGAGCCCGAACATCTTGAACAGTTGGTTGCCCCGGTAGACATCGCCGATGATGACGAAGACCAGGACCACTGACGTACTCGCTCCCACGCCCTGGACGAGCCGGGACGCGAGCAGGAATTCGATGCTCGGTGCCACCGCGCAGCCCAGTGCGCCGACGAGCATGATCGTGTTGCCGATCAGCATGACCTTGCGCCGGCCGTACCGGTCCGACAAGGGGCCGTAGGCCAGGGCGCCCAGGCAGTAGCCGAAGAAGTTGTACGTGATCGTCAGCTGTACCGAGGACCCGGAGGTGTCGAAGGCCTCGGCGATGTCCGGGAAGCTCGGCACGGACATGTCGAGTTCCATGATCGTGCCGATGAGGGTGATGACGAGCAGGGCAGGCAGAAATCTGTGTTTGTTCATGGCCTCATGAGGGACGGACCTGAAGGGACAGGGACTGCGGACACGCCGAGCCGAGTCCTGCCGCGGTCGGCAGGACTCAGCGATGCGCCGGCACCGGTCTTCGGACCAAGGGCCACCAGATGGTGTGGGCGTTCAGAGGCCTGCGGCTCGCCCTCGCACCACCTGCGGCAGATAACGCCGGTTGCACCGTGTCCCCTTCTGGGAGTCGAGGCTGTCGCCCCAACGTAAGCACGCGGCCACTTGGTCCCACAAGTCATTTTTGACCTGCGAAGTCACCGATGCGGGCCAGCAGTTCCTCGGCGAACAGCTTCGGTTCCTCCAGATGCGGCATGTGTGACGCATCCGGAATGATCACGGCGTCCGCGCCGGGGATCGCCCGCGCGTACGCCTGGCAGGCCCGCGGGGGCACGAAGTCGTGCTCCCCGCAGACGAGCAGGGTGCCGGGCCCCAGCCCGGCCAGCTGCCCGGCAGGCGCGTACGACCGCAGACTGCCCGTCAGCTGGAACTCCGTGCGGCCCCACATGGCGTCGCGCACGTGCGCCGCGGTGCCGAAGGTTGCGTCCATGAGTACGTCCGGCCAGTCGGTGCGGCACATGTGCCGCTCGGCGAAGACGATCGCCGCCTCCGCGAACGCGGGTGTGTCGTACCGCCCCGTCCGCAGGCCGTCGCTGAGTGCCTGGGCCGTCTGTGCCGGGAGCCTGAAGAGCAGCTGCCGCATGTCGTCCTCGTACTTGCGGACGTTCAGCACCGGCGAGAGAAGGACCAGCCGGTCGGGGCGGCGCGGACCGCCCCGCAGGACGAAGTCACAGGCGATCATCGTGCCGAAGGAATGCGCGAGCAGATGGAAGCGCTCCAGGCCCAGGGCACCCAGCAGTGCGTCGAGTTCGTCGACGAAGCGCTCCAGGCGCCACAGGCCGGGGTCCGTGGGCCCCGCCGAGCGGCCGCAGCCCAGCTGGTCGTACACGACGACGGGATGGCCCGGCAGCAGGTCCGCCAGCGGACGCAGATAGTCGTGCGGGGTGCCGGGTCCGCCGTGGACGGTCACCACCGGCGTTCCGGGGGCGCCGGCGTTGAGTATCTCGTACCAGATCCTGCCACCGGGGACGTCGCACATCGCGCCGGCCGTCTTCTCACTCACTGTGTTCTCCCTGGGTCTTCGCGAGGTGGGCGCCGATCGTCGCCACATGGGGCAGGCCGTTCATGCTCAGGTGGTTGCCGGACACCGGCACCTGCGTCCAGCCGCCGCGCGCCAGCTCCCGCCAGCGCGGGGCCTGGCCCGCCGGGAACTGCGGGATCTCCTCCTGGTGCGAGAAGAACACGAGGTCGCCGGAGTACGGGCGCGGGACGTACCCGTGCATGGCCTGGCTGTGCCGCTGCCAGGCGTGGATGTAGCGGGGCAGGAAGTCGGCGGAGAGCATGTCCTCGAACTCCGTGCCGCGTGCCTTCTCCGCGATGTAGCCGATCTTCCCCTCGACCGTGTCCAGGGCTTCGAGCTCCGCCATCGAGAAGTCCAGCCGTGCCAGGCCGTAGCGGAGCAGATAGTCGATGATGTCCTGGCCGGTCATGTCGGCGGGCAGATTGCCGCGGGCCGGGCTGTCGATGAGGGCCACCTCCGGCCGGTACCCGTCGCGGGCGTCGAGCTGTTGTGCCATCTCGTACGCGACGATGCCGCCGAAGGAGGAACCCCCGAGCCGGTACGGGGCCTTGAGACCGAAGTCCTCCAGCTGCTCCAGGTAATGGGCCGCCATGGCCTCGACCGTGGTGAACTCCGCGGTGCCGTCGAGCATCGGGGAGCGGACCGCGTACACCGCCTGGTCGTCCGGCAGGCAGGCCGAGAGATCCCGGTAGAAGTACACGTCGCCGCCGATCGGGTGCACCAGGACCAGGGGCGGGCGCGACTGCGGGTCGCCCTTCTTGATGACGACCACGGCCCCGGCGGTGGCCTCCGGCGTGTACCGGCCGTCGAGGTGCTCGGCCAGCCGCGACGCGAGGGCCTGCGGCGTCGGCTGCTCCAGCTCCATGAACTCCACCCGGATGCCGACCCGTTCCCGGATCCGCGCCACGAGCTGCACCGCGGCCAGCGAGTCCCCGCCCTGCGCGAAGAAGTCGTCGTCGGGCCGGACGTCGTCGACGCCCAGGACCGCGCGCCAGGCCTCCGCGACGACGTCGCTCACCTCGTCCTCGGCGCCGGGCGCCACCGGCTCCACCATCCGCGCCGGCGCCTGGGGCCGGTCCGCCGTTCCCGGACGGTCGATCCAGTGCTCCTGCCGGTCGAAGGCGTAGCCGGGCAGCCGCACCCGGTCCCGGGCCGTCAGGCCGTGGAACGCCGACGCGTCGACACCGACGCCGGCGGCCCACGCCGTTCCCAGCGCCGTCAGCGCCACGGCCGGCTCCTCGCCTTGCTGCCCGGCCCGGGGCATGGCCGCCACCACCAGGTGCTCGGCGCGGTCCGGGTGCCGGCGTGCCGGCCGGCTCAGGATCCGCCCGGGTCCCAGTTCGAGGAGGACGCCGCCCCGGGCGGTCTCCGAGCCGTACAGCGTGGTCAGCCCACGGTGGAACTCCACCGTCCCGCGCAGCTGCGCCGTCCAGTACTCGGGCGTGCGGACCCGGTCGGGGTCGGCCCAGTCACCGGTCAGGTTGGAGAGGTACGGGATCGTGGGCCTGCGCAGCTCGATCCGGCCCAGCACCGCGGCGAACTCCTCCAGCACCGGGTCGAGCAGCCGGGAGTGGAAGGCATGGGACACGGCGACCCTCCTGCCCGCGACACCGTCGGCCGACAGCTCCGCTGCCAGCGCGTCGACGGCCGACGGCGGACCGGAGACCACACAGCTGCCGGCGTCGTCGACCACGGCCAGGTCCAGGCCGAGCCGCCGCGCCCGCGGCAGCACCTGCCCGGCGGGCAGCGGCACGGCGAGCATCGCCCCCGGGGCGGTGCCCGCGAGCAGCCGGCCGCGCTCCAGGACCAGCGTCATCGCGTCCTCCAGCGAGAACACGCCCGCCAGACAGGCGGCCACGTACTCGCCCAGGCTGTGCCCGATCATCGCGGCCGGCCGGACCCCGAGGTCCATGAACCACCGCGCCAGCGCGTATTCGACGATGAACAGGGCGATCTGCGTGAACCGGGTGTCCCCCACCCGCGCGGTCCGGCCCAGCAGATCGGCTTCGTCGACCCCTTCGGGCAGATGCGGGCGGATGATCTGCAGACAGCGGTCGACGTGGGACCGGAAGGCGGGCTCCGCGTCGTAGAGCGCCTGCCCCATCCCCTGGTACTGAGCGCCCTGCCCGGGGAACATGAACACCGCTGGGCGGTCCGCACGCCACGCGATCGGCTCCCGCTCCTCGGCCGTCAGACGGTCGACGAGCTCCTGCCGGTCGCCGCCGACGACCACCCGGTTGTACGGGAAGCGGTGCCGGGCGGTGTGCAGGGTGTACGCCACGTGCTCGAGCGGGACATCGGGATGCTCGGTCAGGTATCCGGCCAGGGCCCGTGCCTGCTGCCCGAGCGCTTCCACGGTGGGCGCCGACACCGTCAGCAACCGCTGTGCCCGTACGGGATCGTGTCCCCGGGCCGGCGGTGCGGACTCCGGTGCCTCCTCCAGTACGACATGGGCGTTGGTACCGCCGATCCCGAAGGAACTGACGCCGGCCCGCAGCACCGGGTGCTCGCTCGTCCACGGTGTACACGCGGTGGTGACGTGGAACGGGCCCTTCTCCAGCTCGAGCCGTGGGTTGGGGGCGGTGTGGTGGAGGGTGGGGACCAGGGTGCGGTGCTCCAGGCACAGCACCGCCTTGATCAGCCCGGCGATACCGGACGCGACGTCGAGATGGCCGATGTTGGTCTTCACCGAGCCCAGCGCGACGCTCCGGGGCGTGCCGTCGTCCGGACCGAACGCCTCCCGCAGGGCGGCCACCTCGATGGGATCGCCGAGCGCGGTGCCCGTGCCGTGCGCCTCCACATAGCCGACCGTCGACGGGTCGATGCCGGCCCTCTCATGGGCGCGGCGGATCACCGCTGCCTGCCGCGCCTGGCTGGGCGCGGTGTACCCGATCTTGTTCTGGCCGTCGTTGTTGATGGCCGTCGCCTTGATGACGGCACGGATGGGGTCCTGGTCGGCGAGCGCCCGGTCGAGCGGTTTGAGCACCACGATGCCGACGCCCTGCCCCTCGATGGTGCCCTGCGCCGCCTCGTCGAAGGCCCGGCAGGCGCCGTCGGGGGAGAACACCATGCCCTCCTGATGGAGGTAGCCCTCCTTGCCCAGTTTGCCGATCGACACACCACCGGCCAGGGCGATGTCGCAGTCACCCGCGAGCAGCGCGACGCACGCCTGGTGCACCGCGACCAGCGAGGTGGAGCAGGCGGTCTGCACGGTCACCGCCGGGCCGGTCAGATCGAGCTTGTAGGCGACCTTGGTGGCCAGGAAGTTCGCCTGATTGTTGATCATCGCCTGGTAGCGGGTGGCCAGATCGGCATCGCCGAGGCCGGGCAGGACGTGACCGGTGGCGTAGTCGTTCTGCCCCGCACCCGCGTACAGCCCGATGTCGCCGCCGTAGGCGTACGGGTCGCAGTGCGCGTCCTCCAGCGCGTGCCAGGCGCACTCCAGGAACACCCGGTGCTGCGGGTCCATCGTCTCGGCCTCCCGGCGGGAGTAGCCGAAGAAGGCCGCGTCGAAGCCCTTGATGTCCCGCAGGGCGCTCTGGGCCCGTACGTATCCGGGCCGGTCGAGCTCGGACTCGGGCACACCGGCCGCGAGCAGGTCCTCCCGGCTGTAGTGGACGACGGACTCATGGCCGGCGGTCAGGTTCCGCCAGTACTCCTCCAGGGTGTCGGCATCCGGGAAACGCCCGGCCATGCCGATGATCGCGATGTCCCGGCCACCGGTCCCCGCGGCCCCGCGCACCTCCGGCTCGCGGCGCGGCCGGGCCTCGTCACGGCCTCCGCCGACGTGGGCGGCGAGGGAGGCGATGGTCGGGTGGGCGAACATCTCGGTCAGGCTGACCTGCCGCCGGATCTCCTCCGGCAGCCGGGCGTGCAGCTTGGTCAGCAGAATGGAGTTGCCGCCCACCTCGAAGAAGCGGTCGTGCACGCCCACCCGCTCCAGACCGAGCACGTCCTGCCACAGCCGGGCCAGCGTCAGCTCCGTCTCCCCGGCCGGGGCCACGGACGCGGTGGCACGCCCGCGGCGCGGCCGCGGGAGCGCCTTGGTGTCGAGCTTGCCGCTGTACGACAGCGGCAGCTCGGTCAGGTGCACCAGGGCACCGGGGCGCATGTACTCCGGCAGCAGACCGGCCAGATGGGCCTGGAGGGCCTCCTCGTCCAGGGCCGCTTCGGCGACGTAGTAGCCGATCAGGCTCTGTGCGGCGGCGGAGGTGTCCGTACCACCGTCCAACGTTCCGATGATCACCGCGCTCTGCCGTACGCCCGGGTGGGCCGACAGCGCGCTCTCCACCTCGCCCAGCTCGATGCGGTGGCCACGCAGCTTGACCTGGGTGTCGACGCGGCCGACGAACTCGATCTCGCCGCCGTCCAGCCGACGGGCCAGATCGCCCGTGCGGTAGAGGCGTCCGTGGCCCTCGTGCGGGCTCTCGACGAAGCGCTCGGCGGTCAGACCGGGGTCGCCGAAGTAGCCCCGGGCCAGCGCGCCGCCGCTCAGATACAGCTCACCGACCGCCCCCACGGGCAGCGGCCGCAGCCGCGCGTCGAGGACGTGCGCCTGCTCGTTCGGCAGCGGCCGGCCGATCGTCACCATCGGGTCGTCCGTCGCGCCCGCGACGTATTCCCGGGACGTGGACCAGATGGTGGTCTCGGTCGGGCCGTAGACGTTCACCACGCGCGCGCAGTGCTCCAACGCCGCGTGCAGCAGGCGCCGTTCGAGCCGTTCACCGCCCACCAGCAGCCGGGTGCCGGACAGGCCACGCAGCGCCTGGAGCTTCATCTCCAGCAGGCTGGGCGTCATCTGCACGAAGTCGTACGCCGCGCAGTCCAGCTCCTCGAAGAGGTGGTCGCCCATGACCACACTGCCGCCGCCGAGCAGCGTCAGCCCGTATTCGAGCCCGAAGATGTCGAAGACGTAGTTGGTCAGGCTGTAGGTGTGCAGGGCCCCGGCGTCCGGGAAGTGCCGTCGGCGCATGGCCGCCACCGTGGAGGTGAAGGCCAGGTGCTCGACCATCACGCCCTTGGGCTGCCCGGTGGTGCCGGAGGTGTAGAGGATGTACGCCAGTGCGTCCCCGCCGACCGCCACGTCCAGGTCGTCGCCGCTCTCCGCGGCGCATGCCGCCTCGGTCAGCGGGTCGTCCACGGCGATCACGGTCAGCGTGGGGTGGCACGCCCGCAGCCGCTCCCGGTGCCGGGCGTGGGTGAGCAGCAGCCGGGCACCGCAGCCCTCGACGATGCGCGCGGTGCGCTCGTCGGGGTAGCCGGGGTCGAGCGGCACATAGGCCGCTCCGGCCTTCAGCACCGCGAGCAGGCCGATCAGCGTGTCCACCCCGCGGTCGAGGAGCAGCAGGACGGGCTCCTCCGGTGCGGTCGGCACCTGCTGCCGGGCCACGCGTGCCAACCGGTTGGCGGCGGCGTTGACCTGCGCGTAGGTCAACGTCCGGCCGTCGTGGGTGACGGCCGGCGCGTCGGGGGTGCGGGCGGCCTGTGCTTCGAAGGCACGGTGGATGACGGGCTCGGCGGGCTCGGCGACGCCCGAGTCGTTCCACTGTCGCTGCGCGTCGGTCCCGCCGGCACCGGCCGGTTCCAGGTCCGCCGGGGAGCTCTCCGGGGCGCGGGCGACGTGATCGAGAACCGACTCCATCCCCCTCAGCAGCCGCTGCACCGTCGCGGGCTCGAAGAGCTCACCCGCGTAGTCCAGCGTGAGCACCACCTCGTCGTCCTTCTCCGCGACCGACACCACCAGCGGGTAGTCCCGCTTCTGGTAGCGGAACCGGAACCGCGGACGCAGCAGCCGCTCGTGCTCGGCATCTTCGACCGCGGGATAACTCTCGTTGATGAAGAGGCTGTCGAACAGCCGGCGACCGCCCGGCTGCAGCGCCGCGAGGTCGACGGTGCTGCGCCGTCCCACCTCGTGGATGTCCTCCTGCAGCCGCTGGATCTCCTCGATCAGACTGTCGGCACCGGTGTCGTGCCGGGCGATCAGCGGGACGGTGCTCAGGTAGAGGCCGACCGAGGTGTCGATCCCGTCCACCGGCAGATCACGCCCGGCCAGCACCGTGCCCACCACGGTGGTGTCGCAGTGGCCGTAGACGCTCAGCACCTTGTGCCAGGCGTACTGCAGCACGGCGTTCGAGGTGACCCCGAAGGTCCGGGCGACGGACCGCAGCGCCGCGAGCAGCTCCGGTCGCAGGGACAGCGAACGCTGCTCCTGGCGCTGTATGTGCTTGTAGGTGCCGAGGTCGATGTGGCGGGACCCGGCGGTCAGCAGCCCCCCGAGATCGCATCCTCCCTCGGCGTCCGCCACGTAGCCGCGCCAGAACGCCTCGTGGTCACGGGCGTGCCGGTGCAGATGGCGCTGGATCCCCGCGTAGTTCTCCGCCGGGAGCACCGCCGGCTCGCCGTCGCACAGCGCGAGGTAGCACGCGTGCACGTTCCGCAGCAGCAGCGGGCTGCTCCAGCCGTCGAGGATCGCGTGATGGGTGTTGAGCACACAGGTGAAGTGCTCCGGCCCCCGCTTGACCAGGTACACCCTGAACAGACCGCTCGTGCCGAGGTCGTAGGGGATGCCGCGGTCGCGCTCCAGCAGCTCCTCGAAGGCCGCGGCGGGGTCCGGGTGGTCGCCCAGGTCCACGAACTCCCAAGTCAGCCGGGACCGCCGGTCGATGACCTGCACCATCTCGTGCAGCCAGTCGAAACGCAGCCGCAGCGCGCTGAGAGCCTGCTGTGCCTGCTCCCACGCCTGCCGGAGCAGCTCGGGGTCGATGGCCCCGTGGTAGTCCCAGACAGCCTGGACGCGATAGGCGTCGTCGACGTCGCCCTGGCTCAGGGCATGGTGGATGAAGCCCTGCTGGAGGCTGCTGGCCGCGAAGACCCCGTCCAGCTCGCCGTCCGCCTGCAACCGGTCCAGGTGCTCCTGAGGCAGCAGGCCGTCGATGTCGCTGCTCGTCAGGTAGGTGCGCGGGCTGTGCGCCGTCAGCTCGACCAGCGCCGCCAGCCGCTCCTCGAACGCGCGGGCCAACCGCTCCGTGTCCTGCCGCGGCAGCCTGCTGAGCAGCGTGAACCGCAGCCGGCCGCCGACGACCATGCCGGCCGCGGAGACCGTGTACGGCAGCAGGTTGGCCTCGTGCAGCCAGTCACCACTGGGTCCGTCGACCGTCTGCCAGTCGCCGTGCTCGTCGGCGTCGAGCCGGCCGAGGTAGTTGAAACAGACCTGGGGAAGCTCGCGCGCGTACCCGACCAGCGGCCCGAAGCCGATGCCCTTGGCGGGGACCGCCCGCACGCTCTCCTTGACCGACTTCAGGGCGTCCGCCGGTGCGCCGCCCGCCTCCAGGCGCACCGGGTAGAGCGTGGTGAACCAGCCGAGAGTACGGCTGACGTCCGCGCCCGCGTCGAGTTCCTCGCGCCCGTGGCCCTCGACCATCAGATGACTGACGGACCGGCCGGTCAGCTCGGTCAGCGCCTGGCCGAAGGCGGTGAGCAGGAACTCGTCGATGCGGGTGCGGTACGCGCGTTGGCACTCGCCCAGCAGCAGCGCGGTGCGCTCGGCGTCCAGGGAGATCCCGATCTCGACGGGTGCTCCGGTGTCCTGTCGCAGGACCGGGGCCTCGTCCATGTCGGCGAGCAGGCCCTCCCAGTAGCCGCGCTCGTCCGCGTGCCGCTCGGCATGCGCGGCGACCGTGTCGGTCCACTGCCGGTAGCTGGTGCCCTTCTTCCCGAGCTGCTGTCCCTCGTACAGCGCGCGCAGGTCCTCGGCGAGTATCCGCCAGCTGACGGTGTCGACGATCAGGTGATGCAGGGCGAAGAACACCCGGCTGCTGCCGTCGGCGTAGCCGTGCAGAAGGCCGAAGGCGTACGTCGGCCCGCTCGCCAGGTCGAAGCCGCTCTGCCATGCGGTCAGAGCGCTTTCCACAGCGGCGTCGAACTCGGCGGTTCCCTCACCGCCGGGCAGGTCGCGCACGTCGAGCACCCGCACCCCGGGGAAATCAGCCGCGGTGTCGTAGTACTGCCGTGGCCCGCCCGGTGCGGCCAGGTCGTAGCGCAGTCGGAACGCGTCGTGGTGGGCCACCAGGGCGCGCAGGCTTTTTTCCAGCCGGGGGAGTGCCAGTTCGGGCGTGCGGACCAGGAAGGACTGGTTCCAGTGCCCGGGCCGGGGGAAGTCCTGGGCGAAGAACCACGACTGGACGGGCAGCAGGGGCGCGTCCCCCTCCAGGGTGCCCTGTTCGGTCCGTACCGCGGGCCCGGCGCCGGACCCGGCGGTGGCCACCACCCGGTCGTGGAAGCGCTCGATGGTGCGGTGGGCGAAGACATCGCGCACACTGACCCGCAGCCCGAGCTCCTTGCGCAGCCGGCTCACCAGTCGGATGGCGACGATGCTGTCCATGCCCAGGTGCATCAGGTCGACGGTGATGCCGAGCCGCTCCCGCGGCATGCCCAGCACCTCGGCCCACGCGTCGCGCAGCTGCCGCTCGCGCTCGGAGCGCGGCGGGACGTGCTCGGCGGCGTGTGCGGTCCCGGGGTCGGGCAGGGCCTTGCGGTCCAGCTTGCCGTTGGGGCTCAACGGCAGCTCGGGCAGGTGCACCAGCGCCTCGGGGACCATGTACGCGGGCAGGCTCCCGGACAACCGCTCCAGCAGGGGAGCGGGGTCGAGTGCGGTGTCGGAGACGTAGTAACCGACGAGAGCCTGCCGACGGCGATCGGCCGCGGTGTCGTACTCCTTGATGAGGACGACGCTCTGGGAGATGCGCGGGTCCTGGGAGAGGGCACTCTCGATCTCGCCGAGTTCGACGCGGTAGCCGTTGAGTTTGACTTGGAAGTCGTTGCGTCCGATGAATTCGATGTGTCCGTCGGGGGTCCAGCGGCCGAGGTCGCCTGTGTGGTAGAGGCGGCCGAGGGTGGGGTGTTCGGTGTAGCGCTCGTTGGTGAGTTTTTCGTCGTGCCAGTAGCCGAGGGCGACGCCGGTGCCGCCGATGTGGATTTCGCCGATGACGCCGGTGGGGCAGTGTTCGCCTTGGGGGTTGAGGACGTACATGCGTTGGTTGGGCATGGCGACGCCGTAGGGGATGCTGTTCCATGCGGGGTCGACGTGGTCGATCTCGTACCAGATGGACCAGATGCTGCCTTCGGTGGCGCCGCCCAGGCTCATGACGGTGGTGTGGGGGATGAGCCCGCGGATGCGGTCGGGGAGGCTGGTGGGGATCCAGTCTCCGCTGAGGAGGAAGACCCTCAGGGATTGGAGGTTTCCGCCTTCGTCGATGAGCAGTCCGGCGAGTTGGGGGACGCTGTTCCAGACGGTGATCTGGTGGTGTTCGACGAGGTGGGCCCAGTGGGTGGGGTTCTTGGTTTCTTCCTGTGCGGGGAAGACGATGGTGGCGCCGGCGGCGAGGGTGCCGAAGAGGTCGTAGACGGAGAGGTCGAAGCTGAGTTCGGACAGGGCCAGGACGCGGTCGTGGGGTGTGATGTGGAAGCGTTCGTTGACGGCGAGGAGGGTGTTGACGGCGCCGCGGTGGCTGATGGTCACGCCCTTGGGGCGGCCTGTTGATCCTGAGGTGAAGATGACGTAGGCGACGTCGTCCGGGCCCACCACCGGCAGCGATGACTCTTCCGCATTGGTGTGGTGTTCCAGGAGGTCCTCGATGACCAGCAGACGGCACACCGAACCCAGGGCCTGTATGTCGGCCCGCGCGAACTGCCCACGCGACACCAACACCGTACGCACGTCGGCCTGGGCGAGGATCTCCTCGATCCGGCCGGCCGGCCAGTCGACGTGCAACGGCAGATAGCCGAGGCCGGCCTTCATGACCGCGGCGGTGGCCAGCACCTGGCTGTGGCCCTTCTCCGCGAGGACGCCGGCGAGCCGCTCACCGGAGGCGTCGCCGAGCTCCGTGCGCAGCCGCAGGGCGAGCGTACGGCTCTGCTCGATCAGCTCGCCGTAGGTGTGCGTACGACCGGTCCCGGCGTCGATGACGGCCGTCGCCCCCTCCCGGCCCTCGGTGCGGCACCGCTCCTCGTAGAGACCGAACATCGTCTGCTCGCAGGCCTCGCCGTCGAAGGCGTTCGCCGCCGCGACCAGGGCGCGGTCGGTGTCGGGGAGATACCGGTCCCTGGGCAGCCCGGCTTCCCAGTCGCCGTCCGCGAGACGCTCGATGAGCAGGCAGTAGAGCCGGTTGAGGTGCTCGATGAAATCACGGTCGAAGAGCTGCTCGACGTACAGCCACTTGCTCATGAAGCCGCTGTCGACCTCGATCGCCTGGAGGTCGATCCATGCCTGCGAGGTCTGTGCGCTCCAGTGGCGCTCCTCGACGAATTCACTGTCGTCCAGGTAGGCCGCGCGTTCGAAGTCACGGGTCTCGTTGCCCATCACGCCGGTGAACACGATCGGCGAGACCGCTTTGGTCGTGTCCAGACCGTGCAGCCTGCTCAGATCACGCTGGACCTCCACGCCCGAGTACAGGGCGTGGCTGATGTCCTCCCACAGCGTGTCGTGGGTGCGGCGGGTCAGCGACGCGATGTCGGCGCCTTCGTCGACGTAGTGGAACAGCACGGTCGAGGTGAAGTTGCCGAGGAGGGAATCGATGTCCTCCAGGACCGGATGGCGGTTGAACAGCGTGAGGGTGAGCGGGAACTCACGGGCCCCGGAGAAGTAGGAGATCACGCTGCCGAACAGGCTCAGCAGGACGGACGACGTGGACACCCCGTGCTGCCGTGCCTGTTCCTTGAACCGGTCCCAGACGTCGGGGGCGACGTGGAGGGTGTGCTCCTCGAAGCGCGGGTGGTCGACGGCGTCCGGCGACTCCTTGAACGGCAGGGTGCACCGCAGCGGCATGCCGGCCAGCCGGTCCTGCCAGTAGGCGCGGTCGTCCGCGTACCACTGCGAGTTCTTCAGCAGGCCGGTGTAGTCCTGGTAGTCCTTGAAGCTCGCCCGCGGCAGTTCCGCACGCCGCTCCGCGCCCCGGTAGATGTCATCGAGGCGACGCAGGACGGCGAGCCTGCTCTGCACATCGAGGATGATCAGGTCCCAGCTGAAGTGCAGCACGCAGCGGTCCTTGAAGCGGCTCACCTCCAGGGTGAACAGCGGGAACCGCTCCGGGTCGTAGAGCCGGTGCGAGAGCCGCTCCCGGACGGCGGTCAGCTTCGACTCGTCGTAGTCGTGCGCGGTGAAGTCGTTGACCACGAGTTCGAAGGGCGGGACGTCCGCGGCGTCGAGCACCCGCTGCTGGAGCCGGTCGTAGGAGAAGACGGTGCGCAGTACGTCGCACTCGGCGACGAGCCGCCGGACCGAGTCCGCCAGCCGGTCCGTGTCCAGGTCCCGGTACAGGTACTCGTTGTAGACGTGGTTGGCGACGTTGCCGATCTCGTAGTTGCCGAGCCTGCCGACGAGATACGCCTTCTGGATCTCGGTCATGTCGAACCAGCCGCCCGGGTCCGCGCCGATGCCCGCGGGCAGGGCCGTCAGATCGGCCTCGCCGCGGACCTCGCGGAAGTCGCTGGGCGTGTAGAGCGTGGCCGTCCGGCCCGTGCAGTGGCCGACGACCTCGGCGAGAGCGGCTTCGAGGGCCCGGGCCAGCGCGCCGGTGTACTCGGTGGCCAGCCGGCTGTCGACACGGACCCGGAGCCGGTCCTCGGTCACGTAGGCGAAGACGGACAGCAGCGCGTCGGACGTGTTGCACGGCGGCATGGTCTCGCCGCTGTCCTCCATCACGAGCTGCCAGTCGCCGGCACCCGTCTGCTCGCCGTCGAGCCGGCCCAGGTAGTTGAACCAGATGTGGGGAAGCGCGTGGTCCCGGTAGCCGACGAGCGGGCCGAAACCGATGCCCTTGTCGGGCACCGCGCGCAGACTCTCCTTGACGCTCCGCACGCTCTCGCCGATGTCGTCGCCCAAGGGCAGCCGCACCGGGTACAGGGTGGTGAACCATCCCATGGTGCCGGTGACGTCGAGCGCGGGGCCGATGTCCTCGCGCCCGTGGCCTTCGAGCATGACGTGATGGGTGCGCCCGCCGCCGACGGCCTCCAGGGCCCGGCCGAGGGCGGTCAGCAGAAGGTCGTCGACGTGCGTGTGGTACGCGCGGTGCGCCGGTCCCAGCAGGTCCCGGGTGTCCTGCTCGCTCAGGGCGAACTGCTCGGTGTGGGCCGCCGTGGAGCCGGGCCGGTCCTGCTCGTCCGGCCGGAAGTCGCTGAGCAGGTCCTCCCAGTAGGCCCTCTGCTCCGGCCGCTCGTGCGCGTACGCGGAGACCGCGCCGGTCCACTGCCGGAAGCTGGTGCCCTTCTCGCCGAGCTGCTGCCCCTCGTACAGCGCGCGCAGGTCCTCGGCCAGGATCCGCCAGCTGACCGTGTCCGTGATCAGGTGGTGCAGGGCGAAGAACACCCGGCTGGTGTGGTCGGCGTAGCCGTGCAGATAGCCGAGGGCGTACACGGGTCCGTGTTCGAGGTCGAAGCCGCGCTGCCATCCGGTCAGTGTCCGGTGCAGGGCCTCGGTGAACTCGGGGGTGCCTTCGGCGCCGGGCAGCCCGCGCACGTCGAGGACGTTGAAGCCCGGGAACGGGGCGCCGGGCTCATAGGCTTGTGTGGTGCCGCGGTAGCGCAGCCGGAAGGCGTCGTGGCGGGCGACGAGTGCGCGCAGGGCGGACTCCAGCCGCGGCAGCGACAGCTCGGGCGCACGGACCACGAACGCCTGGTTCCAGTGCTCGGGCCGGGTGAACTCCTGGCCGAAGAACCAGGACTGGACGGGAAGCAGCTCCAGCTCGCCCGCCAGGGTCCCCTGCTCGGTGAGTACATCGGCTCGCGGCGCTGCCGCGGCGTCCTGGCGGCTTTCGACGAAGTCGGCGAACTGCTCGATGGTCGGCAGGGAGAACACGTCCCGGACGCTGATCGCCAGATCGAGTTGGCGGCGCAGCCGGCTCGCCAGCCGGATGGCGACGATGCTGTCCATGCCCAGCCGGGTCGCGTCGTCGCGGATGCCCACGTCGTCGGGGCGCAGGCCCAGGCACGCGGCCCACAGCTCGCGGAGCCGCTCCTGCAGGGCGGTGCGGGGTGCGATGTGCTCCTGGCCGGCGTCGGAGGGACCGGGGTCGGGCAGCGCCTTGCGGTCGAGCTTGCCGTTGACGGTCACGGGCAGGGACGACAGGTGTACCAGGGCGCTGGGGACCATGTAGGACGGCAGGCTCGCACGCAGCGCACCCGCCATGGCGGTCTCGTCCAACGGGCGGTCCGCGACGTAGTAGCCCACCAGGTACTTGTGTTCGGGCCGCTGCGGGTCGGGCTGCTGGACCAGGGCGATGCCCTGCTTGACGCCGGGGTACCGGGCCAGGGCCGCCTCGATCTCGCCGAGCTCGATGCGGTAGCCGCGGATCTTGACCTGGAAGTCGTCGCGGCCGATGAAGGCGATGGACCCGTCCGGCAGTCGCCGTACGAGGTCGCCCGTGCGGTACAGACGCCCGTCACCGAAGGGGTTCTCGACGAAGCGTTCGGCGGTGAGCTCGGGCCGGTTGAGGTACCCGCGCGCCAGACCGGCGCCACCCAGGTACAGCTCACCGATCGCCTGGACGGGCAGGGGCCTGCGGGCCGGGTTGAGCACGTACGCCTGCGTGTTGTCGATCGGCGTACCGATGAGCACGGTGTCGATCGCCGGGTCGGTGCAGGGGTGGTGCAGGACGTCGATGGACGCCTCGGTCGGGCCGTACAGATTGTGCAGACGCGCATCCGGCAGCAGCGCGTGCGTGGCGCGCACCTGCGCGAGCTTGAGCTCCTCGCCGCTGCAGAAGAGGTAGCGCAGGCTCGCCAGCCCCTGCCGGACGGGTCCGGCGGAGGCCTCCACCGTCTCCAGGAAGGCGCTGAACATCGAGGGCACGAAGTGCATGACGCTGATGTGTTCCCGCTCGACGAGCTCCATCAGCGCATAGGGGTCCTTGTGGTCCTCGGGCTCGGCGAAGACGACAGCCGCACCGAACCAGTTGGCCCACAACAGCTCCCACACCGACACGTCGAAGACATACGACGTCTTCTGCAGTACGCGGTCCGAGGGGTCGAGCGGGAACGCCCGGTTCATCCACTGGATGCGGTTGACCAGACCGCCGTGTTCGCACAGCACGCCCTTGGGCTTTCCGGTGGTGCCGGACGTGTAGATGACGTACGCGAGATCGGCCCCGGTGAGCGGCAGACCCAGGTCGCCGGAGGGCTGTGCGGCCAGCTCGTCGGCGGCGCCGTCGACGGACAGCACGGCCACCGGCAGTGCGGCGTCGTGGCAGCCGGCCGCGTTGCGCTCGTCGGTGAGCAGCAGCGGGCTGCCGGTGTCGGAGAGGATGAACCGGATCCGCTCGTGCGGTGAGCCGGGGTCGACGGGCACATAGGCGCCGCCGGCCTTCATGACGCCCAGAACCGCGATCAGCATGTGCTCACTGCGGTCGAGCAGCAGACAGACCAGACTGCCGACGGAGACCCCGTGCCGCTCGGTGAGCAGGTGGGCCAGCCGGTTGGCGCTCTCGTTCAGCTCGCGGTAGCTCAGCACCCGGTCGCGGTAGATCACGGCGGGGGCGTCCGGGGTCCGCCGCACCTGGCGCTCGAACATCTCGACCGCGGTCTGCACGGTGCCGTGGTCCCACTCGGTGCGGTTCCACTCCGCGATCTGCCGCAGCCCTTCGGGATCCACCAGGTCCAGGCGGTCGGTGACCTCGTCCGGCGTGGCCGCCGCCGAGCGCAACACGGTGAGGTACGTGTCGAAGAGCGCCCGCACGTAGTCGCGCTCGTAGCGCGCCTCGGCGTAGGTGACCGTGAAGGTGACCCGGTCGCCGTCCTCCTTGGCGATGACCGAGATGCCGAACTTCTCCGCGAGATCACGGTAGGGCAGCACGCGGTGGCCGGGGGCGGTGCCCGCCTTCTCCACCGGGGCGAAGTTGTGCATGGTGAAGAGGACCTGGAGCACGTCGGCCAGGTCCGCGGCGCCGCCCGGCAGGGCGCCGGTCAGCATGTCCAGATTGAGCTGGTGGTGCTGATTGAGGTCGATGACCGCCTCGTTGACCCGGCGCGCGTTGTCCAGGAAGCGGTCACCGCCCCGGAACTCCGGTATCAGCGGCAGTGTGTTGATGAACGGGCCGACAGCGGACTGGAAAGCGGGCGGCCGGTTCGCGACGGTGATGCCGACGGCGAAGTCGTGCTGGCCGCCGGCGAAGCTGCTCAGCGTCTGGTACAGACCGGTGAACAGCAGCGAGTACAGACTCAGCCCGTGCTGCCCGGCCAGCTCGGACAGCGCCCGGCGGGTCTCCGGTGCGAGCGCGTAGTCGAGGGTCCCGGCCCGGTTGTCGGCCCCGCGCGCGGGGTTGCGCCGCAGGCGCAGCTTCCCGGCGGCGGCCAACCGGTCGGCGAGCCTGTCGCGGGTGGCCGTGTACTCCGGCCGGGCCAGCTCGATCCGCTGCTGCGCCACGAGGTCGAAATAGTTCAGGGCCGGGGTGGCCTCGCCCACGCCGGTCGGGTCGGTGCCGCGCGCCAAAGCGTCGTGGATCGAGGCCAGCCGGGCGGCGAGCAGCTCCATCGAGTAGGCGTCCGACAGCATGTGGTGGTGCGTCAGGGCCACCGTCACCGTGGGGGAGTCGGTCAGCTCGATGACCTCGGGGCGGATCAGATGTCCGTCGGCGAGCGGAAAGACCGTACGGGCCCGGTCGTCCCGCAGGGCGTCCAGCTCACTCGCCGTGACCCGGGTGCGGGCGATCTCGTACGCGTCCCCCGGCACCAGCTCGTACGACAGGTCCTCGTGGACGCGCATCCGCAGGATCGGCTCCGCCGCGAGCAGCGCGCGGACCGCCCGCTCGGCCGACTCCGCGTCGGCGCCGGTCAGCTCGACGAACAGCGGGATGGTGTAGGTGCAGCCGAGCTCGTCGATCCTGCTCTGCAGGTACATGCCCTTCTGGATGGTCCGGATCGACCTGTCGTGCGCCTCGTCCGGCAGCTTGTAGTGCGTGGCCTGCCGGGCGCGCTCCTGGGAGTCGATGCCGGTCAGCTCCAGGACGCGGAGCAGTCGCTCCTTGTGCTCCTTCACCCGGTCCTTCAGCTCCGGGGGGAAGCCGGTGTCCTGGGGGAAGGAGAAGCCGAGCCGGTCGTCGCCCTTGTTCCAGATGAGAACGCGGGCGGACCGGAGGTCGTTCAGCAGTTCCAGCTCGGGGTTCACAGCTCTCCCTCTTCGCGCACGGCGTCCGCCTGGGCCGTGCCGACGTGCTCAGCAAGCTTGAGGATCGTGTCGTTCTGATACAGGTCCCGGAGCTTCAGCTCGAACCCCAGGTCCTGCTGGAGCAGGCGCACCAGCTTCATGGCGGCCAGTGAGTTGCCGCCGATGGAGAAGAAACTGTCGTTCGCGCTGATCGCCGTGACCGGCCGGCCGAGAATGTCGGACCAGGCCTCGGCCAGGGTGCGTTCGGTCCCGGGCGCGGGCTCGACGTGGACGCCGGCGAACTCGACCGGCGGGAGCCGGTCGGCGGCCAGCTTTCCGTTGGCGCTCAACGGCAGCGCGTCCAGGACGCCGTAACCGCTGGGCAGCATGTAGTCGGGCAGCGCCTCGGCCAGTTCCCGGGTCACCGCCTCCGTCAGCGTCTGCGGGTCGGCCGGGCTGTCCGGGGCCTCGCGTGCCGGCTCATCCACCATCCCGACGGCCATGGTGTAGACGCCGTGCTCGGTGATGCGCAGCCCCAGCGGGCAGGTGCCCATGCCGTCGGCACGCAGCCGCTCGCTCAGCCGCTGGAAGAGGAAGCCGGCCGACACCGCCTCGTGGACCCCGCCCCCGCCTTCCAGCGTCAGCAGGCACCGGGCGCGGCGGAGAATCGCGTACACATCACTGGTGCGGTCGAAGACCGGCAGTTCGTCGGCCGCGTAGCGGCGGCTGCCGTCCTGCTCGACGTAGTGCGTGGTGCCGGTCTCCCGCAGGAAGCAGGCCAGGTCGAGCCGGGCCGGCGCGAAGCCGCCCGTGCCTCCCAGGACGATGCGGCACACCATCGTGTGCTCGTCGTCGAGCGTCCGCTCGTCCAGCAGGACCTCGTACCCGATACCGCGTGCGTCCAGGGCCTCGGTCAGCAGGGCGAGCATGTGCCCGGTCTCCAACAGCGCCAGGTGCCGCGCACGCTCCCCGTAGAGGGGGGTGATGGCGGGCCAGTGGACCACCAGGTGCAGTTCGTCGCCCTCGGCCGCGGACGACGGACCGGCCGTCGCGGCGAGGTCGTGCGGACACAGTTCGCCGGTCAGCGGGTGATAGTAGTGGTCTCCGCCGACCGGGCCCTCGGCCCGGCCCGACAGATGGACGAACGTACGCACCGGATAGGCGCTGCCCGCCGACGGATACCGGTACTTCGGCAGCGCCCGGTCGGGCAGCGACACGGCGGACAACTGCCCCAGCACCGCGGACCAGTCCTCGAGGGCCGGCGTCGCCCGGCCCGTCGCGGGGCTGTGCGCTGCGGACGCCACCACCTCCGAGAAGTGCTTGTGCAGGGGCTCGGGCTCGATGTCGTCGTCCAGGAACTGCCGGTAGCTCTTGGCCCGGGCGTACGCGGCGGGATCGAGGCGGGGCTCCAGCCGGAACCCGGGCGAGGCCGTCTCCAGCACGCCGTGCCCGCTCAGGAGGAACGTCTGCTTGTCGAGGTCCGGATCACCGGCCCCGGCCAGAGAGACGTAGTCGGCGGAGGGAACCAGGTAGGCGACCAGCCGGTCGTGCTTGTCGCCCTGCTGGATCCTGGCCACGGCACGGTCGACCCCCGGCAAACGCGTCAGCTTGGCTGCTATTTCGCCGAGTTCGACGCGGTAGCCGTTGAGTTTGACTTGGAAGTCGTTGCGTCCGATGAATTCGATGTGTCCGTCGGGGGTCCAGCGGCCGAGGTCGCCTGTGTGGTAGAGGCGGCCGAGGGTGGGGTGTTCGGTGTAGCGCTCGTTGGTGAGTTTCTCGTCGTGCCAGTAGCCGAGGGCGACGCCGGTGCCGCCGATGTGGATTTCGCCGATGACGCCGGTGGGGCAGTGTTCGCCTTGGGGGTTGAGGACGTACATGCGTTGGTTGGGCATGGCGACGCCGTAGGGGATGCTGTTCCATGCGGGGTCGACGTGGTCGATCTCGTACCAGATGGACCAGATGCTGCCTTCGGTGGCGCCGCCCAGGCTCATGACGGTGGTGTGGGGGATGAGCCCGCGGATGCGGTCGGGGAGGCTGGTGGGGATCCAGTCTCCGCTGAGGAGGAAGACCCTCAGGGATTGGAGGTTTCCGCCTTCGTCGATGAGCAGTCCGGCGAGTTGGGGGACGCTGTTCCAGACGGTGATCTGGTGGTGTTCGACGAGGTGGGCCCAGTGGGTGGGGTTCTTGGTTTCTTCCTGTGCGGGGAAGACGATGGTGGCGCCGGCGGCGAGGGTGCCGAAGAGGTCGTAGACGGAGAGGTCGAAGCTGAGTTCGGACAGGGCCAGGACGCGGTCGTGGGGTGTGATGTGGAAGCGTTCGTTGACGGCGAGGAGGGTGTTGACGGCGCCGCGGTGGCTGATGGTCACGCCCTTGGGGCGGCCTGTTGATCCTGAGGTGAAGATGACGTAGGCGACGTCGTCCGGGCCCACCACCGGCAGCGAGGTCTCGTCCGCACCGGGCTGGTCCTGTTCCAGGAGGTCCTCGATGACCAGCAGACGGCACACCGAACCCAGGGCCTGTATGTCGGCCCGCGCGAACTGCCCACGCGACACCAACAGCACATGCGTGCCCGCCGATTCGAGAACCTCGCCGATACGCGCGCCGGGCCACTCCACGTTCATCGGCACGTACGCCGAGCCCGCCTTCATCACGGCGAGGGTGGTGACCACCTGGAGGTAGCCCTTCTCCGCCAGGACGGCGACGGTCTCACGCTCCTCGCCCAGCGTGCCGGGGGTGAGGAGCGCTCCCGCGAGCCGGACGGAGTCGCGGTGGAGCTGCTCGTAGGTGTAGGAGGTGCCCGCGGCCGCGTCGATGACGGCGGTGGCCCGGGAGCGGTCGGCCTCGTCCAGCCCGCTCTCGTAGAGGCCGAAGAGGGTGCGCTCGTCCGCCGGCCGGTCGTGCGCGTTGGCCGCCTCGATGAGCGCCAGGTCCTCGGCCGGGACGGGGAGCGACGGGAACGGGGCCGTCTCCCAGTCCAGCGCGGCGAGTTGCTCGATGAGACGGCAGTAGCCGTCGTGCATCGCGTCGATGACGGCGGTGTCGAAGAGCTGCTCGACGTAGTCCCACTCGGCGACGAAGCCCTCGTCGGTCTCGTACGCCTTGTTGTCCAGCCACACCTGCGGGGTCTGCGAGATCGAGTAGTCGACGCCCTGGTAGGTGTCGTCCAGGGGCAGCTCGAACATGCTCGCATTGCCCTTGGCGCCGAGCGTGCTGGTCAGGACGACGGGAGCCACGATCTTGCCGACCGGGATGGAGTGGTGCATCTTCAGCAGACGCTGGAAGTCGACACCGTCGAAGAGGTTGTTGTCGACGTCCTGCAGCAGATCGCCGTGCACCCGGCGGAGCTTGTCGGCGATGCCCAGGTCGCGCTCGGCCCGGTAGTCGAAGAGCTCCAGGACCGTGAAGTCGCCGATGACGCCGTTGATGTCGGGGTGCAGCGGCAGCCGGTTGAAGAGCGTGAGGTTCATGCACAGCCGGTCCTGGCCGCTCCACTGGCTGAGCACCCGGCTGAACAGCTCGACGACGAGCGCGGTCGGGCTGATGCCGTGCCGGGTGCACTTGGCGGCCAGCTCGCCCCACACCGCGGTGGGGATCACCCGGCTCTTGCGCCGGAAGACGGGGCTGTCGACGGCCGAGGGGCGTTCCTTGAGCGGCAGCCTCAGATCGAGGTGGTAGTCGTCGGCCTTGTCCTGCCAGTACTGCTGGGCCTGGAGCAGGAGCGGGCTCTCACGGACCTGCTCGTACCGCAGCACGTAGTCGCGGTAGCTGATGCCGAGGTCGGGCAGGCAGGCTTGCGGGTCGGCGTAGAGCTGGGCCCACTCGTCGAAGAGGATGTCGAAGCTGCCCATGTCGATGATGAGCGCGTCGAAGCTGATGTGCAGCCGGTAGACGCCGTCGAGGCGGCTGAGCACGATGTCGAAGAGCGGGTACTGCTCGGGGTCGTACAGCTTGTGGGAGTACGTGTCCCGGAGCCGCTCCAGCTCCTGCTGGTCCTTCAGCTCGTGGAAGGCGATGCGGTAGTGAGGCACCTCGGGCAGGAAGCGCTGCTGTCCGTCGGTGAAGACCGTGCGCAGCGCGAGGTGCCGCTCGATGAGCCGGTTGTAGGCCGCCTCGAGCCGCTCGTGGTCGATCCGGCTGTAGCGGAACTCGCTGTAGACGTGCGTCGACACGCTGCTCAGCTCGAAGCTGTTGAACCGGCCCAGGTAGTAGGTCTGCTGCACATTGGTGAGCGGGAACGGCTCGTGGAGGCGATCGGTGTCGATGCCGTCGAGCACGAAGTCGCGGTAGGCGAAGTCACCGAGGCTGGCCGCGACCAGGGGCGCCAGGCGCCGGATCGTCTTCTCGCGGAAGACGTCACGGATCCGGATGTCGGACCCGAGCTCGCTGTTGATCTTGTTGACGAGCTTGATGCCCAGGATGCTGTTGCCGCCGAAGCCGAAGAAGTCATCGGTGACACCGATGCACTGGCCGCCCTTCGCGGCGCTGCCGAGCACCTGGTCCCAGATGCCGCACAGCCGCGTTTCCAGTTCGGTCGCCGGCGCGACGTAGCCCCGGGTCAGGAACCGCGCGGGGTCCGGCAGGGCGCTTCGGTCGGCCTTGCCGTTGACGTTCAGCGGCATGCTTTCCAGGTGGATCAGCACGGCCGGAATCATGTACTCCGGGAGTGCTGAGGCCAGGTGATCCCGCAGCTCGTCGCTGTCGACCGGCTCCTCGGAGACGTAGTAGCCGACCAGGGAGCGGGCTTCGTCGCCCAGTGACGCGTCCGGCTGGTGGACGACGACGAGGCTCTGTTCCACGGCGGGGTGGGCGCTGAGCGCACTCTCGATCTCGCCGAGCTCGATACGGTGCCCTCGCAGCTTGACCTGGAAGTCGTTACGGCCGATGAACTCCAGGTCCCCGCTCGGCAGCGCACGGACCAGGTCGCCGGTGCGGTAGATGCGCTCTTCCGGTACGGCCGGACCACTGCGGCTCAGCGCGGGCGGCGGCGCGACGAACGCGTTCGCCGTCAGCTCCGGCTCGTCCAGATAGCCGCGGGCCAGCCCGCTGCCGCCGATGAACAACTCGCCCACGACGCCCGGGGGCAGGGGCTGCATGTCCTCGTCGAGGACATAGCAGCGGGTGTTGGCGACGGGCTTGCCGATCAGCGGCTCGGGGGCCTCGGGTGTCAGGAGACGGCGGGTGGACCACACCGTGGTCTCCGTCGGCCCGTAGACGTTCCAGCAGGTGTCGACGGACGCGGCCAGCACGGGGGCGAGCTGGGGGGAGAGCGCCTCGCCACCGCACAGTGCGCGAATGGGCAGCCGCTTGCCGTCCAGGCTCTGGGTGATCAAGTGCCACAGCGAGGGCGTGGCCTGGACGATGGACACGCCCTGCTCGATCAGGCCGATCAGCTTGCCGACGTCGAGCAGGTCGGAGCGGCCCGCCATGACGACGGTTCCGCCGTGCAGCAGGGGCATGAAGATCTCGAGCGTGGAGATGTCGAAGGCGATGGTGGTCACCGCCAGCATCCGCTCGCCCGGCCGGAAGTCGACGCAACGGCCGATGTCGGTGGCGATGTTCACATAGCTCTTGTGCTCGACGGCCACGCCCTTCGGCTTGCCGGTCGTGCCCGAGGTGTAGATGACATACGCGATGTCGCCGCTGGACACGGGCGCGCCGATGTCCCCGCCCGGGTACCCGGCCCATGCCTCGGCGATCGCGTCGGAGTCCATGGCGATCACGGGCAGGGTGCCGGGGATTCCGTCGAGCCGTGCGCAATGGGCGGTGTCACTCACGGCCAGGACGATCCGGCCGCCGGCCAGGATCCCGGCGGTGCGGTTGACGGGAGAGTTCAGGTCCAACGGCACGTAGCCGCAGCCCAGTTTGAGGACCGCCACCGCGGCGATCAGCAGATTCTCGGTACGGTCCAGATACAGCGCGATCAGATCGCCCGGCTCGGGTGCGTACCGCTCGCGCAGCAACCGGGCGAATCGGTTGGCCGCTTCGTTGAACTGCCGGTAGGTGAGGGAACGTCCCTCGTGGACGACGGCCGTGTGCTCCGGGTACCGCGCGGCCTGTTCCTCGATCAGACGGTGGATGGGCTGGTCGTCGCGGAACGGCGCGCGCGTCCGGTGCAGCTCGGCATCGAAACGGCGGTGCAGATCTGCGGGAAGGGCCAGCAGCTCACCCAGGGGGGCCGCGCCCTCGGCAAAACGGTGGAGCCCGGCGAAGAAGCTGTCCAGGTGCTCGCGCAGGACGCTGAAGAAAGGGAGCCGGCCGGTGGTGACGACGTCCAGGGAATCGCTGCCGCTGCGGTAACGCAGGCTCAGTACGGGCGCGCGGTCGGCGGCGGCTGTGCCCTCGGTGACGTCGAACTCCACGGTGACCCGTGGATCCCGGGCGTGATGATAAACGGCGTCGAAATCATGAAAAGCATTGGTGTACGCGCGATGGACCGGGTCGTCGAACTGCATTGCCAGATCGGCGGACCGAAGGCTCCGGCTCGCCTCCACATATTTGCGTACCCGGCCGGCGGAGGTGCTCACGTCGTAGCTGTAGAGGCCCGCCTTGCGGGAATTGAGTTGCATCTGCAGAAATAGGCAGAGCCATTCCAACCGGTCGACGGTGAGCGTCTGCGCGTGTTTGCCCAGACGGTACTCGAAGACATCGACGGAATGGTCCGGGTGATCGGTGCCGATCAGATCCGCGATGTCGAAGCGGTCCTCGCGTGCGTCCGCGGAACGGCAGCGCTCGGTAAGAGCGGCGGCAGTGGATTCCCAGGCGATCAGTTCGGCAAGGTCATGAGGGCGTTCCTGTCGGGAGTGGAACGCAAGGGACTCATGGCCTTCGCGGGAGAGGCGTATCAGCGCGTCGACGCAGGTGTCCAGAAGACCTGCGCGAAGGTCGGCCGCCGAGGGGCCGGTGGCGCTGCCGGGCCGGTGACCTGCGTCAGTGTTGCTGCAGAGGAGGGCCTCGCGATCGGGCGTCTGCAGGAAGCAGGCGAACATCGACTCGCCCTCGGATGCCCGGAGTTCGAGCGCCAGGACCGGGGCCGAGGAGCGGCCCGGGGTGCCTGCGGCGGCTAATTCGTAGTCGATGTGCCGAGTCGCCAACGCGTCTTCTTCGATGACGCTCGCGTTATGGGTGAAACGCTCACACCACACGCCGGAGTCGACCGACGGGTCGCTGTCCAGCGCATAAACAAAGTGGCCGGCATCCACAAGATAATCGGCAATGTCCTGGCCCAGCAGGCCCAGCTCTGCGCCGACCAGCACATGGAGAACCTTCACTGTCGCCCCCTGCTTCCACGATATGGCGGCACGCAGGGAGCGTCGTCGGCTCGTGCTCCCCCGTGCACGGGTGCCCTGTCAGCGAAAACGCCGGGTACCCGACTGTTTGCTTTGAACTCTCCTGTGCGTGACATGCAAAAGAGCGCAGGATGAATGGCGGGACGCGTCATTACGGTCGGACGTGCACCGAATGAGGGGTCCCGAGTTGTGCACCTGAAGGTGCGTCATTGTATTCGGACTTGGGTGTATCGGCCACGGTCAAGGAAACAGCTGCGGTCGTCGACTGTCAAGAGAAAGCTGGCCAGTTGATCGCGCAGAGGTCGCCGCGCTCTCGCGGCATAAGGTCGCATTGGGGATTCTGATAGCCGGACTTATATTCGGCGGGTCGCCGTCCTGCCGTGAGTTCCCGGGGGCTGGGAAGTCAAATGGCCGAGCGCGGCGACTCGATGCGTATGCCGGGGCCGGTTGCGGCGTCGCGGGCCTGTCGGTCGGCCCGCGCACCCCCTCAGGAGGCCGGGCGGGTGCCGGCCAGTGCGGTGAGCATGATCTCCCGCACCCGGTCGAGGTACTTCGGCACACCCGTCGCGGCCTCCGGGGTGTCCGGCATGCTGACCACCAAGTCGGCCCGGTCGGGGAACCAGTTGAACCACAGCGACACGCCACTGGCGTTGTCGGGGCCGGTCAGAACGGTCGCGTCGGCGCTCAGGTAGTCACGGGCGCCCGGCGCGGCCCGTCCGTCCACATAGGACGCCATGGGTGGGATGGCCGGGACCTCGCCGTCTTCGAGGAGCAGTTCAAGTGCGCGGTGCAGTGGTACGTCATATCCCGCGCGGGCGCGCTGGAAGCCTTGCTGTGCGGCGCCGATCGCGTCGGCGAGAGTCGGCGAGGCGGGCAACCGGAACATCAAGGGCGCGAGATTGACCAGCCAGCCGTGCACATGGAGCAGCCGGGGGTAGGCCCTGGTCGATACGGCGGTGAGTACGCGGTAGACGTCGTTGCCGGTGAACTCCCACTGTACGAGGGCCAGCGCGGCGAAGGCACCGGCGCCGAACCCGCCGCCGTGCCGGCCGCAATAGGCGCGGAACGCACGCGCCTCGGCACCGGTGAGCACCGGGTACTGCAGCCGCGTGCCGGTCAGCAGTTCATCGGCGTCGTTGCCCAACTCGACAGGGAAGCCGGGGAAGCCGCCGTCCCCCGCGGCCAGGAACTCCGACCACGCGGCAAGCTCCGGCGCGGCTGCCGTCAGCGACGCGGAGCGGTCCCGTTCGCGGCGGTTGCAGTCCAGATAGCCGGATGCCGGTGCCAGGTCGAGTGCGGTGCCGCCGCGGGCCGCGTCGTACCGGGCGCGGATCTCGTCGAAGAGCAGTGCCAGGGAGTGCCCGTCGGTGTAGGAGTGGTCGATCGCGAAGAACACTGTGGACGCCGTGTCCCGACGGATCACGCCGGCCAGCAGACCCGGCCGGCCCGTCGTCGTCTGCTCGTCGATCCGCCGGTGCACGTGGGCGCGCACGTCGTCCGCGCTGGTGAGGTCGCCCACGCGCGCCGGACGGACCGTGAGGGAATCGGGCGGCAGACGGAAACCGGTCAGGTTCTCGGACTCCGGCTCGTACCAGGTGTGGAACGCCTCGTGCCGGCGCACCAGCCCTTGCCACGCCTCGGTGAGCGCGTCCAGGTCGGCCCGGCCCACCAGGTCGAAGGCCACGGCCACCCAGGGCGACTGCTGTCGTCCGGCGGCGCGGTGGGCGGCCGCCGACCGCAGGTGCGACTCCTGGAAGTGCGAGGCGGGTACGTGATGCGGTACAGGTGCCCGGTCGGTGATGAGCTCGAACTCGACCACCTCACCCGGCTCGGGGCGCCAGTCGAGTATCTGGGTCATACGCACGGTAGGTCTCCTCCTCCATGGGGCGGCAGGTCAGACGGGCGCGGGCACCGCTTCGGCACGGTGGCTGTCCACGGCGCGGGCGGCGGCGTGCGCGGCGGCCATAAGGAAGCGTTCGACGTTCGCAAGCGCCACGACCGTGTCGGGGAAGCGTGTCGAGACGTGCACGCCGCGGTCGCTCCTGGTCAGCCACACGTACACCTCGGCCGGGCCGTGGATCCGGCTGCGCAGCATCACGTCCTCCTGCCGCGGCGGGGTGCCCGGCACTCGGCGTACGTCGAGATAGGACACGACGAACCGGGGGTGGATCTCCCGGCGCAGCATCCGGCTGATGTGCGGCAGGGAACTGCCCGGGCCCGGGCTGCGGCGCCGCAGTTCGGCGGCGGCGAGGGCGACGGTGTCGGTGAAGACCGCCCCGGGAGCCGTCGGGATCCGGACCGGGTGCAGGCCGACGAACCAGCCCGGTGCCGTCCGCCACCGGTCGGGCCGGGTGTTGGCCAGGCTCACCACGGACAGGTGCCGCTCACCCGCGATCTTCCCCGCGGCGAGCGCGAGGCAGGCGAGCAGCCCCGCGGCGGTGCTGCCCCCGCCGTGGCGTGATGCGGCGGCGAACCTGGCGGTCGCGGGTTCGTCGAGAAGCCAACGGTAGGCACTGCGCTGCGTGAGCCGGGCCTCGGACGCGCCGAGCGGCAGCGGGAAGGCGGGTGTCCTGTCGTGGGCGTCGCAGAGCAGGGTCCGCCAGTGGTCCGCGTGTGCGGACTCCACCGGCAGCCGGTCCACCAGGATCCGTTCCTCGGCGCCGAAGTCCAGGAAGGTCGGCCCGGGCAGGTGCTCGGCGCGGTCTGCCAGGAGGTCGCGGATCTGCCCCGGGATCATCGCGAGCGTGTAGCCGTCCACGATGCCGTGATCCGAGCCCGCGAACACCGTCACCCCGCCCGTGCCCTCGACCGTCGCGAAGACCACGTGCGGCCACCCCAGCGGGGCGGCGCGACGGTCGAAGAAGGCCTCGATCTGTCGTCGGACCGAGGCACCGTCGGCGAAGTCGCCGGCCTCCTCCCTCCGCAGCGTGACCGCGCTCGCGGGGAGCGTGCGGCGTACGCACCGCTCGCGGGTCGGCACCAGCCGGCTCCGCAGGTGCTCGTGACCGCGCAGCCAGGCCGAGAACGCCGCACCGATACGATGCCGGCTGACCCGGCCCACCCCGAACGACACCCCGACCCAGGCCGGATCGACGTGCCGCGGCCCCCGCGCGGCCGCGGCCCGCACATGGTGCTCGTGGACGAGCGCGGGCGCTCGTGGGTCGTCCGCCCAGGCCGAGTCGGGGGCGGTCGGTGTCCAGAACACCAGTCGGCCGGCGGGAACCGTGCTGTCACCCAATTCTGTGAACTTCAATGTCTCACCGAATCGACACGGTGCGACGCCGGCCTTGAATCACGATCACGATGCTCTCCTTATGACGCCTCGGTGCGGCGGCCGAAGCTATCCGGTCGCGATGAAAGAAAGATGAAATCGGGCTGTGTCCGCTGGTCACGCAGATCGGGGCACCGGCCCGGGGAAAACCGCTCTTGTTGCTCTTCGGACGCGCTGGTAGCTTCGGCCCCCGTCATTCATTCCGCACCGCGCCGATTCATTGGCCGCGCCGCTGGAGGGTCAATTCATGAACGCACGAGCAGACACCGGATCCTCCCGATTCACGGGCGGTACGGAACCGTCCACGGACTACGCCGCGCTGCGTCGCGACCCGGAATACGCCGAGTTGAACCGCGCGCTGCTCGACCTGGTCCCGGTCGGCTCCGGGCCGGCCGTCCTCGACCTGGGGTGCGGGGACGGAGCCGTCAGCGAGCAGTTGCTGCTGCGCGACCCGGCCATGTCCCTGGTCGGCGCCGACCCCGAACCGGACCTGCTCCACGCGGCACGGGCCCGTCTCGGCGACCGGGCCCGGTTCGTCGAGGGCGACGCGTCATCCGTCTCCCGGTTGTTCCCCCCGGCCACCTTCGACACCGTCGTGCTGGCCAACTGCGTCCATCTCGTCCCGGACCTCGACGAGGCGCTCGCCGCGATCGGGCAGGTTCTCACCGGTGGCGGACGCCTGGTGTTCAACTCCGCCTTCTACTCGGGCGCCGAGACCGCGGCCGACCTGCCCCTGTACGCCGACCTGGTGGGCACGGCCCGTAGTGTCGCCCGGACGCGTGGGCTTCCGCTGGCCCGGTCGGCCGCCGGCCGGCCCTCGGGGCTGCGCAGGAGCGTCCGGGACTACCAGGCCGCCCTCGCCGCCGGTGGTTTCACCGAAGTGGTGACCACCGAGCGGGCTTTCACCCTCGGTCCGCGCTTTCTCGCCGCATTGTGCTCGACCCCCATGTTCGCCACCGCCGCGTTGCCCGGGATCGACCGGCACACCGCCGCGGAACTCCTCACGGAGACGATGGAAAAGCAATACGAGCGCGCCCCGTTCACCATTACGCGGCACTGCGTGTACTTCTCCGCGATCCGACCGTGAAAACCTCAGAAAGGAATTCCACATGTCCGAGGCATTGAACGTGGTCACCCAAGCGATCATCGGTATCCGGCCGGACCTGGGCGAATCCCAGGTGGCCATCACCCGCGACTCCGCCCTCTTCTACGCCGCTGATCCCGGCCGGCCGGTGCTGGGACTCGATTCCATGGAGGCGCTGGAGCTCATCGCCGTGCTGGAGAAGGAATTCGGGGTCGAGCTGGCGGACACCAGTATCAGGATCTCCGACCTCCACACGGTCGGAGACGTGGCCGACGCGATGTCGGGCGCGCTGTGATGTCCGAGGTGGCGCGCCACCGCGTGCTGGTGACCGGCATCGGCGTCGAGTCGTGCGCGGGCGGCACACCGGACGAGTTATGGGACGCCCTGGCCGCGGGACGGCCCGCGATCTCGGCGCTGGAACTCGAGCAACCACTGCCGTGCCAGGTCGGTGGCGTGGTCAAGGGGTTCGACCCCCGCGAGCACATGTCCGCCCAGCAGGTCCGCCGTACCTCACGCTTTCAGCAACTGTTGTTCGCCGCGGCGATGAAGGCACGGGCGGACGCGAGGCTGCGCACGGCGCCGGGGGCGCTGTACGTCGGCACCGGCGGCGGTGGGCTCGACGAGACCGCGCAACTCGTGACGGTTCTGCGGGAGAGGGGGTGGTCGAAGATGAACCGGCTCGGCCTGCTCCGTCTGCTGCCCAACCAGGCGGCCGGGTTCGTCGCGCAGGAGCTGGACATCACCGGCCCGGTCCTCACCCTCTCGACCGCCTGCGCGTCCTCGACGGACGCCATCGCGGCCGGCATGCGCGCGGTGCGTGACGGCACCGCCGACGTGGTGCTCGTCGGCGGCGTGGAGAGCTGGCTGGACCTGCCGTGCCTGGCGTCGTTCTGCTTGCTGGACGCGCTGTCCCGGCGGCCCGCGGCCGAGGCGGTGCGCGCGTCCCGCCCGTTCGACCGCGACCGGGACGGCATGGTGCCGGCCGAGGGCGCCGCCGTGCTCGTGCTGGAGTCCGAGCGGTCCGCGCTGGCGCGCGGCGCGACCGTGCACGGCGAGGTGCTCGGCGCCGCGTCCACCTGCGACGCCCACCATGCCCTGGCTCCCCGGCCCGACGGCTCGGTGGCGGCCAGGACGATCGAGCTGGCCTGCGCCGACGCCGGCCTCGACACCACTGCCGTGGACCTGGTCAGCGCACACGGAACGTCGACACCGCTCAACGACCGGGCGGAAACCGCGGCCATCAAGCGCGCGTTCGGCTCTCACGCGCGGCAGGTGGCGATCACGGCGCCCAAATCGGTCATCGGCCACGCCTGCGGCGCGTGCGGGGTGCTGGAGAGCGTCGGCGTCCTGCTCGCCATGCGCGAGAAGTTCGTGCCGCCCACCGCGAATCTGGAGAATCCCGACCCCGACTGCGACCTGGACTACACCCCCCTTGTGGGCCGGCCCGCTTCGATCGACGTCGCCGTCAAGCAGAACTTCGGATTCGGCGGCCAGAACTCGGCGGTGGTGTTCGGCGCCGCGTGACACCACCGAGCTCCCGCCCGGGGCAGCCGGGGATCGTCGCTGTCACGGGGGAGGGGCACCGCCCGGCCCGCTCGGCTGTCGGGGGACGCGGGGTTCCCGGTAGGTGCGGGCGAGGTGGTCCTGCAGACGGGCGTGGCGGAACTGGTAGACCGCGCCTGCCTGGCGGAGGACACCCCGCGCGTAGGCGTCCTCGAGGAAGGTGACGACGGACCAGGGCAGCCGGCCGGTCAGCGGCAGCCAGATCCGGGAGAAGACCACCCACTGGCCCCACGCCGTCAGGCTGAGGGCGTAGCTGAGGGCGCCGCCGAGCCCGCTGATGAGGCCGAGCTTGAACGAGGACGTGGTGCTCCACACGATCGGGCCGAGGAGGGCCGGCGAGAGCCGCGTGACCACCTCGGCACCGAAGCCGACCAGGATGCCGAACGTGGGGAACCAGACGAGGAGTTGGGCGGCGACCGTGCGGAAGTTGGTGCGCAGCAGGCTGACCGGATTGATGGCGGACCCGATGTCGAGAGGCGCCTCGAGGAGACTCAGCAGGGCGAAGCTGGGGCCGGCCGCCAGCGCGAACACCAGCCCGTAGATGATGCCGTCACAGAGACCGGCCTGGAGGGCGTGCGGCAGCCCGGAGTGGCGGAGGACGCCGTTGTGCGCTCCGCGTACGAAGCCGTAGCCGAAGCCGAAGACGAGCCCGCCCAGCAGTCCGATCACGAGTCGGGGGACGGCCCTCCGCGCGGCCTTCCCCGGCCTGCCGGACATCTTCACGCGCACGCCGGACGGCGCGACCGCCGTGTTCCCGGCCGCGACCATGAACCAGTACGTGGTCCCGAACATGAGCCCGGCGATGATCCCTACGGCCAGCGCGTCCGCGAGCTGGAATCCGAGGGAATCGAAGAGGGTGCCGACGGCACAGTCGACGAGCCCGGTGACCAGACAGGTCATCAGCGCCGTCACCAGCGTGCGGGTGGAGCGGCGCAGCCCTGAACCGAGCCGCCACCACTCCAGGTTGGGGCTGTCGAGCCGGGCCAGGTGGTGGGCGAGGTAACCGAGCCAGTACCGGGCGCGGTCCGGGTCGACGTCGCGGCGCGGGCCGCTGCCCGGACGGTGTTCCGGCCGGGGACGGTAGACGGAGGCCACGAATTTGTCGAGAAGGTGCTCCTCCACCTCACCGGGACTGCCGAATCGCCGGGTGTCCAGCAGCGAGACCGGGTCGTGGCCGGGGGTGTCGCTGTAGACGGCACGGGCGAGCGTCACCATCAGCGGGGTGGTGAGCACCGCGGCGAGGTTGGCACCGGCCCGGCTGTGCGGTCGATCGCGCAGCTCACTCAGTACCGGGTCCCATGCGTTCCTCGCGGGGTCCTGGCCACGGGCCTTGCGGGTGGTGCGCGGCAGGTAATCGGCCAGGTCGTCCGGGGTGAGATCGGTCAGGTTCACCGCCGCGGCGGCGGTGAGCACATCGGTCTCCGCCACCGCGGCGGCGTACTCGGACGGCCGGCTCGTCAGCAGCAGGGGCAGAGTGGTGGCATTGAGCGCCTCCAGTGCGGGGCGGCGCAGACCGTCGGCGATCTCGTCGAAGCCGTCCAGCACGGGGAGCACCCGGCTGCTCTCGACCAGTGCGGCGGCCAGGCTCGGCCCGGCGGGTCCCGGAGCGGCGAGGCCGGGATGATCACGCGTCAGCTGCCGGGTGAGCCAGTCCCGGAACGTGAGGGCGGTGGGGTCCCACGAGCCGATGCTGAAGATCACCGGTACGGCATCGGTGCGGGTTCTCGACTTCAGGCGGTCCAGGACGAACCGCACGGCGAGGACCGTCTTCCCGGAGCCGGGGCGGCCCAGCACCACCAACCGCCCGGACGGGATACGCCGGTAGATGCCCCCGATCTCGTCCAGGCGCCCGCTGAGGTCCAGCGGGCCGCGCACGGACCCGGCGGGCAGACAGTGGATATTGGCCCAATGGTCGGTCAGCTCCTCGGGAGCCGGCCTCCAGCGCACCGGCAACGGGTAGGGGTCGTGGATCTGCCGGTGCTCCTCCTCGCGCTGCCAGCGAGCGGCCACCGCCTGCGCGAGCTGCTCGCCGATGCCGTCCAGGGCCTCCTGGAACACCGAGGCCGGCTGCCTCACGACCGGCGGGACGTGGCCGGCCGGGTCGTCCGGCGGGTGTCCCTGACCGGTCCGGCGGATGGCCGCGGCCAGCAGGTCCTCGCGCTCCTCCTCCGCCAGCCCGAGGGCGTCGGCCAGCAGCCGCACCGTGGTCACCCGGGGGTCGGTCCGCTCGCCGGTCTCCAGTCCGCGGAGGGTGCGCACGCCCACTCCGGCGCGTTCCGCCAGGGTCTCCTGAGTCATTCCCGCGTCGTGCCGCAGCCGCCGTAAGAGCGCGCTGAACTCACTGGCCACAGGTCACGGCCTCCCCCTCGAATGAGCGTTTCCCCAGGTGGCGGACTTTAGCGCGACCACCGGCCGGATACGGCCGGTCTTCTGGCCTGTCCGTAAAACGGCGCCGGGGCCAGCGTCGACGGCATCCGCAGCAGGAAGCAGCCCGGACCCGGGAGCCACCATGCCGATCACCGCAAGCACCGGCCAGCCGACCGTCACCACGCTCAGACATCAGGAGCGCGAGGTGCTCTACGCGGTCGGCTGCGGTCTGAGGGACGACGAGATCGCCGCTGCCCTCGCCATCCCCGAGGAGGCCGTGGCCCGGCACCTCGCACGGATCCTCGTCACCCTCGGGCTGCGCGACCGGGCCGCCGCCATCGTCCACGCCTTCGACTGCGGTCTGGTCGCCCCCGGCCGCGGCCCCCGCAGACGGGCGACCAGCCCGGTGCCATCGACGGCCACCGGCCACACGCCCGAACCGCGGATACGGATATCGATGCTCGGACCACTGCGCGCATGGCGCGACGGACAGCCCCTGGACCTGGGGCACCTGCGCCAGCAGGCCGTACTGACGGCGCTGGCGCTGGGCCCGGGCCGGACGGTCAGCCGGCAGGAACTGCTCGACGGGGTGTGGGGGGAGGAGCCGCCGAGCACGAACGTGGTACCGGTGTACATCTACCGGCTGCGCAAGCTCCTGCGCGTGGGAGGCAGCCCGGTCGCGGCGATCGAGCGCGACCGGTGCGGCTACCGGCTGCTCCCCGGCGCGGTCGCCGTGGACGTGGCACGCGTGGAGGAACTGATCACCGTGGCCGGCACCGCCGAGCGGTCGGGGGAACTGACCGAGGCGGTCCGCGCCTGCTCCCAGGCGCTGGACCTCTTCCGGGGCGAGCCCCTGGCCGGCCTGCCCGGGCCGCTGGCCGAGCTGGAGCGGCTGCGCCTGACCGCGCGCAGGGACGTCCTCGTGCAGCGGAAACTCGACTGGCAGCTCCGGCTGGGACGGCACTGCGAGGCGATCGCCGAGCTGTCGGCCCTGGCCGGGGAGCAGCCCCTGAACGAATCGGTCGCGGCGATGCTCATGCGCGCGCTGTACCTCAGCGGCCGGCAGGCCGACGCGTTGGCCGTCTTCGACGGCACTCGCCGCCGTCTGGCCGATGACCTGGGGGTCTCTCCGGGCCGGGTGCTTCGGCGGACGCACGGGATGATTCTGCGCGGGGACGAATCCTGCCTGGGCCTCACCGGGACCACGCAGTGACCGGACCGGCGTGGCGTACGCGCGGCGAGGAGCTGCTGCTGGCGAGGATCTCGGCAGCGGCCGGCCGCGAGCACCTCGGCAAGCGGCGTGCCACCTACGCGGCGGCCGCGCACACGACACATGCGAAGCCCTCGTGGGCCCGGGGAATCCGCGGTCTGCCGGCCTTCGTCCGGTACGGCAGGCTGTCCGCGACGAAAGGGCGCGACGACGCGCGACTGGACCTGTACGTGCGGGGAATGACGATTGCCGTCAAGGGGCGGATCCTGGTCGTCCGCTACGACACCACCTCCGTGTTCCGCACGGGCTCCCCGCACCCCCACGACCCGGCCCGCGCCGACACCTCCTGCACGCTCACCGGTGTCGGCGGGGAGCGGGTCGTGCTGAGCGGCAGGCCGGAACACGGCGACGCGGCGGAATGGCGCTCCGAGATCGAGCGGGACGTCACCCGCTCCCGACTACCGGCTTCGCTGGACGCACTTGACCGGGGTGAACGCCTGGCCTTCGGTGACATCTGGCTGACCAGGGAGAAGATCGGCTTTGGGGAGGTCGGTGCGTGGTGGCCGCAGGTCCGGCGACTCAGGATCCGTGAGGAGGCCGTCGAGCTCGACATCGACGGGAGGTGGCACGGGCCGGGCCCCGCGGTGTCCGGGATCCCGAACCTCTTCGTCCTCAGCGCGCTGGTCGAGCACCTCGGGGCGGACGGTGTGCGCTGACTCCGGCGGTCAGTGGCCGCCCGGTGTGCCGGCGCGAGGGCCGCCGAGCTGTTCCCCGACCCGCGTGACGGTCTCCCGGAGCCAGATGTGCGCGGCGTCCTGGGTGTGTACGGGATGCCACCACATGGCCTCCTGGACCGGTACCGCCGCGAAGGGGCACTCCAGCACCCGCACGGCTGCCAGGCTCGCCGCGCGCCGGGCCAGTCGTTCCTGGATCATCGCGACACGGCGGGTGCCCTCGACCAGGTAGGGCAGCAGCTGGAAGGTGTGCACGGACACCTCGACGTGCGGAGTGATGCCGATCATGCTGAGCTGCCGGGCCGCCGGTGCGTCGTAAGGGCGTTGGTAGACGGCCCAGGGCAGACGGGCCAGATCGTCCAGGGTGAGTTCCTCGCCGACTTCCGGATGGTCGTCGGCGACCAGGCACACCCAGCGGTCCTGGAAGAGGTGGGTGGCGGGGAAGCCGTCGATGATGCCGTGCGGCATCAGCAGGCCGTCGACCGTGCTCAGCACGGTGGCGGGGTTCTCCACGACGGCCGGCCCGGCCTGTTGGAAGGTGACGCGGATGCCGGGAGCCTCCTCGTGCAGGACACGGCTGAGCGGCGCACCGAAGACGGCCGCGCCGTAGTCCGATCCCAGCAGGGTGAACTCGCGTGACGCGGTGGCCGGGTCGAAGTCGGCCTGGCTGCTGAAGACGCGGTCCAGCAGATCGCAGGCGGTGGCGGTGCGGTCGCGCAAGGCGGCGCCGAGCGGGGTGAGCGCGTAGGTGTTGCCGACGCGGGTGAGCAGTTCGTCGCCGAAGTGCCGCCGCAGGCGGGAGAGGGCGGCGCTCATCGCGGGCTGGCTCAACCCGACGCGCTCGCCGGCGCGGGTGACGTTGCGTTCCTCCAGCAGTGCGCGCAGCGCGACGACGAGATTCAGGTCGAGCCGGGAGAGATTCACTGCGGCGGCATGCCCTCCAGGGGGATATCCACGTGGTGGATAGGAACCATAGGGAAGATTGATTTCCATGATTGTGGCGGCCGGGGCAGAGTAAGACCAATCCGTAGGAGGCAGCCCCGTGGCAGCAACAGCCCCGCAGTCGTCCGTAGTTCACCTGACACACCCGCATACGCCCACGCGCACTGTTCTCGTGATCGGTGGTGGCACGGCCGGCAGCACACTCGCCGTCCTGCTGCGCACAGCGGGCTTCGGCGTCGACCTCGTCGAGGCCAAGGCCGACGGGAACGTCCACGGTTCCGGTCTCGCCCTTCAGGGCAACGCCCTGCGGGTGCTGCGTGAGGTCGGCATCCTGGAGCGGGCGTGCGAGCTGGGTTACAGCAGCGACGGCGTCACCCTCCTCACGCCCGACGGAACGGAGATACTCACCGAGCAGGACGTACGAACCGGCGGTGAGGACCTGCCGGCCACCCTGGGAATGCGGCGCCCCGTACTGCAGAGGATCCTCATGGCAGCGGTCCGGGAATCGGGCACGCGGGTCCGGCTCGGCTGCACCGTGAACCGGCTGGCGCAGGATGCCACCGGTGTCGACGTGTCCTTCACCGACGGCACGAGCGGCCGCTACGACCTCGTGGCCGCCGCCGACGGCCTGAACTCCACCACCCGCGGGCTCATCGGCATCACCGACAGGCCCGCTCCGACGGGCATGGCGATCTGGCGCACCCCCGCGCCGCGCCCGGCAGGTGTCACCCGCACGCACCTGGTGTACGGCGGCCGTGCCTACATCGCCGGATTCTGCCCCACCAGCGACACCATGATGTACGCCTTCCTCGTCGAAGCCGCCCGTGACCGGGCGTCGATCGACCCGGCGTCGTACGCCGACGAGATGCGCCGTCTCGCCGAGGGGTACGGCGGCCACTGGCCCGGGATCCGTGCGTCGATCAGCGACCCCGCGCAGGTCAACTACACCTGGTTCACCCGGCATCTGGTCGAAGGCCCCTGGCACCGCGGCCGCGTCGTCCTCGTCGGTGACGCCGCCCACGCGTGCCCGCCCACCCTCGCCCAGGGGGCCGCCATGTCCCTGGAGGACGCCTCGGTCCTCGCCGAGCTGCTCAGTGCCCACGCCGTCTGGGACGACGCCCTGCTCACCGCCTACCGTGACCGCCGGATGCCGCGCGTACGGACGGTCGTCGACACCTCGGTCCGGATCGGCCAGTGGCAGCTGGACGGCGTACGGGACGCCGACGTCCCGGGTCTGCTGGGCCGCACCTCGGACGTACTGAAGGAACTTCCGTAAACGCTCACTCAGGTCCGCCGGAGCCGGGTGGCTGCTGCTCGGCTCCGACTCGCCCCGCCGGTACGGGCACCGACGACTCCCCGGCCGCCCTGCCGCACCCCGACTGAGGAGAACCACAGCCATGACAGCGAACGGACGTCTGCTCACCCACCTGCGCCACGTCGACCTCGCCGTACCCGACTACGACAAGCAGCTCGACTTCTACGCCGGCGTCTGGGGCCTGACCAAGGTCACCGAGGACTCCGGCATCTCCTTCCTCGCCGCCGAAGGCTCCCCCGAGCAGTACGTCGTGCGACTGCGCGAGGCCGAGGAGAAGCGCCTCGACCTCGTCTCCTACGGCGCCGCGAACCGGGCCGACGTCGACACCCTCGCCGAACGGCTCCTCGCCGCAGGAGTGCGGCTGATCTCCCGGCCGGGAAGGATCGACACCCCCGGCGGCGGCTACGGCTTCCGCTTCTTCGACGTCGACGGCCGCACCATCGAGGTCTCCGCCGACGTCGAGGCCCGCCGGCACCGCAGGATCGAGGAGAAGGAAGCGATCCCGGTCCGCCTCTCCCACGTCGTGCTCAACGCCCCGGATCCGGCCAGGACGAAGGCGTGGTACGAGCAGCACCTCGGCTTCGCGCTGAGTGACACCCTCAGCTCCCCGCACGCCGGCGACCTCATTCACTTCCTGCGGATCAGCTCCCGGCACCACTCCATGGCGCTCGCCAAGGGCCCGCACACCTCGCTGCACCACATCTCCTTCGAGATGCGCGGCCTGGACGAGTACCTGCGTGGCTCCGGCCGCGTGCAGCGGGCCGGCTTCCGCAAGATCTGGGGCCCCGGCCGGCACCTGGCGGGCGACAACGCCTTCACCTACTTCCTCGACCCGCACGGCAACACCGTCGAATACACCACGGAGCTGGAGGAACTCGACGAGGACACCTGGCACCCGCACGTCTACGACTTCTCGCAGCCCGAGGTCACCGACCAGTGGGGCACGGCCGGTCCCATGAACGAGCTGCTCGCCCGGGAGTCCTTCAACGACGTCGACCGTGGCTGCTTCGTCGCCCCGCCCGTCTGAGCGGCCCGGGTCGATATATACCTCAAGTCAGCACTCCGGCCGGGATCGGTCGGGGCAAGGCAACAAGAACTCGGCCCGAGTTCTAGTGGGTGCGGCCCTTCCTCACTTCGTACTCCTCATTCAGGATCAGGTGGCATCCGGAAGCACCCCGTCCGCTTCGTCGCCTTCGCACTCCAATGAGGACTTATGTTGGCCCCATGCGACTCCCATGCCGCTCCCTCCCGACGGGGATCCGGCGAAGGTCCCGCCGCCTGTGCGCCCCGGTGGCGAGGCGCACAGGGCGATGACACCTCGCGGTCTGCCCGGCGGAAGTCACGTCGGACAGCGGATGGGGGAGCGCTGGCCCCTTGAGATTCCGGATCGGTCGTTCAAGCAGCAACCCCGCACGCCCGGCCCCGCAGGACCGGGTACCTGCCCAGGCCGTACGCACCGGACAGCCACCGGCCGCCGAGCCGCCCTTGTCGGATCACGAGATAGGACTCATCAGGACGTCGCTGGCGGTGGTCGAGCCCCTCGCAGGGGAGATAACGGTCTACTTCTACGCGATTCTCTTCGCTCGCTACCCCGAAGTCCGACCGATGTTCCCGCAGGGGATGGATGCCCAGCGCGATCGCCTCCTGCGCGCGCTGCTGCGCATCGTGGACCTGGTCGACGACCCCGAGAACCTCGTCCGCTTCTGCGGGCACCTCGGTCGCGACCACCGCAAGTTCGGCACCCTCGCCGCGCACTTCCCGGCCGTGGGCGAGTGCCTCCTCGCCACTCTGGCCAGGTTCGCCGGGTCGGCGTGGACCCCGGACATCGCCGCCGCCTGGACGAAGGCATACGGCACGGTCGCCCAGGTCATGATCAGTGCGGCCGAACAGGACGAGGCGGTACGGCCCGCCGTGTGGCCCGCCACGGTGGTGCACCGCATCTCGCGCGGCCACGGCATCGCCGAAATCACGGTCCGTCCCCACATGGCCTACCCGTACGCGGCGGGCCAGTACGTGAGTGTCGAGACCCCTTGGTGGCCGAAGCGATGGCGCTACTACTCCGTCGCCAACGCGCCTCGTGAGGACGGCACACTCACCTTTCACGTACGCGCGGTGCCCGGCGGCTCGGTCAGCGGCGCGCTGGTGAACCGGGCCGTGGTGGGCGACGCCCTCCAGCTGGGGCCACCGATGGGCGACATGGTCCTCGACGCGGCGGCCCAGCACAGCGAACTGCTCCTCGTGGCCGGCGGCACCGGTCTCGCCCCGATCCGCGCGCTCGTCGAAGAGGTCGCCCGCAGAGGCGGACGCCGACAGGTGCATCTGTTCCTCGGCGCCCGGACCGGGGCCGAGCTGTACGGGGTCGACGACATGCTCCGGATGGCCCAACGGCACCACTGGCTGACCATCAGGGGCGCGGTCTCCCATGAATACACCCCCGGATTCCGTGGCTCCCTGCCGGAAGTACTGGCCGAGTACGGGCCGTGGTACCAGCACGACGTCTTCCTCAGCGGCCCGGCCCAGATGGTCGTCTCCGCCAGGGAGACGCTCACCCTCAGCGGCACCCGGCCCGATCGCATCCATTACGACCCGTTCGAGACTCCCGTCCTGTCCACTCCCTGAGCCGCACCCTCTCATCCGCCCCTGCCAGGAGAACCCCTCGTGACCTTGCCACCGCCGACTTTCGGATCAGCGGGTGAACACCACTTGCAGCAGCAGCTGGGCACCGCCGACCGTGCAGCCCGGTTCTACGATCAGCAGGTGCGCCCCCATCTCACGGCCGAGATGCGGGACTTCGTCGGCCGCCAGGCAATGGTCTTCCTCGCCACCGCCGACTCCCACGGCGAGTGCGATGCGAGCTTCCGGGCCGGACCGCCGGGGTTCGTCCACGTGCTCGACGCCCATACGCTCGCCTACCCGGAATTCCGGGGGAACGGTGTGATGGCCAGCGCCGGCAACATGATCGAGAACCCTCACCTCGGCATGCTGTTCGTGGACTTCACCCACCATCACGTGGGGCTGCACGTCAACGGCGTGGCCCACCTCTACCACGACAGCGACCTACGCCTCATCCATCCCGGTCTGCCCACGGATGTCGCGCCCGGGCGCGATCCGGAGATGTGGGTCCATCTCACCGTCGAGGAGGCCTACATCCACTGCTCCAAGTACATACCCCACCTGGAACCGGCCCCCCGCCCCGCCGGCCGCGACGCGGCCCGCCCCAAGGACGCGGACTACTTCACCCAGCCCCATGCGGCACATTGGCCGAACCTTCCGTAGGTAGCCCCCGCTCCGCGGATCGTCGAGGAGCGTCGAACAAATTTCTCGCGTCACGTTCGGGGTGGGCGTAGCGTCCCCACAGCAGACCGCTGTTGACGTGATCGTTTGCTGAGAAGGGGAAGTCATGACCGTTGTCTTCGTCCATGGAGTGCCCGAGACCGATGAGGTATGGGACGGGCTCCGGGCCCGTCTGCGCGGGGACTCGGTGGCACTGCGGCTCCCGGGTTTCGGCTCTCCCCGCCCCGAGGGTTTCACCTCGACCAAGGACGAGTACGTGTCGTGGCTCGAGGGGGAACTGCGGCAGTTCGACGGCCCGGTCGACCTGGTCGGGCACGACTGGGGCGCCCTGCTGGTCGCGCGTGTCGCCTCCCGAGGCGTTGTCGGCCTGCGGAGCTGGGCCGTGGATGTCGCCTCGGTCCTCCACCGCGATTACATATGGCATGACGCCGCCCGGCTGTGGCAGACAACGGGAGCCGGGGAGACGTGGGCGACGGAGTCGCTGGAGGTGTCCGACCCCGGCAGCCCTCTGGGCGTCGCCGGACAGCTCAGGGCGGCGGGCGTCGCCGATGAGCACGCGCGGGTCATGGGCAAGAGCTTCGACGAGACGATGGCGTCGTCCATCCTTGCTCTGTACCGCTCCGCGACCCCCAACCCGTTCGCGCACTGGGGCGCGGACCTGACGTCGGTGACATCGGCTCCGGGCCTGGTGTTGCACCCGACGCACGACCCGTACGACGGCGGCCCCGCGTCCGAGGCCGCCGCCGCGCTCGGGGCGCGCTTCCGTCCCCTGGAGGGGCTCGGTCACTGGTGGATGCTCCAGGACCCCGGTGCCGGGGCCGCCGCGCTGGAGGAGTTCTGGGCGAATCCCGAGCGATGACCGCCGGGTGAGGGCGCGGTGTAGGGGCGGCACACCGGGGCAGACGTATCGACGATCTTGAAGTCGAGACGTGAGGGGGATCGGCGGCCATGACCATTCCCGGCGCCGGGGAGCGACCCGGCCGGCAGTCCCCTTTCAGCCTGCGACACCTCGCGCTGTGTTTCGGGCTGATCGCTGCCGTCGTCTGCGGGGCGGGCCTGACGGTGCGCGCCCTGGCCGCGGAGGCCGCGGACCATCCCGTCAGCGCCCTGTTCACGGGGGCGGCGCTGTTCGTGACCGCAGCTGCTGTGCTGCGCCGGCGCCATCGTCTGATGCGGGCTGTGGCGGCCTCGGCGCCGGCCGCCGCAGCGCCCTGCCCGATGCCTGTATACGACCCGATACCTGCTTACGAGTCGATGAGCCCCGATGAGTTCGAGGAGGCGGTGGCGGAGCTGTGCAGGCGTGACGGATGCTCGGATGTGGGGGTCACCGGTGGTGCCGGGGATCTGGGCGCCGATGTCGTGGCCACCGCGCCCGACGGGAGGCGTGTCGTGATTCAGTGCAAGAGGTATTCCCCGGACCACAAGGTGGGATCACAGGACCTCCAACGCTTCGGCGGCACGTGCTTCGCGGTACACGGTGCCCACACGGCGACCGTGGTCACCACGAGCGACTTCACCCAGCCGGGTGCCGAATACGCAGCTCAGTGCGGGATCGGCTGTTTCGGTGCCGAGGAGCTGGCCGCGTGGGCCGCCGGAACCGGACCGAGCCCGTGGGACGCGCAGCGGTAGACCGGCCGTACGGGTGCCCAGCCGCTCGGCGGCGTCACCGGTGCCGTAGTCGTACGGCTCCGCGTATCCCGCGTGTCGCGTGAGCGCTGGGATTCGCTTCCGCTGGAGTCTGAGGGTGTGCAGGAGCATGCGCAGGACTCAGGAGCACGCGAGGAGCTCACGTCATGGCCAAGGTTTCACTGACGGAATTTCTGTCTCTCGACGGGGTCGTGCAGGCGCCCGGCGGCCCCGACGAGGACACCAGCGCCGGGTTCGACTGCGGCGGCTGGGTGGTGCCGTATGTCGACGAGGACATGATGCGGATCGTGGGGGAGCGGTTCAGGGCGGCGGAGGGATTTCTGCTGGGGCGGAAGACGTATGAGATCTTCGCCGCCCACTGGCCGCGGGTGACCGACCCGGACGACCCGGTCGCGTCGCGGCTCAACAATCTGCCCAAGTACGTCGCGTCGACCACTCTGGACAGGGTGGAATGGCACAACTCCACGCTGATTGCCGGGGATGTCGCCGAGGCGGTCGCGGAGCTCAAGAGGCGTGGTGAGGGGGAGCTGCAGATCCACGGGAGCGGGACGTTCGCGCAGTATCTGATGGCGCACGACCTCATCGACGAGTTCCGGCTGTGGGTCTACCCGGTGGTGCTCGGCAAGGGGAAGCGGCTGTTCGCGAACGGGGCCGTGCCCACCGCACTGCGGCTGACCGACTCCCGGACCACCGGCTCCGGGGTCGCCGTCCAGACCTACGAGCTGGCCGGGCGGCCCACCTTCGGGAGCTTCGAGCTGGGGGCGGACTAGGGGTTGACCGGCGGAGCCTGCTGATAGAGCGCCACCAACACACCGTGCACGGGCTGGTCCTCTGCGTTTTCCTCGGCGTCGTCGACCAGCTTGGCGAGGGTCTCGCCGAGTTCTCTTGCCTTCGCGGGGCTGAGACGCAGGTGGCGGAGTGTCAGGTGGGTCTCGGCGGGTGAGAGGTCGAGCTCCTGCGCGAACGCGGCGAGCATCGCGGCGGTGCCTGCCGCTCGCGGTTCGGCGACGACCATGCGGCGTGCCGTGCGCTGGTAGTGCTGCTCGGTGCCGCCGCGGACCTGGCGGGTCTCGGCCACGTGGACCAGCCCGGCTTCGCGGAGCACTTTGAGGTGGTGGGCCACGTTGCCCTTCTTCGCATCGAGCTGCGCCGCGAGCCGGCTGATGGTGGCGGGCCGGTGGCCCAGGGCGAAGAGCAACCGCTGGCGCAACGGGTGGGAGAGCGCCGCGAACTGCTCAGGCGCACCGATCTCCAGGACGTCCTCGGGAGGCGGCAGGTAGGAAGGCTGATCGCGCATACCGAAAGTGTCTAAATTCTTTGACGCTTTCGCAAGGGCAGTGCTCTACTCCCTGCCATGACGACTCCGACGAAACTTCGGCCGGCCCCTGTCATCGACGAGACGGCCCGGCTGCTGACCGAGCACTACGTCTTCCCCGAGACAGCCGAGCAGTTGGCCGGCCTGCTGCGACGACGCCTCACAGAGGGCGCCTACGACGTCGACGACGCCGAGGGGCTCGCCCGTCTGGTCACCGCGGACCTGCAGTCCGTCAACGGTGACCGACACCTGAGACTGAAGCACCACGCCGACCCGGTGACCCCGAAACAGGGGGCAGCCACCCAGGCATCCATGCGCCGGGAATTCGACACCTCGCTGGGCGGTGTGCCCCGGGTGGAGTTGCTCGGCGGAGGGGTCGCCGTGGTGGAGCTGGGACCGATGCTGTTTCCGCTGGAATGGGCCGCCGAACCGCTGAGTGCCGCGCTCACCCTGGCCTCCCGCGCCCGGGCGCTGATCGTGGACCTTCGAGCCAACCGGGGCGGCGACCCGGACACGGTCGCCTTCGTCTGCGGCTACCTGCTGGACGAGCGCACCCACCTCAACACCATGTACTGGCGCGGCGGCGAGCGCGGGGAACAGTCCTGGAGCCTGCCGCACGTTCCCGGCGCGTGTTTCGGTGGCAGCAAGCCGTTGTATGTGCTGTCCAGCAACGGCACCTTCTCTGCCGCTGAGGAGCTGGCGTACGACCTGCAGCAGCTCGGCCGCGCCGTTGTCGTCGGCGAGCGCACCCGCGGTGGCGCACATCCGTGCGACGGCTGGACGGTGCACCCACACCTGGAAGTCACCGTCCCCGTGGGCCGCGCCGTCAACCCCGTCTCCGGCACGAACTGGGAGGGCACCGGTGTGCAGCCGGACATCCCTTGCGCCGCTGCTGACTCCCTCGACCACGCGCACACGCTGGCCCTCGCCCGTCTGGCAGGCTGATCCACCGCGGCCCTGCCCCAGACGTCCTCAGAGCCAGCCGCGCCGAGCCGCCTGGACCCCCGCCTGAAAGCGGGTGGTGGCGCCAAGCCTGGCCAGGAGGGCGGAGACGCGGCGCACGACCGTGCGCCGGCCCACGCCCAGGTGCCGGGCGATCGCGTCGTCGGTGGCTCCGCTGGCCATGAGCGTGAGGATCCGGCGGTCCCGGGCGTCGATCTGCGTGCCGGTACCCGCCGCCGATATCGGAACGGCAAGTCTCCACAGGGACTCGAACACATTGGACAGCGCCTGGAACAGGCCCGACGGACGGATCAGGAGGGAGACGACACCGGGGTGGTCGTCGGCGGCGAGGGTGACCACCGCCAGGTCGTCGTCGCCGATGGCGAGCTTCATGGGCGGATCGTCCAGTGTCCGTGCCTGTTCCCCGGCCTCGATCATGCGCGCCATGTTGGGCCACGCGACGGGGTCGTCGAAGGCGGAGCCGTGATAGATGCTGCGGTAGACGACTCCGGCGGCCATGCGCTCGCGCTGCAGCACCTCCTGAGCGAGGTAGAAGTCGGACGTCCCGGAGTACGGAGGCACGTCGATGACCCGGATCTGGTGGCGCGCCGACTGCTGAATCTGTCGGCTCACCGCCAGGACGCGCGCGGGGTCCTCGACGACTTCCAGCGCGCCGTAGTGACCGGCGTCCCGCCTGGCGAAACGGTAGAGCCGTTCCAGCTCCGTCCCGGCCTGACGCAGCGATGTCCGCACGGCGGCATCGCGCTGCAGCAGCGCCTCGACGACCTCCGTGGGCGGTAACGCTTCCCAGAAGGGCTCCCCGGCCCCGGAATCCGTCGTCACGACGATGTCCTCGGCGGCGAGTTCCTTCAGCACCGCTCGGACGACGTCCTCGCCCAGCCCGGCCCGGGCCGCCAACTGGTCCAGGGACACCCGCGGATGACCGACCAGGCACCGATAGACCCGCCCACGGTCGGAGTCCGGGTCCAACACGTCGTGCACGACATCTCCTTCGCCGTACGGGAGCCGGCCCGACCGGCCCCCGGAGCCTGCGGCGCCGGTGGCGCACCTGGGCCGTTGGCGCAGGTGCGCCACCCGCAGAGTATGGCGTTACCCAGAGTGCTGCGATGAGATTTCCGGTGTCCGGCTGAACACCAGTCCATGGCACCCAGCCCCCGCCCAGTCCGAGGACAACTGATGAGATCAGTCCTGCCCACCCGGCTCCTGCGCGTGAAGGCAGTAGTCGCCACCCTGGCCGCCGCCCTCCTTCTGCTGGGGGCGCCTTCCGTGCGTGCCGAGGCCGCGTCGGGTCCGCCGAAGATGTCCGACGGTTTCGGTCTGACGCAGGCCGGCGGTGCCACCGGTACGGCCACCAACTTCGTGGTCACGGTCAACACGCTTCAGGTCGCCGGAGCGCACCGGATCCGGATCCTGCTGCCTCGTGACTACGCGGCCAACCCGGACAAGCGGTATCCGGTGCTGTACTTCCTGCACGGCGCGTCCGACGACCCGGGCAACCCGAACCTGGCCTACCCCGCCCTGGCCGCGGCCCAGTCGATGATCACGGTCATCCCGGACGGGGGCCTGCGGGGCTGGTACAGCAACTGGCTGGACCAGGGCACCGCCGCCGGTGCGCAGAACTGGGAGAACTTCCACATCAACCAGGTGATCCCGTTCATCGACGCGAATCTGCGGACCATCGCGACGAAGAAGGGGCGGGCTGTCGCCGGCCTGTCGATGGGCGGTTTCGGGGCCCTGCACTACGCCCAGCGCCACCCCGGCCTCTTCAGCCAGGTCGCCACGCTCTCCGGCGCCAATGAGTTCTCGCGCAACCACGCCGTCATGCGGGCCGCCGTCGTCGCCACGCTGACCAATATCGGCGCCCCGCTCTGCGGCACCTCCAGTCCTACCTGCTCGCTCAATTTCGGTCCCACGGTCTCCAGCGACGCGGTCTTCGGCACGCCGTATCCGGTGTTCAACGCCGACTGGCGGTGGAACGAGGCGGACCCGGTCGCGCACATGGACGTCCTGGCCCGGGCCGGTACGGGCGTCACGATCTACACCGGCAACGGCGGCGGCAACCCCGCCGAGCCCGAGTTCTGGGTCCAGTCCGCCTCCCAGCACGCCAAGGAACGCCTGGACGCCCTCAACCACCCCGTGCACTACGTGGACTACGGCAACGGCTCCGGCTGGGGCGAGAACTGCAACGGCGGCCACAACTACGGCTGCTGGGCACAGGATCTCGTGGACTTCGTTCCGCGGCTCGAAGCGGCATTCGCGTCCGCCTGACCTCCCGTTTCCCGACAGACAGGGTTCCACGCATGATCAAGAGACTGTGCACTTTCTTACTGAGCCTGACGGTCGTCTGGACCATGGGGGTCGGTGCCGCCCAGGCCGCCCAGGGCGAGGAGGGCAAGCGCGTACACAACGCGATGCAGATCATCTTCAGTCCGTCGATGCCCGATGCCTTCTGCACGATCGGCGCGGTGGGCACGGACAAATACGGGCACAAGATAGCCATTTCGGCCGGCCATTGCCTTCGTGATGCCAGGTACGCGGACCGCGAGATCCCCGACAACATCGCCCCCGTCTACGACCGGGCGGACGCCGGGTTCGGCCCGATCGGGCACGTGCGCTACTTCAAGGACCCCGAGGGTTCACAGACGGGTCATGTGACCAAGGACTACATGATCATCGAGCTGGTCCCGCAGGTGACGCTCTCCTCGCAGGGGCCGTACCTGAAGCAGACGGGCATGGTGAAGGTCCCCGGTGGTCCCGTCAGCCCGAACGCCCTGAACCCCGCACTCGACAACGAGCGACTGCTCGCTGCCGGCAGCAACGAGCTCATCACCTCGGGTCAGACGGGCGCGTGGTACGGGACCATCATGGAGAACTCTCTCGGCGTCTACCGATCGGCGGCCGTGAACATGAAGGGCGACTCGGGCGGGCCGGCCATCTGGCGCGTGCCCGGGAGTGAACTTCCCTCCCAGGCCAATGGCTTCAAGGCATCGGGCCCCTGGGCGGGCATCACCAAGGGGATCACCCTGGCCCTGCCGCCCTTCCTGTACACCAGCTCGGCGAACATCCTCGCCGACCTGCGGGCCCGGGACGCCGCCGCCCCCGCCGGCGTCTTCGGCGCCGGCTTCACGGTGACCGCCAACCCGTAACAAGGGCGGGTGGAGAGTTCCGCCAGCCTTCGTGACCGTAGTCGGACCTCCCATCCGGCTCCATGAACATCCTCGAGGAGGAGAAAGCCTTGCCCATCGGAAAGCTGGCGAGACGCACGAGAACCACCGTGCTCGGTGTGATCGGACTGGTGGCCGCTCTGCTCACCGCCGCGCCCCCGGCACGAGCCGATGTCCCCGCGTTCGAGCTGATCCCGATGGTCCCGGCCGGTGCCGACTATCAGCAGAAGCTCCGGTCCGAGGTGGAGTTCTGGACCCTGGAGAAGATGGCCGCCACCGGCCTCAACCACGAGGACCAGGACGCGACCCCGCCCCCCGGGGGCTGGGACGACCTCAGCAAGCCGTGGCCGCGGAAGGCCGGGCTGGTCTCGCGTACCGCGGGCAAGTTCTTCATCCAGAACAAGGATGTGGTCACCGGCGCCGTGTCGACGACCTCGTGCTCCGGCGACGTGGTGAACAGCGCCAATCAGAGCGTTGTCGTCACCGCCGCCCACTGTCTGCGCATCCACACCCCGATCAACGTGGGCTTCGGGAACACCATGATCACCAACATGGTGTTCGTACCGGGCTTCAACGGCGCGAACCTGGAGCGCCGTACCTCCAGCACGGCACTTCCCGGCAAGGACATCGCCCCGTACGGGGTCTGGGGCGTGACCCGCGAGTGGATCACCAAGACCTGGAGCCAGAGCGCGGACTGGCTGCTGGGTCACGACATGGCCGCGGTCCTGGTGGACAACCCCGATGACCCGCGGCCGATCGGCCAGGTCACCGGTGGCCAGCAGATCGGCTTCAACCAGCCGCAGAACCAGAACAACCACGTCTTCGGCTACCCGACCATCAACGAACGCAACTACTACCGCCCCGGCAATGTGTCCCGGCAGCTCCAGCGGACCTTCGACGGCCGGAGCCTCATGACCGCCCAGGGCACCACCCGCAACGACCCGGTCTACTACAGCGACGTGATGCGCGGCGCGCTGTCGCCGGGAACCAGCGGCGGGCCCCTGTTGCAGAACTTCGACCCGACCACCGGTGAGGGCGTCCAGGTGGGGGTCTTCTCCCGCTACGACGACCCCGGCCAGATCATCGGCCTCTTCGGCTGGGTGCAGGGTCCCAACCTGAGCTCCACCCACCTCGGTGACGAGGAGAAGGCCGTCTACGACGCCGCCCAGTCGGCGAGCCCGGCGGACAGCTGACCGTCGACGGGCACGTGAACGACCACCGGGCGTCGGCTTCGCCTGTGCCGACGCCCGGTGGTTTCGGCCTACGCACCCTGGTGCCGGTGCACGGCGAGAGCGGCGATGTCGTCGTCAAGGCCTCTGCTGCTGTAGTGCAGGAGGTCACGGTGGAGCCCGTCGAGCAGTTCGCGGGGCCGCGCCGGGGTCTGCCGGCTCATCCAGTCCGTCAGGGGGAAGAACTCGCCGTTGCGGGCGCGGGCCTCGGTGACGCCGTCGGTGTAGAGGAGCAGCTGGTCGTCGCGAGCGAAGGGGAAGGTGTCGATGCTGTAGTGATCGCCGATCAGGTCCGCGAGGTTGAGCAGCGGTGAGGGTGAGGTGGGATTCAGGACGCGGAGCCCCTCCCGGTTCAGGACCAGCGGCGGCGGATGCCCGCAGTTGAGAATCCTGATGAGGTCCCCCTCGTGCGGGATCTCGACGAGAACGGCGGTGGTGAACCGCTCCATCAGATCCTCAGGGGGAAACGCGGTGCTGTAACGGCTGCTGCTGGCCTCCAGCCGGCGTGCGATGCCGCCCAGGTCGGGCTCGTCGTAGGCCGACTCCCGGAAGGAGTTGACCACCGCCGCGGCCGCGCCCACCGCCGGCAGCCCCTTGCCCCGTACATCGCCGATGAGCAACCGGACCCCGTACTGCGTGTCGGCCACCTCGTAGAAATCGCCCCCGATGCGGGCCTCCGCGGCTGCCGCGAGATACAGCGACTCGATCTCGATGTCCCCGAAGCGGCGCGGCATCGGGCTCAGGACGACCTGTTGCGCCGCGTCGGCGACGAGCCGGACCTGGAAGAGGGACTGCTCCCGCTGGAGCCGTACATGGCTTCCGTACGCGGCCGCCACGGTGACCGCGACGATGCCCGCCACCGTGTACCACGCACCCAGGCCGGGGAACACGAGGCTGAGGCCGATCATGAGCAGGAAGCAGACCGTCCCCAGCAGCACGGTGGGCAGCACGGGCCACATGGCGGCCGCCAGAGCGGGGGCCGCGGGCAGGATGCGGCTGAAGGCCATGTCCGGGGGCGTGGAGTACGCGAGCCCGGCGATGACCACGGTCAGGAGCACCGGGGACAGCTGGACGAAGGACCACCGGCCGTTGGAACGGCGGAGTCGCGACTGTCCAGGCTTGACCATGATACATAGCTTATCCGCATAAAGTGGACATTTCGCATGTTCGGCCTGGCCGTGCCCGTCCGGGGGCGTGGCACCCGATACGACCAAGGCCCGAGCCCGGTCGGTCGCGGCCTTCGTCCGACGGCTCAGCCGGTCTCGGCTGTGATCCGACCGGTGCGAACGGCGTCGGTGAGGGCCTGGAAGTCGCGCTCGTTCTGGTCGGCGTAGGCCTCGGCGAATTCGGCCAGCGCCCGGTCGAAGATGTCACCGCCGCCCAGATAGGCGGCGATCGCGATCCGGTCCCCGGAGCGGGCATGGGCGCGTGCCAGCGTGGCGCCGCACAGGCCCGCGAAGAACCTCAGCTCGCTGGGCTTCATCGTCTCGGGCCGCGCGATGCCCTTCCAGTCGCGCAACTGGCGGATGTAGAAGTCACGCTGCTTTCCGTCGACACCCGTGACCCGGTCCCAGCCGAGGAAGATATCGCTCGCGGCCTGCATCAATCGCTGCCCGGCGACGACCCGCCGACCCTGGTTGTCGTACTCGCTCCGCCCGGCGTGCGGGGCGAGGACCGAGGCGCCGGCCTCCTTCGCCTGCAGGAGCAGCGGGTCCTCATCGTCCCTGCCGAGCATGAGCACGACCCAGCAGCGGGTGCCGACACTGCCGACCCCGACCACCTTCCGGGCGATGTCGACCATCCGGAACTGCCGGAGGAGATGTCGGCGGTCGGAGGTGAGACTGGTGCCGTACCGCTCGATGGCCTCACGGAGGTCCCGTTCGAACCCCGCACGCTCGGCTTCGGAGAGCAGGTCTCTCAGCGGTACGAGGAGCGGTGGATCGGAGGCGATCCGCCGACTGCCGCCCGCGACCGTGGTGAGCTTCTCGAAGGCCTGCAGATTGTCCCTGGTCCGAGCCGTGTCCAACGCGTGGGAGAGGCGTCGGCGGGAGCTCTTGGCCAACCGGTCACCGAGGAGGGCGCTGAGTTTCTCCGTGTCCGCCTGCGCGTACCAGACGTCGAGATTGCGCATCCCGGCGAAAGCCCGCATCGATTCCCGGTACGCCCGGACGGCTTCGCGGACGACGCCGGCGCGCTGTCCGGCCGAGAAGCCGTTGGCCCGGGCGGCGATCACGAGGCTGGCCGCGAGCCGTTTGACGTCCCATTCCCACGGTCCGGGCAGTGTCTCGTCGAAGTCGTTGATATCGAAGACCAGGCGCCGTTCGGGGGAGGCGAGCAGGCGGAAGTTCAGCAGGTGCGCGTCCCCGCACAACTGCGTCGTGATGCCGGTGTGGCTCAGCGCCCCCAGGTCCAGAGCCATGATCGCGGCCGCGCCGCGGTAGACGCGGAACGGTGATTCGAGCATTCTTCCGTAGCGGATCGGTACGAGTCCCGGGACCCGCTCCGCGGACTGCCGCTCGATGACCTCGACGGGATCCGGCCGGTCCTGCCGAGGCGCGAACGCGGCGTGGCCGGACCGCGGCACCAGGCCGCGGGCCGCTCTGCCACGCGCCGCCCTCTCCTCCGGGGGCGGGTGGCGATGCGGGGTCGTCGCGGTCATCACCAAGTCTCCTCGCTCGAGGTTCCTTCCCGCATGTTCCGGGTGGGACGACGGCATCGCATCACCCGGAGCGGGTGAGCCGCCGCTCGCACAGCCCGCACCGGGCACACCGCCGCGCGGCCGCCCCGCCCGCCGCGCAGCGCCGTCCCGCGTGGCAGCCGCCGGGAGGAGCAGGCACCATGGGAGTCGCGGGTTCGGAGCACGGCCCGGCACACGACGCGGCAAGCGCGCCCCGGCGGGGAGAGGCCCCGGCGTCGGCGCCCGAGACCCGCTCCCAGGTGGTGGTTGGATGCCCACGTCCGGATTCCCCGCTGTCACGGAAGAAGGCAAGGGATCCCACGGCGGCCGTGCTCCCGGCCGGCGTCCGGTCGGCACCGCCACCGAAGCAGCACTGGCCTGGTCCGGTGACCCACTGCTGACCTCGAAGGTCTCGGTGCCCGCACTCCCCGGGGCATGCGTCCCCCGACAGCGTCTACTGACCCGCCTCAGCGGCGGTGTCAACGGGCCGCTGACCCTGATCAGCGGCCCGGCGGGCGCCGGAAAGACGACTCTCGCCGTCTCCTGGGCCCACCTCGCCACGCCCCCGGGGCCCGTCGCGTGGTTGACCCTCGACACCGACGACAACGCCCCGGGCATCTTCTGGTCCTACGTCCTCGAAGCCTTCCGGCGTGCGCTTCCCTCGCTGCCCGCCACCATAGGAACACCCACCAGCCCCGACAGCATCGGCCGCTCCCTGCTCGTCCGGCTCGCCTCCGCCGTGGAACACCTGCCCCACCCCGTGGTGCTCGTGCTCGACGACATGGCCAAGGCGCCCGGCCGGGAGGTGGCGAAGGGGCTGGGTTTCCTCCTCGAACACGCGGGCCCGCAGCTCCGCCTCGTCCTGATCAGCCGGATGGACCCACGGCTCCCGCTCCACCGCTACCGCGCGGAGGGCCGGCTGACCGAAATCCGGAGTGCCGACCTGACGTTCACCTCGGACGAAGCGGCGACTCTGCTGCGACAGCACGATCCGGCCACGACGGACAGCACCGTCCGCACCCTCACGGGCCGCACCGAGGGCTGGGCCGCCGGATTGCGACTGTGCGCCCTGGCCATGCGGAAGTCCGACGACCCGGACGGCTTCGCCCGGTCGTTCGCCGCCTCCGAACACGCCGTGGCCGACTACCTGCTCGCCGAGGTTCTCGAGGCCCAGCCCGCCGCCACCCGGGAACTGCTCCTGCGCACCAGCATCCTGGACCAGGTGCACCCCGAGCTGGCGAACGCGCTGACGGGGTGGCAGGACGCCGAAGAGATCCTGACCCGGCTCGTCCGCGAGGGTGCCTTCGTGGAACCGGTCGCGGACACCCGCTGGTGCCGCTTCCGTCCCCTGTTCGCCCAGGTGCTCCGGGCACATCTGCGCAACCGACGACCCGGTCTCGCACCGCGGCTCCACGGCCGTGCCGCGCGCTGGCTCGCCGATGCCGGCCGTCCGGCCGAAGCCCTCGGACACGCGACGGCGGCCGGCGACTGGAGTTACGGAGCCGCCGAAGCCGTCCGCAACCTGATGGTCGGGCCCCTGCTCGCCGGCCCCGGCGAGGACCGTCTCCCGGTGCTCTTCTCCCGTATGCCCGACGACACCCCCGGCGTCGAGCCCGCCCTCGTCGCGGGAGCCTGCCGCCTGGCCCGTCGCGACCCCGACGGCTGCCGCGAGCGGCTCACGGCAGCCGAGCGGTTCATGAACAGCGGGAGCACACCGCCCGGCCCCGAGGCCGGGCTGACCTATGCCCTCCTGAAGCTGCTCTGCGAGTCGTGCGACCCGGAGCGCGGCGTCACCCCGGGGTCGGCGGCCGAGGCAATGGCCCGGAACGCCGAGGACCTGGCGGCGCGAGTGGCACGATGGCGCATCGAGGAGCATCCGGAGCTCACGGCCCTGCGGCTGCACGGGCTGGCCTGCGCGCTCCTGCGGTCCGGTCGCCTCGACGATGCCCGCCGTGCCTTCACCGACGCCGTCGAGGCCTGTGCGGACGACGCCACCCACCTCGTGCTCCACGCGTCCTTCGGCAAGCTCGCCCTGACCGAGAGCGCCGTAGGAGCCCTGACGGCAGCGGAAGACCACGCCGTGCGGTCCCTCGCGGTGGCCGACCGGCACGGTATGTCTCCCGCCCGCCGTTCAGGAGCCGGTCACCTGGCACTGGCCGCCCTCGCGTTCGAACGCGATGACCCCCGGGCCGCCCGTCACCACCTCGAACGGGCCATGGCGTGCCCCGACACCCACGACGACCCGGTCATGGTCGCGGAGAGCGCCGTCCTGCGCTCCCGCCTCGAACTGACGCAGGGGCGGTGGGAAGCCGCCCTGACGACCCTCGCCGAACCCGGGCAGCCCCCCATGGCATGGCCGGCCGAGCGCCTCGCCGTCGCCCGCTCCCACGCGGTCCTGGCCCACGGAGACCACGAGGCCGCTGTCGCCGCCCTGCACGGCGGCGACAGCGACGGACCGGCCCTCACCGTCGCCCTGGCCCACGCCCACCTCGCGGCCGGACGCATCGACCGCGCCCTGCGGCTCCTGGCGCACGCCGACCGCTCACACCGGTCGAACCTGGTCGACCACGTCCGTATCCGACTGCTGCGGGCCCGTATCGCGATGCTGGGCGACGATCCCCACGCCGCCCACGCCCCGCTGGCGCAAGCACTGGACGCGGCCCGCCCCGAACAGCTGCGCCGCCCCTTCACCGAAGCCGGGCCGTGGCTGCGGCACCTGCTCGAGCGGGCCGACGGCGAAGACGGGTCCCGCCTCTCCCGCTCCTGGCTCAGCCCCCGGCGACCGGACGGCCCGCACACCCCCGCCTTCGTCGAGCCGCTCAGCGGACGCGAGCGGGAGGTGCTCTCCTGCGTCGCGCGGATGCTGTCCACCAACGAAATCGCCGACGAACTCCACCTGTCCGTCAACACCGTCAAGACACACCTGCGGAGCGTCTACCGAAAACTCTGCGTCTCCCGTCGTCGCGAGGCCGTCGAGCTCGGCAAGGAGCTGCACATCCTGTGACCGGTCGGCCGGCTCCGCCGTGCGCCGCCCGAGGCCGACTCACCCGCGTAGGGGGATGCCCCCCACCCCGCGCGGCGCACAGCATGACGGAGGAAGAGTCCCCGGAGCAGGCAGGACCGGTGCGGGCATGCGCTACGAATTCCGTGTCACCGGCCGTGTTTCCACGCCGTTGGCCGACACCTTTCCCGAGCTCGACAGGGCGTCCGTCCCACGACAGACGCTGTTCTTCGGCACGGTGACCGACGAGGCCCATCTGTACGGGCTCCTCGTCCGCTTCCAGGACCTGGGGCTGCACGTCGAAGAGATGCGCCGCCTTCCGGACTGACCGGTCGCTTCCGTGATCTCGCAAGAACGGAGGAAACCATGGACCCGTCCGACGCCTCCGCCCCCCAAGGCCGCGGCCGCTCCGGGGCCGAACAACCCCTGAGCGCCGCCGAACGCGAGGAATACGAACGTCTACGGAGTACCGCCCACGCCCGCCACCGCCGTACGCGTTACGCGGGAGCCTCCGTCCTGCTGGTGCTGGCCTTCGTCCTTTCCCCGCTGGCCGTCGTGGCCACCTGGGTGAACGCCGAAGTCTCCGATACCGGCAGGTACGTACAGACCGTCGCACCGATCGCCACCGATCCCCCCGTGCAGAATCTGGTGACCGACCGGCTGACCGACCGGGTGGTGGGCAACGTCGACGTCAAGAGCATCACGGACGCCCTCGGCGGAGCTCTCGCCAAGGCCGGTGCCCCGCCCGGGGTGGTGGACAAGACGCCCCTGCTCACCGGACCGCTGCAGAACGCGCTCGACTCGGCCGTCCACGATGTGGTGGCCGGGGCGGTGAAGAGCGACCAGTTCGCACAGGCCTGGGACGGCGCGAACCGGCGCGCCCACGCCGCCGTGGTGAAGACCCTCACCGGAGAGGGGAACAGCGCCGTCGAGGCCAAGGGGGACACGATCGTCCTGGACATGGGGACCGTCATCGACAACGTCAAGGAACGGCTGGTGGACGCGGGCTACGAGAAGGCCGCGGACATCCCCGACGTCGACAAGACGGTCCCGCTGCTGAAGACCGACAAGCTCGACAACGCCCAGGACGCCATGCGCCTGCTCAACGTCGTCGGCACCTGGCTGCCCGTCACCGTGGTCGTCCTCGCCGCCCTCGGCATCTGGGCCGCGCCCTCGCACCGGGTGGCCCTGATGGCCACGGGCCTCGGCGTCGGCGTCACGATGGTCGTGCTGCTCGTCGGTCTCGCCGTCATGCGGCGGGTCTACCTGGATTCCGTACCCTCCGACGTCCTGCCACCGGACGCGGCGGCCCCCATCTACGACACGCTCATACGCTTCCTGCGGGCGAGCACCCTCACGGTCCTCGTCATCGCGGTGATCACCGTGCTGGCGGGCTATCTGTACGGTCCCGGACGCGGTGCCCGCGTCTTCCGCTCGGTTGCGGCCCGGGCCACCGGCGCCACGGGCCGGGCCCTGGCCCACTCCGGTGCGCGCACCGGCAGCACCGGACACTGGCTGGACACCCACCGTGGCTGGACCACCGGCATCGTCATCGCCGGCGGCGGGCTGGCCCTGATCCTGTGGAACTACCCCACCCCCGCCTCCGTGGCGCTGGTCCTCGGCATCGTGGTCGCCGTACTGATACTCCTCGGCGTCCTCGCCGCGGCCTCCGGCGACACCGCGACGGGCGATCGTCGCACGCGGTCCTCGCCCTAGACGGGTGAGGCGTACGGACCCCGGCTCGGACACGCCGGAACAACATCGGGGGAGACGACAGGAGGAGAGAGAACATGAACGCCTACGTGTATCTGGCCTACGACTACCCGGTCCTGGGCGCTTTCTGGACCGCAGTATGGATCTTCATGTGGGTCCTGTGGGTCCTCCTGCTCTTCCGGGTCATCGCAGACGTATTCCGCGACGACTCCCTCGGCGGATGGGCCAAGGCAGGGTGGCTCGTCCTCGTGATCGGACTGCCTTTCCTCGGCGTCTTCGTCTATGTGATCGCCAGAGGCAAGAACATGGGCCGACGCGAGCGGGACCATGCGCGGGCACAGCAGCAGGCAGTCGACGACTACATTCGCGAGACGGTCGGCAGCCCGGACCACACCAGCGATGTGGAAGCCCTCGCGAAGCTCGACGCCGTTGTCACGGCACTCGACGTACTCGCGGCCGTCCTCGTCCGTGCCCTGCTCGAAGTCGATACGGCCTGCGTAGGCGTACGACGCCTCTCGTGTCCGGTCCAGGTACTGGGTGCGGGCCCGGCGGTAGCGACACGCGTCCAGCGCGTTCTGGTAGAGCTCGCGGACGGCGAGGTCGCGGTCCTTGTAGAGCTGGATTCCCATGAGGAGGTCGCGGACGCGGCGCTCGTCGAGGCGGAAGGCGGCCCAGCCGGTGAAGGCGCCCTCCGAGGGCATCACCTCGTCGGCGGAGAGACGGGCGGGCAACCGCGGCATCGGCTGGGTGACGCGCTCGTGGGCGGTGCGGCGAACGGCTGCCAGGAGTTCGTCCGCGTGGGCCGTGTACTCGCGCAACCCCTCGATCACGGCCTCGTGCCGGCACTCCGCCCTGAGGACCGGCAGATCGTGGGAACCGCCCCATCCGGAGGAGTCCAGGGTCTGCCGCAGCTGTGCCAGGTCGACCGGGAAGGGGATCCCGACGTGCTCCACCACGATCCGCGGCAGTGCCGTGATCCCGCGGCTCATGCCGTGGGCCAGCGCGAGCAGGAGGCCGATGCGCTGATCCCGGATCCGCTGCTGTCCACCGCGGCGGATCCGGGCCGAGTCGTCCGCCGGGAGGGAATCGAGGTATTCGCGGTCACATACGCCGGGCCCGCGGCGCGGCCCGTGCAACAAGCGGCAGACGCGTCGTGGGTCGAGCGTCTCGCCGAGGGCTTCGGCGGACGGCCCGATGGCCCGCAGGAGCTGCTGGACGACGACGGGATCGGAGAACTCCTCCCGCTGCGCGAGCCAGCGGTGGAAGAGCCACCAGCCGATGGGCTCCGCCGCTTCGGGGCGCCGGCGTCCGCGCTCGACCAGGAGGTCGTGTCCCTCGGAGAACACCTCGAACGCGGTCCGCAGCGGAGGCGCCCCGGTGATCCGGCCGAGCCGGCCCGGTTCGACGACCGGTGCGAGCGAGGCCGTCAGACGGAGGCACTGCACACGATGGAGGAAGGGCATGAGCACCAGCAGGGCCGCCTCGGCCGGGTAGAGGTCCAGCGGCCGCCCGGGGTCGGGCTCGCCGAGCAGCCACTCCACGGCTTCGGCGAAGCACGGCACGAAGCCGTCGTCCCGCCAGGGGTCGGCAGTCGTCCCCGACTCCGCCGCCTCGCGCCACCGCGCCAGCGTGGCGACGGCCTCGGCGACGTGCTGCCGGAAGAAGTCGGCGTTGCGCCCGGCCGGGACGTGCTGCCACACGGTGGAGTCCGTGGCCGACTCGACCCACGGGCCGGCCGGGGCCGGGGCCAGGCCGTCGGGACAGCCGTGGAAGTTGACGGTTCCCGCTTGGATCAGGGCGCCCACCGTGGAACCCCACACCCCGTTGCACGTCCCGTCCTGCCGCATCCGCCCCCCTCGCACCGCCGCGACGGTGGCCCAGTGGAGGAGCCCGGCGTCCCCGGGCGGTGCGGATCGGCCGAGAACGGAGCCGCCGGTGATCGACACGGATCCCGCCTCAACTCCCCTGAAGATCCCGAACATTCGTGCCGCTGCCAACCAAGCCCCCTCGTCCTACGATGGCTTCGGATCGACCGGACCGTCAGAAGCGGGGGCTCGCCTGTGGACATCAGAGTCAGCATTCCCGACGCGGAGGACCCGGAGCCGCTGTTGTCGTTCCACAGCTGGCTGATGGACGACCGCGACATCCGCGGGCAGGCCCGGATCACCCTGGTCGAGGCACCGGCCCGGCCGGGCGACATGACCCCCGACATCGCGCTGATCAGCCTGCTGGTCTCGTCCGGCTTCAACCTCGCCGGACTGGGCATGGCGATCGTCAACTGGCGGGCCGCACGCAAGTCTCCGCCGCCCGTACGGGTCGAGATCAACGGTGTCCGCATCCTCGTCGACGACTCCGGCTGGACCATCCGGGAGGACGACACCCCGGGCGACGGGCCGGGCTGACACGGCGACCGGCCGCAGGGCACGACATGCGCGCGGATCCCGCACACTCACGTGCGGTGCTCATCGGGACCCACCACTTCGAGCACTTGGAGGACCTGCCCTCCGTCGCCGACAACCTGGACCGGCTGCTGCGCCTGCTGACCGATCCGGACGTCTGGGGACTGGCGCCGGAACACTGCGTCGTCCTGCGGCAGCCCACGAGCGCCGCGGAGGTCGCGGACGCGGTGGAGGCCGCTGCCGCGGAGGCCACCGACACACTGCTCGTCTACTTCGCCGGTCACGGCCTGACCGCACCGAGGACCATGGAACTGGGCCTCGCCCTCGTCGGATCCAGGGCCAACGCGCCCCACACCACGCTGCCCTTCGAATGGATCCGCCAGGCCGTGCTGGACGCCGAGGCACCCCGCAAGGTCGTCGTCCTCGACTGCTGCTACAGCGGGCGCGCACTGACCGGCGGCATGGCCGGCGTCACCGAGCTCGTGCAGGACGCCGAGATCGAGGGCACCTACATCCTGGTGGCCGCAGCGGAGACGAAGAAGGCGCTGGCACCGGTGGGCGAGCGGTACACCGCCTTCACCGGCGAGCTCATCGCCGTGCTCGAGACCGGTGTCGCGGGGGAGCCCGAGTACCTCAGCATGTCGGTCATCCATACCCAGGTGCACACCGCCCTGGCGCGGAAGGGCCGCCCGATCCCGCAGCAGCGCAACAGGAACGCGGGCGCCCTGATCGCGTTCGCACGCAACCAGGCCCATCTGCCGGCCGGGGCGGATCCACCGGTGGAGCCGCCCGAGGACACGGCACGGCTGAAGTCCCTCGCCGGGCTCGCGGACGCCCTGCGCCTCGAAGCGCAGTCGACCGGTTCCCCCGCCGCGCTCGACGACGCGATCGCACTCTGCCGCCAGGCCGTCGCCGGGTCACGTCCCGACTCCGCCGACCACGCCGTGTACCTGGCCGGCCTGGGGGACGCCCTGCGGCTCAAGTCGGAGACGGCAGGCGACCGGGAGGCGCTGCTGGAGTCCGTGACGGTGCTCCGGGACGCCGTCACCGCGGCACCGGAGGGCAGCCCGCACCGGGCGATCTGCCTGACGGCCCTCGGCAACGCCCTGCGCCTGAGAGCACATGCCACGGGCGACAGCGGCGCACTCTCCGAAGCCGTGGAGAACCTGCGGGCGGCGGTCGAGGCGAGCGGACCGAAGCCGCTCGACCAGGCGGCCTCCCTGCTCAGCCTGGGCGGCACGCTGTGGGGTGCCGCCCAGACCGACGGCGGGTCCACGGCACTCGACGGCGCGTTGGCCGCCTGGGAGCGCGCGTCGCGCATCGAGCAGGCACCGGCCCGTCTCCGCATCGAGGCGGCCGGCCGCTCCGGCCGCGCCGCGATCGAGTGCGGGGAGATCGCGCGGGGTGACGCCGGGCTGACCCTTGCCGTCAGCCTCCTGCCGGAACTGGCCTCCTGGCACATCGACCTGATCGACCGCGAACGGCTGCTCTCCGACTTCCTGGGCCTGGCCTCGGACGCCGCGGCGTGCAAGCTCATGCTCGACGAGCCGACCGCCGCGCTGCACATCCTCGAACGCGGCCGAGGGGTGCTGTTCAGCAAACTCCTCGAACTGCGCCCCGACCTCGGCGCGCTCAGGTCCACCGCCCCGGAACTCGCCACGGAATTCGAGGAACTGGCCCGTGACCTCTCCGTCGACTGGCTGACCCTCGGCGAGGAACCGCCACCCCCGCGCCTTGGCAGACCGCCGGCCGCCGAGGGGGAAGCCGCCGACTCACGGCACCGGGCCGCCCTGCGCCTCGAAGAGCTGATCGCCCGCATCCGTACGCTTCCCGGGCTCGGGGAATTCCTGCGGCCGCTGCCGGCCGACCGGCTCATCGAGGTGGGAGCCGAGGTGGGAAGGGACGCCCCGGTCGTCATCGTGAACGTCAGCCGGTACCGGTCCGACGCCCTCGTCCTCACCGCGGGCGGCCTCCGCGTCGTCCCCCTGCCCGACCTGGAGGCCCAGGCGGTCCACGACCGCGTGCACCACTTCCTCGGCGCGGTACGGATACCGGGCGGCCGGGACGCCGGGTTCGAGAGCCGGGTCGCGCGGCAGCGGACCGTCCTCCACACGCTCGAGTGGCTGTGGGACGCCATGGCCGAGCCCGTCCTGCGCGAACTGGGCCACGACCGTGCGCCCCGCGAAGGCGAACCCTGGCCACGTCTCCACTGGTGCCCGACCGGACTTCTCTCCCTGCTGCCGCTCCACGCCGCCGGCCACCACGGACCGGCGGCCGCCGGCGAACCGTCGAGGACCGTCATGGACCGCGTCGTGTCGTCCTACACGACGACGGTGCGTGACCTCCTCCTCGGCGCCGAGCGGACGACCGCACCCGACGGTCCGTCCGGCCGGGCCCCGGATCCGCTCGTCGTCCTGCCGAACGCCCCCGGAGCACCGGCCCTGCCGTGCGCCGAGCGGGAAGCACGGTTCCTCATGGCCCACTTCCCCGAGGCCCGTCTGCTCTCCGGCCGACAGGCCACCTGGGCCGCCGTCCGCCGCGCTCTCCCCACGCACCGCTGGGCGCACTTCGCCGGTCACGCGACGAGCGACCTCGACCACCCGCTGAACAGCGGCCTGCTCCTCACGGACCGCATGGTCGGTGTCCGTGACATCTGCCGGACGCCCTTGGACGCGGTCCGTCTCGTGGTCCTCTCGGGCTGTGGCACCAGCCAGACCGGTACGGAGCTGGCGGACGAAGCCATCCATATCGCCTCGGCGTTCCAGACCGCCGGGGCCCGGCACGTCATCGGGACGCTGTGGCCCATCGTCGACGACATCGCCGAGAGATTCGCGACGTTGTTCTACACCAGCCTCGCCTCCGGCACCACGGACCCGGCGTTCGCCCTTCATGTGGCGACCCGCGAACTCCGCGACGCGCACCCGGCCATGCCCGTGTTGTGGGCGTCGCTCACCCACCTCGGACCCTCACGCGCCACGGTCGGCGAATCGCTGACGGCGACCGTCCCGGACGACGGCGGGAGAGCGCACGATCAGGGGTCGACGCTCATCGGGCGTGGCCCCCTGCGGGGCGATCAGGTCTCCGGTGCCGTCATCAGCCGGGATACCTCCAGAGGGTGAGCAGCGTGTCGAACGCGGGCAGACCGTTCTGGTCGGTGATGTCCTTGATCTCGATCATCGCCAGGTTGCGCTCCCCGGTGATGGTGCACAGCACCATGCCCTGACGGAGGGTGGTGTGATCGACCAGGTCCTTCTTGGGGACGTCCGACGGCAGCACGTTGGTCTGTGCGCCGGCCAGGCACTGTTCGTACGTGGTGCCACCGCTCACCCCCGTGGCCGTGCGGAAGTGCATCGTCTGAGAGATCTCGGTCCCCCCGTTCTCGTACCGCAGTTCGGCGCTCGTCGACTTGGTGGTGTCGTTGCTGCTCTGCGGGGTGTCGAGGTCCACGAAGAGGTATCCGCTGCTCGGCGGGCGGAGCATCAACTGCCGTCCCGAGAAGACCGGGGCACCCGGCGTGCCCCCGGTGCCCGCGACCGCGCCGGCGGAAGGGCTCGCGAGGACGGCGGCGCTCGGCGAGAGGGCCGGCGACGGGCCCTGCGAGGGGCTCCGGGAGGGTGTGGTGTGCGGCGCGCTCACGCTCGACACGGGCTTCTTGTGCGCGGAAGGTGAGGTGCTGTCGCCGTCGGGCCACCAGTACAGGCCCGCGCTCAACCCGGAGACGGCGAGCAGGGCGACCGCGGCGAGCAGCGGTGTACGGCGGCGGCGTGCATCTGCCGTGGGCGTGGAGCCGGTCTCCGGGGGCGATGCCGCGCTTCCCGCGTCGGGAAGGCCGCCGGAGTGGGGCGGCAGGGTCGGGCCGTCGGGCCCGAACGCGTTCCCGGCCGGTCCGGACGCGCCCGCCGGGATGAGCGGAGTGTCGGGGAGAGCTCCGACCGCTTGCTCCCTCAGGGCCGTCTCGGCGGCGATCGGCGCGGGCAGCCAGCCGTCGAAGTCGCGGAGCTTGCGCCCGCACGCCTTCTCGCAGAGCGCTGCCAATTCCGCCGGGTCCGGCCGCCGTTCGGGGTCGCCGTCGAGACAGCGGTCCAGAAGCGGACGCAGTTCCGCTGGGTAGCGGCTCATGTCGGGCGGGTGGGAGACGGTGTTGCCGATGCGGTGCGCCAACGTGGTCGCCTGGCCCTCGCCGAAGGGGTGCTGCCCGGTGGCCGCGACGGCCGCCACCAGCCCCAGCGAGAACAGATCGGCGGCCGGGGTGAGGGGAAGCCCGGCGACCTGCTCGGGGGACATGTACTGAGGCGTGCCGACGACCCCGCCGCTGCGGGTGAGCTGCGTGGAATCGGCGGCCCGGGCGATACCGAAATCGATCACCCACGGCCCTTCGGAGCCGAGCAGGATGTTGCTGGGCTTCAGATCGCGATGGACGATCCCGGCCGCGTGGACCGCGCGCAGCGCCTCCGCCGCACAGCCCACGAGTTGCAGGACGGCCAGGGGCGGCAGCGGGCCGAAGGTGTCGATCACGGTGCTCAGCGGCAGCCCCGGAATGTAGGCGCCGGCGAGCCACGGTCTGGCGCCGGTGGTGTCGTGGTCGACGACGGGCACGACGTGGTAGCCGCGCACCTGGCGTGCGGCACGCACCTCCTGCTGGAAGCGCAGCCGGTACTCCTCCTCGTCCGCGAGCTCCCTGCGGATCACCTTGAGAGCCACCGGCTGATTCCCCCGGGTACGGGAAAGGAACACCGATCCCATGCCTCCCTCGCCGATCCGGGCCAGCAGCCGGTAACCCGCCACCTCGCGCGGGTCGTCCGTCCGTAACGGCTTCAAGTGCCCCTGCATACCCGAGATTTCGATGAGAATCCCTCCCCGGTCGTTCTGAGGGTGCGATGCTAGCGGCGGGACCCCGCCACGGTGACCGAAAACAGATGTACGACGCTCTGCGGCCCCCTGGCAGGTACGGTCCCGCCCCGCGAACACGACGACACGGCGGACGAACGGCCGGAGGGCTGATGGAGCACAACCTGCCAGGCGCGGCGGACCTGGCCGACTACCTGGTCGACCTGTCCAACGTGGTACGCGACCGGTCGCTCGGCCGACCGGGAGCCCGCTCCCTGGACCGGTTCCGGCTCGTGGTGCGGGCCCTGGTACAGCTCACCGGTGACCCCGACGTCCCCGTCTACCCCGTGGCCGACAAGAGCCTGCTCGGCGGAGCCCGCGAGTTCACCGACCCGGGGGATGTGGTGCTGCTCCGGCGCTGGGTCGCGGAGGGTCTGGTCGAGGAGGTCGACGACGCCGACCGGCGCATCCTGGAACTGATGGAAATGACCAGCGCCACCCGCACGCGGGCCGTCACCGGCGACCTTCTGACCGGCCATCGCCGCGACTTCCCCTGGATCCAGGGCAACACCGACCGGTTCCTCAAGCCGGTGGCCAGGACGTCCGGCTCGGTGCGGCTCCTCCCGCTGGACATGGGCGTCCGTACGGAAGCCGAGATCTCACGGAGCGACGAGCTCGCCGCGTTCAAGAAGCAGGGACTTCTGAAGAGCTCACAACAACCGCTGTCCGCTGTGATCAACCGGTTCTGGCGGTGTCCGGAGCGGCGCTGTTCCCTCTACGACCCCCGCAGCGGCCGTGTGTTGTTCCCCCGCATGCGACGGGGTGTCCCCACCTGCGAGGTCCACGGCCGGGCTCTGGCGGAAGCCGGCCCGCGTCCGGCCATGGCCCAGCTCAAGGCCATGGTCGGTGGCAGATGCGCGGGCCGCTACACCGTGGAGGAAGGCTCCCGGACCGGCGTCGGCCGCAACCCCGCCGGTGGTATCGCCCTGTACGACGTACTGACCCCCGACGTGGCGGCGCGCGTCAGCCGTGAGCACGTCGTCGTCTCCACCACCGACGGCATCCTCCTGGTCCGGGACGTCAGCACCTACGGCACCCGGATGCGTACCGCCGGCAGCCATGGCCGCATGGACCCGTGGAAGCGACTGCCCCCGCACGAGGACCGGCGCTTCGCACCCGGCGACGAGGTGGAACTCGCGCCCGGCGTGTTTCTCACCCGCAGCGGCCGGCGCTTCCCGGCGGAACTCGCGTCGGCCTGGCAGGACGGTGCAGCGGGCACATCGGCCCCGCCGGAGGCGTCCATGCCGACTTCACTGGCCTGAGCCACCCCGGGCGCCCGGCGCTCCCGCTACGCCCGGAACGCCTCCGGTCGCTGCGGGGACGCCTCGGCGAGGGCCTTGCCGACCGCTTCCGTGCCGGCTCGCAGGCCGTAGACGGGTGTGTCGGGCTGCTGGCGCCAGGAGTCGTCGATGCCGCCGACGTCGACGGTGTCGAAGCCGAGCTCGTCGATGAGGTCGCGGACGGCCTTCTTGGCGGTCTCGTCATCGCCCGCCACCGGCACGGCGATCCGCTCGGGGTGGCCCTGGGGGCGGGGCCTGTCGAGGATGTCCTGCGCGTAGGTACCGTTGAACGCCTTGATGACGGGATGGCCGAGGTGCTGCTCGGTCCACCGGCTCTCCGTCAGACCGTCCTCGATGGCGGCGATCCGGCCGTCCCTCTGCTTGGGGTAGTAGTTGCCGGTGTCGATGACCACGACGTCTTCCGCGGCCTCGTCGAGCAGTCCGGACGGCAGGTCCGGTACGGCCTTGAGGGGCACGGTGACCACGACGAACGCCGCGCCGCGCGCCGCCTCGGCCGCGGTGACCGGGGTGGCACCGGTCTCCTCGGCGAGTGCGGTGAGGGTGTGCGGGCCGCGCGAGTTGGCGACGGAGACGTCATGGCCGAGAGCGGTGAGCCGTCGTGTGAGGTTGCCGCCGATGTTGCAGGCGCCGATGATGCCGATCTTCATGGGAGTCCTTCCGGAGGCCTGGCGACGGGGTGTCGTGCCTGCCTGCCCACAACCTCGTGTGCGTGGTGGCTATTCCGGCTCCCGGCCCTTCGGGTGTCGGGCGGACGTCAGCTGCCGCCCGCCTCCCTCCGGTCCTTCTCGCTCCACTTGCTGGTGTCCCGGGGCTCGACGTAGGGCTCCTCGTCCTGGGGGTGACCACCGATGATCGCGCGCTCACGGGACAGCTCCGCGTCGAACTCCAGGCCCAGCAGGATCGCCAGGTTGGTGATCCACAACCACACCAGGAAGACGATCACCCCGGCCAGGGTGCCGTACGTCTTGTTGTACGAGGCGAAGTTCGCCACGTACAGCGCGAATCCCGCCGAGGCGATCATCCAGATCACCAGGGCCAGGAAGCTGCCCGGGGTCACCCACGTGAAGCCTCGGCTCTTCGCGTTCGGCGCCGCCCAGTACAGGATCGCGACCATGACGGTGACCAGCAGGACCAGGACGGGCCACTTGGCGATCGACCACACCGTCACAGCGGTGTCACCGACCCCCAGGGCGGTGCCGGCCTGCCGGGCGAGGCCGCCGGTGAACACCACGATCAGCGCACTGGCGCAGGCCAGGACCACCAGCACCACCGTCAGGACCAGCCGCAGCGGGGTGAGCTTCCACACCGAGCGGCCTTCCGGCATGTCGTAGACGGCGTTGGAGCTGCGGATGAACGCCGCGACATACCCCGACGCGGACCACAGCGCGCCCAGCAGACCGACCACGGCCAGGACGGAACCGACGCCCCCGGCGCCCTGCAACTGTTCGACCGCGTCCGTCACGATGTCGCGGGCCGGGCCGGGCGTGAGCTTCTTGAGATTGTCCAGGATGCTCTTCGTCGCCGACTCGCCCGCCACCCCGAGCAGCGACACCAGCACCAGCAGGGCGGGGAAGAGGGCCAGCACCGCGTAGTAGGTCAGCGCCGCCGCCCGGTCCGCCAGCTCGTCGTCCTTGAACTCCGCCACCGTCCGCCGCAGCACCGCCCACCAGGACTTCTTGCCCAGAGCGGTCGGATCGTCGGGGGCCTTCCGCTCCACCTGCGGGTCCGGTCCCGCGCCCTGGCCCGGCTCGGCGCTCGTCCCGTCGTCCCCGGATGTGTCCCGGCCGTCCCGGGGCTGTGCGTTCCCACGCTTGTGCTGCCACATCGGTGCCATGCCCGTACGGGTAACCGCTCCATGTTCCCGCTAACCCCGACGGACGAGACGCTGCCGCACCGTCACCCACACGGCGCACACGGCCCACGGGGGTCACCCCGACGGGCCCTGCCGACGGCTGTCAGGCCGTCACCCCGGCCCGGATCCGGGCGGCGTCCAGTATGTCGGGAAGCGGGATGGACAGGGCGTCGGCCAGTTCGGCCAGTTCCTCCCGGGTGGGACGCACGGGTCCCTGGGCCCCGTCCTGGGCGAACGCACGGATGCGTGGGGTACGGATACCCGTTCGGTCGGCAAGGCATTGCGCGGTCAGTTGGCGCCGGCGCATGGCCTCTCGCAGGAGTCCTTCAAGGTCTGCCATTGCCCTCACCTGCCCCGCCCGGGCACCCTTACGCCCCCCCGGCGGCCGTTTCCGTCGGCCTTGACGTCAGTACTTGACCACGTCCGGGCACGGCCCTAAAACTTAGAAGTCTCTCTAAGTTTTTCCGAAGGGGGTGCGCGCGTATGACGGCCGAAGGGGGCCTGCGTGAGCAGCACAAGGCCCGGAGACGGATGCGGATCCTCGAAGCGACGCGCGAACTCCTGCGGGACGGACCGGATTCGGTGATCAGTGCCGAGCGGATCGCCGAGCGAGCGCAGGTCGCGCCGGCCACCGTGTACAACCTCATCGGACCGCGCGAGAAGATCTGGCAGGCGCTCGCCGCCGGGTTCATGGACGAACTCGAACGTCGCCTGGCGGTGCTGGGAGCCGATGACCCGCGGGAGGTCGTCAGGTCCACGGTCCGGCTGTTCGTGAGCGACCCGGTCGTGTCGCGTCGCATGGTGCGGGAGTGGGAGGACAGCGGCCTTGTGCTCGACCGCAGTCCGCTCACCCAGCTCCGGCAGGCGATGGCAGGCGCACGGACCCAGGGTTTCCTGCGCGCCGACATCGACACGGACGCGTTGGCCGCCGTGGTCGGTACCTCGTGTGTGGGTGCGCTGCACCAGTGGGTCGCCGCCCTGATCGACGACGACCGGTTCCTCGCGCGTGCGCTGTTCGCGCTCGACGTCGCGCTCGCCGCGGCGGCCGCGGATCCCCACCGCGACCGGCTGCTGGCGCCGCTGCGAACCCGAGGTGCGCCATGACGGCCGGCGCACTGCCGCGGACCCGTAGCTTCGTGGGCCGCGACGGGATCTGGCTCACGGCGGATGTGTGGGGCGAGGCGTCGTCGCCCCCTGTTGTCCTGCTGCACGGCGGCGGCCAGACGCGGCACGCCTGGCATCGGACCGGCCCTCGACTGGCCACGCTGGGGTGGCGGGTCGTCGCCCCGGACCTGCGTGGCCACGGCACCAGCCAATGGTCAGCCGACGGTGACTACGACCTCGGCCTGTTCGCCGAGGACGTCCGGGCTCTCGTCGCCGCACTCGGCGGCCGGCCGGTACTCATCGGTGCCTCGCTCGGAGGCCTGAGTGCGCTGCTCGCCGCCGGAGAGGCACCCAGGGCGGCGATCCGCGCTCTGGTGCTCGTCGACGTCGCCCATCGACCGGATCCCCACGGTGCCCGCCGCATCGTCGACTTCATGCGCCACCGGCCGGACGGCTTCGCCAGCCCCGGGGAAGCGGCCGCGACGGTCTCCGCCCACCTGCCGCATCGCCCACGTACGGACGACGCCGAGGGAATCCGCAAGAACCTGCGACGTCACGGCGATCGCTGGGTCTGGCACTGGGACCCCCGGTTGCTGGACAGCTTCGAGGGCCGGATGGACCCGCCCGGCATGGCGGAACGTCTCCTCGCCGCCGCGCGCCACGCCGACGTGCCGATCCTGCTCGTGCGCGGCGGCATCAGCGATGTCGTGCGTGAAGACATCGCCGAGCAGTTCTGCGACAGGGTTCCCCACGCGCGGCGCGTCGATGTGGCCGGCGCGGGACACATGGTGGCCGGCGACCGGAACGAGCACTTCATCGATGCGATCATCCCGTTCCTGGAAGGGGTCGGGTGAGCGTGGGGCGTGAGTCCTCCCTGCACCTAGGCTTTACGGGCGAGGAGGTGAACCTCCCGGAACTGCCGTCGGTCGGTGGGCTGAGGCTCGCGAACCATCCGGGCCACCTCGGCCAACCCGGTCTCGCGCAGCATCGCGGCAAGGTGATCAGGCGACCATCGATAGGCCGGCGCGACGGTGTGATCGAAGACCTGCGTCGGGTGGGACGGATCGTCGGTGGCCGAAAAGCCGATCAGGAGATGGCCGCCGGGTGCCAGCACGCGGTGGAACTCCGTCAGGATGGCGGGGAGTTCTCGCGGTGGGGTGTGGATGATGGACCAACGGGAGAGTACGCCGCCCAGCACGCCGTCAGCGATGTTCAAGGCAGCCATGGAACCCACGTCGAACCGCAGGTCCGGATAGGCCTGCCGGGCCGACGCGATCATCGTGGGAGACGCATCGACACCACACGCCGCCAGCCCCAGCTCGTCCAGATGAGCGGTGATATGGCCGGGCCCGCACCCCAGGTCCGCGACCCGACCGTCCCCATGCGCACGGACGACCTCGGCGAAGGCGCCCAGGATCGCGCGGTCCAGGGGGCTGTCGCGCAGCGTGTCGCGGAACAGCTGCGCGTAGGTGTGTGCAACAGCGTCGTAGGCGTCGCGGGTGGTACTGAAGGCATCGTGTTCGACCATGCTGACGACAATAGTTCCTGGCGCTCGAGGCGAGCCGGGTGAGGGACCGCCCGCGACCGGCGGGCAGGACGTTAGTGGGAGGTTAGTACCGAAGCAGCAGGACGTGAGTGGTGGGCCCGAGACTCATGAATGTCGGCAGGCCGGGATCGGCTGCCGCAGGACGGACGTTGGCCGCACTATCACCACGAGGGAATGACCATGCGTAAATTCCGCAACCGCACCACCGGCCTCGCCGCCGTCACCACCGCCGTGCTCGCCCTGTCGCTCACCGCCTGCGGTGAGGACAACTCCGGCGTGAAGTCCTCGGGTCCGGCGGCCGACAGCGCCGCATCGGCCCCCGCCCCGGCGCAGGCCGAGAAGAACACCGACACCGCCAAGGGTGCCGCCAACGGGAAGAACGCCAGCACCGCACAGGGCGCCGGCGCCGCGAAGGGATCCACCGGACAGGCGGCCGCGAACACGCCCGTCTGCACCACGAAGAACGTCGCCATCAGCGCCGCCTACCAGGGCGGACCGCCCTACACGCACATCGTCCTGACGGCGAAGAACACCTCGGGGCACAGCTGCAAGCTGACCGGCTACCCGGAGATCGAGTTCCTCGAGAGCCACCGGGAGAACGTGCCGCCGGTCGCCAAGAGCAAGCCCGCCACCCCCGTCGTGCTCACCGCGGGCGCCCCCGCATACGCGCTGGTCAAGCTGTCGGACGGCGGGCGCACCGAGAACACCGAGCCCGTGACGGCCTTCTCCGTCACGCTTCAGGGCGGTGGCGGTATGACCGCGGTGAAGGCTCCCGGCGGCGGCATCGCCGTCGACCCGGCGAAGTGGGCCACCGGCTACTGGACGCCCGAGCTGCGCAACGGCGCGGACGACTTCTGAGCCGTCGAAGCTGCTTGACTCGTACCGGTGGAGGCGGCGGCCGGGACGTTCCTTCCGTCCCGCACCCGCCCTACCGGTTCGCCAGCGCCGACAGGACGACGCGCGCTTCGGTCTCGCCCTCCTCGTACGCGCTGGCCTGCGCCTCCCGGATAGCGTCGTCGAGCTGGCGTACGGCTTCCCCCGTGCGGCCCGTGGCGGCGAGCGCCCTGCCGTACAGGGTGCGCAGCACGATGCGCCGGGGGGCCGCGAGCGGGGGAGCGGCGAGGGCCAGACCGCGCAGGGCGTGGTCGGCGGCCTCCTGAGGGGCGCCGATGGCGAGGAAAAGGTGCGTGAGGTGGAGATGGGCGAGGGTGACGGTCTCGGTGAGACCGGCACCTTCGGCCAGGGCGAGGGCCCGGTTCAACAGATCCCGGGGCCGCTCCTGCTCGCCGTGCCGGATGAGTTCGACGCCCAGATTGATCAGGGCCGTGGCTTCCCCGGCCGTGTCGCCCACCCGGGCGGCGAGGGCGGGGGCGTGCTCCAGCTGGGCCAGGGCCTCCTCGGACCTGCCCTCCTCGGACAGCACCCAGCCCAGCAGTGCCCGCGCCCGGGACTGGGCCCGGGGATCGTCGTCGAGTTCCGCGGAGGCCAGACCCTGTTCGAGCAGCGGCACCCAGCCGTCGTGGACCTGCCACAGGATCAGGGGCCACTGGAGGATGACCAGACGCCAGGCACGGTCGTGCATTCCCGCCGCGGCGGCGGCCTCGACCGCGCCGCGCAACGTGTCCCGCTCGGTCGAATACCAGACGAGGGCGTCCTCCCGGCCCGTGAACGTCCGGACGGCGGCGGAGTGCCTCGCCCCGGGAGGAAGGGCGCAGCACGGCTCGCTGCCGGGCTCCGCGGCGGCGCACGCCGCGAGAAGGGTGTGCAGCCGGTGGTCGAGCAGCCGGAGCAGTGCGTCGGGGTCGTGCCCCGGTGCGAGGGAGCGGGCGTAGAGCCGTACGAGATCGTGCAGGACGTAGGAGCGTGGTCCGGTCTCGACGACCAAGTGGGCGGCGGCCAGCTGGTCCAGCGCGACGGTCGCCCGGCCGGGCGGGCAGTCGGCCAGTGCGGCGGCTGTGCCGGTGTCGAGGGTGGCACCGGTGTGCGGCCCGAGCCGGTGGAACATCTCCCGCGCCGGTTCGGGGAGGTGGTGGACGGTGAGGCCGAGAGCGGCGGAGACACCGGTGTCCTCGACATTCAGCAGGTCCAGCCTGCTGTGCTCGTCGGCGAGTTCACCGGCGAAGGCGGTCAGCCCGCCGTGCGGTCGGGTGGCGAGCCGGGCAGCTGCGACGCGCAGGGCGAGCGGCAGACCGTCGCACAGCTCGGCGAGCCGTGTCGCGGCCTCGGGCTCGGCCGCGACCAGGTCCGGGCCCAGCACGGCGGAGAGCAGCGCGGCGGAGCGGTCCGGCGGAAGCTCGGTGAGCGGGACGGGGCGGGCGGCGTCCGAGGCCACGAGCCCGCCGAGCCGGTCGCGGCTGGTGACGAGCGTGACGCAGTCCTCCCCGCCGGGCAGCAGCGGGCGGATCTGCTCGGAGCCGCGGGCGTTGTCCAGGACGATCAGCAGTCTGCGTCCGGAGGTCAGCTCGCGGTAGCGGGCCCCCATGGCGTCGGGCGAACCGGGCATCCGCTCGGCCGGGACGCCGAGCGCGAGCAGGAACTCACGGAGCACGGCGGTGGTGTCGCGGGCCGGTACGGCGCTGTAGCCGTGGAGGTCGACGAAGAGCCGGCCGTCGGGGAAGTCCGCGCGGTGGTGGTGTGCCCAGTGCACGGCCAGGGCGGTCTTCCCGACCCCGGCGCTGCCCGTGATCACAGCGATGGGGCCGGAGCCGGCTGCCGTGGCGCGGTCGAGCGCGGCCAGTTCGTCCTCGCGCCCCGTGAAGCCTCCGGGGCGTCGCGGCAACAGCTGCGGCACGGCGACGGTGTGGTGCGGTGCGGCGGGGGCCGGTGCGGGCGTTTCCCGCGGCTCCGGCGACTCCTGTGCCCTGGGCGTCTCCCGCGGCTCGGCGGCGGGGATCCGGGCCGGCGACGTTCCGGCCGGCGCCGGTGCGGCGGAGGGTTGTGGTGCGTCGGCCCTCAGGAGAGCGGCGTACGCGTCGGTGAGTGCCGCCCCGGGATCGATGCCGAGCTGATCGGCGAGCAGCCGGCGGGTGCGGTGGAACCAGTCCAGCGCCTCCGACCGCCGGCCCGCCCTGCCCAGGGCCAGCATCAATACCGCGATCAGCGATTCCCGCAACGGGTTCGCGATGGCCTCGGTGTGCAGCACGGCCGCCGCCGTGCCGTGCTCGCCGAGCCGCCCGTGGGCGTCCGCCAGCTCCTCCACGGCGGTCAGCCGCAGCTCCTGCAGCATGTGCGCGGAGGTCTCCAGCAGCGTGCTGTACACGGTCCCGGCGAGCGCGGGACCCTGCCACAGTGCGAGTGCCTCCCGGAGCATCGACACGGCGTCACCCGGATCGCGCTGCCCCCGGGCGAGCTGGAGCAATTCCTCGAACCGGTGGGCGTCCACCAGCGACTCGGGCAGTCGCAGGAGATAGGCCCGCCCCTGGGTGACGAGCTCGACGCCGTACGCGGGTGCCCCGTGTTCGGCGAGCAGGGCCCGCAGCCGGGAGACATGGCCCTGCAGGACGGTCCGGGAGTGCCGGGGTGGTTCCTCGCCCCACAGCGCCTCGGTCAGCCGGTCGACACCGACGGCCGTATTGGGGCGCAGCAGCAGCATGGCCAGCAGGCTGCGGCGCATGGCGGGACCGAGCGGGATCTGTTCCCCGCCGTCCGTCAGCGCGGAGACCGCTCCCAGCACGCGGAACTCCATATACCGGCCCACCCCCTGTCCCATCCGTTCGCGGCCCCTGTGGCCGAGGATACGTGGGGCCACTTCGGGCGCATCAGGGTGGTTCCGGACCTTCGGCGACCGAGGCGAGTGACACGGCGTAGCGGTGTGCGCTGTCGGTCCACCAGCGGTCCAGCCGCAGGCCCGCCGCCTCCAGCTCGGAACGTACCCCTTCCTGGCAGAACTTGGTCGATATCCCCACATACAGCCGCTCTCCGGCCGCGAAGGACACGACGCGGTCCAGCGCGGCAAGGGTGACGGTGTGGGAACGGCGGGCCCGCAGCGCGTTCTCGATACGCCGTCGGCGCGGATTCCAGGTGACGTCGTGGTCGAAGTCGCCGAGGCGGAAGTTCGCGCCGAGCTTCCGGTTGAGGACCGTCAGGCCGTTCTTGGCGAAGGCGGCGGTCACCCCCGCGCGGTCGTCGTAGGCGGCGGTCAGGACTGCCTCGTCCTTGACCAGGTCGGTGCCCAGGAGCAGCCCGTCGCCCGGCCGCAGCTGGGCCCGCAACGTCGCCAGCAGGCTGCGCCCCTCGTCGGGCCGGAAGTTCCCGTAGGTGGCGCCGAAGAGGGTGAGCAGGACCGGGGCGCCCCCGGGGTTCAGGCCCAGGGGCGTGGTGGTGAAGTCGGCGACGCGCGGGTGGATGGCGAGCCGTGGGTAGTCGGCGCGCAGGGCCCGCTCGGTACCGCGCAGAGCGGCGTCACTGATGTCGACGGGCACGTACTGCTCCAGGCAGCCCTCCGCGCAGAGGGTGTCGAGGAGCAGCCGGGTCTTGCGGCCGGAGCCCGCGCCGAGGTCCACCAGGGTGCGGGCGCGCGTCCGGGCCGCGATGCCGGCCCCGTGACGGGCCACGATCTCCCATTCGGCCTCGTCGAGGTAGTACTCGGGCTGCTGGGCTATGGCGGTGTAGAGCTCGCTGCCGCGGGCGTCGTAGAGCCATTTGGTGGCAAGGCGCTTGGGGGTGCCGGTCAGTGCGCGCAGCATCTCGCGGTGCTCGTTGGCGACTGCCGTGTCGCGGGCCGCGGTGCTGCTGGCAGGCAGGGTCATGCTGTCTCCCGTACGAGGACCGGGGCACCGTCAGGCGGTGTGCGCCCAGATCAGCCAGTGGTATCCGGAGTCGGAGGTGTCCGCCCTGGCGGGCACCGGCGGCATCCACGCCGCCGGCGGATTGCCCGGCCGGGGGCGCGCCAGGTCCTTGACCGTCCAGGTACGGCCCGCCCAGCCCGTCGCCGCGAGCCGGTCCACGGGGTCGGTCCAGCCACTGGCCCACAGCACCCCCAGCTCGTCGAGGCTCGCCAGGACCGGGGCGTAGTGCGCCGCGGTGAAGACATCGGGATGGATGTGGTCGCACCACAGCCGGCTGCCGGGGGCCGACAGGCCCCGTACGGTGCGCAGCAGGGTGTCGCAGGCTTCGGCGTCCAGGTAGGGGAGCAGCCCTTCGACGACCCACAGCGTCCGGGCCCGGGGGTCGAATCCGGAGTCCTCGAGCCGCTGCCTCCAGTCCCCGCTCAGGTCGGCGGCGACCTCGACCCGGCGGCAGCGCGGGCGCGGGGAGAGTCCGGCCTGGTCCAGGCGTTGACGCCTGGCTTCCAGAAGAGCGGGGAGATCGACCTCCATGTAGAGGAGATCAGTGGGCAGTTCCAGCCTGAAGACCCGGGATTCGAGGCCCGCGGCCAGCGAGACCACCTGCCGGATGCCGTCCTCGGCGGCCATCCGGACCGCCTCGTCCCCCAGCCGTGCCCGGACGGAGACGACGGGCGGCGAGTACCCGAGCACGGACACCACGACGTCCTGCCACTGCCGGCGTTCCGCGTCGGTGCACAGCGTCAGCGGATCCTCCAGGATGCGGTCCGCGCGCACGGACTCCAGCTCCCTGGCAGCCGCGGTCCACCCCGCGGTCGAACTGATGGTTTGCACAAGGCTCCTTGAGGGTGAGGAAGGGGTTTCCCGGGCCGGCCGACGGCGGTGCCACCCGCGCGGGCGCGGACACCAAGCGGCGCGTCGGCCGCCGGTGGTCCGTCCCGGGGTGGGGCGTGCCGCGGAGACGAACCCGCGGGAATACCGCCCTACGACGCCGGGCCGAGCCGGCGACGAGCGTCCCCGAGACACGGTCATCCTTCCTGCGGCGCCGGGCACCCACCATCGTGGGCGACCACGAGATCACGCGGCGAAAGCCCGCTCCCCGTGCTGCCGACCCCTCACGACTGCCCGGCCGCCGCCCCGTCGGGAACGCTCGAAGAAAAGACATACTTGGTGACATGTAGTCACCCGCCACCTGCACGCCACCCCATGACCGTCCAGGAGCTCTCCCATGACCGTCACATCACTCCAGGGCCACCTCCACGAGCACCCCGGCGCGCTGTGGGAACGCGCGGAACCCCTGGCCCGGGGCCGGGCGTTGCTCGACCGGGCCCGGGCGGGCGCCGGCGGACTGCTGGTGATCCGTGGCGCCACGGGCTCCGGCCGCACCGCCGTGCTGCAGACACTCGCCCGGGACGCGGCACACAGGGGGACGACGGCGCTTTGTGCCAGGTGTTCCGATCAGGAGTCGGACGCCGCCTTCGGCGTGGTCCTGCAGATGTTCGACGCCGTCCTCCAGGGGAGGAACGCCGTGCCGTGGGTGGCGGACGACACGCGTTGGGACGGCTCGTTGTACGCGGCGGATCTGCCGTCGCGGCTGTGGAGCGCTCTCCGTTCGCACACCGCGCGGGCCCCGGTCCTCCTCGCCGTGGACGACATCCACCTGGCCGACGCCTCCTCGCGGCGCTGGCTCGCGCAGGTGGCCAGACGGCTGGACCGATTGCCGGTCCTGCTGGCGGTGACGGAACGATGCCAGTACGACCTCGTCCTGCCGAGGCCCGCCTTCACCGACCACTGCGGCAGACCGGCGGACGCGCACTGCGTGCTCGGCCCCCTCGGGCCGGCGGCCTCCGCGGACGTGGTGCGGAGCGTGCTCGGCAAGGACGTACCACAGCCCCTCCTGGACGACTGCGTCCAGGCCGGCGGCGGCAACCCGCTGCTGTTGCACGCCCTGCTCGCCGACCTCCACGAGCCGGCCGCCGACGAGTCGGTCCCGCTCCGCCTCCCCGAACGCTGCGCCCCGCTCCACCACGGGGCCCTCAACGGAGCGGTGAACCGCTGGCTGCACAGCGCGGACGCCGGGACACGGACCGCCGCCCGTGTCCTCGCCGAGCTCCAGGAAGAGGAGGACGTCCTCACCCTTCTGCCCCGGGTCGCCGGATCCGATCCGTCCCGGACCGGCGGCTGGATCGATGAACTCACCCGTCAGGGCCTGCTGCGGCCTGCCTCGCCGGACGGTCGCCCGGCCTTCGCCCACCCCCTCCTGCGCGAAGCCGTGCGGAACACCGTGGACCGGCAGCAGCGGACCGACATCCACCGCCGCACGGCCGAACTCCTGCACAGCCGCGGAGACCGGGACGACGCGGTGGCGCGCCATCTGCTGGCCGTGCCCGCGGTGGGAGAACCCTGGGCCGTCGACGCGCTGCTGGCCGCCGCCGCGCGGGCGGTCCGCGCCGCCCGGACCGCCGAGGCCATCGCCTGCCTGCGGCGGGTACTCGAAGAGCCGCTGTCCGTCCGCCGCCGGGGTGAGGCACTGACCGAACTCGGCTGTCTGGAAGCACAGGACGAGCGCCCCTGCGGCGTACGCCACTTCGCGGAGGCGCTGCGCCTGCAACGGCACGTCGCCGGGAAGGTGCGCGCCGCCGCCTCACTCGGCGCGGCCCTGGTGGCCCGGGGCGAGGTCCATACGGCCCTCGACGTGCTCGGCGACCTGGCCGATGAGTTCACCGGCTCCGCGGACCTGGCGCACGCGGTCCAGGCGGCGACCGCCCTGGTCGCCTCGCACGACGGGGACAGCTGGCTGCGCGTGGTGGCGGAGCTTCGACGCATCGGGGCACAGGCCCCCGAAAGGCTCGCCCCGACCGCGCAGGCCCTGCTGACCGAATACGGAGCCACAGCCGGACACCTGTCGGCGGCCGAGGTCATGGGACGGGCCAGGGTCCTGATGACGGTGCCCCTGGACCCACTCCTCGAACCGTATCTGCTGGCGTCGACCGCGACGTTGGCACAATGGGCGGACGCGTTACCGGAGGCCGAGGGGTGGGTGGCCCGCGGGCTGGCCGCCCACCGGCTGCCGAAGCTGCACCCCGGCCGGCAGAGCCTGCTCAGTGTCCACGCGGAGACCCTGGTGATGCGCGGCCGGTACCGCGCACTGCTCGCCGACACATCACTGTGGGGCACCCGCACCGGATGGCAGACCGGGACCCTCTCGGACAACGCCCACCTCAACGCCCAGGCACTCATCGCCCTGACCGAGACCGGCCGGCTGACCGAAGCCGGCCGCCTCGCCGACGCCGTCACCGCGCGCGGGACGAACGGCTCCTGGGAATGGAGCGAATTCCTCTACGCCCGGGGCATGCTGCGCCTCGCGTCCGGCGACCCCGGCAGTGCCCTGGCCGACTTCCTGGAGTGCGGCAGCCGCCAGTCCGCCCGGCACGTGGTGAGCCCGGTCGTCACCCCGTGGCGCTCGGCCGCCGCCGATTGCCACCTGGCGCTGAGGTCCCCGGAGCACGCCGTCCCCCTTGCCACGGAGGAACACCGACTGGCCCTCATCTGGGGGACACCCCGCACCGTCGGACGCGCGCTGCGCGCCCTGGCCGCGGCACTCGGCGGGCGGCACGGCCTGGAACTGGCCCAGCAGGCGGTGACGGTGCTACGGAACGCGGCCGAGCCCCTCCCCGAACTGATCCCCGCGCTTCTCTCGCTCGGAACGGCGTACCACCACTGCGGACAGCGGCTGCAGGCCCGCGAGGTGCTGCGCGAGGCCGCCCGCCGTGCCGAACGCACGGAAGCGGTCCGCCTGCGGCCGGCCGCGCAGGAGGCCCTGCGCGGCTGCGGAGCACGGCCGCGACGGCCCCGGCACACCGGCAGCGTGGCTCTCACCCCCAGCGAGCACCGGGTCGCGCTGCTGGTCGTGGCCGGCCACAGCAACAGCGAGATCGCCGCACTGCTGCACGTGGCCGTGCGCACCGTGGAGACCCACCTGACCCACGCCTACCGCAAGCTCGGCATCCGAGGCCGCGCGGATCTGGCCGCCGCTCTCAAGGCATCTCCATGAGGACACCGGCTCCGCGATCGTGTGGCTGTGGCCGGACATGCCGTCACTCGTTCGTCCACCGGCGCGGTGCACCGCCACAGGCCCGGGGTGAGGATGGTGCGACGTGGCTACAGCCGTCAGGAACGGAGAGTTCATGCGCCGGACGCGAACCGTGGCGCTGGGCGTGGTGGCGGTGATGCTCCCCGTGATCACCGTGAGCGCGTACGCCTATGCCCCCACCGTGCTCAAGGTGACCTCCCTTGCCGGGGAGTGTGTCTATGTCTCGAAGGCGCCCGGGGTGACGTTCGAGGCGCGGACCCCGGGGAAGGACGCCACGTGGCCGGCGGTGGCGTTCACGGGGCGGTCGGGGCTGCTCAACCTCAAAGCCGACCCGGCCGCTGTGGTCGCCGACCCGGCTTCCCTGGCCAAGGCGATCGATATGCGCTTCCTCACCAAGGGAGCATTCGTCCTCAAGAACGCGCAGGGCAAAACGGTCGAGGTCCTCGACCCCGAAGCCACGCTCCCGACGGGCGGTGCCAGCGCTGTGGTGAAGTCCGCGGCCGACCCGGCGGGGGCCCGCATTCCCACCTTCGCCTACGCCGCGCCGCCCACGCTCGAGCCGAAACTTTCCCTCACGCCGCTGAAGGCGACCGTGCGGCTGCTGAATCTTGACGTGAACGTCACCCCCGAGTTCGCGAAGGTGCTCAACGACACCTTCGGCGCCGGCACCGTCAAGGAGGGCGACGCCTTCGGCGTGTGCACCGGGGAGCTCACCACCGGTTAGCCGGCGCCCGTGGAGCGCGCCCCGCGGGCGCCGCCACGGCACTCCCGGCGCGTCGCACCGGCGTTCACGAGCCGACAGGCATGAGTATGCCGATGGCGGCCGAGGCCGAAGCTCCCTCGGCTGAACGTGAGGTGACGAGCATGACCATCTCGGAAGACCACCCGTCCCCGTCCGTCGCACGGCCGGCCGCGCTCGTTCACGACTTCCCCTCGTTCGTCGCGGGAGAAGCGGTCCGCAACGAGGACGCCTGGACCTACTCCGTCCGGGCCACAGCACTCGTCGACGACCCGCTGGGTGCCACCGCGTACAAGAAGTCCCTGGACCGGGGAACGATGTCCGTCGCGGAGCACCCGGACGTGGTCCTCGGCCGCTGCGCCCTGGCACGCCCGGAACTGATGGAGGAGGCCCTGCGCGCGGCGGCGCGGGCCGTCCCCGCCTGGGCGCGGGTGCCGTTCGAGCAACGGATGAAGTTCGCCGAACTCTTCAGGGCGGGCGTCAAGGACCACGCCGCACAGGTGGTCGAGCTCCTGGTCGGGGAGGGCCACCCCCTGCGGCTCGCCAGGTCCGAGATCTCGAGCGTGCTGACGTTCTTCGGGCCGGAGACCACACGCTGGTGCGCGCAACAGATGCGGACCGAGGTGTCCGCGGGTGGCCGCCGGCTGATGCTCCGGCGCCGGCCCGACGGTGTGGTCTGTGTCCAGCCGCCCCTGAACACCCCCCTGGTCGGGGTCGCCGCCGCGCTTCAGGCAGCGATGGCCGGCAACTCTTTGGTGGTGCGCCTGTCCCGGCAGGCACCGCTGGCGGCCATGTACCTGTTGCGACACGTGGCGGCTCCCGCGCTCACGGCAGTGGGAGCACCACCGGGGACGCTCTCCGCCCTGTGCGCGGACCCGGACACGACACTCAGGACGTGGCTGGCGAGCCCGCTGGTCGACGACATCCTCTACTTCGGCGACAGCACACGGGGACTGCGCCTGCAGCAGGACTGTCTGGCGCGGGGCAAGAAGCCGGTGCTGGAGCTGGCGGGCAACGACATGGTCGTGATCTGGAAGGACGCCGACCTCGCTCCGGCAGTCGAGGCGCTGACCGAGTCCTTCCACGCGTCCGGGCAGATCTGCTGCGCGCCCAACATCGCCCTCGCGCACCCCGAGGTGGCGGACGAACTCCTGGACCGGCTCCAAGCAGCCGTCCGCGACCTGCGCCCGGGCCGTCCCGAGGACCCGGACGTCGTCCTCGTGCCCACACCCCACAGCGCCGGCTACGACGCGGCACTGGCCGACGCGCGTGAGCACGGCGCGCGCGTGCTCGCCGGCGGACGGCACTTGGACGTCCACGGCGAGGAATGCGACACCGGAGTCTTCCTGGAACCCGCCCTGGTGCGGGTGGACGGCATCCGGCGGGCGAACCGCCTGCGCGCCGTCCGGCACGAGACGTTCTTCCCCCTGATGACCGTGGTGGTGCCCGACCCGGGCGAAGACCGGCCTCTCCTGGAGAACATCCTGACGTTCGTCCGTGCCAACGCCTACGGGCTGCGCTGTTCGCTGTGGACGCGCGACGGTCATGTGGCCGAGCAGTTCCTGGAACGGACCACGTCGTACGGACAGCTGCGCGTCAACGACTCCCACCTCGCCGCGATTCCCTACCTGCCCCCGCACGGCGGCACCGGGCTCAGCGGTGGCGCTTTCGGGGAAGCGAACTACCCCATGCTGCGCACCAGCCATCTGCAGGCGGTCTCGGTGGCCGACGGTGTCCGGCCACGTCAGGCCCTCTGTGAAATCTTCGACCGGGAGATCGGACCCGGCAGCGTCACGGCGGGCCCCGAGCCGGTGGCGCGGGCGAAGCGGGCGCACCCTGCCGGGTGGCCGCCCGCCGATCTGCCGACAGGACTTCCGGCCCCCTTCACCGACCGGTTCCACCAGGACCCCCACCCGACCCTGCGGTGGCTGCGCGAGAACCGGCCCGTGAGCCACATCGTCACCCCCGACGGCCCCGGCTGGCTGCTGACCCGGTACGAGGACGTCCGCCGGGCCCACAAGGACCCGCGGGTGAGCTGCGACAGCAAGCGCACACCGGCCGGCATCCTGTGGGGTGGCGCATGGCCCAGCGAGCTCCGCGAGCGGTTGTTCACCCACCTCCTGGACACCGACGAACCACGCCACGGTGAGCTGCGGCGCCTGATGGCCCCCCTGTTCACCCCGCACCGGCAGGACCGATGGCTCGCACGGATCACCGACATCGTCAACGCACGCGTCGACCGGATGGCACCCCGCGGGCACGCCGACCTGATGGCCGAGGTCGCCTACCCGCTCGGGGCACAAGTCCTCTTCGCCGTCCTCGGTGCCCCGGTCCCCGACCTGCCCCAACTGCGCGCCCTGACCTGGCGACTGGTCGACTGGAACACCACCGTCCCCTACTTCCGGGCCCTGGCCTACCAGGCGGACGAGATGACGCGCGCCATCCTGTCCGACAAGCGCCGACGCCCGGGTGACGACCTGCTGTCACTGCTGGTGCGCGCCTGCGACGAGGAACGTCTCATCACCGAGGACGAACTGCGGGGCATGTTCCTGCTGATGCTGGTCGCGGGGCAGGACCCCAGCATCAACGGCGTCGGCAACAGCATGCACACCCTGCTGACCCACCCCGAACAGGCCGACCTCCTGCGCACCGACCCCACCCTGATCACGACGGCCACGGACGAGCTCCTGCGGTTCGACAGCCCCCTCACCTTCACCAGCTGGCGCGGCACGCTGGAACCCGTCGAATTCAGCGGCGTCACCGTCCCCGCCGACGCGTCGCTGATCGTCTCCCTCGGCTCGGCCAACCGGGACGCGTCCCACTTCCACCGGCCCGACGAACTCGACCTGCGACGCACCCCCAACCCCCACCTGGCCTACGGCCACGGCACCCACTACTGCCTCGGGGCCCGGATCGGCCGCCTCACCGCCGAAACAGCCATCGGCATCCTGCTGCGCCGCTTCCCCGACCTGCGCCTCGACGGGCCCGTGCGCTGGCGACCCGGCCCGTTCGAGCGCGGCCTGGAAAGCCTGCCCGTGACGTGGAACCCCGCCGACGTCCAGCCGTGAACCCCGCCGGAACCCCCGACCGCGGGAAGAACCCCGAGGTGACACACCATGACGAGCACGGAGTAATCAAGGTGACACGTTCTTCGACGACCAGGGAAGAGATCGTGCGGACCCTGAGCGAAATCCTGCGGGACGTCACCGACATCCCGGGCGAGCGGGTCGACGAGGACAAGGCCTTCATCGCCGACCTGGAGCTCGACTCACTGCGCATGGTGCAGATCGTGGTGGCGGCCGAGGACCGGTTCGGCGTCACCATCAGCGAGGAAAAGGCATGGGAACTGCGGACGGTCGCGGACGCCGTCAGCTGGATCCAGGACGCCCTGGAGTCCGGGGCCACGCACGAAGGACACCGCTCCCGCGCGACCGGCCCGGCGATGTCGCTCACGAACGGGGACGACCGATGAACAGCTTCGCGCACTGCCTGCGGGAGCAGGCGCGCCGGTACGCGGACACCCGCTGGTTCGCCTTCGTCGAGAGCCGACGGGGCAGCGCGGAGGAAACAGGCCGCCTGACCTACGCGGGACTGGAACAACGGGCCCGTGACATCGCAGCCCGGCTGGCCGGCGCGGACGCGACCGACCAGCCCGTCCTGCTGCTCTACCCGGCCGGACTGGAATTCCTCAGTGCCTTCTTCGGCTGCCTCTTCGCCCGGGCCATCGCCGTTCCCGCGCCGCTGCCGGCCACGGACCCGCGGGCGCTGGAGCGCGCGGAGGCCATCATCCGGGACAGGGGAATCCGGCTGATCCTCACCGACCGGGCCAACCAGGACGCGCTCCGCCAATGGCTGCGCGGCACCGACCTGCACGCCACCGTGAGCTGCCTGGCCACCGACACGTCCCCACCACCCGCCGCACCCCGCACGGCGCTGCCGGAGGTGACCCCACAGACCACCGCCTACCTGCAGTACACCTCGGGCTCCACCGGCGAACCGCGCGGCGTCGCCGTCTCCCACGCCAACCTGCTCCACAACTCACAACAGATCCACACCGTCATCGGCTCACCGAAGTCCGGCACCGGCGCCGGATGGCTGCCCCATTACCACGACATGGGCCTGGTCGGGCAACTGCTCCAGCCGCTGTACGCGGGCGGGAACATGGTCTTCACCTCACCGATCACGTTCGTCTCCCGCCCCGCCGTATGGCTGCAGATGATCAGCCGGTACCGGGCGGCCTTCACGTTCGGTCCCGACTTCGCCTACGCATGGCTGGTGCGCACCGTACGGGACGAAGACCTGCGAACGCTCGACATCTCCTGCTTGGAATGGGCACTCAACGGTGCGGAAACCGTCCGAGCCTCCACCCTGCGCACGACCGTGGAACGGCTCGGCCCCATCGGGTTCCGCCCCCAGGCATGGGCGCCCGCGTACGGCATGGCCGAATCCACCCTGCTGATCACCGGCAGCCACCGGGGCGCCGGCCCACGCACCCGTCATGTCGACGCCACCGCCCTGGCCCAGCACCGCGCGGTGAGCGTCCCGGACGGCACCGGCACCGAACTGGTCTCCAGCGGCCGGCCCGTCGACGTGGATCTGCGCATCGTCGACCCCCGGACCACCACGCCCCTCCCCGAGGGACACGTCGGTGAGATCTGGGTGGCCGGCCGCAGCGTCGCCCAGGGCTATCGGGGACACGAGCAGGCCACCCGTGACACCTTCCACGCCCACCTCACCGATGGCACCGGCCCGTTCCTGCGCACCGGCGACCTCGGCTTTCTGCTCGAAGGCGAGCTCTACGTCACCGGCCGCCTCAAAGAGCTCGTCATCGTCAACGGCCGCAACCTCTACCCCCAGGACATCGAGGAGGCGGGCCGCAATGCGCACCCCGCCGCGGGCGCCGGTGCCGCCTTCGGCGTGGACACCGGCCGGGAACACATCGTCCTCGTCCAGGAGGTGCACGAGAACAAGCTCGACGGTCTGACCCACCGGGAACTCGCCGGGCTCATCAAACAGGCCGTGAGGAGCACGACGGGCACCCCGTCCAGCCTCGTCCTCGTGCCACGCAACACCGTGCACCGGACCACCAGCGGGAAAATCCAGCGCACGCGGATGCGCGAGACCTTCCTGGCCCGCTTCCTCCGCCCCCTGCACACCGACGTCCATCCTGACATCAGCGCCTACCTCGAAAGCGTCCCCGCACGGCAGTAGGCACACACCACGCTACGCGTCGCCCGCGAGGTCGTTGGCTCGGCGGACGACGTGCCAGCACGCGGAGCACAGGTCGAGCCAACGTGCCCCGGCCGTCGTGGAGTTGACAATGACGGCGCAACGGGCCGGGCTTCCGCAGCCGAGGCAGGGGTGGTTCTCGTTGCGCGCGCGGTGGTCGAGGTCCGCTTCGCTCGCGTCGGCGCGGGCGGCGGCGAGCAGGGTCGGCTCGGCGGCGATGAGGTGAAGGAGCCCGGCGGCGGCCGTGGCGTTCATCGCTTCGCGAGTGCCGTCGCCGTGGCGTGCGCGAACGCCTGGGGGTTGTCCAGCATGATGTTGTGGCCGCAGTCCGGGACGGGGACCACGGACACCCCGGCCGCGGCGAGCGCGTCCGCGCCCGGCAGCGGGCCGTCTGCCTCGGGCAGCAGATAGGTGCGGGGTATCCCCAGACCCAGGAGGAGTTCGCGCATGGTGGGAACCGTCCCGCGTATGAGCTGCGCGGCGCTGCGGTGCAGGGCTTCCCGGCCGGCCAGGCGCATGGTGGACCACCAGTGCGCCCCGACCCTGTCACGGATCTCCTGCCACCCGTCCGTCAGGAACTCCTGCTCCGAGTAGGCGGCGATGCCACTGCTGCCGCCGGAGCCGGGGGTGCGCGGCAAGGGGTCGAGGTTGGCGTCCACCAGGACCAACCGGGAGACCAGTCGGGGGTGCCGGGCGGCCAGGACGATGGCCACCGAACCGCCCATGCTGTGCGCGATCAGCTCCGCGCCGTCGACGCCCGCGGCCGTCAGAGCCGTGGCGAGGGCATCGGCATGTGACTCCAGGCTGTAGTCGAAGCCCGTCGGCCGGTCGCTGATGCCGTGGCCCAAGAGGTCGATCAACAGCGAACGGTGGCCGGCCAGGGCGGGATGCACCGCGACCTCGGCGAAGTAGGGCGCCGACGTCGCACCCAGACCGTGCACGTAGACACGGGTCGGTTCCCGGCCCGGTAGCTCGACCCACCGGATCTCGTCGTCGTCAGCCGTCACCGTGGCGCTCCGCACAGCCTGCCCCCTGCAAGTGAACTTCGATCGGATTACGAGGGTAGTCACGGAGCAGTGGCGGACCGTGCCGGGGGCCCGTTCGCCTCGGACTTCGAAGTGCGAAATCATCTGACAGCCGTTCCGATCGGGTGTCGGAGCGGCGGTCGGTACGAGAGCGGACACGAGGAGCCCCAGTGGAAGCGCAGAGCACGCCCTTGACGAGTGACATCCCTGAGCGCACCTCACCCTCGGCGCGCCATGCCGTCGTCATCGGGGGGAGCATGGCCGGGTTACTCGCGGCCCATGTACTCGCCTCCCACGCCGACACCGTGACCATCGTCGAGCGCGACCGGTTCCCCGACGGCCCCGAACACCGTTCGGGCCTGCCGCAGGACCGGCACACCCATGTGCTGTTGGAGAGTGGCCAGCGGGCCCTGGAGGCGTTGCTGCCCGGGATCCTGGACACGATGCGCGAGGAGGGATCCCCCCGCGTCGGCATGCCCAGTGACGTCGTGCAGTGGCAGGGAGGCCGATGGTTCCGCCGTACCGCCGCCACCACGCACATCCTCACCGGCTCCCGGCCGTTGACCGACTGGGTCGTACGCCGGCGCGTCCTGAGCAACCCCCGGGTCACGACCCTCCAGGGCATGGAGGTGACGGGGCTGCTCGGCGACGCGAGGCGCGTACGAGGTGTCCGGCTGCGCGAACGCGGGGCCGCGGCCCTGCGGCAGGACGTTCGTACCCTCAAGGCCGACCTCGTCCTGGACGCCACGGGCCGCTCGTCCCACGCCCCCGTGTGGCTGGCCGCGATCGGCGCCGAACCGCCGCACGAGGAGTTGCTCGAAACCGGGCTCGCCTACTCCACGCGGTTCTACCGGGCACGCGACGACGACGCGAACGCGGACTTCCGGGGCATCTACGTCGTCCCGAACCCCACCCAGCCGCGTGGCGGCATTCTGCTGCCCATGGAGGGCGGCCGCTGGTCCGTCATCCTCTCCGGACTCCGCGGCTGCGAACCGCCCACCGACGAGGCGGGGTTCCTCGCCTTCGCCGCCGAGCTTCCCCACCCCGTCCTCCACGACTGGTTGCTGGAGGCCGAGCCGGAATCCGCCATCCACGGCTTCCGCAAGACCGCCAACCTCCGCCGCCGCTACGACCGGCCGGGCCGCCGTCCGGCGGGTTTCCTGGCCACGGGGGAGGCCTTGTGCGCCTTCAATCCCGTCTACGGTCAGGGTCTGTCCGTCTCGGCGTTCAGCGCCGTCGCCTTGCGGGACGCCCTCGACGACCCCCGTCGGACACCGACGACCGGCTCCGTGCAGAAGGCCCTGTTCGCCGCGGCGCAACAGGCGTGGGACGTCTCCGCCGGGGCCGACAAGAACATGCCGGGAGCCAGGGGCAATGCCCTGCGCCCGCGCGCGGTCGACCGGCCCGCCGACTGGTACCTGAACCGCGTCCAGGACCGCGCCTGCGGCAACCCGGAGATCGGCGCCGCGTTCCGGGGCGTGCTGTCCCTGACCGAGCCGGTCACGTCCCTCTTCAAACCGTCCATCGCCAAGGCCGTCCTCTTCGGCCCGCAGCCGGAGGCGCCGTCGGAGCCGCCCCTGCGGCGGGAGACCAGGTGAGCCCGCGGGCGCCTCGGTAATCGCGTCCCCGCCGACAGGCCGCAGCTCGCAGACAGATGGAACTGAGTAGCGGAGTGAGTACGAACACTCAAGCCGCCGCCGGGCGGGCGCCGCATGCTGGGGTCATGATCACGTCTTCGCCCGTCAGCCCGCCGCCGTATCCGCCCGGCCCCGCCCACCTGCCGTACGCCCCCGCCGCACCGGCGCGCAATCGCCGGGCGGCGGTGGCCGGGGTCGTCGCGGTGCTGGTTCTCGCGCTGGTGTGCGGGCTCGCCGTGACGTGGTTCATGACGAGGGAGGACGGCGGCCCGCTGGCCGGCCGGCCACGGGTGAAGGACGGTGCGGCAGGCATCTCGTACGCGATCCCGGAGGGCTGGGAGCGCAACGACAAGGGCGGCCTGATCAATGCCTTCACCTCATCGGTGGCCATGAAGAGCACGGCCTCCGACACCCGGACCGGCGACGAGGGAGGAGGCCGCACCGTGCTCGCCGGTCGGGCGGGCGGCATACCGCAGTCCTCCCTGCGGCCCCAGACCGAGCGCGCCGCCCGGTCCAACGCGGAGTTCTTCTACCCGGAGGGGCGGTCGACGATCGAGGAGTCCCGGGCGACGACGGTGAGCGACCGCCCCGCGCACACCGTGGTGCTGAAGGTGAACGACCGTCAGGGACACACGTCCCATCTCCGCATGACCCTCATCTCGGTGGACGACAGCCGCTCGGCCTTCCTCCTCGGCATCACCCAGCCGGCCGGCCCGACCGAGCGGCGGGAAGTCGACTCGGTGCTGGAGAGCGCCTCCTTGTTGTAACCCTTATCAGCAGCGGATTTCCGGTCACCTGGTGCTCGACCTCACAACCGACGGTCTATCAGGAACTCCGAAAGCGCCCGGAGTTCCTCCACCGTGCGCGGTACGAGCGGCACGCTGTCGAGGCAGTCGTGCGCGGCCGCCACATGGCGTCGGGCCTCCGCCAAGGTGAAGGCCCGGCCCCCGGCCTCCTCGACGAGCCCGGCAGCGCAGTACGCGTCCGCGGCGTCCAGAGGGGCATCGGAGTCGAGCAGCAGCGCCAGCCGGTGGCCCGCCGCGGAGTCCGAGGCGAGGGCCGCGAGGACGGGCAGTGTCTTCTTCTTGCGGTGCAGATCGCTGTGGACGGGCTTGCCAGTGGACTCCGGGTCGCCCCAGATCCCCAGCAGGTCGTCGACGGCCTGGAACGCGGCGCCCAGCTGCCGGCCCGCCTCCGCGAGCGCCGCCGACAGCAGCGGCGAGGCGCCGGCCAGCACGGGGCCCACCGTCATGGCGCAACCGAGCAGCGAACCCGTCTTGCGCAGGGCCATCGCCCGGTAGGCGGGTATGTCCACCGCTTGCGGACCCGTCCACGGCCGGTTCTCGAAGAGGAGGTCGTCGGCCTGGCCGTGCACCAACTCTCGCAGCGCGCAGGACAGATGACGTACGGCCTCGGCCCCCCTGTCGCCCCCGGCCCCGGCCAGGGTCTCGACCGCGAGGGCGAACAGGGCGTCCCCGGCCAGCACCGCGGGCCCCGTACCGAACGCCTTCCACGCGCTGTCCCGGTGCCGGCGCCGCTCGTCGCCGTCCATGATGTCGTCGTGGACCAGCGAGAAGGTGTGCACCAGCTCGACGGCCACCGCGCCCGCGACGGCGGCCTCGCTGGGCGCGCCCACGGCCTCGGCACCGAGGACGGCCAGGGCCTGGCGGACGCCCTTGCCACCGCCGTTCCCCGCGTCGGCGCCTGGCAGACCGTCGGCGTCGCACCACCCGAGGGAGAACGACGCCATCCGCCGCGGCCAGGGATGCAGGGTCCGCACGGCCGCTCTCAGCGCCGGTTCGACCAGTTCCCGGCAGCGGTCCAGGACGGGCGGCGGGGGTGCCTGAAGGCCGGTGGGAGACGTCATGGGTTTCTCTCTTCGTTCGGGGAGCGTGCGGGGCGTGGTGGCCGGGGTCAGCCGGCGGGCACCGCCCCGGCGGTCACGATTCCCAGTTCGGTCCGCGCCTTGTCGACCATGTCCCGGGCGTGCAGCAGCCCGATCCGGCCGAGAGTGACGTGCAGCTCGTCGAGGTCGGCGGCGGTCTCGGCGAGGTCCCGCCCCAGACGGGCGCGTGACTTGACCAGGCCGAGCCGGGAGAGCGCCTCGCCCCGGGGCTCGCCCATGGCCCGGAACTCCTCCAGGGCGCCGCTGTAGCACGCGCGGGCCTCCTCGTAACGGGCGGCGCGGAAGAGGACGTTGCCGCGCATCTTGTGGTTGTACGCCAACGCACTGGCCAGCCGCATCTCCCGGCAGGTGCCCTCCGCCTCGGAGAGCAGCTCCAGCGCCCGCTCGGTGTCGCCCCGCAGGGACAGCACGTCGGCTATGCCGCGCAGGGCCCAGGCGCGGCCGCGCGCGTCCTCCGCTTTCCCGGCTATCTCCGCCGCCTCCTCGAAGAGCGCGAGGGCGGTGTCGTACGAGCCGGTGTTGCGGTGCATCTGCGCGATGCCCTCCAGCGCCCACACCGTGTGCCGGGCCTCGCCGCGCCGTCTGGCCTCGGCGAGCAGCTTCTCGTGCAGCTCACCGACCGCCTCGTAGTCGCCCTGGATCCGTCCGGTCTCGGCCAGCCCGGCGAGCGAGTAGCCACGGGCGACGATGTCCCCACCGCGCTCGGCGAGTTCGGCGGCGGTGGCCAGCCAGCGCCGGGCCAGGGCGAGGTCACCCCGCTGCCGGGCCAGGGTGCCGCCGCTCCACACCGCCCAGGCCATCGCCCCCTCGTCCTCGGCCTGCCGCGCGGCCCGGTAGCTCGCCTTCCAGGCCCGTTCGGCCTCCTCCACCCGGCCCAGACGCCGGCTCGCCTCGGCGACGGCGAGCCCCGCGTGCGCCGACTCCAGCGCACTGCCCGAGAGTTCGGCCCGCCGCCGCTGTTCCAGCGCCTGCTCCAGAACGTCCTCGAGGGAGGAGTTCACCGAGAGCGCGCCGAGGGCACCGCGGTATTCCGGTGCGAATGCCTTGCCGTACATGCATGCCTCACTTCACGACCGATCGGCGGGCATGGCGTCGCACCACCGATGATCAAGAAACTAGGCCCTCGCCCAGGCATCTGGAATCCACCCGTGAGGCGGCTTTCCGTACATCTGCAGACCGGCTCGCGAGGCCGAGGTCATCCCGAAGTTGTACGGGACAGACACCGTGGGCCGACGGGCCGGAGACCGCGCCGGACGGAAAACCTGCGGTGCCCTGGCCGGAAACGATCGGGGCCACGCCTCCACGCGACGTAGTCACCGGAGGTGGGACGGTCGGCGCCTTCCTCGATGCCCATGACCTCAACTCTTCATACGAGTCCCGGAGCCGGGTGCGGGCGCCGGCCTGGGAGCATGAGGCGACCGCTGAAAAGTCCTCTCTTCACCCTGCCCGCGCTCCGACGGCATCCGTCGGAGCGCTTCGCGACGCGGAAGAACGGATCGCCATGCTGCTGGAGAACAAGGTCGCCGTGATCTACGGGGCGGGCGGTCGGGTCGGCCGCGCCGTGGCCCGTACCTTCGCCCGCGAGGGAGCCGAGGTCTTCCTGGCCGGCCGTACGCGCGCCGCGCTCGACGCCGTCGCCGACGAGATCCGTACCGCGGGCGGCACGGCCCTGACGACGCGCCTCGACGCCCGCGACGAGCAGGACGTCAACGCCTTCGTCGACGGGGTGGCCGGGCGGGCCGGGCGCATCGACATCTCGTTCAACCTCATCGGTTACGACATCACCCCGACGCTCCCGACGCCGCCGGCAGACCGCCCCGCGCGGGAGTTCGCGCGACCGGCCCCCACGGCCGCCACGTGGAGCCACTTCCTGACCACCGGCGCGGTGGCGCGGCACATGGCCGTGCGCGGGTCCGGGGCGATCCTGGCGTTGGGCGGCCCGGTCCCCGGCCCGGCCGCCGGACCGGGCGGCTTCGACGTCGCCCTGGACGCCCTGGAGGGGCTGCGCCGCCAGTGGGCCTCCCAGTTGGGCCGGTACGGCATCCGCGTCGTCACGCTCAAGGCGGCCGCCGGGGGGACGCCGGAGCCGGTCCGCACGGCGACGCCGGCCGACATCGCCGCCGCCGCGGCCCTCGTGGCGTCGGACCGCGCCCGCGTGCCGGCCTCCGCCACCGTGAACGTCTCCCGCGGCGCGCTGGTGGGCTTCTAGGGCCTTTCCGTGTGCACCCGGTGCGTTCCGCACCGGATATGGAACCGGCCCCTTCCATTCCATTCGCCGGGCATTGCCGCCGAACGGCCCTACCGCTCCGGAATCATTGGTGGAAGCGTTGCGCACCGTGAACCCCTCGGTTACGCTCCCCATCGCTCACCGAATTGCCCGCGCGTCCTCCCTTCTGCACCCTCTCGCGGCGAAGGAAGAAGGTCGGCCATGCCCGTGTGCCCGCTCCCGAAGTGTGCGTACCGGAATTCCCCGTCCGGGAAATCCGAGGCTGTGGAGAGATGAGCGGCAAGGAGAGCGAATTACGCACGACCGGTGCCGGAACGGGAACCGCGCCAAGGGATTTCCTGTATTTCTGGACAGCCGGCGCCGTCGACGGACTCGGCACCTACGCGTCCGCGCTCTTCCTCCCGCTGATTCTCCTGGCGTCGGGCAGCTCACCGGGGACCGTCGGGCTCGTGGCCTCCGTCTCCCTCGTCGGCGGGCTCCTCGTCTCGCCGTTCGCCGGGGTGCTCGCGGACCGCGGCTGCCGCCGCGCCCTGATGGTCCGCTCCGCCCTCGTGGCCGCCGGGGCCATGGGCTCGGTCTTCGTCGCGGTGGCCTGGGGCAGGGTCACCCCCGCCCATGTGCTGCTCGCCGCCCTCGTCGAACGCGTCGCATGTGCCCTCTACGCGGCGGCGGCACAGGGCACCGTCCGGGCCCTCGTGCCGCCCGAGCGGTACACGACCGCCATCAGCCGCCTCCAATCCCGTGACCAGGCCGTACAGATCGTCGGCCCGTCCCTGGGCGGTGCCCTGTTCCAACTCGCCCGCTGGGTGCCCGTACTCGCCGACGCGCTCTCCTTCCTCTGCGTCGCCGTCCTCACGCATGCGATCCGGGCCGACCTCACCCCCTCGCGCGCCGCGCGCCGCGACCGCTTCACCCGGGAACTGGCCGAAGGGCTGCGCTTCGTCCGCCGCGAGCCGTTCCTGCGGTTCGTGACGCTGTGGACCGCGGGGCTCAACGCCGTACTCGGCGTGCTGTACTTCCACGCCGTACTCGCCTCCCACGCCCGGGGCGCCGGGGCCGCCGCCATCGGGCTGATCCTCACCGTCAGCGGCCTGTGCGGGCTGGCCGGCGCGCTCGCCGGCCCTTGGGTGATCCGACGGCTGGGACCGGTCCGCGTCGTCGTGGCCGCCTCCTGGCTCATGGTCCCCGCCGCGGCCGGGCTCGGGTTCGTGACGCACACCTGGGCGTACGGGCTGCTCCTCGGCACCGTGAGCCTCGCCGCCCCCGCCGTGGGCATCGTGCTCCACGCGCGCGTGGTGCTCCTGACCCCCGACCGGCTCCAGGGCCGGGTGGGCACCGTCCTCGGCACGGCGGGCGAGACGGTGGCCGCACTCGCCCCGGCGGCCGCGGGCGCCCTCGTGGCCTGGACGGGCGGCCGGGCGGTCGCCTTCGGCAGCGCCGGCGCCCTCGTGGGCCTGGCCGGTTACTGCACCGCGCGGCGCGGCCTCGTCCATGGAGCCGGTGACCCGGCGCGGCGGCCCGAGGGCGTGGTCGGATGACCGCCACGCGCGCGTGGGGCGTCTACCGGCCCGTCCTGCCGGAGGTGTGCCCCACCCGGCCCGACCGGATGGTGTACGTCGGCGACGCCGGCGGCCGCTGCGAGGTGTTCACCTGGGACCGGGCCACCGGGCGCTCCCGGCAGGTGACGAAGAGCCCCCACGGCACCCTGCTCTGCGCCGTCGACGCCGACTGCGTCGTCTGGTGGTTCGCGGAGGGACAGGACGGTACCGGCATCTGGTGCACCCAGGACTTCGACGGCGGCCCGCGCACTCCCGCGTTCCCGGGCGTGCCACCCGGGCACTTCGCCGGGCTGGCCTTCGCCGAGGACGGCACGGTCGCGCTGGGTCTGCGACGGCCCGACGGCACGACCGTCCACCTCGGCCGACGCGGCGAGCGGCCGCGCGCCCTGTCGGGCCACGAGGGAGCCGTCCGGCTGTGCGACGTGGCCCCGGGCGCCGGTCTGCTCGCACTGACCCGGTCGGCCCGCGCGCCCGAGGCTGTCACCGTCGTTTCGGCCGACGGCCGTCCCGTGGCCGCCCTGGCGGGCGGCGAGCGACCGCTGTGGGCGCGGGGGTTCGCCCCCGGCGGCGGTGCGCCGCGCCTGTTGCTGATCCAGCAGTACGAGAGCCATTACCGCCTCGCCACCTGGACCGCCGACGGGGGCCTGTGCCCGCACCCCTGGTCGGCGCGCGACACCGAGTTCACCGCCCGCTGGTTCCCCGACGGCGAACGGGTCCTGATCCGGCAGGAACGGCACGGCCGGACGCTCGTCGGCGTCGCCGACCTCAGTCGGGGGACGCTCACCCCGCTGGCCACCCCGCCCGGCAGCCTCCTCGACGCCGCGCCCGCCCCGGACGGCGACCTCCATTTCGTCTTCACGGACGCGGTGACCCCCGCCCGGCCCATGACCCTCTCCGGGGCACCGCTGCCCGGGGGCGACGCCACCCGGCTGCCCAGCTTCGGCACCAGTGAGGAGCTGTGGACGGACGGCGGCCCCGACGGCCCGGTGCACACCTTCCTCTCCCGCCCCACCGGCAGCCGTGGCGCGCAGCCGTTGGTCCTGCTCGTCCACGGCGGCCCCGCCGACCACGACCGCGACGTCTACGACCCCATGGTGCAGTCCCTGGTCGGTTCGGGGCTGGCCGTGGCCCGGGTCAACTACCGCGGCTCCACGGGCTACGGGGCCCGCTGGCGCTCCGCGTGGAGCGAGGGCGTCGGGCACACCCAGGTGGCCGACCTCGTGCGGGTGCGGGCGGACCTCGTACGCCGCGGCGTCGCCCGGCCGGACGCGGTCGGGCTGTGCGGCACCTCCTGGGGCGGCTATCTGACCCTGCTGGCCGCGGGCACGCACCCCGGCCTGTGGGCGGCCGCGGTGGCCGTCAAGCCGCTCGCGGACTGCGCCACCGCCTACCACCACTCCACCCCGGCCCTCCAGGCGCTGGACCGGGCGCTGTTCGGGGGTACGCCCGAACAGGTGCCGGAGCGCTACGCGCACGCCTCGCCGCTCACTCACGCCTCGGCCATCCGCGCCCCGCTCCTGCTGGTGGCCGCCCGGCACGACACCAAGTGCCCGCCGCGACAGGTCGAGGTGTTCCTGGCGGCGCTGGAGACGGCCGGGGTCCCGCACGACGTCGGCTGGCTGGACTCCGGCCACGACGGCTACGACGGCGCCGAGCACGCCGCCGTCACGGAACGGTCGGTGCGCTTCCTCCTGCGGAGGCTGACGCGCCCGGCCGCTCCGTCCACAGACGCCCGGACGCCGCACGGTGTCCGGTCGGCCCCATCGGCACCTGCCACCACACCGAGGAGGTGAACGCCATGCAGAAGGACGTCATCAACAACGACCCGCTCGAGGGCGACGAGGAGAGCCGCAAGCCCAGCGTGGGCATCAGCATCACCGTGCCCTTCCGTTCCGCCGAGGAGCCCGAGGAGTAGCCGCACCCGGGGGCCGGGCCGCCGCGGCGGCCCGGCCCCTTCGCTCTGACGGCGCTCTGACGGCTCTGACGGATCTGTATTCGGGATTTTCCGCACCGGTGAAGAAGGCCCGGCGGACGAGTAGTTCGCACGGGATCCGATAAGAGAGGCCAATTGTGCGCGTAACCCTGGTCAACATGCCCTGGGCCCCCATCGATCTGCCCTCGCTGGCGCTGGGAATCCTGAAACGCAGCATCGACGAAGGGGTGCCGGGGGCACACGCCGATGTGCTGCACGCGAATATCGACTATGTCGACTGGATCACCGAACGGCGCGATGATTTCTCGCTCGCCGACTATGAATACTATTCATTGGCCTCCTACTTCCTCGGCTGCGGCGACTGGGTGTTCTCCTCCGCGCTCTACGACGACGACGCCTGGCGGGTGCCGGAGTTCGCGGACGCGATGGGCCGGAAGATCGGCGCCCGGCGCCTGGAGACCACCGTGCAGCTCCACGCGAGCGCGACCGCGTTCATACGGACCGTCGCCGAGCGCATCGTGGCGGCGGAACCCGATGTCGTCGGCTTCACCTCGACGTTCCAGCAGAACACCGCCGCCCTGGCCGCCGCGAAGTATGTGAAGCGGCTCAATCCGGCCATCAAGACCGTGATGGGCGGCGCCAACTGCGACGGCAAGCAGGGCGAGGCCGTCCACCGCAACTTCCCCTTCGTCGACTACGTCGTCCGCGGCGAGGGCGAGGAGTCCTTCCCCGCGCTGGTCGGCGCGCTGCGCGACGGCTCCGGCCTCGACGCCGTCACCGGGCTGTGCCGGCGTGACGCGGACGGCGGCTCGCACGCCAACCCGATGAGCACCAGGCCCCTGCCGCCCGCGGCGATCCTGCCACCCGACTACACGGGCTACTTCGAGCGGCTGGCCGCCTCCGCGGCCCACGCCTGGGTCGAGCCCAAGCTGGTCGTGGAGGGCGCGCGGGGCTGCTGGTGGGGGGAGAAGCACCACTGCACCTTCTGCGGGCTCAACGGCTCGTTCATGCAGTTCCGCAGCAAGAACCCCACGGTGTTCTTCGAGGAGATCGTCGGGCTCGCGGCCAGGCACCGGGTGCTCGACATGTACGTCGTCGACAACATCCTCGACATGGGATACGTGAAGTCGCTGCTGCCCCGCATTATCGACAGCGGCTACGACCTGCGACTGCACTACGAGATCAAGGCCAATATGCGCAGCGGTCAATTGCAGACACTCGCCGACGCCGGTCTCATCTACGTCCAGCCGGGCATCGAGAGCCTCAGCAGCAAGGTCCTCGGCCTCATGGACAAGGGCGTCACCGGCTGCCAGAACGTCCGTATGCTCCGCGACGGCGCGGCCGCCGGGCTCTCGGTGGCCTGGAACTATCTGCACGGGTTCCCCGGCGAGGAAGCGGCGGACTACGACGACATCACCTGCCAGCTGCCCGCCCTGGAGCACCTCAACCCGCCCGTCGACCAGTCCGCGCGCATCGCCATCGAGCGGTTCAGCCCGTACTTCAACAACCCCGGCATGGGCTTCAGCGACCTGCGGCCCGCCGAGCCGTATCGCATCACCTACGACCTGCCGGAAGCGGAGATGTTCGACCTGGCGTACGTCTTCGACGTACCGCCGCGCGGCGTCGGCGAGGACGTGGTGCGCAGGCTCAACGACGCCCTGACGGCGTGGAAGGGGGCCTACGCCGCCAGCCGGCTGACGCACTGCGATCTGGGCGAGCGGATCGTGCTGGTGAGCCGCCGCCGGGGCTTCGACTGGCGGACGCTGGAGCTGACCGACCCGGTGGAGGTGGCGCTCTTCCGGCTGCTCGACCAGCCGCACACCCTCGTCGCGGCGGCGCGCAAGCTGCGCGAGGAGCACCCCGGCTCGGACGCCGGCACGATCGAGGCGACCCTGCGCCGCTGGCGGGAGCTCGGCCTGGTCTTCGCCGACGGCGGCCAGTACGTGCACGTGGCACCGCCCGCGGTGAACGAGGAACTGCTGCGCCTGGACCACATGCGGCGGACCGAGGCGGAGGACGCGGCGGAGACGGAACCGGCGCTGCAGAGCACGGGAGCCTGATGCGGCGGGCCGGGTCCGCCCGGCGCCCGCCCAGCTCGCACGTCGGCACCGGGTCGGCACTCGACCCGGCACTCACGAAGGGGATTTCCATGACGGCAGCCGCCGCGTCCACGACGCCGGACGCGCTGAGGGTGACGCTGTGGCGCGACTACGACCGGGCCGCCTGTGCCGTGCCCGGCATGCTGATCGGGTCCCGGCACCTCGACGGGCCGGGCGCGGGGCACGCGCGCAGTCTCTTCGACGCCGGTGCCCGGCGGGTGGTCGTGGCGGACCCCGTCGATCTGACCGGCCCGATGGACGACGCGCGCGCCGCCCGGACGGTCCGGACACTGAGCCTCATCGGTGACCTCACCAGCCTCGCCCTCGCCGTCGACTGGACCGTACGGCCGGGGCCCGAGCCGCACGACTGGCGCCGGCTCGGCCATCTGCACCCGCCCACCGCCGTCCTCGGCGTCCCGGACCCCCGGGGTGTGCTGAGCGAGTGGCGTCGCGGCTACTACATCTGCAAGTGCGTGTACCGGCGCGGGCCGGGCTTCCTCCAAGTACGGGACCGGCGGTACCGCGAACTGCGGCGCTTCACCATCGACGAGCCCCATTACCAGGAGGCCATCGAGGCGCTGGCGGACGGCGCCCGGGCCGAGGACCTGCCGGCCGACGCGGTGGAGGACTTCCTGCGCGAGGACCTCGCGGTGCGGTTCGGCGATCACCTCTGGTGGGCACCGTACCGGGTGGGCCGCTGGCCGCAGGCCCAGATGGTCATCTGACCCCCTTCGCCCGGGCATCCGGACACCTGTCGGTCCGTCAGGAACCCGCTCGTTCCCCGACGTCCACGCTGTCCGGAACCCGACGGTCCGGGGGTGGGCCCGGGCGCCGGACGGGTCATTCACCTGGTAACTTCCAAGAGTTGATCATCTGTACACCTTGTCATGGGATGTACATGGGCCATACCTGGCCCAAATGTGTTATGTCGTTCAACTCTTTACTTCGCACTTTGTTAAGGAAGCAACAGTGGTCAGACTCAGCCGTGTCCGTCGTCTCGCGGGCTCCGTCACGGTCTCGGCGGTGGCCCTCGCCGTCCTGCCCGCCACCCCGGCCTTCGCCGCCGACCCGGCCACCCCGCACCTCGACGCCGTCGAGCAGACGCTGCGTCAGGTCTCGCCCGGTCTCGAAGGCGACGTGTGGGAGCGCACCACCGGCAACAGGCTGGACGGCTCGGCCGCGGACCCCTCCGACTGGCTGCTCCAGACCCCCGGCTGCTGGGGCGACGACAAGTGCGCCGACCGCGCCGGCACCAAGCGGCTGCTCGCGAAGATGACCGAGAACATCGGCAAGGCGACGCGCACGGTCGACATATCCACTCTCGCGCCCTTCCCGAACGGCGGGTTCCAGGACGCGATCGTCGCCGGGCTCAAGGAGTCGGCCGGCAAGGGCAACAAGCTGAAGGTCCGCATCCTCGTCGGGGCCGCGCCGGTCTACCACATGAACGTGATCCCGTCGAAGTACCGCGACGAGCTGACGGCCAAGCTCGGCAAGGCCGCCGAGAACATCACGCTGAACGTCGCGTCGATGACCACGTCGAAGACCGCGTTCTCCTGGAACCACTCCAAGATCCTCGTGGTCGACGGCCAGTCGGCCATCACCGGCGGCATCAACAGCTGGAAGGACGACTACCTCGACACCGCGCACCCGGTGTCGGACGTCGACCTCGCCCTGACCGGCCCCGCCGCCGGCTCCGCGGGCCGCTACCTGGACACGCTCTGGACCTGGACGTGCCAGAACAAGAGCAACATCGCCAGCGTCTGGTTCGCCGCCTCGGGCAACGCCGGCTGCATGCCGGCGATGCACAAGGACAGCAACCCCAAGACGTCCCCGGCCACCGGCAACGTCCCGGTGATCGCCGTCGGCGGCCTCGGCGTCGGCATCAAGGACGTCGACCCGAAGTCGACGTTCCGCCCCGACCTGCCGACCGCCTCCGACACCAAGTGCGTGGTGGGACTGCACGACAACACCAACGCCGACCGTGACTACGACACGGTCAACCCCGAGGAGAGCGCGCTGCGGGCGCTGGTCGCCAGCGCGAAGGACCACATCGAGATCTCCCAGCAGGACCTCAACGCCACCTGCCCGCCGCTGCCCCGGTACGACATCCGGCTCTACGACGCCCTCGCCGCCAAGATGGCCGCGGGCGTGAAGGTGCGCATCGTCGTCAGCGACCCGGCCAACCGCGGCGCGGTGGGCAGCGGCGGCTACTCGCAGATCAAGTCGCTGTCCGAGATCAGTGACACGCTCCGCAACCGCCTCGCGAACATCACCGGCGGCCAGGCGGCCGCCAGGACGGCGATGTGCTCCAACCTCCAGCTCGCGACCTTCCGCAGCTCCCCGAACGGCAAGTGGGCCGACGGGCACCCGTACGCGCAGCACCACAAGCTGCTCTCCGTCGACAGCTCCACGTTCTACATCGGCTCCAAGAACCTGTACCCGTCGTGGCTGCAGGACTTCGGCTACATCGTGGAGAGCCCGGAGGCGGCCAAGCAGCTCGACGCGAAGCTGCTCGACCCGCAGTGGAAGTACTCGCAGGAGACCGCCACGGTCGACTACGCGCGCGGGATCTGCAACGCCTGACCCTTCGCCCGGCACCCCTCGGGGGCACTTCGCGCCACTGCCGGCGCGGGGTGCCCCCGCGGCGCTTCCCGGGCGGTACCCGGCCATGCGCCACAGCAGCATGGCACGGCCGCGGGTACCGCCCGACGCCGTCCCGGCACGGTCACCCGTTAGTGATCTTCAATTTCGTCACGTCCGTCACCGGGTGCGAGCATGCGGCCCGCGACCCGAACTCGGGTCCCTTCATGAGGAATTGGAGCATCAATGCAACGATGTGGGGGAAGCCCGGCCCGTCGGTGGACCGTGGCCCTGACCGCGACGACGGCCGCCTTCGCCGTCGCACTCCCGACGGCCACCGCCGAGGCGACGGGCGGCCCGAAGGGGATCGGTGCGAAGGGCGCCTATCTGCTCGACGGCAGCGGCGGCAGACTCTGGGAGGGCAAGGCCGCCGACATCAAGCGGCAGATGGCCAGCACCACCAAGGTCATGACCGCGGTCGTGGTCCTGGAGACGCCGGGCGTCGACCTGAACAAGCCCGTTGCCATCAAGCAGTCCTACCGCGACTACGTCGCACGGACGGGCGCCAGCACCGCGGACCTGCGCGTCGGTGACAAGCTGACCGTGCGCCAGCTGCTGTACGGACTGATGCTGCCGTCCGGGTGCGACGCCGCCTACGCGCTCGCGGACACGGTCGGCAGCGGGGGCAGTGAGAAGGCGCGCACCGCGTCGTTCATCGGGAAGATGAACGCCAAGGCGGCCCGGCTCGGGCTGCGCGGCACCCACTACGACTCGTTCGACGGCATCTCCGCCCACGGCCGCAACCACACCACCCCGCGCGACCTGGCCGAGCTCGCCCGGCACGCCCTGCGCAACGCCACCTTCGACGCGGTCACCCGGTCGACCAGCACCCGGCAGAAGGCGACCAACGTCAACCGGACCTACACCTGGTACAACACCAACCAGTTGCTCGGCGCGTACCCCGGCGTGATCGGCATCAAGACCGGCACCGGCAGCGCGGCCGGCCCCTGCCTGGTCTTCGCCGCGAAGCGCGGCAAGCGGACCGTCGTGGGTGTCCTGCTCAACGACGCCAACCGCTACCCCGACGCGTGGAAGATGCTGGACTACGCCTACCGCACCCGCACTCCGATGAAGCTGCGTCAGCTGCCCTCGGGGGCACACGAGGACTGACGCTCCCCGCCCGTGCGGGGCGCGGGGAAGGGGCTCCGGCGGCCGATGTACTCCACGGGATGGCAGTAGTCCAGGCCGCCGAGGGACTCGCCGGAGAAGAACCGGGTCAGCAGGTCCGCCAGCTCCGTCGGGCGTTCCAGATGCACCAGATGGTCCGCGTCCTTGAACGTGGTGAAGCGGGCGTCGGCGCATCGGTGGGCCGCGTCGCGGCTCAGCGCCGGGGTGGTGAGCGGGTCGTGCTCTCCCGTCGCCACCAGGACCGGGACCCGGATCGTCGGGCCCCCGGGGTCCGGGTGGCCGAGCAGCCGGCGGCTGTTCTCGAGGAACTTCGCGAAGTCGTTGGCGGACAGATCGCCCAGCGCTCGGGAGAGACACCGGACGACCGCCGGACGGCGCGAGACCGTGACGCCCGGGGAGGAACACATCATGGAGTCGAGGACCGCGTCCTCGATTTCCGTGCGGCGGCCCTGTTCGCCGAGCCGCAGCACCCGCTCCATCCGGGCACGGACGTGGTCGGTCAGCTGTGCCATCGTGCCCATGAGCGCCAGTCGCTCGGTCCGCTCCGGGTGCTGCTGCACCCACTGGTAGGCGATGGCGCTGCCGTATGAGGCTCCGAGGATATTGACCGGGCTCGGTGCGGCCACGGAGAGGAAATCGTCGAGGGCACGGGTAAGGAAGTCGAAGCCGTACCGGGCGGGCAGCGCGTCGGCGGTGCCCGAGCCCGGCAGGTCCACGGTGATCACGCTGGCGGATCTCCGAAGGGCGCGTTCCAGCCGGCCCCAGGTGTCCTGGTACTGGAATGCCCCGCCGACGAGGACAACGGGTGCCATCCGCGCGTTGGGCTGGTGCACGACACGTCCGTTGTACGCGTAGCCGTCGCAGCTGAGCCTGATGACCTCTTCGTGGAGGGGGGCGAGCGTCGTCGTCACGATGGTCTCCGTTTCACGGTCGGTGTCGCGTCCGGACGGCTGCTCACGGCAGCTCGCGGCAATGCGTACGACCGGGAATCTCGTGGGGGGTTTCACCAGGGGCAACGACAGGTCAGCCCGCGCGTTACTGGCCGCCCGCCCGACAGGCGTGAGCGGTCACCCAACGTCGCCCCGTGCGCCCCGGGAGCCCGACGCCTCACAACCGCAACGCGTGGATCTCGTCGTGGATGAGGCCGGACAATCGCGGGGCCAGATTCCGGTGCTGGTGGTCGGTCACGACCGTCACCACGGCGTTCGCGTCGTGCAGGGACAGGGTCACCGCCACGGGGTGGCCGGTGCTGAGCGTGGGCAGGGCCGATACGGCCACCAGCGGCGCGGTGCCCAGGGCGAGCGGACCGGCGTAGGTCGCCAGGCTGCTGCACAGCAGGGAGGAATAGAGGGGTGAGGCCACATAACGGCCGAGGGCGTCGGTCAGGCGGCCGTGCCGGCCCCGGGTCCGGGACACCAGCAGGGCCTGCGCCTGCGCCCGGCCCTGCAGCGCGGCGCGCCGGGTGAAGCTGTCCACGGCCGCGAGCCGCCGCGCGGCGCGCCGGTGCGTGGGGAGCGGGACCCTGATCGTGGCGTAGTGGTTGCCGAGGACGTCGGCGTCCTCGGCGGTGCGCACGTCGACGGGGACCATCGCGCAGACCCCCGGCAGCCGCGGCCAGCGCCCGGCCAGGCCGGCGGTCCGCAGGGCGGCGGCGGTCGCGGCGAGGAAGACGGCGTTGGTGGAGGCCCGGCCCGAGGGCAGGGCGTCGCGGGCGGCGCTCAGGGTCGCCTTCGGTACCCGCTCGAAGGACAGCACCCGCCGGGCGTCCACGGGCCCGTGGAACGGCAGCGGGCGGGCCTTGGGCAGCACGTCGGTGAGCGCCCGCGTCAGTGCGCGGCGCGTGGGCGCGGCGGACGGCGCGTGCGCTCGCGATGCCGCGCTCCCCGGCAGCGGTGCCGCCGACGCGTCGAGCAGGCTCCGCAACAGCGTGACCATCGACTTGCCGTCGAGCAGGGCGTGGTGGACGCGGATCAGCAGGGCGAAGCCGCCGGGCGAGGGCAGCAGATGCAGCTGCCACGGCGGTCGTACGGGCGCGAGCGGGCGGGCCAGCAGCAGCGCCGTGTCCGCCTCCGGCGTCGCGTGTCCGCTGTCCGGCCCGGCGGTGACGTGTGCCGCGGTGTCGAACTCCGGGCCGGGCGTCCACCGCGGCCACACCGTCGCCGAGGACGCCGCGGGGGGCATGAGCCGCAGCCGGGGGAACGCACCCCAGCGCCGGCGGACCCGCTCCCGCAGCTCCGGCAGCGGTGGTGGGGGGCCTTCGAACCAGGCGAGCAGCCCGGCGGTCATGCAGAGGTGTTCGCTGCTCTGCTGCCCGTGGAACCAGGCGTCCAGCGGCGGCATGGCGATGCCCGCCGCATACGGCGCGGGCTGCGGACCGCTCGTGTCGCGGCGTGGCCGTGGCAGGCCGGTGGTGTGGTCGGCGAGGGCGTCCGGGGAGGTGTCCTGGGTGCGTTCCGTCACGAGAGGTCCTGATTCTGAACGGGGCGTCGGCGTCGTGAATGCGGGGCCGTCGGGCCGCAGGGGGAGAACCGGCGGGGGAGCGGACAGCGGGGTCAGGAGGCCAGGGCGGCGGCCGCCCGGGCGACGGCCCCCGCGCCGTCCTCCTGTGCCAGCCGCTTGGCGAACGCGGTGGCCCGCTCGGCGAAGCCCGGCTCCCCGGTCGCCCGCCGCATCGCGTCCGCCAGTCGGCTCGCGGTCAGCTCCCGGTGCGGCAACACCCGCGGGCTCACGCCCAGTTGCACCAGCCGGGCCGCCCACCAGGGCTGGTCGGTCAGCACCGGCACCGGCACGGCGGGCACCCCCGCGCGCAGCCCCGCTCCCGTGGTGCCCGCGCCGGCGTGGTGCACGACGGCGGCCATGCGCGGCAGCAGCCAGCCGTGCGGCACCATGCCCACCGTGATGACGTCGTCGTTCACCACGGACAGCCCCGCCCACCCGGACTGGACGATGCCCCGGAGCCCCGCCTGCCGCAACGCACGGGCGGTGATGGCGCTCAGCCGCTCGGGGGCGTCGGGCATATTGCTGCCGAAGCTGACGAGCACCGGTGGCGGCCCGGCGGCCAGGAAGTCCGTGACCAGCGCGGGCGGTGTCCACAGCGGGCACTCGTGCGGCCACCAGTACCCGGCGACGCGCAGCTCGGGCCGCCAGTCCGAGGGGCGCGGGACGACCGAGGGGCTGTACCCGTGCCAGATGGGCCAGCGGCTGGCCTCCCGCGCCCTGCGCAGCCGGTGGCCGCTGCGGTACGGCAGCCCCAGCCGGGCGTGCAGCCGCCGGTAGGCCGCGGCGTAGAGGGCGTCCATCGCGACGTTCACCGCCCGGCCCCGGAGCCGGTTGGCGTACCCCGGCTCCCGCCACGACAGCGCGCACGGCGAGAAGGCCGCCGTGGGGGCGTCGGGCTGGAGGAAGACCCCCATGCTCGGGATGTCGTGGTAGCGGGCGACGACCCTGCCCACCGGCGCCGCGATCGTCGAGAGCATCACCAGGTCCGCCGAGGGGTCCACCGCCGTGATGATCCCGTCCACGAGCCCCGCCGCGGCCCGCTCGGTGGCCTGCGCGAGCCGCTGGACCGCCCGCAGCGAGCGCCCCCCGTGCCGGAACCGGGTGTGCGCGCCGATCAGCTCCTCGAACGGGTCGGCGGGCAGCGGCCGCATGCGCAGGCCGCAACAGGTCACCAGTTCCTCGAACTTCGCGTGGGTGACGATCTCCACGTCGTGGCCCTCGGCCACGAGACGGTGGCCGAGACCGGTGTACGGGGCCACCGAACCCATGGTGCCCGCCGTGATGATTTGGATGCGCATGACCCGGCCCTCCCGCCCGCCGGGACACGGCCGGCGTCTGACGAACTGCCTCACCGACCCAACGAGGAGGAACCGGCCCGGATACGGCGGCGGCGGGACAGGCCCTACGGTGTGTCCGCCCCGCCCTCCCCGAGCCGGTAGACCCGCCGCGCGTTGCCCGCACCGATCAGATCGGCGACCCGCCGTGCGTCGTCCGGCGACCAGGCCCCGTCGTTCACCCAGCCGGTCAGCAGCCGGGCCAAAGCCCGGCGGAAGAGCTGGGCGCCCACGACATAGAGCTCCGGCAGCCCGTAGGCGTCACTGGAAAACATGATCTTGCCGAACGGGGCCAGTTCCAGCATCTCGCCGAGAACGGCCTCGGCCCGTGTCCCGGTGTGGGTCAGGGACAGGCCGACGTCGGTGTAGACATGCGGGAAGGCGTGGGCGAGGTAGCCGGCGCCCCGGTGGTACGGATAGCCGTGCAGCAGGACCAGTGAACAGCCCGTGGGGCGCACGGCTCGTACGAAGTCGGTGAGCAGGAGCGGATCGCAGCGGTCCAGGCGCAGATCCGGGTCGCCGAAGCCGGTGTGCAGCTGGAGCGGCAGGGCCGTGCGGGCGGCGGACCACAGCAGGTGGCGCAGCAGCACCGGGTCGGCCAGCCGCCCGCCCGGCGTCCGGCCGCCGAGCCAGCGGGCCGCCGCCGCCCGGACCTCGGCCGGGTCCGGAGGGGCGGGGTCGAAGTCGAGTCCGTACCGGTAGGCGACCACCGATTTGAAGCCCGCGGCGGTCCGGGCGGCGTCCCCCACGGCGGTGGCGAGGGCGTGGAGAAAGCCTTCGGTGGCATCGGACGAGCCGACGCCGTCGGCGACGCGCTCGGCGAGGGCCTCCAGACGCACGATCTCGTGCGCGGTCGCGGCTCCGGCGGCCGCCAGCTCCTGAGGGCTCGTCAGGTCGCCGGGGAGCCCGGTGTCCACCAGGTAGTCGGTGATCCCGGCGGCCCGCAGCAGCCGCCCGGTGACCTCCCGCGCGCCGAGTTCGCGTCGGCGGGCGAGATAGCGGGCCGGCGGGCAGTGCGCCGGGAGGTCCAGCAGCGGCGGGCACCAGCGGCGCACCGCGAAGCCGAGCTGGGTGTCGAAGAAGGTGGTGCCCGGCGCGGCGGGCGCGTCGGACTCGGTGAGGAAGGACGCGAAGTCCTCCGGAGTGAGATCGGCGCGGGCCACGCCGTGGCAGTGGTGGTCCACCAGAGGCGTCGCCGCCGAGGGGTGCACTCAGAACCGCCTGCGGGTGGCGTCGGCGATCTCCTGCGGCGCGGCGCCGTCGAACAGCGCCGCCTCGCCGCGGCGCACCGCGACGACGGCCTCGAACAGCGGATCACCGAGCGCGGTGCGCAGCAGCGCCGAGCGGCTGAAGCGCTCCAGCGCCTCCGGCAGCGAGGCCGGCAGCCGGGTCTCCCGGCCGGTGGCGACGGGGTCGCCCGTGACCGGCGGCGGGAGCGTCAGCCCGGCCTCGATCCCGGCGAGCCCGGCGGCGGTGACCGCGCCGACCACCAGATACGGGTTGGCCGCCGCGTCGAAGCACTTGACCTCGGCGTTGGCGCCCGAGGGGTCGTCCGAAGCGCCGGTGATGAAACGCAGCGCCGCCTCCCGGTTCTCCAGGCCCCAGCACTGGAAGGCCCCGGCCCACTGCGAGGGTGCGAGCCGTAGATAGCCGGCCGGGGTGGGGGCGCCCAGGGCGAGCAGGGCGGGCAACTCCCGGAGCAGCCCGGCGAGGAAGGCCTCGCAGACCTCCGTCATGCCGTACGGGCCGTCGCCGCCCCGGCACAGATTCCCGTCCTCGTCCCAGAGGCTCAGATGCAGATGCGCGCCGCTGCCGACGCTCCCCGCCTCCACGACCGGTGCGAACGAGGCGGTCAGCCCGTGCCGCGCCGACACCGCGCGGATGGTCTCGCGGACCAGGACGGCGAGGTCGGCGGCGCCGACCGGGTCCGCCGGCGCCACCGACACCTCGAACTGCCCGGGGGAGTACTCCGGGTGGATCTGCAGCACCTCGACGTCCTGGGCGGCGAGCGCTTCGAGGATGTCGCGCAGATAGTCCGACAGTTCGACCAGCCGAGTCATCCCGTACGCCGGGCCCGCGCACGGGTACCGGATCTCCGTCTCGGTGAGATCGCCCCGGGTGACGACCCATTCCGTCTCGAAGCCCATCCGCAGCAGCAGGCCGCGTGCCGCGGCCTGCTCGGTCATCCGCCGGGCGAACTGCCGCTGGCAGGCACCGTACGGGTCGCCGCTCTGTTCGTACCGGTCGACGGGCGCCCAGGCCCAGCCGGGCTGGGCGGCCAGCACGGTCAGCCGGTCGAGATCGGGGAAGAGCCGCAGATCGCCGTCCGGCCCGCCGATATGGGGGCTGGCGACGGCGGAGTCGTCCGTGAGATAGACATCGAAGGAGGGCGACATGCCCACGCCGCGCCGCGCGGCGTGCGGGAGCCGGGCGGTGGGAACGGCCTTGACCCGGGTGAGGCCCGCGACATCCACCCAAGTGAGGGCGACGCCGTGGATGTCCATCGCCGTGAGCCGCGCCGCTTCCTGCCGCGCAGCCGACTCCGCCCGCTCCCGATCCGGCCTCTCCATGGCTGCATTACACACCATCAGGTGGGACACGTGGGGGAGTTGTGCGGATCACCGCCCGTCCCGTGCGCGCCGACGCGCCGGGCGTCGCCAGGGGCGCCTGCGATGGGGCGGGAGGGGCGCAAGAGGTGGCGCGAATGACGCGGCCCACCGGTTAGCGTGTCCCCAATAGTTGATCTTGTTGTTGTTTCGGGGGGTCGGTCGGACATGGATGTGCCGCTGTTCTTTCTCGCGTACGGCTACCTCGTCGTCGTGCTCTGCGCGGCCCTCGGCGGGGCGGCACGTCTGGAGGCCGCCCAACGGCGCCGGGAGGGCGGGGATCCGGCCGACCCCGCGCCGCTTGCCGCGGACGCGGCCGGCGGCGCCGGCCGCGAGGTGCTGGAGGTCGCGTGGCTGAGCGGTGGTCCCCTGCGCGTGGTCGACACCGCGCTGGTCGCCATGGAACGCGACGGGCTGCTGCGGATATCCACCCGGCTCTCCGCCGGCGGCCGGGTGCATCTGACCCGGGGACGTGGCCCGCGGACGGCTGTCGAGGAGGCCATCGTGCGCACGCACGGGGAAGCGAGGGCGCGCGGGACGTCCGTCCCCGAGGTGCGGCCCTTGCGCCGGCTGTGCGGGCGCACCCCCGAAGTCCTCGACATCGGGCGTTCCCTGAGGGCCCGGGGGCTGGACTACGGCCTCACCTGGCGGTGGCTGTTCCGCGGCTGCGACCGTGTGCTGAGGATTCTCACCTACCTCTGCTTCGGCTTCATGGCGGTCGTGACCGTGGTGGGGTTCGTGCACTTCACCCGCGACCCGGCCTGGGGACCCCACATCCTGCTCTGCGACGCGCTGGCGGCGGTGGCCGCGCTGCTGTGCGGGCTGGTGCGCCACCACGTGCTGCCCCGGGCCGGTGACCGGACGACGGCGGGCGCTGATCTCGCGCGGGGCGTCCGGCGCGGTGGTTCGCCAGGAAGTGGTGCGGCCTCCTCATCGGCGGGGCTGATGCTGCGCGTGGCGCTCGACGGTGTGGGGTGTCTGCCGGACGCCCCGCTGCGGGAGCTGCTGACGGAGTGCGGTGCCGGATCCGACGGCGACACGTCGTGGAGCGACTTCTTCTCCGGCGGCGGCTCGGACGCGGGCTCCGGCGGCGACAGCGGTGGCAGCGGCGGGGACAGCGGTTCGAGCGGCTGTGGCAGCAGCTGCGGGAGCAGTTGCGGCAGCAGCTCCAGCGACTGAACGGGCTCATCCGCTCCGACCGCCCCCAGCCCCTTGAGTACCCGTACTCAGGTGCCCGGGCGTTCCGCCGGGGGAGCATGGCATCACGGATCGTCAAGGAGAGGCACGTGCTCAGCACCTTCGCGCATGCGGTCGTACCCGCCCTCGGCCGCTTCCGCGTCACCACCGACGTGGCGGCGGGGATCGCGCCGGGGAGCATCATCGCCCCCAACCACACGTCGCTGATCGACCCGGGGCTGGTCCTCGCGGCGGTCCGCCGGCTCGGAGCCGAGCCCGTCTTCCTGGCGGCCGCCGGTCTGTGGCGGATCCCCGTCCTGGGCCATGTGCTCGCCCGCGAGGGCCATGTGCCCGTCCGGCGCGGCACCGACGCGGCCGCCGGAGCGCTCGACGCCGCCGCCGAGGCGCTGGCCGACGGGCGGGTCGTGGTCCTCTATCCCGAGGGGCGGCTGCCGCGCCGCCCGGACTCCGGGGAGGCCGAGCCCGGCCCGTTCCGTACCGGGCTCGCCCGTCTGGCGCTGGCGACCTCGGCCCCCGTGATCCCGGTGGGGCAGGCAGGGGCCCGCCGGGTCACCTCCGGTTCGCACGCCAAGCAGATCACCGGACTGTTGACGGCGCCACTGCGCAGGCCCGCCCTGCACGTCCACGTCGGCGCGCCCGTGCATCTCGCCGGTGACGTGGCCGCCGCCACGGCCCACGCCCGCGCGGCCGTCACCGGAGCCTGGCGGAAGGCGGCCGGACGGCTCGGCCTGCCCGCCGTCGCTTCCCGCGAGGGCTAACGCGCAGGACATCGGGGGGAGTCGAGGGCCGGACGGTGACAGACCGTACCCATCATCGAAATCTTCACTCGTTCGACTGAGTGCACCCAGGGTAATCGGCCAACTACTCTTGGTGTTATGAGTGTGCGGGGTCGTGCTGTCCTGAGGTCCGCGTTGCGGGCCCTGGCCGTCGCGCTGATCTCCGTGCTGCTGACGCTCTCCGGATCGGCCGCGGAAGGCCTCGCCGCCAGCGTCGGCCGGGAGGAGACCTCCGGCTCCCTGTCGGCGGCGGCCTCCGAGGAGTACGCCGCCTGTGCCTCCGAGCAGCGGGGCTCGCGCTCCGGGCGGCGGTCGGGCCGTCCGCCCGGGAGGCTCGGCGGCGCGTTGCCGCCCACCGTGCCCCCGGGAGTGGACGCCGGACGGTCGCCGGATGAGCGGGCCGTGCTCCGCACCGACGCCGTCGCGCTCGCCGCCGCCCGCGCGCGGCACGCCGTCCTGCGCTGCTGAGCGGAACCGCGCCCTCGCCTCCCCGTCGGAGGCCGTGGCGCCGCGCGTTCACCTTTCCGCTCACCCGTAGTGCGACAGCAGGAGAGACGTCATGCCCCTCGACCCCGCGCGTGCCATGGACGCGTATCTGCGCGCCCAGGCCTACCGCACACACCGACCCGAGCCCGAGCCCGCCCCCATCGTCGTCGAGGAGTACCGCGACGTCCAGGACGGGCGGGACGACGAGAAGGACGACCACGAGGCCGGCGCGGCCCGCCGCGCCGACGGAGAGCCGGCCGAGCCGGCCGCGGAAGTGGCCACACGGTCCGGGCCGGCGCCGAACGCCCCGCCCGCCGCCCCGCGCCGGCCGGGGGTGCTCGCCCGGCTGCTGTCCCTGCGTCAGGGGCCGGTGAGCGACCACCACGGCAGGCCCGAGCCTTCCTCCTGAGCCGGTTCGCCGGGCCGGGTGCCCCCGCGTCAGGGCGCCGCCGGGCCGGGCCCGGTGGGCCGGGCCGCGGCTCAGGCCGTGGCGGAATCCCGCACGCCGGCTTCGGCCGGCGTGCGGGTGGCGGGCACCACCACGGGGGAGCCGTCACCCGGTGCCTGGAGGATGTCGGCCTCGATGCCGTACAACTCGCGCACCAGGGCCGCGTCCACCACGTCGCGGGGCGGGCCCTGGGCGACGACGGTGCCGCCCTTCATGGCGATGACGGTGTCCGCGTAACGCGCGGCGCTCGCCAGGTCGTGCAGGACCATGACGACGGTCCGGCCCGCGGTGGCCACCTGCTTCACGAGGTCGAGGACCTCCACCGCGTGGCCGATGTCGAGCGCGCTGGTCGGCTCGTCGAGGAGCACGATCGGTGTCTCCTGCGCCAGGACCATCGCCAGCCAGCAGCGTTGGCGCTGACCGCCGGAGAGCTGGTCGAGGCGGCGGTCACCGAGAGCGGACACCCCCGTGGCGAGCAGGGCCTCGTGCACGGCCCGCTCGTCGTCGCGGGACCACTGGCGGAAGAGGCCCTGGTGCGGGTGGCGCCCGTAGCGTACGAGTCCGGCCACCGTCACCGCCTCGGGGGCCAGCGGGGACTGGGGGAGCAGGGCGATGCGGTGGGCCGCCTGGCGCTGCTTCAGCTTCCAGATGTCGGCGTCGCCCGCGTGGACATGGCCCGACTCGGGTTGGTGCAACCGGGCGACGCAGCGCAGCAGGGTCGACTTGCCGCAGCCGTTGGGGCCGACGATCGCGGCGACCTGACCCGAGGGGATGGTCAGGTCGACGCCCGCCACGGCGCGGTGGCCGGGGTAGCCGGCGGTGAGCTGTTCGACGCGGAGCTCCACAGGTGGCAGGCCTTTCCAAGACGTTCGCCGCAATGTGGACCCTCCCGACGGAAGGGCCTTAAGGTAAGGCTAACCTAATGACTCATGGGTCCCACGTGGGGGTGATCTCCCACGCGGAACGCTGTCCCCTTTTCTGTTTTCCTGCCTTGTTCCTTTCCCCTTTTGACGCCCGGAGCACTCGATGACCTCGACCCACCGCCCTCTTCTGCCCGCCTCGCGCCGCGCGGCTCAGGTTCTCGCCGCCGTGGGGGCGGCCGCGTTGCTGGTGACCGGCTGCGGCTCCGACAACGGCTCGGACGACAAGGGTTCGGAGTCGACGTCGCAGGGTGCCGGTGGCGGTCAGACGCGTGAGATCAAGGACGCGACCGGCAAGCTCGTCAAGGTCCCGGCCCAGCCCAAGCGGATCGTGACGCTCACGCAGGAGGACCTCGACGCGGTGCTCGCGCTCGGCCTCAAGCCGGTCGGCATCACCAACGGGCAGGGCCTGAGCAAGCCGCCGGCCTACCTCGAGGACAAGGTCAAGGACATCAAGGTCGTCGGCAACCTGCTCCAGCCGGTGATGGACAAGGTCATCGCGGCCAAGCCCGACCTCATCCTGGCCGGCGACATGCAGGACGAGCAGGTCCTCAAGCAGCTCCGCGAGATCACCCCGGCCACGCTGGTCACCATGGCGCCCACCGACGACTGGAAGCTGTCCTTCCGGGGCATCGGCAACGCGCTCAACAGCATGGACAAGGCCAACAAGGTCATCGCCGACTACGAGGCCAAGGCCAAGAAGGCCGGTGGCGAACTGGGCGACAACAAGGGCGCCGAGGTCAGCATCGTCCGCTGGAACCCGGACGGCCCGAGCTGGATGGAGAAGAAGCAGTTCGCGAGCGGTGTCGCCCTGGACATGGGGCTGAAGCGCCCCAAGGCCCAGGACAAGGACGGCAACGCGCACACCCCGGCGCTGAGCCTGGAGAAGATCAACGAGATCGACGGCGACTGGCTCTTCCTGTCCACCCTCACCTCCGACGGTGAGAAGGCGCTGAAGGACGTGCAGAGCAAGCCCGCGTACAAGGACCTGAACGCGGTGAAGAAGGACCACGCCGTGACGGTGAACGGCTCGGTCTGGTCCACCCGTGGTGGCCCGCTGGCCAGCCAGGTCGTCATCGACGACATCGTCAAGGCGCTGAAGAAGTAACCGGGGCTCGACCCGGACCCCGGTCCTCAAAGCGCTGGACGGGCAGGCAAGCCCGTCCGGCGCTTTGAGGACCATGCGGTTTGAGGAAGCCCGCTCCTACGCCCGGCGCGCCGTCGCGAAGTCCGCCGCGGTCCAGGCCATGCCGATCGCCCCGTCGAGCAGCGCCCGCTCACCCATCGGTGACACCGCCGCCGCCACGAACTCCGCCTCGTGCGGCCCGCAGGCGCCGTCGGTGATGTCGAGCACCGGGTGGATCGAGGGGACGACGTGCGAGACGTTGCCCATGTCCGTACAGGCGAACGCGTCCCGCTGCTGCGGCTCCGGGCGGCCCAGCGCACGGGCGTTGTCGCGCCACAGCGTGATCAGCTCCGCGTCGGTGCGGAAGTCCAGATAGTCGGGCTCGGGGCGGGTCAGCTCCACCTCGCACCCGGTGGCGAGCGCACCGGCCCGGAAGCACGCCTCGACCCGCTCGCGCAGCTCCCGCAGGTCCTCGGCGGCCGAGGCCCGGATCTCGTACTCGGCGGTCGCCCGGTCGGGAATCGCGTTCGGCGCGGTGCCCGCGGCCGTCGTCACGCCGTGCACCTTCCAGTGCGGCGGCAGTTGCTGGCGCAGCAGCCCGAGGGCGACCTGGGCGACGGTGAGGGCGTCGGCGGCATTGCGGCCCTCGTGCGGGTTGAGGCTCGGGTGCGCGGCCTTCCCGGTGTACGCGACGGAGAGGGTGCCGAGCGCGAACGAGCGGAACTCGGCCACGTCGAACGGGCAGGGGTGCACCATCATCGCGGCGTCCACCCCGTCGAACGCACCGGCGTCCAGCAGCAGCGCCTTGCCCGCCCCGCGCTCCTCGGCGGGGGTGCCCAGGACCCGTACCGTCAGCCCGAGTTCGTCGGCGAACGGGGCGAGGCCGAGGGCCGCGCCGAGTCCCGCCGCGGCGATCAGATTGTGGCCGCAGGCGTGCCCGAGGCCCGGCAGGGCGTCGTACTCGCAGACGACGGCCACGGTGACGGGGCCGGAGCCGAAGCTCGCGGAAAAGGCGGTGTCGAGGCCGTACGCCGGGGCCGTGACGTCGAAGCCCTGCTCCCGCAGGAGTTCGGCGCACCAGGCGGCGGCGCGGTGCTCGGCGAAGGCCGTCTCGGGGTGCGCGTGGATGCGGCGGCTGAGCGCCAGCAGGCTCTCGCGGTGCGCGAGGACCCGCTCCTGTACGGCGGTCTTGAGGCCTTGGCCCGCGGTCATGTCCAGCTCCTGTCCGTCCGGCTGACGCGCCGGCTGTCGGTCCCTTCCGCGTGAGCGGGGGGTCACACTCACAAGGGATCAAAAAATAGCTTAGGCTTACCTAAGCTGACACGCCGGGGTATACACGGCGTGCCCGGAACGAAGCCAGATATCGGGAGTCCCCACGCCATGCGTCACCCTCAGGTCGAGACTGCTCCTGCCGAACTGCCGCTGCTCGCCGCGCAGTCCGGAATCCTGTACGCCCAGGTACTCGACCCCGGCAACCCCGTCTACAACACGGGTGACTGCGTGGAGATCGACGGAAACCTGGACGAGGAGCTCTTCGAGCGCGCCCTGCGGCAGACGGTCGACGAGGCGCAGACGCTCTCCCTGATCGTGGCATCCGAGCACGACGGCAGCGGTACGGCCGGGGACACCGCGCCCGCGCAGCGCGTCGAGACCGGCCGGCCATGGCCCCTGCACCGGCTCGACCTGCGCACCGCGGAAGACCCCGGGCAGGAAGCGGATGCCTGGATGCGCGCGGACCTCGCCCGCCCCGTCGACCTGACCGAGGGGCCGTTGGTCACCCAGGCCCTCATCCGCGTCGCCGACGACCGCTACCACTGGTACCAGCGCGTCCACCACTTCGCCGTCGACGCCTACGCCCTGACCCTCATCGGCCGTCGCGTCGCCGAGCTGTACACCGCGCTCGCCACGGGCGAGGAGCCCTCCGAGAACCCCTTCGGCACGATCCGGGAACTCGTCGAGGACGAGGCCGAGTACACGGCGAGCGAACGCCACACCGCAGACCGGGACTTCTGGCGTACCCGCTTCGCCGACCGGCCCGAGCCCGTCTCCCTCGCCGGTGACCCGGCAGCCTCCGCCGACTCCTCCGGTCCGACCGGTGCCGTGTTGCGGCACGCCGCCGGACTCCCGGCCGGCACCATGGCCCGACTGGAGGAGGCCGCCCGCGCGGTCAAGGCCACCTGGGCCGAGCTCCTCATCGCCGCCACCGCCGGATACGTGCACCGGACGACGGGCACTCAGGACGTCGTGCTCGGCCTGCCGCTGATGAACCGCCGCAGCTCCGTCGCACTGCGCACCCCCGCCATGGCCGTCAACGTCATGCCGCTGCGCATCGCCGTCCGCCCGTACGACACCGGTGCCGAACTGCTGCGCCGCGTCGTCCTGGAGGTGCGGGCCGTCCGCCGCCACCAGCGCTACCGGCAGGAGGACCTGCGCCGCGACCTCGGACTGAGCGGGGCGGAGCAGCCGCTGTTCGGACCGATGGTCAACATCAAGGCGTTCGAGGGCGACCTGGAGTTCGGCACGCTGCCCGGCACGGTGCGCAACCTCGCCGCCGGTCCCGTCGACGACCTGGCCCTCGCCATCACCCCGGCGCCGGACGGCTCCGTGGGCTTCGGCCTCGACGGCAACGCCGCGCGCTACGACGGCCCGTCGCTCGCCGGACACGAGCGCGGCCTGCGCCGCTACCTCGACGCGCTGACCGCGCTGCTCCTCGACGACCCCCAGCGGCCCGTCGGCGGCATCGACCTCCTGGACGAGGCGGAGATCCACCGCGCCACGGCGGGCCGCACCGAGGAGAGCGTCCGCCGGACCCTGCCCGAGCTGTTCGCCGAGCAGGCGGCCCGCACCCCGGACGCCGTCGCCGTCCGCAGCGGCGAAGCCGCACTCACCTTCGCCGAACTGGACACCGCCGCCAACCGGCTCGCCCGTGAACTGGCCGACGCCGGCGTCACGTCCGGGGTTCCCGTCGCGCTGGCCCTGCCCCGCTGCGTCGACACCGTCGTCGCGATGTTCGCCGTGCTCAAGGCGGGCGGCGTCTGTCAGCCGCTCGACCTCGGCCACCCCGAGCAGCGCATGACCGCGGTCCTGGAGGACACCCGGCCCCGGTGCGTCATCGGCACCGCCGACGCCGTGGCCGGTCTGCCCCCGCACGGACTGCCCGCCCTGCTCCTCGACGACCCGGCGACCCGGGCCCGGATCGACGCGCGGCCGGACACGGCCCTCGCCGCGCCGGCCCTCGGCCAGGACGCGTACATCATCCACACCTCCGGCTCCACCGGCCGTCCCAAGGGTGTCGTCGTCACCCACGCCTCCCTCGCCAATCTGCACGCCGGACACGGCACCGACCACATCGCCCCCGCCGTGGCACGCGCGGGCCGTGACCGGCTGCGGATCGGGCACAGCGCGTCGTTCGCCTTCGACGCCTCATGGGACCCGGTCATCTGGATGGTCCACGGCCACGAGCTGCACCTCCTGGACGATGCCGCCTACCGCGACCCGGCCGCGCTCACCGCGTACATAGTCGAGCACCGGCTGGACTACCTCGACGTCACCCCCTCCTACGCCGAAGCGCTCCTCGCGGAGGGCCTCCTGGACGCGGGCCGGCACCACCCGGCCATGGTCGTCGTCGGCGGCGAGACCGTGCCCGAGCCCCTGTGGCAGCGACTGGCCGCCACCGAGGGCCTCACTCCGCTCAACCTCTACGGCCCCACCGAGACCACCGTCGACGCCTACTACTGGGTGCCGGGCGAGAACGGCTCGGCCCACGGCAGCCCCGTGCGCGGCTCCCGCGCGTACGTCCTCGACAACTCCCTGCGGCCCACCGCCCCCGGTGTCACCGGAGAGCTCTACATCGCCGGTGCCTGCCTGGCCCGCGGCTACCTCGGCCGCCCCGACCTCACCGCCGAGCGCTTCACCGCCGACCCCTTCGGCGCCCTGCACGGCGAGCCCGGGGCCCGGATGTACCGCACCGGCGACCTGGTCCGCCGCCGCCCGGACGGCACCCTGGAGTTCCTCGGCCGCGCCGACGACCAGGTGAAGATCCGCGGCTTCCGCATCGAACTCGGCGAGATCCAGGCCGCGCTGGCCGGGCACCCCGACGTCGCGCAGGCCGCCGTGATCGCCCGCGACACCGCCACCGGCAAGCGGCTCCTCGGCTACGTCGTCCCCGCCGAAGGCGCCGGCGCCGACCCCGAGGCGCTGCGCGCCCACCTCGCCGGGCGGCTGCCCGAGCACATGGTGCCCAGCGCGATCCTCGCCCTGGACGCCCTGCCCCGCACCGCCAACGACAAGCTCGACGTCCGGGCCCTGCCCGCCCCCGACCCGGCCGCCGTGGGCGGCGCCACCGGCCACAGCGGCCCTCGCACCGCCCACGAAGAGATCCTGTGCGGTCTCTTCGCCGACACCCTCGGGCTGGACGCCAACCCCGCCCCGCAGGCCAGCCTCTTCGACCTCGGCGGCCACTCGCTCACCGCCGGCCGTATCGCCGCCCGCATCCGCGAGAACTTCGGCGCGACCGTCAGCCTCGCCGACGTCTTCCGCAATCCCACCCCGGCCGCGCTCGCCGCCCTCCTGCGCGAAGCCCCCGCGGCCGAGGGCGAGGAGCGCCCCGCGCTCACGCCCGTACCCCGCACGGACCGCATGCCGCTCTCCCCGGCGCAGAAGCGGCTGTGGTTCATGTACCGCCTCGAAGGCCTCAGCCCCACCTACAACATCCCGCTCGTGCTGACCCTGACCGGGCCGCTCGACCACGACGCGCTGCAGCGCGCCCTGAACGACCTGACGCACGCCCACGAGACGCTCAGAACGGTGTATCCGGCCACGGACAACGAGCCCTACCAGCGGATCCTCACCGCCGACGAGGCGAGCCCGCGCCTGCACACCGCGCCGGCGGGGGCCGACCTGACCGAGGCCGTCCGCCACTGCTTCGACCTCGCCACCGAACCGCCGCTCAAGGCGACGCTGTTCAGCGACGGCGGCGACCGCCACACCCTGCTCCTCCTCCTGCACCACATCGCCGGCGACGGCGCCTCCACCACCCCGCTGGCCCGCGATCTCGCCACCGCCTACACGGCCCGCGCCGCCGGCCGCGCCCCCGAACTGCCGCACCGGCCCGTGCAGTACGCCGACCACACCGCCTGGCAGCAGCGCCTCCTGGGCACCGCCGAGGAGCCGACCGCGCTCGCCGCCCGCCAGCTCGGCCACTGGAAGCAGGCCCTCGCCGGCCTGCCGGACCAGCTCGAACTGCCCACCGACCGGCCGCGCCCCGCCGTCGCGTCCTATGAAGGCGACACCGTCCCCTTCCATCTCGACGCGCGCACGCACGCCGCCCTCGAACAGCTCACCCGCACCACCGGCACCAGCGTCTTCATGGCCGTGCAGGCCGCCCTCGCCACCCTCCTCACCCGCTACGGCTGCGGCACCGACATCCCGATCGGCACCCCCGTCGCCGGGCGCGACGACGACACGACCGCCGACCTCGTCGGCTTCTTCGTCAACACCCTGGTCCTGCGCACCGACACCTCAGGCGCCCCCACCTTCCGCACCCTCCTCGACCGTGTCCGCGCCACGACGATCGCGGCGTACGAACACGCCGACGTGCCCTTCGACCGGCTCGTCGAGGAGCTCAACCCGCCCCGCTCGCTGGCCCGGCACCCGCTCTTCCAGGTGATGCTGGCCTGGCAGTCGCTGCCCGACGCCGAGTTCGCCATGGGCCCGGGCCTCGGCGCCCGTATGGGCGCGGTCCCCTCCGGCACCGCCAAGTTCGACCTCACCCTGAACGCGGGCGAGCAGCCCGGCGGCGGCATATCCGGCTTCCTCGAGTACCGCACCGACCTCTTCGACGCCGAAACGGCGACACGTCTCTCCACCCACCTCGCCGGACTGCTCACCGCGGCCGTCGCCGACCCGGACATCCCCGTCGGGCGACTGCCCCTGCTCGACGCCGAGGAGCTGCACCGCTCCGTCGTCGTGTGGAACGCCGGCACCACCACGCCCACGCCCTCCAAGCAGACCCTCGTCGAGCTGTACGAGGACGCCGCGCGCCGGCACCCCGGCCGTACGGCCGTCACCTGCGAGGGCGCCTCCCTCACCTACGCGCAGCTGTCCGCCCGCGCCAACCGCCTGGCCCGGCTGCTGGCCGCGCGCGGCATCGGGCCGGGGTCGATCGTGGCGCTGGCGCTGCCCCGCTCGCCGGAGCTGGTCGTGGGCCTGCTGGCGGTGGCGAAGGCGGGCGCGGCGTACCTGCCGATGGACCCGGACTACCCGGTCGACCGTCTCGCGTACATGCTCCAGGACGCCGCCCCCGCCGCCGTCGTCACCGACACCGCGACGGCCGCGCGCATCCCGGCGCACGACCTCCCCGTCGTCCTCGTCGACGGCACCGAGGCGGACGCGTACGCGCCCACGGACCTGACCGATGACGACCGCACCCGTGCCCAGCGCCCCGGCGACGTCGCCTACGTCATCTACACCTCCGGCTCCACCGGCCGCCCCAAGGGCGTCCCCGTCACCCACCACAACGTGGCCCGCCTCTTCTCCGCCACCGACCACTGGTTCGGCTTCGACGAGCAGGACGTGTGGACCCTCTTCCACTCCTACGCCTTCGACTTCTCCGTCTGGGAGCTGTGGGGCGCGCTGCTGCACGGCGGCCGGCTCGTCGTCGTGCCGCACCTCGTCAGCCGTGACCCGGCGGCCTTCCTGGGGCTGCTCGCCGACGAGGGCGTGACCGTCCTGAACCAGACGCCGTCCGCCTTCTACCAGCTCAGCGCCGCCGACCGGGAGAACCCCGGCCGGGAACTGGCCCTGCGCTATGTCGTCTTCGGCGGCGAGGCCCTCGAACTGGGCCGCCTCGACGACTGGTACGACCGGCACGCCGACGACGCGCCCACGCTCGTCAACATGTACGGCATCACCGAGACCACCGTCCACGTCTCCTACATCGCGCTCGACCGGGAGAGCGCTGCCGCCGGATCCTCCAGCACCATCGGCGTCAACATCCCCGACCTGCGCGTCTACGTCCTCGACGCATACCTCCAGCCCGTGCCGCCCGGCGTCACCGGCGAGATGTACGTCGCGGGCGAGGGCCTGGCCCGCGGCTATCTGGGCCGGCACGCACTGACGGCGGAACGATTCGTCGCCGACCCCTTCGCCCACCTCTTCGACGAGCGCGGCAGCCGGATGTACCGCTCCGGCGACCTCGCCCGCCGCCGCCCCGACGGCACCCTGGAGTACTTCGGCCGCGCCGACCACCAGGTCAAGATCCGCGGCTTCCGCATCGAACTCGGCGAGATCGAGGCGGTACTGGCCGAGCACCCGGACGTCGCCGACGCCGCCGTGATCGTCCGCGAGGACACCCCCGGCGACAAGCGCCTCGTCGGCTACGCCGTGCCCGCCCGCGAGACCACCCCGGCCCTGCTGCGCGAGCACACCGCCACCGAACTGCCCGTCCACATGGTGCCCTCGGCCGTCGTCCTCCTGGACCGGCTGCCGCTGACCGCCAACGGCAAGCTCGACCGCAAGGCCCTGCCCGCCCCCGACCTCGCCGCCGCCGTCACCGAGGGCCGCGCCCCGCGCGGGCCCCGCGAGGAGCAGCTCTGCGCGATCTTCGCCGACGTCCTGGGCCTGCCCCGGGTCGGCGTGGACGACAACTTCTTCGACCTCGGTGGCCACTCCCTCCTCGCCGTCCGCCTCGCCGGCCGGATCAAGGACGCGCTCGGCGCCGAGGTCGGCATCGGCACCATCTTCCAGGCACCCACCGTCGCCGCCCTCGACACCGCACTGGACGCGGCGGAAGGCTCCGACGCCCTCGACGTGCTGCTCCCGCTGCGCCCGGCGAAGGACGGGGACAGGGCGCCGCTGTACTGCGTGCACCCGGCCGGCGGCCTCAGCTGGTGCTACGCCGGACTGATCCGCCACCTCCCCGCCGACGTCCCGATCTACGGCATGCAGGCCCAGGGCGTCGGCCCGGCCACCGCCGCCGACCCGCTGCCGCGGACGATGGAAGAGCTCACCGCCCACTACGTCGACCGGCTCCGCGAGGTACAGCCGCACGGCCCGTACCGGCTCATGGGCTGGTCCACCGGCGGCATCATCGCCCAGGGCATGGCCACCCGGCTCCAGGACCTCGGCCAGGAGGTCGAGCTGCTCGCGATCCTCGACGCCTACCCGGCCGAGGGCTTCCGCACGCTGCCCGTGCCCGACCAGGCCGAGGCCCTCGAAGCCCTGCTCGCCATGGGCGGCTACGGACCCGACAGCCTGGAGGGCAAGCCCTTCGAACTCGCCCACGTCACCGAGGTGCTGCGCCGCGAGGGCTCCCCGCTGGCCAGCCTCGACGACACCACCATCGAGGCCCTCAACACCACCTACCTCAACACCAACCACCTGGTCCGCGGCTTCGACCACCGCGTCTTCCACGGCGACGTGCTCTTCTTCCGCGCCACCGTCGACACCATCGACGACGAGCTCACCCCCGACACCTGGACCCCCTATGTGACCGGGCGCATCGACAACACCGACGTCGCCTGCTCGCACAAGGACATGACCCTGCCCGAACCGATCGCGCACATCGCGAGCGTCATCGCCGACCGACTGCAGAACCTGGAGAACTGACCCCATGAGCGACGCACCCGCCAACCCCTTCGACGGCGACGGAGACTTCTTCGTCCTCGTCAACGCCGAGGGGCAGCACAGCCTCTGGCCGGGCTTCGCCGCCGTGCCGGAGGGCTGGACCACCGCCCACGGGCCGTGCGCCCGGCAGGACGCCCTCGACTGGATCACCGAGCACTGGACCGACCTGGCTCCGGCGGCCCGGTGAGCCGGCTCTCCCCGCGCATCGCCGTCGTGATCGTGTACACGGCGGCGATGTGCATGAACGGTCTCGACTCCACCATCGTCAACCCGGCGCTGCTGACCATCGCCCGGGACTTCGACGAGCCCGTATCGGCGGCCAACACCGTGGAGATCGCCTTCCTGGTGGCCCTCGCCGTGGCCCTGCCCGTCGCGGGCTGGCTCGGCGACCGCTACGGCACCAAGCGGGTCTTCCTCGGCGCGCTCGCCGTCTTCACCGCGGCCTCCGCGGCCTGCGGGCTCGCCCAGGATTTGCCGACCCTGGTCCTCGCCCGCGTCGTCCAGGGGCTGGCGGGCGGGCTGCTGACCCCGGTCGGCATGACGCTGCTCTTCCGCGCCTTCCCGCCGCACGAGCGGATGAAGCTGTCGAAGGTACTGATCGTGCCGACGGCCCTGATGCCCGCCCTCGGACCCCCGCTCGGCGGCTTCCTCACCGAGCACCTGTCCTGGCACTGGCTGTTCTTCGTGAACGTGCCGATCGGCGCCGCCGCCGTCCTGCTCGGCGTCCTCGGTGTGCGCGAGCACGTGGAGGGCACCGAGGGCGGCTTCGACCGGCGGGGCTTCCTGCTGGCCACCCCCGCGCTCGGGCTGCTCACCTACGCGCTGGGCTTCGGCCCCTCTCACGGCTGGACCTCACCGGCCATCGCGGTGAGCGCGCTGCTCGGCCTCGCCCTCCTCGTCGCGGCGTGCGCGCACCTGCTCCGGGCCGCGACACCGCTGCTGGACCTGAAGCTCCTCGGTGACAAGGTCTTCGGCTCCGCCACCGTCCTCGCCCTGGTCACCTCGGCCGGTCTGATGGGCGTCCTCTTCGCCTTCCCGCTGCTCTACCAGGCGGCCCTCGGGGCCTCCGCCCTGGACGCGGGACTCAGCGTCTTCCCCGAGGCGCTGGGCCTGATGCTGGCCTCCCAGGCAGTCGACCGACTGCTACCGAAGCTCGGCCCCCGGCTGCTCGCCGCCCCCGCGCTGGTCCTCGCCACGGGGGTCTTCGCGGCCCTGGCGGTGCCGGGCGTGGCGGAGAACGCCTGGGCGGTGCGGGCGCTGATGTTCTGCGTCGGCCTCGTGCTGGGCACGGCCGTACTCACCGTCCAGATCGCCGGGTTCGCGGACATCGCACCCCCGGCCATGGGACAGGCGATGGGGCTGTTCACCATCGTGCGCACCCTCGGCGGGGCGCTGGGCATCGCGGCCACCGCCGCGGTGATCGGCGCGGCCGGCGGCTCGGGCACGCACGACGCCGCCCCGGGCCCGTACCGGGCGGCGATCCTCACGACCGCGGGACTGGTCGCCCTCGGCACGCTGTTCGCGCTGCGCCTGCCCAAGGACGCCCCCGCGCCGCCGCCCTTCGACGACGAGCCGCCGGCGCGGCCGGAGGAAGGCGCGCAGGCCGCGGCCTGACAGGCACGGGCTCGATCGCTCCACACCTCGGCCCGGGACCGACAGCCGTCGGTCCCGGGCCGTTTCACGTGTCCGAGGGGGCCGCAGCCGGTCAGCCCCGGTCAGTGTCCCGGTCGGCCAGCAGCTCGGCGAGTCCGGCGGCGAGGCCGCCGCGCCAGCAGGCGTAGTCGTGGCCGCCGTTGAACTCCTCGTACGACACCTCGTAGCCGCGTGCCTGGAGCACATCGCGCAGATGACGGTTCTGGGGGAGGAGCATCCACTCCTGGAGGCCCACCTCCAGACGGAACCGGACCCCGGTGCGCTCGGCCACCGCGAACTGCCGGGTCAGCCACTCGCTGCCGCTGTCGAACTCGGTCCCGTCCGGCCACCAGAAGGAACCCGACTGGGACAGCACGTTCCCGAACCGCTCCGGCCTGCGGAACGCGGCGAACGCGGCCGTCAGCCCGCCCGCGCTCTGCCCCGCCACGACCGTACGCGCCGGGTCCGTCGTCGCCCCGTACTCCCGCGCGGCCCACGGCAGCAGCACCTCGGCGAGCCAGTCCACGAACTCCTCGCTGCAGCTGAGATCGGCCATCCGCCGGTCCCGCCCCATGGTGTCCACCAGCAGGGTGACCGTCGGCGGGATCCGGCCCTCCGCGAGGAGGTTGTCCAGGGCGTCACCGAAGCCCAGCACCGGCCCCCACATCTCGCCGTCCAGCAGCACCGCCACGGCGTACGGTCCGCCGTCGGCCCGGTGACCGGCCGGCAGGTGCGCGCTCACCCGTCGGCCGTCCACCTCGGCCTCGACGCGCTCGCCGCGCGGCACCCCGTCCCGGGGGTGGGCCCAGGGTTGGGCCGGGGCGTCGGGCAGCTCCATGACGGACGACGGGTGGCGCCCGTCGCGGGCCGGCAGCGGCGGCGCGCTGTTCAACGGGTCGGGCACCGCCGTGTCCAGGACCCGCAGCCACGACCGGCGGTCCGTGCGCAGGGTCTCCTCGCGGGGGCCGCGCGCCACGGAGAACTGGTACGAGGCCCGGTGGTCGGCGCGCAGCCGGTGGCTGATCGCCCACACGTCCGTGCCGGGCACCTTCTCCATCAGATGCCCGGTGAGGTCGTGCGCGTGCCGGTCCTTGTCGGTGACGGTGTGCAGCAGCGCCAGGACGTCGGAGGCCGGCTCCCGCGCGTCGTCCCGCCAGACGAACGTGACGAGCCGGTACGCGGGGTCGGTGGCGTCGGCCTCGACGAGCGGTGTGCCGGTGGCCGCCGCCCGCGCCCAGAACGTCTCGACGGCGTCGGGCTTGCCGGCCCGGACGGCCGCGGCGAGTTCGCTGAGTACCGGGCTCTTCATTTCCATGAGCTTCCTTTGCGATGGCAGGTGGGGCTGCGCCCCATACCGCGGACCGCGCTGCGCGCGGTGGCCTCGAACGCCGGCCGGGCTGGATTTCTGGGGCGGGGTGGGGAAGGAACCGCCGGAGGCACTACACCCGCGCGGCGGCCGACCGTCCCAGCAGCACCCACAGCAGGAACGGTCCGCCGAGAACGGTCGTGACGATGCCGACCGGCACCTCCGTGCCGTCGAAGATGATCCGGCCGACCGTGTCGGCCAGGACGATCAGAACGGCGCCCGTCAGCATCGACCCCAGCACGGGCACCCGCAGGGGCCCGGCGAGCCGTCCGGCGATGACCGGGGAGGCGAGGGCGACGAAGCCGACCGGCCCGCAGATGCCGACGGCCAGGCCGGCCAGGCCCACCGCGAGGAGCAGACAGATCAGCCGCACCCGGGCGGGGTTCGCACCGAGGGACGAAGCGGTGGAGTCGTCGAAACGCAGCACGTTCAGCTGGCGGGCGACGACGAGCGCGAGCGGCACCAGCACGGCCAGGCCGATGAGCACGGGGACGGCGACGGAGTAGCCGCGGCCGTTGAGGCTGCCGGAGGTCCAGACGTACAGCGAGCTGGCCGAGTTCAGCGAGCGGCGGGAGAGCACGACCTGGGTGACGGCGGAGGCGAGCGCCGACATGGCGAGGCCCACGACGAGGACGCGGTAGCCGCGCTGGCCGAGGCCGCCGGAGACGGCGGTGACGACGAGCACCGCGGCGAGCGCGCCGAGCGGCCCCGCCCACCAGGCGCCGAACGTGCCGGTGGCGCTGAAGGTCACCGACAGCAGCACGGCCGCCGTGGCGCCGTCGTTGACGCCGAGCAGCTCGGGGGTGGCGAGCCGGTTCCGGGCGAGGGTCTGGGTCAGCAGGCCGGCGAGTCCGAGGGCCGCGCCGGCGGCGAGCCCGGCGATGATCCGGCCGAGCCGGAACTTCTGCACCAGCAGCACATCGAAGCGGTCGCCCGAGCCGAAGACCGCGTTGAAGGTGCGGCTGATGCCCATCTCGCTCTGTCCGGCGTAAGCGGAGAGCACCACGGCCGCCACCAGCAGGGCCGCCAGGAACAGCGAGGCGAGCGTCGCCCTGCGCGGCACCAGCACGGACAGGGACCCGCGGCGCACGACGAAGCTCTCGCCGCGGTGCCGCTTCGGCAGCCGCTCGATCAGCCGCCGTGCGACGGAGGCGCGTCCGGCGCGCTGCCCGCCCTCGGCGGTGGCCGGGTCCGTCATGCCCATCGCGCCCAGCCGCTTGGAGCGGACGATGGCGATGAGGACGGGGGCGCCGAAGAGCGCGATGATCACGGCGACCGGTGCCTCGAAGGGCCGGGAGACGACCCGGGCCAGCACGTCGGCACCGGTCAGGACCCCGGCGCCGATGAGCCCGGCGAGCAGGATCTGCGCCGTGAGCCGGGGGCCGGTGACGGCCCGTGCGAGAAACCCGGCGAGCAGGCCCAGGAAGGAGATGGGGCCGACGAGCGCCACCGACGAGGCGGTGAGGAGGGTGACCGCCAGGGCGACGACGACGCGGATGACGGAGGGACGGTGGCCGAGGCCCCGGGCGAGGTCGTCGCCGAGCGCCAGGGCGGACAGGGGACGGGCGACGAGCAGCGCCACGACGAAGCCGACGGCGAGCACGGGGACGAGACGGCCGAGTTCGCCGAAGCCCTCGACGCCGGCCAGCGAGCCCAGCACCCAGGAGCGGAACCGGTCGTAGGTCTCGGCGGAGTTGACGATCAGGACGCTGGTGACGCCGCCGAAGGTGGCGCCCAGGGCGGAGCCGGCGAGGACCAGCCGCATCGGTGACCCGCCGCCCCGGCTGCCGGCGATGAGCAGGACGAGCGCGCTGGCGAGGACGGCGCCGCCGAAGGCCCACAGCAGATAGCTGTAGCTGTTCTGCGCGCCCAGGAACGTGATGCCGAAGACGACACCGAGCGAGGCCCCGGCGTTCACTCCGAGCAGCCCGGTCTCGGCGAGCGGGTTGCGGGTGACGGCCTGCAGAAGGCAGCCGGCGGTGCCGAGCGCCGCGCCGACGAGCAGGGCGGTGAGGGTGCGGGGGATGCGCAGGTCCCCCACGACGAGGGAGAGACGGGAGCTGTCGCGCGCGCCGTCACGCCCCAGGAGGTAGTTCAGGACGTCACCGGGACCGACCTCGCCCGCGCCGACGGACAACGAGAGGGCGGCGACCACGAGGACGGCCAGGGCGAGCGAGGCGGACACGAGCAGGAGGGTCCGCCGCCCGTGCGGACGGCCGGGCAGCGCCTCCTGGCTGACGGGGCGGTGTATCTCCGGGGCGTCCGGGGTGTCCGTGGTCTCCTCGGACCGCGGTTCCGCGGGGGCCTCCGGGGGGCCCGAAGTCGGGGGGCCCACGTGCGACAGAGTCATAAGGTAAGGCTAGCCTAAGAAGATTTACGGCTTACGCCCGGTACCCGGTGGCCCCCGTTCCGCTTCCTGGTCGGTCAACCGGTGGGATAAACATCACTCTTGAGCCAATCAACCATGATCGAGAATGGCTGGAAAATCAGGCCATAGCTCCCCAACCCGCCCGGCTGAGACGGCCTGCCGACCCACCTCGGGCCGCCCTCCGGAGCGGATCCCGGGCGGAGGGAGATATTCCGATTTAGCGGAAATGTGAGGTGAGGCAACCCGGGTGCGGGAACCGCTGTCTAGGGCGTTGAAGATCATCCGTACTTGATGAAGTCAACGGGGTTCACATGTCTTTGATGCGTCCTTTGCGTTCCCTCCTGCTGGCCGCCACCGCGGCCTGTGCCGTGGCCGGGCTCACCGCCGCCCCCGCCGCCGCGGCGCCCAGACCCACCGGTGCGATCGGTCTGGACCCGCAGACCCTCGCCGCCGTGGCCAAATCGCTCATCACCCCCGATGCCGCCCCGGAAGGGGCCAACGACTGGGACTGCAAGCCCTCGGCCGAGCACCCCCGCCCCGTCGTCCTGGTCCACGGCACCTGGGCGAACGCGCTCAACACCTGGTCCTCGCTGTCGCCCAAGCTCAAGAAGGCCGGCTACTGCGTCTACACCGTCAACTTCGGCGCCCCCGCGGGGTCCGTGATCAAGGCGAGCGGACCGGTCCCGGAGTCGGCCAAGGAAATCGCCGCCTTCGTCGACAAGGTGCTCGCCAGGACCGGTGCCGACAAGGTGGACATGGTCGGCCACTCGCAGGGCGGCGGCCTGCTGCCGCGCTGGTACCTGAAGTTCGAGGGCGGCGCGCAGAAGGTCAACCACCTCGTCGGAGTCGCACCCAGCAACCACGGCACCGACATGAGCAGCCTCCTCAACCTCGGTGAGTCGCTGAACCTCATGGGGATCGTCGGCAAGTTCGCCGGCCAGGCCGCCATCGACCAGACCCGTGGCTCGGAGGTCACGCGCAAGCTGGACGAGGGCGGCGACACCGTGCACGGCGTCACGTACACGACGATCGTCACGACCAACGACCGGGTGGTCACCCCGTACACCAACCAGTACCTCACCGCCGGCGCGGGCGCGAAGGTCACCAACCACACCATCCAGGACCACTGCCCGAGCAGCTGGGTCGGCCACGCGGGCATGACCCTGCACCCCGCCGCCGCGCAGCTGGTCCTCTCGGCCCTGGACCCGAACGACAAGGGCAAGCCCGAGTGCGGCGTCTCCCTGCCGTTCTGACCCGGAAAACAGTCCATTGAATGAGGAGTAAGGAGGCGGGAACGGCCCTGGCCGTTCCCGCCTCCGGTGTGTTACGGCCGGTCGGCTCTGTCTGTCGGTACCGGAGGCGGGCGTAGGGGCTCGCTGATGGACAGGTCCTCGTCGAGCTTGGCCGCCAGCTCGGCGCCGAGGGCGGGCGCGTACCGCTCGCTCCACCGCTCCACGACGGCCAGGAAGCCGGTCAGATCGTCCTGCACGGACCGCAGCAGCGCCGGCAGTCCGTCCTTCGCGACCTCGACGGGCCGCCCGGCGGGCGGGGCCGGGGCATCACGGCCGTCGGGCCACAGGCGGACGACCGGGCCCGCGTGCTCGACGCGCGGTGACGGATCGTGGCCCAGCCAGAGCTCGTCGCCGTGCAGCAGGTCGAGCCACTCACGCCAGTTCTCCAGGCCGCAACAGCAGCCGGAGGAGACCGACACCCCGCTGGCGGTGTCCCGCACCCGCAGACCGCCCGGCAGGAGGGTGCAGTCGGCCGCGATCGTACGGCGGATCAGCTCGGGTCCGTCCGGAGCGCGGGCGTCCTCCTCGGCGAGGGCCGCGCCGTTGTACCCCGCCCACACCGCGATCGCGGTACCGACCTCCAGGGGGGACAACCGCCCGGACAGCGGGAGAGCCGTGCCGGCCGACGGATCGGCCACGGGCCACAGCGTGAAGTCGGCGGAGTCGTAGGTCTCCAGGACGGCGTCCATGATCAGCACGGACTCAGTGTCACCCCGAACGGCCGTGCGCGCCTCCCCATTTCACGACAAGCCGAAACTCCCTGTGCAGCGTCCGCCGTCCTCCCGCGGCCCGTCTGCTCAGCCCCGGCCGGCCCGCCGCGCACCACCGAGCGCGATCCTGTTCACCAGCCACAGCGCGACACCGATCACGAGCAGCACCCCCGCCCGCACATAGACGTCCGCCGGGCGGTCGGCCAGCGGGCTCGCCAGGATGAGGGCGCTGACCGCCCCCAGCACCGGCAGCGCGGTGGGTGCGCGGAAGTGACGATGAGCCACCCGGTCCTTGCGCAGGACCAGCACCGCCACATTGACCAGCGCGAAGACACACAGCAGCAGGAACGCCGCCGTGTCCCCGAGCCCGGCGATCTCGCCCGTCGACGCCAGAGCGACGGTGAGCACGGTCGTGAAGACGATCCCGACGACCGGCGTGCGGCGGCGCGGCAGCACCCGGGCCAGGGCGCGCGGCAGGATGCGCTCGTTCGCCATCCCGTAGCAGAGCCGGGACGCCATCATCAGATTGATCAGGGCGGAGTTGGTGACGGCGAAGAGCGCGATCAGCGCGAACAGCCTCGGCGGGAAACCGGCCCAGCCCACTCGCACGACCTCCAGGAGCGGCCCGGAGGAGCCCTGGAGCGTGCGGTGGTCGACGAGCAACGAGGAGACGAGCGCGACCAGGACGTACACCGTGCCGGTGACGGCCACACCCAGGAAGATCGCGCGGGGAAAGGTACGGGCCGGATCCCGGGTCTCCTCGGCCATGTTGACGGAATCCTCGAAGCCGAGGAACGCGAAGAATCCCAGCGCCGTCGCCCCGAGCACCCCGGTGAGCGCCGCGTACCCGGAACCGCCGGTGTCGAACTCGCCGAGGCGCGCCGGCTGCCCGTCGCCCGCGAACACGGCGAACACGCCGATGCCGATGACGAGCAGCAGCCCGGACAGCTCCACGACGGTCAGCACGACATTGGTCCGCACCGACTCCGAGACGCCGCGCAGATTGAGCACCGCCAGCCCGAGCACGAAGACGACCGCGACCAGGGTCGGCGGCAGGTCCACGAACTCCGCCATGTAGTCACCGCCGAACGCGCGGGCCGCGGCACTCGCCGACGCCAGGCCCGAACACATCACCATGAAGGCGGTGATGAACGTCAGAAAGGGGACCTTGAACGCCTTGTGGGTGTAGAGAGCCGCTCCGGCGGCCCTGGGGTACTTGCCGACGAGTTCGGCGTACGACGCGGCGCTCAGGATCGCCACGAGGAAGCCGATGACGAACGGCAGCCACAGTGCGCCGCCGATCTTCCCCGCCACCTTGCCGGTGGTCGCGTAGATCCCGGTGCCGAGGATGTCGCCGACGACGAAGAGGAGCAGGAGCTTCGGGCCGATGACCCGCTTGAGCGGTGAGCCGTCCCCGTCGGCCGGGACCGGGGGAGGGGCACCGGGTGCCCCGGGAGGTCGAGGTATCCGCATGGCCCACGGCCTACCCGCTGCGGTGCGCGCCGTACCGCCCGTGCCGCACCGGACCGCGCGAGGGGAAGCGCAACACCGGGTGACCGGCCGATCGTGCGTCGTTCCCGGCCAACTCGCGCGTCGGTCGTTCCGCCCCGGCACCCGCCTGGGCACGGTGAGTCCGGCCCGTTCCCGGTAGAGAGGCGGCGGCCCTCGGCGGCGATTCCGCCGTGCCGCCGCGGAAGGCGAGGAGAGAGCCCATGCGCGTACGGCCGAGGCTGTGGATCGTCCCCGTGCTCACCGTGCTGGTGGCCGTGGCCGCCGCACTGCCCGCGTTCTCCCGGCCCGGTGCCGGGGAGGATCACCGGGTGGGCGCGGTGGCTCCCACGAAGGCGGCGGACGCGGGGCGGCCCGTCGCCCGCGACGTCGTACTGGCGGTGCACGGCGGCGCGGGCACCGCGCTGCGCAGGGAGACCACCGACCCCCGCAAGGAGAAGGCCTACCGTGACGGGCTGGCCGACGCCCTGAAGGCCGGCCGCCGGGTGCTGCGCGACGGCGGCGACAGCGTGGCCGCCGTCGAGGCGGCGGTGCGCGTCCTGGAGGACAACGAGCTGTTCAACGCGGGCCGGGGCGCGGTCTTCACCGAGGACGCGGGCCATGAGCTCGACGCGTCGATCATGCGCGGCTCGGACCTGGCGGCCGGTGCGGTCGCCGGGGTGCGCAGCGTGCGCAATCCCGTCTCCGCCGCCCGGCTCGTCATGGAGAAGACCAAGCACGTGATGCTGGCGGGGGAGGGCGCCGACGACTTCGCGGCCCGCAACGGCCTGCCGACCGTGACCCAGGACTACTACTGGACGCAGCGGCGGTGGGACGAACTGGTGAAGGCCAAGAACTTTTTGAAGGGCCCGAAGGCCGAGAAGGCGACGAAGGGCGGCAAGGGCACCGGCGCCGTGAGGGAGGAGATCACCGGGACCGTGGGGGCGGTCGCCGTCGACCGTGACCGGGACCTCGCGGCGGCGACCTCGACCGGCGGCATGACCAACAAGATGGCGGGCCGGGTCGGTGACTCGCCCGTCGTGGGCGCCGGCACCTACGCGAAGAACGGCACGGTCGCGGCGAGCGCCACCGGGCACGGCGAGGTGTTCATCCGCGGCGCCGCCACCGCCACCATCTCCCATCTGATCGAGTTCGGGGGCCGGGACGTGGCCTCGGCGGCGTACGAGGTCGTCGTCGGGCGACTGCCCCGCCTCGGCGGCACGGGCGGCGTGATCGCCCTGGGCCACGAGGGCACTCTTGCCGCGCCGCACAGCAGTGAGGGCATGGTGTACGGCTATCTCACCGAGGACGGCGACATCGTGACGCGGCTGTTCCCCGACGAGTCGTCGTCCGACGGGTGAGCGGCCGCGGCCGCGTCCGTGCCGCCTGCGGCGGCGAGCGCCCTGCGGGCGCGTCCTCAAGAGCCGGACGGGCTGGGTTGTTGTGGCGGGACCGCGCTCGGCTCAGCCGGTTGTGGCTGGAGTGAGCTCGGCGCAGCCGCGGCGCTCCACGGTGAGCTCGGCTCAGCCGCAGGGCGCCACGGTGAGTTCGGCGTCGAGGGCGATCGAGGGGAAGCGGGTGTTGGTGACCAGCGCGAGTTCGTGCCGGTGATCACGGCCGGGCTGCCACTGGCCGCCGATCAGCGGCAGCAGCGCGATGTTCGGGGTGGGCCCGGCGGTGAAGTCGATCAGTCCGGCGACGGTGGGCAGCCGGGTGCGGCCGACGGCCGCGGCGACGGCGTGCCGGTCGGTGGGGTCGTCGGCGGTGGCCAGGGCGTGCGCGGCGACCTCCACCAAGGCGTGGGCCAGCCCGAGGGGTTGCAGCCACGGCCTGCCGGTCTCGCGCTGGTAGGCGTCCGCCAGCTCCGCGGCGTCCGTGGCGTCGAGGGAGGAGGAGAACGGGTGGCGCGGCGTCCAGTAGACCAGGGTGGCGATGTCGGTGCCCGCCAGGGCGTCCGCCTGGGCCCGGTCGCGCGGGTAGGCGAGCCAGCGTGAACAGGTGACCAGCCGCGGCCGCAGTCCCGCCTGCCCGGCCTGCCGGTGGAAGAGCGTGAGGTCCTCGACGGTGGCCGCGCTGGTGACGATCTCCGCCCCCGCGTCGACGAACCGGCGGATGTGGTCGGCGAACGTGACGGCAGGCTCCCGGTAGCCGCCCGGATCGATCAGCCGGTGGCCGCGGGCGGCCGCCACGGGGGCGAAGCCGTGCACCGGGTGCCGGAGGAACTCGCCCTGCACGTCGTCGTTCCACAGGCAGCCCACCGTCCGCCGGTCGCCGACGCGCTCCCACATCTCGGCGAAGACCGCCGCGATGTCGTCCAGCCCCCACGCGAAGTGGTACGTCCATGGGAAGGGGTGCTCGGTGTCCCCGCCCCTGCCGAACACATAGGCCTGCCACGGGAACGTGGTGGACACACAGGGGATCCCCAGCTCCGCGCAGGCGTCGGCCACGGCAGGCAGCACCCGGGTGCCGGCCATGGTCACCACCACCTGCGCCCCCTCCTCGCCGACCAGCTCCCGGACGGCCTGCCGGGCGCCCTCGGGGTGCGAGCGGCTGTCACGGGCCGCGAGCTGCAGCGGGTACCGCCGGGAACCGTTGGTCACCGCCGGCAGCCGGGGTGCCAGGCGGTCCAGGACGAAATCGAGGGGATCCCCTAGACGAGCCAGCCGCCCCGACCGCGGGACGACCGCCCCGACGCATAGACCTTTCTCCGTGCTCCGCTGCGCGACCATCGAGTCGGCCTCCCGGATTCCGTGCCGCCGTCGGCTTCAAAGTCCCACGATCGCAGCCATGTTCACGTATGGGCGACCGATCCGAAAGGGGAGGCCCGAGGGCTCCGGTGCGCATCGTCCCCCGCCCCCGGGCCTCGGGCCCGGGTCGACGTGGCCGGAAATCACCCTTGCCCTGTTGTCGGGGCAATGACAAGGATGATCTTTGTTCGGCATTGGCGGCCCCCATCCCGTAATGCCGTTCGTGACCATCGGGCCGCGTTCTTGTCAAGGCTCCTCGGCCGACGGCCCGCGTCGGCGACAGGTCGTGCGGGGCGCAACGCCGCGTCCCGCACCCGTGCGGCGCCGTGCCCAGCCCCCCATCGCACGACAGAGGTGAAAGTCATGACAGTGCATGCTGTCGACCACGTCGGCCTGCAGGTAGCCGACGCCGCCGAGGCGGCCCGCTACTTCTGCGACGCCTACGGATTCCACATCGAAGCGGAGGCGGACGCCGGGACCGGCTTCGCCGACGGACACTCCCTCGTCCTCGCGCACGGCGGCGTCCGCCTCGTCGTGACGTCCGCCGGCCACCCGGAGCAGCCCGGCGCCGAGTTCGTCGCCCGGCACGGTGACGGGGTGCGCGACGTCGCCTTCTCCTCCACCGACGTCGCCGCCGACTTCGCCCGCGCGGTCGCCGCCGGAGCCGAGGCCGTCCAGGAACCCCAGGTCTTCGAGGAGGACGGGGCAGGACGGGTCGTCGTCGCCGTCATCGGCACGCACGAGGGCCTGCTCCACTCCCTGGTCCAGCGCGACACCCCGGACGGCGCCTTCCTGCCCGGCCGCTACCGTCCCCTGCCCGTGGCGGCGTCCGGCGAGCCGGCCGCCCCGCTGCTCCGCAGCGTCGACCACCTCGCCCTGTGCCTGGCGCCCGGATCGCTCGACACCTGGGTCTCCTTCTACGAGCGGGCCCTGGGGCTGCGCCACACCTACAACGAGTCGATCAAGGTCGGCGGCCAGGTCATGGACTCCAAGGTGGTCCAGGACGAGACCCGTGGCATCACCTTCACCATGGTCGAGCCCCGGGCGGAGGGCAAGCGCGGCCAACTCCACGACTTCCTCGACAACTTCGGCGGCCCGGGCGTCCAGCACATCGCGTTCGGCACCGATGCCATCACCGACGCCGTGCGCGACCTCGCCGGACGCGGCGTGGAGTTCCTCTCCACCCCGGCCGAGTACTACAACGGCCTCGCCGGGCGGGGCATCGACGTGGGCGTGGAGTCCGAGGTGCTCCGCGAGCTGAGCCTGCTGGTGGACCAGGACGAGTGGGGCCACCTCATACAGATCTTCACCCGGTCCCCCTACCCCCGGCGCACCGTCTTCTTCGAGCTCATCCAGCGCGTCGAGGCCCGGACGTTCGGCAGCGGCAACATCAAGGCCCTCTACGAGGCCGTGGAGCGGGAGCGCACCCGCGCGGCGGACTCCGACGAGGAGACAAGCCCGGCCCCGGCCATGACCGCGGCCCGGTGAGCATGCCCACCGAGTCCGGTTTCGTCCCGGAGTCCGCGGCCGCCCGGGCGGCACCGGTCACCCTGGACGACTACCGCACCGCCGCCCAGGCCCTCGTCGATCCCGGGGCCTGGGGCTACATCGAGGGCGGCAGCGGCGCCGAGACCACCCTGCGCGAATCCGAGGCCGCCTACCGCCGCTACCGGCTGCGCCCCCGGGTCCTCGTCGACGTCTCCCACTGCGACCTGCGCACCACCCTGCTCGGCAGCCCCGTCGAACTCCCCGTCGCCATCGCGCCCATGGCCTACCACGGGCTCGTCAGCCCCGAGGCCGAGCCCGGCACCGTCCGCGCGGCGGCCGCGGCCGGGGCGCTGACGGTCGTCAGCACGTTCTCCGGAACCCCGCTGGAGGAGATCGCGGAAGCCGCCGCGGGCGCCCCGCTGTGGATGCAGCTCTACGTCTTCCGCGACCGCCCCACGACGGAGGCGCTCGTACGGCGGGCCGAGGCAGCCGGCTACCGCGCGCTGGTCGTCACGGTGGACACCCCGCGGGTCCCACGGCGCGCCAGGGACCTGCGCAACGCCTTCAGCCTGCCGCCCGGCATGGCCCCGGCGAACTTCGACGACCGCCACGCGAGCGGACTCCAGCAGGCGCCCCGCGGGTCCTCCGTGATCGGCGCGCACGCCGCCCGGCACCACGACGCGGCGTTCGGCTGGGACGACCTGGCCTGGCTGCGCTCGCTCACCACGCTGCCGCTCGTCCTCAAGGGCGTACTGACCGGCGAGGACGCGGCCCGCGCCGCTGAGCTGGGAGTCGAGGGCATCGTGGTCTCCAACCACGGCGGCCGTCAGCTCGACGGTGCCGTCCCGGCCCTGGACGCCCTCCCCGAGGTCGTCGCCGCGGCCGCCGGGCGCTGTGAGGTCTACGTCGACGGCGGCGTCCGCCGTGGCACGGACGTCCTCACCGCCCTCGCCCTCGGCGCCCGGGCCGTCCTGGTCGGCCGCCCCGTGCTGTGGGGCCTGGCCGTCGCGGGCTCCGCCGGCGCCCGGGACGTGCTGTCGATCCTGCAGGCCGAACTGGAGGACGCCATGGCCCTGTCGGGCCGCCCCGACCTCGCGTCCGTCGACGCCGGTCTCCTCCGGCCCCACGGCACCCCCCTTCCCGCAGCCCCTCACCGCACCCCCAGCAAGGAGAGCACCCCCCGATGAGCACCGCCGAAGAGCTGACCTCCGCCGCCGCCGCTGCCTTCGACCTCGGCCCGGCCGACCGCGAACTCCTGCCCACCGCCGAGGACGTGGAGTTCTACCAGGAGCACGGCTGGTACCTGTCGAAGCAGCTGCTCACCGACGCCGAGGTCGACGAACTCCTCGAGGCCAGCGAGCGGTTCTACGCGGGGCACCGCGACCGCACCCTGCCCGTCCGCCCGCCGCGCCTCGCGTACTGGGAGCCCGAGCAGGGCGACGTGCACCGGCACAACGACTACATCTTCTACGAGGACGACACGATCCGGCGGATCCTGTCCAAGCCGGTCATCGCCGCCACCGCCGCGCTCATCGCCCGCACCGAGCAGATCCGGCTGTGGAACACCACCCTTATCTACAAGCCCCCGCGTCCCGAGGACGCCCGCAACATCGTCCCGTGGCACTTCGACCGCCACTACTGGCAGACCTGCAGCTCGGACGAGATGCTGACCGCCTTCATCCCGTTCCACGACTGTGACGAGGAAATGGGCACCATCACCATGGTGGACGGCAGCCACACCTGGCGCGAGATACCGGCCGGCGACTCCGTGACCCGTCACTTCGCCGAGCGGGACCGCTCCGAGCTGGAGGACATGCTCCAGGAGAACGCCGACTTCAACGGTGTCGAGATCCGCAAGATCCCCATGATCATCCCCAAGGGGCACATGAGCTTCCACCACTGCCGCACGTACCACGGCAGTGGGCTGAACACCAGCGACCGCCCCCGCCGCGCCATCAGCCTGCACCTCCAGGACGGCGCCAACCAGTGGCGTCCCTACCCGCTGTCCACCGGCGGCAACGTGGTCTACAACAACGACGTGCTGGTGCGCCCGGACGCCGACGGCAACCCCGACTACACCGACCCCGAGTTCTGCCCGGTGCTGTGGGAGGACAAGCGGTGACGGCTGCCGAGACCACCGACGGAACCGCCGGGGCCGTCCTGCCGCTCGGCGAGCTGCACGGCTCGCTGGCCGACCCGCTCATGGAGGTGATGAACTTCCTGAACGAGATCACCCTCCGCTACCCGGACGCCATCTCCTTCGGCCCCGGCCGCCCCTACGAGGGCCTCTTCGAGGTCGAGCGGATCGGCGAGTACCTCCAGGCCTGGACCCGGTACCTCACCGAGGATCTCGGCCAGGGGCCCGACCAGGTGCGCACCACCCTCTTCCAGTACGGGCGCACCAACGGCCAGATCCACGACCTGATCGCGCGGACGCTGCACAACGACGAGGGCATCGAGGCCGACCCGGCGTCCGTCGTCGTCACCGTGGGCTGCCAGGAGGGCATGCTCATCACGCTGCGGGCCCTGTTCGCCGGGCCCGATGACGTCCTGCTCGTCACCGACCCCAACTACGTCGGCATCATGGGTGCCGCGCGCGTGCTCGGCGTCGAAACCGCGCCCGTCACCGAGGACGAGGGCGGTGTCGACCTCGACGCGCTGCGCCGTGTGATCCAGTCGTTGCGGGCGGCGGGAAAGCGCCCCCGGGCCCTCTACACGGTGCCGGACTTCTCCAACCCCTCCGGCACGTCCATGCCGGTGGAGCGCCGCCACGAGCTGCTCGCCCTCGCGGACGCGGAAGACCTCCTCGTCCTGGAGGACAACCCCTACGGCTTCTTCACCCGCACCGACACCGTCCGGCCCACCCTGAAGGCGCTGGACACCCGGCGCCGGGTCGTCCACCTCGGATCGTTCGCCAAGACCTGCTTCCCCGGCGCCCGCGTCGGCTATGTGATCGCCGATCAGACGGTGGTCGCGCCCGACGGCCGCCGCACGCTCCTCGCGGACGAACTGTCCAAGATCAAGAGCATGGTCACGGTCAACACCCCGACGCTCAGCCAGGCGCTCATCGGCGGCATGCTCGTCACCCACGACTGCCGTCTGCGCGAGGCCAACGCACCGGCCATCGCGTTCTACCGCGACAATCTGGACGTGCTGCTGGAGTCGCTGGACACGCACTTCCCCGCCGCGATGCGCGAGCGCACCGGCATCCACTGGAACGCCCCCGAGGGCGGCTTCTTCCTCACCCTCACCCTGCCGTTCCCCGCCGACGACGCCCTGCTGGAGCTCTCCGCCCGCGAGCACGGCGTGCTGTGGGCCCCGATGCGCTACTTCCACACCGACGACTCCGGTGACAACCGGCTGCGCCTGTCGTGCAGTTACCTCTCCCCGGAGCAGATCCGTGAGGGCGTCGCCCGGCTCGCCGTCCTCGTGGAGAAGGGCCTGGCGCGATGAACGCCGTGCTCTACGCGGTGACCGTGGTGATCTGGGGCTCGACCTGGCTGGCCATCAAGGGCCAGCTGGGCGAGGTCCACCCCACCCTGTCCGTCTTCTACCGCTTCGCGCTCGCCGCCGTCCTGATGCTGGCCTATGCCCGGGCCCGCGGACTGCCGCTGAAGTATCCCGCGCGCATGCACGTCCGGTTCGCGCTCATGGGCGGCCTGATGTTCTCGGGCAACTTCGTGTGCTTCTACTTCGCGGAGCAGCACCTGGCGACGGGCCTGGTCTCCATCCTCTTCGCCATGTCCCTGCTGATCAACATCGTCTTCGCGCGGCTGTTCTTCCACCGCAGGGTGTCCCCGGTGGTGCTCATCGGCGGCGGTATCGGTCTGCTGGGCATCGGCACGGTCTTCTGGCCGGCGCTCGCGGACTTCGACCCGGACTCCGGCAACGGGCTCGGCACCGTGCTGTCCATCGCCGGAACCCTGGTGTTCTGCCTCGGCAATGTCGTCTCCGGCAAGGTGCAGGCCGAGGGCGTGCCGGTCGTGCAGAGCACCGGCTGGTCGATGGCGTACGGAGCCGTGCTCGTCGCCCCCTTCGCCGCCGTGCTCGGCCACGGCACGCTCTACGAGCCGACGTGGAAGTACACCGGATCGCTGCTCTACCTGGCCCTGCTCGGCTCGGTGATCGGCTTCGGCACCTATCTGACGCTGCTCGGCCGCATCGGCGGCGAGCGCGCCGCGTACGCGACGGTGCTCTTCCCGATCGTCTCGCTGCTGCTGTCCACCGTCTTCGAGGACTTCAGCTGGACGGTGCGGGACGGGCTGGGCGTCGTCCTCGTGCTCCTCGGCAACGCCGTGGTGCTGGCCGGCCCGAAGCTGCTGGCCCGCCGCCGGGAGCGCGACCCCGCGCCACCGGACCACAAGGCGGCGCAGACGAGCGCGAGCGGAGGCAAATGACAGCGGCGGCCCGAACGGGCCGCCGCTGTCCGGCTACCGGGCGCCGCGCGGCCGCTCAGCCCTCTTGCCAGCTGACGCTGCCGACGCCCGTGCCGCCGCCGCAGGTGGCGGAGGAGGTGCCGGAGCGGCCGGGGTCCAGCGTCCGCCACGCGCCGTACTGATCCGGCCACCACCCACAGACCACCACGACCCGGAAGGCCACCACGGAACCGGTGTTGTTGGTGCAGTCCGCCCTGCCGGTCCAGCCGTCGCTGTCGGTGGTGCACGAGAGGACCTGGGCCTTCGCCCGTGGTGCCGCCTCGGCCGCCGCCGCACTCGGGGCCGCCGCCACCAGCGGCAGCGCGGCCGCCGCCGCACCCGCGAGCGCCAAGGCCGCCGCGCCGGATCGCCTGAATCCGCAACGCTTGCTCATGGTTGTCTCTCCTGACTGACGGTGCGGCCCCCTCGGTGGGGAGACCCGCTGGAACGCCATGCTCCCGACTGGCGCTGTCGCGGCAGTCACTCCACGCTCACTCGACGTTCACGCCACGTGATGAGATGATGGCGTGGTGTGACGGCCGGGGGTCTCGGGGGAGGCGGAACATGCCGCAGGCACAGGACGGGACGAGCAGCACAGCACCGCGGACGGACTTCGCGTTCGGAGTCCTGGGACCGCTGGAAGTGCTGCGCGACGGCAGACCCGTGGAGCTCCGGGCGGCCAAACAGCGGGCCCTGCTGGCCTCCTTGCTGATCGACGCCAACAAGGTCGTGCCCACCGAGACGCTCATGGCCAGGCTCTGGGAGGAGGAGCCGCCCGAAGGGGCCCGCAACACCCTCCAGAACTACGTCCTGCGGGTCCGCCGCGCGCTCGGCCCCACCGGGAGCGGGGCCGGCGGCCCGGTGCTGACCTGCGCCCAGGGCTATCTCGTCGAAGTCCCCGCCGGAGCCCTGGATTTGCACCGCTTCGACGCCCTGGTGGACCGGGCCAAGGCCGCCATGGCCGAGGGCACGCCCGCCCAGGCCTCGACGCTGCTGGGCGAGGCGCTGGCGCTGTGGCGGGGCGAGCCCCTCGCGGACGTCCCCTCGGAACGGCTGCGCAGAGAGGTCGTGCCCGCGCTCACCGAGCGCCGGCTGGGCGCGATCGAGCTGCGGACCGAGGCCGACCTCCAGCTCGGCCGGCACGCCGACGTCCTGCCGCGACTGCGCGAGCTGACCGCCACCTACCCGTTGCAGGAGCGGTTCTGGGCCCAGCGCATGCTGGCGCTGTACCGCGCGGGGCGCCAGGGCGAGGCCCTGGACTGCTACCGCACCGTCAGCGAGCTGCTCCTGGAGGAGCTGGGTGTCGACCCCGGTGCGGAGCTGTGGAAGCTCCATCAGCGGATCCTCACCGCCGACCCGGCGCTGACCGTGGTGACCGCGGAGCGCGGCGGGGCGCGGGCGAGCGGCAACCTCCCCGCCGAGATGACGAGCTTCGTCGGCCGCGGCGGGATGCTGAGCCGGGCACGCCGGCTGCTGGAGGGCGCCCGGCTGGTCACCCTGACCGGCCCCGGCGGCGTGGGCAAGACCCGCCTCGCGCTGCGCACGGCGGCCGAGGTGTCCTGGGCGTTCCCGCACGGGGTGTGGCTGGCCGACCTGGCTCCGCTGGTCGAGCCCGGACTGCTCGACCGGGAGATCGCCGGGGCCCTCGGCATCCTCGACCAGTCCGCCCGCCCCGGCACCCAGGTGCTCGTCGATTACCTGCGCGAGAGAAACCTGCTGCTGGTCCTGGACAACTGCGAGCACGTCGCGGACGCCGCCGGCGAGCTGCTCGCCACCCTGCTGCGCGCCGCTCCCGGCCTGCGCGTGCTGGCGACCAGCCGCCAGGGGCTCGGTGTCCCGGGCGAGCACCTGCTGGTCGTACCGCCCCTGGACGTGCCCGCGCTCGAGGAGCCCGGGGGCGGGCTGCCGATGACGCGCAGCGAGGCGGTGCGGCTGCTGGGGGACCGCGCCGCGGCCTCCGCCCCGGACTTCCGGATCACCGAGGAGAACCACGCCGCCGTCGGCCAGTTGTGCCGGCGCCTCGACGGCATCCCGCTGGCGATCGAGCTGGCGGCCGTCCGCCTGAGCACCCTCTCCGTCGAGGAGGTGCTCGAACGGCTCGACGACCGCTTCCGGCTGCTGACCCACGGCGGCGCGCGGACCGCGCCGCGCTACCAGCGGACCCTGCGCGGGGTCGTCGACTGGAGCTACGACCTCTGCGGGGAACGGGAGCGGCTGCTGTGGGCGCGGCTGTCGGTGTTCGCCGGCGGATTCGACCTGGAGGCGGCCGAGACGGTGTGCTCGTCGGAGGGAGCGGACGGCGTGCCCCGTGAGGACGTCATCGACATCCTCGCCGCCCTGGTGCACAAGTCGGTGCTCACGGCCGCCACGGACGGCCACCGCACCCGCTACCGGATGCTGGAGACCATCCGTCAGTACGGGCAGCGCAGGCTCCGCGACCTCGGTCAGGACGTGGCGCTGCGCCGCCGCCACTGCGCGTACTACGAGGATGTCGCCGCGCGGGCCGCCGCCGACTGGTGCGGACCGCGCGAGGTGGAGTGGCTGTCACGGCTCCGGCGGGAACTGCCGAACCTGCGGGCGGCGCTGGACTTCTGCACCACCGGACCGGGTGAGGCCCGGGCCGGGCTGGTGATCGCCGCGGACCTCACCCGGGTTCGGTTCTGGTTCTTCAGCAGCTCCCTCGGCGAGGGCCGGCACTGGCTGACCCGCACCCTCGGCCTCGCCCCCGACGCCCCCGGCCCGCTGCGGGTCGGCGCCCTCGCGCTCGCCACCTGGATCGCGCTGTGCCAAGGGGACCAAGGGGCCGCGGAGCGCTTCCTCGCCGACTGCCGGGAGTCGGCGCGGCGGATCCCCGACGACGCGGCGGAGGGCGCCCTCGCCTATATCGAGGGCGCCCACGCCATGCTCGTCCAGCGGGATCCGCGCGCCATCGCGCACTTCGCGCGGGCCCGGGAGCGGTACCGCCGCGACGGCCGGCCCGGCGACGCCCACATGGCCACGATGCTCGGGGCGATGACATCGGCCCTGCTCGGCGAGCGGGAGGCCGCGCTGGCCGACTGCCGCGCCCATATGGCCGAAGCCGACGACTACCGGGCGGGCTGGGCGTACTCGTGGGGCCTGTGGGTGATGGCCCTGGCCGAGCTGCGCCACGGCGACCCCCACCGGGCCGCGGGTCTGATCGACGACTCCCTGCGCCGTCAACGCGACATCGGCGACCGCTGGGGCCCCTGCTGGGGCGTCCACGCCATGGCCTGGACCGCCGCCGCCCTCGGCGACCCGCACCGGGGCGCCCGGCTCATGGGCGCCTCCTACCAGCTCCGCGAGGCGATCGGCGTCGCGCTCGCGGGTCTGCGCCCCCTCCACGACGCCCACGTCGAGGCGGAGCGCATCATCCGTGGCGCCCTCGACGCGCGGGTCTACGCGGCGGCCTTCGCCGAGGGTGCCGCCGCCCGAGACGCCGTGGGGCTCGCCCTGGACACCGGTCGGTGAGCCGCGACGGCCCGGGCGCTCACCATCGGATGGCGGTGAAATCGACGGGCCGGGGCCGCAGCGCCCGGGTGCGGACCGTCAGCCGTTCGAGCCGCCGGGACATCTCCGCCGCCGGGAGCTTCTTGCGGTCGCCATGGCCCGGCAGCAGCCACTCGAAGCGCAGCCGGGCCGCGGTGCGCGACAGGGAGGCGGCCAACTCCTCGATGGAGTACCAGGTGACGGTGTCCGCCACCTCGATGTCCGCCGTCGTGCGGGACCAGTAGAGACTGTCGCCGCTGAAGCAGTACCGCTCGTCCGCGACGTAGAGCACGCTGCCCGCCGTGTGCCCGGGCAGCGGGTACGCGACGACGCCCTCGGCGATCGCGGCCGGATCGGTGCCGCGCAGCACGCGGTCGGCGTCCGGCGCGGCGTCGAGGTCCCCTTCGTGGATCCACAACCGGGCCCCGAAACGGTCGGCGTAGCGCCGCCCGTGCGCCACATGGTCCCGGTGGGTGAGCAGGACGTCGGTGACCGGGCCCAGCGCCTCGTACCGCGCGGCCAGCGGCTCGCTCCAACGGGGTGTGTCCACCATCATCCAGGTGCCCGAAGGGCGGCGCAGGAGATAGGCGTTGGCCCCGGCGGTGTGGTTGGAGTTGTGCCCGCACAGCAGGACGTCCTCGTCGAGGGCCATCGGGAACGGATCCTGCGCCGGGTCCAGCCGACGGGCGGTGCGGCGGATCGAGCGGGTGGGGCAGGCGTACGCGGCGGCGTGCAGCAGACCCTCCTCCGCCGCGTCGCGCGGCTGGCGGAGGATCTCCGAGCGGCCGTCGACCTCGACGATCAGCGTCGGGGCGAGCTGCCGGGCGACGTCGCAGTTCGTGCAGCGGTCGTCCACGTACCAGCCGTCGTCGTCCTTGGGTGTCCCCGACGGTGCGTTGCCCATGGTGAGGCTCCTTTCCAGGGTTCCAGGCAGGTGCGGGCGGCCCATGGTTCGGCCGCCCGCACCCAGAGGTATCCCGGGTCGCGAGAGGAAAGGAAGGGGGGAGCGTTCTTGTGGTTTGGCGCCGGATCGCATCTCTCCGCCGGCGAAGGCGCGGAGCGAAATGCACTGTATGCGTCTTATGGGCGGGTGCAACGGCCGGTGCTGTTGCCCGCCGTGCCCGTCGCGGGAAGGCACAGGGCGTCCCGGTCGCCCGCGCTGTGGCTCACGTACCGGCCCACGCACGCGTTCCTGGTGGTACGGCCGCGCTCCGCGCACCAGTTGACCGCCTCGGACCCGTTGGCGAACGGCCCGGGGGCGTAGAAGACCCAGTAGCCGGGTTTGAGCGAGGCGTAGTCGTCGCTGCGCAGCATGACCGCCTCGGGGATGCTCTCGCGGACGATCGCCAGCCGCCGGTCCCGGGTGGCGGTGCCGGTGGAGACGGGCTCGGAGTGGAGCTGGGCGATCCAGGTGCCCGCGGGCCCGGCCGGGGCTGGCTCCACGGCGCGCGACGGGGTGGGCGAGGGTGAGGGGCGCTGCGGTGCCGGGCTCCTGGCGCCGGAGGCGCGCGGGGTGGGGGTCCGCTCAGCCGTGCCGGGGGAGACCCCGGTGCCCGGACTGCCGGCGGCCCGGGCGCCGTCGCCGCCGGGCTTGATGGCGAGATAGACGCCACCCGCGAGCAGCACCGCGGCGACGGCGGCGGCCACCACCGCCAGCGGTCCGCGCCGGGAGCGCGGTACGCCGGGCGCCATGGGACCGGTGGGTCCGGTGCTCCCGCTGGAGCCGTTGGTGACCGTCGGCAGGGAGTGCGGGGGCGTGGCCGGCGGACGGGGGCTGTCCCACCGGGTCGGCGGATGGTCGGGTGCCGCTTCCGCCCGGGCCAGCAGCTCGTCCAGCCGGGCGCCGTCGGGCCGCGCGGCCGGGTCCCGTACCAGCAGGGCCGTCAGCACGGGTGCCAGCGGCCCGGACCGCACGGGCGGTGGCACCGGGTCGTCGAGAACGGCGGCCAGGGTGGCGAGCGTGGTGGCCCGGCGCAGCGGACTGATGCCCTCCACAGCCACGTACAGCAGCATGCCCAGTGACCAGAAGTCGGAGGCCGGCGTCTCCTCGCCGCCGCGGATGCGCTCGGGGGCGATGTACTCGGGCGAGCCGATGAGCTCGCCGGCCGCCGTGAGGGCGGTGGAGCCCTGGAGCGCGGCGATGCCGAAGTCGGTGAGGACCGCCCGGCCGTCGGCGCGCAGCAGGACGTTCGCCGGTTTCACATCGCGGTGGTGGATGCCGGCGGCGTGCGCCGCGCGCAGCGCGGAGAGCACCTCCCGGCCGACGCGGGCCGCCTCCTGCGGCGGCAGCGGACCGCCGTCGAGCCGGTCCTGCAGGCTGTCACCCGGCAGCAGTTCCATGACGAGCCAGGGATGCGGGTCCTGGGCCACGATGTGATGGATCGTCACCACGTTGGGGTGGGACAGCCGGGCGAGGGCCCGCGCCTCGCGCAGCACCCGTTCCCGCAGGACGCGCGTGGCCTCGGAGCCGGGGGCAGCCGACCACGACTCCGGCGCTCGCACCTCCTTGAGCGCGACCTCGCGGTGCAGCGCCAGATCACGCGCCCGCCACACCGTCCCCATTCCGCCGCTGCCGAGCCGCTCCAGCAACGCGAAGCGCCCGTCGATGATGCGCCCGCTCTGTCCACTCGCGCCCCCGGTCATGGCGCCAGGGTAAGGGCTGCGCCCCACCGCGCACCCGCCGACCGCCGGGTAACCCCGGCCGGTGGAACAGCTCTTGGGCGGGGACGGCGCCGTCCCGGAGGCGGTGGCCGGAGGCGGGACCCCGTGGAGCGGTCGCCTCCGGCTCCGGCCGCCGCTCGGACGAGGGGCGGACGACATCCGGACAAGGCTCTGACCGGCCCGGACAGCCACACCTTGTCCGGGACGGCCGTCCGCTGTTCCGGGCTCGGCCGCGCCGGGACACGCTGTGTCTGCCCGGCCGGTCGAGGAAGTCGCCTCGACCACGGCCCGGGACACCACGACCCGACGAAGGGACATCGCAGCATGAAGACCATGCGTGGGTTCGCCGACCGGATGCTGGAACGCCTGGTGCCGCAGGAGACCGCGGGCGCGTGCTACTGGTACCCGGTCTGCATCAGGAACCAGCCGTGCGCGAACTTCTCCCAGTACACCCAGCGCCGCAACTCGTGCACCGGTGAGAGGCAGTACCTGTTCTGCGGCTGTTCATAAGTCCACCGGATGACCGCCGTGGCCCGGCCCGCCTCCGACCGGGGGCCGGCCGGGCCACGGACCTCGCACGGGAGAACCTGTGGAATTCCTCTCGGCAACATGCCAGGCCCTGCTGCTCGTCGTCTTCGGGGCCGCCGTGGTCGGCAAGGTCCAAGGCGCCGCGTCGTTCGCCGCGTTCACCGACGCCGTGGCGGTGCTGGGCCGCGTACCCGCAGGGCGGGCCGGGGCCCTGGCCGCGGCGCTCGTCGGCGCGGAGGCGGCGACCGCGGTCCTCCTGGCCGTACCGCGGTCGCGGGGCCTCGGGCTGCTGGCGGCGGCCGGCCTGCTGAGCGCGTTCACCTACGCCGTCGCTCGCGCCCTGCGCTCGGGAACACCGGTGTCCTGCCGGTGCTTCGGCGCCTCGGCGGGCCCGGTCGGACCACCCCAACTCCTGCGCAACGCCGTGCTGCTCGTCGCGGTGACGGCGGCCCTCCCGGGGGTGCCGGGTTCCGACGGGCTGCCTTGGCAGGGGCAGTTCGCGGCGTGGCTGGCCGGCGCCACGGCCGCACTCGTCCTCGTCGTCGGGGACGAACTGGTGTCACTCCTGCGGCCGCGCCCCGCCGCCCCCGGGAACGGCAGTCCCCGACCCCTACCGGAAGAGGCCCCGCCATGGTTTACCTCGCCATAGCCCTCGCGGCGGTAGCCGCCCTGTGCGCACTGGACCTGCTGCTGACCCTCGCCGTCCTCCGCAGACTCCGCGACCGTCCCGCCGGCCCGGCCCTCACCGAAGAAGGCGGCATCGCCGTGGGGGAGGCTGTGGGAACCTTCGCGACGCGGTGCACCGAAGGCGCCCCGCTCACCGAGAAGGACCTCGGTGACGGTGCCGTGGTGTCGTTCTTCTCCCCGGGCTGCTCACCGTGCCGGCGCAAGCTGCCCGTCTTCGTCGAGCGGGCCGCCGCGCTCCAGGGCCACCGCCAGGTGATCGCCGTAGTCGTGACGGCGAGCGGCGGGCCGGACGAGGAGGCGGAGGCGCACGCCATGACCGAACAGCTCGCCGCCGTCGCCCGCGTGGTCAGGGAGGACACCGAAGGGCCCTGCACGGCCGCCTTCGGAGTCCAGGCCTTCCCGTCCCAGTTCGCCGTCTCGGCTCCGGACGGCGCGTCGCCCACGGTGGCGGCCGTCGGGGACGCCGCCCTCGCCACCGCCCTGCCCGTCGGGTCGGCATGAGCCCCGCCCCCGCCGGCCCGCCCGGGCGGCAGCGGACCGTCCGCGCGGTGGGACCGGCCCTCGCGCTCGCGTTCCGCGCCGCGCCCTGGGTGCTGGTCGGTCACCTGGCACTGACCCTGCTCTCGGCCGGCGCGCCGGTCGTCCTCACCTGGCTCGTCAAGGGCGTTCTGGACAGCCTCGCCGACGGCGCCGACGTGCGGGAACTCACCCGGCCGGCGTTCTCCCTCGCCGTCACCAGCGCGATCATGGCCGTCGCCCCCCAGATCACCGGCTACCTCCAGGCCCGGATGACCCGGGCGACCAGCCGGCTGGTCAAGGAACGGCTGCACGCCTCGGTCGACACCTTCAGGGGACTGCGCCGTTTCGAGAACCCGGAGTTCATCGACCAGCTCAGACTGGCCCAGGAAAGCGGCGGACTCGCTCCGTTCCAGGTGGTCCAGGGAGTGGCGGGCATCACCCGCAGCAGCATTCTGCTCGTCGGTTTCATCGGTTCCCTCGCGGTCCTCCATCCGCTGCTGGCCGTCGCCGTGGCGCTCTCCGGCATCCCCGTCCTCTGGGCGGAGATCACCCTCAGCCGTCGACGCGCCCGGACCTTCTGGATCATCAGCCCCGCCCAACGCCGGGAGATCTTCTACGCGACGCTGCTGTCCAGCGTGGAGGCCGCGAAGGAGATCAGGCTCTACGGCGCCGGGCGCTTCCTGCGGGACCGGATGCTGACCGAACGCCGCAAGGCCGATGCCCTTCAGGACACGCTGGACCGCAGGGAACTGCGCATTCAGTCCGTACTCCAGATCGCCTCGGCGGCGCTGGCCGGAGCCGCCCTGATCTGGGCGGTCGGGCGCGCCGCTCAAGGAGCCATGACGGTCGGCGACGTCTCCATGCTCCTGACCGCGATCCCCGCGGTCCAGAGCGGCATCGGCGGCCTGGCCGGTGAGATGGGCCAGGCGCACAACTCGCTGATGATGTTCCACCACTATCTGACCGTCATGGGCCTCGGCCCCGATCTCCCCGTGCCCCCGGACCCCCGCCCCGCCACACCGCTGCGGGACGCCATCGAGCTCCAGGACGTGTGGTTCCGCTACGAGGAAGGACTGCCCTGGGTGTTGCGGGGCGCCAGCCTGCGGATCGAGGCGGGGAAGGCGACCGCGCTCGTAGGGGTCAACGGCTCCGGAAAGTCGACGCTGGTCAAGCTGCTCTGCCGGTTCTACGACCCCACCCGCGGCCGCGTCCTGTGGGACGGCACCGACCTCCGCGACATCCCGCCCGCCGAACTCAGGGCGCGCATCGCCGCCACCTTCCAGGACCCGATGCGCTACGACCTCACCGCGCGGGAGAACATCGGCATCGGGGAGATCGCCGCGCTCGACGCTCCCCACCGCTGCGAGGAGGCGGCCCGGCTGGCGGGGCTGCACGAGGACCTCTCCCGGCTGCCGCACGGCTACACGACCTTGTTGAGCCGCGCGTTCTGGGACGGCGACGACGAGAACGAGACCGGGGTGCAGTTGTCCGGCGGACAGTGGCAGCGCATGGGACTCGCGCGGTCCTTCCTGCGTACGGACGCGGATCTGCTGATCCTGGACGAACCCAGCTCGGGCCTCGACCCGGCCGCCGAGCACGAGATCCACACCCGGCTGCGGGCCCGCCGCGCCGGACGCACCAGTGTGCTGATCTCCCACCGGCTGGGCGCGGTCAAGGACGCCGACACCATCGCGGTGCTGGAGGGCGGGCGCATCACGGAACGCGGCGACCACCGACGGCTCCTCGCCCACGGCGGCACCTACCACCGGCTGTTCACCCTCCAGGCCCGCGGCTATCTCGACCAGCCGAGGGAGACGGAAGCGGCGGAGGGGGAGGCCGCCCCGGCCACCTCCGGGTCGGGACACGGCTCATGAGGCCGCACGGACCCACGGCGAACCCCTTCGCGCGCACTCCGGTGACGGTCGCCGCCGTACCCGCGGCCCTGACCCTGCTGACGGCGTTCGTCGTCCGCAGCCGCTGCGTCCTGCTCGACGTCAGCGGTCCCAGCATGCTGCCCGCCTACCGCGACGGAGACCGGCTGCTGGCCGCCCGGGTGCCCGTGCGGCTGGTGCGCCGGGGCACGGTCGTCGTGATCAGACTGCGACCGGTGCCGGCTCCGTCCGGTCCGGACGGCCGGACCCCGGACCGGACGGTCCCCACCACCATGGTCAAGCGGGTCGCGGCCCTTCCCGGCGAGGCGACGCCGGGGCTCCCCTCCGCCGCGGAGGTGGTTCCCCCGGGGCATCTGTTCGTCCTGGGGGACAACCGCGAGGTCAGCTACGACTCCCGGCACACCGGGCCGGTGCCGTTCGCCCGGTTCGCCGGGGTGGTGCTGTGCCGGGTGCGCCGTGGCTGACGGGTACCGGCTGTCCGCCGCCCGTCCCCCTACCAGTGCCGGCCCGTCGGGATCGCCGCCAGGTGCGGCGACGACAGATGCAGGACCTCGTAGCGCTCGGTCTCGGCGGTGGGGGATTCCGGGGTCCCGGGGACGGAGTCCGCCCAGAGGGTGAAGCGCATCAGCTCCCAGTGGTGGGGGTCGAAGGCGAGGGCCGTGGTGTGGACGTCCGCACGGCGGGCCCGCACGCGCAGTTCCGCCAGGGCGTCCTCGACCAGGGCGGCCGGGTCGGCCCCGGCGGGCAGCGGGGTGACGCTGCGGGAGGCGGCCCGGGGCGTGCTCGCGCGGGCGGGACCCGCCTCGCAGGCGATGCCCGCCCACTGGCGGACGCCGGGGCGCCCGAAGTCGGCGATGATGCCCTGGAAGCCCCCACGGCCGACGAGGAAGTGGCTCATCGCCCCGATGTCGTCCCACAGATAGAACGGGGCGTACTGATTGACGGGTGAGCCGTCCACGCCGCGCTCGCGGATGACATAGGCCTTGAGCCCGAGACCGGGCCGGTCGTCGAGGGCGTGGCCGCGGGTCGCCACCCGCTCCCGGATGATCCCCATGTCGTAGTCGGCGGGCAGGGTGATCTCGTATTGCATGGCGTACATAAGGGGTTCCTCGGCTCGTCCCTGGTCTGCGGTCACCGGCTGGCGGAGTGCGGGCGTGGGGGCCCGGCGGCGGAGTGCGCGGCCAGCAGGCCCAACGCGCCCCTGACGGCCCGGTCGTACGGCGTGCTGGACCCGGCCGCGCGGGCGAGGACGTAACCGCCCTGGAGCACCGCCATGACGGCCGAGGCCGTGTCGGCGGGGTCGAGGTCCGTGGCGAGTTCACCGCGCTCGCGGCCCTCCGCCAGGACCTCGGTGAGGCGGGTGCGCAGCCAGTCGAAGGTCTCCTCGACGGGCCCGCGCAGCACGGGGTCGGCGAGGACGTCCGGGTCCTGGGTCAGACGCCCGATCGGGCAGCCCTTGAGGACGTCCCGCTCGCGCAGCAGATAGGCGGAGATCCGCTCGACGGCCGTACCGGGGGCGGAGAACTGCCGCTCCGCCTGCTCCCGCAGCTCGGCGGCGGTGCGGCGGATCGCGGCGAGCGCCAGATCCGGCTTGCCGCTGAAGTGGTGGTACATGCTGCCCTGCCCGGCGCCCGCGCGCTGCTGGATGGCCTTGGGGCTGGTGCCGACGTAGCCGCGCTCCCAGAGGAGTTCACGGGTGCTCTCGATCAGGCGTTCCGAAGTGCTCACAAGATCACTGTACATACCAGTAGGTACAAAGATCGAATGCGTGGGACGAGGTGAGCCCTACGGCCTAGCATGAATGCGTCACCTGCGTGGAAATCATCCGATACGTCGGCCAGGGTCGGTGCCGACCGTAGGAAGGGCGCGCACTCATGCCGGACACCTCCGCGTCAGGCCCGCAAGGCGCCCCCGGCTGGGGCGGACCGTCGGCGGCGGGGCATCCGCATCACGCGCCGCCCGGGCACCGCAGACGCCGGAAGTGGCCGTGGGTCCTGCTGGTGCTGCTGCTGTTGATCGTCGGCGGGTGCGCCGTCCTGTTCGCCGTCGTCTCGGAGGAGTCCGACAAGACCGTCACGGTGAAGTACGAGGTGACCGGCGACGCCAAGGACGTGACGATCGTCCACACGACCTGGAGCAGCGGAAACCGCTCCGAGAATCTGCAGAAGGTGCCGTCCCTGCCGTGGCGCAAGCAGATCGACACCAAGGGTTTCGCCAAGGGCGGTCTGCTCGCGGTCACCACCGGCCCCCGGGGCGGCTCGGTGACCTGCAGCGTCACCGTCGGCGATGGCAAGCCGACCACCGCCACGGCGTCCGGCGCGGGGGCCACCGCCACCTGTGAGGGCTTCTGACCGCGCCGACGGCCCCCGCGGGCCGCGGCGCGTCAAGGCGCTACGACCGGCGGCGGGGCTTGCCGCGCTTGGCGCTCTTCGTGCCGCCGGATCCGCCGCGCGGGTTCTTGCCGGTTGCCTTGCGGGCCGCGGGCTTGCGCCGGTCGCCGGCCGGCTCGGGGCGCTTGCGCTTCGGCTGCGCCGCCGGGGCCGGGGCCGGGGAACGGCCCCGTGAGCTGTTGACGGTCCGCCCGCGGACGATCCCGATGAAGTCCTCGACCAGGTCGGTGGTCCGCTTCTCGGGCCACGACAGCGCGACGCGCGACTCGGGGGCGTCCGAGAGCGGGCGGTAGGTGAGGTCCTTGCGGTGGTGCAGACGGGCGAGTGACTGCGGGACGACGAGGAGCCCCACGCCGGCCGCCACCAGTTCGACGGCGTCCGCCGTCGTGGCGGGCCGCTCGAACGCGGGCCGCCCCGGCGGACGCTCCCAGCCGAGGGTGTCGTCGAGGGGGTGCAGCACGATCTCGTCGGCCAGGTCCTCGGCGGACACCTCTTCCACCGCCGCCACGACGTGGTCCTTCGGGACCACGACCACCGTGGTCTCGGTATAGAGGGGGATCGCGCTGAGGTCCGTCCGGTCGACCGGCAGCCGGACGAAACCCGCGTCGGCGCCGCCGCCCCGCAGCACGTCGAACGCTTCGGCGGGGGACACCGCGACGAGGGTCAGCGGGACGTCGGGCAACCGCTCGTTCCAGATCCGCACCCACTTGGTGGGCGTCACTCCCGGGACATACGCGAGCCGGAACGAAGGGGAAACATCCGAGCCTGTCACTCCGCCAGGTTACCGGTCGTGGTCAGAGGTAGCGCACACGCTCGATACTCTTGACACCATGACGTCGCACAAGACCACCCAGACCATGAAGCCCGCGACCGCGGCAAAGAAGCTGGGTGTGTACCTCGAGGCCACCCCCGCCGAGTTCCAGGAGGGTGTCGTCTCGCGCACCGAATTGAACGCCCTGCAGGCCGACCCGCCCGAGTGGCTGCAGGAACTGCGACGCAATGGCCCGCACCCCCGCCCTGTCGTCGCGGCGAAGCTGGGCGTCTCCATCGCGGGCCTCGCCCGCGGCGGGGTCACCGAAGCCCTCACCACGGAGCAGATCGAGGCGCTGAAGGACGAGCAGCCCGAGTGGCTGCTGCGCGAGCGCGCCACCCAGGCCGAGGTCCGCAAGGAAGCGGTGCGCATCAAGGAGAAGAACGCGGCGCGAGGCGAGTAACCCCGCCGACCGCGTCCCCGCCCGGCGGCCTCGTGCTTCGGCCACGCCGGCTCCGGGCGGGCCCGCCGTCCCTCGTGATCACCTACGCCTGACCTGACCCGGTGCGGGGCCCGTCCCCCGGGAGCGCGTCATGCGCTTGTTTCTCGACCCTGCCGTCACAGAGCGTGATGCGTGGTGTCCGTCGGCTCTGCCCCGTGCACAGGTTCCAGCACGAAGACGGGGATCACACGGTCGGTCTTCTCCTGGTATTCGGCGTACGGCGGATACGCGGCCACCGCGCGCTCCCACCACTCGGCCTTTTCGCTCCCGGTGACCTCACGGGCCGTCATGTCGTGACGTACGGCCCCGTCCTGGAGCTCCACGTGCGGGTCGGACTTGACGTTGAAGTACCAGACGGGGTGACGCGGGAAGCCGCCCTTCGAGGCCACGGCCGCGTACCGCCCCTCGTGCTCCACGCGCATCAGCGGGATCTTACGGATCCTGCCGCTCTTCGCGCCGCGCATCGTCACGATGACGACGGGCAGGCCCGTGTCCCAGAGCGTCGTTCCCCGCGTGCCGCCCGAACTCTCGTACAGCTCGACCTGCTCGCGCACCCACTGCGCCGGACTCGGCTCGTACTCGCCCTCAAGAGGCATCGTGGTCACCCCATCGTCGCTCACGCCTGGTGTTGCGCAGTCCGGCACAAGACTCCCACGGAACGCACGGACCCGGGCGGGGTTCAGTGTGTCCGGGCTGCCCCGTCCGGCTCCGGCATAGGGCTCACATACACCCACTGGCCGTTGTCGCGGAGGAAGCGGCTGTTCTCGTGCTGGCTGTCCGCGTGCCCCCGCTCGCTGTAATGCGCGACGAATTCGACCGAGCCCTCGCTGTGGAAGGCGCTGCCCCCCGTCGTGCCGAGGATCTCAAGCCCCGTCCACCGCTGGTCCGGGTCGAAATCGAGGTCGGCCGGCCGGGTCGCCGGGTGCCAGGTGCGCAGCAGATACGCGGCGTCGTGGACGACGAAGGCGCTGTAGCGGGAGCGCATGAGCCGCTCCGGGGTGGGAGCCGTCGTCTCCCCGCGGTGGAAGCTGCCGCAGCAGTCGCGGTAGGTCGCTTCGCGCCCGCAGGGGCAGGGTGCGGAATCGGTGATCGCCGGCTGTCGGCGTGCGCTGTATCGGGCCACCCCACGATTGTGCCCGCTCCGTCGGGTGCCCCTGACCCGCGAGGGCGTCCCGGCCGGCGTCACGCGAGTCGATTCCTTCTGCCGTGACAATCTCCGGCGCCTTATAGCGGGTATTCCGTGATTTTAAAAGTCACGTGATCCAGGTACCGATTACCGAAACTGTCAAGGGTTTTCGGGAAAATTCCCGAACCGCTATTGACCGGTCCGTGAAACGCTCGCTACGTTGATCAAGGAACGAAGGGGACCCGACAGGAACTGGCGTCCCGGGCAGGCGTGATGGCCGTCCGGGCGGACCGCCGGCCTTGCCTGCGCAGCGTCTCCGTATTCTTCGGGGTATTCACCCGAGTCGTGCTCCGAACAGCAATCAGCAGACGTGCGTGAAATAAAGAATTTCACGCTGTTCACTTGCGCTGCGCGTTGACCAGACACGCGGCCGGGGGAGTTTATCGTGGCCAGTGACGAGCGGACCGAACCCGCATTCAGCACCACCGGGGACCCGGCGGCCGACGCCTTCGCGGCATCCCGCGCCCAGCAGCGGATGTATTTCCTCCAGGAACTGGAGGAGGGCAGGCCGACCTATCACATGCCCGTCTTCTACACCCTCGACGGCCCGGTGGACGCCGAGGTGCTCGCCGGGTGCGCGCGACGGCTGACGGACCGCCACGAGGCGCTGCGCACCAGGTTCGCACTGCGCGACGGCGAGCTGCTCCAGGTCATCGACGAGCGGGCGCGGTGGGAGTGGCGGACGGCCACGGCCCACGACGCCGGCGACGTCACACGCTGGCTGGAGGCCGAGCACCACCGGCCCTTCGACCTGCACCACGGGCCCTTGTTCCGCGCCGGGCTGCTGCACACCCCGCAAGGGGGCGCCGTGCTCGTGCTGAGCATGCACCACATCATCGCGGACGGCTGGTCGGCCGGTGTGCTGCTGCGCGAGCTGCTCACCGACTACGCGGCGCACACCGGGGACCCGGCGGCGGCCGCCGTGCCCCCGCTGGAGGCGCCCGGCTACCAGTACGCCGACTACTCGGAGTGGCAGCAGGACTGGCTGGAGAGCTCCGCCGCCCGCCGTCAGCTCGACTACTGGGCGAGGCAGCTGTCCGGGGAACTGCCGGCGACCGCCCTGCCCAGGGACCACCGGGCCCCTGCCCAGGGGCACCGGAACACCGACGCGACCGCCGCCGTCCATGAGTTCCCGCTGTCCCCGGAAGCCCTCGACGGGCTGCGGCGGCTCTGCCGCGAGAGCGGGAGCACCCTCTACTCCGGGCTGCTCGCCGTCTTCCAGGTGCTGATGAGCCGCTACACCGGGCTCGACGACGTCATCGTCGGCACTCCCGTGGCCAACCGGAACCGCAAGGAGTTCGAGAACACCGTCGGGCTCTTCGTCAACACCGTGGTCATCCGGTCCGACCTCTCCGACGACCCCTGCTTCCGCGACCACCTGGGGCGCGTCCGGGACGCCGTGCTGGACGCCCAGGACCACCAGGACCTGCCGTTCGAGCGGATCGTGGAGCACCTGGGCCCGGAGCGGACCGCCGACAGCGCCGCCCTCTTCCACGTCATGTTCGGCTTCCACGACGAGGACGACATGACGGCCGGTCTGCCCGGCCCGCGCGCCCGCCTCGTCGACGGCCCCGCCGGGAGCGCCAAGTTCGAGCTGACCTTCGACGTCGTCCGGACGGGCGAGACGATCCGCTGCCGACTGGAGTACCGCGCCGACCTGTTCGAGGCGGCCACCATCGAGCGCGTCGCCCGGCACTACGAGCGGCTGCTGGCCGAGGCCACGGCCCGCCCGGAGCTGCCCGTTTCCGCGCTGCCCATGCTGTCGGAGGCGGAGCTGCGCGGCATCGTCCCCGAGCTGCCGCCGGGCGCCGGGGTGCCCGACCGCTGCGCCCACGAGATCTTCGCCGGGCACGCGGCCGCGACCCCGGACGCCGTCGCCCTCGTCCACGGCACCACCCAGGTCACCTACCGGGACCTCGACCGGCGCGCCAACCGCCTCGCCCACCGGCTGCGGGCGCAGGGCGTCGGCCCCGACACGCTCGTCGGGCTCTGCCTGCGACGCTCGCCCGACCTGGTCGTCGGGCTGCTCGGCATCCTGAAGGCGGGCGGCGCGTATCTGCCGCTCGACCCCGACAACCCGCCCGAGCGGCTGCGTTACATCATCGGCGACGCCGGGCTGACCCACCTGGTCGGCGCCACGGACACCCTGCACCTCTGGGGCGATCTGCCGCTGCACGCCGTCGACCTGGACCGGGACGCCGCCTTGCTCGCCGCCGAGCCGGACACCGCCCCCGGGACCGGTGTCACCCCGGACCACCTCGCCTACGTCATCTACACCTCCGGCTCCACCGGCCGCCCCAAGGGCACCCTCGTCCCGCACCGCAACATCACCCGGCTGTTCTCCGCGACCGACCACTGGTTCGGCTTCGGCCCCGACGACGTCTGGACGCTGTTCCACTCGGTCGCCTTCGACTTCTCCGTCTGGGAGCTGTGGGGCGCGCTCGCCCACGGCGGCCGGCTCGTGGTGGTGCCGTACGAAACGAGCCGGTCCCCGGAGGAGTTCCACCGGCTGCTGCGCGCCGAGCGGGTGACGGTGCTCAACCAGACGCCGTCGGCCTTCTACCAGCTGGCCCGCGTCGACGAGGCGCACTCGGCGGCCGGGCGGCGGCCGGAGGACGGCGAACTCGCCCTGCGCTACGTCGTCTTCGGCGGCGAGGCACTCGACGTCGGCGCCCTCGGCCCGTGGTTCGAGCGGCACCCGGACGACGCGCCGCGGCTGGTCAACATGTACGGCATCACCGAGACGACCGTCCACGTCACCTACCGGCCGCTGACCGCGCGCGACGCGCGGGAGGGCCGGGGCAGCGTCATCGGCGTACCGATCCCGGATCTGCGGCTGCACCTGCTGGACCGGCGCGGGAATCCCGTACCGCCGGGTGTGGCGGGCGAGTTGTTCGTCGGCGGGGCGGGTCTGGCCCGCGGGTATCTGCGCCGGCCCGGGCTGACGGCCGAGCGCTTCTGTGCCGATGCCTTCGGCGACGGGCGCGGCCCGGTCGGCGAGCGGCTGTACCGGACCGGTGACCTCGCGCGCCTCCTGCCCGACGGAGACCTCGAATACCTCGGCAGGATCGACGACCAGGTCAAGATCCGCGGCTTCCGGGTGGAGCTGGGCGAGGTCGAGGCCGCGCTCGCCGCGCACCCGCTGGTCGACGCCGCGGTCGCGCTGGTCCGGCCCGACGCCTCCGGCGCCGACACCCTGGTGGGCTATCTGGCGGCCGCGGGCGAGGCCGGCGGCCCCAGCGTCGAGGACCTGCGCGAGCACCTGGCGCGGCGCGTCCCCGCGTACATGATCCCCGGTGCGTTCGTCAGCCTGCCGGAGTTCCCGCTGACCGCCAACGGCAAGGTGGACCGCCGCAAGCTGCCCGCGCCCGGCGCCGGGACGGCCCTCGCGCACACCGCCTACGAGCCGCCCCGGGGTCCCGTCGAGACGGGCCTCGCCGAGATCTGGCAACAGGTCCTCGGCCGCGAACGGGTCGGCGCCCACGACAACTACTTCTCCCTCGGCGGCGACTCGATCCGCAGCATCCAGGTCCTGGCGCACGCCCGTGCGCGGGGGCTGGACTTCGCGGTGAGCGACCTGATGCGCCACCAGACCGTCCGCGACCTCGCCCCCGTCGTCACGACCACCGCGGGGGCCGCGAAGGAGGCGGCGTACGAGCCCTTCTCGCTGCTCGACCCGCGCGACCGGGCCGCGCTGCCCGACGGGCTGGAGGACGCCTACCCGATGACCCGGCTCCAGGCGGGCATGCTGTTCCACAGCGACCTGCCGACCGCCGGGACCATCTACCACAACGTCGCGAGCTACCACATCCGCGCGCCCTACTCCGAGCGTGCCTGGCGCGAGACGATCGCCCTCCTCGCCCGGCGGCACGAGATGCTGCGCACCGCCTTCAATCTGCACGGCTTCAGCGAACCCCTGCAACTGGTCCACGCCGGCGCGGCACCGGAGATCACCTTCGAGGACCTGAGCGCCCTCGACGAGGACGAGCGGCGCGCCGCGGTCACCGCCCGCTACGACGCGGAGCGGGCCCGCCCGCTGGACTGGGAGCGGGCGCCGCTCATGCGGTTCCACGTACAGCGCCGGTCGGCCGACACCTTCCAGCTCTTCCTCACCGAACACCACGCCGTCATGGACGGCTGGAGCGAGCGGTCGCTGTTCACCGAGCTGAGCGAGACCTACCTCCGCCTTCTCGCCGACGAGAGCCCGTCGGCGCACGGGCCCCGGTCGCGGTTCGCCTCCTTCGTCGCCCTGGAGCGCGCCGCCGTCGCCAGCGACGAACAGCGCGCGTTCTGGACCGAGCAGATGGCGGGCATGGCCGTCACCCGGCTGCCCCGGCGGATCCCGGCGACGGGCCCGGCGCGGATGTCCTGGCATCTCGCCCCCCTGCCGGACGGCCTCCACGACCGGCTGGCCGCGCTCGCCGCCGAGCTCGGGGTGCCGCTGCGGGTCGTCCTGCTCGCCGCGCATCTGCGGGTCATGGGACTGCTGGGCGGCAGCGACGACGTCACGACCGGCGTGGTCCACAACGGCCGCACCGAGGAGAGCGACGGCGACAAGGTCGTCGGCGTCTTCCTCAACACCCTCCCCTTCCGCCTCTCCCTCCCCGACGGCACCTGGCGCGACCTCGTCCGCGCGGTCGCCGCGCTGGATGTCCGCGTCCACGAGCACCGCCGCTTCCCGCTGGCGGAGATCGTGACGGCGGCGGGCGGCGGCGCGCTCTTCGAGACGTTCTTCAACTACACCCACTTCCACGTCGAGCGGAACGCCCCGGACCCGGACGCCTTCGCCGTGCTGGAGGAGGACGGGGAGGCCGGCACGGACGTCGCGTTCGGCGCGGAGTTCTCCCGCAACCCCGACGGCGACCGGCTCGAACTCGGTCTGCGCTACGACGCGGCCCGGTTCACCCCCGAGCAGGTCGCGGACATCCACACCCACTACGCCGCCGTGCTCGGCCTGCTGGCCACCGACCCGGACGGCACCGCCCACGACGCGGACCTGCTGACCGAGGACGAACACCGGGCGTACGCACGGTGGAACGACACCCGCGTCGACTACGAGCAGCCCCACGTCCTGCACGAACTGATCGAGCGCCAGGCCCACGCGACGCCCGGCGCCCCGGCCGTGCGCTTCGAGGGCACCGAGCTGGACTACCGGCAGCTGAACGAGGCCGCCGACGGCCTCGCCCGCGCCCTGCGCGAGCGCGGCGCCCGCCCCGGGGCCTTCGTCGGAGTCCTGCTGGACCGCTCGGCGGACCTGTCGGTCACGCTGCTGGCGATCCTCAAATCCGGTGCGGCCTACGTCCCCCTGGACCCCGACCACCCCGCGCAGCGGGTGACGTCCCTGCTGGCCGAGGCCGGCATCGCGCTGGTCGTCACCGACGAGCGCTGGGCAGCGCCCCTGCGCGCCGCGGGCATCGACGCGATAGGGCCGCGGACGACAGCAAGCCCCGGGGACGCTCCGGCCACCGTCGGCGCCGGCCCGGACGACCCCGCCTACATGATCTTCACCTCGGGCTCCACCGGAAAGCCCAAGGGCGTCGTCGTCTCCCACCGCGCCATCTGCAACCGGCTGCTGTGGATGCAGGACGCCTACGGGCTGCGCCCCGGGGAGCGGGTCCTGCAGAAGACGCCCTACACCTTCGACGTGTCGGTGTGGGAGCTGTTCTGGCCCCTCCTGACCGGCGCGACCCTGGTGCTCGCCCGTCCCGGCGGCCAGCGCGATCCCGCGTACCTCGCCGCGACCGTCCAGGCGGAGCACATCACCACCGTGCACTTCGTCCCCTCCATGCTGAGCGTGTTCCTGGAGGACCCGGCCGCCGCGGACTGCACCGGGCTCACCCGCGTGGTGTGCAGCGGCGAGGCCCTCCCGCACGATGTGCAGAGCAGGTTCTTCGAGCGGCTGCCCGGGGTGGAGCTGCACAACCTCTACGGGCCGACGGAAGCCGCCGTCGACGTGACGTCCTGGCGCTGCCACGACGACGGCACGGGCGTGGTCCCCATCGGCCGTCCCATCGCCAACATGCGCGTCCACGTCCTCGACCGGCACCTGGCCGAGGTGCCCCTGGGCGTCACCGGCGAGCTGTACCTCGAAGGCGTCGGCCTGGCCCTGGGCTACCACGGGCAGCCGGAGCTGACGGCCGAGCGGTTCATCGAGCACACCGGCCGGGACGGGGTCGCACGCAGGCTGTACCGCACCGGCGACCTGGCCCGGCACCGGCCCGGCGGCGAGCTGGAGTACGCGGGCCGCACCGACCACCAGCTCAAGATCCGTGGTTTCCGGGTCGAGCCCGGCGAGATCGAGGCCGTCCTCGCGGACGACGACGCGGTGCGCGAGTGCGCCGTCCTGCCGCGCGGTGACCGGCTGGTCGGCTACGTGGTCGCCGCCGCCGGACACCGGCCGTCGGCCGCCGGCCTCGCCGAGTCCGCCCGGCGCCGGCTGCCCGAGTACATGGTCCCCGGCGCCTGGGTCCTCCTCGACGCGCTGCCGCTGACCGCCAACGGCAAGCTCGACCGGGCCGCGCTGCCCGCACCGGAGGCCACCGACGCGCGGGGCGGGCGCCCCGCGGCACCCCCGCGCGACGAGCTGGAGTCCCGGCTCCTGGGGATCTGGGAGCGGCTGCTGGAGAGCGGCCCCCTCGGCATCCACGACGACTTCTTCGCCGCCGGGGGCCACTCGATCGCCGCACTGCGGCTGATCACCCGGATCAACGAGGAGTTCGGCGAGCGCCTCGGCGTCGGGACCGTCCTGGAGAACGCGACCGTCGCCCAGCAGGCGGAACTGCTGCGCGACACCCACCGGGCGGCCCCCGACGAGGGCGTGGTCCGCATCCAGCGGGGCGGTGACCAGCCGCCGCTGTTCCTCCTCCACCCGATCGGCGGGCACGTCTTCTGCTACCGGGCACTCGCCACGGCCCTGGGCCCGGACCGGCCCGTGTACGGCCTGACCGCCCCCGGCCTCGCCGAGGGTGCCGCGCTCGCCACGGCCCGTACGGTCGAGGAGCTGGCGGCCGGGCACCTCGAAGCCCTGCGCCGGGTGCGGCCCACCGGCCCGTACCACCTGGCGGGCTGGTCGTTCGGCGGACTCCTCGCCTTCGAGATGGCCGCCCGGCTGCGCGCGGACGGAGAGCAGGTCGCCACGCTCGCCCTGCTCGACACCGCCTACCCGCGGCCCGCGGGCCCCGAAAGCCCCGAGAACCCCGAGAACCCTGAGAACGAAGTCGAGTTGCTGGAGTGGTTCTACGAGGACCTCGCGCGGGCGGCCGGTGCCGCCTTCGACGACGACTCCCGGGCCGCCCTGCGCGCTCTGCTGGCCACCGCCGGGGATTCAAGCACCCGCCTCAAGGCCCTGGCCGAGCAGGTGGCCGAGGACCGGCTCGCCCCCGGCCTCGACGCCGAGCGGCTGGCCCGCCACTACGAGGTGTTCCGCACCGGCGTCCACGTCGCCGCGGCCTACCGCCCGCCGGTCCTCGACGGCCCGGTGATCTTCCATCAGAGCACGACCGGCGCGGGCCAGGACGCCGCCCGGCAGTGGGCCGGCCGGGTCCGGGGCACGTTCGACGTCCACGACACCGAGGCGGACCACTACGACCTCATGCGTCCCCCGCACATCACGGCGGTCGCCGCCACCCTCACCCCGGCCCCGACCGGCCGGTGAGCGCACCCCCCACCCGCAGACCTCTTCGCAACGGAACGGAAGACCACGTGAGAAGCGAACACACCGGCCCGCCGGCCGCGCTCAGCGGCCGGATCGGCAGCGGGCCGAGCGAGCTGCTGCACGACGAGGTGCTGGACCCCCAGTTCAGGTTCGAGTCCCGGCACCTGATGGGCCACTACGTCGCCATCGAGAAGGTGCTCGCGGCCGAGTACGCGCGGATGGGGCTCGTCACCACCGACGAGGCCCACGCCATCGCCACCCTGCTCGACGGCGTCGGCCCCGACACCCTCACCGCACGCCCCGGCGCCAACATGTCGGACATCGCCTTCGCCCTCGAACGCCACGTCGAGGAGGGCCTGGCGAAGCCGGTGACGCGCTGGCACGTCGACCGCAGCCGCAACGACCTCCAGTCGTGCGCCCAGCTGATGTTCGGCCGCGCCCGCCTCGCCCACTTCGCCGAGGCGCTCCTGGAATTCGGCACCGCCGCCCACCGGCTGGCGGAGTCGACCCGCGAGCTGCCCATGCCGGGGTACACCCACTTCCAGGCCGCGCAGATCATCACCCCCGGCTTCTACCTCGCCGCCGTCAGCGAGCAGGTCCTGCACACCCAGCGGCGGCTGCTGGCGACCTACGACGGCCTCGACGCCTGCCCGCTGGGCGCCGGAGCCATGGCCGGCCAGGAACTCGCCTGGGACCGCGACCGGATGGCCCGCCTCCTCGGCTTCTCCCGCCCCCAGCCCAGCGCGCTGACCTCGGTCGCCTCCCGGCGCTGGAGCACGGAGATCACCGCGGAGCTCAGCCTCCTCGGCGCCGCCCTCAGCCGCTTCACCACCGACCTGCTCACCTGGGGCAGCAGCGAATACGGCTTCATCGAACTGCCCGACGACCTGTCCGGCATCTCCTCCGCCATGCCGCAGAAGAAGAACTACCCCGTCCTGGAACGCGTCCGCGGCCGCACCGCGCACCTCGCCGCCTTCCACATCGACGGCCTCCTCGGTCAGCGCAACACCCCCTTCTGCAACCTGGTGGAGGTCTCCAAGGAAGCCGGCACCCACCTGCTGAACGCCTTCGAATCGGCGCACGGCACGGTACGGCTGTTCACCGAGGTGCTGCGCCGGCTGACCTTCCGGGCGGACCGCATGCGCGAGGTGTGCGAGCGGGAGTTCCTCGGCGGATTCAGCCTCGCCAACTCCCTCACCCTCAAGCGCGGTGTGCCGTGGCGCACCGCCCAGGTCGTCGCCGGCCGGTACATCGTGCTGGCCGCCGCCGCCGGGCTCGCCCCCGCGCCGGGCGACGCGGACCTGCTGCGCGAGGCCGCCGCCGAGAAGGGCATCGCCCTGGAGGACCCCGCGGAGCTGCTCGCCGAGGCCTTCGACGTCCGGCGCGGGCTGGAGCGCATGGCGTCCGCCGGATCGGCCCACCCCGAGGCCGTGCGCGAACTGCTGGGCACACAGCAGGAGGAGTACGACCGGCTGCGCGAGCAGTGGGCGCGGCGGTCGGCGGCCCTGCGGGCCGGGGCGGACGAGACGGACCGGGCGCTGGGCCGGGAAACGGAGCGGGGTGAGAGCCATGTCGGTACCGATGGTGACGAGCGCGGACCGCGCTGAACACGCGAGCGGGCCGGGCGCCCGGAGGGGTGTCGGAAAGGCCTTCGGAACGTTCGGGGAACTGCTGCAAGGGGCCCTGCCCGAGCCGCGCGGCGAGTTCCTCGTCACCTTCCCGATAGCCCGCTGGGCCACCGCCGTCTTCCAGCACGATCCGGACGCCGACGCGATCGTCGTCCGCCCGGCGCACAAGGGCAAGTCCCGCCGCGTCGCGGCCCAGGTCCTCGCCTCCCTCGGGGTGCGTGGCGGCGGGCGGCTGGACATCAGCGGCGAACTGCCGGAGGGCAAGGGCCTGGCGAGTTCGTCCGCCGACCTGGTGGCCACCGTACGAGCCGTCGGCGCGGCCTGGGACGTGACGTTCACCCCGGCCCAGACCGAGGCGTTCCTGCGGGGCATCGAACCCGCCGACGGGGTCATGTACGACGAGATCGTCGCCTTCCACCACCGCGACGTGCGGCTCGCCCACCGGCTGGGTGCCCTGCCCCCGCTCACGGTCGTCGCCCACGACGAGGGCGGCCAGGTCGACACCGTCACCCACAACCGCAAGGCCAAGGTGTTCGACGCCGAGGAACGCCGCGAGTACGCCGCCCTCCTGGCCCTGCTGACCGACGCGGTCGCCTCCCGCGATCTGCGCACCGTCGGCGCCGTCGCCACCCGCAGCGCCGAGATGAACGCCCGGCACCGGGCCCGCGGCGGATTCGAGGACCTGCGCCGCCTGTGCCACGACGTCGACGGCCTCGGTCTGGTCCTCGCGCACAGCGGCACCATGCTCGGCGTCCTCCTCGAAGCCGCCGACCCGGGCCTGGCCGGCAAGGCCGAGCACATCCGCGCCGGCTGCGCGCCGCTCGGCGGCGAGGTCTCCGTCCACCGCGCGCTGGGCACCGGTGACCGCTGGAACCCGGCGACGCCGCCCACCGATTCCCCCCTCGGTGCCCACCCGAGCGCCCACCCGAGCCACGAGCTGGAGACCTGAGCATGCTGTTCGACACCATGACCGACGCGATCGGTCACACGCCGCTGGTACGGCTGCGGCTGGGCGAGGAACGGGGCGTGGAGGTCTACGCCAAGCTGGAGCTGCAGAACCCCTTCGCCATGAAGGACCGCGTCGCCCGCAACATCGTCCTGGAGGCCCGCCGACTGGGCACCCTGCTGCCCGGCGCCCCGATCATCGAGAGCTCCTCGGGCACCATGGCGCTCGGCGTCGCGCTGGTGGGCCGCTCCCTCGGCCACGCCGTGCACATTGTCACCGACCCGCGCATCGACCCGATCACCCTGGCCAAACTCCGCGCCCTCGGCTGCGAGGTGCACATCGTCGAGGCCATGACCAGCCACGGCTGGCAGAGCGCCCGGCTGGAACGGCTGGAAGAGCTGATGCGCGACCTGCCCGGCGCGTTCTGGCCGCAGCAGTACACCAACCCCGACAACCCCGGCGCCTACCGCACCCTCGCCGACGAACTCCTGCGCGACCTCGGCGGCTTCGACGTCCTTGTCGGCGCCACCGGCAGCGGCGGCTCGCTGTGCGGCTCGGCGCGCGCCCTGAAGGAATCCCTGCCCGGGCTGCGCGTCGTGGGGGTCGACTGCGTCGGCAGCGCCCTGTTCGGCCAGCCGGACGTGCCCCAGCGCCTCCAGAGCGGCCTGGGCAACAGCCTGCTGCCCAAGAACCTCGACCGCTCGCTCATCGACGAGGTGCACTGGCTCAACGACCACGAGGCCTTCGCCGCCGCCTGGGACCTCGCCCGCGAGCAGCAGATCTTCGCGGGCAACACCTCCGGATCCGTCTACCGCGTCCTCGGCTCGCTCGCCGCCACGGCCGCGCCCGGCACCCGCGTCGTCGGCATCTTCCCCGACCGCGGCGACCGCTACGCCGACACCGTCTACAGCGACGAGCACTGGGCCCGGCACGACCTGAGCGAGCTGCCCACCGCACCCGCGCCCCGGGCCGTCCGCCCCGGCGACACCGCCCTGACCTGGTCGCACATGCCCTTCCAGGCCCCCGGCGAGCTACGCCGGCACCTGCTGTTCGTCGAGTCCAACACCACCGGCACCGGCATGCTCGCCCTGGGCCTCGCCCGTGAGCTGGACACCGTCCCCGTCCTGCTCACCGGCGACCCCCACCGCTACGCCGGGCTGGCGGACACCGGCTGCGAGACCCTCGTCTGCGACGCCAACTCCCAAGCCGAGCTGCGCCGGGTGATCCAGGAGCGGTTCCGCCGCGAGGAGATCGCCGGCATCACCACCACCAGCGACTTCTACGTCCCCGTCGTCGCCGAACTCGCGCACTGGCTCGGCCTGCCGGGCAACCCCGCCGAGGCCATGGCCACCTGCCGCAACAAGGCCACCCTGCGGGAGACCCTCGCCGCGGCCGGGGTCCGCCAACCGCGGTTCGCGGTCGTGCGCGAGGCCGAGGAGGTCGCGGCCGCCGTCGCCCGGGTCGGGCTGCCGTGCGTGGTCAAGCCCGTCGACGACTCCGGCTCCACCAACGTCCTGCTGTGCGCGGACGAGGCGACGGCCACCGCCCACGCGGCCCGGATCCTCGCGGTGCGCACGAACGTACGCGGCCTGCCCACTGCCGGGAGCGCGCTGGTCGAGGAGTACGTGGACGCGCCGGAGTTCAGCGTGGAGATGTTCTCCTGGGACGGCGGCACCGAATGCGTCGGCATCACCGCGAAGACCGTCACCGACGGACCGCACTTCGTCGAGCACCGGCACATCTTCCCCGCCGACCTGCCGCCCGCCACGGCCGAGGAGATCACCGAAACCGTCCGCGCCGCCCTGGACGCGGCCGGCGTACGCCTCGGCGCCACCCACACCGAGGTCAAGCTCACCGCGGCCGGCGCGAGCGTCATCGAGATCAACCCCCGGCTGGCCGGCGGCATGATCCCCGAACTCGTCCGCCGGGCCGGCGGCGTACGGCTCCTGGAGCAGCAACTGCGGGTCGCCGTCGGCCTGCCGCCGGAGCTCAAGCCCGACACCCACGGCTACGCCGGCATCCAGTTCCTCCTCGCCCCCGCCGACGGGCTGCTGACCGCCGTCGACGGCACCGACGCCGTACGCGCCATGGACGGCATCGAGGCCGTCACCCTCACCGCCGCACCCGGGGACCCCGTGCGCACCGCGCGCGGCGCCACCGACCGGCTCGGCCACGTCATCGCCCGTGCGGACTCCGGGCCACAGGTGGCCGACGCCCTCGACGCGGCCCTGCGGCACATCGCCTTGACCGTCGAGAACTAGCGACCCCTTCCTCCTGCCGCCGCCCGCCCACGGGCGGCGGCCCCCACCACCACCGAGGTGACCCACCATGAGCAACCCCTTCGAGAACGACGCCGCCACCTACCTCGTGCTGAAGAACGACGAGAACCAGCACTCCCTGTGGCCCGCCACCAACCCCGTCCCCGCCGGCTGGACGACGGTGCACGGCGAGGACACCCGGCAGGGCTGCCTCGACTACGTCGAAGCGCACTGGACGGACATGCGCCCCGCGAGCCTCGCGGCCGCCATGGGCGACCCGCGTCCGTGACGACGGTGACAGGCGAGCCCGAGGAGATCCACCATGTTTGACGCACCGCGCCGGGGCACCACGCCCGTGCGGACCGGCCACGAAGAGATCCTGTGCGCGCTGTTCGCGGACGTCCTGGGCGTCCCGCGGGTCGGCCCCGACGAGAGCTTCATCGGCCTGGGCGGCGACAGCATCCTGGCCATCCAGGTGGTCAGCCGCGCCCGGCTGGCCGGGCTCGTCGTCAGCACCCGCGACGTCCTGCGCAAGGACACCGTCCGCGCGCTGGCCGCCGCCGCCCGCGAACCGGAGAGCACCGCCCCGCGCGTCCCCCCACGCCGCACCGGCCCCCTCCACCCCACCCCGATCATGCACTGGCTGCGCGAACTGGGCGGCCCGGTCGACACCTACAACCAGTCGCTCGTGCTCCGCACACCCCCGGGCCTGGACACCCGGGCGGCCGAAACGCTTCTCCAGGCCCTGCTCGACACCCACGACGCGCTCCGGCTGCGGCTGCCCGCCGGCACCGACGCGCCGGTGTGGGAACCGGTCATCGAGCCGGTCGGCGGCGTCCGCGCGGCCGACCTGATCGAAAGCCTCGACGCGCGCGACATCGCCGACGACGCCCTGCCCCGACTCACCCGGGACCGGATGCGCCACGCCCGGCGACTGCTGTCACCGCGTGACGGGGTCATGCTCCGGGCCGTCCTGCTCGACCGCGGGCCCGACCGGCAAGGACGTCTCGCCCTCCTCGTCCACCACCTGGTCGTCGACGGGGTCTCCTGGCGCATCCTCCAGGACGACCTGCGCACCGGCTGGCAGACGCTGTCCCGGGGCGGCGAGATCGGTCTCGACCCGGCGCCCACCCCCTTCCTCCACTGGTCGGGTGTGCTGCTCACCGAGGCCGCCCACGGCCGCCGGATGGCGGAGGCCGACACCTGGCAGCGCACCCTGCGCGGCGACCCGGGACCGCTCGGCGGCGTCTCGGCCCGCGCCCTGGGCCCCGAGACCGAGGAGTGCCGGCACACCCTCACCCTCCCCCCGGAGATCACCGGCCCGCTGCTCACCGCCGCACCCGCGCTCGTCAACGGCACCGTCAACGACGTCCTGCTGACCGGTCTGGCGCTCGCCGTGCTCGGCTGGCGCCGCGACGAGGGGAGTGACGAGAGCGGCGCGGTCCTCGTCGACGTCGAGGGCCACGGCCGCGAGGACATCGTGGACGGCCTGGACCTCTCCCGCACCGTCGGCTGGTTCACCACCGTCTACCCCGTCCGCTTCGCACTCGGCCGCCCGGACCTCGCCGACGCCCGCTCCGGCGGGCACACCATCGGCACCGCCCTGCGGCTGGTCAAGGAGAGCCTGCGGGCCGTGCCCGACCACGGCATCGGCTTCGGCATGCTGCGCCACCTCAACTCCCGCACCGGCCCCGGCCTCGCCGCACCGGGCATCCCGGAGATCGGGTTCAACTACCTGGGCCGGTTCCCGATGGGCGACGCCGCCGACTGGGCGGCCGCCCCCGGCCATGACTTCGCCCTCGACGACGCCGACGAAGGCCTGCCCATGGCCCACGCCGTCGAGGTCAACGCCGCGGCCCACGAAGGCCCCGACGGCCTGACCCTCAGCGCCACCTGGACCTGGGACCGCGACGCCTACCCGGCCGCCCGGGTGAAGGCCCTGGCCGACGAGTGGTTCGCCATGCTGACCGCCATCGTCGCGCACACCGAACTGCCCGGCGCGGGCTGTCTGACCCCCTCCGACGTGTCCCACTCCGAGATCAGCCAGGCCGATCTCGACGACTTCGCATCCCAGCTCGGGGAGTTGCTGTGATCCCTCTGTCCCACGCCCAGCAGCGGCTGTGGTTCCTCGACCGCACGGGCGACGGCGCGCTCTACAACATCCCCGTCGGCCTGCGACTGCGCGGCACCCTCGACCACGAGGCGCTGCGCACCGCGCTCGCCGACGTGATCGCCCGGCACGAGGCGCTGCGCACCGTCTACCCCGACCACGACGGGCGCCCCCACCAGCTCGTCCTCGACCCCGCCCAGGCACCGCCGGCCTGGACCGTGACCCACTGCCCCGCCGCCGCGCGCCAGAAGCACGTACGGGCCGCGGCCCGGCACACCTTCGACCTCGCCACCGAACCGCCGCTGCGCGCCGACCTCCTCGTCCACGGCGACGACGACCACTACCTCCTGCTCGTCCTGCACCACATCGCGGGCGACGGCCGGTCGCTGGAACTGCTCGTCCGCGACCTCGCCACCGCCTACACAGCCCGGCTCGCGCACACCACCCCCCAATGGCCCGAACTCCCCGTGCAGTACCCCGACTTCGCCCTGTGGCAGCGGGACCTGCTGGGCGAGCCGGGCGACCCCGAGAGCCTCGTCTCCCGGCAGCTGGGCCACTGGTCCAAGGTCCTCGCGCAGCTGCCCGCGGAGCTGACGCTGCCCACCGACCGGCCCCGGCCGGCGCTGGCCACGCACCGGGGCGCGGTCGTCCACGCCACCCTCGACACCCGGGCGCACACCGCCCTGGCCGGCCTCGCCCGCGACCGGCGGGCCACCCCCTTCATGGCCGTACAGGCCGCGTTCGCCACGCTGCTCACCCGGCTCGGCGCGGGCACGGACCTGCCGCTCGGCTGCCCCATGGACGGCCGGGACGACGAAGCCCTGCAGGACCTGGTCGGTTTCTTCGTCAACACCCTCGTCGTCCGCGCCGACACCACCGGCGACCCGTCCTTCGAGACGCTGCTCGACCGGGTCCGCGACACCGTCCTGGAGGCCCACGCCCATCAGGACGTCCCCTTCGAGGCCCTGGTGGAGCAGCTCAACCCGGCCCGTTCCGCGTCCCGGCACCCGCTGTTCCAGGTCGCCGTCGCCGCCCAGAGCACCGGCGGGCCGGCCCCCCGGTTCCCCGGACTGGACCTGGTGATCGAGCCCGTCCGCACCGGCACCGCCAAGTTCGACCTGACCCTGGAGGTCGACGAGCACACCGACGCGGCCACCGGCGCCCCCAGCGGGATCGGCCTCGCCCTGGAGTACGCCACCGACCTCTTCGACGAGGACACCGCCCGGCGGCTGCTCGACCGCCTCGTCCGCATCCTGCGCGCGGTCGTCCGCGACCCCGCCGCGCCCATCGGCCGCCTCGACGTCCTCGACCCCGCCGAACGCCACGACGTCCTCGAAGGCTGGCAGGGCCGGGCGCCCGAGGCCGGCGCGCACACCGTGCACGGCCTCTTCGCCGAGCGGGTCCGCGCCCACCCGGACCGGACCGCCGCCGTCAGCGGCGCGCGGGAAGTCAGCTACGGCGAACTCGACGAGCGGGCCGCGCGGATCGCCCACCGGCTCACCGACCTCGGGGTGCGGCCGGGCGACGCCGTCGCCGTCCTCATGGAGCGATCCGTCGAGCTGATCGCCGCCTGCCTGGGCATCCTGAAGGCCGGCGGCGCGTACGTCCCCCTCGACGCCCGGGCCCCGCACGCCCGGACCGCCGCCGTCGTCGCCGACACCGGTGCGGCCGTCCTGGTGACCGACGCGGACCTCGACCGACGACTCGCCGTCCGGCACACCCTGCGGCTCGGCGACGACGCCGGGCCATTGCCCGCGCCCGCCGGGGCGCCGGACGCCGTCGGCCACCCCGACGCCCTCGCCTACGTCATGTACACCTCCGGGTCCACCGGAGTCCCCAAGGGCGTCGCCGTCCCGCACCGCGAGGTGACCGCCCTCGCCCTGGACCGGCGCTGGCGCGGCGGTGCGCACGAGCGGGTGCTGTTCCGCTCGCCGCACGCCTTCGACGCCTCCACCTACGAGATGTGGGTGCCGCTGCTGACCGGCGGCCTGGTCGTCGTGGCCCCGCCCGGCGAGCTCGACGTGGAGGAGCTGGCCCGCCTCATGGCCGACCAGCGCGTCACCGGCACCTTCCTGACCGCCGCCCTGTTCAACGTGCTGGCCGACCGGTGCCTGCCGCGACTGGCCTCCCTGCGCGAGGTCATGACCGGCGGCGAGGCGGCCTCGCCGCCGATGGTCCGCCGGGTGCTGGCCGCCTGCCCGGACACCACGGTGACCAACGCCTACGGGCCCACCGAGACCACCACCTTCGCCGCGACCTTCGCCCTGCGCCCCGGCGACGAGGTCGCCGCCGACCAGGTGCCGATCGGCCGGCCCCTGGACGGCACCCGCGCCTACGTCCTCGACGACCGGCTCACCCCCGTGCCCCCCGGCGTGACGGGCGAGCTGTACCTCGCCGGATCGGGCCTCGCCCGGGGCTATCTGAACCGCCCCGCCCTGACGGCGGAACGCTTCGTCGCCTGCCCGTTCGGCCCGGCGGGGGAGCGGATGTACCGGACCGGGGACCGCGCCCGGTGGAACGCGCACGGCCAGGTGGAGTACCTCGGCCGCGCGGACCGCCAGGTCAAGATCCGCGGCTTCCGTATCGAGCCCGGCGAGGTCGAGGCGGCCCTCGCCGCCCACCCCCGCGTCGGCCAGGCCGCCGTCACTGTCGTCGACTCCGGTGCGGGCCGTTCGCTGGCCGGCTACGCCGTACCCGCCGACGGGCAGCCCGCGCCCACATCCGGCGAACTCCGCGACCACCTGGCCCGGGAACTCCCCGACTACATGGTCCCCGCCGCCCTCCTCGTCCTCGACCGCTTCCCCGTGACCCCCAACGGGAAGGTCGACCTGCGGGCGCTGCCCGCCCCGGACCCGGTCACGGCCGCCGGAGACCGCACCGCGCCGGAGACCGAAGGGGAGCGGGCCCTGTGCGAGATCTGGCAGCGCGTGCTCGGCCGTGACCGCGTCGGCACCCGCGAGAACTTCTTCGACCTCGGCGGGCACTCCCTGCTGGCCGCCCAACTGCTGTCGGACATCCGCTCCACGCTCGGCGCGGTGGTGAGCGTCCGGCAGTTCTTCGCCGGCCCCACGATCGCCGAACTGGCCGCCCTCCTCGACGCCGGCACCACCGGCACGGACGACGGGGAACCCCCGGTCGTCCGGCGCGCCCGCCGCCGCCGGCCGCTCTGACCGGCCCGCCGCCACCCCCACCCGACTGCGAAGGAACACCCGCTGTGAGCCAGTCCCGCATCGAAGACGTCCTGCCGCTCGCCCCCCTCCAGGCCGGCATCCTCTTCCACGCCCAGTACGACGAGAGCGAACTCGACGTCTACGTCGCCCAGTTGGCCCTCCACCTCGACGGCCCGCTCGACGCCGCCCGGCTGCGGCAGGCGGCCGACGCGGTCGTGGAACGCCACGCCAACCTCCGCGCCGGTTTCCTGCGCCGCTCCAACGGCGACCCCGCGCAGGTCGTCCAGAAGGGCGTGCGCGTGCCGTGGGAGGAGGCCGACCTCACCGGCCTGGACGAGGCGGCGCGCGAGGCCGCCACCGACGGCCTGCTGGACGAGGACCGCAGGCGCCGCTTCGACCTGACCCGCGCCCCCCTGCTGCGCTTCACCCTGATCCGCACCGGCCCCGGGCAGCACCGGCTGCTCCTGACGTACCACCACATCCTGATGGACGGCTGGTCCTGGCCGGTCCTCGTCCGCGAGATGCTCGCCCTCTACCACGCGGCCCCCGGCACCGACCCGCTGCCCGCGGCCACGCCCTACGCCTCCTTCCTCACCTGGCTCGGCGACCGCGACCGCGAGGCGGCGCGCGAGGCGTGGGGCCGGGCCCTGTCGGGTCTCGCCGGCGGCACCCGCACCGCGCCGACGGCCACCGGCCCCGGCGGCGGGCTGCCGGACCGGGTGGAGACCGAGCTGACCGAGTCCGCCACCGCCCGCCTCACCGAACTCGCCCGCGGTCACCGGCTCACCCTCAGCATCATGATCCAGGGCGCCTGGGCGGTGCTCCTCGGCCAGCGCACCCGCAGCGACGACGTCGTCCTCGGCGCCATCGTCAGCGGCCGCGCACCGGAACTGCCCGGCGTCGCGGACATCGTGGGCCTGCTCATCAACACCGTCCCCGTCCGGGTGCGCATCGACCGCTCCGAGCCGCTGACCGGTCTCTTCGGCCGCCTCCAGGAGGAGCAGGCCCGGCTCATCGACCACCACCACCTCGACCTCGTCGAGATCCAGCGGCTGGCCGGGGCCGGTGAACTCTTCGACTCCTGCGTCGCCTTCCAGAACTACCCCGTCGACCCGGCGGGCCTGGCCGCGCTCTCCGACGGCGAACTGCGCGTCACCGGCGTCGACCCCTACGACGCCGCGCACTACCCGCTCACGCTGACCGCCATTCCCGGGCCGCGCCTGTGCCTCCAGGTCGACTACCGCCCGGACGTCTTCGACCGGGACGAGGCGGACGCCATGCTGGCCCGCCTCGTCCGGATCCTCGACGCCGTCGCCGCCGACCCCGCGCTGACCGTGGGCCGGCTGGACACCCTCTCGCCCGCCGAACGGCACCGGGTCCTGGTGGAGTGGAACGACACCGACCGGGACGAGGACTACACCGAACTCGTCGAGCGGGTCCGGGCCGTCGCCGAGCGCACCCCGGACGCGATCGCCGTCACGGACGCCGCCGAAGAGCTCACCTACGGGCGGCTCGTCGCCCGGGCCGACGCGCTCAGCCACCGGCTGCTCGCCGCCGGCGCCGGGGCGGGCTCCCTGGTCGCCGTGCTGTCCGAACCCACCGCCCGGGTCCCCGTCGCCCTGCTCGGCATCCTCGGCGCCGGCGCGGCCTACATCCCCCTGGACCCCGAAGGACCCGTGGGCCGTACCAGCGACCTGCTCGCCACCGGGGGAGTGGGCTGGCTGCTCGCCGCCCCCGCCCAGCGCCCGCGCGCCGACGAGATCGCCGCCGCCGTCGGCGGCACCGTCCGGGTCCTCACACTCGACGACACCGAGGAGTCCGGTCAGCGCCCGCCCCTCGCCGGTGGCCGCGACGCGCTGGCCTATGTCTGCTTCACCTCCGGCTCGACCGGCAAGCCCAAGGGCGCCATGGTCCACCGCCGCGGCATGAACAACCACCTGCTCGCCAAGATCGAGGACCTGCGGCTGGCCGCCACGGACCGCGTGGTGATGAACGCCCCGCTCACCTTCGACATCTCCGTCTGGCAGATGCTCGCCCCGCTGATCGTCGGCGGCCGGGTCCACCTCGTCGGGCGCGACGTGGCACGCGACGCCGCCGCGCTCTTCGACGAGGCCACGCGCACGGGCATCACCGTGCTGGAGACCGTCCCCTCCTTCGTCCGTGCCGCCGTGGACCTGTGGGACGGCGGCGCCCCGGCGCCCGCACTGCCCGCGCTGCGCTGGTTCATCGTCAACGGCGAGGTGCTGCCCCCCGAGCTGTGCGAGCGCTGGTACGCCCGCTACCCGTCGGCGGCTCTCATCAATGCCTACGGCCTCACCGAGTGCTCCGACGACAACACCCACGCCTTCATCACCCACGACGTGACCGCCCAACTCGACCAGGGACGGCTGCCGGTGGGCAGGCCGCTGCGCAACAACCGGCTCTACATCCTCGACCAGGGTCTCGCGCCGGTGCCGCCCGGCGTCCCCGGTGAGCTGTTCATCGCCGGCACCGGCGTGGGGCCCGGCTACCTCGGTGACCCGCGCCGCACGGCCGAGCGCTACGTCCCCGACCCCTTCGCCACCGAGCCCGGTGCGCGGATGTACCGCACCGGAGACCTGGCGCGGCTGCGCGCCGACGGCCAGCTCGACTTCCTCGGCCGCCAGGACCACCAGGTCAAGATCCGCGGCAACCGCATCGAGCTCGGCGAGGTCGAGACCGCGCTGCGCGCCGTGGACGGCGTCACCGAAGCCGTCGTCGCCGTGGACCGCGACGGCGCCGGCGGGCAGCGCCTGATCTCCTACTTCACCGGCGCCGCCACGCCCGAGGAGGTACGGGCCGCGCTCGGCGCCGCACTGCCGAACTACATGGTCCCGTCCCTGTTCCTGCACCTGGCGACGTTCCCCCTCACCACTAACGGCAAGCTCGACCGCAAGGCCCTGCCCGCCCCCGGAGCCGTCCACCGGACGGTGGGCCGCGCCCCGGGCACCGAGCGCGAGCGGACCGTCTGCGCGATCTTCGCCGAGGTCCTCGGCCTCCCCGAAGCCGGCCTCGACGACGACTTCTTCGCCCACGGCGGCCACTCGCTCCTCGCCACCCGCCTCGTCGGCCGGATCCGCACCGCCCTCGGCGCCGAGGTGAGCATCCGGGACCTGTTCGAGACGCCCACCCCGGCCGGCGTCGTGGCACGGCTCGCCACGGCCACCCCCGCACCCGCCCGCCCGGCCCTGCGCCCCCGCGCCCGGCAGACCGCGACCGGCTGACCCGCCGCCGCACCCCGCCCTTCGAGAGGAGACCCCCATGACCCCGACGGACACCCCCGTCCCGCTGCGCATCGCACGGCAGGCGGCCCGGACCCCCGACGCGATCGCCGTCAGCGGCCCCGGCCAGGAACTGACCTACCGCCAACTCGACCGCCGCGCCCGCGCCCTGGCCCGCGACCTGCGCGGTGCCGGAGCCGGCCCCGAGGACACCGTCGTCCTCGGCGTACGCCGAGGCGCCCACTGGGCCGTCGGCCTGCTCGGCATCTGGTACACCGGAGCCGCCCTGCTGCCCGTCGACCTCGGCGCCCCCGACGAACGACTGCGCACCCTCGTCACCGCGGCCCGCGCCCGGCACGCCGTCGTCCCCTCCCGCGCCGACGCCGCCGAGCTGCGCACCCGCTGCGACACCGAGCTGTTCTGGGCCGCCACCGACGAAGCGGCCGCCGCCGGGGGAGCCGACCACGGCCCCGTCGCCGACATCACGCCGGGCTCCCTCGCCTACGTGCTCTTCACCTCCGGCTCGACCGGCGCGCCCAAGCCCGTCGCCGTCCCCCACGCCGCCCTCACCCACCAGGCCACGGCACTCGCCGGACGCTACGCCCTGACGGCCGACGACCGGGTGCTGCAGTTCGCGGCCCCCGCCTTCGACGTGTCGCTGGAGGAGGCCGTACCCACCTGGTGCACCGGCGGCGCCGCCGTGTTCGTCGAGGACAACGTCCTCTCGCCCGCCGAACTGGAGCCGTTCCTCGCCGACCACCACGTCACGCTCGTCAATCTGCCCACCCCCTACTGGGCACAGTGGGCCCGGGACGTCGAGCGGCGTCCCCGGCCCCTGCCCGGGGCGCTGCGCCAGGTGGTGATCGGCAGCGACGCCGGCCGGGTCGCCGACCTGGTCCGCTGGTTCGCCGCCGGCGGCCCGCCGGTCATCAGCTCCTACGGGCTCACCGAGACGACGATCACCGCCACCACCTACGAGCCGCACCCCGCGGCACTCGCCGGGCGCCCAGGCGACGAGGTGATCCCCCTCGGCGTACCGCTGCCGGGTGCCCGCGCCTACGTCCTGGACGGCGAACTGCGCGAAACAGCCCCGGACGTGGCCGGCGAGCTGTACATCGGGGGCGGCTGCCTGGCCCGCGGCTACCACGGCCGGCCGGGCCCGACGGCCGAGCGGTTCGTCGCCGACCCCTTCACCACCGAGCGGGGCGCGCGCATGTACCGGACCGGGGACCGCGTGCGGCGCGGCACCGACGGGACGCTCGCGTTCCTCGGCCGCTCCGACGACCAGGTCAAGATCCGCGGGCACCGGGTGGAGCTCAAGGAGGTCGAGGCGGCCGTCGCCGCGCACCCGGCGGTCGAGGAGGTGGTGGCCCGCGCCCTGCGCGACCGGGACGAACACCGGCTGGCCGCCTACGTCGTGGCCGCCCCCGGCACCACCGTGGAGCCCGACGACATCCGCCGATTCCTCGGTGACAGAGTGCCCGGCTACCTCGTACCGTCCCATGTCGTCGTACTGGCCGAGCTGCCGCGCACCCCCGGCGGCAAGCTCGACCCCCGGGCCCTGCCGGACCCCGCGAGGTCAGCGGACCGGCCGCTCGTCACCGCCTCGTCCCGCTAGACCGACGACCCACACGTAAGGAAAACCCAGGTGTCCGTCTCCACCGCGGAACTCGCCGCGCCCGACCGCCGGCGCCGCCGCGACTTCCGGCTGTTCATGTCCTCCCACATCTGCAACGAACTGGGCAGCAGCATCACCTACGTCGCGCTCCCGCTGATGGCCGTGCTCACCCTGCACGCCTCGCCCTGGGAGGTCGGCCTGCTGGCCGCCGCGGAACAGGCGGCCGCGCTGGTGCTCGGACTGCCCGCCGGGGCGTGGGTCGACCGGATGCGCCGCCGCAACGTCATGATCGCTGCGGACGCGGTGCGCGTCGTGCTGTTCACCGCCGTCCCCCTCGCGTATCTGCTGGACCTGCACTCCATGGCCCTGCTCTACACCGTGGCGCTGCTGCTGGGCTGCGCCCGGCTCTTCGGCGATGTCGCGGACCAGAGCTATCTGCCCACGCTGGTCGGGGAATCCGAGCTGATCAACGGGAACTCCAAGCTGCAGACGGTCCGTTCCGCCGCCGAACTCGGCGGGCCCGGCATCGCCGGATTCCTGGTCCAGGCCTTCGGGGCGGCCGGGACGATAGCCAGCCAGGCCGTCACCTCGCTCGCCTCCGTGATCCTCCTCGGGCGGATCGGCGCCCGCGAGGAGAAGCCCACCACGGCCCGCGAGGGCGGGCTGCTCACGGACATCCGCGAGGGCCTGTCCTACGTCCTGCGCCACCGGGTCCTGCGGCTCATCGCCCTCAACACCGCGGCGACCAATCTCTTCCTCAGCGCGACCATCACTCTCGAGGTCCTGTTCCTGACCCGGACCGTCGGGCTGCCGCCCGCGGCGATCGGGTGGGTGCTCGCCACGTCGACGATCGGTGCGATGCTCGGCGCGGTCGTCGTCGGCCGGCTCTCCAAGACCATCGGCGCCGCCCGCCTCACGTGGCTGTCCCTGCTCGCCACCGCGCCCTTCGGACTGCTGCTGCCGCTCGCGGAGAAGGACTGGCGGATCGCTCTGTTCGTCCTGGGCGCGGTGGTGCAGTCGGCGGGCATCACCCTCTACAACATCTGCCAGGTGACCTACCGCCAGACGGAGTGCCCGCCGCACCTGCTCGGCCGGATGACGGCCACCATGCGCTTCCTGGTCCAGGGCGTCCTGCCGCTGAGCGGTCTGCTGGCCGGCGTCCTCGGTGAACTCATCGGCGTCCGGGAGACGCTGTGGATCTTCGCGGCCGGACTGGTGCTCGCCCCGCTGGTGCTGCTGTGCTCACCGCTGCGCAAGATGCGTGACTTCGAGCCGACTTCGCTGTCTTCGGAGCCTGTGGAAGCGGCATAAGAGCGCACGATCGAGCAATAGTGCGATCATTTCGGGTCAGGTCTGCGTGGCTTGCCCCGGATGCGGGCCCGGATTGCGGAAATATGTTCGCATGATTCGTTCCTTGCGTTGCCCGGCACTCTCCGCGGCCCTGCTGCTGCCTCTCGTTCTCACCATCGGTGGTGCGGCCCAGGCCCAGGCCGGGGACCGGCCCGGGCGGCCCGCGAGCCCCGCGGCCGCCCCGACGGCGGCCCCCGTCGACCGGGCGGAACTCGAAGCCCGGGCCCGGGCCATCGAGACCGCGATCGAGCTGATCCACGTCACGAGCGTCCCGGGCTTCGAGCCGGCCGCCCAGTCCGTCGGCGTCATCGGCGACGACGGCTTCTCCCTCGCCTACGCCAAGGGCGGCGCGGTGCTGTGGCTGACCGTCGACCGAGGCACGCTGACCGAGGCGAACTGCGCGGAGGGCTCCGTCTTCGGTACGGGCGGCGGAGAGGTGACCTGCGAGCGGGAGGGCCGCACGTGGTACCGCTCCACGGCGGGCTCTCATGAGTACGCCCTGGCCCGGGACGGTTACGTGGTCCGGCTCAGTGCGGCCCGCGACGCGGTGAGCCGCGACGTCCTGCGCGGCGCCGCCGAGGCCGCCCACCCGGCGAACGACCAGGAACTGGACGCGGTGCTCCCGCCGCTGCGCGAGCGGGGCGGCGTGCAGCCGGACGAGCGGGGCGACATCTTCCCGGGCCGCGAGGTGCCCGACAGCCGCCCGCCCGCCGGTGCGGGCGGCTGAGGCGCCCGGCACGGCAGTGGCCCGGACCCGTCGGTCTCCGACGGGTCCGGGCCATCCGTATGTCCGCCCCGGGAAGCCGCGCTACCGCTGCGGCGTGAACCTCACGGGCAGGGTGAGCAGCCCGCGCAGCGCCATGCTGGGACGCCAGGTGAGAGCGGCGGGGTCGATGTCGAAGGCGAGGTCCGGGCAGCGCTCCAGCAGGGCCTTGAGGGCGATGGCCGCCTCCATCCGGGCGAGCGGGGCACCGATGCAGTGGTGGATACCGTGGCCGAAGGCCAGGTGCCCACGGGACTCGCGGCGGATGTCGAAGCGGTCGGGCTCGGGGAAGTGCCGGGGATCGCGGGCCGCCGCGGCGAGCACGACGATCACCGGTTCCCTGGCGGGGATGGTGGTGCCGCCGATCTCCACCGGCTCGGCGGTGTAGCGGAAGGCGCACCGCTCCACCGGGCAGTCGTAGCGGAGCATCTCCTCGATCGCGCCGTCGAGCAGGGACCAGTCGGCGCGCAGCGCCGCCAGCTGGTCGGGGTGGCGCAGCAGCTCGTGGACGCCGCTGGAGATGAGGTTGACGGTGGTCTCGTGGCCGGCGACGAGCAGAACGAAGGCCATGCCCAGCAGTTCGTCGGACGAGAGCCGGTCGCCGTCGTCGTCCGTGGCGGTGGTCAGGGCGCTGAGGAGATCGTCGCCGGGGTCCTGCCGCTTGGCCTCGATGAGCGACACGAAGTACGCGGTCATCGCCTGGGCGGCGGCACCGGCGGCCTCCGGGCTGCTGGGGAGGACGACCTCGTTGGACCACTCGCGGAAGGCGGCGCGGTCACCGACGGGCACCCCGAGCAGTTCGCAGATGACCGTCAGCGGCAGCGGCAGCGCGAAGGAGTCCACGAGGTCGGCGCGGCCGAGCGGCAGCATCGCGTCCAGGAGTTCGCCGGTCCACCGCGCGATGCGGGGGCGCAGCTCCTCGATGCGGCGCGGGGTGAATTCCTTGGCGACGAACTTGCGCAGACGCGTGTGGTGCGGCGGGTCGACCTGGAGCATGTTCAGCCCGATCGCGTAGCCGCCGTCGTCCTCCCAGTCCGGCGAGTAGCGGATGTCGTTGCGCAGCCGGGGGTCCGTCAGGGCGGCCCGGGCCTCGTCGTTGCCGACGATCAGCCAGGACTCGCGTCCGTCGGGGGTCCGCACCCGATGGACGGGACCCCGCTCCCGCAGGCTCGCGTAGAGCGGATACGGGTCCTTGGTGAAGTCCGTGCCGGCGGGTGTGAGGTCCTCGAGGGTTGGCGTGGACACAGGCGTTCCCTTCGTCGTCCGGGGCATGACCGGAGATCAAGCGGGGGCTGTTCCCCACTTAATGGGTCGACCGTAGCATCAAGTGGGGAGCTGTCCACGCTTCGGGGGTGAGTGAAGGATCCGTGGTCGCCACAGTCGAACGCGAGGGCCCCGGCCGCTCACCACCCGTCAGTCCGCCCTGGCCGCGGATAATGCGGAGGCTGTCATTCAGTCATCGGGCGGGGCGGCCCCACGGAACCGGCGGGCGTGCGCGTGGGACCGCCCTCCCGGTGCCCGGCGGGTATCGGCCGCGACCGCCGGTAACTCCCTTGATATCCAGCCGCTTTCAGGCGTCGATCGACGCCGATTTCCGCTGTACGGGGGCTGTTGACAGGGGTTCGGGCGGGGTGAAATCAGCCCCCGGTTCCTTGGGGCGACGCGAAGTGAACAAGTTCACAGAAGGCCGTTTGGGCTCTGATTTTCAGCTGTTGATGATGCAGGATCTCTGCTCGAACACAAGAACCCGTCACAGAGGCGGGCGACCCGGGCGGACGCCGAGTCCTGCCGCCGTCCGGGTGCAGATACAGATCAAGGATCGGCAGGAGCGGGAGACCCAAGCACGACGAACCACGATGGCAGTGGTTCTTGGGGTGAAGCCACGTATGTGGCCGGGCAACTTTGTCAGCCCGAACCCGACAGGTCACCTTTCGTAGGCGGATGACGAAGGGCTTTGGCATGTCTGCGTTCCCTGGCATACCTGCACTGCTTTCCCGGGCCGGAACCGCATCGGTTCTGACCGCAGCCACCGTCACCGCGTCGATGCTGATCCCGACACTGGCAACCGACGCACAGGCGGCGACTCCGGGAACGAAGGCGCTGCAGATCGCGGCCTCGAAGAAGGGGTCGCCGTATCAGTACGGCGCCACCGGTCCGAACCGTTTCGACTGCTCGGGCCTGACGCTGTACGCCTTCAAGAAGGCGGGCAAGGCACTGCCGCGCACCGCGGCTTCGCAGTACAACAAGACCAGGCATCTTTCGGCCGGCTCGCGTCAGCCGGGCGACCTGGTGTTCTTCCACTCGGGCAGCAACGTCTACCACGTGGGGATCTACGCCGGGAAGAATCAGATCTGGCACTCTCCGAAGCCGGGCAAGTCCGTGCGGCTGGAGAAGATCTGGACGAACAGTGTCTGGTACGGCCGCGTCAAGTAGCCCTTGAGGCTGTTCAAAAGCCCGCCCGGACGCTCTTGTGGGGGCACAGTCCGGGCGGGCTGACGGCTGCGGAGGCACCGCTGCGCGCAGCACGCTACCAGCCGAATCCGAAACACCCGGGTGCCGTCACCCCATTGGTCGCCCCGGAAGTGCGCCACGCGTGCGTGCGCAATTACCTGCCCGCTCTCCCGGGCGGGTCGGTGGCCGTTTGCCGCCTGCCTTTCGATGGCGCCGCTCATGATCCGGCTGGCTCAAATGAGTGAATGTCCGGAACTTCTTAAATCGACCGGAGTTACTCAGGTCGCTTCCTTGTGAGGGGCGCTAATCGATCGAAAGGCATGGACGTGCTCAAGAAGGTACTCGCCACGACCGCGATGACGGTTTCCGCGGTCGGCGCCATCACCGCTCCCGCGATGGCGATCGGCAACGACAACGGTGACGTCGCCAATGGCAACGCCGCGAAGACCGGTTACGGCAACACCAAGACCGGCGGCGAGCAAAGCCCGCAGATGAGCCTGATCCAGGGCACGCTCAACAAGCCGTGCCTGGGTATCGGCAAGATCGGTGTCCAGTCCCTCATCGCGCTGCTCAACATCGGTATCCAGGACATCCCGATCCTCACCTCGCAGCAGCAGCAGCAGTGCACCGACAACTCCACGATCAGCGACGGGGACGACCAGCTGTCGCACATCCTGGACGAGATCCCGATCCTGTCGGGCAACGGTTCCGGGAACAGCGCGCACGACGGGCACTGACGGCCCAGAGCCTTTGGTGTTCATCCCCCTGCTCCGGGTACGCGGGATCCGGAGCAGGGGGATTCCCGTGTGCCGAGGCAATTGATCACCTTGTCCAACGGGCGGATTATCGCGGGTACTCCGGGCGACGTCGCGGATCGGCCCGGAAGGGGATCACTCCGGATTCACCTTTTGTTGATGTACTGTCAACTCTGCGCTTTTATGGTCCGGGAGACCAGGCCTCGCCGCCGGTCGGTGACGAGGCACCCCCCAACTCCCCTGGAGTGACCGTGGAACGTCGCACCTTCCTGCGCGCGGCCGTCGTCGGCACCTCGGCCGCCGCGCTCGGCGGCTCACTGTGGAGCGCCGCCTACGCGAGCCCGGCCCAGCCGGGCGCCGGCCCCTACGGACCGCTCGGCGCCGCCGACGGCAACGGCCTCCGGCTGCCGAAGGGCTTCACCGCCCGGGTCGTCGCCCGGTCCGGACAGCGGGTCCCCGGCACCTCCTACACCTGGCACAACGCCCCGGACGGCGGGGCCTGTTACGCCGACGGCGCGGGCTGGATCTACGTCTCCAACTCGGAGATCAACCCCTCCGGAGGGGCGAGCGCGCTGCGCTTCGATGCCGCCGGGTCCGTCGTCGCGGCGTACCGCGTGCTCTCCGGCACCCGCCAGAACTGCGCGGGCGGCAGGACGCCGTGGAACACCTGGCTGTCCTGCGAGGAGGTCGACCGCGGCTACGTCTACGAGACCGACCCGTGGGGCGTGAAGGCGGCGGTGCGGCGGGAGGCCATGGGCCGCTTCAAGCACGAAGCGGCCGCCGCCGACCCGGTCCGCAAGGCGGTCTATCTGACCGAGGACGTCACCGACGGCTGTTTCTACCGCTTCACCCCCACCACCTGGGGCGACCTCTCGGCCGGGAAGCTCGAGGTGCTCACCATGGGCTCGGGGACCTCGGGACCCGTCACCTGGGGGGCCGTCCCCGACCCGTCCGGCGCCCGCACGGCCACCCGCAACCAGGTCGCCGGGGCCAAGCGCTTCAACGGTGGCGAAGGCTGCTACTACGCCGACGACACCTGCTGGTTCACCACCAAGGGCGACAACCGTGTCTGGCAGTACAACGCGGCGGCCGGAACCATCGAACTCGCCTACGACGACTCGCTGGTGAGCGGCAGCGCACCGCTCACCGGCGTGGACAACGTCACCGGCACGTCCTCCGGCGACCTCTTCGTCGCCGAGGACGGCGGCAGCATGGACATCTGCCTCATCACCCCGGACGACATCGTCACCCCCTTCCTGCGGATCGACGGCCAGCCCGGCTCCGAGATCACCGGGCCGGCCTTCTCGCCGGACGGCAGACGCCTGTACTTCTCCAGCCAGCGGGGAACCACGGGAAGCTCCTCGGGCGGCATCACCTACGAGGTGACGGGCCCGTTCCGCGCGTAGCCCGCCGGGTGCCCCGCGGTCTCATCCCGTACCGCCGGGCGCGTCGTCCCAGCCGGGGACCGACAGCAGCGCACCGGAGGTGAACTGCGCCAGCAGCGCCGCGGCTTCCGCGTCACAGGCGGCCGGAGGCGGCACCGGCTGCGCCCACACCAGCGTGGAGTAGGCCGTGGGCTGCTGGATCCGGGGCTCGCCCGACCAGCGCCGGGCGGTGAAGACGAAACCGAAGCGCCCCCGGTGGTCCGGGCTGTGCTGATGGACGAGGTGACAGAACTCCATGTCCCCGGGGGAGACGATGACCCCCACCGCGTCGTCGGCGGTGCGCAACGCGGTGGCGAGCACGCTCTCCTCGGAGGTGAGCCCACCGCCGGGCGGCGCGAGCCGGCCGCCCGTGGCCGTACCGGCGGCGCGGCGCAACAACAGGACGCGCCCGTCGTCGCGGTGCAGCAGGACCGTCACGAGACCCGACGGACACGAGTGGTCGACGGCGCTCATGCCCGCCGCCCCTCGACGGCGCGGCACGGCCTCGCAGCCGGTCGTGGCGGCCTCTCGTGTTCGATTGGCGGATGGGCCGCGACGGGGGTCGTACGGCGGGCTTTCCGATACTGCACTGCGCCTCCTCGTTGACGCCGGATCGGACGAGTGATCGGAAAACGACGCCCGATGGGGGCGGTAACGGCCCCCGAAGAGCGTTCTCTCGCGCTGAATTTCGAGCGGGCGTCAAGCGCCCCGCAGCCGTCGGTCCGGGTGCCCGCCGGGCGGTGTGCGATTCACTCCGCCGTGGTGACTCACCCGATCCGGGGGTTGCGTTGCGGCTGGGAACGATCACTTCGCGGGGCCGGCCGAGGAATCGCCGCCATGCCGTGGAGCGGGCTTTGCAGTGCGGTGGGCAAGACGGACAAGGCACCGGCACCCGGGCCGGACGGGCCGGCTCAGGGGGTCAGCCCGTGCTCGCGGCACGCCTGGTTCCACCGCTCGGCGGCTTCCTTCGTCCGCAGTCTCGTACGGCGTGCCTCCGCCGCGTGCAGGCGGTGGTACGCCGGGAACATCTGCCGTACCCGCAAGGACAGTTGGAGATCGGCGGGGATGATCCTGCGCAGCACGTAGAAGGGGGCGGGCGCGGTGAAGTAGCGGGGCTCGGGATGGTGGGCATCGTCGGGCTCGGCGGGGTCCTCGTGGAAGAGCGCCGCCGTGCACCCCCGCGCGTACACCGCGGGCAGCACCGCGCGGTGCGCGGCGGCCACCACCGGCAGCAGCGGGGCGGGCGGGCCGGGGAAGGCCACGACCAGCCCCGGGTGCTCCGGCGTTTCCCGCTGGGAGGCCCGGTCGAACCACGCCAGATAGCCGACCAGCGCCCGGGCCACCGCGCGCGGCGCCGTGTGCCCGGCCACGCGCAGCTCCGCGTAGTGCATGACGCCGGCCCGCAACGCCCCCCGGACGAAGGGGCAGATGGCGTTCGAGGGGCCCGCGCGTCCGATGGAGTCACCGATGTAGTCGCGCAGGTAGGGGCGGAAGACCGCGCCGAGCTCGGTACCGCCGTCGCCACCGACGTCGTCACTGTCGCCGTCGCGGAAGACGACGGGAGCGGGCCGTACCAACTCGCCCCGCCGCACCTCGCCGGGATCGGGCGGGAGGGACTCCTCGGCCGGTGGCTCGGGGTCCGGCTCAGGGGACACGGGCACCATCCTCCTCGGCCTCCTCGGAAGCTCCCCCCACCACGGGGGAATCGACCGCCACGCTCGCGGGCGGCGTACGCAGGGACCGGACACAGAACCAGGCGGCTGCTGCCCCGAACAGTGTCGTACCGGCGGCCGCGGTGGTCCACACCCCGGTGACGTCCGCGAGGCCGACGCCGAGCCCGCCCATCACATAGAGGCCGAGTCCGGTGGCCAGGGAGTTGAACAATCCGCCCGCGGACAGCATGGTGGCGCGCGACCGGGCGGGCACCCGCTCGTTGAGAGCGGCCTTGAGGCCGGGCATGCACAGACCGCCCGCCATCACGAAGCCGATGTACAGCGGCACGCCGACCCAGCCGGAGGACGCGAGGGCCGAGCCGCCGAGGAAGAGCCCGGCGGCCACGGCGGCCAGCACGATGATCCGGGCCCGCGCCCCCGGGTCCTGACGCACCTTCCGGGCGACGACCTCCAGCAGCGGGATCTGCAGCAGGTCGCCGGTGCACCGGGCCGCGGCCAGGGCGATCAGCGAGCCACCGGTGAGCACGTCGAAGTGGACGGTCCACTGCACGCCCGGCAGCCCCCGGAAGAGGCACAGCGCGGCCGCGCACAGCAGCAGGCCGGTCAGAACACGGTCGGTGCCCAGCGCCCGGCGGCAGCCCCGCAGGGCCTCCAACGAGGCGGCGGCCAGCTCGCGGCGCACTCCCGCCCGGTCCGCCCCGGCACCGGCCCCGTCCGCCACCGGTGCGCGCCCGCGCAGCAGCACGGTCGTGCACACGGCCCCGGCCAGACAGGCGGATCCGGCCAGCAGTTGCGGCACGGCCAGCCCCAGGAACTGCCCGGCCGCGGCCCCGGCGACGGTGCCGGTCACGATGCCGGCGTTCTCGGCCATCCGGCCCCGGGCGAAGAGCGCGTCGAGGCTCGCCGAGGGGTCCTCCCGCTGGAGCCGGTCGACGGCCCAGGCGTCCAGGCTGCCCGAGGCGAACGGCGTGCCCACGGCCGCGATCAGCGTTCCGGCCACCGCCACCGCGGGGTCGGCGGAGAAGAACAGCATGCCGTAGCCGACCGCCCGCACGGCGAAACCCACCACGACGGAGGCACGGCGCCCGATGGCGTCCGCGAAGACCCCCGTCGGCACCTCCAGCAGCGCCTCCAGCAGCCATACCGAGGCGATGAGCCAGATGATGGTGCCGCTGCTCAGACCGCGCTCGCCGAGCAGCAGCACCGACGTGACCGTCAGACACATGTCGCCGAAGAAGTCGAGGCCGGTCAGCAGCAGATACAGCCGTACCGTCGCGCGCCGCGCGGAGCCGTCCGGCGTCGTCGGGCCGCCCTTCACCGCTTCTCGTCCCCGGGGCGCAGCACGGGGACGACGCCCATGTCATAGCGGTACGGCCGCCCCGCCTCCTCGAAGGCGTGCCGGATCCGGTCCCGTACCTGCATGGGAATGCCCCCTGGGTGTCTGCGGGAGAACGCCGACTCGTGTTGGAACAACAGGAAGAATCCCTCCGCCTCGAACGCGTAACGGGTGTGGTCCGGCCCGAAACACGGGCCGAAGGCAACAGTGAACAGCCGGTGGCCGTCGAAGGGGAACCACCATGCGGGGTCCTCCAGGTCGGCCATGGTGACGTGGGACGGGCTCGTCGAACGGCCGGCGAACCACGTCAGTACCGTCAGCGACGACGCCCGCAGCGTCGCCACGTCCGCCCCGAGCCGCGCCGGGAGGTCCAGCACGAATCCGTCGGCCTCGCCCGCGGTCACCTGCCGCAGGGCCTGCCGGAAGCGCGGCAGGGCCCGCTCGAGGTGGTCCTCGACGGGCGCCTCGTCACGGGCGGGCTCGGAGACCGGCCAGGTGGAGGCACGGGCGTACGGGCAGTGGGTGCGGTCGATGACCGGCTGGAACCGGGACCGCCCGGCCGGCTCGCTCATCGCGCCGGACCGTTCGACGACGGCCCGGCGGGCCCAGCCGTCAGCTGCTCGCGCAACTCTCGCCAGCTGCCCGCCTCGTCCCACCAGCGCTCGCCCCACCGCTCGGTGAAAGCGGCCACCGTTCGGTCGGCGAGGGCGTGTCCCTCGAAGACCGCGCTCCAGTACCCGGCCCGCTCCGTCTCCTCCCGCACGTGCCGCGGGTCGATCAAGTCGCCCGCGGTCCGGGCCACTTCCTCCTCCAGCCGTTCGGGGCGGGCGGCGCAGCGCAGGATCAGAGCGGCCAGCGCCCGGGTGTAGCGGTCCTCGTAGCGGCAGTGGGCCGCCACCCGCTCCGCGGTGTCCGCCGGGACGCCGAGCGAGACCAGCCAGGCGACGGACAGACCGAGGGTCTCCACGACGAGGGCGCCCCACTCCGCGATCACGGGCGGGCGGCGCCAGCGCTCGGCCAGTGGCAGGCCGGGGGAGCGCCAGGCCAGCTCCATGGCGTGCCCCAGTTCGTGGTGGACGTACTGGGCGCACAGGGGGGCCGGACGGTCGGGCAGCGCCACCGCGGACCGGTCGGGGATCCGGACGGGGAAGGTGACGGAGGGCCGGTCCCGGGTCCATACGAGCGACAGCCGGTGGTCCTCCGGCAGGGCGGCCAGGCCCCGCAGCCGGGGCACGGCGGCCCGCACCAGCGCGCGCGGGCAGAGCTCGACACCGGCCAGGTCACCACGGAGGAAGGCCCTGCGGTCCGCGCGGAAGGCCGCCTCCGTGACGCCCATGGCCCGCGCCCACTCCCGCACCACGCACGGCAGTCCGTCAGAAACGTCCGTGACGTCAGTAACGTCCGTGGCGTTCGTGACCTGCGGGGCGGGCGCGATGTCCGGCGGCCCGGCGGGTGCCGGGCCGCCCGCGACGGAGCGCAGCAGCGCCGCGAGCCGTCTGCCGTTCTCGTCCAGGCCGGGCAGGCCGAGATCGGCGGCGCGCAGCAGCTCGATCGCCCGCTCCACCACCGCCTCGTCGTCCGCCGCCCGCACCGGGGCCTGCGTCACCCGGTGCCCCCGTCCCGCACCAGGGCACCCACCTCGACCAGCCGGCGCAGCAGCTCCTCACCCGGTTCCCCGGCCGGCACGCGCGCGTGCTCGCGCGGGGTTTCGGTGAGCCAGGCGAGCGCCGCCGCCTCCTCGTCGTGCAGGACCAGCGGACGCCCCGCGCCGGGCCCGGTGCCCGGGACCAGGATCGCGGTGCGGCGCTCCACCGGGCGCACCGTGTCGAGGACCAGGTCCCACGGCATCCGCTGCTTCTTCAGGGCCGTCCGACGGGCGAAGTCGGCGGTGTCGTACGGGCTGATCCGCAGCCGGGTGCCGGGGGCGGGCGACAGCCCGGCCCGACGGGCCGCGGGTGAGGGCACCGGTGGGCGGTAGGCCAGGTCGGTGTCGGCCGACGCCAGCTCCCACTGCCAGCCGGGGCGGCCCTCGGGCCATCCCTTCTCCAGATACTCCGCGAAGGCGCGGGCCGTGCTCGGGCCCGGCGGGAAGTCCTCGCCCGGTTCCCGCTCGCGCGCCCGCCAGGCGTCACTCGCCACGAACCGTCCGATGCCCGGGGTGCCCTCCCCGGCGAAATAGAGGAAGCCGGCGGTGGGCAGCCGCGCGGTCACCGCCGTGGCCACGGCCGCCAGCCGCCGGGCCCGCTCCAGCCGGAAGCCCGCCGCGTTGCGCACCTCGGGCGGCACGGCGGTGGTGTCCTCGGTGTCGTACAGGGCCGCCCACACGCCGCGCACGGCCCGCTCGTACGCGCTCTCGCCCCCGGTACGCGGGGGAACGACTCCCGTCATCGGTCCTCCCCGCGCCAGATCCGCACCTCGGCGGCCATCCGGCCGACCTTGGCCACCAGGTCCTCCCCGCGGATGCCCTCCGACTCGGCCACCATGGCGCGCAGCGCCGTCGCGGCCGGAAGGTGACGCCGCGCCAGCAGCCACAGCTCCTCACGGATCGGCGCGGCGTGCTGGTCGTCCGCGGTCACCCCGTCATCGGCGGCCAGCACCGTCACCCCCGACACATGCCCTTCGACGACGCGGTCCCACGCGAAGTCGTCCGGCATCAGCGCGTCGGTGGCGATGCCGCTGACCTCGGAGGCGATCAGATGATGACCGACGTCGTAGACCATGAAGGCATCGGCCCGCCGGGCGATCTCCGACTGGAGCGCGAACGGATTGGCGTCGCCCACGACATAGGCGTAGGCGGAGTTCTCGACCGCGACCCGCACACCCAGCAGCTCCTGCATCCGCTCGACGCGGGGGACCACGTAGTCGACGGAGTCCTCGATCCACGGCATCGGGACCAGCGCCTCGACCAAGGACTCACCGTCCTTGGTCCACATCGCCAGATCCGTGGTCACCCAGGAGACACCCAGCCTGCGCACCGCGTCCCCGAGCTGCTTCACCAGCTCGTCGTCGACGGGGTCGAGACCGCACAGATCGAGGTCGAGGGTGTGCAACAGCGGTACGAGGCCGTGCTGTTCGCAGAACCGCACGGCCTCGTCGACGGTCGCGGCGTCCCGCGCGTAGGGCCCCACCATGAACGCCCGGTCGTCGCCCGCCAGCCGCTCGGCGAACGGCGCCAGCCGCTCGTGCTCGGAGGTCATGTCCCAGCTGAAGCCCACCAGGGGCCGCGCCCCGGGCGGGGCGGCCTCGCTCACCGTACGCATGGCACCACCAGTCCTCGTCCCAGGGCGGCCGTCAGGGCCCTGCCGTCCGTGTCGACCGGGCCCGCCTCCTCGTCCCACAGCGGGCGCAGCGCCTCGCAGGTGGCGTCCCGCAGATGTGTGCGGCGCAGCCCGGTGGGCGTGCGCAGGGTGAGGGTCGCGAACGGGCGGGCCCGCGGGCGGGTGTGGCGCACCGCGTCCGGCCAGGGGTAGGAGGCGCAGGCCTCGCGCAGCCGGACCGCGTACTCGGGCACGTCGAAGACGCACCGGGCGACCCACGCGCCCTCCGGCAGCCGGACCCCCGCCCGCAGTGCCGCCGCCGTGGGCCCGGCCGCGGCACCCCACAGCACATCGCACTCGTACCGCGCGATCTGCCGCGCCCAGGGGTCGGCCGTCGGCAGCCACGCCTCCTCCAGGAAGGCCGCGAACGTGGTGACCGTGGAGGCCGCCTCGGGGAAGAGGGATCCCTCCTGCGCCCGCCGCCCGTGCCAGTGCTCGCTGCCCAGATAGGCATCCATGGCATCCGGGACCAGGCCGCAGTAGACACGGGTGGTGGCCGGCAGGGCGCCCGTGCACCGCTCCAGCACCATGGCCTTGCGGGTCGAGCGGTCCACGGCCATGCCGGGGTCGGGCGGCCCGTCCACGGGCGGGGGCCCGTAGAAGCCGCGCCACAGCTCGGTCACCTGTGTCACATACGGGTGGGGGGCCGGCGTCGGGCCCGTCGTCCCGGTCGTCACCACGACACCGCCTCCAGGCAGTCGTCCATCCGCTCCAGCTTGACCACCAGATCGTCGATGCCCATGCCCTCCGACTCCCCGATCAGGGCCTGGAGTCGCGTCATCCTCGGCATCAGCAGCTCCGTGGTGCGCCACACCGGGTCGTCGACGGGCCATCGGTGCTGGTCCTGTACGAGCTGGTAGGCGTTGAAGTCCCGGCAGGTGATGCCGGAGATGTGCGCCTCCACCACCCGCTCCCAGGGGAAGTCGGCGTCCTCGGGCCGCTCGATCGGCTCACCGCGCTGCTGCCGCAGGATGTACAGGTGCCCGATGTCCATGCACAGGCCGCAGTCGGCCCGTTCGGCGATGCCGGCCATCAGGGTGAGGATGTCCAGGTCCCCGGCCAGCACCGGGTAGGGCGGGTTCTCGCCGACGATCGGCAGCTGGGCGATGTCCTGGATCCGCTTCGTCCGGTCCGCCACCCAGTCGACGGCCTCCCGGGTGAGCGGCACCGGGAGCATGTTCTCGATCAGTTTCTCCCCGCGCAGCACCCACATCGCGAAGTCGGTGGTGATCCACGGGGAGCCCAGCGCCCGCGCGTAGTCGGCGATCTGGCGGACCATGCCGGGGTCCACCGGGTCGATGCCGGCCAGGTCGAGATCCAGGGCGTGCAGATAGATGGACAGACCGTTGGCCTTGGCGAAGGAGCCCAGCTCGTCGACCAGGTCGTCCTGTCCGCACAGGGCCGCGGCGCTGAAGGCCGTCACCGGCGGCCGGGTGCGGCGCACCGCCTCCGCCGCCAGATCCCGCTCGGTCATGGAGTCCGTACTCAGCCCCAGCACCGGCCGGCCGGTACGCGCGGGCAGGGGCTGGTTCACACCGGCGACAAGGGTTTCAGGAGCCATCGGCGGCTACTCCATTCACGGTGGCGACAGGGGGTGCGGTGCGCAGCAACGCCCGGGTGCGGCGCATGACCTCGCCCGTCCCTCGGGAGGCGAGGGCGTCGATACGGGCCGCCGCGCGCAGCAGCAGACCGTCGAGTCCGGGCGAACCGGTGCCCGGCCGGGGCAGCAGCGCGGCGAACTCCTCAGGCGTGCCGGGGGCGTCGGGCGCAGGGCCGCCGCCCCGGCGTTCGCAGTCGTCGAGGACGTTGTCGAAGAAGAGGTTGGGGGCGTGCCGCGCGGCCACGACATCGAGCTGCAGGGCGAGTTCGTCCGGTGTCACCGGATGCCGCTCGCGATGGCGCGCCCGGGACTGGAGCAGCGCCTCCGCCTCGGCGAGCACGAGATCGACGGCGGGCTGGTAGGCGGCGCGGAACCACACGAGGGCCGCGTGCGCCCGGGCCGTGGCCGCGTCCTCGATCAGGGTGTCGATGGGCGGCAGTTCCGACATCCCGAAAGTCGTGCCCCGGCGCTCCTCGTAGTACTCCCGGATGGGGGTGCCCGCGTAGAGCACGAGGTGGGTGTACAGATGCTCGTGCGGTACGTAGTCGTAGAAGCCGCCCGCACGCAGGAACGCCTGATTGGCGCGCAGGTCCTCGATCGTGGTCTCCGGGTCGATCATGATGAAGTCCAGGGACACCCCCAGCCCGTGCCGCTCCAGAAGCCTGACCGCGCCGAGGTTGTCCGCGGGCTCCACGCCCTTGGCGAGCCGTTTGAGCACCTGCGGCGAGGCGCTCTCGATGCCCAGCTCGACGAAGCGCAGCCCGCACTCCTTGAGATCCGGGATGAAGCTCCGGTGCTTGATCAGCTGATTGACGCGGGTACCGAAGCTGAAGGTGATCTCGGGGTCGTAGGCGTGCAGGGCCTGCACGATCAGCAGCGCCCGCTTGGGATAGACGTAGAAGTTCGCGTCGCTGAAGTAGACGTGCTTGTAGTCCAGCCCGTCGGCGGCCCGGAAATGGGCCATCTCCGCGACCACCGACTCGCCCGACCGCATCCGGTACTTGCGCCCGATGGTCAGCACACCGCAGAAGGAACAGTTGTACGGGCAGCTGCGGCTGGAATTGACCGCGAGCGCGGGCAGCAACGTGCCCCGCGCGGAGTCGAAATAGGTCAGCGGCGGATATCCGGAGTCGGAGACGAACGGGAAGTCGGGAAACGGCAGTGCGTCGAGGTCGTCGAGGAAGGGGGAGTCGATGTTGACGCGGACCTCACCGGACGGCAATCGCACGGTGGTGCCGGGGATGTCCAGCCAGGGGTCCTGGCCGCGGCGGGCCAGATCGAGCATGGGCTTCTCGCCCTCGCGACGGACCACGACGTCGATGTCGGGGCAGTCCCGCATGATCTCGGTGTGCACGGCCGTCGCGTGCGGTCCGCCGAGCACGATGCGCGCCGTGGGATTGCGCCGCTTGATCCACGCGGCGTGCTCCAGGGTGGCGTCCAGCGACTCGTTGTAGACGGAGAACCCGACCATGGCGAACCGGTCGAGGCCGTGGCGGGCGGAGAGGTCCCCGGGCGCCTCGGGGCTGTCCCCGAAGTCGAACCCGGACGCCTCGAAGCCGTTGTGCCGGAGATAGGCGCCGATGTAGGCCAGGCCGATCGGCTTGGACTTCCGGCGGTCCGAGTACCCCACGGAGGGGTTGACCAGAGCGATTCCCGACGGCTGCGGACCGGTCGCCGTCATCGGTCCCGCCAGGTGAGCACGCCCCGGGCCAGCAGATTCTCCAGGAACTGCCGGGACGGCTCGGGCAAGCCGGCCACCGCGGCCTCGTCCAGGGAGCCGACCGCGCCCCGCCACAGCCGCGAGGCCGAGGCGTTCAGCCGGAGGCACTCGCCCGCCGGGCCGCCACCGGCCACATACACATGTCCGCATTCGTCGAGCACGGGAAGTTCGCTGCGCAGCACCATCGCGCCCCTTCTCATACGGGCGCGGCGGCATGCGGAGCACGCCGCCGCGCCGTGCCCCGAGTGATCAGGACCAGATCCGGCCGAGCATCTTGGTGTAGCTGGCGTCGCCCATGCTGACCACGTCGGCCTCGGGGTTCTCGATCTCCTCGAAGCCGAGCAGCTCTTCCTGGCCGATGCCGTCGTCTACTTTGTTATCGGGGGAGTTGAGTGACTCGTTCATATTTCCTACCTCCAGCGCTCGACGTGTCGGACAACAACGGACCGACCGGCCCCGTGGGGCCGTTGTGCCGGTCCGGGCTTCGAGGCCGCCGCCGCGGAGACCGCGAGCGGCGCGACGTGCAGGAGCAGGGCGGGGGCGGCGGGTGCGGGTGGTGCGGAAGACGAGATGGGCCGGCCCGGGCCGAATGGACAGGCCGGGTCGGTCGGGTGATGACGAAGGCGATGAAGATGACGTCATGGGCCCCCTACCACAGAGCACCCTAGGTCTGTACCTGAAAGCTGGTCAATACACGTGCACAAGGAGGGATTTGGCCCATGATGGACGGCATGGCGGCAGAGCGGGACGACGACGACACGATCCGGCCGTGGGGGCCGGAAACCTCCGGATCTCCTGGCGAGCAGGTGGCGGCCCAGGAGCGCGCCTTCTGGGAGGCGCGCCGGCGCTTCGAGGACCTCGCCGACGAGGACGGCGAGGACGGTGAGGGGGAGAGCGAGGGGGCCCGGCGCGAGCGGCGGCGCTTGAGCAAGCAGGCCCGGCGGCTGCACCTGAATGTGCGCAGTCACCGCTACGCCCGCGCGCTGGACGACGGCCCGGTGCCCGGCGATCTGCGGCTGCCACCGCTGCCGGGCCGCGATGACGATGTCGAAGCCGATGTCGAGGGTGACTTCGACGGGGACTTGGAGGGGGAGGCGGAGGACCGGGAGCCGGGGCAGGGGTCCGGACGCTGACGCCGTCCCCTCCGTCCCCCGGGCCTCTCAGTGGTCGGTGGCGGGCTCCGCCAGGTGGGCCCGGGCGTGGCGGACGACGGCGCGGGCGGCCGGGCCGACCGGACCCTCGGTCCGCCAGGCCAGCGCGAGAACCCCGCGCAGCGCCGGGCGGAAACCGACCGTGTGCAGCTGGGCCGCGTGGGCCCGGGCGACGGACTCGGGCACGACGGCCACGCCCAGACCGCGCGCGGCGAGCTGGGCGAGCATGTTGGGGTCACCGGCCTCGAAGGCGACGTGCGGCCGGAATCCCGCCGCGGCGCAGGCGTTCTCCACGGAGGCGCGCAGGCCTGTGCCGCGCGGCAGGCTCATGATCGGCCGGTCGGCGAGGCCGCCGAGTGCCATGGTGGTCCGGGCCGCCAGCGGGTCGTCATGGCTCACGGCCACGACGAGTGCCTCGTCCACGACGATCTGGACGCCGACCCCGGGCGGCGGCTCGCCCGCCAGTCCGACGACCGCCAGGTCGATCCGCCCGCCCGCCACCGCTTCCAGCAGCCGGTCGGAGGTGTCCGCGGTCAGGCCGATCTCCACGGCCGGATGGTCGTGATGGAAACCGGCCAGCAGTGCGGGCAGATCGATGGACGGTCCGAGCGAGGTGACCGTACCGAGGGTGACCTGCCCGCGCAGCAGCCCGGTGAGTTCCTCGACGGCCTGCCGGGCGCCGCTGACCGCGCCGAGCGCGGCCCGCGCGTACGGCAGGACCGCCTCACCGGCCTCGGTGGGCCGCACGGTCCGCCCCGACCGGTCCAACAGGTCCTGGCCGAGCTCCCGTTCGAGCTTGCGGATCTGGGCGCTGATGCCGGGCTGGGCGACGTGCAGTGCGGCGGCGGCCTTCGTGAAGCTCGCTTCCTCCACGACCCTGACGAAGTACTCCAGCTGGCGAAGCTCCATAACCGCCGATGCTAGCAATCGGGAAGTCGGGCGCTTCGCCTTATGGAGGCCGGGGGCCGGGGAGCACGGTCAGGCGGACATCGGCTCGTGTCCGTCGTCCGCGACTTCCCCGCAGACGTCGGCCAGTTCGTCCAGGGACAGGCCCAAGGTGCCCGCCAGGGCCGCCACGGTGAAGAAGGCGGGAGTCGGCGCCCGGCCGGTCTCGATCTTGCGCAAGGTCTCGGCGGACAGACCGGCGGCCGCCGCCACCGCGACCATGCTGCGCTCGCCGCGGGCCCGGCGCAGCAGCGCGCCCAGCCGCTCGCCGCGCTGCCGCTCCCAGGGGGTCAGAGGGGTTCTCACCATGACCGTGATACTAATACCGGTATAAGAATTGGTTGACGGCGGGGCCGGGCATGCCCGGCCCCGCCGGACGAGGTGGGGAGTCGGAACATGGTGGAGATCAAGACGGATGCGGCACTGGAGGCCATGCGTGAGGCGGGACGCGTCGTGGCCCACGCGCTCGCCGCGGCTCAGGGCGCGGCGGCCGTGGGGGTGAGCCTGCGGGAGCTGGACGAGGCCGCCCGCACCGTGCTCGACGAGGCCGGGGCACGCTCCCCCTTCCTCGGCTACCACCCGTCCTTCGCGCCCACCCCGTTTCCCGCGGTGATCTGCGCCTCCGTCAACGACGCCGTCGTCCACGGCATCCCCGACGACTACCGGCTGCGCGACGGCGACCTCGTCAGCATCGACTGCGGCGCGGAACTCGACGGCTGGACGGGCGACGCGGCCGTCAGCTTCACCGTCGGCACCCCCGCCCCTGCCGACGTGGCCCTGATCGACGCCACGCGGCGAGCCCTCGAAGCCGGCATAAAGGCAGCCGTCGTCGGCAACCGCATCGGTGACATCTCCCATGCCATCAGCACCGTCGCCCGCGCGGCCCGCTGCGGCATGCCCTCCGACTTCGGCGGCCACGGCATCGGGCGCCGGATGCACGAGGACCCCTCCGTCCCCAACCACGGCCGCCCGCGCCGCGGTTATCCGCTCCGCCACGGCCTCGTCCTGGCCATCGAGCCGATGCTCATGGCGGGCGGCCGCAACGACTACCGCACGGCCCCCGACGGCTGGACGCTCCGCACGACCGACGGCACGCGGGCCGCGCACATCGAGCACACGGTCGCCATCACCGAGGACGGCCCCCGGATCCTCACCCTGCCGTGATCACCGGGCAGCGCTGCCGCTGACCTCGGTGCTTCCCCCGGGGCGGGTCGCATCGACCGAGTGGTGTGAAGGCCTCGGGCAGGTGGCGTGTAAGGTCCGCTCATTCACTGAAAAGCCCTGGTGAGGGGCTTGCTCGGAAAGAGGCGGAGGACATGGGCGAGGCAGTGCCGGCAGGCAGCTCCTGGAAGCTGAGCGCGAAGGAGGGCGGCGCCCTGGCGGCACGCTGGTGGCAGTGGGCCCTCTCGGCGCCGGACGACCACGATCCGGTGCGGGACAAGACCGGGGAGTTCGCCGACTGGCAGCAGCCCGACGATCTCTGGTTCCTCGCCGGTACCTATGGCGGCCGGGTGGAGCGGCGCTGCTCGATACCGGCGAACCGGCCGGTCTTCTTCCCCGTCTTCAACACCCAGCACCCCGTCCCGTGGCACTCGAGAAAGCCCATGCTGATGGGGGTGGCCGAGGCGACGGCCCACCTCAACGGCACCGCGTTGCCGCTCGAGGAGTTCACGTCCCGCCCGTTCCGGGCCGAGGGACGCCGCCGGGTCGCCTGGGGCCTGTGGGCGGGCCTCGCTCCCCTGGTGCCGGGCCAGTACGTGCTGGAGATCAACGCGAGCACCACCGGTGGTTTCTGGGTGGACACCACGTACCACCTGACGGTCGAGGACCGCTGAGCGCGCTGCGTCCGGCTGGAGCCTGCCGGGCGCTCCCCTCCGGCGCGGTGCCGCTAACGGCCTAGCCGTTCGGGCCTGCGCCGCAAGCCTCCGGCTCTTCCGTGACCGGGCGATTTAGTCTGCGATCACCTCGCCCGCACCCTTGGGCGAGGTTTTCGCGGCACGGCTATCACCTGGAGGAAGAAATGGCGCCGCAGCAGCCTTTCGGCACCGTCGTCAGCTCCATCGGGATCAACCTGCGCAGATATCCCAGCACCGATTCCGCCATCCTCGGAACACTCAACAAGGACGCCCAGGTCGGCCTGCGGAGCAAGGTCCACGCCCAGGACATCGACGGCAACAGCATCTGGTACCTGCTGAGGGACCAGGCGGTCTGGGTCGCGGCGCGGCACGTCGCCAACACCGGACAGGTCCCCCTCTCCAAGGACGCGGACGGCGCGGGCTGAGGGGAAGCGCCCCGCGCCGTCGTCGACGGGTCGTGCGCGATCCGCAGGATCAGTTGTGGCCGAACTTCCGCGGCTGCTTGTGCGCGACCTGTTCCGGAGTCGGACGTCCCGTCTCCTGGGCCGCCGATGTCTTTTCCTGCTTCTTGGTGTCCGTGGTGGCGCCGTGGTCGTGGCCGCCCGTGCGGGCGCCGCGGTTCTGACGCGTCTGCTTCTTGCCCACGATCGTGCCTCCTGCAGCGGATCTCGGATGATGAGCTGCTCCCAGGCTCGCACGCACGTACGAAGCGTGCATGTCGGGCGCCCGGGTGTGAGCGCGCAGTCAAGGAGCGGACGCTGAGCGTGATGCCGCCTCGGGCCGGTCGGGCGCGGTGGTCAGTGGGTCTGCTTGACGCACGTCCCGTCGGCCGCCGGGAGTTCGCCCGTGGCCAGGTAGGCGTTGACCTTCTCGTCCACGCAGGTGCTGCCGTAGTAGCCGTAGACCCCGTGCTGGTTGGCGCCCTCCAGGGTGATCAGCCTGGAGCTGGGCAGCAGGCCGCGCAGGGCCACGGCGCCCGTGTGGGGGGTGCGGGGGTCGCCGGTGGCGGACACGATCAGTGCCGGGGCGTCCTGCCGCACCTGTGTGGGCTCCTCGCGCGGACGGTCCCAGAAGGCACACGGGCCGATGTTGTTGGTCAGCGGGCCGAACAGCGGGTGCGCGGCACGGCTGCGCTCGATGTCGCGCCAGTAGCGCTCGGGGTCGCGCGGTGCGGCGACGTCCCCGCACAGGATGGCTGTCTGCACACTGCCGGTGGGTGAATTCGCGCCGGTCACCACCGCTTTCAGATACTCCTTGAACTCCGGTGAGAGCCGGGTCGGCATGCCCTTCGCGGCCCTGGCCATCACGGACAGGTGCTCACCGACCGCCGCCCGCGCGGAATCCGTGTCCTCCGAGATCCCACCGAAGATCAGGGTCGGCACCTGGGTGTCGTCGACCCGGAAGACATCGGGGGCGGTGCCGAGGGCCAGTCCGCGCGCGGACGCCTCGACGACACGGTCGACGGTGGCGAGCACCTGGGCGCGGGTGCGGCCGAGGCCGTAGGTGGCGTGTCTCTTCGCCGCCCAGACCGCCCAGTCGGCGAGCGCCCGCTCGTTCTCCCGCTCGACGCCCCGCATCAGCCGGGGGTTGTAGCGGCGCGGGTCGGGCGCCCCGTCGAGAACCACCCGGTCGTGGCGGCCGGGGAACATCTGGGTGTAGACGGTGCCCAGATAGGAACCGTACGAGTAACCCAGGTAGGAGAGCTTCCGCTCACCGAGCGCGCCCCGGATGACGTCCATGTCGCGGGCCGTGTTGCGCGTGCTGACGTGCGGCAGCACAGAGGCGTTCGTGGCACGGCACCTCGCGGCCAGGCCCTGGTGGAGGGCGACCTGCCGGTCGAAGCCGGCCCGGCCGAGGCCGGCCGAGAAGACGGAGTGGCCCACGGGCCAGTGACAGTCGAGTGGGGTGCTGCGGCCGACGAAGCGCGGGTCCATGCCGATGATGTCGTAGCGTGCGCCGACGTCCTTCATCGCTTTGCGGAGGGCCGGCGGCTCGCCGAGGGCGGTCCCGCCGGGGCCACCGAAGTTGATCAGCAGCGGACCCACGCGACGGCGTGTGTCGGTGGCTTTGAGCCGGGACATCGCGACGGTGATCGTACGGCCCCGGGGATCGGCGTAATCGAGCGGCACGGTCACCTCCGCGCACTGTGCCCCGGCCTTCTCCAGATCGCGGCCCGTGGTGTCGTCGGGCCCCTGGACGCAGCTGCCCCAGTCGAGACGCTGCCGGTAGTAGCGGTCGAGACCGGCCCCGGGCGTCGGCTCGGCGGAAGCGAAAGCCGTGGGGGTCGTGGGGTTCGCGGTGAGACAGGCGACGAGGGCGAGTCCCACGGCCGAGGCGCGGCGGGCGGCGACGGAGCCGATGACGGTCACGGAGCCTCCTTGACGTGGTCGGTGCGCTCGGTGCGGTCGGCGCAGAAGGCGGTGCTCACGACGGCACGGAAGTCCTCTTCGGCCTGTGCGGTGCCGGGCACCTCGTTGAGGGCGAGGGAAATGCTCCGGCCGCCGGGGCCGACCGCGCCCAGCGCTTGGTGCCCGCCGGGCGTCGTCCCGCCGTGCCCCCACCACCAGCCGCCGCACTCCAAGGGAGAGCCGACCAGGGCCAGCCCGTACCGGGCACCGGGCCAGAGCCGTTCCGGGTCGGCGGGGACGGTGCGCTTCATCTCGGCGAGCCACCGCGCCGGCAGCAGCTTGCCGCCGAACAGCGCGCCGAAGAACCGGTTGACGTCGGAGGGCGTGGAGACCAGCGCGCCACCCGCGCCACCAAGGGTGACGTTCCACTCGGTGCCGTCGACCCGGGCCGGACGTGTGCCGTCCGGTGCGTCGGCGCCCCTGAAGTAACTGCGTGAGTGCGGGCCCCGGATGCGGATGTCGTCGCCCGGCCAGTAGGTGTCACGCAGGCCGAGCGGCTTGATGATCCGACGGGTCACCTCCGCCTCGACGCCACGCCCGGTGACCTTCTCGACGATGAGCCCGGCGATCAGGGTGTGGGTCGTGGAGTAGTGCCACTTCTTGTCCGGGCGCGGCAGCTTGAGCGCCGTCGCGATCAGTTCGCGGGGCTCGAAGTGCCGGTAGCGCCACTCGTTCACGGGCCGGTTGGTGAAAGCCTTCATGTGGTCGGCGATTCCGCTGGTGTGCTGGAGCAGTTGCCGCACGGTGATCGTGCGACCGTCATGGCCGTTGCCCCGGATCAGCCCCGGCAGATAGCGCTCGACCGGCGCGTCCAACCCGATCCGGCCCTCCGCGGCGAGCTGCACGACGACCGTGGCTACGAATGTCTTGCTGACGCTGGCGATCCGCAGCCGGTCCGTGGCGTTCATCGGCCGCCCGGTGCCCAGATCGGCCACGCCCCGGGCGGCCCCCCACGTCCCGCAGCGACCGTCGACCACTTCGACGGCCGCGCCCGCCAAGCCGTGGCGCTGTGTGAGGACGCCCAGGGACTCGACGACCGCGCCGCGCGCGGTGTCGCATCCGGCGGACGAGGTGCGCGGGCCGCGCGGGCCCGCCGCGTCGGCGGAGGGGGCGGTGAGTGTCAGGACGACCGATGCCACGGCGAACGCCGCCGCGCCACGCCCGCGCCTGCCTAAGGAGGCTCTTCTTTCGCTGTGCCGTAGGGATGTCATGCGTCCAGACGCTAGTGACGCGCCCGTCCGTGAACCCTCCGGCTGTCCCCCGTATCCCTGCGGGGGCCTGCTCCACCAACGGTTCTTGTGTGCGGGTGGGGCCAACTGCCCAGTGGCCGACGGATCATGGGCGTTTTTCGCTGGTAGCGAGCTGGTGCCGGGGCGGACAAAGATGGAACGCATGAGTGACCAACCCGCGCGATGGAGCCAGGCGACCGTCCACCCCGACATGTGGGCCGATCCGGACGACGACCCCCGCAACAGCGAAGGTCCCAGTCCGGACGGTGAGCTCGCCACGCTGCAGGACTTCCTGACGAACTACCGCTTCACCCTGCGGATGAAGTGCGAGGGCCTGGACGCGGAGCAACTGGCCCGTCGGTCGGTTCCGCCGTCGACGATGTCGCTGCTCGGCCTGATGCGGCACCTCGCCGAGGTGGAACGGGACTGGCGCAACTGGATCAGTGACGGTGACCCGCTGCCGAAGCTGTACGGCGAGCGCGACGCGGACTTCGACGCGGCTGTCGCCGAGCAGGCCGTGGTCGACGCCGCGTATGCCGATCTGGAGCGCGAGCAGGCCGCGACCGACGCCGCGCTGGCCGAGCACCCGGACCTGAGCGAGCGGGTGGGGAAGGACGGGATCGCGGTGCGGGAGCTGATGGTGCACAGGATCGACGAGTACGCCCGTCATTGCGGGCACGCCGACCTGTTGCGCGAGCGCATTGACGGAAGGGTGGGCCAGTGATGGGCGGGTGCCTGATGCTCTGGACTCGTTGTGTGGAGAAGGGCCACTGCTGAGATCGGGTGACGGCGGTGCGTGGCCGTCGGTCGGCCGGGGCGCTCGTCTCCTAGCGTGACGGGCCCTCTGGCGCGATCAGCGGCAGATCCTTGAGCGAGTGCGGCGGACCGACACCCTGGTGGTGCGCCTGACACTGGCCGGCCTCGGCGCGGTGGCGCTGCTGCCGTTCCCCACCGCCTTGCTGTCCGAGTGCGGTGGTGCGGAGCCGGAGGCCGTGGCCGTCTACGCCGCCACCATCGCCCTGATCAGCCTGCTGCACCTGGCGCTGTTCCTCACCCTCTGGCGGCGCCCGCGCCTCCAGGCCCGGCCGGTCCCTGACCACATCGGCTGGACCACCGCCATCGAGCTCGGCGCGGTCGTGGTGATCTGCGCGGCGTCCGCGGTGCTGGCCTTCGCCGTCTCCCCCCGGGCAGGACTGGTGACCTGGCTTCCGTCGATCCCCCTCAAAACACGTCGTCCGCTGGGGCAGCCGGGCCTAGGCCGCGAGTGTCGATGACGAGCCCCGAACAGCTGTACTGCCAATCCGCTGACGCCAGTTGCCGGGTGCGACATACTGCCGCGCATGAGAGTGGCTCTGTTGACCGCTGGTTCGCGTGGTGACGTGGCTCCCTACACCGGGCTGGGGCACGCCCTGGAACGGGCCGGGCACCGGGTCACCCTGGTCACCCACGCCCCCTTCGCGCCCCTCGCCGAGGAGGCGGGCATCGGGTTCCATCCGCTGCCGGTGGACCCGCGGGCGGAGATGGACAGTGCGCGGGGGCGCGCGCTGCGGCGCAGTGCCAACGATGTGGAGCAGCGGGTCCGGGCCTTCGCGCTCGCCCGGCAGGGCGCGGGGCAGATGGCGGACGGCCTGCTGGCGGGCGCGGAGAAGGCCGATGTCCTGCTCGTGTCGAGCTCGCTGCAGCTGCTCGGGCACACCCTCGCCGAGGGGTTGGGACTGCCCGCCATGGGCGTCTACCTCCAACCCCTGCACCCCACCCGCGAGTTCGCCCCGAGCGTCATGAGCTGCCGCTCCTTGGGTCCGGTCGGCAACCGCATCGCCGCACGGGCCGCGAACGTCGCCATTGACGCCGTCTACTCCGGCACCGCCCGCACCCTGCGGGACCGCCTCGGCCTGCCGCCCAGCAGCACCCGCGCCGCCCGCCGCACCCGCGAACGGCAGCGCTGGCCCGTCCGGCACGGCTTCAGCCCCCTCGTCGTCCCCCGCCCCCGCGACTGGCGCCCGGAACTGACCGTCGACGGCTACTGGTGGCAGCACGACCCACCTGGCGCCGCACTGCCCCCGCACGTCCAGGACTTTATGGCCGCCGGTCCGCCGCCCGTCTTCGTCGGGCTGGGCAGCATCCCCGTACCCGATCCGGCACGGCTGGGCGTGACCGTGGTGCGGGCCCTGCGCGCGGCCGGGCTGCGCGGGGTGATCCAGCGCGGCTGGAGCGGGCTGGAAGCCGACGGCGACGACATGCTCACCGTCGGCGAACTCCCGCACGCCGCGCTCTTCCCGCACACCGCCGCCGTGGTGCACCACGCCGGAGCGGGCACCACGGCGGCAGCCCTGCGCGCGGGCGTGCCCGCCGTGCCGCTCCCCCTCCAGCTCGACACCGGATTCTGGGCAGCCCGCCTCACCGCCCTGGGCGTCGCACCCCGGCCCGTACCGCTGCGCCGCATCACCACGGACGCCCTGACCGCCGCACTGCTGCGCGTCACCACCGATCCCTCCTACCGGGAACGGGCCCGTGCCCTGGGCACCCGCATCCGCGCGGAGGACGGGACGGCCCCGGTCGTCACCGCCGTGAACCGGTTGGCCGGGGCCTGAACTGCCGCCTGGGTTGAACCGTGGCCATACCGATGGGGCCATACTTTCCAGATGCCTATAGCCGCAGAGACCTTAGCGCCCGTCCCTCGTCCGAAGCGCCGCAAGGCGCTGTGGCTCGTCGCCTTGGCCGCGACTGCAGCCGTGGGTGGCCTGACGTACGCCTTCACCGGGGGCGAGGACACCGTTCACGAAGGTTTTCAAGAACGCCCGATGGCCTGCACGGAGGCCATGTACGCCATGGGCTGGGTGCTTCCCGACCACGCGGGCGACCAACGGTGCACCGAGCTCAGCGGCGGCCTCGCGGGCCACACCCAGTCGGGTACCTTCCGCATGCCGCGCGCCGATGCCCGCCCCTGGCTCGCTTCGCTCTCCGGAGAGCGGGATCAGCCGGGCGGGGTGGAGTCCGACAGCGTGGTGGAACGGAAGGAAGGGCTCACCCTTGACATCCTCAGACCGCCGGGCAGCCTTCAGGCAGACAAGGTGAAGGTGGACGTCCGCTGGGAAGGCGAGGACACCGCAGTCGTCACCTTCGAGACGTTCAACCACTGAGGCTTGTCCGACGCCGACAATTCTGCTCACCCAACGTGTCGCATGCCTTGGTCCCCGGCCGAGCATCAAGGGGAACCGGGTGGGTGGGCACCTACGTTCACCTCAGCCAGAGCTGCGCCAGGTAGATCTCCACCCCGTGCGGAATTCCGCTTGGCCGCGGCCACGCGCGGAGGAACCGGCCTGCGCCGGCGCGCTGGAGCCGAGGTCACCACCCCTCGCGATGCCGCCGTAAGACTTTCGTCATCGAAATCCAGGAGGTCCACGCCCCCGCAGGCCGTTGAATGGATGAAGGCACAGCGGGTGTGAGGAGACGGACATGGGACGCATACGGCGCGTCATGAGCAAGCGGGTCGTGATCGGGGTGCTGGTCGCCGGGTTGGTGGCGGTCGGGGCGGGGGTTTTCTGGTTTCAGCCGTGGAAGCTGTGGGTCGACGAGACCGTCCGGGAGGCGCTGCCCGCCGTCGCGGACGCACCGGCCGCCGGGGCGGCGACCGCGCGGACCCTCGCCTCCGGGGAGCTGATCAGCCACGAGCACGCGACCAGCGGCAGCGTGCGGATCCTGCGCCTGGCCGACGGGACCCGCGTGCTGCGACTGGAGAACCTCGACACCAGCAACGGACCCGATCTGCGGGTCCTGGTCGCCGACGCGCCGGTGAAGAAGGGCACGGCCGGGTGGCGGGTCTTCGACGACGGGGCGCACGTGAGCCTCGGCAAGCTCAAGGGCAACAAGGGTGACCAGAACTATGTCCTGCCCGCCGGGCTCGACCTCGACCGGTACACCAGCGTGAGCATCTGGTGCGACCGTTTCGACGTCTCCTTCGGCGCCGCTGCCCTCAGCCGCGCCTGAACCCTGTGCGCCGGGGCGCTCAGTGCGGATGGCTCAGCCCCCGCCGTCGTACCCCCGGTGGGCGGCCCGCGAGCAGATCGCTGGTCGCCCGGGTGGGGCGTACGCCCAGCTCGCGGTCGAGGACGTGCACACATGTCTCGTACGCACGCCAGGCCTCGCCGAGGTTGCCCTCGGCGAGGTGGACGCGCACCAGCACCCGGTGCGCGCTCTCACGCAGCATGTCGGCGCGCAGCACGGTCAGCGCGACCTCGATGGCGAGGCCGTAGGAGCCCGTCTCGCACAGCCGCTCGGCCACGGTCTCCATGACGTGCAGGCGCATCTGGCGCAGCCGCTCGCGGGCGTCGGCGAGCCATTCGTCCTCCCAGTCCGGCAGCAGATCCCCGGCGTCCTCGCCCGGGGACCACGCCGTCGCATCCACCTCGCCGCCGTGCAGCACCCGCAGCGAACGGTCGACCACGTCGCGGACGTCCACCTCGGCGCGCGTGTGCAAGGCGATCTCACCGACGGCGGTGACCACCAGCTCCGGGGCCGCCTGGTTGACCCGCCAGATACCGGTCCGCAGCCGGGCCAGGGCGCGGTGCTCCTCGGTCTCCGGCCAGAGCGTCCCGGCCAGTCGGCTGCGGCTCATCCGACCGCTCAGCGCGAGGGCCGCCACCAACCGTTGCGCCCCGCCCGGCAGTTCCACATCACGGCCGTCGAGGGTGAGCCGGAATCCGCCGAGGAGGGCGACCGTGACCCGGCCCGGCGTCCGCTGCGCCGGCCGGTGCGCGGGCGCGTGCCGCTCCCCGGCGGTCAGCTGGCGTGGGACGTCGGAATTCCCCCGTGTATCGGTCATGGCTCCCCCCACCGGGCGCCCGCGGCACGTGCCGCGCGGCGGCCGCGTCCTGGCGCTGCCTGACTGGGGGGCGGTCGGCGTGACGAACCCGGTCTGTGCCCGTCGGTCCCGGTCCCCACGACGAGGATGCCCGAGTTTGGGGGCACATGCCAAGGGACAGTCGGTGACGTGAGAGGCCCGGGAACATGCGCCTTACGGCTGGTCGGCCGACAGGTGACGGTGAGCCGGGCGCGCGGGACCCGTGCCCGGGGCGGACGGCGGGGGTGCGGGGCAGTCGTCCGTTCCGCCACCGCCCCGCACCCCTTTTTCCTTTCCGTTCCTGTCCCCGGGTCAGCCGGAGACAGGTGCGGCACCCGCGTCCTGGCTGCCCGCCTCCTGGCCGGGGCCCGCGGGGGCGTCCGGCCGGGGCACCCGACCGGCGTCGGCGAGCCGGACGAGGTCGGTCAGCCAGCCGGGGGCCGCGCCCCCGTCGGTGCCCTGACCGGCGGCGCCCGCGGCCGGCTCCCCGGCCGTCGCGCCGGGTGCGGCCCCGGCATCGGTGGCCTCCGGGCCGGTGGCCGGGGTGGTGACCGCCGCGGTGCCCGGGGGCCCGCCGTCGTCCGCGACCGTGATGTGCACCTTCATGGAACGGCTCCCTGGGTGAGACGAGGCTGAGGACTAGTTGAGGACCGCGTAGCGGCCTTCGAAGTTGATCTGCGCGCCACTGATGTTCTTCACCGTCAGCCAGTAGGTCACCGCCGTGGCGGACGCCCGCTCCACCGTGGTCTCCCACTCGATCTGCGGGGCCCCGGACTGGGGCGACGTCGGCATGAAGTACCAGATCACATGCCACTCCTGGGGCCAGCTGTGGGTGAACCAGCGTCCGGTCTGCCCGGGGCCCAGCGTTCCGGTGAACTGCGTTCCTACTCGCATCGTTGCTTCCTCTCCCGATCCCGTATCTCCCGATCCCGCATCCCTTGATGCCGACGTTCCCGGCCTGACGTGTCCGGTCCGGCACTCACCGGCCGGCCGTCACCAGCCGAGGACCGCGAACCGGGCCTCGAAGTCGACCGGGTCGGCCACGAGGTTGGTCACGTCGATCCAGTACGTCGCATACGCGTCACTGGCCCGCTCGACCCGGACCCGCCAGCGGACCTGGGGCGCACCGGGGCGGACGCTGGTCGGCTGGACCGTCCACACCACGTGCCAGTGGGCGGGCCAGTTGTAGGTGAACCAACGGCCGGTCCGGTTGCCCGCCAGGGTGCCCCGGAACTGGACGCCGACCCAGGTGGCCGTCTGCAACGCGGCCGGGATCAGCTGCCGCAGGTCGGGACGGTTGCCGATGCGCTGGGTGGCCGGACGGCCGGGCGCGTCCTGCTGCGGCGAGCCGGTTGCGCGCAGCAGCTCCCTGGCGCGCGCCGGGGACAGCGGGATCCGGCCGTGGGCCCGCAGGACCCCCTGGGTGGAGGCCAGCGCGCCGACGACGATCGGCGAGGCACTGGAGGTGCCGCTGAACCGGTCGGTGTACCACAGGTCCTGGTTGGTGCCGCCCTGCAGATCGCCGTACCCGGTGGTGGTCACCTCCCGCCCCCAGCCCTGGGCGTCCACACACGCACCGTGGTTGGAGAAGTCCAGCCGCGACCGGTCGGGACCGTGGTTGGCGCCGTGGGTGCCCGGTGGTGGTGCCCCGGCGCCGACGATCACGGCGCCGGCGTCCAGCGCGGTGCGCCGGAAGGGGTTGCGCCACCAGGCGGGGAAGCCGGGCTGCGGGGTGTCGTAGACGGCGGCGTCGAGGTTCTCCGCGCCGTTGCCCGCGGCCTCGACCACGACGATGCCCTTGTTGACGGCGTAGCGGATGGCCAGGAAGTCGTCCGGCCACCACTCGACGGCGATGAAGCCCTGCTGGCCGGAGCCGGTCGCGTTGGGACCGGGCCGGTGGATCTCCAGCAGGATGATGTCGCCCGGGCCGAGCCGGTCGGCCGCGTTGCGGATCGCGGTGGAGGTCGCGATGGAGAACGCGGAGGCGCTGGTCACCGCGTCGGGCGAAATGCCGGTGACACCGATTGTGTTGACGTCCCCGCCGATCTCGCCGAGGACGGCCGTGCCGTGGTTGACGAACGCGGTGTCGGTGCTGCCCGTGCCGGAGACGATGCCGCCCTGGTTGTTCAGCAGGTCCTCGTGGGTGAAGCGCCAGCCCCACTCGCAGTCGATGACCCGGACCCCCGCGCCCCGGCCGCCCGGCCGCGTCCAGGCGTAGCGGGCGTCGATCCCGCCCGGTGCGGCGTCGAGATAGCCCTGGCGGGCGGTGAAGTCCGGGGTGACGGGCGGGGCGTCCGCCGCGGCGGGAACCATGTCGTTGAGGGGCGGGACCGCTTCGCTTCCGGTGCCCGCTCCGCCGGCCGTACCCGATTTCTTCGACGCCTTGGCCGTGCTCTCCCGGGTCGCGAGCTGCGCCCCGGGTTTGACGTAGGCGGCTTCGACGGCGTCCGAGGAGCGCAGCCGCTCGGCCAGTTCCTCCAGCCGGTCGGCCGGGGCGGACACCTGGTAGAAACGCGCCATCCTGTCGATGACCTCGCGCGCGTCGTCGTCGAGGGGCGGTGCGTCCGCCGCCCGTTCCGCCTGGGCGAGCAGCCTGTCCTGGTCCGCGCCGAACAGCGGACTGATGACGACGTCCGCTTCGGCGGCCACGGCGTGCAGAGCGCTCACCGAGACATCCGAGTCGGCGCTCGCGCCGGTAGGAGTGATCCGTACACCCGCACCGGCGCGCGTCACGCACACCAGCTCGGCGCGCCCGGAAGGCGATTGGGGCGGAGGGGCCGTGCCGCCCCCGCCGTTTCCCGCACCTGTTCGCTGTGCCACAGCACTCTCCTTCGCCCGTTACGGAAGGTCTGCCGGTGGTTTCACATAGGCGGCCTCGACGTCCGGGCGGGCGCGCAGGGCCGCCGCGACGGCCTCGGCGTCCGCGCCGGCGGGGACGCCGACCCTGAGCCACCGTGCCGAGTCCGGGTCGCCGCCGCCCGGGTGGAGCGGCTCGGCGGTGACGCCGAACCGCCCTGCCAGCCAGCCGTGCAGGTCCGCCGGCCGCGCGGCCCCGACGGGCCCCGCGAGCTCGGTGGGCGACTGCGTACGAAGCTGGACGACGATTTCCGCCTCGGCCATGGGCAACCCTCCGCGTGCCCCTGGTTCCGTGCCTGCTGCTCGGCCACTGGGCCCGGCCGAGGTTAGTGAGGACCTCGTCACCCGCCCGTCACGGCGGCGTCACCGTGGCGGCCGAGCGCTGCCGGAGAGGACGGCGGGCCCTGTCCGCATGCCGGACCCTGGCTGAAAACGCCCCTCTGAACCCCCGTGACCTGCGCTTTCCCATGTCGTCCAGCGCTCGTCGAACAGCACGGAGTTACGATTCGCCCCTGAGCGCGTGCCGGGGGGAACCGCGTGCAGAGCACTGAACGGGGAAACGGGTGCTCGGTCGGGAACGGCCCGCGTCCGGCGGTTTTGGGGGACAGGCATGGTCAACGACGGTGGCGGGCTGACATTCGCCGTACTCGGCCGACTGCGGGCCTGGCGCGACGGCGAGGCCCTGGAGCTCGGCTCCCCGCAACAGCGGACACTCCTCGCGGAATTGCTGCTGCGCCAGGGGCACGCCGCCTCGGCCGCCGAGCTCGTGGACGCGATCTGGGGCGAGGACCCGCCGCCCCGCGCCGTCGGAGCGCTGCGGACGTACGTCTCCCGGCTGCGCAAGCTGCTGGAGCCGGAGCGGGGACCGGGCGTGGCCCCGCGGCTCCTGGTGTCCGTGTCCGACGGCTACGCCCTGCGGATACCCCGGCAGGCGCTGGACGTGGCCCGGTTCGAGGACCAGGTGGCCGCCGCCGCCCGCGCGCGGGCCTGCGGACGGCTCACGGAGGCCCGCGACCTGCTGAGGTCGGCGCTCGCGCTGTGGACCGACGAGCCGTTGCTCGGTCTGACCGGCGCCCAGGTGCGTTCCCGCCGCGACCGGCTCGCCGACCGCAGACTGATGGCGCTCGAGACCCGCCTCGAACTCGATCTGGAGCTGGGCGCCTCCGAGGCCGTCCTGCGGGAGCTGGCCGAGCTGACCGCCCGGCACCCGCTGCGCGAGCGGCTGTGCGCGCTGCGCCTGATCGCCCTGCACCGCGCCGGCCGCAGCGCCGAGGCGCTCGCCGTGTACGAGGAGACGCGCACGGCCCTGTCGGAGGAGCTCGGCCTCGAACCCGGCCGTGAGCTCGTCGGGATCCAGCGGCGGATCCTGGCCGCAGCACCGGACGGGCCGGCCCCCGACACCGGCCCGGTCACCCCGGAGGAGCGGGCCGTCCCCGCCCAACTCCCCGGCGACCTGGCGGATTTCACCGGCCGCGGGGAGACCGTCGCCGAGCTGTGCCGCGCCCTCGTCCCCGAGCGTCCGCAGGCGGTCGTCACGGTCGCGGTCTCCGGCATCGGCGGGGTGGGCAAGAGCGCCCTGGCCGTGCACGCCGCCCACCGGGTCCGTGAGGACTTCCCGCACGGGCAGTTCTACGCCGATCTCCAGGGCACCGGGCAACACCCGGCGGACCCGGCCACCGTCCTCGGCTCCTTCCTCCGGGCGCTCGGCGTGGACGACGCGGCCGTACCCGACGGACTGGCCGAGCGGGCCGCGTGCTTCCGCACCCAGCTGGCCGACCGCCGGGTGCTGATCCTGCTGGACAACGCCCGGGACGCCGACCAGGTCCGGCCCTTCCTGCCCGGGACCCCCTCGTGCGCCGTGCTGATCACGAGCCGCGCCAAGCTGGGCGACCTGCCGTCCGCACGCCTGCTGCACCTCGACGTCATGACCGCGCGGGAGGCGGTCACCCTCCTGGGGCGGGTCGTGGGTACGGACCGGACCGAGGCGGAGCCGGAACCGGCCGCCCAACTGGTCTCCGCCTGCGGCTTCCTGCCGCTGGCCGTACGGATCGTGGCCGCCCGGCTCGCCACCCGCCCCACGTGGACCCTCGCCACCCTCAACGACCGGCTCGCCGACCGGCAACACCGGCTGGCCGAGCTGCGCGTCGCGGACCTGGCGGTCGAGGCCGCCTTCGCCCTCGGCTACCACCAGCTCGACGAGCGTGCCCGGCGGACCTTCCGGCTGCTGTCCCTCCCCGACGGCACGGACATCTCGGCGGCCGCCGCCGCGGCGGTCCTCGGCCTCGTGGAGCGGGAAGCCGAACCGCTGTGCGAGGCGCTCGTGGACGCCAGCCTGCTGGAGTCCCCGGCGCCCGGCCGCTACCGCTTCCACGACCTGCTGCGCCTCTTCGCCCGTGTGCGCGCCGAAGCCGAGGAGTCGCCGCGGCAGCGGGCCGACGCGCTGCGCCGCCTCATGGAGTTCTACGTCGCCACGGCGCGCGCCTCCCATCTGCTCACCAGCCCCGGGTCGGGCCGCCGCGACGTCGCCTCCCCGGCCCCCGGCCTCACCTTCGACAGCGCCGACGCCGCCCGCGACTGGCTCTTCGCCGAGGCGTCCTGCCTGTTCGCGGCGGTGGGCCAGACGGTCGCGGACGCGTCCCCCGCCGTCGGCCCCGCCGCCGACCTGCTGCTCATGATGGACGGCCTGTTCGAGTACGGGGCACACGGGCACGAGTTCGAGCAGGCCGCCCGGGCGGTGATCGCCGGGGCGCTGCGGGCGGCCGACCGGCGCAGCGCCGGCCGCGCCTATCTCGTCCTCGGCTCGGTGTACTACCACGCCGACCGGCTCGTCGAGCTCGTTCCCGTCTGCCGGGAGGCGCTGGCGCTGAGCCGTGCCGCCGACGACCCGCTGACCACCGCCGACTGTCTGGTGCAACTGTCCCGGTGCGACCACCACATGCGCCGTCACGATGCGGCGCGCGAGCGGCTGTCCGAGGCCCTGGCCGTCTTCCGCGCGAACGGTGACCGGTTCGGCGAGGCGAACGCCTTCGGCGCGCTCGCCCGGGTGTATCTCGCTCTCGGCCACCGGGAGCCGGCCCTCATGGTGGCCGAGGAGGGTCTCGCCCTGCACCGCGCCCTCGGCAGCACCCACCTGGTGGGCCACGCGCTGTACCAACTGGGCATCGTCCTGTCCGGCACCGGCCGGACCGAGGAATCGGCGGCCCGGCTCACCGAGGCGCTGACCCTCTTCGGCGCGCACCGCAACCGGCTGTGGGAAGGGCTCACTCTCTTCCGCATGGCCGAGAACGACCTGGCCGCCGGGGCCCCGGAGCGGGCCGTCCGCCATGCGGAGCGGGCCGTCGCCACGCTGGAGGAGGTCCGGGACGCATGGGGCCTGGCCAAGGCGTTCGCCGTCCTCGGCCAGGCGCTCGATCTGCTGCACCACCCCGACCGGGCGCGGGCGAGCCGGCTCGCCGCCTACGAGATCTTCCTGCGCCTGGGCGTCCCGGAGGCCGACGACCTGCGCGTACTCCTGGCCCGTGACAGCGCCCGCGAGAGCGCCGGTGACAGCGCCCGCGAGGAAGCGGCCGCGCGGCCCGTCGACTAGCGACAGCGCCCACGGCCGAGCGCCCCCCCACGGGACTCCCGGCTTCCCCCATCGAACTCCCCGGCTCGCTCCCCATCGGACTTCCGGCCTTCCCCGGGCTGTCCCGAACCACGGAGAACACCATGACCGCGCCCCCCACCCCGGATCCCGCCCCGGGCGGCCCGCCCGCACTCCGCTTCGCCGTGCTCGGCCCGCTCCGGGCCTGGCACGGCGAGCACGATGTGCCCCTGAGCGCACCCCGCACCCAGGCCGTGCTCGCCGCACTCGTGCTGCGCGCGGGCAGACCCGCGTCCGCGCGGGAACTCATCGGCGCCGTCTGGGGAGACGACGCGCCACCCCGCGCGGCGGGCGCGCTGCGCACCCACATCTCCGGGCTGCGGCGCCTGCTCGAACCCGGACGCGGCCCCCGCGGCCGGGCCCGGGTCCTCGTCTCGGCCGACGGCGGCTACGCCCTCCGCCCGGAGCCCGGGGCACTCGACCTCGCCGTCTTCGAACAGCGCGCCGCGGACGCCGGGCGGGCCCGCGCCGCCGGACGCCTGGAAGAAGCACGCGAACTGCTCGACTCGGCGCTCGCCCTGTGGGCCGGGGCGCCCCTGGCGGGTGTCCCCGGCCCGTACGCGCACGCCGAGCGCGGCCGGCTCACCGAGCGGCGGCTGACCGTGCTGGAAGAGCGCTGGGAAGTGGAGACCGAACTCGGCGGGCACACCGCGGCGATCGCCGCGCTCGGCGTGCTCGCGGCCGAACACCCCTGGCGGGAGCGGATCCAGGAACTGCTGATGACCGCGCTGTACCGGGCCGGCCGCCAAGCCGACGCGCTCGAGGTCTACGCCCGCGCCCGCCGCTGTCTGGCCGACCAGCTCGGGGTGGAGCCGGGCCCCGGCCTGGCCCGTCTGCAACGACGCGTCCTGGCCGCCGAACCGGGCCCCGCGGACCCCGCCGGCTTGCTGCGGCTCGCCGCCACCTCCCCGCTTCCCGCCCAACTTCCCTACGACACCGATGACTTCACCGGGCGCGAGGAAGGCGTCGCCCGCCTGTGCGCGGCCCTCGACAGCGGCCGGATCGTGGCGCTGAGCGCCATCAGCGGCATGGGCGGCGTCGGCAAGACGACCCTCGCCGTCCACGTCGCCCACCGGACGCGGGACCGATTCCCCGACGGCCAGCTGTACGCCGACCTGCGCGGCACCGACCCCCGGCCCGCCGAACCCATGCACGTACTCGACCGGTTCCTGCGCGCCCTGGGCGTCCCCGCCGGCCATGTCCCGGCGCTGCCCGACGAGCGGGCCGCCCTCTACCGCTCCCGGCTCGCCGGCCGCAGGGTGCTCGTCGTGCTGGACAACGCCCGCGACCTGGCCCAGATACGCGACCTGCTGCCCGGCTCGCCGGGCACCGCCGTGCTGCTGACCAGCCGTTCACGCCTCGCGGGGCTCACCGGCGCCACCCTTGTGGACCTCCGTCCGATGGTGCCCCGGGAGGCGCTGGCGCTCCTCGCCCGCATCGTGGGGGAGGAGCGGGTGCACGCCGAGCCGCAGGCCGCGGCGGAGGTCGTCGAGTCCTGCGGCGGGCTGCCGCTCGCGCTGCGCATCGTGGCGGCCCGGCTGGTGGCCGGCCCGGACCGCACCCTCGCGCAAACCGCCGCGCTGCTGGCCGACGAGCGGCGCAGGCTCCGCGTGCTACGGGTCGAGGACGCGGCGGTGGAGACCACGTTCCGGCTGGGCGCGGGCCTGCTCGACGGTGAACAGTCCCGTGCCTTCCGGCTGCTGGCCCTGCCGGACGTACCCGAGATGACGCTGCCCGAAGCGGTGGCGGTCCTGGACCGGCCGTGGCGGGTCGCCGAGGAGCTGTGCGAGGCTCTGGTCGACCTGAACCTGCTGGAGTCCCTCTCGCCCGGCCGCTACCGCTACCACGACCTGCTGCGGCTGTTCGCCCGCCAGGCCGCCGCCGAGGAGACACCGGAGAGCGAGCGGACGGCGGCGCTCACCCGGCTGCTCCACTTCCTCCTGTCCACCGCCCGCAACGCCCACCGCACGACGATGCCGGACGATGTGTTCCCCGGTTTCTCCGGCGACCTGGCCCCGCCCCCCTCCGCCGGACTCGCCTTCGCCACCCAGCAGGAGGCCACGGGCTGGCTGGTGGACACCCAGGCGTCCCTCCTCGGTGTGATCGAACAGGGCGCGCGCGACGGGCGGGTGCCACTGGCCGTCTGCGCCGATCTGCTGGTGGCCGTGGACCCGCTCGGCCGGGTGGGCGCCCGGCCCTACGGCCTGGAGCGCGCCGCCCGGGCCGTGTGCGAGGCCGCCGAACGGGCGGGTGACACCAGGGCGGAAGCCCGCGCCCGGTACATGCTGGGCGGCGCGGTGAGCCAGCGCTTCGAACTCGGCCCGGCCGTCCCCGAATTCGAGCGGGTGATCGAGCTGTGCCGGGCCGCGGGGGACCGGGCGCTGCTGGGCCCCGCGCTGATCGCGCTCGGCGGCTGCGCGCTCGCCCGCCGCCACTTCACCGCCGCGCACGACATGCTCACCGAGGCGCTCGCGCTGAGCCGGGCCGTGCACAGCCGTGGCAGCGAGGCCTACGCCCTGGGCTTCCTCGCCCTCGCACAGCTGGCCACGGGGGAGCCGGAGGAGGCGGTGACCACCGCCCGGGAAGCGGTCGCCCTCACCCGGGCGACGGGCGACCGGGCCGGGGAGGCGAACGCGCTGCACAACCTCTCGCAGGTCTGCCTGTGGACCGGCCGCACCGAGGAGTCCCTCGACTGCCTCCACGAGAGTCTGCGGCTGTGGCGGGAGACGGGCTCCCTGTACCGCGAGTCCCTGCTGCTCGGGGCGCTCGCCCAGGCGTACAACTTCGCGGGCCGGCCGGCCGAGGCCGCCGAGTACGCCGAGACGGCCCGTGACATCGCCGAGCGGCACGGCGACGGCTATTTCCTCGGTCGCGCACTCGCCCAGCTCGGCCACGCCCACGCGGCACAGGGGCGGACCGGCGAGGCGACGGTCTGCTTCCGGAAGGCGCATGGCATCTTCCACGGCCTCGGCCTGCCCGACGCCGACGACCTGGCCCCGCGCCTGACCACCGGGGCGGGGTGAGAAGGGCCGCGCCCGGCATGGGGCTCCTGCCGGGGAGGAGCCCCGCCTGTGGGCCGGCGGCCTCAGCCCAGCAGCCCGCCCACCAGGCCGGTCAGCAGTCCGGTCACCGTGCCCACCAAGCCGGTGACGGTCCCCAGCAGTCCGCTCACCACACCGGTGACGACGGAGAGCAGACCGCCGACGGCGTCCGTCGCGCCGTCCCTGCTGCCGTCCTGGGGCCCGCTCTTGGGCTGGCGGGCGAGCAGCCCGTTCCTGGCCGCGTCGGCCAGCTCCACCGCCTTGATGATCACGCCGCGGTCCGGGGCCGGTTCGGCCGCCTGCTTCTCCAGTTCGGCCCGGGCTCTGAGGAGGGAGTCGTGGTGGTGCTCGGTCTCGACGCAGTCCCGCCCCGGTTCCTCGGGGAGGGCGGGTGCCGCGGAGCAGCGCCGCACGGTCTCCGCGGCCTCCTGGAGGGTCTCGTCCTCGTCCATGGCCTTGAGGGCCTCGCCGGCGGCCTTGCGCAGTTCGTCGGCGGTCGGGGCGGACGCGGCGGTGTCCACCGCGCCCGGGGCAGCCGATCGTGCGGTAGCGGCCGCGGTGCCGCCCGCCGTTCCGAGGGCGAGCGAGCCCAGGACGGCACCGACGACGAAGAGGCTGGTCCCGCGAGTAGCGCCCATGGAGAACTCCTTAAGTTGGGGATCTTGACGCCACCCTGCGTCGGGCCCCCGTCCCCCGCAATCGGGAGTTTTCTCGTGCGTCATCCGGGCGCCACGGCGGTCTGTGAGCCGTCCGGGTGGCGTCGGCCCCGGCCGGCGCAGTCCCGTGGCGGCCGGGACCGACGCCGGGAAATTCATCGTCAGCATTCGTCCAGGAAGGTGCCGTTGCCGCACCTGGCTGCGCGTCAGGTGACGGACAGTCGGTGAATGGAGTAGCCCCCGGCCCGGTGCCCGCCCTCGCCGCCGTCGGGGCCCGCGCGGAGCCGGGCCCGGCCCCGGAAGGGTGGCTCGGAGCCGGGTCCGTCGCCCCGTCGCGGCCCGTGCGGGACCCCCGCGGAGCACCGTGGCGCGGGCTTCAGCGGGTCCGGTCGAACGCCGCCCAGCGCTCCAGTGCGAACTTGCTGCCCTCGCGGCGGATTTCGGCCGCACCGTGGCCCGGCAGATGCGCCGGGAACACCAAGGAGCGGGTGTCGGCGGCCTGTTCCAGGATCCGGCGGCGCGATCGGATGGCCTCCTCCTGGTCCTCGCTCAGGCAGGTGTCGCAGTCGGGTTCGACGAACTGCAGCGGGCTGTGCACGAGGTCGCCGATGAACAGGGCGCGCTCCGTGCCCGACGCCAACTGCAGTACCGACGACCCCGGGGTGTGCCCGGGGGCGAGCCGCAGACTCAGATGCGCGTCGATGCGGTACTCGTCCTCCCACAACAGCGTCTGACCCGCCCGGTGCACCGGCGCGACGCTGTCCTCGAACATGTCACCGCCGGCCAGCGCCACGCCGACACCGCCGAGAGAACCCCGCTTGGGGTGGTTGTTGACCGGATTCCAGTAGTCGAAGTCGGCCTTGGCGATCACATAGGTGGCGTTCGGGAAGGTGGGCACCCACGCGCCGTCCACCAGCCGGGTGTTCCAGCCCACATGGTCCGAGTGCACATGGGTGTTCACGACGATGTCCACGTCCTCGGGGCGGACCCCGACGGCGGCCAGCTGCCCGAGGAAGTCGGTCCGCAGGTGTGACCAGGCGGGCATGTGCGGCCGGGCCTTGTCGTTGCCGATGCCCGTGTCGACGAGGATCGTACGGCCCTCACTGCGCAGCACCCACGTCTGCACGTTCGCCACGAGTTCGTCGGTCCCGGGCGTCCAGAAGTCCGGAACCAGCAGCGATTCGTTCTCCCGCCACATCTGCGGGGTGCTGCCGGGGAAGATGGCGGAGGTGGGGGCGACCGGGGCGTGCCATTCGACGACGCGGGTGATGTCCACCGCGCCCAAGGTGATTGTCTGCATGCCCTCGACGTTAGAGAGCGAGCGCGAGACGGCCAATAAGTGATCGTGCCCGATCTATACGCCATCGTCTCAGTGGCTGCCGGGTGGGCGGAGCGCGACGCGGTCTTCCGCATACTCACCTCATGGACGTACTCAGCGACGCCGTCGCCGCCCTGCGCACCGGGCGGCCCTATTCGGCGCTCTCCGGCAGGCAGGGACGATGGCGGACGGACATCGAGCCCTTCGCGGGCGCCGGATTCCACGTGGTGCTGCGGGGGAGCTGTCTGATGCTGCCCCACGGCGGCGGCGAGCCGATCCCGCTCGCCACGGGTGACGTGGTGTTCCTGCCGCACGGCACGCCCCACGCGCTGACCGGCTGCGACGACCCGGCGGACATGCCGTCCGACGCGGTGGCCGTGTCCTGCGGCGACCCGCAGGCCGACCCGTCCCACGCCCCGCTGGTCCTGCTCTGCGGCGCCTACCGGCTGGACCAGACCCGGGCGCACCCCCTGCTCGCCGACTTCCCCGAGGTCATCCACCTGCCCGCCCACCAGGGACGCCACCCGTCGCTGCGCGCGACTGTCACCCTGCTCGGCGACGAACTGCGGTCACCGGGGCAGGGCACGGACGCCACTCTGCCCGCGCTGCTGGACCTGCTGCTCATCTACCTGATGCGCGCCTGGTTCGACGAACGGTCCGCCCGGCCGGGCACCGGCTGGTGCCGGGCCCTGGCCGACCCGGCCATCGGCGCCGCGCTGCGCACGGTCCACGACGACCCGGCGCTGCCGTGGACGGTGGCGGACCTCGCCGGCCGGGCGGGACTGTCCCGGGCGGCGTTCGCCCGCCGGTTCACCACCCTCGTCGGCAGGCCCCCGCTGACCTACCTCACCTGGTGGCGGCTGACGCTCGCGGCCAGCCTCCTGCGCGAGAGCGACGCACCGCTGGCGGCGGTGGCCCAACGGGTCGGCTACACCTCGCAGTTCGCCTTCGCCACGGCCTTCAAGCGCGCCTACGGTGTCTCCGCGGGCCGCTACCGCCAGGAGCGCCACGACGACCACCGGCACATCAGCGACTGGGCGATGACCACGACCGCCACCACCGAGGCACTGCGGCTCGTCCCGGCGTGAGCCGCGGCCGGGGCCCGATTTTCCGGCAGGGCCGGAATCCCCGCCCTTCCGCTGCGCGGTCCGGCGACCCTCCCGGCAGGATGGTGGAGGTTGTGGCGGGGACGTCCCCGCCACGACGCGGCGGGGCGGCCCCGGGTCACGCGCGTGGCCACCCGGCCCGGCCGCCGAGCCCACCGTCCGGAAGCAACGGGAGCACTCCATGATCTTCATCGTCGTCAAATTCACCGTCCGCCCCGAGCGCAGCGACGAGTGGCTGACGCTCGTCGACGACTTCACGCAGGCCACCCGGCAGGAGCCGGGCAACGTCTTCTACGAGTGGTCCAAGAGCGTGGACAACCCCCACCAGTTCGTCCTGGTCGAGGCCTTCAAGGACGCCCGGGCCGGCGAGGAGCACGTGAACTCCGAGCACTTCAAGACCGCCATGGCATGGATGCCCGACGTGATCGCCAAGACGCCCGAGATCATCAACGTCGAGGTCCCGGGCACCGGCTGGGGTCCGATGGCGGAGCTCACCCCGCGCGGCTAGGACAGACGTCACCCGGCGAGGGGGCCGGTCCGGGGAATCCCGGGCCGGCCCCCTCGCCCGTTCGGCCCCCGAGCACGGGCCGCATCCGCCGCGCCGCCATAGCGTCGAGGCGGAGCGGGACGCCGAGGACGAAGGAGACGGATGATGTTGCGGGTGGATGTCGATATCTTCTCCGGCCGTCCCAACCCCGCCTGGGTCGTCTCCGACGAGGACGCGGCGGGCGCGCTGCTGGAGGAGATCGCGGCCGTGGCCGACGAAGCGGTCGGCCTGTCCGGAGCGGGCTACGGCGGTCTCGGATACCGCGAGGTCGTCATCTCCTCGATGAGCGACGACGAGTCCTGGCCCGACTCCCTGCCCCGCACCTTCACCCTCGGCACCATCGGCGCCCCCGACCCCCGGCGCTCGGCCGAGCTGGCGCGACGGATCGTCGCGGACATGCCCCGGTACCGCGCGTTCAAGCTGCCCGGGCACGCCGAGACGCCCCTCGACGACACGACGCGCGACCTCGTCCTTGAGCAGATGGACCGGTTCTTCCAGGACCCGCCGGAGTGGTTCCGGCCGCCGCTCTTCCCGTCGAACTCGCTGCGCTCCACCATCAGGGAGGACGAGCCGATCGACGCCGGCTGCTTCTACGAGGTCAGTGAGTTCAACCCCGACTTCTGGAACCGCCCGGAAGTGCAGCCCTACAACAACTGTTACAACTACGCGCGCAACTACCGCACGGACACCTTCGCCCAGCCCGGCCGCGCCCATGGCGCCCAGACCGACGTCATGGCCTGTCCGGACGTCACCCAGGCCGCACTCGCCGACGGCCTGGTCCGCCGCTTCGACTGCCTGCCCGACAGCGAGTACCCGCGCCGCCTCATGGCCCTCGTGATCTGGCCCGGCGTGGACTACCACTGGTACCGCGAGCAGCGCGGTGACTTCTGGGGGCACAAACCCGGCTCCACGGCCGCGCGGAACTACGACAACAGAGGCGCCCTCATCACCGATCCCGAGACCTGCGACCGGGGCGGCTACACCGACTTCTGCGGGTACTTCTACGCGGGCAAGTCCGTCGTCATCAACTGAGCCGGTGGACGCCCCGACCGATGGGAGCGGCACGCACCGGTGATCGTGGAACTGCACCTCTTCAGTGGTCGCCCCGATCCGCGCTGGCCGCTGGACCCCGGCGCGGCGGCAGCCTTCCGGGCACTCCTCGCCGGACTCGCCCGGGTGGACGCGAAGCCGCCCCCGGCCCCGGGCCTCGGATACCGGGGGTTCACGGTCAGGGATTCCGAGGCGGTCCGGCACGTCTTCAGCGGCTGGATCACCATGGGCGACGTGACGCTGGCCGACCCCGGAAGAACCGTCGAGCGCCGGCTGCTCGGCACGCTCCCACCGGAATTCGCGCACCTCGGGCCCGTCGTGGCCGCCGCGCTCGACGACTGACGGACAGCGGCCCGCCTCACCCCCGGTCGAGCGCGGCCGCCATCCGCCGTACGGCCTCCGTGATCACTTCCGGTGACGTGGCGAGGTTCATCCGTACGTGCCCGGCTCCTCCCGTGCCGAAATCGGCGCCGCCGATCAGCGCGACCCGCCCCCGTTCCAGGAAGACGGCGGCCGGGTCGTCGCCCAGGCCGAGCGCCCGGCAGTCCAGCCACGCCAGATAGGTGCCCTCCGGCGGCGTGTACCGCACGTCCGGCAGATGCCGCGCCAGCAGGTCGGCGAGCAGCCGCCTGTTCTCGTCCAGGCCGGCCAGTACCGCGTCGAGCCACTCGCCGCCGTACCGAAGGGCCGCGGTGTGGGCGATGATGCCGAGGTGGCCCGGGCCGTGGCTCACCTCGTAGGGCAGCCGGGCCAGGTCGTCCGTGGCGGCGGGGCCCGCGATGGCCAGCGCCGCCTTGAGCCCCGCCAGATGCCACGCCTTCGACGCCGACATCAAGGAGAACGCCCCGTCCGCGCCGGGCACCGACAGATACGGCACGAACCGGGTGCCCGGCGGCACGAGGGGTGCGTGGATCTCGTCGACGACGACCCGCACGCCGTAGTGGTTCGCCAGCTCCGCCAGGGCTGCCAGCTCCTGGCAGGTGTGTACGGTGCCGGTCGGGTTGTGCGGACTGCACAGCAGATACGCCGCGCGCCGCCCACCCGCCACCGCCTCGCGGAACGCCGCCCGCAGGGCAGCAGGGTCGAGCCGGTGCCCGTCGCCCAGCGGCGCCTCGAGCACCCGCCGGTCCATATTCTCCACGAACGGGAAGAACGGGGGATAGACCGGAGGACTCACCACCACCGCGTCCCCGGGCCCGGTCACCAGCTTCAGCATCTCGACCACGCCCAGCATCACGTCCGGCACGATCGCCGTCCGCTCCGCCACCACCCCGTCCCAGCCCCACCGCTCCCGCGCGAACGCGTCCAGCGCCTTTGCGTACCCCGTCCCCACCGGGTATCCCGTATCGCCCAGCGAGACCGCGTCCACCAGCGCCCGCGCCACGGGCTCGGCGACGGGTACGTCCATCTCGGCCAGCCACAGCGGCAGCACGTCCGGCGGGTACGTGCGCCATTTGGCGCTCGTCCGCAGGCGCAGTTCGTCGAGCGAGAGTTGGCGCAGCGGGTTCTTCTCGTCGTACGGCATGGGGACATTGTGCGCGGCGCCCGGCGGGAGGGGAACGTGACCGCGACCCTCCCACCGCCGACGCCACGTCGGCCCCACCGATGGGATCACCCCGCCCGGCACACCTGCGGGGCCGTCTCCTTCATGCCGAGCAGCCGGAAGTAGTTCGCTCCGAGAGCGATGCCGCGGAACGCCTCGTCCCCCAGGGCCTTGTTGATGCGGCTGGTGACCTCGAGCTCTTCCTCGTAGACCTGGTAGTCCTTGTTCCCGGCCGCTACGAAGTCGGTTCCCGGGATGGCTCTGGTGGGGTACCGGTCGAAGAATGCCGCGTACTTCTGCCTGACGCCCGGCTTGCTGAAGTACTGGTCCTCCAGCACGCGCCAGCTCAGATCGAGGGTCAGCCGGGGATACGTGTCGAGGAGCCGCTTCACGATGCGGATGTGCTGGTCGGGATCCATGGCGGACAGTTCCTTGGAGAGCCCCATGTGCGCCCACACGATCTCGTTCCGCGGGTAGCGCCGAAGGGTCTCCTCCATCAGGTGGAGGTACTTCGTCGGCTCCCGGTCGCTCCCGATGTCCGAGTGGATGGTGATCGGCATGCCGCGGTCCCGCAGCACCTTCATGAACGGCGCCCAATTCCTGATGTTCTCGCTCGACGCGGGCTCATGGCGGTTGGGGAACAGCGCCTGCTTGACGAGGTTGACCTCTCCCGCCCACCGGAACATGCCCGGGAATTCCTTGTCGTAGAGGGAGATCCCGGGTGGGACGGTCTCGGGGTGGTTGAGGTCCATGAAGGTCATGGAGAGCGTGAGGCCGGGGTCCTTGGGCTTCGCCTCCATGTAGTTCCCGGCGTTGACGAAGTCGTTCTTCATGCTGGGCACCACGGGCGTTCCGGGGCAGTCCAGGTAGTAGGTGCAGTCGGAGTTCACGGGCAGCGTCTGCCCGATGCCGTACATGCTCGCGTGGCGGACGCCGCTCTTGCGCAGATAGCCCGTGAGTTCGTCGAACGAGATGGCCCGGCCGCCGAAGGGGCGGAAGTGGAGGTGGCTGTCCACCACTGAGGTGTACGGCTTTGTCTCGCGGTCGAAACAGTCCGGCGTCGCCAGCGCGGGTGTCGTCCCCGCCGAGGCGACGACGGCCATCGCCGCCAGAGTCGCGCTGGTGATCCCGATCCGCCTGCCCATGCTCCAGGTGCCGCTGATGGTGGCCTCCACTGATCCGACGTGCCCGTGATCGATAGGACCGCAGCATTGCCAGAACGCCCGTCGCCAAACGACCCGCCCGGGTGAAGGGGGGACGCACACGCGAAATCGTGGGGGCGACGGCCGCCTCAGACGACAGCTCAGACGGCGCGTCCCTCGTCCCCCTCGGCCGGGGCGGGGCCCGCCCGGTCGTCGAGGACGATGACCACCTGGGGCCCGTAGCGGTCGGCGGAGTCGGTGTGCTCCAGCGCGTCGGCGCTGCGCTCGTACAGCTCGGCGGCCATGGCAAGGTCGCCGAGCCGCTCGATGTCCTCTTCCTGGGACGTACGGAAGAGGGAGAGGAGCACGGCGATGAGGCTCCGGCCCGAGAGGGTGACCTCCACCCTCCCCTCGTGCTCGTCGTCGACCGGGCCGGGCGCGCGGAAATGCGGGTCGCACGCGGTCTGTTCGAGGAGGAAGGCCCAGGTGTCGCGGTGACAGACGAGCCTGGCGGAGGAGACACCGGCGGCCCGACGGAGCAGCCGCCGGAGCCGCGCGGCATCGGGGGCTTCGGTGTGTGTCGTCCCGTCAGGGGTGGTCGGGTGACGGGGGAGGGGCTGCGCTGCGGGAGGGACGGTCTGCCGCTCGACGGTTTCGGCGGGCGGGGTGGTGCGGGCGTCGACGAGGTCGCTCAGGGCCGCGCAGTCGGCGCGGAGTTGCTCGATCTCCTCGAGGGCCCGGTCGAGTTTCCTGTGCAGGGCTCCATGATTCTCGCGCAGCCAGGTCCCGCCGGCGGCTATGGCCTCCGACAGTCCCACCAGTGTGGCCAGAGTGGTGCGCACTTCGGTGAACCGGGCGCCGAGGGTGCTGAGGATCTCCTGGCGCGTCCCGTGGGCGTCGTTCAGGATCGTGGCGGTCTTGACCCAGGCCATGACGCGGACGTCCCCCTCCTGTATCCGCTGATGTCGCCCACATCTCTATCCGTACGGACCGGTCCGGACACGCGGCGTCCGTCCCGAATCCCCCTCACCCGCGTCACTGCCCGTCACTCCACGTCGGTGGGGCAACGGGGGTCCCAGGCGTCGTTGACGCGGGTGGCGACGGCCCACCACGATCGGGCACACAGCGTGAACGAGGGTTGTTCCAGGGTGAGGAGCCGCACATGTCCACTCCGCCGTCCGGTCCCGGGGCCACGCCGCCGGGCAAGGGCCTGATCCTCGACTTCGGCGGGGTGCTGACCACCTCCGTCGCCGCCTGCACCCGCGCCTTCTGCCTGCGCGAGGGACTGGCCCCGGACGCCTTCCTGAACGCCGTCTCGGTGGATCCGGTGGGACGCGAACTCTTCGCGGACCTGGAGCGCGGGGTGATCACCCAGGAGGAGTGGAACGAACACACCGCGCCCCTCCTCGGAGTCGACCCGGTCAACCTGCTCGGCCGGGCCCTCGCGGACCTCCGCCCCGAGCCGACGCTGACCGGCGCCGCGCGGGCCGCCCGACGGGCCGGGGTGCGGGTCGGCGTCCTGTCCAACAGCCTCGGCTCCGAACCGTACGACCCGTACGCCGGGTACGAACTCGACACGTCCTACGACGCGGTGCTGCTCTCCGGCCGCTACCGGATGCGCAAGCCCGACCCCGGGCTCTACACCATCATGCTGGGTCTGATGGAACTGCCCGCCGAGGCCTGTGTGTTCGTCGACGACTCTGCCCGCAACCTCACCCCCGCCCAAGAGCTGGGGATGGCCGTCGTCCGCGCCACCGAGCCCGCCGACACGGTGGCCGGGATCGAGGCCCTGCTCGGCGTCGACCTCACGGGCCAGGTCCGTTGACCTCCGGCGGGCGACGCCCGACCGCCGGCGCGCACGGCGCGAATGGCATCCTGAAGAGGTGAACGGACCCGAGATCCACATCAGCGTCGCCCCGGAACTGAAGCTCTTCGTCGCCGCCGAGCGGCGCGGCGAACGGGCGGCCGTCGTCACCGACGGAGTGTCGACCCTGGGACACGTCGTCGAATCGCTCGGCATCCCGCTCACCGAGGTCGGCCGGCTGCTCGTCGACGGCCGGGAGGTGCCGGTGGCCCACGTGCCGGGCGCGGGAGAGTCCGTCGAGGTGCACGCCCCCGCGCGCCCGCAGCCCGTGCCGGGAGCACCGCTGCGGTTCCTGCTGGATGTGCACCTGGGGACCCTGGCCCGGCGGCTGCGACTGCTGGGGGTGGACGCGGCGTACGAGGCCGAGGACATCGGCGACCCGGCGCTGGCCGCGCTGTCCGCCGCCGAACGGAGGGTGCTGCTCTCCCGGGACCGGGGCCTGCTGCGGCGCCGGGAGATCTGGGCGGGGGCGTACGTCTACAGCGACCGCCCCGAGGAGCAGCTGCGGGACGTGCTCGGCCGCTTCGCGCCGCGTCTGGAGCCGTGGACCCGGTGCACCGCGTGCAACGGCGAGCTGCGGGACGCCGACAAGGAGGCCGTCAGCGAGCTGCTGGAGCACGGCACGCAGCGCACGTACGACGTCTTCGCGCAGTGCACCGCCTGTGACCGCGTGTACTGGCGGGGAGCGCACCACGAGCGGCTGGAGACGATCGTCGAGGACGCGGTCCGGGAATTCGGGGCCGCCGCGGCCGGACTCGGGGCGCCCTAGCCCGGCCTCACCCCGGGCTCACACCAGGCGGGAGCAGGTCCGCACACCCGGGTCGTCGGCGACGAGCGCCGCCACGAGGGCCTCGCCGGCCTCCGCCAGGGCCTCGTCCGACAGCGGGGCGAGCGCGTCGAGGATGAAGACGGCCCGGGTGGTGTCGTGGGTGAGGCGGGTACGGGTGCACTGGCGCCAGTTCCAGCGGCGGCAGGTGACGCCCGCGTCGTCGCGCCACACGACCTCGCCGGGTTCGGGGTGCTCCACGACGGCCTCGCCCGCCGCGGTGGTCCCGAAGGACTCGGTGCCGTCGGCCCGGGTGAGGAAGGCGGGCCCCCGGTAGTGGTCGAGGTCCTCGCCGCCCAGCGGAATGCCGTGGGCGACGGAGATCGCGTTGTAGATGTCCGTGAGGCGGTCCACCCGGGGCAGCCCGGCGGGCACGCGGCGCAGCAGCCCGTCCACGCTGGGGCGGGTGCGCTGCGGCTTCGCGCCGAAGTCGCGGAACGCCTCGCGCCAGGCGGCCACGTGCGGGTGCCCGGCTGCCCCGTCCCCGGTGCGGGCGAGGGCGCTCGCCTCGGCGGCGGCGAGCAGTTCCTCGCTGAAGGCGTCGCTCGGCCCGGGCCGCAGCCCTTCGGCGACGATGACCAGCGCGCGGTAGTCGGGCCGCAGCTCCCGCACGGCGGGGTCGATGGTGACGGTGTCGAGCCATGTCTTGATGTCGGGGGTCACGTCTCTCCTAGCCTGCGCGTCATCGTTCATTGCAATGTACCAGTAGGTCATTCTGCTGAACCACCCTCTTCTGTTGCCGCTCCAGGTGTTGCCGCGCGCAACACCCGCCCGGTGTCCCACGCTGTGCTCGTCCCGGCCGGTCGTCGTGCCCGGGCCGAGCCGGGCCGGTGCCCGGCCGTGGAACGGGAGGTCCGTGGTGAAGGGTTCGCTGTTGACGCCGAGGGCGGCACTGGTGCTGTTGCTCGGGGTGCTCGCCGGGGTGGGGGCGGGGGTGCTGTCGGCACTGGCCGGGGTCGACTCCGCGCGGTGCGTCCTGTGCGGCGGTGCCGTCTTCGGTGCGGCGGTGTCGTTCTTTGATCGCTTGGTGGCTGATTCCGATGCCTGAACGGAGATGGGACCGTTCCGGCGGGGCCGCGTGGGAGGGTGGTCAGCACGGGTCGGCACGAACGGCACGGATGGTACGAACGGTACGGACGGCGGTGCCGGTGGCGACGGCCGTGCGGGAGGAGCACGGGAGGCCGCGGCGCGGCGGGGACGGAGCGGGGCATGGGTGAATTGCGGCCGCTGGCCGACGGACTGACCGAGGAGTGCCGGACATTCGCACAGACACTGCGCGAACTGTTCTCCGGACTCGGGGTGTCGGTCCGCCGGTACGCCGCGCGCCGGTTCCGGGACGCGGGCACCATCTCCCGCTATCTGAGCGGTACGCGCATCCCGCCCTGGGAATTCGTCCTCGACCTCTTCGCCGATCTCGCGGAGTCGCGCGGCACCGCGGTCACCCCGGCCGCCATCGAGCGGGTCCGGGAGCTGCACCGGGCGGCCGTCCGCACCAGCGGATCCCCCGCGCACGCCATGGAACTGCTGGAGCACCAGCTGGCGGACGCCGACCGGGAGTCGAGGCGGTCCACTGTGCAGGAAGACGTACTGGGCGACGCGCTGCTCGACCGTCAGCACCGGATCGCGGACCTCGAGGTGCGGCTGAGCCAGCTGGAAGGGGCGTGGGCGGCGGAGCGCACCCGCGCGGACGAGCTGGAGATGAACGTCCCCGACCGCGAGGAGCTGGTCCAGGAGCGCGACAAGCTCCGCCAGGACGTGCAGCGGCTCACCGAGGAACTGGAGGACGTACGCCGGCGCGGGCTGCTGGCGGAGGAGCGCTGTCTGCTGTTGGAGCGGCAGTTGGCCATGGTGGAGGCCCAGCAACCGCCCCCGGCGCGGGAGGACCGCCACCCGCCCCACGCCGAACCCGCCCCGGTCACCTTCCCGGAGACCTACCCCGGCCCCCGCCCGAAGATCCTCATCGTCGACGACCAGCACAACAACCTGCTCGCGATGACGGCCGCCCTGTCCACCCTCGACCAGGAACTGGTGGCCGCGTCCTGCGGGCAGGAGGCGCTGAAGGCCCTGCTCGATCACGACGACTTCGCCGTCATCCTGCTGGACGTACAGATGCCGGAGATGGACGGCTACGAGACGGCCGCACAGATCAAGCGCCGCGCCCGCAACCGGGACATCCCCATCATCTTCGTCACCGCCATGGGCATAGACGCCGAACACTCCTCGCGCGGCTACGCCGCCGGGGCCGTGGACTACATCGCCAAGCCCTTCGACCCCTGGGCCCTGCGGGCCAAGGTCTCGGTCTTCACCGAGATCTTCCTCGAACGCCGCCGCTACCACCGGCGGGAGTACGCCCGCGAGCACTGACGCGGGCGGGGTGCGGCCGGACGCGTGGTAAAGCCGGGGAAGTACGGTGCCATTCGCCTGTCGTACGACGCCTGTGCGAGGAGAATGGGAACTCTGGCAACAGACGCTCGCTCTCGCCTCGCGGCCGGGACACGACGGACGGCTTCGGGGCTACCGGACATCACTCGACCGAGGAGCCCGATCATGCCCCCGTCTCTGCCCACGTCCCGCACTGCCGCCGCGTCCTCCCCGGCGGGCACCCCCGCCCCGGCTCCGGCCGCCCGGCTCGGCGAGCGGCTCGACGCCGCCCGCCCCTATGTCCTGTCCCTCTTCCGCGTCGTGGTCGGCCTGCTCTTCCTCTGCCACGGTGCCGCGTCCCTCTTCGGCGTCCTCGGCGGTGCGGTCGGCGCGGACGGCGGCACGATCGAGGCGGGCACCTGGCCGGGCTGGTACGCCGCCGTCATCCAACTGGTCGGCGGCGCCCTGGTCCTGCTGGGCCTCGGCACCCGCACGGCGGCGCTGATCTGCTCGGGATCGATGGCGTACGCGTACTTCGATGTGCACCAGGGCACCGCGCTGTGGCCGTTGCAGAACGGCGGGGAGGCGTCGGCGATGTTCTGCTGGGCCTTCCTGCTGCTCGTCTTCACCGGCCCCGGCGCGCTCGCGGCGGACCGCGTCCTGGGCCGTGACGGCCGACGCGAGGTGTAGACCCGTACGGAGTCGCCGGCGCGGCCGCGGGCCCCTTGGGCTTGACGGCGGCGGGCCCGCTCGGCAGCTCACCGGCCACGGCACCGGTCTCCGCGACGAGGTCGGGGCGCTGGGCGTGGTGCTCGCCGCCGTCCGGCGGTCACACGTAGTTGAGCAGTTTCATCTCTGGAGAGTAGTGGTTGCACCGCATGACATTGTTCGAGTCGACCTGGCACCTGTTGTATTTGTCTTCGCCGGTGAACCAGGTGTAATTCCCCCGCATGTATGCCGCTTTGCTGTAGTTGTCCGGGCCCTTGATGATGATGGGCGTGGCAACGGCCCAGTCATCGGACCCTGCTTTCCATAGCTGGAAGTGTGTGGGGGTGCCGAATGTGCTGGGGACGGTGATCGTGTAGGTGCCCGTATCGTTTCGTTCGAAGTCGTTCCCGGAGTTGTCGAAATAGGTCCACTTGCCGTTCTGCTTGTTGAACAGCTTTCCCTTGACGGTGCTGTCCGTCCCGCCCAGGTAGACGTCTGCGGTCCTGATGGTGACCGTGTACTCGACGGTTTCCGCGTGGGCTGCGGGTGCCCCGGCGGTGAGGGCGAGGACGGTTGCCGATGCCAGGCAGGCAAGAGTGCGGAACATGCGATTCCCTCCGGGGGTGTGCACGGCGGTCAGCTGTCGGCGGAGGCCTCGGGGCCGTTGACGGCTCCGTTGGCGGTACCGGCGGAGCAGGTGACGATTTCAGTGACAGCGCTGACGGCGCCGTTGGCCTGGGCGACGGTGTCGTTGACGATGTTGCCGGTCGTCTGGACGGGCGCGGCCGTCTTGCAGGAGGCGGCGGCAGCGGTGCCGGCCGACATCCCGACAAGACTGACGGCGAGCAGACCGGCCGCGCCGGCGAGCACGCCGATCTTCTTGAACCCGTCCACCATCGTGTTGATCATTTGAGTCCGTCTCCTAGTCTGGGGAATGGCCGAGCCGTGTCGCGGAGGATCCGGTTGATGCAATGAGCCCGCCCCGGCGATCATCTCGGCATCAGGAATCCCCTCATCACCGGCGCCGTGAACGCCGGGGTGATTTCTCGTGGAAGCTCGGAAGGGCGTACCTGCTTCCACGTGCATGAGCCTTCACCCCAGCGCGCCGTTGATACGCGGGCCGAGCTGTGCGTCAGAAGTGCCGGGCCTGCCGGCTACAGCTCCTTGGCCGGCCAGTCCAGCAGCCGCGCGCCGATGACGGCGGTCTGCAAGGTGTACCGGTGCAGCGGATCCGAGGGATCCACGCCGGTCAGATCGTGGATGCGCGCCAGGCGGCAGGTGAACGCCCGGACGCTCAAGGACAGTCTGCGGGCCGCCTCGGCGGCCACGCAGCCGGAGTCGAAGAAGGCGGTGAGCGTCGCCAGCAGCGGTTCGGCGCCCCCGCGCGCCTGCCGCAGCGGGCCCAAGGCGGAGCGCACCAGGCCCGCCATGGCCTGCCGGTCGCGGGTCAGGACGGGGAAGACCAACAGATCGGCGGCGCGCAGCACAGGGGTGTCGAGGCCCATCTTGCCGGCCAGGTCGAGGGCGCTGAGCGCCTCCTCGTAGGACTGCACGACGCCACCCGGGCCCGGGTGCGGGCGCCCGACCGCCACCTGCCCGCCGTCGGTGACCTGGTGCGCCCGCTGGGAGAAGAAGCGCAGGACGTCGTCCTGGTCGCCGGGCGCGACGCAGATCAACCGCCCGTCCTTCGTGGTCAGCGGGGTGTGGCGCTCCCCGAAACGCCCCTGGAACGCGGTCGCCAGACGCCGCGTCACCGGGTGCGCGTCGTCGTAGGCCGGCCCACGGCGACGGCCACCGCGTGGGCGTGGGCGAGCCGCAGCCCGAAGCGCTCGGCCCGCTCGGAGAGCCGGCCCGGATCGCTGCGCCCGTGGAGCAGGTCGTCGATGAACTCGCGGTGCGCGGCCTCCTCCCGGCGCAGCCCTGGCGGACCTCGTCCGGGCCGCCGAACTCGCCGCCGTCATCGACGACCACTACGCCGGCGAGGCCCAGACCCTGACCAGCGACACCGAGGCGAACCTTCTCAAGCTCGCCGAACTGCGCGGCACGCTCACCCCCGAACAAGCCGCCCGCCGCGCCACCATCACCTCGGCCTACCTCCGCACCCAGGCCCTCGGCGGCCCCGACGACGACCCCCTCACCCGAGCCGTCGCCGCCCTTGGCCTGCTCGCCGACCGCGTCGCCGCCGTGGAGACCGCCATCACCCGGGCGAGCACCCCGGCCGCCGCGCCCGCCGCGATCGGCCCGTCACCGGACGGGAGCCGTCAGACGGGGGAGGGCCGCGACTCGTACAGCCGGGTGTGATAGCGGCCGTCGGCCTCCAGCCCGGCGGGGTCGTCGCCCGCGAGAAGGACCCGCTCCACGGCGGCACGCTGCTCCGCCACCGTGGTGAACAGCCGCTGCGGGTACGTCCGGGAGGCGTCCGTACGCGTCGTCAGACCACGGGCCGCCAGAGAGGCGGCGACCTGCTCGTAGGGGAAGATGCGCAGCACGAACGCGCTCACCCACACCGGACGCCGCGTCCACTCCAGCAGTGCCTCGAAGGTCCGGTGGGTGACATAGCCGACGCCCCCGGTGACCGTGATCAGCCCGGTGCGGGCGAGGGCCTGGCGCAGCGGGAGGCTGGGGGAGGCGCTCTCCAGGTCCTCCGCGTACGCCTCGTCGAGCAGGCCGACGGCCAGGGCGTAGCGGACGGCGTTGTCCGAGGCGTCGAGACCGATGGTGGGTGACGCGTCCGACCGGCGCCGGGAGGCGTAGAACTCCTTGTCGCGCCCGATGAGTTCGGTGGTGGTGAGGGACTCCGCCTCCGGGCCGGTGTAGTGGGCGTAGAGGTCGGCGAGCGAGACGTCGTGGTTGAGGAGGGCGGCGTTGATGCCGTAGGAGCAGCACACGTCGAGCACCGTGACCGGGCCCTCGTCGCCGTCCGTGTCGAGCGCGGCACGCTCGGCACGGGTACGGCGGAAGACCTCCTGGGCATGGTGGGGGATCTCGTATTCCAACGGGGCGAGCCGCCGGAAGTAGGCGCGGGGATCGGGCTCGTTGTAGATGTCGTGGAACCGTGCCTTGCCCGTCGTGTCGCTGCTCCGGCTTTCGGCCATGCGCGTACCTCCGGGGGATGGGGGGACAGTTCTCCTGCGCGTGCCTAACGGACCCGTGGCACGGGCCGATAGGCCGCAGGGCTGGAACCGGTCAGGACACATGGTCCGCGCATCGACGGCCGGACACTCCGAAGTGTCCGAAACATACCTCGTGTGGGGTACAGCGAAAGGGTTCCGCGGGCCGCACCGTGCTGCGCACACGAGCCGGACGGCGACAGCGGTGCGGCCCGCCGCCGGTGATCACACCCGTACGAGCCGCCGCGGGGCATACCTTGGCCGACAACCGCCGCGCCCCTTCGGGGCCGGCCGACCGGAACGGACATCACCCATGGGAACACTTCAAGCCGTCGCCCTGATGGCCGCCACGCTCACCGTCGGACTCGTGGCCGGGCTGTTCTTCGCCTTCGCCTGCGCCGTCATGCCGGGGCTGCGCCGGTCCGACGACCGGGCTTTCGTCGAGGTGATGCGGCGGATCAACGTCGCCATCCTCAACGGGTGGTTCCTCTTCTGCTTCCTCGGAGCGCTGGTGTTCACCGGCCTGGCCACAGCGCTGCACCTCCGCGCCGACGGGCGGGCGGCGCTGCCGTGGACCGTCGCCGGGCTCGTCCTCTACGCGGTCGTCCTGATCGTCACCGCGGCGGTGAACGTACCGCTCAACAACCGGCTGGAGGCGGCCGGAGCGGCCAAGGGCGGCGCCGACGCGGCGGCCGTCCGCGAGCGCTTCGAGGCCATGTGGGTCCGCTGGAACCTCGTCCGCGCGGTGGCCTCCACGGCGGCGTTCGGCACTCTCGCCTGGGCCCTGGTGCTGCACGGCCGGGCGGCCTGATCCGGGCGGCGCGCCCACGGACCGGACTTCCCCGGGCGGACGGGCGGTGGTAAACGGTGGGACGAGGCACCGCCCGGTGCGCCTACCGCCCGGTGTGGACCCGTGTGTCCCCTGCGAACCCGTGTGACCCCGCTGTCGCGAAGGAGCGCTCCATGCGCAAGGCCGTCGCACCACTCGCCACATTCCTGCTGACCTGCGCCGCCGTCCTCTCGGTCGGCGGCGGCGCCTCGGCGCACGACAGACCGACGCCGGCCGCCGCCCCATCGGACGGCGGCCGGGAGTGCGCGGACGTCTGCTTCACCGTTTGGCTGCCGGTCCGGTGTGTGTTCTCGAACGGCTATACAGCCCAGTTCAGCAATCGGTGCTTCGCCGAGATGCACGCCTGCCGGCATCATCTCGAGATCGTGAGCTGCCACCGGGTGTGAACCCCGCCGGTGGCGTCCCTGCCCGGTGTCCTTACGTGGGGACGTGGATCCCCGCGGCGGCGAGCCACTCGGTGATCCGCCGCGGCGGCCAGGCGCCGCTGAAGCGGAAGACCTCCGAGCCGTCCCGCATCAGGACGACAGTGGGAACGCTCAGGGCGTCGAACCGTTCCTGCGCCCACTCCGCCTCGTCGACATCGATCTTCACACCGGCCAGGTCGCCCCCGCACGCGTCGACGATGTCCTCGAGGACGGGCGTGAGCAGCCCGCAGGGACCGCACCACGGCGCGGTCAGATCGATCAGTACCGGCACGGGCCCGGCCAGCAGCTCGTCCAGGTCCGCCTCCCGGACGACGTCGCGGAGCACCCCGCCGCGCTCCTCGGCGACGGCCTCCAGTTCCTCGTCCATGTCCTCGTCCAGGACCGCGGCGTCGGCGGCGGCGCGGGCGAAGACGGCGGCGTTCTTCGGGGGCGCGGAAATGCCGTTGACCGCGAGCCCCGTGGACAGCAGGCGCTCCAGCACCGCGAGGTCCAGGTCGTGGCCGGGGCGTTCGGCCACGGACAGGTCGGTCAGCGGGGGAGCGAGCGTGAGCACGGCGTCGGCCAGCGCGTCGTCGACCGGGGTGTTCTCGACGGTGAGGGTGCCCAGATTGTGCCGGCCCGCGAGCTGCCGGAGGGAAGCGGGCTCGAAGGCGCCGCCGCCGCAGAGCACCAGGGAGTCCAAGGAGGCGAGGGTCTCGGACCCGGCCAGCGCGGCCAGCCCCGCGCCGGTGAACCGGGGGGAGTCCAGGACGAGGTCGCCCAGCGAGGACAGACCGCCGAGCGCCCGCACGCCCTCGTCGGTGAAGTCGCCCGCCACGACGAGGGTCCGCAGCCCGCTCAGCTTCCCGACCGACCGGAGCGTCTCGTCCGTCGCGCCGCCCAGGTCCACCACGACGAAGGTGTCGGGCGGCAGCTGGGCGAGGTCGGCCAGGCTGTGTCCGTCGGCGTCGGCCGCGTAGACGAGCTGGGCCTCGGCCGGGACCTCGACCGCGCCCCGGGGCGCGACCTCGACCGGGCCGCCCTCTCCGTCGGCCTCGGGCGCGGAGGGTTCGGTGTAGTAGACGACGGTGCCGGGCAGACCCTGCTCGGGAAAACGGACGACGCGTGTGCTCATGGGCCCCATGCTAAACAGCCGACCCACCCTTCCCGGAAGGGCGGGTTCCGTGGCGGCCGAGGGTGCGTCACGGTTCGGGCCGCCGCCACGCGGGATCGCGTCCGCTGAGCCCGATCACCCGGTCGAGGAGCGGGGCGTCGGCGGGAACGTCGACGACCGGGCCGAACGCGTCGCCACGGGAGTCCTGCTGGTCCGGCCCGGACATCGCGGAGACGAACGACAGACACGCCTCCAGCTCCCGCGCGTCGGCCTCGTACGGCCGCCCCATGGCGCGGGCGACGTCCCAGCCGTGCACGACCAGCTCATTGAGGGCGATCCGCCCGGCCAGGTCGGCGGGCAGGTTGAGACCCCCGGCACGGGTCGCGCCCGCCCAGGCGTCGGGCGCGCGCCAGGCGTCGGCGAGCGCGGCCAGCCGGGCGGGGATACGGGTGCGCCAGTCGTCGTCCAGCCGGGCGGCGTGCCCGGACGGCCCCTGGGACGTCGCACGGGCCCCGGCCTCGGTGGCGTCCTTGGTGGCGGCGGCGGTGAAGGCCAGCGACAACCCGTTCACATGCTCGATGAGGTCGCCGAGGGTGTACCTCTCGCAGGGGGTCGGTGCCGTCAGCAGGCTGTCGGGGACACCGTCCACGAGGTCCGCCATCCGCCGGGCCGCCGGCCCCAGGTCGCACATCACGGTCATCGTCGGCTCCTTCGGCGCTCGTGCACGCGGTGGCGGGTCCTCAAAGCCGCGCTTTGATCAGGTCCTCCAGCGAGCCCTGCGGCACCACGCCGTCGGGAGTGAGCTTGTCGACCGCTTCCGGCAGGGCCGCGGCCAGCTGGTCGGCGGCCTCCTCCGGGGCGATGCCCGCCTGCTGCGCGACCCGGTCCAGCGTTTGGTACGGCAGGGCCTGGGCGACCTCCGCGCCGGTGATCGGTTCGTTCGCGCCCGAACCCACCCAGGACTGTGTCTTGCCCTCGAGACCGCCGTCCCGGAGTTCGCTCAGCAGTGCGGCGAGCGGGTTTCCCCCGCCCTGCCCGCTGTCGCCGAGCGTGCCCAGGAGAGCGGCCAGCAGATTGCCCGTCCCGCTGCTCCGCCCGCCGCCGAGCAGCCCGCCCAGCAGAGTTCCCAGGTCGTCATCCGCCATGTCCCATGCCTTTCGCGGTAGCGGGCCGGGTGTCGGCGTGTGGAACGGCCGCCACCCGGCTCCTGTCTTCCGAGGCCTACCCGTGGCGGCGGGGTCCGGCCTGGTGACCGAGGCATGTTCACCCGTACGAACCCGCCGGGTCTCCCCCTTCGCTATTCGGCCGGCACGGGGACGGTCGAAGGGCTCCGGGAGCAGCGCCATGGGCCACGTGTCCTTCCTGGCGCGAAAGCGCCCCCGAGCCCCGTGGAATCGTCCCTCCCGGCGGGCGCGTTGCGCACTGTCGAAGTGAACCCGGGGACCCATGAGGGCAGTTGGCCCGACCATTCAGCTGCCGTCGGCGGTATCAACCCTTTTCGTCCGTGCCAAGTCGCCCTGTGTACCAGCTCCGTATGCCGCCGTGTAACAACTCCGTATAAGCCACCGCGCGACCCCCGCCGCACAGTATTACTGGTGCCTCACAGCGAGCGGTACGACCCGGAGGAAGCCCTATGGGTAGGCACAGGCAGCCCAACCGTGTGATGCGTGCGCATGCCACGGCGATCAAAGCGGCCACCATGATGGGCGTGGCGGGGGCGCTGGCCTTCACCTTCCAGACGACAGGCGGCAACACCGCCGCCGAAGCACGGTCCGAACCCCGTTTCGAGCCGATGCCCGACCCCGCCGACGACATGGCCGAGCCCACCGCGGCCACGCACCGGGACAAGAGCGGGAAGCCGGCCGAGGCGAAGCCCGCCGGGCCCTCGGACGTCACCTTCTCCGCGGAACCCAAGGTCCGGCACACGGTGCGACAGCCGACGGGGGCCGTGGCAGCGCCGCCGCGGGCGGCCGGGGCCCCTGCGGGCCCGTCCGTGACCGATGTGCCCTCCCTCCCGGCCGTCGCCACCGACGCCGCCGCGGATGCCGTCTCCGGGGTGGCATCCGGGGTGTCCGGGGCGGTCTCCGCACCCGAGCGGGCCGTGGCCCCGCCGCCGGCGCCCGCGCCCGGTGCGCCCACCACTCCCGCCGCGCCGGCGGCACGGCCGACGGGCGGTGAGTCCGCCCAGCGGCAGGCGCCGCTGGGCGGGGTGGTCGACGGGCTGCTCGGTGGCGTCACCGGCGTCACCGGCGGTCTGTTGGGCCGCTGAACGCGCGGCCGGGCACTCACGGGTGGGCGGGCGTCGCCCGGCCGTCAGCTCCGGTCGGCGGTCACGGTGAGCACGTCCACGACGTCGCGCAGGTCGCCACGTCGGCGGAACGCCTCCCGCTGCCGGTCGGCGCCGCCGCCCAGCACACGCCGGCGTTGCCACAGGTCCCGGACGAGGGGCAGATCGCCCGCCGCCTCCAGGGCGGGCGCGGCGCGGCGCAGCAGCCGGTCGACGGTTTCGGCGGCCGGGTGGTGCCCCCCGGTCGCCGGGTCGACGCCGCGCCCGGTCAGGCCGTCCCGGGCCGCCCGCCAGTGCGCCGCGCGCAGCAGGGCGTCGGGGACATCGGGGGCCGGGATGCCGCGCCGTACGTCGGCCAGCAGCACCGCCGCCAGTGCGCGCGCCAGGCCGGCCAGGAGGATCACGGTGTCCACGTCGGCGTTGACGTCGGCCACCCGGATCTCCACGGTGGGGCAGTGCTCGGAGGGGCGGGCGTACCAATAGACCATCCTGCGGTCCACCAGCAGGCCGGAGGTGACGAGGGAGTCCACGAGCGTGTCGTACGCCGTGGCGTCGGGGAACAGGGGGGCGGGACCGGCGCCCGGCCATTGGGCCCAGCGCATGGTCCGCCAACTGGCGTATCCGCTGTCCCGGCCCGCGTGGAAGGGCGAGTTGGCGGCGAGTGCCTGGAGCGCGGGCAGCCAGGGCCGGAGGTGGTTGGCGAGCTGTACGGCCTGTTCCCGGCCCGCGACCCCGACATGGATGTGGCAGCCGCAGACGCCGGTGCCCTGGTCCCCGCTGACCAGCGGACCGTATTCGGTGGCCATCCGCAGATAGCGGGCGTGGTCGGTGACCTCGGTCGGGCCCCTGGAGGGAACGATCACGGTGCCGGACGCCACCGCCCGGCAGCCGTACTCGGCGGCGGCCGCCGCGACGCCCGCGCGCAGCCGGTATAACTCCTTGTACAGACCGTCGAGCGTGGTGACGGGGTGGGTGCGTGTCTCGACCATGGTCGGGAAGATCTCGGCGCCGATCTGGTCGCCGAGGACGCCCTGGGCGCCCTTGATGACCACCGGCGCGCAGTTGACCGCGGCTCGCGAGTGGCTGTCGACGAGGACGAACTCCTCCTCGACACCCAGGGTGGGTATGTCGTCGGACGTCAAAAGCGGCGGATCACTCGAAGAGCCGATGTGCCGTATCGTCCCATCGCCCATCGCGCCAACTCCTCCTGCTGGTAGGTGTGATGATGGACTTGCCGGGCCGGACCGTTTCGCTTTTCCCGAGGGCGCCGTACCGTTCGCCCGGCTTCCCGGCGGCGGTCCACGCGCGTCGCCCTCGGCCGGCGGAGGAACGGAATCGTCGAGCTGTTCGCCCCTGCGGGCGAGGAGTCCAACCCGCCGAACGTCATCAGCACTCCCTCGGCGCCAGGGGGGAAACCCATGGTGATGGGCGCCGGTCAAGCCGTCAATATGGGTCGGACCCGGTCAGGACGGGGACGGAACCGGTGCCAAACAGACAAAGCCCCGATCCGGGCGGCCGGGGCCGCGCCGGGATCGGGGCCGGTGCCGAGCAGCTCTAAGCTGCGGTGACGGTCTCCTGGGCGAGCGTGCGGGCGCGCAGCCCGATGCCGTAGCGGCGCAGCAGCAGGACCGCCGTCGTGGCGAGGCCGACGAGCAGACCGAGCCAGATACCGAGGGTGTCCAGTCCCGCCGCGTACCCCAGCAGCCAGGCGGCGGGCAGGCCGACGAGCCAGTAGCCGATGAGGGTGATGCGGAAGCCGCTCTTGGTGTCGTCGAGGCCACGCAGCAGACCGACGCCGATGTTCTGGGCGCAGTCGAAGAACTGGAGGAAGGCGATGACGAAGAGCAGTTGGGTGGCGATGGCGACGGCGTTGTCGTCGCCCGCGGCGTCGGCGTCGAGGAACGGCCGCAGCACCAGGTCGGGCAGCGTGGCGTAGACGACGGCGACCACGGCCATGACCGCGGCGGCACAGGCCAGGGCGGTGTTCTTGATGCGCCGCGCGGCGTCGGGGCGGCCGAGGGCGAGCTCGCGGCTGACGTTGATGGACGCGGCGTGGGAGAGCCCGACGGCGACCTGGAAGACGATGTAGACGAGCTGGTTCACCGCGGTGTGGGCGGCGAGGGCGGCACTGCCGAAGGAACCGGCCATCAGGGCGGTGACCGAGAAGAAACCGGCCTCCGATCCGTAGGTCGCGGCAATCGGTACGCCCAGCCGGACGAGTTCGCGCACGGTCGCGCGGTCGGCTGCCAGGATGTTGAGGCTGAGCAGCGGGGCGAGCACGGTGTCCCTCTTCGCCGAGAGGTACAGGGCGAGGAAGGAGAGGAGGTAGACGGTCGAGGTGGCCACGCCGATGCCGGGCAGGCCCAGTTCGGGCAGCCCCCAGGTGCCGTGGATCAGCAGCCAGTTGAGGCCCGCGTTGACGGCGACCGAGGCGATGGTGATCTGCAGCAGCGCCTGCGGTCGGCGCATGCCGACGGTGAACTGCCGGATCGCCTGGAACCACAGACACGGCAGCAGCCCCGGGGCCAGCGCCAGCAGCATCGTCTGCGCGCGGTCGGCGACCGCGGCGTCCTGGCCGAGCCAGGTCAGGGCCTGCCCGATGAGGATCATGAGGACGGCCCCGGCCAGTCCGGCGAGCGTGGCCACCGCCAGGCTCGCGCGGACGATCCCGACGACCTCCGCGTCCGCCGCCGCCGGGTCGGCGCCGTCGGCGTCGGCCCGCTCGGCCCGGGCCGCGGCGGCCGCGATCCGGTTGCCCACCGAGGTGACCAGGCCCACGCCCATGGTGCGCAGCTGGTTGAAGATGACGATGGCCAGCCCGCCGGCCGCCAGGGCCTGGGTGCCGAGCAGTCCCATCATCACCGTGTCGGTGGTGGTCAGCGCGACCTGGGCGAGTTGGGTGAGGACGAGGGGGACCGCGAGGGTGGCCAGCGCACGGCTGTCGCGGAGGAGGGTGAGCGGCTGCATGGACGGCATCAGTTCCTGCGGAGCTTGGTCAGCGTTTCGTCGATCTCGCGCTCCACGGCGGGGTCGATCAGATTCCGGGCGTTCATCCAGTCGTCGTTGAAGACGGTGTCCATGTACTTCTCGCCACCGTCGTTGACCAGCGCGACCATGGTGCTGCCCGGCGGCAGCGACGGCAAGCGGGTCAGCGCCTCGTGCACGACGCCGCCCGCGGAGCCGCCGATGAGCAGGCCGGTGCGGGCTACGGCGCGGGCGGTCGCGAACGCCTCGACGTCCCCGACCTTCACGCCCTCGTCGATCAGGTCGAAGTCGACCAGCGCACCGATCTCGGCGCCTTCGGGGGTGCCGGTGCCGGACTGGTAGTAGTCGTGGGCTGGGCCGCCGAAGGCGATGGAGCCCTTGGGCTCCACGCCGATCGTCCGCACATCGGGCACGAGCTTGCGCAGCTCACGGGTGGTGCCGCACAGGGCGCCGCCGGTGCCGACCGCGCCGATGAGGACGTCGATGCGCCCGTCGAGGGCCTGGTGGAGCTCGTGGGCCACGGGGAAGTAGCCGACGCCGTTGCTGGGGTTGTTGTGCTGCTCGGTGAAGATGGTGTTGTCCTGGCCCCGCGCCATCTCCTCCGCGAGCTCCTCGCGGGCGGCGGTGGCGAGCTCCTCGGTGCCGTCGTCGACCACGTAGACGAGTTCGGTGCCCAGTGCCTTCATCCCGCGCAGCTTGTCCACGCAGGCGTGGTGGTCGACGACGGCGGTGAAGGTGTAGCCGCGCTCGGCGGCGATGACGGCCAGTCCCAGGCCGGTGTTGCCGGAGGTGGACTCGATGATGCGCCCGCCGGGGCGCAGCTCGCCGCGGGCCTCGGCGTCGAGCACCATCTGACGGGCCATGCGGATCTTGGCGGTGCCGGTCGGGTTGTACATCTCCAGTTTGAGGAGCAGCCGGCTGCCGTTCTCGGTGCGGCACAGCTCGAACAGCGGGGTGTATCCGATGAGGTCGGATATGCGGGAGACCACGGCGGGGCGCGTCAGAGCCTCGTTCATGGGGGGAGCTCCTGTGGCAGGCGGGGCGGGGGAGATCAGCAGGCGGGGCGGCGGTCCAGGCGCCAGCGCGGTCGCCCGCCGGTGTCGTCGAGGACGACCTTGGGCGGCAGCGGCAGATCGTGGAACGGTGACTCGTTGGAGTCCATCTGGTACCCGGCGGTGTTGGGGTAGACCAGCAGGTCACCGACCGAAGGACGGGCGGGGAAGGGGATCTTGCGCCAGGTGAGCAGATCCGACTCCAGACAGCTCGCACCCCCCACGGACGCGGGGAAGGCGGCGGTGCCGGCCGGGCCGGGCAGCGCCCGCCCGTCCGGGGTCACCAGCACCGGGTCCGGAAGGTACTCGCTGTTGAACCACTGCTCGGACAGGCTGAGGCTCGTCCCGTCGACGGTGAGGATCCCGTACCCGGCGCGGTCCTTGACGCCCTGGACGCGGAAGACGGAGGCGCCGGCCCGGTCCAGCAGCGCCCGTCCGGGCTCCATCAGCAGGAGGGTGCCGCTCGCGCGGAGTCTGCCCGCCAGGCTGTCCCGGCCGCCCTCGGGGACGGCGGCCAGGACGGCCCGCAGGGCGTCCGCCCCGGCGACCGGCGAGTGGTACGGGTAGAAGTCGGGGGCCGAGAAGGCCTTGCGCGCGTGGTAGTGCTCGGGCCGCTGCGCTGCCAGGAAGGCGTGCCAGTCGTCGGCCGCGGCGTAGTCGACGGCGAATCCGCCGCCGATGCTGATCCGGTCGGCCTGGAGCCCCATGACACGGGCCTTGAGGCAGAGGTCGACGAGCTGCCCGGCGAGGTCGGCGCGCGGCTGGGTGGCATAGCCGGACAGATGGAAGCTGAACCCCTCCATCCGGACGGCGTCGCCCGCCCGTACGCACCTCTCCAGCGCCTCGGTGAGCTCGGCCTCGTCCAGGCCGAAGCGGCTGTGGGGCTGTGCCGGGGGGAGCCGGCGCAACAGCAGCCGGGCGGGGCGGACCGCGCCGGCGCGCGCCAGCGCGATGAGCCGGTCCAGCTCGTCGAGGGAGTCGACGGCGGTCAGGGCGCCCTGGAGGACGACGATCCGCAGCAGTTCCTCGTGCTTGGCCGGACCGGTCACCACGACGTTCTCGCCGCGCACTCCGTGGCCGAGGACCTCGCGGAGTTCGCCGAGGCTCGCGACGTCCACTCCGGCGCCGGTGGCCGCGCAGCGTTCGATCCAGGCGGCGGCCTTGTTGGCCTTCTTCGCGTAGTACACGCGCCCGTCGACCCCGGCCTCGTCCAGCGCCGCCCGGAACGCGGTGAGGTTGTCGTCGAAGCGGTGGGGGAGCAGGAAGTGGAAGGGGCCGCCGAAGGCGTGGGCCAGCTCGTGCAGCAGACCGCTGTCGAGGATCGCGTCCGTCTGGAGGTCGGGGTGCGCGGGCAGCGTCGGCAGCGCGGGCACGGGGCGTACGGTCACCGCCACAGCGGCACCCGCGTTCCCAGGCCCAGCTCGATGGCGAGCTGCGCGAAGCGGTGGCCGAGGGCGATGTCGGTGACGACCAGGCCGCTGTTGTAGGCGAAGATCCGCTGTTCCGGTGCGGTGCGGCCGGGCGCGACGCCCGCGAGGACCGGGGGGAACTCGGTGTCCACGGCGGGGAAGTTGCCGTCGGCGTCCGCCATGTCGGTGCCCGTGACCTTCATCTGGGCCTCGCTGGTGGCCACGACGCGGTCGGCGCGGAGCAGGGTCGAGGGGGCCAGCCCGTGGCCCACGAGGATCGACAGCGCGCCGGGCTTCAGATCGTCGGCCTCGACGGCCGCGGGCGTGTGGGCGCCCGCCGTGGCCACGATGACGTCGGCGTCCGCCGCGGCGGCCCGCGCGTCGGTGACGACCTCGACGTCCCGGTCGGGGAAGTGGGCGCGCAGCTGTGCCCGTACCGCCTCGATTCCCTCCGGGTGGGTGCCGAAGAGCATCAACCGGTCCAGGTCGGGCAGCGTGGTGAGCAGGAACGGCAGAGCCAGCCGCCCTTGCGTGCCGGTGCCGATCACCAGCGCGCTGCGCGCCCCGGGGGTGGCGCACTCGCGGGCCAGCAGTGCGGAGACGGCCGGGGTGCGCAGCGAGCCGATGCGGCCGCAGTCCATCATCGCCACGGGCAGGCCGGTGAGGTCGTCGTAGAGCGTGAGGGCGGTGTAGTAGTGCTGCTCCCCGCGGCCCTTGTCCAGGCCGTGCTTGTACGAGGTCTTGATGGCCACGACGTCGCGGGAGCCGTCGCGGCCGAGCATCGCGTACGACACGGAGTGGCCGTCGGAGGGCTTGACGGTGAGCTTGCGGGGGTTGTCGGACCGGCCGGCGGCCAGGGTGCGGTAGGCGCCCTCGACGGTGTCGACGACATCGGTGAGGCTGATGTCGATGCCCGCGAGGTCGCTGGTGGACAGCAGGCGCAGGGTCGTGTCGTCGGTGGGGGTGCCGGCCGCGTCGGATATGCAGGGGTCGCCGGTGGCGGCGGTGGTGTCGGTCATCTCTCGCTCCTCGTCTGCTGGTCGTCGGGAAGGGGGGAACGGGGTCAGGCGGCGTGGGCCTCGACGGCGGCCTGGCCGTAGCCGTGTTCGGCGGCCTCGGCCGCAGGGCGGGTGTCGCGGCCGGGGACCCGTACGGAAGCGCGCTTGAGCCAGCGGTCGGTGCCGTCGTAGCGGGCCGTGAAGGGGACCCGGCCGTGTACGACGAGGTCGTTGTCGACGACGAGCACCTCGCCGGGGGACAGGCTCACCGCGACCGAGACGCGGGCGAGTTCGGCCTCCAGGCGCCCGTAGGCGGCTCGGTACTCGGGCGTGGCCCGCTCCAGCGGGGTGTACGCGGGGTCGAAGCGCAGGGTAAGGCCGTCCGCGGAGCGCCACAAGGTGGGGACGTCGGGCGGGAGCCCCTCGAAGCCGCGCGCCTCGGTGTAGGCGTCGTCGGGGAGGATCGGCAGCGTGGGGCGGGTGAGCGAGGCGAGGTCGGCGTCGTCCAGCCGTACCTTGCGGATGCTCGCGGCGGTGGTGGCGATGTGGTCGTGGTTGCGCATGCAACCGAGCATCAACAGATGGGCGCGGCCGGGGTGGAAGGCGTCCTCGGTGTGCGGGCTGAGGAGGACGTCGCTGCTGGCACCGGTCTGCTCCTGCTCGTGGCCGGGGGCGGGGACGATGTTGTGGACGAACCGTCCGTTCTGCTGTCCCTGCCAGGCGATGGGGACGCCCATGACCGTGGCGAGCAGCAGCATCACGATGTCGTGGACGGCTCCGCTGTCCCCGGCGGTGGCCCACCCCGCGGGCGTCGGGCCGATGTCCGCGTCGTCGACGCTCAGGCCGCGCAGGACGAACAGGCCGTCGTCGGTGTCGACGGGCCGCAGCTCGTGCCGGATCGGCTCGCTCAGGTCGGCGGCCGATTCGGCGACGCGGGCGAGGAGTTCGGGGGAGGTGGCGGAGGTGCCGAATTCGGTGAGGATCTTCGCGGCGGCCCCGTGCAGTTCGGCGGCCGAGGCAGCGTCGAGCAGGCGGACGGGTGCGGCTCCCGTGCTCATGGCGAATTCATCCGTTTCGTGAGGTGGGGGCTTCGTCGGGTGGGGCGGAGGTTCCGATTCCGGGCACGGTGCGGGAGGTGCCGTGTGCAGGGCGGAGTGCGCTCGACGCCCTGGGAGGGGGGTACGGCACGTGGCGGAAACGCGGCAGTCGGCGTCAGCGGTCGCCGAGGAAACTACCATCGAAATTAGGTAAGGCAAACCTTACCGAACAGTAGTCCACTTCGCCCGATTTTCTTCAATTCGTGGGCGTGAAGCGGAGGTTGAGACCGATTCGTCTTTCGTTTCATTGCTCACGCACAGTTGCGATCAGGGCTCGTTTTAGGGTAGCCAAACCTAAGTAAGTACAACTGCAGCGGAACGAGGACCACGTGAATTGGACAAGGCGCCAGGCGCTGTGGGCCGGCGGGGGCGTGGGCGCTGCCGCGCTGCTCGCCGCCTGCGGGGGCGGCAAGGACGACACGGCCTCCTCATCGGCGGACTCCGCCGGTGGTACACCCCGCAAAGGCGGCACGCTCCGCATAGGCGCGCTCGGCCGCGCCTCCGCAACCACCCGTGACCCGCACGGAGTCCAGGGCAACGAGAGCGACTACCTGATCATCGCCCTGGTCCATGACACCCTCACCGCACCGGGCCTCAAGGACAACACCGTCGGCCGCCTCGCCTCCGGCTGGAAGTCCTCCGACGACCTCAAGACCTGGCGCTTCACGATCGCCAAGGGCGCGACGTTCCACGACGGTTCGCCGGTCACCGCCGACGACGTGGTGTGGTCGCTGCGCAGACTCCGCAACACCCCCGCGGGCGCGGGCCGGCTGCCGGGCATCAAGGCGGAGAACATCACCGCCGACGGCAAGGACACCGTCGTCCTCGTCTCCGACGACGCCAACGCCGATCTGCCCCTGCTCACCCGCCTGTCGACGTTCGTCCTCAAGAAGGACACCCCCGACAAGGAGATCGCCAAGGCCCCCGGCACCGGCCCCTTCAAGCTCGACTGGTTCCGCGGCGGCAACGCCCGGCTGCTGCGCAACGACAAGTGGCACGGCGGACCGGTGCACCTCGACGCCATCGAGGTGACCATGTTCGAAAGCCCCCAGGCCATGGCCAACGCGCTGCTGGGCGGCCAGATCGACCTCGCCTCCAACGTGGGCGCCGTCGCGGCCCGAACCGCCGCCTCGCGCAAGGACATCCAGGTCACCCGCCGCCCCAACGACATGGCGATGCCCATCGTCATGCGGACCGCCGAGGGCCCCTTCGCCGACCCCAAGGTCCGCGAGGCCATGAAGCTCGTCGTCGACCGCGAGGCCATGGTCAAGCAGGTCCTCTCCGGCTACGGCACCGTGGCCAACGACATCCTCGGCACCGGCGACCCCGCCTACGCCAAGGACATCCCCCAGCGCCGGCGCGACCTCGACAAGGCCAAGAAGCTCCTGGAAGAAGCCGACTTCGACTTCTCCAAGACCTACGAGCTCGTCACCACCGAGGACATCTCGGGGCTCGCCGAGTCCGCGACCCTGTTCGCCACCCAGGCCCGCGAGGCCGGCATCAAGATCAAGGTCGTCAAGCAGGAGTCCGGCGCCTTCTACGAGAAGACCTGGCTCAAGGGCGACTTCTACACCAACTACTGGGGCACCAACGACTCCGTCGTCTTCTTCGCCTCGAAGACGATGGTGACCGGCGCCGGACAGAACGAAGCCGGCTGGTCGGACAAGACCTTCGACGAGACCTACCGCAAGGTCATCGGCACCGCCGACAAGAAGGCCCGCGCCACGTCCCTGCGCGAGCTCCAGAAGATCGTGCACGAGAAGTCCGGTTATCTGCTGTGGGGCATGGCCGACGGCATCGACCTGGCTTCCCCCAAGGTCCGCAACCTTCCCAAGCTGCCCGGCTACGGCCGGGTCCAGCTCGAGAACGTCTGGCTGGCGCGTTGAGCGAGCCGGAGATAGCACGGGCCGGGGCCGCCACCGACGAGGTGGCGGCCCCGGCCCCGCGCCGTGCCGCGTCGCTGGCCGCCCGTATCGGTGTCGTGCTCGCCAAGCGGGCCGTGCTGCTGTGCGTCCTGCTCGCCGTCGTCTTCGCCGCGATCGAACTGCTCCCCGGTGACGCCGCGTCCGCCGCCGCCGATCGGGGCGAGAGCGCCGAGGACACGGCGGCCCGCCGTCATCTGCTCGGCCTGGACCGGCCGTTGTGGGAGCGGTTCGGTGACTGGATGACGGCGCTGCCCACCGGCGACCTGGGCACCTCCGCCAGCGGGGAGCGTGTCACCGACCTGCTGTCCGCGCCCCTGCCCAATACCCTCCTCCTCGGCGTCGCCGCCTTCGCCCTGACCCTCGTCTCGGCCCTCGCCCTCGGCTGCTGGGCAGCGGCCCGGCCCGGCGGCCCGGTCGACCGTGTCATCGGCCTCGCCTCCACCGTCACCCTGGCGTTGCCCGAATTCGTCGTCTCCGTCGGCCTGTTGCTGCTCCTGTCGCTGTGGACCGGCTGGCTGCCCGCCGCCACCATGACCACCGCGGACGGCTCACCCGCCTCCTGGACCATGCTGATCATGCCGGTCCTGGCCCTCACCGTCCCCCAGGCCGGCTGGAACGCCCGCATCGTCCGCGGCGCCCTGGCCGACCAGGCCACGGCCCCGCACGTGATCGCCGCCCACCTCGACGGACTGCCGGCCCGCCGCGTGCTGCTCCGCCACGCCCTGCCCGGCGCCTGGCCCGCCATCGCCACCGGTCTCGCCACCTCCACCGGCATGCTGCTGGGCGGCGCGGTCGTCGTCGAGACCCTCTTCAACTACCCCGGGCTCGGCACCGTCCTCGCCGGATCCGTCGCCGACCGCGACACCCCCGTCATCGCCGGGGTCGTCGCCTGCACGGGAGCCGTCATCAGCCTCGTCCTGCTGGGCGCGGACCTCGTCCGCGCCCGCACCCTGGGAGCCCGCCCATGAGCGCCGACGCCCTCGCCACGCCCCGGCCCCGCCGCCCTGGGGCGCGCGTCCTGGTGCGGGTGGCGCCCGGCCTCCTGCTGACCCTGCTCGCCCTCGCCGGGCCGCTGCTCGCGCCGCACCCCCTCGACCGGCCCGTCACCGCCCCCTACGCCGGACCCGGCGGCCAGGCCGCCCTCGGCGGCGACCAGCTCGGCCGTGACGTGCTGAGCCGGATGCTGTACGGCGGCAGCGAACTCATCGGCAGCGCGCTCGTCGTGGCCCTCCTCGTCACCGCCGTCGCCACCGTGCTGGGCTGCTTCGCCGTCCTGCGGCCCACCCTCGGCAGGCTCCTCGAGCGCGGCGCCGACCTCGCCATGCTGCTGCCACCGGTGCTGGGCATGATGCTCCTCGCGCTGGCCTGGCCCGGTGGCGGACGCCTCGCCGTGATCGTCGCCGCCGTCGCCCTGGGCGTCCCCTACGCGGTGCGCATCGTCGCGAGCGCCGCCGCCCCCGTCGCCGCCTGCGGCTTCATCGAGGCGGCCACCGCGAGCGGGGAACGGCTGTGGTACCTGGCCCTGCGGGAGATCCTGCCCAATCTGCGCGCCACCGTCCTCGCCCTGTTCGGGCTGCGCTTCGTGGCCGCCGTCTACGTCATCGCCATGGCCGGCTTCCTCCAACTGGGGCCCCAGCCGCCCGAAGCCGACTGGGCCCTGATGATCCGTGAGAACGCCGCCGGCGCCCTGCTCAACCCCTGGGTCGTCCTCGCGCCCGGCGCCGCCATCGGCCTGCTGGCCGTCAGCGTCAATCTCGCCGCCGACGCCCTCGCCCCCACCGCCGGCCGCACGGCGGTGGGCGCCCGATGACCCCGGCCGACCCCACGCCCCGTACCGCAAAGGAACCCCGCCCGGCCATGACCGACCACGCCACCGCGGTACGGGTCACCGACCTGGCCGTCCACCTGCCCGACGGCCCGCAGCTGCTCGCGCGGACCACCCTCACCCTGCGCCGCGGCCGCGTGAGCGCCCTCACCGGGCCCTCCGGCTCGGGCAAGACCACCCTGCTGCGCGCCGTCATCGGCGACCTGCCCGGCGGCGCCCGGATCACCTCCGGCACGGTCGACGTGCTCGGCGACGACGTCTTCGCGCTCCCCGCGGACCGGCTGCGCCAACTCCGCCGCCACCGGGTGGCCTACGTCGGTCAGGACCCCGGCTCCGCCCTCAACCCCCGTATGCGCGTCCGGCGGCTCGTCGCCGAGACCGCCGTCGACCCCTCCCCACGGGCCGTCCTGGACCTGCTGGCCGAGTGCCGTCTGCCCACCGGCGCCGGGCTGCCCGACCGCCGCCCGGGAACCCTCTCCGGCGGCCAGCAGCGCAGAGTCGCCCTCGCCCGGGCGCTCGCCCGCGAGCCCGAGGTCCTCCTCCTCGACGAGCCCACCGCGGGGCTCGACACCGCCCTGCGCGACGAGATCGCCGACCTGCTGTGCCGCCTCGCCGCCACCCGGAACCTCGCCGTCGTCCTCGCCTGCCACGACCCCGAACTCGTCGAGCGCTGCGCCGACGACGTGATCGACCTCGGCACCGCCCGCGCTCCGGCCGCCCGTCCGGCCGTCCCCGCGCCACGGCGGCCCGGCACGGAGCGCCCCGCCGCCGACTCCGCCGCCGCGCCCGGCTCCGGCCTGGCCGCCCACGGCATCGAGGTGGGCTTCACCCAGGGCCGGCGTACCCACCGTGCCCTGGCCGGGGTCGACTTCGCGGCGGCAGCCGGTACCGCCGCCGGAATCGTCGGCCCCTCCGGCTCCGGCAAGACGACCCTGCTGCGGGTGCTGGCCGGACTGCAACGCCCGGCCGCCGGAACCCTCACCCTCGACGGGCGCCCCCTGCCGGCGACCGCCCGCGCCCGCGACCGCGACCGACAGCGCCGCATCCAACTGGTCCCGCAGAACCCCCTCGGCGCCCTCAACCCCACCCGCACCATAGGAGCCACCCTCGCCCGGCCGCTCCGTCTCCACCGGACCACGCCGAAGCCGGACATCGCCGGGCGCGTCACCGGACTCCTGCACGGCGTCGGCCTGCCCGCCGACTTCGCCGGCCGCTACCCCCATGAACTCTCCGGCGGACAGCGCCAGCGCGCCTCCATCGCCCGGGCCCTGGCCGCCGAGCCCGACATCCTGCTGTGCGACGAGGTGACCTCCGCCCTCGACCCGGACACCGCCACCGCCATCATGGAACTGCTCACCCGGCTCAGGGGCGAGCGCGGGCTGACGCTCGTCCTCGTCAGCCATGAACTCCACCTCGTCGCCGCCTACACCGACACCGTCCACATCCTCGGCGAGGGACACGTCACCGCCACCGGCCCCACCGGGGAACTGCTGTCGGCGAACCGGTGAGAACGCCGGGCGGCGCCGCGAGGCGATGGCGCGGAACGCACCCGCGGGAAGCGGAAACCTGGTCGCCGGGCTCCGTCCCCTCCTACCATGACCGGTATCCGGGGGAGAGGGTGGAGCAGTGGCGCGCAGAACCACGGATCCGGGGGGCCGGGTCGAGAAGGCCGTCTCCTGGACCATCAAGAACCTCGACGGTGTGGTCGCCACCGGCGCCGCCCTCATCATCGGTCTGCTGGACATCTTCGACCAGAACGTCGACGACAACGTCACCTCCGGCGCGACCCTGCTGGTCCTCGCCGCCCTCGTCTTCGGGACGCTGACCGAGCGACGGCGGCGGATCGCGGACATCCGCGAGGCGACCACCGGCACCCGGCACGCGCTCGAAGACCTCACCATGGTGCGGTCGTTGTCCGGCGCCGAGCTCGAACGCGCCCTGGAACAGGCGCGCCAGAACACCGACCACTGGATCTTCAAGGGCGGCACCGGCACGTATCTGCGCGCCGTGACCCTCCCGGTCTGCGTCCGGGAGGCGCAGCGCCAGCGCCGCTCCCTCTCCATGAAGATCGACATCGTCAACCCGGCCGACGACCAGGCGTGCGCGGCGTACGCCCGCTTCCGGCAGACCTTCGCCCACCGGCTGGACGTCGTGCCGCCCGACGCCTGGAGCGCCGACCGGACCCGCAAGGAGTCCTTCGCCACGGTGCTCGCCGCCTGCTGGTACCGGCAGCGGCTGGACACCCTGGAGATCGGTGTCCATCTCTCCTCCGTCGTGCCCACCCTGCGCTTCGACCTGTCGGCGTCCTGCCTGATCATCACTCAGGACGACCCCCGCCGGGTCAATCTGCTGGTCGAGCGGAACCGGCCGCTCTACGACTACTACGTCACCGAACTCCACCAGAGCCGGGAGCAGGCGGTCACCCTCGACCTGATCCGCACCGAGCCCCTCGGCGAGGAGCCGACGGTCGACGAGGTGTACCGGCTCTTCGACGGGCTCGGGCTGCCCCTCCCCGCCGCGTTCACCGACCGGGACGTCAGCGACATCATCGACAAGGCGCTGCACCCGGAGAATCCGTACCGGAGGTGAGCTTCGCGTGCGCAAACCCGTGGACTACCGGCTGTTCGAACGAGCCGTGGACGGAGGCGAGGCGGTGGCGGGGCTGTTCGACGCGGCCGCCTCGGCCCTCGACGAGATCGCCTCCGGGCGGCGCGAGCTGTACGCCGTCCGCCACCCGCTCGGCTTCCTGTGCCTGCCCGTGGAGCGCGACGGCGACCGCGGCGTCTGTCTGCACGTCTTCGGCAGCGGCGTGCCCGGCACGACGACCGGTCCGGACCCGGCGCCGACCGCCCCGCCCGTCCACTCGCACAGCTGGGAACTGACCAGCTGTGTGCTGTACGGGAGCGTGGGCAATCTGCGGGTGCGGGTGCGCGAGCGCCCGGAAGTCCCCACCCACCGGGTCTTCGAGGTGCGCAGCGATCCCGCCGGGGTGGACGACATCAGGCCGACTTCGCGCCTGGTGAGCTGCGAGCCCGGCCCCGAACAGACGGTCGTCGGAGGGGAGATCTACACCCTCCCGGCGGGTGAGTTCCACACCTCCGTCATCCCGCGCGGCACCGCCGCCGCCACCCTGCTGCTCGGCCGTTCACGACCCGGGCGCTTCGACCTCTCCCTCGGGCCGGTGCATGGCCGGGGCCACCGGGTGGTACGACAGACATGCGACGCCGCTCAGACGGCCCGGACAGCCCGCACTGTCCTCAGGAGGATCGATGCGCCTCATCCCCGATAGCACCGGAAGCCGGGCCGCGGCCCATGACCCGGACGTCCTCGACGGGGAGTTCGCGGGGCCGTTCACGGCCGAGCGGCGACTGGCCGTCGCCGCCGCGCGGGAGGCGGGCGCGCTGCTGCGCTCGCGCTTCCAGGACGACTACGACGTCCGGACCAAGGGGGACCACGGCGATGTGGTCACCGAACTCGATCTGATGGCCGAGCGCCTGGTCGTCGGGCGGATCAGGGACGGCTTCCCGCACGACCGGATCCTCGCCGAGGAGGCCGGCACGCTGGACGGCGACGCGATGGGCCAGGCCCCGCGCCGCACCTGGCTGGTGGACCCGCTCGACGGCAGCAACAACGTCGTCATCGGGCTGCCCGCCTACGTCGTCGGCATCGCCCTGTGCGTCGACGACGCACCCGTGGTCGGCGTCGTGCACGATCCGGTCACCGACCGGACCTGGACCGCCCTGACCGGCCGCGGTGCCTACGGGCCGCACGGGCGGATGCGCTGCCCCGCCCGCCCGCTGTCGCCCGCTGGGCCCCTGCTCGCCTGGACCCAGGGCCACGGCGTGGCGCGCGACGACCGGGCCGCGCACGGTCTGAAGGAGGTGCTGGAGGCCCGCTCACGGCGGTTGCTGCAGCTCTGGGCGCCGTTGCTGACGTGGTCCATGCTCGCCCGCGGCGACATCGACGGCTTCGTCGGCTACCGCGCGGAGGCCATCGACCTGCCCGCCGGCGCCCTGCTGGCCGCCGAGGCGGGGCTGGAGATCCGGGCCCTGGACGGGGGGCCCTTCCGGCCCGGGGTGACGGGCCCGGACACCGACCGCAGCTTCGTCGCGGGCCGGCCCGGGGACCTCCCGTACCTCCTGGACCTGGTCGGGCGGGTCGGCGCGAGCACGGCCGACGGCGTGCGCTGAGCGGCACCCCGGGATCCCCGGTGGCGCCCGCGGTTCAGCGCGTCGCCGCGAGCGCCGCCACGGACGCCAGGACGGCACCGGTCGCCAGCACCGCGCCGGTGCCGAGGAACACCTTCAGCGAGACCTTGACCCCCTGGGCATGGCAGCGCTCGAACCACAGCAGAGTGGCCAGTGAGGCCCAAGGGGTCACCACCGGGCCCACGTTGGTGCCAATGAGCAGGGCCAGCAACTGATCGTGGTTGCCCACCGGCACCGCCGACTCCGCGGCCAGGTACACCGGCAGGTTGTTCAGCACATTGGACATCCCGCCGCCGACCGCTCCCGCCCGGAACAGCCCCAGCAGCCCGCCGTCCGTCCCCATCGCCGCCGACAACGCGTCGTGCAGACCATTGACGTTGACCGTCTCCACCACCAGGAACAGCCCCGGCACCAGGACCAGCAGCCGCCACGGGATCAACGACACCCGCAGCGCGGACCGCTGCCGCACCGCGAAGGCCGCGGCCGCCACCAGGGCCGCCGCCGCCGACGCCATCCACAGCGGGATGTCGGCGAGCAGTATGGCCAGCAGGAAACCCGCACAGGCCAGCGCGCAGACCCGGAAGAGCACCCGGTCGGCGGGCCGGTGCGCGGCCGGTGGCACGTAATCGTCCGAGCCGCGTCTGCCGCGCCGCCAGAAGAACAGCCACAGACAGGCCATCGTCACCGCGATGGAGACCAGTTGGGGCGCCCACATCCGCGCGGCCAGACCCGCCGGGGACAGCGCCACCCGGTCGGCGGCCAGCAGATTCGTCAGATTGGACACCGGCAGCAGCAGACTCGCCGTATTGGCCAGCCAGACCGTGGTCATCGCGAGCGGCACGGCCGCGATCCCCACCCGCGAGGCCAGCGCCAGCATGACCGGCGTCAGCAGCACCGCCGTCGTGTCCAGATTGAGGGTGATGGTGGTGACCGAGGCGAACACCACGCACAGGACGAACAGCGCCGGATAGCTCCCGCGCCCGGCGCGCGCCACCGCCGATGCCACGACGTCGAACACCTGCGCCCGGCTCGTGAGTTCGGCGAGCACGATGACCGTACCGAGGAACGCCAGCAGCGGGGCGATACGGACCATCGCGTCCCCGGCCGGCTCCGTCGGCAGCAGTCCCGTGGCAAGGCAGAGCAGACCGCAGGCCAGCACCCCCCCGGCCACCCAGTCCAACGTGTGCAGACGATGTATGGCGCGCACGGACAAGAGCATCGCACACACTTCGCACGAAAGCGGTGACCAGGAGTGACCTGACGCATAAGATGGGGTCCATGGTCCTACGCCAGGAACTCGCGGGACAGCAGCGGCCGTTGGACTTCTTCATCAGTTATTCGCCGGCCGACGAGCGCTGGGCGGCCTGGATAGCGTGGACCCTGGAGGAAGCCGGGTACCGCACCGTCATCCAGGCGTGGGACTTCGTGCCGGGGACGAACTTCGTCGACTTCATGGACCGCGGCGTCAGCGAGTCCGTCGCCGTCATCGCCGTCCTCTCCCGTCACTACGAGCGCTCCCGCTACGGCCGGATGGAGTGGCAGGCCGCGCTGCGCGCCGACCCCGACGCCCCCGAGCGCAGACTGATCACCGTCCGCGTCGAGGACATCCCGGTCGAGGGACTGCTCGCCACGATCACCTACGTCGACCTGGTCGCCGTCCACGACACCGCGGCCGCCCGGGATCTGCTGCTCACCCGCGTCGGCCAGGCACTGGACGGGCGGGCCCGGCCCGCCGAGCACCCCGGCTTCCCCGGCGGCCCGACCGCTTCCCCCGGGGCCCCCGGTAGTACTCCCGGGGCCATCGCGAGCATCCCGCGTCCGCACTCCGACCGGCAGCTCGGCAGCCCCGGCTGGGCGGGCCGCCGGCGCCCCGCCAGCCCGCCCGGCTATCCGCAGGCCGCCGAGGAGAACCACGCCAGGGAAGCCGTCTCCGTGCTCCACCTGGCCGGCCCGGGCTTCGGCCGCGGAGCCGACCCCGCCGAACTCCAGGCCGCCGTCTGGGGCGACCTCGTCGAGCTCACCGACGCCGGCGCCCCCGCGCCCGACCTCCTCGTCGTCACCGGCGACCTCACCGCCTCCGGCAGCCCCCGCGAATGCGACCAGGCGCTGACCTTCCTGACCGGACTGCGCTCCCGGCTCGGCCTCGCCGCCGACCGGCTCGCGGTCGTACCCGGCGGACAGGACGTCAGCCAGGCCGCCTGCCGCGCCTACTTCAGCACCTGCGAAGCCGACGAGATGCAGCCCCGGCCGCCCTACTGGCCCAAGTGGCGCCACTACGCACGGCTGTTCCAGGAGCTCTACCAAGGCCTCGACGCCGTCTTCGACAGCGACCAGCCCTGGACCCTCTTCCCCGTCCCCGCCCTGCGTACCGTCGTCGCCGGGATCAACTCCTCGATGGCCTACAGCCACCGGCCCGACGACCAGTACGGCTGGCTCGGCCCGGAGCAGGCGGCCTGGTTCGCGCAGGCCCTGCGCCCGTACGAACAGGAGGGCTGGCTGCGCCTCGGCGCCCTGCGCCACCCGCCGGGTGCCCTCCGGCCGCTCGACGGCGCCGCCCCGGGCGGCCCCCGCCGGGGCCAGGAAGGCGGCATCGGCGGCCGCCGCCCCGGCACCGCGCCCCTGCGCGACAGCGACGTGCTCGCCCGGCTCACCGGCCCCCGGCTGCATCTGCTGCTGCACGGCCCCGCCGGCGACCCACGCGCCGCCGACGCCTCGCCCACCGCCGCGGCGCTGCCCCTCGCCTCCGGGGAACTGCCCGTCCTCGGAGCCGCCGCCCCCGCCCGGCACCAACTGCTCCGTCTCACCCGCGACGGCCTCACCCGCTGGCCGGAGCGCCCCGGCCGGGAGCCCTGGAACCACCCGTCCGAGTGGCGCGGCGCCCGGCGTGCCTTCGGGCCGCCGCAGCCACCGCCGGCCCCCGGCACCGAATCACCCCCGACCGCCGGGACCGCCCCCGGCACACCGGTCGACGAGGACGGCGCCCGGCAGACCGGCACCGGACCGGAGGCCCGGACCGTCGAGGGCCCGCTCGACGCCCTCGTCGCACGCGTCGCCGACGTCTGCCGCATCCGGCACGAGGGCGTCCAACTGCGCCGCATCCCCGGCGAGGTGCCGGGACTGCTGGCCACCTGGACCGAATCCGGCTTCGTCCGCCAGCAGCGGGTCGCCGTCTGCGTCGGCACCCCCCACGCGGAGGAGGTCGACCGCTTCATCGACCACATCTACGCCTCCGACACCGAGCCCGACGCCGAGCTCGTCCACGACGGCCCACCACCCCCGCGCGAACTGCGCGAGCGCGCCCGCCGCCGGGGCGTCCTCATCCGCAGCTTCACCGAATTCCAGGGACTGCTGGACCTGCGCGGCTACGTGGCCGCCCAGACCGAACGGCTGAGCACCGACCTCCAGTACCAGCCGGGCCTCTACCTCCCCCAGCGCTACCGCGAGATCGAGCGCCTCGGCGGCGCCGAGCGCGACGGGCTCGTGGAGGACCTCCTGCGGCTGCTCGAAGCCGACCACGGCCGCTTCGTGTTACTCCTCGGCGACTTCGGGCACGGCAAGACCTTCGCCCTGCGCGAGCTGGCCCGCCGCCTCCCCCAGGAACTGCCCCACCTGGTCCCGCTGCTGATCCAGCTGAGCGCCCTCGACAAGGCCCACACCCTCGACGGGCTCGTCGCCGCGCACCTGGCGAGCCACGGCGTCGACACCATCGACCTGCGGGCCTTCCGCTACATGCTCCGCCAAGGCCGCATCGTCCTGCTCTTCGACGGATTCGACGAACTGGTCAACCAGGTCAGCTACGACCGGGCCGCCGACCACCTCCAGGTGCTGCTCGACGCCGCGGTGGACAGCGCCAAGATCGTCGTCAGCAGCCGCACCCAGCACTTCAGATCCCAGGCCCAGGTGCTCACCGCGCTCGGCGAGCGCGTCGGGCTGCTCCCGCAGCGCCGCGTGCTGGCCCTGCAGGAGTTCTCCCCGCAGCAGATCCGCACCTACCTCGTGAACCGCTACGGGGACGAGCACGCCGCCGACCGCCGGGTCCGCCTGCTGGAAGGCATCCCCGATCTGTTCGCCCTCTGCCGCAACCCCCGCCTGCTCAGCTTCGTCGCCGACCTCGACCACGAACGGCTGCGCGCGGTCGCGGGCGCGGGCCGCGCCCTCAGCCCCGCCGGGCTGTACGAAGAGGTGTTCACCTCCTGGCTCCAGTTCGAGGAGCGGCGCGGCCAGGGAAACCCCGGCAGCCTCCCGGGCCTCAGCCTGCGCGAGCTCTGGCGGGCGGTGACGACCCTTGCCCTGCGCCTGTGGGAGAGCGGCGAGGACGCCCTCCGCCTGGACGAGCTGACCGATGTGGCGGAGGCGCTGAGCGGGCTGGCGGACAGCAGGCTGTCGGTCGGGCAGGCCGCGCACGCCGTCGGATCCGGCAGCCTTCTCGTGCGCACCGACGAAGGCCTGTTCCAGTTCATCCACGGCTCCGTCGTCGAGTGGCTGGTCGCCCGCGAGGCCGCCACCCGGCTCGGCCACGGCGACCGCGGCGAGGTCGGTCTGCTCGCCCGCCGCCCGCTGAGCCAGCTGGCGGTCGAGTTCCTCTGCGACCTCGCCGACCACCGCGCGTGCCAGCAATGGGCGGAACGGACGCTGGCCGACGGCACCACCCAGGACGCGGGGGGCCGCGCCTGCGAGGACGACGAGACCGCCAGGGCCAACGCCGTCAAGATCCTCAGCAGGCTCCGGGTGCCCGCCCACACCGATCTGCGCGGCGCCCTCCTCGCCGGCGAGGACCTCTCCTACCGCGACTTCTCCGGCGTCGACCTCACCCGCGCCGACCTGACCGACGCGAGCCTCGTCGGGGCCGACCTCTCCGGAGCCGTCCTGCGCGACACCCGCCTCACCGGCGCCCGGCTCGACGACGCCCATCTCACCGGCGCCGACCTGCGGGGTGCCGACGTCCGCGGCGCCCGGCTGATCGGGACCGATCTGCGCGGCGCCCGGCTCGACGGCAGCCGCTGGCACCAGGCGGCCCTGATCAACGCCGAGTTCGACCCCGCCGCCCCGGCCACCCCCGAGCTGAGCACGGCCGCCATCGCGCCCGGCCTGTCCGCGGGCACCGGCTTCCGGCCCGCCGCGGTCGGTGTCCCGTACGGCTTCGACATGCGCACCAGCCGACTGCCCGAGCCCGTCTCCTACAGCCCCGGCGGTGAACTCCTCGCCCTCGGCAGCGAGGACGGCGGCGTCCTGGTGTGCGACGCCGCCACCGGCACCGCCCTGCGCACCCTGCAGGGACACATGGGTCGGGTCTACGCCGTGAAGTTCCGCGGCCGGGTGCTCGCCACCGGTGGCGCGGACGGCGTCGTCCGGCTGTGGGACCCCATCGCCGGAACCTGCCGCCACCGGCTGGAAGTCCACCCCGACGGGGTGTGGCCGGTCTCCCTCGACCCCTCCGGCGACCGCCTCGCCACCGGTGACGCCGAAGGCACCGTGACCCTCTGGGACGCCGCCGACGGGACGGTGACCCACCGGCTGCCCGGCCACCGGGCCCCCGTCTACACCGCGGTCTTCAGCCCGGACGGCGGCCTCCTGGTCACCGGCGACGCGGCCGCGTCCGTCCGGCTGTGGGACACCGGATCCGGCCGCCTCCTCGGCGAGCTCGAGGGCCACCGCGGAGCCGCCTACCGCGCCCGCTTCAGCCCGGACGGCACCCTGGTGGCCACCGGCGACATGGGCGACGACGACCACGGCACGGTACGGATCTGGGACGTGGAAACCCTGCAGCTGCGCCACGAACTGACCGGCCACACGGGCCGCGTCTACACCCTGGACTTCCACCCGGGCGGCCGACTGCTGGCCAGTGGCGACACCGAGGGGCGGGTCCGGCTGTGGGACCCGGTGACCGGCACCCCCGCCGGAGCACCCCTGGAGGTCGCCGGGGCCGTGTACCAAGTGGTGTTCGACCCCGAGGGCACGGTGCTGGCGGCGGGCGGCAGCGACGGCGCCGTCCGCCTGTGGCGGGTCACCCAGCGGCCCGAGGGCTGGTCCATCGTGCCGCTGCGCCAGCGCCCCCCGGACCACCAAGGGTCCGTCTGGGCCTGCCGGTTCCGCCCCGGCGACGGGACCGGCGCCCAGGACTCCGGCCCCCTGCTGGTCACCGTCGGCAACGACGGCGTGGTGCGGCTGTGGGACACCTCGACGGGCCAGGGGCGGCGGATCCTGCGCGGCCACGGCCGCAAGGTCGCCAGCCTGGCGTTCAGCGCCGACGGCACCCACCTGGCCGCGTGCGGCAACGACGGCCTGGTCCGGCTCTGGGATCCCGCGACCGGCCGGCGCGTGCGCGAACTGGCCGGCCACAACGACCGCCTGGTCTCCGCGGTGTTCAACCCCGCGGGCCCCGTCCTGGCGACGTCGAGCAGCGACGGCGACGTCTATCTGTGGAACGCCGTTACGGGCGAGTACCAGCGCGAGATCGACGCCGAGACCGACCATGTGTGGGCGGAGGCGTTCAGCGCCGACGGCGAGATACTCGCCACCGCGAACGACGACGACACCGTCCGCCTGTGGTACCGCAGCACCGGCGCCCATGTGGCGACGTTCGCCCAGCACCGGGGGCGGGTGCGGTCGATAGCGTTCCACGCGGACGGCTCCCGGCTGGCCACCGGCTGCGACGACCGGTTCGTCCGGCTGTGGGATCTCGCGGAGCACCGCCTGACCGCCGAGCTCGACGGCCACACCGACCGGGTCTACGCGGTGGTCTTCGGGCCCGGCGACGACTGGCTGGCGAGCGCGTCGTGGGACGGGCAGGCCGTCGTCTGGCGGGACGGCAGGCCCCGGCACCGGCTGACCGGTCACACGGGCCGGCTGTGGACCGCCGCGGCCCACCCGAGCCGCCCGCTGCTGGCCACGGCCGGCGACGACCGGGTCATCCGGCTGTGGAACCCCCTCTACGGCTTCGAGACCGGCCGTCTCGCCGGCCACACGGGCCGGATCCTCGCCGTCGCCTTCAGCCCCGACGGCTCCCTGCTGGCCAGCGGCGGCGAGGACGGCACGGTACGGCTGTGGAGCGTGCCAGCCGAGGGCGAGCCGACACCGCGCGCCACGCTGATCGGCGTGCCGGGCGGCTGGGCGGCGCTGGCGCCCTCGGGCGGTTACAAGTACGACGGCGACATAGCCGGTGAGTTCTGGCACGTCGTGGGGATGTGCCGGTTCGAGCCCGGCGAGCTCGACGACCATCTGCCGGGCGTTAGACGGCTGGCGACGGACGACCCGATCTGACCGGTGCCCGAGTGCAGGCTCCCCGACCGGTCGCGCCGGACGCGGTGACGCCGACGACGAGGCCCGGGCCTGCCCCGGGGTTGGGGCTCCGGGCTCGCCCGCACCTTCGCGCAGCGGGCACGGGACCACTGCGCGAAGGTGCGGGCGAGCCGCCCCGTGACGGCCTCCGCCGTCCTGGCGTCGCCGAGTTCGTCACGACCGCCCGCCACCATGCCCGTCTGATGCCCGAGCACCTGGCCGGGCAACTCCCCTGGACGTGCGTCATCCGTCAGGTCTCTCGGCCTGGCAAGGATGATCCGGGGCTGTCCGACAGGCGCTCGGGCCCCGCTCAGACCACCGCGCCCGAATCCCGCCGCGACCGCGCTCCCGCACGGGTGCGCACCGGCACCGGGCCGGGGCTGCGGCCCTCCAGAGTCACGGCGATCGGCGCGGCCGTCAGTACGGTCGAGACCATGCCGAACAGGACACCGGCGAGCAGCGCCAGCGAGAAGTCGGCCAGGGAGTCGCCGCCCAGGGCCGTGAGCGCGGTGAGGACGAACAGTACGCCCATGCCCGTGTTGACCGTCCGCGGCAGTGTCTGGAGGATCGCCTCGTCGACGACGGACGCCAGCGAGGCACGGACCGGCGCTTCGGGCTGCCGGCCGCGGGACCGGCGCATCTCCCGAACGCGGTCGAAGACGACCACCGTGTCGTTGACGGAGTAACCGATGACGGTCAGGAGCGCCGCGAGGAAGACGCTGTCGACGGGCTTGCCCAGCCAGGCGAACAATCCGACGACCAGCAGCACATCCTGCACCATGGCCCCGACCGCCGCCGTGGCGAACGTCCAGCGGAACCGGACGCTGAGATAGACGAGCTGGGCGGCGACCGCCGCACCCAGCGCGATGAGGGCCTTGCCGCGCAGCTCACTGCCCAGGGCGGGCCCGATCCGCTCGTCGCGTTCGACCGTGGCCGTGCCGCCGTGCGCCTCCAAGGACGCACGGATGCGCCGCTGGTCGTCGTCCGTCGTGCCGCCGGTACGGACGACGATGTCCCCGTCGCCCGCCTTCTGCACGACCGCACGCGGGAAGCCGGCCTCGCCGACGGCGGCACGTGCCTTCTCGACGTCCAGCGGACGGCTCGTGGCGTACTCGACGAGGCGGCCGCCGGTGAATTCGACGCCCAGGTGCAGACCGCGCAGCCCGATGCCGGCGACGGCGAGCGCCAGCAGCCCCCCGCTGACGGCAAGCCAGGTGCGGCGACGCCGCATCGGGCGGGGTGCGCGCCGCGCGAGGAAGGCGCGGACGCGGCCGCCCGAGGCCACACCGGCCAGTCCCGGCCGCCGCCGGACCACCTCCCGCTGCAGCGCCCAGTCCGCGAGGACACATGTGATGACCAGGGCGGAGACCATGGAGGCCGCGACACCGACCGACAGAGTGACCCCGAATCCCTTCACGGGGCCCGTCGCGAAGAAGAACAGCAGCCCGGCGGCGAGAAGCGTGGTGACGTTGGAGTCGACGACGGCGTTCCACGCCTTGCCGAATCCCTTGTGCAACGGCTTGCGGAGGTCCGCCGGCCCCTGCCGGCGCCGAGGGAGCCGCGCGTACTCCTCCCGGGTCCGTTCGAAGACCAGGACGTTGGCGTCGACCGCCATGCCGATGGTCAGCACGAAGCCGGCCAGCCCCGGCAGGGTCAGGGTGGCGCCGAGAGCCACCAGGGCCGCGTACGAGATCAGCCCGTACAGCGCCAGCGCGACGGTGGCCAGCACTCCGAGCAGCCGGTAGACGGCGATGACGAACAGCGCCGTGCCGATGAGACCGATGACCGCCGCACCGGCGCCGGCACGGATCGCCTCGGCCCCGAGTGTCGGGCCGACGGTGCGCTGCTCGACGACCTCGACCGGCACCGGCAACGCACCGCCCTTGACGAGCGCGGCCAGCTCACGCGCCTCGGCGGAGTCGAAACCGCCGCTGATCTGGGCGCTGCCGCCGCCGATCCCGGTACGACACGGCACGCTCCGCTGCATCGCCGGGGCCGAGACGACACGGTCGTCGAGGACGATGGCCACACGCCGGGAGGAGTCACCCGGTGCCGCGCAGGCGGCGGCACCGGTGACACGGGCCCAGGCCTTCTCCCCGCTGCCACGGAAGGACAGCGCGACCGTCCAGCCGTTGCCCGACTGCGTGTCCAGGACGGCCTTGGCGTCCTTCACATCACGACCGGTCAAGGCGGGGGAGCCGAGGTGCAGAAGGCGCCCCGGGGCGTCGGGATCGGGCAGGGCCCGGGTGCCCGGGGCCCTCCCGCTGCCACCCGCCCCTTCCGTGGAGTCGGCGGACGCGAGAACCGGGTGGAACGAGAGCTGGGCGGTGCGTCCGATGACCTCGACTGCCTCCCGGGGGTCGTGGACACCGGGCAGTTCGACGATGACGCGTCGCTCGCCGGAGCGCGTGAGCGACGGCTCCGCCACACCGAGCGCGTCGACACGCTGGCGCAGCACCTCGAGGGCCCGGTCGGTGGCGGTGGAGTCGGCACGGGTACCGGGCGAGTCCCGTGTCTCCAACACGATGTGGGTGCCGCCGCGCAGGTCGAGGCCGAGGCGGGCAGGGGTGGTCAGGGCGAAGTACAAGGACGCGACGACGACGGCGAGCGCGATCAGCGCACGCCACAGCGGGGCGCGGGGTGACATGGATTCTCCACTTCACGGCGTACGGGAGAGAGACGCCGACGCCGTGGACGCTCCGGCCGGCCGTCGCGCGCCAAGGCGTGCGGGCATGCCGGGGAGCGGGGCGGCCGACGTCTCGGGGTGTCAGCTGCTCCGTACGGAGGGAGGGCCGCGTGTGCAGCGTGAAGTGAGGACCGCCGGGGGCGGCGCGCGCTCCTGTCGCGGCCCGACGATCTCGCCGGGCAGGAGCGGGAGCCGCAGCGGCCCGGTGACCGGACCCTGCGTCATGACCGGGAGGGCATGCGGGCGTTGGCTGTGAACGACCGCGTGCGCGTCCGGTGTCGAGACCCGGGAGCGATCGTTCACCGCCGGATGGGTATCGGTCGGTTCGATCCGGGTCTGCGCGCGGCCGTCCAGGCCGGCCACCGGGGCGGTGGACGGGGACGGGGACGGGACCGAGGTGACGACCGATGCCGCGGATCCTGGCAGCGGCATGGCGGCGGCCGCAGTCGGAGCGGCCGCCGAGCCGGCCAGGAGCACGAGGAGCAAGGCCCACAGCCCGGCCAGGGCCGTGGCGACGGCGGTTGACGGCGCCCGGCGTACGCGCTCGCTCACCCGGCCTCCCGTCTCCTCGGCCCCGTGCCCGTCCGTGCCCGGGTCGGCCGGCCCCACGGCAAGCCCCGGCTCACCCTAACCTCCGGTGCCGCCGGGCTCCCAGGCGACAACGAGCCGACGACCGGCCGGGACAGTCCGCGCGATGGTGCCGTCGGCTCTCATCAGAGCTTGGACGGGCTCTTCGCGTCGACCCTCGGCAGGATCAGCACCCCCCAGGTGACCAGCACCGCCCCGATGCCCTCCGGGAGCAGCCACCAGCCGGTGCGTACGCGTTCGCCGTACACCAGCATGCCCAGGGCGAGGCTGACCAGGGCTTCGCCGAGGGTGAGGGCGGGCTGGGAGGCGATCAGCGGGCCGGATTCCATGGCGTTGGCGAGGAGGAAGAGCGCGCAGGCCCCGGTGGCCACGAACCCGTAGAACTGCCAGGAGGTGAAGAACGCTCCGGCGCCGTCCCGCTCGAAGACGTCGGTGGCGGCCGCCATGAGGGTGGCGGTCAGGGCGTAACCGATCGCCGAGGCGGAGCTGAACAGGGCCGCCCGGAGCGGACCGCGCGGCCTCGGCAGGGCGCCCAGGACGCAGAGCGCCATGGCTCCGCCCGTGGCCAGCAGGGCCAGTGCCCACGTACCGGCCGGGACCGCGCTGTGGCCGCCTGACGGTGCGGCGGCGGCGAGCCCGAGGCCGAGGCCGACGGCGACCATGACGGAGGCCGCCCATCCGACCGCGGGCAGCCGACGGCGGGCGAAGGCGGAGGCGATGAGGAGGGTGAAGGGCAGTTCGGTCACCAGGATGGGCTGCACCAGCGACAACGAGCCCAGGTTGAGGGCCAGCGCCTGACAGGCCGCGGCACCGAGGATCACGGCGATGCCTCCGAGCCACGCCGGGCTGTGGAGCAGGTGCCGGATCAGCCGGAAGCTGAAGGCGTCCCCGTGCGGCACCGTGCGGGCACCCGCGCGTTGCAGCACCGTGCCCGTGGCATTGCCGACGGCCGCCAGGAGGGCGAACAGCGCGGAGAGCGCGACTGGCACGAGACGGGTTCCTCCGGTGGCGTGTCATTCACTGATTACGGCGATCACACAGCGACGATCACACGGCCGGGCGCGCCCACAGGCAAGGCGCGCGGAGTGGCAGTCACTTCTCCGCATCGTCGGGCCGCTGACTGGGCATCTCCTCAGCTGTACCCGCCGGATGGCGCCGCACTCGGCGCGGCATGACGACAGCGCTGCCACGGCACCGCCGGGCTCAGCGGCGCAGGAGATACAGGCGCCAGAACATGTGCTCGATCGGGAGGACCTCGATGTCGGCGTAGCCGGCCCGCTGGGCGTACTCGCGGAAGAGGGGCGTTCGCATGACCGTGCCGGTCGCGGCGGACGGCTGTTCGGCCATGCCCGTGGGCAGGCAGTACAGCAGACTCGCCCCGTAGAAGAACCGCTGGATCTCGTCCGCCGGCGCCTCGAAGGTGTCCGGTACCCGCTCGTCGGCGATGAGTGCCACACCGCCCTCGGCCGTGATCCGCCGGATGGTGCTGAGCACATCGACCGGGCGGGCCATGTCGTGGATCGCCTCGAAGACGGTGACCAGGTCATAGCGCCCGGCGATGTCCGGATCGGCGGCGTCGCGCGCCCGGAAGTGGACCCGGTCCGAGACGCCCTCCGCCCTGGCGTTGGCGTGGGCGTCGTGGATGGCGGCGGCGTCGAGGTCGTAGCCGTCGACGGTGGCCTTGGGGTAGGCCTTGGCCATCACGATGGTCGACCAGCCGGCGCCGCAGGCGATGTCGGCGATGCGCGCCGGGGGATCGGCGAGCAGCCGGGCGTGCACCTCGGGGACGGCGGGCAGCCATTCGTCGGCCAGCAGATGCAGGAACTGGGGCCGGTTGCCTGCGGCGATCATCTCGCGGATGTCGCTGCCGTACACGGCGGCCGGCACACCGCCACCAGTGCGGAAGGCATCCATCAGCAGACCGGTGCGCGGCTGCATCATCCCACCGACCAGCCACCCGAGAAAGCCGAGGTAGTTCAGGCTGTCCCCGTCGAGCAGCACCTCGGCGTGCTCCGGCGGCAGTGTGTAGCGCCGCTCCCCGGAGGGCCGGGCCGGGTCGTCGACGTCCAGGATCCCCGCGGTGGCCTCCTGCTCCAGCCACTCCCGGGCGTACCGTTCGTGGACCCCGGCGGCGTCCGCGAGGCCGGGCGTGGTCAGCGGACCGTGGTCGGCCAGTGCCCGGTACAGGCCGAGTTTGTCACCGAGGTATACGCAGACCAGCTCCAGGGAGCCGATCCCCGCGTCGAACAGACGCCCGACGAAGGCGTCCCGCCGGTCGGTGTCGATCGGTACCGATGGGATGGTCATGTGCCTTCACACTCCCGCCGCACGGGCCGCGCCCGTCGGCCGGCGCCGCGCGCCGGAGGGGCGCGACAGGGGCTCCTACCATCGTCTGCCCGTCGCGGACCGCTGTCCACCGCCCGCCGGACCGGGTCAGGGCCGTCGGCCCAGGAGGGCGACGAGGCGGTCCTGGACGGGGGAGTCCTCGGGCACCGGCACGGGTGGGTCGAAGATGCCCGCTCCCTGCCAGCTCTTCGCCTGGGGTTCCACGACCGCGTACACGGCCCGGGCGAGTTCTTCGTCGAGGCGGTCGTCGGCGCCGATGCCGCGCGCCAGGTCCCAGGCGTGCACCGTCAGGTCGCAGATCATCTGCCACGCGTAGTCGCCCGCGGCGCCGGCGCCGGCACTGGTGTGTACCTCGCCGTCCAGCGCGCCGGGCGTGTGGAAGGCCTCCCGCGACGCCGCCGCGGCCCGGTCCCAGGCGCGCCGGGGGTGGTCCCCGAGCACATCACCGTCGAAGCGGTCCCCGACCTCGGCCAGGGTGGCGCCGCGCAGCAGCCACGGCGCCCAGAGGTGTTCGGCGGTCAGATGGTTGACCAGGTCGCGCACCGACCACTCGGTGCACGGCGTGTCCGCCGTCCACTGCGCCTTGTCCACCTCGCGCACCCGGCGGTCGAATTCCCCCATCGCCCTGTCGTACGCGTCGAGAAGTCGCATGTCTTCCAGTAGAACACCGGTGTCTTCCAGGACAACACCGGAAGGTGCGCGCCGCCCGGCCTCCAAGGACCCGTCGGCGCGGTGTACGGGGCTCTCCTCCCGCACACCGCGCCGACGGGAGATACGAGTGCTACTTGCCTGCCGGGCCGGTCAGCGAGCGGAGGTCGTGGGCGTAGATGCCGACCGCGTGCGCGATGACGTCGATGTTGGTGTCGAAGGCCTTGAGGTCGAGGTTCTCCAGGGTGTCACCGGCGTGGTGGTAGTTCGGGTCGTACGCGGTACCAGCCGTCCCGCCGTACTTCGCGGCCTGCTCCGCCGTCTTGATGCCCTCGGCGCCGGTGAAGGTGCCACCGGCCGGGATGCCGACCTCGATGAAGGGGCCGTAGTCGGAGCGGCCGGTGAAGTCGGTGCCCTCGTGCGGCTTGCCCTTGCGGTCGAGGAAGCCGTTGATCAGCCGCTCGATCTGCGCGGAGCCCTTGGGGCCGGGGCCCGCGCCCGTGTGGTCGGAGTCGTCGCCGTCGTAGACGAACTGGGCCGAGTTCGGAGAGGCGATCATGTCGAAGTTGAGGTACAGGGCGATCTGCTTGCGCTGCTTCTCGTCGAGCTGGGAGACGTAGTGCTTGGAGCCCAGCAGCCCGCCCTCCTCGGCCGACCACCAGGCGAAGCGCAGCTTGTTGGTGGGCTGCTTGCCGGACTTGCGGGTCTCCTCGGCGAGCTTCAGCGCGACCTCCAGCAGACCGGCGGAACCGGAGCCGTTGTCATTGATGCCAGGGCCCTCGGGCACCGAATCGAGGTGGCTGCCGAGCGCGACGACGCGGTCGGCGTTACCGCCCTTGGTCTCGGCGATGACGTTGCGGGTCTTCTTCTTGAAGTGCTCCTGATCGAGCGTCAGCGAGAGCTTGACCTCGCCCTTGGCGGCCGCGGCGGCCAGTGCCTCGCCGTCGGCCAGGGTGACCCCGGCGCTGGGGATCAGACCCTCGGACGGCTTGTCGAAAGCGCCTCGGACGGGGGTGGTGCCGCTGTGGTTGTAGACGACGAGGCCGATCGCGCCGGCCGCGGCGGCGGCCCGCTGCTTTTCGACGAAGGTGCAGGAACCGCGCTTGACCAGGGCGATCTTCCCGGTGAACGTCTCTGACTTGTAATCATCCGCCTCGCAGCCCGGGGTGGCGTCCACGCGGGCCGCGGCGATGGGCGCCTGGATGCCCTCCTTCGGTGTGGAGGGGGTGAACGTGAACGCCGTGACGTTCAGCGTGCGCGGGTCCGGGGAGACGACGGACAGCTTCTCGGTGTGCGTCTTGGCCTCCCAGATGTCGAAGTCCTGGTAGGAGACCCGGTATCCGGCTTTCTTCAGCAGCTTGTGGACGTAGGCGGAGGACGCCTCGTGGCCGGCGGTGCCGGCGGCGCGGTTGCCGCCGTTGTCGTCGGCTATTTCCTGCAGCTTCTCGAGATGGCGGTAGGCGCTCTTGCCCGAGGACGCCTTGACCAGCTTCTTGGCGAGCTGTTCCGCCTGTTTCTGCTGCCGGTCGGGGTGTGCGGGCGTCGCGTCGGCGGGAGCCGCCGCGAGCAGGACGGGGGTGGCCAGGGCGGTGGCGATGACGGCCGCCATCGCCCGGCGGCGGGGGTGTACGCGCACGGAGGTCCTTCCGGGCAGGGGCAGGCCATGCGGTGGTGGTGGCTGCCCTGATGCGGTGATCGTGGTCGTGATCCGGCAACGATCGGGGTTGAAAGGGACCGTAACGACTTCGCGCAGGTCAGGGGAGGGGTGAAGGGTGATTGACACAAAGTCGCCATACGCCGGTCATCCGTGCCCGGGAGGACGGCTCGGGAAGACAGTTCGGGAGGACGACGGGCGCGCGGACGGACCCGGCCCGGTGGCCCTGGGGGGAGACCACCGGGCCGGGAATCGGCGTCAGGCTGTCTGCGCCTGTTCGTAGAGGCTCTTGACCTCGTCACCGAAGTACGGGCCGTACATCTTGTTGGGCAGGAAGGTGTAGCCGAAGCTGTTCACCGAAGCCTGCAGACCGGCCCCCGTCGACTCGTCGAACGAGTCGAACCACGGCCCGCCGCTGGAACCGCCCGTCATGTCACAGGTCAAGGCGTGGTCCGTGGTGAACAGGAAGTGCTTGGTGGTGTTCCCGCTGCAGTGGATGAGCTGCTTGCCGTCGTACGGGGCCGCGGCGGGGAAGCCGAAGGCGTACATGGGCCGGTTGTAACCGCCGTTGAACTTCAGCCCCTGGCCGCCGACGACTTCGCCGAGCTTCCTGCCGTTCAGCGGTGCGACGACGGCGGCGCCGACGTCGTAGTTGATGCTCTCGCTCGCCACCCACAGGCCCGTGGCCAGCGTCTTGGCCGCCGCCCATGTGCCGTGCGGGGCCTGGCCGTCGTGGTAGCCGGGGACGAACACCCAGTTGGTGTGCCAGCTGCCCTTGAGCTTGACGCAGTGTCCGGCGGTGAGGACCGTGCTGACGTTGTGACTGGTGACCGCGTTCCCCGAGCAGGACGCGGTGCGCCCTTGGTGGGTGAAGAACACCCGGCCGGAGGTGGCGAGGACGGCACCGCCGCCGGTCCACGGTCCGCCGCCCTGCGGGAAGGCGCTGACGGTCGCCGGGCGCTCCACCGGGGCGGTGGGGGCGACGGTCGAGGTCTTCCCGGTCCGCTGCGGAATGCCGGGCGCGGCGCCGGGGGAGAGCGGGTCGCGGGGGTTGAGGAGGTCGAGGGGGGCTGCCGCGCGCATCCGGTCGGGTGTCCAGAAGTCGCGGGCCTGCTGCTGCGCGGTGGCTGTGGCCGCGAGGGTGCGGATGTTCGTGGGGGGCCTCGGCGGTTCGGCCGTCGCGGCCTGGGTGCCGGTGGTGAGCAGGGCGCCGACGGCCAAGAGGATGCCGGCTCCTAGGTGGTGGGGGCGTCTCACGCGTACTCCTTCCGCCGTGGTCGCGCGAGGTGTTCGCGCGAGCCGGAGGGCCGGGCCGCGGCTGTCGCGGTCCCGGGCAGGCGAGCGGTGCGGATTCGGCGCTGGGATGGGGGAATTGGGCGTGTGAGTCAGAGTGTCACGTATCCGATGTGATGTCAGGGCCACGTCAAGCCAATGTCATGTCCAGCCTGTCCGGGCACGCTTGGAGCGGCGACTGGGGCTACGTGATCTCCGCTACGATCCGCGTGCCCTCCGCGTGGGCGGAGGTGAGCCGGCCGGACGGCCCAGATGGCGAAGGGACGGGCAGCGATGCCGAAGAAGCGCAAGAAGAACCCCAAGACGCCCCGCAAGCAGGCCCCCGCACGCTCTGCTTCAGTGCAGTGGCCGGGGCCGGGTCCGGAGCCGGAGGGCTGGAAGGTGCGCGTGACGAAGAGCCGCGACGCGCTCGACGGCCTCGCCGACCGGTACCCGACCCCCCTCGACGGGGTGAAGGCGGTGCGTGCCGGCGAACACGTGGAGTGGATCGGCAGCATCGAGGGATCGATGATGCGTCACCGCATCGTGTTCGCCGACGACGGCACCGCCACCGTCGAACAGGCGGTCTTCGTCGGCGGTTGTCTCGAGCAGGCCCTGTTGTGCGCGTGGCATCAGGCAGAGGAGCCAGGACGGGATCTGTTCGAGACGGGCGTGCTCACCGCGCTGGACGACCTCCACGCGACGCTCCGTCCGGTCCTGGAGGCCGAGGTCCGCGACGTGCGCCCCGACTACCACGCCGCTGTCCTGCGGTCCTTCCGTGAGGAGCCCGAACGCAACGGCGCGGGAATGCCGGTGTTCGGATGGCGCGTCCTCCATCCCGTCAGCCCGGAAACGACGTGGGAGGACACCATCGATGCCGCCGCGTGGAACAGCTCGCTGACCATGTCCAGCTGGCCGGATCACTACGACCACGTCCCCGAGCTCCAGCCGGCCCGGCTTGCCCAGCTGCTTCGCGATCACGGTGTCCCGGCCGTGCTGTGCGCGGGCTGCGGCACCCCCATCACCGACCGCCACCCGCGGTGGACCGGTGTCTGGATCACCCCCGACAGTGAATCCGGCCCCGTGTGCCGGGACCCCCACGCCGACCGGGACGCTCCGGATCCTCTGCTCGGAACGTTCACCGACCAGGAGTTCGGCGACCCGCATCGTCCCGCCTGAGACGCGTTCGCGGATGCCCGGCCGATCGGTCAGGAATCGAGAAGCGCGGGTCAGGGAGCGCACCTAGCATCGTCGGCATGGACATCACCATTCACACCAGCTTCCTCCCGCACGACGACCCGGACGCGTCCCTGGCCTTCTACCGCGACACCCTCGGCTTCGAGGTCCGCAGCGATGTCGGACAGGGCAGGATGCGCTGGATCACGGTCGGTCCCGTCGGTCAGCCCGACACGTCCATCCTCCTGGCGCCGCCGGCCGCCGACCCCGGGGTCACCGAGGACGAGCGCCGTACCATCGCCGAGATGATGGCCAAGGGCACCTATGGCTGGATCCTGCTGGCCACCCGGGACCTCGACGGCACCTTCGAGAAGGTGCACGCCGGTGACGCCGAGGTCGTCCAGGAGCCGACCGAGCAGCCGTACGGCATTCGCGACTGCGCCTTCCGCGATCCCGCGGGCAACCTGATCCGCATCCAGGAGCTTCGCTGAGCGGTCCGGTCATTGCCGGGTCGCCGTCGAGCGCCCCGTCACCTGCCTCGGCACGCGACCAGAATGCTCGCGGATCGACGAAAGGGGATCCCCTCATGTGCCACCCCTCGTGGGGGAGCGCACGCGCCTCGGAGCAGCGCCTGAGCGACCTCGCGCGACTGCGTCGCGTCCGCGACCGGATCGACCGGGAGTACGCGCAGCCGCTGAACGTCGAGGCGCTCGCCCGCGGTGTGAACATGTCCGCCGGGCACCTCAGCCGCCAGTTCCGGCTGGCCTACGGCGAGTCCCCGTACGCGTACCTGATGACGCGTCGCATCGAGCGTGCGACGGCGCTGCTGCGTCGTGGTGACCTCAGCGTCACCGAGGTCTGTTTCGCGGTCGGCTGCTCATCGCTGGGTACGTTCAGCACCCGCTTCACCGAGTTGGTCGGCATGCCGCCCAGTGCCTACCGGCGCCGTGCGGCGGGCGCTGTGGAGGGGATGCCGCCGTGTGTGGCGAAACAGGTGACAAGACCGGTGAGGAAACGCTAGAAGGGGCGGGCGTACGGGTTGTCCTTCACCTGGTCGTAGATCTTGCGCAGCCACGGCTGTCGGACGGCGGGCAGCCGTGCCAGCGTGTGAAGGAAAACTCTGGTGTCGGGCTGGAACGACCCCCATGGATGACGGGGCAATGGATCGTCGCGGAGGACGCCGTCGGGCATGCGGCCTGTCACGGGAAGCGGCAGTCCTTCGTGGGGGAATGCCAGATACCTCCACACGTCGGCGGCCAACGGCACGGTAGCCGTGGTGGTGGACGGAAGCCAGGCCTTCCCCGTCTGCGGATGCTGCGGCACCAGGAGGATGTCGGGGACGGGGTCCGGGACAGGCAGGCCCGGGCCGGCCAATACCGCTCGCTTCGCCGGCGGCCCCGGCGGGAGCAGTGCGTCGAGCGCGCGGCCGAAGACATTCATGGCGAGGCCGTCGGGGACGGCCACGGGCCTGCCCGCCGAGCCTGCCAGCAGATGAGCCAGCGCCGCCCCGACCGCGGCCTCCCATCGGAAGCTCCATACCCCGGGGGGCTCGATGGGCGGCGTGCCGGGCTGCCGCGCCAGAGTCTCCCAGTCCACAGTCCGGCGGGCGGGGCCGTCGGCGGGGAGGCGGCGCACGGCGTGCGGGACGAGCCATACCGCTTGCCAGTAGGAGCAGTCGTCGATGCGGGTCGCCACCTCCTGCCCGCATCCCGCGCAGGCCAGGTTCGGGCCGTCCCTTCCGTCCAGCCCCATGCAGTAGCCTTCGCACCGCTCGGGGATCAGGACGGTGCCGCGGGTGTCGCCCGGTGCGACAACGATCGCTCCGGCCGGCCCGAAGGACAGGGTGTGCACGGGAGCGAAAACACCACGGGCTTCCGCTTCGTCCGCCGCGATCTCGCTCCAGGGCCGCCATGGCGGCCCGGAAGGCTCCGGGTCGACGGCGTACGTCCCCGGATCCATGAGCGCGGGCAGCATTTCGTGCCCGCCTCTGTGGCGGGCTTGGACGGGAAGCGCGATCCGCGTCACGGGGGCGGTCAGCACAGCGCCGCACCGCGCACACGCGAACACCGTCATGTTCTCCCCCGCCTCTGGCCACAAAGAATTATCCCGGCTCGACGATCGACAACTGACCGGTGGAGGGGATCCAGGTTTCAGCGCCCGACGTCGCTCGCGTCCAACACATCGGCCTTGGCCGGGGGCCGCACATCCAATGGCTTGTCGAAGGCGCTGAACGAGGTGGTGCTGTGGAATTCGGGGCCCTTGTAGACGACCTCGAGGATGTACGGCTTGCCACCGGTGGCGACGTAAAAGGTGTACGAGCCGCCCTTGTCCGCCTTGTCGGTCACCACCAACGGAATCACCGGGGTGCCGTCGAGCTTGGTCGGCTCGCCCTTCGTCGCTGTGCCGAAGGAGACGAATTCCCTGGTGCACTCGGCGAGACCGTCTCCCGCCTCCGCCTCGCTGGAGGGGACCTTGATCCAGCGTCTCTGGTCCTTCGCTCCGGTCGCGTACCGGCCTGACCGCCGCTCGAGGTACGCGCGATTCGGGCGGACGTAGTCCGTCGCGCCGATCCGGACCTGTTCGAGGCCGGCACCGGTGGCCCAGGTCGTCCTGGACGCACACCGGCCCTTGAGGTCGGTCGTCAGATGGCTGGAGTAGCCGGCACCGCCGGTCTTGGTGGTGTTCCCGTCGATGGTCACCGACGTGAGCGCGTTCATCGTGTCGTTCGCGTCGTCGAGCATCCGCTCGGCGGAAGGCTCCGCCGCCGTGGTGGAGCCGTCGGTGCAGCCGACCACGGCGGCACCCATCACCACACACGCCAGTGCAGCCGTCACCACGGCCGACATCGTTCGCACAAGACCCCCAGGTTGAAGTAGTCAAGGTTACCGGACCCCATGTCACCCGGCGGCGTCCCGAGTCGCCCGCCCACCCCGCGCCCGCCATCATGAGGCGATAGCGGGCCCGTACGGCCCCGCACAGCCGCCAGACCCCGCTCACCGGCGGGCTCGCACGAGGAAGGCTCCCTCGCCATGGCCGACGACGCCGCGCCCGCCCCGACCCGCGTCCTGGTGCTCAGTGCCTCGCTGCGGGCCGACTCGCTCAACACCCGGCTGGCGTCGCTCGTCGCCCGGCTGGTCAGGGACACGGGGGCCGCCGTCGAGCTCGCCCGTATGGGGGAGTTCCCCATGCCGCTCTACGACGCCGACGCCGAGGTCGCCGAAGGCCTCCCGGAGGGCACCCGTGCGCTGCGGGACCGGCTGGCGGCGTGCGATGCCTTCGTGATCGCCTCCCCGGAGTACAACGCCTCGATGCCCGGCGGCCTGAAGAACGCGATCGACTGGGTCTCGCGGGCAGGGCCGCAGCCGTTCAAGGACAAGCACGCCCTGCTGGTCTCCGCGTCCCCCTCCCTGGTCGGCGGCAACCGGGGGCTGTGGGCGCTGCGGATCCCGCTCGAACACCTCGGCACCCGCGTCTACCCCGACATGTTCAGCCTCGCCCGGGCGCATGAGGGGTTCAGCGACGACGGGGACCTGGCCGACACCGGACTCCAGGTGCGGCTGACGGAGGCCGTGACGTCGTTCCTCCGGCTGGTCGAGGCGGACACCCGCTATGTGTGCCTGCAGCGCCGTTGGTACGAGTTCCTCGGCGACTGCACGGACGCCCCCGTCACCCAGCGCGCCCAGGACTGAGCACCCCGCCCGCCGCCCGCGGGGCGCGCCGGTCGTCGCCCGCCCCGCGCGTGCGCTGCTTGACCCCTCACGTGACGTCAGGCCGCACTGGCGCGCCGGGCCGGGCGGGGCTCGGCGCGGACGGCGACGACGTCATCCCGGTCGGCGCGGTCCCGCATGCCGTGCTGTTCTCCCTGCTGGCCGCCGTGGTCCACCACGCGCGGGCCGGGTGGCCGAAGCCCTGGAACGGCTCACTCCGGTGCGTTACTGACGGTCCGGATGGCGTGGATCGTGCGTCAAGTGGCTTTCGCGACAGCAAGATTGGCGGTCGGCACCGTTATGCGACGCGGGCGGGGGCGACTAGAACGTGATCACCACGTCGTTCCGCGCCGACAGCGCCATGCCTGTGCCCCACAAGGGAGAGAACATGAAGCGGATCAGTGCGGCCGTCATCACGGCCGCTGCTGTCTTCGCCCTTGCCCAGCCGACCACCGCCCTCGCGGCGGGCTCCGCCTCCGCCTGGACGACCCCGTCCTGCGCCCGCGTCACCGGGGACGGTGCCGTCACCTTCACCCGGGACGACGGCGCGCATCTGACGCCGACCGGCGTCCCTCTCAAGCCGACGAGCTACACCTTCGGCCTGGTCGCCCTGGACACGCCCAACACGCTGCTCGCCACCCGCAACAGCGAGCTCCAGCGCTCCACCGACGCCGGCTGCACCTGGACCCGGATCGCGACCCTCGACGCCGGCCTCACCCACCTGACCGCCGCCCCCGGCGGCCGCGCCTTCGCGTGGGAGCGCAACGGCGGCTATCTCGCCCGCGTGGACGGCAAGAAGGTCACCCCGCTCACCGCGCCGACCACCGCCATCATGGGCCTGGGCACCGACCGGTCACGCCCTGGCCACCTGCGCCTGGCCGGCGGCGACGGCGCGCTGTACGACTCGACGGACGCCGGCGCGAGCTGGCAGCGCGTCGGGACGCCCGCCTTCGAGGCCGGGACCGGTGTCTACACCGTCGCCTTCGACCCCGCCGACCTCGATCACGCCGTCGCGGGCGGCATGGTGCGCGGCGGGGCGGTGACCACCGACGGCGGCGCCACCTGGACCGCGTCGACCGGCCTGACCGGCGCGGGCAGCCCCGCGAACCTCTTCGACGCCGTCGTCTCGCCCGCCTCCTCCTCGATCGTCTACGCCCTGGGCCTCGACCTCGCCCAGGCCACCCCGGGCTCGCCCGCCGAGGGGCGCCACCTCTACCGCTCGTCCGACGGCGGCCGGACCTTCACCAAGGTGGTCGACGACTCGGCCGAGACCAAGCTGACCAACGGCACCCTGCTGGCCCCGAGCCCGGTCGACCCCGACGTGCTCCACTTCGAGTACGGCACCTACTTCCAGGGCTACGGCACCGACCTCTTCCGGCTCGACGCCGCCACGGGCAAGGTCACCAAGACCCACAACGCCTACGACGGCATCTCCGCCATCGCCTTCAACCCCGTCCAGCCGACGGTGATGTATCTGGGCCTGGAGGAAGTGCGGGTCGACTGACCCGGTCCGGCCGACCACCGAGGGTCGCGCGCCCCGCCGGAGAAGCCTCCGGCGGGGCGCGCGTCGCTGCTCGGTCTCGACTACCGCCGGGCGCCCGCCCGGCAGCGCGCCTGCCCGGTCACTTCCTCGGGCACTCCTTCCAGGAGAGCCGGTAGACGGTGTTGATGGCACCGTCCGTGGAGTCCATCGCCAGGAAACTGGTGGTCTTCTTCGGGTCCGAGGTGCCGGCGGAGACGGTCAGCTCGGTGTTGATGTTGAAATTGCGGCGCTCCCCGCACGGTGCCCACACCTGCGCGGCGATGTCGGTGGTGTCGGTCGCCTGCCAGCTGTCGTGGAACGGGCCCTTGTGGGGGTGGATGTTCGTCGTGGTCTGGGACTGCCCCTGGAAGTAGTACGACGCCTTCTGCTGGCCGGTCGCGCCCTCCTCGAGATGTCCGAAGCCGCGGTAGTCGGCTTGGGCGATGGCGTAGGTGAAGCCCTGGGGAACGTGCACGATCAGATTCAGCTGGCAGTTCTTACGGAAGTCGGTCGGCTTGGCCCCGACGCCGACCTGGGCGAGATACTGGCTGTAGGTCACGGTGAACGCGGTGTTGTCGGGCGAGACGGCCACCGCGGCGGTGCCCGCCGGGCAGCCCGAGCCGTTGACAGTGGCGATCTCGATCACAATCTTGTCGGGCGGCGCGGGGAAACCGGCGGCCGATGCCGGCGTGGACAACGCCGGGGTGCATAACGCCGCTATCGCGCTGCACGTGACAAGCACTCTGGACATGGCGCTCCCAGGGGGTAGGCGTGGGCCGTGCTCCGGCGCGCGGGACCTGCCGGGCGGATTTCGGGGCGGAGGGGTGCGGAGAGATTCGGATACGCGGCAGAGCGGTGCGCGGGAGTCCGCAGACGAATGTGTCATCAATTCCACAGGGCGATACAGAAGTCAATACAAGCCGTCCGGGCCACAAAGGGAAATCAGCCGCTCTGCCACGGGTTGCCGACCGCCGAAAATCGGCGTAGACATCCGGCCGAACCCGCCGTGCCGCTTTGTGGGAACCGCACAGAGCGGCCCCGGGGCTGCTGGCCGGGGTCACCGTCGGCCGGACGGCGGCGATGGGCGAGGATGAGCGGGTGCCCGACGCCCTGAATCCCGCAGATCCCGCCTTCGCACGCGACCCGTACCCGTACTACGCGCGGCTGCGCGCGCAGGGTCCGGCGGCGCGGGTGGCGCTGGCCAACGGCACCCATGCCTGGCTGGTCACCGGCTACCGGCAGGCCCGGGAGGTGCTCGCCGACCCGCGCTTCTCGAACGTGCCGCCGCGTGCGGCGGGCCGTCCCAAGCCCGACTCCCCGGCGCAGCGCGCCCGCGGCTGCCTCGCCCGGCACATGCTCAACACCGATGCCCCCGACCACACCCGGCTGCGCCGCCTGAGCACCGCCGCCTTCACCCCGCGCCGGGTCGACGCGCTCCGGCCGCGCATCGAGCGGCTGACGGCGGACCTGGTGTCCGAGGCCGGTGAGCGGCTCGCCCGGGACGGGAGCGTCGACCTGGTGGACGCCTTCGCCTTCCCGCTGCCGGTGTTGGTGATCGGTGAGGTGCTGGGGGTGCCGGAGGTCGATCGCGCGGATCTGCGTACCTGGACGTACCGGGTCGGATCGCCCGCCGACGCGCTCGCGCCCGGTGCCGTCGACGAGGCCTGGACCAGCCTGCACACCTACTTCACCGAGCTGATCGCGCGGAAGCGGCGGGCCCCCGGCGACGATCTCTTCAGCGCGCTGGTCCGCGACGCGGGTGAGGGCGGGCTCGATGACGGCGAGCTGCTGGCCATGGCCTTCCTGCTGCTGTTCGCGGGCTACGAGACGACCATGAACCTGCTGGCCTCCGCATCGTTGCTGCTGCTCACGCATCCCGCGGAACTCGTCGCCGCGCGGCGGGAGGGGTCCGCTCGCTGGGCCGCCGTGACCGAGGAGGTGTTGCGGCACGCGAGCCCGCTGGAGGGGACGACGTGGCGGCGTACGACGGAGCGGGTGGAGCTCGGCGGGGGACTCGGCGGGGGAGTGGACATACCGGCCGACGCCTCGGTCCTCGTCGTCCTCGCGGCCGCCAATCGCGACCCGGAGTACTTTCCGGCGCCGGACGCGTTCCGCCCGGGCCGTTATCTGGCCGACGGCGGCCGGGCGGCGGCCCATGTGGCCTTCGGCCATGGTCCGCACTTCTGCCTCGGTTCGCGGCTGGCCCGGCTGGAGGCGGCGATCGCCCTCCCGCTGCTGTTCGCGGGGCTGCCCGGGCTGACCCTCGCCGCGGACCCCGCGGCGCTCGACTACCGCCCCGGTCTGCTGGTCCGCGGCCCGCGCGTCCTGCCCGTCCGCGCGACCGTCTGAGCGCGGCTTCGGACAGGGGCGCCTACTTCTCTGTCGCGCCGACCTGGCGCATCACGCGCAGCAGATCGTAGGTCCACCAGCCTTCCTGGATCTTTCCGTCGCGGAAGCGGAAGATCGTGACCCCGGTCATGTCCGTGGTCCGGCCCGTGGCGGGGAGGCCCATGAAGACGTCCTGGTGCGTTCCGCGCCAGGACCAGCGGGTGACGACCTGATCGCCCTCGGCCACCTGGCTGTCGATCGTGAAGTCGAAATCGAATGCCTTGCGCCAGCCGGCCACGTCCGCCTTGATGACGTCGGACCCGACGGTGGTCTCCTCCTCCTTGGAGACGTCGTGGTCGCGGTAGTCGTCGGCGAAGAGTTCGTCGATCAGGTCCAGGTTGCCCCCGACGGCTATCTCCTCGTAGAAACGGCGGGCCGTCGCCTTGTTGAGCTGTTCGTCGCGTACTACGTCGAGGTCGGTGAATGTCGGCATTCCGTCGCAGAGCGCCACCATCTCTTCGAAGATGCGATTGGTCTCCGGCAGTTTCGAGTTCTCCATCGCCTGCTCGTACGAGGGGAACTCGATGATTTCCACGTAGTGCTCACTGTCGGAGCGGTCCCGGCCGATGACCGAGTGGGTGGCGGTGCGTTTTCCCTCGGTCAGTTCGAGCCAGTTGTCCAGGAGCCGGTTCATGTCGTCGTACCTACGGGTCTTGCAGTCCACTATCTGTACGAATGTCATGGGGCATCGCCTCCGGGTGATATCTCCATGTTAGGCCCCCTACCAGGGGGTAGCCGGGGCGGCGGGGAGCGACTCGGTTGGCGGTCGTTTCCCGGCGGGCCAATACTGAGAGTGACGGGAAAACGGTGCGGTGGGGGCGCGGGAGGCACGATGCGACCCAGGATCGTCTACGTCCACGGCAACGGGAACAAGGTCCGCCCGGAACTGCTCAAGTCCCAGTGGGACACGGCACTTTTCGGCGAGGACATGGCCGACGTCTCCCGCATGGCGTACTGGGCCTCCCTCCGGTACGACGCGCCCCTGCCCGACTTCCGGCCCGACCCCCTCGACGGGGCGCCGGACGGGGAGCTGGAGGCGCCCGTCACCGCCCTCGTGGAGCCGACCGAGGAATTCGTGGCGAAGGTGCGCGCCCAGGCCCGGTCCGAGGCCGGCCCCGGGCTCGAGGGGATGCCCGGCGCCGACGCGGCGGGGGAGGAGGCCCTCGACGCGTGGCTGCGCGGCATGACCTATTTCGCGGACACCCTCGCCGAGGGCACGGCCGAGGACACCGGAGCGGACGTCGGCGCCTTCTCCCCGCTCGAAGCGCTGCCGCTGCCGCGCATCGTCCGCGACCCGGTGTTCCGACTGCTCGTCAAACACACTTTCAAGGACGTCCACGCCTACTTCTTCAGCGAGGCCGGACCGGCGATCCGCGAGGTGGTGAAGGACGCGCTGGACGGTCTGGACGGCGCGCCCCTCGTGGTGGTCGGCCACAGCCTCGGCACCATCGTCGCCTACGAGGTGCTGAGCGAGGAGAAGACGGACGTCGATCTCTTCGTGACCGTCGGATCGCCGCTGGCGATCACCGAAGTGCGCGACCGGCTGGCCCGGCCGCCGGCCGTCCCGGCCGGCGTGGTGGCCTGGCGCAACGCCTCCGACCTGCGGGACGTGGTGGCACTCGACCACACCCTCGCGCAGGAGTACGCACCGTCGGAGCGGGTCACCGACCTGCTGGTGACCAATGACAGCGCCAACCACCACGGCATCAGCCAGTATCTGAGCGCTCCACCGGTCCGGGAGCCGGTCCGCCACTTGTTCGAGTCCTCCCCGGGTGGGTAGGTGTGCCATGCCGCTGGCCGAAACGGAATGGGACCTGGTCATGACGTGGGTCCGGGAACACCTCCTGGACACCACCGATCCTCATGCGCAGCTCGCCCTCTACGGCTTCCCCCCGGAATTCGTCGGCGCGCTACGGCTGACAGCCGTCGCCGGGGACAACGCCCGGGTCCTGGTGGCGGCGTCACGCAAGGGCATCGAGCGGCAGGTGAAGCTGCTCGAGGTCATGGCCGACATCGACGAGCTCTCCGTTCTGCCGGAGGCGGCCAAGGCCGCCGAGTTCCTGGACCGGCTGCGTGAGGACGCCCGCGCCCACGCCTCCCAGGACCACTTCCGCACCTGTGTGCTGAAGAACGGGACCGAGGCCTTCATCGACCGCCAGCAGCTCCGCCAGACACTGCGCGAGTTCGTCGAGGACCCCGAGAAGCGCGTCCTGCTCGTCGACGGGGATCAGGGCAGCGGGCGCTCGTACACCTACAACCTCATCCGGCACGTCGGCCAGCACTGCGGCTTCAGGCCCGCGCGCGTCACCCTGTCGCGCACGGCCACCGCGGACAAGGTGATCCGCCGCCTCGCCGAATTCGTCGCGGACCCCCGCGCGGGCATCTCCCCCTTGAACCCGACGGAACTGAACGACCTGCTCCCCTCGATCGACGAAGCCGCGCACCGGGTGATCAGCCGGGCGACCGCCGCCGACGACCAATTCTGGCTGGTCCTCGACGAATGCGATGCGCTCGATGTGAACTCCGACGTCTGGGACTGCATCGGGCAACTGGCCCTCGCCATCTACGAACACGCCGCCGTCCGCGGGGACGACTCACCCCGGATGGTGCTCCTGGGATACGGGCCGACGATGCGTCAACTACCCTTCGAACTCAGGGGAAATCTGTGCCGGGACACGGCGCGCGCCGTCGAGCCCGCCGATCTGCGTGCCTTCTTCGACCAGTACTTCCACGACTTCCCCCCGCCCCGCCCAGAGGGCGGCCCGGCCGAGGAGCCCGACATCGGCGAACTCGTGGACGTGGCCGTCCAGGAGGTGCTGCGCGCGGCGGAAGCGGAAACCTGCGAGGGCGCCTGCTACATGCGGAGGGTCTGCACGGCGACGGAGGAGGCCATCCGTGTCTACCAGTCACTCTAGGACCCGTGAGGTGTTCGCCGCCCGGCTGCGGCAGGAACTGCGCGCCACGCGGACGCACCCGCGCGAGATCTCGGACGCGCGCCGGGCCTACCGGGAAGCCGCCTGCCTGCTCACTCAGTTCGACCCCACACGGCTCAGGCGGCCCGACGAGGAGGAGGCCGCCGGCGGGGCCATCCTGGAACTCGTCGACGACTGCACCGCGCTGGGCATGAAGGACAGGACCCGCTGGGCCCTCAAACCCGAGGCGCGGCGCACCGCCCTGCGCGGGCTGGCCGGCCCCGAGGCCGCCCGGCTCGCCCTGGAGCGCAACCTCGGACAGTGCCCCGAGGGCCCCGGGCCTGAACGCACCGCCCTGGCCCATCTCTCCGGCGAGCCCTTGCCGCTGGGGGAGCAGGACGCCCAGGAACTGGCCGACACCCTCCAGGCCGTCCTGTGGCTGTCGGAGATCCCCGGGATCACGGGACTGCCCGACATCGGTCAGGTGCAGCACGCGCTGGAGCGCGCCAGGATCCTCCAGCCACTCGAACGCCTCGTGCGGGACCCCTTCCAAGGACGCACCCGCGAACTGGACGAACTACGGGCCTACGTCGGCGTCCCCACCGAAGCCACCCGCGCCCGGACCGAGGAGGAGGGCCGGAGCAGCACGTCCTTCACCGGGCGCGTCCGGGAACCCCCACTGGTGATCCACGGGCCCGGCGGCATCGGCAAGAGCACCCTGCTCGCCAAGTTCATCCTCGACACCCTCCATGACCCCGAACTCCACTTCCCCTTCGGCTACGTCGACTTCGAGCGGCCCACGCTCTCGATCCACGAGCCGGTCACCCTGATCGCCGAGCTCGCCCGGCAGCTCCGCGTCCAGTACCCCACAAGCCGCGCGGAGCTGGATCAGCTGGCGGGCGAGTGCCAGCGCAGGGCCGCCACCCAGCGGGAGGAACGGGAACGGGCCGCCCAGCTGAACCGGCTCTCCACCACCCGGCCGACCCTGGGCCGCAGCGCCTCGCGGGAATTCCAGACACTGGCCACGTCCGACGAGACCGACCTCATCCGCCGGCTCGCCGACATCCTCGTACGGGCGGTGGCGACCCCGGCCGGGCAGAGCGGCCCACCGCTGCTCATCGCCCTCGACTCGTTCGAGGAGGCCCAGTACCGCGGCTCCCCGGTGATGGGCAGGATCTGGGCCCTGTTCGTCGCGCTCCAGACGGCCTACCCGCGGCTGCGGGTCATCGTCTCCGGCCGCGCACCCGTCGCACACCCCGCCCGGACGGTCACCCCCCGCACCCTCGAACTCGTCGACCTCGACCCCCAGGCCGCCGTCGGACTCCTGGTCTCCTGCGGCGTCGAGGACCCGGACGTGGCACAGGCCCTGGCCGACCGGGTCGGCGGCCACCCTCTCAGCCTGAAACTGGCGGCCAGGGCGGCCGTACTGGCCGGGAACGAGACCGCCCCCATGGGCGAGCTGATCCGCAGCCTGCCCGCCCGGCGCCGGTACCTCTACCGCAAGGTCGACCAGATGCTCGTCCAGGGCATCCTCTACGACCGCATCCTCAACCACATCGCCGACGAGCGGGTCCGCCGGCTCGCCCACCCCGGCCTGGTGCTCCGCGTCATCACCCCCGAGATCATCAAGGACGTACTCGCGGAGCCCTGCGGACTTAGGGTCGACACCCTGGAGGAGGCGCGCCGGCTCTTCGAGGAACTCTCCCGCCTCGACCTGGTGGAGACGGCCGGGCCCGACGCCGTGGGGCACCGCGCCGACGTCCGCGCCATCATGCTGCGGCTGTCGGGCAACGACCGGACCGCACTCACGCGCACCGTCGAACGCCGGGCGGTCGACTACTACGCGGCCAGGGACGGACTGGAGGCCCGCGCCGAGGAGATCTACCACCGGCTGCGGCTGAACGAGAACCCCCGCTCGGTGGAGGAGCGCTGGCTGCCCGGCGTCGAACGGCTGCTGGCCGGCGCCCGGCAGGACATGGCGCCGAGAGCCGCCGGCTTCCTCGCCGCGCACCTCGGCGGGGACACCCCCGACCACGTCATGGCCGACGCCGACCAGGAGGACTGGGAGCGGATCGCCGCCCGCGAGGTCGAGGACCTCCTCGCGCAGGGCTTCACCGAGGAGGCTACCGCCCGGCTCGCCGAACGCCGCCCCTGGACACCCTGCAGCCCCCTGCACCCGCTGCTCCTGGAAACCCTGAGCCGGAGCGGGCTACGGGAGGAGGCACGCAGGGAGGCGTCGGAGGCGATCGACCGGGCGGAGGAGGCCGGCTGCGCCGAGCAGCGGCTCGAACTGCTGCTGCTCTCCGCCCGCCTCGCGGAGGAGGACGGCGACCGGGAGAGCGCCGACCGCGAACTCCAGGTCGCGGAGGGCGTCGCGGCCGGCCTGGGACAGGACCTCGAAGCCATGGGCGCCCTGCTGGCCCGGGCCCGGCTCACGGCCGGCACACCCGTGGACCCCGAGGTCGACAACCAGCTCGCCCGGCGTCTGCGGCAGTTGCCCGACGCGACGCTGATGGACCAGCCGGTGCTGGTGCGGGCCGTCGCGGCGGAAGTCTACGAGCGGGACCCGCGCGCCCTCGACCACGCGCTGGAGGTCGTCGGGCTGCCCGGCACCGACGACGGCGTGCTGGAGGACATCGGAGCGGCGATCAACCGCGCCGCGTCCCACCGGCCGCAGCTGCGCGGCGCCCTGATGCAGATCCTGGACACCGCCGTCGGCACCCCCCGGCCGTCGAGCGAGCACTCCAGCATCATCGGGATCCTGCGTGAGGTCCGCGATCGCGGCACCCTGAACGACCTCGCCCGACGGCTGCTGGTGCTGCGCGACGACAGCGGCGAACTCCTCGCCGGAGTGGCGACCGCCATGCGCAGAGGCACGGCGGGCCCCTCCGCCCGGGCCCCCGCGACCAGCGCACTCATGGCCCGGCCGGGCACCCCGGCGGAAGGGAACGGCCCCCAGCGGCCTGATGAGAGATGAACGCCTACCTCGCGCCCGACGAAGTCGTCCAACTGCGCGACGCGGCGATGGAGGCGGGACTCGCCGACCCCATGGTCCGGGAGTTGCTGTTCGACGGCATCATGAACAAGTACCGCGGCACGCTGCCGCTCGTCGCGGCCCCCGGCCGTCAGCTGCACTCGGATCTGAACCAGATGAACCGCGTGGAGCGGCTGATCGACGGATCGGTCCCCCTGGAGACGTGGCTGCGCAACGCTGTCGCCCAGACCGTCGAGGCCGGACCGCTCGCCGTCATCCAACGCGCCCTGGACGACGTGGCCCGCACCGCATCGGGCGAGCCGGACATCAGCGCCGCGCTGCCCACCGGGGAGACCAAGGAAGAAATCATCCACCGGGACGACACGGTGCCCTACGAGTTCCTCCGCTCCGGCAACGCGGCGGGGGCGGCGGTCGCCCGTATCAAGGTTCCCCCGTACCAGGGCGGCGCGCCCCTCCAGCCGAACGGCTTCCCGCATTCGGGAACGGGCTGGCTCATCGCTCCCACACTGCTCGTCACCAACCACCACGTGGTGAACGCCCGGTCCGGCACCGGCGCCCAGCGCGCGCTGGCCGACCCCGCGGACCTGCGACTGCAGGTGCAGCACTCGCGGTCCCGCTTCGACTACGACGCGGACGAGGTGGAGACCGAAGAAGCGACCGCCAGTGACCTCGTCGCCTGGGACGAGGAGCTCGACTACGCCGTCCTGCGGCTCACCGCCGAGCCGTCCCGGCCCGTGCTGCGGGTGTCCGCGCAGCCGCTGACGGTGGGCAAGGGCGAGTACGTGGCGGTCAACATCATCCAGCATCCCGGCGGTCAGCCCAAGCGCGTCGCCCTGCGCAACAACCTCGTCTACGAGGCGGACGAGCGCGACGTGCGCTACTTCACCGACACCCGCGGCGGCTCCTCCGGTTCACCCGTCTTCACCGACGACTGGCAGGTCGTCGCCCTCCACCGGGGGACACGACGAGTGGAGGACGTGAACTTCCAGGGCAGGAGCACGGCCTTCGTCAATGTCGGTACCCAGATGAACGTCATCATGCGCCACATCAAGGAGCACTACGGGGAGGTCCACGCGGAGATCGAAGCAGCGCAGTCGGAGCCGGCGCGGGTCAGCGCGCCGCAGGAGGTGTGACATGCGACCGAAGTCACCGGTGGCGACCGGCACCGAGCAGGTCTTCGGGGACCTGAGGGAAGTCGCTGACCGCGTCCGCGCGGGCCTGGAGGCGGAACGCCCCGAATCGACGGAGGAACTCCTCCCGGACGAGGCCCCGGCGGGGCAGATCGCCCAGTTCGCCCAGTCGGAGCGCGACCGGGTCCTCACGGCGGGCGCGGACGGGCTGGAGAAGCTCGCCGCCGGCCGCACGGACGAGATCAGCGACGACGAAACCTTCGGGATGGAGGCCATCGTCCTCCTCGAAGGCAGACCCGCCATCCTGATCCAGAACCAGGACTTCGCCTCCCAACAGGGCGACTGGGCGGTGCTCGACGGGCAGCGGGCCGCCATCCGCGACTCCCTCGCCCGCGTCGGCCGGGTGGAGGTCTCGGGACACACCAGCCTGGACTGGCTGGGCACGGCCTTCCTCGTCAGCCCTGATGTGGTGATGACGAACCGTCATGTCGCGGTGGAGTTCTCCCGCACCGACGGCACCGGCTGGACCTTCCAGCAGGGCATGGGCGCCCGTGTCGACATCGCCGAAGAACTCGGAACCGCGCCGACGGAAGGCGAACCCTTCGCCTTCGCCGTCACGGAGGTGCTGGGCATCCACCAGGACGTCGACATGGCACTCCTGCGCGTCGACCCGTCCTCCGGCACCCAGCCCCTGCCGCTCCCCCTGGCGGTAGCGGCCGACGCACCGCCCGACGTCCCCGGCCACCCCGTCTACGTGATCGGCTACCCGGCGTGGGACGGCCGCCGCAACGAACCGGAGTCGATGCGCCGCATCTTCATGGACGTCTACAACGTCAAACGCCTCCAGCCGGGCACCACGACGGAACTCCTCCCCGAGGAGTTCACCGTCAAGCACGACTGCTCCACCCTGGGCGGCAACAGCGGCTCCCCGGTCTTCGACCTCACCGACCACCGCGTCCTGGGCCTCCACTACGGCGGCCGCTACGGCATCGGCAACTACGCCGTCCCGCTGTGGCAGATGGTCGACGACCCGCTGCTGAGCCGGGCGGAGGTCAACTTCGTGTGACTGCCGGGGCGGCGGCCTCCGGCCAGTCCCAGCCCAGTTGAGTGAACATCCCCAGCCGGTCGCTCACCGCCCTGATCTCGGTGATCCTGCCGTGGGCCGAACGCGTCGAGTTGCCTCTGGAACCCGTCGAACGCGGCTTCCGGTCGTCGGCCTCGCCGTGGGCGCCCTGCGTCGGCACGGCATCCGCCGCACCGTCCCGGACAAGGCGGACCAGGCCCGCAACCGTAAGAAGCGCGGAGCGCACCGTGGCTGCGCTCGGCGCGGAAACCGGTTTGCCTCACCGTGCCGCAGGAGCGAAGCTCGCCCCCATGACCGCAGATTTCCTCGTGCGTCCGGCCCGGCCCACCGATGCCCGGGCCTTGGCCGAACTGCGTTGGACGTTCAAGCAGGAGGACTACGACGGGCAACCGCCGGCTCCTGCTCGGCGCCTGGAAGAGGCCGAGCGTTGGATCCGCGACCGGCTCAGCGACGGCCGCTGGTTGGCCTGGGTCACGGAGACCGAAGGTGAAATCCGCGGTCACGTCTTCCTCTGTCCGGTGGAGCGGATGCCGGAGCCCTATGAGGACAACAATCCGGTCGGCTATGTCACGAACTTCTTCGTCATGCCGTCACAACGGAACAAAGGAGCCGGCTCGGCGCTCCTTGAGGCGCTGAAGCAGCATGCACGCGGCGCCGGCCTCGAGGGCTTGATCGTCTGGCCTTCACAGCGCAGCATCCCGCTCTATCAGCGGTCCGGATTCCGGCCTCCGGAGGAACTGCTGGAACTTCCACTCGACACCTGATGACACCCGCTTCCGACACCCGCCCCCGGCCCCTTCTTCGATCTGCCGGTCCGGGCCTGACATGGGACGATGGGAGAAGGAGGCCGCCGATCGGCCTGCTCCGGTCAGCGACGAAGCTCATCTGTGAAGGAGCCCGACAATGACCACGCACGCAGGCGGGACGAGCACCGCCACTCGGGATTCCGGCCACGGCCTTGTCTCCGGCTGGACCGCGTTCGCCGCGATCCTGATGGTGTTCGGCGGGCTGATGGCGATATTCCAAGGGATATCCGCCATAGCCAAGGACAACGTATTCGTCGTCACACGCGACTACGCCTACCAGTTCAGCCTGGCGGGCTGGGGCTGGGTGCATCTGATCCTGGGCATCGTCGTCATGCTGGCCGGCTTCGCGCTGTTCAAGGGCGCGATGTGGGCCCGTGTCACCGGTGTTCTGCTCGCGGGCCTGAGCATGATCGCGAACTTCATATGGCTGCCCTACTACCCGCTGTGGGCACTGGTGTTGCTCGCCATCGACGTCTTCGTCATCTGGGCGTTGTGTGCCGGACCACGGCCCACCACCACCTAGCGCGAAGCGGCGGGGGCGGGAGCCGGTTGGAGCCGCACCGACACCACATACGAGATGACGACGGCCACGATGACGAGCGGCATCACGGTGAGCCCCTCGGAGCCCAACAGCAGGGTGGCCAGCAGAACGGACGTCATCGGCAGCTTGAGCATCGCGACCGCCATGGCCCCGACGCCCATCGCGAACCCCGCGGTGAGGGTCAGCCCGGGCAGCTCGGACAGCAGGATGCCGCCCGCCGCCCCGACGAACATCGCGGGGAAGATGGGGCCACCCCGGAAGGCGCTCAGCGAGACGCAGTAGGCGAGTGCCTTGCAGACGACGAGGGAGACCAGCGCCGCCGTGGAGTAGGTGGCGCTGTGCGCCAACAGCCCTTCCAGCGCCGTCTCTCCCGAGTACATCACCTCCGACGGCTCCCGCCCCGTGCCCGCCCCGTAGCCGATCGCGAGCCCGGCGACGGTCAGGCCCGCCACCACCGAGCCCGCCACCCGCCGCCGCTCGACGCGCCCCTTCAGCAACAGGGCGAGCCGACGGACTCCCGCCCCCGCGAAGGCTGACGCGATACCGATGACCAACGCCCAGCCGAACTCCGCGACGGTGGGCGACGCCGCCCTGGGAATGTCGTGCAGCGCCAGCCCGTACGTACCGAGCCCCGTCCAGTCACCGAGCCCCGTGAAGATGAGCGCGCCGGTCCCGGCGGCCAGCAGACCGGGCGCCAGCACCGTTCCCAGCAATGGTCCGGCGAGCCCCGAGACCTCCATCAGCAGGAAGGCGCCGAGGAGCGGTGAGCCCAGCAGTGCGCTGACGGCCGCGAAGCTGCCCGCCGCGCCCACCACGGCCACCGCCCGGGCGTCGGGGTTCCGCGCGGCCAGGCGCAGCGCGCCCACCGCCAGCCCGTCGCCGATGGCGATGAGCGGCGCCTCCGGGCCGAGCACCGCGCCGAGCCCCAGCGAGGCCAGGGCGGCGCAGACGATGCCCGGAAGGTCGGCCAGGGAGGGCGCGCCCCCTGCGGAGAAGCCGGACGCCGGTTCATGCCCGCCGTGCCCCGGAAGGTGACGTACCGTCAGTCCCACCAGAGCACCCGCCAGGGCCAGCATCGGCAGCGGCCACCACGCAGGTGTGCCGTGGAAGCCCAGGGCCACCGGCAGGTCGGTGTAGACCAGTGGTTGCAGCTCGGTGACCAGCGCGAGGAAGCCGAACGCCACCGCGCAGACCGGCGCCCCGATGAGCGCGGCCAGGGCCAGCAGCCCCAGGTAGCGCCGGGTTCGCAAGGGGGCGTAGGGGTCTTCCGGCATCGCCGCCGATGCCGGAACGGGTGCGCCGACCGACATGCGTGCCGCCTCCTCGCCGGGGTGAACGCCGGTGTCCTCGAAGATCCGCGCGCCCGGCACAAGCCGGACGACCATCCGCCAGTAAACCACCCGAAGGCGGTATAAATGCCGCATGGCAGCTCAGGGCAGCCGGGCGGGCCCCGGGCGAAAGAAGCGCCGCCGGGTGATGCTCCGTCACTTCCTGCGCTCGACGACAGCGGTGACCCTGCTGGTGGTGCTCTACTACCTGGCCCCGCTGGACCGCGCGCCGGACGCCGGGGCGGCGCTGGCCCTGGCCGCGGGACTGTCGCTGTTCCTCGCCCTCGTCGTCCACCAGGTCAGGGCGATCGCGCGCTCCCCGTATCCGCGGCTCCGGGCCCTGGAGGTACTCGTCACCGCCGTGCCGCTGCTCCTGCTGCTCTTCGCCGCCGCCTACGTGCTGATCGAGCACGGCCACCACGGTTCCTTCTCCCAGGCGTTGAGCCGCACCGACGCCCTGTACTTCACGGTGACGGTCTTCGCCACCGTGGGGTTCGGCGACATCGTGCCCGTGACGAGGAGCGCCCGCGTCGTGACCACGGTGCAGATGCTCTTCGACGTCGTGGCGCTCGGCCTGCTGGCGAAGAGCATTCTCGGCGCCGCCGAGGCCGGGGTGCGACGGCGGTCCGCACAGGACACCGGAGAGCCGGGGGCTCCAGGGAACGGGTCCGCGGAATCCTGACCGGCACCGGAGCCGGGCGGCTCGCCCGCGCGTCCGCGCCGCTCAGGCGCACCAGGCGCCGCGGCAGGACGCGGCGACGAAACCGGGCCCGAAGGCGAGCAGCAGCCCCTCCTCGCCGTCGCCGGGCGGGTCGTCGTGGGTGCGGGCGAGAACGTCGAGGACCGCGACGCCGCCCAGGTTGCCGTTCTCCTCCAGGCTGCTCCAGGAGTGCCGGAGCACCTTGGGCTCGATGTCGAGCCCCCGGGCCACGTCGTCCAGGATGCGGGGTCCGCCGGGGTGGACGGCCGCCCAACGTGGCGGTGCGGTCACCGGCTGTCCGGCGCGCAGCCAGTCGTGCAGGGCGGGCATGACGTCACCGGCGGCGTTCGCGGCCTTGCGGGTCGAGTCGAAGTGCAGGCCCGCGTCGTCGAGGCGGCCCCAGTAGCGGTCGTGACTGTCGGGGAGCCAGTACTCCCAGGTGTCGTCGATGCGCAGCCCCGGACCGCGCGGGGTGTCGGTGACGACGCAGGCACCCGCGCTGTCCCCGAACAGCGCTTTGTAAATCATGCTTTCCAGGGTGGTGTCCTCGTGATGGTAGATCGTGCTGATCGTCTCGGCGGCGACGACCAGGACGCGGCTGCCCGGCTCGGCCCGCACCTCACGGGCCGCGCGGACGAGGGCTTGAGCGCCCCCGACGCAGCCGAGGGTGGCCATCGGGATCCGGCGGACGTCGGGGCGCAGTCCGAGCGCGCCCGTCAGGTGGACGTCGAGGCCGGGTACCGCCCACGAGGTGGTGTGACTGGTGACCACGCAGTCGACATCGGCCGGCGTCAGCCCGGCGGTGGCCAGGGCCGCGCGGGCCGCCTCCTCGGCGAGCCGGGCGGAATCGGCGAAGGCCACCTGGTTGCGCTCCCCGATCGGGGCGGTGCCGGCGACGGTGGGGGAGCGCAGCGGCCGGGTGAAGCGCCGGGTGTGCACTCCGGTGGCCCGGATGACGCGCAGGATCGAGCCCAGCCGTGGGTTGTCGCCGTGGTGTTCGCTGATGTCGGCGCAGATGTCATCGGTGGTGACGACGTGGTCGGGCAGGGCTATCGAAGGCATCGAGACGTAGGAGGGCACGAGGGCTCCACGAGGTAGGCGGGCGCGGTGTGGCTCAAACCTATGTGTAAAGGTGTCGCAAATTCGCCTACGGGTGTCATGGGATGTGCTCTGCCGATACGGAGTATTACCGGGGCGTCACCGTTGGTATCACCGGGCGTGCAGCATGGGCTGACGAGGCCTCCGCTCGCCGCGGTGGAAGACGAGGATCATGAGGCGGGCGCGGGGCGAGGCGAGGGGTTCGGCCGTGCACAGCGACACCCAGCCCGGGCCCATTTGCGCGTGGTCGAGAGGACGCTCGTCCCCGTCGGGGTGGATGTACGCGCCCCCGCCGGCCTCGTAGAGCGGGCCGACCACCGGGTCGGCGAGGATGTCCGCCTCCAGCGCGGTCAGCGTCTCGTCGTGGGGCAGCGCGGCCACGGCGGCCCGCATCTGGGGCAGGACGAACGGCAGCCAGTACTCGGTCCACCCGGTGAGCACATCGCGGGCCTCGGGTGCGAGCGTCATCCAGCGCATGGTGTTGGCCGGGACCTGTCCGCTGGGGAACATGGCGGCGAACGCCTCGTTGTAGGCGAGGACGTTCCAGGACTGGTCGTTGAGGTACGCCATGTGGGACATGCTGTTGACGACCTCCTGCCACGCCCCGGGGACCTCGGTGCCGGACCGGGGGTGCAGCGGGTACGGCGGGTCGCGGTGCACGGTGTAGAGCCACAGCAGCGTCCACTCGTGCTCGTTGAACGCGAGCAACCGGGCCACGTCCCGCAGCAGATCCTCGGGCGGGTTGGGGTGATTTCCGGTCTCGAGCCGATTGAAGGTCCCGGGCGCACGGTGCAGCAGCTGGTCGATCTGTGACTGTGCCAGTCCGGGGGCCCTGCGCCCCTGCCGGGCCGGGCGGGCGAGGCCGTGTTCCTCCGGGGCTATGAGAGCCCGGCGCGCACGGAGCAGCTTCTGCAGTGCTTCCTTGTCCACGTACGAATCCCTAATATCACGAGCGGCACCGCCAGGGGAAGGCGATTTCATTGGACAGTTTTTCCACCGAAAATCTCGGGGAAGAAATGATCGCATCCCTCATGCATGATCGACCTGTGGGTCCGCGTCATGACAGCGGCGCTGACCTGGGCACCTCACCCTATGTGAGGCCCAATCAGGGAGGGTACAATTCACTCGTCGACCGATCGAAACGGGAAGCAGAGGGCGGCCGCCATTCGCCCGCAGCTGCCGAGATCCGCGTTACGTGACCCGCTTTCGGGTCTGTTCCCCGTACTCATCGACGCCACCCCGGCGGGCATCCGTGCTGAAGTCTCGCAGAGACAGTCCACGGCATTGCGACCGCCTCTCGGCCGGCTCCATGGGCACGGAATCCCTCTGCGGTTCCCCCCGCGGTTCATCCGCGAACCGGCCGGACGGATGGCATCGGCGCCATCCCCCGCCGGGAGAGGTTCGTCCCAGGATGCGACGCTGATCCGCGGCATCCGGGGTGGCTGAACTTCGACGGTAGCGAGGGCTGTCGGCAACCGGCCGACGGCCCCGCTCGCCCCGGTACCGACCACGCCGGCCCAAGGCGCTGACGGCTACCGCTCCGCTTCATTCCCGCCCGGCCCGGGGCGCGCTCAGCGCGCGGTCGGCCAGCCGGGCATCTCCCGGAACCACCGCGCCTTGTAGAGCGAGCCGCCGGGCATGAATCCCGGTTGGCGCCCGCCCTCGGTGGCGAAGCCGACCGTGTTCGCGAAGTCGGCCCTCCACGACGGCTGCGCGTAGATGATCCCGTCGGTCGGTGACAGGCCGATGGATTTCATGCCGGAGAGAGGTTGCCCGGCGTCGTCGCGCTGCCTGACGTGGGAGCTGAAGCCCTTGAGACGCGTCTCGGAAGCACCCGAGGCGGAAGGGGAGACGAAGGCGGCCCGGTCGATGTCGAAGACGAGGACCGTCAGGTCGGTCGTGATGATCAGTTCGCGCTGCCCGGGGACCGGAGCGATGTCGTGCGGCCCGTCGTACCACCCCGGCCACTCGACCAGGGCCGGAGACTGCCGCATGGTGTGAACGGCCTGGGGGGAAAGCGGCTGATCGCTCACGGGGTCGTACCGGTAGGCCACCAGGAGGCCGTGGACGGCGGGGGAGTCGGCCCCCTGCTGCGGCCAGCGGTCCGTGCCGACCGCCCAGAGGACCTTCGCGGTCTCGTCCCACAGCAGCCCGTGGGACGACGGAAGCCCGCCCACCCGCTGGATCGGCTCCGTGGCGATCCGCCGGTCCATCGAATAGACCCACACCCCGCCGGCGGCCGAGGTGCTCGTGTCGGCCACGGCGATCCTGTTGCCCGGCAGCATCTCCACGGAGTGCATGTTCGTGTGGTTGCAGGCACCGAAGAGAAGGTCGCCCTTCGGATAGGAGAGGACCACGACGCCGTTGCCCACGATCGCGGCGATCCTCGTTCCGTTCGCGGCCCACTTGGCCTCGGTCACGCCGTAGCTCTCCCGCAGGCACGACAGGCCGGGTTCCTTGCCGGGAGGGACCCAGGACCACAGGGGAGTGACGTTGCCCCGGGAATAGACGTTGATCTGCTGCTTGATGTCCCGGGTGCCGCGCAGACCGGTGATGAACAGAGGCGCGGCGGCGACATCCCGCGCGAGCGGGCGCGACGGGCCCGGCGCGGCGTGCGCGAGCGGGGCGGTACCGCCGAGGACGAGCAGCCCGGCCAGGACTGCGAGAAGGAGCCGGCCGGCGCAGGGCAGCGGCTTCCGCGCGGGCGCGGCTTCGTCTCCGGACGACGACACGGGGGCTGCTCCTCGGCTGCAGAGCGGACGACGGTGCGTGGCCCGGCCAGCCGATCACTGTTCGGACCGCGCCGCCATTTCTGCTGGCCCATGTGGCGTAGGCCCTCCGGACGACGCCGAGCCCGCCCCCGGTCCGCCCGCCCGCGACGAACGCGTCGTCGAGGGCGGCGGCATACCGTGCGTCGACTGAGGCGTGCCGGCGCGGGGCGTCCGGGTGCGTCAGACCTCCAGGTCCGCCTCTATCCGCCGCAGTTGGTGCCGTGCCATCGCCAGATTGGCCCGCTTGCCGTCGAGCACCAGGTAGAGGAAGAGGCCGTTGCCGCCACGGCCGGTCAGCAGCCTGATCAGGTGATACTGCGAACCGAGGGTGATGAGGATGTCTTCGATGCTGTCCTGGATGTTGAGCATCTCCATGGCCCGCAGCTTGGCCCGCACCACGTCGGTGTTGCCCGCTGCCGCGACATTGAGGTCCAGTGCCTGCGACCCGCCGAGCGTGCCGAGCGCCATGCCGCTGCCGTAGTCGACCAGAGCGACGCCGAGGGCGCCCTCGATCGACGTCATCGCATCCTGCAGGGCCGCTTCGGTGTTCGCCATGAGAATCCCGCTTTCGTCATTGATGGTCATCAAGGGCCGCCCCGTTCCCACGGCTGTCCGCCGACGGAACAGGGGGTGAAAAAGAGGTGCCGTGGTCACATCTGCCGTCGACGCTCCAGTGCGCTGTCGACGAGCTCCGCTATCCGGGTTCCCGCCCTGCGGGCCTCCAGGTTCAGCCGGCCCACGTTGGCGTCGGCCGCCGCCAGGAGCGTCAGGACGCACGACGAACCGGCCGCGTACGTCGCCACATAGCCGCGCTCGCCGCGCACCAGCAGTTCACGGAATCCGCCGTGACCCACGGCGTCCGTCAGCCGCGCGCCCACCCCCAGGGCCGCCGCGGTCAGCGCGGCCACCCCGTCGGGCTCCATGTCGGTGACGAGATGCGCGATCACCAGCCCGTCGGTGCTCGCCACCAACGCACCCGTCAGATGCGGTACGCGGACCCGTAACGCCTGGAGCTCGGTGAGCACCTCGGGTAGGGCCGTCATCGACTGTCTCCTTCCTGTCCATTGCCTCAAGGCGCGTCTCATCATGGGAGCGGGGCATCCCGACGGGGGGACGGAATGGTCACAAAGCCTCCAACGCGTCACGGATCCTGATGAGCAGGGAGGTCTCCGGGACGCCCGGCGCCTCGGGCAACGGCGGGCCGTCCTTGGGCACACCCGGGTCCGGGGGCCGGATCAGGCCCAACGCCGTCAGCCGCCGGACGTCCAGGAGGGTGGCGAAGGCGGGGCGGCCGAGCGCCCGGGCGATCTGTACCGGGGTGCGTACCCCGTCGGCCGCGCGCAGCACCGCCCGACGGCCGCACGCCGCCTGCGCGCCGCGTCCGCGGCCCCGGTCGGCGTCGGGCACGGGCACGACGGGCGCCGCGTCCACCGCCGCGCCCGGCCATGCCTGTTCCAGGAGCCGGCGCCGTCTGCGCACCTCCCGTCGGAGGGCGGGGACCGGCACCGGCCGCACCGGGCCGAGCCAGTGCCGGGCCTCGCGGAGGAACCGCTCGGGCGGGCGCTGACCGTCGCCCAGGGGGTACAGGACGAAGTAGGCGGCATCGAACAGCGCGCTCAGGTGGCACAGTTCGAGTTCGCCCTGGCTCAACCGGCCGTGCTCGACGAGGAAGTCACCGGCCCGGTAGCCCGGGCCGCCCCGCGCCACGGCCTCCTCCCAGGTCTCCGGCGACAGCCGCCCCCGGGCGGTCAGCCGCCACCCCACGTCCGGCGCGGCCGGGCTCTCCGCGTGCACCACCGCCCCGTCGCACAGATAGAGCGCACCCACCGGCCCGTGCAGCGCCCCGGTGGCACCTTCGCAGGCCAGCCGGGCCAACGGGTCCTCGGCGTACCGGTCCTCGACGGCCGCCGGCGCCGGTATCGCGCCCGCGGTCACGACAGGACCAGCGCGGCGGTCAGATCCCTCAGCCGGAAACGGGCGACGGCCAGATTGGACTCGGCGCGGTCGAGCCAGAGGTAGAGGAAGACGCTGCTGTCGAAGGCGGTCTCCACGAAGCGGATCAGATGGTATCCGCCGCGCGCGGTGACGATGAGGTCCTCCACGGGCCCGTCGGCCTGTTCGGCGCGTCCGTCCTCCACTGCCCGTTCAGGCTGGTCGGCCTGGGTGAACGCGCTGCTCTCGAAGGTGAGCCGGGCCAGCTCGGCGGCCTCCGCGGCTGCCGTCTCGTGGTCGTGGTTGGGGCCCTCGCCCGCCACTCCCAGGGCGAGTCCGGTCGTCCAGTCCACCAGACTCGCTCCCCGGACACCGGGGATCGCCAAGGCCTCGGATAAGCACGCGTCGATACCGGACACACAGACCTCTCCAGCCGCGCCGCGGCGGCGCACCGTCGCGACTCGTCAGACACAGACAACAGCTACCAACGGCATGTCGGCTGCGACGGAAGGTAATCGAAAACGGAACCGCGCGTGGTGGTTTTGGCAAATTCAACCGGCATAGGTCGAGCGACGCACCGGATGCCGACGGACTGCCCGCCCTGGGGCGGCCACGGCCCGCCACGCCTGCCCGGGCGGGCACGTGCCCGCGCGTCAGCGCCGCCGCTCCCGCTCCGGAGCGAAGGGTATGCCGCTCGCCAGTCCCCGGCAGCCGACGACCAGCGCCTCACCGAGGAAGCCGACACCGATGGACAGCTGGACCGGCCGCGCGTTCGCGTGCATGCCGAGCCGTGTCGCGAGGAAGCCGTAGCCGGCCATGACCAGCAAGGAGCCGAGGATGACGAGGAAGGTCCGGCCGGTGTAGCGCTGCCACAGCACCCCTTCCTTACCGAAGAGCTGGACGGTCGCGCCGCGCAGCGCGCCGAGCGCGATACCGAGGAGGCAGCCCACGACGACCCAGACGAGGTCGGTGCCGGTCAGGCCGTCGGCCTTGCACAGGGCCCAGACCCCGAGGCCGGTGAGGACGAGAGGCGGCGCGAACAGGTCACGGGCGTTGAGCGGTTCGCCCCTCAGCCGCTTGACCACCACCACGAGCGCGACGACCGCGATGAGAGCCGCGAGTACCCAGACGTTCATGACCCACCCCTTTATAGCTCAACCTTGCTAAAAAAATAATTTAGCTCACCCGTGCTATAAAGACAACATGCCGAAGATCGTCGACCCCGAGGCCCGCCGCCAGGCCGTGGCCGCCGCCGTTCTGCGCGTCGTCAGCCGGGACGGCCTGGAAAAGGCGTCACTGCGCAATGTCGCCGACGAGGCGGGGCTTGCCATCGGATCGGTCCGTCACTACGTCACCGACCAGGCCGAACTGATGATGCTCGCCCTGCGCGAACTGGGTCGCCGCGTCGACCGGCGGGTCTACGCCCACGCCGAGCAACTGCTCGACCCGGATGCCGACATCGACCGCCGTGCCCGCACCGAGGATCTCCTCGCGGAGCTTCTCCCCCTCGACGAGACCCGCCACGAGGAGGCCGTGCTCTGGCTCGCCTTCACCACCGCGGCGCGCACCCGGCCCGAACTGCGCGCCCGCGCGGACGCGTTGCACGAGGGCATGCACGCCTTGGTGGTACGCGTGCTGCGTGAATGGCAGCGGGTCGGCGGCCTGCCGGAGGCCCTCGATGTGGAGACGGAGGCGCTGCGACTGTCCGCACTGCTCGACGGCCTCGCGCTCCAGGTGGTGCTGCAACCCGCCCACGTCACGCCGGACGACGCCCGAAGGGTGCTGCGACGCCACCTGGGCGCGCTCAAGGCAGGGTCCTAGGCCGTGTCCGCGCACCTCGGCGCGGACACGGGCGGGACCGGTGGTGGGTCAGACCGCCGCCTGCTCCATCATGCGGCGCAGCAGCTTCTTGTCCGGCTTCCCGGCGTCGGTCAGCGGCAGCGCGTCGAGGAACTCGATGCGCGCCGGTTCGTACATCGTGCCGCGCTCGGTGCGCACCAGCTCACGCAGGCCCCGCTCGTCGACCCCGCCGTCGCGTGTGGGCACGACGACGGCGTGGACCTGCTCCATGCGGTTGGCGTCCGGGACGCCGAAGACGGCGCTCTGCAGGACGTGCGGGTGGGAGTTCAGCAGGTCCTCGAGTTCCGTGGTGTACACATGGCCGCCGACCACCACGATCATGTCCTTGAGCCGGTCGACGATGGTCAGATAGCCCTCGTCGTCCAGGTGCCCGATGTCGCCGGTGTGCAGCCAGCCGTCCCGCAACACCTCGGCGGTCAGCTCCGGCTGCTTCCAGTACCCCTGCATGATGCCCGCCGAACGGACGCAGATCTCGCCGTGCTCACCGGGAGGCAGGTCGCGCCCGGACGCGTCACGGATGGCCACCTCGACGCCTTCCAGGGCCTTCCCGACGGACCAGAGGCGCTCGGGGTGCTCCGGGTCGTGGTCCGCCTCGGTGAGCACGCTGATGCCGCCGGCCTCGTTCTGGCCGTAGAACTGGTTGAGGACGGGGCCGAAGCGCCGTACCGCCTCGGCGATGCGGGTCGGGGAGGACGGGCAGCCGCCGTACGAGATGCGGCGCAGGCTGGAGGTGTCGGTGCCCTCGGCGTCCGGGTGGTCCATCAGCTGGTACAGCAGCGGCGGCAGCAGGAACAGGTGGGTGATGCGTTCGCGTTCGATCGCCGCGAGCACGGCCGCCGGCTCGAAGTCCTCCATCAGCACCACGGCTCCGCCGGTGCGCAGGGCGTGATCGGCCATCATGCCGGCGGCGTGGGCGAGCGTGGTGCACACCAGCTGCCGGATCGGCTGGCCCGCCTTGGCCATGATGTCTTCGGGTATGACGTCGTGGAACCACTGCACCTGGTCGAAGGAGGTGCAAATGGCCTTGGGGTGGCCGGTGGTGCCGCCCGTGTGACGGATGGTGCAGGTGTCCTGCGGCCGGGCGGGGCTGGGGAAGGGATCGGCGGACTCGTCCGCGGCGAGTTCCAGCAGGTCCGTGCCCACCTCGGCCGGGCCGAGCGTGAGGACGCTCTTCACCGGCGCCTGCCCGGTCAGCTCACGGGCGCGATCCGCGTACCGCGGGTCGACGATCAGGGTGTGGGTCTCGACGTCGCGGACGATGGTGGCCTGCACCTCGGCCGCGAGCTTGCTGTAGAGGTGGTTGACCCGGCAGCCGAGCAGATTGGCGGCGTAGCGCACGGCGATGGTCTCGGGCAGGTTCCCGCTTAACAGGGTGACGGTCTGGCCGTGACGCACTCCCTGGGTGTGCAGTGCGCGTGCCATGCGGTGGACGAGGTCGTGGAGCTCGCGGCCGGTGACGCGTCGGTCGTGATGGATCAGGACGTGCCGGTCGGGTGTGGCTGCGAGGACGTCGAGGGTGTGCTCCACGTAGGTGCGGAAGTCGTTCGCGTTGAGGGGCATGCGCAGTTCCTGGATTCCCTGGGTTCCTGATTCATGGTGTGCGGTGCCCGGGGTGCGGCGGAAGCCGCGTCGGCCGGTCGCGGCCCACGGACCGGCCCGGATCCCGACAACTTTGGTAGCCCAGGGCAACTAAAGTGATCTTATCTCTTCACCTTCAAAGGCTCCAGGCCGGGCGGCGTGACGCCTGGATTTCCTTGCCCGAAACGTCGATATCCGGTCAGTGGCCCCGACGGCTCCGGCGTGCGGCACCGCATCGTAGGGTGGCTTTTCCATGCTGACGGGGGGAAGCGACATGAGCAGCGGTACGCGACAGGCGGCGGATACCGCGGCCGAGGGCCGCAACGGGCCCGCCCGCGTCGCCCTCTGGGCTGCCTTCCTGGGTATTGGCCTGATCCTGGGCATGGTGGCGACGCCGATGTTCTGGCTGATGTGGGGCGGGTGGTACACGCTGTTCGTGTTCCTGTGTGCCTGCGTCGCCATCCCGGCCGGGCACCTCGGCCGCAGCCGCGGCAAGCGGCTGGGCGGCCGCGACCGCGGTGCGGCACTGTTCGCCATCGTCGCCGGATGGCTGCTGATGCTCTGCTGCCTGCTGCTGGTGGTCGCCTACGCCGGGCTGGTGGCGGGGCTCGCGGTCCTGGTGGACTCGGCCCGCTGAGCGGCGGGCCGCCCCCGTGCGGCCCGGGCGCCGCAGCACGTGTGCAGGGTGACCCCCGCCCGCCCTCACCGGGCCTCGGCCACCATGGGCAGCCGATCGGGGTGGATGTTCGCCCGGGTGACCATGCGGACCCGCGCGCCGGGGTACGGGCGCAGCCGCCACCGCCCGCAGACGGTCGCCACCGCCATGGTCATCTCGGCCAGGGCGAACGTGTCGCCGACGCACTTGTACGCGCCCGCGCCGAAGGGGATGAACGCCCCCTTCGGCAGGGCGCGCGCCCGCTCGGGCAGCCAGCGGTCGGGGTCGAACCGCCGCGGGGCCGCGAACCAACGCGGGTCGTGGTGCAGCGCGTACGGGCTGTAGAGGAGCTCGGCCCCGCCGGGCACCGACACGGTCCCGAGCCGGACGGCGGCCGTCGTGCGGCGCGTGATCATCCACGGCGGGTACCGGCGCAGCGTCTCCAGCACGACCCGGCCGGTGAAGGCGAGGGCCGGCAGATCCTCGAAGCGCGGTGGCCGGCCGCCGAGCACGGTGTCGACCTCGCCGTGAACGCGCTCCTCGATCTCGCGGTGGCGCCCGAGTTCATGGAAGAGCCAGGCCAGGGTCGCCCCGGTCGTCTCCACCGCGGCGACGGCCAGGCTGGTCACATGGTCATGGACCTGCCGGCCCGTCAGACCGCGGCCTTCCGCGTCCCGCTGGGTCAGCAGCAGGGACAGCATGTCCCCGCGGTCCTCTCCGGTGTGGCGGTGCGCGGCGATCGCCCGTCCGACGAGCCGTTCCATGGTGTGACGGGCGCGGTCGAAACGGAGGTTCGAGGCGACCGGCACGCGCGCCCACCACTCCGGCAGCACAAGACGCACCATCATGCCCCGCGAGAGAGCCGGCAGCGCCCGGTGGAACTCCGCGCTGGCGCGGGTGCCCAAGCCCGAGGGGAGCAGGGTGTTCGCGAGCACACCGAGCGACAGGTCGTTCATCGCCCGGTCCACCGCGACGACCTGCCCCGGGCGCCATTGCGCGACGACGCTTTCGGCGACCCGGCCCATGACGGCGGCGTAGGCGGGGATCCGCTGGTGGTGGAAAGCCGGCTGAACGGCCCGTCGGGCCCGGTGATGCACCTTTCCGGAAGAGGCCACCAGACCCTCGCCGAGAAAGAGGGACGCCTTCTCGAAGAGCCGGCCGCGAGTGATATCGCGGGCCCCGCCGACAAGAATGTGCTGGACCAATTCCGGATGCGTGAGGGCGTAGAAGGGCAATGCCCCGAGCCGTAGCCGGACGACGTCCCCGTGCGCGGCCAGCGACGTGACGAAGTCGAGGGGCCGTCGCATCAGCGGAACCGTGTGACCGGCGACGGGCCAGGCGCCCGGGGCCCATGCGACCGCGCCGGTCGTGGCCTTGTCATGACGCGGCGTATGCCCTGTGCGCCGCGGGGTCAGTGTTCGGGATCGAGGGTCCATGGTGTCTCCCACCTCGTATTCACTCGTCACACCGTTGGCCTCCCCATCCAAGTCGAGTGCGTGGGTGCGGGGCGGACGCCACCAGGGGTATCGGAAGCACGCGGCGCGGCCCATCGGTACCCGGGCTCCCCGATTCCCGGCTCCGCGCCCCCTTGTGGGGCCGGGGAGACGGATTTCAAGCGGCCGACGAAGAAACCATCCGATAAATGTGCTCGCTCTATTTAAGGCTCGTGGCATTTATGGGCGCGGGCCGATTCCCGGGACACCAGCCCGCGAGGGGGCGGGTCACAACGGTTCGGCGGTGTGCGGGACATAGAGGTCCAGCAGCCGGCTGCGCGCCGTGTGCAGCCGGTGTCCGAGCACCTCGGCCACCGCGCGCATGACGGCGAAACCGAGCGCGGGGTTCTGCTCGCACAGCGCCCGCGCGTCGGCGCCGTCGAACTCGTACGCCCGCACGGGGCTGAGCGCCTCCGCGCCGAACCCCCACTCGTACGGCGGGAACAGCCAGGACCAGCCGAGCAGATCCCCCGTGCCCAGCGTCTCCACGGTCACCACCCGGTGCCCGGGCAACTGGAGGTCCAGGGTGACCGCGCCGGAGCGGATGACCCAGAAACGGTCCGCCGTGCCGTGTTCCTCGAAGATCCGGGCGTCCTCCGGGAAGGAGACCTCGCGGGCGAGCTCCATCAGCCGGTCCCGGTATTCCGCGGGCAGGGCTCTGAGCAGTCTCTTCGTTGTCGTCATTGCCGAGAGCCTCCTCGCCGCCCGCGGCGCCGCTGACACGTCGCCGCCCCGCCGGTGGCCCGCCGGGGCCCATGTCCGCCGCCCCGTGCGCGCAGCCTGCTACCTCCATTGACCCACGCCCGCCAGCGGGCGGCATCCCGAGCGTGAGACAGGGACACGTCACCCCGCCCGGAACGGCACACCTCCAGGGAAGAGCCGCACGGTAGCAGCGTCCGGGAGGGGAGAGGCCGGCTTTGTCAGAGGCCGCGAATCCTCGTCTGCCCGACTTCACCGGCGGCTAGCGTCCGTGGGCATTCCGGCGGGGCGGCTTCCGGCAAGGGGCGTCCTCCGGCAGGGCGTGCGCTGCGGGCGCCCGAAGAAACCGAGGAATCCGAGGAAGGTGTCATGCGATCCGTACGTTCCCTGCGTTCCGCCCGTTCCCTGAGCGGTCTGCGGCCCGTCTCCCGGCGGACCCTCGGTACCGGGCTCGTCGTCGGCTCACTGGCCGCGACGCTCCTGGCGCTGCTGATCCCCGTGTATCTCTTCGGCAGTGCCGAGCCGGCGGCGGCGACCGCGCGCACCGCCTGGACCGACGACGGAGGCGGAATCACGAACACGCGGTCCGGTCCGCTGACACCGCTGGACCGGGACTTCGTCCGCCGGGTACGACTCGCCGGGCTGTGGGAGAAGCCCGCGGGGAGCCTCGCTCTGGAGCGCGGCACGAAGGACACGGTGAAGACCGCCGGCCATCATCTCGTCGACGGTCACACCGAGCTGGACCGGCTGTCCATCGAAACCGGTCAGGCCTTGGGTGTGACCATGCCGCAGCGGCCCACCGCCGAACAGCAAGGGTGGCTCGACCAGTTGGAAGGCGCCCAGGGCGCCACGTTCGACCGGCTCTTCGCGAACCTCGTGCGGGCCGCTCACGGCAAGGTGTTCGGGCTGGTGGCGCTCGTACGCGACCGCACCGCCAATACGGCGGTGCGGGACCTGGCGTCCCGCGCCAACACCGTCGTCCTCGACCACATCACCGTCCTCGAGAACACCGAACTCGTCGACTTCCCCCACCCAGGTGACAACGAAAAGAAGTGACCCCACATGATGCGACAGGCCCATAAACGCTCGCAGTTGAGGACCCGGGCGGTGGTCGCGGCCGCGGCGCTGCTGCTGGGCGGCGGTGGCACGGCGATCATCGCGGCCAACGCCTCCGCCGGCGGTGCCCACGACACCGCGCGACAGGACACCGGGCAGAGCACGCACGGCGCCGCGGCGGGATCGGCCCCCGGTGAGACGACGACCGTCTCCTGCCCCGACGTCGGCGAACGGCTGCGCGAGGTCCCCGCACCGGCGCGGACTTCGGTCTCCCGGGGCCTCTCCCAGCTCGACGCCCAAGTGGCGAGCGCCTACGAGCAGATGGCGTCGAAGGGAACCACCCCGGACGCCGTGCTGGGGGAGCTGAAACGCAAACGCGCCGAGACCATCGGCAGCATCACCGATTCCATCAAGGCGGCCGACAGCGCCGCCGTGCCCGCGCCGGAGGACCTGAGCGCACTGAGCGGGTGCCGGACCCGGCAGATCACTACGACCGCGGCCGACGACTCCTCCCGCCCCTTGGCCTCCCGGCTCGGCGAGCAGGGCAAGGCCGGCGGCCCCTCCCGCGCCGACTTCGCCGACATCAGGACCGCGCCGACGCGGCCCGGTGCTCCCGCGGCCCGCCGCGGCGGCTCGACGGGCACCTTCGCATCCGTGTGCGGTCGCAACGAAAATGGTCACTTCAACCCCGACAACGTGATCGTCACCCCGGGGGTGCGCAACGGCGCCCACCATATGCACGACTATGTGGGCAATAAATCCACCGATGCCTTCTCCACCGACAACAGCCTCGCGAGGGCGGGAACGACCTGCACCAACGGGGACAAGTCCAGCCACTACTGGCCGGTGCTGCGGACACTGGACGGAAAAGCGGCGCCGGACGCCAATGCCCCGGGCGGCGGCCACGACGGGAACATGGGAACCGTTCTGCGCCCCGCGTCGGTGACCCTGCAGTTCCGGGGCAGCCCGGTGACAAAGGTGACCGCGATGCCCCGATTCCTTCGCGTCATCACCGGTGACGCCAAAGCGCTCACCAACGGCCTGGCCAACGCGAACGCCTCATGGAGCTGTGCGGGATTCGAGAACCGGCAGTTGAAGGACAAATATCCGATCTGCCCGGACGGCGCGCAGGTCGTCCGCACCTTCGCCTTCCAGAACTGCTGGGACGGGCGTAACACCGACAGCGCCAATCACCGCACCCACGTCGCCTTCGCCCGCGCGGACGGCTCCTGCCCCCGTGGTTTCAAGGCCATTCCGCAACTGGTGCAGCGCATCACCTACGACGTACCGGCGGGCGTCCCCTTCGCCGTGGACAGCTTTCCCGAGCAGCTGCACAAGCCGGTCACGGACCACGGCGACTTCATCAACGTCATGTCGGACGCGCTGATGGCGAGGGCGACGGCGTGCATCAACGATGGCCGCACCTGCTGACCGGACATCACCCGCACCACCCGTAGAACCCCCGGCGCCCGGTGCTCCCCACCCCCACCATCCACCGGGCGCCGGGAAGGCGGCGGCCCCGAACAGCCGAGTTCGGGGCCGCCGCGCCGGGTTTGTCTCACAGGCCGTTGATCCGGGCCCGGCCGGCCGGGCTCAGCGGCGCGGCGGCCGCCCCCAGGGCCCGCACCGGGCCGTGCGCCCGTGACCGCAGCTGCCGGGCCTGGGCCAGCAGCCGTCGGCTGCGCAACGCCAGCTCCAGCTCGAAGCGGGTGCGCGGCTCGCGCATCGCCGGTCCGAAGAGCTTCTCGATCTGGCGAAGGCGGTAACGCACCGTCTGGGGGTGCACCTTGAGCGTACGGGCCGCCTCCGGCGCGCCCCCGCTCTCCAGCCAGGCCAACAGCGTCACCTCGAGCCGCTCGCTCTGCCGCGGGGTGAGGTCCTCCAGCGGGCGCAGCCACCGCGCGGACAGGGCCCGGGCCAGGGATTCGTCCTGGAGCATGAGCAGCTCGGAGAGGTGGTCGTCGACGAACGTGACGCGTTCGGCCGGACCGCCCATCGCCGCCGCCAGGGCCAGCAGCCGCCGCGCCCAGCGCAGCGAGGAGGCGGCGTCCACGACCGGGACGGAGTGGCCGACCGCGGCCACCCGGCCGCCCAGCGCCGACTCCAGGGCCGCGCGGGCCCGCGGCCCGGGGTCGGGAATCAGCAGGCACAGGTCGGCCTCGACGGTGCCGGGCAGCCCCTGACCGAGGGCCGCCGCCAGTTGCGGGGTCAGCGCGGGTGTCGGCTGCGGAACCAGATGGGGCGCCAGGGAGTGCGCGTCGTGCGGGCCGGCGAGCACGATGGCGCGCACCCGGCGGGGGAGCGGCCAGCCGGCCCGGCCGGCCAGTTCGGTCAGCACGTCGTGGGGGATGTGCCGGTCGTCGGCGAGCGCGGTGAACAAGGCCTGGCGGGCCCGGGTGCCGGGCATGGCGGTGACGACCTGTCCCGGTTTTCGCCGCGGTGTGGGTATGCGCTCCGGCCCCGCGGCGGGCCGCAGTCCCAAAGTGAGCAACAGTGCCCTCTCCACCGCCTCCTGCGTCGCTTCCCTGCCGATGCGCTGTGATACCGCCGAGAACGCGGGCGTACTGCGCTGCAGTTCTTCGGCCAACTGCGCGGCGACTGCGGGAAGTTCCTTTCTCAGGACCCGAGTCCACTCACCGCGCGGCCGCGACCAGATGCGGTTCAGAATGTCGCACATCGTCTACCTCCGGACTTCCGTACCGGGCGGGAGGGCCGGGAATACCGCCGGGGGCCTCTCGCCTGAGTGGGCATCATCAACAGCCGATCGCCGCCGTGGGGACAGCCGCGCGTGAATTTGTCACAGCACGATAAACCTTATGAAGATCCTGCGAAGTTGGACGATGCTTCTGCACATTCCACCGCCGGACCATGAGTGCCCGGACGGTCACACCACGTGAATTCGATGATCGCCTTGTCGGCGAATAGCGCCGATGCGAGGGATTTCCGGATTTCTCAGGAACACGGGCAGTCGTGAGGACCACCGCCGGCCGCCTGTGGGAGAACCAGATGCATATGTCGCGAACGCAAACGCTCCTGCCCCGCCCTCGACCCCGGGGCCGCTCGGGCGGTGGAGGCCGCCGCCGAGCCCCCCAGTCCCCACCACGCCCCCGACCCCGGCCGCGGGCCCGGCCGCAGACCCGGCCTTCCGCGCGCCCCGCCCTGCCGGCGGCGATCCTGCTGCTGCTCGCCGTCGCCGTCCAGGCCGGCGTGGCCGAACGGACACAGGAGTTCCTCGACTTCGGCGCGGGAGTACTCGCGCTCGTCTCGCTCACCTCCACCGTGCTGTGGGGGCTGGCCGCAACCGACCGACGGCTGCTGGGCTCGGCCCACCGACTCCTCGCCCAGGGCGTGCACCGCGGACTGGCCGTGGCCGGGCTCGGTTTTCTCGCCCTGCACATCTGGGTGAAGGTTGCCGAGGACCGTACCAGTCCGACGGCGGCGACCGTCCCTTTCACCGACAACACGCAACCCTTCCTCATCGGACTCGGCACACTGGCCGGGTATCTCTTCATCGCGGTGGCGGTCACCGGCGCCGCGCGCAGTGCCTTCACCGGCGGCGGTCGCTCCGGCCTGTGGCGGACCCTGCACATGGCGGCCTATCCCGCGTGGGGCGCGGCCCTGGTGCACGGACTGCACGCCGGCCGGCCCGCCGCCGGCTGGGTCACCGCGGCGTACGCACTGTGCCTGAGCGGCGTCGCCCTGGCCCTGACACTGCGCCTGCGCACCCGGCAGCGTGAGGCGCGGGGAGGGCGGCCATGAACGGGACCATGCCGTCACTCGCCACCGTCGGGCCGCCCCGGCTGCTGGCCGGACTGGACGAGACCGCGTGGATGGACCGGGCGGCGCACACCGCCGTGCACGGACCCGCACCCGAGCTGAACGTGAAGGAGCTGACGGCGCTCGCGGAGGACATCGGCCTGCGCGGCCGCGGCGGCGCCGGGTTCCTGTTCGCCCGCAAGCTGCGGGCCGTCACCGACTCACTGCGCCGGACCGGCGCCACCGCCGCCGTCGTCGTCAACGGCAGTGAAGGCGAGCCCGGTTGCCTCAAGGACACCGCCCTGCTGTTGTTCGCCCCGCACGTGGTCCTCGACGGCGCCGTCCTCGCGGCCAAGGCACTCGGCGCGCACGAGGTCGCCATCGGCGTCACCCGCTCCGATGTCGAGGAGTCACTGCGCCGGGCGATCGCCGAGCGCGGCTCCGCCGGACCGGGCATCGGGGTGACGCGGCTGCCCGAACGCTTCGTCACCGGCGAGAGCTCGGCCCTCGTACGCGGCATCGACGGCGGCCCCGCGCTGCCCTCCGGCCGCAGGATCCGTACCAGCGAGAGCGGTCTGGGCGGGGTGCCCACCCTGCTCTCCAACACCGAGACCTTCGCTCAACTCGCCGTCGCCGCACGACTCGGAGCCGTGGGCTACGGCGCGGTCGGACTGCCGACCGAGCCCGGCACCGTCATGCTGACCGTCGCCGGAACCCACGTGGTGGAGACCCCGACCGGCCTGCCCATTCCCTACGTCCTTCAGCTGTGCGGCACCGCACCCGGCCAGGGCGTACTGGTCGGCGGCTACCACGGTGGCTGGCTGCCGCCGGACGCGGCGCGGGCGGCCACCGTCTCCCGCGACTCGCTCGCCGCGGTCGACGGCGTCCTCGGGGCCGGTGCCCTGCTGCCCCTGCCCGAGACCACCTGCCCGGTCGGCGAGACCGTACGGGTGGCCGGCTGGCTGGCGGAGCAGTCAGCCGGCCAGTGCGGCCCCTGCGCCCTGGGCCTGCCGGCCCTCGCGGACGCCCTCGCCGACGCGGCGGACGGCGGCGGGCAGCGCGCGCTGGACACCGTACGCACCCGGATCGCAGCCGTGGAGCGGCGCGGCGCCTGCAGTCACCCCGACGGCTCCACCCGCTTCGTGTCCTCCGCACTCACCGTCTTCGCGGAGGAGTTCGCCGCCCACGCCCTGGGACACGGGTGCGGACGCCCGACCCTCGGCGCGCTGCCGCTGCCCGCCGAGGAACGGACACGAACCACCGCGTCGGCAGCTCGTACCGGCGGTACGGCCCCGGCCCCGGCCCCCGCGGAGCAGCTGCTGGTGGACTGGACGTTGTGCAGGGGGCACGGGCTGTGCGCGGACCTCCTGCCCGGGCTGCTGCGGCTGGGTTCGGACGGCTACCCGGAGCGGGCCGTCATCCCCGTGCCCGGGCGGATGCGGCAACGGGCGCTGCGGGCGGTCCGGCGCTGCCCCGCCCTCGCACTGCGCGTCGAGGTCGCCGGCTGAGCGGCGCGCGCCTGCCTTCCGGCCTGAAGTTTCTGTCCCCACATGACAAATTCCGGGACCCGCTGAGCGCATGGCGGACCGGCCCCGTACCCCCACGGCAACGGCGGACCATCGCCGGGCCACGAGCAAAGGACAGTTCATGAACAAGCTGCGTCACGCCTCCCTCGCCGGGGCGGCGATCACGGTCATGATGCTGACGGCGGCATGCGGCGGCGGTGAGAAGACCGCCGAGGACGACTACGGCAAGGCCCCCGCCGGCAGCAGCTCGAAGATCGGCGACGGATCCACCTCGGGCTCGGGCGGCTACGGCTCCGGTGGCGCCTCCGGCTCCGCCGCCGCGGACAAGAACGCCCCGGCCAAGCAGCTGGCCGTCCGCGAGGCACCGGGGATCGGCCCCGTCGTCGCGGACGGAAAGGGCCTGACGCTCTACCGCTTCGACAAGGACACGGCCAAGCCGCCGGCCTCCCGCTGCGACGGTGACTGCGCCAAGGCGTGGCCGCCGGTCCCGGCGGACGACGCGAGCGCCACAGCCGGTCTGGACGCCGAGCTGGGCGAGGTCAAGCGCGCCGACGGCACCATGCAGCTCACCCTCGCCGGTTGGCCCGTCTACCGCTATGCCAAGGACGCCGCGCCCGGTGACACCAAGGGGCAGGGCGTCGGCGGCACCTGGAGTGCCTTCGCCCCGGACGGCAAGAAGGCGGGCGCGGCCGGCGGGGACGAAGGGAAGGACGGCAAGGACGGCAAGGACGGCAAGGACGGCAAGGACGGGAAGGAGGGACAGAAAGAGGAGGAGCAGGAGGGCGAGAAGGAGAAGCAGCCCGAGGAGGAGAAACCGGCCGCCGACGGTGTCCTGGTCAAGGACAACCCGACACTCGGCAAAATCCTTGTCGACGGCCAGGGCCGCACCCTCTACCGCTTCAACAAGGACAGCGCCTGGCCTATGAAGTTCGCCTGCAATGACGCCTGCCTGGACACCTGGAAGCCCGCCAAGCCCGTCGAGAAGAGCGCCGTCCGCGGCGTACCGGAGAAGCTGATCACCACCGTCACCCGGCCCGACGGCACCAAGCAGCTGGCGGTCGACTGCTGGCCCGTCTACTGGTTCACCGGGGACAAGAAGGCCGGCGACATCACGGGCCAGGGCAAGCAGGGCTTGTGGTTCGCCGTCGACGACCAGGGCAAGAAGGTCACCACACCGGCGAGTTGACGCTCGCCCCCGGCCGGCCGCCCGCCCCTCCTCCCCGGGGCGGGCGGCCCGCGGTGCGCCGGTGGACTTCACGCCGCGGGGCAGGTCTTCCAGGCGAAGTGGTAGAGGGTGTTGATGCTGCCGTCGGTCGAGTCCATCGCCATGAGGCTGGTCGTCCTGGCCGGATCGGACGTGCCCGCGTCCACCCGCAGCTCCGTGTTGATGTTGAAGTACCGCATGGCCCCGCAGGGTGCGTAGACCAGGGCGTCGATGTCCGTGGTGTCGGACGTCTGCCAGTCGTCGTTGAACGGACCGGCGAAGTGGTGGTTCATGAAGGCGGTCTGCGACATGCCCTGGAAGTAGTAATTGGCTCGCTGCAACCCCGTGGCCCCCTTCTCCAGGCGCGCGAAGCCGCGGTAGTCGGCCTTGGCGACCGCGTAGGTGAATCCCTGCGGGACGCGGACGTTCAGGCCGAGCTGGCAGTTCTTGCGGAAGTCCGTCGGCTTGGATCCGACGCCCACCTGTGCGACGTAGTGGCTGTAGGAAACGGTGAAGGCCGTGTTGTCCGGTGAGACCGTCACGTTCGCCGTCCCGGCGGGGCATCCCGACCCGTTGACGGACACCACATCGATGAGGACCTTGTCCGGCGGGGGCACCCCGTCCGCGGCGACCGCCCTCGGTGCCATCGGGGCGGCGAGCAGCACCACGGCCGCGCCGCCGGTCATCACCGGTCTCCACATGGACGTTCCCCCTCCGACAGCCCTGGCGCCCGCCCGTGCGGACACCCCCTGATGTGCCTGCGGGATCACCCGCGGTCCGGCCCCGCGGCCCGATCAGGGGCACTCCTTCCAGGCGAAGTGGTAGAGGGTGTTGACGCTGCCGTCCGTCGAGTCCATCGCCATGAAGCTGTTGGTCGTCGTCGGGTCGGAGGTGCCGGCGCTCACCCGCAGCTCGGTGTTGACGTTGAGGATCCGCTGGGTGCCGCACGGCGCGTAGACGAGGGACTCGACGCCCGTGACGTCGGATGTCTGCCAGTTGTCGTTGACCGGGCCGGCGAAGCGGTGGGTCACCGAGGTCGTGTGCGACATGCCCTGGAAGTAGTAGCTGGCCCGCTCCATGCCGGTGGCCCCGCTCTCCAGGTACGCGAAGCCGCGGTAGTCGGCCCGGGCGATCGCGTACGTGAATCCCTGCGGGACGCGGACGTTCAGGCCGAGCTGGCAGTTCTTACGGAAGTCCGTCGGTTTGGATCCGACGCCCACCTGGGCGAGGTAGTTGCTGTAGGTCACGGTGAAGGCCGTATTGTCCGCCGCGACCGCCACGGCGGCGGTCCCGGCGGGGCAGCCGGACCCGTTGACCGCCAGCACATCGATGACGACCTTGTCGGGCGGTGGACCCGTCTCCGCGGCCGTGGACGGCATGGCCGGAGCGACCACGAGCACCGCGGCCGCGCCGCCGATCAACACCGGTCTGAACATGGAGACCTCCACGGTTCGGCGCGGACTCGTTCCGCGGTCCATGCCACCACCGGCACCGGGGCGTGTACAGGCCAGGTTGAGCCGACCCTGTGCGCCTCGCGGTTACCGCTCGGTGTCCTCGGCGGACCGCGGGACGACGCCCGACGAACGAACGGCTCCCTCCGCGGCGTCCTCCGTGGTCAGCAGAACGCGCCCGAACGGCCGGTCCTCCATCAGGTGGCGCTGTGCCCGCGCCGCCTGTGCGAGGGGGAAGACGCGGGCGACGACGGGGTCGAACCGGTCCTCGGCGAGCCAGCCGATCAGGGTCTGCCGTGCGGCACGTGTCACCTCGGGGGAGAACATGTCGAACATGTAGCCGATGGCGCGTGCGTGCTTCCAGATCAGATCCGTCACATCGAGCGTGCCGCGGGTGCCCCCGGCGTAGCCGATGGCGACGTAACTCCCGCCATGGGCCAGGCTGCCGACGGCGTCCCGCAACAGCGGGCCGGCGACGCCGTCGAGGACCACGTCCACGCCCCTGCCATCGGTCAGCCGCGCCACACCGTCGCGCAAGGACTCCCGGGACAGATCGATGACGTGGTCGAAGCCGGCCGCGCGGGCCCTTTCGGCCTTCGCCGTCCCGCCCGCCGTGGAGATCACCAGCGACGCGCCGAGTTGCCCCGCGACCTGCGCCGCCCCCATGCCGACCGCCCCGCCGATCCCGGGGGCCAGCACACTCTGTCCGGGCCGGAATCCGACCAGCTCCGTGAGGGCGAGGTAGGCGGTCGCGTGCCCGGCCCCGGCGGAGAGCGCGGCCATCCGCCGATCACTCACCGAGGAGGGCAGCGGGGTCAACGCCTCGGCGTACTCCGCGACGTACTCCCGCCAGGTGCCGTCCGTGGTCATGCCCCGCCCCTGTCCGTGGATCGCGACGCGGGTGCCCTCGGCCAGTCCGGACGCACCCGGATCGACGACCACGCCGACCGCGGCGCCGCCGGGGATGATCGGCAGCGGTTTGTGCAGGGACGGTGCCATGCGGCCCGCGCGTACGGTGTCGTCAAGGGGGCTCACCGTGGTGTAGGTGATCCGCACCAGAGCCTGCCCGTGCTCGGGTACGGGGACCGGTAGTTCCACCGGTCGCAACACGTCGTATCCACCGTGCTCCCGGTACCGGATTCCCAGCATCGGACCTCGACCTCCCTCTGAAGAGAACAAAGTTTGTTACATCAAGAGCCGTGAAAAGGCGCCGGAAGAAGGTGCCGTCGAACGCCTCCTGGGCCGTCCGCTAGCGCTCTCCCGGCGCCAAGGTCTCGCGCAGCACATCGGCGATCGAGGTGCCCTCCAGCGCGCGCCGCGCGGCCTGCTCCACCTCGTCGTACACCTGCTCCAGCGCGGGCCGGATGCCCACGCCGACGGGGCAGCGCTGGTTGGGCTCGCCCCGGTGCAGCCCGAAGAGCGGTTCGGTCTCCACCGCCCGGCGGACCTCCGACAGGGGGATCGACTCCGGCTCGCGGATCAGCCGCCAGCCCGCCCCGGCGCCGTGCCGGACGTCGACCAGCCCGGCCTTGCGCAACTCGCCCAGGCAGCGCCGGATGACGACCGGATTGGTGTTGACGCTGTCGGCGATCTGCTCCGAGGTCACCACCTCACGACCCCGGCCGCGTACCAGCGCCATCCACACAAGGACGTGAACGGCGACGGTGAGCCTGCTGTTGGCAGCCATCACGCCTCTCTTGTTGTAACTGTGTTGGTTACACCTAAGGTGTCGTCAGGAGACTTGTCAAGCGCGGGTTTCCCTCCGGGCTCAGTCCCGGCAGACCTCGTCCAGCACCGCCGCGATGTGGTCGAGTGCCGCAGCCGGCGGGGTGTAGGGCACGCGCAGGTGGTGGGTGAGCGTCGCGTCGGCCGCGAAACGCGGGCCGGGGGAGAGGTCGATCCGATGCGCGCGGGCGCGCTCGACGACCACGTCGGACCGGATGCCCGTCAGCCGCAGCCACAAGGCCAGCCCACCGGGCGGCACCGTGAAGCGCCAGCGGTCGTCCCCGGCGAGCAACGCGCTCAGCTGGTCGCGCTGCCGCCGCAGTTCCGTCCGGCGTCGCCGCAGCACCGGGTCGGGGTCGCCGAGCAGTTCGACGGCGATCATCTGCTGCAGCGGCGCCGCGGACAGCGGCCCGCACAGCGCGTTGCCGCTCAGTTCACCGATGAGCCCCGCGGGGCCACGGATCCAGCCGACGCGCAGCCCGCCCCACACCGCCTTGGCGGCCGAGCCGATCAGCACCGCACGCCGGATCCTCGGCTCGGGGCCCACCGCGTCGCGCAGATCCAGCTCCCTCATGGTCTCGTCCACGACGAGGCAGACCCCGTACCGAGCGGCCAGTTCGGCGACCGCCCGGCGGGCCCGTGCGGTCATGAGCGCACCGGTCGGATTCTGGAGCCAGAAGTCGTAGCGTTCCCGCAGCGCCGCGACGGCCCGCAGGTCGTCGAAGTCAACGGTGTTGACCGCCTATCTCGGCCCCTTGGGCGACACCCCCGATTTCGTTCATCTCACCCCGGAGAACTCCCGGCGCCTGCGCGCGCTCGCGGCCTGGTTCGCCCTGCGTGCCTACGGGCGTGACGGACACCGCGAGATCGTGGAGCGCTGCGTGGCGTGCGCGCAGACCGTCGGGCGGGCCGTCGAGGCCCTCGACGGCCTCCGGCTCCTCGCGCCGGTCCGGCTGAACGTCGTCTGCTTCACCCTGGCGGAGAATCCCACCACCGAACGCCTCGCCACGCTCGCCGACGCGCTGGCCGGAGAAGTCTTCCTGACACCCACCGTCTACGCCGGACTGCCCGCGCTACGGGCGGCCTTCAGCAACTGGCGCACGACCGACGAGGACACCCGGCTGATCGTCAAGGCACTGGAAGACGCGGTCCGTTCGTCGCGGTAAGGCCCGCGTGCCTGTCCGCGTGCTTGCCCTCCGGCGGCCGGGGACGTCAGGACGCCTCGCGGTGGATGGCCACCACCGCGGCGTCGTCGCCCAGATGGCCCCGGACGTGGGCCATCAGGTCCTCGCGCAACTCCTGCATGAACGTCTCGGGACTGTTTTTGTCCCAGGCCGCCGCCCGTTCGGTGAGCGGGAAGAAGACACCGTCGGGGTCGCGGGCCTCGATGACCCCGTCGGTGTAGAGCAGCAGCAGATCACCCGCCTCGAAGTCGAACGTCTCGGCCTCGTAGTCGTCCGGTTCATTGAGCCCGCCCAGTGCGCCCAGGCCGATGGGCAGATGGCTCACTCCCGGCCGGAGCGTGCTGACCCGGTTCCGGTGGATCAGCAGGGGCGGCGGGTGTCCGCAGGAGATCAGGCGGACCACGGGTTCGTCGTCCGGGAGGTCCAGCAGGATGGCGGTCGCGAAGGATTCGTTGTCGTCCGGTTCGCTCGTGGTGCGCCACTGCGTGGTGTCCCAACGCACCGCGCCGTCCAGATGGACGGCGAGCCGGGCCAGCGTGGCCTGCCGGTGGGCGGCCGCGCGAAACGCCCCGAGCAGCAGGGCGGCGTGGCTGATCGCGGCCAGGCCCTTGCCGCGGACGTCGCCGATGAGCAGACGCGTGCTTCCGCTCGCCGTGCGCGCCGCCGCGTACAGGTCGCCACCCATCTCGGCCTCGGCTTCGGCGGGCAGATAAAGACAGACGATGCGGAGGGGGCCGCTGCGGCGGGGCAGCGGCTGCAGAAGGACGTGCTGGGCGACCTCGGCCACGGACTTCACCCGGTACAGTTCCCGCTCCCGGCGGTCCCTCACCAGGCAGAAGACGACCAGCAGGCCCGAGACGACGATCAGCGCGGCGACCTGCGCCTGGATATTGGCGGTGTCGATCACTCCTCTCGCCCCGCCGATCACCAGCTGTGCCACGACGGTGAGCACACCGACCAGTGCCGTCAGACGCGCGCCCGCGAACGCCACCGTGATCGCGGGGGCCGCCACCAGCAGCGGGCCGAGATGGATGTGCCGCGGCGCCAGGATGTCGATCACACAGACCGCGACGATCAGCCCGAGCGGGATCACCACCAGGGCGGGCGCGTGGCCCGGCTGCCAGGTATGGCGGACGTGCGTCAGTGGCCGAAAGGACACCTCTTCAGTCTGCCATCTGCCGCCGTCCCCGCCCGGCAGGCCATGATCATCTGCGTCCCCTTGTCACGTCGTCGCATACTCCGGCGGACGGGGGCGAGGAGTGGACCATTGAGGTCCCAGGGGGCAGCCTGGACTCATGCGGTGGCTTTTCCGCTCACCCCCTCGGCCAGGAACGCGTACGTACAGCCGGGTCCTCTTCACACTCGGTCAGTGTGTACCGTTCGCGATCGCTCTGCTCGTGGTGGCCATCGAGTTCTCGCCCGCACACTTTCTGTACACGGGCCCTCTCCTCACCGCGACGCCGGCGCTGGCCGCGGTGACGATGGGCCCCCGTGGCACCGTCGCGGCGGTGGCCGTCGCCCTGGCCGTCAGTGTGGCCACCGCGACCCACAACGACGCATGGGGCAGCCAGCAGGTCTACACCAATTTCCTGGCACTCTTCCTGGTGTCCGTGGCCGGTATCACGTTGAGCAGCGCCGTGCGGACGCGCAGGCAGGGCGAGCTCGACCAGGTCCGCCGGATCGCCGCGGCGGCGCAGGAGGTCATCCTGCGGCCCGTACCCGCCCGGCTGGGCCCGGTCCGGGCGGCCAGCATGTACCTCGCGGCGGAGACGGGGGCGCGGATCGGCGGTGATCTGTACGAGGCCGTGCAGACCCGCTACGGGGTCCGGATGATCGTGGGAGATGTGCGGGGCAAGGGGCTGCCCGCCGTGCGTGCGGCCGCGGCCGTGCTCGGCGCCTTCCGGGAGGCCGTGCACTACGAGGACGACCTGGTGGAGGTCATGAACCACTGCGCGGCCGCGCTGCGCCGGGAGTGCGCCGTACCGGGTGCGTTCGATCAGGAAGCCGTGGCGGAGGGTTTCGTCACCGCTCTCGTGGTCCAGGTGCCGGACGGGCCCGTGGTCGAGGTGGTCAACCGTGGTCATCCTCCTCCGCTGGTGCTGCACCGGGGCAAGGTCCGGGCATTGATGCCCGCCTCCGCGCTGCCGCCGCTGGGCCTGGAGGACTTCATCACCGGCATTTCGGGCCAGGCGGAAAGCTATCCGTTCATGCCCGGTGACCGTCTGCTGTTGCACACCGACGGTGTCATCGAAGCCCGCAATCGCGACAATGCCTTCTTTCCCCTTCCCGAGGCCATGGAAGCGGTGCGCGCCCGCACTCCGCGGGAGTTTCTGGAACAGCTGCATCAAGCGTTGATCCGGCACACGGAGGGCGTGCTGGAGGACGATGTGGCGATGCTGTACATCGACCGGGACGAGGAAGAAGCCGGCGCGTAACGCGGCGACCGGATTGCCCGAGGTCGGCCGCAATTGCGGTCCGTGTGCCGTCCTTTGGGCCGACACCGCGGATTTCCCGGAAAGTTGATCAAGGGTGATAGAGCCGCCACGCTGCGCGAGCGCACACAAGCGGATCCAGTCGTTCCGTGGTAACGATCTTATTAACTAACGCTCATAAAGTCGCTGCGCATTGGAATAGACCTTTACCGCCGGTACGCGCAAGTCGCCTATGTGCACCGGAACTTGATTGTTTCCTGGATGACGCGCGTGTCCTCATAGGAATCCTGCTCAACATTTCACCCCGTCAAACGTCGCTGTTTGACGGGGTGTTCGTTCTGGCACACTTCCGGCCACCCACAACTCCCCCACGGAAATGAGGTGTGGCCTTGCCCGGTCGCAGAAGACAGGCGCAGCAACGACGACGAAAACGCGGCATGCTCATCGCCGCGATCGCCGTCACCACCGGAGCACTCATCGGCACGGCGGCCCTCGGTGGCGTCTTCGACAACGAACCGCCCCGGCCGCAGGCAGCCGCCGCCCAGGCGCTGGCCGACGGTCCGGCTCCGGCCCCCGCGCACGACAGGACACCGGAACCGGTCACCCGAATACCCGCCGACGACCCCACCCGCGGCCTGGTCCACAAGGGCCTGCGCCCCGCACCCAAGGGCGACCGCTGCGTCGGCGTCCTGCGGACCGCCGACGGTCGTTGCACCCACGGCCCCGACAAGCCGCCCAAGGGCGTGGACATCACCAAGGACACGCCACCCGCCGCGAAGACACAGGACGCGGCCGAAACCCCGGGCCGTCCCGACACCGCCAAGGCACCCCAAGAACAGCCGTCCGCCGGCACCACGGCCTCCGTCGACGCCCGCCAGGCGGGCACCGCCGCCACCAGGACACCTCCCGCCGCCCCCACCCGGCGCACCGCGAACGCGAAGGCGGCACCGGCCGGCCAGACGGTGCAGTGCGACGGCGACGGCAGCACCGGCAACCGCGTGCAGGTCGTGTACGTCCACGCCCCCGGCAACGACCGGTACGCCGAGTACCTGGCCTCGTTCCGCAAGTGGGCCGCCGACGCCGACACCATCTACTTCGCCAGCGCGCAGGAGACCGGCGGCGTACGGCACATCAGGTACGTGACCGGCGCCGACTGCGCCCCCTCCGTACTCAACGTCGAGGTGCCGAGCTCGGCACTGGCCGAGTTCGGCGCGATGAACTCCGCGCTCGCGGCGAAGGGGTTCGACCGGCGCGACCGCAAGTACATGATCTTCGCGGACGCCAAGGTCTACTGCGGTATCGGCACCTTCAGCGGCGACGAGCGGCCCGGTGCCGCCAACCTCAGCAACTTCGGCCCCTCCTACGGCCGTACGGACGCCGGATGCTGGGGCGGTTCGACCGCCGCGCACGAGCTGGGGCACAACCTCGGAGCGGTGAACAACAGCGCCCCGAACACCAGCCGCGCCGCGCACTGCACCGACGAGTGGGACGTCATGTGCTACTCGGACGCGCCGTACTACCCCGCCATGCGCGATGTCTGTCCCGAGCGGGGCCACGACGAACGCCTGGACTGCAAGCACGACGACTACTACCACACCAGTCCACAGCCGGGCAGTTACCTGGCCACCCACTGGAACGTCGCGAACAACCAGTTCCTGATGACCGGCGGCGGCACCCGGCCGGACCCCGATCCGAGCCCCACGCCGACACCGAAGCCGACCGGCAGCACCGGACCGTCGACGGGCCCCGTCCCGGTCGTCGGACAGCTGACATCCGACTCGGCCGTGGTCAGCTGGCCCGCCGCCCCCTCCGCCGCCTGGTACGGGCTGCTGCTGAACGGCAGCCACGCGGGATGGGTGCAGACCAACTCGGCGCGCATCCACCACCTGCGGCCCGACACCGACTACACGATCGCCGTCGCGGTCCGCGACCAGGCCGGACGCGACGCCCGGCCCGGCCGTACGGTCTCGTTCCACACCCCGCCCGTCGGCAGCACCACCACCAAGCCCGGCACGCGGTACACGCTGACCAACGGGCACACCGGACTGGCTGCCGAGATCTGGGGCGGCAAGACCGCGGACGGCACCGTGCTGGTCGCCTCCCAGCCCAACGGCTTCACACCGCAGCAGTGGTACCTGGACGACGCCGGTGGTGGTGTGCGGCTGCGTTCGGTCGCGTCCGGCAAGTGCCTGCAGCTCGGCGGGGACGCCAGCCCCGGCCAGTGGGTCGCCCAGCAGCCCTGCTCCGGCAGCGCCGCCCAGCAGTGGCAACTGACCAAGTCGGGCGACGGTCTTCGTCTCACGGCCCGTGACAGTTCCCTCGTCCTGGGCGTCGGCAAACGGCCCTACTACGGGGCCTGGCTGCTGGAACTCCAGAAGCCGGACAGCTCCGGCTACCAGGCATGGACCCTGCGGAAGTCCGCCTGAACCACCCCCGGGTGGCAGGGGTTCGTGCGGGCCCCTGCCACCCTCCCCACTCACACCGGAGCCATCCCTCATGCCCGATCGCCGCTTCACGGCAGCGGCCGCCGCTCTCACGGGTCTGTTGGTCCTGGGTCCTGCCGCAACGGCACACGCCCACGGCGACACCATCCATCTGACCGTCACCGGCGTGGCCGCCGGCCACCCCACCACCAAGGCGACCTGGGAGGACGACGGCCACCCCGTGAACGAGAAGGTCTCCGGCACCCTCACCGCGACCTCGGCCGACGGCACCACGCTCGGCCCCTGGCGGTTCGTACCCGTACCCGGACAGCCGGGAACGTTCACCACCGCCGAGGCACTGCCCGCCGGTGACTGGACCGTCACGGCACAGACGGCCTTCCCGGCGCTCGGCCGCACCGAATCGCGGGCCGAGGTGACCGCGGCGTCCCTGGCCCGCCCCACCGGCACACCGGCCGGACCGCCCGCCCCGTCGCGAGCGCCCTCCGCCGCGGCAGCCGAGGCGCCCGCATCCGCGTCCGCATCCGACGGCGGACGGGGGCCCGGCACCGTGACGCTCGGCGTCACCGCCCTGGCCCTCACCGCCGTCGGCGTATCAGTCGCGTTCTGGCTGCGGCGCCGCCGCTCCCACCACGCCTGACCGACACCCGACCACACACCTCACCGACACCTGAACGACAGAGGAACCCCCCCATGCTCGGATCCCGTAGGACCGCCCGCACACCGGGCCGCAGAAAGACTCTCCTCTCCACGATGGCCGCCGTTCTGTCCGGCGGACTCCTGCTGGGCGTCGCCCCCGAGGCCCAGGCCGCGACCACCGGCACCGTCACCGGCGGGCAGGGCAACTTCCAAACCGTCAACCAGCGCTCCCAGCCGTCCCTGTCCGCCAACGTCACCGGCACCTCACGGGTCGGCGACCGCGTCCCGATGTCCTGCCGCACCACCGGCGACGTCGTCGAGAACAACTCCCGCTGGATCTGGTCCGGCACCTTCTACATCGCCGACGCCTTCATCCGGGAGGACACCGGCGGGCTGCCGGTCTGCGCCACCAGCCGGCCCGCCGCACAGAAGCAACTGAACATCGGCATGCAGAAGCAGGTCCGCGACCAGTGGTGCTGGGACGCCTCCGGCCTGACCATCGCCAACTACTGGGGCTACACCAACTACAACCAGTACGACTTCTGCCGCCTGGCGGCCCAGGGCAACAGCGGACTGGACTGCAACAACCGGCCCGCCACCCTGGGCGACATGGCCAACGGCCTGCGCAACATGGGCTTCCGCAACAGCGGCACCGATCTGTACCGCAACGCCTCCTTCGGCGAGACCCAGAGCGAGATCGCAGGCGGGCGCCCGTTCGCCGTCCGCATCGGGTGGAACTCCGGCGGCGGCCACATGAACGTCATCTACGGCTACGACAGCACCAGCAACATGGTCGCGGTCGGCGATCCCTGGCCCAGCACGCAGACGTACACCTGGTGGAACTACTCCTCCTACTCCGGAAACAACTCCTTCCGGTGGACCCACTCGCGCATCGGCATCCACAGCTAATCGGCATCCACGGCCAGAGGAGAAAACCACCATGCACCGTATGACCGGACGCGCCGCCACCCTGTTCGCGGCCGCCGCCGTCACCACCCTCTGCGGAATCGTTCCCGCGCAGGCCGCCGACGGACCCACCACGACCGGCCGACCCGCCGCGAGCGACTACGCCGCCGCCCAGAAGGTACTGGGCTCCGGCAAGGTCCACGACACCGTCTCGCGCTTCCTGACGGCCGCCGAGCAGCGGACCCCGGCCACCGGCGCGGACGGCGGCACGGCCGGCGCCCCGCGCGGCCTGGCTCCCGCCGCCGCGCCCGGCTTCGACCTCAAGAAGCCGGTCCCTCTGTACGAACTCGCACCCGAGTTCGTCACCGGCAAGACCGAGCCCACGGCCGGGTCGGCCCTGCGGCTGTCCTACCTCGCCTCCCGCGTCTCGGCCGCCAACGGCCGCCAGGCCGCCGTCCTGCTCGCACCGGGGAAGCCGGCGGACTCGGGGAAGGGCTCCCAGGACTGGCAACTGGCCGGCATCCGCGACGGCGACACGGACATCAGCGCCGCCGAACGCGGCACCGACCAGGCGCGAACCTTCATGGAGCCGCAGATCCACGGCTGGTACCGGCTGACCGGCAACGGCTCCGTCGAGCCGCTCAACAAGGAGGCCCGCACAGCCCTCCAGGGCAAGCCGCGCGTCACCCTCGCCGCGTACCAGCGACTCGTCGCCAAGCGCTACGGCGACAAGCAGCCCGGCTCGTCCTACGACCGCAAGGGCCTCGCCGGCGGTTACGCCCTCGCCGGTGACCAGCCCGCCACCGAGCCCTCCCGCGCGTCCGCCCCGTGGCTCCCCGCCGCCTCCGGCGCGGCCGTGCTCGCGGCATCGGGCGCGGGCGTCCTCCACCTGCGCCGCCGCCGACGCTCGGCCTGACCCGCAACCCGCCCGGCGCTCCGGTCCCCTCAGCGGGGGGCCGGACCGCCGGGCGGTACGGGCGTGGGCGCGACCGGAGTTGCGCGCGCTCTCCCTCGGCCGTCCGCGTCCCTTCCGCACCTCCGCACGCTCGTATCGACGGCGGGGGAGCCGGGCATCGCATCCTTCACGTCACTCACCGCGAAGGAGCCCTCATGGCCGTCAGCAGATCATGGCTGTGTGCTGTCGCACTGGCAGCCCTCACCGCGTTCGGCACGACCTCGCCGGCCACGGCTTCGCCCTCCGGCGAGCCCTCCGACGAGTCGTTCGCGCAGGTGCAGTGCCACGGGACGGAGTCGGTCACCTATCATCCGGGAGTCACCCTCGCGCCCCGGAGGATCGACATCGCGACCGACGGCCGGTTCGGCTCGTGCGTCGACAGCCAGGGCAAGGTGACGAGCGGGTCCTATGGAGAGCGGTTCACCGTCTTCGCGGGCTGCAACAATCTCCTCGACGGATTCGAGCAGCAGCGGACCTTTACGTGGAACACCGGTGACACCAGCGTCGTGAAGGCCACCGGCAGCAGCACCGCCGTCGCCGGCCAGGTGATCACCACGATCAAGGGAACCGTGACGCAGGGCCGCTTCCACGGCCGCACGGTGGTGCAGGTCATCACCATTCCCCAGCCGGACCTGGCACGCTGCCTCACCACCGGACTCACCGGCGCGACGGGGGTGACGACGCTCGCCATCACCTGAGGCCGCTCGCGCGTGCCCTGGCCCCGGGCCGTCAACGACTGCGCTCGAACCACCGCACGATGGCCTCGGCGGCCTGGCGGGTACCGCCCTGGCCGAAGCGGTCCGTCAGCGCCCGGGCCCTGCCCGCCGTGACGCCGAGTCCGGCGGTCAGTTCCGCCAGCCGGCCTGCCAGCAGGGCTCGTAGCCGCCGCTCGTCGGACACCTCACGCACGACGCGGCTGATCGCCTGTGCGACCACGGGCGTGGGATCGCGGTAGTCGACTGGCCGGCCGACGTCTTCCCAGTCCAGGTACGCGTCACAGTAACCGTGCCGGCACAGGAGACGGGCCTGCGCGGGCTGACTGTCGTTGGCGGCCGGTAGCCACAGGGTGGGTACGCCGGTCGCCGCGGCGTCGTAGATGTTGCCGAGACCCGAGGTCATGCAGGCGTACGCGGCGGTGCCCATGAGCTCGAGCATCGTGGCGTGATCGTAGGTTCCGACGTCCGGGTCGTCGAGCCCGGCGGCGATGGTCCGGCTCGTCGCCACGATGAGGGACAGGTCGGAGGGCACGCTTGCGCGGACGGCCGAGAGCATGAGGCGTGCGTAGGCGACGGCGTCGTCCGGCAACCAGCACGGGTTGTGCAGGCCGCCCAGATTGACCAGGACGTGCCGACCGGGTCGCCAGTCGCGTCCGCGGGTGATGACGGGAGGAACGATCACGGCGCGTCCGCGCAGTGCCGGATCGGCGGCGACGCGCTCCCGTACCCCGAAGAAGTCCTGCGCGAGGTACAGCACCGCTTCATGAGCCACATCCGGCATGGCGGGCCAGTACCAGGTCAGCGCGTCGTAGACGGCCACGTCGAGCCCGGCGTCCCGGGCCAGCTCGGCCATCTCGAAATCCATGGCCGTGACGAACAAGTCATACCGCGGCGCCATAGCCCCCAGGATGGCGCGCAGTTCGTCGGGCGACCGGCCGGTCGTGTCGTGGACGGCGTGGTACGGCGGCTCCTTTTGCAGGTCCAGGGTGTGCCCGCCCCCGATGTAGGCCAGCCTTTCGCAGACGGGAGCGAGTTCCGCGGCGAGTATCGCCATGGCGGCCGCCGGCCCGAAGCCGAAGGGCTGGGCGTTGAAGAGCAACCGTGGTGCTGCGGCGGTGTGGTGACCGCCGTTCGGGCGAGCGGGCATGGCATCACGTCTCGGGATGTCGCGGAGCCTCGTGGCCCTACGATTCTGGCGCGCTCCGCTCCGGCTGGCTACGCTGTGGTGGCAAGCCGTGACTCGGCGGCGTCGCGTCGGCTCGACCCTGGAGGGTGATGAGCACGCCGGAGACGGGAACGCTGGCGGTAGCGGGCGCCAGGCTTCACTTCGAAGTACGAGGCGCGGGCCCGCTCCTGCTGCTCATCGCGGGTGGTAACTCCGACGCCGCCGTCTTCGATCCCATGGCCGCCGCACTCGCCGAGAACCACCGCGTCCTGACCTACGATCCACGCGGCAATTCGCGCAGCCCGCTCGACGGGCCGCCCGTCGACCAGCGGATCGACGTACACACCGACGACGCGTATCGCCTGCTCGGCCACGTGGCCGCGGCGGGGGAGTCCGTGCGGGTGTTCGGCAGTTGTTCGGGCGGGCTCGTCGCACTCGAACTCGCCGTCCGCCACCCGGACCGCATCCGGTCGGCCGTCGTGCACGAGCCGCCCGCGCTGGCGCTGCTGCCGGACGCCGAGGCCCACGCGCTGTTCATCGACGATGTCCACGAGACCTTCCGCCGTGACGGCGTCGCGTCGGCGATGCGCAAACTCAACGCCCTCTTCGGCGGCCGCCCCGCACCGGTCCTCCCTCAGGCCCACGACAACACCGCGTTCTTCCTCGCCCACACGATGCGGCCGTTCACGCGTGTCGTACCCGACTTCACGGCAGCGGCCGCGGCTGCGGCGGCGGGGCGGATCGTGGTGGCGGCGGGACGCGCGTCGAGCACGCAGATCATCCACCGCCCGGCAGCCGTACTCGCCGAGCGGATCGGCCAGGGACTGAAGGAATTCCCCGGCGGCCACATCGGCTACGCGAAATGGCCGATCCAATTCGCGGAGCGGCTCGTCGAGGTGTTCGCGGCCATGCCGGTTGCAGAGCTCCCGTGCGGCGAAGGGCGCGGTGGTGCCGCGACATGACCCCGGTCCCGCCCCAGGGAGCCCCTGTGGTCGGCGCGACCGCAGGGGGCGGGAGCGGATCACGCATTAGTTTCAGGAAGCCGCGTACTGTGCACCAGCTTGTCTTCGCCCGCGCTCGCGAGGTATTGACCGTCGGGATAGAAGGCGACTGCGTTCACTGAGCGCTTGTGTTTGATCTGCAGCAGTGAATCTCCCGTGTCGGCCAGCCACACGCATACGGCACCGTCCGCGCTCCCGGTGGCGATCAGGCTGCTGTCCGGGCTGAACGTCAGGGCCCGCACACCGCTGCGGTGCTCGATGCAGAAGAGCGGGGTGCACGTTTGTGCGTCCCATATCTGGACCGTGTGGTCTTCGCTGCAGGTCGCAATTCTCTGTCCATCGGGAGAGAACGCAACACCGAGTACCAAGTCCTCGTGGGGGATCCGTACCTTCTGCTCGCCCGTGCCCGTGTTCCAGACGTAGGAACTTCTGTCCTCGCATGCTGTGAGCAGGAGCTGTCCGTCAGGACTGAACTTGACGTCTCTGACCGCGCGGGCGTGAGGTAGTGACAATACTTTTGTCCCGGTAGTGAGATCCCATATATGGGCCGCGGCATCCGCACTTCCAGTGGCCAGGTGCCTTGCGCTGAAATCGAAGTCCACTGCATTGATGAAATGCCCGTGGGCCAGCTCGAGCGAGAGGTGCTTGGTGGCCGTGTCCCAGATGCGCGCGATGTTGTCCGTGCTTCCAGAGGCCAGTTTTCTGCCGTCGACGCTGAATGTGGTCGCGTTCACCATCGTGCTCCAACCGCCGAACCGATGGTCCCATGTCACCTGGCCAGTGATGACGTCCCAGATCCGCAGTGACTTACGGGCTCCAGTGGCAAGCAGCCGGCCTTCTGGATGGACCGCCATGCTCACAACCCAACGATCAGTGTCGATCTCTGGTCGTGGCGCGATACGGGCTGGGGGAGCTGTTGGTGAGGGGGTGGGGGTCGGAGGGACGGGTTTCCCAGGAGATTCCCCGCCCCGATTTCCCTTCTCTCGTGGAAGGTCGATATCCTCGACTATTTCCTCGGGGGGAGGAGTCCTCTTTCTCGGGCGGGTGAAGTCGAAGAGCCGGGCGTCGCTGCTGCGTTGGTACAGGACGGGTGTGAAGCACTCGAGGCTGTCGTCCTTGTTCGCCCGCAGTGCGATGCGGCCCGTGCGCACTGCCTCGTCGACCGGCCGGTTGGCCGCGAGGGCCAGGTAGAGGGATCTGGAGAACAGAACGGCCCCTTTGTCGGTGACAGGGAACTGCATGGCCACGACCGCCGGCACTGTGTGCTCCAGCTCGGCCGCCGTGCTGGAGAACAGCTCCTGGGTGTTCGATGTCCCGGTCTCGCAGCTGTTGAGCACGACGAGGCGTGGCGAGGGTTCGGCGACACTGATCAGCGAGCCGAGAGCGTCTGCGTGCAGCGGGTCTTCCCGCCCCAGCTCGTCGGCGAAGAGGATCATTCCCTGGCGGCGCCGTTCGTCGAAGCGCCCATGACCGATGAAGTGCAGAACATGGCAGCCGCCGAGGAGTGCCTGGAAGAGGTGTTCTTTGGTCTGGCCTGGCACCCAGTCGAGCTGGACCGTGCCCTCGTCGATGAGAGGCTTCAGCGCGGCAGTCAAGCCCTTCTGCTCGTCCTCTGCAGCCAGTGCGCCCAGAGAGCCGGGAAGAGCCACCATGCCCAGGATGCGAAGAGGTGGCTCCACGCGAAGTGGCGAAACCGGCTCCAGGACTTCGACATAACGAATGATCGGGTGATGTAGGCACAGGTAGCCACCCAGCTTCGGGTCGTGGAGAAACTCCCAGGGAAGTGCGGCGAGTTCGGGCGAGCGGACGCGAAGGACGATGCGCAGTCTCTGGTCCCGATCTTTCGCCTTCTGCCTGCTGGATAGGTAAAGCGCCTTGGTTGCGTTTTGGAATACCGCATCGAACAGAGCGCCGCCGACCTGCCGAACAGGCATCTCAAGTTCACTTCCCGCGCCTCGCGAGCGCGCTGCGGACCCGAGGACCGCCGCCTCCAGCGTGGGGAGCCGGCTCAGTAGCTCGTGAACATCGAGGTCGACGGTGGCAGAGTCCTCACCGCACGGCGACGACACCTCGATGCTGTAGCCGCCGGGCGCCTCGCTCATCTCGACCACGAAGTCGAAGTCCGCTGGCATTGCAGCCCTTCTCCCTCTGACCGGGTCAGTTCATTGCGCGGGGGTCTGGGTGGGTGTCACAGGTTTGGAGCCCTCCGGTCCTTTGGGTTGTGAGGTGTCGCTGGCCCAGGTAAGGAAGTGCTCGAAAGTCTGGGGGTCTTTGTGAGTGGCTTGTACGACGATATTGAATCGTCGGTCGGTGTAAGTGGCCACTGCGACGCCGTCAGGGGTTTCCCCGCAGGCTACGTCTCCGACTGTCTCGGATGGGTCACTCAGGGTGTAAGTCGTCTTGCCGCCTTCCCTGAATTGGTCCTTGCTGGCGCATTCGCTCTCAGGAAGGCTCCCTGCTTGGGTGTCCTTCATCCAGTAATCCTGCATGGCGTTTACGTCCGGGAACAAGATGTAGAAGACGGCTTGATCCGGGACGCCGTCCCTCGCCTCGGTGCACACCATTTGAACCGCTCCCTTGGGAGCTTCGCTGTGTTCGGTGCACTTGAGGTTGTCGGTCACTGCAGTGGGGATGTGGGACTTCAGGTCCGCCAGCGTTGGTCCGTGTTTCTCCCTTTCCAGCGCCAATTGCAACCCTCCGGTGACAAGTAGCAACACGCCGAGTACGGCGAGGATGATGCGAGGTGCCCGGTGCATCTTCGGGATGGTCATCAAACGCCGGGAGATGCCGCTGCCGATCAGCGCGAGCACCAGGAGAAGAATGCCGATGACGATGAGTATGATCTTGATGGCGAGAGGCATCGCTCAACTCCTTCGTGAGTGAAGCTGCCTACTTCGCGGGTCGAAGCCCGTCGGCCCTGCCCTCGCCCGGAGTCGTGGATGGCGAGTAGCAGAACCATCAACTACATCCGTTTACCTAGCGATTTCCGGCACTTCGTGCTAATTCATAGTCTATGAGCATCGTGGAGTTCGCGCTACGAGATGGTGGCACGCTGCTGGTCAGGGTCTCTGATGAGCAGGCTCAGAGCCCCCTCACTACTCGAGGTGCGTCGGCGTCCGCGGTCATTGAACGGGCGGAGGGGACCTTCGAGTCCGTCATGGGTGCGGTTCGGGCGGTGACCCGTGGTGTGGCCGCACAGGTAGAGGATTCCGTGCAGCGGCCGGATGCACTCACGGTGGAGTTCGGCATCGAGCTGAGTGCTCAAGCGGGGGCGGTCATCACGGCAGCTGGAGCCTCGGCTCACCTGAAGGTCAGTCTGACGTGGAACAAATCGTGAGCAGCAACCACCTGTGATGTGTGCGCCTTTAGTTTGGCTGGTCTTCCGGGTACCGGCCAGCGAGGGCGACTCGGGTGTGAGCTCCACAGGCGGTCGCGCAGCCGGTCACGCCGTCTTGGGCCCGCAGCGCATGCCGATGTAGACGCACGGCGTGCCGTCCCGCAGGGTGGAGAAGACGACGGGCGCGTAGTCCTCGCTGAACGCCGCACCCACCCCCGTACCGGCGAAGACCGTTTCCGTCACCGGCAACAGGTCGATGTGAAGGGGCTCGGAGAAGTCCTTCATGCCGTCGACGAACTCGTACATCATGTGCCCGGCGCCGTCCCGCTCGGTCACGGTGATGACCACGCCCTCGCGCCGGTACGTGCCGACGAGCGGAGCGAAGTCGACCACCGGCGGCTGGGCCGGTGGGGCGAAGGGCTCCGGCATCGTCACGCCGGCCAGCTCGGCGAGGAGTTCACGGTAGAGCGCCGCGTACAGCTCGCGCGCACCGCCGCCGTTGGTGAGCAGGGCGACCGCGACGCCCGCCGACGGCACGACGCGCAGGTATCCGTACTGCCCGATGGAGGCGCCGTCGTGGCCGTAACCCCTCACGCCGTTCCAGTCGTACAGGGTCCAGCCCAGGCCCCAGCCGTCCGAGCTGACCGTCCACTTGTCGGGACAGTCGACCACTTGCCGCTGCATCAACGCGACGGTCTCCTCGGACAGCACGCGCGTGCCGTCCTGTGCCACACCGCCGGTGAGGTGCAACCGTGCGAGCCGCGCGAGGTCCCCGGCCGTGGCGATGACCCTGCCGTACGGGCCCGCCGAGCGCGGCATCAGGTCCCAGGACGGCGCCGGGTCCGGGTCCTGGCCCGGCTCGCCCAGGTGTCCCATCGCCGCGCGGAACCGCAGTGCCTCCTCGGGCAGCGTCATGGTGTGCGTGAGGCCGAGCGGGGTGAGGAGCAGGTCCTTCAGTGCCTCGTCCCAGACCTTGCCGGTCAGCACCTCGATGATGCGGCCGAGCACGTTGTAGCCGACGCTGCTGTAGGAGATCGCGGTGCCGGGCGGGCAGTCGAGTGCCACGCCCCGCGCGGCCTCGACGTACTTGGCGAGGCAGTCGTCGCCGCGCCCGCTGTCGTGGGTGAAGTCGCAGGTGAGGCCGCTCGTGTGGCTGAGGAGCCGGCGCGCGGTGATTGTCCTGGTCGCCTCGGGGTCGGCGACCGAGAACTCCGGCAGTACGTCCACGACCGGTGCGTCCAGGTCCAGTTCGCCCGATTCGGCGAGACGCATGATCAGGGTGGCGGTGTAGATCTTGGCTATCGAGCCCATCTGGAAGACCGAGTCGGTCGTCGCCGCCACGCCCGTTCCCCGGTGCAGTACGCCACTGGCCAGTTCGTGGACGGTGCCGTCGACGAGAATCGCCAGCGACGCGGCCGGGACGTGGTGCTTGGCGCGCAGCTCGTCGAGGCGGGCCTGCCAGTGTGCGAGGTCCAGTGTGCGGCCCGCCGAGTCCCGGGTCCCCCATTCACCCTTGGCGTCCCAGTTGCCCTGCTCGTCCCAGCGCACGTTCTCCGTCATGCCTGCCCCCACTCGATGCGTACGACGTTTCCTCAGCGCGCACACTGTACGCATCGCGGAACGCTGTACGCAAGAGGAGTCGGCAGTCGCAGGGGCTGAGCTGTTGTCAGTCCAGGCAGAACTCGTTGCCCTCGGGGTCGGTCATCACGAGATAGCCGGTGCTCATCGGGGGAGCGGGCTCGTCGCGTCGTACCCGTTTCGCTCCCAGCGCGACGAGCCGCTCGCACTCGGCCTCCAGTGCCGCCATCCGCTCCTCTCCCCGCAGTCCGGGAGCCGCGCGGACATCGAGGTGGACGCGATTCTTGGCGACCTTGTCCTCCGGCACCTGCTGGAAGAACACTCGGGGGCCGTGCCCGTCGGGGTCCTCGATGGCCGATCTCGCGTTGCGCTGTTCCTCCGGTACGCCGGCCCGGGCGAGGAAGTCGTCCCACGCTGCCAGCGGGTCGGCCCCCTCGGGCAGGTCGACCCCGGGCGGGCCCGGGTGGACGTAGCCCAGTACGTCGCGCCAGAAGGACGACAGCGCTCGCGGGTCATGGGCGTCGAAGGTGATCTGGATCTGGCGGCCCATCGGTTGCTCCGTTCGTGGCGGCCATGCTCAGCGACACATCCAGAGTCTCCCCAAATATGGCGAGATTTCATCTTGCGGTTGGCCGGGAACCCTTGTTTCGGCGCGCTCTAAGGTTAGGCTAACCTTCGCTCCGTGAACGTTGCTGAAGAGACCTCCGACGCCAGGCGTGCCCACGGTCATGAGCTGTCGGCCATGGGCGTCACCGTGGCGTACGAGGGCGTCGACGTCGTGCACGACGCGTCGTTGACGCTGCGGCCCGGCCAGGTGACCGTCCTGGTGGGGCCGAACGGCAGCGGGAAGTCGACGCTTCTGCGGACGCTCGCGCGGCTGCAGCGACCCCGGACCGCCACCCTCGTCATCGACGCCGACACCGACGGCCTCGCACTGTCCCCTCGCGAGTTCTCACGCCGGGTGGCCCTGCTGACCCAAGGGCGCCCGACCCCCAGCGGGCTGACGGTGCGGGACGTCGTGGAGTTCGGCCGCTACCCGTACCAGGGTCGTTGGGGCAAATCTGACCCGGGAGGCCGGGCCGCTGTGGACCGTGCGCTCGCCATGACGGGCATCGAGGAACTCGCCGAACGCGGCGCCGAGCACCTCTCCGGAGGACAGCTCCAGCGCGTGTGGCTCGCGGGCTGCCTCGCGCAGGAGACCGGCGTGCTGCTTCTCGACGAGCCGACGACCTATCTCGACCTGCGGTACCAGGTCGAGCTCCTCGACCTCATGCGCGATCTGGCGGACGACCACGGGATCGCCGTCGGCGTCGTCCTGCACGACCTCGACCAGGCCGCGGCCGTCGCCGACCGGATCGCGCTGCTCCACAAGGGCCGGATCATCGCCGACGGCCTCCCCGAGGACGTCCTGACACCCCGGCAACTCACCGACACGTACGGCATCCGCATCGAGGTCGACCACGACCCCACCACGGGCCGGCTGCGCACCCGCGCGATCGGCCGTCACCACACGCGTAACGAAAGGCTCAGCACCACCTCATGAGACGCCTCCTCCTCACCGCGGCCGCCACCGCCGCTGCCCTCGCCCTGACCGCCTGCGGAACGACCGAGCCCGCCGCGGACGACGCGAAGAAGAAGACCGCCGAGCCCATCACCCTCACCGACGCGAAGGGCGCGAAGGTCGAGCTGGACGGCCCGGCCAAGAAGGTCGTCGGCACCGAGTGGAACGTCGTCGAGAGCCTGGTCTCGCTGGGCGTCGAGCCCGCCGGCGTCGCCGACGTCAAGGGCTACAAGACGTGGAACACCGCAGTCCCGCTCAAGAACGACCCCAAGGACATCGGCACCCGCGGTGAGCCGAGCACGGACACCATCGCCGCCATGTCGCCGGACCTCATCGTCGCCACCGACGACCTCAAGCCGGCCGTCGTCAAGCAGCTGCGCAAGGTCGCCCCGGTCCTGGAGGTGCACACCGCCGACGCCTCCGACCCGATCGGGCAGATGACCAAGAACCTCGACCTCATAGCCAAGGCCACCGGCACCACGCAGCAGGCCGAGAAGCTCAAGAAGGACTTCCAGGCGAAGCTGGGCGAGGGCAAGAAGGCGCTCGCCGACGCCGGTCACGCCGGGGCGAAGTACGCCTTCGCCGACGGCTACGTCGTCTCCAACCAGGTCACGATCAGGCCGTTCACCAGCGGTTCGCTCATCGGAGCGGTCAACGAGAAGCTCGGTCTGAAGAACGACTGGACCGTCGAGGGCGACAAGAGCTACGGGCTCGGCTCCACCGACGTCGAGGGCCTCACCAAGCTCGACGACGACGTGCAGTTCGCCTACATCGGCAGCGACGGCGACAAGAACAGCACCCCGTTCTCCGGCGTCCTGGCGAAGGACTCCGCGTGGACGTCGCTGCCGTTCGTGGAGAAGGGCAACGTCCACCGGCTGCCCGACGGCATCTGGATGTTCGGCGGCCCGCAGTCGATGGGCAAGTACGTCGACTCCGTCGTCGAGGCCCTGAAGAAGAAGTAGCACCATGACCGTCACCGCCTCACCTCCCGCAACCCGTCCGCCGGCGGCCGCCTCCCGGACGGGCGCGGCCACGGCGGTGGCCGTTCTGGTCCTCCTCCTGGTGGGCCTCGCGCTCGCCGACATCACGCAGGGCACCGCCGCGGTGGGCGCCCCCGAAGTCTGGAAGGCGCTCACCGGCCGGGCGGACCCGGGCGACGCGTCCGTCGTCATCTCCTCCCGGCTGCCGAGGGTGGCCGCGGGGCTGCTCGTCGGCGTCGTACTCGGCATGGCGGGCGCCGCCCTCCAGGCGGTCAGCCGCAACGTACTCGCCTCACCCGACACCCTCGCGGTCAACGCCGGTTCCTACCTGGCCCTCGGCCTGGTCTCGGTCGCCGGCGTGTCACTGCCCCTCGTCGCCCAGTCCGGCGTCGCGTTCGTCGGCGGCCTCGCGGCGGCGGCCGTCGTGCTCGGCCTGTCCGGCCTGGGCGCGGGCACCGTACGACTCGTCCTCGCCGGCAGTTCCCTCACCCTCGGCCTGACCGCCGTCACCGAGGGGCTGCTCCTGCTGTTCCCCCAGCAGACCGAGGGCCTCTTCCAGTGGAACCAGGGCAGCATCGCCCAGCACGGGTTCGACGCCGTGCTCCAGACGGCGCCGGTCGGCGTCGTCGGCCTCGTGGGGCTGCTGCTCGTCGCCCGTCGCGTCGACGCCCTGGCGCTCGGCGACGACGCCGCCCGGGGCCTGGGCGTCCCCGTCCGCGGTACCCGGATCACGGTGGTGGTGCTCGCGACGCTGCTCTCCGCGGCGGCCGTCACGCTCGCCGGCCCGATCGGTTTCGTCGGCCTGTGCGCCCCTGCCCTGGTCCGCCCCGTGGCCCGCAGGCTCCGCGCGTTCACCCGTGCGCGGGCGAGCATTCCGCTCGCGGGCCTGGCCGGTGCGGTGCTGGTCCTCGGCTCGGACGTGCTCCTGCGTGCCCTTGTGCCGGCGGACGTGGCCGTCTCCGTGCCGACGGGCGTCGCCACCAGCGTCGCGGGCGCCGTGCTCCTGATCGTGATGGCCACCCGGGTCAAGGACACCGCCGGCGCCACCGCGACCGAACGTCTTCGCATCAGGAGCAGGGCCGTCTTCCTGACCATCACGGCCGTACTGGCGGTGGCGCTCGTCGGCGTGATGATCGCCGCCGTACTGCTGGGCGACAGCAAACTGTTGCTGGGCGACGTGGTGAACTGGGCCCAGGGCAGGGCGGGCCGGACCGTCGGCTTCGTCCTCGACACCCGGGTGCCCCGGGTCCTCGCGGCGCTCCTCGCGGGCGCGGCGCTCGCCCTGGCCGGAACGCTCGTCCAGGCCGTGACCCGCAATCCGCTCGCGGAGCCCGCCACCCTGGGTGTCTCCGGCGGGGCTTCCCTCGGTGCCGTGCTCGTCGTGACGACGGTGCCGTCGGTCGGCTCGTGGGGAATCGCCGGAGCCGCGTTCGCGGGCGCCGCGGTCATCTCCCTCGTCGTCTTCGGACTCGCGGCGCGGGGCGGTTTCCAGCAGAACAGGCTCGTCCTCGTCGGGTTCGGCGCCGCCACCGGGACCTCCGCCCTGATCAGCCTGCTCATCGTCCTCACCGATCCGTTCAACGCGACGAAGGCCCTCACCTGGCTGTCGGGCTCGACCTACGGACGGACCCTGCCGGACGTGGCACCGCTCGCGGCCGTACTCGCCGTGGGGCTGCTCGTCGCGGTGCTGAACCGCACCGAACTCGACCTGCTGTCACTGGACGAGGACACCCCCCGGCTCCTGGGGCTCGACCTGGCACGGGGGCGCCTGGCCTTCCTCTCCCTGGGCGTCCTGCTCACCGCCACCGCCGTGGCGGCCGCGGGCCTGATCGGCTTCGTGGGTCTCGTCGCACCGCACGCGGCCCGGGCCCTGGTGGGCCGCCGGCACGCCCGGGTGGTCCCGGTCTCGGTGCTCCTGGGCGCGGTGCTCGTCTGCACCGCGGACCTGGTGGGCCGAACCGTGATCGCGCCGTCCCAGCTGGGCGCCGGCCTGATGACCGCGGTCATCGGCACGCCGTACTTCCTCTATCTGCTCATGCGCGGCCGCCGGTAGGACGTGTACGCCCTCGCCCGCGCCGACGACGCCGGGGAGCCCGAAAGGGGCTCCCCGGCGTTTGTGCGTGGCCTTGCAGGATCGCGACGCCGCTGGCGAAGACCTGCCCCGCGACGGCCTGGTATCGGACCGTACGGGGTACACGACCGCTTCCCGGCCAGGTTCCGCTTGCGTACTACCGAGGCTGCTCCCGGCCGACACCCCTGGACGCAGGGGCGTGTCAGGTGAGGAGTGCCGCCGTGCACTCCTCGGCGAGGTCCTCCGCGTGGGCGGGGAGGACCTCGCCCGCCCGTAGGTGGCGGCGGACGAGCGAGAGCGGCAGATCGATCACGGCGAGGGAGACACGTTCCCGGGCCGCGGTGTCCGTGGCGCCCAGGGCGGTCGCGAGGCCCGCGACCGCCTCCCGCACCCGCCGATGGCCGCGGTCGGCGCGGTCGGCCTGCTCGCCGGGCCACTCGGCGCGGCCGAAGTCCCGGGCGCCGTAGAGGAGGAGAGCGGCCTCCTGTGGATGCGCGCGGCTCCAGGCGACGACGTGGCGCGCTGCCGCGCTCCCCGCCCGCCGGGGGTCGGACTCACCTTCGAGGGCGGCGAACCAGCCCTCCTGGAAGTGTTCGACCGTCCGCAGCCACACCTCGGCCAGCAGGACGGTCCGCCCGGCGAAGCGGTGGTACACCGAACCGCTCGGAGCCCCCACCTCCTTGGCGACCGCGGACATCGTCACCCCGGCCGGCCCGGAGGCCGCGGCGAGCCGTACGGCGGCGTCGAGGAGCTGGTCGAGATCGAAGCGGGGTGGTCGGGCCATGAATCAGAGGGTACTCTCCACAATATTAGAGAGTGCCCTCTATATTGTGTGGTGAGACGGAGGAACCATGGACGTCCACAACGTGCACGAGCGCTTGTTGCCCGTGACGGAGCGTGAGGCGGGTGCGCTGATCGACGGCCTCGCGAGTGAAGGCGACCGGCTGTGGCCGCGCGGACCCTGGCCGCCGATGGAGTTCGACCGGCCTCTCGGACCGGGGGCGGCCGGCGGCCACGGCCCCGTCCGCTACAGCGTCGCCGCCTATGTCCCCGCCACGTGGGTCCGCTTCACCTTCACCGGGCCGCGCGGCTTCCACGGCTTCCACGAATACGCCGCCCTGCCCGCCGGCGACGGGCACACCGTGCTGCGCCACACCCTTTCCATGGCCGCCCGCGGCCCGGCCCGCCTCGCCTGGCCGCTCCTGTGGCGCCCGCTCCACGACGCGTGTCTGGAGGACAGCCTCGACCGGGCCGAACTCGCCTGCACCGGGGCGGTGGCGAGGCCCGCGCGCTGGAGCCCGTACGTCAGATTGCTGCGGGCCCTCGTCCGCTGACGCCGGCCGCAGGCCACCGGGAAGGGGCGCGTCCTTGCCCACGCCGCAGCGCAGGGGAGTGCGGCGCGGGCGCGGCCGCCCGGCCGTGGTCAGCGGAGTGCTCCGGGGGTGATTTCCGGCCATGGCAGGGCATTCCCCTTTCCCCTCCTTCCGGGGAGGGAGCGGGGGGCGGACCGGGTGATCCAGGCGCCCTGGGCCGCGTCGTATTCTTCCGCCCATGACTGATTCCCTCACTGCCCAGGGCGCTTTCGAGATGTTGATGGCCGGGAACAAGCGGTTCGTCGCCGGTTCCCCGGAGCATCCGAACCAGGATGCCGCGCGTCGCACCGAAGTCGCGCCGGGGCAGAATCCGTTCGCTGTGATGTTCGGATGTTCCGACTCCCGTCTGGCCGCCGAGATCGTTTTCGACCGTGGTCTTGGTGACTTGTTCGTCGTCCGTACGGCGGGGCATGTCACGGGTCCGGAGGTGCTCGGCAGTATCGAGTACGGGGTGAGCGTGCTGGGCTGCCCGTTGGTCGTGGTGCTGGGGCATGACTCCTGCGGTGCGGTCGCGGCGACCCGGTCCGCGGTGCAGGACGGTACGACCGCGGGCGGGTATGTGCGGGACGTCATCGAGCGGGTGACCACCAGTGTGCTCGCCGCCCACGCGGCCGGCCGTACCGAGGAGGAGGACTTCATCGCCGAGCACATACGGCACACCGTCGACCTGCTCCTGGACCGTTCCCGGACCCTGGCGGAGGCGGTCGCCGAGGGCCGGACGGCTGTGGTGGGCCTGTCCTACCGGCTGGCCGACGGCACTGCCCGCCTGGTCACCGCCAAAGGCATCGACATGAAGACCGACGCAGCCTGATACGGCTGGGCGAAGACGACCTGCCCGGTGTGTGCCCCCGCGGTGACTGCGGGGGCACACACCGGCCGACCTGGCGGCCCGGCCCACCCACCACGGTGCCACCGGTCAACTCACCGGCGGGTGAGAGGCAGTGCGGCGCCGCTGCCTCGGCCGAGTGCCATGAGGAAGCGTGGTTGGTCCTCCAGGAATCCGTCCGCGAAGAGTGAGCGGGGGGAGAGGAGCGCGGTGAGCGTGGTGTTGAGGTCCGACTCTTCGATGGACTGCTTGAGCAGCGAATGGGTCGCGTCCGGATAGCGCTTGACCGTCAATGCGCCGCCTGTGTCCAGCACCTCGCGGTAGACGCGCTCCGTGTCGGCGGTGTCCACGTTGATGTCGTGTCCCGCGAGGGTCAGCAGCACCGGTATGCCGCGCAGGGCGCGGAGGTCCCGCGTGGCGTCCGCGGTGTAGTTCTTGGAGATGAAGCCCCAGCGGCCGGCGGTCATGCCGCCCGCTTCCCCGCCCATGGCCTTGACGTATTCCTCGAAGGTCGCGCGGCGTGCCAGCAACCGGCGGGTGGTGTCGCTCTTGGCGACCTCGGCCCCGGTGCGGGCTGCCGACGCGCCGTCGGCGCGCAGCTCGGCGAGGAGGTGGTAGCGGCCCTGCCGGAGCCAGTTGATCGCGGGCGAGACGGCGATGACGAAGCTCACGGACGTCTTGGAGGCGATCTTCGGCAGGACCCAGCCTGCCTGGCTGGCGCCCCAGAGCCCGATCCGGTCACCGTCGATATCCGGGCGGGCGCGTGCCCAGGCGATGGCGGCGGTTGCCTCGTCGGCCCGGTCGTCCATGGACTGGTCGAGCCAGTCGCCGGGTGCGCCTGCGACGCCGGGCTTGTCCCAGGCCAGGGAGGCGTACCCGGCTTTGGCGTTCGCTTCCCACAGGGGCTTGTAACCATCGTCGTGGGTGGCGTCGAGGGGGCCGTCGCCGTGGACGTACACGACCAGGCCGTGGCGCTCGCGCCCGTTCTTGGGGGTGGCCAGTACGCCGTTGAGGGTGTGGCCGCCGTGACGGATCGAAACCCGCTGCTCGTCCATGTCGTAGGAGTTCTGCCACAGCACCACACCGAGGAGCCCGGCGGCCACGACCAGGACCGCGACGCATGACCACACGATGATGCGGAGCCCGCGCCGCCGGGGCTGGATCTTCCAAGACATGAGATCTGACCGCCTCTGGTGGGGTTGGGCAGGACATCAAAACTATCACTTCAAGCACGACCGTCGAGAGGGTGATAGTTTTGAGTCGAGGTTACAGCGAGAAGGGGGCACGGACATGGCACTCGACGCGACGGACACCGGCACGGGGCCGGTGACGATCCGGCGAGGGGTTCCGGCCGGAGCCGAGCGGCGGGCCGCCGAGCTGTACTGGGACGCGTTCGGCCGCAAACTCGGCCCCGCCCTGAACCCGCCGGACAAGGCGGTGGCCTTCATCGCCGCCCATCTGAACGCCGACCGGGCGGTGTGCGCGCTCCTCGACGGGCGGCTCGTCGGCCTCGCCGGCTACCAGCTCGGCGGCCGGGCCTTCACCGGGGGATCGGCCTCCGACGTGCTGCGCGCGTACGGACATCTGCGAGGGCTGCACCGACTTCCGCTCCTCGCCCTGTTCGAACGCCACCCGGCCCCCGGGCAATTGGTCATGGACGGCATCGCCGTGGACCCCGGCCTGCGCGGCCGCGGCGTCGGGAGCCTGCTCATCGAGGAAGTGGCCGCCGTGGCGGCGGAGCAGGGCCACCGGGAGATCAGACTGGATGTGATCGACACCAACCCGCGGGCCAGGGCCCTGTACGAGCGGCGCGGCTTCACGGCCGTGCGGACCGAGCGAACGCCCTACCTGCGCGGACTGCTGGGGTTCGGTTCGGCGCGGTGACCACCATGCGTCGCGCCGCCGGAACAAGAGGAGCGAGAGAGCTGTGAGCGCCGGGACGGACCACGTCGAGGTCCCCACCCGCATGCTCGTCCACGCGCTGATCCGCGAGGACGGCACCGTCGCCGCGGACGAGCTGTACACCGTCGCCAACACTCTGGGCATGAGCGACCAGCAGGTACGGCTGTGCGTCAAACGCCTCGTGGCCGAAGGTCGGTTCACCCACGAGGGCCGCGGCCGCAAGGCGGAACTGCACGCGACCGAGGACACCACGCGAGCCCTCGCCCCCGACGCGGACTTCCTCCGGCACGCATTCCGGCAGGACGCCGGACTCGCGCCCTGGGACGGTGTCTGGCACCTGGCCGCCTTCGCGGTACCGGAATCGGCGCGCGCTGCCCGGGACGCCCTGCGCGAGACGCTCGTCCACCTCGGGGGTGCCCCGCTCCAGGGGGGACTGTACGTCTGCGCCAACAGCTGGGAACCGTACGTCGAGGAAGCGGCCCACCGCCTCGGCGCCCATGGCGCGCTCACCCTGCTCACCACGACGGACCTGCGCAGGGGCGACACCCAACAGCCCGCCGAACTCGCCGGCCGTCTGTGGCCCTTGCAGGAGATCGCCGACCGCTACCACCGCCTCAGCCGCATCACCCGGCCCCGCCTCGACCGGCTCACCGGCCCCGACTCACTCTCCCCGTCCGAGCTCCTCACCATCGCGGTCGAGCTGGCCGCCGAACTCACCCGCGCCATGGAGCCCGACCCGCTGCTGCCGCCTGAGCTCCTTCCCCTGCCCTGGCCCGGCACCCAGGCCCGGGAGCTCATCGCCCGGTGCTGGGCGGCCCTGCGCGCACGAGACCGAAGCGAAGCCGGCCCGGTCCTCTTCCGTCTGTACGCCGATGTCACCCGAGAGGCAGCGGACCGGGCCACGCGCTGATGACGAGCCGACGGCTCAGATCGGGGACTGCTGGGCGCGATGGCCGGCGTGACGAAACATCAGGTCGCGGATGTGACCCCCTCGCCGGACCACCGGCCGTCGGACGTTCACTCGGCGGGGTGCAGCGCCCGATCGTGGTACCAGACTTTATGGAATTCCGCGAAGTAGGGCGAGTCGTGGTCGACGGTGCCGAGGTCACGTAGTACCTGGTCACCGCGTGGGTCGTCACGCAGGAACAGCGGGATCGCCGCCGCGACCCGTACGGCCTCGTCCTCGTCGTTCAGGCATGCGGCAAGTGCGTCCGAGGAGGCGGAGGAATCCTTGGGGGCCATGCTGAGTGTCCTGCATGCCCCCTCGCGTATCAGGGCATCCGCGTCCCGGGCGCACGCCATGACAGTGGCCAGTGCTTCGGGGTTCCCCTGTGCGACCAGCCGCTGGAGGCCGGAGATCGCCCAGCGCCGGACCTCCCGGTCGTGGTGCCGGGTGAGCGCCGGCAGTGGCTGCTCGGCCCGGGGATCCATGGCCTCGGCCAGGCCGGCGGTGAGTGCCCGCATCACCCGTGGATCCTCCTCCCGCGCTGCCCAGGGGAGGAAGAGGTCGACGAGCGGCACATCAAAGAGGTCGTCCTCGCTCTCGTCGAAGAGGTTGATGAGCCGCATCACCTCGGCGCCGCAGTACCGCTCCAAAGGGTTCGCGCGGTCGCGCAGGGCAGCGGCCTCCGCCCAGACGGCGGGGGCGTGCCGCCCCTGGAGCGTGAGCGTCGTCGCCGGCCACACCGGCTGGTCGACGTCCGGCTCGGTCAGGGCGCGGCCCATCAACTCCTCGAAGCCCGGTGCGATCCCGTACCGGGGCTCCAGCTCGGTGAGGATCGCAGTGTGGCCGTTGCGGACCGTCAGGCCACCGAGTGACAGTTCTTCACAGGGGTTCCCCCACCCGTCCAGGACGGCTCTGCGGACGACCGGATCCGACGTGCCGCTCCTGCGGCGCAGCTCGGCTTCGGTACCCGTGAGGTGCCAGTGCCGAGCCAGCTCCAGGGCATTGCGCCCCTCGGCGTCCGTGAGCCCCAGGTCTGCTTCGCCGCTGATGAGCACGGACGTGATCTCACAGGCGCCACGGTCGACCGCGCGCAGGAGAGGCGTATGGCCGTCCGCGGCGGTGCGGTTCAACCGGACCGGCCGGTCCGACATCCTCAGCTCTTCGACGACCGCAAGGTCGAAGGCGTCCACGGCCAGACACAACGCCGGAGTGCCGTACTCGTCAACCGCGTCGGGGTCGGCGCCCGCCGCCAGTGCGGCCGCCACCGCCTTGGCGTCCCCGCTCCGTACCGCCGCTATGAGCGGATCCTCACCCATGCAACCGCCTCTCTTCACCCGATGACGACGCGCCCTTCCAGTGCACCGGACCTGAGTGTCGCACCCGGCGAGACCTGCCCCGTCAGGCAGCCACACCGATCCCCTCACCTCACCTGCGTGGTCCCTCGTGCGACTCGCCACCCACCCCGCTCCTCGTCGCCGATGGAGCACCCCGGCATGCGAGAGACCACGGCCCGGCACACCATGGAGCATGGCTTCTGCTGATCCCGACCGCACGGTCTTTGTCACCCCCGAGTCGCACGCCAGCGGTGTCATGACCGTGCAGGCGGCGGTGGACTCGGTCGCGGAGGACGGCGGCACGGTCTGTCTCGCGCAGGGCGTCTACCACCTCGGCGCGGAACCCGTACGGATGCGGGCGGCACGGTCGGTGCGGGTCCACGGGCAGGGCCCCGGCACCCTGCTCATCGGTGCGAGGGGCGGCTTCGACATCACCCTCTCGGCCTTCGTCACCCTGGAGGACTTCGCGCTGATCTCGAGCGGCCACCGGCCCGGGATCAAGGTCTCCATCACGGCCGTGGTCACCGTCCGGCGGCTCACCGTGCTGATCACCGGCGGTGGAGAGGGCAGCGGACAGGGCTCCGCCATCCAGCTCTTCCACGCGTCCCTGCGCACCCGCATCCAGGACTGCGACATCGCGAGCCGTATCGGTATCGAGGCCCGGGAGTACCTGGACGACGAAGGCGGCGTTTTCAGGGCACACCTGCTGACCACCGATCTGGAGATCAGTGGCAACCTGCTGATGTGCTCGTGGTCGGGCGTGCAGTTCAGCGGCAGTGCGGCCCACATGCTCCGCAACACCATCCGCGGCAACACGGTGATGTTCGCGCAGGGCGCCGGTCTGCGGTTGCTGGGCGCCCTCTCGCCCTGGGCCTCCTTCGACATCACCGACAACCACGTGCAGAGCAAGGGGGTCGGCATCGAGGTGGGGGCGAGCGGATACACCGTCCGGGACAACACGGTCACCGGCGACCCGGACCCGGACTCGGACCCGGAGACCGGCTCGGGCCACGGGATCGTCCTGCGGAGCGGCGAGTCCGGCGTGCTGCGCGGCACCACCCGCATCGCGGGCAACCGCATCAGCCGGATCGGGGGCGTGGGCATTCTCGTGCGGGTGCCCACCGGCGACCTCGACGTCTCGCACAACACGATCGAAGGAGCCGGCGAGGGAGGGATCGTGGTCACGGAGCGGGGCCGGCTCGCCGACGCCGTGATCGTCGGCAACACGCTGCGGGACATCGTCACCCACCGGTGCGGCGAAACCGTCGGCACCAACGGCATCCGCGTCGTCGGCGCTACCCGCGCACTCGTCGGATCCAACACGGTCCGCAATCTCACCACCGAGTTCGACGACGGGGAAGAGGGCGAGGAGGCCGGCGGCCCGGACCACAGGACCGGGGTGGCCGTGCTGGCCTGCCGGGAGTCCCGGATCCACAGCAACACCGTCGAGCGGATCGGCCGGGCCGATCCCGACGAGGACGAGCGGTGCCTCGGCATCCACGTCTCCGTCTTCGCTCGCACCACGATCGAGGACAATGTCTGCCGACGGGTCCCTGAGGACGTCGACGACGACGGGCACACTCCGTGGAGCGGCCTGTTGGTGGGCGACGACCCCGGGGGCGACGAGGGGGACGAAGGGGGCCCCGGCACCCCGGACATCCGCACCGGCCACATCGGCCCGTACGTCTCCGTCGTCGGCGACCGGGTCTCGTACCTCATCGGCCGCCACACCGCGTTCGCCCACGCCTCGCAGGACGTCAGCGCGATCGTCTCCGCCAACACCTTCACCGGCGCAGCCCAACACCCCGCAGCGCGGATCGACGTGGCCGGAGACGCCGTCGTCTCCGCCAACCAGTTCCGCCAGCACGGCGACTCGGACCCGGCCGCGCTCACCGTGCGGGCCAGGACCGCGACCGTGACCGCCAACCGTGCCAGGGGCGGCCTTCCGTCGATCCACCTCGACGTCGACCCGCGATGGCTCGCGGTGCTCGGCAACATCACCAGCGGCGGCATCGACCCGGAGGGCGACATCGACTCCAAGTGGCTGAAGCTCAATGTCAAGGGTGTGCTCTGACGACGGGGCCGATACCCCGTCCGCCCCCCGAGGGACCGTCCGCTCCCTCCCGCCCACGACCTCCACGATGCAACCGCCGGAAGGACCGCACCGATGCCGATCGTCGTCGTCGAGCAGGAGAAGACCGTCGCCGCCCTGGCAGCCCGGCTCGTGGAGGCCACAGCATCCGAGGCGGCGAAGGAAGGAGCCGCTCAGGCGATCCGCGAGGCCAACCCGGGCCTCGACCTCGACCGTCTGCGACCGGGGATGATCGTGGTCGTGCCACGGCTGGCGGAGGCGCGCGACGACGTCCCCGACGTCGTGGACGGGACACTGGACGGCTACTTCGAGCAGATCCACAGGGAACTCGTCACGTTCATCCAGACCGCCCAGAGTGCCCTTGAAGCCGACAAGGCCGAACGCGCGGCGGCGGCCGAGGTGCTCGACGCCGAGGAGGTGCAGGCCGCGGCCCAGTACGACCCCGTGCTCCGGAACAACCTGGAGCAGGCCCGCCGGACGCTCGCCGCCGACGGACAGATCGCCGTCGAGATCACCGAAAGCCTGATCAACGGCACCGAGCAGTGGTTCACCGACCTCGACGACCTGAGCACGCTGTGGTGAGGACGCGATAGGGGCCGTTGTCAGTGGTCCCGTGCATGATCACCCCATGACACAGAACACCACCGACGCCTTCCACACGCTCGCCCGCGAACACCTGCCCGAGGAGATCGCCGAGCGGTGGATCGGACTGCTGCGGCCGGGGCTGGGGCTGACGAAGGCCACGGACCCGGAGGCGGACGCGCTCGTCGGCCGGCTCGGCGGGCTGCCGGAGCTCCCCGAGGGCGAGGAATGGCCCGTATGGGAGGGACACGGCCCCCTCACCTTCACCGCTTCGCTCGACTGTGCCGCGCTCCCCTCCACGGCCCTCGACATCGCCCTGCCGACCGACGGCACCTTGTTCTTCTTCTACTTCGACGGACAGCTCGATGACGGCCGTGCGGTGGTCTCGCCCTACGAGCCCGACAGTCAGGCGGGAGCGCGCGTGCTGTACATACCGGCGGGCGTCCCCCTCGTCGAACGGTCGGCGCCCGCGGGCATCCGGCCGTATACCGAAGTACGGCTGACGGCACGCATGGAGACGACGGCCCCCTACCCCTGGCACCCGGTGATCTACCGGGAGTTCGCGCCGATGCCCGACGAGCACCCGTTGTGGGACGACGACTTCCGGGAGGCCGTGTGGGACCTCCCAGGCGCGGAACACCTCGTCGGAGGCCACGCCGACCCGGTACAGGACGATGTGGAGTCCGAGGTCGCCCGAGCCGCCCTGGGCAACCCGCCGGCCGACGACCCCCGCATCAACGAGGAGGCGCTGCGCTGGACGCTGCTCGCCCAGATCGACTCGGACGACGACGCCGGAATGATGTGGGGCGACTGCGGTGCCCTGTACTGGCTCATACGCCCCGAAGACCTGGCCGCCCGCCGCTTCGACCGCACCCTGTTCACCTGGCAGTGCAGCTGAGGTTCGGGGGAGCATGCACCCACCCCCTGGCTGGACTTCCCGGTGCGACCGCCGTGGCCGACCCCGTATCAGGGCGGCGTCAGGAATGCGGAGGGTCGGTTGAACCCGGAGCTGTGGGCTCGTTGAATGAATGACGTGAACAGCTCTTTGCGCCATGACGACCGGCCGCCTCATACGGCGTCGCCGAGTCCTGCGCGCTGTTCGCTGCCGGTGCGGTGAACGCGGTGCTTCAGCACACCGCATTCCGTCGGCGGAAGCCGTCGCACCTCGTCAGTTACCTGCTCGCCGGCGTTCCCTGAGCGCTTGGCGACGCCTTCTCGTTCGCACGACGACCCCTCCCTCCAGTGGGGTGCTGTCGTCTTTGCCCATATCCCGGAGTGGATCACCATGTCTTCTGTCTTGCCCGCCCCCAGGACCGTGCTGGTCACCGGCGCCACCTCAGGAATCGGCTGGGAGACCGCCCGATTGCTCGCCGGGCAGGGCTGCACCGTCATCGCGCACGCGCCGGACGTGGCAACCGGGCAGAACGCCATGGACCGACTGGTGGCCTCCGGAGTCGACGCCTCGCGCCTGTGCCTTGCCGTCGCGGACTTCTCCCGCCTCGACGAGGTGCGGAGCATGGCCGCCCGGGTCGCCGACGGGCACCCCGTCCTGGACGTCCTGGTCAACAACGCGGCTGTCGTCGCTCCCGAGCGCCACACCATGACCGCCGACGGCAATGAACTCTCTCTCCAGGTCAACTTCCTGGCTGCCTACCTCCTCACCCACGAGCTGTCCGGCCCCCTGTCCGCCCGCCCCGGCAGCCGCGTCGTCAACGTCTCCTCCGCCATGCACCGCACGGCTTCCATCGCCTGGAACGACCCCCACCGCGCCAAGCGCTACTCCCGGCTCGCCGCCTACGCCCAGTCCCAGCTCGCCCTGACCGTCTCCGCCCGGGAAAAGGCTCCCTGGACCTCCGTCAGCGTGCACCCCGGTATCTGCGACACCGCTCTGCTCCCGCTCTACGCGCACGAGGGAGACTCCGCCGTCGAGGGCGCCGAGCGCGTGGTGCGCCTGTGCGACCCGGCCACCGAGGTCGTCCCCGGCGCCTACTACGACCGCACCGCGCTCTCCCCGGCAGCCCCGGTGGCCATGGAGGACCGCACGGTCCGCCGCCTGTGCAAGCTCGCCGACCAACTGGTCACCAAAGCCACCTGAAGGCCACAACCCGAAAGCCCGGAACCCGAAAGAAGATGGAGACCGCACAGTCGGCGACCGATTACGGATGGTCGCGGCCGGCTGCCCGCTGCCCCCGGCCTCCGAGGATGGCCCCGCGAGACCCGGGTGACACGCGGTGTGCACGGGTAAGTCGTCGTGGACCGGTGTGCACGACGAAAGGGCGACGACCTATGAACAGATCCGCCTCCAAGGGCTCCGTGCGGGCAGGCCTCGCGCTGAGCGCGGCTCTGGTGTGGGCCGTGCTCAGCGCCACGGTGAGCACGGCGCTGCCCGAAGACGCGAGCGGAGTCACGAGAACGGCTGCCGCCGAGCGTGACCGGGCCTGCCCCATCGTGTACTTCGACCTGGGCGAGACCCTCGTGCACACCGCCGGCGACGGCAGCACTGGCTATCAGCCCGGCGCGGCCTCTTACCTGCGTGCCCTGCGCCTACGCCGCATTCCCGTCGGCCTGATCACCAATGTGCCGCCCTCCTGGGGCACGACCGACGCCGAGCGCGCCGCCAGACTGCGGCAGGAGGTCGACGCCACCTGGCGGGGGCCCGCGCCCTTCGCCTGGGAGGACTTCGGCGACCGCGTCCTCACCCCGCGTACCGAGGCGGAACGCAAACCGGCCCCCGCTCTCTGGCAGCGGGCGAAGGCCGGCTCGGGCCGCTGCCGAGTGGTCTATCAGGCGGAGACGGCCGAGGAGGTCAGAGCGGCTTCCTCGCTCGGTTTCGTGCCGTACCAGGTCGGTCGGCCGCACCGGCCCGCGTTTCTCCCGGTCCGGCTGGTCGAACTCCTTGACCGGCGCCCTCCCGCTTGACCACCCCGCTGCGCAAAAGCAGTTGGAAGACCCCGAGCAGCACCGCCGTGGCGAGCGCGCTGTGCCACAGCAAGGCATCCAGGCGCCCGGCGGCGAGATAGGCGCCCGCGGCGATCGCGGCCAGTGCGCACACCGCGCGATCCACGATGCTCTCGACCGAGAGCAGCGTGGCGCGCGGGGCGTGCGCGGGCACCGCGTCGTTCACCAGCTTGCGTTGGATGGGGTACGCGAAGCCGGTCGCGGCGGCGAACAGGCACAGCAGCGCGACGACCGCCCACGGCCCGCCGAACGTCATGGCCGCCAGGCTGCCCGCCAGCGCGAGGCTGAGGACCGAGACCCAGGCGACCGGTGGCAGGCGGCGGCTCAGCCACTGCGGACGGGCCGATGCCACCGCCTCCGCCACCGTCATCGCCGCCATCACACTGCCGTGCGAGGCTTCCGCGATGCCGTGGTCCAGCAGGATCGGCTGGAAGAGGTTGACCTGGCAGATCCGGGAGAGCGTGAAGATCGCCACGCCCTGCACCATCACCAGGGTCAGCCATCGCGAGGAGACGACACAGCGCAGCGCGGCGCCCGCGTCCCGCAGGAACGCACCGCCCCCGCGCCCTCCGTCCGTCTTCCCCGTACCGGCGCCCGCCCCCGCAAGGCGGGGCAACGCGACGGCGCAGGCGAGGGAGCCCGCCGCGCTGGCGGCGCTGAGCACGTACGGGGTCGGATGCGCCACGGCCATCAGGGGCCCGACCAGTGGCCAGCACACGACCTTCGCGACGAGCCCCAGCGCCCGAGCGGTGCCCTCCGCCCTCAGGTAGTGCTCGTCGCACTTCTCGGCGCGCAGACCGTCGTACAGGTAGGCGCTGGCCGCTCCCGAGGTGAGTGAACGGCCCGCGGCGATGGCCAGGAAGTGGACGAGGAAGCCGGTGTAGGAGGCGCTGACCACCGGAGCCAGGTTCGCCGCGGTCATGACCACCGCGCCGGCGAGCAGGCAGTTGCGGGTGCCGATCCGGTCGGCGATCAGGCCCGTCGGGATCTCGAACAGGCAGAAGGCCACGTAGTAGATGCTCTGGATGCCGAAGATCTGCCCGTCCGACAGCCCGGCCGCCTTCTGGTAGGCGTAGAACACCGGCATCCACCACAGCAGGTTGAACAGCAGCTGGAAGCCGTAGTTGAGCCGGATGATCCGGCGGGCGGTGACGGTCAGGCCGGTGGTGCCCGCCCCCCGCCGGCTGGAGCGCGCCCTCACAGCGCGTACGGGCGGACCTGGACCAGCCGGAAGTCGCCCCGGTCGGTCATCAGCCACTCGATGTCCAACGGCCGGTCCACGTCGGACCCGCTGAAGTGGGACTGCAGGAGGCGCCCGGTCAGGCACAGGTCGGCGAGCCGGGCGCGGGTGGCGGCGGAGAGCCCGTCGCCCGAGGAACCCAGGGCGACGGTACGGCCGCCGCCCTCCACGGTGTTGTACAGGTACTGCTGCGGCAGGACCTGACCCTCGACCACCCGCTCCGGGGAGCCGGGGGAACAGTTGAGGTAGACGTTGCGGAAGTCCTCGCGACGGGTCGGGTCGCAGGTCACCAGAACGCCGCCGAGCGAGGCGGGGACGTACTCCTGGACGATGACGCCCATGTAGGTGTCGTCCAGGGAGATGCCGACCTGGTGGCGAAGGCGCACGCTGCGGGGCGAGAGCAGTGAGGCCCACACCTGGCGTACGGCGTCCAGGAGTTCGTCGGCTCCGTGGGCGGTGGTGACGGAGTCGTAGACGCCCGCCGCGGAGAACCCCGGAAGGTCCTCGGCGTTGGACGAGGAGCGCACCACCAGGCGGCCGCGCGGGTCGGCGGGGGCGGGAAAGGCCTGGCTGATCTGCCGGGTGACCGACTCGGGGACGGGTGTGTGCCGGATCAGGTGCTGGAGTTGCAGGCAGAGCGAGTCCAGGACGTCGGTGGCGTCGAGTTCGAGTGCCATCTTGAGCTTGCCGATGCCCTGCTGGAGGGCGGGGGAGGAGGCCAGGAAGTGCTGCTGGAGCGCGAAGGGCAGTGCGACGCCTTCGGGGGCGCCGACCGTCGTGGCCACGAAGGCGGCGGCAGCGGCGCGTAATTCGGCAAGGGAGGGCGCGTTCAGGCCGAGGCGGGCCGCGAGATGCCCGTAGAGGTCCTCGCGCGGCGGGCGGGGCCGCCCGTAGAAGGCGGTCAGGTCGGCCGTGCGGCTGTCGAGTACGTGGTGCAGCTCGCCGAGGTTGGCCGCCTTGGTGCCGTAGCGGTCGCGGTCGGCGCTGCGCAGCCGGTGCAGGGCCAGCACGGGAACGTCTTCGAGCAGCGGCGGTTCGAGGCGTATGCGCTGCTGGTGCCAGGCCGGAGCCCGCAGGTCGGGTGCGTGATCGAGCCGCTCGAGGGATATCTCGTCCTCGCGGACGCGATAGCGGACCCACGCGCCGTCCAGGCCGTCCTTGTCGACGAGCTGTTCCAGGTCGCGCACGATCGCGTTGGGAATGCCCCAGCCGGAGGCGAGGACGTTGGTGTGCGAGAGCGGGGTGATCGGGGCGGTGTTGAGGAATCCGGCCACCCGGGGAACGTCGTCCGGCAGACAGGGCATGGCCACGATGTCCGCCCAGCCGAGACCGGCCTCCGCCGCCGCGTACTCCTCGCGCGTACGGAAGAACCGCAGCCGCCCGGTGGCCTCGCCGGGATTGAGCGGGGCGCGGGTACGGGAACCGAAGAGCTCGTGGCTGAGGATGCGCGGCACGCGCAGTTCACTGATCGCAGCCAGCTCCTCCTCCTGCCCGTGGTTGGCGGGTTTGAGGAGCAGCGGCAGCCTGCCGTCGACCCGTGCGCGTACGAACTCGTAGAAGAACGCGAGGAGGTCGCCGTGCATGGTGTCGGCCTCGGTCGTCTCCAGGACGAGGAACGTGCGTTCGCGGCCGTCCGTGACCTGCTCGGTGTGCAGGGACAGCACACCGAGCAGGAAGCGACGTCCGGGGTCCATGTAGACGGAGGCGTTGAAGGCGTCGAGGTCCGCGTCGAGCGCGGTCAGGTCCATGCCCAGAATGCGGGTGGCGATGTAGTTGACGTGGAAGGGGTGCGCGGCGGTGTCGAGCAGGTGCCAGGTGTTCTCGGCACGGTCGACGACGACCTTGAGGTACGGGTGTCCCGCCAGGACCCCGGAGAGGGTGCGGAAGAGCGGCAGGGAGAGGTTCTCGCCGACGACCGTGCGGTCCGTGACCGGTTCGGCGGCACCGGTGAGCAGCTGGGCGGTCATGCCGAAACCTCCTCGGGCTGAGCGGCGGGCAGCACCCGGGGCAGGGCGTCCACCAGGGTCTCGAAGTCGCGGAGCACGGTCCGCGCGTCGGCGGCGGAGAGCAGGCACAGGGCCGCCATGGTGTTGGCACCGGCGGCCGGGTCGTACACGGGCACGACACTGCCGTCGGCGAGCGAACTCTCGTCGACCACCGACAGGCGGCTGCCTGGGCTGAGGGTGATGTCCGCCGAGACGGCGTGGAAGTCCCAGACCTTGCGGACGGGCCAGGCCCGGCCGTGGCCGTCGACCGCGAGGACGACGAGGGAGCCCGCCGCGCCGCGCGCCTGCGCCGGGGTGAGGACCTGCTCGGGCCACGCGACCGGGTGTCCGAGGAGGTGGTCGACGAGCATGCCGACGAGGTCGAGCCCGAAGACCTCCTCGATCTGCGGCACGGTCATCGCGCCGCCGAACCGGGCGGCCGTCTCGATCAGCCACATGCTGCCGTCGGCGCCGAGCTTGATCTCGGTGTGGGTCCCGCAGTCGCGCAGGCCGAGGGCGTCGACCGCGCGGCGGGCCAGGTCCACGATCCGGTCCTGGGCGTCCCGGGCCAGCAGGGCGGGGGTGATGCTCGCGCGTTCGGTGAACGGCTCGACCGTGGGCATCCGCCCGCTGAGGCACACCGGGTGGAAGGTGCCGTTCGCCACGACGCCCTCGACACTGACGTAGTCGCCCCAGCCGGGCTCGTCGAACCAGTCCGACGCGGTGCCGGTGACGATCTGCTCGACCACGTAGTCCGCGTCGGCCTCGGCCACATGCAGCTCCGCGTAGCCCAACTGGGCCGATTCGGCCATCACGTCACGGGAGCGGGCCCAGGCGGCCGACACCTCGTGCGGGGAGCGGATGATCTGGTGCGCGGTGGAACCGGCGCTCCAGGCCGCCTTGAGGAGCAGTGGGCCGGGCAGGGAGCGAGCTGCCGCGTGCAGGTCGGCCTCGGTGCCCACGGGACGGAACTCGGGCTGCGGCAGACCGTGTCGCTGCCAGGTGCGGCGCATCAGCCGCTTGTCGCGGGCGAGCGCGGAGGCGCCGCCCGCCCCCGCGAGACCGAGCGCCTCGCACGCCTCGGCGACGGCCACGACCGCGTACTCGGAGAAGGTGAGCACCGCGTCCGCGCCCACGGCCTCGGCTCGCGCGACGATCAGGGACACCAGGTCGGAGCGGTGTGCGCCGGCAGGCGTCACGACCGAGGCGCACAGTCTTCGGGCGGAGCCTGCCACGGCGGGAGGAAGAGCGCTGAGCGCCAGCAGGTGCACTTCCGCCTTCGCGGCCGTCCGCGACAGGACGTGACCGAGCGGCGGACCACCCTTGGCATGCACTAACAGCACCTTGCTCACTGAAGTTCGTCTCCAATCATCCGGTTTTCGACGGATCGCCGTATGCGGGGGAACGTGCGGTGAGTCCGGTGGCTCTCCGGCCCGCGTGGCGGGGCGTGTTCACCCGCTCACTCCAGGGGACCAGGCCAGGGCCGCCCGCGACGCCTCCGTGGACCCCCAAGACTCAGGCATTTGCCTGAGTTCCGGGGAACCTCCGCCTCCGCAGCAGCTTTCGGCGCGACGGCACCCGGCCGAGTACCGGGCATGTGCGGAGTGGGGGCGGGATATCCAACGTCATATGACTGCGCGTCAGCCAGTCGTATACGGACGGAGAGCGCTGTGGACGATTCCGGTCTCAAGGCACTGCTCGAGCACCTTCCCGTGTTCTGGTGGGAAGCCGACGAGACGTGGCAGGTGCTGGAACAGGGAGGCGGCGCCTTCACCGACACCGGCACGGCGCGGCGCTTCCTGGACCGGCTGCGTCGGGAACTCCCCGCCCCGGGGTACTCGCCGCAGGAGGGCCGCCGACGGATCCGGTTCGACGGCCGCGCCTTCGACGTCAGCCGACTCCCGGGCGAGGGCCGGGCGCGCGGCCTCGCGGTGGAGGCCGACACCGCCGACCCCCGCACCGAGGCCCCGCGCGGACACGCGGCCTTCGCGGACCTGGTGGACCTCGCCCCGGCCGCCGCCTTCATCCGCGACAAGGACGGACGCTATCTGTGGGCCAACCACGCCTACGGGCACCTCTACGGCACGGTCCCGGAACAGGTCGTCGGCAAGTACATAGAGGACCTCGATGAGCCCGCCGAGGCCGACCGGTTCCGCACCCTCGACCAGGAGGTCCTCAGCCGGGGTACGCCGTTACGGCACACCCTCGGCTACCGGCGCCAGGACGGCAGCGCGGGCCGGGTGGTGGGCCACCGCTTTCCCGTACGGGAGAACGCGCAGACCTGCGTCGCCGGAATCTACGTGGACGTCACGGACCACCTGCGCGCCACGGTCCAGTGGCAGGAGGCCGAGGAGAACCTGGAGGCCCTGCGCGACCACAGCGGCCTGCCCTGCGCGCTGCTCTCGGCGAACGGGCGCGTGGTCGAGGCGAGCGCGGCGGCGGCCGAACTGTTCCGGCTCAGCCCGCACGACCTGGTCGGCCGCCGCGCGCACACCCTGCTCGCCCCGGAACCCGATCTCGACCGGCTGCACCGGCGCTGGAACGGCCTGATAGCGCGCCGCACCAGAAGGTTCGAGACATCCGCGGTGCTCGTGGACGCCCAGGGGCTGCGGCGCCGCGCGCGGCTCCACCTGACGACGATCGGCCACTCCGGCACCCGGGCCCGGCACGTCTGGGCCGTCGTCACCCACCAGAGCCTCGCCCACGAGGCGCATGCGCCGCTCACCGCCGCGCAGGTCCGCATCCTCTCCCTCCTGGCGGAGGGCAGCAGCAACGGCGACATCGCCACTTCGCTGCAGTTGTCCCGGCAGACGGTCGACTACCACCTCAGCCGCCTGCGGCATGTCCTGGGGGCGGCGACCCGCCCGGCCCTCGTCGCCCGCGCCTACGTCCTCGGCATCCTGGCCCCGTGCGCCTGGCCGCCGCGCTCCGCGACGGCGGCCCATCCACTCAGCGCTGTCTGAGGGGCAGGGCAGGCAGCGGCGAGCCTTCCGCGGTGCGAGGTCGCGTGGGCCCTGCGTGTCGGGGGCTGTCGGGGTGTGCGTGTCCGGGACGCGGTCCGGGGCCGCCACCGGGATCTCCCGGTCGGTGTCTCGCACCGGCAGCCCTCGTAGGCCGACCATGTGGCGACCACGGTCCGCCACGTGGGCCGGCTTCTCGTCCGGTCCGCTGTACCGCCTGCGCGGACCCTTATGCGCTGGTGGCATAGCGGCCGGTTGTGGCGTGCCATTCGTGGTTGCCGCCGAGCCATGCGTGGAGTCCGTCGAGGTAGCGCCAGAGTTCCGGTGAGGGGATGGTGGCGGTGAGTTCCTTGTGTGCGGCTTCGAAGCTGTGGACGAGCCGGTCGTGATAGTCGGCGCTCAGGTGGACTGCTTCCCGCGTGGTGCAGCCACGCTCGGCGGCGATGACGTCGGGCAGGCCGCCGTCGCCGATGCCGGGTTCGGACTCCTTGGCCATCGAGTACAAGTCGTTGAGGACGATGCTGGCACTGGCCGCCAGCATGGTCGCCCGTCGTACCGGCGGGTGGGCGTAGAGCGTAGCGGGCAGCTCGTATCCGCCGATCACGTCGATCAGTGTCATGCACGGCAGGAAGCTGTTGACCTGCCGTGCCGCCAGGTACTCCCACACAGCGGGAGTCGTTTGGGTGGTTCGCCAGCCGGCTTCGCCGTTCATGGCCACGAACATGGCCACGGTCTCGTGGCGGACCCTGCCCACCTGTGCGGGGGTGGCGAAGCCGGCGACCCTGTCGATGTAGGACCGCAGCGCCACCAGGACGGGATCCGAGGTGAGCGTCTGCTCGAGCTGCTCCTGGTATCCCCAGCTGCCCACCAGGTAGGCGGGGTCCAGAGCCGTCTGAGCGAGCGTGAGACGGTTTCCGACCAATGCGGTGTCGGATCCGGTGCGTTCGTCATCGCAGTAGTAGTCGTCCACCGCGAACAGGGCCGCCATGCACTGCGCGGCCAGCAGGAGCCGGTCAGGGTCGTCGCAGTCGGGATGGATGAGCATGGCGTAGCGGCCGTAATCACAGGCGCGGACCCTGTCGAGTTGCCCTGGGAAAATCCCCACTCGTCGCACCCAGGCGAGCAGCCTTTCGTTGACCTCAGCCCCCAGAGGCTCGTCCACCCGCACCGGTCCCGGACAGTACAGAGCAGGCACGCCCGATCCCCGGGAAGGCTCCGAGGCCGGGGACGGGGATGGCCGGCCGATACGAGCCGCCGAGGTCCCCAACCCCTTGGGCCCCAGGGGGAACGGAGCCCGGCCCTGATCTGCCGCCCTCAGGACGTGTCCGGGAAGCAATGCCCGACCTACCGAATCCATCACGGCCTCCTCGCAGGCTTCGAGGGGTGATCACCCCGGACCGCAATGCAGAACGAGAGACCGGCGACGGAGCAGGGCGATAGTCACCTCGCCGGCCCGCGGGTCTCGCCGGCCGATCCTCAGCACAGCACACCGCCACGGTGCGCCTCAGGGATACCGTCGATCTCACCCCCCTGGAGTGAAGATCACCAACAGTGCTGCTCGGACGGCATACGCTGCCGGCTACGGGTGAAGTTGTTCGTCCCGGACCACGACCGCCTGGCCCTTCTCGTGGTGACCGGTGATGACACGGCGGATCGCCATAGCTTCTTTCCTTGCTTCGGTGGGTGGGCGGCGTGGGGCCGCACGCGGGGCGGCGGGGGTCAGGTGTGCTCGGCGGTGGCGCGGCTGCGCTTGTGCCGGGCCTGCTGGCCGTCTTCGGCGTGCGCGGCGCGGCGCGGGTGGTGGGTGATCAAGGCAGCGGCGGCCAGGGCGGCGAGGGTGAGGATGCCGACGGCCCACCACATGGCAGTGGTGTAGCCGTGGACCAGGGCCTCGTCGTGCAGGGGGCCGCCCGGCTGCGTGCCGGGGTGGCGGCGGGTGTAGGTGGCTGTGGCGTCGGTGGCGATGGTGTTGAGCAGGGCGGTGCCGATCGCGCCGCCGATCTGCTGGGAGGTGTTGACCATGGCCGAGGCGACGCCGGCGTCCTGGGGTGCGACGCCCTGGGCGGCCAGGCTGAAGGCGGGCATGAACGCGGTGCCCAGGCCCAGGCCGATGACGAGCAGGCCGGGCAGCACCACGGTGGCGTAGGAGCCGGCGGGGGTGATCTGGGTGAGCCAGGCCAGGCCGGCGGCGGCCAGCAGGAAGCCGGGGGCCATCAGCGCGCGCACCGCGATGTGTGGGGCCAGGCGGGGGCCGATCCGGGTGGAGCCGGCCACCATGCCCAAGGTCATGGGCAAGAAGGCGGCACCGCACTGCAGCGGGCTGAAGGCGAGCACGTTCTGCAGGTAGAAGGTGAGGAACAGCAGCAGGCCGAACATGCCGATCACGGCCAGGCCCATGGCGAGGTAGGCGCCGCCGCGGTTGCGGTCCCACACCACCCGCAGCGGCAGCAGCGGGGACTTGAGGCTGCTCTCCAGCACTACGAACGCGGCCAGCAGCACGACACCGGCGCCGATCAGGCCCAGGGTGGCGGCCGAGGCCCAGCCGTGCGTCTCGGCCGTGGACAGCCCGTACACCAGGGCGACCAGCCCGAGTGAGGCCAGCAGCACCCCGGGGACATCCAGACGGGCGCCGCGCGGGCGGTCGCTGCTGCGTCCGGGCAGGACGGCCAGCGCGCCGAGGGCGGCGACGGCGGCAAAGATGATGTTGACGAGCAGGGTCCAGCGCCAGTTCAGGTACTGGGTGAGCACCCCGCCCAGCAGCAGGCCGATCGCGGCGCCGCCGCCGGCCAGCGCGCCGTAGATCCCGAACGCCTTGGCGCGTTCCTTGGTCTGGGTGAACATCACCGAGATCAGCGACAGCGCGGCCGGGGCCAGCAGCGCGCCGAAGACGCCCTGCAGGGCCCGCGCCCCGATCAGCATCGCGGTGTTGAGTGCTATTCCGCCCAGTGCGGAGGCGGCGGCGAACCCGATCACGCCGGTGACGAAGGCCCGCTTGCGGCCCCACAGGTCTCCCAGCCTGCCGCCGAACAGCAGCAGCCCGCCGAAGGCGAGGGCGTAGGCGGTGACGACCCACTGCCTCGCGCCGTCGGAGAACCCCAGGTCGTGCTGGGCCGAGGGCAGGGCAATGTTCATGATCGTGCCGTCGAGAACGACCATCAGCTGGGCCAGGCAGACAAAGACCAGCGCCGTCCAGCGCCTGGGGTCCGCCTGCGCGGAGGTGGATACGGACACAGCAACGTCCTTGGTGGAGAGAGGTGACAGCAGGACGGCTCCGGGGCCCAAGGGAAGATCACGGAAGGCCGGGACCGTCCTGCGGCTTGGGCTCGGGTCAGGCGTAGGGGTGGGCCTCGCGGGCGGTGCGCAGCGCCCGGGCCCACCAGGTGAGCTGTTCCAGCAGGCCCTTGCTCGCGATGTTGCAGCCTTCGTCGGTGGGGCGGCCTTCGGCGTCGAAGCGCTCGGGGTAGTTGGCGAAGGTGACGACCTCGCGGATCGGGGCGGCGTGCAACTCGCCGAAGACCAGCCGCAGCTGCTCCGCGGCGCGCAGGCCGCCCGAGACGCCGCCGTAGGTGACGAAGCCGACGGGCTTGGCCTGCCATTCGGTCTGGTACCAGTCGATGGCCGCCTTCAGCGGGGCGGGGAAGGACCGGTTGTACTCCGGCGTGATGACCACGAAGCCGTCGGCCGCCGCCAGCCGTCCGGCCATCGCCGTGACTTCGGCGGGCCGCTCGGCGGTCAGGTGCATCGGCAGCCGGTCGACATCCAGATCGATCACATCGACGCTCAGATCGGTGTGCAGGGCGGCCTGGCCGGTGAACCAGGCGGTGATGGTCGGAGCGAAGCGCCCCTCGCGGGTGCTCGCCACCAGCACGGCGATACGCAGCGGACGCTCAGCAGTGGCAGGGGCGGGGGTCGACGTCATGGAAATGCCTTCCTGGATTCGGATCTGCACTCCGCACACCCCAGGGGCCCGACGGATCACTCCGTCGCCCCCCTGGGTGAGCGGGATGCCTCCACCCTTCAGGCCACCGGTGTGGATCCTCGCCCCATACCCTTGTTCACGCAAAGATCTGGCATACGACCGGGAGGAAACAATGGATTCCAGCATCCTTGACGAGGTCGATCAACGGATCGTCCAGGAACTCAGGCGCGACGGCCGCGCACCCTTCAGCCAGATCGCCCACGGCGCCGGAGTCTCCGAGCACACCGTCGCCCGCCGCTTCCGCCGCCTGCGCGAACGCGGCCTGCGCGTTTCCGGCCAGCTGGTACCTCAGTACGTCGGGCTGACCCGCTGGCTCCTGCGCCTGAACTGCACCCCGAACGCCTCAGCCAAGATCGCTGATGCGCTGGCCCGCCGCACCGACACGTCCTGGGTACAGATCGCGTCCGGAGGCACCGAGCTGAACTGCGCCGTCGACATCCGCTCCGCCCGCGAACGCGACGTCCTGCTGCTGGAGAAGCTCCCCAACACCCCTCGCGTGGTCTCCGTCAGCGCGCACTGCCTCCTGCACATCTTCGGTACCGCACCCGAGGACACCTCGCCCGCCCCCGAGACGCCCCCCGGCAGCACCCAGGCGCTGCCCACGCCGACCCACCCCGCTGCCGAGCCCGTCGAACTGGACTCCGTGGACAACAAACTGCTGTCCGCCCTCGCCCATGACGGCCGCGCCACCCTTCCCGAGCTGGCCGAGGCCACCGGCCGCTCAGCAGCAGGCGTCAGCCGCCGGCTGGAGCGGTTGCGCACGTCCGGGGCGCTGCGCTTCGTCACCGACATCGACCCTGAACTCCTGGGCCAGCAGATGCTGGTACGGCTCTGGCTCCGCATCGCGCCCGGAGCCCTGGGCGCCGTCGGCAGAGCCCTCGCGGCCCACCCCCAGATCCCCTTTGCCGCCGCGACCACCGGCCCTTCCAACCTGGTCGCCACCGGCCACTTCGCCGATGCCTACCAGCTCTACCACTACCTCGATCACGAGCTCGGCACCCTGGCCGGCGTGCAGGCCATCGAGACCGCACCCATCCTGCGCGATGTCAAACGCCTCACCCACGGCTGACCCCGACCCCGCCGCCCTCGCCGAGATGATGAGGTCCGAGCAGGAGCGGACCAGAAAACCGGTGTTGCTGTCAAAAGCCTTGACAGGCCGTGATTGGTAGTTCGCAGCCGGCCGAATCGACCCGACCTCCGAGGAGCTGCGCGAGAGGCTGCGGGCCTGGGGGGGGGGAGGTCCTTCCGGTCGGCGTCAGTGCTCAAGAGCGACATCGTCCACCACCTAGGCCTGACCTGCAGACGCAACGAGGCCCAAGCCGACGTCCTGCGCCGGTGCGTACCCTGCTGGCCGCTGCACGGGAGGCCGGAGCTGAGGGGCGGTCCGGGCTGAGCACCGAACAGCGTTACGCGGACAGGCATTCGGCGCCCACGTCCCGACTGGCCGGGCCGATCGTGTCGGCCCGGCCTTTCCTACCGTGGCGACTGTCGGTCTCCGCCCGTGCTACGACGAGTGAGTCCCGGCGGAGGCGCAGAGCCGGTCGATGGGGGTTCAATGATGTCGGCGCAGGTGGTGGCCGGGTTCTTGTCCTTGGCGAGGAAGATGGTCTGCGCCATCATCCGGTACCCGGACATCCCCTCGCGCAGCGTTTCGATGGATTCCTCCGGGTGCACCGAGTCGATGACCGCGTTCGGTCCGACCGCGTTGAACTGGTGTGATACTCCGCGCGGGATCTGCATGTCGACCCAGGAGTTCGGCGGCACGATCACATTGTGCCGGTCCCGGTGCACCCCGGCGGGGGTGCCGGGCAGCGCGTCGGTGAAGGTGGTCAGTGGGCCGGTCCAGCTCTCCGCTGCGGGGCGGACCGTGATCGGGGACAGGCTGGAGACCCGGATCGTGGTGTCCGGGCCCGTCATCATGCGGACGAACCGCAGACCGGTGTGGAGGTGCATGCGCGAACATATGTCGCGTTCGTTGGTGTCGTAGAAGTCCATCACGTAGCGGTCGGCGAAGAAGCCCTCGAAGGGGGGCTCCAGCATGAAGACGTCGCCTTCTTCGAACTCCTGAGCCCGTTTGAGCGCACCGGCCGGGGTCGGGCTCTTCTCCTCCGTGCGGTGCGCCGCCCGGACCAGGCCGGCGAGGGCGTCGACCACGGCCAGGGCGGCGTTCGGTGGCAGTTGCACCACGGGAGTCAGCTGGTTCTGGCCGGGATCCTGGTGCCGCTGGACGTCGAGGATCTCGTCCTCGTGGTCGGGGGATTCCTTCATGCGTCCGGTCGTTTCGATGCCGTGTGTCATCCAGTCGCTCCAGCGTGATCGTTCGGTCCGGAATCCGGCTGTCGTGCCCACAGCACGCCGCCCAGGTCGTGTCGCCCGGCGCGCAGGACCGAGCAGCCCGTGGTCGGGAATCCCCGGTCGCGCAGCCGGGTCAGCCACGTCCAGCGGTCCGTCCGGCCTCCCTCGGTGGATCCGTTCAGGAAGGACAGCAGTGGGCCCAGCGGCCACACCGGGCGGTCGGCCGCGGGCCCGTGCGGGAGGACGAGCAGCGAGCCGTCCCCGAAGCGGGCCTCGGCGCCCAGCGGCACGGGTGGGCCCTCGAAGCCATGGCGGGCCGCCACGTCCGCCGTCAGTTCCGCGTGCTCGGACAGGGGCCATTCGGTGAGGAGCGTCCTGTGCCAGCGGGCCTTGGCTCGGGACAGTTCCGCATCGTCCTCGTCGTGCCAGTGCTGCCGCATGAAGTCGAGGGCGTCGAAGACGACTTCGTCCTTTCCCTCTGAAGGGCGGTCTCCTGTCCAGGCGGCCAGCGCGCGCAGGCCGGGGTGGTCGGCCCCTGTGCGCAGCAGGTCGTGCGCGGTGGCCGCGGCGTGGCCCAGCAACCGTTCGTATCGTGCGGGAGCCAGGCGGCGCGCGGTGAGGCCACGGCTCATCGCCATGCGTCGGGGCTTGCCGGTGGAAGTCGCCAGGAACCCGCCGAACTGGATCGCTGACGGCCGCAGCGACGCCCGCTCGTACACGTCGCGCACGGCGGAGACCGGCTGTTCCGTGACGACCAGGCCGATGTCCTGGCCGAGTGTCGGTTCGTCCACCGCGACCGCTGCGAACCGGCCGGACAGACCGGCCTCGCGCCAGCCGTGCTCGAGGTCGAGCGGGTAGTGCTTCTCCCCACCCCGGTTGATCCGCTCCCCGGCGCGGCCCCGGAGGACCAGCAGGCCGTCCCGGAGTTCGCCCAGGTCGCCGGTGCGCAACCAGCCGTCGTCGGTGACCGTGGCCGCCGTGGCGGGCTTGTCCTGCCAGTAGCCGGTCATCAGATCCGGCGTCCTGACCCACACTTCACCGGACTCCAGGCGCAGTTCGGTGTCCGGCAGCGGTGCCCCGACCGGGGGCGTGTGCTCCAGGTACTGGTCGCGGAACTCGGGGTCGTCGAGCTGGGGCATGGTGAAGCTGAAGTTGACTGCCTCGGTCAGGCCGTAGCCCTGCCGTAGGCGTGGGCCGTAGCGGCGGTGGAACCGCCGGGCGAGGTCGCTGGTCAGCGGGGCGGCCGCGGTGATCAGGTATTCCAGGCCGTCCGGCCAGTCGGGACCGGCCTCCAGCAGGTCCGCCAGGAGGGCGGGCACGATCGAGGCGGTCCTGGCCCCGGCGGCGTCCAGGGCCGCGAAGTAGCCGGCCGGGTCGAAGGTGGCCTGCAAGGTGAGCGGCGCGCCGGTCAGGTGTGTGCCGAGGAGCGACATGACCAGTGCGTTGCAGTGGTACAGCGGAAGGCACGTCCCGTGGGGGCGCTGCGGTGTCAGTCCGTGCAGTGCCGCGGTCTTGGCGGCGTTGCCCAGGACGGCGCGCCGGCTGAGCATGACCCCTTTCCGCGGGCCGGTGGAGCCGGAGGTGAACATGATGAAGGCCAGGCCGTCCGGGGAGGTGTGGATATCGGGCAGGCCGGTGTGGTGCAGCCCGTGGGCATCCACCAGGGCCGCCGCGGAGACGCGCTCGGCGATGTCCGCGGCGGCCCGGTCGGTGGTGCGGGGGTGCAGGGGGACCGCGACGAGGCGCAGGTCGAAGCAGGCGAGCAGCGTGTCCGCGAGTTCGTGGCCGTTGGGCAGTCGGATCACCACCCGTGCACCGGCGGGGAGTTCGGCGAGGGCGCCGGAATCGGTGCGGATCAACGCTGCCTCCTGAGCAGGTCGCGGAGCTGGATCCCGACTTCGTGCACGTGCTGCGGCTGCATCGCCTTGTAGTGGCGCGCGCTGACGTACCCGACGGTGAGGTCGCCACCGACACGGGGCCGCCACAGTTCGTGGTTCGGGACGCGGCGCGGGCCGTCTCCCGTCGCTTCGATGTAGGTGGCGTCGCCGGGGTAGCGCGGGGGCCGGTAGGCCCGCGCGAGCTTGTCGTGGTGACGCGAGACGGCGATGACACGGCGAATGTCGTCCTCGGTGAACCGGGCGAACACGCTTCCTTCCCGGCGCAGCAGGGCCGAGACGGTGGCGAAGTCGAGAGCCGTCCTGGCGAAGCGTTCGTCGTCCAGGCCCGCGGCCGTCAGCAGCACCCGGTGGACGCGCTGCTCGTTGATGGGCTCTTCCGATGCGGCCGCGGCGTCGGCGGCCGTGTCCACCAGGCACAGCGAGCCGGCCGGCTCACCGAGCTCGTGCAGCCGGACTGCCATCGCGTAGGCCACCAGCCCGCCGAAGGACCAGCCGACAAGGTGGTACGGGCCGGGGTGGACCGCACGCATCAGGTCCACATAGCGCTCGGCCATCGCTTCGACGCTGCCGGGCAGGTCGCTCACGCCACCAGGGCCCTCGGCCTGGATGCCGTACACCGGGTGGTCCCGGTCGATGTGCCGCAGCAGCCCCGCGTAGAGCCAGCTGATCCCGCTGAGCGGGGGCGCGCAGAACACCGGCGCCGCCGACCCGCCCGTGCGGAACGGCACGAGGTGCGTGGCCTCCTTCTCCGGCGACGCCTGGTTCAGGAGACGGGTCAACGCGGCGGGGGTGGCCGCCTCGAAGACGTTCCGGATCGTCGGTTCCAGCCCGAGCACCGTCCGTATCCGGTCGGTCAGCCGCGCCGCCAGGAGCGAGTGTCCGCCCAGTTCGAAGAAGTTGTCACCGGGACCGACCCGGGGCAGGTCCAGCACATCGGCGAAGAGCCCGCACATGAAGTGCTCGTGCAGGTTCTCCGGAGGTGGCGAGTCTGCTGCGGGGGTCCAGTCCGGTTCGGGCAGCCGGTCGCGCAGCAGCTTGCCGTTGATGCTGAGGGGGAGCTCGTCCAGCCCGATCAGGCGGGCGGGCAGCATGTAGTCCGGCAGGTGCGCGGCCAGGTGGGCGCGCACCGAGCGCAGGTCGGCGTCGGCGGGGACGACGTAGCCGACCAGGCGGCGGTCGTCGGCCTTCCGGTCGTACACCGCCACCGCGGCGGCGTCGACGTCTTCGTGGCGGGCGAGCACGTCCTCGATCTCACCCAGCTCGACGCGATGGCCGCGGACCTTCACCTGATCGTCGGTCCGGCCGTGGAAGCGCAGGACCCCGTCGGCGGTCCACGACGCGAGATCGCCGGTGCGGTACATCCGGTGCCCCTCCGGTCCGAAGGGGTCCGCGACGAATCGGGTCGCCGTCAGCCCCGGCCGGTGCAGGTACCCCGTCGCCACACCGGCCCCGGCCAGGTAGAGCTCGCCGGTCGTGCCCGGGGGGACCGGCTGCAACCGGGTGTCGAGGACGTAGCACCGGGTGTTCCACAGGGGACGCCCGAGCGGCACCGTGGCGCCCGCCGCGCGGCCGACCGGGTGAGTGGTCGACCAGACGGTGGTTTCCGTCGGGCCGTAACAGGCCAGCAGCGACGCCGTGCGGTCGGCCAGCGCCCCGGCCAGCTCCGCGGGTACCGCTTCGCCGCCGATGACCGCGCGGATGTGGCGCAGCCGGCTCGGCCCCCGGGCCATGAGCGTCTGCCACAGTGACGGGGTCGCCTGCATCACGGTGACCTGGTGCCGGTCGAGCAGTGCGGACAGTTCGTCCGGCTCGCGCAGCGCGCCCTGGTCGGCGAGCACCATGGTGGCGCCGGTGACGAGGGGCAGCCACAGCTCGGGCTGGGACATGTCGAAGCCCGCGGGCGCGGCGGCCAGAACCCGGTCGGCCGCACCGACCGCCAGCTGCTCGCGCAGTGCGAGCACCAGGTTCGTCTGCGCGCGGTGGGGCACGACGACGCCCTTCGGCTGCCCGGTGGAGCCCGAGGTGTACATCACGTATGCCGTGTTGTCCGGCACGACGGCCGGTTCCCGGGCGCCTGCGGTGACGCTGAGCCCGTCGTCGTCGCGCATCACCAGCAAGGGGCGGGCGTCGGCCAGCAGCGCCGCTGTCCGCTGCGGCGGCAGCGCGGGGTCGAGGGGCAGCGAGGCGGCACCGACCGACTGGACCGCGAGGAGTGCGGCGGGCAGGTCGGGGTCACGCCCCAGCCGCAGTGCGATCAGACGGCCCGGACCGGCCCCGCGGGCACGCAGCTCCGCCGCGATGCGGGCCACCCGCTCGGACAGCTGCCGGTAGGTGTGCACGGTGTCCCCGTGCCGTACGGCCGGTGCGTCGGGAGTGCGGAGCACCTGTGCCGCGAACAGTTCGGCCACGGTGGTCTGGGGCACGTCGTGGGCGGTGGCGTTCCAGCGGCTGATCATCTGCTCCCGCTCGCCGGTGACGAGGACGGGGAGGTCGGCGATCGGGCGGTCGGGCTCCGCCGCCACCGCCCGCAGCAGCCGTTCCAGCCGTGCGATCAGCAGACGGGCGGAGGCGGGGGTGAACAGTTCGGTGTCGTACTCCAGCTCGCCGTCGACGCCGGCTTCCGCACCGTGGTCGCTGTGGTGCGGGCGCAGACTCCACAGCAGGTCCATCCGGGAGGCGCCGCCGGGCGCGGCGACCGGCTCCACGCGCAGCCCCGGCAGGTCGAACGCGACGGGCGGTGTGTCCTGGAAGGCCAGCATCACCTGGAAGACGGGGTGGCAGGCCAGCGAGCGCGGCGGGTTGACCGCCTCGACCACCGCCTCGAACGGCACGTCCTGATGGGCGAAGGCGTCGAGATCGGTGGTCCGTACCCGCTCCAGCAGTTCGGTGAACGTCGGTGTTCCGCTGAGGTCGGTGCGCAGCACCACCGTGTTGACGAAGCAGCCGACGGTCTCGTGCAGCGCCTCGTCGTGCCGCCCGGCCACGGGTGTGCCGATGGGGATGTCCGCACCGGCGCCGAGCCGTGACAGCAGCACGGCGATCGCGGCGTGCGTCACCATGAACAAGCTGGTGCCGGTGGACCGTGCGAGCCGGCCCAGCCGCGCGTGCAGGTCGGCGTCCAGGGTGAAGCCGACGGTCTCCCCGCGGTGCGCGGACACCTGGGGCCTGGCGTGGTCGAACGGCAGCGCAAGCGCTTGCGGGGCGCCGCGCAGTGTCTCCTTCCAGTACGCGATCCCGGCGCTGAGGTCGGTGTCGCGCTGCCAGAGGGTGTAGTCCGCGTACTGCACGGGGCGGCTGGTCCACTGGGGAACCTCGCCCGCGACGCGCGCCCGGTACGCGGTGGACAGGTCGCGGGACAGCGGGGCCAGTGACCAGCCGTCGGCGGCGATGTGGTGAAGAAGGATCAGCAGCACATACTGCTCGGGTGCGGTCTCGAAGAGCGTGGCCCGGACCGGGAGTTCGCTGCCCAGGTCGAAGACGTGCGCCGCCGCTCCGGCGAACAGGCCGGGCAGCTCGGCCTCCGACGTGGTCACCACCTCGAACGGCGGCTCCTGCGCGCTGCCGATGCGCTGGTGCGGCTCGCCGTCGGTCTCGGCGACGGTGGTGCGCAGGCTCTCGTAGCGGGCGAGCACGTCGCCGAGGGCCGCGCGCAGGTGCCCGGCCGCCAGGGGGCCGCTCAGCCGGATCGCGAAGGACATGTTGTAGACCGAATTGGGGCCGGCGAACCGGCTGAAGAACCACAGCCGGCGCTGCGCGGGGGAGAGCGGGATCAGCTCCGGCCGTACGGCCGGAGCGAGCCCGGCACGCGAGGTGCCGGCCGGCTCCGGCAGGCACCGCGCCAGGTCGGCGACGACCGGGGCGTCGAAGAGGGTACGGATGCTCAGCTCGGAGCCCGTCTCCGCCCGCACCCGGTTGATCAGGCGGGTGGCCAGCAGCGAATGCCCGCCCAGATCGAAGAAACTGTCCTCCGCACCGACCTCGGGGACACCCAGCGTCTCGGCGAACAGCGCGCACAGGAGCCTTTCCCGATCGGTCGACGGCGGGCGGCTCACCGGCAGCGCGGACTCCGGTCGCGGCAGGGCTCTGCGGTCCAGCTTGCCGTTGCCGGTCAGCGGGATCCCGTCGACCGGCAGGATGAACGCGGGCACCATGTGCGCGGGCAGGACCGTCCGGGCGTACTCGCGCAGCTCACCGGGTGCCGGCTCGCCCTTCGTCACGGCGTAGCAGAGCAGCCGGCCGCCGTCGGCATCCGCGTCCGCGAGCACCACGGCGCGCTCCACGGCGGGGTGCCGTTCGAGGACGCGTTCGACCTCCCCGGGCTCGATGCGGTAACCGCGGATCTTCACCTGATGATCCGTCCGGCCCAGATACTCCAGCGCGCCGTCGGCCCGGCGCCGCGCGAGGTCCCCGGAACGGTACATACGGGCACCGGGCGCGCCGAAGGGGTCGGCGACGAAACGGCTCGCGGTGAGCCCGGGACGCCCCAGGTACCCCCGCGCCACCCCGGGACCGGCCACGTAGATCTCACCGGGGCAGCCCGGCGGGACCGGCCGCAGCATGTGGTCCAGCAGGTGCAGCCGCAGGTCGGGCAGGGCGGTGCCGATGACGCCGGCGGTCTCGTCGGGGTCGATCAGCTCGGTGTAGGTCGCGTGCACGGTGGTCTCGGTGATCCCGTACATGTTGACGAGCTTCGGCCGGCCGGGGCCGTGCCAGGAGCGGATGCGCGTGACCTCCAGCGCCTCGCCGGCGAACACGACGACCCGCAGCGCGGGCAGTCGGCCCGGCTCCGCTTCCGCTTCGGCCCGCATGAGCTGGTAGAACGCCGACGGGGTCTGGCTCAGTGCGGTGACCTGCTCCCGGGCGAGCAGGGCCAGGAGCTCGCGTGGTGACTTGGCGACGTCGTCGGGCACCACCACCAGGCGGCCACCGCGGCCCAGCGCCGTCCACAGCTCCCACACCGAGACGTCGAAGGCGTAGGAGTGGAACAGCGTGTGCACGTCGTCGTCGCCGAAAGCGAACCGGGCGTCGGTCACCGCGAGCAGCCGCCCGACATTGTGGTGCGAGACCACGACACCCTTGGGCGCTCCGGTGGAGCCCGAGGTGTAGATCACGTAGGCGACGCTGTCGGGGTCCACGGCCAGGCCGAGATCGTCCGCCGGGTAGCGGGCGGCCGGATCGGTGTCGTCGAGCACGATCTGCGGATCCGGTACCGCGAGCGGCTCGGAGGTCACCACGAGGACGGGAGCGGCGTCGGCCAGCACCTGCCGAATCCGTTCCTCTGGGTGGGCGGGGTCCAGAGGCAGGTAGCCGGCTCCCGACTTCAGCACGGCGAGCACCGCGACCACGAGGTCCGTGGAGCGGCCGAGGACCAGGGCCACCAGGCGTTCGGGTCCGGCCCCGTGCGCGACGAGGAGCCGCGCGAGACGGTTCGCCCGCGCGTTGAGCTCCCCGTACGACAGGGTGGTGTCCCCGCAGGTGAGGGCGGGGGCGGCCGGCCTGCGGCGCACCTGCTCCTCGAACAGCGCGGGCAGGGCGACCGGTGTGGTCCGCGCCCCGGTGTCCGCTGGCTTCTCCTGTTCGTCCGGGAGCAGCAGACCGAGCTGCCCCAGCCGCGCCTCCGGATCCGCAGTGATCCGGCCGAGCAGTGCGCCGAGGCGATCGAGCAGGCGCTGGGCTCCCTCCTCGTCGAGCAGGTCGGCGCTGTGGTCGAGTCGGAGCCGCAGGCGGCCGCGGCCCGGCATGGCGATCAGCGTCAGGGGGTAGTGGGTGCCGTCCCTGCCCTGGACGTCCCGGATGTCGAGACCGGGCACGAGACCGCGCAGCGCGTCCTCGTCGATGGGGTAGTTCTCGAAGACCACGACGGTGTCGAAGAGTTCGGCGTGCCCGGCGATCGACTGCAGCCGCGTCAGATCGGCGTGCTGGTGCTCCAGCATGGACAGCTGCTGGGCGCGCAGCTCGGCGAGGCACTCGGCGACCGACCGGCGGGGATCGAGGCGGACCCGCACCGGAAGGGTGTTGATCAGCAGGCCGACGATGTGTTCCGCGCCGGGCAGTTCCGCCGGTCTGCCGGAGACCGTCGCGCCGAACACCACATCGTCCCGGCCGGTCAGGGCACCCAGCAGGACGGCCCACGCCAGCTGTACGACGACGTTGGCGGTCAGCCCGTACTGCCGGGCCATAACGTCGATCCGCGCGCTGGTGGCGTCGTCCAGCTCCGCTGTCCGCCGGTGGCGGGCCGCGGCCGAGCCGCGCCCTCCCGCGCTGCCGACCAGCGTCGGATCGTCCACGGAGGACAGCAGGGCGCGCCAGGCGGCCTCGTCCGCGCGGGCGTCCCTCGTCGACAGCCAGTCGAGGAAGTCGCGGTACGGCGTCGCGGGCGGGAGTGCGTGGCCGGCGTAGAGCGAGAACAACTCCTTGATCAGGATCGGCATGGACCAGCCGTCCAGCAGGAGGTGGTGGGTGGTCAGGACGAAGGTGTGCCGCGCGTCGGCGTGGTGCAGCAGGGCCGCGCGGACCAGTGGGGGAGTGGCCAGGTCGAACCGTCTCCTGCGGTCGGCGTCGAGGAAACGCTCCAAATCCTCGTGTGCGGGTATCTCCTGCCATTCCACGGAGAAGTCCGGGACGACCACCTGGACCGGACGCCCCGACGGACCCTGCCGTACGCCCGCCGAGAGCTGGGGATGGCGCAGCAGCAGGCGGTGGAGCGCGTCGCGCAGCGCGGCGGGGTCCAGGGCTCCGCCGAGCTCGAAGACGAACTGGACGAGGTACGGGTCGGTGCCGTCGTGGTCGTAGAGCGAGTGGAACAACAGTCCCTGGGCCAACGGCGGCAGGGGCAGCTCGCCCGTCGCCCGGGAGCGGCCCCGCCGCGCCAGGGCTTCGAGCACGTCGAACCACCGGCGCGCGAGTGCGGCGACCTGCTCTTCGGTGAGCAGTTCACCGGGCCAGGACCAGTGCGCCACGAGCCGGGGTCCGTCCGGATGATCGGTGATCAGCGCGTCGAGTTCCATGGTGTGGCCCATCGCCAGCTTGCCGCCGGTGGCCGGGCCGAGCACCGAGGAGTCGGCCGGCACCGCCCAGTCGCCGTCACCGCCGACGTCGAACCGGCCCAGGTAGTTGAACGCGAACTGCGGTGACGGCCGGGCGGCCAGCGCCGGAGCGGTCTGCGGGTTGAGGTAGCGCAGCAGACCGTAGGTCAGACCGGCACGCGCGGCGTCCCGTACGCAGGACCGCACCCTGGCCACCGCGCCGTCCAGCACGGCCGGATCGGTGCGGGCGTCCGCCCAGGAGCAGCCGGGATCGAGCACCACGGGGCTCAGGGTGGTGAACCAGCCGACGGTGCGGGACAGGTCCAGGTTGGCGGCGAATTCCTCGCGCCCGTGGCCTTCGAGGTCCACCAGCAGTGCGTCCGGGCCCTCCCGCCAGTCGGCGGCGGCCAGGGCGAACGCGGTCAGCAGCAGTTCGTGCACCGAGCAGTCGAAGGCCGCGGTCGCGTCGCTCACCACGCGCGCGGTGAGCGCGCCCGGCAGGGTGACGGAGTGCCGGCGCCGGGTGTCCTCGGTGTCCACCGCGCCGTCCAGTGCACGGGCGGCGACGGGGGGATCCTCGGGTACCGCCCGCCACCGGGAGAAATCCCCCAGGACGGAGGGGTGGTGCGCGTACTGGACCAGGGCCTTCGCCCACTGGGGGAAGGAGGTCCCCGTCGGTTGCAGCTGGGGCGTGCGCCCGTGCCGGACGGCCTCCCACGCGGAGCGGAGGTCGTCCTGGAGGATGCGCCAGGAGACACCGTCGACACCGAGATGGTGCACGGTGAGCGTCAGCTCGCCCGGTTCCGCCGGCCCGGGATCCCGCCAGCTCGCGCGGACCACATGCCCCTTGCCGGGGTCGGGCATGGTGCCCGGCCGGCTCAGCTCGACGGTGACGCGCGGCAGCACTTCCATGGACCACAGCCCGTCCACCGCCCTCAGCGACAGCCGCAGCATGCCGTGGTGATCGACCAGTGCCTGCACCACCGCGCGCACCTGCGCTTCGGTCATGCCCGCCGGAGTACGCACGGTCAGGGACTGGACGAAGCCGTCGACCGGGCCGCCGCGTTCGCGCAGCCAGTGCATGACGGGCGTCAGCGGCACCGTGGGGTCGTCCGCGTCACCCAGCGCGATCCGCTGCCCCGGTTCCGGCACCACTCCGATGCCGTCGGCGAGCGCGGAGACGGTGGGCGTACGGAACACGTCCGGGGTGCTGACGGCCAGACCGGCCCGCTGCGCCGCACCGGCGAGCTGGATCGCCTTGATGCTGTCGCCGCCGAGCTGGAAGAAGCCCTTGTCGAGCGGAACGCTCTCCAGACCGAGGACCTCGCCGAACAGCTGGGCCAGCCGGTGCTCGACGGCGGTGCGGGGAGCCCTGCCCACGTCGGTGCCGCCGGCCTCCGGGGCGGGCAGGGAGAGCCGGTCGAGCTTGCCGTTGCGGGTCAACGGCAGCCGGTCCACCGCCACCACGGCCGACGGCACCATGTACGGGGGCAGCCGGTCCGCCACGCTGCTGAGCAGCCGTGCCGTGTCACCCGACGGGGCCACGTAGGAGACCAGCCGACGCACTCCCGGACGGTCCTCGCGCAGGATCGTCGCGGCCTGCCGCACGCCGGGCTCGGCCAGTAACGCGGCGTCGATCTCTCCCGGTTCGATCCGGTAGCCGCGGAGCTTGATCTGGTCGTCGGCCCGCCCGGCGAACTCCAGCCGCCCGTCGCGGTTCCAGCGGGCCAGATCGCCCGTGCGGTAGACGCGGGCACCGGGCGGGCCCGACGGGTCCGCCACGAAACGCTCGGCGGTCGCGGCCGCCCGCCCGAGGTAGCCGCGCGCGACCCCCACACCCCCCAGGTACACCTCGCCCACCACGCCGGGCGGTACCGGCCGCAGCGCGTCGTCGAGCAGCAGCACCCGCTTGCCGTCCAGCGGCGTGCCGATGGGAACCGAGCCGGCGTCCTCCGGCAGCTCCCCGACGGCGAACCTGGTCCCGAACACCGTGGTCTCGGTGGGCCCGTAACCGTTGACGACGGTGAGGTCCGGCAGCGCGGACCGCACGGCGCGCACCGCCGCCGGGGACACCACGTCACCGCCGGTCCAGACCTGGCGCAGCCCGGCCAGGCAGGCGGGGTCCTCGGTGGCGAACGCGTTGAACAGCCCGGCGGTCAGCCACAGTCCGGTGATCCCGGTGGTGGCCGTGATCCGGGACAGTGCGGGCGGGTCCAGCCTCCCCGGCGGGGCGACGACCACCTCGCCACCGGTCAGCAACGGCACCCACAGTTCCAGGTTGAACGCGTCGAAGGCGTGCGGCGAGTGCAGCAGCACCCGGTCCGCGCCGCCCTCGGACCACCACCGGTCGGCGGCGAGCGCGGCCAGGTTGCCCTGCGTGATGGCGACCCCTTTGGGGCGCCCCGTGGATCCGGAGGTGAACATCACGCACGCCGGCGAATCCGGCGTCGCCCGGGGCTCCCCGGCCGTGGTTCCCCGCGCCTGTACGTCCAGCTGCCGGACGTCACGGTCGCGTGCCGACGCGACGATGCGATCGTTCTCGGTGTGCCGGTCGGTGAGCAGCACCCGTGCTCCCGCGTCGGACAGCACCGCTTCCTGCCGGGTGACCGCGTCGTCCCGTTGCAGGGGAACATAGGCCGCGCCCGCCTTCACCACCGCGAGCGCCGCGACGACCAGGTCCACCGATCGTTCGAGCAGCAGCGCGACGGTCTGCTCCGGGCCCGCACCGGCTTCGGTGATCGCGGCGGCCAGTGCGGAACTTCGCGCGTCCAGCTCGCGGTAGGTCAGCCGCTCCCCGGTCTCGGCCGAGCGGACCGCGATGGCGTCGGGCGTGCGGGACGCCTGTTCGGTGAACCGGCCGACGGCCGTGCCGGCGGGCGGTGCCGACGTGCGGGCCCCCGTGCCCAGAGCGGCCGCGCGCCGGCGCTCCTTCGCCGTGGTCGCCGCCACTCGCACCGGTGGTGTTGCGCGGTCGGCCCCCGCGACCTGCCACAGCACGTGCAGGAAGCGGTCGGCGACATCCTGCAGCAGCTCCTCGCTGTGATTGGCGGGATTGGCGTCGAAGTCGAGGCGCAGCACACCGTCGCCGCGGTCGTAGGCGACGATCGAGAGGTCCTCGGACGGCGGCGCCTGCAGGTTGTGGACGGTCGCCGTCGTCGGACCGAACCGCAACGGCCGGTCGAAGCGCTGGATGTTGAGCACCGGACCGAAGAACCTCCGGCCGTCCTCCGGATAGCCCAGCTCACGCCGCAGGTGCTCACCCCGGTACCGCTGGTGACGGCGCACCAGCCGCAGTTCGTCGCCGACCCGGTCGAGCAGAGCGCCGAGGGGGGCCGCCGGATCGACGGGCAACCGCAAGGGGAGGACGTTGGCCGACATCGCGGGCACGGCCTGGGTGAATTGGGCCGGACGGCCGGCGACCGGCAGGCTCAGGACGACGTCGCGGCTACCGGTCACCGCGTGCAGATAGACCGCGGTCGCCGCGGTCAGCAGCCGGGTCCAGCGGTGCCCGAGCCGTCGCGCACCGTCCCGCAGACCGGCGAACTCCTCCGCCGACAGCACCCTGGTCAGCCGCAGCGAGCGGTCCGTGGCCGCGGCCGCATGGGTGCCGAGGCTCAGGAAATCCGGCCGCCCGGCCAGTCGTTCCAGCCACCAGTCGCGGTCCGCGGTGCGTTCGGCGGCCTCCCGGTAGGCGGCCTCGGCGTGCACCAAGGGCCGCAGCCCGGCCCAGCCGCTCTCCGGGACGGCGCGCCCGTCGTGCAGAGAGCTGTAGATCTCAGCGACGCGCTCGGCGAACAGGGCCATGCCCGCCCCGTCCAGAGCGATGTGATGCACCCGGTGGAACACCATCGAGCGGTCGTCCGTCACCCGCAGCACGGCCCCCAGGAACAACGGCCCGGTGTCGCTGCCCCCGGCCTTGGCCATCTCGGCCCGCATCCACTCCAGGGCGGCGGCGTCCGGGGCGGACGCTCCCCGGAGGTCCACCACTTCGACGGTGTGGTCCGGGTCCCGGAGAAGCCGTTGCACCGGTGAAGAGGCCGTCGCTTCGATGAAGCGGACGTTGACCGCCTGGCAGTCGGCAGCCGCTCGGGTGACCGCGGTGGCCAGGAGGCCGGCGTCGACGTCGCCGTCCAGGACGAGGTATTCAGCCCATTGGTAGGCACCGGGACGGTTGAGCCCGGCACGCTCGGCCAGCCAGACCCCGAGTTGAGCCTCGGAAAGGTGTAATTCAGGGCAGTGATCGGGCATGAGTATGAGCATCCCTATCGGTCTTGCCGGCGCGACGCCGGCGACTGCCGTCGGATGGGGGTTGTTTGATCAAAGGTGGCCCGCTCCATCGAACACAGCAGGCAATGGGAGAGTAAAGACGCGGCAATATGGGCTATCTCACGTTTACTTGAGTCCTTCGCGGCGTGTGAAAGGGGGAGTGCTGAGCTCGCCGCCTCAGGAGACGGAGTACGCCGATTGCCGTCATGGGAACGTGCGTTGACTGGAGGAATGCGCGGCGCTCCGGTGAGACGTTCCGCGTAGGCCAGACAGGCCAGTTGAGCTGGTCCCGGGTCCGCCCGCGGCGTGAGCTTCAACAGAGCGAGGACGGTGCGCGGGCTCCGGCGGTCGGCACCGGTGGGTGCACTCGCCCACCGGGCCCGGCGGCTGCCCCCTACCCATGTGCCGTGCTGCCGGTGCGGCACCGGGCGCCCCTGGCCACCATGGCGGCCACGACCGCGTGCGGCGCGCTGGTACCACCCTCGGGCCTCCTGCTGAGCCCGCTCATCGTGGCCCCCGCCATGATCACCGCCTACTCCTACGCGCTCACCGTACGCAACGAACGGCGCGTGGTCGGCACGGTGTTGCTCACCTCCGCGGCCCTGCTGGTCGCCTCCCTCCCCTTCCTCGGTGCCCTCTCGTGGCAGGAGGCAAGCAGGCTGGGATCGGTGACGGCGTTCCCGCTGATGGCCGGCGTACTCGGACACTCGGTGCAGAACCGACGGGCCTACCTGGCGGCCGTGGAGGAGCGGGCCCGGCGTGCCGAGCAGAGCCGGGACAGCGAGGCGCGCCGGAGAGTGGCCGAAGGACGGGTGCGCATCGCCCGGGAACTGCACGACCTCGTGGCCCATCACCGCCTACCGCATCATCCAGGAGGCCCTGACCAACGTGACCAAACACGCCGGCACCCATAGCGCCCGGGTACGCCTCGCCTGGCACCGCGATCGCGTGACCATCACCGTCGCCGACGACGGAAGGGACGACACAGTCCTTCCGCGAGCGGCCCGGCAAACAGCGTCCCTACCATGCCGCCGCCCGTGAACAGTGCCATGACCAGCCCGATCGCCACCTGTGACTCCCGTGCGGGGAGGTGTGCGCGCACCAGGATGAAGGAGAGGGGCAGCGCACCCACCATGACGCCCTGCAATACCCGGCCGAGCAACAACACCGGCAGGTTCGGCGCCAGGCCGGCCAACAGGCCACCGGCCGACACCACGGCCATCAGCAAGACCAGCACCCGCTTCGCGCCGTAGCGGTCGCCGAGTCTGCCTGCGGCGGGTGCGACGACTGCGCCGGTGACGAGTAACGTGTTGCCGATCAACGCCCCTTCGGCGGGAGTGACCCCCAACTCACGTTGCAGCAGCGGGAGCGCAGGCTCCACCACTGACTGCGGGGTGCCGAGGGCGAGCGCCAGGGCACCGAGGGCACCGACCGACAGCCTCCCGATGCGAACCGGGGAAGGCACAGCAGCGGACATGGACAACTCCAGACACCGTGAGGCAAGGGGAAGGCGCGAGATCCACGCGCCTCCAACCCTTCCCTCCGGCGCCTCGCCGGGCGTCGTCCCCCGCTACCGTCTCCTCGTGGTGCCCCCGGACCAGCCGCTCACGTGTCCTGGTGTCTCTGCCCTACAGGCCGACTTGGCGGCCGGTCCGACCTTCCTCGGACCGGGCCCCTGACGAGATCCGCCTCACCGGATCAGCCTTTCAGGCCGTAGAAGTGGATTCGTGTGTTCGGCTGGAATCCGATGCGCGGGTATACGGGTGCTCCGGCGGCGGTGGCGTGCAGTGTGGCGCGGGTCAGTCCGGTGGCCCGCGCGCCTTCGTGCAGCGCTTTGCGTGTGACCGCTTCGCCGTAGCCCTTGCGCTGCCACTGCGGGTCCGTGGCGACGAATGCGACGAACAGGCGGCCTTGTGCCTCGATCGTGGCGGCGCACGCCACCGGTTCGTCGCCTCGCATGGCCAGGTAGGCGTGCACCTCGTTCTTCCAGAGTCTGGATCCCACGAGGCCGTCGCGGCCCTCGTCCAGAGGGAAGCCGTAGGCCCGTGATTGGAGGTCGGCGTAGGCCTGCAACTGCTCGTCGGTGCGAACGCGGGCGAATGTCAGATCGGGGTGGGACGGCTCGGGGATGGGGAGCAGATCGCCGGCCATGCCCGTGCCGGGGAAGGCGTACTGGAGGCCGGCCTGCTCGGCCGTCGTCTCCAGTGCGGTGCGGGCCTCGTCGTCGAGGAGGTCTTCGAAGAGCCATACGAGGCCCAGGTGTTTCTTTGTCCGCATGATGCCCGCGGCCTGGCTCAGACGGCGCCCGAGGAGGTCTGCTCCCGCTTCCGTCTCGGTCAAGGTGATGCAGTTGAAGAACCCGAACCGGCTGTCGGCCCAGCGGATAGCGATGCCTGGAAGGTCGCGTACGTCCGCGTCCGGGGCGCGGTCGAGCACCATGGTCCGCCAGACCGTGGTGAGCTGTTGTACCGATTCTATGGATTCCTCGGAAACGGTCACGGTGCCTCCATGACTTGTTGTGCCTGGCAAGCTCTACGTGCGGCGTGCGGTTCTGACGCCGTCAGATGATGTTTTCGGCCTCTTCGGTCTGGTCGTGGGCGTTCGCCGTGCCGGAGCGGGGGACACCGTAGGAGCGGCGTCCGAAGCGCCACCACAGGGCGGCCATGAGGAGGGCCACCAGCAAGGCGACGGGCGTGTAGTTGAAGCTCGTGGCGGTGACCGGGCTGGACTGCGGCAGCAGGAACAGCACCGTGACCCCGGCTGCCCAGAGCACTGCTACCCAGCCGATCGATCGGCTCCAGCGGCCCAGGTGCCAGGGCCCGGGGGTGAACCGGTCCGGGTGGCGCAGTCGCAGCAGCACCGGGATGGCGTAGGCCGGGGTGAAGCCCACGACGGAGATCGCGGTCACCGCCGCGAATGCCGTGGCGGAATACAGGGACGGCAGGGCCAGGACGAAGGCGATACCGACGGCGAGCCAGACAGCGTTCGCCGGGACGGCCGTACGGCGGCTGACCTTCTGCCAGTGCGCCGAGCCGGGCAGGGCGCCGTCCCGGGCGAAGGCGTAGATCATGCGGCTGGCGGAGGCCGTGACGGTGTAGCCGCACAGGAACTGCGCAACGATGATCACCAGCAGCAACGCCTTCGCCGTCGCCACACCCAGCGCGTCCAGGAAGATCTGTGCCACCGGCACCCCGGTCTCGCTGCCCAGCGTCGCGGCGTAGTCCTGGACGGCGAACAGCAAGGCGGCCAGCAGGATACCGCCGGCGACCCAGGAGACTGCCACCGAGCGGACGATCCCGCGCGCCGCGGCCACGGAAGCCCCACTGGTCTCCTCGCTCAGGTGGGCCGAGGTGTCGTAGCCGGCCAAAGCGAAGCACGGCAGCAGCATGCCCAGCAGGACCACGTACACGGGGCTCGACCAGCCGGTGTTGTTGGTGAACTCGGAGAACACGAAGCCGGCCGGCTGGTGGTGCGAGGGGACGAGGGTCAGGGCGCCGACGATGACGACGGCCCCGGCCAGGTGCCACCACGCGCTCAGGGAGGTCAGGACGTTCATCAGCCGGGTGCCGAAGAGATTCAGGACCGCGTGCAGCGCGAGGATGACCGCGAAAAGGACCAGTAGAGACCCTGGGGTCGCCACGAAGCCGAACTGCAGGTTCGCCCAGGCGGCGGTGAAGGTCGCGATGCCGTAGTCCTGGGCCGCGATCCCGCCGAGCAACCCCAGAAGGTTGAGCCAGCCGGTGTACCAGCTCCACCGCTCACCGCCGAGTTGGCGGGCCATGTAGTACAGACCACCGCTGGTGGGGTAGCGGGAGGTGATCTCGGCCAGTGCCGCGGCCAGGCACAACACCAGCGGTCCCACGGCGAGCCACCCCCACACCACCACCGCGGGCCCACCGCTGTTCAGGCCGTAGCCGAATAGCAGCAGCGTCCCGGACATGATGGAGATGACCGACAGAGAAGCGGAAAAATTGCCGAAGGCGCCCATGCGCCGGCGCAGTTGCTGGGTATAGCCGAGCTCCCTGAGTACGCGCTCGTCGTCCAGTAGCTCGGACCGCTGCGATCGTGCACGTGCTGATGAACGCATCGAGATCCTCCGCGCAGGGAAGAACAGAAGGGGGCAGGGTGGCTGCTGGGCCGTCAGAAGGTGAGCTCGGTGTGGCGCATCACCCGCGGCCCTCCGCTGTGGTGCCCAAGGGGGCGAAGGCCCGGCGGATCCCCGCATGGTGGGCGCCGGTGCGCAGCAAGATGGTGAGCAGCAGGCGGGCCTTGAGGGGGTCGAGGTGGCCGGCGCCGATCAGACCGCGCCCCAGCAGGTCCTTCTCGGACCCCGGGAATCCGTAGGTGCGGGTCAGGGTCGTGCCGCTGCCGGTGCGGGAGGCGAGTACAACCGGGATACACCGTGCTGTTTCCTCCAGGAGAGGTACCCATGCGGCGGGGACGTGTCCGGCTCCGAACGCGGCGATCACCAGACCGTCGGCGTGCTCGGCCATGGCACGCAGCATCACTCCGTCGTCACCGAGGCCGGCCACATACAGGCCGACCCGGGCCGGGATCCGCATCGGGGCGGTGACCGGAGGCGGGCGGTGGGCGGGCACGGCCAGAAGCCGCACCTGTCCCTCGACAACGGTGCCCAGCGGACCGGTGCCGGGGGCGGTGAACGCCGCGGTGCTGGTGCTGTGGGTCTTCCTGACGCGGGCGGCGTCGAAGATCTGATCGCTGAAGACGACCAGGACGCCCAGGCCACGGGCCTGGGGGCTGGCGGCGAGGGCGACCGCGGCCAGCAGGTTGGCGGGCCCGTCCGCCCCGGCCATCTCCGGATGCCGCATCGCCCCCGTCACGACCACGGGCGCGGTGCCGCCGTAGAGGAAGCTCAGCAGATAGGCGGTCTCCTCCAGGGTGTCGGTGCCCTGCGTGACGACGACCCCGTCGAGGGTGCCTTCGGCGTCCATCGCCCGTAGCGTGTCCGCCAGTTCGTTGATGTCGTCAATCGACAGGGACGCCCCAGGGGCGCTGCGGAATTCCAGGGTCTTCACTTGGGCGACGACGTCCTCGAGCTGGGGCACCGCGGCGAGGAGGTCGTGCGCGCCGAGAGCCGGGCGCACGCCACCCTCCGGTGCGGAGGTCATTGTGATGGTGCCGCCGAGCGTCACCACGAGCACCGTGGGAGGCAAAGAGGTGTTCACAAATGTCCTCGCAGAGCGGTCCGGACAGGGCGGCAGCGAGCCTAACGGGAGCCTTCCGCCCTGCCCAGGGCGCCTACGAAGCCCTGGGGCCGATCCAGTTCGAAGTGATCAACCTGCTGCGCGGCTGGAGCATGCTCGCGGTGCCGGGCCGAGGTGAGCTCGGCCGAGCGGGTGGTCAGTCACCCCCGGTTCAGGCAGAGGCAGCCGGCCGGCGCCTGCAGGCGCGCCGAGGGGGTGATCCCGTCGATGATGCTGTGCGCCCGGGCGCGACCGATCGCCTTCCTCGTAGGAGGCGCCATTTCCATCATGGCCACGGTCAGGAGCAGCAGGACCGTTCGGAGCCTGGCCCGCGAGGAAACGGCGGCGTGTGCGACGAGCCGCCGATCGAACCACCCGAGGAGCCCCCCCCGTGGAATCGCGGGCGCATGGTGACTCTGCGCTTCAAGGGCGCGCGCTGGGGGCGCGTGCTGGATCTATTGCACTAATTACCCATGTAAGAGCATGAGACGACTATCTTGCTGTCTGTATATGCAAGGTAATCTCTGAGTAAAGACGCTGCGGTCGGCGGGGCTCGCGCGCCCACCCCTGAGGCCGTGGCACGCATGACGTTTGGCCGACGGGCCTCGTCGGCCCTGCCAGTGGAAACGTTTGAGGGTCCTGCTCCGGGGCCGCCCGACAGAACTCGACTTCTCGCAGGCCTGCCACCTCAGCCACCCCTGGCGTGCCGCCCCGGAAACGTCGGCGGCGCGCCACCGCGTACAGGGAACGGAAGCTGTGACGGTCAGGCACCCGAAGGCGGTGACCACAGCATGACCCGCGAGACCCGCGAAGCCCATGCCTCGCCCCGCCCACGCAGTACACCGGCGCAACCGGTGCACTGCGGGCGGCACTGCTGGGCTCAGGCGCCGAAGAGTCGGCGGATGCGGTCCGGCCAAGGGGCGGCGGCGGAGTCAGGATCCCCGTTCCTGGATCGCCCAGTGGCGCAAAATACCGCAGACTCCTTATAAGGTCCGCGCGTGAGCGCGGGTCACCAGGGAAGTGATCAGCGTGCTTGACGTTCCGTTCTGGCTGTGGGCAGCGTTCGCCGCGACGGTGGTGATCTCGCTGACGGTGGACCTGCTGGCCCACCGCTCGGCGCACGTCATCGGCTTCAAGGAGGCCGCGGCCTGGAGCGGCCTGTGGGTGGGCCTCGCCCTGGTCTTCGGTGCCGTCGTCTTCCTCGTTCTCGGTGCGACGGCCGGGACGGAGTACACCACCGCGTGGCTGCTGGAGAAGAGCCTGTCGGTCGACAACCTGTTTGTCTTCGCCGTGATCTTCGCCTACTTCAAGGTGCCCCGCGCGTACCAGCACCGGGTGCTGTTCTTCGGCGTCATGGGCGCCTTGGTCTTCCGCGCGGTCTTCCTCTCCCTTGGTGTCGCTGTGGTCAGCCGTTTCACCGCGGTGCTGTTCGCTTTCGCCGCCGTCCTCTTCTACAGCACGTACAAGCTCCTCAAGGACGAGGAGGAGAGCTTCGACCCGGGCAAGAGCTTTGCCGTCCGGCTCCTGCGCAAGATCATGCCGGTGAGGGACGAGTACGCGGGGATGAAGTTCTTCGTCAGGGAAGGCGGTAAGCGGGTGGCCACCCCGCTGCTCGCGGTGGTCGCCGCGATCGAGGCTGCCGACCTGATCTTCGCCGTCGACAGCGTCCCCGCCGTCCTCGCCGTCAGCGACGACGCCTTCATCGTCTATACCAGCAACGCTTTCGCCATCCTCGGCCTGCGAGCCCTGTACTTCATGCTCGCCGGCCTCCTGGACCGCTTCCACTACCTGAGCAAGGGCCTGGCGATCATCCTCGCCTTCATCGGCGTCAAGCTCATCCTCCAGGCCTCCCACAAGACGATCAGCTCCAGCGTCCCGGAAATCCCCTCACCGATCAGCCTCGCGGTCATCGTCGTCGTCCTGGCCGCATCCGTGATCCTCAGCCTGCGCCGCCCCGCCACACCCCACGCCACCGGCGCGCCGGGCGAGGAGGGCGCCTCCAGGCCCGACGCGACAGCCTCCGAGAACTCCGGGAGCCCCCGGCCCGATGACAGCGCACACCCGCGCCAGGACCGGGGACCGGATGATCCGCCCCGCCCGACGAGCTGATCGACAGCCGCTGCCTCTGTGGCCTCTCCATGTGCCGACTACCAGGATCTATGGTTAAAGAATGAGTAAAGTCCAGCATGAGACCGGTCCTCAGGGAGAGCTTCTCTGCCCGGTCTGCAAGCAGCCCCTGACCAGGACGATCAAGAGGCGGCACAAGACCCTGGGCGTCTTCGTACCCGTCTGGACTCCCAGCCGCTGCCACAACGCCGACTGCTCCGAATACCTGGAGGATCCGGAACCCGGCCCGGAAGATGACCAGCCCCAGAACCGCTGACTCAGCCCCGCCCGGGCTCGGCCCCTGCTCGTCGTGGCTGATGATCGACCGACAGCTGTGGTGGTCGAGGACGAAAGCACGGGGAATCGCAAGGGCAGGGCACCCGGTGATCGGCCGTCTCGTCTGGGCCGTGCTCTTCGGCGCGATCTTCGCCTGGGAAGGCATCGGCCTGCCCATCATGCGCCGCCGCCCGGCCAGGCCCTGGTCCCCGGCACGACGGCCTACTCCCGCCCGGCCGGGGAAGGGCTGGGCCGCCGCCTTCGCCCGCCAGGTCCTCGGCACCGCGCTGGGCGGGTACGTCCCCCTGATGGCCGTAGCAGTCGGCTACTACCGCGGCGTCGCCCGCCTGGGAATACCGGCTTCCTGACCAGCGCGCTCACCGGCACCGCCCTCCTGGCCGGTACCACCCTGCCCGCGTTCCTCCTCGCCTCCTGGGCTGCCACACACCGGCGAAGCCGGGACCGCCCGAGCCCTGGACACCTGCCCGGCAAGCGCAACCGATGACGTGATCGCCACGCGAGGACCCGTCCCAGCGCGCAGAATTCTGGGCCGGAGAGCACCGTTCCACTGCCCGCGGGCCTGCCCAGCTCTTAGAGCGTGTCTGACGGGTCGCGTGACCGGGCTGCGCTGACGTCGTTCCGGGCGGTGTGGGGCGGGGCGATCTTTTGATTCCGGTGCTGGATCGCGTCCGCGACGCGTCCCCCCTGTGGGGGTGCTGAATCGATCCACCACCCTTCTGTTCGAAGGTGCCTCACTGCCAAGTGCCCCGCCGATCAAACCCGGAGACGCCAAGTCAATCGCACTGGCACGTCTTGGCACCTGACCCATCGGACACTGCCTAAGCCGACGTGTCCTTACGAAGCGATCTCTGTTCGCTCATCCCCATGAGTGGTCGTGTGCTCGAGGGACGCTGGGCGGCCCATCGGATCCCGATAGTACGAAGGACCGGAATCAACCCGCCAACACGGTAAGGAGCCCTTCACATGGCCAGTTGAGCAGCACAGTTGGCCACAGTGCCGGACCTGTGTGAACTGTTGGTATGGCGTCTGGCCTGGCCCCCTACGCCCTCGGCGAAGCAGTGACGCGCAGGCTCACAGTTCATGTTGAGTGAGCGTTATGAAGATTTTGGTATTGGGTGGAACGGCGTGGGTGGGCCGCGAGTTCTCGCGGCAGGCACTGGAGCATGGGCATCAGGTGACCTGTCTGGCCCGTGGGGAGAGCGGCGAGACAGCCGAGGGCGCGGTGTTGGTCGTCGCCGACAGGAACGAGCCGTCGGCGTACGAGAGCCTGGCGGGTCGGGACTGGGACGCCGTGGTCGAGGTGTCCTGGCAGCCAGGCTTCGTCCGCGCGGCGCTGGCGGCGCTCGGCGAGCGGGCGCGCCACTGGGCGTACGTGTCGTCGGTCAGCGCCTATGCCTCGCATGCGCAGTCGAACGCGGACGAGTCGGCGCAACTGCTCCCGGCGACCGAGCGGGACACAGTCGGCCACGGGGAGTTCGGGCAGGCCAAGGTGGCCTGCGAGGAAGCTGCGGCAGCCGCAGTGGGAGACCGGCTTCTCATTGCGCGTGCGGGACTGATCGGTGGTCCCGGCGACCACAGCGGCCGATCCGGGTACTGGGTCGCCCGCGCCGCCCGCGAGCCGCTGGCCCCGCTGCTGGTGCCGGCCTGCCCGGACAGGCCGACGCAGGTGATCGACGCGCGAGACCTCGCCGCCTGGCTGCTCGACTGTGCGGAGAAGGGGACGACCGGAACGTACAACGCGGTCGGCCCGATTGTGCCCTTCGGGGAGTGGGTCGCCCTGTCGCGCAAGATCGGCGGGCACACCGGGCCGGTGGTGGAGGCGGACGACGACTGGTTGCTCGGGCAGAAGGTGGTGCAGGCCATGGGCCCGGAGTCGCTCGCGCTATGGGTGGCCGACCCGGACTGGGCCGGCTTCTGTGCCCGCAACGGCGCTGCGGCGACGGCGGCCGGCCTGCGGCACCGCCCCCTGACAGAGCTGCTGGAGCAGACCCTGCGCTGGGAGCGGGAAGCGGGTCTGGACCGGCCCCGCCGGTCCGGCCTGAGTGCCGAACGCGAACGCCAGCTCCTGGAAGCACTGAGGTGAGGCGAGGCGCCGCGGGAGCCACACCACTCCTCACCAGGGGTAAGCCGCGGCGCCGGCGCAGTCGTCCGGGCGAAGGCAGTCGGGCGCAGGATGCTGACCTGCGGCGACTAAGTCGGGTGTCCGACTGGACCTCGGTCAGTCGATGCCTTCGACGATGCGGAAGTCGCGCTCGACGCCGTCGGACAGGGCGACCAGCGCCTCTTGGTAGGCCGCACTCACGTGCGCCGCGACGGCCTGCTCGAAGCTGTCGAACTCGACCAGGACGGTGCGCTCGGCGATTCCAGCGTCGTGTGCGACGACCCGACCACCACAAACGAAGGTTCGACCGCCCCCGGCCTGGACGGCCGGAGCGGCCAGTTTGTTGTAGGCGGCCAGCTTCTCAGGGTCTGAAATGGTGCGGTAGACGCTGACCCAGTAGCCCTTGGGCATGGAACCTCCAGTGTTGGGATGAGTGCATCTGACTTACGGGTTGGTCTCGGACGAGCGTCGGCGGGCGAGATCGAGGCTTGTCAGCGTCGTGATCGCCATGGTGCCGATGCCGACCAGCGCCGCGGTGGTGTAGGCGCTGTCATCGGGGAAGAGGTGGCCGGGGCCGGTGCCCGCGGCGAGGATCGGGCCGCCGATGGCGCTGCCCAGGGAGTACCCGACGCTGCGGACGGCGCCCCCCCATCAGTGCATGGCGCCGGCCATCGGGAGGTTTTTGGCGAACATCCGGAACAGTCCGATCGGCGGCACGTCCCCGGGCATCATGCGCGCGAGCAGCGCGCCGGCCGGGTCGGTGTACGGCGGTTCCAGCAGGGCTGTTCGCGACATCAGCGCTCCCGTTGAGTTTGTTTCGAAATTCGAAACACGGCACGGATGCTAGTGTTTCGAATAACGAAACACAAGGAGGGTCATGCCGACACCGCGCCCAGGAACGCCGGTTCGTGGATCGACGACCGGCCGTCCGATCATGGCCGCGATGGACCTCTTCGGCCGTCGGTGGGCGCTGCGCATTCTCTGGGAGCTGCGTGCGGGCCCGCTCGGCGCCCGCACGCTGCTGGCACGGTGCGAGGGACTGTCATCCAGCGTCCTCTACCAGCGGCTTCGCGAACTCACGACAAACGGGATCATCGCCCCCTCAGCCGACGGCTACGAACTCACTCGCCTGGGGGCGGCACTCGGTCACGCCCTGCAACCGCTCAACGAATGGGCGATCACCTGGGCGCAGGCGCAAGAGCAGAACGATCAGAATCCTGCGGAGGTATGAAGGTGGAGCCGGCGGTGGGCGGGGGAAGCGGACGCTGGTCCGGCGCAAGGATCACGGCACTGCGATGAGTCGGCACGGTCTGCCCGTCACGATCGTCCGCGCGTGTCTGCGCGACGGCCAAGGCGGTAGTCCCACCGCGGTGCTGGACGAGGCGCCGTTGAGTGACGATGAACGCCGTCGTGTGCCGGTTCGGATGGGAACCTCGCACGCCGTTTTCGTGTCGGTGCACGACAGCCGACGAGGCGGTCCGGTCGTATCCCTCCGCTTCTTCACCGCCGAGGGAGAACTGCCCGCGTGCGGTCATGGGACGGTTGCCGCTCTGGCCTTCCTGGCCGAGCGCGCCGGGGGCCGGGAATACCGAGCCACCATCCACGCGGCAGGGCGCGTATTCCCTGGTTGGTCCGTACGGGAGAACACACAGGTCAATGCCGCCTTCGATCCCGGTCCCGTAGACCTCCGCAGGCCCACAGCGACCGAGTGCGACCTTGTCCTGCCCGCACTCGGTGTCACCTCGGGCACACTCGCTCCTGGTATCCGCGCCGCCTCAGTGGGGCGGTCGCGGTTGCTGGTTCCCCTTACTACGCGGTCCGCTCTCACCACCCTCAGCCCGGACTTCGAACGGCTCCGTGCCGCCTGTGACCGTCTCGGTTTCCTGGGCTGCTACGCCTACTCGGTGCCCACGCCCACCGGCCGCGTCGCGGCCCGCATGTTCGCCCCGTCGATCGGCGTCGCGGAAGACATCGCCAACGCCAACAGCACCGCGTGCCTCGCTGCACACCTGGCCGGCCAGGGCATCAGCGACATCGCAGTCGACATGGGTGACTCCCTCGGCAGTCCCTCCACGATCACCGCCACCGCACGGCACGACGCGTCAGGGCTGCTGGTCCACTTGGGTGGCGCTGCGGAAGTCACACGCAGCATCCGCATGCCATAACCGGTCCGTAGCTCATCAGCGGCCGGCACGTCAGGCGATCGTCACCCGCCCTGTCCTCCCGCAGCAACGAGCGACGACAGCGGCTCCTGCCACCAAGTCCCCTGCTCCGCAGCCCCCTTCGTCGCCCGCCGCTTCCGCAGCTCGTCTCCGCGCCCGGCCGCCGACCTGAACGTGAGCCTGTCGCACGCCGGCCGACGTCATCGGCGTGCCGATCGGCTCGTTCGTCGGTCAGTACACCGGCTGGCGCGGCTCGTTCTGGGCACTGGTGCTCCTCTCCGCCCTCACCCGTCCGACTGGATTCACTGTCAGAAAGGCCGAAGCGACTGGGTTCGCTGTCAAACGCCCGTACCTGCAAGCAGGCTCGATCGGGCCTCGATTGGATGACGAGTTTGGCGCCTTCCAGAGTGCAGCAGCGGCGGCCTTCGGCCTGGCTGACAGCCACCATCACGCCGGGGTCGAAGACCACCGAGGACTTGCCGGAACGGGACACCCCGGTGAACACCGTGATCACCCCCTTGGGGATGCGCAGCGAGATGCCCGCCCTTGAGGCTGTGCGCGCGGGCAAGGATGATCACGATCTCACTGTGCGGGGGCCTGAGCAGGCCGACCATGGCGTTGATCCTATGGTCCGGGCGTGGCGGAGAGTGCGGCTGTGTGCTGGTCGAGAGTGTCGATGGTGTGGAGTTCGGCAGCGCTGAGGGTGAGCTGGGCGGCGGTCAGGTTGTCGCGGATGTGGTCGGGCCGGGTGGAGGACGGCAGGGTGGTCACCCGCCGGGCCAGGTGCCAGGCGAGGACCACCTGTGCTGGGGTCGCGCCGAGCCGGGCGGCCGGCGCGGTGAGCGCCGGATGGCTCAGATCGGTGTGGCGCAGCGGGCTGTAGCCCTGGACGGCCACGCGGCGTTCGGCATGCTCGACCAGGAGCTGGGGGTCGAAACGGGCGGGGCTGAAGGCGACCTGGTTGACGGCTGGGGTGCGGCCGGTTTCCCATATGAGGGTGTCGATCAGGGCGGTGGTGTGGTTGCTCACCCCCACGGCTCGGGCCGTGCCCTCGTCGGCCAGTTCCGCCATGGCCTGCCATACGGCGGGCAGCGGGTCCTGGCGGGGCGGGTGGCGCAGCAGCCACAGGTCCACGTATGCCACACCGAGCTGGTCCACGGCCCGTTCCAGTGCCTGGCGTTCTCGTCCTGCGCTGTTCGGCAGCAGTTTGGTGGTCACGAATACCTCGTGGCGCGGGATGCCGCTGTCCGCGAGGGCCCGGCCCACCTGGCGGTGGTTGACGTAGCCGACGGCTGTGTCGATGTGCCGGTAGCCGGCCTCCAGCGCGGTCGAAACCGCCCGGTAGGCGTCCTCACCGGACAGCTGCCAGGTGCCGAAGCCGATCATCGGCATGGCGGCGCCGCCGCTGATCGGCACGGTGGGAACGGGGGTGCTGCTCATGGGTTCGGTTCTCCGGTCAGGACTGCTGGGCCGCAGGCGGGTTGGTGAGCCGGTGGTGGACGTCGAGGGTCAGGCGCAGGGCCTTCAGCGCGGTGGCCGGTTCGATGCGGTTCTTCTCGCGGCCGGCGAGGCAGGCGAGCACGTGGTCGATCATCAAGGCGTAGGCGTGGCCGTCGGGCAGGTCGATGACGTGCTCGCCGTCGGCGGTGTAGGCGGTCAGGGTGCTGCTGCCCTGGCCGGTGAAGCCGGCGGCGGTGGTGTGTTCCAGGACGGCGCCGGTGAAGGTGGCGCGGTAGCCGCCGCGCATGGCGTACGGCTGGGGCATGAGGGAGGAGGCGCTGCACCGGGCGGAGGCGTGGGGGTAGCCGAGGGTGACGTCGGCCGCCGATCCGCGTCCGTCGGGTGCTTCGGTGCCGGTGACGTGGACGGTGTCGGGGGTGCCGAGGAGGCTGGTGATGAAGTCGAAGTCGCCGTGCATCGCGTCCATCGCCATCGAGTCCAGGCCCAGGTTGTAGCCGGGCCATAGCAGGGCGGTGCGGTTTTCCGTCTCCAGTGACAGCAGCGTGCCGTACCGCTGGTCGTCGGCGGCTTCGCGAAGGTAGGTGTTGGCGGGGCTGAAGCGGGAGAACATGTCCACGAACGCCTCTCGGCCCGTGGCCTGTTGGGTGTCGATGACGCGCTGGGCATCGTCCAGGGTGGTGGCCAGGGGCAGTTCGATCAGGACGTCCTTGCCCGCTTCCATCGCGCGCACGGCCACCTCGGCGTGCAGGTGGGTGGGCAGGCAGATGTCCACCAGGTCCACCGACGGATCGGTGATCAGGGCGTCCAGGTCGGTGGTGGTGGCGAAGCCGTACTCGTCGGCGAACTTCTTCAGCTTCGCGGGGGTGCGGCCGAAGACGACGACGTCGGTGACGTCGGGGCGGTGGGCGTAGACGGCGGCGTGGGCCTCGCCGAAGCCGGTGCCGAGCAGTGCGATCTTCATCAGGATCTCCTTGGGTGTCTTGCCGAGTGTCTTGGGGCGGCGGGCCGGGGCGGAGCAGCCGGAGGGCTGCTCCGCCCGGAGGGGGTCAGGAGGTGTGGGTGGGCTGGGAGAACAAGCCGAAGTGGTTGCCGTGCGGGTCCAGCAGGCGGGCGAAGACCAGGCCGTCGGGGTTGGATTCCGGGCCGGCTTCGATGCGGGCCCCCGCATCCGTCGCCGCGGCGGCGGTGGCGGGTACGTCGGTGACGAGGATCGACGGCATCATGTAGTCGCCGCCGTCCGCGCTGGAGCTGTGGTCCCACAGTCCGCCCGCGGGCCAGTCACCGCCGGTGAAGATGTTGAAGTACGGCTTGCCGCCCGCCGTTTCGTCCTTCTCGAAGCGCCAGCCGAACGCCTTGCCGTAGAAGTCCATGGTGGTCTGGGGGTCGGTGGTGCCGATCTCGAACCAGGCCATGGAGCCGGGCTGCGGCCGGTAGGCGGATGCTTCCATGTGTTCCTCGGTGGCCTGGGCCCGCTCGGCCAGGTCCTCGGAGGTGCCACGGGAGAAGAGGGAGAAGGTGTTTCCGCGCGGGTCCTTCAGGCGGGCGAAGACCGTCACGTCACCGACCGCGGTGGCTGGGACGACGATGTCGGCTCCGAGCTCGGTGAGCTTGTCGACGTCGGCGGCGACGTCGGTGGACAGGATGGAGAGGTTGATGACCTCCCCGCCGGTGTCACCCTGCTGGACGGCGCCCATCGGCCACGGTGCGCCGGGGGCGATGACGCGGGTGTAGGTGCGGCCGTCGACGGAGGAGTCCGGATCGACCTCGAAAGTCCAGCCGAGGAGGGGGCCGTAGAAGTCCTGCACCGTCTTGGGGGCGGCGGTGCCGATCTCGAACCAGACGACCGAACCGGGGGACATGAAGCTCATGGAAGTAGCCTTTCGCTGAGAGGGGCGGGACCGGCTGGGGCAGCCGCCGGCCCGGGGGGATGAGGGAGCTCTCGGGGATCTGAGGGCAGCGTGTCCCGGGCTGGGCCCGGGTGGGCCCTGGTGAGATCCGTACGGGTGGCAGGAATGGGGCTGTCAGGAGATGAGCTGTGGTTCCTGCTTCTTCTTCTCCGTGTGTTCCGGCGCGCCGTCCGCGGAGGACGCCCCGGCGTGGCGGGGCAGGGTGAACAGCAGGGCGAACGCGGCAGCGAAGGCTGCGGCGACGTACCACAGGGATCCGCTGAAGGCGTCGGGCATCTTGTGGGCCTGGGCGGCCGGGTCGCCGGGGCCGAGGTGGCCGAAGAAGACCACCGAGGACAGGGCGACGCCGACGGCCTGGCCGAGCTGCATGGTGGTGTTGGTCAGCCCGGAGGCGGAACCGGCGTGCTCGTGCGGCACCTCGGACAGCACCAGGTCGGTCAGCGGTGCGACGATCAGCCCCATGCCCAGGCCCATCGGGATCAGCGGCACCATGGTCTGCCACAGCGCGATGTCCTGCCCGTGACCGGAGGCGAAGGCGACGAAGAGCAGCATCCCGGCCACTGCGAGCAGCGCACCACCCTGCAGGGCGCGCCGGCCGAAGCGCGGCACCAGTACCTGCATGGACAGGCCCGCGCCGGCCATCATCGCCGCCGAGAGCGGCATCCCCGACAGCCCCGCCTTCAGCGGCGAGAAGCCCAGGCCGAGCTGCAGGTACAGCGTCCAGGCGAGGAAGAAGACCCCCGAGGCGAGCCCGAACAGCAGCTGCACGCTCTGCCCGCCGGCGAAGCTGCGGCGGGAGAACAGCGACAGCACCACCAGCGGCGAGCCGCCGCGTCGTGTCAGACGCCGCTCCCAGGCCACGAACAGCGCCAGGACCGGCAGCGAACCGGCCATCGACACGTACGTCCACACCGGCCAGCCCAGTTCACGGCCCTGGGTGAGCGGCAGCACCAGCATCAGCAGACCCACCGTGGCCAGCACGACACCGACGCCGTCCAGCCGCTGTGCCCGCTCGCCCTTCGACTCGCGGATGAGCAGGGCGCCGGCGATCAGGCCCGCGATGCCCAGGGGGAGGTTGACCAGGAAGATCGGCCGCCAGACGAGATCGACGAGGTTCCACTGCACCAGCAGCGCACCGACAAGGGGACCGGCCAGGGTGCCCAGCGCCATGACGGCGCCGTAGATGCCGAAGACCTTGCCGCGCTCGCTCTTGGGGAAGGTGACGTGGACGATCGACAGGACTTGCGGCACCATCAGCGCCGCCATCGCCCCCTGGGCGACGCGCCCCGCCAGCAGGACCTCGGGACTGCCCGCGGTGCCGCAGACCAAAGAGGTGAGCGTGAAGCCGGCCATCCCGAGCAGGAAGACCTTCTTGCGGCCGAACAGGTCACCGAGCCGTCCGCCGGTGATCAGTCCGAGGGCGTAGGCCAGCGCGTACCCGCCGGTGATCCACTGGATCTGCGACAGCGAGGCGCCGGTGTCGGCCTGGATGTCGGGGATCGCGATGTGCACGACGGTCACGTCGACCGCGTCCATGAACGCGGCGATCAGGACGACGGCCAGGGCTGCCCAACGACGCGGATCCACCGCTTCTGCGGGAGAAAGGAGAGGTTTGTTCTCGGACATGCCTCCACGCTAGGGGTCTTTTAGGACACCTCACGTCCTTCAAGTCCGGCACAGTGGACGGCATGACCACCGACATGCCCGCACGGATGCTGCGCCTGCTGTCCCTGCTGCAGACCCGCCGCGAGTGGTCCGGCCACGAACTCGCCGAACGGCTCGGCGTCACCGGCCGCACCGTCCGCCGCGACATCGACCGGCTGCGCGCCCTCGGCTACCCCGTCGAAGCCACCACCGGCCACGCCGGCGGCTACCGCCTCGCCTCCGGCACCGCCATGCCCCCACTGCTGCTCGACGACGACGAAGCGGTGGCCGTCGCGGTGGCCCTGCGCACCGCCGCCGGCGGGCTCGGCGGCATCGAGGAGACCGCCCTGCGGGCCCTGGTCAAACTCGAACAGGTCTTGCCCGCCCGGCTGCGCGGCCAGGTGGGCGCCCTGCAGGAGGCCACCAGCACCATCGCCTGGGAGAGCCGGGGCCCCCGCGTCGACGCCGCCACCCTGACCGTCCTCGCCGCCGCGTGCCGTGACCACGAGATCGTCACCTTCGACTACACCACCCGCGACGGCACCCCGGCCCGCCGCCGCGTCGAACCCCACAGCCTCGTCGCCTCCGGCGGCCTGTGGTACCTCCTCGCCTACGACACCGACCGCGACGACTGGCGCATCTACCGCCTCGACCGCCTCACCCAACCCTCACCCACCGGACGCCGCGTCCCACCCCGGGCACTGCCCGACCCCGGCCCGGACCCCGCCGCCTACGTGGCGGCGAAGATCGCCACGGCACCGGTCCGCTACCGCGCCGTCGCCATCGTGCACGCCTCCGCCGACAGCATCCGCGCCCGGACCTGGGCCCTCGCCGACCGCATCCGACCCCTCGACGAGAACACCTGCACCGTGGACTGCTCCGCCGACACCCTGCCCCGCATCGCCCAGACCCTCGCAGCCCTCGACGCCGACTACACCCTCGACGCCGACCCCGCCGTCCTCACACACCTCCGCACCACAGCCCGACGCACTCTGCACGCTGCCGGCAGCGGCTCCCGCGACTGAAGACGCACCGGCCCTGCCGTTGAGGAGTGCCCGGGCCCGCCCTTTCTGCCTTGGCCCCAAGCTGCCCGCACCCTCTCTACGCCCGCCCTTGCGGGCGGCCGTCCGTCATCCGCCCGAGTGCGGTGGCGACGGCCTCGTCGTCGCCCAGGCTGCCATCGGCCCCGGCCTGGACGGGGCAGCCCAGTGGGCGTAGGTGCTCGACGTCGCGTCTGATGGATGGATGGCGACCTCCAGGCGTCCGGCCGGCTCTGTGCCGGCCCAGGCGCCCAGGGCCTGCACATGCGAGAACAGCCGCAAGAGGCGGATGACGGGCGACGGGATCTCGCGTACCCGCCGCTGCCACGAGACTTTAGGACGTTTGGTGTCCTAAAGCGCTCCTATCGTCGGAGACATCGGGCGAGACGCCCGTTTCGTCCGCGGGCGGCCCGGCCGTCTGCCACTATCCAGCGTGAATGGAGAACCCGACATGACCAGCGCTTCCGCTGAGAAGAAGGGCCCGGGCGCCGGCTCGGTCGTCTCGTACGCGATCTGGGCCGACGACGGCAAGAAGCTCGCCGCCTTCTACGCCGCCGCCCTGGGACGGGAGCCCGGCCAGGCATACCCCGACGAGGACGGCAACGAGGTCGCCTTCCCCGTGAGGGACGGCAACGCGATGTACGTCTTCTACACCGCCAAGGGCTTCCAGGCGCCGAACTGGCCGGCCGAGGAGCTGGCCTTCCACCTCGACCTGGCCTTCGACGACGTCGCGGCGGCGGAGAAGCGGCTGCTGGAGCTCGGCGCGACCAAGCCCGACCACCAGCCCGGCGGGGAGCACTGGACCGTCCTGCTCGATCCCTCGGGCCAGCCCTTCTGCATCAGCGCCACCAGCTGAGACCGAAGCCATCGATTCCAACGACCGTCACGTTCGCACGGCTCGAAAGCACCGGGAGGAAATCATGCCGTTTGCCCCCTGTCTCAGTGTCAGGGACACCGCCGCCAGCAGCGCGTTCTACCAGAAGCTCGGATTCGACGTGGACTCCAGCACCGCCCGCCCCGGTGACGACATCCACATGCTCCTCTACGACGGCTCGTTCTGCGCCATGCTCTACAGCAACACGGACCTCAAGAACTGGCTGCCCGTCCTGGCCGACCGGCCGATCGGCTTCACCGGCATGTTCTACCTCGCCGTCGACCACTTCGATACGGTGCACGACCGCATCGCGCAACATGCCGAGATCGTCAAGGACACCGTCACCGACCACAATGGCCAGCGTGAGTTCTACTTCCGGGACCCGGACGGCTACATCATCGGTATCAACGACAATGCCGCCCTCCAGGCCAGCGACCTCGCCAAGTACGCCTGAGCCAGTGCAGCCGCGAGGACCACAGCTCCGGCTCGACGGGCAGAAACCCCTCCAGGCCGCGGGCCCGACCCGGGTACGGCAGGTGAGCCACGCGGGACGGGCGTGCTGGCGGTGATGGCTTGTGCTGGGGTACAAGTCGCCAGGAGCCTGCGGACTTTCTGCCAGACTGAGTGGGACGAGGCAAGATCCGTTTCTGCGGCCCCCTTTGCGTCTTGGTCTGGGCTTGCACGGCGGCACGGGCAGGGCGGCTCCGCCGTGGTTCGCTCGCGTGGTGGCGTGCGCGGGCCTCGGCGGAGCCTTGAGGCCGGCCCCGGTGACCTTCAGGGCTTAAGCCGGTTCGGCGCGGCGGTACATGACGTACATGCGGTTGCCAAGAGCGGCGAGGGAGGGCTCGTCCATGGTGCGGATGGTGTCCCAGCCCAGCCAGATGAACATCCACCAATAACGCTCATTGGCGAGTGCGCTGTTCACCTGCAGTTTGCCCTCGGTGTCGCGGATGGCGACGTAGACCCGCCCGCCGCCTTCGGCGGCCGCCGGCCCGTGATCGGTGTCGCCGTTCCAAAGGCCGGGGCCGTGCATATCGTTCTTCCAGCGGGGTTTATGATCAAAAAGCCCGGGTTCGACGGTGTCCAGAATGACCGTGGGGAACGTGGAGATGCGGTAAGCGACCTTGAGTTTGCCTTCGTGGACGAAGACGGCCGGCCCGCTTGTGGCTTCGTGCCCGTTGGCGATGGTGTAGGGCCAGTCGTCACCCGACAGCCCGAGCTTGCCTTCGCAGAAGGCCACCGCGGAACCGTCGGGGGAAAGACCCGGGCCGTACAGCCACGATTTACCGCCGGTCTTCTGGCGGGGACCCCAGGTGGTGCCGTCGTAGTCACTGATGACGACGGCACCGTCGTCGTCAAGGTCCGAGAAGGCGCACCGCAGTGTGCCGTTGTAGACGGCCGCGGACGGCTGGCGGACGGTGTGGAAGTCACCGACCGGAACGGGCTCGGTCCAGGTGGGGCCCTGCAGGTGGCTGAACATCAGGTGCTGGTCGTCGGGGCGGGAGAAGAAGGCGTACAGCGTGTCGCCGTGGGCCACCAGGCACGGAGCGCTTTCGCTGCGCCATCCCAGTGGCACCGGGATCGCGTCCATGGTCCCGTTCTCGTGATCTCCCAGGGGGAAGCGGGTGATCTCGATTGTGCCGACGGGCCAGGTGGGCCGATCCCCCTCGCTCCTGATCTTCAGGGTGTGACGGCCGTCCCCGTCGAAGGAAAAGGAGTGCCTGGGGGAGTCGCTGTGGTGCATCTTCGCCAGCTGATTGAGGTCCATCAGGATGCTGCGTTCGGCGGAGAGGTCGTCGTAGTTGCGGAGCTTCTCCGCGATGAGCAGGAACATCTTGCCGATCTCGAAGCTCATCCCGACCCAGACGGGCAGTACACCGAGAAAGCTGTCGATGAGCAGGAGCGTTTCCAGGGAGGCGGCTGCTTCCCTGAGCGCCTTGACCAGGGCCTTGTCCCATTCGCTGGTGCTCTGGTCGGCTTCCCAGCACTGGATCGACACGCCGACGAACTGGCCCATGGGGGCGTCGTAGAGGATGTTGTTGTAGATGTCGAAGTGGCGGGTCTGGCCCTTCTTCATCGCACCGAACTCTTCTGAGCGGTAGGCGCCCTGGCCGGCGGCGGCCGCGGTCCAGTAGATCTCGTCCTTGCCGCCGCCTTGGTCCCCGACCGCCCGTTCCACCTTGAAGCTGTCCAGCACCAGCTTCACCCGGAACGACGCGGCCACGCCCGGGTCCGCACCGGCCCCATCCGGCGTGTGTTCCTGGGCTGCCGGGGCGGCGGCCATGGGTTCGGCGGGCGGGGCGAACGCGGTGATCCCGAGCTTGCGCTCCTTGCACACCGCGATGAACGCCTCGCTGTCCGCACCCTCTTCCGAGGCCTCGAACGCATCCACCACACGGACGTTGGGAGCCGCCAGCGCCTCGTCGACGACATGGGAGAAATCCCGGCGCAGGTCCGCCACCGCGTATCCCTCAGCCACGCTCCGCCCCGTGATCACCTCGGGCACCAGCGCCGCCCGCCCCTGAGCGGTCACCACCTCCCGGTACACCCGGCCCCACTCGCGGATCTCGGCCTCCGGGATCGCCGGAGCGACCGCGTCCAGCAGCAACCGCTCCAGATCCGTGGGCGTGCGGCCCTGCCGCAGCCGGTCCGCGCCGTGCAGCAGCGCGCCGATCAGCACGTTGCCGTACGGGCCCGACTCCAGCGCCCGCACCAGCCGGTCCGGTTCACCCGTTCCCGTCAGCTGGGCCCGCAGCCGCTCCAGCCGCTCCTGCTCGGTCGACTTCACCCTGTCCGCCACCGCAGAACCTCCCGCGCACCCAGCCTGCCCGGAGCCGGAAAGCCGCCGACCAGCTGATGCTAGAGCTCCTGGCCGACCTTTCGCTACAGATAGGATGAATAAAACAAAAACTGATCTAAAGGGCCATGTGTGTCGCCCATTCCGTCTGTAATGAACCGGCGGTCCGGCGCAGGAAACAAGAACCACGGCAGTTACACAGCGCTCCACGTCACCTGGCGGAAGCCATACGAGACCAGGGCCGAGGCGGGACGGACGAGGCCAGGAGCGCGCGTGCCTCCCGCGGTTGACCGGTTCGCCGGCGTTCCGCCGTGGTCGGCGGGGTGGAGCCGGGCCATCTGTGCGTGAGGACGTCGCTGAGTGGGCTGAGGGTGAAGCGGTGGGGCGCCGCGCGGCGCAGGGCTTATGGGCTGCCGCGCTCGGGCGGCCCGGTCGCGGGCGGCGGCGACGCTGCTTGGCGGGCACCGGCTGACCATGAGCTCCACCGAACGAACCGGGCGCGGTCGTTGTCAGTTTCCGAGCTGGGTCACGACCTTGGCGTGGGCGAGGTTATCCCTCTGAGGCGAAGACCTCGGCATCGAAGTCCAGCACGACCATGCTCCATCGTTCGTTTGATCTACAGGTTTGCTTCAGGGGCGGGAACGCGCCGGCGGCACGGCCGAAGACGAGCACAGGTAGCGGGGCAGATCGTCCAGAACCTAGTCGAGCAGAGTCCGCAGGGCTAGGGCCTGTCCGATGGCTAATGTGCCGCGAAGTGCACACTTAGTCGGTTCTTCGCCTCATAGGGTGGAATCAGCGCTCAAGGCATTACGCCTCTGCGCTGCCCGTGCTCCTCTGGAGTCGCTTCCCATCGCTGCCCGGTGCCGCCGGGCTGCAAGGGTGCGAGGAGGGGACACGGAATGGTTCGGTCGGTAATCAGACGCCTCTGGAAGCCAATCGCCATGGCGACGGTAGGTCTGTGGGCGTTCACGTCCATGACAGCACCTGCCCCGGCATCCACGGCTGCTCGACAGGCAGCCGCTGCTCCTGCGGGCTACCTGAATCTGCACCAGTGCGTGTACGCGGCCAACGGCGCACAATTCACGAACGTCATGCCGAACACAGGCAACACACCTTTCAACACAGGCACCAACGTCTCCAACACAGCCGATACCTCACTGAGGTGCAGTCCCGGGGCCGGTGGCTGGCAGCTGAACACCTACAACTCCGCCGTTCGCGCCCTCGACCTCACAAGCGGCAGGTATCTGAACCTGCACCAGTGCGTGTACGCGGCCAACGGCGCACAATTCACGAACGTCATGCCGAACACAGGCAACACGCCCTTCAACACAGGCACCAACGTCTCCAACACAGCCGACACTTCACTGAGGTGCAGTCCCGGGGCCGGTGGCTGGCAGCTGAACACCTACAACTCCGCCGTTCGCGCCCTCGACCTCACAAGCGGCAGGTATCTGAATCTGCACCAGTGCGTGTACGCGGCCAACGGCGCACAATTCACGAACGTCATGCCGAACACAGGCAACACGCCCTTCAACACAGGCACCAACGTCTCCAACACAGCCGACACTTCACTGAGGTGCAGTCCCGGGGCCGGTGGCTGGCAGCTGAACACCTACAACTCCGCCGTCCGCGCCCTCGACCTCACAAGCACCTGACGTCAGGAAGTCGTCCCGGCACCCCCGACGGTTCAGGGGCCTGCTCGATGGGATATTCGCCAGACCCGTCGGACAGGCCCTAGCGATTGGCCCTCGGTAAGCTCCGGCCGGCCCACTCAGGCGGGCCCGGCCGGAGCGGTGCTGCCCGCAGCAGCTCACGTCGGCTGCCGGCGGGCGACGATCAGTGTGCAGGCGACGGGGTCGGTCTGCTCCGGTGCCCGCAGAACGGTGATCTGCTCCACGAGGAAGCCCGCCTAGACCAAGAGGTCCTCCCACAGCAACGGACTGAGGACCCACATGCGCACCGTCAGCTCACTCCCGCCGGCCAGGCGGAGTGTCTCGTCCCGCGGAGCGACTGTGACCTCCGGCTCGACCCCGTCCGAGTTCGTGTGCAACACGGAGAAGACGAGGCTCCCGCCCGCCCTCACACGCGGAGCCAGAACGTCCAAGAGCCGGTGCAGATCGATGTAGCCGAAGCAATGAACCGAGTACACAACGTCGTAGACCGGGGTCGTCTCCTACCGAAGGAAGTCCACGGCAGCCGCCTCCACAAACCGCACACCAGGGGTATCGCCATAGGTAGTCACAGCGCGCATGTGCTGGGTGGGCGAGGCTTCTACTGCGACGATGAGCGCACCGTGGTTGCGGGCTAGGTAGGCGGGGTAGCGGCCCGTGCCGGGGCCGATATCGAGAACACGCTTCCCGGCCAGGACGTCCAGTACCTCCGCCCCAGGCCCTGTGCCCCAGAACCAAGGTCCGCGACGCCTTCGGCAAGCTCGGCGAGCAGAACGCTGTCGCCGCTGACATTCGCCTGGATGCCACCGCAGATCAGGTCTACGCGGCCATGCGTGATCAGCCCGACTTCGAGCGCAGCGACGCCGACATACTGGCCGGGCTCCAGCTGTCCTACGCGGTGAGCTACGGCAAGCCGATCAAGGGCGTCTCCAAGGACGACGACAGCGGTGCCGGGTCCGTCGCGCTGAGCCGCAACGGCGGCAAGCCCCTGCTCGAGGCGCGCACCGACGCGAAGAAGGTCTACGCCCGCGCCGACTTCAAGGAACTCGGTGAACCGGCCCGCCTGGGGACGAGAGCGGCGACAGCATGGCAGGGGCGGCCGCTATGGAGAGCCTGGCCCGGAAGGCCGACGAGCTCCCGGCCTCCATGGGCAACGTCAAGAGCGGCCTGAAGGGCGAATGGGTCGTCATCGACCCCGAATCCTTCCCAGAAGGTGCCAGCGCGGAGGACGACAAAGTTGACGCGAAGGCCCAGAAGCAGGTCCTGGCCGCCATACAGAAGAGCCTGGGCACCAACGCCAAGTTCAAGGGCGCGGGCAAGAAGGAAGGCGCCGACCACGTCAAGGTCACCGTGTCGGCCAGGACGACCGCGAATGACCTCATCAACAGCCTCAAGCCGATAGCCGACCAGCTCGGCGACCGCTTCGACCGCATGTCCGACGACGTCAAGGACGTCCCGGACAAGGACATCACCGTCGACGTCGCGATCCGCGACGGCATGGTCTCCGGCCTCGCCGAGTTCGACGACAAGGTCAAGGCCGAGCTGCCGCTGACCCTGACCATCAAGGGCAACGACAGCAAGATCGCTTTTCCATCCGGCGCGAAGCCGCTCACGCCCCAAGACCTGATGGGCGCCGCCATGCTCGGCGCCGCCGCCAAACCCACCACCGTGCACGCCTGAACCACACTCCCCGGCCAGAGAACCGGCAACGAGGCCAGGAACAGCGCCGACCGCGCTGCCCCTGGCCTCCGTCGTACCCACACCCCACGCGAAAGAGACCAACGTGATCGTCCGCCTCAACACGTCATGGACCGCCGACCCCGAGAAGTGGGCAGACGCAGCCGGCATGGCCCCGGCACGCTGCCTGCCAGAGCTCCCCTGGTACATATCCGACGCCATCTGCTTCCTGCCGATGCTCGACGCCACTGACGCCCGCCTGCGTCACCCAGGCGGAGAGATGGACCTGCCGGCCGAACTTGACGGACTAGTCCGCTTCACCATGAACTGGACGATCCATGTCGATGCCGACACGTGGATCCGTACCAGGGCCAAGGGGTCCGGCCATCGGCCGCAGAAGACTGCGGCTCTACCCCGCCCGTTCCAGCACCCCACGGGCGGGCTCATTCCGATTGCGCACAGCACATCGCCGAAGAGCTGTACAACCTGCCCATGGTCATCGAGTCCGGCGCAACCATGACGGTCCTCGCCCCCTTCCAGCACACCTACCTGGCTCGCTGACTGGCTGGACCGCGATCTCACCTGGCACGCCGGGGCGGCTCCTTATGACCGGTCCCGCCCTTGCAGCCAGGGGTGCGGGACTGCGCTCGTTGTGTGCGCAAAGATAGGCCGGGTTCGGATGGCTACGCTGGACGAGCTGGAGGAGGTTGCGATCTGCATGGGTGACGGGCACGGGTCCGTGTGGTCTGAGCAGGAGGACTCGCTCGGAGCCGGATGGGAGAGTCACCGGCCCGCGGTCTTCGGTGCGGCGTACCGGCTGCTGGGGAGTGTGGCCGATGCCGAGGACGTGACCCAGGATGTGTGGTTGCGGGCCGCCGGAGCGGATCTGCGGGACATCGGTGACCTGCGGGCTTGGCTGGTGACGGTCGCCGCGCGGCGGTCGTATGACATTCTCAGGAGTGCGCGTGTCCGTCGGGAGAGCTATGTCGGGCCGTGGCTGCCGGAGCCGCTGCTGACGGGCCCGGACGCCTCGCAGCCGGTACTCGTCGATGAGTCCGTCAGCTCGGCGATGCTGCTGATCATGGAGGAGCTGAGCCCGCCGGAGCGGGTGGCTTTCGTCCTGCACGATGTCTTCGGTCTTGAGTTCGGCAAGATCGCCGAAGTGCTGGACGTCTCCGTGCCGGGCGCCCGGCAGCTCGCTTCGCGGGCGCGACGGCGGGTGGCCAAGGCGAAGCAGTCCATGCCGCAGGCGTCGAAGGCGGAGCGCGAACGTGTCCTTGAGGTTTTCCGCGCCGCGTACGAGGCCGGGGACCTGGCCGGCCTGGTCAGGCTCCTGCACCCGGACGCCGTCTTCGTCACCGACGGTGGCGGCAACGTGGCCGCGGCACGCAAGCTCATCCACGGCGGTGAGCGCATCGCCGAGGTCATGGTGCGCGTCGGGCGCCAGTGGCATCCGGACCGTATCGACTTCGCTGAGGTCGGCGGCGAGCTCGCCCTGGTGTTCCACCGCGAAGGCCGGGTTCACTCCGTGGACACGGTCCAGATCACAGACGGTCTGATCACCGCGTACCGCCGGGTCGTCAATCCCGACAAACTCGTGCGCGTCTGAGCTGTCACACCCGCAGGGGCTATCTCGTCTCCCTGATGAGACAGCAAACGAGCGACGAATCGAAGGAACCATGAACGACCCCCAGCGGATCAACATCGGCAAGCAGCACCCGGCCGCCTACAAGGCCCTCATCGCCCTGTCGTCCGAGGTGGAAAAGGCCGCTGCCGCAGCGGTCCTCGACCCGCTCCTGGTCGAGCTGCTCAAGATCCGTATCTCCCAGATCAACGGGTGCGCGTTCTGCTTGCGCATGCACACCCGCGACGCCCTGAAGAAGGGCGAAAACCCCGACCGGATCGCCGTACTGCCCGGATGGGAAGAGACCGGCTACTTCTCCGAGACCGACCGCGCTGCCCTCCGCCTGGCCGAGGCGGTGACACGCGTGTCGGACGGACACGTCAGCGACGAGGACTACAACGCTGCCACGGCCGTACTCACCGCAGACCAGGTCTCGGCCATCTCCTGGCTCGCAATCCTGATGAACGCATTCAACCGCGTCGCGATCACCAGCCGGTACCCAGTCGAGAGCTGACCTCGACAGTGACACCAACGACGAGAACAGGTCACGGGGCCTAGCGCGTGTCTCTAGGTCGGCAAGTCAGTTGATCGGATGTGTCCGTCCGATTAGTGATCACTGGTGCGATGTGGGACCTGACCGAGCCGTTGATGCCCACCGCGACCCGGTCCGTGGGCCGCGGTGGGCTGACCACCGTAGAACGCTTGAGGCCATCGCGTGGAGGACGACAGACCGCTATCGGGGTGATTGAGTCGCCGCATCCGCGCGCCCGACCGTCATCGTGGCTGGCAGGCCCTGACCGTGGCCGTGTGCCCGATGAATTCGACGTCCCCAAGCCGATGCTGGCGGCTCCGGTGAAGGTCCTGCCACCCCTGGAGGGGTACGCGGCTGAGATCAAGTGGGACGGAGTACGTGCCTGCCTCCTCCGGGCGTCCGAATCGGTGCAGCTCGTCTCCCGACACGGCACCCCTTTGGCCACATCTTTCCCCGACATCGTCGCATGCCCTCCACCCTAGCCAAAGCCGGAGCGAACAAAAAGCGGCCCTCTCCGGCACGATGTCTGATACGTGCCGGAGAGGGCTTACGCCATTGAGGAGAGATACGTTTCCTGCGTCAGGCGCCGGTGTCCACAATCTTCGTCCGGCCGGAGCCGTAAACCTTCACCTTGGCCCAGGGGTAGACGATCGCGTATTCACCGTAGACCGGGATCTTGAACGTGACTTTGCGCTTCATGATGGAAGTGGCAGAGGAGGCCGGGACCTTTGACTTGCGGTTCATCACTCTGCCGCCGACGTCGACCCCGCTGTCCTCATTGCTGGTGTTGTCGTACCGCTTGCCCCAGGCGCGCACCTTGCCGCCCTTGTAATTGAAGCGCGCATACGTGTGGTACTTGAAGATCGTGTTACCGAAATAGCTGCGATGGGTGTAGGTGATATGGGTCATTTTCCACTTGCCACCCCGGACGGCGGCCGCCGCGAGCGCGGCATCGCCCTCCGCGGGGGCGTTCGGATCGGCATCCGTCTCCTCGGGCGTCTCCTGCTCCTCGGAGGGCTCGCTCGCCTGGGCGTCGGCAGGAGGCTCGATCGCCGCAAGTTCGTCCTTGCCGAGCGGCTTTCCGGTTTCCGGAGACACGATCTCCCCGTCCTCGGTGACGACCGCCTCCTTCGCGGTCACCTCCAACTGCCGAGGATCGGACACCTTCCGGGCCACCTCGGGGAATTGCTGCCGGAGGAGGTCGAGGAGGGCGTAGTGTCTGCTAATCGCGGATTCCTGGCCCGAATCCAGGGCCGAACCCGTCACATCGATCGCCGCCAGCAGCGCATGCAGCTGGGCCTTCTTGGCGGCATCCTGCGCCGGATTATCCGCCGCCACGGCCGGAGTGAGTGTGGCCAGCAGCGCGGTAGCAGATACCACCGTACCGGCAAGCAGTTTTCGACTGCGGCCCAGTGAACGCATTGTTCCCCCATATAAAGTTCAGTGTATTTCGGGAAGTCACCCCGATCCCCTGCCGGATCATAGGGGGAATGATCGAGCACGTGCAACCTACAAACACGCTGACCCGCAGGCGCCATAGGGATAAAAAGGGAGCTTCCGGGCGGTTCGCGCTCCGCATCGAGAAATTCAAAGGCTTGTTGTTTATATAGCGGCGAGAATCTCTAATTCCGCTTCCGCGGCAGCCGTCCGGGGCCTGCCCGTGGGGCTGCTATTGGATGGCGAGCTGGTCGTGTGGGCCGGTCAGAGGCTTGCGTTCGACCGGCTTCAGTAGCGGATAGGCAGCGGTGCTGCGGCTGCGGCCCGACTGGCATCAGGAGAACCCGCCCACTATGTGGTTTTCGATGTGATTCACACTGGTTCGGGAGACGTTACTGCTCTGCCCTACCGGGAGCGCCGGGCCATCTTGGAACAGCTCTTTCGGGACCTTCAGCTCGGCCCGCCGTGGACGTTGTGCCCCATGACGACGTCAGCAGAGCAGATCGAGGAGTGGCTGTCGGATCCGTGGGCGGAGAGAGGCATCGAAGGAGTTGTCCTCAAGCCCATGAGCAGCTCCTACCGACCTACTGACCTTTCCGTTGGGTTGTCGGCTCGTGTCATGTGGCCGGGAGTGCGAGGCCGGTGCCTGCCAGGCAGCCGTCGATGAGGTGCGGGGCGCGTTGGATTCGCCGCTTGCCACGGCGGACTGCCTGGACAAGCTGGTCGCGGTCGCTGAAGACGACATTCGCGGTCACGGCCCGTCTCAGCAGGGACCAGATGCCCTCGACCGGGTTGAGGTCGGGCGAGTAGGTGGGCAGATAGACGATGGTCAGCCAGTCGTGCTCGGCGGCGTATGCGCGGATACCGGCACTGCGGTGAACATTGAGATTGTCCCAGATCACCACAAGGGGCCCGCCGAGCTGGATATGAGCCCGGACCAGCAGGTCACGGTAGTCCTGCCAGGTGAAACCCCGCTGACTGCCCAGGTGATGGCCCTGGATCCGTGGCCGGTAGATGAGCTGGCTGCGCTCGCCCGGCTTGTAGCAGGCGAGCGCAGCCAGGGACACCCGCCCGCGGGAGGCTCCGTTGAACCGGACCACCGGAGTCCTGCCTTTGGGAGCCCAGGTGCGTGCACGGTGCGACGTCATCGAGACAGCGGCTTCGTCCTCAAACACGAGCCAGGCCCCGAGCGCCGCCGCAGTTGCTTTGCCGACGGCCGGGTCTCCTTCACCCAGCCCACGACGGCCGTTTCGTCACGCTCGACGGCCCGCCGGGCAGGCCGCTGGCACGACCAACCGTGACGCCGCAGCACTTCCCACACTCCGCGGAGAGACAACCCCACCCCGAGCTTCGAGCCGATGAGCGCCCTCACCCGGGACAGGGTCCACCGCTCGTCCGGCCATCCGTGCGCTACCGCTCCCTGGGGCAGTTCCGCCTCCAGCAGGGCGAACTCCTCCGGGCCGACCTTCGGGACCTTGGACGGCCCTGAACAACGCAGGCCAGCGGTTCCCTTCTCCCGCCATGCCTGCCGCCACCGCTCGACCGAACGCACACTCACCCGCAGGTCCTTCTCGATGGCCGTGTTCTTCTCGCCCCGCACCAAGCCCTTCGCTGCCAGCATGCGTATCCGTTCCCGGGCAGCTTGTTCATGGGGCCTGAGCCCTCCCCCTTGCGCGTATCGCATACCAACGGCATACCGCAACGACCTTCCAACATCACCCCCGACAACCCAACGGAAAGGCCAGTAACGCCGAGGCCGAGTAGCGGAGTTCGCGCAGCAGGTTTGTTTCCGCAGAGACCGTGTCCCTCGCAGGTCGTGTCGCTTTGGGCCAGGGCCGAGTCTCTGGCGCGTGTCCTGTTACAACGGACCATCGTGTCCGATTCCCCGCTGCGGGTGTGGCGGACATCACGCCTTGTCGAACTCGGCGGCCGAGGAGAACTCTACGGGTGGGAGGCGCCCAGGCGGTTGATCTCAGTGCCGCCCGTCGAGGTGGTGTTTTGTATGGGGAGGGTGCGGCAGGTGTCGCAGCTGCTCTGCATCCAGGTTGGCGGTCCGTCGCCGCGGAGGCGTACGCGGCCGGGGTTGCCGCAGGTTTGTTCGGAGGCGGTCTCAGCGGCGTGGGTGAGGGCGGCCGCCCGGTCGGCGAACTCGCCAAACGGTCGGCGACCGTAACACGCAAGCCTCCGAGGTTTGTGCCGAATCGTTCGATGCGGTATTCGGGGTCGAGTACACGCAGGTCTTCATGTAGCTGGGAGAGCGAGGCGGTCCAGTCGGTGCCGATGGTGGGGGCCCACGCGGGGATCTACCGGTCGGCGTGGATGGTCGGATCCGTGGTCATGGCGTCATCGTCTCGTGGGGCACTGACAGTCGAGCCCAAGGCGGCGATCGGCCAGCCTTATGGGTGGGTGGTCTGGGAAGATTACGGAGGTGGTCGGCCCCACTACGTTTGGGGCCGACCGCTTTTCTGCGTCTCTCCGGCCGTCGAGATGGCCGGTGCTGGCGCTATGCCAGGCGCGACCTGCTGGCCGTCACGTCGGAGGAGCCATTCGCAGCCACACTCACACCCGCACGCCCCGGTACTTTTCTCAGGCGCTGCGCGATCGGCTGATGACGGCCTGGTGAGCCAGTTCCCATAACGCTCGGGCTTTCGGGTTGTCCCCGATCAGGTCCTCTACCCGATGCCGCTCGTCACGCAGCTTCTGGTACGCCTCGCTGCGGCTCGCTTCCACAGCGCCGCACGCCCGCAGTGCGTCTGCCGCCGTAGCGACCTGGCGTCTGCTCGCACGGCCCGCGCGAAGTCCTTTCCACAGTCGGGTCATGTGGGCCTGCCGAAGCAGGTCGACCGCGTGGGCGAGCGGCATGGTGACCTTTCCGTTGAACAGGTCCTCCCCGGCCCGCTTTGTCGCGGTTCCGCCGCTCGTCACGCCGTCAAGGTCGAGGACGTCGTCGATGACCTGGTACGAGACTCCCAAGACCTCTCCGAATGCTCCGAGGGCGGTCTGCACTTGCGGGTCGGCGCCAACGAGCAGGGCCCCGGTCTCCAGGCTTGCGCGGACCGGCGCACCCCTCTTCAGCCGGTGGGTGAGGCGGACCATCTGCTGCACCTGGCGGCCACAGCCGGCGGCCACCGCGGCGTCCATCTCTGCGCGGTGGCCCGCCAGGTCAAGGCCCTGCCCGGCGTGGCCCGCGCGCAGCACGCGCAGGCAGGCTTCGGTGACGGCGGCCCGCAGCGCCTGGTCGAAGGTGAAGTACGCGGCGGTGCCGGCGTTCACGGCGGCAGCCAGTCCGGAGACGGCGTGCGACGGTGCCCGGCCGCGTCGGCGGGTGGCCCGGTCCTGGATGTCGTCCACGATGAGCGAGCCGGTGTGCATGAGTTCCATCGCCGCCGCGAGGGGCACGTACCGAGCCGTGTCCCCGCCGAGGAGGTCGATCACCGCCAGCAGCAGACGGGGGCGCAGCCGTGCACCACCGGCCTCGACGAGATGCCGCACGGGGCGGATGAGCGCACTGTGTCACCGGGAACGGAGTTACACCACTCGCCATACATGATCGGTGCGGCAGGTCGAGACCGACTACGGGACAAAGGCATCGGGGATGTGAACCGGCTGGTGCGGCTGGAACTTGACTCTTTCCCGCGCTGGTCAGGCGTCCTAACGTCAAAACCGGCTCGATGCCCCGGCGGAAGGTTCGGGGTGCGGCGTCTGCGAGGGGCTGGTCTGTCTTGGGCGAGTACTTCTACTTCTTCCACGTGGCCCACACGGGATAGGGCAGAGACGGGGCGAAGGGGAATGGGGGAACCAGCCGGCGGGGGGAACTGCGGGTCACGCAGCCGACGGGAGGGCGCGCAGCGTGGAAGAGCATGACGCGGCCCAGGGCCAGGTTTTGGCCTTGGACATCGGCGGTACCACGATCAAGGCGGCCACCGTCGCTGCTGACGGTACGGCCACCCACCACGCCCGTTGTCCGTCCCGCCGCGAGGACGGGCCCGAGGCGGTTGTGGCCACCGTGCTGAAATTCGCCACCCAGCAGCTGGAACGGCGACGCGCTGCCAGCGCAATCCCGCAGGCCGTAGGAGTGTGTTGCCCCGGGATTGTGGACGAGGTGGCGGGGGTGGGGGTGGAGTCTCTGTCCTTGGGATGGCGACAGCTGCCGTTGCGTCAACTGCTGTGTGAGCGGCTGCAAATGCCGGTAGCGCTCGTGCACGACGTCCGAGCAGGTGGAGTTGCCGAGGCCCGGCTCGGTGCCGGACGAGGCGTGTCGAACTTCCTGTTCATGCCAGTCGGTACCGGTGTCGGCGCTGCCCTCATGTTCGATGGAAGGCCGTTTCCGGGCGTGCACTGGAGCAGTGGCGAGTTGATTCACCTGGTCGTCCGGCCAGAAGCGGGCGATCTGTGCCGGTGCGGGAGGCGAGGCTGTCTGGCCACCGTGGGCTCCGCAGCGGCCGTCAGCTCACAATATGGGCGGGCCACCGGAGAGTTCGGGGTACCGGCCGAGGAGGTACTGCGCCGAGCCATCAGCGGCGAGAGCGCCGCGGCCGAGGTATGGGACGAGGCGATCGAGGCCCTCGCCGAGGGGGTGGCGATCTGCGCCGCCGTTGTGGACCCGGCCCTGGTCGTCGTCGGAGGCGGCCTCGCACTCGCCGGTGACCTGCTGCTCACTCCGCTCGCCGAGGCCGTGGCACGTCGGTGCTCCTTCGGCCGGCCGGAGCTAGCCGTAGCTCAGCTGGGTGATCAGGCGGCGTGCGTCGGTGCCGGTCTGCTCGCCTGGGACGACCACTCGGCCACCGGGCACTTCATGCGCTCCGGCTGATGAGGGTTGCCCCGCAGGAGACGAATGATGCGGCAATTCCCACGGGACGTAGGGATGATCTCGGCCATCGCATCCGGTGCCTGCGTAAGCGTGAGCGTGCCGCAGGCGGTGTCATCGACCACGCCTGCGCACCTCTGCCGGACGTTGGGTAACGGTACCGAGCCGCGGCATACCGCGAGCGTTCGCGCCAAGCGCCTAGCCGGCCGCGGCATCCTCGCCGAGCCCGAAACCGGGCTTCTGCTTCCTCGCCCCCCAGACACGCAACGGGCCTGAACCGGACGATCCATTCAACGCTCACTTAGGACTTACATGACTCGTGTGATCTCCATCCTCACCGCCGCTCACGCTCCCTACTCAAGGTTCATGAGTGAGGTGTCCGCGTCCATAATCGAACAGTTCATGCCCCATGGATGGGACTGGCAGTGGGTCGTCCAAGAGGACGGCGAAACAGGCAGCATCGCGACTGCCCTTCCCCGTGACCCACGGATCAGCCTAGGGTCCGGGCGTGCCGGAGGCCCGGCTGTTGCCCGCACGCTGGCCCTGGCCCGAACGACGGGTGAGCTGGTGCGGACCCTGGATGCCGACGACACCCTCCTTCCCGGGGCATTGGCCAGGGACATCGAAATTCTCACCACTTACCCAGATTTGGGCTGGGTGACCTCACAGGCACTTTCGCTGCTACCCGATGGTTCGGCAAGGCCATGGGAACCTCCTGCGGAAGGCCCCATCAAGAAGGACGAGGTGTTGTCGCACTGGGTGGAGACCGGCGGATTCCCCCCGGTGGTGCCGGGAACGCTGTGTATACGCCGTTCCCTGCTCCTAGCCCTGGGTGGCTGGATGGCACTCCCCGGTGCTGAGGACACGGGACTGCTCATGGCCGCCAACACCGTCTCCGATGGATACTTCATGCGCACACCCAGCCTGCTCTACCGCCAGCACACAGAGCAGACAACAGCGCAGCCGTACCACACGGACCTGGGACGGCGGGAGGAACGCGGGCGCCTGATCGTCGCCCGCGCAGAGGCACTGCGCCAGCTCATGATGCAACACGCCTCGGCCCATCCTGGAGACGGCGATCGCCCGTACAACGGGCGCTCAACCGACCGCTCTACGCACGCTCTCCGATGACCACCTGACGCAGCGTGCGCACATGGACGTCGTCACGTGTCCCCAGCCAGGCCGAATCGTCGGGGTCGAGCAACCGACCCCACGTCACGGCGTCAGCTTCGTCCAACAGATCACTCTCGGTCAGCTTGGCTATCTGCGCACTGAGAGTATCGAGCACATCGATCATTACGTCGCTACCGGGAGGCGCCGGGTTATCGATGACGTAAGGAATCGACATGACGTTGCGCAGCCCCGCCCTTCGCAACGCCTCGCACCAGCCGTAGGGCATCGGCACCGCCCCCGGTAGATCATCGCGCCGCCGCGCGAACCGGCGATCCTGCGCCACTTCCATCCGGGCTTCCAAGCCGGGCCGGCCAAGGCCGACGTCCCACGGGAGGAACCGCATCGGCAATCCGCCCTCGCAGATCGCCAGCTGACCGCCGGGGGCGAGGGCCGTGGCCAGCATATTGAGAGTCTCCTGCTGGTCGGTGGTGTGATGGACCACGTGAGAAGCCCAGATCAGGTCCGGGACGCAACCGACCGCCTCGTGGAACGCTTTCACCCCGTCCTCCAGGCGAAAGCTGACAAACTGGATACCAATGAACCCGCGCTCGGCCGCCAGCCGCCGAGCATGCGCTAACAGCAGTTCCTCACCGTCCAGACCCACCACCCGCGCGTCCGAACCAGCAGCCTCGCTCAAGGCCAGCGCCATACCCCCGGCGCCGCACCCCACGTCAACCAGACGTCGACGGCCGGGCGTTAGCCGTACGGCCACCTCTTCCAGCCAAGCTGCGTCTCGCCGTAACGCTCTGACCAGCGATGCGACCTCCTTAGGCCAGTCCCCACTCACCTCTCGGGCCTTGCTGGCACCACTCATCGCGCTTCCCCAGAATCGGTTGATAAGCCAATAGGAGACCAAGGACGGTCGGATGCGAACGCGCCTCTGCCCAGCCGCTGACAGTGATGGGAGGCTACTCGACCTGGATCCACTGAAGCCGTTTCCTTTCGAATTTGCTGGCCAACTGAGCTGAGCCGACTGGACATGGCTTGGTCGCTCCGCGTCACTTTCTGTCAGACATCGCGTTGGTTATGGAGGATCCACCCGTCTTGAAGGAGAAGCTTCCATGAAGCGTATGACTGGCCTGCTGTCCGCCTCCGTGCTTGCGCTGGGAGGTCTCGCGAGTGGCGGCATGCTGGCGCCCGCGACTGCATCCGCCGCGCCCGTCTGTGGCGGCTCCAGAGCACCTGACCGCTGGCTGTGCTGTCGGAGGCATGGCCGTACCGTCCATATGTTGGCGACATTAGCCTTCTCGACATATGAAATCTTCATCGGTATGCCCCGTAAACTTTCTCCAAAGTGCGGACTGTGATGCGAGAAGTCACCGGGCTGGCCGGACCAGGGGGTGACGAACGCGTGCCGAACCGTGGCCGACACACCGCGCGGGCTACGGCTGCCGCCTGAATCTCGGCGCACCGAACTGCTGCCTCACCGCACCGAAATCGAACCATGAGGAACAGGCCGTCGCCTCCGGGCGGCTGCAGTGCCAAACCCAGACGACCCTCCCGCAGCACCTGCTGGACGTCGGCCGGTAAGTGCGGCGAGCTATCCCGGAACCCCGTGGCGGCGATCACCGCGTCGAACCTCGCCGCTGTCCCGTCGCCGAACTGCACCGTCTCCTTCCCCAGGGCCGTGACGCGCTGATACATGCGGATCCGGCCATGGACCAGGTGCGAGAGGAAGTGGTCGCTCAGCACGGGGAACGAGGAGGCCAGTGGTCTATCGGGAGTAGGCAGTCCGTAGTGGGTGTAGGAGTCCGTGAGCCGCCGCTGCACTGTCGAGTCCGCGATCCGCGCGACGATGCGGCCGACGAGGGGAGTCCGTTGCAGCCAGCCCTGCACGGGATGGTCGACCGGCCTTTCCGGAGCAACCTTCGGCAGGTGCCACCTCGGTGTCCGGATGCTGATGCCGACGCTGGCGGATGTAGCGACGAGGTCACTGGCGATATCGACGGCGGAGGAGCCATTTCCCACCACGAGAACGTGCGCCTTGCGGTAGGGCTCCGGGGTGCGGTATGCCGATGAGTGCGTATACGCGTATGTGCGATTGGTCGCCACCGGAACCGTCGGGCCACGGGGTTCGCTAGTGTGGCCGGACGCGTCGACGACTGCGTCGAACTCTGCGCCAGAGACCGAACCATCGGGGTTTACCCAGTGGACTGCCCAGCCGCCCTGGGGATGCCGGGCGACCGAGGTCACCTGGCACTCCCAGTGTCGCTCGGCGCCTTGGCACTCAGCTGCGATCTCCTTCAAGTACGCCGCATAGTGTGAGTGGTGGAGATAGTGGACCGGAGTTTTGGCAGGAATGGGGCGCCCCGTGAAGGCACTTTGCTCCCGAGTGGTGTTCAGGTACAAGGCGTCATATGCCCTGCTGTTCCGTGAGGAGGGGCTCCACAAGCCTCCGGCCTCCGGATCCTCGGAGATCCAGTGAAGGGCGTGGGCCGGCAGGTGGGGTTGGAGTGCGCGTACGGCGGCTATACCGCTGATACCTGAACCGATGACGCAGACCTTCACTGCGTCCGTCCTGTGCCGGGACCGGAGGCCGCGACCAATTCAGAGCACTGCTGCTGCCCCACGGTCGGGTGGGGCACGACCATTGCAGCCAGGTGCTCCGTGTGCTCGGCCAGGTGGAGGAGTGGGTCGAGCAGGATGGGTTCGGCGCTTGCGTCCGCTACTTCGCGCAGGCCGTGTACACGCTGCTGGGGGGTGCCTGCGGCGGGTACCGCGGCCAGGTGGCCGTGCTGGGAGGAGATCATCGTCGGGGCGAGTGCCGGAAGAAACCCTTGCTCAAGCACCATCGGCCACCTTCACGGTCGGAGACGACAGCGGACATGGGATCGTTCCTGCGAGGGCAAGCAGCGCAGGCATAGTCCCTCTGAACAGGGTAGAGGCCTCGCAGCGAGCTGATGCCTACACGAATAGTCGTCTCGGGCCCGGATGCCGGAGCAGGGGGGCCGACGACGTCATCCTCAAGCTCGACGCAGACGACCTGCCCGACGAGCCCGCCCTCACCCAGGCCCTCAGTCATCCCGCCCGTGAGCAGTGGACCGGCATCGAGGTCCGTCACGACGAACCCGCCGCCCACCTCGATCTCTGGCTCGCCACCATGAGTAGCCACCTCGGCTTCGGCCGGCCGACTTCCCTGACGGCCTTCTCCAGGTGGCCGCGCAGCGTGGGCAGCCACGTGTAGTGGAAGGCGTGCCGTCCGGTCTCGTGGGCAAGGGAGATCAGGTTCACCCGCAGCAGCGGATCGTCCGGACCCCAGCCGTCCGCCAGCCGCTCGGCTACGACGTGATCGAGTGCGACATCGAACGGATCGGCCTCCTGTATGTGGCGGTCGATGGCCTGCGCGACCTCGACCCTCCAGTCCGGACGCTCCCGGTTGTTGCGGCCCGGTCGATTCGGCACCATCTCCTGCAACTCCTGCTGCAGCTCCGTGACGTGCGGCGCCAGCACCTCCACCACGTACAGGGCCGCCGCGACAAGCGGTTGGAAGACGTCGTTGCTCAGCGGCGGTGTCGTGTTTCCCGTCTGACGGGCCATCCGGCGACGGAGTACGCCGTGCGTCGCCCCCACGGACGGAAGGCCGACATATAGCCGTCGGCTGAGAACAATTCCTTGTAGTAGCCCAGCTCCTGGATGACTGCCACAACGTCCATGCGGTAGCCGGGACTGCTGTCGCGGATCACGACGCCGTGCTTGTCCCGCTTACGGGTGGGTGACGAGGATCCACCGGCCGGTGGCGGCCTCGATGCCCGTGTTGCGGGCGTAGGACAGTCCCGGCCGGGGCTCGTGCACGACCCGCGTCGGCACCCACCACCTGCGGCCGACGGCACCTGGGAACGACTGCTCCAGCAGGTCCAGGCCGCAGCCGACGCAGCAGGCAAGATCGACTGGGACATCTCGGTCGACTCCACCATCGTCCGCGCGCATCACCATGCGGCCGGCGCTCGCACCGAACCGCCGCCTGCTCCTGCGTCAAAAGGGGACGCAGCGGCAGAACACCAGCACGAGAGGCCGTGGCGAAGTCTCGTCGCCCGCCCTGGTGGAGGTGGTGCAGGAGGTGAGGGCCTGGGCCGCTCGCGCGGCGGGTTCACCACCAAACTGCACCTGAGCGCGGACGGCCGCTGCCGCCCGCTGTCTCTGATCGTCACCCCAGGTCAGCGGGCGGACTGCACGCAGTTCATCGCCGTGATGGAGAAGATCCGAGTGCCCAGACTCGGGCCGGGAAGACCGCGTGGGAAGCCGGAAAGCCTGGCTGCCGACAAGGCTTACAGCAACGGGCTCCTCCGCGAATACCTGCGGCGTCGAGGAATCCGCCACGCGATCCCGGAGAAGACCGACAGCCAGGCCGCCCGCCTACGCAAGGGTTCTCGCGGCGGACGGGCACCCGGTTTCGACGGGGAGCGTTACAAGAAGCGCAACACCGTCGAGCGGACCATCAACCGTCTGAAATAGTCCCGGGTGGCTGCCACCCGCTACGACAAGCGCCGTTACGTCTACCTCGGCACCGCGACCGCCGCAGCACTCGTCATCTGGCTTCGAACATGATCGGCCGGACACGTCCTAGACGGGGCCCTGGTCGTTCACGTAGTGCGCGCCTGAGCATTCCACCCGTACCGGAGCCGTACACTGCCGTGCCTAACGAGCCGAGCGGCGCCGCGGATCTGGCATTGCGGGAGAGGGAGGCCGGCGGCCAGCCCGAAGCTGTCACTGGGCTCGGCCGGCAACCCTGTTCTCCATCGCAACGCACGAGGCTCCCAAACCCGCAGTCGGATAATCTGCAAGGGCCTAGGGCTGTTTGTCGCACACAATCCGCAGGTAGTTGAGGATTCCGTTCTGGAATGCGGTGTAGAAGGGGCTTTCCACTCCTGTGCGGTGCTTCGATGCCTGCCGCAGCTCCCAATACGGCAGCACGTCGTGTGCTCGGTCTTCCAGATGGCGGGGATACAGGCCGTTTCCTGTCATCGCCTTGAGTACCGTGGGGCGGGAGGGGATCTGTGTGTAGTAGTTCCGGTCGATCCACTTCACCTCGGGTGTGTGGCGGGCGTTTTCGCTGTCGGCGATCCACTCGACGAACACGAACACCCCGCCCGGCTTGAGGACCCGGGAGACTTCGCGGCACAGGTCGTCCACCGAGTCCAAGTGCGGGGCAACTTCGTTGATGTACACCGCGTCGTAGTAGCCGTCCGGTTTGCCCGTGGCGTTGACGTTGCCGACTTCGAACGTCACGCGGTCGGCGATGCCATGCTGTCGGGCGACCTTCTGGGCGTACTCGATGCGGTAGGGGGAGAAGTCGATGCCTTCGACGAAGCAGCCGAACCGCTCGTAGGCGAAGAACGAGGTGCCGCCCCTGCCGCACGCCACATCGAGGACCCTCGCCGTGGGGGGAAGGTCACCGAGCAGGTCGACCAGGGCCTGCGCCTGGAGGTTCTCGATCCGGTGCAGCTCTCGCATCACCGCCTTCTCCCGGTGGGGCTCCGCTACCTTCAGCGCGGCCCGGTTGTAGGGAAAGATCGAGAAGTGCGAGTGGACGTAGTCGTCCTCGCCGGCATCGGTGTTGATGACGTCTGCGCGCTTGAACTCGTAGTACGCGTAGACGTCCTTCTCGCGTTCGCTGCGCAGCATGTCCTTGCCGACGCTCACCATTCCGGACGCCTGCGCCGCGGGGAGCGCCACCTCCCACACGGGCTTCAGCCACTGCGCGTACAGCGAGGGGTGGTCTTTCAGCTCGCGGGTGAGATCGTCGACCGCCATCCAGCGGACCTCACCCACCTCCTGGGGGTCCGGGTTCAGTTCGCCGTGGCTGAAGCCGATCAGGACATGGCTGTACTCGTCCTCGGTGTAGTCCCCGTAGCCGAGCCGGTACTGGGTGATGCCGGCTTCGTGGACCTCGACACCGGAGACCCCGAGCTCTTCGAAGATGCGCCGCTGCCCGCAGCTGGTGAGCGTTACGCCGCTGGCCGGGTGGCCGCAGGTGGACGGGCCCCAGACGCCGGGGAACCGCAGTTTGGACGTGCTCCTGCGGGCGATCAAGGCATGTCCGCGGCCGTCGAAGAGCATCACCGAGAACGCCCGGTGCTTGTGAACGTCCGTGCGGTGCGCGGCGTCGACGGTGGCCGTACCGACGCTGATTCCCTCGTCGTCCACGAGATCCACCAGGAGTTCCTCGCGTGCGCTCTGGTCAGCCATGGGATTGCCCCCTCGTCGTGATGTAGAGCAGCAGGTCGGTGATCTTCGTTTGCAGGTCCGGACGGAGGTCTGAGGAGTCCACGGCCTGGAAGGCGCGGGACATGGCGGCGGCTGCCAGGTCCGTGCACATCTGCTTCGCACTCGAGGCGGTGATCTGCCCGGCCAGCTCCGCCAGGACGACCTCGTCGGTGCGACGCGGCCACAGCTCCTCGATTTTCTTCCGGCACGAGGGTGAGGAGACGGCTGCGAAGACCACCGGCAGGGTGATCCGCCCTTGCCGGAGATCCGCCAGTGATTGCTTGCCCGAAGCACCGGTGTCCCAGTAGTTCTCCGCGTCGTTGGCCGTCTTCCATGCCTGCCCGGCATGGCCCACGGCCTCGATCAGTCCAGGCAGTGCGTCGGGTTGCCCTCCGCACAGCACGCTCGCCACGCGCACCGAGGAGTGCAGCAGCAGGGGGCCCAGGGTGTAGCCGACACCGCAGAGAATTTCCTGGACGTCGGTATCCAGGTCTGCCGCTGCGGCCATCGCCTCGTCCTGCGACCAGCCGCCGACCACGTCGATGACCGTACCCGTGAGCATCCGAGCAGCCTGGCGGCCGTTGTCCTCGCGCAGGAGGACGCCGCAGGCGAGCGGGATCGCCGCGTCCCCGGCGATGATCGCCATCGAGGGACCGAACACCGTATGCGCCGCAGGGCGCCCGCGCCGCTCGTCGTCGTCATCGATGATGTCGTCGTGCAGCAGCGACAGATTGTGCACCAACTCGTGTGCGACGGCTGAGGCGAGAGCGGAATCCCGACGGCCCAGCTGGTCCCCGGTGATCATCGCGAGTGCTGCGTGCAGATACCGGCTCCCCCGGGCCTGCACCGGCGCTCCCTGCTCGTCGCGCCAGCCGAAGACGTAGCCGCACACTTTCGCCAGTTCCGGATGCAGGGAGCCGACCTCTTCCTGCAGGGCGCCCTCCGCCCACTGTCTCGCCTCAAAGATCACCGAAGGTACCTTCATGTTCCTCCTTGCGTAAGAGGAAAAACGTGCGGCATCGTGGTGCGAGGGAGGCATAGATGTTAATTCCACCAGCCTACGAGCCCGTTCCGATTCGCATCAACCCTCATGTCGATATGGCGAAAAGTGACCTGCTCGGGCATTTGGACACCGTGCTGGACTTTGGCGGAAAGTCGCCGATGCTGGTGCGCGAGGTCATCACCAAAGGGCAACCATGGCTATCGCTCGCCATGAATATGCCCCGAGCGAAACCCGACGTCCTGTGCACCGTCACGCGGCTGATCACTCTTATATACATCGCCGACCTGCTGGACGAATCACCTGACGTGACCTCACAAGCTTTCGCCCGGCACGCCCGGACGTCCATGCACGCACTGACCACCGGCCGCCCCGCAGGAGGCGCCCTGGACGCACAGGCCGCGCTTCACGGGAAAAAACTCCGGTCGCTCGTCACGCCGCTTCAATTCGAACGTTTCGTATCGGCGGCAACCTCCTGGGCCCTTGCGACAACGGCAGAATTCGACATCAGGGACTCCACTCCGTCCCTGAATGACTACTTCATCATCCGCACGGAAAGCAAAGCATCAGGAGATGTTTGCGCATCCCTTCTGGAGCTTCAGTACGACGAAGAAATCGATCCCCTCCTGTGGAATTCCCCGGCCTGTAGAGCCGCCCGGGAAGCCTCGAAGATCGCTCTCGTCATCGACAATGACATCTACAGCAGGCCACGCGAAAAAAACGACCCGCATGCGATGCCCACGTGTGTGGACATCCTGATCGCTGAGGGATTGAGCGAAGATGACGCGGTGGACGTCCTGATCGCCTGGCGGGACAGCGCAGTACGGCTCATCGAATCCATCCGGGACACAGCCGAAGGCACCGCGAAGAACCTGTATGAAGATCTCCTCAACCAGGTGCTGATGGCACCCCGTTACTACGCGATCGTCGGCCTGTACGCCGGCCTGGAATCACTTCGCTTCACCCCCACTTCCTCCCACTCGATGACACCGATGGAGCTTCCTGGCTTCTCCTGGGTCTGGGGCTGCCTGCGAAATCCTGAAGATCCGTGAGGGAACTCGCCACCGCTCTGCTCAACTGCACGCCCTGTAACGAGCGGCGCGGACGGCGAGTTCGGCGAGGTTGCCGCCCTGAGCTGATCACATCTCGCCGTACGAGCGCGGTGGCCGGCTCCACGGTGGGCCGACCTCGGCTGTCTTGTCTCCGGCACGGTGTGAGTGTGTGAGTTTTCGATGCATGCCCGATCAGGACTCTGTGCGCGCAGGCCAGGACAAGGCTGCGGTAGTCCTGTCCTTTGGCAGCGAAGATAGTCGGGCGCAGGATGCTGACCTGCGGCGACCAGGCGCTGCCGCGCGGCGGGGGAGCAGTAGTGGAGTGGCTAGCAGGAGCACGCCGGCCAGGCCGATGGCCGTACGCGGGCCGAGCAGGCCGCCCAGCACGCCCCAGGCGGCTGTCAGGAGTGCGGTCGAGGCCTTGGTTGTGACCGCCCAGGCGGACAGGGTGCGGGTGACCCGGTCGGTCGCGGTGCGCTGGAGTCGGTAGGTGGCGGAGACGGGGTTGAAGACCGCGCAGCAGAAGATGAGCCCCAGTTCGACGCCTATCACCAGCAGCAGCCCGCCGGTGCCCGGCCCCACGAAGGCCAGGCCGGCCGGCCAGATCGCGCGCAGCGCCCCGGCGGCGACCAGGACCTGGTGCCGGCCGAACCGGGTGACGAGCGGTCGGGTCAGCCGCGAACCGAGCAGCCCGCCGATCGCGGGGACGGCGAAGGCGAGGCCGTACTGCCACGGTGCGAACCCGAGCCGGCCGAGCATCAGGACGGCCAGCAGCGGCGAGGCTGCCATCACCAGGCCGTTGAAGAGCGCGGTGTTGAAGAACAGCGGACGCAGCGTCGGGTCGGCGAGGATGTACCGCCAGCCGTCGAGCAGGTCCCCGGCCTTCGTGTGCGCCGTCTCCCGGCGCCCGGGTGGCGGCTCGTGGTTGCTGCCCGTCGCGCGGATGCCGAGGGCCGAGAGCAGGTAGCTGACCGCGTCGGCCATCACCGTCGCCACGGGGCCGAGCAGCCCGATCGCGGCGCCGCCCAGCGGTGGTCCGACGATCGTGGTCGTCCAGGTCGTGGATTCGAACCGGGCGTTGGCGACGAGCAGGTCCTCGGTCGGGAGCAGTGTCTTCAGATAGGCGCCGGAGGCGGCACGGAAGGTGATGTCGGCCGCCGCGACGACGGCCGTGACCAGCAGCAGCTGGAGAAAGGTGAGCGCGCCGAGGGCTGACGCCGCGGGGATCGTCAGCAGGGCGACGCACCGCACCAGGTCCATCGTGATCAGCACCGGCCGCTTGCGGCGGAACTCCACCCACGGTCCGATCGGCACCGCCGCGGCGGCGCCCACGGCGGCCCCGATGGAGGAGAGGGCGGCGACCTGGGCCGGTCCGGCGTCCAGTACCTCGATGGCAATCAACGGGAACGCACCGAAGGCGAGCCACGTGCCCAGCGCGCTGGTCCCGTACGCCGCCCAAAGCCACCCGAACCGCCGCCCCAGCCGGTGCCCGTTCCACACGCCGCGCCCTCCCTCGCCGCACAACCAATCCGCTACACAAGTCATCCAAGCGAGCACCATCGCCACTGGTCAAACAACCGCAAGACCCTTCACTCACAACCATCAGTTGTGCAAGTACGGTGTCGGCATGGAGCTCAACGCCGTCCGGACCTTTGTCGCCGCCGCCGACGCGGGGCAGTTCCAAGCAGCCGCCGCCGAGCTGGCCGTCACCCAGCAGGCCGTCTCCAAGCGCATCGCCGCGCTCGAGCGCGACCTCGGCGTGCGGCTGTTCACCCGCACCGCACGCGGCGCCGAGCTCACCATCGACGGCCAGGCCTTCCTGCCGCACGCACGCGAACTGCTGCGCGTGGCCGAACGCGCGGCCGAGTCCGTGCACGCCGGACGCCGGCCGCTGCGCGTCGACGTGATCGCTTCGCGCAGCGCGCAGTCAGCGCTGATGCGCGACTTCCACCGCGCGCACCCCGAGACCGACCTCGACGTGGTGATGCTCTTCGACATCGACAGGGCCGTCGCCGCCATCCGGTCCGGTGCGATCGACGCGTCCTTCCGCGCTGTCGCCGCGCCGGGGTATCCCCTTCCCGAGGACATCCAGTCCGTCCGGGTCCTCGACGAGAACCTCCACCTCCTCACCGGACCCGCTCACGCGCTGGCGGGCGCCCGCTCGGTGACTGTCGCGCAGCTCGCCGGGCACCGGATCTGGATGCCCGGCATCGTCCCCGGCACCGAATGGGCCGCCTACTACGACGACCTCGTCGCCGAGTTCGGCCTCACCATCGAGGCGACAGGCCCCAACTTCGGCTCCGACGCGCTCCTCGACACCATCGCCGACACCCCCGCCCTGGCCACCTTCATGGGTGCGGACTCCCGCCTCGTCTGGCCCGCCGGCCACGGCCTGCGCCGCATCCCGGTGACCGACCCGACGCCCGTCTACCCGCACTCGGTCCTCTGGCACCGCGACAACCCCCACCCGGCGCTGGCCACCCTCCGCACCCACCTCGCCGCCACAGCGGCCGGCCACGACGCCGCCGGGACCTGGACGCCGGACTGGGTGAATCCGCGCTGAACGCCGCCGCGTCTCCGGTCATCGTGTCCGGATCGACGGACGACGACTCGGGGGTAGGCGTGGCCACCGGCACACGGCGGCTCGCCCCCTCCGTACCTCATACGCCTGGCCCGCGTCGCGCTGCGGGCCGCGAGGGAGGCGGCCCGGAAGAATGGCGGTGGCCAGAAGGCGAGGTCAAGGCCGCGCCCGGTCCGTACGGTGGGCCGGGACGGGCGCGAGCCGATGGGTCTCGAGCGACGATCGGCGCGCTGATCACCGAGCGGCCCTGGGAACTCCCGGCCGCCGGCGCGACGCTGCGGGACCGGAGGGCAGCTAGCGCCCCGGGCTCGCCGGGCACGTCGCCGCCGTCGGCTTCGATGCGGGCTGAGAAGTGGCAGCGGGTGTCGCTGGAGAACTGCGGCCGCAGCCTGGAGATTGCCGAGCTCGTACGCCAAGCGATGCTGATCGACGAAGACCTTGCCACCGAGTCCCTGGCGAGCATCCTCGATGGTCAGGTCTACCCAGAAAAGCCGTTCCACCTGTAGGGCCCCACCCTCAGCGACGACGAGGACGAGGCGCCCGGTCGAACAAGGCCCGCGGACCCTCCATGCCCGCACCCGCGCCGCCGGGAACGCCCGCACCTCGTCCTCGGCGTCCCGGATCTCCCACACGTGCTCGTACCGGTTCTGCCGCCTGGCCCCGTACGCGGCGAACTCGTCCGGCCCGACGTCGAACTGCTCGGCCGCGAACCGCACCACCACGGTCGGCACGACGGACAGGTCCTCGGTCGGGAACACCCCGAACATCCGCACACGGCCCCACTGCACTGCCCACCCCAGCCGGTCCGCCGGGGCCCGCTTCGCTCGGGCCAGGCCGAGCGCCTGCGCATCCAGGCGGAAGAACTGCTCCAGCTCACCGATCAAGAGATCCCACACAGGCACTTAGCTTGTCGTTTATCCGTTGAGGTCGAAGCGCCCTTCGAAGTGGGTCGCTTACCTGGGCATTTGCCGGACGTGCGGGCGGCCTCGGCTTGATCATGTGTGTCCTTGGTCGGAGAGCCCCAGCACACGCTCGCGGCCGTGCTCGTCCTCACCTTCGAGCCCCGTGCCCGGCAGGACGGAATACTCCGAGCACGGCCGAAGCTGACCTGATCATGAGTGAGATTCTCGTGACCGGCGCTACTGGCAATGTCGGCCGACAAGTTGTTGTTCAGCTCCTGGCCAGAGGCACCGCTGTGCGTGCATTGGTGCGTGAGCCCGAATCGGCCGGGCTACCGGAGGGAGTCAAGGTCGTAGGCGGGGACCTGTCCGAGTCGGACACGCTGGAGGGGGCACTGACCGGGACCGGCACAGTGTTTCTGATCTGGCCTTTCCTTACGGCCGAGGGCGCCCCCGCCGTACTGGAGGCGATTGCACGACATGCCCGCCGCATCGTCTATCTCTCATCGTCGGGTGTGAACGAGGACGCCGAACGGCAGACCGACCCGATCAATCAGCTCCACGCCGACATGGAGCGCCTGATCGAAAAATCCGGCCTGGAGTGGACCGTCCTGCGTTCGAACACGATCGCCTCCAACGCGCGAGGGTGGGCCGAGCAAATCCGCACCACGCACGTCGTTCGCGGTCCCGACATCGCGGCCACGGCGGTGATCCACGAGCGCGATATCGCGGCCGTGGCGGTACACGCGCTGACTGATGACGGGCATGCGGGCGCGATACACGTCCTGACCGGCCCGCAGGTACTGAGCAGAGCCGAGCAGGTACACACGATCGGGGAAGCGATCGGCCGCCCGACGCGCTTCGAGAAGGTCCCCGTGCAGGTCGCACGGCAGCAGATGCTCGCCGACGGCAGGCCACCCGCCCTCGTCGAGGCCCTGTTGGCCAGCGCTGAAACGCGGTCCGAATCGAACTTGATCACCTCCACGGTGGAAGAGATCACCGGAGCGCCGGCGCGCATGTTCCGCTCGTGGGCGGAAGACCACGCGGACGATTTCCGTTAGGTTCGCCTTTCGGGGTCCCGGCCCGAAATGGTCCTCGAACTGGGTCGCTCACCTGGGCATTCGCCGGACGTGTGGACGGTCTCGGCCTGATCATGTGCTCCGACCAAGGACGCACGAACCAGGCCGAGACCGCGGAGACGAGTGAGCTGCAGCAGTACGACGGACGGGAGGCGTTCACAGCGCTGTCACGCTTCCGGGGCGCCTTCTATGACTGCCTGACCGCACGCCAGAATGCACTCTTCGAGCTGACTGACGCACTGCTGTGCACGGACGGGCCGGTGCGGACGCTGGTCGACCTCGCGACGCCCCGCGCATCGCGCACCTGCCAGTGCAGATCCTCGGCCGGCTTCGCTCCGACCGCGTGATGCGGCGGCCGACACCGCCGCGGGTCTACGACCCCAAGGGCGGCCGGCCGCCTGAGCACGGCGGCGAGTTCGTCTTCGGAGACCCGGCCACCTGGGGCACTGAGCAGGCCGTGACGACCACGGACACCTGCCTCTACGGGAAGGCGACCGCGCAGGCGTGGGACCGGCTACACCCGCGGCTGACCCGTCGGGCGGCCTGGCTCGGCCACGTCGGACCGTTGCCCATCACCGAGGGCACCGTCATTCGCCTGGTCGTGGAGAAGCTGCCCAGTGGCGGGGTGAACAAGCCGGTGTGGCTGTGGTGGTCGGGCACCGGCGCCACCGAGGCGGATGTCGACCGACGCCGGCAGTCCTTCCTCCGCCGCTTCGACCTGGAGCACATGTTTCGCTTGTTCAAGCAGACGCTCGGGTGGACGAAGCCCCGGCTTCGCAGCTCGGAGGCAGCCGACCGGTGGACGTGGGTGGTGATCGCCGCCTATGCGCAGCTCCGACTCGCCCGCCCGTTGGCGATCGACCTGAGGCGGTCAGTTTGTTCGGCGAGGCTGGCTTCTCCAAGGGGCCCCGGTCGGCCACCGGGTTCGAGGAACCGCCGCCCGGCCACCCGTCATGACGTGGGCCGGGTCCTTGCAAGCGGCGAGGCGTTCAGCCGCCCTGCCCACCACAAGGTGGGCACGAAGCCGCGTCGAACTGGATGAATGACAAGCTTAGGCAGTGTCCGACGGCTCCGGAGCCTGACCGGTCGGACACTGCCTCCCGCTGGATCAATCCCGCTCGTATTGCGAGAGGGCGAGACCGAGGCCGAAGAAGGTGGGTGCCCACTCACCGACGAAGATCCCCCAACGGTCAGCGCGGTCAGTGCCGGCAGATTCCGCTTTGAGTGAGGTTGCCCAGGACAGGACGGAGAGACCGATCGAGGCCAGCGCGGCGGTGTAAGCGTGCTCGCTTCGCAGTCCAGCGTCATGAAGCTTCCTGATCATGCCAGCCTCCTTCGAATGGGTGTTCCTCATAGCACCGTGACGCAGTCCTCCGCCAGATGCGACCGCACGCGCCCAAACGGGTGAAGCGAAACCCGAAACGATTAACCACCCACAAGGCCACCCGATCCGTCGGGCACCCCCTAGCCCCCAGGTGAGGGGCGGCATGCGGGGGCGGGAGTGCTGGACCGACGCCCACTACCGTGGCGTCCTGGCCCTGGGGGCACAGCAGTGCTGACTCGAGCGGCGGCCACCGATCAGCGTCCAGTACCTGGCCTGCGTACGCCTCGGACCGGATTCTGAGCAGTAGGAGAAGGGGAGCCCGCTGTTGTCTGCTGCTGGATCACCCGGGTGGGCCACGGGGGGGCGTACCCGGCGCGGCAGGGGTCGAGTCAGCCTTGATGGGTTTCGGTCCCGGGGCGACTGCCGGGGTTTCCTCAGAGGCCGTCTTGGCGGCGGCCTTGCGGGTGCGGGCGGTGGTGGCCATGGATGGCTCCTCGAGCGGTGTCAGTCCGAAGGTGCGCACCCTGCACAAGGGGTTCCGCTTATGTCGCGCGGTGCGGCAGGTTTTCAGCTCCGGGCTCGGTGGCTCGGGCCGCAGGCGCAGAGAAAGCGGGAGCCGGGCAACGGGAATGGTGTCCCTGACTCGGCAGAGGCCTTGCTTCGTGCGGGGCCTCTGCCCGTCGGGTCAGCCTCCGGCCGGGGGCCTCGTAGGTGAAGCCGTCGGCCTTGGCGACGGTGCCGCTGTCGTCGACGAGTTCGACAGCCACGGCCCCAGCGGCGCCAGGCGGCGTCTTCACGGTCGGCTCGGTGGCCGAGCGGACGTGCAGGCCGGTGGTGGCTGCGTCGCCGAAGGCGATGGCGGAAATACCGTCGAGGTGGGCGCCCGTTACCGTCACGGTGGTGCCGCCCGCGACCGGGCCTTTGGTGGGGCTGATGCCGGCGACCGTCGCTGCGGTGAACAGGTGATCGACGGCAGAGCGCAGGACGATCGTCCCAGCCTGGTAGAGCAGAAAACGCTTGGAGCCTTCGGGCTGCCCGTCTCCGCGCCCATACGGCTCTGAGACATAGACGTCTCCGTGTGACCCGAACGGGCAGATCATCGAGCGCGGCCGCTGCGAAAGCCGCCTTCGTGATGCGGGTGCCGTCCTGGCGATACAGGCCCATGGGGTCCTTCCTCCGGATGCGGTCGTCGGCGGAGGATGCGCCCCGGTAGGCGCTTGGGTCGCGCGCTACAGGAAGGCAAGGTATCCCTCGATACAGCAACCAGAGGTGGTCCCAGCCATCCCGGTCGACGCTGAAGTGAGCAAGCCGGCGGACGAGATTCGGCTCCAGTACGGGCACCATCGCCTGCGCCAGCACCGTCTCCGGCCGAACGTCCGGGACGGTACGCAGTATGGAGGCGGTCATGCCCCCTGCCGTAGTCCGGGCAGGGCCCGGCACGGTTCAGTGAGGGCTGGCCGGGCGCCTCATAGCGATTCCTTCCACCTTTGCTCGCCCTCGCCGGGTAATGAACGTGTCATGACTTGCAAACCTTTGGTAAACGGTGCCTCAAGTCGGTCAATGCACTTTGCGGGAAGCCAGCAAAAGATGTTGATCTCGATGTGCACGCATCCGGCAGAGGCTCACGTGTCCTCTTCCGATGGACTTGAACAGAGAAATGGATTGCTTAATGCGTATGACGGCACGTCATCGGACGGGCTTAGCGGCGGCGCTTGCGGCGGGTGCCGCGCTCATCGCGGCTGCACCGGCCACCGCTGCGGACTCCTCAGGGCAGACGCTGGATAAGGTCCTGGCCGAGTCGGGCAAGACCACCACCTTTGCCCGCGACACCGCTTGGTCTTTCACCAAGTTGCAGGGGGACCACCACCTCGCCGCTGACAAGGAAGGTGGCGTGTCCATCGAGGACGGCAAGGGCGAGAAGCTCCTCACCATGACGCCGAAGCCCATCAAGGACATGGATGGTCATCTGCACAAGGTGACTTGGACGGTCAAGGGCAACACCCTTTACCAGCACGTCGATACCCCGCAAGCCACGCTCAAGGGTGTTGTAGCCCCCACTGTGACGACGTACGGGTTCTGGGACTGGGCCAAGTGCCTAGGCAAGAAGAGCCTGGACACGGCCGAACTCGGCGGCGTAGCAGGCTGTGTTACAGGCCTGGAGACCGGCTGCGTGGGCGGCGCCGCCGTGGGCGGCTTCGGAGGCGCCGTGGCCGGCGCGGTCCAGGGCGCTCACAAATGCTGACCGACTCGTCGGGAGACAGGCTGTGGGGGTGTCCCTAGGTGGTGCTGCAATGAATCGGGACGAACTGCGTCCGCCGAATGACGGGGTGTTCTTCTCAGGCACGATCGCCGTGGCCATCTGCGTCGGGACGGCCATCATGGCTTCCACGTCCGGGTGGCTGTCGAACGTGGCAGGTGTTGCCGGCGCTGCCGCCGTCGCCCTCGTGGGTCGGCTGTGGTACCGGCAGGCCGACCTGAGGTACCGAAAGGCACGCTTCCTCGCGGAAGAGCAGGACGACACCGGCAACGGGGCGTCGTAGAACGCCCGCAGGAATTGCGGTCGCTCGGCACTCCGGTGGTGCCCGCTGGCGCGCAGTGGGCACCCCGCCTCCCTCTTCATCAGCACGTCGGCACTTCGATTGGTGAGTGATGAATGCGCGAAGGGTCATCCCCGATGAGAATGACCCTTCGACGGCGCGCTATTCCCGCTAAAAGCCAGCCTTCAGCGGCCTCGCCTCGCCTCACGGTGATGATCCGGAGTATCCGTCGTTGTATGTCTCCGGACATTAAGCAGTGCTGAGTGACTGAGCTTCTTCGATGCGGCCACCGATCGGGTGACGGCCCGTGAAGCGAAACGAGCGAGGCCCCCGGGCTGTTGATCGAGATGTCTGACGTCTCAATCACGTTGCTCGGGGGCCTCGTTGGTCGTCCATCCTGCCGCAATCGACCTGTCGCACGCACTCGTGGAGTCGGTCACCATGCTGATCGTCACCCGTGAGGGCGACCGGCGCTGCAAGCTCCGTCTGTCACAGCGCGCGATGGTGGCACTGGTGTACCTGCGCGAGCCCACCGCTTTGGCGAAGATCGCCGCCGGGTTCGGGATCAGCGAGTCCACCGCCCATGCCTGCACCAGCACGGTCGTCGACCTGCTCGCCGCGCGTGCGCCGGGTCTGCTGAGGACGCTGCGCGAGCATGATCCCGACTTCGTCCTGCTCGACGGAACTCTCGCCGAGTGCGGCCGGGTCGGCGACGGCCGGGCCGACTACTCCCACAAGTACCGGCGCCACGGCGTGAACGTGCAGGTCGTCACCGATCCTGGCGCCCGGCTGCTGTGGCTCTCGCCCGCCCTGCCGGGCCGCACTCACGACCTGCCCGCCGCCCGCACCCACCGACGGCTGGATCGCTTCATGCGCGAGGACGGCTTTGGCCATGGTCACGCATCAGGCTGCCGATAACGTCCTGGTTGCTCCAGGCGCTGACAATGGTGGCGTTCGGGGCCGTCCTGCGCTGGGCCTGGTCTTCGGTAACAACGCCTACTTCAACGTGCACGCGCTCGCCAGCGGGGGTGGGGACGTTGCGGTGTTGCTGAACAGCATTCGGACCGAGGCGTCGATAGCTCATGTCTCGGCGTGGCATGCAATGGGCGACTTCAACCGGAGCCCGGATACGGATTCGTTCGGCAGAGTGCTCCGTGACTTCAATGCGCATGTCTATCGCAGTGGAAACCCTACGCACCAAAGCGGTAACGAACTGGACTACCTGGTTTCATCGCAGACTATCGGAGGCAATTACTCCGCTGAACGGATGGGGGGCAGGGGGTCGGACCATTATCCAGTGCAGTTTTTTGCTCGCAGGTCCTCGGACGCCGTTGCTGTGACCAGCATCAGTAATAACGGACGCGTATTGGATGTGGCTGGCCAGTCGAGTGCCAACGGAACACATATCATCACCTACGATGACCATCACGGCGGGAATCAGCAGTGGCGAATCGGTCAGGGCTCGGTATCCAGGTCGATGAAGTTCGTCAACAAGCAGACCGGCAAGTGCATTGACGCTTATGGCGGGCCCGATGCCGTAAGCGGTACTTACCTCAACGAATGGGACTGCCAGGGCCAGAAGACCCAGGACTGGCGACCCGTCCCCGACCCTGTCCAGGTAGGCGTCTACTCGTACGTACATCTCGCCACCGGCTTGTGCATGGACGTACTCAACTACGCGATGAGCAACGGTGCCTGGCTCGGCCTGTACAAGTGCAGCGGAGCCCCGAACCAGAAGTTCCTGCTTCAGTGGCGCTGACCGTGGCGTTCAGCACCGAGCCGGCGTAGCGGGTCGAAGTAGGAGTCGGGCTCGCGCAGGACCTGCAGCAGGGCTGGTGTGCGGTCGGCGAGCAGATCAAGCAAGGCAGGGTAGTTGACCAACGAGGCCCCCGAGCAGCGAGATTGAGACGTCCGGCATCTCGATCGACAGCCCGGGAGCCTCGTGCGTTCCGTCTCACCGCCCGCCGCTCGATCGGCGGACAACTCGAAGAAGCTCAATGATCGGCGGGCTGAGGCGCAGATCGCCGCTCTGCCTTCGTCGGCAGATCGGCGTTACGCTGAATTGTGGACAGTCGATGAATCCCTGAACCGGGGGTGCGGCTGAGAAGCTGAAGGCCGTGGGGACCACTTGGGGACCACACGCTGCGCGCGTAAGCGGGCAACCCGCCTGATGTTGTGTCGGCTGTGTGCGGCGAGGGCCGCTGACCCGCTTACCGCAGGTCAGCGGCCCTTTCTCCACCCGCGCAGAGGTGCTCTGTGGCGGTGAGGCATGCCGAACTGGTGTCGGGGCCACTACTGGCGGGCTCATGAGGGACGTCGAATTGCCCTGCCCAAAGCCCGGCTCAGGAGGTCTCCTCAGAGACCTCCTGAGAGGCAAACTCCCGAGGGGCAAACTGCTCCTGGAGGGGCTCGTTGAGCACAACGAACTCCGGCTGGGGTCGCTTGCTCGTGCGGACGAGTCCATCGATCACGTCGAGGTCGCCGTTGAGGGCACCGTTCTTGATGCTCTTGGGCAGCTTGCCGTGGCCTCCGCCTCCCGAGGGCGGAATGGCCGCGAACGGAAGGAAGCCGCCGGAGCCGCCGAGGCCGCCCGCGTTTTCGTTGTTGAAGCTCGCTTGGTTCATTCCGTTCTGTCCGTTGGTGCTTTTGTCGCCGGTGTACCAGAACACGCTGGAGTCGTCGTTCAAGCCGACCCCGGCCTCAGCGGGTGCTGCAACGCCGCCGATGAGGGTTGCTGCGAGGGTGGCACCGACCGCCAGTGATGACTTCCTGAAGAGGCTCATGTGTCGTAAACGATCACGGGTGGTGCGGGTTGCCCTCGGGGCGTCGCACCCGGAGTGGATGGTCTTCGCGATCGGCGGACACTTGAACGCGAGCAACGCCCCCACAGTCACAGGGTTGGTAATGGGATCCATTTTCATATAGCGTCGGGTCCCGCACCGACCGGAGAGGACCCCGAACCCATGGCCGTTCCCAAGCGGAAGATGTCCCGCAGCAACACCCGCCACCGCCGGGCCCAGTGGAAGGCCGTCACGCCGCAGCTCGTGCCGGTAACCCTCGACGGCGTCGCCCATCTGGTGCCGCAGCACCTGGTCAAGGCCTACGAGCGCGGTCTGCTGCGCCCCGAAGGCTGACGGGCATGCGCGGACGACTGCCCGTCACCGTCCTGTCCGGCTTCCTCGGCGCAGGCAAGACCACCCTGCTCAACCACGTGCTGAGCAACCGCGAGGGCCTGCGCGTCGCAGTCATCGTCAATGACATGAGCGAGATCAACATCGACGCCGCGCTCGTGCGCGGCGGCGAGGCCGCCTTGTCGCGGACCGAGGAGCGCCTGGTCGAGATGACCAACGGATGCATCTGCTGCACCCTGCGCGACGATCTGCTCGAGGAGGTCGACCGCCTCGCCCGCGAGGACCGCTTCGACCACCTCCTCATCGAGTCCAGTGGCATCTCCGAACCGATGCCCGTGGCGGCGACCTTCGCCTTCCCCCGCGACGACGGGGCCACCCTGGGCGACCTGGCGCGGCTCGACACCATGGTGACGGTCGTCGACGCCGCCAACTTCCTGCCGGAGCTGGAAGGCGGGGACGGGCTCGCCGAGCGCGGGCTCGACCAGTACGAGGACGACGAACGCACCGTCAGCGACCTGCTGATGGACCAGATCGAATTCGCCGACGTCATCGTGCTCAACAAACTCGACCTCGTCGACGCGGACAGCGCCGAACGGCTGCGCGCCACCCTCACCCGGCTCAATCCACCGGCCCGTATCGTGACCACCACCCGCGGGCGCGTGGCCCTCGGCGACGTCCTCGGGACCGGCCTGTTCGACCTGGAACGGGCGCAGCAGGCTCCGGGCTGGGTCATGGAACTCAACGGGGACCACGTTCCGGAGACGGAGGAGTACGGCATCTCCAGCACGGTTTTCCGCTCCGACGTCCCGTTCCACCCGGCCCGCCTGTGGGAGTTCATCACCGAAGGCCTGGACAGCGGGGCCTACGGCCGGGTCCTTCGCTCCAAGGGCTTCTTCTGGCTGGCGAGCCGCCCCCGGGTGACCGGCCTGTGGTCGCAGGCCGGTTCCGTCGCCCGCTTCGAACCCTCCGGAGCCCGGGGCGCGGGCAGCGCACAGGGCCAGGAACTGGTCTTCATCGGCACCGGCCTGCGCAGCGAGGAACTCCGGATCGCCCTGGCGCGCTGCCTCATGCAGGACGGCGAAAGCCTCCCGGCCGCCGACCCGTTCCCTGCGTGGGACACCTACGGAATCGACGACACCTGCGAGCACGAGCACCCCGCACTCGTACCGCAGAACTGAAGACCCCCGGGCCGGGCAGTGGTCGCAGCCACGGCACTGCCCGGCCCGGTACATCCCGCTCGCCGGCACCGGTGCCGGCCCTGATGACGGTGGAAAACTTGTCGGCTTGCGGACGTCTCCTGGGACCGGACCGGGGGCTATGCTGCTAGGTGGACGTCCCGGACCCCGACGGCATGCTGTTTCTTGGCCCATGGTGCCTGTGGCGAGCGGGCTGTTCGTCCCTTCGCTCAGCGCATCCCCGGGGTGAGCCAGCGGGGTCCTCGGCCCTGGAACTCGGGCCACTGGGCCCGCTGTTCGCCTGCTTGCCCGAACGTCACGAACCGGGAGCACAGCAGGATGTGCCGAAGTCCGGCACTCTCACCTGGCGCTGCCCCGGCTGGTCTTCTGAACCGAGGCGCTATGCCTGTCCTTGAGATGTTGAACGTCTACCGGCGCGACAGGAAGAACCGGGTGCTGATCACCCTGGCCGGTGAGATCGACCAGGTCTCGGCGCCCCTGGTGAGCGCGGCGCTGGAGCGGTGCCTGCGCGAGGGCATCCGCACCATCGACGTCGACCTCACCCCCGTCACCTTCTGCGACTGCAGTGGCCTCAACGCCTTCCTCGACGCTGCACACCGCACCATCGCGGCCAACGGATCTCTGCGCCTGCACCACCCGCCTTCCACGCTGACCCGGATCCTCACCCTCACCGGCACCGGCCCCTTGCTCCTCGGCCCCACGGACCCTGCCATGTCACCTCCTCGCCCGGAAAGGCCCGCCGGCAGCCCTCCGGCACCACAGCTTTCCCTCGTGCACGGGGGCATCGGGTGGCCGGGTGCTCGAGCACCGCAGCCGCGAGAGCTTCCTGCGGCGCCTTGCCGATGACGTCCGACGGCCCGGGTTCGACATGACGATCGCCGAAGCCACGGAGGCAGGGCAGGCACCGGCCTTGGCCGGGTGCGCATTCGGGTTCCCCGTGCGGCGTGACGGCTCCTGGTGGCAGGGGTTCTCCGGAGCACTCCCGCAGGACGTCGAGCAGCTCACCGCGTCCGGCACGTCTTCGCGATCACCGAGATCCTGGTCCATCCGCACGAGCGCGACCGCGGGCTCGCCGGTCACCTTCAGGAGCGGCTGCTCACCAGCCGTCAGGCGTCCCTCGGTGCCACCTTGATGGCTCAGGCCGACCGTGTGGCCTGTGCTGCCTTCCGGTCCTGGGGGTGGCAGGACATCGGAGAGATCCGCCGGCAGCCCGGCCGAACCGTACTGCGGGTACTGGTCCTTCCGCTCGGCGAGCGGGGCGTGGCGAAGCCGGACGGCCTGGCGCACAACGCGGACACCGAGCGGCCCCGTGGAGCAGACGGAGTGGACCCCGGGGTGAGGTGAGGAGGACCAGCCGGCCAGAGGCCGGAATGCCCCCAGAAGCCTGTTCGGATGAAGCGGGGAGGACTAGCCTGCACAGTGCCGCCCGGGCCCCCGGCAGCAGTGAGCACTGACCGCGCCCCTGCGGGGCGCACGCTGCGCATCGGTGCCGGAAGCCTCCCCCTGCACGCTCGGGGCCGGCCCGCGCTCGCCGTCGCCACACGATCCCGGCACGGCCTCGGTGCGCCCCTCGCGGGCAGCATTTCCGCCGCTCGTCCGCGTCACGCGCATCCGATGGCAGGCGGCACTCATGTACGTGCTGATCATCCCCGCTTCAGTTCCCTTCGTCCTGCTCGCGACCGTCATGGGCCTGTCCTGGTGGGAGGACCACGTCCTGCCGCCTGCCGACCCGGCGGAGACTGCCGCCGAAGGGCCCTCGCGAACCCCGCCGGTCGCGTTTCCGGAGCCGGAACGCGCCAGTATCGCCAGCTCGTTGACAGGCAGTGGCAGCGGGCGTTGACTGAGCACCACGGCGTAGGGCTACGACGCTCCGGCATCCTCCGGGCGGCGCCCCCCGCCCGGCTTCGCCCGGACCCCGCGGAACTCAGGGAATCCTCCCTGGCTTCATCTGGAGGCCCGGCCATGATCATTTTGATCGCCCTTCTCCTGCTGGCCCTGGCTCTGTTCGGGTTCGGCTTCGTCATGCCCCTGCTGTGGATCGCTGCGGCCGTCGTGCTGATCGTCTGGATCCTGGGATTCGCCCGCCACCGTCGTGGCCGCCAAGGCGGACGCCGGTACGCCGGGAACCACCGGTAATCCACACCTGGCCCGGGCCCCCTTGCGGTACGCCCCGGGTGGTGTCCACTTGGGTGGGCACCACCCGGCAGGCACCGGTGAGGGCACGAGCCCTCAGGGGTGGACGGGAACGAAGCGGAGCGGCTTACGGGCCGAGCCAGTGAGGACAGCGATGTCCGCAGTCGTGATCACCGCCTCGATCGCCGGGGCCGCCTGTTCTATGACGTGAGCGGCAGGAACGTGGGCCCCGGGCGGCAACCCGCGTTCAGTGCCGGCTTGCGTGGTGCGCGCCCGGTTTCGGACCTGTGGGCAGGGGCAGCCGTAGTGCACGGGGCTCACTCGGCTACGAGCGGAGGACCCAATGTCCCTTATCGTCATCATCATTGCCGTCGTGCTGGTGCTGATCGTTTGCGCGGTAGCAGCGTGGATGGTCACGGCGCGCCGCCGGAAGCTGCGGGAGCGATTCGGTCCGGAGTACGAGCGGACCGTGGAAGGCAAGGACAGCCGCCGGGCGGCTGAGCGTGAGCTGCGCGAGCGCCAGGAACGCCATGACGCGCTGGACATCAAGCCGCTGCCGGCACCGGTCCGGGACCGATACGCCCAGGACTGGACCCGGGTGCAGGAGCAGTTCGTCGACCGGCCCGACGACGCGGTGCACGAGGCGGACCGGCTCGTGACCACCCTCATGAGCGAGCGCGGGTATCCGACCGAAGGGTACGAACAGCAGCTGAAGGACCTGTCGGTCGAACACGGGCGCACCCTGGAGCACTACCGCGCCGCCCACGAAATCAACGACCGCAGCAGCAGCCATCAGGCGACCACGGAGGAGCTGAGGGGCGCGATGGTGCACTACCGCGCGCTGTTCGAGGAGCTTCTCCACAACGGCGACCGGCCGCGCGAGAGCCAGGCGTGAGCCCGCCACCGGCGACTTGGGTGCGTCGAGCGGGCCCAGTCGTAGCCCGGCCGGAACCTATGACGGACGGAAGTGAAAAGATGCGCAACCAACAGACACCCCTGCCGGACGAGGGCGCTCTGTCCACGGACGACCTGGCCGCTACCCGGCAGGGCACCGGGGACGAGGCGCCGGGCTCGCCGGGCGCCCCACCGGAGTTCCCCGGGGAGGCCACCACCATCGGCCGGCAGGCCCGGGAGGTCCGGGAGGAAGATGCCGGCCGGACATCCGCCGGCGAACGCCGGGGAGCGGAACTGGCCGAGGAGAACGAGCCCCTGCTCGGCGACGAACAGAAAGAATTCCGCGCCCGGTGGCAGAAGATCCAGAGCAACTTCGTCGACGACCCCCAGGACGCCGTCAACGCGGCCGACCAGCTCGTCGCCGAGACGATGCGGGCACTGGCCACGACCTTCTCCGACCACAAGCAAGGGCTCGAAGGCCAATGGCATCGCGGTGAGGAGGTGGCGACCGAAGACCTGCGCGTCGCGCTCCAGCGATACCGCTCGTTCTTCAACCGCTTGCTCAGCACCTGACCAGCCCGGCGGGCCCGTTACTGCCGCCGCTCGTACGGGGTTACGCCCCCGGGCCTGCACACCGACAAGGCCACCGCCATGCTGCCACAGGCCGATGAACAGCACCCGCGGGTGCTGTTCATCGGCCTGTGAGCCGGTCGGCGGGGCTCAGTGTGCGCTGCGGAAGCGGCGGAGGCGGAGGCTGTTGCCGACGACGAAGACGGAGGAGAAGGCCATCGCGGCGCCGGCGATCATCGGGTTGAGCAGTCCGGCGGCGGCGAGGGGGAGGGCGGCGACGTTGTAGCCGAAGGCCCAGAAGAGGTTGGACTTGATGGTGCCGAGCGTCTTGCGGGCCAGGCGGATGGCGTCGACCGCCGCGAGGAGGTCGCCGCGCACCAGGGTCAGGTCGCCGGCCTCGATGGCGGCGTCGGTGCCGGTGCCCATGGCGAGGCCGAGGTCTGCCTGGGCCAGCGCCGCGGCGTCGTTGACGCCGTCGCCGACCATCGCGACGGAACGGCCTTCTGCCTGGAGGCGCTTGACGACGTTGACCTTGTCCTCGGGCATGACTTCGGCGATCACGTCGGACGGGGCGATCCCGACCTCGGCGGCCACTGCCTCGGCCACTGCCTTGTTGTCGCCGGTGAGTAGGATCGGCGTCAGGCCGAGGGCACGGAGCCTGGTGAGGGCTTCGGCACTGGTGGGCTTGACCGCGTCGGCGACCTCGAGCACCGCGCGGGCCTGACCGTCCCACGCCACAGCGATCGCCGTGCGTCCTGCGGCTTCGGCGGTGGCCTTCGCCTGCCGCAGGTCGGCGGGTAGGGGCAGCGCCCATTCGGCGAGGAGCTTCTCGCGGCCGACGAGGACGGCGTGGCCCTCGACGACGCCCTGGACGCCGAGCCCCGCGATGTTCGCGAAGTCCTCCGGCGTGGGAAGTTCACCGACCTTGGCGGCGGCGCCGGCGGCGACGGCCTGGGCGATGGGGTGCTCGGAGGCGTGCTCCAGGGCGCCGGCCAGGCGCAGCACCACGTCCTCGGTCTCGCCCTCGGCGAGGTGGACGCCGAGCAGGGTCATCTTGCCGGTTGTGACGGTGCCGGTCTTGTCGAGGACGATCGTGTCGACCTTGCGGGTGGACTCCAGGACCTCCGGCCCCTTGATCAGTACGCCGAGCTGGGCGCCGCGCCCGGTGCCGACCATGAGGGCGGTCGGGGTGGCGAGGCCCAGGGCGCAGGGGCAGGCGATGATCAGGACGGAGACGGCCGCGGTGAAGGCGGCGGTCCAGCCTTCCCCGGTGGCGACCCAGAAGCCGAGGGTGGCGAGCGCCAGGACGATGACGACGGGGACGAAGACGGCGGAGATCTTGTCGGCCAGGCGCTGGGCGGCGGCCTTGCCGTTCTGGGCGTCCTCCACCAGGCGGGCCATGCGGGCGAGCTGGGTGTCCGCACCGACGCGGTTGGCGCGGACCACCAGGCGTCCCCCGGCGTTGACGGTCGCGCCGGTGACCGCGTCACCCACGGACACCTCCACGGGGACGGATTCGCCCGTCAGCATGCTCGCGTCCACCGCCGAGCTGCCCTGCTCGACGATGCCATCGGTGGCGATCTTCTCGCCCGGGCGGACCACGAAGGTGTCACCGACGGCGAGTTCGGAGACGGGGACGCGGACCTCGCGACCGTCGCGCAGCACGGTGACGTCCTTGGCGCCCAGCTCCAGTAGTGCCTTGAGCGCTGCGCCGGCCCGGCGCTTGGAGCGGGCCTCGAAGTAGCGCCCGGCCAGGATGAACGCGGTCACTCCGGCGGCGGCTTCAAGGTAGATGTTGCCGCTGCCGTCGCTCCGGGAGAGCGACAACTCGAAGGGGTGCGTCATGCCGGCCATGCCGGCGGTGCCGAAGAACAGAGCCCACAGGGACCAGAGGAACGCCGCTGACGTACCGACCGAGACCAAGGTGTCCATGGTGGCGGCACCGTGGCGCATGTTGGTGAAGGCGGCCTTGTGGAATGGCCACGCGCCGTAGACGACGACCGGTGCGGACAGTGTGAGGGAGAGCCACTGCCAGTTGGTGAACTGCAGCGCGGGCACCATCGCCATGGCGATCACCGGCACGGACATGACGACCGCGGTGAGCAGGCGCTGCCGCAGAGGTGCGAGGGCGTCCGGTTCGCTCTGATCCGGCTCGGTGCCGTTGGCGACGTGGGCCGGGGCGGCGGGGGGCCGGGGAAGAGCAGCGGTGTAGCCGGTCTTCTCCACCGTGGCTATCAGGTCGGCCACCTCCACGTCGGCGTCGAAGACGACCTTGGCCTTCTCCGTCGCGTAGTTGACCGTGGCCTCCACGCCGTCCATGCGGTTGAGCTTCTTCTCGATGCGGGCCGCGCACGAGGCGCAGGTCATGCCGCCGATCGCCAATTCGACTTCGGCTGAGGCAGGGGCGGTAATGCTCATGATGCTCCTCGTGCGCGGAGGGGGCGGGGCGGGGTCGGGCCCCGGAGGACGGGCCGGCGGCGGCTCGGGCGCTGCTCCGCCGGCCGGGGATCAGCGGGCGGAGAGGTTCTCGGCCCGGCAGGTCAGCTCGTAGCCGGCCTCGTCGACGGCGGCGCCGATCAGGGCGTCGTCGGGCTCGTCGGTGGTCGTGACGGTGACCAGGCCCGCGACGACGTCGACGGTCACACCGGTCACGCCCGCTATGGCAGAGACCTCCTTGGTGACGGCGGTCTCGCAGTGGCCGCAGGTCATGCCCTGGACCTTGTAGACGGTGGTGACGCCCGCGGTCTTCTCGTCGCGCGCCGCGGTGGAGGTGGAGCAGCTGTTGTCGGGGGAGCAGCAGGACATGGGTGCCTCCGGTCGTTGATCTCTCTGTGGGTGCCCCGTGAAGCACCCTCGAAGAGATTTATACCCCCCGGGGGTATCCGATGCAACCTCTGAGACAACCCGACGCGAAGGGCTGGACTGCGCTGAACTGAGGTCAGTTTCCCCTGTTCAGGGGTGTTTCGTTCGGTTTAACCAGGGGGGTGCGCTTGGATGCGGGGGCTGGTCGTGATGCGGGCGCCGGATACCCCTGGGGGTATCTGAACGTCGACGGCCACTGCGGCAGGGGGCGACGGAATCGGCCTCGCCGTGGCGACTGACTGGTGCGCCGGAGGCCCGCCGCGTGGGGCGCCGCCTTGTCGGCGCCCCACGCTTGGGGTGGATCAGCTGACGCGGAGTGTCAGCGCCGGCGGTGTGCGGCTTGCCGCCGGTCTGGAACTGCAGGAACAGGCACCGGTTGCCGGGCTTGTCGAGCTGGGCGTGGAAGGGCAGATCGGGCCCGCCGTCGCCGTCAGACCTTGGTCTCCGGGTGGAGGTGGGCGACCGCCTTCGCCCTCGTGGAAGGCGGTCAGGTGGGCGTACGAGGAAGCTGCCTTCAAGTTCCAGACGGGTCGGGTACCGGTTCAAGAGCGCAGGACGGTTGCCGACGGTTCCAGGGCGTTGCAGGTGGCGGACTTGGACGGTCGCATGGCGCAGCTCGGGTCGGAGTTCAAGGCAGGGCCCCTCTCCGCTGTCGAGTTCGCTGGGCATCTTGGGGAGGTGGCGAGGCAGCGGGAGGAGCTGACGAGTGCCGCACCGATTCTGCACTCCAGCTCCAGGTCGACCGGGTGCCGTGCGAGATCGGCGCGCGTGCGGGCGCCGTCAGTGATCAGGAGACTCCACCCCTTGCGACGGCACAGCCCGGCCGCGGCGCGGTGCTTGGCCTGGTGATCGCGAGCGGGATGTCGCCCCGCGGCTTGGCCTCGATGAGTACGGTGCGGCCGTCGGTGGTGACGGCCAGGAAGTCGGGGTAGTGCGAGCGCCGCCGCCCGGCGTGGGTGTAGCCGAGGGCGAGGGGCTGCTCCTGGAAGGAGGTGACTTGATCGGCGTGATCCAGGAGCTGGACGACCCGCAGCTCGGTCACCGACTCGTACTGCACTTCGCGCCCCAGCTTGCCGCTGAGCCAGACGCCGGAGTGTTCGCGCTGCGGCACGCTGCGCCGGGCCGCCAGCTCCTCCGGGTCTCCAGCTGCGCCCTCTGCGCTCCGGCGCCGGTATGTCGTCCACGTCACCGTCCACCTGCAAGTCCCCGACTCTGCACGCCTGTTGCCGACCGCGAGGCGGTGGCCTGCGTACGGGAGTATGGCCGATGCGTGTTCGCGGAAGCGGGGAGGTGGCTGCACCATCGCGCGGCGAGGGCGTCCACGCGGCCGGCGCCCGGGCCTGGTAGGCCCGGCCTGCTTGCAGGCGGCGCATTGCTGTTGCGCGGATGATCCGGTGCCTGCGGATGGTCCGGTGCCCGCCCGCGCAGCGGTGCCGTTACATCAGGGCGATCTCGGCGACCTTGGACCGGACGTAGGCGCGGGCCGTGACCGGAGGGTGGGCTACCCGGCCGATCGGGGCGGGAAGCGACTCGATGACGGTGTCCGGGTCGCAGTCGTAGAAGTAGACCAGGGACATCAGCTCCTCGGACGGGGCGTCGGCAGGCGGAGCCAGTACGCGGTGGCGGCCGGAGCGCCAGCGGTCGCCGGTCCAGCGGGCCATCAGGTCGCCGATGTTGACGGTGAGTGCCTCGGGGGCGTAGGGGGCGTCCTGCCAGCCGTCGTCCTCGGTGTGGATCTGCAGACCGCCTTTGCCGGGCTGCCGGTCGAGGATGGTGACGGTGCCGAAGTCGGTGTGCGGGCCTACACGGAACTGGCCCGGCTGCGGCGTTCCCGCGGTGGTGATGGAGGGGTACCAGTTGAGGGTCAGGGTCCAGTCGGGGCGGTTGGTGTGGCGGGTGAAGAGGTCGAGCGGCCGGCGCAGGGCCGCCGCCAGGAGTTCGAGCAGTTCGTCGGCGAGCGTTCGCATGGAGCCTACGTACTGCGCGAGGAGGGGCTGCAGCGCCGGGGACCAAGACGGCCAGGCCTCCGGCAGCAATTCGGGCACGGGGCGCTCGGCAGTTGCGTCGTACGGGCCAGGGGCCATCGACCAGGTTTCCACCAGGTCGGGCGGTGTGATCAGGCCTTCCGCCTGGCCGGTGGCCACCGCTCCCGGGCCGCTCCAGCCGTACTGGCCGGCCTCCGCCAGGAACGGCATCTTGATGTCGGCCGGTTGGTGGAAGAAGGTGCGGGCCGCGGCGCGGATCGCTGCAGGCAGATCGGGGAGGACGCCATGGCCGGTGACGAGCAGGAAGCCCGCTCGCGCGAGCGATTGGTCGACGGCGGCGGCGAGACGATCGCGGCTCCGGCGGTCACCGGTCCGCCACAGCGAGAGGTCGATCGTAGGAATGGTGGAAGCACTCATGCTGCTCTTCTCCTCATTGTCCTGCCGCGTCAGCGGTGGTGAAGCGGCCCGGCCATGGTCGTCCGACGGGCGGGCGCCGCCCAGCCGTTCGCCGGGAAGTGGGAGGAACAGGCGATTCCGGCCCGGTCGGACGGGAGAATGCGGCAGGCTGCGGGCCCCGGTCGGTGCCAGGGCCGTCTATCGTCGGGTTCTGTCGTGGAGTTCACGAGTTCACGAGTTCACGCGATGGCGTGAAGGCACGGGAGGGGAGGTCGCGGTGGTGGGCTCGGGCTCGGGCACCTTCGACGCTCTGGAACTGGGGCTGTTACAGGCCCTCCAGCTCGACGGGCGCGCGGCCCTGAGCCGCATCGCACGCCGTCTGGGCGCCTCGGAACGCACGCTGGCCCGCCGCTACAGCCGACTGTGCACGCTGGGCCTGCGCGTCGTCGGCCAGCCCGTTCCGGCACGGCTGGGCATGACCCGCTGGCTGCTGCGCCTCCACTGCGCCCCCGACTCCGCGGGCTCCGTCGCCCAGGCCCTGGCCCGCCGGCCCGACACCAGCTGGATCTCGCTGGCCTCAGGGGGCACCGAGCTGTACTGCGCCCTCACCACTTGACGCCGCACGAGCGGGACGCCCTGCTTCTGGAGAAGCTGCCCCGCACCCCCGGTCTGACGGCCGTCGGCGCACACTGCCTGCTACGCCTCTTCACCGACATCACCAGTACGTGGTACGCCAACGGCATCCCGTTCGGCCCGGCCCATGGTCACGAAGACCGCGTTCCGGCACGGACCATGAGGACCCTGGAACCTCCCGAGCCCCTGTCCCTGGACGCCACCGACCGCGTTCTCCTCACCGAGCTGGCCAAGGACGGCCGGGCAGGCCTGTCCGAGCTCGCTGCCGCCACCGGCCGCTCGCCCTCCAGCGTCCAACGCCACCTCGAACACCTCAGGTCCCAGGGAGCGTTGGGCTTCTCTGTGGACTTCGCGCCCCGGCACCTGGGTTACCACTTGATGACTCACTTCTGGCTGCGAGTGGCTCCCGGCGACGTCTCGGCCGTCGGCCGCGCCCTGGCCGCCCACCCCGAAATAGCCTTCGCAGCCGCAACCACCGGTCCGTACAATCTCGTGGCCAGCGGAGTCTTCTGCGGCAGCCACGACCTCCACCACTACCTCGACCACCGCATCGGCTCGCTCCCCGGCATCCAAGCCATCGAGACCGCCCCCATCCTCCGCGAGGTCAAACGGCTCGCCTTCGGTGCCCAGCTTCCTCCGGGCCTCAGCGCTCAGCTGCCTTGACCTCAATCGAGCGTGAGGTGCGAACCTGGGCAGCACGAACGGTCGGAACAGCTGGACACATGCGCCTTGTCGGCGGCCATGGTCGCGGTGAATGGTGCCGGTCGCCGGGTCGTACGGGTCGCCTACCGCAGCCGGCTGCGGGACGAAGCCCACAGACCCTGGGGCTGGGCCAGGGCCGGGGCGGTCGGGTGCGGTGGGGGCCGTTGCAGCCTCGAGGGGCCCCAGCTCGTAGGTGACGCGCCGAAGCCGTGCCTTGATGCCCCGCTTGGGATCTTCCGGCACATCCCAGGCCAGGTGCACGCGGCGGGGGTAGTCGCCCGGGTCCGCATCGTCCTCGAGCACGGAGAAGTGCATGCCCGTGCTCGGCGCCCGGCTCGACGATCTGCTGGCTCTTGCCGATCACGTGGGCGAGGGTGGTGTCCACGAACGCGGGCGGGTCTCCGTACTCGCGGCGTTCCGAGGCGTCCTCGTTGCCTTCCTGGAGGACCGCATCGCCATCCACGGGGGCACGGAGCGCAGCCTTCAGTGGTTCGGCACCCAGTTCCGTAAGGTGCCCGGCAGAGTGTGGGAGTCCTTCCCGATCCGCGACCCCGAAGGCGTCGACCAGCGCAGGGCAGAGCTCTGCCTGGACACGCTCGCCCAGCGCGCCAGGAAGATCGTGAAGGAGTGCAGCTAGGCCGTCCCTTTCGGATCACCTTGCTGACCAGATGAAGTTGGCTGCGAGGGGGAGTCGGCCAGGAGATGGACGCGGTCTTTTTCGTACCGTGTTCCGCTCGGCGTCAGTGCCCCTGTGCGGTGAAGGCCGCGTGCGCGATCTCGTCGAAGAGGACGAAGCGGGCCTCTTCTGCGGACGTGTCCGTGGTTCGCACCGTCTCGACGGCGATGCGTGCGGCGTCGTCCATCGGCCAGCGGAAGATGCCGGTCGAGATGGCGGGGAAAGCGACCGTCTTCGCGCCCAGCTCGTCGGCGATCCGGAGCGATTCGCGGTAGCAGGAAGCCAGCAGCTCCGAGCGGTCCTCCTCCCTGGAGAACACCGGGCCCATCGTGTTGAGCATTCACCCACCACTGAGTCCCCGCTCGTAGGGCCATAACGCAGAAGCGTCCTCGCTCTGGCCGGAGCTCGTCCTGCCGACGGGGTCGGGTCGAGCTCGGGACGAGCTGAGCCATGTCCGGCTGCCCTGCGTTTCAGGAGGTCAGCGGTGGTGAATAGGCCAGTTGGACTTGGCGGTCTCTGGCGGTCGACGGCGGACTCCGGCGGCACTGATGCTGACCTCTTGCTGACTTTACTGACGGGCAATCATTTTTAGGGGAGATTACTCAACGCGATGGTCGTGCGATACAGAGGCTGATCGCTTCGAGGGATCCGTGTCAAGGAAGCCCTGCGTCGGGCGGGGGGATATTGCTCTGTGCTGACTCTCGTGGCTTCAGTCTCGTGGGAGTGTCGCTGCTCGTGCTTCCCCTCCGGCGTCGAGGTGGGCGGCGTTCGGGTTGTGCCGGTTCCGTGCTCTACCTCGTCAGAGCGCTCAGTCCGCAGCGAGATGAGCAGCTCGTTCATGCGGTGCTGGATAGTCATCCCTTCGAGGGGGACCATCGTGTGGTGGAACTTCGTCGGCCGTTCCCAACGGGAAATCGAAGAGGCTCGAAGGGACTGGGTGGAGGGTTCCCGCTTGGGCGCGCTGTCGAGGGCGAGCGGCTCAAGGGTGGCGGTTTCGCCGGAGGGGCAATTCGGCGGGCAGGACCCTCTCGAGAGCGGCAGGCTGGTGACGACGAGCAGGTTCCGTCTGCTGGTGTTACATGCCTAGCTAAAGGGTGTTGCAGAAGGCTTCAGTCTGGGCATTTTGTCCGTATGGGTGGGGTGTGGCGAGCTGAGCCGGTGTGGGTGGAGACGTTCACGGGCTTGCGGATGGACCCGTTGGCGAAGCTGGTGAAGGTGGTCCGGGAGGGGCGGGGACGGTCCGGGCGGCGGGCGTCCGTGGTGTCTGCCGCTGGCGGACCGGGTGCTGCTGGTGGCCGTGTACTACCGCACGAATCTCACGATGCGGCAGCTCGCCCCGCTCTTCGGGACCTCCCCGGCCACCGTTTGCCGGGTCATCCAGCGCCTCCGGCCGTTGCTCGCGCTGGAGCCCGCGCTCCGGCCTGTCGCGGACACCGAACGCCTGTGGATCGTGGACGGCACCCTCACCCCGGTCCGCGACCGGAAGGCGGGCGCCTCGTCGCGGAATTACCGGTTCTTGGCGAACGTGCAGGTCGTCATCGACGCAGACACCCGCCTGGTGATCGCCTCAGCCCGGCCGCCGCCGGGGAACAAGGCCGACGCCCACGTCTGGCGCGAATGGGACCTGCCGGCCGCGGCGGCCGGGACCACCGTGATCGCGGACGGCGCCTACCTGGGCACCGGGCTGATCGTCCCGCACCGCAGAAGTGCCGGACGCCCTCTCCTGCGCGGCCAGGGGGAGGACAACGCCGAACACCGACGCGTCCGGGCCCGCCGTCGAGCACACCTTCGCCCGCATGAAGAACTGGAAGAAGCTCCGCGATTGCCGCCAGAAGGGCGACGGCCTCCACCACGCCGTCCAGGCCGTCGCCACCATGCACAATCTCGCCTTGGCAGGATGAAAACAGCAGGTCAACCACCACTCAGACCTGCCCGAGAACAACCTTCTGCAACACCCTTTAGGGCGTGTCTCTTTGACGGGGTGAGCGTTGATTTTGTCAGTCCCGTTCCTATGATCAGGTGGATTTCATGAACACTCGTCGTTTCCTGCCCCGCGCTTCGCCGGCGCCGTCCTCACCGCACGGCAAGCCCGCCACCTGCCGACCAACCCCGACCTGGCCCTGTATGACAACCCTCACGCGTTGCTGACCTGCTTCTACAAACGCGACAAGGCCCTGTGCCACCGCGAAAGCACCAACAACACTCCCGCCTGGACCGCTGCGTCAGCACCTGCGCGAACGTCTCCCGAACCGACCGCCAAGCCGACCAGCTCCTGGCCGCGCGCAGCATCTGCAGCACAACGCTGCCCGGCGACAGAATCTCCGTCATGTTTTCGCGAGTGATGACCCCTGGGTAGCACTTATGACGCGGATCTGAGATCCGAGTGTGAGTAGTTGGCGCACAAGAGATGCGCAGCAAGGGCATGATGCCCCGCACAGCGCTCCTTCCTCTGTTCGCCCGTCGTCGTGGTCGTGTACGGCGCCGATCGGGCCGGGCGGCGCGCCCTGGCACGACCGGGCGGGTCACGCGCGTGGCCTCACCGTGCGCTACTTCGGCGTAGTCGCCCGTTGCGGGCCATCGGCGGGTCAGGTGTATTTGGCGAGGTCGCTGGCCTGCAGGGCGGCGTTGTCGTTGATGCCGATGATGTAGCCGTCCGGGTCCCGGAAGTAGAACTCGCGCTGGCCGTTGTGGTCGGTGACGGTGTCCTTGACGATCTCGGCGTGCTCGGCGATGCGGTCGTGCGCCGCATCGAAGTCATCGACGGCGAGGTAGAACATGCCCGTGAAGCCGACCGGGAGGTCGGCTAGGACGGGCAGCCAGTTCTTGAGGTCGGCGTTGCTGTAGAGCATTCCGCAGAACGAGCCCTCGAAGAGGAGCATGTGGATATCGTCGCCGGGGCGGGCGGTACTGGAGTCCACGTCGAAGCCGAGCTTCTCGTAGAACGCGATGCTGGTGGCGGTGTCCTTGACGCCGAGGCATGGGGCAAACGGCATGACTTCCTCCGGAGGCTTTCGAGTCGTACGGACGAGACGGTCGTCTGCATCCGAAACTTGCGGTCTCAGCTGGTGGCGCTGATGCAGAAGGGCCGGCCCGAGGGATCGAGCAGGACGGTTCAGTGCTCCCCGCCGGGATGGTGGTCGGGCTTGGTCGCGCCGAGCTCCAGCAGCCGCTTCTCCGCCGCCGCGACGTCGTCGAAGGCCAGGTCGAGGTGGAAGGCCAGTTCCTCGGCCGGCCAGTTCGGCGCCTGGAAGCTCTTGGCGGTGTAGAAGACGTACATCGCATGGCCGTCCATCACCGGGAAGGCGGCCTCGTTGCCGTCCTCGTCGGGGTATGCCTGGCCGGGCTCCCGTCCCAGCGCGGCGGCGTAGAAGGCGGCGAGCTTCTTGCCGTCGTCGGCCCAGATCGCGTAGGAAGCGACCGAGCCGGCACCCGGGCTCCTCTTCCCGTCGGTAGTGCTGGTCATGTGGGTCCTCCATCCACACCGGGTACAGGCAGACGGCCGGGCCGCCTGGCAGACGAATCGGGCGTCTCGCCATATGTCACCGACGGTAGAAGGTCTTTAGGACACCAGACGTCCTAGATGCGCCCACGGCGGCGGGCCAGGGGGAGCGAGATCCCCTCGGCCAACTCCTGCAACCCTGTCGCTCCGCCACCCGCACCATCAGACGCGACACTGGTGGCCTGCGCGCGCTGGGCTACGCCCTCCAGGTCCCCTGTCCCAGTCGGCCGCATGAGGGGCAGCCGCCCCGCGAGGGCGAGCGTGGGGAGAAAGGTGTGGTCGGCCTGATACGGCCGGGGCGGTGTGCCCTCAGTTGTGACGAGGACCGTCGACGGCTTGTAGGGAGCGCTGGTACGTCGTGCGCAGGTAGTCGATGACGGCGGGGTCGGCGTCGAGGGTGTAGTCGGTGTCGAGGGTGGCGAGGGTCTGGGCGATGCGGGGCAGGGTGTCGGCGGAGCAGTCGACGGTGCAGGTGGTGTCGTCGAGGGGTTGGATGCGGGTGGCCAGGGCCCAGGTGCGGGCGCGGATGGTGTCGGCGGGGGCGTGCACGGTGGCGATGGCGCGGTAGCGGGCGGGAGCCGTAGCGATCTTCGCTGCCACGTAGGAGGCGGGGTCGGGTCCGGGATCGGGCAGCGTACGGGGTGGGACGCGGCGTCCGGTGGGTGAGGGCGCGGTGAGGCGGTCGAGGCGGTAAATGCGCCAGTCGTCGCGCTCGGTGTCGTAGGCGAGGAGGTACCACAGGCCGCCGGAGGCGACGAGGCCGTGGGGTTCGACGCGGCGGGAGGCGCGGGTGCCCTCGCGCGGGGTGTAGTCGAAGGTGATGATTTCGTGGTCGCGGCAGGCAGCGGCGAGGAGCGCCAGGGTGGCGGCGTCGGCGCGGGGGCCGCGGCTTTCCCAGGTGATGGTGCTGGTGGCCTCCTGGAGGGCGGTGACCTGGGCGCGGAGGCGGGTGGGCAGGACTTGTTCGAGTTTGGCCAGCGCCCGCAGGGCGGTTTCCTCGATGCCGCCGAGTCCGCCTGCGGCGGTGCGCAGGGCGACCGTGATGGCCACGGCTTCGTCGTCGTCGAGCAGCAGCGGGGGCATGGCGGTGCCGGAGGCGAGGCGGTAGCCGCCGGCGTGGCCGGTGGTGGCTTCGACGGGATAGCCGAGTTCGCGCAGCCGGTCGATGTCGCGGCGCACCGTGCGGCCGGTGACGCCGAGCCGGTCGGCGAGCTCGTGGCCGGACCACTCGCGGCGGGTCTGCAGTAGGGACAGCAGGCGCAGCATGCGGGCGGGCATATCGGTCGTCATGCACGCCACTCTGCCGGACTTGAAGGACGCGAGGTGTCCTAAAAGGGTCCTAGCGTGGAGGCATGTCCGAGAACAAACCCCCCGTTTCGTCAGAAAAAGCGGTCGATCCGCGTCGCTGGGCAGCCCTGGCCGTCGTCCTGATCGCCGCGTTCATGGACGCGGTCGACGTGACCGTCGTGCACATCGCGATCCCCGACGTCCAGGCCGACACCGGCGCCTCGCTGTCGCAGATCCAGTGGATCACCGGCGGGTACGCGCTGGCCTACGCCCTCGGACTGATCACCGGCGGACGTCTCGGTGACTTGTTCGGCCGCAAGAAGATCTTCCTGCTCGGCGTTGCCGGCTTCACGCTCACCTCCTTGGTCTGCGGCATCGCGGGCAACCCCGAGATCCTGCTGGCGGGGCGTATCGCCCAGGGAGCCATGGCCGCGCTGATGGTGCCGCAGGTCCTCTCGATCATCCACGTCACCTTCCCCAAGAGCGAGCGCGGCAAGGTCTTTGGTGTCTACGGCGCGGTGATGGCGCTGGGCACCCTGGCCGGCCCTCTCGTCGGGGCACTGCTGGTGCAGTGGAACCTGTTCGACCTGGCCTGGCGTCCGATCTTCCTGGTCAACCTCCCCCTCGGTGTGGCGGGTCTGATCGCCGGCTGGCTGCTGATCCGTGAGTCGAAGGGCGAGCGGGCGCAGCGGCTGGACGGAGTCGGTGTCGTGCTGGCCACGGTGGGTCTGCTGATGCTGGTGCTGCCGCTGACTCAGGGCCGCGAGCTGGGCTGGCCGGTCTGGACGTACGTCTCGATGGCCGCTTCGCTGCCGGTCCTGGCGCTGTTCGTGGCCTGGGAGCGGCGTCTGACGCGGCGCGGCGGCTCGCCGCTGGTGGTGCTGTCGCTGTTCTCCCGCCGCAGCTTCGCCGGCGGGCAGAGCGTGCAGCTGCTGTTCGGGCTCGCCTCGGGGGTCTTCTTCCTCGCCTGGACGCTGTACCTGCAGCTCGGCCTGGGCTTCTCGCCGCTGAAGGCGGGCCTGTCGGGGATGCCGCTGTCCGCGGCGATGATGGCCGGCGCGGGCCTGTCCATGCAGGTACTGGTGCCGCGCTTCGGCCGGCGCGCCCTGCAGGGTGGTGCGCTGCTCGCGGTGGCCGGGATGCTGCTCTTCGCCGTCTTCGCCACCCGCTACGGGTCCGACATCGCGCTGTGGCAGACCATGGTGCCGCTGATCCCGATGGGCCTGGGCATGGGGCTGATCGTCGCGCCGCTGACCGACCTGGTGCTGTCCGAGGTGCCCCACGAGCACGCCGGTTCCGCCTCGGGGCTGACCAACACCACCATGCAGCTCGGCCAGGCCGTCGGCGTCGCCCTGTCCTCGGTGGTCTTCTTCGGCCACCTCGGCCCCGGCGACCCGGCCGCCCAGGCCCACAAGATGCCCGACGCCTTCAGCGGATCCCTCTGGTACGTCGCCGCAGCCTTCGCGGCCGCGTTCACCCTGCTCTTCACCCTGCCCCGTCGGGCCGGAACCGCCCCTGTGGAGCGCACGACGACGGAGGCGGAACCCGAGCCGCAGCTCGTCTCCTGACAGGTCCCATCCCTGTCACCCGCATGGACCTCACCAGGGCCCGTCCTGGCCCTGCCCTGGACACCATGCCCTCAGATCCCCGAGGGGCTTCTCGTCCCCCCGGCCGGCTGCCCAGCCGGTACGCCCCCCTCTCTCGAAAGGTTTCTCCCATGAGCTTCATGTCCCCCGGTTCCGTCGTCTGGTTCGAGATCGGTACCGCAGACCCCAAGGCGGTGCAGGACTTCTACGGTCCTGTGCTGGGCTGGTCCTTCGAGGTCGATCCGGACTCCTCCGTCGACGGCCGCACCTACACCCGCGTCATCGCTCCCGGTGCGCCGTGGCCGATGGGTGCCATCCAGCAGGGTGACACCGGTGGTGAGGTCATCAACCTGTCGATGCTGTCCGCCGACGTCGCAGCCGACGTCGACAAGCTCACTGCGCTCGGGGCCCAGGTCGTCGTCCCGGCCACCGCAGTCGGGGAGGTGACGGTCTTCGCCCGCCTGAAGGACCCGCGCGGAAACACCTTCTCCCTCTTCTCCCGCGGCAGCTCCGAGGACCTGGCCGAGCGGGCCCAGGCCACCGAGGAACACATGGAGGCATCCGCTTTCCGGCCGCAGCCCGGGTCCATGGCCTGGTTCGAGATCGGCACCGCCGACCCGCAGACCACCATGGAGTTCTACAGCGGCGCGTTCGGCTGGCGCTTCGAGAAGGACGAAACGGCGGGCGGCAAGCCGTACTTCAGCATCTTCACCGGCGGTGACTGGCCCGCGGGTGGTCTGTGGGACCACAGTTCCGGCACGGGCGGTGACTACATGATGCCGTCGATCCTGGTGACCGACGTGCCCGCCACCGCTGCCGCGGCGACGGATGCGGGGGCCCGCGTCGAGCACGGCCCGGAGTCCAACCCGGACGGACTGGTCTTCGCCCGTCTGTGCGACCCGCACGGCAACCACTTCGGCTTGTTCTCCCAGCCCACCCACACCTCCTGAACCGCTGTGTGCGGTGCAACCCCGCGGCTGCCCCGCCCCGGCCCTCCATCCATACGAGATCGAAGGAGAACCCCATGAAGATCGCACTGCTCGGAACCGGCTTCGGCCAGGCCCACGCCGCCGTCTACGCCGCCCGTGGCGACGTCGAGGTGGTGATGTTCGGCCGCGACGCGGAGAAGACTTCGAAGGTGGCCGAACAGTTCGGCTTCGCGTCCTCGACCACGATGGACGCCGCATTCGAGGACCCCTCGTTCGACCTGGTGGACATCTGCCTGCCCGTCGCTCTGCACGCCCCGTACGTGCTGCGCGCACTGGAAGCGGGTAAGCACGCCCTGGTCGAGCTGCCGCTGGCCGACAATATCGAGGACGCCCGGCGGGTCGCCGAGGCGGCCGCGCGCAGCGACAAGCACGTGTTCGTAGACATGTTCGAGCGGTTCATCCCCGCCAACCAAGCCCTGTTCGACGCGGTGCGCGAGAGCACGTACGGGCGGCTGGAACAGCTGACGCTGTGGAACCTGACCGCTCTCCTGTGGCCAGGCGCCTCGCTCGGGCTCAAGGTGCTGCCGCTCGAAGCCATGCACAGCGACATGGACATCATCGCGAGCACCCTCGGCCTGCCCCGGGACGTCACCGTCACCGCGGTGGAGCGGGACGAGAACTCCGCAGCCATCGACGCCGCCTTCCACTTCGACGGTGTGGCTGCGGCCCGCAGCTCCGTCTCCTCGCTGATGCCCATGTCCTGGGGGGCCCGCGGCGGCTACACCGCCACCTTCGAGCACGGCGTACTGGACGCCACGTCCACGATGGGGTTCGACGGCAAGCCGTCCGGCACCGTCACCGCCTACACCGCGGACGGCCCGCGCGTGCTCGAACTGCCGGACGCCGACCAGTACACCGCCATGATCGGCCACGTCATGGACGTCCTGCGCGGCGGGGCGGAGAACCAGATCGCTCCGGACAGCGTGCTGGACGCCCTCACACTCACCCTCGACATCGAGCGCAAGGCCAACACGCCGCGCTGACCCCGCCCGGCCCCCGGCGAACCCGGCCGGGGGCCCGAGCCCACACCGCTCGTCCGGAGGGAGACTTCACAGATGGAAGAGCGCACCGCCACGCTCCCGGGCGGCACCGCGATGCCCCTGCTGGGTTTCGGCACGTGGCGGTTGAAGGGCGACGACGCCTACCGCGCCGTACTGCACACCCTGGAAGCGGGATACCGGCACCTGGACACCGCCCAGCTCTACGGCAACGAGGAATCCGTCGGACGGGCCCTGGCCGACAGCGGCATCTCCCGCCAGGAAGTCTTCCTCACCACGAAGTTTGCCCAGCACCACCCGGGCAAGGAGCACGCCACCCTGAGCCGGAGCCTGGAGCGGCTCGGGGTCGAGCAGGTGGACCTGTGGCTGATGCATTACCCGCTGAAGGACCCCGGCGAACACCTTGCAGTGTGGGACGCGTTCCTGGACGCCGCCGAAGAAGGCATGGCCACAGCCGTGGGAGTCAGCAACCACTCCCTCGCCCAGCTCGACACCCTCACCGAGGCCACCGGACAGATGCCCCAGGTCAACCAGATCCGCTTCAACCCCGCCCTCTACGACCCGCGGCTGGTGACCGGCCACCGCGCACGCAACACCGTCCTCGAAGGCCACAGCCCACTACGCAAGCCCGGCCTGGACCACCCCGTCCTCACCGAGATCGCCGAGACGCACAACGCCACCTCGGCCCAGGTGGTCATCGCCTGGCACCTGGCCTACCAGGTCGCGGTGATCCCCAGATCCGCCCATCCCGAACGCATCAGCAGCAACCTCCATGCCGCCCGGCTGCACCTGGCACCCGCGGACATCGCCCGGATCGACGCCCTCAGCAGGCAGCCCTCCGGCACGGCCCGCACCCGCAATCGACAGGGAGCCTGATCATGACCAGCAACATGCCCGCGCACGGAGAGATCGTCATCACCGGCGCCCGCGTACACAACCTCCAGGACGTCTCGGTGCACATCCCCAAGGGAGTGATCACCGTGTTCACCGGGGTGTCGGGGTCGGGGAAGTCGTCCGTGGTCTTCGACACCATCGCCGTCGAGTCGCAGCGACAGCTGAACGAGACCTTCCCATACTTCGTGCGCAACCGCCTGCCCCGTTACGAGAAGCCCGAGGCCGACGCCATCGAGGACCTGTCGCCGGCAATCGTCGTAGACCAGAAGCCGCTGGGCGGCGGTTCGCGCTCGACGGTGGGAACCATGACGGATATCGCCTCGCTGATCCGCCTGCTGTTCTCCCGCGCGGGCGAGCCGTCGGCAGGGATGTCGACGGCGTACTCCTTCAACGACCCCACCGGCGCCTGTCCCACCTGCCAGGGCCTGGGCCATACCGTCCAGCTCGACCTGGACCGCTTCTTCGACACCGACAAGTCCCTGAACACCGGTGCACTGCTGTTCCCGCTGTTCAACGTCGGCGGCGTGCAGTGGACGCTGTTCACCCGCTCCGGGCTGTTCGACAACGACAAACCGCTGAAGAAGTACTCCAAGAGGGAGTGGGACACCCTCCTGCACGGCAGCCCCAAGGGGGAGGTGAAGTTCGAGCCGGCGACGCGGATGGGCACGCAGAACGTCACCTACGAGGGCATTGTTGACCGGTTCAACCGCCTCTATCTCAACCGTGACCTGTCCACTCTGTCCAAGCGCACCCGGGATGCGGTTCAGCACTTCACCACGGAGGGCGAGTGCCCCGCCTGCCATGGTGCCCGCCTGAACGATGCCGCCCTGAAGGCAAAGATCAATGGACTGTCGATCGCCGACCACATGACCATGGAGGTCAGCGATCTCATCAGAGAACTGGGCAAGGTCAAGCACCCGCTCGGCACACCGCTCGCGAAGGCCACGATCGACGCCCTGAAGCGGATCGATGCCATCGGCCTGGGCTACCTCCACCTGGGCCGCGAGACCGGCAGCCTCTCCGGCGGAGAAGGGCAGCGGCTGAAGATCGTACGCAACCTCGGCTCCAGCCTGACCGGCATGACGTACATCTTCGACGAGCCCTCCACCGGCCTGCACCCGCGCGACGTCCACCGGGTGAACGAACTCCTCGCCCAGCTGCGCGACCAGGGCAACACCCTGCTCATCGTCGAACACGACCGCGACGTCATCACCGCAGCCGACCACGTCATCGACATGGGCCCCGGCGCCGGCACGCACGGCGGCCAGGTCGTCTTCCAGGGAACCGTCACCCAGCTCCGCCACGCGGGAACCCTCACCGGCCGGTACCTGGAGGCGGCCATCCCGCTCAAGACCAGCGTCCGGACCCCGACGGGCCAGATGAAAATCAAGAATGCGGCGCTGCACAACCTGAAGAACGTCAGCGTGGAGATCCCCACCGGTGTGCTCGTCGCCGTCACCGGGGTCGCCGGGTCGGGCAAGTCCAGCCTGATCTCCGAGGTCTTCACCGCCCAGCACCCCGAGGCCGTCTACATCGACCAGGGCGCCATCGGCTCCAACTCCCGCTCCACACCCGCGAGCTGGGTCGGCATCATGGATGCCATCCGCAAGCGATTCGCCGACGCCAATGACGTGCCGGCCGGGTTGTTCAGTTTCAACTCCACCGGCGCCTGCCCCGCCTGCGGCGGCAAGGGCAGTATCACCGCCGACATGGCCTTCGCCGACCCCGTCACCACCGTCTGCGAAACCTGCGACGGCCGCCGCTACAGTGACGAGGCACTCTCCCGCCGCCTGCGCGGAAAGACCATCGTCGACGTACTGGACCTGACCTGCGAAGAAGCGACAGAGTTCTTCACCGCACCGGCCGAGAAGAAGATCCGCACCGCGCTCACGACCCTGGCGGAGGTCGGCCTGGGCTACCTCACCCTCGGCCAGTCCCTGTCCACCCTTTCCGGGGGAGAGCGCCAGCGTCTCAAGCTCGCCGGCCACCTGGGCGCGACCAGCAGCATCTACGTGATGGACGAACCCACCACCGGCCTGCACATGGCCGACATCGCCACCCTGCAACGCCTGCTGGACCGGCTCGTCGACGACGGCAACACCGTCCTCGTCATCGAACACAACCTCGACATCGTCAAACAAGCCGACTGGATCATCGACATGGGCCCCGACGGCGGCCGCCACGGCGGCCAGATCCTCTTCACCGGCACCCCCGCGCAACTGGCCAAAGACCGAAAGTCCCACACCGCCAAGGCCCTGCGTCACGACCTCGACCGGCATCAGGTCTGAGTAGCGCCCAGCTGGGGACGCGGACCCAAGCGGCCCAGCCAGATTGGACGTCGCTGTCCATTCAGCAACGCGCCGGATGTGCCGGTCCTTGAGCGGTGAGGCGGGCGACGCCCTCGTCCTTGAGGTCACGGACTTCGGCGCGGACCGCCTCACGCACCCCTACACCTCCGGTGAGCTGGACCGCATCCTCGCCGTCCTGCGCCATCTGCTCACTGCCCGGCGGACCGTTCTCGCCGTCAACGCCGCCTACATCGCCTCGCCTGCCCAAACCGACATCACCCGGACCGAGCACCCGTTCCTGCTCCAGGGCTCCTACCGCAACATGAACAAGACCGCAGAGCGGATCGTGCCCGTCATGAACGATGCCGAACTCGCCGCCGTCATCGACGACCGCTACACCGGCGAGGCACAGACCCTCACCACCGGCGCCGAGGCCAACCTCCTCAAACTTGCCGAACTGCGCGGAGTGCTCATGCCTGACGAGGCTGTCGCTGGGCCGAGGTCAAGGCGACCTACCTCCGCGCCCGGGCTCCCGGCGGCACGGACGACGACCCCCTCATCCGCGCGGTCGCAGCCCTCGGCCTGCTTGCCGACCGTATCGCCGCTGTCGAATCCGCGATCATCCACTCTCGCCCGGGCCTCCGGGGCCGACGGCAGCTCGGTCGGGATAACAATCACGTCACTGTGGCTGGTTCTATGCACTCAAAGACTGTTGATGTGATGTGCATCACTAAAGAATATGTAAAGGGCGTGCTAAGAATGCGCAACTCCGCTTTCGGCACCACCCCTCGCCGGAACAGGAGTGCCGGTACTCACCGGCCTGCATGGTCCGGGAGATCACGGTTCGAGTCCGCGAACCATGGCCCCTGGTTGCCGATCGGACAACGGCGTTCGCTCAAAGCCCGCATTCACACCCGCGCACCGCTCTGCGCCGGTTCTGCGCCATCGAGGTAAAGCCTGATGTCACTCGATTCCGTCACCCGTTCCGTCGACGAAGCCGTCAGCGGATTCTTCGAGCCCATAGCCAAATGGCTCGGCGAAGTCATCTTCTACTCCGTCCCCGTGGGCGGCACCGACCTTCCGCTGATCGTCGCCTGGCTCGTCGTCGCCGGGCTGGTGTTCACCGGCTGGTTCGGCCTGGTGCAGATACGTAAATTCCGGCTCGCCGTGGACGTGGTGCGCGGCAAGTACGACGAGAAGGGGTCGGCCGGCGAGGTCAACCACTTCCAGGCGCTGACCGCGGCTGTCTCCGGCACCGTGGGCCTGGGCAACATCGCCGGTGTCGCCGTCGCCGTCTCCATCGGCGGACCGGGCGCGACGTTCTGGATGATCCTCTGCGGCCTGCTGGGCATGGCGACCAAGTTCGTCGAGGTCACCCTGGGCGTGAAGTACCGGGAAGTGCACGCCGACGGCACCGTCTCCGGCGGCCCCATGCACTACCTGCCCAAGGGCCTCGCCGAGCGCTTCGGCGCCCGCGGCAAGAAGCTCGGCAAGATCCTCGCCGTCCTGGCCTCCGCGATGATCCTCTTCTTCGGGCTCTTCGGCGGCAACCTCTTCCAGGTCAACCAGTCCTACGCCCAGCTGGTCTCCGTCACCGGCGGCGAGAGCGGCATCATGGGCTCCTCCGCCGGCGCCCTGTTCTTCGGCATCCTCGTCGCCGCACTCGTCGGCATCGTGCTCCTCGGCGGGATCCGCTCCATCGCCTCGGTCACCGGCAAGATGGTCCCCGCCATGGCCGGCATCTACATCGTCGCCTGCCTGATCGTGATCGCGGTCAACGCCTCCGCGGTCCCGTCCGCGATCTCCACGATTATCGAGGGCGCGTTCAACCCCCAGGGCGTCGCCGGCGGTGTCCTCGGTGCGCTGATCATCGGCTTCAAGCGGGCCGCGTTCTCCAACGAGGCCGGCCTCGGCTCCGCACCGATCGCACACTCCGCGGTCAAGACCAAGCACCCCGCCAGCGAGGGGCTGGTCGCGCTCCTGGAGCCGTTCATCGACACCGTCGTCATCTGCACCATGACCGCGCTGACGATCGTGATCGCCAATCCCGCCAGCTGGGCCGAGGCCCGCGCCGGCGAGGCCGTCGGCGGCGTGACGATCACCTCCGACGCCTTCGGCACGGTCCTGCCCTGGTTCCCCTACATCCTCACCGTCGCGGTCCTGCTGTTCGCCATCTCCACCGTGCTGACCTGGGGCTACTACGGCCTCAAGGCCTGGTCGTACCTCTTCGGCCGCAGCAAGGCCAGTGAGCTCACGTACAAGGTGATCTACACCCTCTTCGCCGTGGCCGGCTCGCTGCTCACGCTCCAGACCCTGATCGACATGGCCGACGCGGTGCTGTTCATGCTCGCCGTCATCAACATCATCGGCCTCTACCTCCTCGCCCCCGTCGTCAAGCGCGAACTCAACACCTTCCTCGCCTACGTCCGTGCCCGCGATGCGGGCCAGGACACGGCCGGGGGAGACACAGACCAGGAGCCGGTGAAGACCACCGTCTGACCGCACCCCCGCGGCCCGGCTCCTCGGGGCGGGTCCGTACGCACCTCGCGCCTTTGGTGCGTACGGACCTGCCCTTTTCCCTGTGACTCACCTCGCCCCCGGGCCCTGCTCGCCTCTTGCCGACGCTCCGGAAGTACCGCCCTCATGACTACTGCCCCGCCGCCCCGGCGACCCCCCTTCCTCGGGCTCTTGTCCTGGCGAGAGCGCCGGGCCGTCACCGAAGCCCTCCGGACCGAGACGATCGGTGGCCTGGTCCTGCTGACCGCCGCCGTCGTGGCACTGATCTGGGCCAACAGCCCATGGAACGGCGTGTACGAGGACATACGCGACCTCCATCTCGGCATACCCCCGCTCGGCCTGGACCTCTCGCTCGGGCACTGGGCTGCCGACGGGCTGCTCGCGGTGTTCTTCCTCGTCGCGGGCATCGAGCTCAAGCGCGAACTCGTCGTCGGCGAATTGCGCACACCGGCCACGGCCGCCCTCCCCGTGATCGCCGCCTTCTGCGGCATGGCCGTACCCGCGGGCGTCTACGCCGTCACCGCGTGGGCGGGCGGCGGCAACCCGGACGGCTGGGCCGTGCCCATGGCCACGGACATCGCTTTCGCGCTGGCCGTCCTCGCTGTCGTCTCCACCCACTTGCCGGCCGCCCTGCGGGCCTTCCTGCTGACCCTCGCCGTGGTGGACGACCTCGGCGGCATCCTGGTCATCGCGCTCTTCTTCACCTCCGACATCAACCCCCTCGCGCTCGGCGGTGCCCTCACCGGACTCGTCTTCTTCCATCTCCTCCAGCGCTTCCGCGTCCGCGGCTGGTGGTGGTACGTGCCGCTCGGCATCACCATCTGGACGCTGACCTACCACGGCGGCATCCACGCCACCGTCGCCGGCGTCGCCATGGGCCTCCTACTGCGCAGTACCCCGGACAAGGACGAGGAGCAGTCGCCCGGCGGCCGCGTCGCACACCTGCTGCACCCCTTCTCCGCCGGCATCGCCGTACCGCTCTTCGCGCTCTTCGCCGCGGGCGTGAGCGTCTCCGGACCGGCCCTGACCGAGGTCTTCACCAGGCCCGAACCGCTCGGCGTCGCGCTGGGGCTGGTCGTGGGCAAGATCCTCGGGGTATTCGTGGGGACCTACCTCGCCGCCCGCTTCACCCGCGCCCGCCTCAACCCCGACCTCGCCTGGTCCGACGTCCTCGGCCTCTCCGTCCTCGCCGGAATCGGCTTCACGGTCGCCCTCCTCATCGGCGAACTGGCCTTCCCCGGGGCCGCCGTCGGCGAGCAGGTCAAGGCAGCGGTCCTGGTCGCCTCACTCACCGCGGCCGCGCTCGCGGCTGTGCTGCTCCGCCGTCGCAACGCGGTCTACCGGCGCCTGTGCCAGGAGGAGACCGTCGACGCCGACGGTGACGGCATCCCCGACATCTACCAGTCGGCGCCGGGGACTGGGGGCCCGCGCCATGAGGTGTTGTCGCCGGCTGACAAGCCCTGAACTGAGGGAGGCGGCTGAGGTGATGGCAAACCTGGGGACTCGAAGGCGTCCAAGCCTTCCGGCTGCCGGTACGTGGGACTGGTCATGTCGCGCCATCACCCACATCTCTATCGCTCGGTGTGGAAGTACTTTTGAGAGATGATGGATTGACGGAGCCGGTCGGTGAACTCGGGGCTGCGGGCAATGCGGTCCACGCCGCCAGCTTTATTGGTGCGTAGGGCGGATTTGAAGTTCTGCTCGATGGACTTCGTCATGCGTTCCATGAGCTCGGTGTTGAGGTGGTCGAGGTCGATGTTGAGGAGGTCGCATGCAGTGGGGCGGCGCAGCCGGGTGAGGGTGTAGGCGGAAACGGTGGCGAGCGGGTAGAGCCAGTTCTCGATGGTTTCGCCAAGTAGGGGGCGGTCTTTGGTGTACACAGTGAGGAAGCGCCGTAGGTGTGCGTGGACGTCGAGCGTCAGGCGGTAGAGGTCAAAGTTGTTGCGGGCCGAGAAGATCTGCCCGTAGTGCTTGTCATCCAGAAGGAGGGCCTCTGAGTGGCGGAGCGCTGTGTGGGGCTCGTGGAGGACAAATGCGGTGAACTCGCGTGCGAGGCGAGTCATGCTGGCGACCTGATCGAGAGGGAAGCCGAGGTTGCGGTAGTAACTTGCCCGGCGCTCGTAGCGGTAGTCACCCCCGTGGTAAAGGCTTTCCTCGATGTCCTTCTGGATGGGCTCTGTTGCTCGCAAGGCCCCGGCCGGCAACTGGGTCTGGCTGTTGGGTGCCCGGATGATCCTGTCGCGTGTGGTGCCGGACTCGGGCGCGAAGACGATCTTGACCAGCAGTGATCTGTCAAGGTGCTGGCTGCCGGTCTGGAAGTAGCTGTAGACCTCGTGACTGGTTTGGAGCCCGTTGACGATCTGCGGGTCCTTGATGACGACCTTCTTTCCCGCGATCTGTGCGGCGCCGGCGACAGTGGCGACGCCGTTGTTGAACCACCAGAAGTCCTCGCGTGTCCCGGACTTCAACCCCGATGGCGTTGTTCACCGCAGTGGAGCCTGCGTAGTCCCGGACGTTCGACTCGAACAGCTCCAGCCGTAGTGCCTTGTTGTCGGAGGTAATGAATCGGTAGTACTCGTCCAGGCGGGCCAGACAGACGCAGCCCTCGCCGAGCGAGGTGCTCATCGGGGTTTCGGAGAAGATGAGCTGCGCGACCGCCTTTGCCCCTCGTGCTGTCTGCTCACGCAGGTCCGCGGCAGTCAGGTACTCGATGGGGGCTTCGGTGTCGGAGGTGATCTTCGCAAACTCTCGGCGCAGGCGGTCACCCTTGGCCTTCACGTTCGGGTGTGGCCCCAACGCCGCTTTGCTGGCGTAGATCACTTTGACCCGGACTTGAGGGAACGATGAGGCCAGGTCCTCGAGGATGCGTCGCGTCCGCGCGCACGGGCCCCAGCCACTCCCGCACCTGCGCCCTGGCCAGACGGCTGGCTCGCGATCCGACGATCACAGTGGCCACGGCATCAACCTCCCTTTCACGAGGGGCTGTTGCCGGGATGCTACTGCCGTCGGGCGACGCCGGATTCCGACTCTTTGTCGGGGTGTTTTCCGGCTACTTTTCGGCGTTTGGGAACAAGCGGTTCGGACCTGCGCTGAGGGCCGCCTCCGACCTGCGGTGCCGGCTCCTGTGACGGTAGCACCGCGCACCGGCCGTATTCCGGGCAGGACCGCCCCCGCGCGCCAACCCCTCAGCAGTCCGAGTCACCCGCTAGCCCACAACCGGGTCCGGTCGGCACCGTCGGCCGGACCCGCAAACCGGAGCACGCATTGGCCCACCTCACCCTCGACGCCCACGCCCGCCTCGCCCGTCATCCCGAACACCCCGACGCCGTCACTGCCACCATCACCGGCTCCGGCGCCTACGCCGCCCGCGCCTTGCTGAGCGTCCACGGCTTCCAACAGGCCGACGAGCACGCGATGATCCTGGACCGCATCGGCCACGAGGAGCCCCACTTATGAGTGCGCTCACCGGCGCCGCCTTGCTGGCCGGCATCACCTGCACTAGGCGTGAGTCATCAGTTCCGGGCGGGGCCACTCCTGCTGACGCGGTTCTCTCACATCACCGGCTGGACGATCAGCTCGACGTGGTCGGCATCCGGCCACGTCTCCGCGACCTGTCCGCTCGCGCAGCTGAAGTCGCCAGTGCCACCCAGTACGGCTCCGACCGCCGTGCGCGGGTACGCACCGAATTGATTCGCCATGCGCCGATAATGGATCTGCCCACCGTGAAGTTCCAGGACGACATCGGCCAGCACGACGGGCCCCTCGGCCGTCACATCGTACTGCAACGTTGGCGTAGGCGCGTCCCGCCCCCACTCCTGAAGCGTCGAACAGGTCGAACGCCGTGACACACCGTTGGCCCGCTTCAGGGGCCTCCGGAAGAGGACTCCCTGTTCGCCGAGCGGTCAGCTTGATCATGTGCCTCGTCCACCGTCAGTCTTCAATCACTGTGCTCGGCGCGTAGGCACTGCGAGCACAGAATCCGTCGCGCCGGATACTCGTGGGCCGCCTTCCCCGCCCCCGCGCTCCGTCGCAGCTCCTGATGCTCCACCGTCGAATGCTCGCGGCATACTGCGCGCCGCCTTGACGGCATACCGCCAGGGCAGTCGTGCTTCTGCCTCGCCGGGAGCATTCGTAGCACAGCATCTCCCGTCACCGCCCGAGGTAACCTGGGGGCATTGCTTTCAACCAAGTTTAAGTCCGCATAGCGGGCCATGCGCGGGGAAGCATCCGCCGCGGCATGGCCTGTCGGCCGGTCACCTACTGATGAGTCTGCCCACGATCACCGTAAGGGCGGGTGCAGCACGAGACGCGAGGGCCACTGCAGCCCGCAAGGGGCGAACGCTGCCAGCTGGTGAATGCTCCAGGGAGCGCGAGCCGCGTTGCCAAGTACGGCGAGTCGCCCGGCGGCTCAGGACCGTGCAGCGGCGGCCGACTGTTCCAGACGGGAACGAAGGGGGGCGGCGAAGTCCTCGGCGCGGGCCAACTGGACACGGAGCTTGTCGACCTGTTCGGCGGCGGCCTGCTCGTAGGTCCGTACGCGCTCCAGGAGGGCTTCGCGCTCGTCGGCGTCCAGGCCGGTGTCGGCGTCGAGGCGGTCGGTGGCTTCCAGTAGATCGCGTATCCGGTCCAAGGTGAGGCCGAGCGGCTTCATGCGGCGGATGACCATCAGCCGCTGTACGTCGGTCTCCGTGTGCAGTCGGAAGCCTGCGCGGGCGTCTTGCGGTGTGCCGTTAGGCCCAACCGCGCCTTCCCGCACGCCCCGGCCTGCCGATGGGGGCGTTCCTGAACGACCTGAGCGCCCACCTCCACGGCAAGCCCACCGGCGAACTGACCAGCCACTACCCCCACACCACGAGCTCGCAGCGGAGGGCCCAGGCCCAACCGCCAGGGTCCTCTCCACTGCGGCCCTACGAAGGACCGTGATAGGCGCCGAAGGTCCACAGCCGGGAAGTCGCACAGCCCCGCGCCGGGACCGTGCGGTTCAGTCCACCGTGTCTCTGTCGGAACTGGTGGAAGGCTGGCTTTGGCGAGAGTAGATGTCGGGGATGCCGTCAGCGTCCTCGTCGAGGTTCTCTGCCTCCCACAGTCGACGGTAGACCACGTTACGTCGCTTGATCAGCAAAGCGGCGAGACCGGCAGCGAGAAGCGACCCGATGAGGACGGCGGCCTTGATGTGTACGGCTTCGGCGGGGTCGGGGAAGGCCAGCTCCCCGATCAGCAACGCGACGGTGAATCCGATGCCGGCCAGGACCGCGAGAGCGAAGACGTCGGCCCAGGCCAGGTCCGGATTGAGCCGGGCACGGGTGAAGCGGGCGGCGAGATAGGTTCCGGCGAATATCCCGGCGGTCTTGCCGACGACCAGCCCCAGCACCACGCCCAGCGGCTCGGGTTGGGTGAAGACCTCTCCCAGGGCGGGCAGAGAGATACTCACCCCGGCGGCGAACAGGGCGAACAACGGTACGGCGATACCTGCTGATATGGGTCGCAGAAGGTGTTCGGCGCGCTCTCCGGGCGAGGCGCTCTCCCCGGCTTGACGGTCACGGTTGGTGCGCAGGATCAGACCCATCGCGACTCCGGCGACGGTGGCGTGTACTCCGCCGTTGTACATCAGTGCCCAGATGGTCAGGCCGAGCGGTACGTACCACCACCAGCCGCGGACCCGGTACCGCTGCAGCAAGTAGAAGACGACCAGTCCGGCGAAGGCCCCGACGAGGGCGGCCGGGTTCAGGTCAGCAGTGAAGAAGACGGCGATGACCAGGATTGCTCCAAGGTCATCGACAACCGCGAGGGTGAGCAGAAAGGCTCGCAGGGCAGCGGGAAGGTGAGTGTTCAGTACGGCCAGGACCGCGAGGGCGAAGGCGATGTCGGTGGCCATCGGCACCGCCCAGCCTTCAGCACTGCCGCCCCCGGCCCACACGGTTGCCAGGTACAGGGCGGCGGGGACGGCCATGCCGCATACGGCGGCGACGACGGGCAGGGCCGCGTTGGCGGGGGTGCGCAACTCACCAGCCACCAGCTCACGTTTGAGCTCGATACCGGCGACGAGGAAGAAGATGGTCAGCAGCCCGTCGGCGGTCCAGTGCTGCACCGACAAGTCCAGGCCGAACGCGGGTATGCCGAAGTGGAAGTCGCGTATCTGCTCGTACGTGCTGTTCAGGGTGGGAATGTTCGCCCAGAGCAGCGCCACGACGGCGGCTGCCAGCAGTACTAGACCGCCGGTGGTCTCGGTGCGCAGGGCCCGCGCCACCACGGTCCGCTCGGTCCAGGGCAGCAGGCCCAGGAAGACGGAACGCTCGCGTTGGCGCTGGTCGGTAGGCGTCAAGGGAGAGACCTCCAGGAAAGCGGGCTGTGGGCGTGCGTGCCCCTGACGCCGACCAGACTTCCCGGCACACCTCGCGCCTCTCTTGACGCGTTCTTTACATACTATCGGCTGAATGTCGCCTACCGGAAGCGGGAGGGCGTCACTGTGTAAATCTCTCGCTCAGCCGAGCCTGGTGTGATGGAGCAGGTTCAAAGCGGCGGCATAGTCATCCAGGGTCCGCGCCTTGCTGTCGACCGGGTCGGGGGTGTCCGGAACGACCTCCACCGGAGGCGTGGAGGGGTGGGCGTGGGTGATCTCCAGCACGGGACCTCGCAGCGCGGCCTCGGTGAACGCGCAATCCAGCGCGCGCAAGGAGACACCTGGGACATCAACGCCCACGACGACCTTTTCAGCACGCTGGTGACAGTCTCAGTGCGGGTGATGACAACAGGGCCCGCCGCACGAGCGGCGACTTGTGCGCTGACCGACCTGAGCGGCATGCGCGCGAACACGGGACGATCTCGGTAGCCGAGGACGGTCAACACCGCGCCTGCCACTGTCTCAGTCAAGGGTGCCGTCGGCTGCCCGCGGAGCGTTCCCCCGCTTACCAGCAGCCCAGGTCATAGGGCGGTGGCGATTGGTGGCGGACTGCTGCCTGTGCGGCGCAACTCAGGGCGCTGAAGGTTCCCTCGGTGCCCAGGCCGCCCGCGCCGGCCAGGACCGGCCCGGTAACTCGTGGAAGTGCTGGACGCACAGCGACCTCTTTGCGTAGGGGTGCGACGAAACTCTCGGCCGATCTCTGCTGACCACCATCGTGTGCGATGTGGGCACCGGACGCCGCTGGGCTCCTTCGGGCTGGTCAAGCCCGCCGGGGAGTGTCGGGGGATGGGGCCAGCCGTCCCCGCTTCCGCGAGAGGGCAGTGGGCGCCTACCTGTGCAATCGACAGTCTTCCGTCAGGCAGCCGCACTCTGAGGTCGATCGGGCTTGCTGGCACGCCCGGATCCCTCAAGCACATCAACTACTGCCTGCCGAAAGCGGGGCCACTGTGCATAGCTCCGCTCAGTCGAACCAGGCGTGGGTGGACAGCTCGGGGCGGACGCCGCGCTGGGTGCGGGCGAGGATGACGGCGCTGGAGATCAAGCCGACATGGCTCAGGCCCTGGGGGAAGTTCCCGAGGAAGGAGCAGTCCGCCGGGTCGATCTGTTCGGAGAAGAGGCCTAGCGGGCTGGCGTAGGAGCACAAGGTGTCGAACAGCTCGCTGGCTTGGTCCGTGCGTCCCTGGCCGGCCAGGTTGTCCACCAACCAGAAGCTGCACAGTACGAATGCTCCTTCGGGCTGGTTGATGCCATCGGGTGATTCCCGGGGCAGGTAGCGGTACAGCAGGCCGCCTCCCGCACCCAGCCGGTCGGTGATGGCCTGGGTGGTGGCCACCATCCGCGGGTGGTCGGCGGGCAACACCCGCCGCAGGGGCAGGGCGAGGAGCGAGGCATCCAGTCCGCCTCCGGGGCCCAGGTGCTCGGTGAGGGCGTTCATCCGCTCGTCCCACGCGTCACGGAGGATACGCCCGGTGAGGGATCGCGCTTCCGCGGCCCATGTGTCGGGGTCTCCTGGCAGGTGCAGACGGCGCGCGAGCCGTGCGGCGCGGTCGAGCGCCACCTGGCACATGGCGGCGGAGTAGGTGAACGGGCGCCCCTGGGTGCGGACCTCCCAGATTCCGTGATCAGGAGACTCCCACGCGGTCCGGGCATGTTCGGCCAAGGTGACAAGGCGGTCCCACAGTTCGCTGTCCAGACGTGCGCCCGTGGCCGCCCACTGGAAAGCGCAATCGAGGATCTCCCCGTACACATCATGCTGAACCTGCTCGGCGGCGGCGTTCCCCCAGCGCACTGGTACCGACCCGCGATACCCCTCCAACTGCTCATCGATGACTTCGGGCGCGGGTGGCCGCCCGTCAATGTCGTAGACCACTCGCGGTCGGCCATCGCGTTGAGCGGCACTGAGCACCCAGGACAGGAACCCGCCGGCCTCCATCGGTAGACCGATACGGCGCAGAGCGAACACCGCGTATGCCGCGTCTCGCACCCAGGCAAAGCGGTAGTCCCAATTACGGTCGCCGCCGATGCACTCGGGCAGCGACGAGGTCGGGGCAGCGACGATCGCGCCGTTTTGGACATGGTCGAGAAGTTTGAGAGTGATCGCCGAACGACGAACCAGATCCGACCGGGGGACGTCATCGACGACCTGCGACGTCCAGCGCCGCCACACCCTGACCGTGTCCTCGATCCCGTCCCGGCCTGTCGGCCCCTGGGGCTGCCCCCGCGGTCTGCTCCAGCGCACCGCAAGCCACAGCTCTTCCCCTGCACTCAAGGTCAGCGTGCAGTCGGCTGCGGGGAGGGCACGGGATGAAGAAAGTTGCAGCGTCAGCTGCTGCCGCGAACAGGTCATCTGCCATCCGCTGTGCTCCCTGACGAAGTGCCCGCCACCACGCGGATGGACCTTCACCCGCAGGCGGACACTGCCATGGATGACGCACGCGCGGCGGATGAGCTCACCCGTGCCAGCCGGGGCATCGTGCTCCAAGTGCGCGCCACGGTTCAGGAGAAAGGCATCGGTGACCTCGACGATGCCGGTATCCGACCGCAACTCGGTCACCAGCACCCCAGTGTCCTCCACGTAGTGCTGGCGGCTCTCCCGTACCCCCTCGGGGGACAGCAGGAAATTTCCGCCGTTATGCCGGTCGAGCAGGGAACAGAACAAGGGCGGGGAATCGAAGCGCGGCACGCACATGAAGCTCACCGCACCGTCCCGGCCGACCAGCGCGCTGCCGCGACCGTCTCCGATGAGGCCGTGGTCCTCAATCGGCAGATACCCCTCTGGAACCGGCCGCCACGCGTTCCCCATGCCCTTCATATACCCGCTGCCTGGCTGGAAGTACCGGGATGTTCATGAGTCGATCGAATCGATGAACGCGGTACCTGCGGCGCCACGTCCCTCCGGCAGGCGTTGCGGTTGTTTTCTCCACCTGTCGCAGCATGCTGACAGGTGGAGGATCTCCAGGACGGCACGACCAGTTCGGCCATCTGAGATGCTCCGCAACCACGGATGTGATGGTGCTGTCGACCCGCGTCAGCAACGCCGTCGGCCCCTGCGCTGTGACCGGTGTGGGAACGGCCAGCAGGCAGGCAAAAGCCGCCAGCAGCGCGAGACCGAGCAACCGCATCGGTGACATAGAACGGCCACCGCACACAGCACACCCCCTCACAACTGATGACGGGACGACCACAGCCTGAGGGACTGCTTGGGGTACTTGTAACTCTGGGTGTCCATGGAGCTCGCCGAGGTCACCACCAGCAAACGCTGCGTCCGGGCGCACTACCCGCTGTGTTCCGCCCGACGGCACACAGGGCAGACGACGCGCCGTGCGGGCAGCTCATGAATGCTCTTGCCCACGCCCACACCCCGGCGCAGCTCCCGCTCCTCAAGGTGCACATGCTGCCGGCACAGCGCGACGCCGCACGTACGGCACACCGCCTGCGCGATGGCACTCCCGCCGACGGAATGACACTCATAGCAGTTCATCACTCACCATCACTCACATAGTGAAGGGCGCAGTCAGTACTCACCGTAACCGGAACGTCGCGACTCCACCCGGACGGTGCTGTGCTCGCTATATCCTTTGACGCTGCTCTCAGAGCTAGTCAAGCCTGCTGCCGGAAGGGGGCCGTCGGATCCGAAACCGGGCCGACAGGCTGTTGCGTCCAACTGTCCCGCACCGAGGACTTCGCCGTCGCTCTGCGGACCTGCCTGCAGCAGACCCCTACCGCGCATGTCTGATGGCCGCCGGGAAGGTCAGCCCTCCGCGCGGGACGCGGTGCCGAGAGCCTGGCGGAGCCAGCCGGTATCGGGCACCGCGGTGAGGCCAGTCGATGTTTGGTAGATCCGGTATGCCAGCCGGAACCTCGAGCTCCGTCTCTTCGGGATCGCGCACTGGGAAGCCGTATGGGCCGAAGGGTCCGACCTTGCTGGCCGCCCTGGTCCGCTCAGGGGTGCCGGCCCTGGCCCACCGGGGCCGAGGAGAGAATCAGGACTCGCATGACAGTGCGGGTCGGCCCGCGCGCTGGTCATGGCTGCCGCCGACCACCACGAGTGACTCCGCTACCCCGACTCGACGAAGGAACCTGCGCCCCCATGATCTGGCACTGGACCGGCCTCGCCGTCTTCTCCCTCACCCTGCTCCCGGCAGGGCTGGCCCTGCTCACCGGGCGAATACCAGTCCGCATGCAGGCCCGCCTGACACCGACACGCCCGCGCGGCTGGGCCCTGCTCACCCTGTCGGCCGCAGCCCCGATCAACACCATCCCGCGCCTCGCCGATGCCCCGCCCGCGATCACCCTGGCAGCAACAGCGACCGCCGCCATGACAGCGGCCGCCGGATGCGTGCTGGCCGCCGCCGCCACCTTTCGGACCGCGAAGGCCACCCCATGACGGACCCCCGTCGCAGGCGGCGCTTCGTGTGGTCGGTCACCGCCTGGTGGATGCTGCTCACCCTCATCCTCTGGCTCGTGGGCAAGGCACTGGACCAGCCTGCCTCGCTCGCTGCGTGCGCCGCCTGCGCCGCGCTGCTGGTCCTCGTCGGGGAAATCGGCGACGGGCTACGGCGGAGCCTGAGCACCCCCCGATCCGCCCAGCGACGCCACTCACGCATCTACAGGCCCTGAACCCGTCCCTCGGCCGGCGGACCACTTTTGTCGCTGTCCAGGCGTCCTGATGGGTAGACCAAGCGAGTTCCGGCAGCTTCCTCGTCTCGTTCGATGGGATGAGCTCCATTGAACGGGGCCGGGCAAGTCTGCTTACGTCCCGATTACAGAGGGTATGAGGTGAATAGGTCCCCTGAGGGAGGCTGGTTCGATGCCGTGGTTCGTATGGGTGCTCACCGCCGCGGCGCTTGGTGTCGCAGAGTTTCTCACCCTGACGGTGGTTTTCGGGTTGCTGGCGGGCGCTGCGCTGGTTGCCGCTGTAGTCGCTGGTGTGGGCATCGGCCTTCTAGGCCAGCTCGTGGCGCTCGGAGTGGCAGCGGCAGCGGGTCTCCTCATCGTCCGTCCTGTCGCGCTGCGGCACATGGCACAGGCTCCCCTTTCACGTGAGGGCAGCGATGCGCTGATCGGCAAGCGGGCCGAGGTCATGCAGGAGGTCACCGCGAGCCGCGGCCTGATCAAGATATCTGGTGAGGAATGGTCGGCTCGCGCTCTTGACGAGAATCTTGTGATCCCGGTGGGAGCGGTGGTGGATGTCATGGGGATCGAAGGCGCTACGGCTGTCGTCTACCCCCGTGAACTCCTTCCGTGAAGGGCTGAGCGCATCCCAAGGGAGGAATTGTGGATCCGGTTGTCATCCCGATTTTTGTGGCCGCGATTGTCGTCGTCTTCGTCGTGGCCGCCACGGTGCGGATCGTGCCGCAGGCACGCCGCTACAACATCGAGCGGTTCGGCCGGTATCGGCGGACGCTGCAACCCGGGCTGAACTTCGTCATGCCGGTGGCAGACCGCGTCAACACCAAACTCGACGTGCGCGAGCAGGTGTATTCGTCCGCCCCCAAGCCGGTGATCACCGAGGACAACCTCGTAGTGAACATCGACACGGTGCTTTACTACCAGATCACCGACCCGCGGGCGGCGGCCTACGAGGTCGCCGACTACCTGCAGGCGATCGACCAGCTCACCGTGACCACGCTGCGGAACGTCATCGGCTCCATGGACCTGGAGCAGACACTCACCTCGCGCGAGGAGATCAACGCCCGCCTCCGCGCCGTCCTCGACGACGCCACCGGCAAGTGGGGCATCCGGGTCAACCGCGTCGAGATCAAGGCCATCGACCCGCCGAACACCATCAAGGAGGCGATGGAGAAGCAGATGCGGGCCGAGCGGGACAAGCGCGCGGCCATCCTGCACGCCGAAGGGGAGCGGCAGGCCAAGATCCTCACTGCGGAGGGCACGAAGCAGAAGGACATCCTGGAAGCACAGGGCACCCAGCAAGCCATGATCCTGCGGGCGGACGGCGAGGCGAAGGCGGTGGAGCGCGTCTTCCAGGCCGTCCATCGCAACAACGCCGACCCGAAGATCCTGGCCTACAAGTACCTCGAGACGCTCCCGCACCTGGCGAAGAGCGACAACAACACCTTCTGGGTGATCCCGGGGGAGCTGACCGAGGCGGTTCGCACCGTCACCCACGCATTCGGCGATCAGTCGACGATGGGGCTTCCCGGTTCTGCGCAGCCGGAAGAAGCAACCACTACCGAGGCCGACGGCGCTTCGGACGGAGACGGGGCTCCGCAGTTGGAGGCAGGCTCGCCGTTTTCGCGGAACGCGGCTGCGGCGGCTGACGAGGTCGCGAAGCAGGCCGACGCCGTGGTGAGCGACGCGAAGGCCGAGGCCGAGGCCGCGAGGGCGCCCCAGGTGCCCAGCCGGGGGCAGGCGGCCGGCGAGTGAGCCAATCCGAGTGTGTCCTGGAGCATGAAACGGCTGACCCGCATAGATGTCGCGTTCGAGGGCTTGGACGGAGCGGTGGACGCTGCGCTTGAGCTTCTTCTGGGCAGCTCGGTGAACCACCGCTCGACCAGATTCAGCTTGGACGTGCTGGTCGGCGTGAAGTCCAGATGGAAGCGTCGGTGGGCCAGCCGATGACCTTGCTGCTTGCGACCTCAAGGGTGGAGAAGGGGGTCGTGGTGCCAGCCGGGACACGGTTATGACTGCGGCGTTCGGGAACAGGCACCATCGGCAGGAGCGGCTGGGACGGATCTACGGCCTGTCCGATGGGTCCCCGTGACTACCTTGCGTTGCGGTCGTTCCGGTCGGCGTGGGGCGGGGTGATCTGTCGAACGAGGAATGGGCCCGGCTGGGGCCTCACCTGCCGAAGAACGCTGGGCTCGGCGGGCGTTGGAAGAACCACCGTCAGGTGATCAACGGGATCCTGTTCCGTCAGTGGACCGGCATCCCGTGGCGGGATCTGCCGGCGCGGTTCGGGAAGTGGAAGACGGTTCATGACAGGCACCGCAGGTGGTCAGCGGACGGCACGTGGGACAGAATTCTGCGGGCCGTCCAGGCCGAAGCTGACACAGAGGGCCGCATCGACTGGTCCATGGCGAGCGTGGACTCCACCGTGAGCCGCGCCCACCAGCACGCCGCCGGTGCCCGCAAGCAGGCACCACGGAAACCCGGCAAGCGCACCCAGCCCGCCCAGCATCGCCCCGATGAAGCCCTCGGCCGTTCACGCGGCGGGCTGAGCACAAAGATCCACCTGGCTGGTGAAGGCGGGCTGCGGCCTCTGGCCCTGATGGTCACGCCCGGTCAGTGGGGCGACGCCCCACACATGATCCCGGTTCCTGGAGCGGATCCGCGTTCCCCGCCCGTCAGGCGGCCATCCGCGCACCCGATCGGACCATCTGAGGGGCGACAAAGCGTACAGCTCCCGCCACAACCGCCGTTACCTTCGGCGCCGGCAGATCAAACACACCATTCCCGAGCGCCGCGACCGGCGGACCCACCGCCAGAACCGCGGCAGCCAAGGAGGTCGGCCCACCAGCTTCGACCCATCGCGCTACGCCCGCAGAAACAAGGTCGAGCGGACCATCAACCAGCTCAAGGGCTTCCGGGCCGTAGCAACCCGCTTTGACAAGCGGGCCTACGTCTTTCACGGCACCGTGACCGTGGCAGCGGTGCGCCTCTGGTTGCGCTCGTGACCCACCGAACATTCCTTAGTAGTAGAAGCTCTTTCCGGTCAGAAGATCTACATTGGCGATGACCTTGCCGTCGACGTCGACGAGATGGCCGACTTTGGCGTCGGTCTTGACGAGAGCGGCGATATCGAGCTCACCGCGCGGTTCTGGCGCTGCTTGGGCGGGGGCGGCGACGATGAGAGCCGCCGCGAGGACAACTCCGGCGACCAGATACGACTTCCGCCGCCGGTTGCCATCCCCGACGCGGAGACGATGACGGCCGGGCCCTCCACCTCCTGGACGGCCATCGACTCCTCCACCGAGCGTGCGGCCGAGAAAGGAGCCGGGTCCAGGACGGACGCCCCGGCGTCCACCACCTCCGGCCGTATCTCGGGTGCCCGTGCGACCAGTGCCTCCTCGTAGACGCGCAGCGCGGCCAGTGCCATGGGGCTGTCCACGTACACGGGCACCGCACGAGGGAGCGCGCCGGTTCGTCGTAGCCGGGCCAGCTCGTGCAGTACGACCTCGGTGCGGTCCACGGCGAACGCGGGGATCACCACGGTCCCGCCACGCTCCAACGTCCTGTTCAGTGCTTCTCTGAACACCGCACGGCTGCTGTCGCTGTCGTGGCGCCGGTTGCCGTAGGTGGACTCGAGTAGCAGTACGTCAGCTCCGGTGAAGGGCTCCGGCGATCGCAACAGCGGGTGCACCGGTCTGCCGAGATCACCGCTGGAGGCCAGCGTGTGCCCGTCCTCCAGGGTGAGAAACGCCCATGTGGAGCCAAGGATGTGCCCTGCATGGTGCAGGATCAGCCGGGTGTCGCGGGCGACCTCCGTCTCCGCGCCCGGCTCGACGGTCCGGAACAGCCGCATCGTGCGGTCGACGTCCATCTCGTCGTAGAGCGGTTCCGCGGGGTGGTGCTTCGAGTGGCCGTAGCGGTTGCAGTGGTCGGCTTGCTCCATCTGTAGCCGGGCACTGTCGCGCAGCACGATTTCGGCGAGCCGGGCGGTGTTCGGGCTGCAGAACACGTCCCCGTGAAAGCCCTGCCTGACCAGTCTGGGCAGGTAGCCACAGTGATCGACGTGGGCGTGGGTGAGGACGACTGCGTGAACGGCCGAGGCGTCGACCGGGAAGCGCCGCCAGTTCAGGCGGCGCAGCTCGGCCGGCCCCTGGAAGAGACCACAGTCCACCAAGACCCGGACGTGATCAGTCTCGACCATGAATTTGCTGCCCGTCACGGTGCCCACGCCGCCGAGGAAGGACAGCAGCCCAGGCCGGGATCTCGCCGTCGCCTGTGAAGTGCTGGTCATCCTCACCTCCAGGATGCCAAGGACGGGCCGGTCCGGGGGCGTGTCGCCCGTCCTTCCACCGTGCCCCCGATCCACTGCGCGCGCACGGGGACCGGTGCCCGACCACAGGCTGGGAACGCCCCGTGGCAGGTCGCTGAAGGTCGCGGGCTGGAAACAGTCGGGCGGGCCGAAGAACCGGAGGGGGTCTCCGGGTGAATGGGAGCCGTGAGGGGGTCCGTGGCCGGCGCTCTCGCGTTCAAGGGCGCGGCGTAGTTGTTCGAGCTTCGGGGGCAGGAAGTGTGCGAGCCCGTAACGGTGGCGTCCGCTGTTGTAGCTGCGGATCAGGCCGCGTTGCTGCAGGGGCATGCCGTGACGGCGCCGGGTGTGCGACCCGTCGTCGCGCGTCGTCCCCGCATGATTGTGGGCGAGCGAGACCCAGAGTGCCGTGGCGCTGCCCTCGAGCGTCTCTGTCAGCTGCAAGCGGATAGGCAGCCATTGGGCGAGGGCGTCTCGGCTCAGAGGCGACAAGGAGACGAGCTCACGATCCGGTTCGATGTCCGTGCCGTGCTGCGGCCGCCGGGTGACGTGGATGCTGCTGTGATCGTCCGACAGGTGGCCGATGTGCTGGGCCGCCAGTTCGCCGGCCCGTGCTCGCGTGTCGAGCGCCACGGCCAGCACGGCGATGAGCCTGGCGTGGCCCGGGGAGACGATGCGGGACACGTCTCGGCGGAGCCGTCGCCGGAGGTCTCTGAGCTGCCGGCGCTCCGGGGTGGGTCTCAGCTCGACAGGTCCTCCACTTCCTGCGGTCAAGGTTGGAAGCCCTGCCGCTTCCCGGAGGATCTGCAAACAGGCCAGCCGAGCCACGTTCGCGGCCTCTGAGGTTGGTGGCTTCTCACCGGCGACCAGACGGCTGCGCAGCGTGCCGGTCTTCGCCACCTGGACGTAGCGCCGGAGCGTCACCTCGTCGAGCAGCCTTGCGAGACTCCACGGGACATCGCCAGGCAGTACGCTCAGCTCGAGTGCGGTGGTGAGCTCCTGGCGACGAGACGCAGCGCCGTCGGGTCCAGAAGAGGACTGAGGCCGACGAGCTTGAGGTCGTGGGCTGGGAAGAGGACATCGATGTCTCTGCTTCGCTTTCTCCGTGGCTCCGCCCCAAGGTCGGCGACTGGCTGAATGAACGGCGTGACGAGTTCGATGTCTTGTACGTCTACAAGATCGATCGCATAGCCCGATCGGTGAAGGACCTCTGCGCTCTTCTCGATTGGTGTGACGAACATGGTAAATCCCTTGTGTCGATCGAAGAGGGCTTCGATCTGTCGACTCCTTGGGGACGCACTGTTGCCAAGATCCTCGCTGTTCTTGCGGAGGCTGAGCTCGAGGCAATCAAGGCCCGGGTCCGTGCCTCTCGTGCGGCTCTCTGCGTGAGGCAGGCCGATGGGCTGGCGGCCCTGTGCCGTTCGGTCGCGTGGCGGTCAGAGAGGATGACGGCTATGCCTTGTGCCTTGACCCGGAGTACGGGCCGGTGCTATTGGAGATGATTCGTCTTTTCATGGCGGTCAAGTCGTACGGGGTTGTTGCTGACTGGCTCAATGCCGGGGGCGTCCCCACGACGGCGGACATTGCCCGCATCCGGGCAAAAGCGTCCAAGGAAAACACGCGGTTGGAGGGCGAAAGGGCGAAACCTCGGGGGGCCAGGTGGATGGCGTCCTCGGTGCGCTCCATTCTGAAGTCACGGTCTCTGCTGGGCGAGTACGTGCGCGCAGACGATACGGTCGTTCGTCAGGCCGATGGCTCTCCGGTGATGATCGGGGAACCAGTGCTCACAGAACTCGAATGGCTTCAGCTTCAGGAGGTCGTGAGCCTGGTCAAGAAGACACAGGGGCTTCGGCGGGTCTCGCCGGTACGGGGCTTTCTGTTCTGCGACGGCCCGGGGGCTGCGGTGGCTCCGCACAGCATCTTGGGGAGGTGGCGAGGCAGCGGGAGGAGCTGACGAATGCTCCTGAGGCCAAGCCGGTGGAGCGGTGGGTGGCAGTGCAGAAGCATCTCCCGGGTTGCGCAGGTGGGGGCTGTGCATGTCCTGCCCTGACCTATGCGGAGTGGTGGGGTGCTTCGACTCCGGAGGAGCGGCGCGAGAAGCTGCTGGCCCGGCGGGTGAAGGTCCATGCCGACACTGTGGGCTTGCGTTTCGAGTACGGCAAGGGCTTCCCAGCTCAGGTGCAGCTGAGTGAGATGAGATTCAACGGCTCGCATGCCAAGCCGGGGCCGGGCGCGGTATCGGTCGTCATAGACCCCGGTGCGTGGACGGCTGAGCTGATGACTCATGAAGGAGCGGTGACGACGTTCCCTCTCCCCGGGGGGACTCCGGCGGTAGCACTGGCTGCGTGAGCAGCCAGGGGTGAATGTTTCGTACCGTGTTCCGCTCGGTCAGTTCCCCTGCGCGGCGAACGCCGCGTACGCGGCCTCGTCGAAGAGGACGAAGCGGACCTCTTCCACGGACGTGTCTGTGGTCTTCACCGTCTCGACGGCGATGCGTGCGGCGTCGTCCATCGGCCAGCGGAAGATCCCGGTGGAGATCGCCGGGAAGGCCACCGTTCGGGCTCCCAGCTCGTCCGCGACCCGTAGGGATTCGCGGTAGCAGGAAGCCAGGAGGTCGGCTCGGGGTGGGGCAACGCTCCACACCGGGCCCACCGTGTGGATGACCCACCGGGCCGGGAGGCGGCCCGCCGTCGTGGCGACGGCCCGGCCGGTGGCGAGGCCCTTGCCGTAGTGGGAGGCGCGCAGATCGCGGCAGGCACTGAGGATCTCGGGGCCGCCCGCGCGGTGGATGGCGCCGTCGACGCCCCCGCCGCCGAGGAGGGAGGAGTTCGCCGCGTTGACGATGGCATCCACGTGCTGCTCGGTGATGTCGCCCCGCACGAAGGTGATGGTGGTCATGAAGCCATCTTCGCTCACCGCGCCGTCCGGCCGAAGCGAGATTTTCAGGGGCGTACGGGGACGTGACACGCTCCGCGCGCGAATGAACCCGTGCGCCCTTGTCGCGCCGTGTGCATCGGCAGGGCGAAAAAAGTCATTCCATACCACTGCCCGGTCGCTCTTCTGCTGCCAATCTGCAACCTGGACACGCCGAAACATGGGGCGGATCTTCCGTCTCCGGCAGGCCATCGGGGGATCACATGGCACGGGCGGACAGCTGCGTTCGGCCTGCCGCGCGAGCGGTTCGGCATCGGCTCCACGGGACGGTGGTACGGGTACTTCTCGCGCTGGGCGCGGTGGTGGTGTTGAGTGCGCCTTCGCCGTCGACCGGCGGCCCCGTAACGGAGTTGAGCCTGACGGCCCAGAAACTGGAGCAGACGAAGTCCGGGGGCACCCTGCTCGTCAAAGTGCCGGAGCAGCTCGACTTCAGTGGCGGCGACATCCAACAGGGTGTGCGGAGAGTTCTCAAGGCGCGCAAGGATCGCACCCTGATCGTGGACCTGACCGGCTCCCCCCGCAGCGGGGACGCCGGCACCCTGCTCCTGCTGCTGGCGAAGACACGCGTGGTCCCGGATGACTCGGTTGTCGAGCCGCTCCACAAGAGCCGAGAGGTCCTCGAGTCGCAGAAGGAGGAGCTCTGCCGAGGCGGCAACGCCGAGGTGTGCAAACTTCTGCGGCAAAAGGTACAACCGAATCAGCAAGAGATCAGGCGCCACCTGCGCTCGACCAAAGCTCTCATCCCTCAGAACCAGCAGCCCGACGCCGAGCTGACGTTGCCGGAGAAATCGCCGCCCCCGGCAGACGACAGCGCACGCCCCGACACGACCGACATCCTCCTCATCACGCTCACTGCCCTCCTCGGACTCGTCGCCCTGGCCGTGTTCAAGACCAGGCGCCCCGTCGCCGCCCCAGCCACCACCGGTCGTCCGCTCCCGCCCGGCTTCCTTCTCTCCGGGGCGCCGGCGCCCGCGGACCGGCCGTCTCCAGCGCTCACGGGCCGGCCGCGCCTGGCCGTCGTGCGGGGGCCGTCGGACGGGCCGGTGCGGACCGCGGTCGTGCGGACCTGCTTGCGGCCCCAGGGGTACGTCGAGTTCGACGGCTGGCTGCACCGAGCCACGTGGGCCGAAGCTTCTCTCACCCCGCCGGGGCCGGGGGCGAGGGTCGACGTGGTGGGCCCGGAGTCCGGGCGGCTGGAAGCCTTCGCGCCCGGCGGCCCCGGGCATACCGACGACCGCGCTCGCGGCAGTACGCCGCCCTGACGTCCGTACCGGAACATCAACGCACAACCATCGGGGGACAACGTGATATCCGGAATACCGAAGCGGCCACCCGTGCCGCCGCAGGACCTGCCCACGCAGGACATGCCCGCGTCCTTCACCGACATCGAGATCGAGAACAACAACGCCCAGCGGCTGCCGCTGCTGCTCCTCCTCGACACCTCCAGCTCCATGGCCGGTGAGCCCATCCGGCTGCTCAACGAGGCACTGGCCACCTGGGGAGATGAGATCAGGAACGACCCGGCGCTGAGCAACAGCGTCGAGATCGCCCTGGTGACCTTCGGCGGCGCGGGCATCGGCATCTGGCAGGGGCCGCACCAACTGGCCCCGGGAGCCCCGGTCAGCCCGTTCGTCCCCGCCCAGCTGTTCCAGCCGCCGCGCCTCGCCGCCTGTGGGGTCACCTTGCTGACCGAGGCGGTGGAGGCGGCGATACCCCTGGTGGCGAACCGCAAGACGGAACTGAGGCGCAAGGGCCTGCAGTACTACCGTCCGCAGGTCTGTCTGGTGACGGACGGCCTGCCGACCGACACCGCGGGCCGGGTCACCTCCGCATGGCGGCGGCTGATCCCGGTCCTCGCCGCGGAACAGCAGGCGAAGAGGTTCCGCTTCTACGCCTTCGGTATCGGCGGCATCAGCGAGTACGGGCAGCAGGTGCTGCGCGAGCTGGCCCCGACGTATCACGCCACGCTGCAGGGGTTCCCGTTCAAGGACCTGCTCCAGACCATGTCGGCCAGCGCCGGCGCGGAGCAGAGGGGAGCGGAGGAGGCGACGTTCGAGCAGCTCTTCGCCCGCTTCAAGACACAGCGTTCCGCGTGGGACGACTGAGCGACGGAGGCGGGGGCGAGGTGTCGAGGGTGGTGGGAACGGGGCGTTCCCCAGCGGCGACGTGGCGGGTGCACGGCCTGAGCGTGCGCGGATACCGGCACGTGCAGCAGGGGTTGCCCTGTCAGGACGCCTGGGGGCAGGCGTGCGCGGGGCCGCCCGGTGCCCGGATCACGGTGCTGGCCGTGGCCGACGGGGCCGGCAGCAGGCCCCGGTCCGAAGAGGGCGCACACCTCGCGATCCGGCTCGCCACCTCGGTGTTCGGACGGCATCTCGCCTCCTTCGCGACGGCGGCGGGCGAGTCGGGGGAAGTGGGGGAGCCGGGCGGGGGTAACGCCCTCGCCCGGCTCCAGCGGGACGCCTTCCGGGAGGTGGTGGAGACCTTCCTCGACGACACCCGGGAGCTGGCCGGGGACAGGGGCGGACCGGCGGACTTCGCCACCACCCTCACCGTGCTGGCGCTCGGCCCCGGTTGGGTGGGGCACACCTCCCTGGGGGACGGATTCGTGGTGCTGCGCGCCGGTGAGACGGACGGCGCACCGCAGTTCCACCTTCTGCCGCAGCCGGAGCCACCGGGGGAGTACGGCAACGAGACGACGTTCCTCAGCTCGCCGGACGCCGCATCGCGGGTACGGATCGACTGTGTCCGTGACGACGGGGTCGACGGTGTGCTGCTGTCCACCGACGGTCTGGCGCAGGCGGCCCTGTCCACCGCGGACGGACGGGGACGGCTGGTGCCCAACCGGTCGTTCGCCACCTCCGTGCTGCGGGCGCTGGACCGGCCGGGGCCGGACCCGCAGGCCGACGCCGACGACCTGGGGGCGCTGTTGCGTTCGCACCGGCTCACCGCGCTCAACGCCGACGACAAGACGCTCGTCCGGGCCGTGCGCGGAGCCCGGCGGGAGTGGGGGAGGGGCCTGTCGTGACGGGCCGGAAAGTGCGGTTGAACGGTCGGCCGGTCGTCCTGCTGGATCAGCCGCTGGGCTCGGGCCTGGAGGCGGCCGTCCATGGTGTGGAGGGCGCCGATGATCTGGTGGTCAAGGTCTACCACGAGCCCGACGCGGCCCGGGAGCACCGGCTGAGGCGGATGCTGACCCTGAGTCCGCTGGCCGGCCGCCCGGTGGGCAGTGGCCAGCCGCCCGAGCTGGCCTGGCCGGTGGGGCTCGCGTACACGGCGGACGGCGCGTTCCTCGGCTACGGCATGGGCCGCTACGCCGGTCCCGAACATGTACAGCTCACCGGGTTGTTCAGCCGTGACCAGCGGCTGCGCCGGTTTCCCGAGCAGGCCGACTGGCGGTTCCTGCTCGGCGTCTGCTGGAACCTGGCCTTCATGACGGCCCGGCTGCACCACGAGGGATTGGTCATCGGTGACTTCTCCGCCAAGAACGTGGTCGTCGACCAGAGGGGCTTCGCGACGTTCCTGGACTGCGACTCGATCGGCTTCACCGACCCGGTGACGCGCGAGGTGTTCCCGGCCTTCCTGCACACCCCCGACTACGCGTCCCCGGAACGGCTGGCCGGTGCCCCCGGCAGCGCGCACAGCGACGACTTCGCCTTGGCGGTGCTGATCTACCAGTTGCTCAGTGCCGGATACCACCCCTTCGGCGGGGTGCCCCGCGACAGCGAGGACGACGTACTGATCTCGGACAACATCACCGCCAGCCGAAGCTTCGTCGTACGGCCGGAGTCGGTGTATCTGCCGCGTGGTGTGATCGACCCGACGGTGCTGCCACCTGCGGTGCTGGAGCTGGCCCGGCAGACATTCGGGCCGGGCTTGCGGGAGGTGGCGTCACGGCCCTCGGCCCGGCATTGGCTCGAGGCACTGGAGCAGGCGAGGGCCGAGGGTGCGGTGACGACGTGCCCCACTCGCCCGCGGCACGCGCACAGCACACACCTGGCCGGCTGCCCGTGGTGCGACCGGGCCCGGCTTACCGGGCACGATGCCTTCAACCCGCCGACGGCCCCACCCGCCCCGGCCCCCGGCCCGCAGCCTACGATCCCGCCGGAGTGGCTCAGGTTCGTGGCCGTGGCGTCAGCCGTCCTCCTCGTCATCATGCTGATTGCCACGGTCAGGTGACGTGATGCGGCCGTTACCCGACCCCATGGGCACGCACGATCATGTCTTCGAGCGGATCGCCCGGGCCGTCGATCCCGCCGACCCGGCGTCCGCCGATCTGCTGGCCCTCGTCGGCTCCGCACGGGCCCGGATGACCGCACCGATGCGGGTGGCCGTGGCCGGACAGATCAAACGCGGGAAGACCACACTGGTCAACGCGCTGCTCGGTGAGGAGATCGCCGACACCGGGCGACTCGAATTGACCTTCAACATATGCGAGTTCCACCATGCCGAGCGCCCGCGGCTGCTCGTCCACTTCAAGGACGGCAGTCCCGCCAGGGAGTTACCGCCCGGTGCGCTGTCGCGGCTGACCGCGCGCGACCCCGCCGGGGCGCGGCTGCTGCGTTCCGTACGCAAGGTGGAGGTGGGCCGTCCCAGCCCGCTGTTGCGCCGCTTCCGGCTGGTGGACACCCCGGGCCTGGGCAGTGTGCACGGCACCGATGCCGAGAACACCCTGGCCTTCCTGGGCATCGACGACCCGGGCCAGCGGGCCGACGCCGCCGGAGCGCTGCGGCGGCTGGGGCGTGACGCCCGGTCGGTGCACGCCGAGAGCGCCGCCGAGATGGACCGCGCCGACGCCGTCGTCTTCGCCTTCAGCCGGGGCCTCGGCCGGGCCGACCAGCAGGCCGTCGACTCCTTCGCCGGGGCGTACGGCGCGGTGGTGAGCCCGCTGAAGGCCTTCGGTGTGCTCACCCGCGCCGACCAGTACTGGCCGCCCGCCGGCGAGACGGGCCCCGACGGACTGCCCGTCGACCCCATGGCCCATGACCCCATGGCCACGGCCCGCCGTATCGCCGACTCCTGTCGTGAACGGCCGGCCGTGCGCCGCGTGTTCCACACCGTCCTGCCCGTCGCGGGGCTGCTGGGAGTGGCGGCCCAGTGCATGCCGTCCGCCGCGTTCGAGCCGCTCGCGGACCTGGCGAAGATGCCACCGCACCGGCTCGCGGAGCTGATGGAGGACGTCAACCTCTTCTGCGTCCGCGACGACCCGTCGCTGCCCGTACCCGCCGGAACCCGGGCCGCGCTGGTGGACCGGATGGGCGCCTGGGGTGTCTTCCTCGCGTGCGGCGCCCTGCGCGACGGTCTGGGCGAGGACGCCACCCGCCGATTGCTGCTGGAGCGCAGCGGCGTCATCGGGCTGCGCGAACGGATCCTGCGGCACTTCGGCAACCGCGCCGCACTGATCAAGCTCGACCACGGCCAGCGGGAGATCGCCGAGGAGGTGGCCCGGCTGCGCACGACGGCGCAGCTCGCCGACCGGCCCCCGCCGGCCGTGGCGGGGCGGGTGGCCGGGCTGCTGGAGGACATGAGGGTCACCGACGCCGGTCCCTCCGAACTGGCCGCCCTGGCCGCCTACTACCGGGGCGGGCTGAGCCTGACGGCGGCGGAGGAGTCCCAGCTGCTGGCGGTGACCGGTGAGTCGGGGCCGAGCTGCGCCGCCCGGCTGGGCCTTCCGGCGGGCACCCCGGTGGCCACACTGCTGCGGACGGCCCGCCGCCACGCCGCGCACTGGGCCGCGCGCTGCTGCGACCCGCTGCTCGACCGGCCCACGCTCGCCGTCGCCCGCGTGGTCCTGCGGTCGTACGAGCGGGTCGCGGACCTGGTCGGCCGGGCGGAGGCGCTGCTGTACGGGGACGGCGACGAAGGGCCGGGCGGGGCGGCCAGGGACGAGACGGACGGAGGAGGCGGTCGGTGAGCTGGAGTACGTATGACGGGGGTACGGGCGCGTACGACGGGGGCGCGAACGCGTACGACGGGGAGGGATGCGAACCACTACTGGACCCGGCGTCCGACGGGGAGCTCTTCGACCCCAGGGACCTCGTGGGCACCCCGGACCCCATGGAGTGGACGGATTTCCTGAACCCGCACGACGGCGCGGAGCTCGACCACGGTGACGCCCCGGCCCTCGCGGGCGTCGCCGACCTGCCGAACTACACCCCCGCCCACAGCGACCCGCACGCCGTCGTCGGCGACCCGGGCGGCGCCATGGGCGTCTGGCATCAGCACACCGGTGAGGGCGGCTGCGCGATCGGCGCCCAGGGCATGGTCCTCGAATACCTCACGGGGGAGCGGGTCAGCGAGGAGCAGCTCACGGCGGAGGCCGCGGCCAGAGGGTGGTTCGACGGCGCGGGCACCTCGCCGGACGCGGTGGGGAATCTGCTGGAGCTGCACGGGATCCGGGTGGAGCACACCGAGGGCGCGTCCCTGGCCCAGCTCCAGCAGGTACTGAGCCGTGGCGACGCCGCCATCGTCGGCCTCGACGCGGACGAGATCTGGGCACCGGGCCACGACCTGGCCGACGACACCCTGGGAGACCTGCCGGGCATCCCCGGTCAGGACGCCAACCACGCGGTCTGGGTCACCGGGTTCGACCACAGCGACCCCGCGCATCCGATGGTGGTGCTCAACGACTCCGGGCACCCCGACGGGCAGGGTCTGATGGTCCCGCTGGACGAGTTCATGGCCGCCTGGCAGGACTCCGGCAACCTCCTGGTCACCGCCGAACGCCCGGAGGCATGACATGACACACGAGCAGAGGACCGGGCCCGTGCGACCCCCGACACCTCCCCTTCCCGACCGGCCGCCGACCGTGGCCCACGAATCCCTGGCGGGGATCTCCGCCAGGTGCGCCGCGTGGCTCGGCGCGGAACGGGACCGGATCGAGGGCGAACTGCGCGCCGCGTACGGGAAGCCGCCGGACGCGGTGGTCACCGAGCCGCGCCCCGCCCCGGACCCCGTGCCGCCCGCGGCGGCGCCGCTCATCGAGCTGCTGGACCGGCTGGCCGGACTGGCCGGCGACCCGCCCGCGGCCGACGGACCGGTACTGGACCGGGTGCGCCGGGGCGTCGTGGCCGCGCTGGCCGCCTCCGGCGTGACGTCCGTCGAGGACACCGGCCCCGTGGACCCCGCCCGCCACCATGTGGTGGCCACCCGCGACGACCCCTCCGGCCTGCTGAGCGACCGCATCGCGGAGACGGTCCGCCCCGGCTACCTCTGGCGGGACGTGCTGCTGCGGCCCCAGGAAGTCGTCTCCTACGTGCCGTACGTGGGCCCCCGGACCCCACGAGCCGAAGCCGAGCACGGAAAGCGGGACGCGCGATGACCGCCACCGACAGCGACCGCCCGAGGTCCGAGGCCCTCTGCCAGATCCTGCGCCGCTCCCGGACGTTCCGCGAACTCGCCCCGATGGAGGCGGGCATCGGCTGGCCGCTGCCCGTGCCGGTACTGCAGGACGGCGCGCCCCGCGTCTACGTCCGTCTGCCGCTGCTCGTCATGCGCCCCGACCCGGCCGGGGGCGCCGACCTCTTCCCGCCGTTCGCCACGGTGGCCCTCGACTGGTCCACCGGGCGCCTGGCCGAGTACACCGACCTGCGTTTCAAGGAGCCCGAACGGTCGCGGCGGGAGTGGGAGCGGCCTGTGGGGCGCTTTCCGCACCCGGCCGTCGAAGGGCTGTCCACCGCCGCCTACCTGGCGGAGCGCGCCCGGCTGTTCGGCCTGTACGACGAGCTCTTCGACGGTCTCGCGCACGGACGGCCGCCCGCGCGGGCGTGGGCGGGGCCGTTCGGCGAGCTGCTGCGACGGCTGCTCGAACCCTCCCTGGCCCCCTTCTACCGGCGACTGGCCCCGAGGTTCCTCGGCCGGCACCTGCCCGAGGAAAGGTGAACCACAGCGTGCGCGACAACCCCTTCGGCCGGCTGCGCGCCGACGTACTGGCCGCCTTCCCCCGGCTCACCGAGGAACTCTCCGACGAACTGGGCCCCCGTCGGCGGGAGCGGCTGGAGCAGTCCCGGGCCCGGCTGGAGCGGGGCACCTGCCACGTGGTAGTCGGCGGCGAGTTCAAACACGGGAAGTCCACCCTGCTGAACGCCCTCGTGGAGCGGCCGGGGCTGTTCCCCGTCGACGTCGACGTGGCCACGAACGTGGTCTCCACCCTCGCCTGGGGTCCCCGGGAGCGGGCCAGGGTCCACCTCGGCGACCCGGCCCGGGCCGACGGTGCCGGGCGGCACACGGAGATCGACCTCGCTGACCTCGGCGCGTACGTCTCCGAGCAGGGCAACCCCCGCAACCACAAACGCGTACGGCTGGTCGAGGTCCGGGCGCCGGTCCCGCGGCTGAAGTCCGGTCTCGTGCTCGTCGACACCCCGGGCGTGGGCAGCGCCAACCCCGAACACACCGCGGCCACCCGCGCTTTCCTGGACCGGGCCGACGGGCTGATCTTCGCCTGCGACGCCCTCGACCCCCTCACCACCTACGAACTCGACTTCCTCGACGAGGCGCTCACGTCCTGCGACGTGGTGATCGTCGCCGTCACCAAGACCGACAAGGTCCGTGACGCCTCCCCGCTGGTCGACGACGCCCGCGAGAAGATCGCCGCGCGGACCGGACGCCCGGCGGACAGCCTGGTGGTGGTGCCCGTCTCCGCCTTCCGCAAGCTCACCTGGCTGCGGCACAGGCAGCGGGCAGCGGGCCGGGAAGGAGAACGCACCGACGACCGGCTGCTCGCCGACTCCGGCTTCCCCGAGCTGGACCACGCCCTGTGGGACGGGCTGGCCACCGCCGCCGGAGCCGTCCAGCTGCGCCGGGCCCTGGACGGACTCGCTGACGCGCTCGCCACGGCGGGCTCCCCGACGGCCAACGAACTCGCCGCGCTGGAGTCGGACGCGTCCCTGCGGCGCCTCCGGCACGACATCGCGGGAACGATCGCGCGGATCGAGCGGCTGACCGCGGGCGGCGCCGAGTGGCGCACCGAACTGCGCCAGCGCTTCGAACTCGACAACCGCCGTACCCGCACCGGCCTTCAGGAGGCCTTCGACGCGGTGTCGCGCCACTACCAGGAGGCGGCCGCCGGTGGCTGCGACCCCGGATCGGAGGAACTGGTCGGCGAGGTGGCAGCAGGCATGCTCCACGCGCTCACCGAGGCCCACGAGCGGCTGGCCACGGTGGCCGTGACGCTGATGCGCGAGTTCGCCGAGCGCACCAGCCTGCGCCTCACCCCGCCCGAAGTGCCCCCACCTCCCTTCACACCCGCCGTGGCCGTCCCCACCGTGCCGCTCGACGTCCGCCCCGCCCGCGCCTTCGACCTGCTCCGCAGCGGCTGGTCGACCGGCATGGCGGGACTCGGCGCCGGCGGGCTGGTGGGATTCGTCGAGCCGGTCACCGGCTTCACCGTGGCCGCGTGCCTGGGCGTCACCGGAGTCGTCCACGGCATCCGCAACCACCGGGACGACCTGCGCGAACGCGCCGAACGGGAACGGGCCGCCCGCCTGCTCCACCTCGTCAACCAGGAGATCGCCGCCAACCGGCGACACGCCACGGAAGCGTTCCACCAGGCGTACGGGGACACCGCCCAGACGTTGACACAGGAGCTGGGAGCGCAGCTCGCGGCCCAGCGTGAATCGCTCGCCGAGTCCGCCCGCAGGCTCCAGGAAGCCACCTCACGGACCGAGGAACAACTGGAGGGGCGGCGCGACGAGCTTCTCGCCCGGCAACAACGCCACCACCATCTGCAAGGCGAACTCGACCGGCTGCGCTCCCGGATCGGGCAGTCGGCCGCCCCGACGCCCCGTCCGGACCGGCAGCCGCCGCGCCCGGCGGACCGACGCCGTGCCACCGCCGACTCCCCGGCCTCCTCGGATCCCCCGGACTCCCCGGTTCCCCACGGTCTCTTCGACCCCGGCCAGTTCGACGCGCCATGACCACCGACGCCGACCGGCCCGGACCGGTCTACGGAATCGACTTCGGCACCTGGTCCTCGGCGCTGGTCGTGCTGCGCCGCGGCCACCCGCCGCTGCCGGTGCGCGACCCCGTGAGCCCGTACGGCACGACATCCGTGCGCACCGCCGTCTGTCTGCTGCCCGACCGGTCCATGGTGGTCGGGCAGGCCGCGCACAACTCACGGCTACGGCACCCGGAGCGCTTCCGGTCGGGGTTCAAGCAGGAGTTCGGCCAGCCGTCCCCGCACCTGCTCGGCGACCGACGCTTCAGCACCGCCCAGCTGGCGACGGAGGTCCTCGGCTTCCTCGTCCGGCAGGCCCGGCGCGCCGTCACCACCGCCCCCGCCCGCGTTGTGATCACCGTGCCCGCCACCTGGGAGAGCGGCCGGCGGGAGCTGATGAGGACAGCGGCCCGAGCCGCGGGCCTCGCCCCGGAGACCATCGAGGTGTACAGCGAACCCGTGGCCGCGGCCGTGTACGCCCTGCACGACCACGACCCGGGCAGGGAGCGCACCCTCCTCGTCTACGACCTGGGCGGCGGCACCTTCGACCTGGCCATCGCGCGGGGGACCACGGAGGGCCTCACCGTCCTCGGCTCGCCCGGGGGCCTGGCCGACTCCGGCGGCATCGCCGTCGACCAGGCCGTACTCGCCCTGGTCCGCGACCGCTGCCCGCAGGCCGTGGACGACCTGCGGCGGGCGGCCACCGGCACGGACGACGCAGCGGTGCTGCGCCGCGCGACCCTGCTCCACGAGGCGTGCACCGCATTTAAACACCAACTGTCGGTCTCCTCCGAGCACTCCGACCTGCTGACCATGCTGGACCCGCCCGTCGAGATCACCCTGACCCGGGCCGAACTGCGGGACGCCATCCGCCCGCTGCTGTCGGACACCGTCGCCGAGTGCGAGCGGGTGCTGGCCGCCCACGGCCTCGACTGGGGTGACCTCGATCTCATCGTCCCGGTAGGCGGCAGCTCCCGTCTGCCCATGGTCGGCGACCATCTCGTACGGCACACGCGACGACCGGTGCTCGACGTCTCCGAGCCGGAACTCGCGGTGGCCACCGGTGCCGCGTGGCTGGCCGCCGGCACCGCTCCCGTACGCGTGACGACCTCGCCGGCGCTCCCGTCGCCCGCGCCCCGTTCCCGTCCGCTGCCACCCCGGATCGCGGCCCTGCTGGACGCCGGACTGACCGACCGCATGGTGATCGAGGCGGTGCGCCGTGCCCGCACCTGACACCGCGTCGGAAACACCGATGCCACTGGCCGCCCACTGGCGGCAGCTGGTCTGTTCCTGGGCATCCGGCCACCGATGGCCCTACGAGGCCGACGCCTCCTTCGTGACCATCGAGCGCGACGCCCCCGAAGCGGCGTGGAAGATCCGCCTGACGGTGACCACGACGGGAAACGGTCTGCTGATCGTCCTGATGACCGACGACCGCTTCCTGAAGGGGGATCAGCTCGCCCTGGCGGCAGCCGCCGCCAACGCCTGGAACACCGACAGGCTGGTCCCCATGCTGACCGTCTTCAATCTGACCACTGCCCGCCCCTACCTGGCCGGGATCCGTACCCTGCCCCTGGCCTGCGCGATCCCACGGGCGGACTTCCACACGGCCGCCGACCGATGGGTCACCGAGGCCAGCGAACTCTTCGCGTGGTGCCGCGAGGAATGCCGTCTGTGACACACGCGACCCCCGGCTCCCCCTCGCTCCCTCCCCGCCATACGACTGAACCGCCGTCGACCGGAGCCGTCCGTGCGCGGATGCCCGCCCAGGCCGGTGTTACTTATAGGACGGGTGCGAACGTGCGTGGCCCGTCCGCCGGTCGGGCACGGCCATCGTGACGATCCCGGGCTCGCCCGGTGGGAGGTTCTGGAATGAGACGTGCGCTGGCGTGGACTCCCGTCGTCCTGGTGGTGGGGATCCTGGGTACCTCGGTGGCGGTCGCCGCCGCCGGCCCGACGGTGCCCGTGCGCGGCTCGGCCGGACTGTGCCTGACCGGCCCCGCCGCGGCGGCCCTGGAGGACGCGGACATCACGATGACCGCGACCGCCCCGGCCTCCATCGACCCCGCGAACCCCACCTGCGTACGCTTCCCGATCACCCACGGCAGGGTCTCGCTCCCCCTGGAGGACGGCGGGGCGATGCTCGACGGCGGCCTGGCCTTCGCCCGCGACGACAAGAAAGTCGAACTCGACGCACTCTTCGGCCACTTGGGGAACCCGCGCACCACGGCGAAGGCATCGGTCAACGGTACGGAGAGGAAACGGATCACGTTCCTGCGCTACGCGGTGGACCTGGACCACTTCTCGGTCGGCGCCCGGAGGGTGGCTGCCAGGGACGTCCGGACCGTACTGGCCGACGATGGTTACGCCGCCTTCGACAAGGCATTCGACGGCTCACCGCTGCGGGCCGGCGAGGACATGTTCACGGTCGGCGCCACCACGGTCTTCGTCCTGCCCGAACCTCATGAGGTGACGTGGTGACGGGGTGACGTGGTGACAGACGACAAAAGGCAAGGAGAGCGTGCGCTCCTTGCCTGTCTCAATTTATAGCGCACCGGGGGGCTTGCGGCAAGGCCCGGGTCATGCCGCAGAATTGTCGATCAAGGCCGGACCTGCGGAAACGTCAACGCGGAGGTGCGCGGGTGCGTGCCGCCGGACTGCACGGAGCAGCTGGCCGAAATGCAACTTCGTTACCTGGGGGACTTTGTGATTGACGTGATCGTGGTCGGCAGCGGACCGACCGGCCTGATGCTGGCCGGCGAGCTGCGACTGCACGGTGTGCACGTGGTCGTGCTGGAGAAGCTGGCGGAGCCGACGTCGGAGTCCCGTGGGCGCGGTCTGCACGTGCGCAGCGTCGAGGTGATGGACCAGCGCGGTCTGCTGGAGCGGTTCCGCGAGGTCAGCGAGCCGTTCTCGGTCGGCGGTCCCTTCGCCGCCTTCCCCACGCCGTGGCCGGAGCGGATGGACACCGCCCACCCCTACGGCCTCGCCATGCCGCAGCCGGTCACCGAGCGCGTGCTGGCCGAGTGGGCCGTCGAGCTCGGTGCCGAGATACGGCGCGGCTGCGAGGTGGTCGGGCTGAACCAGGACGAGGACGGGGTGACCGTCGAGCTGGCGGACGGCACGCACCTGCGCTCGCGCTACGCCGTCGGCTGCGACGGCGGCCGCAGCGCGGTGCGCAAGCTGCTCGGCGTCGGCTTCCCCGGTGAGCCCCCCACGGTCGAGACGCTGCTGGGTGACCTGGAGGTGACCGAGGACCCGGCGACGGTGGCCGCCGTGGCGGCCGAGATCAGCAAGACCTACGTACGGTTCGGCGTGGTCCCCAACCCGGACGGGACGTACCGCGTCATCGTGCCCGCCGACGGGGTGGCCGAGGAGCGTGCCGCGCCGACCCTGGAGGAGTTCAAGCAGCGGCTGCGGGAGGTCGCGGGCACCGACTTCGGCGTGCACTCGCCGCGCTGGCTGTCCCGGTTCGGTGACGCCACCCGGCAGGCCGAGCGCTACCGCGTCGGCCGGGTGATGCTGGCCGGCGACGCGGCCCACATCCACCCGCCGGTCGGCGGCCAGGGGCTCAACACGGGCGTCCAGGACGCGTTCAACCTCGGCTGGAAGCTGGCCGCCGCGGTGGCCGGCTGGGCGCCGGAGGGGCTGTTGGACAGCTACCACGGCGAACGGCACCCGGTGGGCGCCCGCGTGGTGAGCAACACCCGCGCGCAGAGCGTGCTGCTGCGGACCGACGCGGGTGCGGTGGCGTTGAAGGAGATGTTCTCGGAGCTGCTGGAATTCGAGGTCGTGAACCGGTACGTGACCGAGATGATCACCGCGGTCGGGATCCGTTACGACTTCGGCGACGGTCACGAACTGCTCGGCCGGCGCCTGCGGGACGTGAAGCTGAAGCAGGGGCGTCTCTACGAGCTGATGCGCGGCGGCCGCGGCCTGCTGCTCGACCAGACCGGCCGGCTCTCGGTGGAGGGCTGGGCGGACCGGGTCGACCACGTCGTCGACGTCAGCGAGGAACTGGACGTGCCCGCGGTGCTGCTGCGGCCGGACGGCCACGTGGCGTGGGTCGGCGAGGACCAGCAGGAGCTGCTCAGCCGACTGCCGCAGTGGTTCGGCGCCCCGTCAGCCGAGCGCGCCGCCTGACGGAGGAACCACCCGCCTGGCCCGGCCCCCGACCTCGATGGTGCCATCGGGGCGGGGGAGGGTCAGGATCTGTGAGCCGCCGCCCTGACGGATGTCCAGGGCGCGGCCCTGCTCGTGGGTGAGCACGATCGCCGCCGCGCCCGTCGCCTCGTCCTCGACGACACCGTCACCGCGCCGCGGGAAGGCACGGGCGCGTACTCGTCCCGCGCCCTCGTCCTGCCACGCCCACGCGTACAGCCACCCCTCACCCACGGGCGGCGCGGGCAGCGCCTCGACCTCGGCCGGTGAGGCGAACCGCTCGGTGCGCCGGCCGGACGCCCACTCGGCCCGCCCGCGCACCCAGGTGAGGTCGCCGTCCCGGCGGACGGGGACCTCACCGGCGGGCGGGCGCAGCACGTCGGTGCCCAGCAGCCACCCCACACCGACGAGCGGATGCCCGGCGAAGGCGAGGCGGGCGGACGGCGTCCAGATGTCGACCACCCCGCGCTCGGCGTCGTCGATGAACACGGTCTCGCTGTAGCCGAGTTCGGCGGCGAGCTCCTGCCGGCTCCCGTCGCCGCGCACGGTGGTGCCGTCGCGTACGACGCCGAGCGTGTTGCCGCCCCGGCCGCCGGGACCGCCGAAGACACTGAGTACCTGGATGTCGGTCATCCCGGCATTCAACATGACCGCTCACTCCCGGGCCTGTGTCCGCCCTCGTCGCCTTCGGCGCGGCCCTCGCCGATGCCCCGTCGCCACGCGCGGATCCGGCGCAACCCCCACACGGTCAGAGAACATCCCCGGCGCGGCGACGGCCGGACTGGGAAGATGCGGGACAGCCCAAGTCCACCTGGCCGCTGCCTCGGAGACCCCGGTCTGGACCGTGTCGTACCTGGACGAGCCCCCGCCCCCGCAATCATTCGGCCGACGTGGGCGCCCAGGGCAGTCCGCCGACGAACTGCCCCGGCCGTCGACGGGCTGTTGCGCACCCCGGCGTCCCGGGGCGGTGTCTGCCATCCCTGCGCCCGGCGACTCGGCCACATGGCGGGCCCGTCCACGTGAGAGGGGACGAGGATGCGCGCTGACTCGGACCGTGTCCTGCATGGCGGCCATGGAGGAGGCCGGCAATCAACCGTCACCCGAGAGGAATCGTTTCTGTGGCTCGTGATCAGATCACCGCATACCGCATCGACGAAATACCCTGGAGTATCCGTGACCTTACGGATAGCGATCACCGCTGAGCCGATACCTTCGCATGTGACCGCGCTGGATTACGTGATCCGCCCGGCTCTTGAGCAGGGTCACCACGTCGCGCTCCACGCCCCCCATATGTTCCGCCGCGAAGCGAGGCGGCGCGGGGTGGAGTTCCGCGACGCCGGAACGAACTGGACCTGCGAGCCCGTCGTTCAACAGACGGCGAGCGAGATCTGGAAGGAGTCCGGAAACGTGCCCTTCAACCGGCACGTCTTCGGCCACCTCTGGCCGGCACAGACCGAGGCGAAGGCCCATGACCTGCTCGCCGCGTGGACACGGGTGCGGCCCGATCTGGTGATCGCCGAATGCAGCGACCTCGGCGCGCACCTCGCGGCTCGAATCCTGGAATTGCCCCTGCTCACAGCGGACAACGGCCTCGGTCCGGTCCTCCTGGATCTCTGGGACACCGACATCGCGCCCGCCCTGCTTCCCCTCTACAAGCAGCACGAGCAGGACACACCCGTGCTCCCCCCGATGCTCACCCCCGCACCGGTTCAGTGGTTCTACGGGACGCCCCCGCCCTCGGCGCGCGCGGTCGGACGCACCGTCGCGGAATTCCGGACGGCCCTTCCCGACGCGTGGCTGGACCGCTCCTCCTCCCCCTCCTCCCCCTCCTCCCGCCCGCTCGTCTACGTGAGTCTCGGTACCTTGACCACGGCGATGTCCGGGCTCCGTACCGTCATCGAGAGCGCATACCGGGAGATCATGGCCGCTCTCGCCGACATCGGCTGCGACGCGATCGTGTCCGCGGGTGACCTCGCGGAGCACCTGCCGAGCCCGGACCCCCGAATCGAGGTCGTCGAGCACGTCCCGCAGCCCGCACTCCTGCGCCGCGCCGACCTGTTCGTGACGCACGGAGGCAGAGCGTCCCTGCTCGACGCGGTGCAGGGCGCGACGCCCGTCCTGGGCATGGGCGTTCTCGCCGACCAGCCCGACAACACCGCCGCGTTCGCCCGGCGCGGCCTCGGCCTCGCGCTGGACCTCACGGCGCCGCGCGGCGAGATCGCCTCCGCCATGACGGCCGTCCTCGGCTCCTCGCGCTACAACGCCGCCATGCGCGCCGCCGAATCCGAGCTGTCACAACTGCCACCGCTCGACCTCGCGGAAGTACGGGACAGCCTCTAGAGAGAAACTGCTTCCCCAAGGCCCCCTGACGACCCGCCGCGAGGCGCCCGTGCGACGATCTCGGCAGTAACTCGCATGATTTCAGGACCATGAGAGGGAACGTGGCATGACCAACCACACGCGCCGCACTGTCCTACGAACGGCTGCCGCGACCGGCGCCCTGGCGGCGGGAACGCTCGCCGCCGCCCCCGGCGCGAACGCCGCGCCCTACGGCGGCGGACACGGCGGACATCGGCTGCCGACCTACGTATTCGTCCACGGCGCGAACAGCTCGGCCGGCGGCTGGGCGCCCTACATGCGGGAACTCACCCTGCTGGGCCACCGCACCCTCGCGGTCGACCTGCCCGGCCACGGCCCGGACGCCTACTTCCCCGCCGCCTACCAGGCGCCGCAGGACCTCGAGGCACTCAAGACGGAGCCGTCCCCGCTCGGCAAGGTGACCCTCGACGACTACACCGACCACGTGGTGGACGTCGTCCGACGGGCGCGGAGGAACGGCCCCGTGATTCTGGTCGGGCAGAGCCAGGGCGGGCTCACCGTCAACCGGGTGGGCAACGCCGTTCCCGAACTGCTCGACCGCATCGCCTATGTCGCGGCCTTCTGCCCGGTGAAGCTGCCGACCCTGCTGGACTACCTCAAGGCACCGGAAGCCAAGGACAGCCTGGCGTTCACGATCCCCGGCATCGCGACGGCGCCCGAACTCGGCATCACCCGGGCCAATTGGCGCTCGGGGGACCCGGACTTCCTGGCGAAGCTCAAGGCGGCGACGGCCGCCGGCTATCCGGACGTGGCCTTCCGGGCGCTGATCAATACCCTCGACCCGGACGAGACGGCGGGCATCGCCGTGACGGACGCCCGTGTCGACGCCGCGACCTGGGGCCGGATCCCCCGGACGTACATCCGCTTCAGCGAGGACCGGATGATTCCCCCGGCACTCCAGGACCGGATGATCGCCGAGGCGGACGCCCTGACCCCCCGCAACCGCTTCACGGTACGAACCGTCCGGGCCCCGCACATGGGCCCCTACCGACGCGCCCCCCTGGTCTCGGCACTCGCGGAGCTGGCCCGCGGTATCGCCTGAGCTCGCTCCGGCAGATGTGATTCCTCGTCAGTTCGGCCTCGCCCACGACGGTGTCGAGAGGCCGGACCGACCGGCGTCCTCGCCGATCGCGTCATGGGATGCCGTGTGTGCTTGCATGACCCTCCAACTGAGCACGGAGCTCGTGATCAGCAAGGATGCCGCGGCCACAGCCAGTACTCGGCGCGAGCGGTGCAGGCGCGACACCACGGCTATGTGCGCGAGCGCGGCGGGAAGGAGGGCGCACATCATCAGGCGGTCGCTCCAGTCGCCCTGTCCGCTGATGTCGCGGACACAACTCCCCGCACCCGGCCCGTCCCCGCACGCTTCCGCGTCATACCCGTCGGTGCCCGCGGCGACGACCACCCACCACAAGCCGCTGAGTACCAGTAGCACCCACAGCACGGGCAACGTCTTCGAGCCACCGCCTCCCTGGCGGCTCGAAGAACCCTGCCCGTCACCCTCGCCCTTACCCACGTCGGACCGCCCGTGGTGCCATTGTGCCGACCATGCCCGCCAGCGTAATCCCGGTCCCGGGATGGGTGGGCTGAGCCTGCCCCGGACAGGTTGAGGGAACCACCGAGTGGGAGATACTGGAGCTTCTCGGCCAACTGGCCCCGTTGCGATCACCGATAGGGCGTCTCCTGCATCGGGCTGAGGGACACCACCCGGCCAATGGGGGAAACCGGCTAGAGGAAGATGGCGATGGCCTGCACTTCCAGGACCGCGTCCTCGGCGTTCCAGTCCTGGACCTTGCCCAGGCAGCGCGCCGAGAACGCCCCCCGGGGCACCTCGTCGCGCAGCCCTTCCGTGGCGCACGTGACGCGTACCCGGGGGCTCTCCGGGGAAGCGCCGGGGCCGTCGGGGTCGCCGTAGGGCGCGAGGAAGACGGTGCCTTCCGGCTGCTCGCTGATCTTTCGGAACCGGCCCCTGAGCAGGACGTAGTCCTCGATGTCGCGGAGCCGGACGCTGTCCTGCGGGGCGCGGGAGCCGTGGGTGGTGGCCAGTGCCTTGAGCAGTGCCTCGTTCCGCTGGACGGTGCCGTTCACCAGGTCGACGTGGACGATGACGTCATTGCGCTCCAGCACGTCCATGATGACGCCGATCACCGAAATGGGCTCCGCCACCTCGAGATATCTGCTGACGATCTCCCGGCTGTCCCGTCTGCCGGCGCCCGCGCCGATACCGAAGACCGTGGCGCGGATGTTCCCGTCCTTGTTGTCACTGGTCCGCTGCTCGACCTCTTTCCTGAGGGCCACGGTGTACCGGCCCATCTGATATTGGTCCATGATCGCGGTGTTGTGGAGGTAGAAACAGATGCTGTAGTTCAGATTCCGCCCGGCGGGACGCCTACGGCGGCGGAGATCGCGTATCAGCAGGGCGGCGAGTGTCAGCACGCTCGCCACCGTCACCGACCAGACGAGCATCCAGGGCCACCAGACGCCCCACCACGTCTCAGTGAACACACCCACGGGTCTCCTTGAAGGCGTCGAGGAGGGAGCCGGTGGTGGCGTCGACCATGCGTCCGCCGGTCGTGCGCGCCGCGCGGTCCAGCTCCGCGGTGCCGGCCTCGCTGTACCGGACAGTGAACGTACGCACGGCTCGCACCGCTGCGGGCCGAGCCTCGTACCGGCGGACGAACGCGTCGAGCCCCATACCGGCGTTGTTCTCGCCGTCCGTCATGAGCAGGATCGACACCGGCCGCCCGGGGTCCTCCCGGACGAGGCCGGCCACCTTGTCGTAAGCCGCGTCGAGCGCCGACCAGACGGCGGTGGCGCCGTCGACCTCGCCCGACGCTATGAACGAGCGGAGTGCGTCCAGGTCCCGTTGCCCGCGATAGGTCACGGTGCGCTGGTCGAGCACCCGGCTGCCGAACCGCAGCACGGTCAGCGTCTCGCCCTGGTAGAAGCGGACGAACTTCCCCGACCGGGAGTCGTCCGCCCCGCCCAGACCGTCGAATGTCGCCCGTAACTCCGCCATGCGGGTGCCCTTCATCGATCCGGAGAAGTCGAGCAGGAATATCACCCGGGCCGGCTTCGCCTTCCCGGCGCCGCCGTAGTCCGCGAGCAGCCGGTCGACGACCTCCTGCCGGTCCGGGAAGTACAGCGCGTTGCCCACGGGATGGCGGAGCCGGGGGTCCCTGGGCACGGACGTGTCGAGCGGGCGGCGCAGCGTACGCTCCATGATTTTCTTCTGGACCGGATCGCTCCGCAGCCAGGCGACCACCTTGTCATAGGCGGCGCGTTTGGCCGGGTCGAGCAGCAGCAGCGGGTAGTCCGACAGGACCATGCCGTCCTTGGGGTAGACGACCTCCAGCGGTTCGCCGAGCCTGCCGTCCGCGTTGAGGGAGAGCAGCGACGACTCGTAGGTGATCAGCGCGTCGAGCTCGCCCTGCCGCCGGACGAAGGTGTCCGCCAGGGCAGTCGTGGACCCTTCGGTGAGGGCTTGGCCGGCGAAGAACCCACGGAGCCGGTCGCAGGAGACGTCCTCCAGGCGCAAGGCCTTTCCGGTGCCCGCGGCGGCGGTCGCCACCCCGACCAGGGCGGCCAGTCCGCTGTTGGTGCGCCGCGGGTCGGCCATCGCGAACCGCAGCGACCCGGCCGCCGCGGCGTCGGCGACGTCCGCCCACGAGATCTGCCCGTCCTTCGTGCCCCGGCGCAGACGATCGGCGACGCTCCGCTTCATGCCGATGACCACGGGGGAGAACATCGTCCGCTGGGACAGCGGCAGTTCGACCCTGCTTCCCGCACCCTTGAGTTTGAGTTGGAACCAGCGGTCGGAGGAGAGCCAGGCGAGGTCGTGGTGGTAGCGGCCGGGTGTCAGGCCGTTGCTGGCGTCCACGGTTCCCCGGTAGTCCATCCGCAGCCTGACACCGGTGTCCCGCCGCAGGTCGTCGAGGAGGGGTTTCATGTCGGCGAGTTCCGAACTGGCCAGGACGTCGAGGGTGGTGCCGTCGCCCTCGTCGGAGGAGCAGGATGTGGTGGCCGTGGCGAGCAGTGCCAGTACCACGCAGAGCGTGAGCAGCCGCGGCAGGCGGAGACCGGGCCTCATGGGGCTTGTTCCGGCAGCTCGGCGGGCGGACAGTCCCCGACGGCGGAGATCATCCGCTCGAGGAGCGCGAGCCGGGGCATCAACGACTTGGTGTCGCCCGAGCCCGCCGCGGGGACGGGTATGCCGTTGCCCTTGAGGAAGGCCGACAGTTGGTCACTGGCCACGGCCCCGGTCGGATCGAGGACCCGGAAGCCGAGCTCCATGGCCCGGCGGCGCAGACCGGGGTCCCGGACGACCAGCTCGCCGAGCCGCTCACCGTCCGGGGTGAGGGCGATGAACTGGGGCTGCGTCACGAACTGACTGCTCGGGTAGAGCAGCACCCGCTCCGAGTCGACCCTGCCGTACTGTGCCTGGAACTGGCGCTGATAGGCGAGGTACTGGTGCTCGTAGGCCACCACGATGGGGGAGATTCCCTTTCCCTCCGGCGAGCTGTAGGTCTGGAACACATCGGCGGCGGGCAGACCCTGGCGCACCAGGAGCGGCTTGATCTGCGTGGCGAGCCGGTCGGCCTCCCGCTCGGTGTCGGGGACGTCGTCGTGGTTCCGGGTGAAGGCGACCAGCCCCAGATAGGTGCCCGCCGAGTTGGACCGGCAGATGTCCGACGTCTGGGCCAGGACGGTGTTCCCATTGGTGGTGCCGTGCCGCTGGATGCCGATGTCGTTCCACCGGTTTCCGCCGTCGCGGGCCACCAGATCGAGGAACTTCGCCATGTCCAGCGTGTAGTACAGCGACCCGCCCGGCTCCTCGCTCCGCTGCGGGGTGGCGATGCCGGCGTCCCGCAGGGTCTCGGCGTACCCGCGATAGGTGGCCAGCACGATGGGGCTGACGAAGGGCCGGTGCACCTTGCTGTACTGGTTCTTCGCCGCCCGTTCGCTGGTGATCAGGTCTCCCGCGGGCTGTCCGGACGGAAAGACGAAGTCGTACGAGTCGATGTTGCGCACCGCCACCTCGCGTGAGCCCGAGCTCGTGATGTGGACCTTGATGTGATGCCGCATCAGGATGCGCCGGACCTCCTCGTCCCCGAAGAAGTCCCCCTTCGACCCCATCTTGCCTTCCAGGGTGACCACCCGCTGGAAGGGGAGCAGGAAATTCCCCGAGAGGGCGAGCAGCGCCGCGCCGGTCAGAACGGTGGCCAGCAAGGGGGCTATGACCACCAGGAACCGCCGGCGCGACCATAAGGAGGGCGCCCGGCGCTCGATGGCCAGACGCGGTTCCTCGACGGTCGATCTGCCCCCGGTGGTGGTCACGACTCCTCCTGCCCGGTCACGCCAGGACCCCCCATGCCGTGCACGCGTTGATAGGGGAGCGAGTGTGACACCGCGGGGTGGCGCGTCGCGTAATGGAGGGGAACGGGAGTGTGAACAACTGGCGCTGCCAGCAAGGTCGTTGGTGGTATCTCGGCTGACGCTTCATGTCGCTGGGCGGCCTGGTCTTCGACGCGCCGCCGGCCGGGCGCGGCGGCGTCACGATCGGCTACGGCGTGATCCCGTCGGCGCGGGGCAAGGACTGTGCCGCCCCCCCACGCTCCTGCCGCGAGACAGGCCGAAGGTAGATTGGGCCATAGCCGATCTTTCAGGAGAAACCGTGTCGCCCGCTCAGCCCCGTGTCCTGTACGTCACCGACCTCGCCTACCCGGCGAGGGGGCGGCGCTACTGCGACGAGGACATCTTCCTGTCCTCCCGGCTGCGTGACGACTTCGACATCGCCCTGTGCCACCCGTTGGACGCCGCCGCGCTGATGGACTCCTTCGACGCGGTCGTGGTCCGCAACAGCGGCCCCGTGCTGCACTACCAGGACCGCTACGACGACTTCCGCGACCGGGCGGCCCAGGGCGGCACCCTCGTCTACAACGAGCTGACGGGCAAGGCCGACATGGCCGGCAAGCAGTACCTGCTCGATCTGAGCGCGGCGGGATACCCGGTCATCCCCACCATCGACCGGCACGAGGACATCGACCGGCTGCCCCGGGTGGACGAGTACGTGGTCAAGCCGAAGCTCGGCGCGGACTCCATAGGCCTGGAGATCGTCCCCCGCGACCGGCTGGACACCCTGGAATACGGCGGCGTGCTCGTCCAGCCGCGCATCCGCTTCCGCTACGAGGTCTCGTTCTACTTCATCGACCACGCCTTCCAGTACGCCCTCCACGCTCCCCGGCCCGAGGAGCGGTGGGTGCTGGAACCGTACGAGCCCACCGCCGCCGATCTGGACTTCGCCCAGCGCTTCATCGACTGGAACACCCTCGACCACGGCATCCAGCGCGTCGACGCCTGCCGCACCCCGGAGGGCGAACTGCTCCTCGTCGAGCTGGAGGACCTCAACCCCTATCTGTCGCTCGACCTCGTACCGTCCCGCACCCGTGACGCGTTCGTCGCCGATCTGAAGGCATCGCTGCACCGCCTGCTCAGCCGGACAGGGGCCACGGAGCGGGGCGTGACCGCCGGGTAGACGGCGCTGTGACCTGCGGCATTTCCCCGCCGACGATCTGGCGGTCCCCGGCGGTGACGATCATGCTGCATCCCATGACACCCTCACCGCACTCCCCGGCGCGTACGTACGAGCTCGGCGGTACCACCACCGTCCCGCGCCTCGGCTTCGGCGCGATGCAACTGCCGGGCCGGTGGAACGGGCCCGCCGTCGACCACGCGACGGCGGTGGCGGTCGCGCGCCGCGCCGTCGAACTCGGCGCCGTGCACATCGACACCGCCGCCTTCTACTTCTCCGGAACCAACCGCGCGAACCGCGTCCTGCGTGACGCGCTCCACCCCTACCCCGGTGTCACGCTCGCCACCAAGGTGGGCCCGCTGCGCACCCCGGCCGGTGAGATGTACGCCGAGGCCGCACCCGACCAGCTGCGCCCCGCCGTGGAGCAGAACCTGCGGGAACTCGGCGTCGACGTTCTCGACCTCGTGTATCTGCGGGTGGGCCGCCTCGGATCGGCGGTCGCCGAGCCGCTCGGCGACCGCTTCGCCGTGCTCGCCGAACTGCAAGAGGAGGGCCTGATCCGGCATCTCGGTGTGAGCAATGTGACGCGCGAGCAGTTCGCCGAGGCCCGCACGATCGCACCGGTCGCCGCAGTACAGAACCGCTTCGGTGTGCTCGACCAGGAGCACAGCGCGCTCGTCGACGAGTGCGCGGACGCCGGCATCGCCTTCATGCCGTTCTTCGCGCTCGGCGGCGGTCACACCACCCTCCTCGGGGGGAACCTCCACAAGGTCGCCGAACGGCACGGTGTGACGGTGTTCCAAGTGGCCGTCGCCTGGGGCCTGGCACGCTCGCCCTCGATCGTGCAGATCCCCGGCACCAGCTCCCTCGCCCACCTCGAGGAGAACATGGCCGCGGCACACCTCACCCTCGCCGAGGACGACATGGCACTGCTGCGCACCACGCCGTGAACCAACCGGCCCGCCGCTCCCCGCTACGGGCGGTGTGACGGCAAGGGCGTGAGCTTCGGCCAGCGGGCGAGCACGCGTCGGCGCATGTCCACGCAGAGCCGGCTCACGCCGCTCAGATCGGCCCGGGCAGCGGTCATCCGGCCGACGACACCGAGCCGGTGGGCCAGGCGCTGCCGGGCGGTCGCGGTGCCCCACGCCCAGTCCCGGTCGGTGACCCGGGCCAGATGGTCGGTGGTCCCGCGCTCGGCCCGTGGGACCAGCGCGTCGCCGCGGAGCAGCCAGCCTGCGCACGCGTCGGTGAGATCACCTCGGGGGTCGGTGCCGGTCGCGGTGCGCCACGCCGAGCGGTAGGCGTCCTCGGCGCGGGCGAGGAGCGGTTCGGGGGCGGCGGTGGCGCACCAGCACGTGGGGAAGCCGATGCGGAGGTAGGCGAGTTCCATCAGGCCGTTGCCGAGAGAGGCCTGTTCGAAGTCGATGAAGCGGATCCCGTCGGTGGTGTGCAGATCGTTGCCCGGACAGGGATCGCCGTGCAGCAACGCGTACCCGGGCGCTTCGCCGAGGCGGTGCACGAGGTCGTCGAGCTGGTCGGGCGCGGGGGACGGCACGCCGGCCCCGAGCGTCTCGGCCAGCCTGAGGAAGGCGGCCACGTCGTGCTGTCCCGGGCCCGACCATGCGGGGAGCGAGCCGGCGTCCTCAGCTCCGGTCGTCGCGTGCAGGCGGGCCAGGGCCGTGGCGTAGCCGACGATCCAGTCGCCGGGCGGACGGTGGTGGTCCATGTGCTCCAGGACCAGCACGCGCTCGACGGGATCGGTGCCGAGGAGCGCGGGCACCACAGGCGGGTCGGCACGGGTGGCCAGCCGGAGCGCGGCCACTTCGCGGGCATAGCGCTCCGCGGCGTCCGGGCCCTCCACGGCCTGTTTGACCACGGCCCGCGCCCCGCCCAGCTCGACGCACCACACATGTGAGCGTGGGCTGCTCTCCAGCACGTGAGCCTCCTGGGGGCTGCCCAGTTCGGACCGCAGTGCTTCACCGAACGGCAGCCGTGGTGACATGAGTTCATCCTTCCGGGCCGAAGGCGGGCTCCGGGCCCGCCACGGACGTCACAGTAGGCCGTGGGCACGGCGGCCGGCCACGGGATTGTCCGCAGGCGCCGAGCACTTGCCGGCCGGTGCCAAGAGGGTGTCTCTCACGCCGCCGTGCACGCCTCCTCGGGGAGTCCCGGGCGGTGGCCTTCCGCGCCGAACTCCACCGCCGTCACCTGTTCGCGCGAGGTGCGGTCGAGCAGCACCACCGAGGCCGCCTCCGCCACCACGCCGGGGACCGCACCGGCGTCCGTCCCGGCCCGTGCGGACAGTGCGAGCAGCAGCCGGTCGAGCCTGCGCCGGTGACGGGCGAACACCCGGCCCGGTGCCCAGCGGCCCCGGGCCCGCTGCCCCGCGAGGGCTTCGGCGGCGCCGACGTCCAGCAGCACCAGGTGCAGTTCGCGGCCCTCGCGCCCGGCGGACCGGGCCAGCCAGCGGCGCAACCACGGCCGACTGCCGCAGTCGTGCACCAACAGCGGCCCGCCCGCGCGCACCGCGGCGCGCAGCCGGCGGACGTGTTCCCATCGTGCCCAGGGCCGGTACACCGCGTACGGCAGACGATCCGGCATCAGCGCCTGGCACGCGACGTGGACATCCCGGGGATCGACGGCCGCCGCGGCCTCGGACCACCGGCGCAGCAGGGTGCTCTTACCGCTGCCGGGCAGTCCGGAAACGACCACCACGGCACCCGCGGGGTAACACAACACGGCCGGGGCGCCCGCCCGTCCCCGGAAGTCCACCAATCCGCGTGGACGCACACCCGTCCCCCGGCCCCCGTACGGAACGGCCCGTACGTCCGCCGCGTCCGGCCTGCCTGTATCGCCCACTGCTGCCCCTTGTCCGTGCCGACGTGCCCCACGGCCTCGTACGGGCCGCCGATCGGCCCTCGAGAACCTCGCGCGTCGGCCCCCGCCGGGGCGTGAGCGGGGACAGTCTGGGAGACGTCGCGGGAAGCCCGTCGGTTTCTGCGACCGGGACATTTACGGATGGTAGGCGCAATGCCGTCGCGTCGGCCGCAAGCGGCGGGCCTGTCCGGCGGATCTTCGTGGAGATGCGAGCGGCGCTGGTGTCCGTGAGGATCCGCCGGACAGGCCCTAGGGGGAACCCGGGGTCAGAGTGATGCGGAGGAAGCGGGGCCGGTAGATGCTCGCGCGGTCGATGACGTCACGGGGGTGGAGACTGTTGACGTTGTACGAGACGACGAGCTCGCCGTGGGATGCGAGTTCCGGGTGTTCGTGGGCGTTGTAGGCGTAGACGTTCTGGTTGCGGTAGGTGCCGTGCGGTCCCGACTCGGGTGCTGTGTGGACCGTGCGGGGTGTGCTGAAGGGGCCACCGGGGGAGCGGGACCAGGCGAGTTGAAGTTCCGCGCTGAAGGGAAGGTCCGCCCGCTGTGTGAGCAGGGCGTACCAACGGCCGTGGCGGACCACGCTGAGTTCGTCCGCGGTGCGCAGCGGCTTCCCGACCGGACCGGACAGCCGGGCGGCACGCGACTCATCGGGGGACCAGGTGCCGTGGACCGTCCGGTACTGCCAGGGTCGGCGCAGGTCGGATCCGGCGACTCGGGCCAAGCGGAGGTAGTGGCCGCCGGCAGGGGCTTTCTCGGTGCCGTAGATGTAGGTGTGGTTCCGCTGCCGGTCCAGCCACGCTCCCCAGGCCGTGCGGGTCGCGGACGGCAGTGGGGTGAGTGACCGCGGCCGGGCGAGCCGGCCCTGGCCGAACCTGGCCAGGACGTTTCCCCGCCAGGCCACGTCGAGGGGACCGGGCCCGGTGCGGGCGTAGCGCGCGTAGACGACCGCGACGCCGCGGCCGTCGGGGACACCGGCCCGGGCCCAGTACCAGTGGCCGTGGCCGGACACCAGGGACGCGGGACGGCCGGAGGCGTCCCGTCCGGTGACGGTGCGGGGGCCGGCGGCGCTCCACAGCACGAAGCTGTTGTGGATGAAGGGCGTCGGTCCGCCGTCATGGGTGGTGGGTGGGCGGGAGCCGTCGGGCCGTACGGTGCCGAGGAAGGTGTCGGAGAAGATCCAGAGTTGACCGGCGGACATCGGTACGGAGTAGGTGCTGTCACCGCCGGTCCAGTGGTGCGGTGAGCGGCCGTGTTCGGCGTACCCGGTGAAGGCGTCGTTCAGCGCCTGGAGCGGGCGTACCCCGGTGACTCGGGGCGGACTCGTGGCGGGCCGCGGGGCGGGTGGCAGGAACGCGCAGATCGCGGCGAGGGCCGCGAGCGACAGCGCACGCGACGCCCGCGATCCGGCCGCGGGTGCGAGCGCGTCGCGGATCCGGCTCCACGGCGACGGAGGCATTGTCATGGCAGGACCAACGAGTCGGTGGGGCCGGCGGTTGCGGCCCGCTCGGCGGCTCATGGCGCCCGCCCGTGGCCGGCTGCCAGGGCGAGCCGGTAGTCCGAAAATCGCTTTGACATGCCCGCTCTGAGTGGCATTTAGTTCTATTTACTAGGACCTCTTCAGTTTGGGAGCACGTCATACTTACGAAGCGCAAAGGACTGGCGGCCGCGGGATTCGTCGCCCTGATAACGGCCGCGTCCGTTTCCTGCGGACCCGCCGAGCAGCTCAGTGCGGGAGCGAAGGTGCAGCGCGCCTTCGACAAGCTGGGACAGCAGAAGTCCCTTTCCGCGGACATCAGCCTTGACGCGAACGCGGACGAGATCTACGCCGCGCTGAAGGACACCGACGACTTCGAGCGCCGCGACGCCGACCTGCTCGAAGGCCTGAAGCTCACCTCTGCCTCCGCGTTCGACAAGCCGCTCAAGGACGTCAAGAGCGGCGACGAGAACGGCTCGGGCGCCTTCAAGCTGGCGAAGAACGACGGCAAGGCCCTGGTGGAGGTCCGCTGCATCGGCAAGAAGTACTACGTGCGCGGTGACCTCAAGGCTCTCTCGGAGCTGCCTTCCTCGAAGGGCCGCGACGGCAGGGCGGGGATCGATGAACTCATGCGGAAGGTGGACGAACTCCCCTCCTCCATGGGCGCGGTCAAGAACGCCGTCAAGGGCGAATGGGTCGTGCTCGACGCCGACGCCTTCAAGGAACTGGCCGAGAAACGCGGCAAGAGCAGGAACGGAGGCCGGGGCGAGGCAGAGCAGCTCGATCCGAAGAGCCGGCAGCAGCTCTTCGACGCTGTGCGGAAGGCGCTCGGGGACAACGCCGAATTCAAGGCCGCCGGCAAGAGGGACGGTGCGGACCACGTGAAGGTCACCGTGCCTGCGAAGAAGGTCGCCGAGGACCTCGCCAAGGCCCTGGAGCCGCTGCGGAAGAAGCTGGGCAAGGAGGGCAAGCCGTCGGGGGCGGAGGGCGCCCCGAAGAAGGACATCACCGTCGATGTGGCGATCAAGAACGGCATGGTCTCCGCCCTGACGCTCGACATGTCCCAGCTGGACGAGAAGGTCAAGGGGAAGCTGCCCGTGGTCATCGGCCTCCAGGGTGGGGCGGGCGGCGTCATGGCACCGTCCGGCGCGCAGGAGCTGAAGCCGCAGGACCTCGTCGCGGCGATGATGCGCCTCGCCATGGACAGGATGGGCGAGCGCGGCTCCCCGGACGGCGCCGACGGCTTGGGGATCTGACCCCGGAGCCCGCGACCGCCCGCCCGGTCCGCCTTCCCTCACCCCCGCCCCCGCGGTTTCGAAGCCGCCGTGGGGGCGGGGGTGAGGCGATGACCGAAGCGCCCGGCCGGACCGGGGAGTTGGTGCGCGTCGCCGCGCGGCTGCTCGCGTTCTGGAACGACAAAAGGCGCCCCCCGCAGGCCGCTACGCCGCCGCCCCGGCGGCCTCCGGACGTAGCACCGGGGCTTCGGCCAGCGAGCGGAGTCCGGACCCGCGCCCGGAGCCCGGCCGGCCTCGAAACCGGCCCTCCTTTCGGAACAGGTCCCCTTCGAGTGACACACCGAATGGCGGCCCCACTCACGGGAATTCATGGTGGCAGCGCCCCGGCCACGACGTACGGGGTTCGCGACACCACGGGAGTTCTCTTGTTCCGCAGACGCGCCATGCCCGCCGTCCTCCGCGCGGCCCTCGTTCCGGCCTTCCACAGGGGAGCCGGCAGTGATCCGATGGGTTGCCGGGTCGGCTGAACGTGCGACTCCTCCGCGCCGTGTGCGTCGCCCTCACCGCACTGGTGGTGGCGGGCTGCGCCGCGCCACCGGCCGAACCCCGCAGACCCGGCATCCCGGCCTCCGCGCAGGCCCGGGATGATCTCATCAAGTCCGCCCAGCGCACCCTCGTCACCCGCTGCCTCGCCGAGCGGGGACTCACCCTGCCGACCGCGCGGACGGCGAAGGCGGGGGACGCCGGTGTCCATGACCGGCGGCTCCAGGACGCCCTCTTCGGCACCGGCCGCCGTGAACTGTCCCTCACGCTCGCCACCGGGTACACCATCACCGCCCACACGGACGGCTGCCAGGCCGCCGCGCAACGTGCCCTCTACGGAGACCAGCGGAGCTGGTTCCGGGCCCAGGCCACCGTCAACAACCTGCGTGCCGAGGCGGGCGCCCGGATGGCTGCCGACCCGCGCTTCCGCGCCGCCCTGGCCCGGTGGAACCGCTGCGTCACCCCGCCCGGCGCCGCACGCCCCGAACGCCCGGCCCCCGCGGTCACCGCCCGCTGCGACCGGGAGAGCGGCCTCGCCGACGTCCGTGCCCGACTGGAGCCGGCCCGGCTGGCCGAGGTGCGGGCCCTGCGGCGCGACCAGCTCACCACCTACGCGCGACTGCGCACCCGCGCACTGCACCGTGCGGTGGAACTCGCCACCGCACAGCCCGCCCCGCACACCGATGCGGACCCGCGTACCCCTACAGAAGGGCATGACCACTCATGAACATGAAGAGGATCGCCACCTCTGCCGCCGCTGTGCTCCTCGCCCTGACCGGCGGACTGGCGATGACCACCCCGGCGGGCGCTGCGGACTGCCCGAGCGGACACTTCTGCGCGTGGACCGACGCCAATTACGGCGGACAGCGGGCCAACTGGAGTGGTGACGACGGTTGGTGGGAGAGCTACATCGCCGACGAGGACTCCTCGTGGGCGAACCACGGCATCTCGGGGCCGGGCGTCAAGGACCACGTGAAGGTGTATTCGAGGGCGCACCAGGGCGGGTACATGACGATCTGCGTGGCCCCGGGGCAAGAGGTCGGTTACAACGGGGCGGCCAACGACAACGGCGACTCCCACACCTGGGCCATGGGCTGCTGAAGGCCATGCGCCCGACGGGCCCCGCGACGCTGTGGAGCGGGGCCCGTCGCGGCCGGATCGCGTCGGTGCTCCCCGGGCAGGGCGGTGCAAGGGCAGAGTGGGGCCATGGACTACCTCCCTCATTTCCGGCGCGAGGTCCTGGCGTTCGAGGCCGCGGCCCGCCGGGCGGCCGAAGCCGATGTCGCCCCTCCGGTGCCCTCCTGCCCCGGCTGGTCGGTCTCCGAGCTGGTCGGGCATCTGGGTGCGGTGCACAGGACCGTGGCCCGCGTCATCAGGGAACGGCGTCGCGAGCCGCTGGACGGCACGGACCTCAGCACCCTCGAACTCCCCGCCGACCGCGTGGGGTGGCCGACGGCGCTGGAGCACGCGCCCGCCGACCGTGGCCCGGTTCCGGCGAGCCTGATCGACTGGTTCGGCGACGGTGCCTCGGCGCTGGAGACACAGTTCAGGAGCGCCGGCAGTGATGAGCCGGTGTGGACCTGGTCGCGGGAGCAGACCACCGGCTTCTGGCTGCGGGTCCAGGCGATCGAGGCGGCCGTGCACCGCTGGGACGCCGAGAACGCGATCGGGACCGCCGCGCCGGTCGCGTCCGAGCTCGCGGCGGACGCGGTGGGCCAGACCTTCGAGGTCATGGTGCCGGCCCGGCGGGCCGCGGGAGCCGCCCCGCCCGGATCGGGCGAACGGTTCCGGTTCCGTCGCACCGACGGCACCCGGGCATGGACGGTGCGCTTCGACGGCGACGACGTCCGGCTCGACGACGGCAGCGGCCCCTGTGACGTCGAGCTGGCCGGTACGGCGTCGGACCTGATGCTGTTCCTCTGGCACCGGATCCCCGTGGACCGGCTGGAGGCGCACGGGGACCGGACTGTACTCGACCGCTACTTCACCCTCGTTCCGCCCATGTGACGGTAGGGCCGGGGCCGGGCGCGCGACGTCCCACGGTGCTCACGCGGGTCCGGGGAACCCCAGCCGGGGCGGGTGTCACCCGATGACGACGTTGTGGGCCGGAGTGACCTCGGGGCGCAGGTCGCCGTATCCGAGGTCGGCCAGGATCGGACCGAGCACGGTGGCGAAGGTCTCGAACGCCTCGGGGGACTCCCAGACGTCGGTGACCCGCCATCCCCCCTCGACCGGCCCGGAGGCGTGTGCGAGCAGACCGGGCACCGGCAGATCGGCCGTGCTGGTGAAGCCGTGGCCGTCGGTGACGCGTTCGATGCACTTGTCGTAGAGGTCCTGAGCCGCGCCGGGGGCGTTGAACGTAACGATGATGGCCATGGCGGTTCCTGTCTCTCGCGGTGTCGGCGGATCCGGAGCGTGCCGTGCGACCTGCCCGCCGGGCCCCGTCGTGAACCGGGCCCGGCGTGACCGACCCGCCCCTCGGCACCCCCTCTGGCTCCCCGGCCCGTGGCCACGGCATCCCCGGCCGTGACGGCTTGTCGGCGCGTTGGCCCCCCCGGCCGGAGGCTCGGGGCGCGGGCGTGAGGGACGGACGGGCTCACCGCTTGTCGCGCGCCCGGCGCCACCGCTTCCGGGCACCCGCGCGATCACGGCCTTCGTCTCTTCGGGCCCGGCCCCTCCCGGCCCGGCAACGGAGCTCGGTGCCCCACGGGAGCCCCACACGGCCGCGTAGGCCCCCCGGAGCCCCGACCGTGACCCCAGGGGCCCGGGGACGCGGCCAGGGGCCCGCGAACGGCGAAGGCGCCCACTCCGGCCTGTGCCGGGAGTGGGCGCCTTCGTGGCTGTCACGGGCCGTGGGGCCCACGCGCGAGGGCGCGGGTCCCGTGGCCGGTGGGGGCTAGGCCTTGTCGGCCCCGGCCTGCTGCAGCTCGGTCTCCTGCTTGACGCGGGCGACCTTGCCGCGGACGACGAACCAGCCGCCGACCAGCGCTGCCGCGATGAGCGGCAGGCACAGCACGGTGGTGCGGCTGGCGCCCTCGTCGGCCGCCATCAGACCCAGCACGCTCGCCAGGAAGACCAGCGTGATGATCTGGGTGTACGGGGCCCAGGGCAGCTGGTAGGAGGGGCGGGCGAGCTTGCCTTCCTTGGCACGCTTCCAGAAGAGCAGCGAGCAGAGCATGATCATGCCCCAGGTGCCGATGATGCCGATCGCGGCGAAGTTCAGCACGATCTCGAAGGCGTTCTCGGGGACGACGAAGTTGAGGCCGACGCCGAGGACACAGAAGAACGCGGTGAGCAGGATGCCGCCGTAGGGGACCTGGCCCTTGTTCATCAGACCGGTGAACTTCGGGGCGGAGCCCGACATGGCCATCGAGCGCAGGATCCGGCCGGTCGAGTAGAGACCCGAGTTGAGGCTGGAGAGTGCCGCGGTGAGGACGACGAGGTTCATCACGCCGGCCGCGTACGGGACGCCGATCTTGCCCAGGACGGTGACGAAGGGGCTCTCGTCGCCGGTGAAGGCGGTGTAGGGCAGGAGCAGGGCCAGCAGGATGACCGAGCCGACGTAGAAGAGACCGACACGCCACATGATCGAGTTGATCGCCTTCGGCATGATCTTCTCGGGGTTCTTGGTCTCACCCGCCGCGACACCGCACAGCTCGACCGAGGCGTAGGCGAAGACGACACCCTGGATGACCATCAGCATGGGCATCAGGCCGGAGGGGAACAGGCCGCCGTTGTCGGTGATGTTGGCCAGGCCCGGGGTGGTGCCGCCGACGTCGTGCTGGGTGACCAGCAGGAAGATGCCGATGAACATGAAGAGGACCAGTGCGCCGACCTTGATGATCGCGAACCAGAACTCCATCTCGCCGAAGTACTTCACCGAGATCAGGTTCACGGTGAGGACGATCGCGAGGGCGATCAGCGCGAGCACCCACTGCGGGATGTCGCTGAACATTCCCCAGTAGTGGGTGTAGGTGGCGACGGCGGTGATGTCGGCGATGCCGGTGGTCGCCCAGTTGAGGAAGTACAGCCAGCCGGCGGTGAACGCGCCCTTCTCGCCCATGAACTCACGGGCGTAGGAGACGAACGCGCCGGAGGACGGGCGGTACAGGACGAGCTCGCCGAGCGCCCGGACGACGAAGAAGGCGAAGACGCCGCAGACGGCGTACGCGATGAAGAGGGAGGGGCCCGCGTTGGCGAGGCGGCCGCCGGCGCCGAGGAAGAGGCCGGTGCCGATCGCTCCGCCGATCGCGATCATGTTGACGTGGCGGGACTTGAGGTCCTTGCTGTAGCCCGCGTCTCCGGCGTCGACGTGCGTGGACGTCGTCGTCGGGGCGGATACATCGGGCTCGGTGCCGGCCGCAGTGAGGGTGCGGTCACTCATGTATGTCTTCGCCTTCATTGGAGGGGGGAGCAGGATCGGGCCGTACGACGCCGCCGAGGGTGATCTCCGTGTGCGGGGACGGGCGGCCTGAGCGGCCGACCACCCGGCACCGCTGAGCGGCAGCCTCGACGATGGCCCGGTGCCCGGGAGACGGCTGGCGACGCCGCTTCCCGAGGGGTTCGGAAGGGATGGACCGGTGGGCCCGGGGTGTCCCGGTCGCTCTTCGATATCTCATCGATGATCTTGGGGGTGCCGGTTGGCCGAGGCCCGGGTGATCAGGACGTGGAAGAAGGCGCCGAGCACCCCGGGGGATGGATTCGGACTTCTCTTCCCTGTCTTGATCAGTTCTTGTGGTGAGGACGCTCGCCGGGGGCTAAGCGCCGTCGGCGCCCCGAGGGGCGCGGAGGCCGAACACCTGCGGGGTGTGTCGTGCCTCCCTGGTGGCAGACAGCGTTGCCGCGGGGAGCGTGCGCCCCGGGGCGTGGCCGAGCACCGCTTCCGTGGCGCTGACGCGCCCCGGTGCTCCGCCGGCTGTCTGACAAGTCCATGCGGTGAATGGTGTGAGGCGCGCTAGGTAATCGTCAAGAGTTTACGAAAACTTGATTTTACCGGCTACTCACGGTAAGGCCTCCCTGGTCAGCGGCTTCCTACCCGGTAGTCACCGCTTGGTACGCATACGCGCCAGTGACGCAAGACACGCCCTCTTGGGCAGGTGTGGGGCATTCCTCACGGTGAAAACACGCGATAAACGCACGGCGAGGAGGCCGCGGCCCATCAGGGCCGCGGCCTCCTCGGTCGTATCCGCCGCCCGCCGGCTCAGCGGTAGCGTGCGCGCCCGACGCCGGCGGCGATGGTCAGCGGGACCGTCAGCACGGCGGCGATCAGGAAGAGGGTGCGGTACGCGTGATGGTCGGCCGCCCCCGCGGCGAGACCGCTGGCGAGCGCGCTGCCGACGTACAGGGCCACCCCGAACATCGCCACCCCGGTCGCCCGGGCCGTCGGGGCGAGCACCGTCGCCCAGGACTGGACCGTGGAGTGCATGAACGACCAGCCGCCCCCCAGTAGCAGTGCCGTCACCACCAGCGCGGGCACGGACAGGCTCACCGCGGCGATCGCGTAGGCCGCGGCCATCTGTACCCCGCCGGCCAGGATGATCATGGCGGGGCTCCACCGGCCGACCAGCCGCTTGACGAGCTGAGCCGCCGCCATGGACCCCACCCCGTAGAGCGCGGACACCGCACCCGCCACCGCGGTCGGCACCCCCCGGGACTCCAGGGCCGGGGCCAGATAGGTCAGGAAACCCAGCAGCACCGCCCCTTCCAGCAGGGCGACGGCCATCACGTACCACTGCCAGCGTGAGCGCATCACCACCCGGATCGGGGCGAGCAGCGAAGGTGTGGGCTCACGCTCGGGCTCGGCCAGCCGCCGCAGGGCCACCGCGAGGTACGCGGCGAACACACCCGGCAGCGCGAATACCAACCGCCAGCTGACGTAGTGCGCCAGCGCCCCCGCCACCACGGTGGCCACCGCCGTGCCCAGGGCGAACGCCGTCATCAGCTCACTGAGCGGGCGCTGCCGGACCTCGGCGGGCACCGTGTCGCCCACGTAGGTGAGCGAGGCCGCGATGGACGCGGCGAAGAAGGCACCGGCCACCGCCCGGGCCACGATCAGCATCGTGGCATTGGTGGCGGCCGCCGACGCGAACGCCGCGAGGGCCGCGCCCGTCAGCGAGAACCGCATCACCGCGACCCGGCCCACCCGGTCGCTGGCTAGCCCCCACACCGGCTGCATCAGCCCGTAGCAGAGGTAGTAGCCGCTGGCCGCGAGCACCATGGTGGGCAGCGGGACGCCGAGCCGGGTGCCGATGACCACCAGCATCGGGGCGATGCAGAAGCGGTCGAAGTTGCTGATGAACCCGGCCGCACGCAGCAGCCGTAACGAAGCCGGCGGCAGGCCCGTGGGCGGCGGGGCGGTGGGAGCGGTCGTCGTGGTCACGGGAACGGTGTCCTTCCTTCAACTCTTCAACCGGACACCCCAAGCCCATCACCCGGCCGGACCCCGATCCCCGCTCAGCCGATTACCATCACTCACAGCCTGCGAGGCAGCGGGCAGGGGCGAGATGACGGGTGGGGGAGCGGGCGGGATGCCGGGGAACGGAAACGGCGACGGCACGGACCGCAGCACCCCGCGCAAGGAGCTCGGCGCCTTTCTGCGCTCCCGCCGGGAACGCCGCACGCCCGCGGAGATGGGCCTGCCGGGATCACCGCGCCGCCGCACCCCCGGGCTGCGCCGCGGCGAAGTGGCCGGTCTGGCCGGCATCAGCGAATCCTGGTACGCCTGGCTGGAACAAGGCAGGGTCCGCACCTCGGAACAGGTCCTGCGCTCGGTGGCGCGCGCCCTGCGCCTGGACGAGGCGGAGACCGCGCACGTGCTCTCGTTCGTCGAGGACACGGCACCGGAGGAACCCGCACCGGGGTGGGTGTCACGCAATCTGCTGTCGCTGGTGGAGGCGATGGCACCGAACCCGGCCGTGGTGATCGACCCGCACTGGGACCTGCTGGCGTGGAACACCGGATACGCGGCACTGCTCACCGATCCGGCACGGCTGGCGCCGAAGCAGCGCAATCTGCTGTGGCTGGTGTTCCGGTGGCCACCGAGCCGGAGCCTGCTCGCCCAGTGGGAACCGGAGGCGCGAAGCCTGCTCGGACAGTTCCGCGCGCACGCCGCCCGGCACCCCGACGACCGGCGGTACGCCGAGATCGCGGGCGAACTCATGGCCGACCCCGACGCGGCCCGCTGGTACGAAGAGCGGGCGATCGCCGACTTCCAGCCCGCGGTGCGGCACTTCCGGCACCCCACGGCGGGCGATCTGCGGCTGCGCTACGTCAAGCTCGCGGCGGTCGAGGAGCCGGGCCATCACTTCCTCGCCTACCTGCCCGACGACCGGTCCACCGGGGCCGGGCTGCGCACGCTCACCGGACAGGCGTGAGAGCCGCCCGTCACCGGGCGGCTCTCACCTCACTGATCGCGGGGTCAGCTCGTCAGGACCGCCTTCATCACCGACCCGTCGGCCACGGCGGCCAGCGCGTCCGCGTGCCGCTCCAGCGGGAACGACGTCACCAGGCTCGCGAGGTCGAAGCGGGCCGCGAGCGCGGGCAGCAGCCGCACGTACTCGACGAGATGGGCTCCGGTGAACGCCCAGGAGCCGATGACGTCGAGCTGGCGGTAGACGATCTGATGCGGGTTGATCAGCGTGTCACCCGCGTCCGTGTACTGGCCGATGACCAGATAGGACCCGCCCCGGCGGGCCAGGGTGAGGCCCTGCGCCACGGCCGCCGGAACACCGGCGCACTCGATGACGAGATCCGCCCCCGCCCCGCCGGTGGCGGCCCGCACCTCGGCGAGGACGCGTTCGGGGTCGTCGGCGCCGGCGATGTCCAGGTGCGCGTCGCCGATGCCCGCCCTGGCCGCGCTCTCCAGCCGTTCGGCGGGCCCGCCGACGAGGATGACCTTCGCCGCCCCGGCGAGCTGGGCGAAGGCCGCCGCGGCCAGCCCGACGGGCCCGCTGCCCTGGACCACCACGACCTCGCCGAGCCGTACGGGCCGGCGCTCGTACAGGGCGTGCACCACGGTGGGGCCCGCGCAGGCCAGTGACATGGCGGCGAGCGGATCGACGCCCTCGGCCGCCTTGACCACGGTCGTGCCGGGGTGCAGCACGATGTGGTCGGCCCAGGACCCGGCCAGCTCCGGGCCGTCGTCCAGCGACCGGTTGACGCCGTACGTGCGGCGGTTCTCGCACAGCGTCGGTTCGCGGTGCAGCCGGCACGGCGGGCAGACGCCGCAGGCGATGGAGGAGGCCCACATCACCGCGTCGCCCGGGGCGAGTTCCGCGCCGGTGGCGTCCTGGTGCGTGCCCGGCCCGAGCTCGCGCACCACACCGAGCCCCTCGTGGCCCAGCACCAGCGGGGTGGGGATGGCCAGATGCCCTTGGCACAGATGCAGATCGGTGCCGCAGACCCCGCCGTGACCGCAGGCGACGATCATGCCGCCGTCGGGGGCCGGCGGTATGGCGAACTCGCGCAGCGAGAGGGGCCGGCCGAACTCCTCCAGGACGACGGCGCGACCGGTCCGCGCGCCGGTCACGCGGTCACCGTCCGGAGCGAGTCGAGGAACGGCTCCGGCAGGGGACGCAGCGGCTCGGTGTCGCGGCACACCACGTACTCCGGCCGCTGCCCGCCCGGCGCCTCGGGCAGATTGGTGACGTCGTTGTAGGTCGCGATGAGCAGCCGGCGGGCGAAGGGCGACATGTTGGGCGCCGACCCGTGCACGATCTCGGGCGAGAAGAAGACCACGGACCCCGCGGGCCCCTTGGGGCTGGTCATGCCGTGCCGGTCGACGTGCTCGGCGAGCTGCCGGGGCGTCAGCGAGATGTCGTCCGGATCGAGGTGCTGCTCGGACTTGGCGTCGGCCTTGCGGCTCTCGCGCACGAGGCCGCCCCGGTGGGAGCCGGGCACGAAGATGACCGGGCCGTTGAACTCGGTGACGTCGTCGAGGAACACCCCGATGTTGACCTGCCGCGGCGCGGGCAGCCCGTCGGCGATCCGCCACGCCAGATAGTCCTGGTGCCACGCCCACCGCTCGCCGCCGAAGGCGGGCTTGGCGTTGATTTTGAACTGGTAGACGTACACGTCGTCGGTGAGCAGCTGCTGTACGGGGCCGAGCACCCGGGCGTCGCGGATGAGCCCGGCGAACTCCGGCTGCCGGTGGTGCGAGGCGTAGACCGCGCGGACCTCCGCACTGTCGTCCTCGACGACGAGGTGGGGACCGGGCACCTCGCAGTCCCGTGCGAAGGACTCGCGCAGCCGCTCCACTTCCCGCTGGTCCAGCAGGGACTCCATCACCAGGAAGCCGTCCCTGTGGTACTGGTCCACCTGTCGCTGATGCAGACGCATGGTTCTCCTTGGTTCGTCGCGGGTTTCGTAGGGGGTTCGCGCCGCGGGTCAGCCGGCGACGAGGTCGCCGCGCTTGAGCCCGGAATCCGCGGGGACGGCGGCCGGGTCGCCGCCGAGTTCGACGATGGCGTTGTGCTCGTCGACGAAGACGACGCTGGGTACGAAGGAGCGGGCCTCCTCGTCCTTCATGGCGGCGTAGGCGATGATGATGACGCGGTCACCGGGGCTGATCAGCCGTGCCGCGGCGCCGTTGATGCCGATGACACCGGAGCCGCTCGGCCCCTCGATGACGTAGGTGGACAGCCGGGAGCCGTTGTCGATGTCGACGATGTCCACCTTCTCGCCCGGCAGCAGATCGGCGGCCGCCATGAGATCCGACGCGATCGTCAGCGAACCGACGTAGTGCAGGTCGGCCTGGGTGACGGTGGCGCGGTGGATCTTCGACTTCATGAGGGTGCGGTCCATGGGGAACTCGAATTTCCTTGTCGTAAATGGTGATGAGGGCCCGAAGGCCGTTCAGGCGGGCCAGGTGACGTACCGGCGCATGCCGTACAGCAGTGGCGCCGTGGTGCTCCCGCCGGAGGCGGCGGGGTCTTCGGCGACCTCCGTCCGCAGCACCTCGCCGATCACGACGGTGTGGTCGCCGGCCGGTACGAGACGTTCGACGCGGCACTCGGCGAGGGCGTGGGAGTCCTCGCGCAGGGCCGGCAGCCCCGTCGCGGGGGCGGGCTCCCAGGGGACGCGGGAGAAGCGGCCGGCGGTGCGGCTCGCGAAGGCTTCCGCCGCCCGCCGCCCCGTCCCGTGCAGGAAGTTGACGACGAAGGCTCCCCGCGCGGCGAGGACGGGCAGGGTGCTGCCGGTGTTCGACGCGCACACCAGCAGCATCGGGGGATCGAGGGACACCGAGCACACGGCGGTGCACGCGAAGCCGTAGGGCTGCCCGGCCGCGTCCGCCGAGGTGACGACGGAGACGCCGCCGGGGTGGGCGCCCATCAGGGCGCGGAAGGCGTCCGGGGTCACGGGGGCGGTGGTGCCCGCGAGGGGGCTCACCATGCGAAGGCCCGCGCGTCGTAGAGGTTGATCCCGACCGCCGCCTTGCCGAGGTACTCCAGGCACTCGTGCGGCTTGGCGGGCATGACGGAGGAGAACGACACCTCGCGGATGAGCCGTTCCAATGGCTGGGAGCGGCTGACCGCCGCCGAGCCGCAGATCCGCAGGGCGTCGTGGGCGAGCTCGGGGCCCACCTCGCCGACGATGTATTTGGCGGCGTGCACCATGGCGTTGGCCTCCATGCTGCCGCGTTCGGCGTCGACCAGATCGCCCGCCTCGTGCACCAGCGCCCGGGCGGCCCGCAGCCGGGCGGACATCCGTCCCAGGTCCTGCTGGAGCACCGGGGACGCGGCGCGCGTGTCGGAGGCGGCCACGTAGTCGGCGGTGTAGCGGTAGACCGCCTCGGCGATGCCCAGATAGGCGCCGGTGTATCCGGCGATCATCCAGTGCGGTTCGCGGACGAGCTTGAACAGCGACATGCCCTCGACGCCGAGATAGAGCCGGGAGCGTGGCACGGGCACGTGGTCCAGGGTCATCGTGGCGGTGCTGGTGCCGTTCATCGCGGACATGCTGTGCACCGGGCCGAAGGTGATTCCCGGGTCGTCGGCGGCGACGACGAAGTGCGAGATCTCGCTGCTGCCCTCGGTGCCCTCGGCGCGGGCCGCCACGACGTAGTAGTCGGCGATGCGCGCCAGGGAGACGAAGGACTTCTCGCCGGTGATGACGTAGGTCTCGCGGTCCTCGCTCAGGGTGTAACTGGTCCGCACCTCGCGGAGTTTGGCGCCGCGGCCGGCCTCCGAGGTGGCGGACGCGAACAGCTTGCGGCCGCGGACCACCTCGTCGTTCATCCAGGACCGGAAGCGGTCGGCGGCGGGCGGCAGTGGGGTGGCCGCCGCGTCCGCGAGCGCCCCCATCACGACGTTGTGCATGTTGAAGCCGAGCGCGGCGGCGCCGTTGTGGGCGCCCAGTACGGCCAGTACGCGGGAGTACCCGCCGTAGCCGAGGCCCGCGCCGCCGGCCTCGCGGGGCAGGAGCAGCCCGAGCAGCCCGGCTTCGCGCAGGATGCGGTAGGTCTCCTGGCCGTCGGTCAGTCCGGCGTCCACCCCGGCGGCCAGTGGCGCGAGGGCCGCGCCGGTCTCCTCGGCGAGCTTGAGGATGTCGTCCATGTGTGTCGGCAGCGTCATCGATGTCCTTCGGGTCAGTTCTCGACCGGGAGGCCGAATTGACGGGCGATACCCACCCGCAGCAGATCGTTGGGGCCCGCGTAGGTCAGCGCGGCCATCGGGCTGTGCAGGTCGGCGGGGAGTTCGGAGTCGGCGATGAAGGCGCGTACGCCCGACAGCGCGGTGGCGTGCTCGGTGAGGCGCACGTAGTCCTCGGAGACGGAGATCTTGGTCAGCGCCGCCTCCGCCGCCAGCTGCCGGGCGGGGGTGCCCGCGTCCAGCAGGGCGGCCATCGCGTACAGCTGCACACGGGAGCGGTGCAGGGCGAGTGCCATCTCGCTCACCCGGGCCGCCACTTGATGGCTCGCCCCCATCCGGCGCCCGAAGTGGTCGCGGCCGGACGCCCATTCGACGATGCCCCGCAGGGTGCGGCGCATGGGGCCGAGGGCGTAGCCGAGGATGACGGCCCGCTCCCAGGCGGTGGTCGAGGACATCACCGCCAGCCCCGACCCCTCGTCGCCGATCAGGGAGCCGGCGGGCAGCCGGGCGCCTTCGAAGACCAGCTCGCCCATGGGAACGCTCGGCAGTGCCGTCTTGGTGAAGGACTCGGCCCGCACCACGCCCGGGATGTCGAGCGGGAAGAGGAAGGCCGACAGGGCGAACGGCGAGCGGCCCTCGCCGGTGCGGGCGAAGACGATGGCCCGGTCGGCGACCGGCGCGGCCGTGATGAACGTCTTCGCGCCGTCCAGGACGAAGCCATCGCCCTCGCGCCGGGCCCGCGTCCGCATCGAGAAGGGGTCGCTGCCGCCCGAGCGCTCGGTCAGCGCGTGGCACAGGAGCGTGCCGCCGTCCTGCACGTCCGCGATCGCCCGCCACGCGTCCTCGGGCAGGGCGGCACGCAGCGGGAACTGCATGCCGAACACCTGGGAGGCCAGGGCGTAGCAGATGCCCGGGTCGGCGCCGGCCAGCCCGATGCCCTCGATCATGGCCAGGGACCGGGTGACCGGTCCGGGGCCGGTGTCGTCGGCTGCCGCCAGGCGCAGCACGCCGAGGTCGGCCATGGCCTGCCACTGCGTCCGGAAGCCCGCCTCGCGCACCTTCTCCACGACCGGCCCGGCCAGTTCGCGGTAGGTGTCGACGACCTCCTCGGCCGCCTTCGGTCCGGTGCGCAGCAGCAGATCGGCGGGGGCGCTCACGCGTGCGCTCCACCGGTGGCCCGGTGGTCCTCGACGGCGGACCAGAGGGCCTGGGGGGTACGGAAGTTGGCCGCCACGATCTCGGTGTCGGGCAGCGCGATCCCGGCCTCCTTGTCCAGCGCGGCGACGATCTCCATGATGGCCAGCGAGTCCAGCAGGCCCTGTTCGAGGAGCGGGGTGTCGGGGGCGAGCAGCGCGGGCGTCTCGCCCCGGCCCCAGGTGATCTTGCTGCTGATGAGGACGCAGAGGTCTTCGACGCTGTTCATGTCCCGGGAGGCGGGCGACGCGGGGGACACGGTGGGGTTCGCGGTGGTCATACCAGGCTCTTCTCGGTGGTGGCGGGTGTGACGGACGGTGCGGCGGTATCGCCGCTGAGGGCGCGGCGGTCGACCTTGCCGCTGGTGAGGGTGGGCAGGGCCGCGACGGGGATCACCCGGTCGGGCAGCATCCGCTGGGGCAGGACGGCCCGCAGCTCCGCCAGCACGTCCCGCTCGGTGGCAGCGGTCTGGGCGTAGGCCCAGATCTCACCGGCGTGCGGGGCGTCCTTGGCGACGACGGCGGCGGTGGCGACCTGGGGCAGGTCCAGCACGGCGCTCTCGACGTCGAGCAGATCGATGCGGTGACCGCGCCGCTTGACCTGGGAGTCGCGCCGGCCGCGCAGGAAGACCCGGCCGTCCTCGGTGATCCGGCCGATGTCGCCGCTGGCGTACGCGCGCCGGGTGGTGCCGTCGCGGAAGGCCGCGGTGACCGTGGGGTCCCGGAGCGCGCCGCCCTGCAGATAGCCCTGGAAGACGGTGGGGCCGGCGATGTGGATCTCGCCTTCGCCGTCGGTGGGCCGCCCCTCGTCGTCGAGCACCTCGATGGTGACCCCGCCGATGCCCCGGCCGATGGTCAGCTCCTGGTCCGCGGTCCAGTCGGCCGGCATGCGGAAGTAGGTGCACGCGTTGGTCTCGGTGGGCCCGTAGAGGTTGTAGAAGGGCACGTCGCCCAGGAGTTCCAGATACCGCTCCAGCAGGTGCGGGGCGAAGGGTTCGCCACCGAAGGCGGCCACCCGCAGCGACGGCGGTACGGCTTCGGCGAAGCCGCCCTGCTGGAGCATGCCGTGGTACAGCGAGGGCACGGCGACGAAGGCGGTGACGCGCTGTTCGTGGAGCCAGCCGACGACGTCGCGCGGGAAGGCGCGCAGCAGGTCCGGCATGAGGACGGTGCAGGCGCCCACCGCCGCCGCGCTGAAGAGGTCGAAGGTGGTGAGGTCGAAGGTGAGCGCGGCCTGCGAGCCGATGCGGTCGGTCTCCGTGAGGCCGAACTCCCCGGCGGCCCAGAGCGCGTAGTGCGCGACGTTGGTGTGCGAGAGCAGCACGCCCTTGGGCCAGCCGGTGCTGCCGGAGGTGAAGAGGATGTAGCCGCCCCGGTCCGTGGGCGGGGGCAGCGGTGCGGGGTCCGCCGGGGCGGTGACCCGCAGCCAGTTCAGCCCGTGCGCCAGCGGTCCTTCGGCGGGTGGTGCGCTCCCCTCGCCCGCCTCCTCGACGGCCCGTCGGCACGCGGTGAGGGACCGGTCCGTGGTGAGCAGCAGGGAAAGGCCGGCGTTGCGGGCCATCCGCGCGGTACGGGCCGGAGGGTCGGCGACGTCGAGCGGGGCGACGACGGCGCCCGCGCGCAGCGCGGCGTAGAGGGCGATCACCGTCGCCGGGGTCTTGGCGGCGTACACCCCGATCCGTACGCCCGGTCCGGCTCCGACGGCGGCGAGCTCGCTCGCCAACTGCCCGACAGCATGCTCCAGTTCGGCGTAGGTCCAGCTCTCGGTGCCTGCCACGAGCGCGGGGCGACGGGGATGCGCCACCGCGGACCGGGCCAGGAGGGCGTCCAGCCGTGGGGTGTCGGTCTCGGTGGTCACGAGAGTGTCTCCACGGGTCGCGCGCCGAGTCCGTACTCGGCGAGGAAGGAACGGGTGGTGTCGGCGACGAGGTCGGGGCAGACGAGATGGGGGTAGTGGTCGCACCCCTCGGGCACCAGCCGCCGCACCACCCCGGAGACCGAGCGTTCGACGGCGTCGAGCTGGTCGAGGGTGCCGTACTCGTCCCGGTCGCCCTGGATCATGAGGACGGGCGCGGTCACGTCGAGGTCGTCCTCGATGCTCCAGTCGCGGAACTCCGGGGAGAGCCACACCCCGCTCCAGCTCTCGAAGACCGAGCGCGGGTCGTCGTGCACCAACGCCAGCTTCCTGGCCAGCGGACCGGCTTCGTAGGAAGCCCGGGCCGCCTCGATGCCCAGCCGGTTCTGGTCCTCGAAGTACATGTGCGGCCCCATGGCGACGACCGCCTCGACCGGCCGTACGGAGGCGTACAGCAGCGCGATGGAGCCGCCGTCGCTGTGCCCGACGAGGACCGGGCTGCGCACCCCGAGCAGGTCCAGCAGCTCGGGCAGCACCTCGTGGGCGTGCTCGTGCATATAACGCGGCGTCCGCGGCCCGCGGGCCGGCCCGGAACCGCCGCTGCCGTGCCGGGAGTACACCAGCGCGCGACGGCCGGTGGCCGCGGCGAGACGGGCGGGGAACCGTCCCCACGACGCCACGCAGCCGAGCCCGCCGTGCAGGAAGACCAGGGGCGGCAATAGCGGGTCGCCGTCGAGGAATACATGCTCGACGGGGCCGCTTTGTGTGTCGACTACCGGCACATCAATACCCTTCTCAGTGGTCTGTTCGTCCCGTGCGGCCCCGTCTTCGGAACAACGGTGCGCACGCATGCGGGAGGGGATGCATAAAAGGAGATACAGAGAGCCGTGGCAGACGGGTGCATCACGAAACCACGGGTCTGCGACAGGAATCGGAGCATTGCTTCCGATAGAGGTGTCGTGGGTCCGCCTCATGACATGTCGGACATCTTTTGCATGATGTACGGCGTGCTGCCCGCTGTGCTGTCAGGCAGGGCGGGAGGAGGCCGGACGCCGAGGGTGGACGCGCTGAATACGCCTGCCCTGTCTGCTACTTCACTGGTCGGCGCCGTCTCCGGCGACATCCGGACGGCTCGCGGTCGACCCGGTTGGCCATTTCTTTAATGACTCTTGGGTGCCGCATTGATTGCCTATGGGCAAGGCAAGGGAAAATCCGCACTGTCAACCCCCGTCAACTTTCTTGGCGCACACCTGACGGAACGGATGACGAGGCATCATCGACGCGCTTCGTACGGGAATCCGTTCGCCCGGTGCATCAACAAGACTAGGCAGACCGCATCGATCGGAGAAATACGTTTGCCGTATCGCCTATGCTCTGGCCGTATGGGTGTTGAACTACGTCATCTCCGCAACTTCTTGGCCGTCGCAGAGGAAGGCGGTTTCACCGCGGCCAGCAGACGGCTGCACCTCGCACAGCCGACGCTGACCCGGAACATCCGGACGCTGGAGGACCTCCTGGGCGTCCGCCTCTTCGACCGCAACACCCGCAGGACCGACCTCACCGCGAAGGGGCGCGAGTTGCGGGACGCGCTCACCCCGCTCCTGCAGCAACTCGACACCGTGCTCGCGGACATCCGCGAGGAGGAGACGCTGCGCCTGGGGTTCAGCTGGGGGCTGCCCGACGGGTTGTCGGCCGTGGCCGCCCGCTTCGAGAGCGAGACGGGCGTCGAAGTCGAGTTCGTGCGCTGCGACACCCCGCTGGCCGGGCTGGACACCGGCATGGTCGATCTCGGGCTGCTGCGCGGCGAGACCCTGCCGCCGGGGGTGCGCGGGGTGTTCCTCTTCGAGGAGCCGCGGGTCGCCGCCGTACCCCGCCCCGGGCCGCTGGCCGACCGTGCCGCGCTGAGCTGGGCGGAACTGGCCCACTGGCCCCTGGTGGTCAACACGGTCAGCGGCACCACCTACCCCCACATGTGGCCCGAGGGCGGGCGCCCGGAGGTCGGTGCGGAGTGCCGCAACTACGACGAATGGCTGGAGAAGGTGGCGGCCGGCCATGGTGTGGGCACCGCCCCGGTCTCGGCGGCCCGGCGCTTCACCCACCCCGCCGTGCAGTTCGTCCCGCTCAGCGGCGCACCCACGGTCCGCACCCATCTGGCCTTCCCCTCGCACGGTGCGCATCCGCAGGCCGCCCGGCTCGCCGACGACGCCTGGCGGGCGGCCGCCGAGCTGCTCACCGAGGCGGCCGGCTGAACCGCCACCGCGAGCTCTGTTGAAGATGGGATTCATGTTCATGTAGCTTTCGCTGTGTCGTCGCCCCATCACGCCCCCAGGAGGTCTCACCGATGGCCGTTCCCAAGCGCCGTATGTCCCGAAGCAACACCCGGCACCGCCGGGCCCAGTGGCGGGCGAGCGCCCCTCAGCTCGTGCCGATCGTCGTCGAGGGCCGCGCCTACCAGGTGCCCCGGCGGCTGGCGCGCGCCTACGAACGCGGTCTCCTGCCCCTGCCGGGCAACTGACGGCCCCGGTCGCGCGTCCCGCCCGAGCCCGTCCCGCCGTGGCGCACGACGCGCCCTGGCGGCCCGGCTTTTTCCGGTCCATGGTGGGGGCTGCATCCCATCTTCCCCTCATGGCACAGGAATTCAGGAGGCAGCCCCGTGGACGCCACTCGACCGGCCCCCGGTGACCAGGAATCCCTCACGCTCCGGCTCACCGAGCACGCCCTGGGATATCTCCACTCCGCAGCGCTCCGGGTGGCGGCGCGCATCGGCATCGCCGACCACCTCGCCGACGGTCCGCGCACCCCTGAGGAACTCGCCGCCCTCACCGGCGTCAGCGCCCCGCACCTCCAGCGGGCATTGCGCCTCCTCGCCACCCGCGAGGTGTTCCGCGAGGACAAGGACGGCGCCTTCCACCTCACACCAGCTGCGGAATTCCTGCGCTCCGACGCACCGACGTCGATGCGGGACGGCGTCATCATGCTCACGGACGAGACGTTCTGGAAGCCCGCAGGGCGGCTCGAGGACACCGTCCGCGCGGGGCACACCGTCTTCGAAGAGATCTTCGGCGCCCCGTTCTTCGACCACCTCGCGCGCGTACCCCGGGCCGGCGAAGCCTTCGACACCGGCATGGCGGGTCTCTCCGACAGTGAGGACGACGTCGTCGCCGCGGCCTGCGCCTTCCCGGCGACCGGCACGGTCGTCGACATCGGCGGCGGCAGGGGCGGTCTGCTGCGCCGGGCGCTCCTGCGCCACCCCGGGCTGACCGGCGTGCTGTACGACCAGGAAGCGGTCCTGCGCCACCACCACCTCGACGACCCGGCGCTCGCGGGGCGCTGGGAGGTCAGGCCCGGGGACTTCTTCGCGTCCGTACCGGACGGTGCCGACGTCTATCTCCTCAAGCGGATCCTCCACGACTGGAGCGACGAGGACTGTCTGCGCATCCTGCGCGCCTGCCGCGCGGCGATGAAGGACGGCAGCCGTCTGCTCGCCATCGACGCGGTGATCGTGCGGGACAACGCCCCGGACCTCGGCAAGACGCTCGACGTGCTGATGATGACGTCACTGAACGGCCGGGAGCGTGGCGAGCAGGATTTCCGGCGGCTGCTGGCCGAGGCGGGGCTGAGGCTGACCCGGGTCCTGCCCACGCCGTCGGCGATGTCGATCGTGGAGGCCACCGCCGTGTGAGGACCGCGCGGGTGAGGGCCGTGCGCTGAGGTGAGTAATACTCTCCCCATGACTTCACGCATTACGGGTGGGGGTCGTGGGGCCCGTGATACGGCCGTGCGGGTCGCGCGGGCCACCGCACGGGACGCGAAGCGCCTCACCCGGCTCATACGCGCCTCGAAGGCCTACGAGGGCCGGTACGCCCCGATGGTCGCCGGATACCGGGTGGGTCCCGACTACATCGAGACCCACCGGGTCTTCCTGGCCGTGGACGCTGACGACCGGCTGCTCGGCTTCTACGCCCTCGTACTCGACCCGCCGGAACTGGACCTGATGTTCGTCGCCGACGCCGCGCAGGGGCTGGGCATCGGACGGCTGCTGGTCGAGCACATGCTGGGCGAAGCGCGCGGCGCGGGCCTCGCCGACGTCCGGGTCGTCTCACATCCGCCCGCCGAGGGCTTCTACCGCAGCGTGGGAGCGCGATGGGTCGGGACCCGGGCCGCGAACCCGCCCGCCGTGCTGTGGGACCGGCCGGAGCTCGTCTTCCCCGTCGCGTGAACCCCACAGGCACAAGGATTGAGGAGTACGGCATGCGGGACGGTCTCCGGGAAGCGTTCGACTTCATCGCGTTCAGCGCTCGGCTGCGCGAAGTCGAACGTCACAACAACGCCACCGCCGACCGGAAGGAGAGCGTCGCGGAACACTCCTGGCACCTGGCGATGGTGGCCTGGGTCCTGCATCGGGACTTCGAGCGCGAATGCGGACACGCGCTGGATCTGGAGCGGATGCTCAAGATGTGCCTGATGCACGACCTCGTGGAAATCGAGGCGGGTGACCCCTCGGCGTGGACGACCCGGCACAGCGCCGAACACACCCACGACAAGGCCCGGACCGAGGAGGAGGTCGCCCGGCGCCGCTTCACGCCCCTTCCGGGCGGCTTGGGCACCGAATTCCTCGCCCTGTGGCACGAGTACGAGGAGGGCGTCACACCGGAGGCCCGGCTGGTGCGCGGTGTGGACCGCCTCAACCCCGCGCTGATGCGCTATCTCACCGGCCAGGGCTGGCAGGACGTCGGCGCGGACGCCGCGGCGCTCGACGACCTCCAACTCCCGCGGGTGCGGGTGAGCGAGACGCTCACGGCGCTGTACGAGGAGGTCCGGGACGCCGCCGTGCGCCAGGGCCTGCTGCCCGCCTCCTGAAGCCCCGGCCGGCGGCCGCCGCCCGGGGGCGTCAGGGCAGGAGCTGTTCGGCCCAGATGACCTTGCCCTCGGGGGTGTACCGGGTGCCCCAGCGTTCGGCGAGCTGGGCGACGAGGAAGAGGCCGCGGCCGCCCTCGTCCTCGGCGGCCGCGTAGCGCAGGTGCGGCGAGGTGCTGCTGGTGTCGGAGACCTCGCAGATGAGGGTGCGGTCGTGGAGCAGCCGTACGCCGATCGGGCCGGAGGCGTAGCGGATGGCGTTGGTGATCAATTCGCTGAGGATCAGCTCGGTGGTGAACACCGTCTCCTCCAGGTCCCACCGCGTCAGCTGCCGGGTGACGTCGGCGCGTGCGCCGGCGACGGCCGCGGGGTCGGAGGGCAGTTCCCAGTCCGCGACCCGGTCGGGCTCCAGGACCCGGGTACGGGCCACGAGGAGGGCGATGTCGTCGCTCTGGCGGGCGGGCAGCAGGGCGCCGATCACCGCGTCGCAGACCTCCTGGGGCGTCCGGCCGGGCTGTGCCAGCGTGGTGCGCAGGATCTCCAGGCCGACATCGATGTCCCGCTTGCGGTCCTCGATGAGCCCGTCGGTGTACAGGACCAGGCTGCTGCCTTCCGGCAGCCGCAGCTCCGCGGCCTCGAAGGGCAGACCGCCCAGGCCGAGCGGCGGGCCGGCGGGGATCTCGGGGAAGTCCACCGTGCCGTCGGGAGCGACGACCGCGGGCAGCGGATGGCCGGCCCTGGCCAGCTGGCAGGTCCCCGACGCCGGGTCGTAGATCGCGTACAGGCAGGTGGCGCCCGCGATCGTGGCCTCCCCGCCCGCCGAGGCGGCCTCCGCCTCCTGGTCGATGCGGCCGACGAGTTCGTCGAGGTGCCCGAGGAGTTCGTCCGGCGGCAGGTCGAGGGTCGAGAAATTCTGTACGGCCGTGCGCAGCCGGCCCATCGTGGCGGCGGCGTGCAGACCGTGGCCGACCACATCACCGACGACCAGGGCGACGCGGGTGCCGGACAGCGGGATGACGTCGAACCAGTCACCGCCGACCCCGGCCTGGGCGGGCAGATAGCGGTAGGCGATGTCGAGGGCGTTCTGCTCGGGCAGCCCGCGCGGCAGCAGGCTGTGTTGCAGGGTCACCGCCATGGCGTGCTCGCGGGTGAAGCGGCGTGCGTTGTCGATGCAGACCGCCGCGCGGGCCGCCAGCTCCTCGGCCAGCGACAGGTCGTCCTCCTCGAAGGGCTCGCTCTCCCGCGTGCGCCAGAAATTGACGATCCCCATCAGCACGCCCCGTGCCTTCAGCGGGACGGTGATGAGCGAGTGGAAGCCATAGTCCAGGACCGCCTGGGTGCGCTCCGCGTCCTGGGTGCGCCAGTCGGGGGAGGACGCCAGATCGGTCACGAGCACGGGGTGGCCGCCGACGAAGCCCGTGGCCTGCGGGGTCGGCGCGGCGAACGTGATCAGCTCGCCGGCGCGGTACAGCGGATGGTCGTCCGGGGTGCCCGTGAGCGCCACGCGGCGCAACTGCGGTGCCTCGCCCCCGACCCCCGCGCGCGGCTCCTCGCCGCGCAGTACGGGCTCGGCGAGGTCGACGGTGGCGTAGTCGGTGAAGCGGGGAGCGGCCACCTGGGCGAGCTCCTCCGCGGTGCGCTTGACGTCCAGGGTCGTACCGACGCTCACGCTCGCGTCGTACAGCAGCCGCAGCCGGCCGCGCGCGGCCTCGGCCTTCCCCGCCAGCGCGCGCAGCTCGGTGGAGTCCCGCAGGGTGGCCACGCTGCCGGGCGGGCCTCCGCGGCGGTCCGTCGGCCGGTTGTTCACCGCCAGCAGCAGCTCCCCTACGGGGAGCACCTCGTCGGTGGCGACGCGGCGGGACACCAGAAGTTCGGCCATCCGGGGGTCGAGGCCGAGTGAGGTGACGTGCCGCCCCTCCACGTCCGGGGGCAGGTCGAGCAGCCGCCGGGCCTCGTCGTTGGCGAGCAGGACACGGCCGTCGCCGCCGACGATGACCACGCCTTCGCGCACCGCGTGCAGCACCGCGTCGTGGTGCTCGTACATCCGGGTCATCTCGGAGGGCCCGAGACCGTGGGTCTGGCGCCGCAGCCGTCTGCTCACCAGCGCCGTGCCGGCCGTGGCCAGGGCCAGCCCGGCGCCGCCGGCGCCGAGGACGACGGGCAGCTGCCGGTCGAACGCGCTGCTCACCGCGCTGACCTTGATCCCGGACGAGACCAGGCCCACGACCGTGCCGCGGGGGTCCTTCACCGGGACCACCGCCTGCACCTCTTCGCCGAGCGGCCCGTCGACGCTCTCGACGGTGACGCGGCCCTCCTGCGACGGTCCGATCGTGCCGATGAACTCCTTGCCGATCAGCTCCGGTCTGGGGTGGGTGTAGCGGATGCCGTCCCGGTCGGTCACGACGACGAAGTCGACCCCGCCCTCCATCCGGGCGGCCTCGGTCAGCGGCTGGAGCACCGCGCTGGGGTCGGGGCCGCGCAGCGTCTCGACCAGTCCGGGCGAGTGGGCGAACGTCTGGGCGGCCGCCAGCGAACGGTCGCGAGCCGCCTGAAACCTGTCACTGCGGGCCTGGAGGAGCAGCGTGACCACTGCGGCCACCACGAGCAGCAGCACGATCAGAACCTGGAGCACGAACATCTGCCCGGCGACGCTGCGCGAACCCGCCACGGCCCACAGACGCCGCGCCGACGGCACCCGCGAGCCGTGGCGCGTGCGCCGCTCACGCCGGCTACCTGGGCGCCGACCGGCGAACCAGCGGCCCGAGAGCCCCCAGGACCGGCCCCGGATTCGGGCCATACCCCATGTCTACCCCGCCCCCTTCCGCGACGCGAACGATATGCGCGAAGCCGGTAAGGCGGAAGCCGCCGGAAATCGAATGCAAGTGCGCATTTTGCTCGGTGATGGCGGCGCGTCAAGGACGATTCCGGCTGACCGAAGATCGTCCGGCGGAACAGGCCGCGCCCCGCGCACGACCGGAAACAGCCCTATCCGCCCCGGGGCAACGCCGTGAGACTCAAGCGGCGAAAGCACCGGATGCTCGCCCGATCACGTGAGGAGTGTGCACATGTACGCGAAGCTCACAGCGTTAGGCAGCCGGGTTCTCGGGCTGTTCGTGCCCGGGATCGACGCCGCGGCGGCGGAGATCCTCGCCTGCCGCAACTACCCGGCCTGCTGGCAGTGCTCCGGTAAGTGCGGCTACAACGCACCCTGCTACGCCTGCTGCAACTCGTCAGGTTGTCCGACTGTGATCTGTCACTGCTAGCAGCCCCACCAGGGAGGAGTCGCCGGTCGAGGGATACCGCCGCTGTCGGGCACGGACGCACGGGCCGCACTGGCCGGAACCGTGCGCTCCGGCTCCGGTTCCCCCGGTCGGCGACGCCGCCCGCCGGGCGCGGGCGCGCTGACGGCGACGACAGCTGGAGGAGGCAGCCGGGTGGGGTATGTGGCGCTCGGGATCCGTGCTCTGCTCGGGGCGGTGTTCCTCGCCTCGTCGATCGGCAAGGTGACCGGGCGGGGAGCCTTCGGCCGGTTCGTCTCCTCGGTGGGGGACATGCGGGTGGTGCCACGGCACCGGGCCCGCGCGGTGGCGCGCACGGTGGTGTGCGCCGAGTTCGTCGTGTGGCCGGCGCTCATGGCCCCGGTGCCGGCCGTCGCCGTGGCGGGGTTCGCGGTCGCCGCGGGACTGCTGGTGGCGTTCGCCGCCGGTATCGCGCTCTCGACGCGGCGTGGTGCGCGGACGCCCTGCCGCTGTTTCGGGGTGTCCGCGAGCCCGCTCGGACCGCGGCACATCGTCCGCAATCTCGTTCTCACCGCGCTGGCAGTCATCGGTGCGGCGGCCACCCTGCTCGATTCCGGAGCGGCCGGACCGGCCGGTCCGGGCGGCGCGGTCGTGGCGGTGTCCGGCGGCCTGCTGCTGGGCGCACTGGTGGCGGTACTCGACGACGTTCTCGACCTGTTCCGGCCCGTGGACCGGGCCTCGGGCCCCGCTCGCGGCCGATGAGCCGTGAGCCGGTGAGCCCTGGGGCCGATGAGCCGTGGGGCCGATGAGTCCCGAGCCGATGAGTCCTCAAGTCGATGAGTCCTAAGGAGACGACGACATGCCCGTCATGATCGCGGCAGTGGTGCTGGTGGGGACGCTCTGCACACTGGACCTGATTCTTACGCTGGGTGTGATCAAACGGCTGCGGGAACACACCGCGCTGCTGTCCGAGGTGTCCGGCAACCTGCCGGGCAGACCCCCTGTCCTCGCGGTGGGCGCGGAGATCGGCGAGTTCACCGCCGTCACCGTCGACGGCGAGGTGCTGACCCGTGCATCGCTGGCCGGTGACACCTTGGTCGCGTTCTTCTCGCCCAACTGCGAACCGTGTCAGGAGATGCTGCCGAAGTTCGTCGCCCACGCGCGGACGGCGGGCGGCGGCCGGGACCGGGTGCTGGCCGTGGTGGTCGGCACCACCGACCGTGCCGCGGGGCAGGTCGCCGAGCTGAGCCCGGTGGCCCGGGTCGTGGTCGAGGGCAGTGACACCGCGCTGACGTCCGCGTTCGAGATCAAGGGGTTCCCGGCGCTGTTCGCGGTGGCCCCGAACGGCGACGGCCGGCCCGTGATCGCGGACAACCGCGTACAACTGCTGGACACCCCCACCGTGGTGGCATGAGCGGGCCGTCGCCCCAGGAGCCAGGGAGTGCCGAGGCGCCGGGCCGCCTCCCGTCGGTTGGACGGATCGTCGCGGCGGGCGCGCTGGTGGCGAAGGCGGCACCCGGCACCTTCGGCGCCTATCTGGCGCTCACGCTCTGGGCGGGCGCGCTCCCGGTGGTCACCGCGTGGCTGACCAAGCTGATGCTGGACGGCCTGAGCGGTGGCGCCTCCCTGGGGCGGCTGGTCGGCCTGGGCGCCGGCCTCGCCGCGGCGAGTGTCGCCCTCGGGGTCCTGCCGCAGGCCGGCCAGTACCTGCGCGCGGAACTCGGCCGCAGGGTGGGACTGCTCGCCGAGGACCGGTTGTTCACCGCGGTGGAGGGCTTCGCCGGTCTGGGACGGTTCGAGAACCCTCGCTTCCTGGACCGGCTGAGGCTCGCGCAGAGCGCCGGCGGGGGCACCCCCGGCCAAGCCGTCGACGGCGCCATCGGCACGGCCCGGGCAGCCCTCACGATCGGGGGATTCCTCGGATCGCTGTTCCTGCTCAGCCCCTTGATGACCCTGTTGGTGCTGGCGGCCTCGGTGCCCACCCTGCTGTCCGAGATCGCGATGGCCCGGCGCAAGGCGCGAACGCTGTGGGACATCGGCCCGATCGAACGCAGGGAGATGTTCTACAGCGAGCTGCTGTCCAGCGTGGAGGCGGCCAAGGAGATACGGCTGTTCGGTATCGGTGCCTTCCTGCGGCACCGGATGCTCGACGACCGCCGTACCGCCAACGCCGCGAAACGCTCGGTGGACCGACGCGAGGCGTCGGTCCAGGCGGGGCTGGGGCTGCTCGCCGGGCTCGTCTCCGGCGGCGGTCTGCTCTGGGCGGTGACGGCCGCGCACGCCGGGACCCTCTCGGCGGGCGACGTCGTGATGTTCGTGGCCGCCGTCGCCGGAGTGCAGGGCGCGCTGGCCACCCTGGCAGCCGAAGTCGCCCGTGCCCACCAGGCGTTGCTGATGTTCGAGCACTACCTCGCCGTGACGGAGGCCGGACCGGATCTGGCCGTGCCCCGGCGGCCCACGCACCTGGAACCCCTGCACCGTGGCATCGAACTACGGGACGTCTGGTTCCGCTACTCCGAGGAACACCCATGGGTGCTGAGGGGCGTCAGCCTGCGCGTCCCGCACGGGGGAGTGCTCGCCCTCGTCGGGCTGAACGGCGCCGGGAAGTCCACCCTGGTGAAGCTGTTGTGCCGGTTCTACGACCCCGACCACGGCGCCGTGCTGTGGGACGGTGTGGACCTCCGCGCCGTCGACGTGGCGGAGCTGCGGCGGCGGATCGGCGCGGTGTTCCAGGACTACATGCACTACGACATGACGGCGGCGGAGAACATCGCCCTCGGCGACCTGACAGCTCTCGACGACCGCCCGCGTATCCGGGCCGCCGCCCGGCGGGCGGGCATCCACGACAAGCTCGCCGGCCTGCCGCACGGATACGACACACTGCTGTCGCGACGCTTCTTCATGGAATCCGACAAGGACGACCCGGAGACCGGTGTCGTCCTCTCCGGCGGACAGCGCCAACGGCTCGCGCTCGCCCGGGCGTTCCTTCGCGACCGACGCGATCTGATGATCCTCGACGAGCCCTCGGCGGGGCTCGACGCCGAGGCCGAGCACGAGATCCACACCGCGCTGCGCGCCCACCGGGGCGAGCGGACCAGCCTGCTCATCTCGCACCGGCTCGGGGCGGTACGCGACGCCGACCTCATCGCCGTACTGGACGACGGAAGGATCGTCGAACAGGGCCCGCACGCCACCTTGATCGACGCGGGCGGGCAGTACGCGCGCCTGTTCGCCCTCCAGGCCGCCGGCTACCGGGCCGACGGCGGCAGCGAACCCGCACCCGACGGGGAGCGCACATGACGAACCGTCCGGGGCCGGACCCCCGCGAAGGACGGATGCTTCCACCGGCCGCCCCCCTGGCGCCGCCCCACCCCGCGCCGTCGGCCCGTCACACCACCCGCGGGCGCCGCGCGCCGTTCGTACGGGTCGCGACACCGTTGCTCGCCCTCCTGACGGTCGGTACGGCGGCGCTGCTGCGCGCCGGTACGGGGCCGTGGGCGGTGCTCTGCGGCGCGGCGACGATGACGACGGGCCTGGGACTGCTCCTCTCCGCGGTGGCCACGCGCCGATTCGTCACGGTCACCGTGCGCGGGGCGAGCATGGCACCGGCCTACCGCGACGGGGACCGGGTTCTGGTGCGCCGCGGAAACAGGCCCCCGGTGGTGGGGCAGGTGGTCGTGGCCGAGCGGCCGGCGAAGGACGGCACATGGGCCGCACCACCCCTGCCGCCCACCGCCACGGCGGCCGAGGTGCACGGACGGCAATGGCTGATCAAACGCGTGGCCGCGGTGGCGGGCGACCCGGTGCCGTCGGCCGCCCTGCCCGGCGCGCGGGTGCCGGAGGGCGGCCTGGTCCTGCTCGGGGACAACCGGGCGGTCAGCTTCGACTCGCGTGACGTGGGGTACTTCCCGACCGACCGTGTGCTGGGGACGGTGCGGCGGAGGCGTCCCGCCTGCGGCGGCGGGCGCCCTGCGGGCGCGTCCTCAATCGCCAGCCGGGCTGGTTGCGGCTGAGCTCAGCGACCAAGCCCGTCCGGCGATTGAGGACACAGCACAGCAGCCCGTCCGGCGCTCGAGGACACCGCCGCGCAGCGGGGGTGCACCCGCGAAGACCCGGCCGGCCAGGCCTATGCCTCCCCGGCGTCCCCCTTCCGCCGCTCGGCCCGGTGCAGCAGCAGCGCCGCGAGAGTGCCGCCGAGGAGCACCACGGCCGCTCCCGCCAACTGGCTGGTCCGCAGCCCCGAGGCGAACGCGTCCAGCACGTCCGCCCGCTCCCCCTCCGTGCGGGCGTCCGCCAGGGCTGCCGGAAGGGATCCCGCGCCGGCGAGGCCCACCGGGAGCAGGGCGGTGAAACGGGAGTTCATCACGGCGCCCAGGACGGCCACCCCGAGGCTGCCGCCGAGTTCGGACATGGTGCCGTCGATCCCGGCCCCGGCCCCGGCCTTCTCCGGCGGAATCGCCCCCATGATGGCCTCGGCGATGGCCGGGTTGGCGAGCGCGCATCCCGCGCCCATGAGGACGAGGCCGGCCAGCAGCACCCCGTAGCTCTCCGCCGGGAAGGCCCCGACGACCGCGAACCCGCCCGCCAGCGTCCCCACACCGAGGGCGATGGCGAGCGGCAGCCCGAGCCGGCGCAGCAGCCGGGTCGAGATCCCGGTGAAGTTCAGGGCGACCACCGTGAGCGCGAACGGCGCCGTCCGCAGGCCCGCCTCCAGCGGGGTGTAGCCGCGGACGAACTGGAGCTGCTGGGTGAGCAGGAAGAGCGCACCGGCGCTGCCGAAGGTGATGAGGACGACGCCCACGACGGCCCCCACGAACCGGCGGTCGCGGAAGAAGGCAAGGTCCAGCATGGGGTGCGGGACACGGCTCTCCCAGAGGGCGAAGGCACCGAGGACGAGCACTCCGCCCAGGGCCGGCAGCAGCACCCGGCCCGTGCCCCAGCCGTGCTCGGGCCCCGAGACGACCGCGAAGACAACCGCGGCCATGCCGAGGGTCGACAGCAGCGCGCCGAGCAGGTCGGGCCGCTGCCCGGCCGCGCTCTTCGACTCGGGCACCAGCGCCCAGGCCGCGACGAGGCCGAGCAGCACCACCGGGATGTTGACCAGGAAGATCGCCCCCCACCAGAAGTGGGCGAGCATCACACCACCGAGCAGGGGGCCGGCGGCGAAGCCCAGGGCGTTCACCGCGGCCCACACCCCGATCGCCCGCAGCCGCTCCTCGGCGTCGAAGATCTGCATGACGACGGCGAGGGTGGTGGTCAGCAGCAGGGCGCCGCCGACGCCCATGCCCGCACGGGCCGCGATCAACTCGCCGGTGGAATCGGCCAGCCCGGCCGCCAGCGAGCCCACACCGAACAGCGCGAGGCCGACGAGCAGCATCTTCTTACGGCCGTAGCGGTCGGCGGCGCTGCCCCCGGCGAGCAGCAGCCCGGACTGCACGAGCGAGTAGGCGTTGATCATCCACTGGACGTCCGCGGTGCTCGCGCCCAGATCCCGGGTGAGGGACGGGACCGCCACGTTCAGGACGGTGTTGTCCAGCAGCACGGTGAGCTGCGCCAGGCAGATCACCGCGAGGACCAGCCACCGGGTGGGGAGCCGGGCCCCGGTCGTGGTCCCGGTGGTGCCCGTGGTCACCGTCACGGCCGGGACCGCGGGGCGAAGCGGGCGAGGGGATTGGTCAGGTCACCCACCAGTTGCAGGGCGGCCGAGGGGTCCGCCAGGTCGACCATCTGCTGGTTGTCGCGCAGCTGCAGCCGGTTCAGGCACGACAGCGCGAACCGCTCCGCGAACAGGTCGTACTGCTCGAACTTCCCGGCCAGGTGCGGGACGGACGCCTGGTAGTCGTGGACGCACTCGGCGACGGTCCGCCAGAAGGCCTCCTCCTCCAGGACGCCCTCGGTGGCCAGGATGCCGTTGAGGTAGCGGAAGAAGCAGTCGAAGACATCGGTGAAGATCGACAGGAGCTTCATGTCCTCGGGCACCTCGGCCCGCACGCGCCGGACCTCCGGCGGCAGGGCGGCGTCCGGGTCCATCACGACGATCTCCTCGGCGATGTCCTTGAAGATCACCCGCTCGACCGTGCCGCCGTCCAGGACCAGGATGACGTTCTCGCCGTGCGGCATGAAGGCCAGGTCATAGGCGTAGAAGCTGTGCAGCAGCGGCGTCAGGTACGCGTCGAGGTAGCGCCGCAGCCACACCTCGGGCGCGAGCCCCGACTGCTCGATCAGGGCGGCCGCCAGCGAACGGCCCTCGTGGTCGGTGTGGAGCAGAGCGGCCATGGTGGCCAGACGCCGGCCCGGTTCGAGACCGGCGACGGGGCTCTCGCGCCACAGTGCGGCGAGCATCTTGCGGTAGGGGGAGTGGCGGTCGGTGGCGGCTTCGTACTGGCGGTGGTGGTAGCCGACGGCCGCCCGCTCGCGGATGACCGACAGGCCCGTCCGGCGCAGGATCTCGTCGTGGTCGACGAGGTGGGCGAGCCAGTCGTTGATGGCCGGGGTCGCCTCCATGTACGCCGCCGACAGGCCCCGCATGAAGCCCATGTTCAGCACCGACAGGGCCGTCTTCACATAGTGCTTGGACGGGGCGCTGGTGTTGAAGAAGGTACGCACCGACTGCTGGGCGAGGTAGTCGTCGTCGCCGGGGCCGAGACAGACCAGGCGCTGCCGGGCGAGCTCGGCGGCGAAGGTCACCGACAGCTTGTTCCACCACTGCCAGGGGTGCACCGGGATGAGGTGGTAGTCGGCCAGGTCCAGACCGAGGCCGGACATGGTGTCACCGAACCGGGCGAGGGCCGGCTCGCCCAGCTCCGCGCGCATCAGGGCGTCGTAGTCGAGGCCCGCGCCCGCGCTGAAGGTGGAGTGGTCGCGGTGGGCGGCCAGCCAGATCAGCCGGACGCGGCTCGCGGTCTCGGGGGCGTACGCGTGGTACTCGTGCACGCCGAAGCCGAGCCTGCCGTTGTTGGCGACGAAGCCGGGGTGGCCCTCGGTCATCCCGGTCTCGATCGTCTGGAAGTCCGCCCCGGCCAGTTCGGCGGCCGTGATCCGCGGCTTGCCGAGCTTGTAGGCCGTGCCCGCCAGGGTGGAGCTGATCTCCTCCAGATAGACCGGGAGGATCCGCTCGGTCAGACCGAGCGTGTCGCGCAGCTCGATGTGGAAATCGAGGGCGTCCAGCGGGAGTTCGGCGTCACCGCGGTGCCGGGTGATGCTGTCGGCGTCGATGTGCCAGTGATCGAGGGCCAGCAGACGGGCGGCGAAGCGGTACTCGACCGACCCGTCGTCGCCGCGTACGACGTAGCGGCCGTCCGGGGTCCGCTCGGGGGTGAGCAGTCGTTCGTGGGAGAACTCGGCGAGTGCCTTGCGGAGCAGCTGCCGGTTGGCGCGGTCCCAGGCGTCCGGGGTCAGATGCGAGACGGCTTCACGGGGGTTCACGCGGTCACTCCTCGGGTGGCGGCCGGTTCGGTGGCACGCAGGAACCGGTCACGGGTGCAGATGCTCAGCAGCGCGTCCTTCTCGGGCTTCGAGATCGTGCGCAGGGCCTCGAAGCCGACGGCGGCGTTGAGCGTGTGGACGGCGGTGTTGCGGATGTCGGGTTCGACCACGACGCGCCGGGTCGCCGGGTCGGCGAAGAGCCACGCCATGACGGTGGTGAGCACGGCACGGGTGAAGCCGTGCACCGGGGTGTCGGCCGGCGCGCACAGGAAGTGCATGCCCACGTCGCCGGGTCGCGGTGTGTACAGGCCCACCAGCTCGACCCGGGCGGGGTCGTAGCGTTCGGCCAGGAAGGCGGGGCGGCCGTTCCGCAGCCCGATGAAGGCATCGTGGTGCGGATGCTCGGTGATCTCGCGGTACGCCTGGGCGACCTCGGCCACGTCGGCGTCCTGCATCATCCAGAACGACGCCTTGGGGTGGGTCACCCAGCCGTGCACCAGCGCGGCGTCGGCGGCCGGGTCGAGCGGGCGCAGGGTGAATTCACCGAGCCGCTCGTCGGTACGGGTGAAGACGGTCTCGTTCATCGGACGACACCCTCCGGCGCCCCGAACTCCTGGAAGGCGATGGACTTCTCCACGGGGTAGTGCTCGCGGCCGAGCAGCTCCCGGATGATCCAGGAGTTGCGGTACGGGCCCATGCCCAGGTCGGGGGAGGTGATGCTGTGCGTGTGGGTACCGGCGTTCTGCAGGAAGACACCGCGTCCGGTGACGTCGATGCTGTAGTTGCGGGCGACGTCGAAGCGCCCGTGCCCGTCCCAGCGGATCCGGTCGTGCAGCGGCTCGAGGAAGGCCGGCGGGCGGTAGCGGTAGCCGGTGGCCAGGACGAGGCCCTCGGTGGTGAGCGAGAAGTCCCGCTCCTGCTCCACCTGGCGCAGACCGAGGGTGTACGCCCCGGCCGCCTCGTCGTAGGTGGCGCTCTCCAGCGCGGTGTTGGTCATCAGCCGGGTGGGGACCGGGCCCGTGACGCTCTTCTGGTACAGCAGATCGAAGATGTTGTTGATCAGCTCCGCGTCGATGCCCTTGAACAGGCTCTTCTGCTCGGCCTCGATCCGGTACCGGGTGTCTTCCGGGAGCGCGTGGAAGTAGTCCACGTACTCCGGGGACGTCATCTCCAGCGTGAGCTTGGTGTACTCCAGCGGGAAGAAGCGCGGGGACCGGGTGACCCAGTTCAGCCGGTAGCCGTGGGTGTCCGCGTCGCCCAGCAGGTCGTAGTAGATCTCGGCCGCGCTCTGCCCGCTGCCGACGACGGTGATGCTCTCCTTGCGCTGCAGCTTCGCCTTGCCCTCCAGGTAGCCGGAGTTGTGCAGGAAGTCTCCGCCCAGGTCCTGGCACGCGTCGGGGACGTACGGCGGGGTGCCCGTGCCGAGTACGAGGTGCCGAGCGCGGTGCGTCGTGCTCTCGCCGGTGGCGGTCTTGACCGCGTGGACGGTGTAGAGGCCGTCGCCCTCGTCGTACTCGACGGAGGTCACCTCATGGCCGAACCGGACGCTGCGGAGCTTGGCCGCGGCCCAACGGCAGTAGTCGTTGTACTCACTGCGTACGGGATAGAAGATCTCGCGTATGTAGAAGGAGTACAGCCGTCCGGATTCCTTGAGGTAACTGAGGAAGGAGTACGGGGAGGTGGGGTCGGCCAGTGTGACGAGGTCGGCCATGAAGGGGGTCTGCAGCGTGGCGGAGTCCAGCAGCATCCCCGGGTGCCAGTCGAAGTCGGGCTTGCTCTCCAGGAAGAGGCCGTCGAGTTCGTCGAGCGGTTCGGTCAGACAGGCGAGGCCCAGATTGTAGGGGCCCAGCCCGATGGCGATGAAGTCATGCGTGGACATGGGGATCTCCGTGCGGGGGGAAGAACAGGCAGGCAGGCGGGGGAGGGGGTGTTCAGCCGGCGCGGTGGCGGAGCTCGGGGGCGAGCCGCTCGTTCACGTACCGGCCGGCGTGCTCGGCGAGGAGGTCGAGGACGTGGGCGATGTCGTCCAGCGAGGTCTCCGGGTTGAGCAGGGTGAATTTGAGGTAGTGACGGCCGTCGACCTTGGTGCCGGCCACGACGGCCTCGCCGGAGGCGGCCAGTGCCTCACGGGCGAACAGATTGGCCCCGTCGGCCAGGTCCCGGGCCGGGCCCTCCGGCGGCAGGTAGCGGAAGACGACGGTGCTCAGCTGGGATTTGGTGACGACCTCGAAGCGCGGGTCGTCGGTGAGCAGTTCCCAGGCCTCGGCGGCGCGGTCGATGACCTCGTCGAAGAGCGCGCCGACGGCGTCGGCGCCCATGATGCGCAGCGTCAGCCACAGCTTGAGCGCGTCGAAGCGGCGGGTGGTCTGGATGCTCTTGTCGACCTGGTTGGGGATGCGCTGCTCGGCCATCCGGGCCGGGTTGAGGTAGTCGGCGTAGTAGGTCGCGTGCCGCAGCACGGCCCGGTCGCGCACCAGGACCGCGCTGGAGCTGACGGGCTGGAAGAAGGACTTGTGGTAGTCGACGGTCACGGAGTCCGCGCGCTCGATGCCGTCGAGCAGATGGCGGCGGGTGGGGGAGACGAGCAGTCCGCAGCCGTAGGCCGCGTCCACGTGCAGCCACAGTCCGGCCCAGTCGCACAGATCGGCGATCTTGGGGAGGGGGTCGATGGAACCGAAGTCGGTGGTGCCCGCCGTGGCGACGACGGCCATGACGATGAGGTCGTCGGCGTGGCAGCGTTCGATCTCGCGGGCGAGGGCGGCCGGCCGCATGCGCCGCTCGGGGCCGGTGCCGACGGCGATGACCGCGTCCTGGCCGAGGCCGAGCAGTTTCGCCGACTTCTGCACGCTGAAGTGACTGGCCTCGGATGTGAGAATGCGCAGCCGCGGCAGGATGTCGTGCCGGGCGAGCGGGGTCGCTGAGTTCTTGGCGGCGAGTGCGCAGGCCTCGTCGCGGGCGAGCAGCAGCGCCTGGAAGTTGGACTGGGTGCCGCCGCTGGTGAAGATGCCGTCGGCGTCCTGGCCGAGGCCGATGCGTTCGGCCGTCCAGTCGATCAGGCGGCGCTCGATGAGCGTGCCACCCGCGCTCTGGTCCCAGGTGTCGAGCGAGGAGTTGACGGCGGTGAGTACCGCCTCGCCGAGCAGGGCCGGAATCACCACCGGGCAGTTGAGGTGCGCGAGATAGCGCGGGTGGTGGAAGTAGACGGCGTCGCGCAGATAGACGTCCTCGAGTTCGTCGAGGGCGGCCGTGGGGTCGTTCAGGGGCTGTTCCAGGTCGATCCGGTCGATTTCGGACGCGAGCCGGGTGGGGGATATCCCGGTGAACGGCCGCTCGGTGCCGGCGATGCGGGCGGCCACCCGGTCGACGCCGTCGGCGAGTGAGCGCCGGTAGTTCTCCACCGTGCGGTGGTTGAAGAGGTGCGGACTGGCGCCCGCCGCCCCGGCCCCCGGGGCCTGTGTCCCGGCTCCTGCCGAAGGGGCTTCGGCGATGTGCCCCTGGAAACTCATGATCTGTCCTTCCGGTCACGAACGTGATCGACTTAGGTAAGGCTAACCTAACTTACTTCGAGGTTGTGAAGCGTCGGTCGTGCGGTGAGCTGGTCTTTTGGGTGGCGCGGGGGGATGTTGCACACGCGAGGGGTGTGCGCCCGGAGATGGCGACGTGGATGCGGAACCCGGGAGTCGACTTAGGTTAACCTAACCTAAGTTTCGTCCTGGGCGGGTGCTGCCGCACCGCTCGCCGACCGCATCCCGGCCCCCGTGCGTCCGCGCTCAAGCAGCCCCGGATTCAGGGCAGTTCGGTGACCGGGCGCGGTCCCGTGGGTAGCCGACATTCCGGCCGCACCCGCCGCCCCGCCGACACCGGCGGGGCCGTACCGGCGCATGGCGCCAAGGAGACAATGTGAGCATCGAGGTCTACCGGGACGCTTGGGGGATCCCGCATCTGCGGGCCGACAGCGCCACCGCACTCGTCTTCGCCCAGGGCCGCACCACCGCCGTGGACCGGGCCTGGCAGCTCGAGGTCGAACGACACCGGTCACAGGGCAGCACCGCTGCCTTTCTGGGCGCGGACGCCATCGGCTGGGACCGGTTCGCCCGGCAGGCCCGGCTGGACGACACCGCCCGGCGCTGCTTCCAGGGCCTCGACGAGGACACCGCCGCCTGGGTCACGGCCTACGTCGACGGGGTCAACACCGGCCTCGCCGAAGGGGCTCGGCGGGCGGGGGAGTTCACCACGACCGGGCTCGCTCCGGGGGTGTGGGAGCCGTGGACGCCGCTGGCGGTCTGGCTGTCCCACCACATCCTCTTCGCCGGATTTCCCGCCAAGCTCTGGCGCGAGGAGGTCGCCCGCCTGCTCGGCCCCGGGATGACCGGGCTGTTCGCCACCGACGGCCCCGCCGGCTCGGGGAGCAACGGCTGGCTGGTCACCGGCGACCGCACGGTCACCGGGGCCCCGCTCATCGGCGGCGACCCGCACCGGTTCATCGAGGACCCCGGCATCTACCAGCAGATCCACCTGGCGTGCCCGGAGTACGACGTGGTCGGACTGGCCGTCCCGGGCGTCCCCGGCATCGCCCACTTCGGCCACACCGGCGGCGTGGCCTGGGCGATCACCAACGCCATGGCCGACTACCAGGACCTCTACGAGGAACGGCTGCGCCGCCGCGGAACGGACGTCGAGGTGCTCGGCCCGCACGGCTGGCGGCCCGCCGCGGTGCACATCGAGACCATCGACGTCGCCGGGGGAGACCCAGTCGAGGTGGAGGTGATCGAGACCGAGCGCGGCCTGGTCGTGATCGGCGGCCCGGACGACGCCCGTGCCATCAGCCTCCGCTGCCCGCCACGGGTCCGCGGGGACCTCGGCTTCGGTACGCTGCCCGCGCTGCTGCGGGCCACCACCGTCGCCGACGTGGACCGCGCCTTCGACCAGTGGGCGGAGCCGGTCAACGTCGTACAGGCCGCGGACACCGAAGGCGGACTGCTGCACCGCGTCGCGGGCCGGGTCCCGCTGCGGCACCCGGACAACCGGCTGCGTGTCGTGCCGGCATGGGTGCCCGGTCACGATTGGCAGGGATGGCACGAGCCGATGCCGCGCGCGGTGGTCGACGACATCGCGGTCATGGCGAACGAACGGAGCCTGGCGGCACCCCTGGGCACCGAGTTCGCCCCGCCGCACCGGGCTGACCGGATACGTCACCTGCTGGAGGCGTCCACGTCCTGGTCCGCCGAGGACATGGCGGCCGTCCACACCGACACCCTGCTGGCCTCGGCCCGGCCCCTGCTGGACCTGCTGGCCGAACTGGGCGGGCTGAGCGACGAAGCCCTCCGGCTGCGGGAGCGGCTGCTGCGCTGGGACCGCAGGATGGAGGCCGACAGCACGGACGCCGGAGCGTACGCCGCCGTCCGGGCGACGGTGGTGCGACGGCTGGCCGCTCACCCGGCACTGGCCGAACTGTCCGGGCCCGCCCCGTACCCGGACCTGTTCCTGCCGTGGCTCGCCCTCGTCCCCCGGGTCGCGTTCGCGCTGGAGCACCTGCTGAACGATGACGTGCTGCCCGGCGTCGACAGGGCCGAACTCCTGCGCGCGGCCGTCGAAGAGGTGGCCTCCGCGGCGGACGTCCCCGCGTCATGGGGGACGACGCATCGGCTCGCACCGTGGCAGTCACTGCCCGGTGAGGAACCCGGAGGATGGCCGGGGCTCTCCGGTGACCACGACTGTGTGCTGTCCACCTCCAGCGTCCCCGGTGTCACCGACCTCAGCGCGCGCGGTCCCGCGGCGCGCTACGTCTGGGACCTCGCGCGGCGTGAGGACAGCCGGTGGGTGGTCCCCTTCGGGGCCAGCGGCGTACCCGGCGACGCCCACCACCGGGACCAACTGCCCCTGTGGCTGCGGGGAGAACTCCTCCCCGTGGTCACCGACTGGAACCTTCTGACCGAGGAGCGACATGATTTCTGAGACCCCCACCCACCGGACGGCCGTGCACGAGCAGGTGGTCGAGGGTTTCGGCACGGTACGTGTCGTCCCTGTGCACCCCCGGGCCGACCTCGATGTGATCCACGCGTGGGTCGGTCAGGAGCGGGCACGTTTTTGGGGCATGCGGGAGGCGGACCGCGAGCGGGTCCTGGAGATCTACGAATACCTGGATTCCCTCCCCACCCACCACGCCTATCTCCTCCACCGGGACGGTCGGCCCGTCGCGCTCTTCCAGACCTACGAACCGGAGTCGGACCCGGTCGGCGCGTGCTACGACGTACAGCCCGGCGACTTCGGAATCCACCTCCTGATCGGCCCCGCCGAGGGCGAGCCGGAGCGGGGCTTCACCGACACCCTCCTCTCCGTGTTCCTCACCTTCGTCCTGGCGGACCCCGGCAGGCGACGGATCGTGGCCGAACCGGACGCCCGTAACGCCAAGGCCATCGCCCGTCTCACGCGGGCGGGCTTCGTGCCCGGACCCGAGATCGACCTTCCCGAGAAGCGGGCACGGCTGGTTTTTCTGAGCCGTGACACCTTCCTGGGCCGCGACGGAGGATGAAGCCGACGGCTTCCGGGCACCGCACCCGGATCCACAAACACCGCTACGGGGGGATGGTCGTCAGCGGGGTCGCGGACCGGGTGTCCGAGCGGGTGGATTCGCAGGAGCCGGCCCGCCCCGCCGGCCGGCCGTAGCGGACGCCCGGGGCGGAGGGCTCCCGCCCGGCCCCGGGCGGGAGTCCTCCGCTCACGGGCGCGACGAAGTGCCGGTCAGGCGCACCGTGCTGAGAATCTTCCGTACCGTCGCGTCCGGAACCTCCTCCTTCACGCCCTTCACGCCGTGGAACGTCCAGGACACGAAGTCACCCTTGGAGTCCTTGAAGGCGAACGTGGTGCCCTTGCCGTCGGTATCGCACTTGCCCTTCTTCCCGACACCGGAGGACGTGGCCGTCGCCACGCTGCCGGTGATGCCGGACGCCGTGGTGAAGGATTCCACGGCACCGGGCTTGACCTTGGACCGGTCCGGCTGGGCGTAACCGCCGTAGATCCACTGGCTCACATTGAGGCGGGCGGCCTCCTCGGTGCTCTTGGCACCGTTCTCACCACGGGAGCCGGCGGCGGCGATCGGGGTGTTCTCGGTGGTGCCGTTCCTGTCCTCGTCGGACGTGCACCACTCCTCCTCCAGTACCGCCGGGGCCAGGAAGCCGACGAGGGGGGTGTCCTCCGGGTCCTTGTTGTCGGAGACGTAGCTGGCCCAGTCGGGATCCTTGCGCTGCCAGTTCGCGGGAACGTCGAAGGCGATACCGCGCTTGGGGTTCACCACGACCTTCCAGCCGGGAACCACCGGCTTGGGCTCGTCACCGCGGCGTCCGTCGTCGCCACCCGTGGGCGTCGGCCCGGATGTCCCGGGCGAGGCGGACCCGGTCGGTCCGGGGCTCGCCGCGTCGTCCTTGTCACCGCCCAGGACCAGAAATCCGGTGACGCCGGCGGCGATGACGACAGCGGTCGCCACGGCGACGGCGATGACCGTCGTGCTCTTCCCACCGCCGCGCGGCGGCGGTGCCGCGGCCGGGGTGGCCGGGGCGATCCACGGCGGCGCCTGCTGCGGCTCCCGGTACGGGTTCGGCTGCGTGGGCTGCTCGTGCGGATTCGGCTGTCGGTACGGATTCGCTTGCGGGTCCTGCGGGTTCTGTGCGCCCCCGGCAGGTGTCTGTCCTGGCCACATGACGAGTCACCCTATGCGGGGGCCGTCCGACAGGGCGCGTCAGGGCCCGTCAGCCGGGCGGCGTCGCTTCGTGGTGACGGCGAGGGGCGCCGGGGCGGCGCACCAGGAAAACGGTGCCTTCATCGCTGACGCGGCCGCGCGGAGGGAGACTGATACCGGGCGGCCGTCCGGCCGCCGCGAGCGCGTGGAATGAGACGGCATGCAACACCAGACGGTGAAGGACGTGATGACCCAAGAGGTCGTCAGGGTGGTACCCGAAACGGGCTTCCGCGAGATCGTGACCCTGCTGACCGAGTTCGACATCACCGCCGTCCCCGTCGTGGACGTCGACGACCGGCCCGTAGGAGTGGTGTCCGAGGCGGACCTGATGCGTACTCAGGTGGCCCAGGACGACACGGAATCCGATCTGCCGGCCCCACCGCCCGGCCCCGCGGCGGTCACGGCCGGGCAGCTGATGACCAGCCCCGCGGTGTGCACCACACCGGACGTGAGTGTGGTGGCCGCCGCGCGCGTGATGGCCGGCCGGCACGTCAAGCGGCTGCCGGTGGTGGACGGCCACGGACGACTGGTCGGCATGGTCAGCCGGGGCGACCTGCTGAGGGTGTTCCTCCGCGACGACAAGGCCATCCGCACCGAGATCGTCGAGGAGGTGCTCGACGACGTGACCGGCGTCAGCCCCGCCGCCGTGGGCGTCGAGGTGGAGCAGGGGCTGGTGGTGCTCAGCGGCACGATCGAGCCGCCCGAACTCGTCCCTCTGGTGTTGCGCCTGTGCCGCGCGGTCGACGGCGTCGTGTCGGTCACCGACCGCACGAACGGGGCGCTCGCCCGGGCGGAGGCCGCTTCCGAGTCCTGACCCAGTCCCTCACTCGTGAGGGGCGACCGCCACGGGGCACGGAGCGTGATGGAGGGCGGACTGCAGTACGGGGCCGATGCGCTGCCCCAGGGCGGTGCGGTGCCCCTGCCGACGCCCCATGACGAGCAGCCCGGCCCCGGCCGCCGCCTTGATGATCACCCGGGTGGGGCTCTCCAGGTGCACGCTCTCCTTCACCTCCACCCCCGGGAACTTCTCCCGCCACGGACGCAGCGCGTCACCGAGCAGCTTGCGCGCGTCACGCGTCAGGTCCTCCACCACGTCGGGGTCCATGCCCCAGGGGGCGTATGCCTGCACAGGAAGCTTTCCCGCGTGGACGGCGTGCAGCGGGACACCGCGGCGGGCGGCGTTCGTGAAGGCGAACTCCAGGAGACGGTCGCACGGGCCCTGCAGGTTCAGGCCCACGACCACGTCACCGTCGGCGGCCGGGGGAGTCGCCTGTGCCGCCGTGTCCGCCGTGTCCTCCTGAGCACGGACGAGCACCACGGGGGTGTCGGTGTGCGCCACCACGTGCAGGCCGATGTCGCCGAGGAAGAAGGCGGCGACAGGCCCCATGCCCCGGGAGCCGAGGACGAGCAGGTCCGACTCCGCGGCGGCGGCCAGCAGTGCCGGGGCGGGGTCCTCCGCCACCAGTTCCTCGGTGACGGGAAGCTCCGGGTAGAGCTGGTGGACCTCCCGTTGAGCATCGTCGACGATCTTCTTCGACCAGTAGTCCCGGTCGCTCTCGGCCGTGGTCTTCTCCCCCGCGGCGGAGAGCAGGACCCACGCGTGGAGCATGCGCAGTGGGCAGCCGCGCAGCCGCGCCTCCTGCGCCGCCCACAGGGCGGCGGAGCGACTCTCCGGAGAACCGTCGAGCCCTACGGTGATGACGGGGTCCATGACGAGTGCCTCCATCTCCTCGGGATCACTTCGGCGTCCCTCCGGGCGGGAACCGGACGAGAGGACTCGGGGTTCCTCCCCCCTCCCATCATGCGGCGGTCGGCGGCGGCCCGCTCAGGGGCGGCCCGCTCAGGGATCCCTCGCACCCCGGGCCCCGGAGTGCGACCGTGGTGATGAGGCCTTTGCGGCGATCGCGGAGAGTTGGTGGAATCATGGAGATTCCGGTGGTCGTAGGGGTGGACGGGTCGGAAACCGGGCTGCGGGCGGTGGACTGGGCCGGGGAGGAGGCGCTGCGTTTGGGCCTGCCCCTGCGCATGGTCTATGCCTCTTTGTGGGAGCGCTACGAGGGCGGTGGGCCCCCGGATCCGGAGCGCCCCTCCGAACGGGTCCTCGCCGATCACATCGTCTCGGCCGCGATGGAACGCGCCCGTCGGCAGGCCCCCGAGATACGCATCTCCTCGCTGATCCGGCCGCAGGACGCCGTGACGGCCCTCCTGGAGGAAGCCCGCTCGGCCACCATGGTCGTCGTCGGCTCGCGGGGCCGGGGCGGGCTCGCCGGGCTGCTCCTGGGCTCGGTGAGCCTGTCGCTGGCGGGCCGGTCCCACTGCCCGGTGGTGGTGGTCCGCGCGCGGCCCGACCCCGCCACGGAAGCGCGCGGGGTGGTGGTCGGGGTCGGCGGTGCCGCAGAGAGCGGGCAGGCCCTCCGGTTCGCCTTCCGCGAGGCGGAGACCCGCCGATGCCGACTGGTCGCGATCCGGGCCTGGCGCTCCCCGATGCACCGCCCCATGGGCAATCCCCTCTTCACGGGCGATCCGGTGGCCGCGCACCAGCGGGAGGCCGCGGACATCCTGGACGACGCCCTCGCGGGCTTCGAGCGCAGCCATCCCGACGTGGACGTGCACCGCGAGACCGTGGAGGGATCCGCGCACCACGCGCTGCTGGAGGTGGCCGCCACCGCGGAACTCCTGGTCGTCGGCGCGCGGCGGCTGTCCGGGCACGGCGGTCTTCAGCTCGGTCGGAGCAACCACGCCGTCCTGCATCACGCGCCCTGCCCCGTCGCCGTCGTCCCCGAGAGGGTGTGACGGGCGCCGGCCGCGGGGGCACCGCCCGGTCCCGGGGTGCCGTATCCGCCGCCGCCCGGCGTCCGGACCACCAGCACATCGCCGGTCCCCACCTCGACGGAGTCGCACCCGGCCATCGGCACCGTGCTGCCGTCGGCGCGCTCCACGTGGCTCGCGCCCAGGGCACCCGAAGAGCCGCCGGCCATGCCGTAGGGCGGCACCCGGCGGTGACCGGAGAGCACGCTCACCGTCATCGGCCGAAGGAAGCGGATCCTGCGCACGGCGCCGTCGCCGCCGCGCCACCGCCCCGCACCACCACTGCCGTGCCGCACGGTGAAGTCCTCCAGCAGCACGGGGAGACGCCATTCGAGGACCTCGGGGTCGGTCAGCCGTGAATTGGTCATATGGGTCTGCACCACGGACGCGCCGTCGAACCCCTGGCCCGCGCCGGAGCCGGAGGCGACGGTCTCGTAGTACTGGTGGTGCTCGTCGCCGAAGGTGACGTTGTTCATGGTGCCGGAGCCCTCGGCCTGCACGCCCATGGCGGCGTAGAGCGCTCCGGTGATGGCCTGGGACGTCTCGACGTTGCCCGCGACCACCGCGGCCGGGTGGACCGGTGCCAGCATCGAGCCCGGCGGGATCACGATGCGCAAGGGACGCAGACAGCCGTCGTTGAGGGGAATGTCGTCGGCGACGAGGGTCCGGAAGACATAGAGCACGGCGGCCGTCACCACCGAACTGGGTGCGTTGAGGTTCGTGTCCAGCTGAGATGACGTCCCCGTGAAGTCCACCGTCGCCGTGCGGTGTTCGCGGTCCACCGAGACACGCACGGCGATGACCGCACCGGAGTCCGTCTCGTAGCGGTACGCGCCGTCGTCGAGCGCGTCGACGACCCGGCGCACGGCCTCCTCCGCGTTGTCCTGGACGTGGCGCATATAGGCCTGCACCACGTCCGGGCCGAAGTGGCCTATCATCTTGCCGACCTCCTCCACGCCCTTGCGGTTGGCGGCGATCTGGGCGCGCAGGTCGGCGAGATTGGTGGCCGGGTCGCGGGACGGGTAGGGCGCCCGCGTCAGCAGCCGCAGCGTCTCCGCCTCCCGCAGGACGCCGTTCTCGACGAGCAGCCAATTGTCGAACAGCACCCCCTCCTCGTGGATCTCACGGCTGTTCGCCGGCATGGAACCGGGCGTCAGCCCGCCGATCTCCGCGTGGTGACCGCGGGAGGCGACGAAGAACAGGATCCGCGCGTCCCCGGCCCCCGTCCGGCCGGCCCCGTCGTCGAAGACCGGGGTCACCACGGTCACGTCCGGCAGATGGGTGCCGCCGTGGTACGGATCGTTGACCGCGTAGGCGTCGCCGGGTTTCATGGCCCCTGCGCGGCGGCGGATGACTTCCTTGACGGTGGTGCCCATCGAACCGAGGTGCACCGGGATGTGCGGGGCGTTGGCGACGAGATTGCCGTCGGGGTCGAAGAGGGCACACGAGAAGTCGAGCCGCTCCTTGATGTTGACGGACTGCGCCGTCGACTCCAGCCGCGCGCCCATCTGCTCGGCGATGGACATGAAGAGATTGTTGAAGATCTCCAGGAGGACCGGATCGGCCGTGGTCCCGACCTCGGCCTCGGCGGGGGCCGCCACGCGTTCGACGAGCAGATGCCCCTCCGGGATGACGGCCGCGTGCCAGTCCCTCTCCACGACCGTGGTGGCGTTGGCCTCCGTGATGATCGCCGGGCCGGTCACGGACGTGCCGGGCCGCAGGCGTTCCCGGCGGTGGAGGGGGACCTCCCGCCAGGCACCGTCGGTGAAGAGCGACGCGGTCTCCTCGGCCGTGTCCTCCCCGATGGGACCGCCGAGGCCACCGAGATCGGGCTGCGGCGTGAGGCCGGTCGCCTCGACGGACACGGACTCGACGACGACCGGGCGGTCCATGAGGAAGGAGTACATCGCCCGGTGGCTCGTCTCGAACGCCGCGGTCATGCCGGCCGGGTCGGTGAGCTCGACCGGCACGGTGGTGTCGGTGCCGTCGTAGCGCAGTCGCGCGCGCCGCGTGATCCGGACGCGCTCGGCGGGGACGTCCTCGTCGAGGAGTTCGGCGCGCGCCGCCGACTCCAGCTCCCCGGCGACCGCGGTGATCCGCTCCATGTGTGCCCCGTCGAGCGGCACCTCCACCGACTGCTCGCGCATCGCCGTGGTGTCGGCGAGGCCGATGCCGAGCGCGGAGAGCACACCGGCCATCGGCGGCACGAGGACCGTGCGGACCCCGAGCGAGTCGGCCACCGCGCACGCGTGCTGGCCGCCCGCGCCACCGAAGGTGGTCAGCGCGTACCGCGTGATGTCGTGGCCCTTCTGGACGGAGATGCGTTTGATCGCGCTGCCGATGTTCGCCACGGCGATCCGCAGATACCCCTCGGCGACCTGCTCGGGCGAACGACGGTCGCCGGTACGCGCGCTGATGTCCTCGGCCAGCTCGGTGAACCGCCGCCGCACGATCTCACGGTCCAGGGACAGGTCGCCGTCCGGCCCGAACACATGGGGGAAGTGCGCGGGCTGGATCCTGCCGAGCATCACGTTGGCGTCGGTGACGGTCAGCGGGCCGCCGCCGCGGTAGCAGGCGGGCCCCGGGGCGGCACCGGCCGAGTCCGGGCCCACCCGGTAGCGGCTGCCGTCGAAGCGCAGGACCGACCCGCCGCCGGCCGCCACGGTGTGGATGTCCAGCATGGGGGCCCGCAGCCGGACACCCGCCACCTGCGTGGTGAACACCCGCTCGTACTCGCCCGCGAAGTGCGACACGTCGGTGGACGTGCCGCCCATGTCGAAGCCGATCACCTTCTCGAAGCCCGCCAGCCGCGACATGCGCACCATGCCGACGATGCCGCCGGCCGGACCGGACAGGACCGCGTCCTTGCCGCGGAAGTGTCCCGCTTCGGCGAGGCCGCCGTTGGACTGCATGAACATCAGCCGCACGCCCCGCAACCGGTCGGCGACCTGCTCCACATAGCGCCGCAGGACCGGCGAGAGATAGGCGTCGACGACCGTGGTGTCCCCCCGGGGCACCAGCTTCATGAGCGGGCTGACCTCGCTGGACAGTGACACCTGCGGGAATCCGATCCGCTCGGCGAGAGCCCCGATCGCCCTCTCGTGCGCCGGGTGCAGATGGCTGTGCAGACACACCACCGCCACCGCGCGGATACCGTCGTCGTAGGCGCGCCGCAGCTCCGCGGCCAAGGGGCCGAGTTCCGGGGGACGCAGGACCGTGCCGTCCGCGGTGATGCGTTCCCCGACCTCGATCACCCGCTCGTACAGGGCCCGGGGGAGGGTGATCGCCCGGTCGAAGATCCGGGGCCGGTTCTGGTAGCCGATGCGCAGCGCGTCACCGAAGCCGCGGGTGATGACCAGTGCCGTCCGCTCGCCGCCGCGCTCCAGAAGGGCGTTGGTCGCCACGGTGGTGCCCATCCGTACGGCCTCCACCGTGCCGCTCGTGACGGCCTGGTCCTCCCGCAGGCCCAGCAGCGTGCGGATCCCGGCCACGGCGGCGTCCCGGTAGCGGGCGGGGTCCTCCGACAGGAGCTTGTGCGTCAGCAGTCGGCCGTCGGGGCGGCGCGCCACGATGTCGGTGAAGGTACCGCCACGGTCGACCCAGAACTGCCATGTCCCACCAGCGCCGTCCGTCACGTCAGCTCCCTTCACCGCCGGCCGCGTCGCGGCCCGCCACGCCCCTACCGCAGGGTGATCTCCTCGCCGATGCCCCGCTCGCGGGCGGCGGCGAGGACCAGCGCCGCGGCGGCGGCGTCCTGCACCGCCACACCCACCGATTTGTAGAGCGTGATCTGCTCCGGCGAGGTGCGCCCCGGCTTGTCGCCCGCGACGAGTTCGCCCAGTTCGGTGTGGACGTGCCCGGCGGTGATGACGCCGTCGCGGATCGGCTCCAGAAGGTCGTTGCTGCCGGTGGGGAAGGGGGCCAGCGCGGTCCGCCGCGACTCGACGCACACCAGCGCCTCGGCGACGGTGGCATCGTCGATCTCACGGCCCTTCGGGTTGTACCCGACCGAGGTGATGTGCACTCCGGGCGCCAGCCAGGGGCGGCGGACCACCGGATCCGTGCTGTGGGTGGCCGCGGCGGCGATGTCGGCGCCGTCGAGCGCCTCGGCGTAGGTCGGCACCGCCCGCACCTCGGCGTCGAGTACGGACGACAGGTCCTCGGCCAGAGCTGCCGCCTTCGCCGGGTTCCGGCCCGCCACCCGGATCTGCCGGATGGGGCGGACCCGGCACATGGCGCGGGCGTGGGAACGGGCCTGCACCCCGGTGCCCAGTACGGCCAGCACGGACGCGTCCTCGCGGGCCAACAGCCGCGCCGACAGCGCGGAGCAGGCACCGGTGCGTTCCGCGGTGATGGCCGTACCGTCCAGCAGACCCACGGGCTCACCCGTCTCCGGGTCGAACACGACGATCAGCGCCTGGTGGGTGGGCAGCGGCGTTCCCGCGTTGTGGGGAAAGAGGGAGACCAGCTTGCTCATGAGCACCCCGGCCGAGGGCACATGGCCCGGCATGGCGGCCAGCAGCGCCTCGCGCCCGGGCACCAGCGCGGCGACCCGGTCCGGCGCCGAGGCGCGGCCCGCACTGAGGTCGGCCATCGCCGACGCCAAGGTGTCGATCAACTCGTCCAGGTCGAGCAGGGTCTCGACCTGGGTGGGCCCCAGAACCAGCACACGCCTCAGCCTCCCGATTCGCCGTCCCGCCGCACGGCCGGGGCGCCGGCCCGCGGTCCGGGCCGACGCGGCCACGAACACACCGCGCCGCCGGGCACGTTCACCGTTCGTACACGTCCGAACGCGTTCGACTGTACGCGCTGTCCGCCTCGTGTCCGTGCCGCCGGGCCCCGGCCACGGCGCCGTCACCCGCCCGCCGCACGGGGCGAACGCGTCGTTCACCCGGGCGAGCCGGTTCAGGCGCCCGCCTCGGCTTCCCGCCCCGGCGGCCGGGGCACGCGGCGGCGGACGGTGGCGTGCAGCGGGGTGGCCGGCTGGAGCAGCAGGCCGGCCTGGACCGCCGTCTCGCCCGGATCGACGTCCACGTGGTACCGCAGGCCCACCGTGGCCAGCACCACGGCGGCCTCGACCAGGGCGAAGCGGGCTCCCAGGCAGGTGCGTTGACCGCCACCGAAGGGGAACCAGGCGTGGTCGGGGACCGGAGCGGGGGCGTCGGGGTCCCAGCGCTGCGGGCGGAAGGCCGTCGGCTCGGGGAACCAGCGGGGGTCCCGGTGGGCGGTCCACTGACTGCACCACACGACCGTCCCGGGCGGCACGGCCGTACCACCGAGGGTCGATCCCTCCCGGGCGACGGCGGCGATCAGCCAGGCGGGCGGATACAGCCGCAGTGCCTCCTTGACGATCTGTTGGGTCCAGCTCAGCCGTTCGTAGTCGTCGATGGTGGGCAGCCGTCCGCCGAGCACCCGGTCGAGTTCCTCGTCGAGCCGGGCCCGGGCCTCCGGCGACTTCGACAGGAGGTACCAGGCCCACGTCAGCAGGGTGGAGGTCGTCTCCTGACCGGCGGCCCAGAGCGTCACCGCTTCGTCCCGGACCTCCTTGGCGGACAGCGGCAGGCCCCGTTCGTCCCGGGCCGCGAGCAGCCTGCTCAGCAGGTCGTCGCGTGCTTCGGCGTCCGCACCCGCGGCCCGGCGCTCACCGATCAGCCGGTGTACCTCGGCGTCGATGGTCGCGACGGCGGCGAGCAGCCGCCGGCGCGCCGGTGTACGCACCCAGGGCGGCAGGAAGAGACCGATTCCGCGCAGCTCGGCGCCGACCTCCCGTTGGGCCACGACCATCGCGTCGCTCAGCGTGCGGGCCTGGTCGCCGATGTCGTTGCCGAACAGCGTCCGCACCACGATCCGCTGGGTGAGCAGCGCCATCTCCCCGTGCACGTCGACGCGCCCGCCGTCCGTCCAGCGGTCGGCCGACCACCGCGCGCAGTCAGCCATGGTCGCGGCGTACGCGCGGACCTGACGGGGGCGCACGGTCGGCTGCACGAGGGAGCGTTTGCGGCGCCAGTCGGCCCCCTGGCTGAGGATGACGCTCCGGCCGGTCACCTGCTTGAACGCCCAGCCGATCTCGAGCGTGTCGTAGGTGTGCTCCACGGCCCCCAAAAGCTCCGCGATGTGTTCGGGGCGGGAGACGAGCAGGCTGCGCCTCGGCCCCAGCGACCACGTCACCGCGTCCCCGAACTCGTCACGAAGCCGGGTGAGGAAGCCCAGCGGGTCCTGGCCGAAGGCGGGGAGATTCCCCAGCAGCGGCAGACCGCGCGGGCCGGGGACGGGACGCAGCGGTAGAGCGGTCGCGGTCATGACACAGCCCCCAGGCAGTACGAAGACCCTTGAAGTGGGTATTAATGATGATTACCCACCGCTCGACCGCGTAAAAGCCGGAATCGGGTGATGTGGTGACGTACGGACAGCGAACCGCCGACGTCGCGGACCTCCGTCCGTAAGGCTCGCGCCGGAGGGCTACCCCGGTGGGCGCGGACCGGCGGTCAGGGTGAGGCTGCCGGGGAGGGCCGCGCAGGCGTCGCGCAGACGGGCGGCCAGACCGGCGCGGGTGGGGGTGCCCGGCCCGGCCGTCCAGGTGTCCAGGGCGCAGTGGAAGGCGGCGACCAGCATGTCCACGGCCAGCCGGGTGCGTGGGTCGTCCGGGTCGGCCAGGTCGAGGCGGCGGTGCAGGATGGCGAGCGCGGCCCGGCCGGTGTCGTGGCAGAAGTGCAGGCCGTGCGCGTCCATCGACGGGGTGACGGCGGCCAGCCGGCGGGAGAGCAGGACGCGGTGGGCCCAGCCGTCGGCGGTCATCCGGTCCATCGCGGCGAACAGGGCGTCCTGCAGCATCTCCAGCACCGGGCCGTCCCCGGGCTCGCGCGTCTGGAGGTCCGCGAGGAAGGCCCGCCACAGGTCCTGGGTCGGTGCCATGGCGACGTCCTCCTTGCCGACGAAGTAGCGGAAGAACGTGCGCTTGGAGATCTCCACCGCGTCGCAGAGTTCGTCGAGTGTCACCCCGTTGAAGCCCCGCTCGGTGAACAACTCCAGGGCGGTGTCGGCCAGGGCCTGTCGCGTGCGCAGCTTTTTGCGTTCGCGCAGCGGGAGCCGGTCGTCGGGGTCGCGGGACGGCAGCGCGTTGCTCATGGCGCAAGCGTACCTGAGGGGTGAATGCCACTTGCGCGCTTATGCCACTCAGTGGCATAACTGTGTTTCCGATCTTCACCGACCTGATCTCCGGTGGCGATCCGACCCCAAGGAAGGTGCACCCCGTGCGTGCTCTGCTCGTCGACCGATCCGTCCCCGCCGGCCTCCGCCTCGGCCGGGCCTCCGACCCCGAACCCGCCCCGCACCAGGCCCTGGTGCGCGTGACGGCGACGTCCCTCAATCACGGCGAGGTCGAGTTCGGCCTGAAGGGCGCGCCCGAGGGCGCCGTCCTCGGCTGGGACGCGGCCGGAGTCGTGGAACGGGCCGCCGCCGACGGCTCCGGCCCCGCGGCCGGTACCCCCGTGGTCACACTCGGCGCCGACGGCGCCTGGGCCGAACTGCGAGCCGTCGACACCGACTTGATGGGGATCGTCCCGCCGGGAGCCGACCCCGGAGCCATCAGCACGGTGCCCGTGGCGGGCGCCAGTGCCCTGCGCGCCCTCCACCGCGTCGGGCCCCTCCTGGGCAGGCGCGTCCTCGTCACCGGAGCCACGGGCGGCGTCGGCCGGTACGCCGTACAGCTCGCCCGGCTCGGCGGAGCGCACGTCATCGCCTCCACCGGGGACCCGGGGAAGCACGGTGACGGCCTCCTGGAGCTGGGGGCCCACGAGGTGGTGAACGGACCGCTCCAGGTCGACGGGCCGGTCGACGGTGTCGTGGAGCTGGTGGGCGGACAGCAACTCGTCGACGCCTACGGCAAGCTGGTCGAGCGGGGCACCCTGGTCGCGGTCGGGCACTCCGCGGGGCAGGGCGAGACCTTGCCGTTCGGCGCGCTCTTCGGCGACCAGGGCCGGCACGACCGCGCGATCACCAGCTTCTTCCTGCTCGGCTGCCCGGGGCTCGCCCCGGACCTGACCTGGCTCGCGGACAAGGTCGCCACCGGAGGGCTCGACCCGCAGATCTCCTGGCGCGGCGGCTGGGACGAGGCCGCCGACGCCATCGGGGCGCTGCTCGGACGCCGGCTTCACGGCAAGGCGGTACTGGACATCCCCTGATACGCACCGGGGGACAGAAGGTGAGCGGCGTGATCGCCTGACGTGTGCCGCCCGGCACAGTCCTACGGCATCGGCCCCCACGCGGCGGCGCCGTGCACGGTGTTCGTCGACAGCACCTCGCAGCCCATCGCCGCCACCGCCCCGAGCACCGCCCGGCGGGCCCGCTCACTGTCCCCGGGCGGGAACGCCACCCGGATCTGATGGCCGTACGCCGTCTCGTACGTCAGCCGCCAACCGGTCTCCACGGTCGCGAAGTGGTCCTGGCGGCTGTCGTCGTACACGGAGTGGAAGCTGCCCCGGTCGACAGTGGGCGCCAAGGCGGCACGCAGGATCCGCAGCCGCTCCGCGTAGGGCAGGGACCCTTCCGACAGCGGCACGTACACATGGACCTCCTCGCGCGCCGCGTCGAACCACGGGGCGAGTCCCTCGTCGTCGGGCATGGCCTCGGAGACGATCCGCCCGCTGACCCAGCCCTCGATGAAGTCGGTGGCACAGCAGTCGTATTCCTCGTGGTCGTCATCGCGTGACCAGACCACCACCGACCAGGAATCGGGCTCCCCGACGGTCAGCCAGCACAGATGGTGGCCCACATCGGTCAGCCCCCAGGCGATCAGCCCGCCCGGTTCCGGGAACAGCGGATACGGATAGCGCTCGGGGAACATCTCCCGCGACGAGCCGTAGTCCTCGAGCAGGTCCGCCGTGAGCCGCACCGGGTTGTCCTCCCCGAACGGGGTGCACAGCCCGATGACGTCACAGAACTCCCCCCGGCCGTAGCTGGCGACGAGTGCCTTGAAATCGGACGGCAGACGGGTCCCGAGCGAGGCCTCCACGGCCGCCCAGTCGCCCTGACCGCCCGTCGGGCGGGCCGGCGGCGGCACGCGCCGGACGAGGTCGGTCAGCAGAGGGCTGGAAAAAGACATGCGGGCCACCCTAATCGGGCCGCTGCGCCGCTTCGCCGATAGCCTGGTTCCCCATCTGTTCGGCAACCACGCGAAAGGGGTCCGTCATGGTGAAATTCACCGGTGCCGTCCCGGTTCTGACCGCTGTCGACGTGTTGGCCGACGTCGCCTTCTGGGTCGATGCCCTGGGCTTCGAAGAGGACTTCGCGGACCCGGACTTCGCGGGCATCCACCGAGGTGACGTACAGCTCTTCATCAGCCGGACGGAACACCAGGTCGTCGCGGACAACACCTCCGCGTGGGTGGAGGTCGTAGGACTCGACGCCTTGCACGAGGAATGGTCGCGCGTGGTCTCCACCGACTACGCGGACGTCTCCGGCCCGGCCATGACCGCGGTGGGCGACTCACCGGCGGGCCGCGAGTTCGCGGTCCGCGACCCCGCCGGGAACTGCGTCCACTTCGCCGCCGAACGCTGAGGCGACGGGCGGCACCCACTCGCGATCGTGCGGCGCTCGCGCCCGGGCGCTACGAGCAGTCGGAATGGTAGGCGTAGGGCCGGTCGGGACACCGGGTGCAGACGAAGAGGTATATGCCGCCCATGTCACCGAGCGTCAGCCCCGGCGGCCCCTGGATCATCCGGCGCTCCTCGTAGGGCAGGTCCCAGATCTCGCCCGTGGCGGGCGTGTCCTCCAAGGGCAGCCAGCCCCGCCACGACTCCCCGTCGAACTCCCTGCTGTTGACCGTCAGCAGATGCTCCATGCGCAGGCCGCATCCGGTGCAGTCGGGCCAGTACGGATCCTGGGTCCACGTCGGGTATCCGCCGACCTTGACGCCGTGGGGCACCGAGAGATGGGACCAGTACGACCAGCCGGTCTCCTCCTCCACCTCCTCGAACCTCTCCTCCAGCGCGTCGGCGATGTCCTCGGGCAGATCCCAGTTCGGGTACTCGGTGACCCGCTCCGGGTGCAGCACGCACGGGTCCGGGAGGTAGTCGTCGTGGGCACCGGCCGGCCGGTGCGGTGCGACGGGTTCACCGTCGCACCGGGCGCTGTCCCACCAGTGCAGCTCCGGGCGGGGCACATAACCCGCCTTGTGGTCGAAGGGGCACCACAGGACCTGCAGGACGTCCGTTCCGGCGGGAAACGGCAGCTCGGGCACATCGGCGGCGAACAACTGGAGCACGGGCACCAAGGGCAGCGCACCGGCCTCCCGCGGCGGCGCGAACGCCGTCGACGGGTGGTCGTCCTCGCAGTGCGGCCAGTCCACCGACCGCGGCCACAGCACCGGCCCGCCCAGCGAACTCTCCCGCGCGCCGGGGCTCCCGGCCCGTGGGTGCAGCCGGACCGCGTCCCTGCGGTAGGGAACGACCTCGGGGAACAGCGCCTCCACGTCGAGGGGGCGGGGCGGGGTGGTACGAGCCATGGCGGGCACTCCTGACGATCCGGTCGCACGGCGGCTCCTGCCGCGGCGAATCGAGAGCGTAACCCCCGGGTATGACACACCCGCCGAAGAACTTGCGTTGAAGCACGCTCCAGCTCGTAGCGTCGTGGGCACGACCTCATCCGAAGGGAACACCGTGCGATACACACTGTTCGGCAGGACCGGTCTGCGCGTCAGCGAGCTGAGCCTGGGCGCCATGACCATCGGCGACGACTGGGGGTGGGGCGCCGCCAAGGACACCAGCGGGCGCATCCTCGACGCCTACGCCGACGCCGGCGGCAACTTCATCGACACGGCCGACATCTACACCGACGGCACCTCGGAGACCATTCTCGGCGAGCTGCTCGACGGCCGCCGCGAGAGTTTCGTCCTGGCGAGCAAGTACACCTGCGCCACCCGCAAGGGCGATGTGAACGCGGCGGGCAACCACCGCAAGAACCTCGTGCGATCGGTGGAGGAGAGCCTCGGCCGGCTGCGCACCGACCGCCTCGACGTCCTGTGGGTGCACGCCCGGGACAACTTCACACCGGTCGAGGAGGTCATGCGGGCGCTGGACGACCTCGTCCGCGCGGGAAAGGTGCTCTACATCGGCGTCTCCGACTGGCCCGCCTGGGAGATCGCGCAGGCCAACACACTCGCCGAGCTCCGCGGGTGGACCTCGTTCGCGGGCTCGCAGCTGCGCTACAACCTGCTGGAGCGCACACCGGAGCGTGAACTGCTGCCGCAGGCCCGCGCCTTCGACCTGGCCGTGCTGGCGTGGAGCCCGCTCGCGGGCGGCAAGCTGACCGGCAAGTACCGGCGCGGCGAGACGGGCAGGCTGAACGCCCCGGGCTGGGACAGCGGGACGGACCGCAAGGAGGACGAGATCATCACCGCGGTGATGGAGATCGCCGAACAGGGCGGCTGGAGCCCGGCGCAGGTGGCGCTGGCCTGGCTCCTGGGCCGTCCCGGCAACATCGTCCCGATCATCGCCGCCACCAAGGAGAGCCAGCTCGCCGACAATCTCGCCGCCGTCGAGGTCGCCCTCGACGCGGCCGCCGTCGAGCGCCTCAACGAGGCGAGCGCGGTGTCGCTCGGGTTCCCGCACGACTTCCTGCGGGAGCCGGGCATCACGGAGAACGTCTACGGCGACCGGTGGACCGCCATCGAGGACCGACGCTCCACCTATCGCCGCACGCCCGGCGAGATCCTCTAGGGGGAAACCCTCCAAGCCCGGCCGGACATCGTTGTGCCGGTCAAGACCACCGGGTTCGTCGGAGCGGCCGCAGACTTGCGGGACGGGGCGGCCGAGGCGGCCGCCGCGTCCTTGTCCGTGACGACACCTGGGACATCACACCGTGAGCGAACGCGTCATCGCACCCAAGAGCCGGGGCTTTTTGTTCCTCGACTCGCATCCCGGCGGCTGCCGACAACTGGTGGACGAGATGTGGCAGGCCGTCCCCGCCCCGGTCCCCGCCGGGAGCGAAGGGCCGGTGGCTCTGGTCATCGGCTCGTCCGCCGGGTACGGGCTGGCCGCCACGATCGCGGGTCTGGCCCGTGTCGGTATCCGGGGCATCGGGGTGTGCTTCGAGAAGGCGCCCGCGCGGCGCACCGGCACGGCCGGCTGGTACCGCACCGCCGCCACCGCCCGGCTCGCCCGACAGCACGGGCGGGACATGGTCTTCCTCAACGGCGATGCGTTCAGCGACACCGTGAAGGAGCAGGTCGCCGACCTCCTCGTCGAGCGGTTCGGGGGACGACTCGACTACCTGATCTACTCGGTGGCCGCGCCTCGCCGCACGGACCCGGACACCGGCCAGGTGCATGCCTCGGTCCTCAAGCCGATCGGCTCGCCGCACACCACCAAGATCCTCGTCTTCGACGAGCACGGTGCCCCGGAGGTGAAGGAGATCACCGCCGCGGCGGCCGAGGGCGACGACATCGAGCAGACCGTGGCGGTGATGGGCGGCACCGACTGGGAACGGTGGATCACGTTCCTGGCCGGCCGGTCCCTGCTCGCCGACGGCTTCGCCACCGCCGCCCTGTCCTACATCGGCTCGCCGCTCACCGCGGCGATCTACCGGCAGGGCACCATCGGCGCCGCGAAGTCCCATCTGGAAGCCACCGCACGCAGCTTGGACGAGCGACTCGGCAAGACCCTGGGCGGCCGGGCCGTGACCTCGGTCAATGCCGCCGCCGTGACCCAGTCCTCCACCGCCGTCCCCGGCATCGCCCTGTACGTCGGGCTGCTGCGCGGCGTCCTCGGCGACGCCATGGTGGCCCCCGTCGGTCAACTGGTGGAGCTGTGGGACCGGCTGACCGGCGCGCGCCCCCTCGACCTCGACGACGAGGGCCGGGTCCGCCTAGACACCTGGGAACTCGACCCCGCCGTGCAGAACGCCGTGGCCGAACGCTGGAACACCGCCACCAGCGACACCATCACCGCACTCGCCGACCTCGACTGGTTCGGCGACGAAGTCCGCCGTCTCTACGGTTTCTCCGTCCCCGGCGTCGACTACACCGCCGCCGTCGAAACCGACGTTCCCTGGCCCGCTCCCACCACCTGACCCGCGCCGCGAGCCGAAGAGGCGGCGCGCCGTCAGTCGAACCGGATGTGCCGGGCCCCCGTCCACGCCCGGCGCAGCCGGCCCCGGAGCGGGCTGTCGGTATTGGGGGTGAGCGCCAGCCCGGCGGAGTCCGCGATGTGGTCGGCGACCGCCGCGACCGGGATGTGGTCGGTCCACACGTGCTCGGCGAACTCCGCCTCGCCCAGCCGCTCCAGACACACATAGAGCTTCGACACCGCGAAGCTCTCCCGGCGCAAGGGGGCGTCCTTGCCGGCGACGACCCGCACGGCGTGCCCGAAGCCCCGCTCGCTCAGCCGTCGCAGCACCGTCTCCCGCCGGGCCAGCAGCGCGAAGTGCCGTACGTCGTGGCCCCGTTCCCGCAGCCGGCCGACGATCTCCCGGAAGTACACGGGCTCCACGACCGTCATCGGCACGATCACCGTGCCCTCGTACGCCGTGAGTGTCCGGTCCAGTACCTCATACACGCCCTGCCGCCAGGCCGGAAGGTCCTGGAAGTCCCCGCGCAGAGCCGGGGGCATCATCCGGTGCAGTCCGAAGCCGACGTGTTCGGGGTCGCAGACGACACTGCCGGGGAGCCGACGCTGGATCTCGTGCGCGGTCTGCGTCTTTCCCCCGCCGAAGGGGCCGTTGATCCATAGAAGCATGGACAGACCCTACGAGACCGTCCTCCGGCGGCGCGAAGGCAAGCCCGTCCGGCCGGCCCGGTGTGCTGCCGGGCCGGCCGGCGCGCAGGGGTCAGCGCGGTTGGTGGGCCAGGACCGGCGTCTGCTGCTCCGCCTTGGCCTCGGCCGCGTACCGGTCGACGTACTCCTGCTCCGACAGCTTCAGGAGCGCGTACATGATCTCGTCCGTGGCGGCCCGCAGCACCTCGCGCCGCTCCTCCATCCCCGCGTAGCGGGAGAAGTCCAGCGGCTTCCCGAAGCGGATCGTGATCGGCATGAGACGCGGGAGGCGGCGTCCGATCGGCTGGGACTCGAACGTGCCGATCATCGCGCACGGAATCACCGGCGCCCCCGACCGTATCGCCATGGCCGCCACCCCCACCTTCCCCTTGTAGAGCCGGCCGTCGTGCGAGCGGGTCCCCTCGGGATAGATGCCGAGCAGCTCCCTTCTGCCCAGCACGCGCAGACCCTCCTCGACCGCCGCCCGCCCGGCCCCCTCACCGGACCGGTCCACCGGGATCTGCCCGTTGGCGCGGAAGAACGCCGCGGTCAGCCGGCCTTTGAGGCCGCGGCCCGTGAAGTACTCCTTCTTGCACAGGAAGGTGACCCGGCGCTTGATCATCACGGGCATGAGGAAGCTGTCGCAGAACGACAGATGGTTCCCCGCGATGATCGCCGCCCCCTCGTGCGGCACGTGCTCCAGCCCCTCGACTCTCGGCCGGAAGAGCCACCGCAGCAACGGCACCAGCACCACGGTTCTGAACACGTAGTAGAACAAGTCAGTGAGCCTCTCTCCGTCAGCGACCCCCGTGCCGAGGGACGGTAAACCGCCGGGAGCGGCGAGCGGGAGAGTGCCACTTGAGCCATAAGAGGAACGCCGGGGGTGGCCGGAAGTGGTGTTCGTGCACCGTGCCGTGAGCGCGCCCGCTACTCGGCCGGTTCGCGCACGGCCTCGACGTCGACGATGACATCGATCATGTCGCTCACGACCACCCCGCCCCGGTCGACCACATCGTTCCAACTGACCCCGAAGTCATGTCGGTTCACCCGGGCCTTGGCCGTGAAGCCGGCGCGCTGCCTGGGCCCGAGGTCCCGGCCGTCCTCCCACCAGGGGGTGTCCCACTGCCCCAGATACGACACGTCGAAGGTCACGGGTCGCGTCACTCCGCGCACGGTGAGATCGCCGGTGACCTCGAACCCGGTCGCGCTCACCTGGTGGACGCGCGAGGAGGCGAACGTCCAGGTCGGGTGGTGGTCGACATCGAAGAAGTCGGCACTGCGCAGATGGGCGTCACGCTCGGGCTGCCCGGTGTACACCTGGGTCGCGTCGATCGTCGCTTCGACACGGGCCTTCTCCGGCTCGTCGGGGTCGACCTCCATCATGCCGCGCACGTTCTTGAACTGGCCGCGCACATAGGTGACCATCATGTGCCTGGCACAGAACTCCGCACCGGTGTGACCGGGCTCGAAGACCCACTTCGTCGTGACCATGGCAGCTCCCTGGCGCTTGCCCCTGCAGCCAGCGTAGGACGGGAGCGCGCGGGATTCCTGCGGAGGGGATCCCGGGTACGGTGACCGGGTGGGGAATGTCTTCGGAGGCGGCGGTCACGACCTCTATATGTCCAACGGCGGCACCGCGGTCTTCGCCGACACGCTGATGCTCGCGGTCACCGCGCTGGCCGTCACGGAGTGGGATTACCGCTTCGCGGCCCTCATCGCCCGCCAGGACCAGTCCCTCATGGGCTCCGGCGCGGTCGGTTTCCTGCTGGAGGACATCGACTGGGGCGAGAACCCCGCCGAGTGGGCCCGGAACAAGCGCTTCGTTCTCGACGTCGCCACGCTGGCCCTCGACCGCCACCGCTGGGACGAGCTCGGCTACGAGCCGCCCTTCGCCCTGAAGTATCTGCACCGCTTCCGCCGCATCGTCGCGGCCTTCGACCCGGCCACCGCCGGCGGGGAGCCGGACGAACTGCCGGCTCCCCATGACGTGATCCCCGCCTCATGCGTCCGGGACCGGGTACTGACCCCGCTGGCCTGGTGCGACGTCTGCATGTTCTGCGGCCGCGACTGGGGCGTCTGAACCGGCCCGGCCGCTACAGCCGCCCGTAGGCCATCCAGTTACCCGGAGTCTCCAGCGGCTGGAAGCCGACCTTCTCGTAGACGCCGTGGGCGTCCCCGGTCGAGAGCAGGATGCGGTTCAGCCCGAAGGGCGCGAGGTGGTCACGGACGGCCGTGACCAGCGCGGTGCCGAGTCCCTTGCCGCGTGCCCGGCGGTCGACGTAGACATCGCACAGCCAGGCGAACGTGGCGCGGTCCGTGACCACCCGCGCATAGGCGACCTGGGCGCCCGACGCCTTCTCATAGGCCCCGAAGTTCAGCGAACCGGCCATCGCGCTGTCCTGCTTCTCACGTGAGCGCCCCACCGCCCAATACGTGTCGGTGGAGATCCAGTGATGAATCAAGGCGCCGTCCAGGCGGGCCGGGTCGCTCGAGAACTCATAGTCATCGATCATGGAAGACGACCCTGCCACAGGCAGCCGGGGCCTCGCACCGGGGTATTTTCCGGACCGCGCCGGACCCCTTCCTGCCGGATCATCGCAGATCCGGCAGGCTCCGCAACTCGCCGATCTCGAAAGCCTTCGCGAGCAGCACGAACAGGAACACCATCGTGACGCCTCCCGCCGCCAGGCTCAGGGCCGGTGCCCACGCGGCCGGGACGAGGGCCGTGGGACAGGCACGGCCCGCGAGCCAGCCGAGCGTCCCCGCCAGCACCGCGGACGTCGTGAGCTTGCCGTACGTGCGGCACAGCCTCCGGCCGTCCAGCCGGCCGTCCAGACGGCGCCGCAGCACCAGCGCGGTGACCACCAGGCCCACGGCATAGGAGACGGTATAGGCGGCGGCCATGCCGGTGACCGCCCAGCGCGCGGGCAGCAGGAAATGACAGGCGGCGGACAGGCCGATGTTGACGGCACTGATCCACAGGGCCATCCGGAACGGTGTACGGGTGTCCTCGAAGGCGTAGAAGCCGCGGAGCAGCAGGTACTGCGCGGAGAAGGGCATCAGACCGAGTCCGAACGCTTGCAGCATGTGCCCGAGAGGACGGGTGGACGCGGCATCGGCCGCGCCGTGCGCGAACAGCAGCTGCGCGATCTGCGGGCCGAAGGCGAGGAAGAAGAAGGCGGCGGGAACGATGACGACGCCACTGACCCGCAGGGCCCGGGAGAGATCACCTCGCAGATCGTCGAGGCGGTCCTCGGCGACGGCCCGGGTCATCCGTGGCAGCAGCGCCGTGACGAGTGTGACCGTGACGATCGACTGCGGCAGCATCCAGATCGTCTGCGCGTAGGTGTAGGCGGTGAAGCCCACACCGTCGTGGGGCAGTGCCTTGTCCGCCGCGGTGGCGTAGTGCGTCACCACCGTGGTGGCCGCCAGGTTGACCAGCACGAACAACAGGGTCCAGCGGGCCGCCGCGACGCTCTTGCGCAAGCCGGTGCCACGCCAGTCGAAACGCGGCCTGAAGCGGAATCCGGCGGCGCGGACGCAGGGAATCAACGCGAGGGCCTGCACGGCCAGGGCGAGCGTGGTGCCCACCCCGAGTAGCGTCACCTGCGTCGGGGTGATGTCCTCCACCCGGTCCGGGACGGTCATCATGCCGACGTACACGCCGAACATCGCGATCAGAACCACGTTGTTGAGGACCGGAGTCCACATCATCGCCCCGAATCTGCCCCGGGCGTTGAGGACCTGGCCCAGGATGCTGAACAGTCCGTAGAAGAAGATCTGCGGAAGCAGGAACCGGGCGAAGACCACGGTCAGCTCGAACGCGGCGTGGTTCTCCGGTGAGTCCGTCTGGTAGACGCTGATGATCTGCGGGGCGGCCCACACGGCCAGCAGCGTGCCGATGCCGAGCACGGACAGCACGAGCGTCACCAGGCGCTGCTCGAAGGCCAGCCCGCCATCAGGATGCTCGGCCCGGGCCCGGACCAGCTGGGGCACCAGCACCGAGTTCAGCGCCCCTCCGATGAACAGGAAGTACAGGCTCGTCGGGACGACGTTGGCATTGTTGTACGTGGTGGCGAGCAGGCCGGTCCCCAGGGCACCGGCCTGGAGTATCTGTCTGATCAGCCCCGTCGCCCGGGACACCACCGTCCCCGCCGCCATCAGTAAGGACGAGCGCCTCAGCCCGCCCTTGCCCGCCCCCGGCTTCCGGGCGGCGTGCCGCCGCCTCCGTTGATCACGCGGCCGCGTCGCCGCGGTGTTCTTGCCCTCTGACATGGGCTCAAATCTACGGCGCCGAAATCATTCGCGGTCTTCCGCCTCATCCGGGCAGACGGGACGCACCCCGCTCCGTGCGCTACGGCACCGGTCTCAGGGGCGGGGTGCGCCGTGGGCCGGCCAGGGGTCGACGGGGCGCGGGGCGCTGCCTTCCGCGCAGCAGCGCAGGGCTTCCGCGGCTGCCCTGCGGCCGGCTTTGGCGAAGATCACCTCGTTGGAATCGACCTCGTGCCACTTCGCGTCGTGCAGCCGGACCCGGAACGCCGCGGTGGGTACCCGGCGGGTACCGGAAGCGCAGAGCGCGTGATGGACCCCGTGCTCGAACGCGTCCGCGAACTCGCGCGGGAGCCGGTCCTCCGGCACCTCCGCGGCGAACTCGAAGAGGAGGCCCGAGTCGGCGGGGAGCGGCTCGAAGTCGGTGGTGGCGATGGCGAAGACTCCGCAGGCGGCGGGCGTGACGAGCCGGACACGCACATCACGGACGGGGCGGCCGGGCACGCTGGGCCGGGGTCCGGGCACGTCGTACTCCGGCACCGGGTGCGTCGCCGTACGGGCGGGCGGCCAGCGCGTGAGGTAGGGGCGCGGGAGGACGCCTTCATGGATGCAGTGGCCCGCCTCACGGGCGGCACGCCGGCCGGCCCACGCGAAGCCGGCGGCGGTCGACTCGCCTTCGCGCCAGCGCGCGTCACGCAGCCGCACCCGCACCGCGTACGGCGGTACGCCGTTGAACGACCACGCGCGCAGCTCCGCGAGAACGCCCTCGCCGAACGCCGCACCGAACTCCGGTGGCAGCTCGGCGGCCGGCACGTCGTTGACGAACGCGAGGACGTCGGCGCCCTCGCCCTCGGGCACCAGTGGTTCGAAATCCGCCGACGCGAGGGCGTACGGCCGGAGGCCACCCGCGCTCGACAGGAACGCCTGCACGTCGCGCACCGGCTGCTTCAGGCGGAGGGGGTAGTCGCGCACTCTGGGCATGGGACCACCGTAGGACCTCGTGCCGTGCTCGGGGCGGCATCACCGGCTCGCCACGACGGGGTTCCGGATGTGTGACTGTCCGTTCGTCCCCTTACCGTCCCGGGGCGCGGCGTACGAAGCGGATCGGTTGTGACGGAACCTGAACGGCCTTGCTGCCGGACGTCCGGGAGTGGCCCCGGCCGGGGCGCCGCGGACTGACCGTATGGACCTTCAACCTCGGCTTCTTAAGATTCAGCAAGAGACCCCGAGAGACACCAAAAATCACCCTTCGCCCAAAAGGGGTCATTCTCTATTACGGATTGGCTCAACGGGCATACTTTCGCCTATCATTTGGACTGTCTTCGAGAAGGGAAAACCGCAATGGCCGTCAAGTTTGTCCAGGTCGACGAATCCGAAAAGGGTGAGCCGGGAGTGGAAGAGGCTGTCACCACTACGGTAGTCGGCGGCCAGACACTTACGACGACAACCTACGGGCGTCTGCTCCAGCACGACGACCTGAAGCCGGATGTCACCGAGGGTGTTTTCTCGGTCGAGCTCCTGGTGGCAGCCAAGGGCACCGAGGAGTACGACACGGGGGAGCAGAACGAGGACGGCAGCCCGAAGATCGCCATGCGACCGTGCGTGGTCTACGAGCGCCGGGAGCTGGACATGGGCGAGGACACCTTCAAGGAATACCTTGAGGCTCTTCAGCCTTATGTGGCTGCTTCCCGGGAGGCCCAGCAGGTTCCGGCGCAGGCCCGAAAGCGTCGTGCGAAGACGTCCAAGCCGGCCGCGGGCGAGCCTGTATAACGGTTTTTAGCCAGGTGCCCCAAGGGTAATCCGCAAAGGCGGCCACTGATTCGGTGGTCGCCTTTTTCGTACCCTTGGTAAAGGGCGCGTACATTGCGGCAGCCGAAATCGGAAACGGCAGGGCACGGATGTGTTCCGTGGTCGGCCGTCATTCCCGTAAAAGGCGCCACCCCGCACCTCTTCCATGGTGGGGTGGCGCCTTCCTGTCCTGGCCGTCAAGGCCGCGTTTCACCGGCCGAGGAAGCGCTCCACAGCCGCCGCCAGTGCTTCGGGGGCCTCTTCCGGTGCGTAGTGGCCGGCGTCCGGGAAAACGTGGAGTTCCGCATGCGGGTACCACCGCAGCCATGTGGACTCCATCGCCTCGCCGCCCAGCGCCGGGTCGTGCGCCCCGGCGACGAGGAGCACCGGCACCTGGTTGCCCTTCACGCGCTCGTGGAAGTCGTCGCGCGCCCAGGAGTCCAGATACGCGCGGAAGGCAGCCGGCGAGGACCTCTCCACCGAGCGGCTCACCATGGCGTCCAGCCAGGCGTCGTCGTGCTGCCCGCCCGTCGTGTTGTCGATGATCGCCCTGCGGTTGCCGGGATGCTCCGCGGCCCCGGCGAAAAGCCCCCACGTCTCCTCGTCGAGGGGGAAACCGGACGCGGGCACCGGAGAGATTCCGATGATCGAACGGACGCGGGACGGCGCGTCCAGCAGCATCAGTTGGGCCGCTTTCCCGCCCATGGAGTGGCCGACGACCGAAAACGTCTCCCAGCCCAGATGGTCGGCCACGGCGAGGGCGTCCCCGGCGACCTCCTCCATGGTGAACGCGCCGGCCATGTCCCTCGCCTCGCCGTACCCGCGGCAGTCCAGGAACGCGTAGCTGAACGCGTCACCGTTCAAGTGCTCGCGCATCGGCCCGAAGCTCGTACGGTCACCGAACCAGTTGTGGAGCAGCAGGCACCGTTCGGAGCCGTCACCCTGTACCTCGTGCGGAACAACCTGTCCTGTCACCACGTCTCCCGGTCGTGAGGCGGTCGCCCAGTGCTGGTGCCGGAGCCGGTGTCGGCGGCTGCCGGACGGTCCAGTCTCGCGACCTCCGTCGGGTGAGGTCAATACGCCATGCCGTGACGATCGGTGCGGTATTCCGCTGCGCCCGGATGATGGAACTCTGCCATCATGCGACGATGATCGAACATGAGACGACGGGCCCCCGGCCGCTGCTTCGACGCCCCGATGAAGGGGAGTTGATGGACGTGGCGGGGGTCGAGCACTTCTTCAAGCTGACCGCCGAGCACACCGGGGGACGGTTCTCCTTCGAGGAGTTCACGTTGGAGCCGGGGATCGTGGGTGCCCGGCCCCATGTCCACCACGGACACGACGAGTATTTCTATGTACTGGAGGGGGAGTTGACCCTCCACAACGGGGACGGCGAGGTGACCGCCGGTCCCGGCACCCTGCTGGCTGCCGTCCGGGGGACACCCCACGGCTTCCGGAACGCGGGCACGGAGACCGCGAGGGCCCTGTGCCTGTACACCCCCGCCGGATACGAGGGGTACTTCCGCGACGTGCACGCCGCGGTGGCCGCGGGCGCCGAGGTGACCGACGAACTGCTGACGGAATTCCGCGGCCGCTATCGCACGACATCGAGCTGAGCCCGCCCCGGGCTCTCCGACAAGTGCCTCCCCCACGCGAGGGAGGCCGGCGTACCCGGGGAGCATTTCGCGTGTGTCGTGTCGTGGGCGTCCGCTTCGGCATGCGGGAATGAGACCCGGGAACGACGGACCGACACATTCGGGAGCCCGCGTCCGTGCGCGCTGAGCGCGGTGAAGCGGCGAGCGGAGGAAGCCATGACGGACAAGCCGACATTTGTCTACGTCACCTACATCGAAAGCACACCCGAGAAGGTCTGGCAGGCATTGACCGACGCCGATCTGACGGCGGAATACTGGGGCCACAGCAATGTCTCGGACTGGCAGCCCGGCTCCGCCTGGGAGCACCGGCGGACGGACGGCTCGGGGATCGCCGACGTCGCGGGCACCGTGGTGGAGAGCGAGGCGCCCACGCGGCTGGTGACCACCTGGGCGGACCCCGGTGCTGAGCAGTCCGGTGAACCGTCCAGGGTGACCTTCGACACCCAGCCGTACGGCCAGATCGTCCGGCTGACCGTCACTCACGAGAACCTGGCCGACGAAGCCGAGCGGGAAGCGGCGGCCGCGGGGTGGGCGGCCGTGGTCTCGAACCTGAAGTCCCTGCTGGAGACGGGGAGCGCCCTCCCGCAGGAGCCGTGGCTGATGCCCGAGGGCAACCAGCGCTGAGCCGCCTCCCGGCGGCCGTCACCGGCCCGCCGGACTCCGGGCACCGGACATGCGCGGCGGCACGGGGCCCTCCGGGCGCCGCCGCACCCAGGTGAGCATCATGACGGCCGCCACCGCGGCGAAGGCGCACCAGGTGGAGATGAACTCCAGCCGCCACAGCGCCGCGCAGATCACCGCCCCGACCGCGACCAGCACCCCGAGCAGGCGCAACAGCGGATCACCACCGAGCAGCAGAGAGCCGACCGTGGCAAGGAGATAGCCCCCGACGATCAGCGGAGCGTGCGGCAGGTCGAGGACGTAGCCGAGCGTGTGGCCGCGGATCTCGGCCGTCACGGGCCGCGTGCCGAGGAAGTACGCGAGGACGCCGGAGGTGGCGATCCCCACCGCGGCGGGGGCCACGAGTCGGCTCCGGACGGCGGACGGAGCGGCGAGCCATACGCCGAACGGAACCCATACCGCCAGCAGCGGCAGGGCGATGACGGCCCAGGCCAAGGTCGCGGGGCCGGTACCGCCGCCGGAACGCCAGACGGCGGACTCGACGATCTGATGGGTCCCCAGGAGCAGCGGCAGCGCGCCGAGCGGCAGATCACGGGCACGCCGCAGCCGCACCACACAGACCACCCCGACCGCGGCGATCCCGCTGCCCGCCACGAGGTCCGCCGTCGCACTCCAGCACATGACGCCACCCGGAAACCCCGTTGCCGTGAAACACGTGTGACCCGACGCCTCCAGCATGCACACCGAAGGCGTTCGCGCGCGTCGGCACCCGCCGGCCGAAGGGCGTTGTCACAGGCATGTGGTGGGATCGAGGCGCACGATGCGGGGACGAACAGAGGGGGCGCCCGGTGGCGCGTACATACGGGCACGAGGCGGAGTCGCGGCGGCACGCCCTTCGGTTGTTGGCACCGGGGCTGCCGCCGGAGGACAGGTCGTCGTTGAAGCGGCTGTTCGGTGCGGACGCGCCGGAGCCGGAAGCCGAGGAGCACGGCGGCGGGGGCGTTGCTGCGCCCGGTGCGGCTCTGCGCGAGGCGCTCGCCGCGCCGGGCGCTCCCGCCCTCGGCCGGCTCGCCGACGCCGCGCGCAAGGCCGGTGAACTCGACGACGAGCTCGCGGGGGAACTGGTCGAGCGGGCCCGGCCGGCCCGCGCCCTGGCGGGCCTGCTGGGCTCCGCCGCCGTCCCCGACGGCCGCGCGGCAGCCCGCCTGCGGGACCTGGCCGCACGGCACCTCGGCACGGATCCGGTCCGCTGGCGGGGCGTGCACGACGCGCTGGGGGCGTACCGAGGCACTCTGCCCGAGCTGCTCGCCGCCGAGCCGAAGCCGGCCACCGACCGGATACCGCTCCCGCCCAGGACCGTGCCCGCCACCTTGTGCCTGCTGCTGGAACACGCTCCACCGGAGCACGCGGCGGCAGCCCTCCCCACGCTGCCGGACACCACCCTCCGCGACATGCTGGCCACGGGCTCCCTCCCCGGCCCCGCCCTGACGGCCACCGTGACCGCCCGGGGCGACCGACGGTCCCGTACCGCGCTCGCCGCTCACCCCAGGCTGGACGCCCGCGTCCTCAAACGGCTCGTCGCCGCCGACGACCCGGCCGTCAACGCCGCCGTCTACCGCACCCCCCGGTGCACCCCCTCCCTGCGCCGCGCCATCGCCCACGCGGCACACCGCGTGCCGCTGGAGCGCGGGCTGCGCGCCGAACTGCTGTCCGCCACGGGCGACGTCCCCCACACCTGGCTCGTCCCGCTGCTCGGCTGCGGCGACCCCGAACTCGTCGTGCGGGCCCTCGGTCAGGACGTACGCAAGACGGCCCAGCGCTACGCCCTTATCCGCGTATGGGAGCTGCGCGGTCCGGACGCCGTGCGGCGCATGCTCGCCGATCCCGCGACCACGCGTCACCTCCACCCGGACATCAGCGCCGAAGCCGCCGCCGCGCTGGACGAACCCGACGGCGCCGCCCGGCTGCGCGCCCGGGGCGAGCCGTACGAGGACCCCGCCACGCTCACCCGTCTGCTGGCCACCGTGCGCGGCACCAGCACCATCCGTGATCTGCTCGGCGAGCCGTACGCCCAGGACTTCCGCGCCCTGGCCGCCGCCAACCGGCGGACCCCGTTCATGCCGAAGGCCGCCGAGGAACTGGTCCGGCACGAGGACGCCACCGACGAGGACCGGATCGACTTCTCGCTCAGCGTGCTGAACGCGTCATGGCGGGCCGCCGGCCGATACGGCGGCAATCTCACCCCACCCGCCCGGCGGCTGGCCCAGGAGCCGCTGGACGACTCCGCCCGCCAATGGACCACGGGAATGGTCCGCGCCGGATTCCTGGACCCCGTCGACGTCGTGCGGCTCGCCCGCCCCGCCGCCCGCGCCGTGAGCGCGCTGGCCACCCTGGCGGATCGCGGTCTGCTGACCGACAACGCCCGCGAGGCGCTGCGCACCGCCGCACGGGAGCATCTCTCAGGCCGCCCCGAGGCGTGGGAAGCGCTGGCGCGCCTGGTGCCCGCTTTCGACGGCACCCTGCCCGAACTCCTCACGGTGGCAGGGCGGACACCACCGGCGGACAGCACGATCGAGAAGGCGGGGCGGGGCTCCCGGGAACAGTCCACTCCTGAACAGCCCGCTCCCGAGCAGGACGCGGCCTGCCCCACGGCGGTGGCCGCCCCAGCCGACCGACTTCCCGACGCCCCGCGCGGCGAGCGGCAGCGCGCGGTACTGAGCGCCCTGGACCTGCTGCTCTCGCTCTGCCCCGGGGACGCCCCTCTGCCCACCGACCCCGGAAGCCTCCACTTCCTCGCCCATACCGACCTCGTCGACTGCCCCGGCTGGGATTCCCCGGACTGGCTCATCCGCGCATGCCGCGACCACGGCGTCGCACCCAAGGACGGCTGGTACGCCGCTCCCACCCGTGACGAGGTGCTGACCGAGCTCACCCGCCCCCATCCCAGGACCGCCTGGCGCCTCGCCGAGCGGGCCTACACGCACGGCATCCTCCACGCCGACGACATCCTCCACTCCTTCCCCGCCTGCCAGCTGATCCACCTGCCGCACGACTGGCGCCGTCTGGCCTTCCCCGTGGCCTGGCGGAACGCGCTCGCCGAACTGCTCCACCGCGAGCTCGGCACCGACGCGGACGCCTGGCTGCGGCTGGCCGCGGCCGCGTCCGAGGAAGCCCACAGTGACAGTTGGCGGCGGGACGACGGCGCCACCTGGCCCGAGGTGCTCGACCGCTCCCGCACGCTGCCCGTACCCGACGGCGCCGACGTGGCAGCCCCGCGAGAGGACATGGGCGACGGGAAGTCACGGCACACCCCCGTCCCCACCACCCCCGACGACGCCGTGCGTCTCCTCGCCCGGGGAAACCACCTGTGGCTGTGGCCGGCGGGCACCCTGCTCTGTCTGGCGCGACCCGAGACCGTCGCCACCGTGCTGCCCCGCCTCGGCCCCGACGGTCCCTGGTTGCTCGCCGCCTATCTCCTGCGGCACGACCACACCCCGTCGGCCGCCTTCGACCACCTCCTCCGGCTGCGAGATCCGCAGGCGCTGCGGGTCCTCGCCGAGCAGTCACGCTGGCTGCACGAAGACCTGGAGCACCGGCTGGCCGACCTCCAGGACCCGGCCACCGACCTGATGCTGATACGCAACAGCCAGAACCACTTCGTCCGGCGGCGCATCGCCACCACCACGTCGTCCCGGGTGGCCGGCACGCTGACCCGTGAGTTGCGAGCCGACCCCGCGGCGACCCCGCCCGGAGGCGCCCTCTGGCTCCAGTCGGCCGAACCCGACCTCATCGAACTGGTCTTCGCCCGGATGGGCAGGCACCTGGGCCTCGCACAGCAGGTCGTCGGCTGCCTCAACCTCCTGAAGCACGGCGGCAGACAGCGCCTCGCCGCCCTGGTGGACAGCGGCCACCTCGGCCCCGCCGCGACCCGGCTCTGCCAGAAGGCGCTGGCGGCCGACGACGCCGCGGCCGCCCTCGCCGTCCTCCGCGCCCGCGCCGACCGCGAGCTGGCCACGGACAAGTTCGCGGGGCGGCTGCGCCGCTGCGAGCAGCGATGGTCGGCTACGAGCCAGATCCACAGCCTGCCCGGCGAACCGGACTGGGATCTGCTGGAAGCCGAACACCGCCGCGCGCCCATTCCGCATTGGTCGTTGCTGGTCAACCACCCCGGAGCACCCGCCGAGTTCAGACTCCGCCACGCCGCGGACCTTCCCGCGCCCACACGCCGTGGTACCACCACCGCGGACCCGGAGACGACACGTGCCCGGATCCGCCACGGACTGGGCGATCATTTCCACGAACCGCTCACCGTCCAGCTCGACCACCTGCTCGGCGCCGGCTTGCTGACCGGCCCCGAGCTGGTCGGCGAAGCCGCCCCGGCCGCCCTGGTCCTCGCCTACCTCAACGCCGCCCGCCACCGCACCGACGCCCCGGCTCCCGCGCGGGCGGCCCTGGCGGAGGTGGCCGCCCTGGTACGCGACCGGCTCGGCACCGACGCGGTGGCCTGGCGTCGTGTCGCCGACCGCCTCACCGAACGCGACCCGGAATGGAACCCCCTCAGCCCGATCGCCTCCCTGATCGGAGCCACCGGCCAGTAGCGCCCGCACCGCGTCGGCGCGCGGCCCGGGCGCCGGGGAGCAGTTGTCCACAGCCCCTCGCGCGCCGCGCCGTGAGCTGCCATGCTGAGCTCGTGGCGGTGAGCTATCAGGCAATCACTCTACGTGTTCTGAGCGAGTGTTCGACGATCGGGTGGACGCTGCGTGACGGTGACACCTGGTGCATGGTCACGCCGCCGCGCCATGTGCCACGGCAGCAGGGCTGGAAGCTGCACCTGTCCGCGACCCCCGCCTCCGCGGCCCGCGTTCTGGAGAGCGCGACCCGGGTCCTGGCGGCCCACGCGTGCGCGTTCAAGTTCGCCGTCTCACCACGGGTCACCGCCGAACTCACCTCGGTCCGGGCGCCCCGCGCGCAGTCGGGCAAGTTCCTCACTGTCTATCCTCTCGACGACGATCAGTTGCGGATCCTGACCGGGCAACTCCACGAGGCCACTGTCGGACTTGCCGGACCGGCCATTCTGTCGGACCGGCGGTACCTGCCGGACAGCCTGGTCCACTACCGCTACGGCTGTTTCGCGCGGCCCCGTGAGCTCAACGACGAAGGTCTCTACGAAGGGCGGCTCCAGGCACCCGACGGAACGTTCGTAGCGGACGAGCGCAACCCGTGGTTCTCACCACCCCCTTGGGCCCGCCCCCCGTTCGACCCGCCCGCCCGCGCAGCCTCGGGCCGCCGCCGCGGCGACCCCGTCCTCCTCGCCGACCGCTATCTGGTCCGTGAGGCCATCCGGCACTCCAACCGTGGTGGTGTCTACCGCGCGAGCGACCGGCGGACCGGTGACGATGTCCTGCTCAAGGAGGCCCGGCCGCACATCGGAGCCACCTCGGACGGCAAGGACGCCAGATACTGGCTGCGCTACGAGGCCGGCATCCTGAAGCGGCTCGCACCCCTTGGCATCACCCCTGCCGTCCGCGACGTCTTCGCGTCCGCCGGTCACGTCTTCCTCGTGGAAGACCTGATCGACGGCAAGAGTCTGCAACGGTGGACCACCGACGCCCTCGCACGGGACGTCCAAGGGCTGCTCCCGGTCGCGGCCCTGTGGAAGCTGGCCCGCGAACTCACCCACATGATCGGCCGGATGCACGCGGCCGGATTCGTCCTGCGCGACCTCAAGCCCGGCAATATCGTGATGACCCCCGACGGCACCCCCGTCCTCGTCGACATGGAATGCGCGGTCCGCGCGGACGAACGGGCCCATGTCGTCGGCACCCACGGCTTCACCGCCCCCGAGTACCTGGGCACCCCCGACCGGGACAGCGACTCACCACCACCCGCACCCGGCCCCGAAGTGGATTGCTACAGCCTGGGTGCCACCCTGCTGTACGCCGCCACCGGCATCATCCCCCTGCTCGCCGACGACTCCGTGCCCCGCCGTCCGGCCGGTGAACGGCTCGCGGAGATCGTCGACACCGCCGCACCGGCCGCGCCCGCGCTCCGGGCGCTCGCCCCCCTCGTCATCGGCCTCACAGCGGACGGCCCGTCCCGCTGGCCATTGGAGAAGGCCGCCGCCTTCCTCCGGGCGGACCCCGTCGGGACACCGGTGTCGGCCGCACCCGCGCCGACGCGCGGTGTCGTCGACCGACTGCTGGCCGACGGCCTGGCCCACCTCGCGGCCACCGCCGAACCGGACGCGGAACACCTGTGGCCCCGGCCGCGTTCGGCTCCGCTCAGCGACCCCTGCAACGTACAACTGGGCGCGGCCGGTGTGGTGGCCGTCCTCGACCGGGCGGTCCGCTCCGGCGAGACCACCGCCGAGCCGCTGTTGCGGACAGCGGCCCGGTGGCTGGACCGACGGCTCACCGCGCCGAGCAGGATCCTGCCCGGCCTCTACTTCGGCCGCTCCGGCACGGCATGGGCGCTCCACGACGCCGCGCGGACGCTCGGCGACCAGGGAATGGCGGACCGGGCCGTGGCATACGCCCTGCGCATCCCGCTCGACTGGCACCACCCCGACATCTGCCACGGCCTCGCCGGCGCCGGCCTCGCTCAACTGCACCTGTGGCACGCGACGGGCGATCCACGATTCGCCGATCGCGCGTCGGAGTGCGCCGACCGGCTCGTCCGCCTGACCGCGGGCGCCGAGCACGGCGTGGACTGGCCCGTCGGTCCGGAACACCGCCGCGAGCTCGCCGGCTCCGCCCTGTACGGCTTCGGGCACGGCGTCGCCGGGAACGCCGCCTTCCTCCTCGCCGCCGGGCGGGACCTGGGACGAGCGGACCTCGTCGACATCGCCACCGGGGCGGGGCACGCCCTGTGCGCCGTCGCCGAACCGCGCGGTGACGCGGCCGTCTGGCCGAAGGGGCCGGGCCGGACCGAACGGACCGATCTGAACTTCTGGTGCCACGGCGCCTCCGGCATCGGAACGTTCCTGGTCCGGCTGTGGACCGCCACCGGCGAGGCGCGATTTCGTGAGTACGCCGACCGCGCGGCGCGGGCGGTGCACCGGGACCGCTGCCGGATCGGCCCCAGCACCTGCCACGGGGCGGCCGGCAACGCCGAGCTGTTGCTCGACCTCGCCGACGCGACGGGGGAGGAGTACTACCGCACCCGGGCGGCGGAGACCGCCATGTGGCTGTCCGCCCGGGCGGTCCGGCGCGACGGCCGCCTGCTGGTGCCCGACGAGACCCTGCGCGACGTCAGCGCCGGCTACGGCGTCGGCCTGGCCGGCGTGCTGGATTTCCTGCTGCGCCTCACCCACGGCGGCAACCGATCCTGGCTGGTCGACCCTCGATGACCGGCCGACACCACCACAAAAGGAGAAACCCACCATGGAAACCGAGGTCCTGGAACTCCAGGAACTGCCCGAGACGGATGAGCAGTCACTGGAGCCGATGATGTGCTGCGACACCATCTTCACCACCGACCGCACGGACGGATGCACGGAGCCGCCCCGCTGTCGCTAGAAGAACCCAGAAGAACCCAGAAGAACCCAAAGAACACGGACAACGTGAGCCCGTTCCGTGCGGCCGGCCGGTACGGCCGCACGGAATCACCCGGGGACGAGGAGCCGACGTGGCGGGATGGACGGCCGTACTGCCGCCCGACACGGCCGCCGCGGCCCTCGATCTGGTCACCACCTTGGCGGGTCGGCCGCGCGCCACCCCCACCTGCGTCCGCCCCGACCTCGCCGGCGGCGGACCGGGGCTCGCCCTGACGTACCACCAGTTGGACCGCTGCATGCCGGGGCTGGGCTGGGACGCCATGGCCGACGGCTATCTGTCCGCGGCCGTCAGAGGCGTCGAGCGGCTCGGCACGAGCACCCCCGCGCTGTTCGGGGGCCTCGGCGGCCTCGCGTTCGCCGCCTGGTCGCTGTCTCCCGACGCCCCCTCGTTCCGTTCCCTGCACGACGGCGTCGCCCGGGAAGCGGGGCGGCGGGCCCGGGCCCTCGGCGACTCGCACGGCATGCCTGTCCGGGTTTTCGACGTCATCTCCGGCGTGACCGGTACGGGCGCGTATCTGCTCGGCCGCCGCCACGATCCCGCCGCCCGTGACGCGCTGTGTGCCGTGCTCACCGCCCTCGTGTCGCTGTGCGGTGAACGGGCAGGCACACCCCACTGGTACACCCCCGCCGAGGCCCTGAGGGACGCCCGGACGCGCGAGGAGTTTCCGTACGGCGTCCTCGACTGCGGTCTGGCGCACGGCGTTCCGGGGCCGCTCGCGCTGCTCTCCCTGGCCCTCGACGCCGGCGTCACCGTCCCCGGCCAGCGGGAGACCGTCGCCCGCGTGGCCGGATGGCTGGCGGAACACCGCACCGATGACGCCTGGGGCCCCGACTGGCCCGGAAGGGCACCACCCCCCGGCCGGCCCGCTCCCCGAGTCCGACGCCCCGCCCGGGCCTCGTGGTGTTACGGCAGCCCCGGCGTTGCCAGAACGCTGTGGCTCGCCGGGACGGCGCTCGACGACGCCTCCTTGCGTGCCCTCGCGGTGGACGCCCTCAAAGCCGCCCTCCGGCGGCCCGCGGCGCGGCACCACGTCGACGGCGCCCCTGGTCTGTGTCATGGAGTGGCCGGGCTGCTCCACATCACGTCCCGCTTCGCGTCGGACACCGGCGACCCGGAGCTCGCGCGGGCGGCGACCGCGCTCGCCGGGCAGTTGCTCACCTCACCCGCCGCGCTCTCGGCCGAAGGCCCGGGGTACCTCGAAGGCGCGGCGGGCGTGGTCCTCGCCCTGCTGGCGGCGGCCACCGATGTCGCACCGATGTGGGACCGGCCCCTGCTCCTGGCCTGATGCCGGTCCGGGCAGAGGTTGCTACCGCACGAGGTCGCTCGGGTCGGTGTTGGCGCCGCACAACACCACAGCGATCCTCTCGCCGCGGCCGGGCACGTAGGCCCCGGAAGTGAGGGCCGCCAAAGCGGTGCCCGCGGCGTGCTCGACCGCGAGGCGCCGGTGGTCCCAGAGCGACTGCCGGGCCTCGACGATGGCGGCGTCGGGCACGAGCACGGCCTGGACATCGCCGTGCTGGGCTGCCTCCAGAGCGGTGCGGGAGACGCGGCGGGCACCCAGGGAGTCCGCGGCGACCGAGTCGACCGTGACGTCGACCGGCCGGCCGGCGGCCAGGGCGGCGCCGAGGGCGCGGCAGTGCTCCGGCTCGGCCGCCACGACACGCACACCGTGCTGACGGGCGGCGGTGGCGACACCGGCGAAGAGGCCCCCGCCACCGACGGCGACGACCACGGTGTCGAGGCCGGGGAGCTGTTGGTGTATCTCGTCGAGGAGGGTGCCGGCACCGGCCGCGATGAGGGGGTGGTCGTAGGCGTGGGAGGCGAGCGCCCCGGTGGTGGCGGCGAAGTCCTGGCACGCGGCGAGTGCCTCGGCGTACTCGGTGCCGGTCAGGCGCACATCGGCCCCGTAACCCCGGAGTTTGGAGACCTTGACGGCGGGCGCGGTCCCGGGCAGGAACACGGTGGCGGGCACGCCGAGCCGGCGGGCGGCCCAGGCGCAGGCGAGTCCGGCGTTCCCGCCCGACGCGATGGTGACCCCGGCGTCGGGCAGGGCGCCTTCCTCCCGGTGCGCGGCGAGGAAGTTGTGCGCGCCGCGTGCCTTGAAGCTGCCGGTGTGCTGCAGGTGCTCGAGGGCGAACCACATCTCGCACGGCAGACCGCCGGGTTCGCCGGGATCGGCCGGGGCGAGGACGACGGGCCGGACGTGCCCGGCGACCCGGCCGGACGCTCGTTCGATGTCGTCGTAGGTGAGGCGCTGCACGGTGGGATTTCCTTCCGGCGGGGTCGGGGCCGAGCGAGGCCGGCCGGTGCTCGTTCTCGAATCCTCGCAGGTCGGGCCCTTGGCGCTGAGGGCGGTCCCGTGCGGCACCAGGCGGCCCGTGCCGGATTCGCCTGCTCCGAACCAGCAGGCCGAAAATCGACGAACGCTTGGCCGGAAACTCGAAGACGGGTGCGATCGGTGTGCGGCGGGATCAAACGTGTCCGCCCCGTACGGGGTAAGAGGGCGATCTGTGGCAGTGAGCCGCATTTTCCGTCGTAATGATGGGCCGCTCATCCGACATGCCGGAGCTGGGGAGGTCGGGATCGGTGACACGTCCGCGCGCGGTGGTCATTACGGGGTGCTCGTCCGGAATCGGTCGTGCCGTCGCCCTGCGCCTTCTCGGCCGGGGGTACGCCGTGTACGCCACCGCTCGAAGCACCGAGCCCTTGCGGGAATTCGCCACCGCGGGAGCCGAGGTCCTGCCGGTCGACCTCACGGACCAGGCGTCCATGGAGGAGTGCGTACGCCGTGTGGAGAAAAGGCACGGAGCGGTCTGGGGGCTGGTGAACAACGCGGGGTACGCCCTGGCGGGCCCGGTCGAGGAGCTGGACCTGCGCGACATCCGTCAGCAGTTCGAGGTCAATGTCTTCGGGCAGCTGGCCATGGCCCAGTTGGTGCTGCCGGGCATGCGGAGGACGGGGGAGGGGCGCATCGTCAACATCTCGTCCGTCGCGGGCAGGTTCACGCTTCCGGGCGCGGGCTGCTATCACGCCAGCAAGCACGCCCTGACCTCCTTCAGCGACGCCCTGCGGTTCGAGACCCGCCCCTTCGGGGTCCGGGTCAGCACGATCGAGCCGGGTGCCGTCCGGACCCGGTTCATCGCGACGGCCTTGCGGCTCCTCACCGCGCACGAGGCGCGGGACCCCGTCTACACGGCGTTCCGCGACGAACTCGCCCACTGCTACCGGCGCGTGCAGCGCTCTCCCCGGCGGTACGGCGTCGGCTCGCCGGCGGGCGTGGCCCGGGCCGTGGAACGGGCCCTGAGCGCTCGGTCACCCCGGTCGCGCTACGTGGTAGGCACGGCGGCCCGGGCGTCACTGGGCCTGCGGCGAACGCTGCCGGGGGCGTTGTTCGACGCGTTGGTCCGCACCCAGCTGCCCACACCGTGCCCCAAGAGGTGAGCGGCGTGCGACGGTGGGGCGTCCTCGGGGTCCTGTGCCTGTCCTTGATGCTGCTCGGCGTGGACCAGACGGTTCTCAACGTCGCCCTGCCCGGGATGCAGCGCGAGCTGCGTCTCGGCTCGGCGCAACTGCAGTGGGTGGTCGGCGCCCATATGCTCGCCCTCGCCGCGGGGGTGCTGGCAGCGGGGAACTGGGGTGACCGGCGGGGGCGGCGCACGGCACTGCTGGTGGGGCTGACGGTCTGCGGCCTGGCATCGGTCCTCGGTGCCCTGGCTGTCGGCGCGGGAGGCATCATCACGGCCCGTGCGCTGATGGGTGCCGGTGCCGCTTTCATCATGCCGTCCACCCTCTCCATCGTGGTGGAGGTGTTCACGGACGCCGGGCGGCAGGGGCTCGCCATCACCGCGTGGGCGACGGTCGCGGGGGCGGGTGTGCTCGTCGGACCTGTTCTCGGTGGCTGGCTGCTGGAGCACTACTCCTGGCAGTCGTGCTTCTGGGTCAACGTTCCCCTGGTGGCGGTCGCCCTGGTGGGCGTGGTCTTCCTGGTACCGCCCTGCCGGCAGGATGCGGCGCCCGCCGCCGATCCGGGGGGTCTGCTGCTGTCGTGTGCCGGTCTGTTCGCCGTGGTGTGGGCTCTCATCCAGGCACCGGCACGGGGCTGGAGCGACGCGACGGTGATGACCGCCGCGGTCGTCGGCCTGGCGCTGCTCGTGGCGCTGATCCGGTGGGAACAACGGGCACGTGCGCCGATGCTCCCCGTCGAGCTCTTCCGGAACCGCGGTTACGCGGTGTCCGCGGCGGCGCTCTCCCTGCTGTTCTTCACCCTCGTGGGCTCGACGTTCGTCCTCACCTTCTACTTGCAGGGCCTGCGGCGGATGTCGCCTCTCGAAGCGGGGTCGACCATGCTGCTCGGAGGGGCCGGAGTCGCGCTCGGCGGCCTGCTCTCGGCGGCCGGGGCGCGCTGGACGCGGCCCAGAGGGGTCCTGGTCGCGGGCATGGTGCTGTGCGGGTGCGCCTTCGTCCTCCTCGCCGGGACCACCACCGACACGGCCATGGGCCGGCTGCATGCCTTCCTCGTCGTCGTCGGGCTCGGCGTCGGACTGGCGGGCGGGCCCGCCACGAGCCTGATCATGCGGGCCGTGCCGACGGAGCAGGCCGGCATCGGGGCCGGGATGAACGACGCGGTACGCAGCCTGGGCAGCACCTCAGGGGTCGCCGCGATCGGGTCGGTCTTCAACACGGTCTACTCGGCGCGCATGAGCACGACGGCGGACGGAACGGCCGAAGTGACACCGGGGGCCGTCCGGGACCACTTCCTGCGCGCCGTGTCGGAAGCCGAGCACCTGGTCGCCACGGCCACCAAGGGGGACACCGCCCACCGGCTCCACCACCTGGAGCAGGCCCGCCGACTGGTGCGGGACGCGGAGCACGCCTTCGTCGTCGCGCTGCAGACGACGTCCTGGGCCTGTGCCGGTGTCTGTTTCGCCGGCGCATGCCTCGTGCTCATGACGCTTCCCGCCGAACGCCGCACGACGGCAACCCCCGGGCCCCCGACGGCCGTTCCCCCCGCGGCGGTGCGGCATGGAGCCGGGAAATGACCGCGGTGCGCGCCCTGCTCGTCGTCAACCCGGTCTCGACGGCCGCCGCCGCGGCCGGCCTTCCGGCGATCACGTCGCCGCTCGCCGCCGTCACGAGACTCGACGTCGCCGTCACCACGCACCCGGGCCACGCCGGCGAACTGGCGCGTGGTGCCGGCCGGGACGGTTTCGGCGTGGTGCTGGTGCTCGGGGGCGACGGAACCGTCAACGAGGCGGTCAATGGCCTGCTCGCCGACGCCCCGGACGCCGGAGTGGAGAGCCGCCCCGCCCTGGGCATCCTCCCTGCGGGAGGCATGAACGTCGCCGCGCGCTCCCTGGGGCTGCCCCCGCACCCCGCACGCGCCGTCCGGCGCCTGGTGGCCGCGCTGAGTCAGGAACGACGGACGGTCGTCAGCCTGGGCAGGGCCGACGGCCGCTACTTCCTGACCGGCGCGGGCATCGGCTTCGGCGCGGAACTCATGGCCCGGGTCGACGCGGCACGTTCGGCCGGCGGGCGCCCGCCGACCTGGAGGCGCTATCTGACCGAAGGGGCACGGCAGTTCCGGCACGCCACCGAACGGAGGAGCCCGGCGCTGCGCGTCGAGGCCGAGGACGGCAAGGCGGTTGACGACGTGTGCGCCGTCCTGGTGGCCAACGCCTCGCCGTACGCGTACCTCGGGCCGTGGCCCCTGTCCCCGTGCCCGCGCGCCTCCTGGCAGGGAGCCCTGGAGGGGTTCGCGCTCACCACACTCTCGGTGCCTCGCTGCACGGCCCTGATGACCCGCATGCTGCTCGCACCACGGCGTGAGCACGGCGGCCGGGCAGTGCGACGCTTCCGTCAGCAGAGGACGCTGACGGTCACGGCCGACGCGCCCTTCGCCCTGCACATGGACGGAGAACCGCTCGACCGGTGCCGCCGGGTGCGTTTCACCTCCTTGGAACGAGCGCTGGCCCTCGCGCTCTAGCCCACCCCCGACGACATGCCCGCAGCCAGGCCGAACACTCACCATGGGAGTACATGTGCGCTTCACCGGCGTGACCGATCGGACACTCGCACACCAGGGCTTCCCCGCGGAACACGACGGTCACGGTGAGGTCCCCGCACAGGGCGGCGACAGCGACGGCCCGGACGGTACGGGCGAACTGCCGCCCGTGGTGCGCCGGGACATGCTCCGCTTCAGCACCGGCATCAGCACCCACCTCATCGCGCTCTACCCCGACGTCCTGGACCTGACCGTCACCCGGGACCTGCTCGGGCTGGCGGAGGACCAGTGCCTCGACCCCGCGCTCGCCGAACAGATCGCGGGCCGGCTGCACGACACCCTCGTACGGCCGGTGCGCCATCTCATCGACTCGGGCGGACACCGGTGGCGTCCCTATCTGCTGGCCAAGGTCATCGATGTGCTGGGCGGCGACAGCGAGCGGTTCGCCCCGCTCCTGGCCGCCGGTGAGCTGATGCACACCGGCTCGCTGATCATCGACGACATCGAGGACGACGCCGGCCTGCGCCGGGGCAGGGCCGCGTCACACACCGTGTTCGGCACGGCTGTCGCCCTCAACGCCGGTACGGCGGCCTACTTCGCCTTCGACCGGGCCCTCCACCTCGTCCTGCCCGATGACGTGCCGCTGCGCTGCGCCGTCCAGGACGCGTATCTGCGGGCCTTGCGGTCCGCGCACGCCGGACAGGCACTCGACATCATCGGGCTGCGGGAACAGATGGACACGGCGGTCGCCACGGGCCGGGCGGGCCCCCTGCTGGAGCAGGTGCGCCTGACGCACCGGTTGAAGTCCGGCATCCCCGTGCGCACCGCCTTCGAGGTGGGTGCCCTGCTGGTGGGGGCGCCGCCGGACCTGCGGCGCGGCCTTCAGCGGTTCGGGGAGGCGATCGGAACGGCCTACCAGGTGACCGACGACGTGCTGGACCTCCGTGGGGTGATGCGCGCGGGAGCCCCGACGAAGACGGTGGCCGAGGACCTGCGCAACGGAAAGGTCACCATGCCGCTGGCGCAGGCGGTGGCGCTGCTGCCGCGCCAGGAGATGGCGGACATGTGGCAGCGGATCCGCGGTGGTGCGGTGACCGACGGCACGGTGCGGGAGGTGGTGACCGCACTGGAGTCCTGCGGAGCGCTCCATGCCTGTGTGGAGGAGACCGAGCACATGCTGCAGCCCGCGTGGACGGCCTTGCGGCCGCTGCTGCCGCGCACCCGCCCCGCCCTGTTCATCCAGGCCCTGGCCCGGTTCACCGTCCGGCGCGCGCGCGTCGCCTGACGCCAGCCCGGCTCACGTACGCCCGCGCCACCGGGGCTCGACGGCGGTGGGCGCGCTGACCCCGAAGTCCTCCACCGTGTAGTCGTGCTGGGTGCCGGGGTAACTGCGGACCTTCGGCGGGTGGTCGTAGAAGGACCGGCGCCGTGGCGGCAGGAGGCGCGAGCCGCGGGCCCGCAGCCGAAGTCCCAGCCGGGCGAGGTCCGCCACGGCACGCGGCTCGGGGTAGGCGAACGCCCGGCGCAGCGGTTCGTCCATGAGACCGATCACCATCGTGCGCATGACCGGCCGCAGTGGGCCGGGCACCCAGTGGCAGGCGACGTCGACCGCGTGATCGGCCACGCGGCGCCCGCCCGGTGCCGGGGCGAACCGCAGTGCCTCGTATTCCCGGTTGTACCGTTCGAAGTCCTCGTAGCGCCCGGGGATGTCGCGGATGTTCATGCGCAGGCCCACGTTCCGGTAGAAGTGGAAAGCGGCGACTCGTTCCTGTGCGACGAGGGGGCGCCACCCGTACCGTCCGATCCATCTGATGGGCTCGAAGACGAAGGCGGACAGCGTGTACAGCAGATCGGCGTTGTCGATGGCGTACCAACTGTGCGCCCTGTTGATCGTACGCAGGGCGGTCCTGCCTTCGGGTGAGTCGTATCCGTACTTGGCGAGCGCCGCCATGAGGACGAGCGTGTCGTCGTAACGACGTTGTCCGGCGTGGGCGAACTGGCCGGTGGCATCGATGAGCCCACCGATGGCGGGAACGGCGAACGTGCGCAGGAGTGCCAGTTCCAGGGCGCGCTGGTAGTCCCAGGGGAACTCCAGGCCCGAACTGATCCGATAGATGTGCGCATGGTCGCGTTCGGCGTCGAGGGTGGCGAGGTGCCGGGCTCGCGCGTAGCGGTCCCCGCGGCGTGGAGGGTCGAGGTGCCTCGGTGCCATCGCGCATCCCTCTGTTCGGCTCTCGCGGTCCGGCGCCGATGCTCCCCGGATCCTCGCGCTCCTGGGAGCTCTTCAGGGGATGACCATACGATCGGGCGAACTGTAGGGCGCCCGGCCGCCTCGTGCGGTCGTAGCGCGGGCGCACGGCCCACGCTACGACCGGACCGGGTCGGGGAGCGGTGCGGGCCGCCCCTCCCGATGCCTACTCGATGACGAGATCGACCTTGATGTTGCCGCGCGTCGCGTTGGAGTACGGGCAGACCTGGTGTGCCTGCTCCACCAGGCGGGTGCCCGTCTCGCCCGCGAGGTCGGCCGGGAGCTCGACGCGGAGGGTGACGGCGAGGGCGAAGCCCGGGCCTTCCTTGCCGATGGAGACCTCGGCGGTGACGGAGGCGTCCTTGGTGTCGACCTTCGCCTGGCGGCCCACGAGGCCGAGCGCGCTGGCGAAGCAGGCCGCGTAACCGGCGGCGAAGAGCTGCTCCGGGTTGGTGCCCTGGCCGTTTCCGCCGAGCGCCGGGGGCATGGCCAGCGCCAGGTCGATCTGCCCGTCCGTGCTCACGGCCCGGCCCTCGCGGCCGTTGGCGGTGGCGACAGCGGTGTACAGCGCGTCCATGGAAGGTCCCTTCGAGTCGGTTCGGCGGGCTGTCCGCCCGCCGCACACCAAAAGCATCGCACACGATTGAGTTGTGCACAATCTAATCGGGTCGGGGCTACCCTGGGTCCATGACCACGCCGCCCCTCCCGCTGCCGGACGACGCGGAGCTGCTCCGCCTCGATCACCAGATCTGCTTCTCGCTGCACGCCGCGTCGAGGGCCTTCGGCGGCGTCTACCGCAGCGCCCTGAAGGACCTCGCCCTGACCTATCCGCAGTACCTGGCGATGATGGTCCTCTGGGAACACGGCCCTCAGCCGGTCAAGGCCATCGGAGAGCGGCTGAGGCTCGACTTCGGGACGCTCTCCCCGCTGCTCAAGCGCCTGGAATCGGCGGGTCTGCTGCGGCGCGAGCGCAGCGTCGAGGATGAGCGCTCGGTCACCGTGCGGCTCACGGAGGAAGGTGAGGCACTGCGCGAGCGGGCACTGTCGGTGCCGCGCCGGATCGCCGAGGCCGCCGGGATGCCGCTGGACGACATCATCACGCTGCGCGGACTCCTCGAACGGCTCACCGACAACCTCGACGCCGCGCAGAACGGCCGGCCGAGGTAGCTTCCCGGCCCCCTTCGCACCGAGGCCGGCGGGGTCACCGCGCGGGTGAGGACGCCTTCCAGGGGGCGAACGCGTTGTTCACCGACTTCATGGACGAACGCAGCTCGGGGAAGTGCCGCAGAAGCACACTGACCATGCTGTTGTTCTCGATCCAGTCGAGACCGGTCCGCGTGTACACCTGCGGCGTGTAGTCCTTGGTCAGGAAGCGGTCGCTGTTCAGCCGGCGGGACGCCATGAGGACGAAGATCCGAAAGGCCGTGTCGCTGAAGGCGAAGCCCTTCGGCCGGGGCTCGGCGAACATCCCCACCATCAGGTCCACCTGCTCGATGTCGCCGTCGTACACCCGACGCAGTTCCTCGGCCCAGACCGGGTTGTCCGTGAGCGCGTCGAAATCCTTCGCCGGGGGGAGATGCAGCCGGCGCCTGAATTCGTTGTACCGCGGTACGCCGAGTTCCCGGGTCCGCAGGATGTCGACTGCCCCGAGGTCCATGAGATTGCCGTCGGGCCGCTCGAACTCCTGGAGGAATCGGGGGTAGTTGTGCAGGGTCACCAGGCCCGGGTGCGAGGTGCCGAAGGAATAGAAGAGATCCGGCAGGGTGTGTTTGCCGAGAATCTTGTAGGCGTGCCGCCCCGCCAGGTCCCGGAAGGTCGCCTCCTGCAGCAGGGAATCGTCCGCGACCGAGCGGAAGCTCCAGTCGTCGGGGACCAGCGGATGCATCCGGTAGACGGCCACGAACTCCTCGGTGAGGGAGTAGGGGACGCCGAAGTGATCGGTGCGCCCGCCCACGATGCCGCTGAGCACCTCGCTGGAGCTGATCCGGCCGAGCAGCCGGTGCACCCGTTCACCGAGGACGCCGAACCAGTTGACGCGCATCCCGGTGACCATCGTCGGATGGCTGATGACCGCCGGAGTCCATTCGATGGTGTGAATCTTGGCGATGAGTGCCGCCGTGATCAGCCGCGCCCGCTGGAAGATCTCCTCGTCCGACCAGCCGGGGTACTCGCCGCGCAGTCTGTCGCAGATGGCGTTGTGCTCCAGGATGAACAGCGTGTGCATCATGGCGAGGCCCACCCAGAACCCGGGCACGCTCGCCGGGTCCCGCTCGGGGTCGTCCGGGAACAGCGAACCGTTGCGGGGGACCTTGAGCTTGCCGTCCTCGCCCGTGCGCAGCTGCCGCTGTGCGGCCAGGTCGTCGCCGTAGAGCTGGGACGCGTCCCACCAGTGCGACTTCTCGTTGATGTAGGTCGGCGGCAGGCCGTCGCCGCCCTCCGGCCGGGTCGGGTCGGGCAACGTCCGTGGCACGAGCATCGGCCGGGCGGGCCACGGGTCGTCGTCGACCAGCTCGATGTGCCAGGGGCGGTCCACCGTGCCCTGACCATGGCTGACCCAGTCCCGGATCATGAACTGCAACCACGCGGCGACCAGGGCGTTGACGGACTCCGCGGGCACGAACGCATCCCTTGTGAGGACCGCCCGGCTCACTTCACGAGGGCTCGGCGACATGAGCTGCGGCTCGGTCTCGGGGGCGTTCACCTCCGGGGGGACGTTGCGTCCGAAGCGCGAACCGGCCATGCCCATACGGGGATTGCTCAGATCGTTGTACGTACCGTCGGCTGTGCGCTCGGTGAGGTGCCGCGGTTCCGACGGCCCGATCGGCGGCGGATTCCGGGTCGGATAGGTGCTGGTGTCGAAGAGGTTCTTCCGGCGCAGATTGTTGCGGAGACCGATGAGGGTCAGCATGCCGAGCCACTTCGGCAGATTCTGCCAGCCGATCTTGTGGTCGACGGTCAACGCCAGCTTGTTGTGCAGCTGGACGAACCAGGAAGCGGATCCCCTCTCACCGGTCTCACCGGTCCCGCCGGTACCTGCCGAAGTCGTGCGGCCCGCTGAGCCGTCGGGAGCTCTACCCATCGTGGAAATCCTTCCGGCGTCCGGTGCGGGTGTCGATGAAGACAAGGTCAGTGCGTGGCAGGACGGCAGCAGATCCGACGCTGGGCCAGGAACGTGAGGGCGACGTTGACCGTCGAGATCGCGGTGGCGGCCATCGCCGGCCGCCGGGCGAGAGCCCCCTCCTGCCCGGCCCAGGCCGCTGACAGCGCGTCGCTCGTATGGATGAGCGTGCCGACGCGCAGCGCCCGGTCGAGCTCGTCCGGGTCCTTGAGGCAGAGCAGCTCGGCGCCCAGGACGACGGTGCGTACACCGAACATCCGCAGCACGTGGATCAACGCCGGCCGGCTCGGGTCCGCCCCCAGCCGACGGGCCACCACCCGGGGGGCCAGCAGCGCCGCGACGCCGTTGACCAGCCGGATTCCGGCGAGGCTGTATCGCGCGATGGTGTGCCGGTCCATGGTCGTCGCCCCTTTTCCGCGGGGTAGTGCATGCCGCGTACGACGCTAGGGCATGTCCCCTCGGATCGCGCGCCGAGTCCGCCGCGTGGCCGAGCCGTGTCAGCCGTCGTCACCGGGGTCTTCGTGCGGTGTGCCGTTCATCGACTGCCGGAGCCCGGAGAGACGGAGATAGATGGCGCGGCGGGCACGGTTCTGATTGCCGAGCGGGCGGTGCTCGGGCAGCGCGTGCCAAGGGTTGAAGGAGAGCCGGTCGGAAAGGGCGAACTGCCGCGTCGCGTCGAACTCCTGTCTAGGAAGCCGCAAGGTGGCCACGGGGACGAACGGCGACAGCCGTTCGGGCCAGACCACCGACGCGTTCTCGATCGGCATCCGATGCGGGTCGGTCTGCACCTGCACGAGGAAGTCGAAGGTGACGTCCTGCTCCCGCAGCGTCCTGGCCAGGGCCTCTTGCAAGTAGTCGTCCGGAGGGTTCCACGGCGCCCGCGTGCGGGCACCGTCACGCGGGACCACGGAATACTGCATGGCCTGGCCCTCACCGAGCAGATACGGGGTGCAGCTCCAGTAGCGGGCCTCCAAGGGGCTGGAGTGTGTTCTGGCGTACAACCCCTGCATCACCATGTCGCACAGATGCGGGTGTCGCGGGCCCAGGAAATACAGGAGCGGGGTGCTGTCGAAGACGTGCCGCTGCAGCTCGAGGTTCTCCACCACGTCGGGGGTGGTGAAGGTCGGCGCGCTGATGCCCGTGAAGTCCTGGCTGGTCCGCTCGTCGTCGAGCAGCTTCATGCCTTCGACGCCGAGCAGTTTCACGCCGATGCTGAGAATGCCGTTGTCCTTGATGTCGGGCGGCGACAGGGGGCCCGGCCCGGCGAAGCGGACCCACGCCCGGAAGGTCGCCGGACGGCTGAAGACACCGTGGCGCAGCCGTTCGGGCACACCGGCGGGCACGGTGAACTCGCCGCGCACGACCCCGTAGGTCTTGGTGTTCCCCGCCCGCCGCGCGTGCCCGGGCGCGTACTCGCGTGTGACGAAGCGACCCATCTGACGTGCGATGTCCTCGGCGATTCCGGCTTCCTCGGGCCGGATCGTCTCCTCGGCGAGACGAAGGTGCTCATCGCGGCGGCGGACGTTGATGAGCCACTGCACCAGAGCCTGCACCGGTCGGCGCAGCAGCCGGTCGAGCAGCGGCCGGATGTAGGGATCGACGCGCCGTTCGAGATGGACGCACCACAGGATCGCGTCGTTGACCCGCTGCGCGCCGGTCACCGCTGCCCGTCCTCGCCGGTGGCCGTACAGAGATAGCGCAGTGCCCGCAGCCCGGGCAGGAAGAAGTAGGCGCCACCGCGTACGGAGACGAACTGCGGCAGGTCGAGGCGGCGGGTGCGCAGGGGCCTCGCCTGTTCGGTGAAGGTGGCGCGACGGTGCGAGCGGGGTGCGACGAGCGGGTCGGGGGAGTCGTAGAGCCCGTTGAAGTTCGGATTGTTCAGCCAGGTGTGCTGGATGAACTCGAACTGACGCGAGATGTTCGCGTTGAGGCAGAGGAAATGCAGCCCGCGCTCGCCCTCCGGACCACCGTCCGCGTAGGCCCGGCCCCGGCGCAGGATCCGGTGCCGCTTGCCGATCGCGACCGATGCGGCGGAGCCCGGCCGGGGGTCCAGCGAGTCCCGTGGGTTGGCGCGGCGGACGTGCGCGCCGAGGGGGCAGCGCAAGCCGTCCCGGTCGGTGGCGAAATAGCCGAAGTCGTTGTCCGTGGCGCGGTCCGGATCGTCCCGCAGCGGTGCGTGGACCAGCGGTGCGCCGCCGGGCCAGCGTCCCACCATGCGTGCGGCGAGCGCGTCGCGCGCGGCGGGATCGCCGCTGCCGTCGGGGCGCCTCGTCGCCGCGTCGAGGTAGTTCCAGAACGCGTCGACATCTTGCTGGAGTTGCCGGAAGACCAGATAGGTGCCGTTGTGTCCGAGGTCCGCGTCGGGGCCGCCGGGCACGCGGGGCAGCAGGCCCGCTGAGTCGTGCGGGGGCGGCAGCAGGGGCCGGTCCGTCAGCAGCCCGTACTCGTTGGGGTAGCCGAGGACGAACTCACCGGCCTTGACCACCTCGTCACCGGCTGTGCCCTTGGTACGGGCGGCCGTGGCCTTGGGCAGCCCCTCGACGAGCGGTTGTGAGATGCCGTCCCGGAAGCCGAAGGGTTCGCGTTCGGTCAGTTCGGCCGTTCCCAGCCGGACGATCTCGGCGAGTCCGCCCGTGGCGAGGGCGGCGTGGCGCACCTCCGCTTCGAGTCGTCCCAGCCCCGCCTCGTCCCGCGCGTACAGCAGGGCGAGGGCGTGCACGGGAGGGGTGGCCGGGCCGCCCCACCGCCAGTACCGGGGGGCGTTCTCCCCGGTGTCACCCAGGAGGCGGCTGCGGTTGGGGTCGGTCATCCCCGAGACGAACTCCTCGGGAAACCCCTCGTGGCCGGCGGCTACCAGCCCCAGAAGCCGTATTCCGTCCGAGGTGAAGGCGAGGTTCACGGCCGTCTCCGGGGGCTCCGCGCGGCCGTTCGTCACCCGTGGCGTCAGCTGACCGAGAGCGGCGCGTGCGCCCGCGGGATCGGTGATCGAGAGCATCAGGAAGCTCGCCCACCGCAGGCCGCCGTAGCCGCGCGTGATGAGCCCCTGCATGTCGTCGAGGTCCAAAGTCGCCGCCATCACGTTCCCCCTTCCTCAGAGCAGGGCGAGCCAGGCCTCGGTCTCGGCCGGGCTGAGCGTGCCGAACAGACCCGCGCGTACACGGGCGTTGGTGCGGACGTTGTCCGTGGTCAGGGTGTCGTACGCGGAGTACCAGACCTGGGTCGGCAGCTGGTGGGAGCGGAGGTAGTGCTTGAAGGCCAGCTCGTCCTTCGCGCCGTCCAGCACGAGCCACCGGGTGCGGGGATAGCCCAGCCCGTTGCTGAAGACGGCGTTGAGGCCCCAGGCGACCTTGTCGATGAAGTCGTCCATGTAGCTTTCCAGGCTGCCGTCGTAGTTGCTCGCGAAGACCACCCGCCGTTTGCCGTCGATGAACAGCCAGCGGGCGAAGTGAATGGTCTTGACCCCGGCGAGATTCCCCCGGTGGAAGAAGTGGCGGACGCCGTAGTCCACGACGAACAGGATCGCGGTCAGGGTGGCCCGCCGGAACCGGCCGGGCTTGACCGCGCCGACGGCGGTGAAGGGATTCTGCGCGACGAAGTCCTCGTAGGACGCGAGCTCGCGCACATGATCGCGGTCCGGGCGCTGCCGGCTGGGAACGTCACGGCGCTCGTGCGCTCGTACCAGCACGGCCCACACCGGCAGGGCGATCACAAGGAGTGGCAGCAACACCAGGCCGACCAGCGGTACGCCGACGAGATGAGCCGCCCGGCGGATCCGCCATCGCAGAGCAGGCGGCGCGGGCCGCGAACGCGCCCAGGCCAGGTCCTGGCGACCGGTGACGTATTCCTGGACGGCGGCGCGTATCCGGGCGGGGTCCTCACCCGACAGCTCGGCACGGTGCCCATCGAGGAACTCCTCGATCGCCTCACGCAGCCGGGCCTCGTTCAGTATCTGCCGCCGCCCCCGGCCGACGGTATGGACGTAGAAGGCCGCGCACGGCACGTGATGCGATCGCAGCCAGGCGACCCGCTCGCCCTCCGACGCCCCGCCCGCCGGATATCCGTCGCAGTACGCGAAGACCTTGTCCAGCTCGTCGCCCGCGCTACGGACGAGGTCGGCGAGGTGGTCGGACACCGGCACGTCCACCTCGCTCATGTAGACGACGCAGGGCGGCAGCAACGCCCCGGTGCTGCCCGGCCCTTCGGGGACCAGGAGCAGCCGCGCGAAATGGACCCCGGCCACCTCGGCGAACCGGAACACCTCACCGGTGCCCCTCCGGCCGGCCTCATTGAGCGCCTCCCGCACGTCCTCGACCCGGGCCGGGGGCACGGTGGCCAGTACGGTGACCGCCGATTGGTGCGGCATGTCCAGCACCTCCCACCCTGCCTCACGGCTGACGGGCCGTCGCCTGTGGTGTGTCAGGACGTCTCAGGTACGCGGACCGGTGAAGTGCAGGGAGAAATTGAGGATCCTGTGTCGCCCCCAGTACACGATTCCCAGGTAGCGGTGGGGGCCGATCTGGCGGATCTCGTCGCGTATCCGGTGCGCGAGAACAGAGGTGCGGGAGTAGTCCAGGACGATGCACTCGCCGTCGTCCAGCAGGCTCGAGTCGCGGTAGACCTTCGCGCGTACCGCCCGCACACCGAACGGCGTGACCTTGTTGCGCAGTCCGCCGCCGTCGCGGTCGAAGACCTTCCCCTGCCACGCGAGGAGACGTGCCGACGCGGCCACCGCCTTGGACAGCTTCGCACCGCGTGCCACCAGCACAGTGCCGCGCCCCTCACCCCGAGGTATCTCGCCGGGGGGACTGGCGCGGAACAACCGGTCGAGCTCCGACCGGGACATGGTCAGCAGCTCATCGACGTCCGCCCCCGTGTCGTGACTCATCACCCACACCTCCAGGGCGGGCCCCGGGAGCACGCCGTCCTGCCCGCGTCCGGGCACGGCGTCCCTCCCGCTCGCTCGCCAGCACCATCGTATTTCGGTTCGGTGTGCCCGGCATCCCGCAGCCGCCGCTCCTCGGTGCCGCCCTCTGAAACTGGTAGGACACTACAAAACTTCCTTGTCCACTTCCGTGGATCACCGCACATGATCATGCTCAGTTCCCCTGGCAGGGTGGACGATGAGTTGATTCCTCCCCGTGATCGCCCGTGCGGGGAGTTGTATCTCTACTACAAGGGGGTTCATCCGTGAACGCTGGCACCAATGATGTGGTGGTCACCGGGCTGGGGGCCACGACGCCGCTCGGCGGGGACGTCACTTCGACCTGGTCGGCGATGCTGGCCGGGCAGTCCGGGATCAGCCGGATAACGGAGGAGTGGGCGGACGACTTTCCCGTGCGGATCGCGGGCCGGCTCAAGGCCGAACCGACGGAGGTCCTGGACCGGGTGCAGGCCCGCCGCATGGACCGCTGTGAGCAGATCGCGCTCGTCGCCGCCCGTGAGGCATGGGCCGACGCGGGCCGCCCCGACGTCGATCCGGAGCGGCTGGCCGTCGTGATCGGCACGGGCACGGGAGGCGCGTTGACCCTCCTGGGCCAGGACGACATCCTCGAGGCCTCCGGAGTCCGGCGGGTGTCTCCCCACACCGTCCCGATGCTCATGGCGAACGGTCCCGCCGCGTGGGTCAGCATCGACCTCAATGCTCGGGCCGGTGCCCATACCCCGGTCAGTGCCTGCGCGTCCGGGGCCGAGGCGATCGCGATGGGAATGGACCTGATCCGACTGGGCCGGGCCGACGTGGTGGTGGCAGGCGGCACCGAAGCCTGTGTCCATCCGCTGCCGCTCGCCGGGTTCGCCCAGGCCAAGGCCCATTCGAGGCGCAACGACGAACCTCAGCGGGCGTCCCGGCCCTTCGACGTCGACCGCGACGGCTTCGTCATCGGCGAGGGATCCACCGTGGTGATCCTGGAGCGTGCCGAGTTCGCCGCCGCCCGGGAAGCCCGCGCCCACGCGACACTCGCCGGGGCCGGCGTCACCTCCGACGCGTACCACATCACCGGGGCACACTCCGATGGCCAAATACGCGCCATACGCCAGGCGTTGAACGTCGCGGGACTGTCCCCGCTCGACATCGAGCACGTGCACGCCCACGCGACGTCCACGCCGCAGGGGGATCTCGTCGAGGCCGAGTCCATCACCGAAGCCATCGGCACCCACCCGGCCGTCACCGCGACCAAGTCCATGACCGGCCATCTCTTCGGAGCGGCGGGAGCGATCGGCGCGCTGGCCGCGATTCTCGCGGTCCGCGACGGCGTCATCCCCGCCACGCAGAACCTCGACTCCCTCGACCCGCGGGTCAAGCTCGACATCGTCACGGGCGGGCCTCGGCGAGGAGGACTGAAGGCGGCGCTGACGAATTCCTTCGGCTTCGGCGGTCACAACGCCTCGCTCGTCTTCACCCCCGCTCCCTGACCCGACGCGGACGGCCGCGCGGGCCGGGGCGTGAGCCGCGGGGGCCGGTGCCCATCCTCTTCAGTGCAGTTGCTGTACACCTGTCGCGTCGCGGACGAAGACCGAACGGGTGTCGGCCGGGCGGTACCGTTCCCTGAGGGTGAACGCCTCAGCGGTGCCGGTCACGGGCGTGTCCGGCGCCTCGAAACACAGGACGTACGTCTTGGCCGTGTCCGATACCTCCGCCAGTTGCAGCCAGCCTTCGTAGCCCGCTGCCGGGAAGGTCCCGGTAGCCGTGACGGTCACCGCGGTGGCTGTCCTGGTGAAGGCGTAGTCCGCGGTGCCCGGCTCCAGGCGTTTGCGGTCGCCGTCCTTCCAGCGTCGGAAGAGCTCGACCCATTCGTCGGGCCACGGCCCGCCACCGGCGACCGGCGGCATGTCGTTCTCCAGACGGGCGAGAATGTCGTCGGCCTGCGAGACGACCGCGTCGTAGTCCCAGAGATCGAACGCGAAGGCCATGTGCTCGCGGTCCGTCGCCCGGAACATGGGCTGGATGTGCAGCTCGAAGACGGGCGTGCGCATATCAGTCGTACACCTCCATCAGCACGTCCCTCAACGCGACCTCAGCGACGAGTTCCACCGGGTCCTGGGCCTCGCCCGTGGGCGTGGGCGAGGGCAGGTACTGAAGCGTCAGCACATGGTCCCCGGCCGCCGCCGTCGCCGACGCCAGCACCGCCGTCACATCGAAGCGAGCGGTGCCGGCGGTCGGATGGTGGGCCGGCGGCCCATGGCCTCCGTGGTGGCCGTGGCCTCCGTGCGGTCCGTGCGGGGTGCCGTGGCCACCACCGTGGGAGGCATCGTGCGCCCGCCACATCGACACATAGCCGACGCCGTAACTCCGTGCGAACGCCTCGTCGTCCCGCCGGAACTCCACGTCGGCCGGGTGGACGAAGCCCCGCAGCACATAACTTCCGGTCACCGACACCTTCAGCTCGTCCAGCCTCACGATCACCCGCCTGCCCCGGCCGGGCGGGGCCGTGAGACGGAACTGCACCCGGGCCTTCTCACGCAGCCCCGTCGTGAAGTCGGCTTCGGACACCGCCTCCAGCGGCTGCGTCATCACCAGCTCACGAGGTGGCGACGGCGGCGGCACAGGCACCCCGAACGCCGTGTCGAGCCGGTCGGAGTACGCATACGCGTAGTCCAGGTCGAGTGTGTCGTGGAAGTCCGCGACCTTGTGTCTTGGCTGGTCCAGGAACCCGCGCAGATCGTGGTCCGGGGAGGTCGGGGGCGGTGAGCCGTTGCGCCGTTGCCACTCCGCCCACAGCAGGTCGACGAAGCAGTGGAAGCTGAAGTAGACCGGGTCCTGGGCCGCCGTGCCCGGCTCGGCCATCGCACCACCGATGAAGTCGGTGTGCATGTAGTTGTGGGGGCCCAGTTCGAGCCGGCCGTAGTCGCCGCCCGGATGCGCCTCGGGGTACCCGCCGAACTCGCCGGGGTCCGTCTCGGTCGTCACGATCTCGAGCGTGTCCGGTGGCAGGGGCGTCGGGGAGAGGTTGCGCCCTGGTGCGAACAGCCCGGGCAGGTCGAAAGCGGCCGGGAACTTCCCGGCCGGCTGGGCGTGGATCCAGTCCCAATAGGGCACGGTGACGTTCGCCGTCCTGGGCGGATCCGTTCCTTGCAGCAGCTTCTCGAAGTAATGCAGATGCGCGCGATGCCACGGCAGGAACAAGTCGCTCCCGTGCTCGCACGGGCCGACGAAGACATCGTTGTGCAGTGCGGCCTGGAAGTCGTATCCGGTCGGATCGTCGGGGTCCGCCGCCGAGCGTGCACGCAGGATGTCGACCGCGTGGATGTAGTCGCTCAGCTGACCCGCACTCAGTTCGTTGATGTCCTGACGGCTCTTGGGCATGGCTGTGCCTCCAGTCGCGAACGAACCTAGACGAGCCGTCGGCGGGTGGGGCGGCACGCGTCCGAACGTGGGCGTGGCACCCGGCCCCGGTCTCCCATTGGCGTACTCCACACAGCGCCCGGGCCGGTGGGGGAGTGAGGCTTGCAGCACCGACTTGGAGGTGTGCTGTGTCCGGACTACGCAGCAACGGCATCAGGCTGTTGCTCCGCCTTACGGCTCTGACGGTTGCTCTGCTCGCTGCATTGACGTCGCCGGTCTCACTGGCGGATGCCGCCGGTACGACGGAGCCGGTGGTACGTCAATCCGCATCCGCGCGCGGATTCAAGCACCCGGGGGTGTTGCTGAGCAGGACTCAGCTCGACCGCCTCCGTAAACGGGTCAAGGCCGGCGGCGAGTGGCGGTCGTCGTTCGCCGCGATGCGCCACAGCCGGTACGGGTCGCTCGGCTACCACGCGACGCCCGTCCGGATCGTGGAATGCCCGCCGGACGACCGGCCCGGTTACGGGTGCGTCGAAGAACGGCAGGACGCGATCGCCGCCTACACCCAGGCGCTCCTCTGGTACGTCACCCGGGACCGCGCGCACGCCCGCAAGGCCGTGCAGATCATGGATGCCTGGTCCGCGGTGCTCAGGGACCACACCGACGGCAATGCCGGCCTGCAGGCGGCATGGGCGGGCAGCTCCTGGGCGCGGGCCGCGGAGATCATGCGGCACACCTACGGCGGCTGGCCCCGGCACCGGGTGCGGCGCTTCGCCGGGATGCTGCGCACGGTCTACCTCCGCGAGGTGACGGTCACCGCACCGGACTACAACGGGAACTGGGACCTGGCCATGACCGACGCCGCCATGGGGATCTCCGTGTTCCTCGACGACCGGCGCGGTTTCAACCGGGCCGTGCGCAGATTCCGGGCCCGCGTCCCCGCCTACTTCTACCTCAAGTCCGACGGGCCCCTGCCCAAGCGCCCGCCGGGCGGCCACATCAGAACCCCCGACAGGATCAGGGAGTACTGGTTCGGGCAGCGGAGGTTCGTCAACGGCCTCGGCCAGGAGACCTGCCGGAACTTCACCCACATCGGCTACTCCCTGGCAGCCACCGCCCACATCGCGGAGACCGCCTGGCACCAGGGCCTCGACCTGTACGGCGAGGTCGGCACACGGATGCGGGCGGCGCTCACCCTCCACGCCCGGTACCAACTGGGCGCCGACGTGCCGCATTGGCTGTGCGGCGGGAATCTGGACCTCGACATGGGGCCGGACACCGAGGTGGCCCTCAACCACTTCCGCAACCGGAAGGGCATCTCGATGCCCCAGGCCCAGCGGGTCGCCCAGCGACTGCGGGACGAGGGAACGGACGACCTCTTCGTCGCCTGGGAAGCCCTGACCCACGCGAAGAACCGCTGAGACGACTGCTGTGGGTATGCCGAAGGGCGGCGGCACCGGGTGGGGTGCTGCCGCCCTTCGGCGTGCGGTGTCAGCTCCCTTAGTACGCGGAGTTGACGTTGTCCATGGAGCCGTACTTGTCGGCGGCGTAGTTGCAGGAGGCGGTGATGTTGGCGACGGGGTCGTAGGGGTCCCAGGAGGTGCCCTCGACGTGGTAGGCCTTGAAGGTCGGGTCGATGATCTGCAGCAGGCCCTTGGACGGGACACCGTTGGCGGCGTTGATGTCCCAGTCGTTGATCGCACGCGGGTTGCCGGTCGACTCGCGCATGACGTTGCGCTTGATGCCCTCGTAGGTGGCGGGGATGTTCTTGGACTTCAGGATGTCCAGGGACTCCTTGATCCACCCGTCGAGGTTGTCGGCGTAGGCCTTCTTCACCGGAGCCGCGGGGGCCGCGGGCTTGGCGGGGGCGGCGGGCTTGGCGGGGGCGGGCTTGACGGGGGTGCGGGCCTGGGAGCGGCTGGCGGCCTGCTGGTCGGCGCGGGCCTTGTCGGCCTTGGCCTTCGCGGCGGCGTCGGCCTTCTTCTTCGCCTCAGCGGCGTCGGCGGCCGTGGTCTTGGCCTGCTGGGTGATGTGGTCGTGGGCGCCGAGGTCGGTGGTGGTCCACGCGACGGGCTTCACGGCGATGGAGGGGGTCTCGGTGGCCTGGCCGGGGGTGACGGCCATGGCGAGGGCTGCGGCGCCCATGGCGACGGTGATGCCGGCGGCGGAGAGCTTGTGGGTCTTGGTCAGTCGGGCGGTACCGGTGGTGGTGGAGCGCATGCTGGCTGAACCTCTTCCAATCGCGTGAGTCGCACGGGCCGGATCGGCGCGAAGAAAGCGCCGTTTCTCGATCGACGGCGCCATGCGACTCGGCAATTGTTAGCGGCCCGAAAAGCCCCTGGCAAAGGTGTGACCTACTACCCGACCCCGGAACAACCGCCCACCCCGAACCCCACCCATCACCCCACTTCACACCCAAATGTCCGAATCAGGACTCCACTACCGGGGTTCGTAAGTGATCCGGGTCCCATGAGCGGCCTCACACCGCACCCCCCACCACCACACACCACGTAACGGCCCGCGCACCTACCGTGCAGAGCTGCTGACGCGTGCGGCTCAGGCCCGAATCCCCTGCCCTGACGGCACTTCCCCGGCGCCCAGTACCCGCGCGTGGTCGTCGACGGTGAGTGTGTGCCCGTGTGCGAAGGCCGCCGCGAACCCGTCCTCTCCCAGCGCCGCGCGTGCTCGCGCGGCGGCTCTGTCGACATCGGTGCGCTCGGGGGCCGGGAGCTTCGCGTCGACGGACTCGCGGAGGGAGGCGGCTGTGCCGAGGAGCTCGGCGGCGTGGTGAGGGTGGCCGCCCAAGGTTCGGGCGCCGGCCAGCCCCTCCAGGGCCAGGGCGACGGCGCGAGGGTCGCCGGTTCTGCGAGCCGCCGCCAGACCTTCGAGGTGGAGCTCCAGCGCGCGCCCCGCTTCACCGCGCTGTTCGGCGACGTAACCGAGCTGCGCGAGAATCAGGGCGGCGCCGGAGTCGACGCCCAGTCGGCGGTTCCACTCCAGCCACGGGAGGAGGTGTCGCTCGGCGGTGTCGAGATCGCCGCGGCGGCGGGCGCCGAGGGCCAGGCCCGTCTCGGCGAACTGTTCCGCGGGGCGGTGGGACTGTCGCTCGGCGAGTTGCCGGGCGCGCTCGTGGCATTCGGTGGCGCGCGTGTCGTCCCCGGTCAGCAGGGCGACCCGGCCGAGCCGGGCCAGCCGGAAGGAGACGTCGGTCCACAGTTCCAGCTCCTCGGCCCCGCGCACGCCCTCGTGATGCAGACGGGCCGCTTCCTCGTACGCTCCGCTGATCTCGGCGAGCGTCCCCAGATGCTCCGAGGCCCGCAGCCGGCCCCAGCGGTCGCCCAGCTCCGCGAAGAGAGCCGCGCTCCGCTCGGCGCTGCTGCGCAGCGCGGGGAGGTCGCCCCGGAAGCCCGACCGGGTCGCGCGGGTGATCAGCACCGCCGCCGTGCCCCAGTGGTCGCCGAGTGCGCGGAACTCCTCCAGCAGGCCGTCGAGCGGGTCGTCACCCGTCGGGCCGTCGAAGCCGCAGCGCGCGTAGTCGAGCAGCCAGCGGGCCCGGGGCGTCGCGGCCTCGTAGGTGTCGCCGTGTGGTGAACCGTCGCCGGTGAGCAAGGAGAAGGCCGCGCGTCTCGCCCGCGCGCTGTCCCGGGCCGTCGCCGCGCCCCCGGCGCATCCCAGTGCGAGATCCAGCGAGCGGCGGGCCTCGCCGAGGCGCCCGCGCAGGAACCAGTACCAGGACATCGCGTTGACCAGGCGCAGGGCGAGCGCGGCGTCCCCGTGCTCCACGGCGGTGTCGAGCGCCGCCCGCACATTGGCTGCCTCACCGTCGAGCCGGCGCAGCCATCGTCGCTGGTCACGGCCGTACAGATGGGCTTCCGCCGCTTCCGCGGCGGCGGCGTAGTGAGCCGCGTGCCGCAGCCGCGCGGCGCCGTGCTCACCCGCTTCACGCAGTCGCTCCCCGCTGTACGCCGTGACGGACTCCAGCGTGCGGTAGCGGGCCGGCTCCGTAGCGTCGGCCGCCGTCACGACCAGCGAGCGGTCGACGAGCCGGGTGAGGACGTCGAGTACGTCCTCATTCCGTACACCCTGAGCCACGCACACCGCTTCGACGGCGTCCAGGTCGAATCCTCCGGAGAACACGGCCAGCCGGCTCAATACGGTCCGCTCGGGTGCGGTCAGCAGCTCCCAGCTCCAGTCGATCATCGCGCGCAGCGTGCGCTGGCGTGCGGGGGCGTCCCGCCGTACCTGGTTCAGCAGCCGGAACCGGTCGTGCAGACGGTCGCCCAGGGCGTGCACGCCCAATGTCCGCACGCGCGTGGCTGCCAGTTCCAGGGCCAGCGGGATGCCGTCGAGGCGACGGCAGATGAGGGCCACGGCTTCGCTGTTGTCCGCGTCCAGGACGAAGCCGGGGGCGGATGCCGCCGCGCGGTCCGCGAAGAGCCGCACGGCATCCGCTTCGGCCAGCGGGGCGACAGCGTCCAAGGTCTCGCCCGAGATGGCCAGCGGTTCCTGGCTGGTGGCGATGATGTGCAGGCGTGCCGACCGGCGCAACATCTGCTCGGCGAGGGCGGCCACGGGCTCGATGACGTGCTCGCAGTTGTCGAGGACGAGCAGCATGTGCCGTGAGCCGACGGTCCGGATGAGCCGGTCCACCGTCCCGCCCGGCCCTGACTCGCGTGGGCTGTCGTCGCGCACGCCCAGGGCCGCCGCGACCGTCTCGGCCACCTCTCCCCGGGTCCCGGCGAGTTCGACGAGCCGTACGCCGTCGGCGAAGGTGTCCGACAGCCGGGCCGCCGCCTCCAGGGCCAGCCGGGTCTTGCCGACCCCACCGGGGCCGGTGAGTGTCACGAGCCGGCTCGACGCCGTCGCCGCGCATATCCGGGCGACGTCATCGCCGCGCCCGACCAACGCGGTGAGCGGAGCGGGCAGGTTGGTGTGTGCCGCGGTGGCTGATGGGGCCGGCGCGGGGCCCGGGGTGAGCTCGGGGTCCTGCTCCAGGACGGCCTGATGGAGGGCGGTCAGCGCGGCACCGGGGTCGAGGCCGAGTTCGTCGGCGAGCCGCCGCTCGATGTCCCGGTAGGCGTTCAGTGCCTCCGTCGGGCGCCCCGCTCGGTACAGGGCCCGCATATGGGCGCCGCGCAGCCTTTCCCGTAGGGGATGCAGAGCGACCACTGCCGTCAACTCATCTGCCAGGGCGGCGTGTTCGCCGAGTTCCAGACGGATCTCGGCGAGCTCTTCCGTCAGGGTCAGTCGCTGTTCCTCCAGGCGGGCGGCTTCCGCCCGGGCGAATTCGGCGTCACGGAAATCGGCGTACGCCTCTCCGCGCCAGAGGCCGAGGGCGTCCGCGAGCAGCCTCGCCTTCGCCCGCGGTTCACCGGTCGTGTGCGCACGGGCGACGAGCGCGGCGAACCGTCCGGTGTCCACCGCGTCGTCCGTGACGCGCAGGGTGTAGCCGGCCGGCCCGTACTCCACCAGCCCCCTGGCGCCCGGTTCGGCCTTCTCCAGCGTTCTGCGCAGCTGGGAGACCTTGGTCTGGAGGGAGTTGCCGGGATTCCCCGGCAGTGCGTCGCCCCACAGGTCGTCGACCAGCCGGTCCACGGGCACGGGCCGGCCGTGATGCACCAGCAGATCGGCGAGCAGGGCCCGGACCTTCGGCTCGGGCACGGTGACGGAAGAGCCGTCCTCCGTGGTCACGTTCAGTGGGCCCAGCACGTCGAATCGCATGGCGTCACGCTAACGCGCGGCCCTCAGCGGCCCGTGCGCGCACCGTCAGTGGTTCGTGCGCGGCCCCGTCCATGGTGGTCACATCAGCCGGTCCGCAGCAGCAACGGAAGAGAGAACCATCATGAACGACATCGCGACGCACACCGTCTCCCGGGAGATCCACCTCGTCTCGCGCCCCGTCGGGACCCCGGTTCCCGAGGACTTCGCCCAGGTCACCACCGCGGTGCCGGAACTCGCGGAAGGCCAGGTCCTCGTCCGTAACACCTGGATGTCCGTGGACCCGTACATGCGCGGCCGGATGGACGAAGCCCCCTCGTACATCCCGCCGTTCCCGCTGGGCGTCGCCATGGAGGGCAGCGCGATCGGCGACGTGGTGGCTTCCCGTGCCGCGTCGGTACCGGTCGGCGCGACCGTCTCGCACTTCCTGGGATGGCGCGAGTACGCGGTCCTCGACGCCGCGGCCGTGACCGTGGTGGACACCTCGTCGGCCCGGCCGCAGGACTACCTGGGGGCGCTGGGCACCACGGGCCTGACCGCGTACGCGGCTCTCACCCGGGTCGCCCCCGTCCGTGAGGGGGACGTGGTGTTCATTTCCGCCGCGGCGGGCGCGGTCGGCAGCGTCGCCGGACAGCTGGCCAGGAAGCTCGGTGCCTCCCGGGTGATCGGATCGGCGGGCGGCCCGGCCAAGACCAAGAAGCTGCTCGACGACTTCGGATACGACGCCGCTGTCGACTACCGCCAGGGCCGGCTCGGCGAACAGCTCGCCCAGGCCGCACCGGAAGGCATCGACGTCTATCTGGACAGCGTGGGCGGCGACCACCTCCAAGCGGCGATCACCGCGATACGGCCCGGTGGCCGGATCGCCCTCGTCGGCGCGATCAGCGGCTACAACACCACCGAGCCCGCCCCCGGCCCCGACAACCTCTTCCAGGCCGCAGCCAAGGAAGTGACGCTGCGCGGCATGCTCGTCAGCAGCTACTTCACGCTCTTCCCCGAGTGGATCGGACAGGCCTCCGGCTGGCTCGCCGACGGCACCCTGCGCACCGAGGAGACCGTCACGGAGGGCATCGAAGAGGCACCCGGCGCCTTCCTGGGCATGATGCGCGGCACGAACACCGGCAAGGCACTGGTCCGCCTGGCGACCGGGCAGTGACGACCGGGGCCTGACGGCAGGCCCCGGGAGGCGGCCCCCGGCTCGGCGAGAGGACTCGGCGAGGGGGGCCGTCACCCCTGGTCCCCGCATGAATGTTCCCCCTTGGCGGCCACGGTGGGTGAGCTATGTTGAGCGGGAGAAGGACGAGAGGGAGACCACCAGTGCCATCAGGGCAGCAGGCACGCGCGCAGGCGTCCGCGATCACGCCGGGCAAGCGGTCTCCGGGGGCGGAGCCGCTTCCCGCGGACAAGGTTCGCGCCTTGTTCGGCGACCACCGGTTGTCTCCCGCGCAACGGCGCATCGCGCGCTACATCACCGACCACCTCACCGAGGCCGCGTTCCTGTCGATCACGGACCTCGCGGAGCGGGTGGGGGTGAGCCAGCCGTCCGTGACCCGCTTCGCGTCCTCCCTGGGATTCAGCGGGTACCCCGGACTCCGGGAGGCCCTGCAGCCCATCGCGCTGAGCGCGGTCGCGAGGTCCACGGGAACGCGGGCGGAGGACCGCCGCAACGAGCTGCAGGCGGCCGTCGACGCCGAGATCGCGAGCCTGGAGAGCCTGCGCCGGGTGTTCGCCGACCCCGACCAGGTGCTCGACCTCGGCCGTGAGCTCGCCCGGTCCGTTCCCCTGACGATCCTGGGCCTGCGGATCTCCGTCTCGCTGGCGGAGTACTTCGCGTACGCGGCGAAGCGGATCCACCCGGACGTGCGGCTCGTCTCCCGCGGGGGCAGCGTGGCCTACGACGCCCTGCTCCAGTCGCGGGAGGCGGGCGGGACGTGGGTGCTGGCGTTCGCGATGCCGAGGCATGCCAAGGAGATGCTGGCGGCGATGCGGGCCGCGCGCAGCACGGGGCTGCGCATCGCGCTGATCACGGACCAGACGCTCGGGCCGCTGGTGGAGGAGGCCGACGTGGCTCTCACCGCCGGCACCGGCTCCCGCCTTGTCTTCGACTCCTACGCGGCACCCGGGGTGCTGTCCGCAGCCATCCTCCAGGCCATGGCCGACGCCGACCCCGAGCGCACGCAGCTCCGGCTGGAGAAGTACGAGCAGGCCGCTGAGCAGCACGACTTCTTCCTCGAACACTGACAGTTCTCCCGCGAACACCGACAGCGTCCGACGCCCCGCCGCTCCGGTCCTCCCTGCCCTACACCATGCCGGGGAGGACCGGATTTTTTGGCGCCTGAGCGAATGAAAATTTTCATACGCTTGATTACTCGGCAGTAAATATATTTACTTCAGGTGGCACCGGGGCCCGCAACGGGCTGCAGCCGGCACAACAGCGCTCGCGACGGCGAGCCCCCGGGGCAAATGGACGAACGCCCAGGGACGACAACCTCCTCGTCGGCCCGAAGGTGTTCTGTTCCGGGTAGTCCGCTCCCCTCGGATGGCCCCCCGGAGGCCCCGGTCACCCCCTGGACCGGGGCCACCGGCATGTCTGGTGCGGTCACCGGTCGAGGCGGGCCCGACGACCGAGGGCGAAGGCAGCCGCTGCCGTGCCGAGTGCGAGGAGCACCAGGGACGCGTGAACGCCGACCGTCACACCCTGCTGGATCCCGCCCGACGCGCCCGCGGTGAGCGCTGCGGCAGGCAGGTCACCGGACGGTGCCCCGCGCCCGAAAGGCAGATGTGCCGCGATGGCGAGCGCGGCCCCGGCGGCCACGGGACCGGACGCGCCTCCCAGCATGGCGAACGTGGTGGCCGTCGCGGTGGCCCGGGAGGTGAGGTGAGCGGCGCGGTGCCTGGTGACCGTGGTCATGGCCGCCCCGTTGGCCAGGCCGAGACCGCAGCCGACCAGAACGTAGCCGCCGCTCAGCAGCCAGAGGGGGGTGGGTCGGCGACAACCCGCGGTGGCGGCGAGCAGGCCGGCCGTGACGCACAGCAGACCGGCCCGTATCAGCGCCGGACCGCGGTGGTGTGCGGAGCGTGCGACGGCCAGGCGACCCGCGATGACTGCGGGAAGCGTGGCGGGAAGGGCGACGAGCGTGGCCTGGACGGGGCTGAGGGAATGCGCACGCGAGAGGTGGAAGTAGGCGAGGAAGTGGAATGCGGAGTTCGCGGTGAACAGCGTGAACAGGGTCAACAAGGCGCGACGTGCGGGAGCCCGGCGCAGGAGTCCCGCGTCGAGCGCGGGGTGAGAGTGCCTCCGGGTCTGCCGGACGAGGAGGGCAAGGAGCACGGCGGAGCTCAGCGTGGCAGTCGTCGCGAAGGCCGCGGAGTGTGCCGTCGCCGCTGTGAAAGTGATCAGAATCGCCGTGCCGGCTCCCGTGCACAGAGCGATTCCCAGGGCGTCCAGCGGCATCGGGGCCTTGGGATCCGGGTGCGGGGCGGGCAGAGAACGGGCGCGGCATGCGGTGAGGGCAGCGAGAACGGCGAGAGCGCCGAAGACTCCGCGCCAGCCGAGAAGACTGGTGAGCGAGCCGCCCAGAAGCGGTCCGAGGCAGGACGCGACGGCGGCCGTGGACACCCACCCGGCAACGGCACGGTCCTCGTGCCCGGACGCCGAGTGCAGGCCCAGCAGGAGCGTGAGGCTGACGGGAGAGAGGGCGGCTCCGCCTGTTCCTTGCAGCAGGCGGGCAGCGATCAGACAGGGGGCGTGGACGGCGACAGTGGCCAGGAAGCTCCCCGCGGCGAAGACGGCCAGGGCGCCCAGCAGTACCCGACGGGGGCCGAGGCGATCGGCGAGTCCGCCCGCTCCCAGTTGGAGCGGTCCGGCGCACAGCTGATAGCCGGCGGCGAACCACTGGACCTGCGCCGGGCTCATGTGCAGGGCGTGTGAAGCCGACGGCACGGCCGCTGTCGGGGAGGCGATGGCGAGGGCGCCGCACAACAGCGCCAGATGGCAGGTGAGCCGAGCCGCGTCCGGCCTTCGGACGGCGAGGAGGAGATGACGCATCGCGGCGGGCCGCGGACTACAGGGTGTGCCCGTCGGGGCGGACGACGCACGCCCGTGGGCACGCGTCGGAGCGGGCGGTCAGCAGGGGGTGGGCCAAGTCCGCCGCACGGGGGTCCGGGGTGCCGCACGCAGGGGTGAGATGGACATGATGGCCGCTGCGCAACGCCTCGAAAAGACGGCCCGGGGCGACCTGGCCCGGCGCGGCGCGCAGGAGCAGATCGGGCACGCGCTGCCCGCTGCGGAGCCGGCTGTCTGCTCGCGTGGCATGGGGGAGCCCCGCCAGCGCGGCGGCGAGACGTTGTCGTACGACGGGCAGCCGGGCCGTGCGGAGTCCGACGGCGCGCACGGCACAGGCCCACAAGGAGGGAGCCGCGTTGAGGTGAAGCAGCGCGCCGGTCAGACGCAGGACCCGCTCGGCGGCTTGCCGTCGTTCCTTCGCATACGCGTCCAACAACCCGTCGTGCCGAGGGTCGGCGGCGGCGGACGCGAGACGCCACCCCAGACTCATGGCATCGGCGATCCCGGTGTTGAGCCCTTGCCCACCGGTGGGCGGGTGGACGTGGGCGGCATCTCCCGCGAGGACGACGCGATGACGGCGATACCGGACCGCGTGGCCGCGCTCGCACCGGTATCGGCTGATCCATTGCACGTCGCGCAGACAGAGGTCGCGTCCCGAGACGCGGCGCAGCAGCGTTTCCGCCTGATCGAGCCCGCTGGTGGGTGCGCCACCGGTCCCGCGCGGACGGTAGTCGTACAGAATGATGCGCCAACGCCCGTCGCCGAACGGCAGCAGAAGGGCCATGCCTTCGCGCGCACACCGGCTCCAAGGCTGCTGGGAGTCGAGGTCGAGCCGCGCGTCGATGGACGTCACGTCGTAGGGATACACGGAACGGGACGCGGGGATGCCCGCCAGCCGGCGCACCGGGCCGCGGGCGCCGTCGCACCCGGCAACGTAGGCGGCGCGTATCCGGCGGACCTGTCCCGCGTGCCGCACCGTCAGCACGACGCCGTCGGCTTCCTGGAGCAGGCCGGTGACCTCCGCGCCCCGTACGAGAAGGGCGCCCTTGCCGCGCGCGTATGCCTGCAACAGGGTTTCCGTCCGATGCTGAGGCAGAGCGAGGGCGTAGCCGAATGAGCTGTCCAGCGTGGTGAAGGAAGCGTCGGCGCGCACGGTACCCAAGGGATAGTGCAGGTATCGGTGTCCGGCTGCGACGAATGACTCGGCGATGCCCCGCATGTCGAAGTACTCCAATGTCCGGGCGTGCAGGACCAGCGCCCGTGTTGCCTGCGCGATGTGCGGTTCCCGCTCCAGGACGGCACAGTCGATACCGCGCAGGGCGAGTTCGCCTGCCAGCTGCAGCCCTACGGGCCCCCCTCCCACGATGGCGACCTGCACGGCAGCGGGCAGGACTGGGCCCTGGGCGCGAGGCCGGGATGGGGAATCGGGCACGTTGCGCCCCTCCTTCCGCAGGTGACCGTGCGACGTGCTGGATTTCGCTGTCCTGGGGCGGCTGGAGTCGGCCACGCCAGGGTGACAGGAGCCAACTCCCCATGTCCAGATGGCCATTTGGAGGACCCGTAGAACCCGGCGGGTGGGGTCCGCGTGATACCCGCATTCGGATAATCGTATGGACGGTATGAAGTACGGGCTTACTTACACGGGAGGCGTTGACCTGCGGGACGGGCGCCTGCGAATGTGCTGCAGCGGGCGTCGCGGGAGGCGGCGTTTGCCGCCCTCAGCGGGACGGAGGCCGGTGGGACACATCATCGGAGACCACGCGTACGGCGAGTCCGGAATCGAATTTCTGCTGGTGGACAGAGCACAGCCGGGGCAGAGGGTCCGCAGGATGCGTGCGGACGTCAGCTTCGTCGTGGACCTGCCCGAGGCGTACCGGGACGGCGACAATGCCCGCCTGATCCCCACGGGCGCGATCAACAACACGGTACTGGCGCTCGGAGCACAGCACACCGACGCCGAACCCGAAGCCTACGCGCTGGCGTTGGCCGAGCGCTTTCTCGCGGCGGTGCCACCCGTCGAGACCGTCGATCTGCACCTCTCGGCGTCGGAACTGACGCCCCTGGAGACCGGCGCACGACACCCCGGCGTCCGGCACTTCGGCGCTGCCTCGCTCCCCCGGGACCACGCCCACGTCACCCTCCCGCGAGACGGCGAGCCCGTCGTACGGGGCGGCCTGCGTGACGTCGAGCTGTTCGTGACCGCCGGTGCGACGTTCACGGGTTTCGCCCGCGACGAGTACACCACCACGCAGGTCTTCACCGATCGTGTCTTCGGCGCACGGCTGGATGTGACCTGGCAGCTTGCGGAGGGGAGCACGGGCCGTCGGTGCGTTCGGAGCCGCGCGCTCCAGGCAGTGGTCGAAGCCTTCACCGCGCACACCAGCCGGTCGAGCCAGCACACCTTTCACGAGCTGGGCGCCGCTGTTCTCGACGCCTGCCCCGACGTCACGGTGGTACGTGTCGAGGGAGCCCACCTGACGCGTTCCCTGGTCGATCTCAGCCCGTTCGGGAGGGAGAACGACGGCCGTGTCTACACCGCGTCCGACTCTCAGCGGAGCACGGTCTCGGTCGTCGTGAACCGCACCTGAGCCACGTCTGCTCCGACTGCCCAACCATCCCCGCATCCCGGCACATCGGCACGTCCGTGTTGCTCGCCGCTTCGAAGAAGGAAGGGACCCTTGTGATCACGAGACTCCTCAGCAGGACGCGGATCGTCGTAGCCGCAGCTCTCCTCGGTGCTGCGACCGTCATCCCGGCGGCCCGGGCGACGGAGAGCCCCACCGTTCTCGTGGCGTGCGCGGGAAGCGTCGCCGCCACCTATGCGCCGGGGCTGACCTACGCCCCCCAGCCCACCGCGATCAGGTCGCACGCCGTCGCCAAGTGCCCCGTCTCCGTCGGGTCCACGCTCACCTCGGCAACCTTCGGGGGAAGCTCGACGGGTACGCTCTCCTGCCTGGCGGGCTCCGCGAGCGGCACCCTGACCCTCCACTGGGACAACGGGAAGTCTTCCACCGCCTCCATCACCAGCATCGCCTCGCTGCGCCCCAACGGGAACATGGTCACCGTCAGCACAGGAGCCATCACCGCCGGGACGTTCACGGGGGCGGCCGTGGTCACGGAGGTCACCCTGCTCGCCTCCAGCGTCAGCGCGTGTCTGACCCCCAAGGGCCTCACTTCGGCGTCCGGCCCCACCACCGTCACCGTGACCCGGCTGGTGAAGACTTCCCACGAGAGCTGAAACGATCGCCGGACGCCGCCGCCCCCGGGCAGCGAGCCGCCCTTTGTCCCCCCGTGGGCGGGGGGACAAAGGGCGGCTGGTTGCCGGTTGCGGACAGGGTCAGCCCGTGATGATCGCCGGGTCGCTCACGCCCGGCTCGCCGTTCTCGACGTGCCCCGCGAATCTGCGCAGGAACGTGCTGTCCTTGTCGGAGGTCACGGACAGGTCGTACCACCGCCGGCTCTCGCGCAGATCCACGGTGTGCACCACGCGCCCGCCCGCGCGCACCGTGAACGTCTCGCGCTTGCCGCAGTAGGCATTGCTGACCGTCAGACGACATGCGGTGCTGCCCGTGTTGGTCATGGTCAGCGCGATGCGCCCACTGCCCGCGTCATGGCGGGCGGTCACCTCGGGGCCCGCGGCGCTGCCGGGGCCCTTGAAGGTGCGCAGGAAGCCGTTCGGTCCGAACACCGACAGGTCGTGGGTGCCCTTCGAATAGGCGGAGTTCCAGGTGTCGGAGAGCTTCTTGCCGGCCTCGGTGGTGTACGTCCACGGCCCGTCCGTGCGGTTCCCGGACGTCACGGTGAAGCACACCCCGGCCGCCGCGCCGCCGCTGAAGGTGAGCGTGAAGCGCCCGGTCGAGGGTGTCGCGGAGCCGTCCACCCATGGTGCGTAGGGCAGGGGGCGGGTGCGCTTGGCGCCCTTCTCCTGCTTGGGCAGGGAGGGATCGGCCGGGGGCTTCGGTACGTAGTCGGGGTGCCGGTTGTTGTCCTTGGGCTTGTAGGCGTCGGTGCCCGGCAGCGACGCGGGCCCGGTGTGTGCGAGGCGGAAGTCGAAGGCCGAGGTGAGGTCGCCGCAGATGGCACGCCGCCAGGGGGAGACGTTGGGCTCGCCCACGCCGAAGCGGCGCTCCATGAACCGGAGGATGGACGTGTGGTCGAAGACCTCCGAGCAGACGTAGCCACCCGTGCTCCAGGGCGAGACCACGATCATGGGAACGCGCTGGCCGAGCCCGTAGGGACCGGCCGCGTAACGGCCGTTCCCGGCGAAGACGTCGAGCTTGGTGTCCACGGTGGAGGCGCCCTGCGCGGCCGAGGCCGGCGGGAAGGGCGGGGTGACGTGGTCGAAGTAGCCGTCGTTCTCGTCGTACGTGATGAAGAGCGCGGTCCTGCTCCACACCTCGGGATCGGAGGTGAGGGCGTCCAGCACCTGGGAGATGTACCAGGCGCCGTAATTCACCGGCCAGTTGGGGTGTTCGGAGAAAGCCTCCGGGGCGGCGATCCAGGAGATCTGCGGCAGCTTGCCCGCTTTCACATCGGCCTTGAGGCCGTCGAAGTAGCCGTCGCCGTTCTTGACGCTCGTGCCGGTGCGCGCCTTGTCGTAGAGCGGATCGCCGGGCTTGGCGTTGCGGTACTTGTTGAAGTACAGCAGCGAGTTGTCACCGTAGTTGCCGCGGTACGCGTCGTTGATCCAGCCCCACTTGCCGGCCGCGTCCAGGCCGTCGCCGGTGTCCTGGTACACCTTCCACGAGATCCCGGCCTGCTCCAGCCGCTCGGGGTACGTGGTCCAGTCGTAGCCGGCCTCCTCGTTGCCGAGGACGGGGCCGCCGCCCTTGCCGTCGTTCCCGGTGTGACCCGTCCACATGTAGTAGCGATTGGGATCGGTGGCTCCGATGAAGGAGCAGTGGTAGGCGTCGCAGACGGTGAACGCGTCGGCCAGTGCGTAGTGGAACGGTATGTCCTCGCGCGTCAGATATGCCATCGTGCCCGCGGACTTCGCGGGAATCCACTTGTCGTACCTGCCCTGGTTCCAGGCCTTGTGGCCGCCGGCCCAGTCGTGGTTGAGGCCCGCGATGAACTGCATGCCGAGGTCCTTCGCGTCCGGCCGGAAGGGCAGCACGTCCTTGCTGCCGTCCGACTGGTGCCAGACCGACTTCCCGCTGCCCAGGGTCACCGGGCGCGGGTCACCGAATCCGCGGACGCCCTTCAGCGAACCGAAGTAGTGATCGAACGAACGGTTCTCCTGCATCAGCACGACGATGTGCTCGACGTCCTTGATGGTGCCGGAGCGTCGCGTGGCGGGAATGGCGGCAGCACGGTCGATGCTGCTCGACAGGGCGGCGAAGCCCGCTGTCGCGCCGGCGATCTGCAGGAAGCGCCGCCGATTGAGTTCAGCCATGAGTCCGGGAACCTCTTGGGGTGTGAGGGCTGGATCGAACAGAGTGCTCCAAGGGCAGCGAGCGCCGGGGAAGAGGACGTGTCGTCAGGGTGAAGCAGTACGGTACGTGTGGCGAACGTCGTCGTAGAGGCATGCTGCTCCCTCCTCACCCGCGACGGGGTGAACCGGCACATGGAGATCCGGCCGCGAGGATATAGCGGGAGGCGACCAGAGTGAACAGGGCCTACTGCCGGGCCTGTTGAGGCCTGCGCACGCAGCCGCCGTCCCTTCGATGTCATCACCGCTGTGCTGCCGCTCCGCCGTCGGCCCCCAGGGTGGCACCGGTGGCCCGCAGCGCCGCGGTCACCGGCTGGAAGAAGGTCTCGCCGCCCCGGGTGCAGTCACCACTGCCGCCGGAGGTGAGCCCCACGGCCGAGTCCTCGGCGAACAGTGAGCCTCCGCTGTCGCCGGGTTCCGCGCACACGTCCGTCTGTATGAGGCCGTTCACGATGTCCCCGTTGCCGTAGTTGACCGTGGCGCCGAGTCCCGTCACGGTGCCGTCCTTCAGCCCGGTCGTGCTGCCGACCCGCTGTACCCGCATGCCCACGTTCGCCTCGGCGGCCCCGCTGATCTGCTGGACCGTGCCGTTCAACAGATCGACCGCGCTCGCCGCTCCGGCGTTGGGGTCGTCGTAGGTCACCAGGGCGAAGTCACTGCCCGGGAACTGCGAGTCGGCGACCGTGCCCACAGGTGTGCCGCCCGCCTGGTCCGCCGTCCACGTCCGCGAGGCATTGCCGCAGTGACCCGCCGTGAGGAACGCCGGTGCCCCCTGGACCGTGACGTTGAAGCCGAGGGAGCAACGGGAACCCCCGCCGAAGATGGCCCGCCCGCCGATGAGCGCACCGGCGCCCGGGGCGTCACCTTGTGCCCGGGTCCGTGAGCCGGACCGCCCGTGACCGGCCGGCGGCGGGCTGCCCTCGTACCGCTTGAACTCGCCGGATGACCGCTTGACGCGCACCAGCTGGCCCATGCGGTCGGTGACCTTCGTGAGGGCGTCGAGCTTGGCACCGGTCACCGTCCGGTCGGCGGTGACCACGACCTTGTTGGTCCTCGGGTCGATCGACCAGGCGGTGCCGGGCACCGAGGCCCGGTCGCTCAGCGTCCGGGTCGCGCCCCGCAGCGCGGCGGTGCTGTTCCGCACGATCCGCGGTACGGCACCGGTGGCCTTGACGCGCTGTGCGGCGTCCTCGGCCGTGACGTTCACGACCATCCGGCCCGTGGAGCCGTCCAGGTACCAGCCCGCCGTCTTCTCCCGGACACCCGGTTCGAGGGATGCCGCGAGGTGCGCGGCCGACCGCGAGGTGAAGGTGCGAGGAGAGCCGGGCTGGTCCGTGCCCGGCTTGTCGGTGCTCGCGTCGGCGTGGGGGAGCAGGGTCGCCGCCGCCACTACGGCGGCGGCAGCGGCGACGGCGACGGCTCCGCGGCGACGATTGACACGACGGTGGTTCAACGGATCGACCTCCGGCTCGGGGTGTGATGCGTACGGACGGCGGGGAGTTCATGAGTGCCGGTGGCCGTACGCGCTTGCCGTCCAGTACTACGGGCCCGGTGCCGACGGGTCTCACGGCTGCTCAAGGTGTGATGAATTCCCGGCAGGCACGGCCACGCGGCCGTATGCTTCTTCGTTCGCGCCCGGCCGTGACGGAGGGAGACCGTGGTGTCCGTACCCACCGCCGAAGACCCTGGCGCCCCGCAGCGGGCACCGGCGCGACGCGCCCTGGTCGCGGGCTCGGTGGGCAACTTCATCGAGTGGCACGAGTTCGGGGCGTACGGCTGCTTCGCCACGGTCTTCGCCGCCAACTTCTTCGGCGCGGGCTCGGGGGACGGCACCGAGAGCCTCATCAAGACCTACGCGTCGTTCGCGCTGGCCTTCTTCTTCCGGCCGGTGGGAGCGGCGCTGTTCGGCCGGATCGGGGACCGGTTCGGCCGGCGTCCCGCTCTTGTGCTGGCCCTTGTCCTCATGACGGGCTCCACCACGGCGATCGGGCTGCTGCCCACCTACGCCACGCTCGGGGCCGCCGCGCCCTGGGCCCTCACCCTGGTGCGCGTCCTGCAAGGCCTCTCCGCGGGAGGGGAGTTCGGTGGTGCGGTCTCGCTGATGACCGAGTCGGCGCCGCAGGGGCGGCGCGGGCTGTACGGGGCGTGGCAGTCGTTCACCGTCGCCCTGGGACTGCTCGCCGGTGCCGGGCTGGCCGTGGGGGCGGCGGCCGTGCTCGGGGAGCGCGCACTGTACGACTGGGGGTGGCGGGTGCCGTTCCTGCTGGCGCTGCCCCTCGGCCTGGTGGCGCTGTGGCTGCGGTGGAAACTTGAGGAGACGCCCTCGTTCCGGCGCACGCGCAGCACCGGTGCGGGGCCACCGGGCTCCCCGGCCACCCGCGGTGAGGTGTTCCGGTCCATCTTGACGGGCATCGGGCGGATCATGGGCTGGTCGGCGGCCGGATACACCTTCCTGGTCGTCCTTCCGGCCTACCTCCAGAACACGCTCGGTGCCACGTTCCAGGAGGCCCTGACGGCAGCCGTCCTGGCCAACCTGGGATTCGCGCTGACGATCCTGCCTGCCGGAGCGCTGAGCGACCGTGTCGGCCGCCGGCCCGTCATGGTGGCCGGGGCGGGGCTGGTCGTCCTGCTCGCCTTCCCGTTGCTGTGGACCGTCCGCAGCGGGAGCACGCCGACGGTGGCCAAGGGCCTCGTGGTCCTCCTCGCCGGAGCGGTGGTCGGGCTGATGGCGGGGCCGGGACCCGCCATGCTGGCGGAGATGTTTCCCACCAGGGTGCGCTGCACGGGGCTGGGCCTGGCCTACTCGCTGGCCAACGCGGTCTTCTCGGGCTGCGCCGGCCTCATCATCACCGAGTTGGTCCACCGCACGGCCAACGCCGACATCCCCGCCTACTACACCGTGGTGACCTGCGCGATCAGTGCGGCCGCGCTCCTGACGCTGCGCGGGGACGACCATCGGCGCGCGCTGCGCGACTGAGGGAGAAAAGGGACGGGTGACCATGCGGGTGATCGGTTTGATGTCGGGGACCTCGTACGACGCCGTCGACGCGGCGGCGGCCGACCTGCGGATCGAGGGGGACACCCTCCATCTGACGCCTCTCGGCATGATCGGCCTGGGGTACGGGGAGCGGCTCCGTGCCGAGATCGCCGCCGCCCTGCCGCCGGCGCACACCACCCTCGAGACCGTATGCCGACTGGACACCCGCATCGGGCAGGCCTTCGCCGAGGCCGCCGACCGGGCCGTCCGGGAACTGTGCGGGGGCCGGGCCGACCTTGTCGCCTCGCACGGACAGACCGTCTACCACTGGACGGACAACGGCCGCGTCCACGGCACCCTGCAGATCGGCGGGCCCGCCTGGATCGCCGAGCGCACCGGACTGCCGGTCGTCTCGGACTTCCGCTCCGCCGACGTGGCCGCAGGCGGTCAGGGCGCCCCGCTGGTCGGCATGGTGGACGTCATGTGGTTGCGCGACAGGCCCGGACGCCCGGTCGCGCTCAACCTCGGCGGCATCGCCAACATCACCGTGAGCAGCGGCGACCGGGCGCCGTACGCCTACGACACCGGGCCCGGGAACGCCCTGATCGACGCGGCCGCCCGGTATCTCACCCACGGACGGTGCGCCATCGACGAACACGGCGCCATGGCCGCCCGGGGCGGAGTGTGCCGACCGCTCCTGGACCGGCTGCTCGACGAGCCGTACTACGCGCGCCCCGCCCCGAAGACCACCGGAAAGGAGCTCTTCCACCTGCCGTACCTGCTGACGGCCGTGGCGGGCCTGGGGCCCCTCGACGCCGATGACATCCTTGCCACGGTCACGGCGCTCACCGCACACACCGTGGCCGCCGCCGTCCGGGACCACGGGGGCACCGAGGTCGTCGCCTCCGGGGGTGGCACGCGCAATCCGACCCTGATGGGAATGTTGCGGACCGAGCTCACCGGCGTCCCGGTGCACACCTGCGACGAGTGGGGCGTGCCGACCGAGGCCAAGGAGGCGTATGCCTTCGCGGTGCTGGGCTTCCTGACCGCGCACGGACTGGCCGGCACGCTACCGGCGTGCACCGGCGCCCGGCACGCGAGCGTCCTCGGCTCGATCACACCCGGTGCCGGGCCCCTGCGACTGCCACCCCCGGTGGCCGGTGGTGCGCCCGTCCGGCTGAGGGTCGCGGGACAGCCGTGAACGGGCGCCGGTGACGCTGGTGCGTACGGCCAGGGGTGATGGCTGTCTGTCGGGCCGTCGGCGATGACGCGTAGGCTCCGCGCCCATGAACGACGACGTACGCAACATCGCCCTGGGGCTGGTGGCCAGCGGGGTCAGTGCCACCGCGGGCTGGTTCTTCCGCACCTACCTGTGGCGCCGCCAACTCCGCCGCAGGCAGCAGTTCTTCGGGCTGCCGGGCGGTTCGGAGTGTCTCCTGGTGGTCAACCAGGATCCGAGCGCGAGCGGCCGCGGGGTCTCCCGGCACGACGCCTTCGCGCTGCTCGAACTGTCCGCCCTGATCAAGGAGTGCGGGGCGCACGCGGACATCGTGGTGCACGACGCCGCCCGTCAGGGCTTCGGCATACGGACGGAATTCTGTGTGGGAGGCCCGGCCTCGAACCGGCGTACCGACGCGCATCTGCGCTCGATGCTGCCGGGCGTCGCGGTGAACACCGACTTCGAGGACGCCACCGACGGTGGTGCGTTCACCATCGGCGGCGAGTCCTACCGGCTGGAGAAGGGCATCGCGGAGTATGTGCTCCTCGCCCGGCTGACCGGCCCCGAGGGCGGCCGGCCGGTCTTCCTCGCCTCCGGTCAGCGGGGGATCACCAACCAGGCGGCCGTGCGCTATCTGGCCCGGCACCACGCCCGGCTCGCCCGTCGCCATGGACTCGACGGCACCTTCTGCCTGTTGCTGAAGGTCGTCAACTCCGACGCCTACGGACCGGACATGGTGGAGCTGGTCGCCGATGTCACCGCGTCGGCGACCGCGGGGACGGTCACCGGACGCTGACGGCGTCCACGGCGCAGCACCCCACTGACCCCACCTGCGACGATCAATTGCACTAGTGCAAAAGGGTATTGAATCTAGTTCAATACGGGGTTAGGGTTTCGCGTATGCCTGCCACGACACCCTCGCCCGTAACCCTGACCGGCCGCCATGTGCGCCTCGTGCCGCTGACGATGGAGCACCTCGGTGAACTCTTCGCGGCAGGAGGCGGGGACGAGGAGGTGTGGCGCTGGCAGGGGCCGACGCCGCACACGCGGGACGAGTTCGCGGCCAAGCTCCGCGGCCTCCTCGAAGCCGCGGAGCAGGGGGAGTACGTTCCGTTCGCCGTCATTCACCGTGCGACCGGCCGGGCGGTCGGATGGACCACCTTCATGGACGTCGACACGGACCACGAGCGTCTGGAGATCGGCTGGACCTGGTACGGCCGCGCGTTCTGGCGCACGGCGGTCAACTCCGAGACGAAGCTGCTGTTGTTGACGCACGCCTTCGAGGAGCTGGGCATGGGGCGCGTGCAGTTGAAGACGGACCATATGAACCATCGTTCGCAAGCCGCCATCGCCCGTCTCGGGGCCCAGCGCGAAGGCGTCCTGCGTCACCACCGCCGCCGCCCGGACGGCACCTGGCGGGACACCGTCTACTTCTCCATCCTCACCGAGGAGTGGCCCGCCATCAAGGCGCGGCTGAGTGCTTCGCTCTGACGTCCTTCGACGGGCGGCACTCACTTGTCCGGGGCCCGGCCCGCCCCGGCGTCGGCGGCGGCCTTGTGCAGCGAGCGCAGCGCGAGCAGCAGGATGCCGATGTCGTCCAGATAGACAGGGTCGGGCACCAGGTCCACGGGGGAGACCAGATACAACAGGGCTCCCCAGAAGATGATCTTCTTGTTCTCGGGGACGCCGGCGTCACGCAGCAGACGCCGGGCCCGGAAGAGCCGTACCGCCACGACCACGGCGGCGACGGCCATCGCGGTGACCAGGACGGCGAGCAAGCTGACGAGGGTCCAGGATTCGCTGCTCATGCCTCACGTCTACCCCGTCGCCACCGATGCGTACGGGTGGACGCGCTGCGGATGCCGGACGGGTCGCCCGGAGCCGGCGGGCGTCAGCGGGGGAGAGCCGTTCGGAGCCGGCCCAGAAGGGCTTCGGCGGCGGGGCTGGAGAGGCCGGCCGTCCGCCAGGCCAGAGCGACCCGGCCGCGCAGTCGTGGCTCGGTGATCCGCAGGGTCCGCAGTCCGAGAACCGACGCCGCCTCGGCGGGGAGTCCGGGGACGACGGCCACGCCGAGGCCACGGGCGGCGAGCTGCGCCAGCACGGGCGGGGCAGCGGCCTCGAAGGCGATACGGGGGCGAAATCCCGCCTCCGCGCAGGCCCGCTCCAGCACTCCGCGCAGCCCTGTGCCGCGCGGCAGGCTGATCAGGGAGCGATCGCGGAGCGCGGCCAACGGAACGTCCGTGCGGTTCGCGTCGGCGAGGAGGGGGTCACCCGGAGCCATGGCCGCGACCAGCGGCTCGTCGATCAGCACCTGGAGCGAAATACCCGGCGGGGCCTCCTCGTCGGTGAGCCCGACCGCGGCGATGTCGAGTTCACCGCGGCGCAGCGCGGCGAGCATCCGCTCCGACGTGTCCTCGGTGAGCGCGATCTCGACCTGAGGGTGGTCGTCATGGAAGTCGGCCAGGACGGAGGCCACGTCGAACTCGGGGGTGACGGCGCCCGAGACGACACCGATCGTGACATGACCGCGCAGCAGCCCGGTGAACTCGTCCACGGTCTGCCGCGCCCCTTCGACGGCGGCCAGCGCGGCCCGCGCGTACGGCAGGACGGCCTCGCCGACCTCCGTCAGGGTCACCGAAGGGCCGGAGCGGTCCAGCAGGGGCTGGCCGAGTTCGCGTTCGAGCAGCCGGATCTGGGAGCTCACCCCTGGCTGCGCCAGATGCAGACGGGCGGCGGCACGGGTGAAGTTGGCCTCCTCCACCACAGCGACGAAGTACCGCAGCTGTCGAAGCTCCATAACCGCTGATTCTAGCCGTGAGACATAGGCGTTCTTGGACGTATGGCCCTGCCGTCGACACCCTTGATGACATGGGGAAAGCACCGCACCAAAGGACGGCGATGGACATCAGAACCGCGATCGCGGCCGAACGCCGGGAGCTGGCGGCCTTGTTGGACGGGCTGCCTGCCGACAGCTGGGACGCGCCGACGCTGTGCGCGGGGTGGCGCGTACGGGAGGTCGCGGCCCATATGTCCCTGGGGTTCCGCTACTCCTTCCCCCAGGTGGCGTGGGAACTCGTCAAGGCACGGGGCAGCCTCGACCGCATGACCGATCGATGCGCCCGCCGGGACGCGGCCGTACTCTCGACGGACGAGCTGGCCGCGGCACTCGCGGACAACGCGAATCACCCCTGGAAGCCGCCGACCCTCGGGATCGAGGCCGCGTTGGGCCACGACGTGGTCCACGGCCTGGACATCTCGGTCGCGCTGGGCCTCGACCGTCGCGTACCCGAGGACCGCTTGCGCATCCTGCTGGAGGGTGTCGATTCCAAGACGCTCACGTTCTTCGGGGCCGACCTCGACGGCGTCCAGCTCCGCGCCGACGACCTCGACTGGACCTTCGGCACAGGCACGCCGCTGACCGGCGCCGCACAGGATCTCCTGCTGCTCGCCTACGGTCGCAGACTGCCCCCGGGACACCTGCGAGGGGAGCGGTGCGACCGTTTCGTCGCCGCGTAGGGACGGCGACCCGGTTCGTCACGCGCCCACCGTGTCCCCAGGGCCGCAGCGTGAGTCGCCGCCGTGCGGCGCTGCGGCCCGTGGGTGACGTCACGGCTCAGTGGAGCCTGGCGAGCGCCTCCGTGCTGAAGGGGGTGAGCTCGTCGGTACGCCCGTCGAGGATCTTCGTGGCCCACTCGGGGTCGCCCAGCAGGGCCCGGCCGACCGCCACAAGGTCGAACTCGTCCCGCTCCAGCCTGTCCAGCAGCCCGTCGATGTCGGCGACACCACTTCCCTGACCCTGGAACGCCTTGAGGAATTCGGTGTCGAGGCCGACCGAGCCGACGCTGATCGTTGCCTTGCCCGTGAGCTTCTTCGCCCAGCCCGCGAGGTTGAGGTCCGAGCCGTCGAACTCCGGCAGCCAGTAGCGGCGGGTGGAGCAGTGGAAGGCGTCGACCCCCGCCTCGGCGAGCGGATCGAGGACGGCTTCGAGCTCCTGGGGCGACTCGGCGAGCCGGGCCCGGTAGTCACCCATCTTCCACTGGGACATCCGGAAGATGATCGGGAAGTCCGGTGACACCACCTGGCGGCAGGCCGCCACGATCTCCGCGGCGAAGCGGGTGCGGGAGACGGCGTCGCCTCCGTAGGCGTCCGTGCGCCGATTGGTGTGCGCCCACAGGAACTGGTCGATGAGATAACCGTGGGCACCGTGCAGTTCGATGCCGTCGAAGCCGTTCGCCTCGGCCGCGGCGGCACCGGCGGCGAAGGCGGAGATCACCTCGTCGAGGTCGGCCCGCGTCATGCTCCGGCCCGGCTCCGAGTCGTCCAGGGGAATGCCCGAGGGGCCGACGCGCGGGGCCTCCGGTACCGGCGGGGCACCGACGGCGCGTGCCATTCCCACATGCCACAACTGCGGCACGATCGCACCGCCGGCACGGTGGACCGCCTCCGCCACTTCGGCCCAGCCCGCGAGCGCGTCCTCGCCGTGGAACCGGGGGACGCGATCACTGGTCCCCGCCGAGGCGTGGCCGACATACGTCCCCTCGGAGATGATGAGACCCACCCCGCCCGCCGCCCGCCGCGCGTAGTACTCCGCCACATCGGCTCCCGGCACACCACCGGGCGAGAACTCACGGGTCATCGGCGCCATGGCGATCCGGTTCCGGACGGTGAGGCTCCCCAGGGAGACGGGACGGACGAGCACGTCCGTCGCGCGTGCGGCTGAGCTGCTGGGTATCAAGACATCCACCTTCGGTCGACGGGTGACCGTGCCACGATCGGCACGCGCTTTTCCCACCAACCCCATGGCCCACCGTTCCGATTCCCGGCGGCCTGGGAAATCTCGTGGCGACAAGGACGGGAACCGGCCACTCCGGCGGCCACCGGTCAGGACGTGAAGGGCATCACACCACGAACGAAGCCGTCGTCGTCCGGGCACCCTTACGCACGGACAATGGTCCGGTCCTTGCCGGGGCCCGAGGCCGGAGGCCCTCCGTCGATGACGGCGTCGGCCGGAAACCCGGTCACTTGAGGCTCAGCGCCCCCACCCGGCGGCCGAGGAACCGCGTCGGCGACTGGCGCAAAACCCTGAGGCATATGTCAGAGCCCGCCTCTACCGTGGTTCTCATGTCCCCGACTTCCCTGGACGCCCAAGCACTGAACGCCGAGATCCGCGCGTTCTTGCGCGCGCGGCGAGGCCGGGCTCTGACGGCGGCAGAGCGCCGGCGGTACGAACGGCTGCGCGCGGAGTGGCTGGCGGCGGTGCGACGGGCACGGCGGCGCACCGCCGCGTAGGCCGGGCCGTGGCCCGGTCGGCCGGTTCATCGGTCGGGCCACGGGATCCGCTCCGCGAGGAGCGTCCATTCCTGGTCGTCACGACAGGGGACGCTTCGCCCGGCGGCGGCCCAGCGCGTGGCCAGCGCCTCGAAGATGGGGGTGTCGGCCGGGCCTCGCGGGGGCGTGTCGTTGCCGGGGGCGATGACCGGCGTGGGCCGCATCGTCGTCATACGAGGTCAACGCCCTCCCGGCGGCGGAGGTCACGCGACCGCCCCGTAATGGCTCAGAAGCGGCGTGCCCCGCAAGTCTGCAGACGACTACGCCCGTGGCCGCCGTCGGCCACGGGCGTAGTCGTCTGCAGATCCGCTTGTCGTGGTTTTCCGGCGCGGGACACGCGAGCGCTGCCCGGGTACCGGCTGCCGATGGTGACGGCAGTAACCCGCTTCATCCATGGGCGAGTTGGGGTGAGCGGAGGGCCGGGAAGCGCCCGTGGCGGCGGCGAGAGGTGCATCCGCGCGTGGAGGATCATCGCACGCGCAACGCCTATGGTTGTCGGACGAGCCGATTGTTTACATCACGTACAACAGAGCGCGCGTGCTCTGCTGCGCGCAGCCAACAGAAGGGCGGTCACGCGGTGGAGGCTCCGCGCGTCGAGTTCAAGGTGCTGGGGCCCCTCGAGGTCGCCGCCGGCGACCGCGTCCTCCCGCTCGGCGGTCCGAAGCAGCGGACACTGCTCGCCACTCTGCTGATCCATACCAATGCCGCGGTCTCCGGGGACCGGCTGTGTGACGCCATCTGGGGTGCCGCCCCTCCCGTATCGGCCCAGGCCAATGTCCGCAGCTATGTCGCCGCGCTGCGCAAGGTGATCAACCCCGCCGCGGGCGAGGACCGGTTGAGCCAGGGGCACGGCGGCTATCAGTTGCGGGTGCTGCCGGGCGAAGTGGACCTCCACCTCTACGAGGACCTGGCCGCGCGTGGCCGCGCTGCACTGGCCGGGGGCCGGCACCGGGCGGCGGCCGGTCATCTGCGCGAGGCGCTGGACCTGTGGCGCGGCGGTGCCTTCGACGGGGTGGCGCACCACGACGCCCTGCACATCGAGGTGGCCCGCCTGGAGGAGTCGCGGTTGGCCGCGTTGGAAGACCACGCCGAGGCACACCTCGCACTCGGGGAACCCCGGGACGTGATCGGCCCGCTCCAGGCGGAGGTGGCCCGGTACCCGCTACGGGAGTCGCTGTGGGCCAAACTGATGACCGCGCAGTACCAGTGTGGTCGCCCGGGCGACGCGCTACGGTCCTACGCCCTCGCCCGCGTCGCGCTGCGGGACGAACTCGGGCTCGAACCGGGCGCGGAACTGCGCCGACTGCATCACGCGGTCCTCACCGGAGAACCGCTGCCGGAGCCGGAACCCGCCCCCGTGTGCGCCGAACGCCCGGTGGACTGCTGGCAGCCCACGAGTCAACTTCCCTCCGACACCACCGACTTCGTCGGCAGGAGCCTCATCCTGTCGCGGGCCGCGGCGGTGCTCGCCCCAGCCACCCCGGCTGCCGGGGACGCGCCGAGCTGCGCCGTGCCCGTCGTGATCCTCACCGGGCTCCCCGGCGTCGGCAAGACCGCCCTGGCCACCCGGCTCGCCCACGACCTGCGCGACGCCTTCCCCGACGGCCGGCTGTTCGTGCACCTGGACGGTGCCCGCGGGCCCCGCCGCGCGCCCGGCGCGGTCCTCGCCGATCTGCTGGTCAGCCTGGGCGTCGCCGGATCCTCCATTCCCGAGGCGACGGTCGACCGCGCCGCGATGTTCCGCTCCCTGCTGTCCGGCCGCAAGGTCCTGGTGCTGCTCGACGACGCACAGGACGAGGCGCAGATCCGACCGCTGCTGCCCGGCACCCCCGGAAGCGCGGCCCTGATCACCAGCAGGACGCGGATGGCCGGCCTGACAGGGGCTCAGCTGATCGACGTCGCCCCGTTCAACGACGAGGAGTCCCAGGACCTGCTGCGCCGCATCGTCGGCTCCCCACGGATCGCGGCCGAACCGGAGGCCACCGAGCAGGTCCTGGCCAGCTGCGCCGGCCTGCCGCTGGCCCTGCGCGTGACCGCGGCGCGGCTCGCGAGCCGCCCGCACTGGCGGATCCGGCGGCTCGCCGACCGCCTCGCCGACGAGCGGGGCAGACTGGCGGAACTCACGGTGGGAGACCTCGCCGTCCGCACCAGCGTCGCCGCCAGCTACCACGGCCTGACGCCGGAGGCCGCCCGGGCCTTCCGGGCCATCGGCATGCTTCCCTCGCCGGAGTTCCCCGGCTGGGCGCTCGCCGCCCTGCTCGACTCCCGCGACACCGATCAGGCGACCGACGTACTGATCGACGCGAACCTGGTCCAGGTCGCGTCGGTCGACCGTCAGGGCCTGCCGCGCTTCCGGACGCACGACCTGCTGCACGTCTTCGCGGGGGAGCGCGCTCTGGACGAGGAACCGCCGGCGTGGCGCCGGGCGGCGGTGGCCCGTCTCCTGGACGGCTGGCTCTCCCGGCTGCGGACGGCCGCCGACCAGATCGTCCGTCGAGAGGCGGGGGAGGGCGTACCGGGAGAGACCGGGGATCTCGTCGGCTGGCTGGAGGGCGAGCGGACCAGCCTGGTCACCGCGGTCGAGTTCGCCGCCAGTGCCGGCTACGGCACCCAGGCGGCGGAGCTGGCCTCCGCCATGGAGGACGTCTGCCACCTGCGGAACTGGTGGGACGAGTGGGAACGGGTGGCACGGGCCGCGCTCGACCGGGCGAGAGCCGACGGCGACCCGGTCGCCACCGCTGTCGCCCAGGGCTCCTTGGCCAGGTCCTTCGCCGTCCGCGGCCGGGTGGACGACGCGGTGATCCGGTGGTCCGCGGCCATCGAGCAACTGGACGCACACGGCGAGGCGCACCACGCCGCCCGGCTGCGTACGCACCGGAGCTTCGCGATCGCCGACCGGGGCATGGCCGAAGCCGCCCACGACGACGCCCGGGCGGCTGCCGCCGTGATGAGCCGGCTCGGCGACGAACACGGCGAGGTCGTCGCCCTGCGCAGCCTCGGCTTCGCGCTCGTCTGTCTGCGGCGCGAGGCGGAAGCCGTCGACGTCCTGGAATCGGCCCTGGAGACGGCGGAGCGACTCGGCCGGCCCCTCGCCCTCGCCGACGTCCTGCAACTGCTGTCGTGGGCCGAGATCTGCCACGGCCGGTTCGACCGGTGCGTCGGCCATCTGCACCGGGCCCTGGCCGCTTTCCGCACGGTGCGCCACCGGCCCGGTGAGGCGTACGCGCTGCTGACCCTGGGGCGGATGCACATCGCCCTCGGCCCCGACCAGGCCGCGCACGCCCTCGGCCCGCTCGGTGAAGCGGCGTCGATCTTCACCGAGCTCGGGGAACGCCGGGGTGAGGCACTCGTCTCCTACTGGCTGGGCCGCACCTACGCCGCGGCGGGTGACCCCGACCGGGCGGAGAGCCACCTCGCCACGGCACTGAACGGATTCCGCAATCTGCGCATGCCGTTCTGGACCGAACAGGCACGGCTCGGCATCAGCAGCCTCGCGCGGGCCGTCACCCCCTCCTGAAACCCTTCCCGAACCCCTTCCGCAGGACCTCCTCCCCGGCGCGACCGGGCGGCCGCGCGACCCCTGGTGCGACCTCTTGTGCGTTTCTCATGCGCCCGCAGAGCACGGTGGGAACCAGTCCACGAAGGGAGGCGCGGTGTCCGATCTCGCCGCACCCAACAACGAACAGGTCGCCGTAGCGATACTCCGGGAGATCCTGGCCCACCAGCGCAGAATGCGCGGGGGCGGTTGCACCGGAGAGGTCTGCCCGCAGTGCGTCGGGCACCATCTGAACGCCGTGCGCGGCGCCGTGGAAAGCGGTCGGCGCATCGACTTCGTCCTGCCGGCGTTCCCGACCAAGTCCCCGAACCCGGCCAAGGTGATCGGCCCGCTGCCCGATCTCGCCGAGGAACTCGCCCTGCGCTTCCTCAACTCGCTGTGCGAGCGCATCACCGAGATCCACCCACCGGGAGCGGCCATCCTGATCTGCTCCGACGGACGGGTCTTCAACGACCTGCTCGGGGTGAGCGACGAGAACGTCAGCGGCTACGCACAGGAACTCGACGCCATGATCACCGAAATCGAGGCCACCCACCTCGAGCAGTTCACCCTCGACGACGTCTACGACGGCGCGGGCCACGAGGACATGCGCGCCATGCTCTCCGCCGGCTACGCCCCGACGATCGAGGAACTGCGCGAGGAGGTGCGCAACGGCGGTGCCCCGCTCGCCATGTACCGGGGCATCACCAGATTCATGCTGGAGGACCTGTCCGGCCCGCACTACACCGGCACCCGCTCCGCGCTGCAACGTCACTGCCGCGCGCTCGCCTACCGCGTCATCCAGCGCAGCAGGGCATGGGGAGGGCTGCTGGACGGGCTCTTCCCGGCCGCCGTCCGGCTGTCGATCCATCCGCAGCCCTGTGCCACGGACAAGATAGGCATCCTGCTCGCGGACACCCCGGACGCCTGGCTCACGCCCTGGCACAGCGTCGCGGTCGAGTCCGGCGGACGCTTCACGCTCATGAAACGCGCCGAGGCCGAGGAGGCCGGAGCCAAGCTGGCCTTCACGGCGGGCCGCCCCAGCCACTACGCGCTGGAGCAGCCCGGCACATCCCCCACGTCCGACACGGCCGGCGCCCCGGACTCCGCCTCCGCGCACCACGAGCCGTGGGACCGGGCCTGCGCATGACGGTCAGCCACGGATCCCCGCACGGCCCACGTGCCGTGTCCCCGCATCACGACCAGAGGAGGAACCACATGACCGACGACCGCGATCCCCTCGCCGGCACCCGGTACGACATCACGCCGATCACGCCCTTCGGCGTGGCGATACAGGCGCGCGAAAAGGGCCTGCACGTCCGGGACGTCCCCGTGGCACCGCTGCGGACACTCGTGGCGGAGCACCACATCCTGCTGCTGCGCGGCTTCGACACCTTCGACGCCCCGGACGAGCTGTCCGCGTACTGCGAGCGCTGGGGCCGGCTGAGCGTATGGCCCTTCGGCACCGTGCTCGAACTGGTCGAGCAGGAACAGCCCGAGGACCACATCTTCGACAGCAGCTACATGCCGATGCACTGGGACGGCATGTACCGTGAACAGATCCCGGAATTCCAGGTGTTCCAGTGCGTGAACGCGCCCGGTGAGGGCAACGGCGGCGAGACCACCTTCTCCCACACCACCGCCGTGCTCGAACGCACCGACCCGCAGACCGTCGCCCGATGGTCGAAGGTGACCGGCACCTACCACCGGGCCATGGAGTACTACAACAGTGTCACCGTCTCCCCGGTCGTGACCGCCCACCCCCTCCACGGCGCTCCGGTCATCCGCTACAACGAACCCACCGTCGCCGATGACGCCGACTTCGTGAACCACCCCGACCTGCGGTTCTCGGGACTGCCGGACGACGAGATCGCCGAGGTCCACCGCAGCCTGCGCGCTGCGCTGTACGACCCCGCGCACCTCTACGCCCACAGCTGGCGGACGGGCGATCTGGTGATCACCGACAATCACACGCTGCTGCACGGTCGGAACGCCTTCACCAGCGGCGCACCCCGCCATCTGCGCCGGGTGCAGGTGCTCGGCACACCGCCGCTGGACAACCCGGGGCTGGTTCGATGACCGACCACCACACGCTCATGACGGGCGAGGAGTATCTGGAGAGCCTGCGCGACGGCCGCCAGGTGTATCTGGACGGAGACCTGGTCAAGGACGTCACCCGGCACCCCGCCTTCCGTAACTCCGCCCTGTCGGTGGCACGGCTCTACGACGCCCTGCGCGACCCGGCGACCGCCGACGTGCTCACCGGGGTCGACGCGGGGACGGGCATCCGCACCCACAAGTTCTTCAAGCCCAGCCGTTCGGCGGCGGAGCTGGTCGAGGCCCGCGAGGCGATCGCCACCTGGGCGCGGATGAGCTACGGCTTCCTCGGCCGCACACCCGAGTACAAGGCGTCCTTCATGTCGGGCCTGGGAGTCAACGCCGACTACTACGGGCCGTTCGCCGCCAACGCCACCGCCTGGTACCGCGAGTTCGCGGGCAAGGCGCTGTACCTCAACCACGTCATCATCAACCCGCCGGTCGACCGCAAGCGGGCGATCCACGACATGGAGGACGTCTTCGTGCACGCCGTGCGCGAGACGGACGCCGGTGTCGTCGTCAGCGGGGCGAAGATGCTGGCCACGGGCTCCGCCATCACCAACGCGGGTTTCGTCGCCCCGGTCGGATCGGCGGTCCTCGCCCCCGGCAAGGCCGAGCCGTTCGCCCTCGCGTTCTTCGTCCGGATGGACAACCCCGGCGTGAAGCTCGTCTGCCGCACCCCGTACGCGCAGGCCACCCGCAGTCCCTTCGACGCCCCGCTGAGCAGCCGCTTCGACGAGAACGACAGCGTGCTCCTGCTCGACGAGGCGCTGATCCCCTGGGAGGACGTCCTCGTCTACCGGGACATCGAGCGGGCGACGGGCTTCTACGCCACGTCGGGCTTCGCGAACCTGTACAACTTCCAGTCCGGAATCCGGCTGAGCGTGAAGCTGGAACTCATGGCCGGCCTGCTCGCCCGCGGCACCAGGGCGAACGGCACCGACGAGTTCCGCGGGGTCCAGGCCGCCGTCGGGGAGGTCATCACCATGCGGGACATGGTGTGGGCCCTGACCTCGGCGATGGCCTACGACCCCGAACCGGGCAGCGGCGGCATGGTCGTGCCCCGGCTCGAGCACGCCTCCGCGATGCGGATGTACAACGCCCAGGTGTGGGACCGGGTCCACGAGCTGTTCGAGACCACCCTCGGCGGAGCGCCCCTGGCGGTCCCGTCGAGCGCCCGCGACCTGGCCAACCCCGAACTACGGCCGCTCATCGACCGCTTCTACCGCGGCGCGGACACCAGCGCCCTGGACCGCATCAAGCTCCTGAAGCTGGTCTGGGACGCGATCGGCACCGAGTTCGGCGGCCGGCACGAGCTCTACGAGCGGAACTACTCGGGCAACGGCGAACAGGTCCGGCTGGATGCGCTGAAGTGGGCGACCCGGCGCGGCAACCTCGCCCGCTGTGAAGCCCTGGTGCAGGACTGCCTCGACGACTACGACCTCGACGGCTGGCGCAGAGGCCCGTGGCACGACCTGACCCCCACCGACTGAGGAACGGAGCAGACACATGTGTGGCATCACCGGATGGGTCGACTACACCCGCGACCTCACCACCCAATCCCCGGTCCTCGACGCCATGACCGACACCCTGGCCGCCCGGGGGCCGGACGCCCGCGGCGTATGGCTGGACACGCACGTCGCCCTGGGGCACCGGCGACTGGCCGTCATCGACCTCGAACACGGCACGCAGCCCATGCGCACCCCGGAGCGCGGCCCCGGAGATCTGCCCCGGGCGGTGATCACGTACGGCGGGGAGATCTACAACTTCCCCGAGCTCCGCTCCGAACTCGCCCTGCGCGGCCACCGGTTCACCACCCGCAGCGACACCGAGGTGGCGCTGCGCGCCTACCTGGAGTGGGGCGAGGGCTTCGTCCACCGCCTCAACGGCATGTACTCCCTCGCCCTCTGGGACACCGCCCGCGACGAGCTGCTGCTCGTACGGGACCGGCTGGGCGTCAAACCCCTCTTCTACTACCCCACACCGGACGGTGTGCTCTTCGGCTCGGAGCCGAAGGCCATCCTCGCCAACCCCCTGGGGCGGGCCGAGGCGGGACCGGAGGAGCTCTGCGACGCGCTGCTGTTCCTGCGCACCCCCGGGCGGGTGCCCTTCCGCGGCATGCGTGAGGTCAAGCCGGGCCACCTGGTGCGCGTCGGCCGCGGCGGGATCACCGAGGAGCGGTACTGGGCCCTGGAGGCCCGCCCGCACACCGACGATCTGCCGACCACCGTCGCCACCGTCCGCGAGCTGCTCGACGACATCGTGCCCCGCCAGATGGTCGCCGACGTCCCCCTGGTCTCGCTGCTGTCCGGCGGCCTGGACTCCAGCACGATCACGGCTCTCGCCGCGCGGACCAGGTCCGCGACCGGAGCCGGCCTCTCCACCTTCTCCGTGGACTTCACCGGTCACACCGAGAACTTCCGGGCCGACGCCATCCGCCCCACCCCGGACGGCCCGTACGCCCGCGCGGTCGCCGAGCACGTCGGCAGCGACCACCACGCCATCGTCCTCGACCGCGCCCGGCTGCTCGACCCTGCCGTCCGCCGGAGCGTCCTCGGTGCCTGGGACCTGCCGTTCAACTTCGCGGACCTCGATGTCTCCCTCCATCTGCTCTTCGCCGCCGTCCGCGAACACGCGACCGTGGCCCTGTCCGGAGAGGGCGCCGACGAGGTCTTCGGCGGCTATCTGTGGTTCTCCGACCCCGCCGCGCGGCGCGCGGAGACCTTCCCCTGGCTCAAGCTCGGCGCCCACCGGGGCCTCGACCCCCGTTCGCTGTTCCACCCCTGGTTCGTCGACGGGCTCGACCTCGGGGAGTACGAGGCCGATCTGTACCGCACCGCACTGGCCGAGGTGCCGCGGCTCGAAGGCGAGAACGCCGAGGACCGGCGGACCCGGGAGCTCAGCCACCTGACGCTGACCCGCTGGCTGCCGATCCTGCTGGACAAGAAGGACCGGATGGGCATGTCCGTCGGACTCGAGGGCCGGGTGCCCTTCTGCGACCACCGCCTGGTGGAATACGTCTTCAACGTCCCCTGGGCGATGAAGACCTTCAGCGGCGAGGAGAAGTCACTGCTGCGCGCGGCCGCCGCCGACCTGCTGCCGGAACCGGTGCTGCGCCGCAAGAAGGCCGCCTACCCCTCCATCCAGGATCCCGCCTACGACCGCGCCCTGATCACCGGACTCACCGCGGCGGCGGGCGACGGCAGCGCGCCGCTGAGCCCCTTCCTCGCCGGTGAGGCGGTGCGGCGGCTCACGGCCAAGACCTCCGGGGGCAGCCTGTCGGAGTTCGAACGGATCCTCGTGGAGTCCACCGTCCGCCTGGACGACTGGCTGCGCACCTACCAGGTCGAACTGACCGGAGTGAAGGGAACGAACTGATGCACGCGATCGAGATCCGTGAGACCGGCGGCCCCGAGGTCCAGCTCTACGTCGAACGGCCGGACCCCCGGCCGGGCGAGGGGCAGATCCTCGTCGAACTCGCCGCGGCCGGCGTGAACTTCATCGACCTCTACCGCAGGGAGGGGCGCTATCCGCTGCCCGTGCCGTGCGTACCCGGCGAGGAGGGCTCGGGGACCGTGGTGTCCACCGGCCCCGGCGTCAGCCGGTTCAAGCCCGGCGACCGGGTCGCCTGGACCACGGTCCTCGGCAGCTATGCGAGCCGCGTGGTCGTACCCGAGGACAAGGCGATCGCCGTGCCCGACGGCATCGACCTGATCACCGCCGGCGGGGTGCTCGTCCACGGCATGACCGCCCACTTCCTGGCCAACGACTCCTACCCGGCGCGCGAAGGCGACACGGTGCTGGTCCACGCCGCCGCCGGCGGGGTCGGGCTCCTGCTCACCCAGCTGCTCAAGCGGCGGGGCGTCCGCGTCATCGGCACGGTCTCCACCGCGGAGAAGGAAGCACTGGCCCGGGGGAACGGCGTCGACGACGTCATCCGCTACACCGACTTCACCGAGGAGGGAGCCCTGGCCGCCGAGGTGCGCCGGCTCACCGGCGGCGAGGGCGTCCACGCCGTCTACGACGGCGTCGGCGCCGCAACCTTCGACGCGAGCCTCGCCAGTCTGCGCACCCGCGGCACCCTGGTCCTCTTCGGCGGCGCCAGCGGCGCCGTGCCGCCCGTCGACGTGATGCGGCTGCTGTGGGGCGGCTCCCTGACCCTGACGCGGCCCTACCTGGAGCACTTCCGGGCCACCACCGAGGAGTTCGAGTGGCGGGCGGGGGAGGTCTTCGCCGGCATCCTCGACGGCACCTGGAAGTTCACCGTCGCCGGAACGTACCCCCTGGCCGAGGCCTGCCGTGCGCACGAGGACCTCGCCGCCCGGCGCACCAGCGGAAAGCTTCTGCTCATCCCCTAGCCCCACGACCGCGAAGGAGGTCGCCCATGGGCGACATCGTCGGTGCGGGCCTGCTCTCGCACGCGCCCGTCATCATGTTCCCCGAGCAGATGAGGATCAGGGAGAACGGAGGCCGTGACTTCACCCTCGCGACCGGCCTGACCCGGCTCCGGCAGGAGGTGATCGATACGAGGGACCACGACACCGTCGTGGTGTTCGACAGCCACTGGGCGACCACGACCGAAACGGTGATCACCGCCCACCCGCGCCGCGCGGGCCTGTTCACCTCGGACGAGATGCCCGGCGCGATCAGCCGGCTGCCCTACGACATCCCCGGGGACCCGGAACTGGCCCACGCCGTCGCCCGAGCGGCGGAGCGGCGATCGCGGTGGCTCACCGCCAACGACGACCCGTACCTGCCGATCCATTACGCGACGCTCAACCTCTGGACCTACCTCGGCCGGGCCGGCACCCCCTGGGTCTCCGTCTCGGTCTGCCAGACGGCGACCACCGAGGACTTCCTCGAAGCCGGCGAGGTCGTCGCGGAGGCGGTCGCCGGCCTCGACCGCAAGGTGCTGCTGCTCGCCTCGGGAGGTCTGTCCCACCGCTTCTGGCCACTGGCCGAACTGCGCGAGCGCATGGCGGGGGACCCGGGCAACATCGTCACCCCCGAGGCGCGCGCGGCCGACGAACAGCGCATCGCCTGGCTGGAGGCGGGCCGGCACGACCAGGTGATCGGGTCCATGCCGGAGTACCTCCGCTTCGCCCCCGAGGCACGTTTCGGCCACTACCTGATGCTGGCCGGCGCGGTCGGCGGCGCGGACTGCGGGGCGCCGGGCAGCCGCTTCGGCACGTACGAGAACGGGATCGGCACCGGGCAGGCCCACATCTGGTTCGACCGGCCCGCCACCGGATGGCAGCCCGCACCGAACGGCCACTGAGGGCGATTCCGCAGCCTCGGGCCTCTTCCCTCCCGCCCCGCCGGTGCTTCGGCGGGGCGGGAGGAAGCCCTTCCGGTACCGGCCGTGAGCCCGCCGTGTCCGGATCCGCCCCAGGCCACCGGGTGTAGACCGCCCCTGGATGGATAAGGATCGGCCGGGGCGGTGCCTTGCAGCGGCCCGCCCGCCTTGTCACAACCCGCCTTGTCACAAGGGGAGGGACGTCTGAAATGGATGGTGCCCCGTTATATCTGGAGCCACGGCTGGAACAGCCGTTGGCGTCGTTGCTGGAGTCGGCGGCGTTCCTCCACACCCTGGTCGACGCGCTGGGCTCGCCGCTCAATGTCGTACTGCCCGAGCGGATCGCGGAGAACGTCGAGCGCTTCCGTTCCGTCTACCGCCGCCACAGCCTGGCCGGCCAGGTGTACTTCGCCCACAAGGCGAATCGTTCCAGCGCCCTGGTGCGCCGGCTCGCGATGACCGACGCCGCCATCGACGTGGCGTCGCTCGGCGAACTGCAGCATGCCCTCGGCGCCGGATTCGGTGCGGAGCGCATCGTCGCCACCGGCCCCAAGGACCCGGAGTTCCAGTGGCTCGCCGCCCGCTGCGGGGTCACCGTCAGCATCGACGGGCCCGAGGAGCTGGAGAGCCTCGCCGCCCTCGTCCGCGCCTACGGTCTGCCCCCGGTGCCGGTATTGCTGCGGTTGTCGGAGTTCGAGACGTCCGGGGTCAAGGTGCGCTCCCGGCAGAGCCGCTTCGGCACCTCCATGAAGTCGCTGCCCCGGCTGCTCGACGCCGTCGCACATCACCGCGACGTCCTCCGGCCGACCGGCGTCGCCTACCACCTCGACACCACCAGCCTGGACGAGAAGGCGACGGCCCTCGAAGGCTGCCTCCGGGCCATGGACGAGCTGCGCCGCCGGGGATTCACCCCGCGCGCCGTCGACATCGGCGGCGGCTTCGGCGTCAACTACCTTGCCCACGAAGCCCAATGGGACCGCTACACCACCGAACTCACCCATGCGGTCCTGGGCAGACGCCCGCCCCTGGCCCGCGGCGGGCACGGCTACGGCCTCCGGGCCGAAGGCGGCACCCTGCGCGGCGCCCTGAGTCTCTACCCCGCCCACCGCCCGGTCGCCGGGGCCGGCTATCTCGACGCGCTGCTGTCACGGCCCGCCCCGGCCCTGAACCGGCCGCTGGGCACCCTCCTCCTGGAGAACCTGTACGACCTGTACACCGAACCCGGCCGGGCCCTGCTGGACCAGTGCGGGCTGTCGCTGGCGAAGGTGCTGGAGGTACGGCGCACGGACCGCGGTGATCCCCTGGTGCGCCTCGCGATGACGGCCGACGACGTCAGCCTGGAGGAACACGGCGTCCTCATGGACCCGGTGCTCCTCGCCCGCGACGCCGCCCCCGCCGAAGCCGGCGAGGAGCGTGGCCCGGTGGGCGTGCACCTCGCCGGCAGTCTCTGCCTGGAAGCCGACCTGATCACCCGGCGGACGGTGTACCTGCCCCGTATGCCGCGGCCGGGCGACCTCCTGTGCTTCGCCAACACCGCCGGGTACTGCATGGACTTCCAAGCCACCCACGCACAGCGCCGGCCCGTAGCCCGGAAGGTCGCGGTATACCAGGAGGGCGGCTCCTGGCGCTGGTGTCTCGACGAGCGGTACTGGCCCATCACACATCCGGGAGGGCACGAGGCATGAGGTACGACAGCATCACCGACGCCATCGGCGACACCCCGCTGGTACGCATCGATCCGTCCGTGCACGGCCTGCGCACCATCGACCTCTACGCGAAGCTGGAGATGCTCAACCCCTTCGGGTCGGTCAAGGACCGGGCCGCCTGGAACATGGTGCGGCCCGGACTGCCCGCGGCGGTGCGCGGCGGCGAGACGGTCGTGGAGCTGTCCAGCGGCAACACGGCCAAGGCACTGGCCGTCATCGCGGGCATGCACGGGCTGCCGTTCAAGAGCATCACCAACCGGATGCGGGTACCGGAGATCAAGGACCTGCTCCTGCTGCTCGGCGCAGAGATCGAGGAATTGCCCGGACAGACCGAATGCCTCGACCCCACCAACACCGACGACCCGCTCACTCTCTTCCACCAGGAACTGTCACGGCCGGGCAGCCCCAACCTCCACACCGACCAGTACTTCAACGCACGCAACACCGAGTCCCACGCCGCGGGCACCGGCCCGGAGATCGTGGCGGATCTCGACGGGCGGGCACCGGACTTCTTCATCGCCTGCGTCGGCACCGCCGGTTCCTCCACCGGGGTGGCCCGGGTCCTCCGCGCACACGACCCCGCGGTAACGGTCGTCGGCCTGGTCGCGCAGAAGTCGGACTTCATACCGGGGATCCGCACCATCGACGAAGTGCAGGAGGTCGGCCTCTTCGACCCCGCCACGTACGACACGATCGAGGCCGTGAGCGCCGACGAGGCCATCGACGGGATGCTGACGCTGGTACGGCGCTGCGGCATCCTGGGCGGCCCCACCGGCGGGGCCGCGTACTTCGGGGCGCTGCGCCATCTGCGCCCGCTCGACGCGGAATCGACCGAGCGGAGGACGGCCGTCTTCATCGTCTGCGACCGCGTCGAGAGCTACGTCGGCTATGTGCGCCAACGCCGCCCGGAGCTGCTGGGCAGGCCGCCGGTGAAGAACTCCGTGAGCGCGCTCTCCGACGCCGAGGTGGCGGCCGCCACGGTGATCGACACCGCCGACGCGCGGAAGTGGATCGCGGAGGAACGCCCTCTGGTCGTCGACCTGCGGGGCTCCTTCGCCTACGCGGCGCTGCACATCGAGGGCTCGGTGAACATCGTCGACGAGCTCTTCGACGAACTTCTGCGGGGCGGCCTGCCGTTCAGCAGGCGGCAGGCCGTGCTGCTGGCCTGCCCGGTCGGTGACAAGTCCGCCCGCTACGCCGCCCTGCTGACCCGCATGGGCCATCCCGACGTCCGCAGTCTGGCCGGCGGCATCATCGCCTGGCGCGACGCGGGCGCCCCATTGGAGCGTGGCTGACATGGACCGACCGCTGGACGAGCTGCGCGACTGGCAGCGTCCGCTGCGCGCCCAGTTCCCGATCATCGTGGACCATCCGGACCTGGCCTATCTGGACAGCGCGGCCACCGCGCAGAAGCCGCGGGCCGTCCTGGACGCCGTGCAGAGGTACCTCACCACGTCCAACGCCAACTCCGGCCGTGGTACGTACCCCTGGGCCAATGCCACGACGACGCTGGTGGAGCGGACCCGCGACCGGGTCAAGGAGTTCCTGGGCGACCGAGCCCCGGACCGCTCGGCCGTGCACTTCACCAGCGGTACCACCGAAGGGCTGCGCACCGTGGCCCGCGACTGGCTGCCCGCCGTCCTGACCGACGGCGACGAGATCGTGGTGCCCTTCGCCGACCATCAGGCGAATCTCTCGCCCTGGCTGGAAGCGAGGCAACTGCTGGCCCGCCAGGGGATCGACGTGGCCGTCCGCCCGCTGCCGTACCAGGAGAGCTCGGGCGACTACGACCCGCGGGCGCTGGCGGAAGTCGTCGGCCCCCGCACCCGCTTCGTCGCCGCCACCCATGTGCACCACGTCTACGGCGGCGACATGAACGTGCACCGCATCCGCCGGGTGGTCGGCCCCGAGGTGCCCATCTGCCTGGACGCCGCACAGAGCGTCGGCCATCTGCCGGTCTCCGTGGCCGATCTCGACGTGGACTTCCTGGTCTTCTCCGGCCACAAGGCCCTCGCCCTGCCGGGCTCCGGAGTGATCTGGTCCCGCGGAACGCGTGGGCCGCGGCTGAGGCCCGGCGGGTGGAGCGGCACACCGAACACCGCCGGCATCGCCGGCCTGGCGGCCGCCCTCGACTGGCTGGACGCGGCGGGCCTGGACCGGATCGAACAATGGACCGTGGCCCTGGCGGCCCGGCTCACCGACGGCCTGCGCCGTCTGTCCGCCTACGAGGTCCTGGGCTGCCCGCTGAGCCTGCCCGCCGGGTCCCCAGTGCAGCGGCGCCGCAGCATCGTCACCTTCCGGCACCGCGGGGTCAACTCCAACGACCTCGGGTTCATCCTCTTCAGCCACGGCTTCATGGTGCGGTCCGACGGGCACTGTCAGGCCGGGGCAGCAGGGGAAGAAGGCTCCGTGCGGGTGAGTCTGCACATCCACAACACCCCAGAAGAGATCGACGCGTTGCTCTCCGCCCTCGCTAAACTACAATGATTGTCAATACCACCAGAACCGCGGGCGGGTGAGATGGCTGAGGTGCGCAGCAGGCCGGGCGTGAGCGCGGCGACGGCGGCACGCTGGGTGAAGCGTTGGGAAGGCCAGCAACAACGGTATGCGGTCGACCGCGAGGAACGATTCACCGTGATCGCCGACGTGGTCGACCACGTCACGGCCGGCCGCCCGAGACCCCTGGTCGTCGACCTCGGCTGCGGCCCGGGAGCACTGGCGGCACGCCTGTCGCGCCGACTGCCGCACGCGGAGGTTCTCGCCGTCGACGCCGACCCGCTGCTGCTCGAACTCGGCCGGACCCACTACGGCCCCGCCGTCCGGTACGTCGAAGCGGTGATCGGCGCACCGGGCTGGCTCAGAACCCTCGGCCTGGACCGCCCCCTGGACGCGGCCGTCTCGACGACGGCACTGCACTACCTCGGCGAGCGCACCCTGCGGCAGGTCTACCGGCAGCTCGCCGCCCTGCTGCGTCCCGGCGGAATCCTCGTCAACGGCGACCACCTCTGCCAGGACACCGCGAAGATCTCCAGGATCGCCACCGCCGTCGGACGCCGCTGGGCCGAACGAAGAGCGGTGCTCGCCCACGAGGACTGGCAGTCGTGGTGGACGGCGATGGAAGCCGACCCGGAGCTGGCCCCTCTCCTCGCCGAACGCCGCACCCGTCCACTCCCCAGCAGCCAGGGCGAGGATCTGACGCTCTCCCGCCACATCACGCTCCTGCGCGAGGCGGGATTCGAGCACGCCGGCGCGGTCTGGCAATTCGGCAACAGCCACGTCCTGGTCGCCGTCCGCTGAGCCTCGACCGGTCATGGCTCAGGGGAAGAGCCAGCGGGTCTGGCTGTACGTCTCGCCCTTGCCGAAGCCGAAGGCCGTACGGGGGGTCACTTCGAAGACCACGGCCTCACCGGCGCCGGGATTGACGAACAGCCCGTCCCGTACGTCGAAGTGCCATTCCGCGCCGTACTTCGCTTCCCACGCCCCGGCGAGCCGCCGCAGCCGGGCTTCGTCGCCCACCCGCACGGCCTCACCCTCGACGACCAGGTCGTAGCCCTCCCGCAGACTGTTGGTCCCGGTGGTGAGCACGACATGCGGGTTGCCCCGCAGGTTCTTCGCCTTCCGCTCATGCGCTCCGGTGCAGAAGTGCAACGCGCCGTCCGCCCAGACGCCGATGAGCGGGGTGACGTGCGGGCGTCCGTCGGGGCGTACGGTCGTCAGCCAGTACACCTCGGCCTCGGTCAGCCGGGTGACGGCGTCCGTCCACGGCACTGCCGTCGCCCGCTCGTCGCTGTAGCGCGCGTCCAGCTCGGTGCGGGGTTCCTTGTCGGGCATCGGGTGTCCTCCTGGAGTCCGATGGTGCCCTCCCGGCGCGGGCCCCGCATCCGCGCGGCGAAGAGGGCACCTGGGACTACTACCGCGTCGAGCCGTCCGTGCTCGCCGCGATGGGCCGCCTGCCCGTCTCCGTCCGATCCCCTCGCCCGCCCCGCCAGGCCAGTGCCACGTAGACCAGGGCGACCAGGACGGGCACCTCGATGAGCGGGCCGACGACGCCGGAGAGGGCCTGGCCGCTGGTGACGCCGAAGGTGGCGATGGCGACCGCGATGGCCAGCTCGAAATTGTTGCCCGCCGCGGTGAACGCCAGGGTCGCGGTCCGCTCGTAGGTCAGGCCGATGGCCTTGCCGAGGGCGAAGGTGCCGAACCACATGATCGCGAAGTAGGCCAGCAGGGGCAGCGCGATCCGGGCGACGTCCCCGGGCCTTGAGGTGATCGTCTTTCCCTGGAGGGCGAAGAGGATCACGATCGTGAACAGCAGTCCGTACAGGGCCCACGGGCCGATCTTCGGTAGGAATGCCGACTCGTACCTCTCGCGGCCCATCCTCTTCTCGCCCAGGCGGCGCGTGAGGAAGCCGGCCAGCAGGGGGACGCCGAGGAAGACGACGACGTTCAGGGCGATCTTCCACAGGGAGATGTCGAGGTGTGCGCCGTCGCCCAGGCCCAGCCACCCGGGCAGCAGGTCCAGGTAGAGCCAGCCGAGAAGGCCGAAGGCGACGACCTGGAAGACGGAGTTCAGGGCGACCAGCACGGCGGCGGCCTCACGGTCACCGCAGGCCAGGTCGTTCCAGATGATGACCATGGCGATACAGCGGGCCAGGCCGACGATGATCAGGCCGGTGCGGTACTCGGGCAGGTCCGGCAGGAAGATCCATGCCAGCGCGAACATCACCGCGGGCCCGAGGATCCAGTTGACGGCCAGCGAGGAGACCATCAGCTTCTTGTCGCCGGTGACCGCGTCGAGCCTGTCGTAGCGGACCTTGGCCAGTACCGGATACATCATGACCAGCAGACCGACGGCGATCGGCAGGGAGACGCCCCCGATCTCGACCTCGGCCAGCGCGTCGTTCAGGCCCGGGATCAGACGGCCCAGCCCCAGGCCGAGGCCCATGGCGATGAGGATCCACACCGCGAGGAAGCGGTCGAGCGTGGAGAGCTTCGCGACGACCGAGGCTTCCGCCGTGCCCGCGGGGCTTTCGGTGCGGGTCACGGGCAGGACCTCTTCCGGTCGGCGGCGGCACGGGCGTGCTCGGCCAGCTCGGTGAACTGCCCGGCGAGGGTGGCGATGACCTCGGGCCGAAGCCTGTAATAGGTGAACCGCCCGCAGGGCTCGGTGTCCACGACCCCGGCTTCCCGCAGCACCTTCAGGTGGTTGGAGAGATTGGTCTGCCGCGCGCCCGTCTCCTCGACCAGATGCGTGGTGCACAGCGTCTCGTGGGCGAGCAGGGTCACGATCCTCAGCCTGAGCGGGTCGGCCAGCACCCGGATCAGATCAGCATCGACTGATGTCATCATGGGCTGATATTCTCACATCAGTCGATGCTGATACCAGTCGTGGCTGATCCATGAATCGGCATCCCGCCGGGCACACGCTCGCTCCGTTGCTCGAACCGCGAAGGAAGAACCGATGTCCGCACCCCGCTCCGCGTCCGTCCTGTTCGTCTGTGTCCACAACGCCGGGCGCTCGCAGATGGCCGCCGGCTTCCTCACCCACCTCGCGGGCGACCGGGTCGAGGTCCGCTCCGCCGGGTCGCTCCCCGCCGATCAGGTCAACCCCGCCGCCGTCGAGGCCATGCACGAGGCCGGGATCGACATCGCCGGTGAGCAGCCCAAGCTGCTCACCACCGAGGCCGTCCAGGCCTCCGACTACGTCATCACCATGGGCTGCGGCGACACCTGCCCGGTCTTCCCCGGCAAGACCTACCTCGACTGGGCCCTCGAGGACCCCGCCGGTCAGGGGCTGGCGGCCGTCCGCCCCATCCGCGACGAGATCCGGACCCGTGTCGAGGCCCTGATCGCCGAGATCGACGCCCGCCGGGACCGGTGACACCGCTGACGCACACGAGCGGCGTCGCCCGCCCGATGCTTCGCCCTGGGGGAGGACCGGGCGGCCTCCCCCAGGGCGCCCGTCACAGGTCTCGGCTCTTCTCCGTGGCGTCGGCGGGCTTGCGCTGCCCGGGAAGGGTGGCGGTCTGTCCGTCCATGAACTGACGGCGTTGCATCTCGTAGAGGTCGCGGAAGATCCCGACCGGCGGGTTGTCCGTCAGTTCCTGGAAGGTGCCGCTCTCGCGGAGCCTGCCGTTCTCCAGGACGTGGATGAGGTCGGCGTCACGCACCGAGGCCAGCCGGTGCGTGATCAGGAGGACGGTCTGGCCCGCTTGGGCGAGTTGGCGGATCTGCTCGAAGACTTCGAGTTCGGCGCGGGCGTCGAGGGCCGAAGTGGGTTCGTCGACGATCAGGATCTGGGCGTCGCGGTAGTGGGCGCGGGCCAGGCCCAGTTTCTGCCACTGCCCGCCGGAGATCTGGTGGCCGCCCTTGTAGCCCCGGGAGAGCAAAGTGTCCCACCCGCGCGGCATCCCCTCGACCACCTTGCGGGCTCCCGCGTAGCGAGCGGCCGCCTCCACCCGCTCCTCCTCCAGCGGCCGGTCGGTGCGGCCGATGGCGATGTTCATCCGGGCGGTCAGCGGCCAGCGGTGGAAGTCCTGGCTGACCATGGCGAACCGGGAGAACAGCTCGGCCCGGTCCAGGGCGCCCGCGTCCTGGCCGTCCCACCGGATCGTGCCCTCACCGGGCTGGTAGAGGCCGGCGAGCAGCTTGACCAGGGTCGTCTTGCCGGAGCCGTTCTCCCCGACCAGGGCCACGATCTTTCCCATGGGGATGTCGAGGGTCACCCCGCTGAGGGCGGGCCGCTCGGTGGGGGAGTCGCCCGGGTAGGTGAAGGTGACGTCCTCGAAGCGGATGAGCCGTGGCTGTTCGGGGACCGGCAGTCCGCCGACGGGAATGGCCCGCTTCCCTGCCTCGACACACAGCCGCTCCAGGTCCATGACGTAACACGCCTCCTCGTAGAGGCTGTTGACCTGAAGGATGAGGGTCGTCAGGCTCGCCGCCCCGCTGCGGGTGGCCAGCACGGCGGTTCCCGCGACCGACAGTGCCATCACGCCGGTCAGCAGGAGGCCGCCCAGCGCGAGATAGGTCACGAGAGTGGCGAGGCCCGTCAGGGCCGAGGCGATCAGCCGGGTCTTGGCCGCGCTGCGCGCGAGCCTGGTCTGTTCGCCCTCCGAGCTCTCCGACATGCTCCGGAAGTGGCCCAGCAGGAAGGGCCCCACGTCGTGCACCCGGATCTCCGGCGCGGGATCGGTACGGATCAGGGTCTGGCTCAGCAGACGGCCGGCCCGGGAGTGCTGGGCCCACCGCTGGAACGACTCGTAGCGCGTCCGTGAGTTGCGCAGCGCGGCCCAGGAGCGCGGCAGCGTCATCAGGAGCAGTAGGGGCAGCAGTACCGGGTGCAGGATGGTCAGCACGCCGGCCGCGGCGGTGAAGGAGACCAGCGCTCCGACGACCGCCGTGCAGTACCGGATCATGCGCCGGGCCCCCGCCGCGCCGTACTGGGCGGTGTCCAGCAGCCGGTGGAAGTTCTCGTCCTCGATCGCCTCCAACTCCACGCGGATCACGCGTTCCAGGTACATCTCGGTCGCCACCCGCTCGACCTTCGGCTCCAGCCGTCCGGTGCCCGCGGTCGAGGCGGACATGGCCAGAGCCCCGACGAGACCGGTGGCCGCGACGCAGATCAGCGCGGGCACGGCCGCGTGGAGCCGGTCCGCGATGGGGCCGGTGGCCAGCACGGCACCGAGGACGTCGTTGACCGCCACGAGACCGATGGCCTGGGTGACGCCGTGCAGGACCTCCGCGCAGCCCACCGCCCACAGCGCCCGGCGGTCGGCCCGCCACGCCAGCCGGACGGTGGAGGCGACCAGGCGGGGCAGGCTCAACGCCATCGCCCACAGCGACATTTCCAGATAGGCGCGCTCGTGCTTGTTCCAGCCCGTGTCGTGCAGCAGCGGCCCGCCGAACAGCAACCGCTCCGAGGGCGAACCCTCCTGTGTGCCCGGACCCGCCGTGGCGGTGGTGTTCTCGGCACGGCGACTCACATCGACCACCTCCCGGCGGTCGCGACGACGGCCCCGGCGGACGTCGTCGGACTCACGTGTTCGAACAGCAACCGGGCCCCGGTGGTGTGGGTGTGACGGTCGTGACGGTGATGCACTACGCCTCCTCGTTGACATCCTGATCGGACGAGTGATCGGGAAAACGACCCCCGATCGGAGGAGTCACGGCCACCGGAGGGCGTGAGGTAGCGCAAGGATTCGAAGGTGCGTCAACCGCCCCGAAGTCCCGGGGCGGGGCGTCGGCCGGAGTTTGTGCGATTCACTCCACCGTGGTCCGTCACCCGATCCGGGCATTGCGTTGCTGCCGGAAACGATGAGCGCGCATCACGCGGAAGGGGGTAGGGCGTCCGGGTTGAGGTGCGCGACCAGGCGGTACAGCAGGCTGTGCGCGGTTGCCTGTTCCGCCGGGGAAAGCACGGACAGCGCGGCATCGTTGACGTCCTTGACGACGGCCTGGGCGCGCTCGGTCAGGCGGCGGCCGTCGTCGGTGATGTGCAGACAGAGCACGCGTCGGTTGGTCGGGTGGGGCCGGCGTTCCAGCATGCCCCGGTCGACCAGGCCGTTCACGGCGGCGCCCATGGACTGGGCCGTGACGCCGGTGCGGCGGGCGGCGTCCGCGCTGGAGATACCGGGGCTGCGGGCGATGTGCATCAGGGCGGTGTGCTGCGCCAGCGTCAGGTCCAGCACCCGTAGCTCCTTCTCCAGGCGGGTGCCCATGACCTGGGAGAACTGCCAGGCCAGATAGCCGGTCGTCGCGGACTGCTCGTTCATGGACACCACCATTTGTAAGGCACCTTATATTTCCTGCTACGGTTATCAGGCAGCTTACAAGTTTGGATGGTCTTCGTGTCACTCCCCACTTCCTCCCGCCCTGCCGCCGCGCGGCAGGCACACCCGCACGCCGACATACCGGACGAGGCCCCGGCTCCGCACCCGCAGGGCGGCCTGAAGGGGGTACTCCTCCCGGTCGCCGTCGTCCTCGCGATCGGCACGATCTTCGTCAGCGTCTACCTCGCCGCGTTCCATGCCCCCAGGCCGCACGACCTGCCGGTCGCCGCCGTGGGCACGTCGCAGGAGATACACCGGCTCGAAAAGGGCCTGGAGTCGGCTCTGCCCGGTGGCTTCGACGTACGGCCCTACGGTGACGAGAACGCGGCCCGGAAGGCCGTCGAGCACCGCGACGTCTACGCCGCCTACCTCACCGGACGCGGCGAGCCGACCCTGCTGTACGCCGGCGCCAACGGGCCCTCCGTCACCGGAACCCTCACCGGAGCCTTCGGCCCGGTCGCCAAGGCGGACGGCCACCGGCTCGCCCAGGAAGACATCCTTCCCAGCTCCGAGGGTGACACCCGCGGCCTGTCGATCTTCTACGCGGCCTTCGGCCTGGTCCTGGCCGGCTATCTGTTCGGCATGATGACCTACCAGGCCGCGCCCACCCTGCGCTTCAGGCAGCGCATGGCCAGCCTCGCGCTCTTCGGAGTCCTGGGCGGGATCATCATCGCCCTCCTCGCCGGAAGCACCGGATTCGGCGCACTGCCCGGCTCCTTCGTCGGGATCGCCGGGATGACCGCGCTGATGGCGATGGCGGCCGGCGGCGCGACCATGGTGTTCATCCGGTGGACCGGAGCGGCGGGCGCCGGGCTGGCCTCGGTCGTTCTGCTGACCCTCGGCAACAGCACCAGCGGTGGTGTCATGCCCGCCCCCTACCTGCCCGGCTGGCTGCACCCGCTGTCCGAGGTCCTGCCTGTCGGCGCCGGTGTCCGCGCCATTCAGGGACTGGCGTACTTCCACCACGACGGTCTGGAGCGCGGCATCATCGTGCTGGCCATCTGGATCGTCGCCTGCGCGGGGCTGCTCTACCTGCGGGACGCGCGCGGCGCCCGCGGCCGGCGGGCCGTCACCTCCTGAGCCCGGACCTCGCCGGGGACGACCCCTGGGCGGGCTGCCGGGCCCTGCCCGGGGCCTTTCCCCGGCAGCCTGCCCGGTGCCGGCGCCGAGCAGGCCCCCGCGCCGCCCTTACGCCTCGGGCCGCCGTCCGCTGCCGACCGCCTCGCAGGCCGGTGGCTGCAGGGCGTCGGACGGCAGGGTGGCCGTGATGATGGTGTCCAACACTCCGCGCGCGGCCAGGAGATCGGCCACGGCATCGCTGATCCGCTGCCGTTCCCGGTACAGATCGGGAAGCATCTCAGGGCACGCGGGCGCCAGCCCCCGGCCGTCGTCCACCATGCAGGGCAGCAACTCCCCGATCGTGGTGGTACTGAGACCGGCGGCGAGCAGGGTGCGGATGCCGCGCACCGTGTCGATGTCCTCGTCGCGGTACTCGCGGTACCCACTGGGCCGCCGGTGCGGACGCAGCAGACCCTGTTCCTCGTAGTAGCGCAGCAATCGTTCGCTGACGCCGGTCCGCCGGGACAACTCTCCGATACGCATGGTGACCGCCGTCACGTCGAATCGAGTGGACTCTCACATGGATGTGAAACTTTAACGTGCCCGTATGACCACTCAGCACGCAACAGACCCGATCCACACCGCCGTTACCGTCGTCGGACTCGGCCCCATGGGCATGGCGCTCGCCGAAACGCTGCTGAAGCAGGGCCACCCCACGACGGTCTGGAACCGTACTCCGGAGAAGGCCGACGGCCTCGTCGCCGAGGGCGCGCACCGGGCGGCGACGATCGCTGACGCCGTTGCCGCGAGCCCGCTGACCGTCGTCTGTCTCAAGGACTACGCGGCCATGTACGAGATCCTCGATTCCGCATCAGCGGCCCTGGCCGGCCGCGCCCTGGTGAACCTCAGCTCCGGTACGCCCACCGAGGCTCACGCGGCGGTCGCCTGGGCCGGGGAGCGCGAGGCCGACTACCTCGACGGTGCGATCATGGTCCCGCCGCCGGCGGTGGGGCACCCCGACTCCGTGTTCCTGTACAGCGGTTCGCGGGAAGTCTTCGACGGCCACAAGCCGACGTTGGCAGCCATGGGCGGCCCCACGTACCTCGGTCCCGACCCGAGCCTGGCGGTGCTGTACAACACCGCGCTGCTCGACTTCATGTACGCGTCGCTGAACGGCTTCCTGCACGCCGCCGCCCTGGTGGGCACGGCGAACGTCGAGGTGGCGAAGTTCGCCGAGCTCGCGATCGGCTGGTTCCTGCCCGCGGTCGTCGGCGCGACCGTCCTCGCGCAGGCCCCCCACCTGGACCAGGGCGACTACCCCGGTGACCAGGGGACCATGGAAATGAACCTGAACGCGCTGGAACACATCGCCCGCACCAGCGTGGAGCGGAACGTCAGCTCCGACCAGCCGAAGCTGATGCAGGAGCTCGCCGAGCGGGCGATCGCCGAAGGTCACGGCGGACAGAACTACCTCGCCGTGTTCGAGCTGCTCAAGAAGCCGACACCCTCGTCATGACGAGCGCAGGACAAGGCAGACGAATCCCAATGTGTCCCGGTACACGCGCAGCCACTCGGAGCGGTGGGTCGCGGCTGCCTCGAGCGCCTGGGCGCTCCCCGGATCGTCGGGGTGGTCCAGCGCCCATGCGGACAGGGACCCCGTCCACGCCCATTCGTAGGCGTCCAGCTCCTGGCGTGTGCTGACGTGACCGTGCACGGGGGTCCACCCGTCGGCGACGACGCGGTCCACCGTGGTCGCCAGGTCGTCGAAGTCCCCGAGCATGTCGACGGCCTCCGGTGAGGGCTCGCGCTCCCAGAATCCGTCACCGACCAGGACGCGTCCGCCGGGCGCCAGATGCTTGCGCGCGGCCGCGAGGGTGGGGAGCAACCCACCGAAGGCATGCGTGGACCCGACACAGAGCACCAGGTCGAACGGGTGCGGGGAGGTGAAGCCCGAGGCGTCCTGCTGGTGGAGTGTGAGCCGGTCCTGGACGCCGAGTCCCACCGCGGCCTCGTGGGCGCGTGTCAGGGACGCCTCGGATATGTCCACGCCCTCGGCCCGCAGCTGCGGGCGGGCGGCCAGGGCGCGCAGAAGCCATTCCCCGCCACCGCAGCCGAGGTCGAGAACACGCTCGTCGCCGCGAGGGATGCCGTGGTCCAGCAGTTCGCCGACCGAGGCGTCGTCGAGCGGGGCTGCGATCGGATGGTCGGCGTGCGCGAGTCTGGAGATCATTTCACGTTTCACCGGCGCAGTCTGACAGCGGCAGGTTGCGCCCGCACCTGCTTTTCCGACCCCCCCCGGGCGGGGACGACCCGCCCGGGGGCCGTCGGCGGGATTCACGCGATCGCCCGCCCCGGCTGCCGGTCGTGTGATCGCTGCGTGTGATAGCAAAGGGAACGGCGGAAATCGCCGTGAAAGCACCACGGAGAGAGGAGTCGGCATGTCCTCGAAGCGTCGCCGTAAGAAGAAGGCACGTCGTAAGCACGCAGCCAACCACGGCCGACGGCCTCAGTGCTGAGACAGGCCCGAGCGGCTGGATTCACGACGGGGCGGCCCTCTGGGGCCGCCCCGTCGTGCACCGGACCGTGTGTGTCCGACTGCTCACGTGGTGTGTGGTGGTGGGGGGTGTGATGTGAGGCCGCTCATGGGACCCGGATCACTTACGAACCCCGGTAGTGGAGTCCTGATTCGGACATTTGGGTGTGAAGTGGGGTGATGGGCGGGGTTCGGGGTGGGCGGTTGTTCCGGGGTCGGGTAGTAGGTCACACCTTTGCCAGGGGCTTTTCGGGCCGCTAACAATTGCCGAGTCGCATGGCGCCGTCGATCGAGAAACGGCGCTTTCTTCGCGCCGATCCGGCCCGTGCGACTCACGCGATTGGAAGAGGTTCAGCCAGCATGCGCTCCACCACCACCGGTACCGCCCGACTGACCAAGACCCACAAGCTCTCCGCCGCCGGCATCACCGTCGCCATGGGCGCCGCAGCCCTCGCCATGGCCGTCACCCCCGGCCAGGCCACCGAGACCCCCTCCATCGCCGTGAAGCCCGTCGCGTGGACCACCACCGACCTCGGCGCCCACGACCACATCACCCAGCAGGCCAAGACCACGGCCGCCGACGCCGCTGAGGCGAAGAAGAAGGCCGACGCCGCCGCGAAGGCCAAGGCCGACAAGGCCCGCGCCGACCAGCAGGCCGCCAGCCGCTCCCAGGCCCGCACCCCCGTCAAGCCCGCCCCCGCCAAGCCCGCCGCCCCCGCCAAGCCCGCGGCCCCCGCGGCTCCGGTGAAGAAGGCCTACGCCGACAACCTCGACGGGTGGATCAAGGAGTCCCTGGACATCCTGAAGTCCAAGAACATCCCCGCCACCTACGAGGGCATCAAGCGCAACGTCATGCGCGAGTCGACCGGCAACCCGCGTGCGATCAACGACTGGGACATCAACGCCGCCAACGGTGTCCCGTCCAAGGGCCTGCTGCAGATCATCGACCCGACCTTCAAGGCCTACCACGTCGAGGGCACCTCCTGGGACCCCTACGACCCCGTCGCCAACATCACCGCCTCCTGCAACTACGCCGCCGACAAGTACGGCTCCATGGACAACGTCAACTCCGCGTACTAAGGGAGCTGACACCGCACGCCGAAGGGCGGCGGCACCCCACCCGGTGCCGCCGCCCTTCGGCGTATCCCGCGGAACCCCGCTCCCAGCCCCGCGCTTGCGCTGCTCAGTCCGCGGTGCCTTCGAGCGCGACGAGGTCGGCCAGCGCCCGCAGCCCGCCGTCGGCCCATGCTTGCCGCTGCCGGTCGGCCGGCGTGCCGCGCTGAAGGAACTGATGCAGCAGGGAGGTCACCTCGCGGGTGTCCCCGTTGTCCTCGAGTGCGGGAGCGATGTGGTCGAGCAGCGCGCAGACAAGGTCCCCGGCGGACCGTTGGCAGCCCTGGGGGTCGATGAGTCTGCCTTCCAGACCGTGCCGGGCCGCGTGCCAGTTCGCCGCGTACAGCGCCTCCGGCAGACACGGGGGGACAGGGACCCCTGTGTTCTCCTCGCGCAGGGCGGTGGCGGCCAGCGCGCGGACGATACCGGCGAACATCGCCGCCTCCTCCGCCCTGAGCTGGACATCGAAACAGCGCACCTCGAGGGTGGGGTACCGGTCGGAGAGGCGTGCCTGCCAGTAGACCTGGCCGGTGTCGGCGATCGCCCCGGCCTTCACCAGTGCGTCCACCCGCCGCTCGTAGTCGGCCGCGTCGGCGAAGTGGGGAGGAGGCCCGCTGACCGGCCAGCGGCCGAAGACCACCGTGCGCCAGCTGGCGAATCCGGTGTCCTGGCCACGCCACAGCGGGGAGTTCCCCGCCATGGCCACCAGCAGGGGTAGCCACAGGCGGACCCGGTTGAGGACCGCCACGCCCGCTGACCTGTCGGGCATCGCCACGTGCACGTGCATGCCGTTGACCAGCTGCTCGTCGACCAGCCGCGCCCCTTCCGCGCGCAGCGCCAGATAGCGGGGGCTCGGGGTGACCGGGACCGGGATCCCGCCGGTGAGCGGCGCCGCCCCGGTGGCGGCTGCCCGGCAGCCGACGGTCGAGGCAGCGGCGCTCACCGCGTGGCGCAGCCGCAACAGGTGCCCGCCGACCTCGGCCAGGTCCTCGCACACCGGGGTGGCGACCTCCACCTGGGCCTGTAGCAGCTCCGGCTGGACCTCTTCCTCGCCCGCGATCCGCTGCAGCCCGGCCGCCGCACGCGTTTCCTCGGCCAAGGACACAGGCAGGGCGGTGACGGGGTCGAGCAGCAGGTACTCCTCCTCCACACCAATGGTCATCACTCAGCTACCCGTACCCGCACGTCGGGAGGCCAATCCCGGGCACCCTTCCGGGGCGGCCCGGGAGGGGCAGTCCCCCCGCCGACGGAGGGAGAGCGGGCGGCGTCGGCGCCCGCCCGTACTCACCCGAGTGGCGGAGCGGTCGGCTCGCCTCCCTCCATGCCCCGTCCACGCGGAGGACGACGGAGAACCCACGAACAGCACACCCGTCGTGAGCACCTGCCTCGCGCGGTGCCCGGTGGAGAGCCGCCGCGTGCGGCCGTCCAATGGTGACGCCACACCGCCGCACCGGAAGAGAGCTGATCATGGCCGTTGTAGACCCCGTGGCAGACCCCGCGGTCACCACCTCGCCCGTCGAGTCGTACAACGAGTGGGACCCGCCGAATACACCGCTCGCGCCGCCGCGGAGCTGGAGGATTTCGCGGCCCGAGTCGCCCATGGCCTGGCGCTCCCGCTACTTCGAGGCACACGCGTACCAGCGTCTGCTCATGGACTACTTCCGCCGGGGTGCCAAGTGGATCAGTGCCCCCGGCCACGGCTGCTGGACAGCCTGTACGACGAGGACTTCGACGACGAGCGTCCCTACCGCAGCGGCCGGTACGCCACCACGGAGGCGGAACCGACCTTCGACGCGGCCGACTTCGTCCGCTGCGGACGTGACCTCTTCGCCCAGCGCAGCCACGTGATGAACCTGGCGGGCATCGAATGGGTCCGCAGGCACCTCGGGGACTCCTACCGCGTCCACCTGGTAGAGGTCGCCGACCACGCGCCGATGCAGATGGTCGACAAGCGGCGAGTCGTCGTGGAGGCGGGCGAGGCCCCGTGATCGACTTCCTGCAGGACTGGGTTCTCGACGTCCTGCAGGTGAGCTTCCGCAACGTGATCCGGTTCGGCGGCTGCTTCCACTGCGTCACGGCGGACGTTCGCCGACGTGGGGAACTGCACTCGTACTTCTGAACGGCTGGGACCATGGGGGACATGGCTCAGTCGCGAAGGGATCACTTGACGTTGACCGCGGTCCACGCGGCTCCCACCGCCCGGTACTGGGCGCTGTCCTGCCCGTGGAGATCGGCGGCTGCGGCCAGCGTCGCCTGGCGCGCGCCGTGGTAGTTGACGTTTGACGTCATGCGTTCGGTGAGTGCCTTGTAGAGGATCTTCTCGGCTGCGGATCGTCCGATGCCGGTGACCGGGCGGCCGTCGTAGGTCGGGCTGTTGTAGGAGACGCCGTTGATGACCTTCTGCCCGCTGCCCTCGGCGAGCAGGTAGAAGAAGTGGTTCGCGGGGCCCGAGGCATACTGCGGATGTATCTGGCTGATGCCGGAGTACCAGTAGTCCTTGGAAGCGCCGTCTCTTGACGGCTTGTCCAGGTAACGCAGGGGAGTGCCGTCGCCCGAGATGTCGATGCCTTCGCCGATGAGGTAGTCGCCGGGGTCGGCACGGTTGCCGGCGTGGAATTCCGCGGCCACGGCGAAGATGTCGCCGATCGCCTCGCCCAGCCCGGCGGTCTCCCCGAAGTAGCCGAGGTTGGCGGTCGCCGCGATGACGCCGTGGGTCATCTCGTGCGCACCGACGTCGATGCGCGTGAGGTACCGGCGCGTCGAGGTTGCGGTGCCGTAGGTCATGCAGGAGGTGGCGAGGTTGTAGAAGGCGGCCTCGTTGCCGTAGCGGACGCGGCTGCAACCGGCCCGCCCGTCGTTCCGCATGCCTTTTCTGCCGTGCGCGTCGAGGAAGTAGTCCCAGAACACGGAGTGGATGTAATGGGCGGCCACGGCGTCCGCCTGCCGGTGGTGAGGATCGTTGTCGCACCAGACGTTGTCGTCGTCGGTGACCAGGGTGCCGGTGCCCGTCGTGCTGCCGTTCATGTCATAGGTCTTGTGGTTGCCCCGCTTGGGGTCGTTGAGCTCGTACCGCTTGGTGTCGGGGTTGTACGTGGTGTCCAGCTTGACGCCTCCCGCGCCGGTGGCGCAGCCGAAACCGACGGCGGCGTCACCGGCGGGCCGGGCGCCCGCGGGGCCGGTCTGGAGACAGGAGGCGAAGACGACGGTCGCCGCGAACAGGCCGGCGGTAAGGGTGCGACGGGGAGAGCGGGACAAGGCCATGTCGGCTCCTGGTGGCGTCGGATCCGGTGCGATTGCGCTGGCGGCCTGGATTGTAGGAAAGCGCCCCTCGACGCGCCAGGCCCCGGGAGTGCCGTTACCGGGACGGTCGGCCGGGGGAGGGGGGGAGAAGGGGGATCTGGCGGCGTGGTGCTGTTGCGAGGCAATCGCACCTGGTCACAGGGTGTATGACGGCTGTAGCCGCAATCGGATCGGTGTGCCAGTGTGGGATGTCATGGAGGGGTTTCGGCACACGCGCACCCACGACCACTACCACGACCGCGGCGGATCGGGGCATCGGCAGGGCGGGGAGCGTTCCCGCGCGTCCCGTCTGCGGCACGGGCTCGCCCATCTGGTCACCCCGCACCGCCATGAGGCCGGCGACAAGGTGGACGCGGCGATGGAGGCCTCCCGTGAGGGGATGCGCACGTTGTGGTTCTCCCTGGTCGTCCTGGGGGCGACGACCGTCGTCCAGGCCGTGATCGTCGCCCTGTCGGGATCCGTGGCGCTGCTCGGCGACACGATCCACAATGCCGCCGACGCCCTGACCGCCGTCCCGCTGGGAATCGCGTTCCTGCTGGGGCGGCGGGCGGCGAACCGCCGTTACACCTACGGCTACGGCCGCGCCGAGGACCTGGCGGGCATCGTCATCGTGGCGACCATCGCGGCTTCCGCGGGCCTGGCCGCCTACGTGGCCGTCGACCGGCTGCTGAACCCCCGTGAACTCACCCACCTCTGGGCGGTCTCCGCGGCCGCCGTGGTCGGGTTCGCCGGCAACGAGTGGGTCGCCCGCTACCGCATCCGCACCGGGCGGCGGATCGGCTCCGCCGCGCTGGTGGCCGACGGTCTGCACGCCCGGACCGACGGCTTCACCTCGCTGGCCGTCCTCCTGGGCGCAGGCGGTGCCGCACTTGGCCTGCGGACGGCCGATCCGATCGTCGGCCTGCTGATCACCATTGCCATTCTGCTGGTCCTCAAGGACGCGGCCCGCGAGGTCTACCGGCGTCTGATGGACTCCGTCGACCCCGCCCTCGTCGACACCGCGGAGACCGCGCTGCGTGGTGTCGACGGCGTGCTGGACACCGGGCAGGTGCGGATGCGGTGGATCGGTCACGCACTGCGGGCCGAGGCCGACATCATCGTCGCGTCGCACCTGACCGTAGTCCAGGCCCACGAGCTGGCCGTCGCGGCCGAACACGCCCTGATCCACGCCGTTCCCCGGCTGACCGCGGCGACGGTCCACACCGACCACCTCCCCGCCGGCGGCGACCCGCACGCGGCTCTCGCCCACCACGGCAGCCGGCCTCAGGCGCCCACGTGAGGCCGGATGAAGGCTGTTCACCAACGGGGCTTCTTGTCCAGCTGGTTCCACTTCGCGCCGGGTGGCAGGGTGAAGTCCGGCTTGAGCGACGAGCCTTCCCAGCGCCAGCGGACGTCCTTCGGCCGCCCGGACGGACAGCACTGGGGGTCGCCGGTCCTGAACTGGGGGAAGCGCACCGTGACGGTCGTACCGTCCGAGGACCGGACCGACACCACTTCCGTGGTGAGATCACCGACCTTCCTGGAGCCGTGGAAGAAGTAGAGGACCTGGCAATCGGTCACGACGTGGGGGCAGACACCGGCCACGGCCCGTAGGGGGCCGGGCTGGTCGGCAGGGTCGTTGAACACATCACTCACCCCCGCTTCAGCCATCAGCCGGCGGACCGTGCGAGCCTCGAAGTCGTCCCGCTCTCCGCTCGGCGAGGCGGAGGAGGGTGCGGGAGAGCCGGCAGGTAACGCTCCGGACGAAGATCCGGTCGGGCGGCCGGAGGACGGGCGGGCGCGTACCTCGTCCGGTGACGAGGCGCACCCCGTGGCGGCGTACAGGGCGAGCAGCGTGAGAGCGGGGACCGCTCGGGGTAAGTTCATCGCTTCACCTCTGGTTCGGGGGCCGGGCACAGCGTGTCGTCGTCACTCCCTTTCGGGAATGTCCGGCGTTCGGTCGCGGTGGGCTCGCGACCCACCAGAGCGCACAGATGCCTGATCCATCGCCCGGGGCCGAAGGGCACGGGCCGGACCTGCCTTCCGGACGCGATCAGAAGGGTCTCGCCGGATCGTGTGACCGCCATTCGCAGGTTCGTCGCGGTCTGCCGCAACTCGGGCCCCACCAGATCGGCTTGGACCAGGTGGCCGTCAGGGCCGAGGGCGCTCAGGCGTGCCCTGCGGTCGAAGGCCGCCAGATATCCGCCGCTGAAGCCGATGAGCCGGTCGCTGTTGTCGGTGCCCGAGAGGAGCCCCGTCGTCCTGCCGTCGGCGAACCGGTGCACCGTGGTCCGACCGTGGGAATCGATGAGGGCGAGACGGTCGCCGTCAGGGCTGAAGACGGCGCCCTCCGCGGTCGTGCCGGACGCCGTGCTGAACGTCCTCGTCTGTTTCCGCCGGTGGAGGTCCCGGACACCGACATCGGCGATGCCGTGCACGACCAGGGCGACCTGCCCGGTGCCGGGGCGGGGAACCAGCTCCGCCTCCGGCCGGGCCCCACCGGCGCCCGCTCGCGGAGCCGGCCCGGGGGCCGCCACCGGCAGGGGCCGGCCGATGCTCCTGCCACTGTCGACGTCCCACCGGGTGAGCATGCCGTCGCGCCACACCAGCAGGCGGCCTGCCGAGTCCGCGCCGATGGCCTCGGGCCGGTCGCGCTCGTCGGCCGACCGGGGCGGGGCGATCAGTCTCGCTTCTCGCAGGGACGGGAGCGAACGCAGCACGATGCCGTCGCTGCGGCTCTGCGCCAGGAACCTCCCCACGAAGGCGAGGCGTGCCTCGCGCGGCGCCGACTCGTCGGCGATCTGCCGACCGGTACCGAGGTCGTACAGCCGAAGCCGGGACTCCTTGTCCACCAGCGCGGCATAGCGGCCGTCGTCCCGTGACACGAGGCTCGACGCCGCTCCGTCCATGCCCACCGGAACCAGCCGGTCGTCTTCGCCCAGTGCGACAAGGGTGTTGGCGGTGGTGGTCACCACCATGCCGTTCCGCGGCCCGCCGAGTGGCAGCGGCAGCCGGTCCCGCGCGGACATCAGTCCGTATTCGGCCACCTTCTCGTAGGTGTCGTCGCGGCCGTCCGCGGTGGCTTCGGGAGCGGGCCGTACGCCCACGGAAGCCTCGGTCGCGAGGACCGCGGCGTGGGAACCGTCACCGAGCTCGATCAGATGGGTCTCCTCGAGGTTGCAGGGGGCGAGCTCGGACGCGTAGCCCGGGGTGCGGTGGCGCCCGGAGACGAGGTCGGTGAGCTGCCACGTGCCGACGTTGTCGGTGAATTCGCAGGCGAGAGCCTGTTCCCCCGACGAGGACACGACCCGGCCGTTCCCCTCGTCGGCCGGCGCGAGGGCAGTGCCGCGGACGGGACGGGGAGGGCGGCCCGACCAGATGGTCACCTCATTGGTGCCGGCTCCCGCGGCGTGCGTGGCGGCGGCCCTCCCCTCGGTGAGGACGCGCCCTTCGGTCCCCGGCCAGACGCGGGAGAATTTTTCCCGCCCCGCGGCGTCGGGCCGGATGAGCGCCGGAGCCCCGTCCGCCCGGCGCAGGTCCCAGACGACGGCGCCGAGCCCTCCGGCCGCCATGCCCACGAGCCGTAGACCCGAGGCGTCGAACGCCAGGCTGACGACACTACGGCCGGCTCCCTCCTGGACCGGGGGAACCGGGAGCGACCGGACACGCCGATGCGTTCGAGCGTCCCACAGGGCGACCTCGTCGCCGGGCACCGCGGTGGCCAGGTGACTCTCGTCCTTCGACACGGCGACGGCACGGGCGCGTCCGTCCACGAGCACCCGGGCGCGCTCCCCGCTTCCCGGGCGCCAGGCCAGGACGCGCCCCTCGCTGCTCCTCGCGGCGACGAGCCGGCCGTGCGAGCCCGTGGTGTAGGCCATCTCCTCCCCGTCGGGAGAGGGGAGGAGAGCCTGGTGGTGCCGGGTGCGGAGGAACTGCAGCAGCAGACTCTCCCAGGCCTCGGGAGTCGCCTCCGTCCGGTAGGCGGCGACAGCGGCCAGCCCCGCGGTGTCGGGCGCGGTCGCGGCGTCCTTCGCCCGCGCGGCAAGTTGCTTGGACGCGCTGGTCCTGCGCGTATCGGCGGCCTGACGACTTCTCACATCGACCACCACGACCGCGGCGACGAGCGCCAGGACCAGGCAGACGGCCAGGGCGACACCGCCGGTCCGCAACAGCGCATGGCGGCGCCTGGCGCTGCGACCGGCCAGAATGTAGGAGCGTTCCGCCTCGGTCAGGTCCGCCTTGCGCTCGTCGAGCCATCGCAGGGCGGCTTGCAGGGACCGTCGGGTGAGCAGCCCGCCGCGTTCGCGACCGCCGCGCTCCCAGAGGGCGATATGGCCCCGCAGCTCCTCCTGCCACACCCGGAACGTCCTGTCCTCGGCGACCCAGCCCGCCAACCGCGGCCACGCGCCGATCAGCGCGTCATGGACGAGACTCGCGGTCCAGCGACCTTCCGGATCCTTGTCCGAGACGAGGAGCCGGGCCGTCGAGAGACGGTCGACCACCGACTGGCGCCGTGGGGTGAGATCGTCCAGCGCCACCGCCCGCCCCGTGTGCCGTCCGGAGGCGTCCGGTCGCACCAACTGGGTGAACAACCACCGTGCGTCCTCCTGCCCGGCGGGCTCCAGACCGTCGCGCCAGACGCGTTCCGCGTAGTGGGCGAGGGCCCCGGTGACGCCACCGAAGCCCTCGTAGACCCGGTGCGTCATGAGGCCGGCGCTGCGCTGCTCCCACAGCAGGCTCAAGGTGAACTGCACCAGCGGCAAGGGCTCGGCCGCCGAGCCCACCTCGTCGAGGATGCGGCTGACCAGCCCTGCCTCGAATCCGATGCCCCACCAGCGTGCGATCGGGCGCTCGATGACCCGTCGCAGGTCGTCGACGGAGAGCCGACGCAGCAGCAGCGGGTGTTCGGTGACCATCCGGCTCAGGACGGGGTGGCGCAGCGCCGCGTCGAAGAAGTCCGCGCGGAGGGCGACCACCAGCCGCAGTACCGCCGGCCGCGCCGAGGGCCCGCCGACAGCCAGCGACAGGAGCTGTTCGAGGACACGGTCGTCCTCCTCGGTGGAGGCGATGACGAGCTCCTCGAACTGGTCGATGATCAGGACGAGTTCCCGGTGGTGTGATTCCGCGGCGCCGACGACGATGTCGGGCAGCCGTCCCCGGGCGATGTCCTCCTCGAGCGACCGCACGAGCTCATGGCCGGGCGGCGTACCGTCGGGGGAGGGCGGTGCCGTCAGCCTCGCCAGGGAACGGGCCAGCGCCGAGCCGAGAGTCGTTCCCGCCCGGGGCCGGAGCACCGCCCACGGGGTGTCCGAGCGCGCGAGCCGTGGCACCAGCCCCGCGTGCAGGAGCGAGGTCTTCCCGCTGCCCGATCCCCCCACCACCGGGACCACACGGTGGGATCCCGTCAACGCGTGCAGACGGTCGACGTCCCGTTCCCGGCCGTGGAAGACGGCGGCGTCCTCCGGCCGGAACGCTTCGAGCCCGCGGTAGGGACTGGGCGGGTCGACGGCGGAACGCAGGTCCGGCCAGGCGTCCAGGAGAGCCGACGTCGGGAGGGCGTACCCGGTGCGGCGTTCGGCGCGTGTCTCGACGGCGACGACCATGCCGACGACCGCTTCGAGCCGTAGGTCGTGGACGGGCGCGCCGCTGAACCCGCGCGCCACGGGGAATCCGGTCGTGCGGGTGTCCTCCAGCTGGAGCCACCCGCCCGCCTGGCGGGCGAGCAGCCTGCCGCGGCTCCACACGCCCATGGACCTGCCCTCGGGCAGCCCGAAGGTCAGGTAGGGGTGGTCCCACAACTCCGTCACGGGGCTGAGGCGCACGGCCCGTACGGACGGGGGCAGGGGGCCCAGCACACGCAGCCCCGCCACATCGCCCGACTCGTCGTCGGCCACCGGATGCCAGGTCACGACCTCGGCGAGGACGGGCTCGCCCGGCGCCACCAGAGGGAAGACCAAGGTGAGACGGTGCCCGATCCAGGACGCGGGGTGCGGATGGACCGCTGCTTCCACCACATGCGCACAGGTGATCACTTCACGCGGACCGACGAGGAAGGCGAGGCCGGAGGACGGGCCCCCGGCGTCGATGACGGCGATGGCTCGTTCGATGGCGCTGCCCGATGACTCCCGCATCCGCGACGTCGGATCGCCGGGGCGTCAGTTCGCCGGACGTGGGCCGTCGAAGCCCCGACCGTCCGGTTCGGCAGATGGTGGGGCGGGCACCGCTTCCCGGCGCCAGGTCAGGGAGACCTGGAGATGCCCGTCGGCGCCGGTCCTCGCGATGACCGCACCCGCTTCGGCGTTGAGACGGACACCGAACTGGATCTGCACCTCGTCCGGCCGCGCCTCCATGCTCCGGAAGCCGCTGAGGGCGGCGTCGGCCGCTCTTCGTACGTGATCGAGCGCGGCTTCGAACGACTCCGTGGTGGAGGTGATCAGATTCCCCACCCGCGAGGCTCTCGCGATCCCCGGCTCGTCCGCCTCGACCTCCACCATGATCGAGCCGTGCTCGGCCAAGTCGAAACGCAGTAGGTCGGACATGTCCCCCCCCCGTGGTGGAACACCGGGTATCAGCCTGCGCCCGTACCCAATGAGTCCTCGCGCTCTGCCTGCGGACCACGATAGGCCCGTCCCACGAACGGTGGAAGGCGTAGGCCGCGGCCCTTCCCGTTCTCCGATTGCCGCATCGCCGGGTGCGTGACGCTCCCGCGCCGATACGCTCGATTCCCCGGGCCGCGTCGCCTTGCGAGGGGCAGCGCGGAACAGGGGAAGACAGCGGGGGAGGGGACTGACTTGTTGGATCAGTCGTTGATCGCGTTGGCCTCGGCAGCCGGGGCGGCGGTGGCCTCGGCAGCGGGCACGGACGCCTGGGCGGCGTTCCGGGAGCGGGTGGCCGGTGTTTTCCGCCGTGGCGACACTTCGGGGAGCGGGCTGGTCGCCCGGCGCCTCGACCGGACAGTGGCCCAGCTCGAAGGCGCCGGCCCCCAGGAGGCCGAGCGGCTACGCGTCCTTCTCGGGGCGTCCTGGCAGACCCGGTTCGAGGACCTGCTGGAGAACCTCGGCGATGCGGAACGCGCCGAAGTCGCCGGTCAGCTGCGTGACATGGTGGCATCGGCCCGGCGGGCGACGAACGCCGTCTCGGCGGGGGACGGAGGACTCGCCGTCGGCGGGAGGGTGGACATCCGCGCCGACCACGGATCGGCGGCCGCCGGCGTCATGGGGGACGTGGCGCTGGGAAACCCTCCGCAGCCGGGTCCGGAACGGGGCTGACCGCACCCGGCGCGCACACGGCCCCGAACGTCCCCGACGCCGCCTCGGTCACCGCCCGGGACCACAGCATCGCGGCCCTGACCATCGGTCGGCTCGAATACCACGCCCCGCCACGCGCGCCGGTCCCCTGGCCACGATCGGTCGGGATCGTCCCCCGGCAGGCGGACTGCTTCCAGCACCGCGCCGCCGCCGACGCCCTGAGCGGCACGGCCGGCACGGGCGGTCCCGAGGCGCTCTGCCACGTCCTCTCCGGGACCGGCGGAGCCGGCAAGACCCAGCTCGCCGCCCACCACGCCCGCACCACCTGGGAAGCCGGGGGTACGGACCTGCTGGTGTGGGTCACCGCGACCGACAGGGCCGCGATCCTGAGCGCCTACGCCGAGGCCGCCGCCGCGGTGACCGGCACCGACGACACCCGGCACCTCGGCACCGACGACCCCGAGCGCGCCGCCGCCCGCTTCCTGAACTGGGCACAGTCCACCGACCGCCGATGGCTGATCGTGCTGGACGACGTGGCCGACCCCGCGGACCTGAGCGGCCTCGGCGGCCGGCTCGCGCTGTGGCCCCCTACGCACCCGCGGGGCCGGACGGTGGTCACCACCCGCCGCCGCGACGCCGCCCTGCCCGGCGACCGCGTCGACGTCGGCCTGTTCACCCCCGCCGAGTCCGTCGCCTACCTCACCGCGAAGCTCGCCGCGCAGGACCGCCGGGAGGACCCCGAAGACATTGCGGCGCTCGCCCGCGACCTCGGCCGGCTGCCGCTCGCCCTGGCCCAGGCGGCCACCTACCTGGTCGACCTCCACCTGAGCTGCGCCGAGTACCGCGCCCGACTGGCCGACCGGGCCCGCACCCTGCCCGACCTGGTACCGGAGGACAGCGGTCTGCCCGACGCCCACCGCGCCACCGTCGCCGCCACCTGGTCCCTGTCCGTCCAGCACGCCGACCGGCTGCGCCCGCGCGGCCTGGCACGGCCCATGCTGCAGCTGATCGCCCTGCTCGACCCCAACGGCATCCCCACCACCGTACTGACTTCGCCCCCGGCCCTGGCCCACCTCTTTGAGCGACGCACCCCCGGCCAGGACGGACACCGGCCGGGCCACCCCATCGGCATCGAGGACGCGGCGGACGCCCTGCGGTGCCTGCACCGGCTCAGCCTGGCCGACCACACCCCCGGCACACCCCACCAGGCGGTGCGCGTCCACGCCCTCGTCCAACGCGCCACCAGGGAGACCCTGCCGGAGACCGCGCGCGACACCCTGGCACGCACCTGCGCGGACGCCTTGTTCACCGCCTGGCCCGACACCGAACGTGACACCGCCCTCGCCCGGGCCCTGCGCGCCAACACCGCCGCCCTCACCGCCTGCGCCCCCGGCGCCCTGTGGGAGCCCCGGGCGCATCCGGTGCTCTTCCGCACCGGAGACAGCCTCGGTCACGCCGGTCTCGTCATCTCTGCCGTCACCCACTTCCAGGACCTCCACGCCACCGCCTGCCGGCACCGGGGCCCGGACCACGCCGACGCCCTCCAGGCCCGGCGCCGCCTGGCCTGGTGGCGGGGCATGGCCGGGGACGCGGCGGGCGCGGCCCTCGCATATCAGGAGCTGTCGGCCGACGAACTGCGGCTGCTGGGCCCCGACCACGCCGACACCCTGGACACCCGGCACGCTCTGGCCTGGTGGCGGGGTATGGCGGGCGACGCCGCCGGCGCCGCCACCGGCTTCGCGGAGCTCCTGGCCGACTACCTGCGGCTGCTGGGCCCCGACCACCTCCACTGCCTGGTCACGCGCGGCAACCTGATCCACTGGCGGGGAGAGGCGGGCGACGCCGTCGGCGCCGCCACCGGCTTCGAGGAACTGCTGGCCGACCATCTGCGGGTGTTAGGCCCCGACCACCCCGACACCCTGAACGTGCGTCATGGCCGCGCGTGGTGGCGCGGGGCTGCGGGGGACGCCGCCGGTGCCGCCACGGCCTTCGAGCACCTTCTGGGCGACTACCTCCGCGTCCTGGGCCCCGACCATCCCACGGTCCTGACCGCCCGCTCCGACCTCGCCCACTGGCGGGCCGAAGCGGGCGACGCCGCCCACGCCGCCGCCGCGTACCGGGAACTGCTCACCGACAGCCTTCGGGTGCTGGGACCCGATCACCCCAACACCCTTCACGCCCGCCGTGGACTGGCCCGCTGCCAGGGGGCGGCCGGTGACGCCACCGGCGCGACCGCCGCCCTGGAGGAGCTGATGGCCGACTACCTGAGGGTGCTGGGCCCCGACCACGCCGAAACCGCCAATGCCCGCGTCGAGCTGACCCGATGGCGGGATGGTGCCGCCCTCGGCTGAGGGCACCGGTGTCAGGGCGAACGCTTGAGGTGAGTGACCAGCCGGTCGAGCACGTCGGGGTGGCTTGCCAGGGACAAGTGGTCGACGCCCGGGTTGTCGGTCAGGCTGAAGTCGTGGCACGGCATCGCCCGCCAGGCGAGCACCGCCTCGTTGGTGATGTCCTCCTGGTTGCCGTCGCCGTCCCGGGTGAGGAACTGGTCGCCGCCGACGATCTGCCCCGGGGACAGGTTCGCCAGCCGCGCTCCCACGGCGGTCGGGAGACCGGAGCCCTTCTCGGCGTACACGTCGACATCCGGGAACGATCCGGCCTCGGTGAACGCGACGAAGCCGATGTAGTGATCGGCGATCTCCTTGGCCACCGGCAGCTTCGCGTCGGTGAACAGCTTCGCGTGGTCGCGTGGTGTGTAGGAGACGCCGGTCGAGGTGTCCTGGACGACGACCTCGCGATCGCCGAAGATCTTCGGGTCGGCGGCACCCATGTACGTCGACGGGGCGCCGGCGTGCATGCGTGCGCTGCTCGCGGCGTTCTCCTTGGTCGTCGGGTAGCTGAAGTCCCTGGTGTTGAGCCCGGTGAAGGGCAACGAGTAACTCAGCCCCTGCCCGGGGAGGTTCCCCGCGATCGGGGTGAACCCCTGGATGTACTTGTCCCGCCAGGCGCGTGTGGTGTGGGTGAGCAGATAGTGCGCGTAGACGGGCCCGTTCGAATGGCCCACGAGATGCACGCGGCGGTTGCCGTTGTCCCGGTAGGCGGTCTCGACGAGCCGGCGGGTCCGTTCGAGGAAGCCGCCGATGTCCGGGGTGAGCCGGCTGTCGTAACCGGCGACCCGGATGTCGGTGTCCCGCCGGTATCCCTCCGCTTCGAGCCGACGGTAGAGCGGCTCGTAGAGCGGCGCGCTGCCGGTCTTGCCGTAGTCGATGACCCGGACGTCGACCCCCGCCAGGTTCGAGAAGCGCGCGGACATCGGCTTCGACGGATCCGCGTCGTAGCGAAGGGTGAGCAGCCGGTCCTGGCAGACCTGACTGAACACGGTGCTCGGGCGGTCGTTGCCGTACCAGTCCTCGAAACTGCCCGACCGGGGGCACTCGGGTGCCCCGGTCTGCTGGTCGACACTCACCTTGAGCTTGGTCGCGTGGAACGCGGGGAAGAGCACGACCGGGGCTCTGTCCGGTGGTGACGCGTTGGCGGTACCCGGTGCCGAGACCAGCACGATGAGCGCCGCCGCCACACCCCGAAGCCAGGACTTGCCGAACATCCGTGACCACCCCCGTCACTTGAGACTCTCGTTCACCTTAGCCATGTCTCCTCGCGCCAGTGGGGTGTTTCGCCGCACCGCTCAGTAGCCTGCCGGGCGCACCAGTCCCGTCTCGTAGGCGAAGACGGCCGCCTGGGTACGGTCGCGCAGGCCCAGCTTGAGCAGGATCCGGCTGACGTGGGTCTTCACGGTCTGTTCCGCCACCACCAGCCGCTTGGCGATCTCCGCGTTCGACAGGCCCTGCGCGATCAGGGACAGGACCTCCGTCTCGCGTTCCGTCAGGTCACCGACGCGTTCCTTGAGCGGGGCGCGCGGGGCGCCGCTCATGCGGGAGAACTCGGCGATGAGACGCTTGGTGATGTTCGGCGCGAGCAGGGCGTCACCGTCCGCCACGACCCGTACGGCCTGGGCGAGTTCGGCGGCGGAGGCATCCTTCAGGAGAAACCCGGAGGCGCCCGCCCGCAGCGCCTCGTACACGTACTCGTCGAGGTCGAAGGTGGTCAGGACGAGGACCTTCACGGTGGCATCGGCCGGTTCGGTGATGAGGCGCGTCGCCTCGATGCCGCCGAGTCCGGGCATCCGTATGTCCATCAGGACGACGTCGGGGTGCAGTTCGGCGACCTTGGCGACGGCGTCGAGCCCGTCCACCGCCTGCCCGACGACCTCGATGCCGGGCTCGGCGTTGAGCAGCACCGTGAAGCCCTGGCGGACCATCATCTGGTCGTCGGCGATCAGCACGCGGATGGTCGTCATGGGGTGTCCTCGGCAGGTTCGGCGGGCGCGGCGGGGGGCTGTACGGGCAGGATCGCGGTGACTTCCCAGCCGCCGTCGGGGGTGGGGCCGGTGGCCAGGTCGCCGCCCAGCATGGCAGTGCGCTCGCGCATGCCGAGCAGGCCGTGGCCGGTGCCCGGCGAGGCCGGGGCGGGCCGGTCCGGTGCGGTGTTGGTGATCCGCACGGTGACCCCGGCGGAGCGGTACCCGATCTCCACCCGGACATCGGCGCCGGGCGCGTGCCGTATCGCGTTGCTGAGCGACTCCTGCACGATGCGGAACGCCGACAGCTCGACGCCCGGTGACAGCGGGAGCGGGTCCCCGCTGGTGTGGCGGGTGACCGTGAGCCCGGCACTACGTACGTTGCCGAACAGGTCGTCCAGCCGGTCGAGGGTGGGCTGCGGGGCGTGCCGTACGGTCTCCGGGAGCGGGTCCTCGGAGCGCAGCACGCCGAGCACCTGGCGCAGTTCGGTGAGTGCCTCGACGGCGTTCTCACGGATGCCCGCGAGGTTCTCCTTCAGTTCCGCGGACGGGTTCTCGACCAGGTGCGGGGCGACCTGCGCCTGGATGGAGATGACCGACATGTGGTGCGCGACGACGTCGTGCAGCTCGCGGGCGATCCGGTTGCGTTCTTCCAGGAGCGTGCGCCGGGCCCGCTCCTCCGCGGTGAGCTCCTCCTGCTCGACCAGTCGCGAACGGGCCACCGCGCGGCCGCGCAGCGCGGCGCCGATCGCCGTCGCGGCGACGAAGACCGGGACGGCCACATCGGCGTCCTGGTAATAACCCGTCTGCGGTGGGCTCGCCAGGCAGACCAGCCCCGACAGCGAACTGATCACCAGTACCGTGACCGAGGCCCGTACACGGACCCGCAACGCCACCAGGAACAGCACCCCGGCCTGCACACCGATCCCGCCGTGGGTCCACGGGAAGGGCATGGCGAACCTGGTGTCGGCCAGGGACTGGGCGGCCACGAACGTGGCGAGCGTCGTGGCCCACCAGGCCGGGACCGGCCGGTACATCGCGACGACGAGGGCCACCGACTGGACACAGGCGAGCGCAAAGCCGAGGTCTTTGCTCAACTGGTAGTCGAACATGTAGTCGTTGGCGTTCAGGATCAGCAGCAAGCCCGCCACCAGCGCCAAGGGCACGGCGAGCGCGGGCCGCCATTCCAGCCAGCTCGTCCGTCGCGCGTGGGGCGGCGGGGCGGGGGCGGCCGTCCACAGGTCCTCGCGCAGTGCGCGCGCCACCGCCCGTACGCCCTTCGACCACTTCGCCATGTTCTCCCCCTGTACAAGATCCACTCTAGGCACCGCGCACCACTGTCTTCCGCGCGGGGCGCCCCTCGCGCACGACCCGGCTGTCCTTGCGCGGCCGCCCTCGCTCGTAGGCGCGGAACGCCGCCCAGCACACCAGCAGCGCCCCCGCGAACACCGGCAGCCAGGCGAGCCGGGCGAGCAACCAGCCGGTCCCGTCGGGGACGGTGTGCAGACCGGGCAGGGCGCTGCCGGTGAGCAGACCGAGGGCGGTGACCGCGATCATCGCGGTCTGGTGCCACAGGAACACCGTCATCGCGGAGAGGTTCGCCAGCGCCACCGCCGCCCACACCGCCGGCCGCCGCAACACCCGGCGCAGCGGGCCGAGCAGCAGCAGGGCCGCCCCGCTCTGGGCCAGGCCGAAGCTGACGGCGGCGAGGGTGGGCGGGTTCAGGTTGGAGATCCTGGCGCCGGGCACGCCGACCATCGAGGCCGGGTAACCGGCGAACAGCACGAGAGAGGCGGTGGCGCACACACCGCCGAGGAACAGCCCCCACCCGATCGCGGGCCGTCCCGGCAGCCCTTGCCGTGCCCAGCGCGTCCCCAGGCAGTACGGGACCATCCAGCCCGCCGCCACGTTGATCCAGCCGAGCGGCTCGGGACCGTCGAAGGCGAACCGGAGCACATCGACGGACAGCACGACGGCCAGAGGCCACAGCGGGTGGAGCCGGGTCAGCACCGGCGTCGCCACTGTCAGCGCGGTGAAGACCAACAGGAACCAGAGCGGCGACACGACCAGTTTGCACAGGGCCTGCACGGTCGTGAAGCCGGCCCCCGACAGCAGCATGGCTCCCGCCGCCACCGCCCATACCGTCAGCACGGCGGCGACCGGCCTGAACAGCCGGCCCGTCCGCGCGCCGGTCCACTGACGGTACGTCACCCCCCGGGCGCGTGCGGCGGCATGGCTCCTGGCCCCGACGTACCCGCCCACCAGGAAGAAGACGGCGAGGGTCTGGAACACCCAGGAAACGGGGGCGAGCCGGGGAAAGTAGTGCAGGGGGCTGATGCCGCGTATCGTGCCGCTGTCGGCGACCAGGGCGGTCACCAGCCAGTGACCGAGCACCACGCCGAGGATGGCCAGGGCGCGCAGTGCGTCGACGGCCCGGTCGCGGTCGGGCGGGGTGGCGGCGTCGATCCGCCGGACGAGATCACGCATGACGGCCGGCCAGGGACGGTGCCTGTCCGGAGACGATCCGGGCGATGTTCTTCAGGGGCACGGAACCGGGCTTCAGATAGTCGCTGTGACCGCCGGTCCCCGCGTCGAAGACACGGGCACCGAATTCCCTCGCGACCGGGTCGGTCCCGAAGCCGACGGTGACGAAGGGCAGTCGGAGCCGCGCATGGGGCACGGCGGCGATCCAGTCGTCGGCGCCCCGGCCCGCCCAGACGGCGGCCCGGCTGCGCAGCCCGTCAACGCTGTCCGTGCCGGTGCCGGGGCTGCCGTACAGGACGACGGCGTCGGCCCGCAGGCCCGAGGCGCCACGGGCGCAGACGACCGAACCGTAGGAGTGACAGAGCAGCGACGTCCGGGCCGCGGGCTTCACCGCACGCAACTCCTCGAAAATTCGCCGGAGCCGGGGCGCCGCCACCTCGGCCCGCCCCGGAGTCATCGCCTCGGGGCTCGCCGTGCTCGGTGTCCGGTAGCCGAGCCAGGCGATGACCGCGGCCCGCTCGCCCAGCTGCTGCCGCAACGCGACGGCGCCGGCCCGGAAGCGCCCGTACGTGTCGAGGCTCGTGTCCGAGCCCGGTACCAGTACGGCTATCCGCTCGGCCCGGGACAGGTCACCGAAGACCTCGGTGGTGCGGCCGCCGTCGCGGCCGTCGAAGGAGAGGAAGTGACGCGTCGGTTCCGCCATGGCGCGCAGCACCGCGGCCCGCCTGCGGTCACCGTGGTCCGCGGCCATCCGCCCGGCCGCCCGGATGCCGTCGCGGTTGACTGCGTACCGCTCGTCGAGGGCGGCGGGCGTCGCGGCCCGCATCGGGGCGAGGAGGGCCGGGGCGGGTGCCGGGACGGCCGCGGGGCGGGCAGCTCCCGCGACCGGCACCGCCACCGAAGCGGCGACGAGCACGGCGAGCAGCGTGCGGAGCGGGCGGCTGCCGCGCGGGCGGAACGCCATGGTGGGGGTCCTTCCGTACCGGGTGTCTTCCGTGTTTCCGGTACCGAAGTTATGGATCGCGCCGAGTGGTCGGCGTCCCGCCGGGGAGCGCACTCTCCGCGTAGCTCCGGAGTACTACGGGTAGGGGGTGGGGCCGGCCTGGGGCCGCCGTACGCATACTGCGCACGGTGTGCTCTAGGGTGGGCGGGGAGCGAGACCGACAGGGAACGAGGAAGCCGTATGTCAGCCGATGAGCAGCCGATCGCCTCGGTCTGGACCCGTCCGCGCCACCGGCGTGAGCAGCTGAGCCGGGAGCAGATCGTCTCCGAGGCCGTGGCGCTGCTGGACGCCGAGGGCCTCGAGGCCCTGAGCATGCGGCGCCTGGGCACCCGGCTGGGTGCCGGGGCCACGTCGCTCTACCGGCACGTGGCCAACAAGGACGAGCTGATCGAGCTGGTCGTGGACGAGGTGTACGGCGAGCTCGAGGTGCCGGCCGCCGACGAGGCGGCGGGCTGGCGTCCGGCCGCGGTCCGCAGTGGTGCCAGTCTGCGGTCGATGGCCCTGCGGCACCCCTGGGTCGCCTCCGTACTCGGACAGGTCGGCCTCGCCCACCTGGGGCCCAACGTGATGCGGATGTCGGAGCGCATGCTCGCCGTCTTCAAGACCGCGGGCTTCGCCCCGGACGAGGCCGACCAGGCCATGAACACGCTCATCGCGTACGTCATCGGCATGGCGACCAGCGAGGCCGCGTATCTGTCGCTGATCGCCCGGAGCGGCAGGAGCGAGCAGGAGTTCGTGGAGAGCCTGCGGGCCACGCAGGAGCACCTGCGGGTGCCGGAGGGGCAGCTCGCGCAGCGCGGCAAGGATCCGCGGCAAGTCCGTGAGGACAACTTCGACTACGGGCTTCAGCGCGTCCTCGACGGTCTGGAGGCCCGGCTCCACAGCGCCAACGGCTGAGGTTGCCGTCTGTGGTGGGGCCTCTCAACGCAAGGCCCCGGGGCGGGAATTGAGGATCCTGGGACACGGCGGGCCCCCGCGCGGAAGGATCGGCGTATGAGGTCTGACGCGACATCCGCTTCCGGCAGTCAAGAGGGCATACGCGAGCCCGACGGCCCTCGGCGTCGCGGCGGGCCCGCGCTGAAGACCGACGCGCGGTCCGCCGTACCCGACGTCTGCGCCGCCCTGGCCGTCACCGCTACCGTTTTCCTGTTCCTCTTCGCGCGTGTGCGATCGGGGGAGTCGGCGACCGTCGCGGTCATGCCCTTCATGAAGGACGCCGGCACCTACTGGATGTATATCCTCAGCCAGGCCTTCGGCTGGTCGGGACTGCTGTGGGCCTGGATCACGATCATGCTCGGGCTGCTTCTCTCCGGTCCCCGGCCCGGCCGGCTGCCGGTCTCCAGGGCCGGGCTCGAACGCCGGCACCGCGTCACCAGCCTCACCACCATGGCGCTGATGCTCGCCCACGCCTTGATGTTCGCGGCGGAACTCATACGCTACAAAGCGGAGTTGACCTGGGCTCAGCGCTTCTGGGACGCGTTCGTGGACACCTTCGTGCCCGGCGGGTACTCCTCGGGGACCGGCCGGCTCGCCATCCCCATCGGACAGGGCGCCCTCTATCTCGCCATCCCCCTGGGCCTGCTCTTCTACGTCCGGCACCGTATCGGCCCGCACACCTGGCGCAGACTGCACCGCTTCATCGTCGTCGTCTACGTCCTCAGCGTCTGGCACACCCTGCTGTACGGCACCAACGTCTGGTACGCCGAGTGGCCGCGCACCGCGCTGTGGCTGCTGCAACTCCCCGTCGCCGCCCTGCTCCTGCTACGGCTGCTGCGCCCTGCCCGCCGCGCCGAGCGGCTCACGTGGCCCGGCCGGCGCGGAGGCGGCGCCGACCGGCCGCCCCCGCCCCGACTCCCGGCATGGGCGGCCCGGGTGGTGGGCCGGGTCGCGGTCGGCGCGGTGCTCGTCGGCCTCGTCGCCGTGGTCGCCTCGGGTCACGACGGCGGCCGGGAACGCCCCGCTCCCGCCCCCTCGCCGCAGGCCCCGCACGACCACGGGTCCGGTTGACGCCCGTCGGTGGACGCGGCCGGTTCCCCGGTCACCACCACGTCCCCGCCCGTCGCCGCCTCCTCGGGGAGGAAGGTGACATGGGGTGCGCCGGTCCGGGGATGGACGGTGACTTCTCCCCTCACTCCGTAGACCTCGGCGAGCAGCCGGGCGGTGAGCACCTCCCGCGGCGGCCCCGACGCCGCTACCGAGCCGTCCCGCAGCACGTAGAGGCGGTCGCAGTAGTAGGCGGCCAGGTTGAGGTCGTGGAGCGCGACCAGAGCCGTGGCGGGGATTCGGCGCAGGAGGCCCAGCACCTGCATCTGATGCCGGATGTCCAGGTGGTTGGTCGGCTCGTCGAGGACCAGGAGGGCGGGCTGCTGGGCCAGTGCCCGCGCGATCAGTACGCGCTGTCGCTCGCCCCCCGAGAGTTGGTCGAAGGGGCGGTCTGACAGCTCCGTCGCGTCGACCCGTGCCAGTGCGGAATCCACCAGCCGGGCGTCCTCGACGGTGTCCCCGTCGAGCAGACGTTTGTGGGGAGTGCGCCCCATGGCCACCACGTCGCGCACCACCAGATCGAAATCGGCGCCGGGCTCCTGCACCACCGCCGCCAGCGTGCGTGCCAGCCGCCGCACGGGCAGCCGCCAGGCGTCCGCCCCGTCGACGAGCACCCGCCCGGCATCCGGGCGCAGAACCCGGTAGACGGTGCGCAGCAAGCTCGACTTGCCGCTGCCGTTGGGCCCCACCACCCCGACCACCTCACCGGGGGCGGCGCTCACGGACACGTCCCGGATGAGGCGGTGCGCTCCGGCAGTGACCGTGAGGCCCTCCACGTCCAGTTCCGTCGCGCTCATTCCACCCCCCGGCCGGTGCCCCGCCGGGCGTCCCGGCGCATCAGCCACAGGAAGAACGGGCCACCGCACAGGGCGGTCAGCACCCCGACCGGAATCTCCTGCGGTGCGGCGACCTTCCGGGCCGCGATGTCGGCCCACACCAGGAAGACCGCCCCCGCCAGAGCCGCCGTCGGCAGGACACGGCGGTGGTCCCCGCCGACGAAGAGTCGCACGATGTGCGGCAGCATGAGCCCGACGAAGCCGATGGGCCCGGCCGCCGCCACCAGGACACCGGTGACGAGGGAGAGCAGCACGAACATCCGGCCGCGGAACCGCGCCACATCCAGTCCCATGGTGGTGGCGGCCTCCTCGCCCGCCAGCAACAGATTGAGCGACCGGGCCTGCAGGAGCAGCAACGTGACGGCCACCAGCAGTGCGCCCGCCGGCAGCCAGAGGGTGTCCCACCGCACTCCGCCGAGGCCCCCGAGCGTCCAGGCGAGCACCTCGCGCGCCTGGTTGCCGCGGTCGGCGGTCAGGAGCACGAGATCCGTCAGGGCGGTCGCGACGGCGGCGACGGCGACTCCGGAGAGCACCAGCCGGACGGAGGTGATCCGCCCGGCGGCCCGGGCGGTCGCGTAGACCAGCAGCAGGGTGAGCAGGGCTCCCGCGAAGGCGGAAACCGACAGCGACAGCGTGCCGAACAAGGTCACACCGGAGACGATGACCAGGACCGCTCCCAGCGAGGCGCCCGAGGACACACCCAGCAGATACGGGTCGGCGAGCGGATTGCGGACCAGGGCCTGCATGGCCGTGCCGACCACCGCGAGGCCGGAGCCGGTCACCGCGCCGAGCAGCACCCGGGGAGCCCGGGCGTCGAGGACGATGGTCTCCCGCGCCCGGGACCAGGCCGGCTCCGGCCACGGCGCCCCCATGCGGTGGGCGATGATGCCCCACACCTCACCGGGCGGCACGTTCACCGAACCGATGGTCAGCCCGGCCGTCACCGAGACCAGCAGGAGAGCGCCGAGCAGCACCAGGACCAAGGGATACGGCACCTTGCGCCGTCGGCGCGGTGGCATCCCGTCAGAGCGCGAGCGCCGGGACGCCGTGCCGGCCGTGTCCGCCATGGCCGACGGACGGGCCGTCACCGGAACCGCTCGGGATGCAGTCGACGGGCCAGGTCCTCCACCGCGTAGGGGGGCCGCACACCGACCAGGGTCGAGGTCAGCGGCAGTACCGTGAACCGCTGGTTCTTGACGGCGGGCACGTCGGCGAGGGCGGGGTGGGACAGGAGGAACTTCTTCTTCTGCTCGACGCTGCCCGAACCGCGGTAGTCGTAGATGGCGATGACCTCGGGCTTGCGCTCGGCGACCTGCTCCCAGGAGACGTCGCCGAAGACCTCGTCGAGGTCCCCGAACACGTTGCGCCCTCCGGCCAGCCGGATGATCTCCGTGCCCAGGCTCTTGCCGCCCGCCGTGAAGGCCGCCTTGTCCCCGCTGTCGTAGACGAACACCGGCACCGGTCGGCCGCCTTCGACCGTCTTGGTCGTCTTGTCGACGCGTTCCTCGAGGCGGGTCACGAGCTCGTCGGCCCTGCCCTGGATGCCGAAGATCCGGCCGATGGTACGGATCTCCTCGTAGGCGTCCGCCATGGCCACACGGCCTTTGCCGCAGTATTCGCGGTTCAGGTAGGTGTGGATGCCCGCCTCGGCGAACACCTTGCGGGAGCGTCCCTCCTTCTCCGCGAACGCGGAGCCGTAGCCGCCGTACACGAAGTCCGGGTCGGCGTCCACGACCGTCTCGAAGGACGGCTCCTTCTTCGCCAGCTCCGGAATTCTGTTGAAGTCACGGCGGTGCTCGGGCAGCACCGCGGAATCGGGGAACGCCGTGCCGACCATGGCCTTCTTCAGCCCGAGGGCGAGCATCAGCTCGGCCGGGTGCTGGTGGATGGTCACCACCCGGGTGGGTGGCTTGTCGTAAGTGGTCCGGGTGCCGCAATTGTTGATGGTGACGGGGAACCCCTTCGCCCCCGGGGCCCCGGCCCGGTCGTCCGCACGGTCCGTCGCTCCGCAGCCCGCCAGGATGGTCGTGGCGAGAACCGAAGCCAACGCACAGCGGAGGACCCGCCGACGGGTGGGGGACGAAAAGGAAGGACGGTGGATGCCGTCGTACACGTGATGCCTCCTGCGGAGTCCGCGCTCCTCGGACAGCCCTCGCGACGGGACAGTGTCCTGACTCCCGGAGCGACGTTCCCTGGGACCCGACCGCGCTCGCGGTGGTCTCCCAGAGGTGTCGCTTCCCGGTCACAGTGGCGGGACCGTGCCGGACTCACACCGGCTTCCTGATTCCCCGTCGCGACGATGACCCGGTGATATTACGAGTGGCGGGCGAGGCGGGAAAGGGCGCGCGACCGATGGCTTCACGCCCCCCCTTCGCCTCGTTCAGCCCTTACGGGTGGCGCGAAGGATCAGCCGTTCGGCGTCCTGGTCGTAGGGCCGGCCGTCGAAGCCGCCGAAGATCTCCACCTCTTCAAATGCGGCCTCCTCGGCCATCGCCCGCAGCTCGACCGCGCTGTACACGAACCAGACCAGGCTCGCCCGGTGCACGCGGTCGCCCCGGACCAGTACCCAGTCGCTGCGCAACCGGGCCCAGTCGTCGAGCACGGTGTCGGTCTGCACCAGCAGATCACCGCCCCGGTGGACGACCTTCGGCGGCACGACCTTTCGGGCCAGGAGCTCCTTGCCCGCCACGTCCAGCAGCAGACGGCCACCGGGCTGCAGACAAGCGCGCATGTTGTGCAACACCCGCATGTTGTCGGCGTGTTCCTCGAAGTACCCGAACGACGTGAACATATTGAGCACGACGTCGTACGCCTCCGGCTCGACGTGGTGCAGCGCGTCGGTCCCGACGAAGCGGGCCTTCGCCCCCGCCGCCCCGCAGAACTCCCGCGCCCGCTCCAGCATCGCCGGGCTGCGGTCCACGCCGGTGACGTGATGGCCGCGACGGGCCAGCGGAACGGTGAACACCCCCGGGCCGCAGCACAGGTCGAGGACGCGGGATCCGGGAGTGAAGTCCAACAGGGGAGAGGAGTCGAGGAGTTCCTCCGCTTGCGTGTAGCGCTGTTCGGAGAAGAGAAAGTCGTAGAACCCGGTCCAGAACTCGTCGTCCTCGAACCCGTCCGTCCGTGTCATCAGGAATCAGCCTTCCTTCGCGTCGTCGAGTCGATCGGTTTCCGTGCACCCGGTGCCGCGCGCACCGCGAGCAGCAGGGGCGGCAGAAGCAGACACTGCGCGGCGGCCGCCAGCCAGAACCAGCCGGTCTCTCCGGCACCGAGGCCGAGACCGTAGAGCTGTCCGCCGAGAATCCCGCTGGCGCACGCGCCGAGGCCGGCCGCGAGACGCTGCTGCCCGAACACGACGGCATCGGAGCGCGGGCTGCGGCGCAAGGCCTCCAGGTCGTTCTTCAGGAACAGCACGATGTCACCGAAGGTGATCAGCGCACCGCCCAGGAGCAGCGTCGGACGGGTGCCGGCCGCCAGGACCGCCATCCCGGCGGCGAGCGCGAGGAAACCCCCCACCAGCGCCCACCGGTAGGGCATACGACGGATCCAGCCGGAGGCCAGTGGCTGGACCACGATGACCAGGACGAAGCAGGTGAGCAGCACCAGGCTGTAGAACTCGCTGGACGCCCGCTCCACCGCGAACACAGCCAGATAGTGCTGGAAGTAGAAGTACAGATAGAAGGCCAGCAGATTGGCCGCGAAGGGCAGCGCTGCCACGCCCGAGAGCAGGCCCCGGCCCACCGCCGCACCACCGGCCCTCCCCGCATCCGCGCCGCCGGCCCCACCCGTCGGCCCCACCGGCGCGCCCTCCGCGGGCAGCAGCGCGTGGCCGGCCGTCACGACCAGGAACAGGGCGGCCGCAGCGAGGAACAGCCAACCGGGCGAGGACAGTACGAACGGGCCGGCGATCAGCGGTCCGACCGCCATGCCCGCGTTGAGCGCCGCGTTCCCGGCCGACAGGAACATCGGCCGCCGTGCGTCGTCCACGCCGTGCACCAGATACGCCTTGTTCGCGGGGAGATACAGCGCCGCACCGCAACAGGTGAGGATCAGCGCGCCCACGACGAGCGGCGGCCAGCGCAACGCCGACAGCAGACCCACGAAGCCCGCCGTACGTATCACCAGGGCCCACACCATGGTGCGCCGCAGACCGATCCGGTCCGCGAGCGCCCCGCCGACGACGCCACCGGAGAACTGCACGAGGGACGCCACGGCCAGGACCAGACCCACCGCTCCCAGGCCCATGCCGAGCCGTTCGTGCAGGAACACCGACATGAACGGCAGGACCATGAAGCTGCCCAGCGGGATGAGGAAGGAACTGACCAGCAGGAACCGCAGCGGTCCGCTCAGCCGGAGAAGCGAGACCCCGAGGGGCGCCGCCGTGGCCCGCCCTCCACTCACCCGGCCGCCCGCTCGGTGTGGACCCGTACGGCGTTGGCGGCGGCCACGGCGCGGTGGGTGGCCAGTTCAGCGGTGTCCGCTTCCGCCCAGACGATGCCCGCGTAACCCCGGCTGTCGCCCAGGTGCTCGATACGGTCCCCGACGCGCTTGACCGGATACCAGGCGGGCGACCCCGGCATGTCCTCCAGCCGGTCGAGGCCCGTCACACCCGTGAACACCCCTGCGCGTTCCGGGTATCCGAGTACGAACGCGACCGCCGGGCCGCCCGGCAGCTCCGCGTCGATGAGGCGGGGGCGACGGCCGAGAGAGGCCTCCACCATCGCCTCGTACACATTGCAGCCGAGAGCCCGGCACATGCCCTCCGCGACGAGAGCACCGCCGATCCGAGGATTGATCTCGATGATCTCCGGGCCCGTCACGGTGAGGGCGAACTCGACGTGGGCAAACCGGTCGGTGTACCCCACTGCCGCGAGGATCTCGCCCAGCCACTTCTCCAGCGACAGGCGTTGCGGCTCGGGGAAGGCGACGGGGAACGCGGTGATCTCCTCACGGAAGTGCGGCTCGTGCGACATCAACCGGCTGGAGACGCCCAGCAGCCTGGTCCGCCCCTCCCAGGTGAGTGTCTCGGCGCTGTAGAGAGGCCCGGAGAAGTACGGCTCCGCGAAGAGGCGGCCGGTCAGCCGCCGCCCGCCGGCCTCGCGCAGGGCCTCTTCGAGCTCCGGTAAGTCCCGGGCGAGCCAGACGTTCTGGCTGCCGGTTCCGGCGGTGTCCTTCAGGACGGCGGGGAAGCCCACCTCCTTCCCCAGCCGACGCGGGTAGTCGGCGTCGGCCCCCAGGGCTCCGGCCTCCACTGCCCGGCCCCTCGTCAGGCCCGCCTCGTGGAGCAGATTGCGCACCCTTGCCTTGTCCCGCGTCAGCTCCAGCACGGCGGCGTCCAGGCCGGGCAGCCGGAAGCGGGCCGTCAGCTCGGCACCGACCAGCGTCCAGGTGTCGGTCGAGCTGATGAGCCCCCGCAGCCCCGGGAGGCGGGCGAGGTCCGCGGCCACGGCCTCCACGTCGAAGGTGTCGATCTCGACCACGTCGAGGGCCCCGTCCGGCAGCTGCCGCAGTTCGTGCGCGTAGACGAGCGGGTCGCGGGTCAGCAGCCGGATCCGCTCGCCGAGCGCGTCGGCGGCCCGGACCAGGTGCCCCAGGCCGAAAGTGAGGGCTTCCAGGGAGACCACCGTCACGATGCGAGCTCCTTCTGCCGGCCCGGTGCGGGGCTGCGGTTCCAGGCCATCGTCGACCAGGGCATGGACAGGTCCGCCGGCGACGTGATCTCGGCCGGGCCGAGCGCGGCGGTGTCCAGGGCCTCGCGGTGCCGGGCGAAGACCCGCTCGACGTAGCGGTGACCGGTGTCGGCCCCGATCACCAGATGGAGCCGGCCGGGGCAGCGGCGCGCCTCCCAGGAGGCGGCGAGGTAGGCGGCGCCCGTGGACAGGCCGGCGAACACCGCGTGCTCGCGCAGCAGCGCCACGGCCCCCGCCATGGCGTGCTGGAAGTCCATCCAGTGGATCGCGTCGTACAGATGGTGGCGGACGTTGTCGAAGACGATCGAGGAGCCGATGCCGGCGATGATGGCCTCCGGATCGTGGTGGTCCTCACTGCCGAAGGTGACGCTCCCGAAGGGCTGCAGACCGATCAGACGGACCGACGGATCACGCCGGCGCAGATGCTCGACCAGCCCGCCCGTGGAGGCGCCCGACCCGATCCCCCCGACGACGGTCAGCGGCCGGTCCGGGAGCGCGGTGGCGACGATGTCCGCGAACTCCCGGTATCCCAGATAGTGGATGTCGTCGTGGTACTGACGCATCCAGTGGACGTCGGGACGCTCCGCCAGGATCTGCCGCACCCGCGCCACGCGCAGCTCCTGGTCGAGTGCGAGGTTCTTCGACGGGGCGACCTGCTCGACGGTGGCGCCGAGGATCTCCAACTGGGCGCGGGTGGTGGCGTCGACGGTGGTGGACGCGACGATGTGGCAGCGCATGCCGTAGCGGTGACAGGCCAGCGCCAGTGCCTGGGCGTAGATTCCGCTGGAGCTGTCGACGAGGGTCTGCCCGGGCCGGACCGTGCCCCGGTCGAGCAGTCGGCGCACCGCGGCGAGCGCGGAGTAGATCTTCATGGATTCGAAGCGGGCCAGGACCATGCCGTCGGACAGTCGGATCAGGTGCGGGGACTTGAGAGCGTCGGCGATATGGGCGTGTATCACCCGTAGCCTCCTTGGGCGAATGAGCACTGGTGGCCGAGCGTGTGGAAGAAGCCGGACAGTTCGTCCTTGAGCGCGGGGGAGGGGCGGCGGGCGAAGAGATAGCCGACGAGGCAGCCGGTGTGCGCGACGAACACACCGTCCGCCCCGAACTCCTCGCGGTGTGCCAGCACGGTCTCGAACGTGGCTTTGGGCAGCACCTCCTGGGAAAGAGCGGCGCTGGTCGTCGCCGAACGGGCGACAGCCGCGGGATCGGCTGCCGAGAAGCCCTTGAGGAGATCGGTCAGGCAGCGCTCGTAGTCCGCTGACCGCCGCAGGTAGTGCCGCAGCAGCAGCGGGGTCACCGCGGCCGTGTCGACGGTGCCGGCCTCCGTGATGAACGCGGTGTGGAAGGCGATGGCGGTTCCCATGCGGCGGACGACACGGTGCCGGTCACTGAGATACAGCGCGAACTCGTCGAGGAAGACACTGTCCGCGCGTTCGATCGCGGACAGCACCTCGATCACCGCACGCGGGTCGTAGGGCAGCGAGAAGATCCGGAACAGACAGCGCAGCGTCGCCACGATGTCGGCGGTGGAGCTGGCCATGCCCACGCCGACGCGCAGGTCGGAATGGGCACTCCACCGGCCCGGCGGCAGGGTCAGGCCGTAGCGCTCCAGGAACAGCCCGGCGGCCCGCGCCGTCTTCTCCCCGGCCGGCAAGGCCCCCGGAGGGCCGGCACCCCGGGTGAAATGCACCCAGGAGTGCCGGTCGACGGGGAAGGAGACGAGCGCGATGCGTTGCTCGCCCTCGTGTCGGAGCGGCCCCTGGAACAGCTCCCCGAGGGTGCCGTGGCACACCCCCGAGAAGGTCCGCCCGTCCCGTGCACACGGAACGCGGAGCACGGGCCGCGCGTCGACGACGGCTCGATCGGTCTGCGGCGCCGTGCCGACCGCCGTACGGGAGGGCGGGACGGGGGCGCCCCCTTGCCCGGAGGACGTCACCGAGGCGGCCTGGGGGGAGGGCGGCGAGGGACATCGGTCACCAGGGCACTCCTTCGCGCGTCGCCGGGATCCCGGGACCGCTGAGGGCACGCGAAGGAACAGCGGACGCCGCCCGGCACGAGCACGATGCCCACCTGCACCCGCCGGCCCACCCTCGAGGCCACCGCGATCAGCGCGTGCGGGCCGCACGCGCGCAGTGGGCAGGTTTCGGACTCGTGGGCCTGCGAGGTCGCACGCGACCTACCTCGCACCTACCGGCCGTCGCTTCCCGGACCCGTTCTCCCGGACCGGTGCCGATGACGACGTTCGTTCCCACTCACCGTTGCGGGGCAGTCCCGGACTCCCACCGGGTTCCCTCTTACGACGCGGCTGCCAGGCGGACAGCGCGAACCGACTGCGCCTCCAGAGTAAAGGGGCGGACGCGTGTGCGACAGGGGGCCTGACGACCCCACCGGGGTGTGAGGGAAAGGGACTTGGGGCGAAGGGGGCTGGGGGCGACCCCTCGTGTCCACCGACCGGTGGACACGAAGTTCAACCGGTCGAGGCTCATGGCAGCGGCACCCCGGCGACCAGCATGGACACCATGACGACCTTCCCTGTACGTATGGCCCGTTGGAGTGCCGGGCACCCGTGGCGCGCGATAGGCGGCTGGTTCCTGTTCGTCGCCCTGTGTCTCGGCGCCGGGATCTCGGTGGGCGCCAACGCCGCCACCAGTGAGGATTTCCGCGTCGGTGAAGCGGGCCGGGCGGAGGCCATGGCGGCCGGGGGCGGACTGCACCAGAAGCCCGTGGAGCGCGTGCTGATCACCGCGAAGCCCGGCACGGACACGCTCGACCGGACCGCCGCGGACACCGCCGCCCGGGACATCACCGCCCGGATGCGGAAACTTCCCGAAGTCGCCTCCGTGGGCGCGCCCGTGCGCTCGGCCGACGGCAGAGCGGTCCGGGTCGATGTGACCATGAAGGGCCCCGAGCTCGACGGCAAGAAGCACGTCGCACCGCTGCGGGCGCAGACCGCCGCGGTGCGGGCCGCACACCCCGCACTGCGCGTGGAGGAAACCGGCAGCCCCTCCATCAGCAAGGGCGTCGAGAAGCTGCGCGGCGACGACCTCTCCCGCACGGAGATCATCGCGCTGCCCGTCACCCTGATCACCCTGCTGTTCGTCTTCCGCTCCGTGGCGATGGCCACCGTGCCGCTGCTGCTGGCACTCTCCTCGATCGCCGCCGCCATCGGCCTGTCCATGCTGGCCTCGCACGCCTTCCCCGACGCGGGCGTCGGCACCAACGTCATCCTGCTGATCGGCCTGGCCGTCGGCGTCGACTACACCCTCTTCTACCTCAAGCGCGAACGGGAGGAACGCGCCCGGGCGGGCGGCCGGCTCAGCTCGCAGGCCGTGGTGGAACTCGCCGCGGCCACCTCCGGACGGGCCGTCGTGCTCTCCGGGCTCGCCGTCGCCGTCTCCAGCGCGACGCTGTACCTGGTGGACGACGTCATCTTCTCCTCGATCGCCACGGGCGCGATCGTCGTCACCCTGGTCGCCGTGGTCAGCTCGCTCACCGTGCTGCCCGCGCTGCTGGCCACGTTCGGTGAGCGGGCGGAGCGCCGCGCGCTGCGCAAGGCCGCCCGCGCGGCCGGGAGCGGGACCGCACAGCCGAAGCACCCCCGGCAGCCGAAGGGCGGTGCCGGTCGCCTCACCGGGGCCGTCCTGCGCGCCACGAGCAGGCGTCCGGCCGCCACCCTGACCGTCGCCGTCCTCGCGACACTCGCCCTGGCCGCCCCGCTGCTGGACCTCGAACTGACCGACATGGGCCGCGAGACCCACTCCCGCTCCATCCCCGCCATGCAGACGTACGACCGGCTGAACCACGCCTTCCCGGAACTGAAGTCCATGCACCAGGTCGTCGTACGCGCTGAGCCCGCCCTCGCCGACGAAGTGACCGGCGCGCTGCGCGAACTCGCCCGCCGCGCCGAAGCCGACCCGGCCCTCACCGGCACGGCGGAACTGCGCACCTCACCCGACCGGCGCGTCAGCCTCCTGGAACTGCCCGTACCGCACCACGTGAGCTCCGACGCGGCGCAGACATCCCTCGAACGCCTCCGCGGGACGTACGTACCGGCCACCGTCGGCCAGGTGACCGGCGCCCGGACCGCGGTGACCGGGGACGTCGCCCGCTACGCCGACTACCCCGAGCACCAGAAGCAGAAGCTGCCGATCGTCATCGGGTCCCTGCTCCTGGTGACCTTCGCCATGACGGTGTGGGCGTTCCGCTCCGTGCTCCTCGGCCTCATCGGCGTGGCACTGAACCTGCTCTCGGCCGCCGCCTCGCTCGGTCTGCTGGTGCTGGTCTTCCAAGGCGAATGGGCCGAGCCCCTGCTCGACTTCACCTCCACCGGCTCGGTCGGCTCCCGGGTACCGCTGTTCCTGTTCGTGATCCTCTTCGGCCTGTCGATGGACTACCAGGTGTTCGTCATCAGCCGGATCCGGGAGGGTGTGCTCCGCGGTGTGCCGACCCGGCAGGCCGTACTCGAAGGCATCGGCGGCTCGGCGAGTGTGGTGACCAGCGCCGCCTTCGTGATGGTGACGGTGTTCGCCAGCTTCGTGCCCCTGCACATCATGGAGATGAAGCAGATCGGCTTCAGCCTGGCGGTGGCCGTACTGATCGACGCCTTCGTCATCCGTATCGTGATCCTGCCCGCACTCATGCTGCTGCTCGGCGACAGGTGCTGGTGGCCGTCGCGGAACGGTCGCGGAGCACCGCCCGTCGTCCCGGTCGGCCGACCGCTCGAAAACGTAGGCTGACCAGCATGATTCAACGGCCACAGCCCAACGACCGGTTCTGGATACCGACGCTTCACCGGTGGTACACCGTCGCCTGGGTGCTCCTCGGTCTGGCGCCCTCCGTCATCGGTGTGCGGAACGATTCCGGAGCGGCGAAATACTGGTCGCTGGCGCTGCTGGCCGTGATCTCCCTCGGCTACGCCACCCTGCGTCTCTTCCCGGGCAATCCCGTGTGGCGTCCGCGCGTTCATCTGAGTGTCCTCGCCCTCGGTGTGGGGGCGATGGGCGGTCTGCCGGGCGGGGGCGCGGCGCTGTTCATCGTGTCCCTCCCGCAATTCTGGATGTTCGCCGCGAGCCCGGGATCGGCCATTGCCTACAGTGGCGCCGCCGTGGTGGTGACCGTGACCGCCCGGGCCGTTCGGCACACGGAACTCCTCACGGGCAACGTCGCCTTCACCGTCATCGGCTACGCGGCCGGTGTGCTCGTCGGGCTGCTGGTGCATCGCATCGTGCGGCAGAGCGACGAACGTGCCCGCCGACTGAACGCCGAGCTGGAGAACGCCCACCAGCAGCTGGTCGAGGCCCACCAGCGCCAGGGCGCCGCGGAGGAGCGGGAACGGCTCGCGCGGGACATCCACGACACCCTCGCCCAGGGTTTCGCGTCCATCATCGTGCTCGCCGAGGCGGCCCGCTCCGGACTCGGTACCGACCCGGGGAAGAGCGCCCAACAGCTGCTCTCCATCGAGCACACCGCCCGCGAGAACCTCGCCGAAGCGCGCGTCCTGGTCGGCTCCGCCCCCCAGAGCGGCGTCGCCCCCGGCTCGGTCGCCCGCGCCCTGCGCCGCACCCTGGACCGCTTCGCCGAGGACACCGGCCTCACGGTCGACGCGGAGCTGCCGGACGTCGAATGCGACCAGCAGACCCGGATCGCCCTCCTGCGCTGCACGCAGGAGTCGCTGGCCAACATCCGTAAACACGCGGCCGCTTCCACCGTGGGCGTCGTCCTCGCCGACCACGGCTACGGTCTGGAACTGGAGATCACCGACGACGGCCGCGGCTTCGTCGTCGCGGACTCCTGCGGCTTCGGCCTCGACGGCATGCGCAAGCGGCTGGCCGAACTCGGCGGCGAGCTCACGGTCACCAGCTCGGTCGGCGACGGCACCCGCGTCCTCGCCATGGTCCCCACGAACGGTCAGGTGTGACATGACGGCTGTGACAGCGACAGAAGGAAACCTCCGCATCATCGTGGTGGACGACCATACGGTGATGCGCGCCGGCGTGGTCGCCCTGCTGGCCTCGGAGCCCACCATCGACATCGTCGGCGAGGCGGGCAACGGCCGGGAGGCCGTCGAGCTCGCCCGGCGCCTTGAACCCGATGTGGCCCTGATCGACCTGCGCATGCCGGTCCTCGACGGGGTGGCCGCCACCAGGGAAATCGTGGCGGGCCAAACCGGGACGCGTGTTCTGATCCTGACGACGTACGACACCGACGTCGAGATCGAGCGCGCGGTCGAGGCGGGCGCCATCGGCTACCTCCTCAAGGACACCACGCGCGAGCAACTCGTCGACGCCATCCGCTCCGCAGCCCGGGGCGAAACCGTCCTGGCCCCCCGGGTCGCGCAACGGCTCATGGCCAGAATGCGGCAACCCGCCCCGGTCGCCCTGACCGCACGGGAGCGGGACGTACTGAACGCGGTCGCCGACGGCCTGTCCAACGCCGACATCGGCAAACGCCTGGCCATCGCGGAAGCCACGGTGAAGACGCACCTGCTGCGTGTCTTCGCGAAGCTCGATGTCAGCGACCGCACGCACGCGGTGGTCACAGCCCTCGAACGCGGCCTGCTCAGCCGCCTGGAGCGGGGGTAGGCGCGGGGGCGGGAGCAGGGCGGGGGAACGAGGTCGCGGACGGGTCCGCACACCTGCCATGGTGTCCGTCATGAGTTCCGAGCCGATCGACCGGACCCGCCACTACGACCCGGGAAGGGGATTGGTGCAGTTCACCGGCTGCATCATCGTGGTCTGCCCCCGGTGCGGCGGGTCCGCGCTCGTCGTACCCGGCCCCGGTCTTCCTGAGCCACGCCACTTCGGCGAGTTGCTGTTCCAGCCGCGGCGCCTGACGTGTGCGGGGTGCGGTGCCGTCGACGGCTGGGAACCCGAGGCGCGGGGCGCCGGCGTGGTCGGCGCCGTGCCGGGTGGTACGCACGACCCGTTCTTCCGGCGGCCGCTGTGGCTCCAGACCCGCTGTGCCGGGCACATCCTGTGGGCGTACAACGAGGAGCACGTCGACGAACTGGGCGCGCACATCGGAGCCCGGTTGCGTGAACGGGGAGGCATGCGTCCCACGATGGCCATGTTCGCCCGGCTGCCACGGTGGATGCGGGCGGCCGGCAACCGCGACGAGGTGCTGGCCGGCCTGGAGACGCTCCGGAACCTGGCCACGCGGTCCGCCCCGGCGGAACGGTCCGACGCCGCGTACGAGCGCGGCGACCACCCGCGTTCGCACCAGAGCATGTACTTCCGGGGCGGCCCCTACCGAGCCGGGCGCACGTAGGGGCTGTCGCCCGGCCGTCACAGCCCGGTCGGTGTGCCGCCGGCATCGAGGGCCGCGCGTTCCGTCGCGCTGGCCTCGATGCAGAACTCGTTACCGGCCGGGTCCGTGAAGACCACCCAGCCCCTGCCGTTCGGCTTGCGCCGGTCGTCGACGATGGTCGCGCCGAGCGCCGACACCCGCTGCACTTCCTCATCGCGCGGCTGGTCCGGTTGCAGGTCGAGGTGTACGCGGTTCTTCAACGTTTTCGCCTCGGGTACCCGGATGAACAGCAGGGTCGGCTGACCGGTGGGTACCTCCAAGGCCACTTCGTCGTCGCCCGGTTCGTCCTCCGGGTGGACCGGATGACCGAGGACCCGGCTCCAGAACTCGGCCAGCTCGTAAGGCTCGTGCGGCTCGGCGCAGTCGAAGGTGATGTGCCGGATGAGGGACGTCATTCGATCTCCTTGTGTGCCAGGGACGCGAAATGCCCCTCGGACTGTACCGGGCAGGACCGGCGGCCGCCGGGGTATTTCGCCGGGCCTCAGGCGAGCCGTGCTGGTACCGCGCAGGCATCGGCAATCACGGCGGTGTCCCAGTAATAGGGGCGGACCTCGACGATTTTCCCGTCCCGCACGGTGATCGTCTGCAGGATCGGGAAGGAGAGCTCACGGCCGGTCGCACGGGCGCGCGCCCGTACCTGGGTGAGCACCACCGCGGTCTCGCCGGTGGCGAGGAATTCCTGATCCACCATGTCGAACGACTCCCACGCGTCGCTCATCGCGAGGAAGAACCGTGTGAGACCCGCGTGTCCACGCCAGGTGCCGCCATAGGGGAGCGCATCGGCTTGATGGAGGACGACATCGGACGCGAAGAAGGGGGCGAGGAGATCGAAGGGTGCCTCGCCGGGGCCGCCGGCTGCCAGGTACTTCGCCTCGGCCTCGTACATGCCGGTGAGGAGAGCTGTCGAGTCGGTCGTGCGTGGTTGCGTCATACCACCAGGGTGATCGGTGGAGCCGGACGTTGCTGGCGGCCTTCGGACATCGATGTGCGGTGCAGCGCCCCACGCCCCGCCCGAGCCGATCGGCACAGTGACGTGAAATCCGGGACGGACAGGCATAGCCTGGGGGAATGGGTGGTGACCTGGTCACCCTGTTCCTCAGCGGTGACGTGATGCTCGGCCGCGGCGTCGACCAGATCCTTCCGCACCCCGGCGACTCGGCCCTGCGGGAGGCGTACATCAAGGACGCCCGCGCCTACGTCGAGCTGGCAGAGACGGTGAACGGCCCGATTCCCCGCCCCGTCGATTTCCGCTGGCCGTGGGGTGACGCGCTGGCGGTGCTCGAGGAAGCCGCGCCCGACGCGCGGATCCTCAACCTGGAAACCAGCGTCACGCAGAACGACGAGGTCGCACCCGGCAAAGAGGTGCACTACCGCATGCACCCCGCCAACCTGCCCTGCCTGGCCGCCGCCCGTCCCGACGTCTGCGTGCTGGCCAACAACCATGTCCTGGACTACGGCCACCGAGGGTTGGAGGAAACCCTCGATGCCCTCGCCGGCGCGGGCCTGCGTACCGCCGGAGCCGGGCGCGACGCGCAGGAGGCGCGACAGCCCGCGATCGTCCCTGTCGCCGGGGACCGACGAATCCAGGTCCACTCCTTCGGAATGGCGTCCAGCGGCGTCCCCCGGAACTGGGCCGCCACGGCAGCCCGGAACGGCATCCACTTCGTGGCCGGGCCGTCGGACGCCGCGGCGACCGAGGCGGTCGCACGGATACGGCAGTCGAAGCGCCCCGACGACATCACCGTCGTGTCGATCCACTGGGGTTCCAACTGGGGTTACGACGTCTCACGCGACCAGATCCGCTTCGCGCACGCCCTCATCGACGGCGGCGCGGACGTCGTGCACGGGCACTCCTCGCACCACCCCCGGCCGCTGGAGGTACACCGGGGAAAGCTCATCGCCTACGGCTGCGGTGACCTGGTCAATGACTACGAGGGCATCACCGGCTACGAGGCGTACCGGGACGACCTGCGGCTGCTGTATCTGGTCTCGGTCGAGCCCGGCACCGGCCGCCTCCACGAGGTGCGCATCACGCCCTTGCGGGCCTGGCGCATGCGGTTGCGGCACGCCTCGTCGGAGGACTGCCGTTGGCTTCACGGCCTCTTCGAGCGGATCGGCCGTGACTTCGGTACACGCGTCGATTCCGCGCCGGACGGCACACTGATCGTTCGGCCCGCCTGAGACGCGCGCCGCAGTCGCCGCCCGCGCGCCCCGTCACTCACGTTCCGCACCGCCGCTCACCTTCCGCACCCGGTGGTTGCCGAAGTCGGCGATGTACAGCTCGCCGGTGACCTCGACCGCGATGCCGAGAGGCTGATCGAGCAGGGCCAGAGAAGCGAGTCCGCCGTCACCGCCGTACCCCTTCACCCCTCCGCCTGCCACCGTGGTGATGATCCCGTCCGTACCGACCCTCCGAACCCGCTCATTGCCGTAGTCGGTGATGTAGAGGTTGCCGAGGCCGTCGACCACCACGCACTGCGGCAGGTTCAGGGCGGCCGTGACGGCAGGGCCTCCGTCACCACTGAACCCGATGGTGCCGTTGCCGGCCACGGTGGTGATGATGCCGTCCGTACCCACCTTCCGCACCCGGTAGTTGTACCGGTCCGCGATGTAGAGATTGGCAAAGCCGTCGAAGGCCACGGCGTGGGGAAAGTGGAGCGAGGCGGCGGTGGCGGGCCCTCCGTCGCCACCGAAGCCGTCGGCACCGTCACCGGCCACGGTGGTGATGATGCCGTCCAAACCCACCTTCCGCACCCGGTGGTTGTAGTCATCGGCGATGTACAGAACGCCGGCAGAGTCGACCGCCATGGCGTGGGGAAAGTTCAATGAGGCGGCGGTGGCGGGGCCGTCGTCACCGCCGAATCCGGGGGTGCCGTCACCGGCCACGGTGGTGATGATGCCGTCCGGACCCACCCTGCGCACCCGCTGGTTGGAGCGGTCCGCGATGTACACGTTGCCCTCGCCGTCCAGCGCCACACCGGCGGGATCCTTCAGACTCGCGGCCGTGGCGGGCCCGCCGTCACCGCCGTATCCCTTGGTGCCGTTCCCGGCCACGGTGGTGATGATGCCGTGCGGATCCACCCTTCGCACCCGGTGGTTCTGGTAATCGGCGATGTAGAGAGAACCGAGGCCGTCGAGCGCCACGCCGAAAGGGCAGTGCAGACCGGCGGCCGTGGCGGGCCCGCCGTCGCCACCGAACCCGGCGGTACCGCTGCCCGCCACCGTGGTGATGCTGCTCTTGAACGGCGCCGCCGTCGGCTCGGCGAGGCCGTCCCTCGTGGCTGTCATATCCATGAAGCACCCTTTCGCAGGCTGATCGATGGTCTGTCCGGGTTGCCCACACGCGGGCCCCGCCCGGGTGGGGCGGGGCCCGCATAGGGGCTTCTCGTGGTCAGAGGACGTTCGCGTACAGCGGGATGGTGGTGGAGCCGATGGTGACGTCGCCCCGCTGCTTCCCGCGCGGGGCGTCGTTCTTCGCCCGGATGGTGAGGGTGTACTGCACCGGGCTCCGGTCCTTGGCCGGGTCCGTGTTCAGGCGCAAGGGGGATGTCACGAGCAGGGTCGTGTCGTTGTCCGCGAGCTCGGTCGTGAGTGTCCCGTTGGGGTGCGAGGCGATGTAGTAGTAGCCGTACGTCGCCCCGCCGGTGAAGACGAACCCGGTGGGTGCCTTGAAGCGCTGCACCACCTGGGTGGCCCCGTCGAGCCGCTGAGTGGAGCGGATCTCCACATTCAGCTTGCCTTCGCCACCGGGCGCCGCCTGGGCCCGCTCTTCCGCCACCTGCGTCAGCTGCAGGGGTGCCACCGTGCCCGTGACCTCGGCTTCGAGCTGGACGGCCGGGTGCCTGCCGACGCACGCCCTGCCGTCCTTGCGGGGACCGGGCTCGGCTTCGGGCAGCGCCTGGAGGACGAAGGTGTAGACAAGGGGGCCCGTCGCTTTGGTGACGCGGGGGTTGGCCGTGAACACCAGCGTCCTGCTCGGGTACCCGTCGGGGCTGCCCAGGTTTCCCTGGACGCGAGGCTTCGTGGAGTAGTAGGCGTACGACGGCTGCCGGCTGAACACGAACCCGCTCGGCGCGGTGAACGTCTGGGTGATCTCGCCGGGGTCGACCGGCTTCCCGGTGGGGGAGGTGAACCGGACGTTGAACTTGACTGTTCCACCAGGAGCCACGGCCGGAGTCGGCTGCTCCTGTTGGATCTCCAGTGTGGTCTCGTCGCCACCGCCGGTCCCGCCGACGACCCCGATCACTTGGCGCACGCGGCCGTTGTCGGTGTCGGCGATGTACAGGTTGCCCCAGCGGTCCAGCGCGACCCCGCGGGGGCGGGTGAACTTCACACCCTTGTCCGTGGCCCGGCCACCGTCCCCGCCGTAGCCGCGCTCCCCGGTGCCGGCCACGGTGGTGATGATGTTGTCGGGCGTGACCTTGTAGACGCGGTCCTGTTCGTTCCCGGCGAAGAAGAGGTTTCCGGCACCGTCCACGGCCATGCCGTTGGGAAAGTCGAGCGGGGTGGCGGTGGCCTGGCTGCCGTCGCCCGCGTAACCGCCCTGCCGGCCGTTGCCCGCGACCGTGGTGATGATCCCGGTCGTGGCGTCGACCTTGCGGATGCGATGGTTGAGCTCGTCGGCGACGTAGAGGTTCCCGGCGGCGTCCACCGTCACATAGCGGGGAGTGTTGAGCTGGGCGGTCGTGGCCGGCCCGCCGTCGCCACTGAAACCGGGCTTCCCGGTGCCGACGACCGTGGTGATGATGTTGTCAGGGGTGACCTTGTAGACGCGATGCCGCCCGTTGCCCGCGATGTAGAGGTTTCCGGCGCTGTCCACGGCCACGCCGTTGGGCTCCTTGAGCGGTGTGGCCGTGGCCTGGCTGCCGTCGCCCGCGTAGTCGCCCTGCCGGCGGTTGCCCGCGACCGTGGTGATGATCCCGGTCGCGGCGGTGACCTTGCGGATGCGGTGGTTTCCCTTGTCGGAGATGTAGACGTTGCCCCGGCCGTCCACCGCCACGCCGAACGGGTCGTGCAGCTTCGCTGAGCGCCCCTGGCCACCGTCCCCGGCCCAGCCCGGCTCGCCCGTGCCGGCCACCACGGTCATGGTGTTGTCGGGAGTGACCTTGTACACGACGTGGTGGCCGTGGTCGGCGACGTACAGGTTTCCGTCGGCGTCCGTCGCCACGCCGCCCCATCCGAAGTCGAGATGGGCCGACGTCCCCTGGGTGACGCTCGGGTCGTAGTGGCTGTTGCCGTCGCCGACCACGGTGCGGATCGTTCCGTTGGGGAGGTTCGCTCGCACCGCGGATGTGCTTGCTGTCGTCACTGTGATGTCCCTTTCCGTGTTTCCGGGGTCGGTGCCTGCACGTCACCGCCCCCTGCGTCGTGCGGGAGGACTCAGCGGGGGCGTATGCCGAGCAGTCGGCCGCAGGCCGCGGCGCAGCGTTCCCCCGCGCGCCCGTCGCCGTACGGATTGGTGGGCACGACCGCCCGGATCGCGTTGCCGGGAAACGCGTTCTCGCGGGCGAATTCCTTCTCGACGGCGGCCACGATCTCCGATTCCTCGGTTCCGACGAGTCGGGCGAGGCCGGATGTGATCCCTTCGGTCCGTTCGGTGTTGTCCCGGGTCACGAGGACCGGTACGCCGAACGCGGCCGCCTCTTCCTGGATCCCGCCGGAGTCGGTGATCGTCAGCAGGGACCTGGCCAGGATCCGTGCGAACGAGCCATAGGGGATCGGGCCGGTGAGCCGCACATTGGGTATCCCGCGCAAGGATTGCTCGGTGGCGGCCCGGACCGACGGGTTCATGTGGGCCGCGACGACGAAGGTGATGTCGGGATACCGGCGGCTGAGATCGGCCACGGCCCCACTGACGCGTCGGATCGGTTCGCCCCAGTTCTCCCGCCGGTGGGCGGTGACCAACACCAGAGGTGCGCCCGACTGCTCCACCTCTCGCAGGAGAGGGTTACCGCTTGCCGTCGGCCGTCGGCTCGCTTCCACCACCGCGTCGATCACCGTGTTGCCGGTGACGTGGATCCGTTCGGCTGCGACGCCTTCGGCCAGCAGGTTGTCGCGGGCGGCACGGGTGGGCGCCAGGTGCACGTCGGTGATCCCGGCGATCATTTTGCGATGAGCTTCCTCGGGGAAGGGGCTGCGCGGGTCGCCCGAACGCAGGCCCGCCTCCACATGCGCCACGGGGACGGCCGCGAAGAAGCCCGCCATGGCCCCGGCCAGGGCGGATGACGTGTCGCCCTGCACCACGACCGCTTGCGCGGCTGTCGCGCGAAGGGCGCCGTCGAGCCGGGAGAGCAGACCGGCCGTCAGCTCGGCGACCGAGTCGTTGCCGCGGCGCACCGTCAGCTCGATGTCCGGCCGCAGTCCGAAGCAGGAGAGCGTTTCCGGGACGACGTCGCCGTGCTGACCGGTGGTGATCAAGACAGGGTCGGCCCAACTGCTCCGGCTCAGCGCCAGGGCCACGGGGGCGAGCTTCACGGCTTCGGGCCGGGTGCCGATGACGATCGCTATGCGCCGACGTCCGTTCCGTTCTTCATGGTCTGCGAAGGAATCCGGGTGCATGGCCGCCTGTGGAGAGAGGTCGTGGGAAGGGAGAAGCGGCAGAGCCTCCGGACATGCGGAAGCCCGACCGGGACCGCCGTCCACCCACGCCCAGGGGCGCGAGTGGACGGCGGTGGCCGACAACGCCTTGGTCAGAGGACGCGGGCGATCAGTGGTACGGGCGCGAGGCGGCCGATGACGGCCCGGCCGTCGTTGGGCTGGGTGCCCGATGTCGCGCCCGGCAGGGCCTTGACCACGATCGTGTGGATCAGGGAGGTCTTGTCCGTGGTGCCGGTGTTCAGGTGCGGGTTGGACTGGATGACGAGCGTCTTGCCGTTGTCCTCCAGGCGGGTGTCGAGGTTCCCCGTGACGTACGGCTTGGTGTTGTAGTAGCCGTAGGAGGCAGCGCCGGTGAACTCGAAACCGGTGGGTGCGGTGAGGCGCTGTTCGATGGTGCCGGGGTTGACCGGCTGGTTGTCGAACGAGCGGAACTCCAGGTTGAACTTGGAGGTCTGGCCCGGTGCCGCCGCGGGTACCGACGCCTGCACCACACGCAGCGCGGTCTCGTCGTGGGCCTTACTGGTGATCTTGCCGGAGATCTGGACCGGGGTGTGCCGCCCGATGCTGGCCGAGCCGTTGTCGTACTGCCCGGGCACCGCGTTGATGCGGGCCTGGACGGGGATCGTGTAGATCACCGAGCCGTTGTCGCTGGTGGTGGTGTTGACGTGCGGGTTGGCGGTGATGATCAGGGTGCGGCCCTCGTCCTCGATCCGGTAGTCGAGACTTCCGGTGACGATGCCGTCGAGGGCCTCGTAGTACGCGTACGTGGGCTGTCCGGCGAAGATGAAGGACGTCGGGGCGGTGAAGCGCTGGACGATGGTGCCGGGGTTGACCGGCTGCCCGGCCGCTGAGGTGTAGCGCATGATGAACGTGGACCGCTGGCCCGGGGCTACGTCGGGAACGGTGTCCTGGTAGATCGTCAGCGCCGTCTCGTCCGCGACGGGGGCGGGCACGACGACTGTGACGGGCAGGGCGAACGTGTTGTCCTTGAGGTTCAGGTCCCCGCCGTACTGGATCTCCAGCGTGGACTCGTACGTGCCCGCGGGGGTGGTGTCCGGGGCGATCACCCGGAAGACTCCGTCCAGGCTGCCCTGGTACGGAATGAGCTGCTGTCCGGTGAACGTGCGGGTGAGCCGCCGTCCCGTGCTGCCGGGGCCGCCGACCAGGCCGTCGGCCAGGGTGAGCACCACGGTCACGTGCTGGCCGTCGGCCGGGTTCGGACCACGGCTCCTGATCCGAGCGCCGAGGTCGAACTCCTGGCCGCGCTGCACCCGGTACGGGCTGACGACCTCTCCGTACAGATCGGCGGCCGGCGGGGGCGGCGGCGTCATCTGGGCCACGCCCGTGACGCCGCGGACCCGCTGGTTGCTCTGGTCGGCGATGTACAGGTTGCCGGCCCGGTCCAGTGCGATTCCATTGGGGTAGTACAGGCGCGTGCCCGCGGCGGGGCCGCCGTCGTCCACGTATCCGGCGGTGCCGTTGCCCGCGATGGTGGTGATGATGCCGTCCGAAGTGACCTTACGGATCCGGTGGTTGTGGTTGTCCCCGATATAGAGGTTGCCTGCCTCGTCCAGGGCCAGCCCCCAGGGGTAGTGGAGCCGGGTGCCGAGAGCCGGTCCGCCGTCGGAGACGTATCCGGCGGTGCCGTTGCCCGCGACGGTGGTGATGATGCCGTTGGGGGTGACCTTGCGGATGCGGTGGTTGTGCCGGTCGGCGATGTACAGGTTCTCCTGGGCGTCCACGGCCAGCGCGATGGGGTAGTAGAGCCGGGTCGCGATGGCCGGTCCGCCGTCGGAGACGTATCCGGCGGTGCCGTTGCCCGCGACGGTGGTGATGTTCCCGTTGGGGGTGACCTTGCGGATCCGGTGGTTGCCGTAGTCCGCGATGTACAGATTTCCGCTGCGGCCCACGGCCACTGCGTACGGGCAGTTGAGCGGGGTTGCGATGGCCGGTCCGCCGTCGGAGACGTATCCGGCGGTGCCGTTGCCCGCGACGGTGGTGATGTTCCCGTTGGGGGTGACCTTGCGGATCCGGTGGTTGCTCATGTCGGCGATGTAGAGATTGCCCGCGTCGTCGACCGCCACGTCGCTGGGATTGTAGAGGCGGGTGGCGACAGCCGGTCCGCCGTCGGAGATGTAGCCGGCGGTGCCGTCGCCGGCGATGGTGGTGATGTTGCCGTTGGGGGTGACCTTGCGGATGCGGTGGTTGGCCTGGTCGGCGATGTAGAGGTTGCCGTTCTTGTCCACGACCACGCCGTTGGGGTTGTAGACCCTGGTCAGCGCGCCCGGTCCGCCGTCGGAGATGAACCCGGCCACGCCGTTGCCCGCCACCGTGGCGATGGCGCCTTCGGCCAGGCCCGCGGGTTGCGGGCCGGTTCCGGTGCTGGGGGTGGTTGTCATGAGTTGGTGCTCCTGTCTGGTCGGAGGACGCGAGCGGTCAGTGGTGCGGGTGCGAGGCGGCCGACGGTGGCCTCGCCGTCGTGGAGCCGGGTGTCCGGTGTCGCCGTGGGCGGTGCCCTGATGGCGAGGGTGCGAATGAGGGAGGTCTTGGCGCGGCTCGACGTTCGCAGGGGCGGGGTATCGGGTACGGGCCGGGAGGCCGGCGGCACGTGACCGGGTATCGCCGGGCTGACCGGCCGCCCCCGCGGGGATCCCGCAGCGGGGGCCGGTTGACTCCTCGCACCCGATAACGCGCCGGCGTCCGCGAATTCCCTTTCCGCCGCCGCGTCGACCCTCACACCCAAGCGAAGGTGCTGCGTGAAATGAGATCCGGGGCGCGCGTTCGGGGCGTGACCGTACATCGACTCCTCGCTCGCGGTACGGACCAATGGATTCATGTGGCTTGCCACCGCAAAGGTCAAAGACGGGCACTGATGGTCGATCCGTCTCGATGCCCGATCAATGCGTCGGATTGAAAGCTTCCAGTTTCTTCCTCGGTGCGCGGCCGCCAGAACGGACGAGGGCGTAATTCTGTTCGATTCTTTTTGATTCGGAATCGGATCGTCAGTGAACGGCCTTCGGATCGTGGTGCCGACCGATTCGATCGTGGTGTTGTCGGTCGCCGGAATCCGTGTGTGCTGTCGGGCGTTCGACGTCCCCATGCTCTCCGCCCCTCGTGCGTAAAAAAGCGGCCGGCATGTCGGCGGCCCGAAGGAATGGTGGCGCACAGAATCGACCGCTCTCGCTCAGCGATGCTGAAGGCCGAGCAAAGGCAGGGAAGTTGAAATGGATACCTGTCACTCATGGTGTGGAGTGCGGTCCGCCCATGAAGTTAACGGCCCGCGTACGCGGCGTGCAATGGGCTCGATACGGCGTGATTGGCCGGATCCCCACAGTGTCGGTATTTACTGGGCGGAAACCCCTTGGTGTGCCTGGCGGGCGGGGAATCCGGATACCTCCTGGGACGGCGCGAAACTGCCCTCCGGCGCCCTATGCGCGTTGTGGTGGGGTCTGGTCACCGGCCGTTTCCTGAGCAAGAGTGGTCGGACTCTCTTCCCCCGCTGCGCGCAGGACGCGCTCCTTGCTGCCCGGAGGTGCCGCCGCACTATGTACACGGGATTCACCTGGCCGCTGGTCGGCGGCATGGCGGCCACCCGTGTCGGGGGAGGCGTCGCGCCCGGCCGCGGCGCACTCCTGGCGGTGATCGGTGCGGCAGTGGTGCCCGTGGGCTTCGTCCTGGGACGGGAGCTACAGCGTCGCATCACCGGGAGCGTCTGGATGGCTGAACCCGCCCTGGAGAAGGCCGGCGGCCTTCCTGCGGTACCCGCGCACCCGCACCCGGCTCCCGCGGTACCGGTGGGGCCGCCCTCATGGAGACGTCAGAAGTGGGAGGCCCGTCGGTGAGACGCAGGCTCTTGAAGGCCGTTGACACGATCGGCCTTGCCGTCATCGGCATGTCCGCGGGCTACCTCGCCCTCGCCATGGGTGCGGGTCTCATCGAACTGCGCCGCCAGAAAGCCGCGTTGCGCGTCCAGGGCGACACCGTGTACGGCAGTCCGCATCTGGGCCGCCGCGACCACCGGCATCTGTACGCCCTCATCCCGTGTCTCAATGAGGAGTCAGTGATCGGCACGACGGTCACCGGGCTGCTCGGACCCCGTACCACGGTCGTGGTCATCGACGACGGCTCGGACGATGCCACCGGGCAGGAGGCGGAAAGGGCCGGCGAGGAGGCGCGGGCGGCGGGGCGGCCGGGCGAGGCGGTCGTGCTGCGTCGGGAGCTGCCGAACGCCCGACAAGGCAAGGGCGAAGCCCTCAACCACGGAATTAGGCGGATCCGGGAGAGTGTCGTGGCGCGCGGCCAGGACCCCGGTGAGGTGATCGTGTGCGTGATGGACGCGGACGGCCGCCTGTCGGACCGGGCGCTGCGTCATGTCCTGCCGCTCTTCGACGACCCCCGTGTCGGCGGTGTTCAGCTCGGTGTGCGTATCCGTAACCGGCGCGGAAACTTCCTGACGTGGTTTCAGGACTACCAGTTCTGGGGGATGGCCGCGGTCACCCAGTTCGGCCGCAACCTCACCTCGACCGTCAGCCTCGGCGGCAATGGACAGTTCACCCGGCTCTCCGCTCTCGACGGCCTGGGGGACCGCCCCTGGTCACGATCGCTGACCGAGGATCTGGACCTGGCCATCAGTCTCGCCGCGCGGGGGTGGCGACTGCGCACCACCGCCCACGCTTCCGTGGATCAGCAGGGGGTGAGCGATCTGCGACGGCTCGTCCGGCAGCGGACCCGCTGGTACCAGGGCCATATGACGGCGATCCGGCGGATGGGTGAGATATGGCGGGCGCCGCGGATGCGGCATCTGGCCGCCCTGGAGATGTTCTCCTACCTGCTGGTCCCCTGGGTGCTGGACCTGCCCTGGTCGATCCTCTTCCAGTACTGCCTGATCTGGTTCGTCCGCAGCCCCAATGTGCTGGTGCTGCACGGCCGGCGCGTCGCCGCCGTCAACGCGACCTGGCTGAAGTGGCCGGTCAATCTCATCGCCTGGTACCTGCTCACCTTCGCGCCCGCGCTCGCCACGTCCTGGACGTATCTGCGCCGGGACAGGAGCGTCGGCGTGGGGCGGGCTCTGGTGCTCGGGCACTCCTTCGTCGTCATGAACTACATGTCGTTCCTCTGCGCCTGGAGTGCCCTTTTCCGCATGATCCGCGGGCAGACGGGCTGGACCAAGACCGCCCGGGAGGCCGAGGCGGTGGTGGTCTGACCGTGGGACAGCACGGCCACGCCGCTGTCAGGGGCGCCAGGGTTGTGGGACTTCACCGCGACAAGACGGATGAAAAGTATTTTCCCGGCGATCTGCGAAGCTTATGTCATGAACCATCAGCTCCGTTTGCTTGCCGGGCGCTGGCCCTTCCTCATGCCTGCCCTGGCCGCCGTCGTCCTCGCCCTGACCTGGGGACGGTCACTGTCCGCCGGGATGGTGGCGCTGGTGAGCTGCTGTCTGGCCGGTGCGGTGCTCTCCGCGGTGCACCACGCGGAGGTGATCGCGCACCGGGTCGGTGAACCCTTCGGATCGCTGGTGCTGGCCGTCGCGGTGACCATCATCGAAGTGGCCCTCATCGTGACCCTGATGGCCGACGGCGGCGAGAAGAGCAGCTCGCTCGCCCGCGACACCGTCTTCGCCGCCGTCATGATCACCTGCAACGGCATCGTCGGCCTGTCGCTGCTGGTGGGCGCGCTCCGACGCCGGGTGGCGGTGTTCAACGCCGAGGGCACGGGCGCCGCCTTCGGGACCGTGGCGACACTGGCGGGGCTGAGCCTGGTGCTGCCGACCTTCACGACGAGCACCCCGGGCCCGCAGTTCTCCTCGGCCCAGCTGGTCTTCGCCGCGATCGCCGCGCTGATCCTCTACGGGCTGTTCGTGGCGACCCAGACCGTGCGGCACCGTGACTACTTCCTGCCGGTGACCGCCGAGGGTGTGGTCATCGACGCCGACGACCACGCCGATCCGCCCTCGTCCAAGGTCGCCCTCACCAGCCTCGGCCTGCTGGCCGTCGCGTTGCTGTCGGTGGTCGGTCTGGCCAAGGGCGTCTCCCCCACGATCGAGTCGGGGGTGGCCGCCGCCGGTCTGCCCGCCTCGGTCGTCGGGGTCGTCATCGCGTTGCTGGTCCTGCTTCCCGAGACGATCGCGGCCGTGCGGGCAGCCCGCCGCGACCGCGTCCAGACCAGTCTCAACCTCGGACTCGGCTCGGCCATGGCCAGCATCGGCCTGACCATTCCCGCGGTCGCGATGGCCTCGATCTGGCTGGAGGGCCCACTGATGCTCGGCCTGGGCGCGACCCACATGGTGCTGCTGGCCCTGACGGTGGTCGTCGGCACCCTCACGGTGATCCCGGGCCGCGCCACACCGCTCCAGGGCGGCGTGCACCTCTCCCTGCTGGCGGCTTACATCGTGCTCGCGGTCAGCCCCTGACCTGCCCCATCGGCGCCGCACGGTCCCGCCTGCCCCGTCGGCGGACTCATCCCTCCGGCAGAGCGAAGACCATGAGGATCACGATCACCGGTGGCAGCAGCGCGCACCACGCGACGATCCTGCGCGCCGTCGAGAACCGCATGCGGCGCGGCAGAGCCCAGGAGGTCAGAAGCAGCACGGGCGTGCCGAACAGGGTCGCGTACAGACATCCGATGATGCCCGCGAGGGCGTGTTCGAGGGCAGCGGAACAGTGGTCCGGGCCGCAACTGTCCGTGGCCATCGGGGAGAGCCCGCCGAAGATCATGGCAACGGGGATGAGGAACAGCGCCAGTCCCGTGGCCCAGCCGGGTGCCACCCAGGCGTTCTCGTCGCGGTCGGCGGGTCCTCGGGGTGAGGTGTCGCGTGCGTCCGCGGCGGCGTCCGCGGCGTTGGCGGCGGCCCACGCCCGCCGCAGTTCGCGGTCCGCGACCGTCTCTTGATCGTTCATACGGGCAGTGAACCCTCCGGCCCCGGCGATGCGCTTCGGGACGGGTACTCACAAGACATCGGTACACATACTCAGTACCCCGGGGCGCCCGCGGCCCCGTCGCGTCCGGGGAAGCCGGATCCGATCGGGCAGAGGCACGTGCCGCGGATCTCCTCCCGGGTGCCCAGCATTGGGCAGCGTCCCGCCCCGCACCCAGCCACTCTGGGGTCACCTTGCCCGGACTTCCGGCCGGACCCTGGAGGGACCATGAACCACCTCGGCATGAGGACACCTCACACCACGGACTCCGATCCCTCTTCGTGCTCCTTGGCATCCCGCTCCGCGGACGAGGTCGCGGTCGAGCGTCTGCGCGTACTGGCGGGTGACGCCTTCGCGGAGTTGCAGCGCGGTGATGCCAAGGCGGCGGCGCTCTGCGGCACGGCGGGGGCCGGCCTGGGAGCGGTGATCGCGGCGGTGTCCGCGGCGGCGCACGCCCTGCCCCTGTGGGCTGTGATCGGTCTGTGGTGTGCGGGCGCGTGCTTCGTCCTCTCGATCGGACAGTGCCTCTCCGCCGTGCGTCCGTCGCTCCGGGCCGGGAACCGGCGACGACCGGCCTGCTACCTGGACTGCGCGGAGACCACCACCGACGAGCTGCTGGCCGTGGTGGCCGGCCTCACCACCGCCGACCTGGCCCGGGCCGAAAGCCGCCGCGCCACGGAGCTGTCCTTCCTCGCTCAGGCCAAGTTCAGGATGCTGCGCCGAGCCACCCTGTGGTCGCAGCTGGCCTTGACGGCGGCAGGTCTCGGCGCCCTGACCGCGTTCGTCGACGCGGTCGCCGAATGGTGAACGCGTTGAATATGCTCTACCCCTGACGGCCCGTCGAGGCTGCGGGCGGCCCGCACCTCCCCTCTCCTCAACCGGGGGTGCCTTGTACCAGTCCCATCGGGCGTTGCTCGGCGACCGCTTGTGGAACGCCCTGCTGCGCCTCGCCCCCGAGCGGCCCCGGGAGCCCCGCAGCGTGCTGCTGCGTCAGGACGCTCGGCCCACCCACGTCCTCGTGCTGTCCTCAGGATCCGTCGCCGTCATCCGGCGGGACGGGCGGGGGCAACGTTCGCTGCTCGCCGTGCGCGGAGCCGGCGAACTGCTCGGCGAGCTCTCCTGGCTCGACGGCGGAGTCCGCAGCGCCACCGTCATCGCGGCCGGCCCCTGCCGGGTGCACACCGTGCCCGCACCCGACTTCGAAGCCTTCGTCAGCGAGCACCGACTGATGCACGCGCTGACGCGGCACGCGGTGGGCCGTATCAGGGAGAGCGAAGAGATCCGCCAGGAACTGGCGACCGCCCCCGCTCCCGCCCGGCTCGCCGCGGCTCTGCTCCGCCTGGCCGAGGCCTCGGGACAGCCGGCTGTCCTGCCCGTGCACATCGGGCTGACCCAGGAGGAGCTGGCCCAGCTCATCGGCACCTCACGCAATTCCGTGGTGCATTCGCTGTCACCCTGGCGCGCCGAGGGATGGATCCGCGCCGCGCCGGGCGGTGGGCTCGTCCTCGAGCATCTCGACGGATTGAGGCGCGTCGTCGGTCCCCGGTGAGGTGCCACGCGGCCCGATGAGACGCAGGCCATGCGCGCGGTGCCCAGTTCTGGGCAGCGGGGACTTCGTGGGGCGCGCATCATCGTCCCGAACACTTCCTCACCGCTCCCTCCGACAGAAGGACATGCGCACATGGATGCCCAACAGCCCGATGACGTCCGTGACATACCGGACTACCAAGCCCTGGTCGTGATCGACATGAAGGGGTACAGCAAGGTTCCCTCCCACCGCATGCCGGCCATGCGGGCCGACCTCGACACCATGCTCGCCACGGCCTTCGCGGAGAGTGGCCTCGGACGGGAATGGGAAGAGCGCGCGTACTGGAGCGACACCGGCGACGGCTGCATCCTGGCCCTGCCGGTCCGCCGGATGTGGCGGCTGGTGGACCCCCTGCCCGAGATACTCGACGGCGTGCTCGCCCGCCGTGACCGGGAACGCCTCGCGTCGACTCCGGAGATCCGGGTGCGCATGAGCGTTCACGTCGGCCCGCTTCCCGACAGCTACCGGGGCGATCCCATCAACGACGCGTGCCGGCTGATCGACAGTGACGCGGCCCGTGACGCGGTGGACAAGGCGCGGGCACTGGGTTCGTACGTCGCGTTGGTGATCTCCGAAGCGGTGTTCCAGGCCGTCGTGCGTCCTCGGCGCACGACTCGGCTCACCGAGCACGACTTCCTGCCCACACGGGCCGAGGTGAAGAACAAGTACTCCGAGACCGCGTGGGTCCACGTCCCCCGGCGGAGCCCGGCCGATCTCGGTACCCCGGCGGGAAGCGGATCCGAGCGGGCCGCGGAGGCGGCGCCGCCTCCCGAGGCGCCGGGAGCCTCGCCGGCGCCGGCGGCCCCCAGGTTCGCCATCGAAACCGTAGGCAACATCATCGATACGCCCCAGGGAGACCTGTCATTCACGCAGGACTTCAGGCGGTCCGGCCGATGAGCGACCGGCGCCCCGAACGTCGTCTTGAGGAGGACATGTGAACGAGCCCGTACCCGGCCTGCCGGTATCCGACGAGGCAGCCCCGAACCCGCCCGTGGACCACACCCATGCCCCTGATCCGCAGGCCACGCCCCAGGGGTCCGACCGGGAGCTGCCCGCGGATCCGGTCCGACCAGAGGACAGTCCGAGTCGGGAGGAGCCCATGCCACGAGCGCAGCCGTACGTGCCGATCGCCACGCTCACGCTCCCCGGCCGCACACCGTCGATCGATACCGTCGGCAACCTCATCGTCGGCCCCACCGGGCCCATCAACGTCAGCCAGACGTATGAGGTACGCACCGCCGACCTGCTGGAGACCGTCCTCGTCTCCCGTGAGCACGTCCTCTCCGATGCCTCCTACGTCGAGGCCGAGGTGTGGCGGGAAGTGCGACGACGCGCGGCCGGGGCGCTCGCCGAAACCTCCGTCGTGTTCCTCGTCGCCCCGCGCCGGCACGGCGCCACCACCTTCTCCCTGCGCCTGCTCGCCGAAGCGACCGAAGAGACCGTGGCCCTGCAGGTGGTCGAGCCCAGCTGGGACCGTCCGCTGGTCAGCAAGCTTCCCGTCCAGCCCGACTCGGCTTATCTGCTCGACTTCCAGGACCCGGAACGGGACAGGATCGACAGGTCCTTCCTGACCGGTCTCGAACAGCACGCGCGGAACCTCGGCGGCATCGGCTCCCGTCTCGTCATCACCATCACCCCGGAACTCTGGTCCCACGTCGCGGGCCAAGTGCCCGCCGGGCTCGCCGTGGTACGGCTGAGCAGCCACCCGAAAGCCGACCAGGTGGCGCGGGCGCACCTGCTGGCCCGCGGGCACAGGGGCCTGACGCGTTACCTGGACGATCCGCCGGTGCGGGACGGCATCGAGGCCTGGACACCCGCCCGCGCGGTGTGGCTGGTCGACGAGATGATCGGCCTGGCGCGGGAACACGCCCGTACCGCCGCCGAAGAGGGAGCCGCCCTCGCGGACCACGAGGAGCGCCTGCGCTCGGCGGTGCGGGAACTGGCCCAGGGCTGGGCGACGATCCTCGGCAGCCGCTTCGCGGACAGTACGAGGCCCGGAGCGCGGGGCACCGCGACACCGCACGGCCATGTGGCGCCGCTCGATGTCGACGACCGTTGTCTGTCCCTCGCCCTGGCCGTTCGTGGCTCCGGCCCGGTCACCAGGATCCAGGCCGACGCCGAGCGCCTGGCGGGCATTCTGGCGGGCGCGGCCGTGTCGGGTGCGCCGAAGAACGGCGAACGGAAGGGGCCCGTCGATCTGACGCACGTCCTCGGCGGTGTCGGACTGCGCACCCGCTTTGAGAACATCGGCGCCGAAGTGCGCTTCGGAGAGGCGGAGTTCACCTCGCCGACCTACGGGGACGCCCTCCTGACGCACATATGGGACCAGTACCACCCGCTGCACGAGCGGCTCATCGGCTGGATGGTGTCCTGCGGGGAAGAGGACGGGCGTGCCGCCGGTGACGATCCGGCCGTACGGGCCATTCTGGGAGTGCTCACCTACCACCAGGACGACTCGCAGCTCGCGGAGGTCCGTAAGCAAGCCTCTGCCTTGGGGAAGACACAGCTGGCCACCGCCGTGATGGCCGGAGCGGCGCGCGATGAGCACTTGGGCCGCCGCGCCCGTCAGTTGCTGTACACCTGGGCGGGACAGAAGGACGCGAACACACAGCGGCTGGTCGTCGCCGTCTGCCGTGAACTGCTCGACGACCAGCCGGTCCCCGCGCTGACCCGGCTGCGCAGGGTCGCCGACAACCGCGCCGACGAGCACGTCACCGCCGATGTCCTGCGCACGTTCAAGGAGGTGGCGAACGTCCCCCGGCTGACGGGCTGGTTCGCCGAATCCGTCACCGCCTGGCAGCACCAGGCCGGAAACGGGGGCTCGCGCGCCGTGAACCTCGGAACGCTGGCCCTCATGTCCGTGGACGCGGGGGACCGCCCGTGGCTCCTGACCGGGGCCGCACCCGAGCTGGACGTCACCGCCGCGCTGCGTGAACTCTTCGCGGACCTGGACGAGAACGCGGAGGTGATCGACGAGCTCACCCGTTGGCTGCGAGCCGACGGAGGCACGCTGCACGACCAGGTGCTCGCCCTCTTCCAGGACGCCGTCTCCGACCGGGTCGGATTCAAGGCTCTGGCACGGCTGATCAATGAGTTGGGCAAGGTCCGCAGGCCGGACGGCAGCGACCCCGGCACGCGGTTGCGGGACATCCTCGGGGACGACCCCGACCTCGGAGAGCTCCCTCTGAGGACGTACCCCGCGTGACGTTCCGATTCCGCCGCCGACGCCCACCCGTGTACACCGAGCACATCTTCACCGAGCCCAGGTCACTGCGCAGCGGCACTCCGGACATCTGCTTCACGGCGACGTTCTCCGCCAGGTGGCTGCTGGGCGGCACCGGCCATCACGCCCCGGAAGCTGTGGTGATCACCGAACTCGTACGGCTGGCCGCTTCGGTCACCGGGAACTGGGAGGCCACGGACGTCCGCGGCGCCGAGGACGCGCTCAACGCGGTGCTCGGCCACCCCGTCCCGATCCCGGGGATGGCGGACTCCGAACTTTCCGCGCGCGCCCGGCTGACGCTGTCGGCGCGGGCGCGCGCGGACGCCGAGCAGTACCGCGAGGACAGAGCCAGGGTGGCCCGGCTGCGCTACCTCAAGGAACACCTCTACAGCGATCCGGAAATGGTGCTTCTGGACCATCTGGAACGGCACCCCCAAGACCTCAGGACCGCGGACATCAAGGACTTCCAACGTCTGTCGCGCAGTCTGCGGGTGGGGGGCCAGTGGTGGTACCCCTTGCTCGACTGCCTCGAAACGCTCTCCGTCGAGCTCCCCGACCGGCACGGCGACCGGCTCGCGATGAAGCTGCTGCTGAGGGCGTTCAAGGACACCCTTCCCGAGCTCATCGACCGGTACCAGCTGCGGGAGGTGGTCGACCAGTTGCTGGACGAGCCGGAAGGGGGCAGCCCATAGGGCCCGGCACAGGTTTCGACGTCTCCCCGGATCGGAATTCAGTTTTCCGCATTTCTTGATCAGGTCGGCCGAGGGTGAAGATCAATACCCAACTGATCTATCGGCGGCGGCACGTGAAGAAAATGCAGATGCTTTTCAGATCTTGACTCGTGCTGCGAGTGAATCCATGATGGGCACGCGCAGAGGCACCAGGAGTCCCAAGCGGGTGCTTGAGTCCCTCGCGGCATGGAGTCGCGAGGTTTATGACGGGGAACGTCCTATTTTGCATTCGCATGCGACGCTGCACGGCGCACCGAACGCTGAAAAATGATCAGCTCCCCTTCATATCTCTTGGCGTCCGGAGGAAATGGAGGGTCAATGCCGGTGCAACCGACCTATCCCGGCGTCTACATCGAAGAACTTCCCAGCAGCGTCCGTACCATCACGGCGGTCAGCACCTCCGTGGCCGCGTTCCTCGGGCACACCCGCCGGGGCCCGGTCAACCGGCCGGTGACCATCACCAGCTTCGCGGACTACGAGCGCCGGTTCGGCGGTCTCGCCTCGGACAGCGCGGTCAGCTATGCCGTCCAGCAGTTCTTCCTCAACGGGGGATCGGTCGCGGTCGTCGTGCGGGTGGGCGCCGCGGGGACCGGCAAGTCCGCCGGGGTGACGCTGACGTCGAGCGAGACCGAGGCGGCGGCCGACGCGCTGGGGCTCACCGCCAAGGAGCCGGGGGTATGGGGCTCAGGGCTGCGCGTCGCGGTCGACTACGACACGCCGAAGCCGAAAGAGACCTTCAACCTGCACGTCTTCGACAGTGCGGGCGGGTCGCGGGAATCCTTCACCGGAATCTCCATGGATCCGGCCCACCCCCGTTATGTGAAAGCCCTGGTGGATTCCGCTTCCTCCCTGGTCCAGGTGACTTTGGCCCGGGGTGGCCGCCCCGACCCCGTGGGAACGGTTTCCAAGCCGTTCGGGGAACGGCTTCCGGATTTGACCTCGGCGATCGACGTGAAAATCGGCGCGGTCAAGCACACATTCAAGATCTACGATCCGCGGACCGACGGCGACTCGCCACCGAAATCCGTACCGCAACTCGCCCTCCTGCTGGAACGCAAACTGCGGGCCCTTCCCGACGCCCCGGGCAAACGGGCCTTCGCGGGTACCCGGGTCACCGCCTTCGGGCAGCGGCTCCAGGTCGTGGCGGGCTCCCTCGACCAGGACGACGTGGTCCATTTCAGCGGCGACGCCGCAGGACCGCTCGGCCTCGAGGACTTCGCCCGGCCGCCCGCCTTCGTCCTCGACGGCGGTCAGGACGCGAGCCCGCCGGGACCGACCGACCTGATCGGCAGCGAGGCCGGGAAGACCGGCATCAACGCCCTGCGCGAGGTCCAGGACGTCAATCTCCTGATCCTGCCGGAGGTGGCCGGCTACACCAACGTCGATGACGCCGCGACCGTCCTGTCCGCCGCCGTGGCCCTGTGCCAGGAGAAGCGGATGTTCCTGGTGGCCGACGCGCCCGCCGCGTGGCGGAGCATCGACGCCGCACGGGCCGGCCTGCCCATGTTCGAGTCCGTGCCCGGAGCGCACGCGGCCCTGTACTTCCCGCACCTGGAGATGGTCGACCTGGTCACCGGGCGGCTGCGGGCCTTCCCGCCGTCGGGCGCCGTCGCCGGGGTCATGGCCCGCACCGACAGCGAGCGCGGGGTGTGGAAGGCACCGGCCGGCACCGAAGCCCGGCTCGCCGGGGTACGGGCGCTCACCGTGCCGATGACCGACCGGGAGAACGGGCTGCTCAACCCCGTGGCGCTCAACTGCCTGCGCTCCTTCCCCGTCGTCGGCCCGGTGATCTGGGGCGCACGGACCCTGGCGGGGGCGGACGTCCTCGCCTCCCAGTGGAAGTACGTACCGGTCAGGCGCCTGGCGCTGATGCTCGAGGAGAGCCTGTACCGCGGCACCAAGTGGGTCGTCTTCGAGCCCAACGACGAACGTCTGTGGTCGCAGATCCGGCTCAACATCGGCGCGTTCCTGCACACGCTCTTCCAGCAGGGGGCGTTCCAGGGCACGGCCGCGCGCGAGGCGTACTTCGTCAAGTGCGACAAGGACACCACCACGCAGGACGACATCAACCGCGGCGTGGTGAACGTCGTGGTCGGATTCGCTCCGCTCAAGCCCGCGGAGTTCGTGATCGTCAAGATCGAGCAGATGGCCGGACAGATCGAGGTATAGGAGCTCCATGGCCGAGTTCACGGTCAACGCGCAGCGGTTCGACCCGTATAAGAACTTCAAGTTCCTGGTCGTCTGGGACGGGCGCGTCGTCGCAGGCGTCAGCAAGATCAGTCCACTCAAGCGCACTACTGAGGTGGTCAAGCACCGCAACGGAGGCGACGCCAGCTCTCCGCGCAAGTCACCGGGGCGCACCGAGTTCGAAGCCGTCACGCTGGAACGCGGCGTCACCCACGACACCGAGTTCGACCGCTGGGCGAACAAGGTGTGGATGGTCGGCGCGGGCCGCGGCTCCGAGGTGTCACTGGCCGACTTCCGCAAGGACATCGTCATCCAGGTGCTCAACGAAGCAGGTCAGGTCGCGGTCTCCCACAAGCTCTACCGCGCCTGGATCAGCGAGTACCAGATCGTCGGTGAACTGGACGCGAACGCCAACGCGGTCGCGATCCAGAGCCTCAAGCTCGAATGCGAGGGCTGGGAGCGGGACTACGAGGTCCCCGAACCGGAAGAGCCCTCGTACCAGCAACCGGCCTAGGCCGGTCAACGATGGAACACCTGGAGGCCGGGGCGCTGCTCGCCGCGTGGGAGGCGGGACTCGCGTCCGACGACGGCGGGCGCGCCCTGCTCCTGCACGGGCTCGCCCGCCCGGGGTCCGAAGCCGGGGAACTGCTCTCGGTGCCGGTGGGTCGGCGTGACGCCGAGCTGTTCGCCGTCCGGCGGACGCTGTTCGGGGCGCGGCTGGAGGTGCGCACCGACTGCGCCGAGTGCGGGGAGGAGATGGAGTTCGCCTTCGACGCGGGCGATATGGGAACCGCCGGCGACGTGCCCGGCAAGCCGATCCGCGTCGAAGCGGGGGAGTGGACGGTCGAGTTCAGACTGCCCACCCCCGCCGACCTCGCCGCGGTCGAGACCGTACCGGATGACCGGGCCAGAGCCGCGCTGCTGGCCCGGTGCGTCCTGCGGGCCGAGCACGGCGGACAGGACGTGGCGGACCGGCCCCTGCCCGACCATGTGCAGCGACGGATCGCTGCGGCCTCCGAGGAATCCGACCCGTTCGCCGACGTCACGCTCAACGTCGCCTGCCCGGCGTGCGGGAAGGCCACCCGGGCCGAACTCGACATCGCCTCCTACCTGTGGGCCGAGCTGGACGCCTGGGCCCGCGACACCCTCCTGGACGTCCACCTGCTCGCCACCGCGTACGGCTGGAGCGAACCGGAGATCCTGGCGCTCAGCCCGCTGCGGCGCCGCTACTACCTGGAGCTGTGTGCGGATGCCTGACTTCTTCGACCGCCTGCTGGCACGCCACGTGCCCGGCCGGCAGGGCGCGCCGACCGCCGTGGCGAGGCTGCGGCCGCGCCTGCCAGGACCGTTCGAACGGATCGAGACGGCCGGGACGGACGCGCCCTCGCCCATCGTCGGGCCCGCGCCCGCTCCCGGCTCCGCCCGGAGTGCCGGGCCATCACCCGTACCCGTGCCGCCGCGACCGGCCCCACCGGCCGCTCCGCCCGCGCCCCGCGCGACGACGACACCGGCCCCGGATCGCCCCGCCCCGGCGGTACGTCTCGTTCCCGCGCGGCCCCTGCTCGTCGCCCCACCCCTGCCACCGGCCGCCACCGTCGCACCGAACGGCGAACGGGCGCCGGGCCGGCCCACCGGCACCGCCCGGCCCGACGCCACCGGACGGCCCTCGGCGCAAGCCACCCGGCGACCCGCCGCACCGGCCTTGCGGCCCTCCACGCCGACACCCGGCACACCCGCCGTCGCGGCGGCCCGCCCCAAACCTCCCCAGCGGCCCGCCGACAGCACGGCCGCCGGCGACCGGCGCCGACGCCAGAAGCCACCCGAGCGGGTCGTCCACGTCAGCATCGGCCGCCTGGAGGTCACCGCCGGGCAGCGTCAGGGCCCGGCGAAACCGGACCGGCGCACTGGGACCGAGGACGGCGGACGGCCCCGGCCCGCCATGACACTCGACCAGTACCTGGGAGCCGGAAGGGGCGGGGAGTCATGAGCAACTCGCTGGCCATCGCCACCGTCACCGAAGCGCTGCGCCTGCTCATCGCGAACTCCGTCGCCCTCGACGTCCCGTTCGCCGTCGACGTCGCCGCCATCAAACCGCCCGCCCAGCCCCCGGCCCAGCCCACGGTCACCGTCTTCCTGTACCAGGTCGCACCCAACGGGACGCTGCGCAACCGCGACACACCGACCCGAACGGGCGACGGCACCCTGCTCACCAAGCCCGCCGCCGCCCTCGACCTGCACTATCTGGTCAGCTTCTACGGCGACGAACGGGAACTCGTAGCTCAGCGCCTGCTCGGCTCGGTCGTCCGCACGCTCCACGAACTCCCCACCCTGCCCAAGGAGGTGATCGACGAGGCCGTGGCCTCGCCGTTCCTCGTGGGCAGCGACCTCGCTGCAGCACCCCAGCGGGTGCGGTTCACCCCCTCGCAGATGGACGTGGACGATGCCTCGAAGCTCTGGTCGATGCTCTTCCAGACCCCCTACGCGCTGTCCCTGACCTATCAGGGCACCGCCGTCTTCATCGAGGGCAGGCAGGAGCCCATCGCCGGAAAGCCGGTGCTGCGCCGTACCGTGCGGGCCATCCCGACCCGGCAGCCCCTCATCGACCGGCTGCTGTCCCGCCCCGCCGGATCACCACCCGGCACCGAACCGGTGGAGGGACCGGTGCCGGCGGGCCACGAACTAATCGCCCGTGGCACGGGGCTGCGCGCCGACCGCGTCTCCGCCCGCGTGGGCGGTCGCGAACTGCCCCTCGACGCCGACAAGGTACGCGACGACCAGGCCGTCATCCGGGTGCCGGACGACCTGCCGCCCGGCGTCCACCCGGTGCAACTGCTGCACGCCCTCGACCTGGGCATTCCGGCGACACCGCACTGGGGCCTCGAATCCAACGCCGCCACGTTCGCCCGCCGCCCCGGCATCACCGGCCCCATCGGGGTCGAGGGCCGCGCCGGCGACGACGAGATCTCGGCCGTCCTCGTCCTCGGCCTCGACATGCCACTCGGCGCCGACCAACGGGTGCTGCTCCTGCTCGACGAGAAACAGCCACCCCCGGGCCGGCGCCCGGCCGGATACCAGTTCCGCGCGCCCTTCCCGCTCGGCCAACGGCCCGACCCCAAACGGCTGAGGATCGCGATCGCGGGCGTACGACCCGTCGCCTACCTGGTGCGGGTCCAGGTCGACGGGGTGCCGAGCGCGCTCACGTTCTCGGACGAGGGCACGTTCGACGGCCCGACTCTCGACCTCGGCGAGACGCGCTGACGGGGGCCGGACGGTGACGACACGGGGGACCGGGCGGCGCACTTCGGACACGTCGGGGGAGGACATGAACGAGCGGCACGGCGCACACCAGCGGGCGCTCGCCGCCGCCGTGGAGGCGGTCCTCCGACGCCTGGACGCGCACGCCTCCGCGCGTCCCCGCGCCGGGACCCGCACCACCCCGGACGCACCGACCGGCGAACCCGCCGACGGAGATGCGGGATCCGCGCCCGCCCCGGCGAGCGGCGTCCCGTCCTTCGACGCCCTGGCGGTCGTCGTCTCCTGCCTCGGTCTCACCCCCTTCGAACGCGATGTGCTGGTCCTCGCCGCCGCGGCCGAGACCGACCCGACCACCGGCCCCCGCTGCGCCGCCGCCTGCGGCGACCCGGCCCGCCCCCACCCCACCTTCGCCCTCGCCCTCGCCGCCCTCGACGACCCGCACTGGAGCGCGCTGACCCCCGTCGGGCCGCTACGCCGCTGGCGGCTGATCGAGCTCGACGACGACACCTCACCGACGACGTCACGCTTACGCCTGGACGAACGCATCCTGCACTTCCTGGTCGGCGTGCCCTACCTGGACGTACGCCTGCACGGACTGCTCAGGCACCGGGCTCCCGGCCGGGAGGAGCTGCCCCCCGGCCACCAGGACGCCGCAGAGAGCATCGCCCGCGCCTGGACCGGCGCAGAGCTCGACGGGCCACCGCACACCGAACTCGTCGGCGCGGACCGCGCCACCCGCTGGGACATCGCCGCCACCGCCGCCGACCGCGCGGGCCTGTCCCTGTACACCGCCTCCGCGGACGACCTGCCCACCGAGCCCGCCGAACGGGACCGGCTCGCCCGGCTCTGGCAGCGCGAAGCCATCCTGCTGCCGGCGGCCCTCCTGATCGAGGGCGGCGACCGGGCGGGCGAACACCGCGGCGCGGCCGAGGCCTTCCTCGCCGAGCTGCCCGTACCCGTGATCGTCTCCAGCGACGAACCCCAGCCGGGCCTCACGGCCCGCCGCGAACGGGTCATCGCCCAGCCCCTCACCCCCGACGAGCAACTGCGGCTGTGGACAGGGGCGCTCGAAGGCGTCGCGGGCGTCCGGGAACAGGACGTACGCGACCTCGTCGCCCAGTTCTCGCTGCCCGCCCATGTCATCCGCTCGGCGGGAGCGGCGGTGCGCCGGGCCCCCGAGGGCGACGCCAAGAAGCTGGCGTGGCGCGCGGGCCTGGCCGAGGCACGCATGTCCCTGGACGAGCTCGGCCGCCGGATCGAACCCCGCGCCGGATGGGAGGACCTCGTCCTCGCCGACCGCCAGCGCGAGGCGTTGAGAGAAGCCGTGGCCCACGTGCGGCGCCGCGCCACCGTCTACCAGGAGTGGGGCTTCGAGGCGGTGCTGCGACGCGGCCTCGGGGTGACCGCCCTGTTCGCCGGGGGGTCGGGAACGGGCAAGACACTCGCCGCCGAGGTCGTCGCGGGCGAGCTGGGCGTCGACCTGTTCGTCATCGACCTCTCCCAGATCGTCAGCAAGTACATCGGCGAGACCGAGAAGAACCTGCGGAGGGTCTTCGACGCCGCCGAGCGCGGCGGCGCCCTGCTGCTCTTCGACGAGGCCGACGCGCTGTTCGGCAAGCGCAGCGAGGTCAAGGACAGCCACGACCGCTACGCCAACCTCGAAGTCAGCTATCTGCTGATGCGGATGGAGGCGTACCGAGGACTGGCCATCCTGACCACCAACATGAAGCAGGCACTCGACCAGGCGTTCATGCGCCGGATCCGCTTCATCGTCGACTTCCCCTTCCCCGGGGTGCCGGAGCGGGCCGAGATCTGGCGCCGGGTCATCCCCCGGCAGACACCGAGCGAGGACCTGGACCCGGAGCGGCTGGCCCAGCTCACCGTGGCGGGTGGCTCCATCAGGAACATCGCCCTGTCGGCGGCGTTCCTCGCCGCCGACGAGGGCAGCCCGCTGCGGATGCGGCACATGCTGGCCGCCGCGCGTACCGAGTACGTGAAGTTGGAGCGCTCGCTGACCCCGTCGGAGGTACGCGGATGGGTGTGAGGGATCCGGGCCGCGATCCGGGGCGTGATCATTTGGGGCGCGATCGTCCGGGGCGGGTTCATGTCGAGATCGGCGAGCTGGCGCTGCACGGTTTCGAGCACGTCGACCACGAACGCGTCGCCGAAGCCTTCCGGCACGAACTCCACCGGCTGGTCCGGGACCGCGGTGTCCCGATCGCCGGGGACACCGGCGTCCGTCTGGACCTCGTCCGCGGCCTGCCACCGCTGCCGGCCACCACCTCCCCGCACCGGTTGGGCGCGGCCCTGGCGCGCGCGGTGCACGCCGGTCTGACGGGTAGGGGCGACGCGGGCGCGAGGCGTACGGATGCCGGGGGGCGGGGCGCATGAGCCGGGTCCAGGTGTCCGCCGGGCACCAGCAGGCGAACGAGGCCGCTTCGCAGCAGCGCAAGCGCAAGGCCCGTGCGCCCAAGGCCCGCACCCCGGAACCCAAAGAGATCATCACCGGCGCCGGACAGCCGCTCGACCTGGGCCTGCGCCGCGAGCTGGAGGAGCGGCTCGGCCACGACTTCAGCCGCGTCCGTGTCCACACCGACCGTGACGCGGCTCTGCTGACCGATCTGCTGGGCGCGGACGCCGTCACGGTGGGCGAGGACGTCTTCTTCGCCGAGGGAAGGTTCCGGCCGGGAACGGAGGACGGCCGACGGCTGGTCGCCCACGAACTGCTGCACACCGTCCAGGCGCCGCACCCTCTGGGCGCGCTGAAGGCGGGCCGCGACCTCGGCGCGGTCAGCATGCCGCAGGACGCGGTGGAACGGCAGGCCGAGGACGGAGCCCGCTCGGAGAGCCCGCGCCCGGAGGTGACGCGGAACGCCACACCGGGCTGGCTGCGGTACGCACGGGTGCGCGCCGACCAGTTCCGCACCGAGCTGCTGGACCCGGCGACGCTGGTGGACCGCCTCACGGCGGGCATCCTCCGCTCGCTGCGCGGCGACCCGACGGACGCGACCGGGCGGGTACGGCAGCAACTGACGCGTTTCGCACCGGAGTTGAAGGCGTCGGTACTGGAAAGGCTCTCCCTCCGCCTGCCGTCGTCGGACCATGAGCGGCTGCTGGAACTGGTGGAGCGGAGCGAACGCGGCCCGGCGGAGACGGACGCGGGAGTGATCCCGGGGCCGGTGACGGAGCCGACGCACGAACCGGTCGAGGAGTCCGACGTCCCTCCGAAGGATCTGCCGAAGGACCCGGCGGGGGAGAAGGACGAGGACGAGCCGAAGCCCGAAGAAGAGGAGAAAGGCAAGGAGAAAGGCAAGGAGAAAGGCAAGGGGAAGGGGAAAGAGGAGAAAGAGAAGGAGAAGTCCGAGGAGGAGGCGGAGGAGGAACCGCCCGCCAAGGACAAGGAGCCCGAGCCCGGGCAGACAGGCCCGGCCGGAACCGAGCGTCCCCAAGAGGCCACCGTCGGCGCCACCGCCGGGGCGGTGGGGGGCGCCGAACCACCCACGGCGACTGCCGCCGCGCAGGCCCCCGGTGCGCCCGAGCAGCAGCGCATGGCCGGGCAGCGCCGCCCTGCCGAGGGCTCCAGGCCCAAGGCCGTCGACCGGCGCCAGGACCAGCAGCCCGGAGCGGCCCGCCCTGAGCAGGTGGACAAGCTCGCCGGTGCGAAGGACAGTCCGCTGGCCCGGCACGGCCTGCTCGACGACGAGAAGGGCACGGCGGTGGACGAGCCGCTGGGCGTGGAGGCGGAGGCCGAGAAGGAAGTCGAGACCCCGAAGGACGAGGAGCCGGAGGCCGCCAAGCCGGCCGGCCCGGAGCTGCGTCCGGAGGACTTCGTCCCGAGTACCGATCTCGATGTCTCGTCCGTACCGACCGCCGACCGGCTTGATATCTCCGCGGGCGGACCGGCCGCGCAGGAAGCACCCTCGTTCCCCGAGCCGCCGCGCACCAAGGCCGACGAGATCCAGCAGGACCGGGAGAACGAGGCGGAGGAGGAACCCGAGGAGGCACCCGAACCGCCCGCTCCCCGACAAGCCGAGGCCGACCGGCCCGCACCGGCACCCGAGGCCGATGCCTCGGCCCGGCGTGAGGCCGACCGGGAGGCGGAGAGCCGCACGGCGCGGGATCTCCAGCCGGACAAGCCGGTCGAGCAGGAAGTCGGACCTGACCCGGAGGCGGGGGGGCCCGAGGCGGGCCGGCTGGGCCCGGAGACGGATCAGGAGGCGGTGCCCGAGCTCTCCCACAGCGACGGCCCCGGGCGGCAGAACGTCGAACCGGCAGCCGCCGAGGCCCCGTCGGCGGATGTGCGTGGCCGCTCCGAGCGGGGGGCCCGCCCGGGCCCGGGCGGGCCAGGGCCCTCGGACGCCGCCGGAGCGCCCGGCGCCATGGCGGAAACCGAGGAGCCCGGCCCGGGTCTCGGTGCCATGGGTCCCGCCGCGGAGCAGTCCGAGGCACCCGGCGCCCTGGGTGCCCCCGGTGCGCAGGCCGGTCCGGATGCCTCCATGGAGGCGGGCGGTGGCGCCTGCGCCGGCGCCCCGCAGCCCACCACCGAGGAGGCCGGTGGCGGTGAGGGCGGCTGTGGCGGCGGTGGCGCGGGCGGCAAGGAGAAGGAGGCGGAGAAACCTGCACCTCCCGACGTCTCCGGCCAGGACCCCCAGAGCGCCCTCGCCACGGCCGGCACCCTGCCGCCCGACCAGATGGTGCCCACGCTCGACGGCGTCGACGGGGCGGTGGACCGCTCCGTCGGCGAGCAGCACGCCGCCCTGGAGGCCAACGCTCCCACCGCGCAACGCCCTTCGGGTGCCCCGCGCACGCTCTCCGGTACGCCGGAGGAGGCGGTACCCGCCCAGCAGGTCACCGAACGCGTCGAGCGGGAAGGCGCTGAGGGCGGCAAGGAGCAGAAGAAGGCCGACGGAGAGAAGGTCGGGGGACAGAACCCGGCGGCCGACGTGTCCCGCCCCAACGTCGCGGATGACGCGGCGAACCAGGTGACCGCGCAGGACGTCCAGAACATGCAGCACGCGGTGGGCGAGGTACCCACCTCGGACCCGTCCCTCAACACCACCGTGGGCACGGCGCCCAAGGTGCAGCTCACCGGGGAGAGCGACCCCCGGCGCACCGACAAGCAGGCCGAGAACCTCAAGGCCTCGTCGGCAAAGATCCTCGGCGTCGGCCGCGAGGACGCGGCCAAGCCGATGGGCGAGGACCAGATCTACCCGGACGTGCCCGGGGAGACGCTCCGGGGCGACGTACCAGGGGGCGGCGGCGGGGCGGGCGGGCGGCGCCGGGCCGGCGCGGCAGTCGCGGCCAAGCCGGGCGTGGCCGTCGTCGCCCAGCAGGAGCGGGGCCCGCAGATCCAGGCCGCGGTCGGCCAGGGCCAGGGCCGCATGGGCCAGGAGCAGTCCCAGCAGAAGCAGGCCGAGGCCGAGGAGCGCCGCGCGAGCCAGGAAGCCCAGGACCAGGCCGTCGCCGAGAACGCCGAAGCCCAGGCGGGCGAGCGCGGCCAGGCCGCCGAGCAGGTGCGGGCCGAGCGCACGCAGTGGCAGTCGGAGCAGGACGAGGAGATCGGCCGGGCCGACACCGACGCGGCGAAGGAACACGGCGACAAGAACAAGGAGATCGACACCAAACGCACCGACACGGACAAGGACGTCGGCAAGCGCCAGGACGGGGACAACCAGAAGATCCAGGACAACCGGAAGGAGGCGGAGGAGAAGGCCCGTAAGGAGAAGGAACGCAAGAAGGAGGAGTCCTCCGGCTGGTGGGGCTGGGTCAAGTCCAAGGTGAAGGCGGCCTTCGACGCGCTGCTGAGCGTGGTCACCGGGATCTTCGACTTCTTCCGCAAGATCGTCAACGGGATCATCGAGAAGTTCCGGGAGTTCGCCAACTGGGCGATCGAGCAGGCCAGGAAGTTCGCGGTCGAGCTGATCAAGAAGCTCGCGGACGCGCTGATCGCCATCGGTGACGTTTTGCTGGCGGCGTTTCCCGAACTGCGGGAGAAGTTCCGCAACAAGATCCGTCAGTGGCGTGACCAGGCGATAGCCAAGGTCAACAAGTGGGCGGACAAGCTCAAGGCAGCCGTCAACAAGCTCCTCGACGTGCTGGCCGCCGGCCTGAACAAGCTGCTGAACCTGCTGGAGAAGGGCCTCAAGGCCGCGATCGCGATGGTCCGCGACGCGGTGGTGGCCGCCATCGACTTCGCACAGAAGGCGATCGCGATGCTGGGCCAGTTCGCGGCACTGGTCGCGGACATCGCCCCGGACCCGGGCGGTTGGCTGTCGAAACTGGGCACGGCAGCCAAGGAGGGCATCCAGAACCACCTGTGGGGCGCCGTGAAGACGGCGGTGAAGTCGTGGTTCAACGAGAAGGTCGAGTCGGTGCTCGGCTTGGGCAAGACCATCATCAACGTCCTGGTCAAGGGCTGCGTCTCGATGGCCCAGATCGGACGGATGGCCTGGCAGGCGCTGGTCCAGTCGCTGCCCGCGATCATCATCTCGATCGTGGTGGAGAAGGTCGTCTCGATGATCGTGCCGGCCGCCGGGGCGATCATGACGATCATTCAGGGCCTGATGGCGGCCTGGGGCACGATCAGCAAGATCATCGCCGCGTTCGGCAAATTCTTCGGCTTCCTCAAGGCGGTCAAGAGCGGCGTAGGAGCGGCTTGCCTGTTCGCCCAGGCGGTCGCGGCGGGCGTGGTCGCGCTCCTCGAATTCATCACCAACTTCCTGCTGAGCCGCCTGAAGCTGGCGGCGAAGGGGGTCGGTGGGCGGCTCAAGGCGATGGCCCAGAAGATCATGAAGGGCCTGGCGAAGGCGACGAAGGGCCCACGGAAGGCGGCGGGGGCCGCCGTCAATCGCGCGAAGGCCGCGCTGACCCGTGCCGGCCAGGCTCTTACGGGGCGCGGTCGCCGTCGCCCGACGGCGAAACCGGTCCGTCGCCCGGCTTCCCCCACGAAGCCGGCCACCACCCACCGGCCCCCGGAGCGGCTGGCGTCCCGCCCGGCCGCCCCCAAGCCCAAGCGGTCGACGGGCCGCCGCCCCGGCCCGTCGCTTGCGGGCCGCGCCCTGAACGGGGCGAAGGCCGCGGTCAAGGGCGCGCTGAAGAAGGTCGGCAACGCGGCGAAGGCGCTGGGGCGCAAGCTCAAGAACAGCCGGGTGGGCAAGGCGCTCACGAACGGTGCGAAGAAGATCCGCGAGGCGTTCGCGCGGCAGCGGGACCGCTTGCGGGACCGCTTCAACAGGCGCAAGCAGCAGCGAGACGAACGCCATAGGCGGGAAAATTCTCAGCAGAGCAAGCAGAACCGTCTCAAGGTCATCGTGGCGCGCATCCGTCCCAGGCTCCAGCGCCTGCTGAACCGAGGCGTTCCCATCCGGTCCTTCCGCTTCCTGCTTCCTGTGCTACGGGCTTGGTACCGGCTCACTCGCTTGGAAAAGGCAGGTGCTGCTGCTTTCCAAGTCCTGGCCGTGCTCAACCCGCAAGAAAGGGCGGTCGATGGAATCGATGTCGACATCGCCGACCGCCTGCTGCTCATGATCAATCGCATCGGTGAGGAGTATCGGACCCGGGCTCTCGCCGAACAAGGAGGCGTCGTACCCCGGCCTGCAGCTGCACGAGTCGACTCGCCGGAGCTGGAGCAGCGGATAAGCCCTCGGAACATGGAGCGGCGGCAGACATCCGACCGGTACCCCATCGCTGAGGGAGGCACCTCCTACCAGGCTTCGGGCATGGTCCAGTCGATTCCACCTCGGCAGAGCGCGAATTTCTCCAGCTATGTGGAATACCAGGACCAGGGAGGAGCGGCGGCGAGTGTCCGCAGGGACCAGGGCCCGAACTACGCTGGAACGCTGCTACAGGAAGACCAGGTCGTCCACTGGACCTCTGCAGAAGGCGGGGAGATGAGGTCCCAGGCTCTAAAGCATGAGGAATTCACCCAGGTGCTGAGCTCACAGTGGACGGCGGATCAACGCCGGGCGTTGGCCGGTGAGGCATTGTCCGTCGTAGGTGGTCGAACCCCTCGAGGGCCACACCGGCAGAACTCCGCAGAGTTCGTCCAATGGTTCTTCGAAATCGAGGGCGGTCGTGATCCGGCGATGTTCCCGTTGACGACCATGGGGCTCGACATGGCTGTGCGCGGACGAGGGCGGCTCACGCTCCCGGGTGAAGCTGTCGACTACTCAGACCTGCTTCAGTTCGCCCGAGACTTCCCCATGCGAGAGGTGAAGGCGAAGAAGATACGGCGCGATCTGGGACGGCACCTGGCAAGCGTCCAGAAATTTTGGCAGAACCCCTTCACCGCTCGTGGGAGTGCTCGTAGGCGCCCCTTGGTCAACACCGATTCACTTAGTGGGCAGCAGAAGGCGGATATGCGGCGGCGGCAACTCCGGATATTTCGTGCCTGGCTGTCCAGTATGGATGATCTCAAGGCCTGGGCGAAGGCTATAGAGAAACTTTCCGCCGAGGATCCCAAGGTTGTGGAGAGTAAACTGGCAGAACTCGAAAAGATAGTTCGGGCTAGAATGCAAAGGCTCTGGGAACAAGGACATGGGCAATCCGAATAGGCGGGTGCGTGTAGTGGGTGGCGGCAGCAGTGAATTCGGCTCACGGCGACGTGTGCTCAAGGAGTCGAAAGGGGAGGCCGAAGTCGCGGCGTTCTGTTCGGCGCACGACTGGCCGCGAGCCCGGGAAGGTTGGCTGGATCCCGACACAAAATGGGAATACAAGATCACTTGGTCTTGTGGGCCTGCTGTTCAACTGCACTACGTAGAGGACGGGCTGGCTGGCTGTCGTTATGTTCAGACGTCCAGTACGAACTCCGCCCTGCTGGCAACCTATGTCGAAATGGCGGACGAGGAACTGTCCTTCTGGAGTCGGGGGGAGTTGTTGCGTGATGTGGACGACAGCGCAGATCCCCTGAGTAAAGGGCGCGGACTCATCCGCATGGGTGTCGGTGCTCCGATCGGCGAGGACCCCGAGGTCATCACGCGCATCCAATGCGGACTTCGGAACAGCGCTCGGGAAGTGAGGGACATGTCCATCCTGGCGGCCTTCTATGCGAAATACCCCCAACTTCGCACGACTCTACGGGAGGTCGCAGAGGAGGACCAGGACGGGGAACTGAGGTTGAGGGCCCGCGCGATTCTCGAAGCCTACGACACTCTCGGGGTGAGACAGCCATGACCCGCTACGCCGACCTCGCCAAACCCATCCGCTCCGGAATCGTCATCATCGACCCCCAACGCGGAACCCCCCGCGGCATCATCGTCCTCCAATTCAACCCCGACTCCCTGGAGCGCTCCCTCACCCCCCAAGGCGCCGGCGCCGAAGGGGCCGGGGACCGGACCGAGGCGTTACGGCTCAAGGGGCCCGCCGCCGAGACGTGGAAGTTCACGGCGGAGATCGACGCCACCGATCAGATGGAGCTGCCCGTCCCGCAGGGGATCCAGCCTCAGCTGGCCGCGCTGGAAACGTTGCTGCACCCGGCGAGCGCACTGCTGCGGCGCAATCAAAGCCTCGCATCCCTGGGGACGTTGGAGATCACGCCGATCGAGGCGCCGCTGACCCTGTTCACCTGGGGGCGCAGCCGCGTGCTTCCCGTTCGGCTGACCGAGCTCACCATCACCGAGGAAGCCTTCGATGTCGAGCTCAACCCCATCCGGGCCTCGGTCGGGATCGGGCTGCGGGTGCTGACCGTCAATGATCTGCCCACCGGGCATCGCGGTGCGGAGCTCTACCTCGCGCATCTCGCGCAGAAGGAGCAGCTCGTCGGGCCCGCGGCCGGCGGGAACCGCAGTGCCCTCGGGCTCGGGAACGCAGGGGGTTTCTGATGACTTATGACACCGGGAACGGCCACACTCCGGACGCGATACCCGCGCCCTCGTCCTACCCCCGCTCCAGCCGCTACCACGGCATACCCGTCGCCGTGCACACCGAAGCCGACGGCCGGCAGACCCCCTACCTCAGGCGGCGTCTGCTGCCCGACCCCGCCCGGCTGAGCACGCTCACCGAGCACACCGTCAGCGTCGGCGACCGGGCGGACCTGCTCGCGTACCGCTACCTCGGCAGCGCCGAGCAGTGGTGGCAGATCGCCGACGCCAATCCCGTCGTCGACCCGGGGGAGCTGACCCGGACACCGGGGCGCAGGCTCAAGATCGCCCTTCCGGCGGGCGTGCCCGGAGCCGCGAATGGTTGACGCCCCGGTCACCGCCGGACCGATCCGGCTGACCCTGATGATGGGGCCCCGGATCCCCGTGCCCGTGCCCCAGCCGGTCACCGACGCCCTGCTGTCCGCCCAGGTCACCGTGGCCAGCGGGCAACGCAGCGGGTTCCAGCTGGCGTTCGACCTGTCGAAGAACGGGCTCATCAACACCGCACTGCTCCCGGGTGGGTTCTTCGATCCTGAGATCCGGGTCGTGCTCGTCGTCACCGTCCAGGGCACACCGACCGTCCTCATGGACGGAGTCCTCATCCGTCAGGAGGTCGGGGTCAGCAATCAGCCCGGTCAGTCCACCCTCACCGTCACCGGCGAGGATCTGACGGTGCTGATGGACCTGGAGGACAGGACCGGTACGGACTATCCGGCGATGTCGCCCGCCGGGCGGGTCGCCGTGATGCTGACCCGGTACGCCCAGTACGGCATCACCCCGCTGGTCGTTCCCGAGCTGATCCCGCAGATGTCGGTGCCGACCCACCGGGTGGAGGCTCAGAACGGCACCGACCTCGCCTACATCAGCGAACTGGCGAAGGCCAACGGCTATGTCTTCTACCTCGACCCGGGTCCCGTTCCAGGGATGAGCCGGGCCTACTGGGGGCCGGAAGTGCGGCTCGGCATTCCCCAGCACGCGCTCAACGTGAACATGGACGCCCTGTCCAACGTCGACCAGCTGACCTTCGCCTTCGACGGCACCGCCCGTGAGGAGCCGAGGGCGCGGGTGCAGATCCCCGCCACGAAGATCTCGACCCTGCTGCCCATCCCCGAAGTGAGCATCCTGCGGCCCCCGCTGGCCCTCAAGCCCGCACCCGCGCTGAAGAAGACGACGGTCAACGACGCCGCCAAGAAGGAAACCGGATCGGCCCTGGCCGAAACCCTCGCCAAGGCCATGGAGTCGGCCGACGCGGTATCGGGGTCCGGGCAGCTCGACGTCGTCCGTTACGGCCATGTGCTGCGCCCCCGCGAACTCGTGGGCGTACGCGGCGCGGGGATCACCTACGACGGCCTCTACTTCGTCAAGAGCGTCACCCACAACCTCCAACGAGGCTCCTACACACAGAACTTCACCCTCGCCCGCGAGGGACTGATCTCCCGCACGCCCGTCGTACGCCCGTAAACGCAAGGAACCACAAGAAGCGCAAGGGGCCACCAGAAGCACAAGGGGCCACCAGAGTTGTCAGAGCCCGACAGAGCAGGAGCACAGGAGCAGACGCATGGCCACTGAACCCACCCGCTACCTCGGCAAGTACCGGGGCACCGTGGTGAACAACACCGATCCGGAGCGGAGAGGCCGCATCACGGCCCTGGTGACGGACGTCCTCGGTGAGACGCCGTCCAACTGGGCCATGCCCTGCTTCCCGGTGGCCGGCCGGGGGATGGGGCACTACGCGGTGCCCCCGGTCGGGTCCGGGGTGTGGATGGAGTTCGAGCAGGGCAACCCCAGCGACCCCATCTGGTCCGGCTGCTGGTACGGACACGAGAGCGAACTGCCGCCGCAGGCGCTCACCGGTCTTCCCGGCGCTTCCAACCACGTCCTGCAGACGACGCTGGGCCGGCGGACCCTCGTGCTCTCCGACGACCCGGTCACCGGGATCACCCTCAAGTCCGCGAACGGCGCCTCCATCGTGATCAACGACTCCGGGATCCACATCGACAACGGCCAGGGAGCGAAGATCACGCTCATCGGCCCGACCGTGACCATCAATCAGGACGCCCTGAGCGTGACCTGAGAGGGGAGGGTTCTTTTGTCCGGGAATCTCTTGCACGTCAACGCCACGGTGACCTGTCCGCACGGCGCACGGGCCACGATCCTGCCCGCGCAGACCCGGGTCGTGGTCAGTGGCAACGTCGCCTCCTCGGTGGCCGACCTCTACACCGTCAGCGGCTGCCCCTTCACCGTGGCCAATGTGCCGCATCCGTGCGTGACGATCCGCTGGGTGGCGCCCTCCACCCGGATCAGGATCAACGGCTCGCCGGCCGTACTGCGCTCCTCGACGGGCCTGTGCCTGGCCGCCGACCAGGCGCCGCAAGGGCCGCCCAACATCTCCGTGGTCCAGCAGCGGGCGGTGGGGCGATGAACGAGCGGCGCAGGGGGATGAGCATGCGGGTCCCCGAGGCGGGGCCGCGTCGGACCGACATCGCGTTCCCGTTCCGGATCGGCAGCCGGGGACGTACCGCGGACACCGGATACGACGACCATGTGCGCGACCTCGTGGAGCAACTGCTGTTCACCAGCCCCGGCGAACGGGTGATGCGCCCCGACTTCGGCTGCGGACTGCTCGACCTGGTCTTCGCGCCGAACAGCCCCGAGCTGGGCTCCGCGCTCCAGCTGACCGTGCAGGCGGCCCTGCAGCGCTGGCTCGGTGACGTGATCGAGGTGGAGTCCCTCGAGGTGGTGAGCGAGGAGAACGTGGTGCGGGTGCACCTGGTCTATGTGGTGCGCCGGACCGGCTCGCACCGCGTCGAGGAGTTCGAAGGACGGGGAGCGGCGTGATGGGCGGGGCAACGGCGCACAACTGCGCCACGGAACGCAGACGGGACGACGTCCGGCGGGCGGAACTCAACGGCGTCGACGGGATCGAGGTGAGCGACGACGGCCGTACCCTTACCGTCACCTTCCTCGGCAAGGCGCCCTCGCCGTGCCACATCGGCCCGCAGAACATCCGCATCGACGGCGGACGCCGCGTCACGGGCATCCGCGCCGTCGAGGTGACGGTGGAGGTCGAGGAGGACCCCGAGCGCGACGACCGCATGCTGGTCACCGTCGACAAGGCCGGGGACGCCTCCCGCTACCGACTGGGCGTGGTCGAGGCCGACGCCTACGGGCGGCCGGGCGAGCAGCCGTACCGGGGCTTCGACCCGCGCTACCACCAGGCCGAGTTCGGCTTCGACCGCTCCTGTCCCACCCCCTTCGACTGCCGCAGCACAGAGCCCTGCCCGCCGGAGCCGGGGGCGCGGCCGGTCATCGACTACACCGCCCGCGACTACGAGAGCCTGCGGCGCCTGGCCCTGGACCGGATGACGCTCACCACCCCCGACTGGGCCGAGCGGCACGTCCCGGACCTCGGGGTGACGCTCGTCGAACTTCTCGCCCACACCGCCGACCGGATCAGCTACCAGCAGGACGCGGTGGCCACCGAGGCGTATCTGGACACCGCCCGGCGCAGGGTCTCCGTGCGCCGTCACGTCCGGCTCATCGACTACCCGATGCACGACGGCTGCAACGCCCGCGCGTTCGTGGCCCTGGAGGTGGACGACTGTCTGACGCTGGAGGCCGGCACCTTCCGGTTCGCCGCCGTGGACGTCAGCGGACTCCCGCCGCAGGAACGACCGGAACTGGGCACCGTCATCGCCGACGGGGAACTGGACACGATCGCCGAGAACGCCCTGGTGGAGGTCTTCGAACCGCTGGGCCGGTGCGACCTCGAACTGCGTCCGGAACACAACGCCGTGCGTCTGTGGACCTGGGGCGACGAGGAGTGCTACCTGCCCGCGGGAGCGACGGCCGCGACCCTGCGCGACGAGTGGCAGGACGGGGACGGCACGGAAGAGGCGGGGAAGGGGGACGAAGAACGGGAACGGGCCCTCGCGCTGTGCCCCGGCGACGTCCTGCTGATCGAGGAGGTGCTCGGTCCGCGCACCGGCGCCCCCGCCGACGCCGATCCGGCCCACCGCCAGGCCGTCCGGCTCACCTCGGTCACCCCTGCCGTGGACGAGCTCTACGACCAGCCCGTCGTCGAGGTGACCTGGGCCCCGGCCGACGCCCTCACCTTCCCGGTGTGCCTGTCCAGCCGCGGCGGCACCGACTGCGCGCTCCTGACGGACGTGAGCCTGGCCCGGGCGAACATCGTCCTCGTCGACCACGGCCGTTCGCTGACCCACTGCGACGGCGAGCCGGAGTGCGTTCCCGTGCCGCCCGCACCCGTCGTCGTCGCCGGGTGCGAGCCGCCCGAGTTCGGCTGTGGCGACCGCGCGGAGACCACCGGTTCCGCCGCGGCGCTGCACGACCTTCTCGACCTGACCCGGTCGGGGCACCAACTGGACCCCGACCACGTGCGTGAACTGCACCGGCTCGTGGGCGAGGCGGCCGTGGCCCGGGCCGGGCTCGACATCCACCTGGCCCCCGGCTTCGACGGCGAGGAGCAGGTCGTACCGCCCGGCGCCGACGCACAGGCCGCCGCCCTGGAGACCCTGCTCGCCCAGACCGGCTATCCGCGCCTGCCCGTGCGGTTCCGTCCCGTACTGCCGTACGCGCCCGTCACCCAGGCCACCCCCTACCCGGCCCCCGCGCACGTCGCCGCGGGCCAGGCCGATCTCCTCGCCACCCTCCCCGAGCGGCTGCGCGTACGGCTGGAGGAACTGTGGCGCCAGGTCCATGACGGCGAGGACCTGACACAGGAGCAGACGGCCGAGCTGACGGTCGTCTTCGGCGCCCGCACCCTCGACCGGTTCCAGCTGGGCCAGCGGCCCGCCCAGGCCCTGCGCGAGCTGATCGCCCGCCGCGAGCGGCTGCTCGCGGGCAAGCTGCGACGCCTCTCGGTGCTCGTGGCCCGGGCCCGCGCCGGCGGTGTGCTCGACCGGCGCACCGCCTGGGAGGTGCGGCACAGCTGGGGCGAGGAGTATGCAGACGGCCTCGACCCCGCCGACCCCCGGCTCGCCGGGCCCGCCGCCGCGACCGGCCAGGACCCCCGCTCCGCCCTGCCGGCCGTCAGCGCCGTCGGGGGACGGGGCGAGGGCGCCCGGACCGGGTGCCGCACCAGGTGGCTGCCCCGCCGCGACCTGCTTTCCAGCGGGCGCAGGGACCGTCACTTCGTCGGTGAGCTGGAGGACGACGGCAGGCTCGCCCTGCGGTTCGGCGACGGCCGGCACGGCGCCGCGCCGACTCCCGGCTCCCGGCTGGAGATCGCCTACCGGATCGGCAACGGCCCGGCGGGGAACGTCGGCGCCGAGGCCATCAACCACCTTCTCCTGTGCGGCTCCGGCTCCTGCGAGGTCACCCGGGTACGCAACCCGCTGCCCGCCGCCGGGGGCACCGCGCCCGAGTCCCTGGACGACGTCCGCCAGCTCGCCCCCCTGGCCCTGAAGCGGTCCCGGCTGCGCGCCGTCACCGCCGGGGACTACGCCGAGCTGGCTGCCCGCGTTCCCGGGGTGCAGCGCGCCGCCGCCGACATCCGCTGGACCGGCGCCGCCCAGGAGGTTCACGTGGCCGTCGACCCGCTCGGCTCCGCCGCACCCGGCACCGTCCTGCTGGAGACCGTCGGCCATGTCCTCGACGGCTACCGGCGCATCGGCCACGACGTGGTGGTCCACCCGGCCCGCCTGGTCCCGCTCGACATCTCCCTCACCGTGTGCGCCGCCCCCGGCCACCAGCGCGGGCACGTCCTCGCCGAGCTGCGCCGGGTCCTGGGCACCGGAGTGCTGCCGGACGGCCGGCCCGGCTTCTTCCACCCGGATGCCCTCACCTTCGGTGAGCCCGTCCGCGTCAGCCGGCTGGTCGCCGCGGCCGCCGCGGTACCCGGTGTGCTGAGCGTCCACGCGACCCGGCTGCGCCGGCTCCACCACCACGACGACGGTGAGCTGGAGGCCGGAGTGCTGCGGCTGGGCCCGCTGGAGATCGCCCAATGCGACAACGACCCGGACCGGCCGGAGAACGGCCGGCTCGCGATCGAGATCGGAGGCGGCCGATGAGCGGCCGATGCGACTGCGGCTGCCGGGGCACCTCGGCGGCGACACCCACCGAGGTGACGAACCCGCCCGGCCAGGACGCGATCCACTACCGGGTGGGCACCTACCGGGAGTTCCGGTCCTCCATGCTCGCCCGGCTGTCCGGCCCCGCCTACCCGGCGCTGCGCGATCTGACCGTGCGCACCCCCGACGACCCGGCGATCGGCCTCCTCGACACCTGGGCCGTCCTGGGCGACCTGCTCACCTTCTACTCCGAGCGGATCGCCAACGAGGGATATCTGCGCACCGCCACCGAGGACGGCTCCCTCACCCTGCTCGGCAGGCTCGTCGGGCACCGGCCCCGCCCCGGCGTGGCCGCGGACACCTTCCTCGCCTACACCCTCGACCGGGACCCGCGCCCCGGCCAGGAGACGCCCGTGCTGATCCCGCGCGGCGCCCGCAGCCAGAGCGTGCCGGGGCCGGGGGAGGAGCCGCAGTCCTTCGAGACCTCGGAGGAGCTGACCGCCCGCTGGTCGTGGAACGAGCTCGCCGTGCTGCGCCGCCGCCCCTACCAGGTGACGCCCGACCGGCTGGAGAAGCGCACGGAGCTGTTCGTCGCGGGTACGGCCAACAACGTGAAGCCCGGCGATCAGCTCCTGTTCGTCTTCAGCGCCGAGGAGTCCGCCCGGGACAAAAGGTTTCTGCGCACCGTTCCCCACGTGCGCATCGACCGTGAGAACGATGTGACCGCCATCGGTCTTCCCGTCGCCGCGCAGCCGTCGCTGAAGAGGCTCCGTGAGGAGCTCGGCACATGGATCGCCCCGTCGGCGAAGGACTCGCCCCACCCCCGGCCCAAGAGCAGCCGCCTCGTCGACCGGTTCGACAAGGACGTCCTCGCCCCGCTGCGCGACGACCTGGACACGCTCAAGACCGCCACCGCCTTCGCCGACCGTCTGACCCGCGACGTGGAACGGGTCCACGAGGCCGCCGAACTCGCCCGCCGGTACCAGGACATCGCCGGCTGGTTCGAGACCCTGGCCGCGAAGTTCACCGAACTGATCGGGCAGGCCCGCGCGCTGGAGCCGCCGCAGCCCGCGAAGCCGCCGGCAGGTGACGGGAAGAGCGAATCCCTCTTCGCCGGACTGCGTCTGGGGTCCGGCGCCGTGGCGGAGCACGGCGGGCAGCGGACCGCGGTGGCGGAGACGACCGGAGGGGCCAACCCGGCCTTCCGCGGTCTGGGCGCCCTGCTGCCCGCCCTGCGGACCGCGCCCGTACGGCCCCCGGCGGGCGCCCGCCACCTCGCCCGGGACCCCGAGCGCATCTACGCGCCCGGCTCCGACATCGGTGCCCAGCTGCTGGCCGCGCTCGACGCCAGGGTCCGCGACGGTCTGCACGACGCCTGGCGGCAGGCGGACCTGACCGCGCCCCTGGCGCTGGCCACGGTCCAGGTGATGAGGGCCACCGCGACGCCGTTCGGTGCCACCGCGCCCATGAAGCCCCGCTACAAGAACAACAACGAGATCGACTACTACGAGGACTGGCCGCTCAGCGGAAGCACTTCACTCGACACCACGGTCACCTACGACACGGCGGGCACCGTACCGGCGAAGATCACGTTCACCCACTCGGTCGCCGACTCCTCCTCACCGACCAAGGAGCTCACCCTCCCCGACGACGAGGAGATCAACAAGAAGGTCCCCGACGTCGGCCCCGGTGAGGTGCAGGTCAGCACCCTGCTGCCACCCCCCGAGCCGGACCCCGACCCGGCGGGCGAGCCCGGCGGGGCAGCACCGCCCCCGCCCCCGGACCCGCACAAGCTCGGCGTCCGCGCGGAACTGCTGCCCAAGCTGCCCAGGGCCACCGTTTTCGTCTCCCGGCCCAACAGCGACAACAGGGTGCTGGTCACCGTCACCGACGGGACCACCACCGTGGAATACCCCCTGGGACCCGACGAGTCCGCCCAGCAGCGGACGCTCGGCCGGCTCACGATCAACGTGGCCCGCAGGACGCCCACCGGCAAACCCTCCACCGTCAGCGTGACCATCGGCACGCAACTGGAGGTCACCGACCGGAACAAGCTGGCCCTCGACGCCGTCTACGAGGGCATCGGCCCCGGCAGCTGGGTCGCCGTCGAACGCCCCCGCAAGGGCAGCCCCGGCCAGATCCCCGGCAGCAAGGAACTCGCCCTGGTCGTCACCCGGGTCACCGGTATACGGGTCCTCTCCCGGGCCGCCTTCGGCATCACCGGCAAGGTCACCGAACTCACCCTCCAGGACGACTGGCTCGACGCCGACGACGTCTCCCTGGCGCACATCAGGGACGCCACCGTCCACGCCCGCGGCGACGCCCTGCGCCTCGCGGAGGAGACCGTCACCGAGGACGTCCACGGCAACGAGATCGAGCTGGCCGGGCTGTACGACGGGCTGGCCCCCGGCCGCTGGCTGGTCTTCAGCGGCGAGCGCACCGACATCCCCGGCACCACGGGGGTACGCGGCACGGAGCTGGCCATGGTCGCCGGCGCCCGGCAGAGCGTCGACCCCGCGTTGCCGGGCGACGCGGTGCACACCACGCTCGTGCTCACCGCGGACCTGGCCCACCGCTACCGCCGCGACACCCTGCGCATCCACGGCAACGTGGCACGGGCCACCCACGGCGCCACCCGGGACGAGCCCATCGGCAGCGGCGACGCGGGCAGGGCCCACCAGACCTTCACCCTCTGGCAGTCCCCGCTGACCTGGCTCGCCGCCGAGAACGCGCTGGGCGCGCAGAGCACCCTGGAGGTCCGGGTGGACGGGGTGCGCTGGCGGGAGGTCGACAGCCTCGCCGGACGCGGCCCGCAGGAACGTGTCTTCGTCACCGGCACCACCGGCGCGACCGACCCCGCGGACGCCACCGCCGGCCGTACCACCATCACCTTCGGCGACGGCGTGCACGGCTCGCGGCTGCCCACCGGACACGAGAACGTCCGGGCCCGCTACCGCATCGGCGTCGGCAGATCCGCCAACGTCAAGGCCGGCCGCATCACCCAGCCCACCACCCGGCCCCTCGGGGTCACCGCCGTCGTCAACCCGCTGCCCGCCACCGGCGGCGCCGACCCCGACGGCCCCGGGCTCGCCCGCCGCAACATCCCCCTGGCCGTCACCGCGCTCGACCGTCTGGTCTCCGTGGCCGACTACGAGGACTTCGCCCGCTCCCGGGCCGGCATCGGCCGCGCCAGCGCCCGGGAGATCTTCGACGGCACCCGGCGCAGCGTGCACCTGACCGTCGCCGGCGTCGACGACATCGCACTCGGCGACGACTCCGACATCGTCCGCACCCTGCGGACCTCCCTCGCCGCCCACGGCGACCCCCGGGTGCCGGTCACCGTGGCCGTACGGGAACTGGTGCTGCTCATCGTCGCGGCCAACGTCAGGGTGCACCCCGACCACTCATGGGACCTGGTCGAACCGGTGCTGCGCCGCGCACTGCTGGCCCGGCTCGGCTACCCGGCACGCGAACTCGGCCGGCCCGCGTACCTGTCGGAGGTGCTGGCGACCGCCCAGTCCGTACCGGGCGTGGACTACGTGGACGTGGACGCCTTCACCGGGGTGCCCGGCAGCCTGACCCCCGAAGGCCTGGAGAAACTGCCCGAGAGACTCAAGCGCCCTCAGGCGGTGGTCGAGTCCCGGCTCGCCGGGTACCAGGAGGACCGCTACCGGGTGTCGCCCCCGGGCCAGGAGACCACCGAGACCCTCACCGCGGTGGCCGCGAAGAACGGCATCACCGTCGCCGAACTCCTGCGGCTCAACCCCGACATCACCGACACCCGGCCGCTGCCGAAGGGCCGCACCGTGTTCGTCTTCCGCGGCATCCGCCCGGCGCAGTTCGCGCTGCTCTCCCCGGACGTGCCGGACACACTGATCCTTAAGGAGGCACGGGCGTGAACCGTGAGCCCGACGGCCTGCTGGAACTGCTCCCGCAGTGGCACCAGCTGCGCGACGCCGAGGCCGGGGAGCCGCTGCGGGCCCTGCTGGCCGTCATCGCCGAGCAGGTCGACCTGGTGCGCTCGGGCGTGGAACAGGGCTACGAGGACTGGTTCATCGAGACCTGCGCCGACTGGGCCGTGCCCTACCTCGGCGACCTCGTCGGCTACCGGATCCTGCCCGGCTACGAAGAGGTGCTGACCACCGGCCTGTCCCCGGGCGGCCCCGGCGGCGACCGGGCCGCGTCCCGGCGGCGCCTCGCCGCCCGCCTCGCCCCCCGCCGCGACGTGGCGGACACCGTCGCCAACCGGCGGCGCAAGGGCACCCTGGCGCTGCTGGAACAGCTGTCGGCGTCGGTGGCCGACTGGCCCGCCAGGGCGGTGGAGTTCTCCCGGCTGCTCGGCGCCCACCAGCCGGTGCGCCTGTTCGGGGCGGGCCAGGAAGCGGCCACCGCGACCCGGCTGACCCGGGGGCGGCTGCTCGACGTCCGCGAGGGGGCCACACTCGACCTGCTCGGCGGGGCCTTCGACGCGGCCGCGCACAGCGTCGACGTCCGACGGGCCGGATCCGCCCGTCGCCGCAGTGGATACACCCCGGCGGGCGTCGGCCTGTTCGTCTGGCGCCTGAAGCCCTACTCGGTGACCCGCGCCCCCGCGTACTGCGTCGACCGGGCCCGCAACCTCTACACCTTCTCCATCCTCGGCAACGACAGCCCCCTGGTGGCCAAGCCCGAACCCGAGCCCTCCGCCTCGCACCTGGCGACCATGGACAACGTCCCCGTCCTCATCCGCCGCCGGCAGCTCGCCGGCCGGCTCACCGACACCTACGGCCCCGGCCGCTCGTTCGCCCTCTGGCGGGACGACGACGAGGAGCCGGTGCCGCCCGCCGACATCGTCGTCGCCGATCTGTCCGACTGGACCTACCGGGCCCGGCGCGGTCAGGTCGTCGTCGACCCCGAACTCGGCCGGATCGCGTTCGGCACCCGCTGCGCGCCCCGGCACGGGGCATGGGTCAGCTACCACTACGCGTTCAGCGACGACACCGGCGGCGGGGAGTACCCGCGCGAACGCGACACACCGCCCCGGTCCACCGTCTACCGGGTCGGACCGGGCCGCCCCCACGAGCGCATCATGGACGCCTACGAACAATGGCGCTCCGACGGCGGCGCCGAGGCCGTCATCGAACTCACCCACAGCGGCGCCCACCAGGAGCAGCTGGACTTCGACCTGTCCCCCGGGGAGCGGCTCGAACTGCGCGCCGCCGAGGGCGCCCGGCCGGTGATCCGCCTGCTCGACTGGTACAGCAACCGCCCCGACGCGCTCAACATCCACGGCAACCCCGGGGACGGGCCGGCACCGCGCGTCGTCCTCGACGGCCTGCTCGTCACCGGCCGCGGCATCAACGTGACCGGCCCCGTCGGCTCCGTCGTCATCCGGCACTGCACGCTGGTACCGGGCTGGTCGCTGGAGCCGCGGTGCGAGCCGCACTCGCCGCAGGAGCCCAGCCTGGTCCTGGAGTGCACCACGGCCTGCGTACAGATCGAACGCAGCGTCCTCGGCACGATCGAGGTCGTCGGCGACGAGGCAGGCACCGACCCGCTCGAGATCCACATCGCCGACAGCGTCCTGGACGCCACCGGCTCCGACCGCGAGGCCCTCTCCGGGCCCGAGTGCCGGCACGCCCACGCCGTGCTGCACGCCCACCGCACCACGGTGATCGGGGAAGTCCACATCCACGCCGTCGACATCGCCGAGGACAGCATCTTCACCGGCCGCGTCCACACGGCCCGGCGCGGCATCGGCTGCATGCGGTTCTGCTACGTCCCGCCGGGCTCGCGCACCCCCCGCCGCTACCACTGCCAACCGGACGGGGTGCGCGCCGCCGTGCGGGAACGGGCCGACAAGGACGGGATCGACCCCGCCGACGTGCCCGGACTGCAGGACGCCGAGGCCGCCCGCGTCCGGCCGGTGTTCACCAGCCTCCGCTACGGCACCCCGGCCTACGGCCAACTGGCCGACGGCTGCGCACCGGAGATCACCCGCGGGGCCGAGGACGGCTCCGAACCGGGCGCGTTCCACGATCTCTTCCAGCCCCAGCGCGAGGACAGTCTGCGGGCCCGTCTGGAGGAGTTCTCACCGGCCGGCACCGACGCCGGGATCATCCACGTCACCTGACCCTGCCCGACGGACCCAGGGGAACGAACACAAGGGGAACGAACTCATGCACGCAGACCTCTCCCGCCTCACCTTCCGGCCCGCCAAGCACTACTCCGGTGTGCTCGCCCAGCAGGGCCGGGTCCAGCTCGACGCCGACGCCAACGAACAGGCGGCGATCACGCAACACCAGGCGCGCACCCTGGCCGCCGACCTGATCGGGCAGCACGGCGGCCCGCACGGTGCCACCGGCTTCCGCATCGACTACTGCCCGGGTGAGAACAAGCTCGACAACCTGGCCGTCCACGGCGGGCGTTACTACGTGGACGGCATCCTGTGCGACGCCGACCGGCTGCCGGCGGGGACACCGGCAGGGACTCCGGCGGGACAGGAGCCGACCACCACGCCGCGCGACGCTCCGGCCGGTGACACCGGCTCCACGGGTTCCGATGGTTCCGATGGCGGCACGGACGGGGAACAACACCCGTGCACCGACGGAACGGTCTGGACGTACTGGGACCAGCCCGACGCCTACCGGGACCCGGAGAAGCCCGCCGACCGGCTGCCCACGCAGTTCCCCTACCTCGTCTACCTCAAGGTGTGGGAGCGGACGGTCACCGCCGCCGAGGATCCCGAGATCCGGGAGGTGGCCCTCGGCGCCGCACTGCCGGACACGGCGGCCAGGATCAAGACGGTCTGGCAGGTCCTGCCGCTATCCGGCACCGACCTGGGCGCCCCGGCCAACCCGACGGCCGACCAGGTGCGTACGGCCTTCCGCACCTGGTCCGACGCACAGCGCGCGACGGCCGCGACGGCGGCGTTCCGCACCGAACGCCCGGAGCGCTCCGACGACGAGCCCTGCCTCACCCGGCCCGACCACCGCTACCGGGGCCCGGAGAACCAGCTGTACCGCGTGGAGATCCACACCGGGGGCACGGACGGGACCGCCACCTTCAAATGGTCCAGGGAGAACGGGTCCGTCGTCTTCCCCGTGGCCGCCCTGGACGGCACCTGGGTGGAGCTGGCCACCCTCGGCAACGACGACAAGCTCGACCTGGGCGCCGGGGACCGCGTGGAACTCGCCGACTCCGCCTACACCAGCCGCGGCGAGCCCGCCGATCTGCTGCGGGTCGAGGAGGTCGACCTGCCGGGCCGCCGGGTGCGACTGAGCGCCGAGCCCGGCCCGGGCACCGGCAGGCTGCCCGCCCTGCACCCCTTCCTGCGCCGCTGGGACCACCGCGCCCCCGGCGGACGCGGTACGGCCAAGCACCACCGCAACGGCGCCCTGAAGGTCGTCGAAGGCACGTGGATCGACCTGGAGGACGGGATACAGCTCTGGTTCGAACCCGGTGGCCGGTACCGGCCGGGGGACTACTGGGCCGTAGCCGCCCGCACCGCCACCGGCACGGTGGAGTGGCCCGTGGCGGCGGACAGCCGGCCACTGCTCCAGCCCCCGGCGGGCGTCGACGCGCACTACGCCCCGCTGGCGTGGGTCGTGGGCGGCGAGCGCGCGGTGACGGACCTGCGGTACACGTTCCGGCCGTTGGCCGTGCCGGTCGAGTCGGCCGGGAGCGCCTCACGGGAGTGACGTCCCGGACGACTTGTTGTTCCGCACGCGAGTACGACTTTGTACGTAGTCAAGGAGGAAGTCATGGCAAAGCCCCTGTCCGCCGACCGACTGGTCGAGGCTCTCCGTCAGGAGGGTGTGACGGTGCGGGAGCACCGCAGTTGGCGTACCCACAACCGCAACGGCAAGGGGGCGTGGGGTCCCGTGCACGGGGTGGTCATCCATCACACCGTCACCTCGGGGACGGCGGCGTCGGTCGACCTTTGCTACGACGGATATGCGGAGCTGCCCGGGCCGTTGTGCCACGGCGTCATCGCCAAGGACGGCACGGTATATCTGGTCGGCAACGGCAGATCCAACCACGCGGGACTGGGTGACGGCGACGTCCTGAACGCGGTGATCGAGGAGCGGTCGCTGCCCGCGCCCAACGAGAACAACACCGACGGCAATGCCCGCTTCTACGGCTTCGAGTGCATCAACCTCGGCGACGGGGAGGACCCATGGCCCGCCGCCCAGCTGGAAGCCATCGAGAAGGTGTCGGCGGCGATCTGCCGTGCCCACGGCTGGACCGAGCGCTCGGTGATCGGCCACAAGGAGTGGACCAACAACAAGATCGATCCCAAGGGCTTCACGATGAGCTCGATGCGCTCGCGGACAGCCGACCGCCTCAAGGGGAAGCCGGGCGGTCCGGGGCCCCAGCCGAAACCACCGCAGTACGAGCCCTTCCACGGCGCGGACTTCTTCCGCCCGGGCCGGAACAGCCCCGTCATCACCGCGATGGGCAAACGGCTGGTGGCGGAGGGATGCGGCCGTTACGAGGAAGGCCCCGGTCCTGAGTGGACCGAGGCCGACCGCAAGTCGTACGCGGCGTGGCAGCGCAAACTCGGCTACTCCGGCGCGGACGCGGACGGCACTCCCGGCAGGACGAGCTGGACGAAGCTGCGCGTGCCCAAGGTGTGAACCCCGCCCGCACGTCCTGTGGTGGCCCGGTGCCCGTGAGCACCGGGCCACCGGACGTCCGGCCCCGTCACAAGCCGTGCAGGAACTCCTCGAGGGCCTGGTTGAAGGCGTCCGGCTGCTCCATGTTGGGGAAGTGGCCGGTGCCTTCGACGGCGGTCACGCGGCCGTCGGTGACGGCACGGGCGACGTGCTCGGCCATGCCGATGAGGTCGGACGCGTCGAGTGCGCCGTTGAGCGCCAGGACGGGAACGGAGATGTCCTTCGCGCGCGTCGCGGTGTCGAGCACCGGAACGTTGAAGTCCGTTTCGTCGGCGGTGTGCTTGGCGATGGTCCGCCCGGCCATCTCCCGCAGCCGTCGTACGAGGTCGGGGTGGACGGCGTCGGGCGTGCGGTGCGGGCCGGCCGCGGAGAGCGCGAACGTGTCGAGCCAGCCCCCGATGTCACCGGCCCCCAGCGCGCTGAACTGGGCGGCCCGCAGCTCCTCGGTCCAGGGGTCGCCGGGTCCCGGGGTGCCGCCACCGCTGACGACCAGGGCCCGCACCAGGCCGGGGTGCTCCAGCGTGGTGTCGACCGCGATGTTCGCCCCCATCGACACCCCGACGAGGACCGCCGGGCCGACATCGAGGTGACGCAACAGCGCGGCGACGTCGTCGGCCTGGCGGAACGGTCCGCTCGCGTTGGAGGACCAGCCGTGTCCGCGGGCATCCGGGGCGATCACCCGGTGGTGACGCGCGAGCGCCGGTATCTGGTCGTCCCACATGGTGTGGTCCAGGAAGCCCGCGTGCAGCAGCACCAGGGGCGCTCCGCTGCCGGTGTCGCGATAGGCGAGGGGGCCGTCGTGGCTCTCGAAGGTGCGGAGTTCGGAGGCGTGGTTCATGACAACCAAGGTGCCATATTCCCACGGGTTCGACAACCAAGTTGTCATGTGTTCCTGAAAGACGGCACCCCGGGTGTCATCATGGTCCGGTGACCGACACCGATCAGCCCCTCCCGCCCGACGACCTCGCTCCCCGACTCATGGAGGTGTTCGCCCTGGTGGGGCCGCTGTACCGGCGTGTCCAGCGCAAGGTCGAACAGGACGCGCCGAACCAGGGGGTCTCCGTCGGGGTGCGTGGCGTCCTGGAACTGCTCAAGGAGCACGGCCCCATGACCGTCCCGCAGATGGGCCGCGCCCAGGCGCTGAGCCGCCAGTTCGTGCAGCGCATGGTCAACGACGCCGCGGCACGACACCTCGTCGACATCCTCCCGAACCCGGCCCACCAGCGGTCCTCGCTCATCTCGCTGACCGACGACGGCCGGGCGGCCATCGCCGCCGTGCTCCACCACGAACACGCCCTGTTGCGCCAGGTCGGCGGGGACCTCACCGACGCCGACGTCACGACCTGCGTACGGGTCCTCGGCCGGATGCTGGAACTCTTCGACGACGTCGACGTGAACTGAACCCGTTGCCTCACGGTCCCGGAGGGAGGTTGCGCCGGTAGAAGCGCCGGTACGCGCGCACCGAGTCGCCGTCCGCCGCCGACCACAGGTCCTTGGCCACCGGGCGCCGCCATCGCAGGACGTCCACGTCGGACGCGGCGTTGCGCCGCACCACGCGCCGCAGGAACGCCGCCCACAGCCGGTTGACCGGCCACAGCAGCCAGTCCGGGCCGAGCTTGCGGACGACGACGGCCCAGATCGCGATCGTCAGGCCGGGACGCACGGGGCTCACGGCGGCGATCACGGTGAGCATCGGCGGTTCGGCGTCCGGCTCCGGCCGGGACTGGGCCGTGACCAGGGCCAGGGTCGGGCCGGCCATCGTGACCAGGGCATACGGGCGGAAACGCTGCACACGAGTGACGTTCGTGTCGACCGGCTGGATCACGAAGGAGAAGTGACGCCCTTCGTCGCGCAGCGGAACGTACCTCATCGGCCCCGGCGCGCCGTGCGCGCAGGGCCAGTGCGCGACATCGGTGACGTGCTCGCTGACGGTCAGCAGGTCCGAGTGGCACACGTGCACCTCGCCGGGCAGGTACAGAAATCGCCGGCGGTCCCGCGCGTGGTCGAGGTCGGTGAAAGGTGCCGCGGGGCCGGGGCCGTGCCAGAACCAGACGCACCCGCTGTGTTCGGCCACGGTGAGACTGCGCTGCGCGGCCCGGGACGGGATGCGGCAACCGCCGGGGATCTGCACGCAGCGGCCCGCGACGTCGAATTCCCAGGCGTGGAATCCGCAGGTCAGGCTTTCCTCGCGGACGTATCCTCCCCGGGCCAGATGCGCGCCCATGTGGCAGCACTGACTCTCGATCATGCCGACCTGCCCGCTCTCCGTTCTGAACAGGGCGTACTCCTGCGACATATAGGTGACCGGCACCACCTGACCGCGCCGCAGGTGCTTGCTGAACCGCGCGAAGTACCAGCCGGTGGGGCAGACGACGGGCTCGGGGACGACGTTCGGCGGCAGGTGGTCGTGGACCTCCCGGTCGTAGGGTCGCAGGTGCGGACGTCGGGTCATGGCTGCTCTCCTCGCTGCTCCCCGTGCGCGGGCTGCGTGTGGTGGCTGTCCTGCGGCGTCGCGGGAGCGGGCAGGTGGACGCGGCCGGTCGGGGTGTGCCAGATGTAGGCGCGGGGATCGAAGCGGCTCAGCCGGTGGACGAGCCGCCCGGTGGACCAGGGCCATACGAAGGTGTTCCGCCCGCTGGGGGCGAGGTAGTAGCTGGCGCAGCCGCCGGAGTTGTACACCGTGGTCCGCAGCGCCTCCTGCACGGCCGCGTTGTAGGTGGCCTGCACGCCCGGCCGGACGTCCAGGGCGGCATGGCCACTGCGGCCGAGATGGGTCAGGGCCGCGGTGAGGTACGTCAGCTGGGCTTCGAGGGCGGTGATCGCGGAGGTGGATCCGCCGAGCAGATTGGGCCCCAGGAGCACGAAGAGGTTGGGGAATCCGCTGACGCTGGTACCCAGGTAGGCCTGTGGCTCTCCGCCCCAGGCATCGTGGAGGGTGCGGCCGTTCACACCGTGCAGACTCCGGGCCAGTGGCAGCTCACCGACGCGGAAGCCCGTGGCCGTGACGAGGACGTCGGCCCGGACCGCGGTGCCGTCGGCCCCGAGGATCTCCTGGCCACGGACAGCCGTCACGGCCGTGGGGTGCAGGTGAACGTGCGGCCGGGCCAGGGTGGGGTAGTAGGTGCTGGACGTCAGGAGGCGCTTGCAGCCCAGTCGGTAGTCCGGTGTGAGCGCCCGGCGCAGCCGCCGGTCACGGATCGCGAGCCGCAGGTGCGCACGGGCGCCCACCTCGACGAGGCGCGCGAGCTCCGGATGACGGAAGGCGCAGCCGAGGCTCTCCTGCAGCCCGTACTGTCCGGCACGCAAGGCCCGCCGGGCTCCGGGAAGACGGTCCAGGCACCGGTTGACCGCGGCGGGGACCGGCAGGTCCGGTTTGGGCAGCACCCATGGGGCGGTCCGCTGGAAGAGGTGCACCGCCGAAGCGCGCGCCTGGACGGCCGGGACGAGCTGGATGGCGGAGGCGCCGCTCCCCACCACGGCCACACGGCGGCCGGTCAGCTCGACGTCGTGGTCCCAGCGGGCGGTGTGGAGCACGGGTCCGGGGAATTCGTCGACGCCGGGCACGTCGAGGCCGCGCGGCTCGTGCCACGGCCCGGTGGCCAGGACCAGTATCGCGGCGGTGCGGGGCCCGTCACTGGTGTCCAGCCGCCAGCGCCCGACGCCCGGGTCCCACCGTGCTCCCAGGACCCGCACTCCGCAGCGCAGCACGTCGCCGAGCCCGTACCGCTCGGCCGTCGACCGCAGATAGGCGTGTATCTCACGCTGCCCGGCGAAGACTCTCGTCCAGGCGGTGCCCGGGGTGAAGGAGTAGCTGTACAGCGTCGAGGGCACATCGCAGGCGCAGCCCGGGTATGTGTTGTCCCTCCAGGTGCCGCCGAGTTGTGGTCCCTTCTCCAGGAGGAGCACGTCGTGGAACCCCGCCCGGCGCAGTCGGACGGCGGCGCCGATGCCGGAGAAGCCCGCTCCGACGACCACGACGTGCGTGTCCCGGCCGGGCCGGGCGGGCTGCGCCGGGATCACCGCATCGGTCATCAACGGGCCTTTCCATGATTACAGTCCGGATTGCGCCAGAGTGTCGTGTTGGCCGGGTTCCTGGCAGAGCGCGAACCGCGGCGCCCGGATCGCGGGGCGCGGCGCGGCGTGCCCCGCACGCCCGTCCGTTCACCTGCCGCCGGGCCGACGGCGTTCAGCCCCTCCACCTGCTTCCGGCTGCCCGCGAGGGGGCAGGCATGAAAGGCCGTCGCGATCAGGAAGGCGGCCGGACACAGGGCAAGAGGGCTGCCGCGGTGACGCGGCGGTCGCACGGGAGGAACCGGAGTGGGGACAGACCGGCACGCTTTGGCGATGACGCACACCAGTGCCGACGCGGTGCGGCACTACGAGAGGGCACTGGAGCATCTGCTCTTCTTCCGTGACGAGGTCACCACCGAGGTCCGGGCGGCGCTCCGTGCCTCCCCGCACTCGGTCATGGCGAACGTCCTCACTGCCTACCTCGGCCTGCTCGGGACGGAGGAGAAAGACGCGGCCGAGGCCCGCGCGTCCTTCGACGCGTTCCGCAGGGGCGCGCCCCTGACGGACGTCACGCCTCGGGAGCGCATGCACCTCGCGGCCGCGTCCTCCTGGCTGGACGGCGACATCCATGGGGCCGGCCGCATCCTCGGCGAGATCAGTGTGGCCAGTCCGCGGGACGCCCTGGCCCTGGCGGTGGGCCACCAGATCGACTTCTTCACCGGCAGCGCCGCGCTGCTGCGTGACCGCGTGGGCGGGGCGCTGTCCGCCTGGGACGAGGACGACCCGCACTTCGGGCTGCTGCTCGGCATGTACGCCTTCGGCCTGGAGGAGGCCGGCCACTACAGCCGGTCGGAGCAGGTGGGACTGGCGGCCGTCGAACGCAACGCGCGCGACGTGTGGGGCATCCACGCCGTGGTGCACGCCTACGAGATGCAGGGCCGGTTCGCCGACGGCATCCGCTACCTGGACGACCGCGCGGGCGACTGGACGGACGGCAACTACCTCAAGGTCCACAACTGGTGGCACTACGCCCTCTACGTACTCGAGACGGGGCGCACGGACCAGGTGCTGGCGGTCTACGACGACGCCGTGCACCACGAGGGATCAGCGGGGGTGGCGATGGAGCTGCTGGACGCGTCGTCCTTGCTGTGGCGACTGCATCTGGCCGGCACCGACACCGGAAGCCGCTGGGCGACGCTCGCCGATGCCTGGGCCGGACGCGAGGACGGCGCCTACTACGTCTTCAACGACATCCACGCCGTCATGGCCTACGTCGGCGCGGACCGGACGCTTGAGGCCGAACGTCTCGTCCGCGACCGGGAGGCCTGGATCCGGTCGACCCGTCCGGAGGTCTCCAATGTGGCGATGACCGCCGAGGTCGGACTGCCGGTGAGCCGGGCGCTGCTCGCGTACGGGCGGCAGCGGTACGACGAGGCAGTCGATCTCCTGCTTCCGTTGCGGTACCGCCTGCACCTCTTCGGGGGCAGTCACGCCCAGCGGGACGCCGTACAGCGGACCTTGGTGGAGGCGGCTCTTCGCGCCGGACGGCACGACGTGGCACGTGCGCTGCTGAGCGAGCGCACCGGCCTGCGCCCGGTGAGCCCCTACAACTGGGGAGCCCGGGCGCGGCTCGCCGACCACCTCGGCGACACGGCCCGGGCTGCCGCCGACCGTCGCCGGGCGCGGGAGCAGGCGGCGGCGGTCATCGGCTGACGAGAGGCCTCGGCGTACGTGCCGAAGGCACCGCGAGGTGCGCGGTGCCTTCGGTGTTCGCGGACGACGTCAGGCGCGTGCGATGTCGGACATGTTGACGTCGGAAGGCTTCGAGGTCAGGCGCGCACGGTGTACCACGCGCCGAGGCCGCTGCACCCGGTCGCGTTGTAGGTGGTGCTCCGGTAGCCGGCCGGAATGGGCGAGCCCGGGCAGGTCCAGATGCCGTTGCGGACCAGCTGGTGGTACCAGGCGCCGATGCCGCTGCACCCGGTGCGTTGGTACATGGTGGTCACGTACCCGGACACGATGGGCGAGCCCGAGCAGGTCCAGATCCCGTCACGGGCCAGCTGGTGGTACCAGGCCCCGATGCCGCTGCAGCCGTTGCGGTCATACATGGTGGAGACGTACCCGGTCACGATCGGCGAGCCGGCGCAGGTCCAGATCCCGTCGCGGGCGGGCTGCTGGAACCAGGCTCCCGCGCCGTTGCAGCCATTGCGGTCGTACATGGTGATGACGTACCCGGCCGGAACGGGCGCCCCGGAGCAGGACCACCCACCGGCCGCGGCCTTGGCCTCGGCGGGCGCGGCGGCGGCTGTGCCGGTGGCGGCGCCGGTGAGGACGGCCGCGATCAGTGCGACGGCTCCTACCATCGCGGAGATCCGTCTTCGGACGGCCGCGATCGCCGTACGGGTGCCCCACAGCTGACGTAATTGGCTGTTCACTTCACACCAGTCCTATCGACATGCGCACGGGAAGTCTCTCGATGGCCGCGAACACCTGTCGGCACAGCAGGGAGGCCCCTTCTTGCTCGGCCGACTTACTCGACCTCGCCGAGGAAATGAGGGCTTCTCGCCCAGGGGGAAACAGGGGCCGGAGTATCGGAACGGGAATGCGCGATGGAGCGGAGAAAATGATTCCGGTTCGGTGGCGGGGCTGCTGTGCACGGTGAGCAGGCTGCGCGTTCATCGGCATCTTGTCGCGTATCCCTCAGCCGGGCAAGGGGCCCTCTGTGAAGGAGTTTGCCGGGGAGCGGTTGCCGCGGGGGGGCGAGGTCAGGCGCGGTGCGGACGGCAGGACGCGGCGGGCGCGGGAGGTCTTCGCTTCTCCGGTCCGCGGGCGCGGCTTTCCGCTGTCGAGAGAAAATCGGTGTGTGAAGGGCCCGCTGTTTCGCCGCGGGCCCTTCACGATCCGCTATGAGGAACGGCGACGCCGGGAGGCCCGGCGAATCAGGAAGATCACCAGCACGATCAGCGCCACCACGAAAAGGGTGCCGAGGAGCATGACCACCAGCAGGGCGGCGCCCAGCTTACGGAAGAGGCCCTTCTTCTTCTTGTTCTTTTTCTTCTTCTTGTCCTTGCCCTTGGCCAACTTCTTGTAGTCCGCCGTCTTGTGGTGCGACGAGGAGAGGGATCCGTGCTGGGACGCTGCCGCGCCCACCGCCCCGGCAGTCATCGGACGGGCGTCCGTGCTGCTGAGGAGGGAGTGCTGGCCGGTCCCGGCCGGGGTGTGCACGCCGGCGGCCGACGCGGGCGTTGCCAGCAGGGCGGCGCCCAGTGTGAGGGCGATGAGCAGGGAAACCCTGCGGGCCAGGCGCTGTCGGCGCCTTCCCTTGTATTGCTGCTCGCTCTTCATGCGCGTGCCCCCTGTATCGGTGCTCTCGTGGTTCGGTGCGCCTCGCCTGCGCGGGGCGCACCCATTATCGACACACCAGAGGCGTGCCCGGTTCCGGGCTGTTGATGCGCGGTATTGATACCGAGTCGAGGCCTCTTGGGGTATTCGCGTGAAAGCGAATGGGCTGGGCATTTATCCGGCTTGAGGTTTTGGGTCGCGGACAATTGATCAAAAAACAACCGGGCCGGACCGACGCCCCGGCGCTCCCGCTGCTACCTTCCGGGTCCATGGACGACAGTGTGTATGTGGGCAACGCGGGGCGGGACGCGGCGCTGGACCGAGGATGGCTGCTCGGACACTTCAAGGACACCGCGGACCCCCGGCACAGCGAGGACGTCGAGATCAAGTGGGGTGTCCATCAGCGGGGCGACAAACGCACGCGATGGGTGAACGGCGAGGAACGGACCGCCCTGCTGGTCCTCATCAGCGGCCGCTTCCGCGTGGAACTCCCCGGTCGCAGTGTGGTGTTGGAGCGGCAGGGCGACTACGTCGTCTGGGGCCGGGGTGTCGACCACTCCTGGTGTGCCGAGGAGGAATCCGTCGTACTGACGGTCCGCTGGCCGTCCGTCCCGGGTTATCGGGCCGAGTGAGTGGTCACCCCGTGCTTCGCCTTCACGCAGGGGTGTAGCCGCGGGTGTGTACATGGTCCTCGACGATCCGGGTGAACGCCCGGGTGGCGGCGCTTCGGTAGGCGTTCTCGCGGCGCAGCAGGCTGACCGTACGGGAGGGGAGGGCGGGGTCGAGGGGGACGGGTGTGAGGTGGGGGTGGTCGTGGGTGATGGCGTCGGGCAGGACCGTGGCGAGGGTGGTGCGCTGGACGATTTCGGTCAGGGCCTGGATGGAGTTGGCCTCCACCACGATGCGCGGCGTGACGCGGTGCGCGGCGAAGTAGGCGTCGATATGGCCGCGGGTGGCGAAGTCGCCGCTCAGCAGCGCGAGATGGCGGTCGGAGAGATCCCGGACCGGTAGCGGATCCGGCCCCTCGGCGCCGGTCCGGCCGGTGCCGGTCACGAGGCCGAGAGTCTCGGTGAACAGGGCGGTTGCCGTGATGCCCGGCAAGTGGGAGCCGTGGAACGCGATGCCGAGGTCCACTTCGTCGGCCAGCAGGCCCGCCTCCATGCGGTCCTGAGGCAGCTCTTTGACGTCCAGGGTGATGCCGGGATGGCGGGCGTGCAGCTCGGCGATGAGCGGACCGATGAGATACGCGGTGAAGGTGGGCGTGAAGGCCAGGCGGAGGTGGCCACGGGAGAGGTCGGCCACATCCACCACGGCACGTTCGGCGGCGGCGAGGTCACGCAGGGCGCGACGGGCGTAGTGCACGTACGTTTCACCGGCATCGGTGAGACGGACCGTACGGCCCGTGCGGTCGAGAAGCTGGGCGCCGACAGTGCGCTCGAGCTGCTTGATCTGCTGGGAGAGCGTGGGCTGCGAGATGTGCAGATCTTCGGCGGCGCGGGTGAAGTTGGCGTGCTCGGCGACGGCGAGCAGATAGCGCAGATGACGGAGTTCCAGAGCCATGACCACAACTATAGATGTCATCGATAGTAGCCATGAATATCAGGTATTGGACGCTATAGAAGCAGGTCATGCATGGTGGATCTCGTCAGCCCCACGGGGCGGACAGCCACCGAAGGGAGTGACCATGCAAGACCTCACCGAGGGTGTCGCGCGTTTCCAGCGGGACGTCCACCCGGCCAAGGCGGAGCTCTTCGCCCACCTGGCCGCGACGCACCGGCCGACGACGCTGTTCATCAGCTGTTCCGACGCCCGTGTGGTGCCTGAGCTGCTCACCCAGAGTGAGCCGGGTGACTTGTTCGTCATCCGCACCGCCGGAAACCTCGTCCCCGCCTACACCCCCGGCTCCGACGGGGTGGCGGCCAGCATCGAATACGCCGTGGCCGTCCTGGGCGTACGCGACATCGTGGTGTGCGGGCACTCCGCCTGCGGTGCGATGACCGCACTCGCCGAGGACCACGACCTGGGCGGTGCCCCCGCGATCGCCGACTGGCTGCGCCACGCGGACGCCTCCCGGGCCCGTACCACCGCGGAAACCGGCACGGACAAGGTGGCCGCCCTGGTGCGCGGAAACGTGCTCGCCCAACTGGCGAACCTCGCCACCCACCCCTCGGTGGCCCGTGCCCTGGCGCAGAACACCGTCACCCTGCACGGCTGGGTCTACGACATCCCCACCGGCGCGGTCGAGAACGTGACCGCGGCCGGTCGCCCAGGTGCCCTCGCGGCCTGAGCCGGCCGCCCCCATCCCGATCACCCCGGAGCCGTTCCCACGGCTCGCGGGTCCCCAGAAGCTGCCGTCCCCCTTCTCCTCGGGAGCGGCACCCCCCGAAAGGAAACCCTTCTCATGGTGCACGCCCAGTTCGACCCCACCGCCCGTCAGGCCCTCGCTGTGAAGGCGGTCGAGGCCAAGGTGCGCAAGGACCTTTCCTGGCAGCAGATCGCCGACGCCGCGGGCCTGTCGGTCGCCTTCGTCACCGCCGCCGTGCTCGGCCAGCACCCCCTGCCGGAGAACTCGGCCAAGGCTGTCGCCGAACTCCTGGGCCTGGACGACGACGCCGCGATGCTGCTGCAGACCATCCCGACGCGCGGCTCCATCCCCGGCGCCGTTCCGACCGACCCGACCATCTACCGCTTCTACGAGATGCTGCAGGTCTACGGCACCACGCTCAAGGCCCTGGTCCACGAGCAGTTCGGCGACGGCATCATCAGCGCGATCAACTTCAAGCTGGACGTGAAGAAGGTCGCCGACCCCGAGGGCGGCGAGCGCGCGGTGATCACCCTGGACGGCAAGTACCTGCCGACCAAGCCCTTCTGATCCGGCTCACCCCACTGATCCGGTAGACCCCGGGGCGGGCCCGTGGCGACGAGGCCGTCGGCCCGCCCCCTCCCGTAAGGAACCCTCATGGACTTCGCACAGCGCACCATCGACATCGCCCGCCGCAACGTCGAAGAGGGCGGCCGTCCGTTCGCGACCGTCATCGTCAAGGACGGGGACATCCTGGCCGAGAGCCCGAACCTGGTCGCCCAGACCGCCGACCCGACCGCCCACGCCGAAATCCTCGCCATCCGTGAGGCCTGCGTGAAGCTGGGCACCGAGCATCTGACCGGTACCACCATCTACGTGCTCGCCCACCCCTGCCCGATGTGCCTGGGATCGCTGTACTACTGCTCCCCGGACGAGGTCGTCTTCCTCACCACCCGCGACGCCTACGAGCCGCACTACGTGGACGACCGCAAGTACTTCGAACTCGACACCTTCTACGGTGAGTTTTCCAAGGACTACACCGAGCGGCGCCTGCCCATGCGCCACGAGGCCCGTGACGCCGCGGTCGAGGTGTACAAGTTCTGGCAGGAGCGCAACGGCGGTGAGCGCCGCGTGGCAGGCGCCCCCACCGCTTGAGGGGACGGCTGACCCCTCACAAATCACTTGATCCGTCGGCATAGGGTTCCCGCATGACGACCACGCTCCGCCTGGAGAAGATCACTGCCGACAACTTCGACGCGGCGATCGGCCTCACCGTACGCCCCGACCAGGAGCACCTGGTGGCTCCTGTCGTGAAGTCCCTCGCCGAGGCGTATGTGCACCCCGATACCGCCTGGCCCCGCCTCGTCCTCGACGGCGACAGGCCCGTCGGCTTCCTCATGGCCTTCCTCGGCATCGACTTCGCCGGTGACGGTACGGGCACCGACATCCGATCGGGCCTGTGGCGCCTCAACATCGCCGCCGGCGAGCAGGGCCGCGGCTACGGCCGCTTCGCGGTCGAGTCCGTGGCCGCCGAGATCCGCCGCCGTGGCGGCACCCGCCTCACCACCACCTGGCACCCGGGCGAGGACGGCCCCGAACGCTTCTACCTGGCGCTCGGCTTCCGGCCGACAGGGGAGATGAGCGGGGACCAGACGGTGGGGGAACTGGAGTTGGGCTAGACACCGGCCCGCCGGTGGGCGGGCCTCAGTTCCGCAGGTGCCCCAGCACCGATCGCACCGCGCGGTCCACGGCCTGGCGCGCCTGCTCGGTGTGGTCGGTCGTCTCGAACCCGTGGTGACCGAGCGGTATGTCGATCACCTCGACAGCGGCTTCGCAGTCCGTGGCCGCCGCCAGGAATTCCTCGACCGTCCGCGCGATCGCCGCGCTCTCCAGGCCCACCCGGGTCAGCACGACCGGCAAGGGCCCGGCGGCACGCACCGCGGCCGCAGGGCGGAACCGGTCGCTCAGCCCCCAGTTCGGCAGCGGCGCGAGTATCGGGTACGTCGCCGCCACACACCGCAACCACGGCGGGGGAGCCGCGAGCCAGTCCGCCGACAGCAGCCCGCCACCGGAGAAGTACCACAGCGCGACGCGTTCCCCGTCGACGCGCGGATCAGCGCGTACGAGCTCGACGGCTTCGGCGACATCCTCGGCGGCCCGTTCGTAATCGGCGAGATCGTGCAGCCGGTGGTCCAGCGTCACCCCGACCGTTCCCAGACTCGCCACGTACCGGCCGTAGCCGACATAAGCCGGCCAGTCGCGTGGTGTCGGCCGGGCGTCGGCCGGAACGGGCCCGCCATGGACGAACACCACCGCCGGACGCGGCCGGTCGGCATCGGGCAGGTAGAGGTCGACCCGCCCCACCCGCTCGCGAGGCCGCTCCGGCACTTCCATGAGGAAGGACCGCAGGTGCGCGGGCTGTGCGCTCGGCGCGGCCAGCCGGTGCCCTTCCCCCGCGGCGGCCCGGAGCAGTACCCCGGCCAGTTCGCCGGGGGTGGACAGCATCGGCCAGTGCCCGGTGTCGAGTTCGAAGAAAGTCACCCGCGGGTCGACGAGCGCCCGGAAGCGGGGATCCCCCAATCCCACCAGCGACTCGACCATGGCGATGCCCGCACCATTGGCCGTGCACAGGACGCCGGTCATCGGCAGCCCGGAAGTCGCCCCCGACAGCCGGAGCGGCTGGGTGAGGGTGCCCAGCGGCTGCGGTGCGGCAAGGCGCACCAGCCGATCCAGCGCTTGGGCGGGGATGCCGACGGTGCTGCCCCAGCGGTGCCACTCGTCGTGGGACGGCGGGGTGACCGACCCGTCGCCCTCGGCCTGCTCCGCCCGCAGCAGCCGGTCGCGGACCGCCCGGTCGGGTACCAGCTCGAGGGCCGCATCGCCGTCCCGGGGCATGCCCGCGTCCAGATGGACGATCCGGGCGATCCGCTCCGGCCGTCGGTCGGCAGCGCCGAGCACCGGGTGGATGCCGTAGCAGTGACCGACGATCACCACCTCCGGCGCCCGAACCTGGTCGATCAACCGCACCAGATCCTCGATATGCGTCTCCAGGTCCGCCCCCGGTCCTGCCGTACCGCGGCGTTCACCCATGCCGGTGAGCGTCACCGGATACACCTCGGCTCCCGACTCTCCCAGTCGGGCTGCCACTTCCTCCCATACCCAGCCGCCGGTGAAGGCGCCGGACACCAGGATGAATGCCGTCATGAACATCTCCTCCCACACGTTGGCCCGCACGGCCGGCCACCGGGGCCGTCCGCGCTCACCGGTACGGTAAGAACTCCAGCTGGGGGAGGTTCAAGTCGTGTCGTCCGACAGCAAGCGGAGCCCTGACCACACGTGGAGCATCGGAGAGCTCGCCGAGCGCGCGGGGGTCACCGTCAAGACCGTCCGCTTCTACTCGGACCGGGGCCTGCTGCCGGAAGCCGGACGCAGCGCCGGGGGCCACCGGCGGTACGGGCCCGAAGCGCTCGACCGGCTGCGTCTGATCCGCTCCCTGCGCACCCTCGACCTCCCCGTCCCGGAAGTCGGCAGGATCCTCGACGAGGAGGACACACTGGAGGACGCCATCGCGGGCCAACTGCGGGAGGTCGGCTCGCGGATGGCCGCCCTGCGCTGGCGGGAGGCCGCCCTCCACCTGCTCCGCGACTGTGCCGCCGAAGAACGCGTCGACCGGTTGCGTCTGATCGGGGCGATGGCCACCCCGCCCAGCACGGCCCCACTGGCACGCTTCTGGCGGCGGTGGCTGCCGCCGCGGCTCCCGTCCCGGCTGGTCGCCACCATCGTCGAACAGGCGGTGCCGCAACCACCGGCGGATCCGACCCCCTCCCAGGTGCTGGCCTTCGCCCGGCTGCACGCCTTCACCTCCGGAGACTGCCGCGGCACCGATCGCGGACAGCCCATGGCACACCGCTCCGACAAGGGCTACCGCCCGGCCGTGCTCTACGACGGCCTCATCGAGGCGTTCGCGCTGGCCTCGCCGGAACTGCGGGCGCAGCGCGCGCCGCACCAGGGCGAGGCGCTCGAATGTTTCGTCTCCGCCTACGCCCGCGCGTGCGGTGCGCGCGACACTCCCGCCTTCCGCCACGGGCTCAGCGCCCAGCTCGCCGCGGACCCCCGCATCGACGGCTACTGGCGACTCGTCGCCGAACTGTCGGGCCCGTCACAACCGACCCCCGGCGCCGCGCACGACTGGCTCCGCGCCGCCCTCGTCGAGGGCGAACTCACCGTCCATGAACCAGCCATGCGCGGTCAAAGCCAGGAAGCTGAAATACGCCGGTCAGTCGGCGGTGTCACCCAGGGCGGTCAGGATGTCGTCGAGGGTGTGCTCGAAGAGCGGTTCGGGGTCGGTGAGGGCGAAGTCGAGGTGCCCGAAGACTTCCACGGCCACCGTCCCGTACAGACGGGCCCAGGAGGCGACGAACACGTAGATGACCTCCAGCGGTACCGGTTCGCCGGAGAGGTGTTCCCGCACCTCCTCCAGTTGCGTCACCCAGGCAGGATCCAGGCCGGCGGGCGGGTGAATCCTTCCGCTGCGCCATAGCCGGACCATGAGGCCGAGGATGACACCGCCGAAGCGCCAGCTCGAGTCGTGGGCGACGGTGCCGGGAGTGGTGTCGGCGTCGGTGACGGGCTTGGCGAACAACAGCGTGAACTCGTTGGGGTGGGCGAGTGCCCAGCGACGCAGCTCGCGGCCCGCCTCGCGCAGCTGCCGGCCCGGCTCGGCGGAGGGGTGACGGTCACGGGCCGCGGCCAGGGCAGTGGCCAGTTCGTCGTAGAGCGCCGAGGTCAGCGCCTGGATCAGGTCCCGGTGGCCGGCGTAGTAGCGGTAGAGGCCGGGCGCGGTCATGCCCATCTCGCGGGCGATGGCCCGCAGCGTGACGGCACCGGGGCCTTCCTCGACCAGTAGCCGCCGACCGGTGCGCAAGATCTCCGCCAGCGCCTCCTCACGTACGCGGTGGCGGCGGCCGGTACGGGTACCCGCAGTGCTCGACATGGGCTCGGACCACTTCCGTTGACAAAGTTAACACCTATCACTTTAGCTCTTCCCTGAAAGTTAATGGTGTTAACAACTGCTCCGGGAGAGTTCATGAAGTACGGCATCGTTCTGACCTACACCGTCACCGAGCGGTGGCTGGCGCTGTCACGCGAGGAGCGCAACGCGATGCGTGAGACGCATCTGGAGCCGGTCTTCGCCTCCTACGCCGACCGGGTCCGGGCCCGCTTCTTCGACGCCGAGGCGTTCAGCGGCCGAATCTCCGACTTCGCCGTGCTGGAGACCGAGGACCTGGGCGCGTACTACTTCCTGATCGAGGCCCTGCGCGACACGCCGGTCATCGCCGAGGGCTACCTCACCTTCGGCGAAGTCTTCCTGGGGGTCGAGGACGGCTTCCACCAGTACGAGCAGATGTTGTCCCGGTGACGCCGAGTGCACGGATGACCCCCGCGGTGCCGTCCTGCTGCTCGATCAACGCCCCGATGCGGCAGGTCCGTTCGCGGTAGCGGCTGTCGGCGAGGAGCCGTGTCAGGGCGAGGCCGAGACCGTCGGGGCCGAGACGGCGCATCGGGACAGTGGCGGGGGTGAGACCGAGGGAGCGGAGCCGGGCGGCCCAGAAGGGCTGGTCGAGCTTGAAGGGGACGGGGAGGGTGGGCAGAGCCGCTCGCAAGGAGGCATGAGTGGTTCCCGGCCCCGCGTGATGGACGGCGGCGGCCATACGCGGGAAGAGCCAGGCGTGAGGGCATTCCCCGATGGTGAGGATGTCGTCGCCGTCGCCTGTCAGGCCTGCCCAACCGTTCTGGACGACGGCGCGGATCCTGAGCCTGCGGACGGTGCGCGTGATGATCCGGGACAACCGTTCCGCCTGGTCTTCGCCCATGCTGCCGAAGCCGAAATACACGGGCGCGGGCCCGGAGGCGAGGAAATCGGTGAGACGCGCATCAGGGCGCCAGCCCGGCGGCTGAGCGGGCCGCCAGACTCCGACGGTCTTGTGCGCGGCAGGCAGAGGCATGCGGTCGGGCAGCAGAGCGCTGCTGAAACCGTAGTAGACGGTGTGGCGACGGGCGGAAGGGATCAGGGCGTCGCCGGTGAAGCGGTGACGCAGGCCGAGTTCGCGGCGTAGGGCGGTCATCACCGGTGCGTACAGCGGGCTCAGGGCCAATTTGACCAGCGCATCGGCGGCCGCGTAACGCGCGCGTGGGGTACCGGCGATGAGGCGGGGGAGCATCATGGCATGCGAGACGGTGTAGACGCCGTGGCACGGCAGACCGAGCCCTTGGCCGATGACGGCGGCCTGCGGGTGCAGCAGGGGGTGGGAGAGAAGAACGTCGGTGCCTTCACCGGCGGCTTCCAGAAGCACTGTGCCTGCGGTGAGCGCCATGTCCCGGCCGTTGTCGATACGCGCGCGGCGCGTTGTGTGTGCCCCGACCGCCGCCTCCTGTTCGTCCAGGGGCATGGCCCGTACCCGGAGCCCGTGTTCGCGGAAGAGGGCCGCGTACCGCCGTGAGGTCACCACGGTCACCTGGTGGCCCGCCCTGCTCAGGCCGGTTGCGAGGCCGGTGTAGGGGGCGATGTCGCCGGTGGTACCCCACGTGGCGCCGACGTCTCCCACCCGCAGGCCGAACTCGAGGCGCAGCTCGCCGAGGTGTACGCCCAGCCCGAGGCTGCCGCCCTTCACGGGTCGAGGCCTCCGGGAAGCTGAGGCGGCACGAGGGCACCGACGCAGCACACGATCCCCGGCGGCAGCGCTAGGCAGTGTCCGGCGGATCATGTGACTGTCGGACTGCTGGCTCGCTTGCCGGCATGGGGCGGGGCGATCTGACGAATACCGAGTGGGTCCGGCTGGAGCCACACTTGCCGGCATCGGGACAGCGTGGCGGACGGTGGACCCATCACCGCAAGGTGATCAATGGGATCTTGTTCCGGGTGCGAACCGGCATACCGTGGCGGGACCTTCCGGAGCGTTTCGGCAGCTGGAAGACCGTCTACGAACGGCACCGTCGCTGGTCGGCGGACGGCACGTGGGACCGGATCCTGCGTGCCGTCCAGGCGGACGCCGACCTCGCGGGCCGGATCGACTGGAGCGTGGTCAGCGTCGACTCGACGTCCTGCCGTGTCCATCAGCACGCGGTCGGCGCCCGGAAGAAGAAGCCACGCGTCCCGAAAAAGGACAACGCCCCGGCACCACCGCCCCGACGAAGGACCCGGACGGTCCCGGGGCGGCCTCACCTGCAAGATCCACCTCGCGGGAGAAGGCGGATGCCGACCGATGGCCTTCCTGGTCACGCCCGGCCACTGGGGCGACGCGCCGCAGATGATCGAGGTCCTCGAACGCATAAGCGTTCCCCGTCCGCAGGGCGGTCACCCCCACGCCCGGCCAAACCACCTCGGCGGGGACAAGGCATACAGCTCACGCCGCAACCGCCGTTACCTGCGAAGACGCCAGATCAAGCACACCATTCCCGAGCCGAAGGACCAGCGGGCCAATCGCAAACGGCGCGGCAGCAAGGGCGGCCGGCCCACCAGAGGTCGGTGGGCGGCGAGGACTTCGACTTCGTTCTGCAGAACGCCCGCAACTTCGCCCAGACTTACACCTTCTTGACCCTCGACCCCGGCGACCAGGAATCGTCGACCGCCATGCAGGGCTACCGCGACCAGGTGATGGCCGAGACGACGGCATGGTGGCAGCGGCGCACCGGCGGCAGGGTCTTGCTGTCGGCCCACAACGACCACGCAGGCTACGCGGCCACCCACCCCACGATGTACCCGAAAACCCAGGGCTCGTTCCTCCGCGACACCCTGGGCGCGGACTACCTCGCCATCGGTACCACCTTCGACCGGGGCTCCTTCCTCTCCAAGGACGAGGCGCTTGCCGGCGAGTGGAAGAAGTTCACCGTCGACCCGGCCGGTCCCGGCACGAACGAGTACACGCTCGACCAGGTCCGGTACCGCGACTACTACGCCGACCTGCGCAAGGCCCCTGCCGCCGCCCGCAGGTGGCTGGACGCCTCGCGCCCGACATGCAGCGTAGGCACGCAGTACCTGAACGACAAGACGCCTGAGATCGCCATCGGCAGGGCCTACGACGCCCTGGTCTACCTCCATACCGTTCGGGAGGCGGGCAAGCTATAGCGCCCCAGCGCGAACCGGGCGTCTGCCGACTACCGGGCAACGGCGCCCGCACCACGCACCCGCACGCACGCCGACCTCCCAACAGGCCCCGCTGACCTGTCGCAGCGAAGGTTGAGCATTCTCATCAAGCATTGATTGGTGCCGTCATGCCGTCATGCCGTCATCACGAGGACACGGTCAGGGCCAGCGAGGCCACGGCGGTGGCGAAGTAGAAACCGGGAAAGGCGAGGTTGTAGAGCACGCGGGCGCGCAGATGGAAGGTGAGCGCGCCCATGTAGAGCAGCACGAGGCCGCAGGCCGCGGCGGCGCCGAGAGGGCGCAGTGCGGCGTCGTGGAGGCCGAGGAGGAGGCCCGCTGCCCCGGCCAGCTTGAGGGCGGCCAGCCGGGGCAGCCAGGCTCGAGGCACACCCACCTCCGCCGAGTTGGCCAGTACGAAGCGCGCCCCGGCGAGGTCGGCGACGGCCATACCGACGTTGACGGCGGCGGTGAGCAGGGTGACGACGAGGAGGGCGAGCTGGATACCGGTCATGCCTTCAGGATCCGCGGTCACCTTGGCACCGTCCAATAGCTGCTTCTATAACCTGGCGGCATGGACGTGAACACGCGCCTGCTGCGGTACTTCGCCGCAGTGGCGGAGGAGGGCAGCCTGACCGGGGCAGCTGAGAGGCTGTTCGTTTCGCAGCCTGCGCTGACCAAGCAGATCCGGCGCCTGGAGGAGGATCTCGGGGTACGGCTCTTCGTGCGTTCGCGGTCGGGGATGGCGCTGACCGAGGCTGGCCGTGAGTTCGCCTCGCGGGTGCCCTCGCTGTTGGACAGCTGGGACGAGGCGGTCCAGGCAACCGGCCGGGCGGCGCGGGTGCTGCGCCTGGGCTTCCTGGACGCGGGCGGGGTGGGTGCCGTCCGCGAGGTCATCGCCGCATTCCGGCAAGCCCGGCCGGAGTGGCGGGTGGAACTGCGGCAGTTCGACTGGTCGGACCCGAGCGCCGGCCTGGCCCGGGGTGAGGCGGATGCGGCAGTGGTGCGTATGCCGTTTCCGGGCCAGGAGAGGTTGACAGTGCGGGAGTTGTACGTCGAGGAGCGCGGGGTGCTGCTACCCGCTCGGCATCCGCTGGCGAACAGCGAGACTGTGGAGTTCTGGGAGCTATGGGACGAGCCGTTCGTCGCGGCCGGAGCCGAGACAGGAGCCTGGAGGGAGCACTGGCTGGCGGCGGAGGAGCGGGACGGGCACCCCGTCCAGGTCGGCGCCGTCGCCAGCCTTCCCGACGAATGGCTCGCAGCGGTGGCGGACGGCTGCGTGGCGCTGGCCCCGGCGTCGGCGGCTCGTTTCTACTCCCACCCGGACGTGGTGTTCCGTCCGGTCCGCGGGGTCTCACCGAGCCGGGTGGGGCTGGCTCGGCCTCAGGGGCGAACGCAAAAGGCGGCGCTGGATGAATTGCTGGAGGCCATCGCGCGGCGGCTGAGTCGGAGTTGACGACGGGGCCGACGTACCGCGGCGCGCTGTCCGGCCGGATCGACGCTACTGCCTACCACGCCGAGCCGATGACACTCAGTGTTCGATGAGAACACTCAACCTTCGCTGCAACAGGTCACCCGCAACGACGAAATCCCGCCCGATCAGATTGATCGGACGGGATTTCGTCAACCGCTCCCGAGCTAACTCAAGAACGGCCCTGCGAGAGGCTGACCAGGGACTCGTCCACGATGTCCCTCACCCGAAAGAGACACGTGCGACGACGGCCAGGAGCTCACCGGTGCGGGCCGCTTGCGTCAGGACCGTCTCGTCGGCGGCGTCCTTGACCGGTCCAGCGACCAGGACGTGCTGGGCGCGGTCGAGGAGGTCCCACCAGTTCTCCGACAGAGACACGGTCCCGGCCGCGTCCCACAGGTGCGGCAGGACGTCGTCGCCCTCCTCAGTGACGTGGGTCAGACTCACCAGGGACCGGGAGGCGATGTCCACCGCAGCCGCCTGGAGACGTCGAGCCCCGGCATGCGGCGCAGGTCCCAGGGCTGCCAACCGGTACGGCGGCGCAGATCTTCGATCCCGGCACCCGTGGTCTCGCACTCCAGCGTGAGCATGGGCAACCACCCCTCCCCGCCGGGCGCGGCCGTACGGGTCAGCAGCACCCGGTACCGCGGAACGCCGTCGGGGTCGTCAAGCAGGAGACGGACAACCTTGAAGGGGCGGCTCCCGGGGGCCTCGACCCACGCGATCGCACTGCCCTGGGAGCCCGTATCCAGCGCCTGGGCCGTCAGCGGCGCGCCGCCGGCAGCCCAGTGGTCGAGCACGTCCTCCAGGAGTTCGGCGGCCGCCGCTTCCGGCAGCTGCTCGAGCGCGGCGAACGCCGCGGTGCCGTCCCCGGATTCGGCGGCCGCCAGCGCCAGCGGCGCCCACAGGCGCGTCGTGGACGAGGCGAGCGGTGAGTGCGCGGCACCGCGGTTCAACGACAGCCCGTAGACCGTGCCGGCGACCGTACGTTGACCGGCGGCCGGGGCCTCGACTCACCTAGCTGCCCCCGGGGGCCAAGGTGTTACGACCGTAACAGCTTCGGTGATGCCCTCGAACGAAGGTCCAGGAAGAGGTGCGTTTGAACCGCTTCCTGGACATGTGAGCGATCCCCCACCGATACGTCGTGCCTTACGTGCCTAACTGCGGGCTACCTGTCTGACCTGCACAAAAAGTCAGCAGCACTAGATAACCAGCGCTTCGGCGAAGCCGCAGCTGTTGAAGAACGCTCCCAGTGCAGAGGGTTGACCCGCTCCGAGGACCCCACAGCGCCAGCCAGCAGGACGACGTACGGGCACCGGCCGGGCGCTGATGTCCGAGTTTGCGCGCCAGGCCCAGGAAGCCGGGGCCACCGGGATCGGACTCTTGGCCGAGCATGGCGGAGACCGTGACGGCCGCGGGGAAACTCGCCCCGGGCAGCAGCGCGGAGGGGTCAGCGCTCGGCGCGGTGGTCGTAGACCGTGAGGGCCAGGGCTCGCATCGCGGCCTGGGCGCGCTTGGTGTCCACGCCCTGGTCGACGGCTTCCAGTGCTTCGGCCGCCGAGACCCGTACCGCGAGGGGGAGGCCGTCGTAGGCGGCGGCACGGTAGGCCAGGGTGCGGCGGGCCTGGCGTTCCGTTTCGCTCACCCCGTCGGGGGTGAGGGGGAAGACGGCGGCCTGGTAGGTCGCGATGGTCACCAGGACCGCGTCGGCGATCCCCTCTGCATAGCCGTCGGCCCGGATGGCATCGGGGTCGGGGTGGAAGAGGGCGGCGATCTGGCGGCGGGCGAGGAACGAGCCGATCCCCGCGCCCAGGCCTGCCGCACCCGCGGCAACCAGGGCCGTCGTGCGGCCGCCCATGAGGAGACCGAAGCAGACTCCGCCGAGCGTCGCGCACGTCACCAGCACGAAGGTGATCAGCAGGTGTATGCGGGTGGCGAGCGGAGACGTCATCCCAGCAGTATGCACAGCACCCCCAACACCCCCAGCACCTCCGCGGGGACCGCGGGTCGCGGGCGTTGGCCCCAGTCCACCCCGCGCGCCCGGCGATGATCCGTCGGTCTGTGCGGACTTGACCCGCTCGAATTGGTCCGCCCATCGCGCCCATGGATGGTCCGCCGATCGCCCGGGCCACGCGTTACAGCCCGGCGTCCGCCCGCGCGTCTGCGTATGCAGCCCGACGAGGTCACCCGCCTATCCCAGGTCAGCGGCCTCGCCGAGATGTTCGCCGACGCCGAGTTTTCTGAAGCCTGGGAGGCCGCTGCTGGCGACCCCTTCATCGCCGAGTAGCACCACCACCTCACTGGCCCGCCCGGCGCCATACATCTGGGAGAAGACGCATCGGCGGCGTTGCGGGCGAAGCTGCTGATGATGAGCATCCCTCTGCGCGACGACCGTCACGCACAGCTACACGAAACGGCGCGGACTCCCATCTCGGACATCAGCCACAAAGTAGCTATGCACGAAGTTCAGGCCGTATGGTCCGCATCGCGAGGATGTGGTGGACGGTGGCACCATAGGTCACCCTTGTTTTTTGCCTGTCAAGGCTGCTGTTGAGCAAGGTGGCGCTGAAGGTCGATGTGCCGGAATTGGTACACCGTTCCGACCTGCCGCAGCACGCAGCGATGCTCGTGCGCGTCCTGGAGAAAGGCCATCAGATCCCGCGGGACTCTGCGGCGTACTGTCAGGTAGGCCCTGGCCACCGCGAAGTACGCCCAAGCGGTGTGACTGGGCCCGTCCGTGGTCCCGCCGGCGAGACCGAAGGCAAGCCCTGTCGCAAGCCCGGCCACGGTCCCGCCCGCGAGGCCGAGGGCAAGCCCAGTCGCAAGCCCGCCAGCTAGCCCGGCCCCGACCCCGATCCCGAGGATGATGAAGGTCCGGCGATCTGAGGAGAGCAGCACGGCTGGGGCGGTGATGGTGGTGAGAGCAGGTCTCTCAGTCCCGATCCCGACCCCTAGCCCAATCGCGGACCGGGTGTGAGGCGCAGCGGCGCCAGACCAAGCGCGGGCCCGCCGCTCGCAGCCGAGCTCAACGGCCTACGAGGCAGGTGACCGTGACCTTGCGCACTGGGAGGCCAGCTCAAGGCTGGCGCAGTCCACGCCGATGTCCTGCGCTGAGCAGCTATCTCCCCGGCGTGCTCTGCACTATCTCCACGTTGAGGGCCCCTGCTTCTCCAGCCCAGCCTTTCGCTGCTGCGCAGAGGGCTGGTCGTAGGAGACCACCGAAGTGCGGCGCTCACCGCCTGCCGCGGGCGTCCATTTAACCCGGTAATCGATCACCATCGTCCTCCAATAGCGTGCTCGTGGCCCCGAGGGCAGCAGTGGCTCTGCGAGGCGCACCCGCTCAGGCCCGTACCGCCACTGACATCGGCGGTGCTGTGGCGAGAGTGCCCCTTGTCGGCTTGCCGGGGTCGGGGCCCGGCCGCGTTCGGCGACGCGTTCATGGGCAAGCAGAGCTTGCCCGCCACCTGGGGGCTGCGTAACCAGACGAGGACGCACCGGCGGATCCGCGCCGCCCTCTCCGGCGACGACACGGCCAGGCCGTCGGTCACACCGCGTCAGCCCAGCCGCCTACGGGGCGATGATCACCTGGAAGGCCTCGCCGTCGAGGATGCGGTCGGACCGCACCGCCGCGCCAAATTCTTTACTGCCCGCATCGACGTTGTCCTTGTTGGTGACGTGGCCGCGTACACAGGGCGCGTTTGTCTTGACGTTGCCGTTGCGTAGGACCTTGACGTTGCTAACGTCCCATACGCCGCCCACTTGTTGGGGGAGGATGTCCACGCACAGGGTGCCCGCTTTGCCGCCCTCCTGGGTCGCGGCGAAGGGGAACTCGTCACAGGAGTCGTCCGGCACCGAAGGGTCTTTGACGAACCTGTCCGGCGCCCGATTGCAGGTGAGGTCTCGACTGCGGTTTTTTTCCTCTTCGGTCTTTTTCTTGTAGTGCAGGGGTTTGTTCTTGGTGCCCATGCTGAGGGTGGTCAGGTTGTTCTGTGCCCACTCGTAGGTGATGGCGGCGGCCCGGTAGAGGGACCTGCGGATGGTCACGTTGGCCATGTGTTCCGGGATGACGCAGCCCGTCCAGTCGCCGGTCTTGCCGTCACAGCGTATCTGGGGGCCGCCCCAGTCGTTGTTTGCAGGCGGCAAAGGCACCCCGGGGACCAGAAGGTTCAGCATCGCGTGGTACTGGGGCTGGACCAGTGTTTCGCCGCCCGGGCCGACCGGAGAATTGTAGTCGATGGTCCCGCCGACGTGTTCACCCACATTCGACAGCTTCGCCACGAGGGGTGCCGACGCGGAGCACTGCCCGGTGCAGATGGCCTGCAGGACCAGTTCCACGGCGGGAATATTGTCCGTTTTGCTGTCCAGGGTGACGATCACGCTCTCTTTCCAGTTGGAATGCGGCACGGCCTTGAGTTTGGAGTAGATGTAGAGCCTACCCGCAGCGGCGCCGATCATCTCCTTCTGGTCGGGGCCGTAGTAGATCCACAACAACTCTTTTTCAATGCAGTACACGAGGCGGGTGGAGTTGTCGGGGGGCTGTTTGCCGCACAGGGCTTCCGGGCTTTCCGGGTCCGGTTGGTCGTCGCGGGGAGCGGGGGCAAGAACACGTGCGGTGGCGGGGGCGGGGGCAGACGCCCCGGGCTTGGCCTCGTAGCAGGCCCACGCCGCGCCCTTGGGGGCCCCGCTGTCAGAGGGGACAGCCGTGCAGGTGCCGCGGCCCTGGGGGGCGGGCAGGGCCGTGGTCCGGGCAGCGGCGGCCGAGGAGGTTCCCAGGGCCAGCAGGGCGGCGGTGAGGGCAAGTGAGACTATTGCCGCCAGCAGTCGTCTGACGCGTTCGTGGTGGCGATGTAAACGTGGTAGGGGCATGTTCGTTTTCTCCTTGTGTTTCCGATTGGCCGGGGTTTCGTGCCCCGTGCTGGATGCGCTCGGGGCTCATGCGGACGCTGCCGGGCCGGTCGTCGGGACCGGCGTTCCTGCTTCCGGCTCACCGCCAGACATCGTCTGGCTCGATCCGCTGAATTCCCTTCTGTTGTGCCGACTTTGTCGCGCCCAATCGTTCATAGGGCCGCTTACGCTGGCGCGCAAACATTTAAGGCGCCGCGGCCGCCGGAGGCCGTCGGTTTCAGAACGGCCAAGTTGGCCGAATGTCGTGATGGCTTGGCGGCAGTCGGCTGCGCCGGGCGGATGATGAGAGGCCGGTCTGGCGGGCCCTGGTCGTCGCGGTGACAGCAGAATCACGCCTGAACAGCCTATTTCTGCGGTGCCGGTGGCGGACCTTAGCTACGCGGATGAAATCTTGATGAACCACTGGCAGATCAAGGCTTCCTTACAGCCCATGAGGGGTCATGGATTTCTCCTCGGACCGGCTGATTCCGTCATCGTCACTGCGTCGCTGCCGACGCTACATTGACCTTGATCGACCACCACTCCCGCCGCGTAACTGACAGAGCTCCGGCTGGGGCGACATGACGCCCGGTCAGGGAAAGGGCATAATGGGTCACTTGAGATCTGCTGGCCGCTGGGCCAGAGGGCTGGTCGCCCTCACCGTAACCGCTGCATCGACGCTGGCCGCCATAACTGCCGTGGCCGGCCCCGCCGCGGCAGGGCAACTGAAACCCGCCATAACCGCCGGCAAGCCGAAGCTCGGCGACGTCTGCACCTCCGCCGATCTTGGTACCCGTCACCCGATCATCAAGAGCGCCGACGTCGCCCCCACCGTCACGCACTTCAAGGGCTGGTACGTCACCGAGGGCTCGACCGGCAACCAGAGCGTCAACACGAACACCACGGAGACCATCTCCGTCTCCGTCGGCCTCAACGGCACCGTGCAGGGCAGCTTCGCCGTCGAGACCCTCGGCTCCGTCGGCGCGAGCCTGGGCCTGAACGTGCAGGTGAACTACACCTCCACCAGCAGCACGTCGACGTCCGTCACATGGAACTTCCGCACCCCCGGCTACTACGGCCTCTACAAGGGCACCAAGAAGGTCACCGGCACCTATGGGAGTCTCAACTGCAACCGCGTCCAACAGGGCGACGGCAGTTGGGCGCTGAAGTGGACCGAGGGACCCGACAGCGGCAGCTACACCACCTTCACCACTCTCGAAGAAGGCGCGGTGCGCTGCGAGGACAAGGTTCCCGCCAACAGCATCATGGCCAAGGCCCAGGGGCTGTTGGACTGCGGCTCCCCCGCCGCCACCGCGAAGCAGCCGGCAGGTCCCGTCCCCTCGGCCAAGGCCGACCGGGCCAAGCACGACGCCGACAACGCCGCCAAGGCCGCCAAGAGCGTGAAGGCCACCCAGGCCGCCAAGCCCGCTCCGCGCGCCGCCCTGAACTGCCAATCCGGCGTCTACAGGATCCACGTCCCCGGCAAGCCCTTGAACTGGAGCGCACCGCTCCTGGCCAACGACGGCATCCGCCTGCGCGAATCGAACTGGACCAGCGCCCACCTGGACAACTGGCGGCTGTGCAACGTGACGGAGCGCAACGGGGTCATCGAAGCGTCCCTGTGGAACTGGGGCAACGGCGGATGCGCGACCATCCCGGCGGACATAGCCAACCGGGAACAGGCCTACCTGACGACGGCCACCTGCGCGGAGGACGACCTCCAGCGGTTCTACTTCTACCGCGACGTCCCCGGCAGCTCGAAGATCGGTCTGCAGAACAAGTACACCGGCTCCATGCTGGGCCACGACCGGTACGCGGACGGGGAGCTCATCCGCCAGTATTCCAGCGGCCGGCAGGACGGCACCGGTACGTACACCCTGACCGCAGTCTGACGGCCCCCACCAAGTGGGCGCGGCCCCGCACGTGCCCCCCCCGGTCTCCCGGCGGTTCCGTGCGGGGCCCTCCGCGTCTCTACCCCGAGTCCAGCCTCGGGGACCGGTGCCCGCGGCTGAACGTCCCCGCTGCACGCGGCGAACCCCTGCCAAGGCGGTTCGCGCTTCAACCCGACGACAGGAGCGAGCTCACCTCATGCGTATACAGGGCCCGTTGGCAGTGGCCTACGAGTTCTCGTCTCGGTTCGTCACCGACCCACCAGACAGGCCCTAGGCCGTTCCTTGTGGAGCCGACCCGGCTGACCGAGGGCAGAGCTTTGGCAGAGACGCCGTCAGGGCGTGTCGCCGGAGTAGTAGAGGCGGCAACTGACGCCGGGGCCGGGTGTGCGGGGTTCGCCGGGGCGCGGGTCGTACAGGGCGCGGCCGCCGGGCCACCGGCAGAGCTCGGTGGTCAGGGCGACACCGTCGTCGACTTCCCCGGCCCGCCATCCGTGGATGTCGAGCAGCAGGCCGTCCAGCGGCCCGCCGACCAGTTCGGCGTAGGTCCGGTGCGGCAGAGGGCCGGGGTGGGGATCATCGTGGTCGTGGCCGGGGAGGCGGCACTGGGCCCGGTCTGATGGAGGCAGTGCCCCGTCGCCGGGACTAGGCCGGCTACCGGCGCGGTCCCGGTAGGCCGCGGTTCTTCATCGCATGATTCGTCTGGCACCGGCCACGAAAGGACCGCTGGTCCTAGCCCAGGATGGGTCGCTCTCGCACTGGGCGGGGGCGACCAGGCAGGGGCTGACCCCCTTACGCGCCTAGCCCGTCGGGTCGTCCTGATCGGGATACGTGCGTCGGTGGGGAGACGCCCCTATGGGGTTGGTCAAGGCGGTGGGGCGAAGATGGCGCCATGACGATCTGGTTCCGTGCCTACTATGAGGATGAAGACCTGTGGCAGTACTTCGAGGCCGATGATGAGGGCTGGGCGGTCCGTCAGGTTGAGGTTCGGGGGGATTCCCGGCCGGTGACAGCCGCGTCTCTGATGGAGGTCGTGCATCTGCGTGATCACTGCGACTGGGCGGCGATGAGCCGGTATGAGCAGCAGTACGGAGTCCTGGCGGACGGCAGAGTCTTTGACGGCTGGAAGGACGAACCGGATGCCGAAGAGCTCTCCGTTGAAGAGTTCGAGCAGGTATGGGCTCGGGCCAGTCAGGCCCTGGGTGGCCAGGCTGACGTAGCGGGTGGGGTTTCGTAGAAGGTGCTGTCGCGAGCATCGCGAAGACGTCGGCCCGCCGTCTCGTGAGGCAGAGCACTGCTCGGGTGGGGTGTTTGCCTTGGAGCAGGCCCGCACGGGTGATCGGTATTCTCACGTGCATGGGGCTGGACATCACTGTGCTGATCGCCGACTGGACATGGCTGAGTGAGATTCCGCCCAGGGACAGGCTCTCGCGCTTGAGAGGTGCCTGGTACGCCGACGAGACCGGGCTGTGGGATGACGATGCGCCCGTGGTCGAAGGCGCCTGGGCGCGGCCAGGTGGGTCCAGTAGCGCGTTCTTCGCCGTCTACGAGTTCCGGGGCACCCTCGGTTCGTTCAAGCCCCACTTCTGGGCGGGGGAGCGGTGGGAGTCCGTGCGCGACCATGCCGACCCGCTGGTACGGGCCCGTTTGGATACCTTGCTGCTCGGGCTGATCTGGGGAGGGCTGGACGGTGAGGCGGAGCACGTGGATCAGGGCTTCTTCTGTGATGACCCCGCCGTCACCTATGGTGTTCTGCTCGCGAGGTCGCCGGCCAGCGTGCGGGAACTGGCCACGACGTCGGAGGAGGTACGGCCGTGGCTCGACGGGTTGCGTGGGGCGTTTGACGAGCATGCCGCACTGCCCGGGGGATGGGTCCGCGACTTCGAGGAGTTCACCGAGCTGCTGGAGGACTGGGGCCGCGTCCTTTCCGAAGCCGCCCGGAGGGGCTGGGGAATCGTAGGGCTGAGCGAGTAGGGGCAGGCCCGGTCGCCTCGCGCGACATGGTCACGCCGGATCGCTGCGGACCGGCTCTCGCCCCCGGCCGCCGCTGATCGGACTGACTGGGCACCATGAAGCCGCAGGGGAGGACGATTGGCCGCTGCTGGTCGGTTCCGCATTCAGATGAGGCCTTGGCGGAGTGCATAGGCCACGGCGTGCGAGCGGTTGCGGAGCTGCAGCCGGGTCATCAGCCCATGCAGCACGTTCTTGATGGTCCGCTGGGAGTAGGCGAGCTTCCGGGCGATGTCGGCGGTGTCGAGTCCCTCGGCGACCAGCCGCAGTACTTCGATCTCGCGGGCGGACAGGCCGTTGAATTGATGCCGCGCGGCCCGAGCACCTCGCCCTGCAGACGGCCGACCTGCTCCAGCAGGCTGCCCAGCAGATCGGCCGGCACATACCCCTCTCCCCGCGCCACGGTCCCGATCACCTGGACCAGCCGTTCCGGAGTGGCCTCAGAGCGGCGGACGACTCCGACGAAGCCGCATTCCGCCGCGCTCACCAGTTGTTGCTCGTCGATCTGCGTGATGACCAGCACCTCCCGCGCGGTGCTGGTCCGCTGGATCTGGCGCAGCACGCGCACGACGCCCTCGTCGACGGTGTCCACGACCATCACGATGACCTGGGCGTCCTCTGCGTCGCTTTCGTCGATGAGGCGTACTTCGGGGCGGGGGCGGAGCTGGCCCGCCACCCCGGCTTGCGAGATGGGGTCGTACGCTCTCACGTCCACCACGATGCGGTCCGCGGATGCCCCATTCACTGTGCATCCTTCAGGCGCTGGTCGGCAGGTGTCAGGTACTCGGCATGCCAGTGAGTCTGTGGCAGCGGGATACGGCTCGAACCGTGTCCAGCCGTTGCTGCGATGGCAGCGTGTGCTGCCAGAGAGGGGAGAGCTCTGTGGGGCATCGCGGGATCCTTCGAATTGTCGTAGCTGTGGGCCACGGACGTCGGCCGAGGGAGTTCTCCCTCGGCCAGATGAGCTCCGGATGATGGCCGGCAGCGCCGTGTGCCGGGCAGGGCTGGCCGGAGGTGGCGGCGGGGCACGAGAAGACCTCGTCAGGTAGGGCGGTGGTCCAGGGCCGTGCGGGGGGAACCTTGTTGTGCGGTGGTGATGTCGTGGGCCCTACGCAGGGCCCACGCACGCATCCGGTGCGCCACGTCGTCGACCTTCGCATCCCGGCTGGTGCTGACTGACAGCAGGACGTCGTCTCCTGCGGCGATGGTAAGGACGTAGCCGGTGCCGAACTCGACGAGGCTCATGCGCCATGAGGCATCGCCCGGCGGGCAGAACTCGGCGCTCACCCGGTGGGTGGCGTGGGCTGCGGCCAGTCCGGCCGCGATCCGGTTCCGCCTCCTGCCGCTCCAGGTTTTCGCTGTGCACGTGGACCAGGCCGTCGAGTGTCAGCACCATCGCGCCCCTGACCGCAGGGTCCGCGACGATCTCGTCCAGGAGGCGGGCGTCGTAGTCGTGATGGGTATACACACAGGTCCTTTCCCGGGGGCGGGGGCGGGGGTGCGGCGGGCGGTTCGCCCGCCGCACCTGGCGCATCAGGCGCGGGTGAAGCCGCGGCGCCGCTCGGTGTCCGGAACCTCGTAGCGCAGCGCGTCCAGTTCGACCTGCGCCGCGTTCTGGTAGTGGCGGGCGACGGTGGGTGTGAGGAGGTGTTCGGCGAGTCCGCCGTCCACGTAGGCGGCGAGGGCCTGGTCGAGGCTGGCCGGGACGGGAGCGTGGGCGGTCGTCTTGTAGGCGTTGCCGGTGCTGGCGGGCGGGGGTGTGAGGGCTTCGCGGATGCCGTGGTGGGCGGCGGCGAGAACGGCGGCCAGGGCGAGGTAGGGGTTGACGTCGGCGCCCGGCAGACGGATCTCCAGGTGGCGTCCGCGTCCGTGTCCGGTCACACGCACCGCACAGGCACGGTTGTCGTGCCCCCACGTGAAATGGGTGGGGGCGAAGGAATCAGGCCGGAAGCGCCGGTAGGAGTTGGGGGTCGGTGCGTACAGGGGGGCGAGCTGGGGCAGCGCGTCGAGCAGCCCCGCGATGACCTGCAGAGCGACCGGGGACAGTTCACCGGTGGAGTCGGCCAGGACGGGCTTGTCGCCGTTCCACAGGGAGAGGTGGATGTGGAGCCCGCTGGCCAGTCCCGTGGCGGGCGCGGCCATGAAGGTGGGCACCAGGCCCTGGCCGTCGGCGACCGCCCGGGCCCCGTGCTTGAACACCAGGTGGCTGTCGCAGGCCTTGAGCGGATCGCCGTAGGGGAACGTCACCTCCACCTGCCCGGGCGCGCCTTCGGTTTTGACCGCTTCCACGGGCATTCCCGCGAGCCGCAGGTGTTCCGGGAGCGTGCGCAGGTACGGGGCCAGCGGGGCGGGGTGGTCGAGGGTGTAGTCCAGATTGTGGGGGGAGACCGGTGCCAGGGGCCGGCCGTCTGCGATGCGGGCCGGGTCGCAGGGGTAGAGGAAGAACTCCGCCTCCAGCCCGACCTTGGCGGACATGCCGAGTCGGGCTTCCAGCTCCTTCAGCTGGCGGCGCAGTACCTGCCGGGGCGCGACCTGGACCGGCTGACCGTCCAGGTCGTGGGCGTCGGCGAAGACCAGGGCGGTCCGTGAGGCCCACGGCAGGACGCGAAGCGTTGCCGGGTCGGGTATCAGGCGCAGATCGCCGTAGCCGGTGTCCCAGGAGGACAGTGCGTATCCGTCGACGGGCCGCATATCGACATCGGTGGCGAGAACATAGGCACACGCCTCGGCACCCTCCCCCGCGATCCGCTGGAGGTAGTGCCGGGCGTCGTGGGCTTTGCCCTTGAGGCGTCCCTGGAGATCGGGCACAGCGAGCAGGACGGTGCTGATGTGGTCGGTCTCGATCAGCTCTCGCAAGTGGTCATCCTCGCCGGAAGCGGCGGGGCGGGGCTCATCGGCGGAGGTGGCGGCGGGGGTGGGCATCAGACGATTTCTCCTTCGAGGTTTTCCATGCCGGCGCTGCTGCTGGCGCGGGGCGTTAGGTAGGAGTGACGGCCGGAGACCGCCCACCAGATGGCAGCCAGCGACAGGACAGCGACCAGGGCAACCGGGGCATAGTTGAACGAATTGACGGTGATGGGGCTGGACTGCGGCAGGCAGAACAACACCGTGACCAGGCCAACCCACACCACCGCGGCCCAGCCCACGACCCGGCTCCACGGGCCGAGATGCCACGGCCCGGGAGTGAAGTCCTTGGCGCGCAGGCGCAGGTAGATGGGGATGGCATAGGCGGGGGTGATGCCGATGACGTTGATGGCGGTGACCGCACCGTAGGCGGTGGGGGAGTACAGCGAGGGCAGCGCGAGCACCGCCGCCGCGGCGACGCACAGCCACACGGCCGGGCGGGGCGTGCCGGTGGCTTCGTGGACCTGACGCCAGAGCCGTGAGCCGGGCAGCGCCCCGTCACGCGAGAAAGCAAAAACCATCCGGCTGGTGGCCGCGACTTCGGCGTTCCCGCAGAACAGCTGCGCGCCGATGACGATCAGCAGCAGGGCCTTCGCGCCGTAGACGCCGAGGGAGTCGATGAAGATCTGCGCGGGTGGCACACCGGTTGCTGTGGCCTGGGTGCCGGCGTAGTCCTGGATCGCGAACGTCAGCCCGATGAGGAGGACAAGGCCGGCCAGCCACGACCACCGGATGGCGCGGACGATCCCGCGCGCCGCGGCCACCGCCGCCCCCGGTGTTTCCTCGGACAGGTGGGCCGAGGCGTCGTAGCCGGAGAAGGTGTACTGGGCCAGCAGCAGGCCGATCGCGGCGACGTACCAGGGGCTGGACCAGCCGGTGCCGTTGTTGAAGTGCCCGAAGACGAAGCCGGCGGACTGGTGGTGGGAGGGGACGACGGCCAGGACGGTGACGATGACGGCGACGCCTATCAGGTGCCACCACACGCTGACGCTGTTCAGCACGCTCACCAGCCGCACCCCGAAGAGATTCAGCAGGGCGTGGAGCAGCAGGATGCACAGGAAGATGACCATGACCAGGCCGGGGGTCGGGTCGATGCCCCACTGGAGGTTCAGGAAGGCGCCGGTGAAGAGGGCGGCGCCGTAGTCGATGCCGGCGATCGCCCCGAGCAGGCCGAGGAGGTTGAGCCAGCCGGTGTACCAGCCCCAGCGGGGGCCGCCGAGTTGGTCCGCCATGAAATACATGGCCCCCGAGGTGGGGTAGGCGCTGGTGACCTCGGCCAGGGCGCCGCCGACCAGCATCACCATCAGCCCGACAGCCACCCACCCCCAGATCATCACGGCCGGGCCGCCGGTGGTGAGGCCGAAGCCGTAGAGGGTCATGCAGCCGGACAGCACGGAGATCACACTGAAGCTGATCGCGAAGTTCCCGCGCGAGGTCATTCGCCGGGACAGCACGGGCTTGTAGCCCAGGCGGCGCAGCGTTACGTCGTCATCCGGCTGCCCGTCAGAGCCGGGGCCGGGGCGGGGATGAGGGGAGTGAGAGTGGGACACGGCAGAACCTCCAGATGCGTAGATTCGAAAGAATGAGACGGGAGCAAAGGGGGGTTGGGGGGGGTGCCCGGCAGGGTATGGCGGTCATGCGGCCGGGGGGTGGTTGCGGGCGTAGGACAGGGACTGTGTACGGGCCCGCACGAAGTCCTCCCGCCACTTGTCCGGGGTGTCGCTGACGTACCGCCAGGGCTCACTTGTGGCATAAGGCCCCTTCGCGGTGAATACCCTGGCCGCGTCCTGGAAGTGGTGGGCAGCCCAGAGGGCGTGAGCCAGGTGGCTGAGGTCGAGGACCGACCGGACCGGAGACGACTCCTGCACCTCGTGGTCGAACCAGCCCTCCAGCGCCCGCAGGGTGTCACGCAGGATGTGTTCCTTGGTCCACTCCTGGCGGACCAGCAGCTCATCACCGCGCTGGCGCCGGTACCAGTAGCTCCTCGCGTAGGTGTACAGCGGCAGCACCCGCAGCGCCGTGCCTGCCGGTGCCCAGGACCCCACCCAGCGCCCGTAATCGACGGCCTCGCCGGGGGAGCCGCCGTGGCGCACGTACAGGAATGCCAGCAGCCGGTGATACGCCTCGCGGTTGTGCTGATCACGCTCGTCTGCTCCGTGCAGCAGCCGCCACGGGCCAGGAGGGAGGGTGGGCTCGGCGGGCAGCCACCGGTTCTCCCGGAGCGACTGCCGCGGATCCAGCTGCGCCAAGGCGAGCATGGACACCCACGGCACAGGATCGGAAGGCGCACAATGGGCGGCTGCCTCGCACGCCGCACGAGCCTCTTGTGCCAACTGCCAGCTGTAGGCAGTCCGCTGGCGCTCTGCCCGCAGAGCCCGTTCCACCATCACGCGGGCCCGCGTCACTGCCGCATCCACACTGCCTCGCTCCTCGGTCTCCCATTCCTGGATGACGGTCGAGCCCGCAGCCGCGGCCGCCAACACCTGGGTCCGCGCGGTGCGTAATCCCCAGCGATCCTCAGCGCGGGCAAGGAGGTTGCGCATGGCCAGCCAGCGGCCGACCTCCAGCTCCTCCAGGACCTGGTGCAGCTCGTGGTCCAGGCCCGCCGGGTGATACACCGGCCAAAAACCCCGGGCCCGGCTCACTCCTCCTCCCCGCAGCGGTCCTCAATCTCGCGCAGCAACGCCAAGCCCGCCTCCGCAGACCCGGCTTGAGCCCAAAGGCCGTCCAGCACCGAGTACAGAGAGCCGTCACCGGCGGTGGAGTAGCCCACCGCGAGCGACTCCTGAACGAAAAGCGCCTCACCACCCGGCAGGGTCAGCTCCGTGAGATTGCCCGCCGGCACGCTCAGCCCCCGCTCCGGGCTGAGGAAACGCACCTCAACCTGCCCCAGCCCGGCCGCACGGCGCAGCCACCAGCACTGGCCTGCCACGACCCCCCGCCCCCAGCTCGCGCTGCGCAGAGCTGCCTCCTCCAGCAGGATCTCCACCCGGCACCCCGAGGGATGCCCCCGTGGCACAGGCCGGGCAGTGACGGCCGACAGATCGGGATCGACGATCAGCCCACCGTGCGGCCTGATCAGAGCCTGCGCGTAGGCCGGCGTCTGGAACATGCCCGGCACCATGAGGGAGGAGTAGACCCGCATCTCCATGGCCTCCCGCTCGACAGCGAGCAAGCGGGCCAGCCGCCCGGGGGCCACATCCCCCACCGGATGACACGCCTGTGGGAACCGGGACTGCGCCAGCAGACGCTCGATCCCCTCAAGCTCCCAGGCGCTGTAGCGCTTGTACAGACGCAGGAGCGTCACAAGCTCCCCCTCCGGCGGCGGGGCCTCGGCGCGCTCCATCCGGCTGATCGTCGCGACGCTGCAGCCGGTCGCATCGGCCGCGTTCTGCTGGACCTTGTCGGCCCGGCAGCGTAAGTACCGCAGGTACGCGCCGACAACGAGCGCGGCGGCCGGTGGCGGACTGCTCATGGTGTGGCCTTCCAGGGAGCTGATCGGGACGACCGCGCGCGTGACTGGCCGCTGCCGGTGAGGACGCGGGGCCGTGTACAGGGACGGGTGATCACGGGCGTCACAGGGCGGTTTCGGGGTGGACGAGCCACAGGAAGACGCGGCGGTCGCGGCACCAGCACAACTCAGCCCTGTACAAGCGGTCGCAGGTGCTCAGGTGGGTTCGGGTCGGCATGAGGACCCCGTGGGCGCGCTGCTCCAGCAGGGCCTGGCGGACCTGGGCCCACCCCGGCCGGGTCCTGGGGTCGCTATCGCCCGTGGCGTCGTGGAAACACTCACGGACCTGCCACCTTCGGGAGACCGCAAAGTCCTGGGCCTCGGCCAGGGGAACCGCCGGGTCACCGTGGGCAGTGGTGAGGGCATAGACCACCACGGACACCCTCTCGGCCGCCGGGGCGAGAGAGGCATCGAAGACCTGCTGACGCAGGGCGCGCAACTGTCCCGCGGCCGAAACGGCTGCCCCTTGCGGCGGGCCAGGGCGCGCACGGGCGGTTTGCGCTGGCCCGAGCCCCGGACCCGGTAAGAAGGCGTTCATGCTGCGCCCTTCCTGGGAAAGCGGCTGTTGCCGGGCTTGACCGCCGTGTTGGCCTGGGCGCAATGGAACGTGGCGTAGATGCCCGGGTCGGCCGCGGCCTGGGTCGGCATGAGAGTGAGCAGCAGAGTTGGGCGAACGGCCAGCAGGGCCCGAAGGGCCGCCGCGAGGAGCGGCGCGGCTGCACCGATCGTGTCCAGCGGGTCACCGTGCGGTCACCTCCGCACCGAGAATTCCGTAGGCGTGACCGAGCTTGACCACGTGGGTTTCGCTGCGCGCACCGGCCCGCACCGTCAGGTCTTTGATCATGCCGCGGGCGGTGTGCCGGGAGACCTTGAGGCTCTGCCCGATTTCCGGCAGCGGCTTGGTGGCGAGGAGATTCCACAGGTCATGGTCTCGCTGGGTGAATTCGCCGGGCGCTTCGGCGGCATCGGGCCGCTGCAGCTGCTCACCCATATACGCGGCGTGGACCATGACGGGCCGGTCAGTGACGATCAGTTTGTCGCGGATGTGCGCCAGGTGTCCGCCCAGCGTCCTGGGCGTGATGCCCATCGTCTCGGCTACCTCGCGAGTGGTGAGCCCCTCGGCCAGGTGCTCGAGGACGCTGACCTCCGTCTTGGTCAGCTGCGCTAAATCTCGATTGAACCCTCTGGTCCCCATGATTCCTCTCCGATAGAGCTGCACACCGTGTGCAGCTTGATGGGCAGGGCCTGGCGGACCCCTGCGGTCTGCGCGACGGGACTTCGTGGCGGTCCGCTGGTGGGCTGGTCGTCGAAGGAAGGCAGCGGTCAGTGGTCATTTTCGGCACCGGTCGGGAGGTGCGGGTGGCGGCGGCGCAGCGAGCGCCTGACCGGGGAATCGGTCATCCCTCGTCCTCGTCCAGGACATCGAGCATGGCCAAGGTGATCAAGGCGAGCCGGCGCAGATACGTCCGTGCCGGGCCGAAGCCCGGAGGCGGGGCCTCTCTCAGCAGGACGTGCGCTCGGCCCGCTGCCGAAGCCGCCGTGCCACGGCTGACAGCCACCAACTGGCTGAGGTTCTCGCGGAACCGCCCGGTGAGCTCCTCCACCTCGGCCCCGCTCGGATCGGCATGCTCACCCAGCACGGCTTCGAGGTCGTCATACATGGCGTCCAGGGCCCGAGACCCACACAGCCCCGCCAGGACCCTCTCAACGAGATCCAGTCCCCTGGATGCCGCTGCGGCCTGGTTCAGTGGGCCTGACGTGCGTATGGCCCCCAGCGCCACATCGAGGGGCAGGTGCTCCCAACAGGAAGCCGGGGAACGGACGGTGCACGCACAGGCCTCACCGGTGCCCCTCCGCCCAGGGCGTGACGGCTCCTCCGCAATCGGCCCGACGAAGTCCGGTGCGCACTGCCCGGCCTGGCCGCTGGCTGGGGTCCGGCGTGCCTGGTGCCTTCCGCTGGGATGGCGGTGATGTGCCCGCTGCCCGGGGGCACTGGGTCTGCTCGCGCTCATCGCGGTTCTCCGGTGAGGTCCAGGAGGTCCAGGGTGGCCAGCGCGACCCGGCGGAGGTAGACGAGCGCGGGTATCGGATCTGAGGGCGGGGCCACGGTCAGCAGAGTCCGGGCCCGTCCGGCGACCCGGTGCGCCTCGCAGCCCGCAGTTGCGGCCACCGGGAGCCGGGCCTCGCCGGCCAGCTGTCGCAAGACCGGGAGCAAACGGAGGGTGAGCTCGCGGGTCTCGTCTGTGCCCGGAGGGGTGTGCGCGGTGTGTTCGCCGAGAACCGCCTCGAGGTCTTCGTACACGGCTCCCGCCCAAGCGGCGTCCCGGATCCCCCAGAAGCCGGCGCCGTCTTGGTCAGCCAGGCCGCGCCTGGGCAGTGCCGGGACGCAGCTGTCGTCCCACCGCGGCATGGCGCACTGCGGCTGGTACCGGTTGATGTCAGGGAACATCGTGCTCGGCGACAAGGGATCCTCCAGGACAGGGTGCTGGTTCGTACGCCGTGACCGTTGCGCGGCTGACGTCGGGGTGTCCCGGTTAGGCGGTGGGGGTGGTCTCCGCGATGAGCGCTGCGAGCGACGGCGTCCGCCGGGGAGAGTGCTGGAGCAGATGGACATGGCGGCCGCCGCGGAGCACCGTCTCCACACCGCCGCAGTGCATGTCGTCACGGGCGTAGCGCATCAGTCGATCGGAGCGGGCGACGCCGCGCAGCCAGTCCACTCCACCCAGGCGCGCCGCATAGTCCAGTGCCCACCACACCATGAACCGGCTCAGTCCCTGGCTGCGGCACCGGGGGTCGGTGAAGAGGGCTATGACGCTCAGTGCCGGTTCGGCCAGCTGCTCTGCCGACCAGCCATGCCCTGGGGTGGAGCCCAGCAGCGCGATGCATCCCAGGAGCTGGGAATCCTCGCGCAGCAGCCACACGATGGGGCGGCCCGTCTCGGTTTGGCCCAGGAGCTCCACGACCGTGGCCCCGGGGGTCTCGATGCCGGCGCGTGCTCCCTCGCCCAGCTGAAGGATCCGGTCGGCGATCAGGTCTGAGACCGCCCTTCGGTCAGCCTGGGTAGCCGGCTGCATCTCGTAGACCGGGGCATGCCCGCGCCCGTGCGCCCGGGCGGGGTCGTGCGGGGTGGGGACAGCGCGGGTGTGCTGGTCGGTGTTCTTCATGCGAGGGGCTCCGGATCAGCGAGGTGGTGACATGCCTGTCGTGCCGCCGTGCGGGCCGCTGCGTACCTGGCGGGTACGCGCCTGCGTCGATCGGCTCAGGAGGTCAGCCACGGCGGGTATTCCCCGCCCGTCGCCCGGCCCGTGTGGCCCACGCGAATCCGCTGGTCGAGAGGTGTCTGCGGTGCCCGGCGTGTCGTCCGGGCGGCGGGCAGAGGGTGCCAGGTACCGGGGATGTCCGCCAGGGACAGCGGCACGCCGCCGTGGGACGGCGTGCTCACGCGGATGCCGCCGCATGCTGGCCCACCGGGCGGTGGGCGGGATGACCTGGCCGTCCGGCAGGAGAGCCCCGGTGTCCTCGAAGTAGAGAAGGCCGTTGCATAACAGGGTCCACCCCTGCTCGGGGTACCAGGCGGTACAGTGCGCGGCCTCGCGGTCGGAGGCGTGCGCGCTGGGGCACAGCGGTGTGTGCGAGCACGTACTCATCACGGTCCCTTTCACGTAGGGGCGTAACTGGCCCGCATCTCGCCCATCGCAATCAGGTGACGCGGGTCCGGTGCACTGATCGGGTGCGTGGCAGGCCAGGACTGCGGGCAGGGGCGTACAGCTCCCGTGTATCGGGTGGCGAACTGTTCGGGCCGGGAGGGCAACTCTCGTGCCCCCAGGGGCTGTTGCGCACGTCAAAGTGTGCGATATTGCAGACCGCTGCAATATCGCAGAGGAGATACGTACCGCGCCGCCGGGAGTGGTGTATGACGGACACACAGCAGCCCCAGGAGGGCCAGCTCGACACGGAGCGCGGGCAGCCTCCACAGGCCGCAAAAGCCCTGCCCTCAAATATTTGGGCCCGCCCCGACGTACGCGAGGCCCTGGCCGCGGCGGACTTCAGCGCCCTGTGCCGGGCGCTGCGCAAGCACTCCGGATGGCGCCAGCAAGACCTGGCCGCCCTCGCCGGGGTATGCCAGGCCTACTGGTCGCAGCTCGAGCGCGGGAGGCGCGGAATGCCCTGGGCCAAGGCCGCAGGGTTCCTGCGTGCCCTCGGGGCGCCGACGTCACTGCTCCCCGCCGGCCCGGACCCCAGAACACTCGCGGTCGCCTGCCACCGCGCGCAGCGGTGCCCTGGTGACACCGCTTCAGGCAGTGGGACCAGCTTGTCGGCCCTCAGTGCAGCCAGCGCTGACTCCTCCTTGCAGTTCGTCGAACTGATCACATCGGGCGCGGTCGACTCCGACGAGCTCGAGTACCTGTCCCTCCAGCTGAGCCGCCTTGCCACGGCTTACGTCCACGCCCCGCTGCTGCCGCTGTTCAAGGACCTGATCAAGGTCCGAGACCGGATCTTCGACCACCTCCGGCGCCATCAGGGCCCCGCCCAGACCCGGGTGCTCTACCGGCTGGCCGGAACGGCCTGCCTCCTGCTCGCCCACGCATCGCAGAACATCGGCGACGAGCACTCCGCCCTGGGACAGCTCAGGACGGCAAGGACCTTCGCCGAACAGGCCGACCACACCGGTCTGCGCGCCTGGACCCGCGGCACCTACGCCCTGTTCGCCGAATGGTCACCACGCCGGCGACAGGCGCTCGCCTTCGCGGAGGAGGCCGCTCGCCTGGCTCCACCGGGTGATTCCCGTATCCGCATCGCCGCCATTGCCGCGCGTACTGCCGCCCGCCTCGGCGACCGTGACCGGGCCCTGGTGGCCCTGACAGCCATGCGCGCCGCCCAGGCCCAGACGCCCGTCGAGGACGAGCTGTCCGAGATCGGCGGGATCCTGACATTCCCCCGCGCGAAACAGGACTACTACACCGGCACCGTCTACAGCCTCCTGGGCGACCACAGCCGGGCCGAATACCACGCCACCCGAGCCCTCCAGCAGTACGCCGCCGGGCCCGCCGAGGAGCGCTCCTACGGCGACGAAGCCCTCCCCCTCACCGACATCATCACCGCCCGCCTGGCGCACGCAGACTTCACCTCCGCCGGCCGGCTCCTGCAACAGCTCGTAGACCTTCCCCCCGCCCTGCGCATCCGCCAGCTGGGAACCGGCCTCCACCGCATCCAGTCGATACTCAGCCAGCCGCAACTGCGCACCACTCCCGCCGCCCGGCACCTGGCCGAACTCACGCACGCCTACAAGGTCATCGAAAGCGCCGGCCCGGTACCGTCCGTGCGGTGACCACCACCACAGCACAGTCCAAGGACGCGGCCCAGGCCGCCTGCCGGGCCCTGGGAATGGACCCACGCGGCCTCACCCCGCTACGTGTTCATGCCACAGCCGTCTACTTCCTCCCCGGTCAGGAGACGGTCGTCAGGGTCAGCCCGGGGGCCAGGGGCGAAGCCATTGAGCGGGCCACGGGCCTGACCCGCTGGCTCGCCGGCCAGGGCTTCCCGTGCGTCGAACCGCTGCACCGGCCGGTGCACCACGAGCAGCACGTCGTCAGCTTCTGGCGCCACTACCCGCAAGACCGGCGGAAGCAGCCACCGGCCGAGCACCTCGGCGGTCTCCTGCGACAGCTCCACGATCTCCCGCCACCGCCCCTCGACCTGCCGGTCTACCAGCCACTGGCCACGCTCCGGCAGGCAGTCACCGGCAGCAGCTTCCTGACACAGGAGATACGGGCCTGGCTCATCGAGACCTGTGACCACCTGCTCCGGGCCTACCAGGATCTCGAATTCCCCCTCGGCATCGGTCTCGTGCACGCAGACGCCTACCCGGGCAACACCCTGTGGGACGGCAACCTGGTCCGCCTCGGAGACTGGGACGAAGCGGCCACCGGCCCACGGGAGCTCGACCTCGCCAACACCTACCAGGGGATCCGATTCGGCCGGCTACCCGAGGAGCTCGACGCGTTCACCCGCGCCTACGGCTACGACCCGCGCACCTGGGAAGGACTCCCCGTCCTGATCGCCATACGCGACCTCCACACCCTGGGGCCATTCATCCGGCGAGCCGACACCGGAGATACCCAGGCCACCGTGCAATTGCAACACCGCCTGGACACTCTCCGTTCAGGAGACACCGCGACGCGTTGGGACATTTTCTGACGCCCCAGTCTCAGCCGGCACTGTGAGGCACGCCGAATCGGTGTCCGCAGCTGCTTGCCCCTTCATGAGCACGCCCCGGTGTCTCTTCTGCTGGTCGTCAGAGTGTGAGCCACGGTCCCACGACCGCCGCCGGAGGGCCCCTTTGCAGGTGTGATTCAGGTGGTGCTTGCCCGGCACCCGCGGACGTCTGCCGGGGCGTGGACTGCCCCTGCGGCGGCCTGGACCGCCGCCGACAAGGCGGCCGCGCGTTCCGCGCGCGAGATCTCATCCTGAGCAATGGCGGCTTCCACGGAATCGGCCATTTTCCTTCTCACCGTGTCCGAAATCAGCGGACGCTTCACGGAGGCGGAACTGGACGAGCCTGTCGGCGCCGCTCGTCTTGTCGGTGGCCGACCGTAGGGTGCACAGGGTGAGTGACCTCTATGAGCTGATGATTGCCGTCGACCTGCGGGACGAGATCTCCGAGAACGAGCTCGCCGAGCTGAGCTGGCATCTGGGGATCGGGCCCCGGCCGGAGCACCTGTCCATCGTCACCAAGTTCCCGGTCGTGGTGGTGGACGACTCGGGGGCCCCGGTGATTGAGGACGATCCCTATCCGCTGCTGGCCGGGCGGGGCGCGGCACTGCGGGTGGGCGGTGTGCTCTGCTCGGCACTGGCCAGTCGCGCGGACCTGCCACGGAAGGGCTGGTCGCTGATGTCCCGTCAGGAGATCCACCCGGACGAGTTCGAGAAGGTCGGTGAGCTGCTGGGCTGGCTGGCCACAAGGGCTCACGAAACGCACCTGCTCGGGGATGGCGCGGTCGGGATCGGATTTCTCAGGTTCCATGAGGCCAGGGTTCCGGATGTACTTCAGGTCGAGTATGGGCAGGTCAGCTGGCCGTAACGGCCTGCGCGAGTGGTGTCCTGGTGCGGCGTGCGGATCCCCGGGCCGACGTTCTCCGGCCTGCCGGCCGCAGTACCTCCACCAGCGAGTGGGGGCAAGCACCCGGGACATGACCTTAGGAGGTGAGGCTGCCGCTGTTGCGCCGCCGCCGTGACCTTCTCCGGGCGCGGACCGGGCGGGATTCGAGGGTCAGGAAGAGCGATCTCCCGTGGCGGTATGGGCTCCACAGGGCCCACCGTGTGATGCAGATCGCCAGCCTCCCGGAGCGGCCGCCAACCGGCCGCTCGGTATCGGCGTGCCGGGGCAACTGGGGTGCGTGGTCCCTCTCCCTCTGGCACCCGTTCCATGATCCACTAGTGCCGTGTTGTGCCCGGTGTGGGCGCACTTGATGTCATAAAGGGGGGCCTATGCAGTACGTGTTGACGCAGGCTGTGCGTGTGAGCGCTGGCCTGGCGTACGCCGCTGGCGCTGCGGGGTTTATCTGGGCTCTGGGGATCGATTATCAGCCGGCTCCGCATACCGGTGTCCTCATATGTGTGTGGGCGGCGGCCGGCTTCGCGGTCGTCCGGGCGGTCCTGTTGTGGGTCCGGCGCATGCATGGCAGACGCCCGCCCCGGCCGGCACCCGCTGGTGTGTCCCTGGAGAAGGGTTCGTGTGCGGTCCGCCGTCAGGGGTGGGACCTGTTCGATGCCGTGCCGGACGGGTCGGAGGGGTGGGCCAAGGTCCGGCGGCTGGCCGTGAACTTCCTGATCCTCGCGGCATCCATGACCGCTGTCACCCTGCCCTCCTTGCCGGAGCGCGACAGTGTGACGGCCACCCTTCAGCGCGCGGGTGCCGAGGTCGCGAACGCCAGCGTAGTGGAGCAGCCTCGGGTCATCCGCAAGAGGTATGACGATGATGACCGTGATCTCGTCGTGGGGTATGTGGTTGAGATGGTGGTGTCGGTTCCTCATGGTCCCGCACGTCTTTCCCTTGCCCGGGTTGAGAGGAGCGAGCTGCCGCGCGTGGGTGAGCGTATGTCGGTGCTGTGGTCGCGGGGGGACCCCTCGCTGGGCGGCATTACCGGTACCGCTTCCGAGCTGCACCGGCTGGCGGACACCCAGTGGAAGGTGAATCTGATGGGTGGAAACGTCTGGGCAGGCGTTGCCCTGGTTTTCGGGCTGTGCATGCTTCCCTGGGTCTTCCTGTTCGCGCTGGGCCTGGAAGGCGACACTCTCCAGGAGCTTGCCTGGTCGCCAGGCGCCCAGTGGGTGCACGCCCTCATCATCCTGTGCGCAGCCTATGGCTACACACCAGCGCTCACCGGACACTCGGCCCACGGTCTGCAGGCGCTCTTCCAGGCCGGCGGGTGGCTCCTCCTCGCCGGCATGCTCTTCTCACCCGCCTACCAACTGGTCAAAGAGAACCGGTCCTGAACCACTCAGCCCACTCACGACCGCGGCCTTCCGCGTTCTCCCTCAGTCTGTGTGGCGGAGAAAAGGATCAGGCGAAGAACATATTCGCCTTGGGCTGAACGGCGAGAACGCTGATCAATTCCGCTTCGTGTTCGCCTGACCCTATTCGACAAGGCTCCTGCTGTGCGTGGTTTGTCCCGTCGGCCCGCACCAGTGTCCGGGCGACATCACCGACGCCCTGCCTCCGTGCACTCCTGATGCACCGCGATCACCCCGTTCGCTCAGGCACCGGCTAGCTAGTCCACTCGGACGACTCGCCACTCGCCGCTCCGCTCGGCCACCAGGAACTGCGTGAAGCCCAAGGGATTGACGGGCAGGTTGACGGGGATCAGCGGGTCCTTCTTCCTAGGGGTGACGTGCTTCTCGGTCAGCTCTTCCTCAGCTATGGAATCGCGTTGCTCGCCGGTGAGGGGGCGGGCCAGGGAGGTGACGGCTGAGGGGCAGTCGGCCGCGCCATGGCGGTTGGCCAAGGAGGTGGCGGCGGGTCTGGTCAGCACCGCACACGCCGCCGAACCGTCCCCTCGTCCGAGCGCGTGCAACAGGTCGGTGGCGGTCCGCGCGACCGCGTCCTGCCTAGCGTGGTCCTGGCGTCCGGAGGGGACCACTACACAGGCATAAGTGAGCCCTAGGATGAGTGTCACTGCGGCCACGGGCAGGTAAGTCGTCGCGGGGATTCTCATAGCCGGGAGCCTATGGCGCCCTCGCCGGGACCGGGAACCTCAGCCTGAAGAGCCCGTAACCCCATGAGGCCCGACCGTGCACTCCCAGGTGTCCGCGAATCGCGAACACCTTCTCGCGTCGGACGCCGCGGTGCCCTGAGCGAGGGGACCGTCGTCTACCAGGCCTCGTCGAGCCACCGTGCGCGAGCGCACAGACCCCCGGCAAGAGCACGGTCCGGCACCCGCACCTTCCCCCTTTCCGACCCCCCCTTCCCGGCGTCGATGGCGGATCTTCACATGCTCGCCGCCTGTATGAAATCGCCGTCCGGGGATTGAAATTGATACAGGCGGGAAAGCGTTCTGGGGTAGGACTTGAATACCGAATCCGGATACGAAGGCGCTCCGTCGAGGAAGTTGTCCAGCAGATCCTCCCGAGCGAATTCATAGATGGTTGGATCGTGTGGATCCTCCAAGTTGATGGCCAGGTAGGATCGATCGTTTTCCGTCCAGGATCCGATGGGGTAGAGCTTCGCGTATTCCATGAAGAGCGAGTGATCTTCTCCGGCCATGTCGCCCAAGGCGAACGTGTACCAGACCTTGTGTACGAGATCGAACCTGGCGCAGTCCTCATCGTATTCAATGAAGCGAGCAGGCATCGACGTGCGCATACCTGCAAGTGCCCTCCGAAGCTCTCGCAGCCATCCTGGAAGCGTCACGCCATCCCTGACTTCAATTCCATCGAGATAGCCCTCTGTTTCCTGGTAGAAGGTCAGGCCGGGGAAGTTGTCGATGAAGGAAACGAGGTCTTTCTTGGCCTCTCTGTTGAGTCCGGAAGCCGCCACCCAGGCCAGGGCTTCCGAGTCCGTTCCGAGTATTACCCCTTCGGTCATGCTGCGCCCTTCCTGGGGAAGCCGACGTTGCTGGGCCTGGCCACCGTGTTGGCTCGCGCACAGTGGAACGTGGCGTAGATGCCCGGGGCGGTCGTGGTCTGGGGCGGCATGAAGGGGAGCAGCAGCGCGGGCCGGGTGGTCAGCAGAGCGCGAAGGGCCGCGGCAAGGAGCGGTGCGGCCGCGCCGGTGGTGTCCAACAGGCGCATCACCGTGCGGTCACCTCCGCGCCAAGGACCCGGTAGGCGCGGCCGAGCTTCACCAGGTGGCTTTCGCTGCGCGCGCCGGCCCGCTTCATCAAGTCCCGGATCCTGCCTCGCGTGGTGTGCTCGGAGAGGTTGAGGCGCTGCCCGATCTCCTTCGCCGTTGTGGTCGCGACCAGGTGCCACAGTCGCAGGTCCTCTTCGGAGAAGTCGGCCGGAGCGTCAGCGGCTTCGGTCCGGGCCAGTTGCCCGTTCAGATACGCCGTGTGTACTTGAGCTGCCCGGCCGGAAACCAGGAGTTTGCCCCTGATGCTGGTCAGGTGCCCGACGTAGGTGCCCTTCCCCATGGACAGCCTCTCGGCTCTTTTCTCGTTCGTGAGCCCGTCCGCAACAGCCTCAAGGACGCGGACCTCTGTGGCGGTCAGCCGGGTAAAGTCCTTCACCCGGCGGTATCCGCTGATACCTGACATGACATCTTTCTTTCTCATGAGAAAACCGTGTGGCCTGGACGGGCCAGGCGGGAGCAAACCAGCGCGGCCCCGCGCGCTTTGAGACTTCAGCTGGCCCTCCAGCCCGGCAGCCGTCAGGCCTTCAGAGACTCGCGCGAGAAGTGAGCCTCGGTCAGCTCGTCGTCGACTGTGCAGATTCGAAGTGCGCGGCGGGGTCGGCTCTGACCGCCGACGGAGTGGATCCCGCTGTCGCCGTGATGTGCGCGAAGCGTCTACGCCCCTGTTCGAAGCGGGCCAGGGCCGGGAGCGCCGTCCTTACGGAGCACGATGGCGGCGGTACGACCCACGCAGCTCGGTTCACAGCGCGCCACGGAATCCCAGCCCTGGCCCAGGCCGTCGATCTCCGCCCTCGTCAGCCCCGCAGGCCACCATCGCTCAGGCACTTTCTCTCGCACGCTCGTCAGCACGTACATCGCTCCCCCTGGCCTCAGCCAGCCGTGCACCCGGTCGATGAACGCCTCCCGGTCGATGAGGTAGGCCAGCGAGTGGCGGCACACCACCAGGTCGACCGACGACGGCTCCAGCCCCGGCGGACTCCCTGCCTCCAGGTCATGCTCCAGATACCGCAACCGCCGCTCTCCCGTGGCCGTGCGCGCACGGATCAGCGCCTGACGTGACCAGTCGAGACCGGTCACGTCGTACCCCAGCTGCCACAGCTGACGGCTGAAGATGCCCAGCCCGCACCCGGCGTCGACCGCCACCTGCCCCCGAACCGGCCGCACCAACCGACGGAACTCGATCATCTCCGCGTTGCTGATCATCCGCAGACCAGTCCCCTCGCCCTCGGCATACGCCCGGTCCCAGTCAGCCATGCTGCGCACCCTGTTCACCGCTGCTCCGCCTCGGCACAGGTGAGCAGGGGCGCCGGGCGGGAGACGACCGGACCCGTCCCGTCCGCCATGACCGGTCGCGGGGGAGGGGCCGTCCAGGAACGATCCGCGCCAGGCCGGGCAGGCGGCCGCAGGGCCTGGTCCGGCATACCGTCCGGCTCGTCCTCAACGGGCGGTTGCTGCCGGGCTTCGGCGTAGCCTTCCGGCAAGCCGTTGGTGAGCTCAATGAAGGTGCCGGTGGCTTCCGCTTCGAGCGCGGCGCGGATCTGGAGCGCCAGGAGCGGGGAGCATTGACTGCCGATACTTGCTGGCCCGGCCTGGGGCTCCTTGAGGAGACGCACGTGGGCGTCGAGGACGCGCACCTCGATGGCCTCGTCGATCATGAGCCACCGGTAGGCCCAGATCTCAGGACTCCGGCCATCCGGCTCCGGCAACACGATCTTGATGTCCTGGGGGACAGGCCGGACCGCGTAGACGAACTCGGTGGTCGGCTCCTCCTCGCCCACGTACCGGTGTTCAAGGACGAGAAGCCCGCGCGGTTTCAGCGTGAGGCCGGTCAGCCTGCGCACCTCGTACTCCACAGCGTCCCGCGGCGTTTCCCTGGGGCGCACGTAGCCGCCAGGCAGCCAGTACCGGTCACGCTCGGTATGGCAGACGGTGAGCACCCGGCCGCTGCCGTCGCGGATCAGGGCAGACGCACGGCGCCGCGGGCCGCGCGCGTCGTAGTCCCTCTGCATCAGCAGTGCCCCTCCCGGGCGGCTCCGGACCGGTTCACCAGGGCGTCCCGACGGTCGCCGCGCGGCAGGTAGGCGGCGAACCCGGTGTCCAGAGTGGTCAGCGGCACACCGAAGACGTCGTTCATGCGGCGCACTGGCTCATCGCACCCGCCGCCGATGAGGGCGCGTTCGAGGACGCTGGCGCAGACGCCCGCCTTCAGACCGGTGCACTCACTCAATACCCGCTCGGCCGGGGCATCGACCGGGATGACTTGGGTGGCGACGCCGGCGTGCTGGGCGGTGATGGCGGCCTGTACGTGTTCGGCCTGGGTGAGCGCGAGCGGCGAGGAACGTGCACTGATACGCAGCGGGCGGGGCATGGCGGGCCTCCAGGACGGGGATGGGGTGGGCAGGGGGCAGGGCTGAGATCAGGCAGCGGGCGGGGCCAGCTCGAGAACGACGGGCAGGTGATCGGACAGGAGTCGTGTCTCCTCGGTGTCGTGCACGGCCGCGCCGGTGACCTGGTCGGCGGCATGCCGGTTGGGCAGGATGAAGTCCGAGCGGTGGTCCACCAGGTCGGTCTTGCTCCAGTAGCCGGCCGTGCGGGCCGGGCCCAGGCCGAGCAGGTCGAACGGGTCACGGAACCCGGCACGGGCCAGCAGCTGGATCGCCCGCCGGTCGGTGTCGCCGAACGCCCCGCTCGCGGTCAGGTGGCGGTGGCGCGAGTGCAGGTGGGACGGAATCCGGTTCCAGTCCGGTTCGGGGTCGTGCTCACCGATGCTGTTCAGGTCACCGAGCAGCACCACCCGCTGCGGCTCGCCCTTGTAGGTGTTGCCGTACCCGGTCAGCCACCGCGCCTCGGCGTAGCGTTCGGCCCCGCCGAGGAAGGAGAGGTGCGTGAACAGGACGGTGAGCAGCGGTTGGTCCCGGACGTAGAGCCGGGCCCGGCCCAGCCCGTGATGGAACGCCCCGCGCGCCACGTTGTTGTCGTAGTCGTCAATCCGCACGCTGCCCGGCCGGTAGAGCAGGGCGAGATCGTTACCGCGGCCGCGCGCGGAGATCACCGGGGGCAGCGGCACCATGCCCAGCAGGTTGGCGGCCTTCCACAGCCGCCACCAGCCGCCCTCGTCCCAGCCGCGCAGCTCCTGCAGCGCGATCAGGTCGGCGTCCAGCGAGGCCAGGAACTCAATCTGCTTCCGGCGCCGCCACTCGTCTCGGTCGCAGTCGATGCCGCCGGTGAGCGTGTTGTAGGTGACCAGCCGGGCGCTGTCCGCGACCCGTTGCCGGTCACCGGCGGCCGTGAGTACACGGTGGGGAGCGGCGGTGGGGGCGCCGGTCAGCAGACAGCCGGTCAGATCGGTCCCCGCCTGATGGTCCTCCGTAGACGGATCCGGGAGGGCGATCGTCAGGTCCCGGGGGCGGAGGGGGAGCGGGGGCTGGAGGCTGGCGCGGGCAGCGGTCACCGGGTACCGCCCACGGTGAGGGGGAAGTCGAAGCTGTGACCGCGCCCGCCGGGCCGCAGGCCGATGCTCTCGTACCGTTCGTTCATGTCGGCCAGCCGCCGGTCGGCTTCCTGCTGATCCAGCCAGTACCGGGCCGGCGGATCGCCCCACGCTTCGCGGTAGCAGGCATGGGTGCAACAGCCCGTGCGGTAGGCGTGGTTCTCCCGGTTGCTCCGGTGCACCAGACTCAGCAGGTTGCTCTCGGCGAGCCGCCAGACCAGCGCCCCCTGGGCGAGGACCACGTGGACCATGGCATCCACCGGGGCCGGGACCGCCAGGTGGCTGGCCTCGTCGTCGATGGTGAGGACCAGGACACTCGCCCGCAGTGCCACCGCGCGCAGGGCTTCGGTGAACAACGGCCCGCAGTCCCGGGCGGCGTCCCACCGGCTGATGAGCGGGAAGCCCGCAAACGACACCTCCGTGGAGGCCAGCGCCGCAACCCTCAGGCGCTCGTACTCGCCGTCGGCCTCGATCCCTTTCAGGACCTGCTGGGCCCCCTCAGCGACCTCCCGGACATCGGGCAGGACCGTTTTGCGGGACATAGGGAACACCACTTCCATGTGATCGTGAGATGGGCTCGCCCAGCGGCCAAGGCCAGCGAGGCGGGGAATGTGGAGACCGTGGACCCGGTGGTCAGCTGGCCACGGCGGGTTAGAGGGTGACGCTCACGTACCCGGCCTGCACCGGGCCGCGCGTCAGGGCCATCAGGCGCAGGTCCGCCGGCCGCGCCGCATCCCCCTTCGGTAGCCCCACCCGGTGCCGGCGCAGCCCCAACAGGCACGGGGCACCGACCGGGTGCCGGCTGGCCGTGCCGTCGGAGCCCAGCACGTACTGCGTGCCGTACAACTGCGGCTCGTTGTCGTGCATCAGCAGCCGGTCAGTGAGGTAGGCCAGATGCCGGGCCGGTGCCGCGCCCCGGCCGACGGCCTCCTGCAGGAGCCGGTGGGCGTCCCGCTGGAAGAGCGTCTGCCGGTCGCAGAGCAAGGTCACCCACCACGCCGCCTCCGCCCCGACCTCACCCACCAGACCCGGCCCCGGCCACCCGTGCGCATCCAAGATCGGTGCCAGCTCCCTCGCAGCGCGCTGCTCCCACCGCACTATCTCCAGCAGCTCCGGACGCGTGGGCACGAGGTCACGGGTCATCCGGGCGGTGATCCCTCCGCGGTGCAGACGGCACAGGGTGAACAGGAGATCCAGACGGACCTGGGGGCGGGTGGCGAGCTTCATGCGGGTGTCCTTCGGCAGGGCAGAACCGGAAGATCAGACAGAGAAGCGCCGACCAGTGCGGGCCCGGCTGCGACGGTGAGAGGCTCCCTGGCGGCGGGCTTCGGGGGCGGCCGCCGCCAGGGGCCAGATCACGGCCTGCTGCTCATAGCAGGAGAGGGGTAAGACGAGCCGGGCACCCACCCGCTGGGCAGGCGCCCAGCAGCAGGAGAACGGCACCCCGGCGCCGCCTCACCGGACCACCGGGGGAGAGCGAGGTTGCCGGGATCGCTAGTGGCGGTGTCATCGGCATCAGCGGGACGCACTTCACCTGCCGGGCCTCCGTAACGTCCGGGGCGTCCGCTGGCCGGGCGACGGGCGGCGGTCACCGTGTGGCCTCCTGATGTGCGGGGCGCACGTAGGCCCAGGTGGACAGGTGGCCGTCGGGCAGGGTGCGCCAGCCCCAACGGCCCAGGCTCTCCACCAGATCCAGCCCGCGGCCGTGCTCGGCATCCTCGTCGATCTGCCGCCGGGCGGTGGGTCTTCCCGCCCCACCGGAGTCTTCGACCTCGATCAGGATCGCGCCGCCGCCCTCGGCGATACACAACCCGATCTCCGAACCCCGGCTGGCATCGTCGGTCCCGCTGTGGCGGAAGGCGTTGGTCAGCAGCTCAGCCGCGAACAACTCCGCGCAGAACGCCTCCTCGCCGGCTACGCCCCACTGGAGCAGCAGCTCCTTGACCAGACGGCGGGCATCACTCACCGCTTCCTTTCGTCGCGCCACGGCCATGGCTTCCATGTGCGCCGCGCGCAGGCGGGGCCGTTTCCTCAGCGCGGGCACGGTCCGGAGCGGGGCGGCACACGGGGAAGTCGCGACGCTCATGACGCACCACCGGCTGCGCTTCCGAGGACCAAGCCGGTAGGGGCGCTGTCGTGCGGGCTGCCCAGGGCCCGGTAGCAGCGCCGGGCGCCGTGTCCTGCCGGTACCGCACCGAGTCCCGACCGTGCTTCAGCTCCTGCGTCCTGCCCATGCACGGTAACGAACTCCGCAGGGCCGGATGCAGGGGTACCGCCGTCACCCGACTCCAGCACGCCGCGACCCTCGCCCCCGGCCGCAACACCAGTGCCGCCATCCGGTCGCTGCTCAACCGCGAGGCAGGCATAGTTGGCAGTGACTGCTTCTTCGACGCGGTCGTTGACGAATACCGACAGCTGCTCGCCGACGACCCGTCCGGCGCCGGGGGGCTCCTTGCCCGGGCGGCAGCGGGGGCGGTGGTCCAACGACTGCAGCGCATCATCCGCACCGCGGGACAGTCGCTGCCCAACCTCATGACGGTGGCGACGGGGCACCGGCTTCGCAATGAGATGGCCGCGTAACGGGAAAGCCGAACGCGGGCACGCGATGCCACTGCCGGTCTCGGTTCTTGCCTCATTCGCAGATGTGCGCACAGACCTCTCCCTTCCCTCCGTAAGGCAGAGCGATGAATCCGGACCTCCGGCGCCGCACTCGCTGTGCTGCAAAGAGCCGGCCCAGGAGACGCAGAATGGTCATGACCACGCGCCGCAACAACCTGCAAAATGTGCCAGGTTGCCAGCAACCGTCAGAAAATGAGGTCGGGAGGCGAGGCGAACAGTGAGAAGTTCACTGTTTCCCGTCACGTGATGCAGGGCCCAGTTCCTATGATCGTGCAAGCACCCACGCACGAGCTGGGGAGGGTGAACAGGTGGTGGATCCCACGCACTCACGCGCCTGCGCCACGCGCCTGCGTGAACGCGCGCAGCAGGAAGACTGGCCGACTGAACAAACGGCCACGGCGATTCACCAGTGCTGCGGGGTCAGCAGGCTTCGCGCACACCGCCTCGCGCACGGGTGGACCCTGCGTGCGGCGGTAGAGCGGTTGCTGAACCTTTGTGCGGAAGAAGGCCTCACCGCGCCGAAGATCGATGCCGACCAACTGGGGCACTGGGAGAGCAACACGCACACGCCGCGAGCGACGACGGTCGACCGCTTATGCCGGCTGTACCGCACCGACGCGCACAGCTTGGGACTGGCAGGCGCCGCCGACTACCGCCCGCACCAGGGCGCCCCGACCACAGGCCCTGCACCGGCCGTCACCCCCTCTCGCCACCTGGTGGCGAAGCGTTCCGCCGTACCGCTTGCGCCTGCCCCGGAGCACGACGTCGATCTGCAGATCGAGCAGCTCCGACGTTCCGTGGACCGCACGCTGGCCACGGGCAGTGTTAGCTCCGGGCAGCTGGACCTGATCGAAGAACGACTGCTGTGGTCGCGCCAGCGGTACCTGTACGCCCCGCCCACCGACATACTCAAGGAACTCATCGAGGAGCTGTCCGACGTCCAGGCCCTCGCCGCTGAGCGACAGCCGGCCAGCGTGCAAACCCGCTTGTCGGAAATGACGGCCGTCCTCGCGACCCTGATCGCGGACGCGCTCATGAAACTCGGCAACCTGCGCAGGTCACACGCCTGGTACAACACCGCCCGCACGGCAGCAGACGACAGCGGCAACCTCGAACTCCGCGCCCGCGTCCGGGCCCAAGCCGCCATGCTGCCCTACTACTACGGCCCCATCGAAGCCGCCGTATCACTGACCAGAGAAGCCCGCCTGATGACGCGTGCCCGCCCGACAGCAACCGCCGCCTTCGCAGCCGCAGCCGAAGCCCGCGCACTCGCCCAACTCGGCGACGCAGCATCGGCCGAGCACGCCATCCACAGCGCCCAACACGCCTTCGAACAATGCGACCCCGGCGCGGACAACGACGCCTTCGCCTTCCCCGCCCGGCGCCTGCTGCTCTACCTCTCCGGCGCCTACACCGCCCTCGGCCACAGCATCCAGGCACGCCGAGTCCAAGAGGAAGCCCTCACCCTCTACCCGGCGCGCACGGGCATCGACCCGGCGCTGCTCCACCTGGAGGCCGCGATCTGCCTAGCCCACGAGCGCAGCCCGGGGAAAGCCTGTCAGCTGGCCTGTGACACGTACCTCCAGGTGCCGGCAGGGCACCGCACCACCATCCTCGGGGCCCGAGCGCAGCAGGTCATCGACGTGCTGCCCACCTCCGCACGATCTGCCCGAGCTGTGCGGGAACTGAGCGACGTCCTCGCTCTGCCCGGGGGACCGATGTGACAGCCGGGCTGAGCGTCGGCCAGCCTTGGCCCATGACTGCACCAGCAACGGTCCATGGCGGGTTCGAAACGCAGGAGATGAACGAGGTTCTGCGCCGCGCTTGCGCGGCTGCGGGGCTCGACAGCACAGACGCGAAGATCCTGCGCGGTCACACAAACGCCGTCGTCCTCCTCGCGCATGACCCAGTCGTCGTGAAGATCGCCCGCCGGGGCTCCAGCCAGGCCAGCGTCCAGCGCACCGTCCGCTTCGTATCCTGGCTGATGGAGCTCGGCTTCCCCACCGTCCCCCTTCACCCCGTGCCGCAGCAGCCAACGGTGATCGACGGCCACCCGGTCACGTTCTGGACCTACCTGCCCCAGCCGCAGCACCCGGTAGCCGCCGAACTGATCGCCCCGCCGCTCCGCGCCCTCCACCAGCTTCCCGAACCCCCAGAACCGCTGCGGGAACTCGACAACGCCGCCGCCATCAAGGCCTCCATCAACGCCACGACCTCCCTGCCGGCAGCTACCTTGGACTTCCTCACCCGGCGGCTGGCCACTCTCGAAGCCCGCCTGGCCGACGTGGCCTTCGCCCTGCCGCGAGCCGTCGTCCAAGGCGACCCTCAACACCGCAACGCCCTGCACCACGAGGGGCGGGCAGTCCTGTGCGACTGGGACACAGTGGCCCAGGGGCAACCGGAATGGGACCTGGTCACCATCGAGATCCACTGCCGCCGGTTCGGGTATGGACAAGAGCACTACGACGCCTTCGCGGACAGCTACGGATTCGACGTGACGACCTGGGAGGGCTACCCCACCCTGCGCGACCTCCGGGAGCTCCGAATGATCACCACCAACGCCCGGAAGGCCGCCCAGGCCCCGGGAACCCTGGCAGAAGTCGAACGCCGCATCACAGGGCTCCAGCGCGAGGACGCGGACCTGCGCTGGAAGATCTTGTGACAGGGGTACTGATCACGTCGTGCCGCCGATGCCGCCACCACCGTTCCTTCTCGGGCAGGGCTGTGGCCAGGCACGCAGCTGACCACAGCAAGCTTCCTTCCGCTCCCCCGAACGTGAGGCCAGGTGCTGCGGGCCGGACATGCAGCCGTGCCGATGGCGGCAGGATGGGCGGAGACTCGATCCACGCTGACGTTGTCGCCGTTTCGTCAGCCGGTGAGGACACCGCCGGAGGAGGGCACGGGGGTGACCTTGTCGGGGGCCGGGGCCACCGCCGCCACGGGCTTGCCGAAGTCCGCGAGGTTCATCGTCACGGTGACACTGACCGGGCCCCTCGCCACTGCCATCCTCGACCGGCTCCTGCACCACTGCGACGTCGTCTCCATCAACGGTCCGAGCTACTGGCTGAAGAACCGGTTCGCCGCCATCGAACGTGACACCAACGTCGCTTGAAACAATCACCCAGCCCGGGAACTCAGGCCGCCGCCCACGACTCAGCACGCCAGCCAGGCAGTTCCTTGTCCAGCCATTCCTCGACGGTCCGCCGCCAAGGGTCGGTGGAGTCACTGTCGACGACATCGGCCCAGGTGTCTTCAGCGAGGTCCGGATCGACGACAAGGCTGTCGAGGTAGGTGTCGAAGTCGTGAGCGACTTTGGTGAAGGCCCCCTTCGACAGGTACCCCGGGTGAGGGATGCCATGAACGAAGGCATGGAGCTGGCCATGGGTCGCCGGGTTCAGGTCCAGGAACAGGGTGTCGCTGCCGCCGTTGCGGGCGATCGGAAGAAGGCCGGCCAGTGAGACCTCATGGGCGAGCAAGCCATCACGGCTGCGGCGGTACTCGCCGAGCAGGGTGCCCCAGCCGTATTCTCCATCGTCGTCACGGCCGAGCTGATAGAGGTCGTCGAAACTCTGGAACGGCTCCGGGTCGCAAGCCGGCAATCGGACCGAGTATGTGAGGCTCTCCCCTCCCGCCGCCTCAAGGAACGAGCGATAGGAAGACGGCAGTGGCAGCCCGATCTCCCGTTCGAGACCTTCAACTTCACCGACCTCGAACGGCCTGAACGGCCCCACGACCAGGCGGCCTCGATACCAGCGCGACAACTCCTCAGACACGGCCAGATTGTCGCACTCCGTCGCATCCCGAAATCCTCCAAGCCCCCGCGTTACTGAACGTCGAGCTGAGCACATTCATCCGTACCTGCCTGAGCACTCCGACGGCTCTGGCAAGATTTTCGTAGCCGGAGATCATGTCGGTGACCCGGTCGGCCGGTCCGAATCCCGGGCAGCCTATGCCTGTGCTCTGTTGAACTGGCGAGCCTGTTACCGCAGTTGACCAATGTGCTGGTGGTCTCGGTCGATGTCTCCGATGCTGTCGTTGTGGTCCGCGCCCGCACGAGATCCGGTGTATCAGCGGGATGTACCGGATGCGGCGAGCCAAGCACGTGGGTCCACAGCCGCTATGTACGGCGCCTCGCCGACATCGCTCTCGGAGGCCGGCCTCTGCGCATCGACTTGTCCGTACGCCGCCTGTACTGCGAAAACCCGACTTGCCCGAAAGTGACCTTCGCCGAGCAGGTCCCAGGGCTGACCGTGCGTTACCAGCGCCGCACACCGCAGTTGCAGCGCCTTGTGGAGGCCGTCGGTGTGATCCTGGCCGGCCGGGGCGGCGCCCGGATGCTGCGCATCCTGAACGTCACGCTCTCGCGGTGCACGGTTCTTGCTCAGCTGATGCGGGTGCCGCTTCCGCCACTGGAGACACCCCGGGTGCTGGGCGTGGACGACTTCGCGCTCTACGGCGACACCTACGGCACCCTCCTGGTCGACGCCACCACCCGGCTCCCGCTCACGCTCTGGGAGGGACGCGACGCTGAACGGCTCGGCCGCTGGCTCCGCGAGCACCCCGGTGTCGAGGTGGCTTGCCGCGACGGCTCGCTCACCTACCGGCAGGGCATCACCACTGGTGCCCCCGACGCGGTGCAGGTCAGCGACCGTTTCCATCTCTGGCAGGGCCTCTCCCGCCGGGTCCAGGACATCGCCTCCACGCACCGCTGCTGCCTGCCCGCAGCACTTCCCCCAGTCAGCGAGATCGATTCAGCCCCGATCGAGGAGACTGCCGAGGACGCCGCGGCGGACACCCGGGCCGGGCGCCATGCCCGCAGGTTGTTCGAGGCCGTGCACGCTCTGACGCGCACCGGCCGCAGCCACAGTTCCGTGGCCCGGGAGCTCGGCCTGGACCGCCGCACCGTGCGCAAGTACGCGCGAGCCCGAACCTGGCAGGAAGTGATGCGCCGCCCGCCCCGCAAGCCCTCCAGCCTGGACCCCTACCTCGACTACCTGCAACAACGCTGGGACGAGGGACAGCACAGCGCGAAGATCCTGCACGAGGAACTCCAGGCCAAGGGCTACCTCGGCCACTATCAGCGGGTGAAAATGGCCGTCGCACCCCTACGACGGGGCCTGCCCCTGGACGCGCCTCGCGAGCGACCGCCTTCCCCACGCGAAGCAGCCCGCTGGATCACCACCCACCCGGCCCGCCGCAGCCCGCACATCAACGACCGCCTGCCCCGGCTCCTCGATCACTGCCCTGAGCTCAGAACCGCCCACGACTTGGTCCGGCGGTTCGCCGGCATGCTCGAAAACCGCGACGCCCTACTCCTGCCGGGCTGGCTCGACGACCTCGCGAAGAGCGGACTGCCCCCTCTCGCCGGCCTCGCGGGAGCCCTGCGCGAAGACCGGCATGCCGTCGCTCAGGGCATCGCCACCCCCTACAACTCCGGAGTGAACGAAGGCCGCATCACCGATGTCAAGCTGCAGACACGTCTCATGGCTGGCCGCGCCGGCGTTCCACTCCTCCGCCAGCGCGTCGTCCTGATCGCCCACCTCCGCCGACAATACGCAGACCGGCCGACCGGGTCACCGACATGATCTCCGGCTACGAAAATCTTGCCAGAGCCACTCCGACGAGTACGCGGACACAGCCCCGTGATCAGTGCCTCCCCTGCTCCCTGCCGGGGCGCCTTGCGGGTGGCGCCGTCGCCCGGCGGCGGGCCCTGAGCCTCGCGTCCGGGGGCTTATCCGTGCCGGGCAGGCTGATGTGCAGGCGTTTGCCGCGATGGACGACCAGGGCTGCTTCACTGGCCACAGGTGAGGCCCGCTTTGGGGTGACGGAAGGGCATCGTCGAGCTGGTCACTGGTCTACCTGCTGAGCTCGAGCCCACGGCTTGCCGGGCATGGGCTCGGATCGATCTGGTCCGGGCGTGAACGCCCGTGCGATTAGTCTGGTTATCCAGTGTGATCAGGGACTGACGGAGGCAGCGTGCGCGCTCTGAGGCAGGCAGCGGCTATTGCGGGGACGGGTGTGATCCTCGTGCTCGCCACAGCATGCGGTGGGGGTGAATCTGTCGGTGCGAAGGCCTCGGCGAAGGGGGCGCAGGAGTCGGCCGCTTCCAAGTCGAAGGCCACGAACATCGCTTTGCGGACCACCACGCCCCAGAAGGCCACGTGGACCGACCGTGAGGAGAAGCCGCACCAGCTTCGGGTTGCCCCGAAGAGCCTGATGCGCGGTTCGGTATCGGACCTTGACCGTGTGCGGCTCGACGACGAGCTGAAGGGGATGACGCCTTACTACCTCACCGTCTCCTTCTCCAACACCAGCAAGGACGCGCTGAGCCAGCCGGACCTGGCAGGACAGCTTTCCGTCGTGGGGACGGACGGGATTCGAGCCAAGGGAGTCACGCTGTTCAGCAATGCCCTGGCGACCGGTTCGGGTCTGCCGAAGGAGTGCAGCCGCGGAAACCCCGGAGCACTTGCAGCGGGGGGCACAGCGGAGGTGTGCACGCTGGTCATGCTGGCCAAGGATCAGGAGCCGGCGACTGTCTCCTACTCCGACGACGGGAGCGGCACGGCCCTTTGGGAGGTGGGGGGCAGCCGGAACGGTGGGGCCGGTGACGTGCTGGCGATGGGGAAGACCGCTGATGCCACCGTCGATGACAATCACGGCCACATGCTCAAGATCAAGGTCACGCCGAAGACCGTGCGCGAGGGGAACCTGGAGGACCTCAAAGACTTCAAACTGAGCGGTGACAAGGACCTCGTCCCCTACTACGTGACGATCGAATACCGCAATACCGGCGCGTACGACCTCCTCCCCAGCATGCAGGATGACGTGGTGCTGGCGACTGCCGGCGGGGAACAGGTACGGCCGCTGGTAATGCTGGCCATCGGCGCCAAGGTCGAACAATGCCCGGACAGTGAACCCCACGCCATGGTGAAGCCGAACGCCACCGTGAAACAGTGCTCGATCCACATGCTGCCCAAGGGCGACCGCCCTGCCATCATCAACTACAAGGGCGACGACCCCGACGCCAAGTGGCTCACATGGCGCGCAACGAGCTGATTCGAGCACTGTTCACAAGTCCGCCACTCCATGTACTGGCTTGTTCGTTCAATCCGCGCCGGTAGCGGCTTCCCTGACGGCAGGCCGCAGCGATAGAGCTGACCTAGGCCGTCTCTTTCGGATCTTGGTTCGGAGGAGTCCGCATGCGGCCTGCCCGCACATATATTGGCGAGGTGGACGAAGCCGAAGCGAGCGGTCAGGTGTGGAGGGACGAGGTTCGCGTGCGTCCGACGGCTGAGCAGGATCGGGACGCGTTGGCACGGCTTGTCGAGGTGGACGCAGACCCTTTCGAAGTCGAGTTGTACGAGCGCGCGGCGGACCCCCAAGCGCTTTTGATCGATCGAGCTCAGAGGTCGCGGGCCGGGCAGTACGCCAGGCATGTGCAGCGGCTTCGAGAGCATCAGCAGCGCCAAGGCAGTTGAGCAGTACCCTTCGGATCATCTGATAGAAGGGGCCCCGGCAGACGAGCCGCACGATTATGCCCTCGGGCGCTCCCGTGGCGGGCTGACCACAAAGATCCACCTTGCCGCCGACAGTCGCTTGTCTGACCACAGCCCTGTTCCCAGAATGCACGGCGGAGAACGACATCGGCGCACTACGTGATCAGTGGCCTGTCACAGGATCTTCCAGTGCCAGCCCCTGGCCTTCGTGATCACACCTGGACAAGTCGGTGACGCACCCGTGTTCCCCCAGGTCATGGCCCGCTTACGGGTTCCGCGACCGGTCGGCAGGCCGAGAGTGGCACCGGACGTGGTCCTGGCCGACCAAGGCCTATTCGTCCCGCGCGATCCGCTCGCAGCTACGCCGGCACGGGATCCGGGCGGTGATCCCACAGCCCTCCGGCCAGGCTGCCCACCGCAAACGGCTCGGCAACCGTGGCGGCAGACCACCGGCCTTCGACCGCGACGCATACAAGCCAACCTCGATACCGGACCACTTAGCTGGCGCCATCCGCCGACCGGGCCGGCGTACCAATGTGGCGCTTGACTAGGCGAGCGCCTGTAGATCCCGTGGGGGGCTCGCCGAGACGCCCACGGATCACCTCCTGGATGCCCGGGCGCCGCTGCTGTGAGCCCGACGTGCGCGGCGTGCCAGTCGGCCGCACGCTGGCGCCACCCTGACCGTCGGCTCGCGCACGCCGGTGGCCGGGCACCCCGCCTGGGTAGCCTTCGAGGTCGTCCGCGGCGGATTCGCTACCGGCGAGGCAAGCGCCGGTACTCCGCTGCCCTACGAGCACGATGGCCCGCCACCAGCTGCGCCCTGCGTGTGCACATGCCCCTTCCGAGCCTGTGCTGAAATGGGGGCGATAGAATCGATATTCGATATTTGAGGGCATGTCGGTGTCGCCCTGTCATAACTTTCTTGGGGGGAAATTGCGACGTTCATTCGTCCTTGTCAGTGCCGTTGTTCTGTCGTGCGCGGCATGTTCCACGGATTCGGCGGAGAAGCCGCGTCAGCCCGCGGAGACGGCGGCCGGGCCCGCTTCCTCGCCCAGTGCGGGGGCTGATTCCGGGCAGGTGGTGCGGGCCGCCGCGACCGCAACGGCGAAGAGCAGTGCCCGGATCGACAACAAGATCGAGATACGCGCCGACGGCACGAACATGGCGCTGGCGGTAAAGGGAAGTCTCGACATACCAGGTGGCACGGGGCGCCTGACGGTGAACCTCTCAAGCCAGGGCGAGGGGAAGACGGTTTCCCTCGACGAGATCTTCACCGGCGGCACCGTGTACTTCAGGATGCCAGGGGAGAAGAACGGCGACACCGCCTGGCGCTCGGTCCCCCGTGACAAGGCCGAGTCCCACTACCTCCTGCGCTCACCAGTGAACGACCCCGAGCACGTCCTGCAGCAAGTGGAACGGATGCACAGCGTGTCGAAGGCCGGCGAGGAGAACGTGAACGGTGCGCCGGCCGTGCACTACCGCGGCAAGCTGGACCACGCGACGCTCACGCTCCGGATGGCCGAGGACCGGCGCGCCAAGTTCACCGAGGCACGGGACCGATTGGGCAGCGACCTCCCCGCCGTCGCGGATGTGTGGATCAGCCGGGACGGGCGCATCGTCCGCACGCGCCTCGACTGCCCCATGGGGACAGCCGGCATCACGGCCACGATGAACCTGACAGATCTCGGCAAGCCCGTGGAGACACCGGCCGTCCCGGAAGACGCCTCAGCGATACCGCCGAACACCGTTGGCGGACCGCTCACAGGCTAAGACACCCGACCACCCGGCATCGGTTCCCCTTCCCGTAGCAGTCCCGCGGGCTGCCTCGCCCTCCGCCAGGCACCCCGCGGAACTCGGGCGCCAGGCTGGGCGAAGGGCGCCCAAGCCCGGTGCGCGGAGGCGACGCCCGCCTCCGCGCACCCTTGCGCTGCGGCGCCACTACCCGGCCGGCACGCCAGGCCCGCGGACCAGCCCGCAGACCCCTCGCCAGGCCGCGGACTTCCGGCGGCGCCTGCTGACAGCTCTCACCAGCAGGAGGCGAACCGTCACGGCGCTGCTCGGCGCCGGTGGTGTCCCGGAGGAGTGCCAGGACCTGCTGGGGGCCACGCTCCTCTTCGCCCTCGTTCAGGCACAGTTCGGGCACGGCCCGATCTGTGAACCCCACGCCATGGTGAAGCCGAACGCCACCGTGAAACAGTGCTCGATCCACATGCTGCCCAAGGGCGACCGCCCTGCCATCATCAACTACAAGGGCGACGACCCCGACGCCAAGTGGCTCACTTGGCGCGCGACCAGCTGATCCGGGCACGGTTCTCAAGAATGCCGCTCCCTGCGCTGCCTCGTTCGTCCGGTCCGCGTCGCATGCGAGCCACGGGCGGCACGCGGCCCCCCTTTCAGGGCCTATACCGCGCCAGTGCGGGGTGGGGGCTGGCCGGCGTCCTCTTGGCCCCGAGCCTGGGCCCGCCCGCCGGGATGAGGGGGATGGCGACGGCTGCCATGACCGACCGCGGGGCAGTAGCCCTCCTCGCGGTTCAGCCGGACGTCGCGAATACGGCGAGAGCGCCGATGAGCATGAAGGGGCCGAAGGCGACCTGGGCGCGGCGGTGGCGGCCAGTGGCCAGCAGCGCTACTCCGCATACGCCGCCGATGAGGAATCCGGCGAGCGCGCCCCACCACAGGCTGGTCCAGCCGTGCCAGCCGAGGAGGGCGCCAATGGCCGGGGCGAGCTTGACGTCGCCCAGGCCCATTCCCGCGGTCAGCGGGAGGAGAAGGAACACGGCAGTGACGGCTCCGGCTCCGGCCGCGGCCCGGCCGAGACTGCCGGGTTCGCTGGCGAGGGCCGCACCGGCGAGCAGCAGGATCGTTCCGGCGCAGGCCGGGGCGGTGAGCACGTTGGGTAGGCGCTGGACGGCGAGGTCGATCAGCGCTAGGGCGACGCCGCATGCGGCGAGCCAGTACTGTGCGGCGGCGAACCCGCTCGTGGCGCCGCCGGCCGCGAGCGCGGCGAAGGCCGCGGCTGCCAACAGCTCCGCCGAGAGCGAGGGGGCCCAATGCGCTGCCTGCATTTCGGGCAGCGTCCCGAGGGCGGTAGCGGCCGGAGCTGGCGTGCCCCGAGGAGTGCGTTGCCGCAGTGAGGGCAGCTGTTGCGCGAGGTCGCGCCCGTGGGGACCGAGCGGGCAAAGACCACGGGGCGCGCTGCTGCTCCGGCGGCAGCGGAGGCGGCAACGCTGAGGGCGGACACGGTGGAGGGCTCCTTGCGCACGGCTCGGCCTCGACGGCGCTCAGCCCGACGACTGGTCGGAACTGCTCGGGCTGAGCACGGACGGCAGATACGGCCTCTTCTCATCTCTGGCGTCCAATCTGGTGCCCGGCGACACCAACCGCTTGTACGACGTGTTCGTCCGGGACTTACGGACCCGGCGTACCGAGCGGGTCAGCGTCACCGATGACGGCTCGCAGTTGAAGGGGTCCACGAGTCAGGCGGCGATCAGCGGCAACGGCAGATACGTGGCGTTCGGCTCCGATGCCACCGACGTCGTGGCGGGACAGCCTGCGAACGGCGGCTCGCACATCTTCGTCCGGACCGCCGGACGGGACACCCCGAACTCGTCACGGCCGGAAGCCCGCCGGAAGCGACAGGACCGGCAGCTCCCACAGCCCTGCCATCAGCGGGGACGGCCGGTACGTGGCGTACTCCTCCGACCGGAGCGACCTGGTGCCCGGCGAGCAGCCCGGGCCGGGCCGGAACATCTACGTCACCGACCGCTGGAAGGGGGCCACCCGACTGGTCACCGCCGACGCCGACGGATCCCCTGCCGACAACGCGTCCTACGAGCCGGTGATCAGCGCGGACGGCACCACCATCGCCTTCCGTTCGAAAGCGACCAACCTGCTGCTCCGAGGCCGGACCCCTGCGGCCCTCGCCGGTTCGAAGCCTGCTCCGGCGCGCCACATGTTCCTCTTCTACGTGCACGACGCGCGCACCGGCCGGATCCAGGGCGCCAGCGTCGACCCCGCCGGCGTGCCCCCGTGAGATAGGTCGACGATCGACCTGGGAAGACTGGGGCTAGATTCATCGCATGCCTTCGCATCTCAGCCCTGGCGCATCCGGAGCCCTCCGACGCTTCGCTGGATGGCTCGCCCGGGGGACGGTAGGCCATCCGATACTGGAAGGGGTCGACTACTGGGAGGAACTGCGCGAGTCGCCCTCTCAGGTGGAGATCTGCGTCGCGATCTTCGCCAACGTCCTCGAACTGGACGAGCAGGGAGAACCGGTCAACGAGAAGCATGCGGAGCGCAGAGCTGCGACCTGGCTCTATCGATACTGCACCGGGGAGCTGCCCCCGGGAGAGCCGGACATCGAGCCTTGGGAATGCCAACTTCATTGACCGTTGATGTGCGACGCCAATCGAGTAAGGCAGCCCCGCCTCGCCCCCCTGCGCTGTGGGAAGCCCGCGATCTCATACGCCCACTCAGCTCCGCTGACGCCATCTGTCGACCAAGCCCCAGGGCCTATGGCTCAGATCGCCGGCATTCCGGGTGAGGGGGGCCGTCGCCTTCCTGGGCTTCGTTGTCAGTAGTGGGCCTTACCGTGGTGGTAGGGCGTTTGGCAGGTCAGGAGACGCTATGGGGAGGCGGCATGCCCGATTGGGCTCTCGCGATACTTGTTCCGGTCGGTCTGCTGGCTGTGGGCCTGGTGACGTTCTTGATCTGGGCTCGCCTGGGGACGAAGGAACCGTTGAAGCACGACAACCGGATGCCGGAGACCCATTTTCGACAGGGTGGTGGTGTCGGCGGCAGCTGACCGGCGGCGCCCGGCTGGGCATGGGCAGGGCCGCTTCAGCCTCGGGCCCGGTCCGGCTTGGTCGCGCCGGATGTCGAGGACGGCTGCCTGGAAGGCGCTGGAGAGCGACCGTGGCGTGACCGCGCAGAGAATCGCGTCCATCTGCCCGCGATCGCTGGAGCGGCGCCGATGCCTGCCGGGCTGCTGATGTCCCCGGCCAGCGAGCTGAACACCGCTCCTGTATGCCGTACGCCGCCACTTCTCTGAGCTGCCCAGACCGCCGGAGTAGGACCACGCGACCGCGCCCGTCTGTGTCCCTGTTTCCCGGCGGTTCCAGGGCCCTGTTTGCGCAGTGCTATGAGGAGACGTCCCTTCAACCTGGTGGGTGTTGCGTCCTGCAGGGCGGTGCGGTCAGGGGTTGCTGGGGAGGACATGCAGGCGCGGCTGAGCCGTCGTGCCGGAGCTGCACCGCGGCCCACCTTCGCGCACTGTTGGACCGGGCCGCGTGGTAGTGGTTCGGCACCCGCCTTGGCGCGAGTCCCCTGGTCGGCGTTGTGCCCATCGGATCGGTCAGCATCTGCGACGCGAACTGGCCCCCCACAGTCATCACTAACCGAACGGACGCATCCGGCCATCTGACCAACCCAGCGAAGGGCGCTGGATGTTGCGGGCCATGACGTTGGTGACACAGGTCAATGCCGGTAAAACCCAAGTGCCTCGACGGGCACCAGTCGGGTACCGTGCGGGCCATGTCGAGTCCTGAGTCAGACAAGGTGGGGGCTTTCGGTCACGCCGTCAGCCCCCTGAACCACTGAGCTCGTAGCCCTGTCGTCGCACCGCATTCTGCGGTCGGGCGAGTGTGCCCTTGGGGCTGCCGTGCGGTGACGAGATGACCTTCTCGTGCTTCTCCTCACCTCGGAGCCACTCGATGCCCATCCCGCTGTATTTTCTTGCCATGGCGGTCTTCGCCATGGGCACCTCGGAGTTCATGCTCGCCGGCCTCCTGCCGGACATCGCCTCAGATCTCGACGTCGCAGTTGGGACAGCAGGCACGCTGACCTCGGCCTTCGCGGTCGGCATGGTCGTCGGTGCTCCCCTTGTGGCAGCGCTTGCCCGCGACTGGCCCAGGCGCTCCAGCCTTCTCGGGTTCATCCTCGTTTTCGCGGCGGCTCACGTCGCGGGTGCCATCACCACGAGTTTCCCCGTCCTGTTCGCTACCCGTGTCCTCGCTGCGCTCGCGAACGCGGGGTTCCTCGCCGTCGCTCTCACGGCTGCCGCCACGCTGGTCTCGCCCGACAAGAAGGGACGTGCGCTGGCCGTGCTGCTGTCAGGCACGACGGTGGCCACGATCGTCGGTGTCCCTGGTGGGTCGGTGCTCGGCACGGTGCTCGACTGGCGGGCCACATTCTGGGCCGTCGCCGCGCTCTGCCTGCCTGCAGCTTTCGGCATCCTGAAGGGGACCCCAGCGGGACGTGAGACGGAAGAGGCGACTGGCAGGCCAGCCCTGCGAGCGGAGCTCGCCCAGCTCACAAGGCGGCGGTTGATTCTGGTGATGCTGCTGGGCGCGCTGGTGAACGCCGCAACGTTCGGAAGCTTCACTTTCCTCGCCCCCGTCGTGACCGACACCGCCGGCCTGGGCGAGCTGTGGGTCTCTGTCGTTCTGGTGCTTTTCGGGGCGGGTTCCTTCGTCGGCGTCACCTTCGCCGGCCGGTTGTCCGACCAGCGCCCCGGTCTGGTCATCGCCGTCGGCGGTCCGCTGTTGCTCATCGGATGGTCGGCCCTGGCTGTGCTGGCCGACAAGCCGGCCGCTCTGCTCATCCTCGTTTTCGTGCAGGGCGCGCTGTCGTTCGCGCTGGGCAGCACACTGATCACGCGGGTCCTCTACGAGGCCGCGGAAGCCCCCACCATGGCCGGGTCGTATGCGACCGCGGCACTCAACATCGGCGCCGCCGTCGGCCCCCTCATCGCCGCGACCACCCTCAGCACCGGGGCCGGGAACCTTGGGCCGCTATGGTCGAGCGGCCTGCTCGTCGCGATCACACTGCTCATCGCTTTCCCCCTCCGCACGGTCGTCGCGGCGGACCGAAGCACCGAGGTGCTCCAGTGACGCATGCGAACGCCCCTTGAAGATCGAGGGGCACCGAAGGCTCGTCGAACCCTGCCACACCTGTCCGATCGTCCACGTCGCCGCCGAGGCCGGTGTCTCCCGACACGTACAGCGAGGCTGGGCTGCGGGGCCGTGCGAGCGTCCCGGACTCCTCTGGACGGACGCTTGACGTCCGGGTTCGCACCGAAGGCGGCCGATTCCTAGTAATTGGCCATAGCAGCAGACGCGCTCATGAAAGTTGTGGCCGCTGACGATCCTGAAGCTGTCGACGAGCCTGCGACCAAACGGTCTCGAACTCATGAGCCGACAACCACTGCGGGTCGTGCCCCTCCCACTCAGAGATGGGCAGTTCCGCGATCAGGCCGTAGACACTCTCGTATTCAGCCAACCGGCCGTCCCTTTGGGCTCCTTGACTTTCGGCCAGCCAGGCAGCGGCCAACGCCTTACTGCCGGGCTCCTGCAACTCGACTTGCCGCATCACGTAGCCATCCTTGTCCAGCTCGAAGTAGAACCAGACGCCCTCCTCGTCCCAGAAACAGCGAACCCAGCGCGTCATGGGCTCACCACGTCGAAGGGCTCGTCGTGCCAGCGCCAGGCGGCGGTGCCGTCGTCGTGGATATGCAGCATGAACTCAGCGACCGGGCCGCCGTCGGGGAATGTCATGGTGAGTGCACTGCGGATGTGGGTGTAGCAGGCGTCGGCCCGCTCCCAGTCCTCCTCTCCGAGACCCCGTTGTTGCTCACGGAAGAGGGGGCGGAACTCATCAAAACCAGACAGTGCGTCGACTTCGGCGTGAGTCCAGGGCATATCGGTGCCGGTGACGGTCAGCAGAGCAATCTCCTGGTCGTTGTGGTGAAGCCGCCAGATACTGCCCGTGGCCAGGTTCGGGTTGGTCATACCCCCATGATGGCGATCACCACTGACAGACGTGGAGAGTGAGCCGTTCGATCGTGACTGCGATGTCCTGGCCCTCGGCTTGCCGAGGACGAGGTTGCTCGCAGACTCCGCAGCAGGCCGACAGGCACCTCGTGGCCCAGTCCGCCGCCGGACAGTTATACCGATGCTCCGCCCGACGGCTGGCCGGTGCTGCACACTCTGCTGTATCACCGGCCTCGATCTTCACCTGCGCCCAGTTACTTGCAGCCCTCGCCCTAACCGCCTGATTCTCAGTTGGCCGGCGCGCTCAGCCGGCGCATGGCCGTGAGCAGCTCGGGAGGGGGCTGGACGGAGAACTGTCGTGTCTCGTGGTCGATGTGTGTGATCGAGGTCAGCCTGCCCTGGTGCCACCAATACAGCCGGGGAGAAAGCTGCCCGTCGCCGACGGCGTCCTGATAGGCCCCCAGGCCGAAGGAAGCCAGGGCATTGACGGCGCTGACGGCGTGTTCGTCGACGATCAGGTGGAAGGCCAGACGGTGACGGCTGGGAACTGTGAGCAGCACGCCGTCGGCGGGCGGCTCCTGGCCGAGATATGTGCGCAGCAGCTCGGGCAGCACGAGGGCCTTGCTGGCCACGAAGAACGAGTCGCCGGCGATGAGGTGGATGAGAGCACCGTCATGGCAGACGGTCTCGCGGTCGACGGGCTCGTTGATGAGGTTGGCGCGGGCGGCCGACCGCAACGCCTCCCGTCCGATCGCTGTCACGTCCTTGTCGTCGAGGAGCCGGACGGCATCCGGGGTGTCCAGGGCGATGGCTTCGAGCAGCCCGTCGGCGACAGGTTGGGCGTATGAGAATGCGGCGGCGGCTTCGGCCGGCAGGAAGTCGTCCGGGACCAGCCGCAGATAGGCGCCGCGCAGGACGTCCTCTGCGGAGCCGGGACCGTTTTCGGTGCCGGCGAGCGTTGAGATGTGCGCGTCGACCAGCGCCGGCCACTGACCGCTCTCGGCGGTGCTGCACCGGCGGGCAAGGCTCTCCAAGGACAGGACCCGGCTCTGTCCGCGCAACACAGCGCCGTCCACCGTGACGCGTATGCCGCGGTCGTCCAGACACTCGACGGCGAGGCTACGCAGACGGTCGGCCTGCTCGGCGGTCAGGACCGGCAAAGATGGATCCCGGTGTCCGACCGGACGCGGGGTCAAGGGCTCGTTGGAGTCGGGAACTGCACGTGGTGTCATGCTCAGACCCTAGGGTGCCGCTGTGACATTGCCGCGAAGTGCGGAGTGCCGACTGCCCCCTCAGGTCGCGTGGGACGGGCCGGCCGCGTGGGGGCCGCCAACAGGGGCAGCGAGCGTCCGCCGGTGCGCAGTCGTCGGCCATCGGCCGGGCGGTGACGGCCGGGCGGTGACGCCGGCGTCGGCGCCCTGGCCGACGACGCTGCGCGACGTGGGCGCGATCACCGCGTGGCATCCCGGGGCCGCGTCGGCGCAGGTGCTCGCCTGTCATACGGTCGATTTCACTGCCGCACTGACCGAGTTGGCCGCGGATGAGCCGGACGGCTCGCCGACGGCGGTGTGCTGGTGGCTGGCCCGGGAGATCCGCCGCCGGGATCATGCCCAAGGACCAGCCCGTACACCCCGAGTGCAGCTTCTGGCCGCCCGCGCCGGGGTACCGCATCTAACAGGCCGCGCTCAGCCCCTGGGCGCACCCCCTCGGGCGGGTCCGGTCAGTTCTGCCGGTACCGCGTGTGCCGCGGCCTGGCATTCGGAAGGAGCGCAGGCCTATAGGGCGATCGGGCGGTAGGCGAGGGCTTGCTCGACTACCTCCTCGGCCGAGAGCTCGCCCGCCGGAGGCCAGAAGATGAGGTCACTGACATAACCCGTCGGACAGGCCAGGGATCTGTCGAGTGCGTCCAGCCAGCGGTCCGCTTCATTCTCCGCGGCGTAGTCCGCATTCATGATCCGCTGTACCAAGGCCACGGCCTGGGCCCGGCTCATCCCCGCCGAATCCATCACACCATCATCCCCAAAACCATCCCGCGCATCCTGCGGCGTCGGCCGCACGAGCCAAGAATCCTACCGGCCGGGCCACGAACGCCTCGGCGGCCGGGCACTGCGCACCGTCGGCACCCTCATGGCAGGCCTCTTCCTCGACGCTGGTCCGCTGCCTCCCCGGCCGCTCGCTGGCGGGCCCAGCTACCTTCGCCCTATCGGCATTGGACAACTGCCCCACCGTCGCGGAGGCCTTCTCTGCGGCCTGGAAGGTCTACGACGAGCTCGTGGAGGTGCGACGGACCGCCGAGCGCTTCCACCGCAGCCAGCCCGTACGCACCATCAGCACCCCCATGGGTGGCCAGCCCCGCTGAAACCAGCCCGGCGCGGCGCCTGCTCACCTCGGTGCCGGCCGCCGCGCGGTAGGACCGCAGGCCGGCCAGGCTGTCGTTCATCCTCTTCGCCCGGCGGTGACACGGATCGTCGGCTGGCAGTTGTCTGGCAAGGAGGCACAGTCGGCAGCACAGGGTGCCGACACCCCACGCGATCCCTTCCGCGAGGTCAGGGCGGCTGCCTGGCACCGCTCGCCAGATGCGGCGCTCGCTTCGGAGTGTGCAGCGAAAGAGGTCCGTGTACCCCTCGCTGCTGACGGCTAGGGCAGCCCCACCAGCCCCCAACCGCGGTGGGCGGCCTCCGTGGTCACGTCGCCCCATTCGCGCAGAAGCGCGGCGAAGTCCTCGAAGGTGTCCGGGCGGCCTGCCCAGCCCTCGCACTCGGCGGCAAACGGTTAGCGCAACTGCTCAAGGTGGGGCTCCACTTGCTGCCAGGCGCGGGCCTTGCCGGGGACTGTCTCAGGCGGGCACACCAGAAGGACATGCGGGAGCCCTCGGCCGGTGGCCGGCGGGAAGAGCCCTCCGCCGCCAGTCAGCGCGGGGTCGTCGGCCGGATCCGCATCCCAGATCAGACCGACGAGGAGGGTGTCCATCGCCTCGCGTACGGACGCGTCGACGAGGAGCCGTATGTCGGCCCATGCATCGCCCGCGCGGGCATGCGGGCTATAAGCGCCGGTGGTGGTGAAGAAGTTGTACTCGGCGCACCATGCAGACCCCCGATCAGGGGGCCACAACCAGCCTCCGGCCAGTCCGTACCTCAGGTACTCGTCGTCGCGCTCCGGTGACCATGCCGTGTCGTCCAGTGCTTGGACCCGGTTCTCGACGGGGATGGCACTCAGCTGCTCCCAGTCCGCCATGAACAGCGTGAGGTTCAGACCCATAGCGGCAGCATAGGCAGGCCACGCGGAGCAAACCAAGGCCTGTCGGCACTCCCGCCGCAGTCGGCGTCCTGGCCCTCAAGTCAACGTCCCGCTCAGCGGCCACCAGCTGAATGAAAATCGCAAACCGTCACGAGATGTTACGGGGGAGGCGTCGCGATAGTGGCGTACGGTCTGGCGGTGTTCCCTGCCCTCTAACTTGAGACGTTTGGCAGCGAATCCAGCTTTTGCGGCTTATATGGAAATAAATCCAGTGCTGCGGCCCGGGGAGGCTCACCGGCGCCGTGGAACAGCTCGAAATAACTGCACCGTTCGGTAATGTGTTCGCCCGGGGAGGGCCCGAGCGGCAGCTGCCAGCGTCAACGGTAGCCACAGATGTGGACACGTCCCATGACCACGGGCATCGGCACGGCTTCCGGTGTTCCTGATCCTAGATGACGGACCACGAGACGAATGGGGGAACACCGATGACGACCGCTCACGTCTTTTCCGAGGTTGGGAGCAGCCCACCACCGGGGAGCGACACGGTCATCGATGTACGGGATCTGCGGATGCGCTACCGCAGTCAGGACGTACTGAAGGGGGTCGGCTTCACGGCCCGGCGAGGCGAAGTCGTCGTGCTGCTCGGCCCGAACGGCGCGGGCAAGACGACCACGATCGAGGTGCTGGAAGGCTTCCGGATGCGCTCGGCCGGAGACGTGACCGTCCTGGGCACCGATCCGGCTCGCGGGGATGAGCGGTGGCGTGCGCGCCTGGGCATCGTGTTGCAGTCCTGGCGCGACCACGGCAAGTGGCGGGTGCGGGAACTGCTGGCTCACCTTGGCTCGTACTACGCGCCGTACTCCACCACCCTCGTGCGGCGGCCGTGGGAAGTCGACGAGCTCATCGCCGCTGTGGGGCTGACTGAGCAGGCGGACAAACGGATCGGAACCCTGTCCGGCGGGCAGCGTAGGCGTTTCGACGTGGCCGTCGGCATCGTGGGCAAACCCGAGGTGCTGTTCTTGGACGAGCCGACGGCAGGTCTGGACCCGGAGGCCAGGAACGAGTTCCACGGCCTGGTACGCGGGCTCGCGGACGAGAACACCACCGTTCTGCTGACTACGCACGACCTCGCCGAGGCGGAGAAGCTCGCCGACCGGATTCTCATTCTGGCCGGTGGCCGGATCGCGGCCAATGGCTCTGCCGAGGAGCTGTCCCGGCAGGTATCAGCCGAGGCCACCGTGCGCTGGACTCGGGACGGGCAGCCCTTCGAGGAGTCGACGGCTGAGCCGACCCGGTTCGTCCGTCGGCTGTTCGAGGAGCACGGCGAGGCGATCGGCGGGCTGGAGGTGCGCCGGGCGAGCCTGGAAGACACTTACCTGGCGATGGTGCGAGAGCTGGAGGCGGGGAGCGCCCCCAGCGAGCGGGCGGCACACGCTTTCGGGGAGGAATCGCGATGAGTCCGGTGTGGTGTGCGGCGAAAGCAGGGGTGAGGCGTGGCTGGACAGAACTCCGGCAGACCTTCACCACAGGCCAGGAAGTGTTCGGGTACGTGCTCTGGACGGCCCTGCTCCTCGTGCCGCTGTTCCTGGTCAGGGACGAACCGCTGAAGGGCGCAGGTATCTCGGCGGGCGCGTTCATGCTGCCGAGCATGCTGGGGATGACGCTGGCGTTCACCGGGATGATGACCACGGCGCAGCTGCTCGCGACCGAGCGCGAGGACGGCACGCTGCTGCGGGCCAAGGCCGTGCCCCACGGCATGGTCGGCCACCTGATAGGCAAGATCATCATGGTGTCGGGGACGGCTCTCGTCTCCATGGCATTCCCCTTTGTCGTCGGCGTGTTCCTGGTGGACGGTGTTGCCCGGCAGGGCGGCGGAGCGTTGCTGACGCTGGTGTGGGTGGTGCCGTTGGGCCTCTTGGCCACCCTGCCGGTGGGGGCAGTCATCGGCTCACTCGTCAACAGTCCGCGCACCATCGGTTTGCTGATGCTTCCGGTGATGGGGCTCGTCGTGATCTCCGGGATCTACTTTCCCTTGTCGAAGCTGCCCGAATGGCTGCAGACCGTTGGACAGATCTTCCCCGTGTACTGGCTCGGCCTCGGTCTCCGCGCCGCGTTGCTGCCGGCCGAAGCGGTCGCCGCAGAGGTCGGCGCGTCCTGGCGGCAACTGGCGACCGCGGGCGTGCTGGGTGCCTGGGCGGTCGCAGGCCTGCTTCTCGCACCGTTCGTCCTGCGCAGGATGGCTCGCCGCGAGTCCGGGGCGGCGATGGCTGAACGGCACCGGAAGGCGATGCAGCGAGTCGGTTAGTGATGTGCGGGGAGATCGACTCATGCGGATCATCTCGACCCGCTCGGTCCAGAGCAATGAGGTCAACCGCTGAGCCGTCCGCCCCTGGCGTGCCCGCCGCCCTCCGGACAGGTCTGTCCTGCGAGATCAGGGGCAGGACGCCGCCTCCGCCCTTGGACGTCGCGCGCTTCGTCCGGCCGGTCGGGATTGAAGTCAGCCCGGGGCTTCACCGGTCTCAGGGCCCCGAGTGACTGGTCAGCCTCACCCGGCCGGAGCAGACTCCGTGGTTGACGGAACTGATGCCACCCAGCTGACCGGGGCCTGGTACGCGATGTCCAGGGCGGCATCGAGGTGTTCCAGCGCGAGGCGGGCCTCGGCCAGGAAGGCACCGGGTTTGTCAGGAGTTCGCCAGACCCCCGTCTCATCGGCGGTCTAGGGTACGAGCACGCCGTCCGCGGTCACCCGAGGAGGAATCCTGTGTCATCGCCCTGCGACCCCCAGTACGCTCCCGCCGGCGATGTGGGCGCAGCACTCATGGCGATCGATTCTCGGCTCAAGAGCATCCACGCCGGCAAGGCCGAGGCCGATCCCGAACAGCAGAAGCTGATCGACCAGTACATTGCGTCCCTGAGCCCCGAGGGAGCCAATGACGTGCTGGACGGTGCGTGCACCCTCGTCTTCCTGTTCATGGAATGGCTGCGGATGACCCACCAGGACCATGACAAGGACGTCATCGAGTACGTGCTGCCTCCTCTCGTGGCCACACTGCGGAGGATGCCCAAGAGCGTCAGCCCCGAGACCATTCCCACCATGGCCGGCTTGGTAGTCGCTGCGGGCACCGGCCTGAGCCCAAGCCTGTGGCGCAAGCAGTACGGGGACTGGAGTGAGGGCGAGATGAATGCCTTGGAAGCCACCGTCTTCCTGCTCGCCGAGCACATCAACCGTGTTACCGACGACCCTGACTTCGCTACCCGCATGGTCACCGAAGCTTTGTCCAGTGCGGACGATGACTGACGTGTCGCACGCTTCGCGGGCGGCACGGGCCAGCCCACCGCCCGGGGCGGATACCTCATGCACACGGCATACCGTAACGATCACCGCACGTGTCAGTCCCCACGACAATGCACAGGCGAGTCAGTAAGCGGCAGGCACGGCCGTCAGGGGGCGTTCTGTCTCGGGCCCTCAGTGTGGGAAGCGGCGGGGTGGGCGGGTCACGGTGGATTCGCGGAACTCGTTGATCCGAGAGTGGACTTGGCGCATCAGGTGAGTGTCCTCGAGTCGGTCCAGATAGAGGCAGCGGGCTGCCAGCCCCGGAAGGTCGAAGGCGAAGTACACGGACATCAGCGGGTTCACGAACAGCTCGCTGCCCCGGGTTCGGTCGGTGAACTGGACATCGCCGAATGAGCCGCGCACGGCTGCCGCGATGGAGCCGTTGACAATGCTGGGGTGCTCCGGGGTGTGGTGCTGGGCGTGCGTCACCGCGTCAAGATAGAGAGCACCCTCACGGGTGGCGCGCGGTATGGAGAATGCGCCGAGGTACGCGCCGTCGCGTTCCAGCGCGGCGATATTCTCCAGTACCTGCACGTGGTTTACGCCGTGGTAGGCGTCTATGCCGAATCCGACCGAGACCACGAGTCGGGTCCTTATGGTGTTCAGCGCGGCCAGCGCCGCCACGCTGGTCAGGTCCTCCTCCGGAGTTCCCAGACCGGATTCGTCGCCGCGCAGCAGGATGTCCGTACCGCCGTCGACCAGTACCACAGCGTCGATGCCGTGCAGCTCGATCAGTGCTTGGTAGGCGGCCCGCAGCGGGCGCACCCCGGTCTGGGGGAAGGCGTACACGGTGGACGGGTAGCCGTGTTGGCGTAGCCACTGGGCGAGTGTCCGCTCGGGGAAGTAGCTCTGGTGCAGGGCGGAGTCGGGAGTGATGACGGCCAGGTCGGGGGCAGCCCAGTCGTCGACGGGGAGACCGGCGAGTGCGCTGAAGGAGAGATTCGCGAGATATACCTCCTTGTCCTGGTGCAGGAGGGAGAGGGCCAGCGGGAGGCCGGAGTAGATGTCGAAACCGCCGCCCGCGCCCGCGATGAGGATCCGTTCGGAATCGGCGAGCCGGGTGAAGAGTGGGTTGGCGTGGAGGGAGGTCATAACGACCATTGTCCCGGGACCTGGCCGCCGGGCGCTCCTGAACGCCATTGCCCACCGACAGCACCTGAGATTTCTTTCCGTTCAGCCGAAGGTCCACTGCGAGACGGTGCTGTGGACCCCACGACTGCCACGTGTACAGCACCTCCGCGTCGCTGCTGATCGACCCGTTCCCGCTGGACCGTGCAGCTGCGGGAGGAGGTGCCGGCGCTCCTCGCCGCAGGTCTCGACCGCCCGGCGTAGATGAATGCATCGACAGGGTTAGTGGGGCAGTGCTTTGTAGGCGGCTTGGATGAGTTTGTGGCCGCGCGGGTCGCTGAGGCCGAGGTAAGTCATCTGGTTCATGACGTAGGTGACGGTCAGGCGTGCGTCACGGTCGTTGATGATCAGTGATCCGCCTCTTCCGCCCCAGTAGGCGGTGTTGGGATTGGGTGTGCTGACGGGTGCGTCGCCGGCCGAGAGGGCGTAGCCGATGCCGAACCGCAGCGGGATACCGAGCACGAGATCGACGCCGCGGGATTGTTCGTCGAATACCCTGCGGCAGGTGGCTTCGGACAGGAGGCGGGTGGAGGGCGTCTGGCCTCCGGAGGCGACTACGGATTGGATCGCGGCCACGGATCGCGCGTTGCCGTAGCCTGCTGCGGCAGGGATTTCGGCGCGGTGCCATTGGGGGGTCCAGGTGTCCTGGGGGGTCACATAGGCGCCGACCGGGATGGTTACGCGGGGGTTGGCTGCGGGTGCGGGGCCCGGGGCTGGGATGACCTCGGAGACCCGGTGGTCGTCTTCGGCGGGGAGGCCGATGTGGAAATCGGCGCCCAGTGGGGCAGCGATCTGGTCGGCGAAGAATGCGCCGGTTGACTGCTGGGAGATGCGGCGGATGACTTCGCCGATCAGGAAGCCATGGGTGAACCGGTGGTAGCCGGACGCCGTGCCGGGTAACCAGCGGGGCGTCTGGCGGCCCAGCAAGGTGGTGGCCTTCTCCCAGTCGCACAGGTCGTCGAGTGTCATGGGCCGGTCCCAGTCGGGGAGGCCGGCGGTGTGACTGAGCAGGTGTCGGACCTTGATGTGCTCCCTTCCTGCGCTACCGAACTCCGGCCAGTACTTCGCGACCGGCGCACAGAGGTCGAGTTCGCCGCGGTCGGCGAGGAGGAGAGCGCACAGTGCGGTCATCGTCTTCGTGATGGACCACACGTTGGTGATGGTGTCGCGCTGCCATGGCTGGGTGCGGGCCGGGTCGGCATACCCTCCCCACAGGTCGACGACGGGTTCGCCGTCGAGGTAGACCGCCACCGAGGCACCGACATCCGCTCCGCTGCGCAGGGAGTCGGCGAATACCTCCCGTACTGCGCTGAACTGATCGCTGCAGCTGCCTTGAATATCCATGGTGAAAAGGTCTCCGATCTCATTGTGTCGCTATCAGGTCGAGGCGCCAGGGGCCGGCCCCTGTGGACTGTATTCGTACCCTCACGCCTCGGAACCGTCGTGTCGTCCCGTCAGAGGAGCGTCTTCACCATCACGCGTTCCCTGGATACACCGTCGGACAACCGCCACAGCGGCCAGTCGTTTGTCGTGAGAACCTGCAGGTGCACCATGGTGACGAGTCTGCCGCGACGCTCGGGGAGAAGTCCACGGCGCCTTGGGTTCTGACGGGACAGTGTCCGGCAGTTACGGGACAGTGTGCGGTGTTGGAGCCCCTGATAGGTAGATTGGCGGTTGCTCTCCCTTGACCTCGTCGGTCACCCAGGAGAGCCCGAGCCCTACTGCGATGCCGAGACCGATCGCTGCCGCCGCGTTGGCCACCACAATGGCGGCTCGGAGGCCGGAGTCACCAGGGCTGCCATCGGGGCGCTCGGCCGGATCCTCGTTGTTCTCCGGGTAGACGTCGCTGGGGTTGTCGTTCTCGGATGGGACCGGGCGTCGCCGGAACGCGACCTGCCGATGTGAGCCTTGGCTCGTGACCTCCGAGCCGGAACGGCCCTGTACGCAACACCACGCACCCGATGGGAGATCCGGAAGACGCACAGCGCCGCGGAGAGCCGCAGACCGGCCAGTAGCTTCAGTGCCCAAAGGTTCAGTGCCCAGAGGCGTCCATGTCCTCGGGGTTGACGTCGCGAGCCCGATCGCCCATCTGGTCCCAGAACCTGCGCATGCCGGCGACCGGTACCTTGCGCTGCCACGGAGCCTCCCGGCGGAACCGCAGGAAGAGCCACGACCGGGGCTGCCACGCCCTCAGCAAATCGTGCTGGTGCACGCAGAAAACCTCGCTGAACTCCACTCGCAGGTTCTCCACCTTGGCTGGGTACGGGCACATCCTCATCCCGCACTCGTCCGTGCAGTTGCTGCCCGGTTGTGAGGTGCGTTCCACGGCGCGTACCGGGTCCAGCCGTGTGCGGTCCCTGCTGAGGCACGAGGGGAGCCTGCAGCTCTCCGGACAGCAGAGCTCAAGGAGACGGAAGAGGTCCTTCGGGCGGTAGCCACGTTCGCCGAGCACGGCCAGCACCAGTACGTCCGCCAAGAGCTGCTGGGCCGCGGGGTCCAGGGTGCTCCACCCGGTGGACGGCGGGATCCAGAGGTTGTGGACCCGTTGTTCTCCGGGGCTGCTGACCTCGGTGCCCACTTCAGAGGCCACACCGGCCTCGTCGATCCACAGGAACCGCTCGGGGCGACGGGTCTGCAGCGCGCGGACCGCCAGCCTGCCCGCCGCCGCGACCAATGGGTGTTCCCGCTGCCCGTCTGTGGGCGCCAGCCACTCCCGCACCTGCCACTTGAACCCTTGCGCGAGCGAGACCCCCAGAGCCAGTCTGTTGCCCTGGCCCATCGTCTCGTCCGGCGCGTCCCCCCTGGTCGCCTTGGCTATCCATCGCTCCAGATCGTCGCGTGGACTGCCGAGGTGACGCGACATCATGATGCTGTCGACGAGCATGGGGAGCGCCCAGGCGCACATGGTGTTGGCGTACCACTTCTCCCTCTCGACCAGGGCCTCTGAATGGGCGGCCATGCGTTCGTACCGTTCCTTCCGCCTTTCCAACAACCGCACCACCGCGCGTCGCTCCCGGTCTCCCTGCCCCTCCACCCAGTCCAGGAAGGGTTGCCGGGTGGGTTGTTCGCCGGGTGGCTTCGGGGGGCGGCCGTCGCTGACGACGTGCTGGGGGCACTCCAGGTGCTCGTACAGAGCGAGCGCCTTGTAGGCCTGCTCGCCACCGCTTCCTGCGCGATCGCGGTTCGTACTCGGTAGTCCGGCTCGCACTTGCCGATCTCGAAGAGCTTCTCGTAAGCCCGTGTGTTGCTCCCGGCGACGGCGACGCGCCGGGCCGCCGCCCCGCACTGCCCCACCAGGGCGATCTTCGCCTCGCGGAGCGCCACGGGGCCCTGGCCCCATCCGAACTCCATCCAGTGCTTCCTGATCTCGCCGAAGAGTTCGTTCTGCTGCGGCCTTGCATCGACGCTGTCGATGTCCGCGGCGGATCCGTAGATGCTGAGCGCCCTCAGCCGAGCACCGCCCCGATCATCGTGACTGCGGCTGCCGAGGCCGGTCGCACGGCCCTGTCGCGAGAGTTTCTCGGCCCGCATCGCCTCATCCAGCTGGTTGCCGGCCTCCTCCCGCAAGAGGTCACGCCTAACGGCGACCGAACAGGTCCCGGCCGCATCCGTCTGCCGGTAGCCGCACCTGCACCGGCCGTCGAGCGAACGGGAGTGCAGTGTGAAGGCGATGAGAAGTTCCCGTCCGCCCTGCCGCAGCGCCTGGAGGATGTGGTGGTCCTTGCTGAGCTGAGCCAGGAGCGGCACCGCATCCACGCACACGCCAAAGGCCGGTGACTGTCTCACCGGGCTGCCGAGCACTCTCGCCAGGAAGCGGGACCCGAGATACGCCTGCATGACGCTGTGCTGGAAGCGTGCCTTCCGCCCGTACTCATGCACCAGCCCCATCCGGGCACCCCACGTCGCGGCAAGCCGGAGATCGGTCCGGAGACCTTCCAGGCACTGTTTTCCGGCGTCAGCCGAGCCGTCCGGTGAGGTCTCCTGGCACACCGACGCGCCAGCGGGCTCCTGCGGACTCCGCGCTCGTCGCAGGCAATCCAGCTGGCAGTCCAACTCCTCGGCCACACGTTTGTCCCATTCGTCATTAGACGGCACCTGTGTGTTCCACTGCCAGTCTCCGCGTCGCTGAGCTGGTCTCCGCCGTGCGAGGGTCGAGTTCCCACAGCCCCACTTCCGCGCGGTCCGACGCCAGCCCGATGCAGGCGAGCGCCGAGATGTGGGACACCACCACCGACCTGGTGTCACGGTCTATGGGCAGCTCCGGGTGGACCTCCCCGTCGACGAGCGCGTCGAGCCACCTCTCCATGAGGTCACCTCGCAGCTCCCAGGTGTCGTGGAGCGTCGGATCCGTCGTTCCGCCTTCCGTCCACAGTGGCTCCAAGAGGTCTTTGCGGTGCAGGTCCTTGGCGATCTGCAGATAAATGGGCGACTCCGGCATTTTCGCGACTTCCACGACCCGGTCGAGGAGGAGGGAGTCCGAGCGCCAGCTGCCGCTGCGGGCGATGTACTGCAACGCCGCCTCCGCGCTCAGCGGCTCCAGTTCCGTCATGGCGGCCTGCATCGCGCGCAGCGGTTCGTGCGGCCGGGAGGCGATGACCAGCGGCAGCCCTTCCTCACCGGCCTTACGTATCGCCTTGCGGATCAGGTTGTCGCGCTGACCGCTCGCGTGATTCCGGCTGAGCGTCTCTTCGAGACCGTCCCCGAGCACCACGATCCGGTCGGCCCGCTGCCGCAGCCACCGCCAGATCCGGTCCACCTCACCGTCCGACCGCACCACCGGCTGCACGATTTCCTGGCACCGCTGGCGGGCAAGTTCGCAGAAGTCCAGACTGTCCCCCTGGGCGTCGCGCAGCCGTACTGGAATGGGGACGGCACCCTTGGCCGCGAGTTTCTCGGAGAGACGCACCAGCAGGGCGGTTTTGCTCGCCCCGACATTGGCGACGACGATGTGCGGGCGGCGGGCCTTCCGGTCCCGGAGATTGTTCATGATCGCGTTGCAGAGCTGGTCACGCCCGACCACCTCGTCCATGAGGCTCCCCGCCGTCTGTACGAAGCTGCCGGCTTCCTTCCTCGCCTTACGTGTGCAGAACCTGCGGACCCGCCCGAGCCGCCAGGCCAGGAACAGCAGGGTCGAAATGGTCAGCAGCAGCACCGGCATCACCACTCCGTTGGCCGCTCCGCACGACGTCCCGATCTTTGAACAGGCCTTGTCCGGGTTGAACGCCCCCCACCACCACCCGTTGTCCTTCTCGCCGGTGTCGTTGAAGAAGACCGCGACCACAAGTCCCCGGAGCGCCCAGATGACGAACACCGCGGCGAGGACGCCGAAGACCAGGATCCCCACGGTCGTCACGAACGGGTTCCGCCACCGTCTCGCATGGGTGATACCCCGATGCAGCAACCACCAGGTCCGCAGCGCCCTGACGGTGGCGTCGAAGGGCCGCCGGAGGTGCGCAATCGCTTCCCGGAAGAACCCACCCTCCGGTGGGCCGGTGACGATCCTGACCTTTGACGGCGTCGCCAGGCTGACCAGCTGAGCCGGTGGGCCACATCGCGCACATGGTGGGCGACGAGCATCGTGAACAGGCGCTGGATCTCGTTGCAGGTGAGCGGGATCAGCCCGTCCGGGGCGGGATGGCGAGTGTGTTCGCCGGCGCGCACGACGGCGAGGAAGGCATGGGCGAGCATGGCGAGGGTGACCCAGTGAGACCACGAGGTGAAGCGGCGGAGTTGGTGCTCGTCCAGTCCCGCCAGCCCCTTTCCGGCCTGGAAGGTCCCCTCCACCCGTCATCTCGACCCGGCGACGCGCACCAGCGTGGCCAGGGGCGCCGGGGTCGGCGACCAGCAGCGATAGTAGGCGAGTTCACCGGTGGTGCGGTTGCGGCGGATCAACAGCCGGTGGCTGCCGGGCCGCTCTTCGGCCAGGTCGATGAGGGCCCAGTCGTAGAAGCGGTGTCCTTTGGCCCCGGCACCTTCCGACAGCTTCTGCCAGACCCGTTTCGGCACCTTCGCGCCCAGGACGTTCGCACGGAACTTCCCTGCCCCGGTGAAGACTTCAGCCGAGCAGGCGGCGGCGAGCACGTAGCCGACCTTGTGCTCTTCCAGCGCAGACCGCAGCTTCGGGTTGCCGCCGTAGACCTCATCGCCTGCGACCCAGCCCACGGTGCCCAGCACCCAGGAACCGGCCGATCATCCGGGCGGCCAGCTCCGGCTTGGTCGCGAACTCGGTGTCCCCGCTCAGGCCCGCCGCCCGGCAGCGGTCCGGATCCGCAGTCCACGAGCGCGGGATTACAGCTCACGGTCCACCGCCGTGTGCCCGCGCTCTCCCTCTTAGGTGAGGTAGACGGCGACCTGCGCGTTTTCGATCCTCCCGGCGGTGCCGGTGTACTGGCGCTGGACCCCGACGGTGTGCGTGCCCTTCTTCACGTCCCCGGTCTCGTCGACCACCAGCACCGCATCCTCGCCGTGCAGATGCTCCAGCACGTACTCACGCACGTCATCACGCATGCGGTCGGCATCCCACCGGGCCCGGCCGAGCAGGTGCTGCATGCCGTCCGGGCTCGCTTCCCCGGCCCACTCGGCGATCGACCAGCAGTTCTTGCGCGGCAGGTCCGACAGCAGCCCCCGCACCAAGTCCCTCATCCGGCGCCGGGGCTCAACCCGCGCGAACCGGCCCGCTATCCGGCCGATCAGGACCTCGAACGCCTCCTGCCAGCGGGCAGACTCTACGCTGCGACCCGTGGCCACCGCATGATCTTCAGTCTTCACATACCGATGACCAGCGGTGGCCGTGGCCTTCCCGCAGCCGGTCCACCAGCAGCATCAATGTGTACGGCTGGAATGCTAGGAGCGGGTCCGGCATAGTTCTTGACCCACGAGTGTGATCATGGCCTGCTGGGTGTCCTGACCGCCGTCACTGGTGACGTACACCACGGCGGTCCGGGCCCCGTCTCGGGTGGCGCCGCCCCAGGTGACATAGCCGAGGAGTTCGCCCCGGTGGCCGAAGTAGCTGCCGCCACAGGGCAACGGGATCTCGGCAAGACCGAGTCCATACCTCACGCCCAGCTCGGGCAGCGCGGGCATGGTGGTCGTCATCTCGTCGAGCTGCGCCGGAGCCAGCAGACGGCCGCCGAGCAGCGCGGCGTAGAACTGGTTCAGATCATGCGCGGTGCTGATGATCGAGCCGGAGCCGACGGCCATACTCGAATTGAGCTTCGTGACGTCGATGCCGGTGTCGGTGCCGAACGCGGCGTAGCCCTGGGCGTGCGGGCCCAGGATGGACGGGAAGACGCCGGGCGTACGGGTGTTCCTCAGGCCCAGGGGGCGGATGATCCGGTCCTTCACCTCCCGTGCCCAACTCCGGCCGGTGACCTTGTGGATGATCATCGCGGCGAGAATGTAGTTGGTGTTGGAGTACGACCAGCCAGCGCCCGGGGAGAACTTTTGCCGCATCGCCAGCCCCACTAGCTCCTCGGGGGTGTACGTGCGGAACCGCTCGGCCCGATAGCCGTCCGCGCTGTTCAACGCGGATATCTCCGGCTCGACATCAGGGATGCCGCTGGTGTGCTGCAGCAGCTGCCGCACGGTGATCTGGCTGCCGTCGTTGCCGTTGCCCCGGACCACTCCCGGCAGCCACTGCTCGACGGTGTCCTTTAGGGACATTCGCCCCTCGCCGACGAGTTGCAGCACAACCGTGGCGGTGAAGGTCTTGGTGGCACTGCCGATCCGGAACCTGCCGTCCCGCGGCATGGGTCTCCTTGTGTTCATCGCGGCCGTCCCGGCGTACGCGCTGTCGCGTGTGTCCGGTGACCTCACCTCGGCGTGCACACCGACGGCCCCGGTGTCGTGGATCGCCTCCACCTGCCGTTGGAGCGGATGGGCCGGCCACGGCTTCGCCGCCGCCGTGGACGCGGTCGATGCGGCGAGGACGGCTGTAGCCAGGCCGGTCAGGGCGAGCAGATCTCGCCGGCGGCTTCTTAACCCATGCATGACAACCCCTTCTCTGTTCAGGTTGCGCGCGCGTTCAGGGACCGCTCAGGCTGTGCCCCCGCGACTGTGTCGCCTCGGGAGCCGGCGGTCGGTGACCATCCCACCAGCGGAGGAGGGATCGCCCCATCCGGCTTTCCCCCGACGTATTGATGCGCTGTCCTCAGGGCGGTGCCGGGGGTTACCCCCCGATGCTGAGACTCCCTCCCCGGCCGGGCCCCGACCAGCAAGATCACGATCTACGGCTGGAGTATTAGGGGCGAGCCCTTATTGAACGTATCCGAAGGGAATGGTTCGCCTGACCGGCGAGATTGGGGGGCTTCCCCAAGCAGCAGTGAATTCTGACTCAGGGGAAACAGGCCGCCATGCATTTCCATTAACGGTTGCCGGTAGCTTCTTGTGCAGTTCCCGGCAGAGCCGAGCCTGTTCTTCCGGCGGAGGTGGATCTGGAACGGCGATCTCAGCACTGCCGTCAGACCCGCAGCCGGCAGACGCAAGCAGACGACACGCCAGGTGTGGGGCGGAGAAGTGAGCCTTGTCCGCGGGGAGTTTGACGGGTAGGCGCCGCGTGGTCCCGGCGGGACTGGACGGCGGTATGCCGTGGATGAACGGCTTGTGATCCATACGGTGAAGCGGCGATGTGCGGTGGCGGGCCATGTGTCGAACGTCGGCGGCAGATGCCGCCAGGCCCAGCCGCTGGTCAGCGCGTACACCACTGCCGTGGGCACGGCCCGCTCGTCACACGGAGCGGCCCGGCCACCTTGCGGACGAGCGTCATCGATCATGCGGCATGAGCCTGTCATGGGCTGTTCGTGGTCTCAAGATCCCGTAGGTGGTCCGCACGACGGGCGGAGCCGAGGCCTGGCCATGGCCGCCGCCCTGACCTGCTACAAGAAGCCCGCGAAACTTGCCACGAGAGGCAACCCTAAGTCGCTTACTCCTGTGCTCCCTCCCATGCGGATCATTCAAGACAGGGGCGCAGCACCTGCACACGCGCGCCACGCTCCTTGAGCCAGCGCTCCAGGTTGGCTCCGTGAAACTCGCGCGGACCGTCGGCGTCGTCGGCGACGGTGGCCGGTCCGAACAGCGTTCCCGTCACACCCTCGACGACCGTCCCACGGCCTATGGCCACCTCGAAGAACGTTTCGTTCACGGTTGCTCCGGAGAGGTCCGCACCCTGTAGCCGCACGGTGTCCAGGAAGGCGCCGTTGAGTCGGGCGCCGCGTAGGTTCGTGCCGGTCGCGTTCACCTCGTGGAGCTCAGCACTTCCCAGGTTGACCTCCTGCAGATTCGCCCCGAGCAAGGACGCTTCGTCGAGGATGGCCTTGTTCAGGCAGGCACCCGAGAGGTCAGCTCCCGTGAGGTCGGCTGCCTTGAGGTGGGCTCGGTACAGGCACGCTCCGGAGAGTTGGACTCTGCGAAGGTCTGCCTCGCTCGGCCGGCTGCGAAATCCACCCGCGTGAGATCGGCTCCTCTCAGATCGAGCGACGTCGCGTCAATGGTCCGGCCGTCCTCGGCGGATCCCCATTCCGCCAGCCATCCGGGGCCTCTTCGTCCGTCGGCAGCTTCCTGATCCGCCGCGCGCAATCGCATCCATCCCGCACAGTGCGCCCCCCGTCGTGCCTCCTCCTCGTGCCCGGCTTTCGTATTCAGTCGTCTACGGTCATTGCGAGCAGGACAATGTGCGACTGCGTGACCAGCAGGAAGTTCTTGTTCCAAGTCGCTGGACATCCCTCGTCTTCGATGACGACATCCGCGGCCATGCGTACGCTTCCCAGATACTGCTCGATGGCCCTGGCGACGGCGAGCGCCCCGTCTTTCCCCGGTCCCGGCTGGCCGTCGGAGGCGGCTCGTCGTGCGGTCCTGTCGATGGTCTGCCCCAGTTCGCCAGTCCAGCGCGACGGGGGCTTCAACGGCCGTACGCCCGTCACCGCCTCGGAAGGGGCCGTCACCGATCGAGCCATTTCTGTCAATGAGGACCGCGGCGGGAAGCCTTCCACAAGCGGCTCAGCCGCGACCAGCGATATACAGACGGCGCGGTCGGCTCCAGTGATCGCTGCCTCCAGCGGGGCCACGACGTCACGGAGCGCCGCCCGCGCCGCACGGGCTGCTTGTGTGGCCCCAGTGTCCGTTGCACCTTTTGCCGAACGAGGCCGCGCGCCGCGGGGAGCGGAATTCTTGTCCCGTTTCACGGGATCATCCTCGCAGGATCACACGCACTCGTCCGGCTTGCCACCGCCCATGAGCCGCACGCTATCTTGGCGTCATCCTCATCTGGGCCCGGCGCTGACCCGGTCCACGAGATCAGTCGCCCGGACTGAGAAGCCGCTGCACGTCCCGGAGCCGTTGACGTGCCTCAGGGATCCACCCCTCGTCCATATCGAGTGGGACTCTTACGGAGATCTGGGTCTGGTGCTGGTCATGGACTTCCACCACGTAGGGATCGTCCGCGATGAAGCGGAGATAACCGTCGTTACCTGCAGGGGGCCAGTCGACGCTGAGGACGTCCCCGTTGGCAGCCCGAAGCTCGTCTGCTTCGATGCGGTCCAGGGCTCCGGTCCAGTGATCCAGGTCCTCAAGCGTCACGAGGATCCGAAGCTGAGCGTTCACGAAGTCGCTGGAGATGATGATGTCGGCAGCGTAGTAGCCCGGGTCCCACGCCGGCACACGATCGGCAAGCTTGACACTGACCACCTGGTGCCCATCGGCCAGACGGATCAGTTCGAGAGCTGTCGCTTCATCCACAGGCCGAGTGTCTCAGAGCCTCCCATGGACGGGTCAGCCGCCTCGTTCAAGAGACAGTGCCTAGCTGTGTCCCCTTGCCGGGTTGGCCAATTGATCGGATGCGTCGATCCCGGTTAGCGATCAATGATGCGATACAGGGCCTCGATCGCGCCGCTGGTGCCGGCCGATCCGGTCCGAGGGCGGCGGTGGGACCTGCCACTGCCGCACCCCTCAGACCATCGTGTCGCGCGCTTCGCCTGGGGACTCCACGTTTGTCGGCGCCACTCGCCTTGTCGGTGGCCGGCCGTAGGGTTACCGGGTGAGTGACCTCTATGAGCTGATGATTGCCGTCGACCTGCGGGACGAGATCTCCGAGAACGAGCTCGCCGAGCTGAGCTGGCATCTGGGGATCGGGTCCCAACCGGAGCACCTGTCCATCGTCACCAAGTTCCCGGTCGTGGTGGAGGACGACTCAGGGGCCCCCGTGATTGAGGACGATCCCTATCCGCTGCTGGCCGGGCGGGGCGCGGCATCGCGGGTGGGTGGTGTGCTCTGCTCGGCACTGGCCAGTCGCGCGGACCTGCCACGAAAGGGCTGGTCGCTGATGTCCCGGCAGGAAATCCACCCGGACGAGTTCGAGAAGGTCGGTGAGCTGCTGTGCTGGCTGGCCACAAGGGCTCACGAAACGCACCTGCTCGGGGATGGCGCGGTCGGGATCGGATTCCTCAGGTTCCATGAGGCCCAGGTTCCGGATGTACTTCAGGTCGAGGCCGGGCAGGTCAGCTGGCCGTAACGGCCTGCGCGGGCGGTGCCCTGCGGCGTGCGGATCCCCGGGCCGACGTTCTCCGACCTGCCGACCGCGGTACCTCCACCAGCGAGTGGGGCAAGCGCCCGGGATACGACCTTACGCAGTGCCGCCGCCGCGGTTGTGCCGTCGCCGTGGCCTGCTCCGGCGCGGACCGGGCGGGATCCTGAGCCAGGTGGACAGCGACCATGGCCGCAACCCTGATACCCGCCCATTCAGCCGACGTCATCCGCCGACCGGGCTGGCGTACCTATGTGGCGTCCGAGTAGGCGAGATGGGATCCGCAGGACCGGCACCGGAACAGGTAGGCGGTCGGTTGGCCGTCCTTGGACAGGGCACTGAGGTACTGCTCGGTCTGTGCCGGCGGCCAAGACGCATCGGCGAGCTCCTGTCGGAGAACTGCCAGTGCCGCGGGATAGTTGGCAAGTTCCGTGGCTCCGGCGGGGCCGAGGAAGGCTGCGCCGTCGCCGCAGTGAGTCAGCCAGCGTTCCTGCTGCCAGGCGGCGAAGCCGGGCGTGCGACCGGTGATGATCAGCAGCAGTTCCAGGGGGACGTCGTCCACCACGTCCGTGAACTGGGCTTCAAAGCGTTCCGCGGCGCTTCCATCGGCGATGCACCAAGGACAGAGCCGTCGCCCAAGGTCCTCAACCGCGTAGACCGGGCCGGTGTAGATGTAGCCGCGTGCTCGCCCGCAGCATACGCATACGGTTCCGGAGCGGACGACGGCACCGGTGGCCACCGGATCCGGGTGGTAGGGGAAGTCGGGAAGCGCCTGGGTCACGGTCAGCGACCGTATCAGCCGCCTTCTGCCGGACGCTGCGAGGCGGCCGCCGGACCAGACGCCTGGACCACCAAACCCTGACCCGGGCCGACTCGGGGCTGGCCAGCTTGTTTACTGCATGCGATTACGCGACTGCCGCGCCCCCGCAACCCGGCGGCCTTGTGCACGACACCGACCGCCGGAGGAACGCCCCTGCCCTGCCGCTCAGCTCAGGCGTTGTCGGCGGTGGCGTGGAGCACGGTCTCGGCGATCTCACGGATCCGGTCCAGGGTGATACCGGTTCGCTGTTCAACCGCGAGGGGGTGGTTCGTAGGCTCCAGCTCGATGAGAGGGCGCTGGCCGACTGGGCGGGTGTGGACGTGAGTCTTCAGATCGATGGTGCTGGGGGAGTAGAGGGAGAGATCGGTGCTCAGCCAGCCAAAGTACGGCTCCTCGGCTTCGCGGCCCGCGGTGTCCCATCTGCCCACGGCACGAGCGAAGTTCTCACGGCTCAGGGAAACCCAGACGCCCCAGGAGAACACGGCATCACTGCTGCCAACGACCGGTATTTCGATCAGGCCCTTGACGAAGTAGTGCTGGGCCTGGATGACGCACTGATCCGAGCTGAGTAGACAGTCCGAACGATCGGAGAATCTCTCGTCCCACACGTAGGGCGCGGTGGTCGAGTATGCCATCGGGAGCTCCGGGTGCTGTGCTCCGCAGCACGAGCAGGTGAAACCGGCATCGTTGGTCATGGCTGGCAGCCTAATCGGCCCGGGAGGCGCCACCTTGTCCGGGCCTTGGACGGCTGCCTGGGCAGGTAGGCGGCCGGGCGGTGATGCTGATCCCGCACCGTGCGCCGGACGTGGAGGGAGTCCATGCCCCCGCCGGACTACCAGCGCGTTTTCGCCGCTGTGCGGCAGGCCGCCGGGCCGGTCATGGCCCGGCAGGTCGGCGAGGTGCTGGCGGGGCGACGTCGCCGTGAGGTCTAAGCTGGAATCACTGCGCGGGAGGATGGTCAGGCTGACTGACCGCCGCTGGCTGCGCAAACTGCCCGACGGCTGGTTCACCATCTGCCTGTGACCGGGGACACTACGCCCGGAGTGGTGTGCCGCTGGCGTAACCACGGTGCCCTCGGCGGCCGTTGGATTCGTGTGACGAAAACCAAAGAATGCGCCGAGGGCACCTGCCTGCTTGTCCACCAGTGCCGTCTGCCGCTGTCCACGTGGACCGTCAACCACCTCGCCGGTCTGTTGCGCCGCCATCTGAAGGCGATCCGTTCCAGGTGGCGAGCCCTGCCGCACGGACGCATCGCGGTGATCGTTCTGGCCGTGCTGCGCCACGACCAGCGCCTGGCCGACATGGCCGGCGGCAACAACGTGTCCGAGTCCACCGTCCGCCGCTGGCGCGACGAACTGATCGGACTGCTCGCCGCGCAGGCTCCGCGCCTGGACCGCGCCCTGAAGAAGGTCGCCAGGCAAGGCGGGTAGGTCGTCCTGATCGACGGCACCCCCACCCAGCGCCGGGCCGGGAAGGCCGACCGGCGGAACTACGCCGGCAACACCGCAGCCACGGCCTGCACTTCCCTGCCCTGACCGACGGGAAAGGCCGCCTGACCTGGATATCCGCAGCCCGGCCCGGCCGCACCCACAACCTCATCCTGGCCCACTTGCGCGCCATCGGCCTCGGCGCTCTCGCGGGTCTCGGCTTCCGCGGCCTGGACAACGACGTCCGCGACCCCGTGATCGTCACGGTCTTCCATGCCAGCCGCGCCCACAAGCTCACCGCCGGTCAGAAGAACGCCAACCGAGTCCTCGCCGTCGGACGGGCACCGGTCGAGCACGGTTTCGGCCACCTCAAGAACTGGCGGATCCTTGCCAAGCTCCGCACCGATCCCGCCCGCGCCACCCGGCTCCTGCGAGCCCTGCTTGTCCTGACAAACCTCGAAGCCAACCGCCGACGTAGGTGGGGCCGCACCGTCTGAACGTTCAAAGTCACTCAGCGAGGGTGAGTGAACGAAGGTCAGCGTCCAGCATGCGGATCAACTCACCAACCCGCCCGCCGCCACTCGGCGCCGTCGGGAAGCGTTTGAGCACGTCAACGACGACCGGCGTCGCACGATGCAGCATCTGCTCAAGATGTTTGGCACCAACGCTCCGATCATCGTCGGCGACAAGTTCGACCGCTCTGGCCGCGTATGCGCCAGCTCCGAGAATGTGCTTGACCTGGGTGGCCTTGGCCAGCGGATGCAGGTACGCGGCGCCTGCCGCAGACATCGCTGCCCGAGCCGCCTCGCGCGCAGCCGCAGTGTCCGCGCTCTTGGCTGCCTTGAGTGCCGCCCACGCTCTGTCGCGCAGAGTCTTCCCTCGCTCACCACCTCGAGCGAACTCCCACGCCGCGCCGATAGCGTCTCGAGGCCGCAAGTCGTCCGGTTGATCGCTCTCGAATACCTCGAGTACCACTTCCGCGCATGCTGCAGCGAACGCGGTGACCTCACGAAGATCTTGCTTACTCAGATCGATCTCGCTCACTTCCCCTGTCATGACTCCATCCTCGACCATTGCGCTGGACAGCCAAGCGGCTGGGGCGGCTCTGGGCTAGGCCGTTTCCTTTGGATCACCTCGCTGAAAACACGGGTGCGTCACCGGCTTGTCCAGGTGTGATCACGAAGGCCAGGGGCCGGCAGCGACTGTCGGCGGCGAGGTGGATCTTTGTGGTCAGTCCGCCACGGGAGCGCCCGAGGGCATGATCGTGCGGCTCGCCAGCCGGGGCCCCTTTTGACGGGCTCCGGCGGCGTGCTGGTGGGCCCTGACGACGGTGGAATCGACCGCGACGACCCATTCAAGGTCGCCTTCGGCGTCGGCCTGAGCGAGCAGAGCGGTGAAGACCTTTTCCCAGGTCCCGTCGGCAGCCCACTTCCGCAGCCGATTGTGGGCGCCCTTCCAGGACCCGAACTGCTCGGGTAGATCCATCCACGGCGTGCCCGTCCGGTACTTGAACGCGATCGCGTCGATCACCTGCCGGTGATCACGCCACCGACCACCCCGCTTCGGCGTCCCCTCCGGCAATAACGGCTCGATGCGCGCCCACTGCGCGTGAGTCAACGACACACCCGACAAACGATCAGATGATCCGAAGGATACTGCTCAACTGCCTTGGCGCTGCTGACGCTCTCGAAGCCGCTGCACATGCCTGGCGTACTGCCCGGCCCGCGACCTCTGAGCTCGATCGATCAAAAGCACTTGGGGATCCGCCGCGCGCTCGTACAACTCGACTTCGAAAGGGTCTGCGTCCACCTCGACAAGCCGTGCCAACGCGTCCCGATCCAGCTCAGCCGTCGGACGCACGCGAACCTCGTCCCTCCAGACCTGACCGCTCGCTTCGGCTTCATCCACCTCGCCAATAAATGTGCGGGCAGGCCGCATGCGGACTCCTCCGAACCAAGTCCCGAAAGAGACGGCCTGTTCCACCACCGCACCCGTGGCCTCACGCCAGCCCGCCACGTAGTCCACGACGCGTACCACGCTTCCGCACCAACCAGGCGGCCAAGACCTCAGCCTCAGATCCTGCTTTGCCACTCTCTCTGGCAGGTAAGGAACAGGTAGACGATGCGAGGGCAAGGGAAGAGCCATCGCATAGCGAGTATCGCCACGCTCGGAAGGCAGGCCACTCGGGCCCCTTGGGTAAACCTACTTAGCTCTGATTGAGCACGCCGCCCCTGTCGACCAGCCTGTCCCATAAGGTGGGATCGCCTTATGGAGACACACCCGCCCCAGGAATCGATCGCCGACCCTGCGTCCATCCCGACCGCCACGGTGAGCCGCAAGGTGGTCGTGCGGCGCTGGCTCATCGGCTTGGCTGCAGTCGGAGTGATCTGGGGGACGTGCTCGGCTGTGTCCGACTTCCTCGAGGACCTCCAAGGCGGCCCCGTACGGTCTGTAGCGGACTACCGCAAGCAAGACACCAAGACCCGCGAAGCCGGAAGGCGGGCTATCGGCGAACTGCGGCCGGGCGCCGCTGACGCGAACCTGGAAAGAGGAGAAGACAGCACCTCATGTGTCGACGACCTGGGGTTTGACCGGGGCGGTGTGACCCGGGAGCAGCCCCGCTACGAGTGGGGCCTGCGGTACTCCAGCAAGGCCGACTATCTGGCAGACCTGGGCAGGCTCCGTACCACCTGGGAGCACCGTGGCTGGAAGACATACGACGTACCGCCACCCGAGCCGCCGAACCGCGAAAGCACCCTCCCTGACTGGCCGGGCATACGAACCACCGACGACCATGGCATCGCCATCAGGATCAGCCTCGACTGGTACTCAGGAAAACCGACTCTGTCGACCGACGGCGGCTGCATCCGCTACGACCGTGATGACACGGTCACCGCGCGCAAACGCACTGGCGCCGCTGACGGAAGGCGACCGAGGCGAGAGGGCACCATCACCTACGGCGACGGCGTCCAGGTCTCCATCGGTCCCGTCCAGCCCATCACGCCGACGCCGGAGATGACAGGCGATGCCCCGCCGGCCGCTCACACCTACCGCGTAGTCGTCAGAGTGACGAATCGAAGCGGCGCTCCGGTGGAGCTGAACAGTCGCGGCATCGGGAGTTACAAGGGGGCGAACCCGGGTGTCAAGTGGCTTGCCGGTTACCCAGCGGAACTCCAGGCGGGCAGCCGGAACGAGGTGGCGGAAGGTACGTCGACGCGCCTGGAATACGTACTCACAGCGCAGGCCAAGCCCGCACACCTGGAGATCACGTACGGCCCTGGCAAGCTCCACACGCGCTACCCGTGGCTTCTCTCTGTCGCGTAGGGCTGTAGGCAGGGCGAACGAGACAGTCGGCAGCTTGACGCGGGAAGCAGGTGTGCCGAGCCAAGCCGGATTCGGCTCAGCCGGCGGCCGCCCAGAGAGCCCTGGAGGACGGGGCGGCGGTTACTGCGACCCTTGGGGTTGGGTGATCAGAGCTTCTCGCCGGTGTGTACTCGACTCCACGCCTGGGGGAGAGGTCGCCTCCGAAACCGCCCCTCGCCGCCTCTTTTCCTGAGGCCGGCTGGGGAGACGCAAGGCGAATACTTCGGCCCTGTCGTACGGTACCGGCATGGTTACTGCAGAGGAGATGAAGTCTGTTGAGCACGACCTGGCGAGTGGCGAGTGGGTGCCGAGTGAGAGCGAACGCGCTCTGGGCCGCGCGCTCTTGGAGTGCCATGACCGGCTGGAGTGCGCCCCCTGTCCGGCGGATATGCGGCCCGGCCGTGACACGTGGGATCTGTGGCTGACACAGGGCCTGGATGTCCGTGTGCTGCTGGCTCGCGAGATCTCCAAGGTGCTCCTGCCGCGGTGGCGGGGCGAGCTGGAGGGAAGCCGGATATTCCGTCTGGCAGAGGCCTACACCCAAGCACTCGCTCCGGTCTTCCCGCACGCCGAACGTCTCCTGGCTGCATGGCAGACCTCAGCGCCTGGGGCGCCTACCCCAGACCGGGTGGCGCAAGAAGCAACCTACCTGGGCCTCACGCTTGCTGAAGCTGAAAGAGACCTGCGATACCAGGAGATCTGGTCCTGGGAACTAACGCAGCTTCGCCCAGACAAGCGGCATGAGGTGGAGGTCGCCCTGGAGGACACGCGGTCGGTTGGGAAGGTCATCTATGCCGCCGTCGCCGGCAGCCACCGGCCATGACCGTTTGAGGCCAGTGTGCCCAGGGGGGCACCGGCTCCCGGGTGGCCGCCGCCGACACGGCCGACGAGGCATGCACCGCGCTCTCCTCGCTGCATGGGGCCGGGCCCGCACGGCCGGACCCACATGACGCCCTGTCCAGCCTTGTCGTCCTCGTCACCACAGTGAGGACGTCGATGCACTCAATACCTGCGCCCAGACTCTGGGGTGCGCCACGCCGCGAGACGCCGGCGCTGGTAGTCGGCCACCTTGTACAGGTGCGGCAAAACGACTACCGCTCCCGCCACCGCGGCGCCGGCCCGGATGTCCTGAACGGCTACCGCGCAGTGATCACCGCCGTGTCCACAGACGACAGGTGCAGATCACCTGTCGGCGGGAGGACCCCAGCGGCACTGTCCGCTATCAGCAAGCGTGGATGCCCCCCGCTCAGATCAGCCAGGGCGCCCTCAGCCCGGGCCACGCAATGACGACACGGTCACCCAGCCGCTTCGCGTAGCTTGCGCCATTCCGGCGCCAGCACCGACCAGATCTCCATGTCGTGGCGTACGCCGCGGAACAGGTTGCTCTCCCGCAGCACCGCGTCCCGCACCATCCCCAGCCTCTGGGCGACGTTGATGCTCGCGGTATTGGCGGAGGCCGCCAGCCACTCCACGCGGTGGATCCCGCGTGCGTCGACCGCCCAGTCGATGAGCACCCTGATCGCGCGCGTGACCAGCCCGCGGCCGACGGCCGACTCCTCCAGCCAGCAGCCGACCTCGCAGGTGCCGGCTCCGGCGTCGAAGGTGCGGAAGAGGACACCACCGACGAGCGTGCCGTCCGCCCAGATGCCGTAGATACGGCCGCTGTCGGCGGCCTTCTTGTCCGCGTACAACTGGAGGAACGCGGTCGCGGACGCGAGGTCGACGGCGCGGTCCGCCAGCGCGATATGGCGCCCGATGTACTCGCGGGACCGGTTGATGTGGGCCAGGTACTCCTCGGCGTTCCACGGCTCCAGAGGCCGCAGCTCGGCACCGTCGTCTCCCAGCGATATCGCGAACATCTTGCCCCTCCACGCCGTGTACGTAACAACGGCTCAACCTCTGCGGAGGCGCTGGAGTTCCCGAGGACCGCGGTGACCGCCGCTCGGTCACCGAGCCACGACGTAGGCCCGTACGCCGGCTCCCGTGTGCAGCTTGAGCGGATGTCCGAAGGCGCCGCGCGGGGTCGGCGGGCACAGGACGGTGCCCAGGTCCACGTAATCCCCGTGGTCGAGGAGAGCCGCACGGAGCTCCTGGTGGGAGGCGGTGGGCAGGAGGTCCAGGAGACGGGCGGGGAGGGAGCCCAGGTCCTCTCCCGTCCACGAGTGGACCCGGGCCACGGAGTCGCCCGGCGCGGCCCTTTCCTGTACCAGGACGCCCGCGCCGTCGTGGCTCTGCAGGAGGAGGGCCCACAGGGTGCGTTCCACGACGTCGCGCGGGAGCGCGAACAGGTGCCGCGCCAAGGCGTTGTCGGAGCCGGAGAAGGCGTGGAACTCGGCCGCGGCCGGAGGGGCCGGGGCCCCGGTGGTCGAAGCAGAAGAGGGTGCGACGGTCATGGTCATCCGCCTTGCTCGGCCGGTCGGGTGGGACGGTCAGGTGAGCCGGGTCAACTGCGGCCGGTGGGGGATTCCACCGACTTTTCCGCGGCCGACGGGCGGAGCCGCGGAGGTTTCCTCACGACGGTCACGGCCATGGAAGCCGCGGCGAGCAGCGCCGCCGCGGCGGCGGTCAGTGCGCCGAACCCGGGGGAGACGTGCTGGACGACCACACCCGTGACGAAGCTTCCGGCCGCGAAGCCCACCCAGTTGGACGCGACCAGCACCGCGAAGGCCTGCGCCCGGGTGGCGGCCGAGGCGTACTCGCCGACCAGGACCGTCTCGATGGCGTCGGCCGGCCCGTTGACGAAACCGATGGCCACCAGCAGGGCGAGGGTGAGCAGGGTGCCCGGCCCCGGCCCCAGGGCCAGGATGCACCCGCCGTACAGGGCGAGGGCGGCCGTGAGCTGCGCCGGGCCGCTGCCGGGCAGCCGCAGGCCGCCGTACAGGAAGCTGCCCAGTACGCCGCCGCAGGCGAGCGCGGCGAGGAACAGCCCGGCGTGGGTGCCGAGCTCGCCCGCGTGTGCCGTCACCGACACCTGTACCCCGCCGATCGCGAACGCGGCGGCGGCCACGACGAGTTGGATGTGCACCTGCCGCCGGTTCCAGTCGATGCGCATTCCCGGCCCCGTCAGCGGTGGTCGTTCCCGGTCCACGAGCCGTACCGCCGGTGCCGCCCGCAGCCACAGCACCCCGATGGCGGACACGGCGGCCGTGACCACGACGGCGTACAGCGCGGGCAGCACCATGACGGTGGCGGCCACCAGCAGCGGGCCGCAGACGAAGACACTCTCGGTCAGGAGCCCGCACAGGGCGAAGAGGGTCTTGCGGTCCTCCTCCCCGGCAACCACCGCCATGTACACCGCGTTGGAGATCGCGGCCGCCGGGGGAGTGGCGGCACCGGCGAGAAACGCCGCCGGCACCAGCAGGGCCGGCCACGCCGACGCGGCGACGAGCGCCACGAACAGGCCGAAGGAGAGGGACTGCAAAGAGGCCGACCAGGCCAGGGCGGTCCGGGCGCCGTGCCGGTCCGCGACCCGGCCCCACACCGGTGAGGTGAAGGCGAGGGCGACGGCGTAGGCACCGGAAACGGAGCCGGCGTTGGCGTAGCTGCCGCTGGCGTCCTTGGCGACGAGCAGCAGCGCCAGACTGACCATGCCGGACAGCATGCGGCAGACGAAGGCGGCCGCCACCACACGTGCGATACCCGGGTGGGCGAGCGCCGTTCGGTACCGTGCCATGACTGCCATCCCGGGCCACCTCCACCGAGCGGGTGTCCTGCCGACGGTCGGACGCTACCCGGCGAGCGGTGATCCGGGAAGTGAGGCGGAGAACCCCCGACGGAATTCGCCCCGAGGGATGTACACGAAGGGGCGTACGCAAAGTGGTGTACGCGGCGGGAGCGGCTCGGTGTGTTCACGGACCGGTAGGTCACCGACAGGGAAATGCCGGGCATCGCCTGCCTACCGGTAGGGGACTAGCGTGGCGAACCTCAAGCGGCCCATCCGGAAAACTCCATTCGGAACATCGACCCGCAACGTCCACCCGGAAACACATCCGGAAATCCGGACCACGGAGGTACCGCCGCAATGACCACCCAATCAACCCGCGCCGCACAGCACATCACCGCCGCGACGGCCCAGGCATGCAAGACGGCGGCATGGGACTGCCAGTCGCACGTCTTCATGGGCTCGCCGGAAACGGTGATCGAGAATCTGGCCGGCCTGCCCGACGAGCTCGTGGGCCGGCGGGTGTACATGCTCCTTGTCCAGGGCGACAGCCACGCCGAGGCCCGTATCTTCGAGCGCTTCAACCTGGAGGACACCGAGGGCACCGTCTCGAGCTGGGCCGAGGACGACATGCACGGCATGGTCAGCCAGATCACCGAAGTGCTCGTCGCCAACCGCGGTGTGCACTGTCCCGGTGAGCAGGTCAAGGCCACCCTCGAGAGCACGCGTGAGATCCACGTCGGCGCCCCGGCACCCGCGCCCAAGTCCACGGCCGAGGCGTTCACCCCGCTCGTCGAGGGCTTCAAGCACGACAAGTTCGTCCGGGCCACCGTGATGGTCCTCTGCTGACGGCATCGCGGCGGACGCACCGACCATCTCTTCCGCCGCTCATGGCAGCGTGTCGGCTCAGCCCTCGCGGGCGTCCGGCACGCTGCACGGAATCCCGCCCTCCATGAGCCATTTGGCCACCAGAGCAGCCCGGTTGTGCACATTGTGCCGGTCGTAGAGACGCTGAAGATGCGATTCGACCGTGCGCGTGGACATATCCAGCTGCCGGGCTATTTCCTTGTTGCAACAGCCCGACACGATCAAAGAGAGGATCTGTTCCTGTTTGGGGCTCAGGTGCACGGGACTCTCCCTCAAAAGAGGATCTTGGCGAACCGGGGTGATCCCCGGCGAGCGCGGTGCACATGACCTGCTGTCAACAGCGTGGATTATTCCATGTGCCTCCCCACAGGAGAAGCCGTGGCCGAGTTCCCGACCCCCGCCCCCCTTCCCTACGGCGCCTGGCCCTCTCCGCTCACCGCCGGGATCGTGGCCCGGGCGCGGTTGCGCCTGGACTTCCCTCTCGCGGCCAGCGGCCGTGTGTGGTGGCAGGAGTCCCTGCCGACGGAGGGCGGTCGGACGACGGTCGTCGAGTACACCCCCGGCGGCGGCAACCGGGAGCTGATCCCGGCGCCCTGGGACGCCCGCAGCCGCGTCCACGAGTACGGCGGGCTGTCCTACCTGCCGGTGCGGTCACCACGGGACGGCAGTCGGCAGATCGTGTTCGCCCAGTTCACCGACCAGCGGCTCTACCTCACCGCACCGCGCGGGCAGCCGCCGGTACCGCTCACGCCCGAACCGGCCGCGCCCGCCGCGCTGCGCTACGCGGACTTCGCGCTCTCTCCCGACGGCCGGGAGGTGTGGTGCGTGCACGAACGGCACGACGACCCGGGCGGGATCACCCGCTCCATCGTGGCGGTTCCACTCGACGGCTCCGCCGCCGGGGCGCCGGGCGCCCTCCGCGAACTGGCGGTAGGAGCGGACTTCTTCGCCTACCCCACCCCCTCGCCGGACGGCCGGCACCTGGCGTGGATCTCCTGGAACCACCCCGACATGCCGTGGGACGCCACCGAGCTGCGGATCGGCCCGGCCGACCGGGCGGGACCGACCACCGGCCGACCGGTCATGGGGGCCGGACCCGTCCGGGAGTCGGTGCTCGCACCGTGCTGGCGCGACACACACACCCTCTACGCGGTTTCCGACCGCTCGGGCTGGTGGAACCTCTACGAGGTGGATCTGGCGGAGTACGCGCGGCCCCGCGCCCTGTACCCGGCGGAGGAGGAGTACGGTCACCCGCTGTGGGACCTGGGCGGCCGCCCCTTCGCTCCCCTCGCCGACGGGCGCCTCGCCGTCGTCCACGGACGGGGTGATCAGCGGCTGGCCCTGCTGGATGCGAAGACCGGCACCCTGACCGACCTCGACTGCGGATACCCCGTGTTCTCCCCGGCGCTGTCCACCGACCGTGCCTTCGTCGTCGGGCTGGCGGGCGGCCCTACGACACCGCCCTGCGTCGTACGGGTCGACACCACCACCGGCGTGGCCGAGGAACTCCGCCGCGAACTCGACGTTCTCCCCGACCCGGCGTATCTGCCCGCCCCTCGCCCGGCCGAGTTCCGCGACGCGTCCGGTCAGGTGGTGCACGCGTCCGTCTACCCGCCGTCCCACCCCACGGCCCGGGCGCCCGAGGGCGAGCTGCCGCCGTATGTGGTGTGGGTCCACGGCGGGCCGACCGGCAGCGAGTCCGGGGTGGTGGATCTCGCCAAGGCCTACTTCACCAGCCGTGGCATCGGTGTCATCGCCGTGGACCACAGCGGTTCGAGCGGCTACGGCCGTGCCTACCGCGAACGGCTCAAGGGGCAGTGGGGCGTGGTGGACGTCGCGGATGTCGTCATGGCGGCCCGTCAACTCGCGGCACGCGGTGAGGCCGACGGCAGGCGCCTTGCCGTACGCGGCCCGTCGGCCGGTGGCTGGACGGCACTCGCCGCCGTCACCACGGGCATCGCGGCCCACGGGCCGGTGTTCCGGGCCGCCACCTCCTATTTCGGCGTCGCGGATCCCAGGCTTCTCGTCGCCCAGCTGCACGACTTCGAGTCCCGCTATCTCGACGGCCTCATCGGCCCGCTGCCCGCCTGTGCCGACCGCTACCGACAGCGATCGCCGCTGGGCCATGTCACCGCCGGCACCTGCCCGGTGCTGCTGCTGCACGGCACGGACGACCCCGTCGTGCCGCCCGCCCAGGCGGAGGCGCTGGTCAGGGAGCTGGGGGAGCAGGGCATCGGCCATCTACACCTGGCCTTCGCCGACGAGTCCCACGGTTTCCGCAAGGCCGAAACGATCGCCCGGGCTCTGGAGACGGAACTGGCCTTCTACGGCAGGACCCTCGGCTTCGATCCGCCCGATGTGCCACCGGTGGAACTGTCCTGACCTCACGGGGCGCCGGAGCCGGCGACGGCGACCGCTTCCCCGAGTTGGTACAGACCTATTGACGCCATGTCAGGGCCGCCCTACGTTCGAAGACATCCGGGCGCGCACCGCTCGTCCCGCCATCGGCTGCCTCTCCGGGTGGAAGGGAGAGAAGCAATGGTCGGTCGGATCTCACCGCTGCCGGGCCTCGCCCTGGCCCTGGCCCTCGTCGCCCAGGTGCCGCTCGCCCCGACGGCGAGCGCGTCGGCCGAGGAGACCTGCGCGGTCAAGTCGAAGCCCACGGGCAAGGTGCTCCAGGGGTACTGGGAGAACTGGGACGGCGCCGCGAACGGCGTCCACCCGCCCTTCGGATGGACACCGATGACGGACCCCCGCATCCGCGAACACGGCTACAACGTGATCAATGCGGCGTTCCCGGTGATCCGCCCGGACGGCACCGTCCTGTGGGAGAACGGGATGGACGCGACGGTGAAGGTCGCGACCCCCGCCGAGATGTGCCAGGCCAAGGCGGCCGGTGCCACGATCCTGATGTCCATCGGCGGCGCGACGGCCGGCATCGACCTCAGCTCCAGTACTGTCGCCGACCGGTTCGTCGAGACGGTCGTGCCGATCCTGAAGACATTCAACTTCGACGGCATCGACATCGACATCGAGACGGGTCTCACCGGCAGTGGCGACATCAACAGACTGTCGGCCTCGCAGGCCAACCTCGTTCGCATCATCGACGGCGTGCTCGCCCGGATGCCCTCGAATTTCGGCCTCACCATGGCGCCCGAAACCGCCTACGTCACCGGGGGCAGCGTGACCTACGGCTCGATCTGGGGCGCCTATCTGCCGGTGGTGAAGAAGTACGCGGACAACGGCCGCCTGTGGTGGCTGAACATGCAGTACTACAACGGCAACATGTACGGCTGCGCCGGCGACTCCTACTCCGCCGGGACGGTCAAGGGGTTCACCGCGCAGACGGACTGCCTGAACAAGGGCCTCGTCGTCCAGGGCACCACCATCAAGGTCCCCTACGACAAACAGGTCCCCGGACTGCCGGCCCAGCCCGGCGCCGGAGGCGGCCACATGGCGCCGCACCTCGTGGCGCAGGCCTGGAACACCTACAACAACCAACTCAAGGGACTGATGACCTGGTCACTCAACTGGGACGGCTCGAAAGGGTGGACGTTCGGCAATAACGTCAAGGCCCTGCAAGGCCGCTGAGGCCGGGCCGTGAGCACACGAACGCACGACGGAATGCCACCCGCCGACCCCGTGCCCCTGCACCGGCTGACGCTCCCGCCACCGCAGGTCCCGCCCTTCACCATCGGCTCCTTCGACGCCTTCGGCCCCGACTCCCGCGCGGGCTATCCGCACCGGCACTCCTTCTACGAGATCGTCTACGTGACCGCGGGCTCGGGCGGCCACGTCATCGACCTCGTCCGCCGACCGCTGCGCCCTCCGCACCTGTGCGTTCTGCTGCCGGGACAGGTGCACTACTGGGACCGGGTCCGCGGCCTGCGGGGTGTGCTGATGCTGTTCACCGACGACTTTCTCCTGGCCCGCCCCGGCGACCGGCAGCTCCTGCGCGCCCTCGGCGAGCGGTCATGGCTGCACCTGCCTCCCGGAACGGGCGGCAGCGACGCCGCGGGTCTGGGTGCGTTGATCCGGGCGATGGAGCGGGAGTTCACCGACCGGGCCGACGGCTGCGCCTCCGTGCTCGCGGCGTATCTGCACATCCTGCTGGTCCACGCGCTGCGCCTGCCCGGCGCCGCCCCGCGGCCCGACGCGGCCACGGGGCGAGCCGCGGGCGTCTCCCGGCAGTTCGGCCTGCTGCTCACCGAGACCGCCGGGGCCGCCGGGTGGTCGGTCGGAGCGTATGCCGCGCGGCTCGGGGTCTCGGTCGGCTATCTGAACGAGGCCGTCAAACGGACCACGGGCCGGACCCCCGGCGAGCTGGTCCGCGCGGCCAGGACGCTCGAGGCGAAGCGGCTGCTGGCCGGCTCCGACCTCGGAGTCGGCCAGGTCGCCCGGCGGGTGGGGTTCTCCGACCCCGCGTACTTCTGCCGCTTCTTCCGACGCGAGGCCGGGGTGAGCCCCGGGGAGTTCCGCCGCACGGCGGACGGGAATCACCACGTTCACCGAACGGAGTCCATCGATCCGCACGGCCCGCCGCCCTAGCTTCGTGAGTGAGGTACTCACCCCTGGAGGCAGACCATGGCGGACGAGCACATCCCCACCCACGACACGGAGGCCGAGCGACGGCCGGTCAGTCGTAAGACCCTGGTCAAGGCGACCCTCGTCGCCGTATCCCTGCCCGCGCTGCTCGGCGGCGGCGTGGCCCTGGCCCGCGACCACCGGCCTTCGGACGCGCCCCTGACGCCGACGCCGTTCTGCGACGACGGGGACGATCCCACTCCGCCGCAGACCGAGGGGCCCTACTTCAAGCCACGCTCACCCGAGCGCCTCTCCCTGCTGGAGCCCGGGACGCGGGGCACCCGGCTCACGGTCACCGGCTATGTCTTCGGGCTCACCTGCCGTCCGGTCGCACACGCGCTGCTGGACTTCTGGCAGGCGGACGACGCGGGCGCGTACGACAACCGGGGATTCAGGCTGCGGGGGCACCAATACACCGACGCGCGCGGCGCGTTCACCCTGACGACGATCGTTCCGGGGCTCTATCCGGGACGTACCCGTCATCTCCACGTCAAGGTGCAGGCACCCGGCCGGCCCGTGCTCACCACGCAGCTCTATTTCCCCGGCGAGCCCCGCAACCACACCGACCCGCTCTTCAACGCAGCCCTGCTGATGAACGTCCGTCAGGCCGGACCGGCGAAGCAGGCGAGCTTCGACTTCGTCGTCGACTCCGGCGGCCCCGGCCGGTAGGCCGACCGGGCGTCCCGACGCGTCAGGCGGTCTCCGACGAAGGGCGGCTGCCCGGGCGGCACTCCCGGTATTCGTTCGTCAGCAGCGCGTCCATGGTCCCGCGGAGGTGGCCGATGAAGTCCTCGAACCCCTGGAGCTGCTCGGGGGTGTACCGCGCCATCTCCGCGGCCATGCGCTCGGCGTAGGGGCCGAAGAACTCCACTGCCCGCGGCCTGATGTCGGGGCTGCTGCGCAGGGTCACGATTCTGCGGTCGGTGTGCTCGCGGGTGCGGACGATGTGCCCTGCCCGTTCGAGGCGGTTCAGCAGGATGGTCGTCGCGCCGGACGACAGGGAAACGCGCTCGCCCAGCCGGGCGGGGGAGAGGGGGGAGCCCTTGTCCTCGGCGTACAGGATCTCGGCCAGTGCCGCGGCGTCGGTGGAGTGCAGCCCCAGCCAGGTCGCGAAGCGCTGGGTGAACTCGGTGTAGTTGGCGCCGAACGCGCGCAGCCCCTCCATGAGGCGGTCGCGCCGCGCCTCGAGGTCGCCGGACTTCGGATTCTCCATGCGCGTGCTCCCCTTTCCGGTCCGCGCGGGCGACTCACACGCGCGGGTGATGTGATCCACCGCTCGGTTGACAACCTACCCTGCCCGAAATAGCTTTGCCGCAAAGCTATCTACCTTTGTGGCAAAGGCATTCAGGGCGGAGTCATCGTGGACGGCACAGCACAATCCCCTCTCATGAGCCGATGGTTAGGACTCATCGCCGTATCTCTGGGCGTGGCCCTCATCGTCGTGGACATCACCATCGTCAACGTGATCCTCGCCCCGATCATCGAGGACCTCTCGATCGGCGCGGTCGAGGCCCAATGGATCCAGGAGTCCTACGCGATCGTCTTCGCCGCGCTGCTCCTGCTCACCGGACGCCTGTCCGACCTCCAGGGCGCCCGTAAGATCTTCCTCACCGGCATCGGCGTGTTCGGCGCGACCAGCGTGATGGCCGCCCTCGCACCGAACGCCGGCCTGCTGATCCTGGCCCGGTTCCTGCAGGGCATCGGCGGCGCCATGATCCTGCCGACGTCATTGGCCCTGGTGAACGCGTCGTTCACCGGCAAGGCACGAGGGCAGGCCTTCGCGGTCTGGGGATCGACGATCGGCGCCGCGGCGGCCGTCGGCCCGCTGTTGGGCGGCTGGCTCGCGGACTTCTCCTGGCGCTGGGCCTTCGGCGTCAACCTCCCGCTCGTGGCACTGATCACCGCGGGCGTGCTGCTCCACCTGCCCGCGTCGCCCCGCACCCGGGGGCGTGTCGACGTTCTCGGCGGCGCCCTGTCGACGATCGGGCTCGGCCTTCTCGCGTTCGCGCTGATCGAAGGACGCACCTACGGCTGGTTGACCACCACCGAGCCGCTGACCGTCGGCGCTCTGTCGTGGAGCGGCGGCCCCTCGCCGGTCCTCGTCGCCTTCCTCGTGTCAGCTCTGGCCCTGTTCGCCTTCTGGCGTCGGCAGACAGTGCTCGGCCGCACGGGCGGTGAGCCGCTGATGGACGTCCGGCTGTTCTCGATCCCCTCGTTCCGCAACGGCAACGTCGTGACGCTGGTCGTCGGCATCGGAGAGTTCGGCATCATCGCCGTGCTGCCGCTGTGGTTGCAGTTCGCGCTGGACTACAGCGTGTTCCAGGCGGGGCTCGCCCTCGTCGCCCTCGCCGCGGGCAGCTTCTGCGCCAGCGGGGCGAGCTTCTCGATGCCCGCTCCGCCGCTCGTGCACGTACGGACCGGGCTCCTCCTGGAGCTCGCGGGCCTGGTGCTGCTGGGGCTGACCGCCGCCACCGACAGCGCCTGGTGGCTGATCGCGCTCGCGTTGTTCGTCTACGGAGTCGGCGTCGGGTTCGCCACCGCGCAGGTCACCAATGTCGTCCTCGCGGACGTACCCGCCCCGAGCGCCGGACAGGGATCGGGCGTGCAGAGCGCGGCCCGCGAGCTGGGATCCGCCCTCGGCATCGCCGTACTCACCACCCTGTTCTTCAGCACACTCGCCACCACCCTGCATGACCGCCTCACCCGCTCCGGTCTCCCGGGCCAGGACGCCGAACGGCTCGGCACGGTCGTGACGGAGAGCGCCGGATCGGCGATCCCCTCGCTCTCGGCCGATCCGCGGACCGCGGCGGTCGCCGACGCCGCACGCGAGGCGATGACCACCGGGCTCGCGGTCTCCGCCTACGTCTGCGCGGGACTCCTGGCGCTGGCTCTCGTGGCCACCGTCTCCATCGCCCCGAGGGCCACGACCACCGCCACCGATGAGCACGAGCCCGCACGCCGGGAGCCGACCCCGCGCGCGTGAAGCTCCGCTGTTGACCCGGTTAAGAAATCCTCGATGGACGGAGCCCCTCCGGCCCGTCAGATTGGTACGCGTTCGTCGTCGGCCCTTTCACCACGCCTGGAGCCACAGCCATGAAGGCACTTGTCAAGCAGCACGCCGAGCCCGGGCTGTGGCTGATGGACGTACCGGAGCCGGAGACGGGCCCGGGCGATGTGCTGATCAAGGTGCTCCGCACCGGCATCTGCGGCACGGACCTGCACATCCGGTCCTGGGACGGCTGGGCGCAGCAGGCCGTCACCACGCCGCTCGTGCTCGGTCACGAGTTCGTGGGGGAGGTCGCGGCCGTCGGCGCGGACGTGGCGGACATCGCGGTCGGCGACCTGGTGAGCGGCGAGGGTCACCTGGTGTGCGGGAAGTGCCGCAACTGTCTGGCCGGCCGTCGCCACCTGTGCCGCTCCACCGTCGGACTCGGCGTCGGCCGCAACGGCGCCTTCGCCGAGTACGTGGCCCTGCCCGCGTCCAACGTCTGGGTGCACCGCACCAAGGTGGACCTGGACGTCGCCGCGATCTTCGACCCGTTCGGCAACGCCGTGCACACCGCGCTCTCCTTCCCGCTCGTCGGAGAGGACGTACTGATCACCGGTGCGGGCCCGATCGGCATCATGGCGGCGGCCGTCGCCCGGCACGCCGGCGCGCGCAATGTCGTGATCACCGATGTCAGCGAGTCCCGCCTGGCCATCGCCCGCAAGGTCGGCGCGACCCTGGCGCTCAACGTCGCCGAGTCGGACATCGCCGACGCGCAGCGGCAGTTGGGCCTCAAGGAGGGCTTCGACATCGGCCTGGAGATGTCGGGCCGCCCCGAGGCCATGCGGGACATGGTCGCGAACATGACGCACGGCGGCCGGATCGCCATGCTCGGCCTGCCCGCCGAGGAGTTCGCGGTCGACTGGTCAAAGATCGTCACCTCGATGATCACGGTCAAGGGCATCTACGGCCGTGAGATGTACGAGACGTGGTACGCGATGACCGTCCTGCTGGAGGGCGGGCTCGACCTCAGCCCCGTGATCACCGGCAAGTACGGCTACCAGGCCTTCGACGAGGCCTTCGACGAGGCCGCCACCGCACGCAGCGGCAAGATCATCCTTGACTGGACGACCTGAGCCACCGACGGGGCCCCGTCCCGCCCTGCTCCGTCCTCCCGAACCGGGCCGCGCCCCGGCCCCCGGTCCCGCAGAACCACCGCCAGGAGAGAATCCCCGCATGTACGCATCCGTCCGCGACGACCTGCGCACCACCCTTGACGAGATCCGCACCGCCGGTCTCTACAAGCCCGAGCGCGTCATCGGCACCCCGCAGAGCTCCTCCGTCGCCGTCGCGTCCGGCGACGTGCTCAACTTCTGCGCCAACAACTACCTCGGCCTCGCCGACCACCCCGACGTGGTCGCCGCCGCCAAGGACGCGCTCGACCGCTGGGGCTACGGCATGGCCTCCGTGCGCTTCATCTGCGGCACCCAGGAGATCCACAAGGAGCTGGAGCAGCGGCTCTCCGCCTTCCTGGGCCAGGAGGACACGATCCTCTACTCCTCCTGCTTCGACGCCAACGGCGGCGTCTTCGAGACGCTCCTCGGTCCTGAGGACGCGGTCATCTCCGACGCCCTCAACCACGCCTCGATCATCGACGGCATCCGTCTTTCCAAGGCCCGCCGGCACCGCTACGCCAACCGTGACCTCGCGGACCTGGAGCAGCAGCTCAAGGAGACCCAGGACGCCCGCCGCCGGCTCATCGTCACCGACGGCGTCTTCTCGATGGACGGGTACGTCGCCCCGCTCGCCGAGATCTGCGACCTGGCCGACCGGTACGACGCCATGGTCATGGTCGACGACTCGCACGCCGTCGGCTTCGTCGGCCCCGGTGGCCGCGGCACCCCCGAGCTGCACGGCGTCATGGACCGCGTCGACATCATCACCGGCACCCTCGGCAAGGCGCTCGGCGGCGCCTCCGGCGGCTATGTCGCCGCCCGGGCCGAGATCGTCGAGCTGCTGCGCCAGCGCTCGCGCCCGTACCTCTTCTCCAACTCCCTCGCCCCGGTGATCGCCGCCGCGTCGATCAAGGTCCTCGACCTGCTGGAGTCGGCCGGTGAGCTGCGCGAGCGCCTGAGCGCCAACACCGAGCTCTTCCGCACGAAGATGACGGAGGCGGGATTCGAGATCCTGCCCGGCGACCACGCCATCGCCCCCGTGATGATCGGCGACGCGGCCGAGGCCGGCCGGATGGCCGAGCTGCTGCTCGAGCGCGGTGTGTACGTGATCGGCTTCTCCTACCCCGTCGTCCCCATGGGCGCGGCCCGGATCCGTGTCCAGCTCTCCGCCGCGCACTCCACCGCCGACGTGGAGCGGGCCGTGGCGGCGTTCGTCGACGCCCGCGCGACAATGGCTGGGTGATCGACCCCCGAAGGCTGCGCATACTGCGAGCCGTGGCGGACCACCGGACGGTGACCGCCGCGGCCGCGGCGCTGTATCTGACCCCCTCCGCCGTCTCCCAGCAGCTCGCCGCACTGGAGCAGGAGACCGGCCACACCCTGCTGACCCGCAGCGGCAGGGGCGTACGGCTGACCGCCGCCGGCGACATCCTGCTCGCCCATGCCAACGCCGTACTCGTCCAGCTGGAGCGCGCCGAGGCCGAGCTCGCGGCGTACGCGGGCGGGACGGCCGGCGAGGTGCGGGTGGTGGCCTTCGCGACAGGTATCGCGGAGGTACTGGCCCCGGCCATCGGCCGGCTCGCCGACCGCCACCCCGACCTGCGGATACGGGTGCGGGACGCCGAGGGCGAGGAGAGTCTGCGGCTGGTGCTCGACGGGGAGGCCGACGTCGTGCTGGCCGTCGAGTACCGGGGCTCGCCGGGCGAGGACGACCGGCGCCTGGCACGCGTACCGCTCTACGCGGAGCCGTTCGATGCCGTTCTGCACACCTCGCACCCCCTCGGGCAGGGCGCGTACGTCGCGCTCGCCGAGCTGGCGGACAGCGACTGGATCGGCCCCTACCCCGGCAACCCCTGCCATGACGTGATGCTGCTCGCCTGCGAGCTCGCGGGGTTCCAGCCACGCCTCGTGCACTCCTCGGACGACTTCCGTGCCGTCGTCGCGCTGGCGGGGGCAGGGGCCGGGGTGGCGCTCGTACCGCGCTCCGCGCTGCGCGGCATGGAGCTCAAGGACACCGTGGTACGCCCTGTGACGGGCCCGGCGGCGACCCGCCGGGTGTTCGCCGCCGTACGCCGGGGGGCCGAACACCATCCGCTGATCAGACCGGTGCTGGACGCGCTGGCGGCATCGGCGGCCGGACTCTCCATCGACTGACACACACCCCTGGGAGGACGTCCCCCGGGCGGACCGTCGCTCCGCCCGGCGGTGGGTGAGCCGTGTCTCATCCAGGCGGTCTTGTCTATGCAACGAGTTGCATAGGAAGATCCGGGCTATGGCGCTCGAGCACGCGATCCTCGTTTCCCTGCTGGAGAAGCCGGGCTCCGGCTATGAGCTGGCCCGGCGCTTCGAGCGGTCCATCGGCTACTTCTGGACCGCCACCCACCAGCAGATCTACCGCGTTCTCAAGCGTATGGAGGGCGACGGCTGGATCGATGTCCGCGAGGTGCCGCAGCAAGGCCGTCCGGACAAGAAGGAGTACTCCGTCGCCCCCGACGGCCGGACCGCCCTCTCCCAATGGCTTCACGAGCCGATCGAACCCGAGAGCGTCCGGCACGACCTCGCCGTGAAGATCCGGGGCGCGGCCTTCGACGACCCGGCCGCGCTGATCCACGAGGTCGAACGGCACCACCGGGAGCACACCGACCGGCTCGCGCACTACCTCGCGGGGGAGCTGCGCGACTTCACCGGACCCGAGGCCCCCCGAACACCCGACGCCGGTCAGGAACTGCAGCACGCCGTGCTGCGCGGCGGCATCGCCTACGAGCGGATGATGCTCGCCTGGCTCGACGACGTCCTCGCCACTCTTCACCGGCTCCGTCCCGAGCGCTGAACCCTCTCCTACCCGCCCTCGACATCCGTCAACTGCCCAGCAGGAAAGGCGAACACCCATGGCTGACCCGCTTCTGTTCAACCCGCGCACCTACGACCCGGCGCACTTCGACCCCGAGACCCGCAGGCTGCTGCGCGCCACCGTGGACTGGTTCGAGGAGCGCGGCAAGCGCAAGCTGATCGAGGACTACCGCTCCCGTGCCTGGCTGGCGGACTTCCTCGCGTTCTCCGCCAAGGAGGGGCTGTTCGCGACCTTCCTCACCCCGGCCTCCGCCGCCGACGGGCAGCAGGACAAGCGCTGGGACACCGCCCGGATCGCCGCCCTCAACGAGATCTTCGGCTTCTACGGGCTCGACTACTGGTACGCCTGGCAGGTGACCATCCTGGGTCTCGGCCCGGTCTGGCAGAGCGACAACGCCGCCGCCCGGGCCCGCGCCGCGGAACTCCTCGCCCAGGGGGAGGTGTTCGCCTTCGGACTGTCCGAGAAGTCCCACGGCGCGGACATCTACTCCACCGACATGCTGCTGGAGCCCGACGGCGACGGTGGCTTCCTTGCCAGCGGCTCCAAGTACTACATCGGCAACGGCAACGCCGCCGGGCTCGTCTCCGTCTTCGGCCGCCGCACCGACGTCGAAGGCCCCGACGGCTATGTCTTCTTCGCCGCCGACAGCCGCCACCCGGCGTACCACCTCGTCAAGAACGTCGTCGACTCCTCGAAGTACGTCAGCGAGTTCCGCCTCGAGAACTACCCGGTCGGCCCCGACGACGTGCTGCACACCGGCCGTGCCGCCTTCGACGCCGCACTCAACACCGTCAACGTCGGCAAGTTCAACCTATGCACCGCCTCCATCGGCATCTGCGAGCACGCGATGTACGAGGCCGTCACCCACGCGCACAACCGCATCCTCTACGGCCGCCCCGTCACCGCCTTCCCGCACGTGCGCCGCGAGCTGACCGACGCCTACGTCCGGCTCGTCGGAATGAAGCTGTTCAGCGACCGCGCGGTCGACTACTTCCGCTCGGCCGGCCCCGACGACCGCCGCTACCTCCTCTTCAACCCCATGACGAAGATGAAGGTGACCACGGAGGGCGAGAAGGTCATCGACCTGATGTGGGACGTCATCGCGGCCAAGGGCTTCGAGAAGGACACCTACTTCGCCCAGGCCGCCACGGAGATACGCGGGCTGCCCAAGCTGGAGGGCACGGTCCACGTCAACCTCGCGCTGATCCTCAAGTTCATGGGCAACCACCTGCTGAACCCGGCCGAGTACGCCCCGGTGCCGACCCGCCTGGACGCTGCCGACGACGACTTCCTCTTCCGGCAGGGACCGGCCCGTGGCCTGGGTGCCATCCGCTTCCACGACTGGCGCACCGCCTACGACGCGTACGCCGAGGTGCCCAACGTCCGCCGCTTCCGGGAGCAGGCGGACGCGCTGTGCGCGTTCGTCACCACCGCCGCCCCCGATGAGGAGCAGAGCCGCGACCTCGACCTCCTCCTCGCCGTTGGCCAGCTGTTCGCGCTCGTCGTGCACGGCCAGCTGATCCTGGAGCAGGCGCAGCTGACCGGCCTCGAGGAGGACGTGCTCGACGAGCTGTTCGCCGTCCTCGTCCGCGACTTCTCCGCGCACGCCGTCGAGCTGCACGGCAAGGACTCCGCCACCGAGGACCAGCAGAGCTGGGCCCTCGGTGCCGTCCGGCGCCCCGTCGTCGACGACGCCCGCTCGGCGCGCGTCTGGGAGCGTGTGGAGGCCCTGTCCGGCGCGTACGAGATGAAGCCGTAGCCGTAGGACCGCGGCGACCAGGCCGTCCGGCCTGGTCGAGCCGGTAGCCGCCGTGGACCGCGGGAAGCCGCACTTCCCGCGGCCCACGGACCTCACCGTGCGTAGGAGCCGAGGCCGACCAGGCAGTAGACCACCGAACTGATGGTCCGTCCGTTCAGTGTCCTCTCGGAGGAGAAGGAATACTGCGTGTCGGAGTCGCTGCGGCACCGGCTCATGTCGGTCGTCCCGTGGAAGGTCTGGATCACCCGGTAGTGGGCGTCGGCGGACGAGCAGGCGACCACGTCCACGTCACTCACGCTCACCGGGGTCGTCGAGTCGGGGATGGTTCCGTCCAGGCAGGTGCCGGCGCGGTACGGGCTGGGGGCGACGGGCGGGGTCGTGAGGGCAGGGCCGGTGCCCGGGTCATGGGTAGCGGAATCCGGGTGGCCCGTGTCGTCGCCCGTGCCGCTGGAGGTCGGGGCAGTGGCGCCGGCGCCCGGGCCCGATGCCGAGGGTGAGGAATCGCCTTGGCGGGTCAGAAGGACGACGACGGCCAACAGTACGCCGAGCGCCACCAGGACGAACAAGGGCCTGGCCAGAGGGCTGCCGGTGAAGGCCCGTCGCGGCCCCGGCTGCGCGTCGGTGACACGGATACGGATGAAGGTCGTCTCGCCCGTAGCGGTGGAGACCTTGATGAGGTTGTTGTCCCGCACAGGTGGAATGCGCAGGTTGACCGGGCCTGTCGGAAGGTCGACGACTCTGATGACGCCAGAGGCCGCTTCGTTCGGGGTCAGCCATAAAGGGACTTCTGTCGGCACCGGTCACTCCATGGAGGGCTCGGGGATGGTGCGCGCAGGCGCGGCCATCTCGGTGGACTCCCCGAATTGTCTTCGGAAAGCCGCCTGTTGCCCAGCCCCAGCCGGGCAACAGGACCGAGCGGTCAGGTGCAGGAGGTGAAGGTCGGGCTGGTGTTCGCGACGTACATGGTGGCGCCGCCGGTGGGGTCGTCCTTGAGGGGGACGGTGATGGTGTCCTCAGCCGTCCAGGGGAGGCCGTGTGCGTCGAACGTCCAGGTGCCGGTCACCTTCTTCGCCAGCACCGACAGGGTCACCCAGCCGTACTGCTTGGGCGGTACGGAGACCGTGACCGTGTTGTTGACGGTCTTGGAGCCCTGCCAGACCTGAATGAAGTCCAGTTGCGAGCTGACGACCGCCATGACTCCCGGCATGGACCCGGCGTGGAGCGCCGACGACATGTGGGTCCCGATCGTGTTGCTCCAGCCGGTCATGTCGGTCACCGAGAAACCCTGGGCGATGGGCTCGCTGGTGTTGTTGTACCAGACCGACGACACGCAGACCTTCGGCAGAGGAGCCGCGGCGGCCGTGCGCTTCACTGCCCATGTGCAGCTGGAGGTGTCCTTCTGGCACTGCTTGGCGGCGTGGTCCACGGCCAGGTTCTGGGCCTCCGTGGTGGTGGTCCACCGCTGGTTCGCCGCGCCGTGGCAGTTGGACTTACCGGTCCAGGCGTCGTTGTAATTGGCACTGGCGATGAGGTCGATGCACGAGTTGTCGCTCTGGTTACGGATCATGAAAGCCTTGTCGGCTCCCGCGACCGGCTGGAAGTACCACTTCTGGCTCTGCTGGCCCCTGCAGGTCTGCTGGCGCAGGGCCGGCCAGCTGAGGTCGATGCACTTGCCCGTCGCGTTGTTCACAATGTTGAAGGACGAGTCGGTCGAATCGACGCTCAGACGCCAGGTCTGGTGGTAGCCGGGCGCAGAGTTGGTGACGATGATGGCCCCGTCACCGGTCGAGCCGTTCTGCACGTCGAGCGCGCGGCCATTGCTCTGGGATGTGAAGGTCACACACTGGAGCGGGGAAGCACAGTTCTCCGCCGCGTGGGCCTTGGCCGTGGTGGCCGGGGACAGCATGAGCCCCAGAGCGACGCAGCAGGTCGCCAGGACGGCGGCTATGAGTCGCAGGCAGGGAACCGAGGGTCTCGGAACCGGGGTGGATGTCACAGGGCATTCCTTACTGTTCGGGATGGTGTCTCTGTCGACAGGAATGTGCGCAGCGCGGAACGGCCCTTGCCGTGCTGCGTGTGGGGTGGGATCGGGTGCGCCGGGATCATCCGGGCGTCAGGGGCCGACCGGGCGGTCTGCCGCCCGATGTCTCATCCGCGCCGGGCAGCGGGAGCGTGCGCCGGCCCCTGCGACGCGAATGCCGTTTCGAGCCGCGGGACGTAGTCCACGAGGTCCTGTGCCCAGCAGCCGTAGTTGTGGCCGCCGTTGCAGTTCTCGCCCCAGCCGGAGCCGTTGCCGTAGTCCACGTAGTGCGCGGGGTGGTTGAGGGCGTCCAGGCGTTCCTTGGCGTGCTGGGAGGCGGACTGGACCCAGAACTCGGGCTCGGCGGGGTTGCCGCCGCCGTTGCCGGTGTAGATCGTGACGCCCGTGCCGGCCCGGGCCAGGACGTCCATGTGCGCGACCGGGTCCGCCTCGTTCCACCGCCAGTCGGCGTTGAACACCGGATACGGCGTGCCGAAGACCGCGTCGCTGGAGACCGTGGGACCGAAATTGAGCGAGCAGGTGGGGCTGGAGGTGCCGCAGAGCGGGGCGCCGATATTGGTCAGCGTGGCGACGACGGCGGCCCGCATGACGGCGTGGTTGCGCGAGAATTCGTTGGCGCCGGAGAGCGTGGCGACCTGGCTGAAGAGGCCGGGGTGGCGCTGGGCGTAGTGCAGGGCCCCGAAACCGCCCATCGACAGGCCGGCGACGGCCCGCCCCTTCTTCGTCGCGGTGGTCCGCAGGTTCGCGTCGATGAACGGGATGACCTGGTTGATGTGGAAGTTCTCCCAGTTCTGCGCACCGGCGGCGGTGCCCTGGTCCAGCCAGTTGCTGTACCAGCCCCGCAGGCCCCCGTCCGGGATGACCGTGATCATCGACTGGGCCGCGGCCAGGGCGGGGTAGGCCAGGTTCGGGTTGCCCGGGTCGTCGGACGCGCCGTGCAGGAAGTACAGCACCGGATACCTCTTGTCCGGGTTGGCCGCGTAGTCACGAGGCAGCAGGATCCGGATCCGGTGCGCTCCGGCGACCTGGAGCGTGTTGACCGTGACCACGAAGTTGGTGGCCGTACCGGTGGCACCGCCGGCCTGCGTCAGACCGAAACCGTCGGACATCTTCGGCGGACCCGACGCGGCCTCGGCACGCACGGAAGGCGCCCCCAGCATGAGAACGGCGGCTGCCACGGCGATGACGGCCGCCTTCACACCCGGGAGCCGGGTTCTCACGACGCACTCCGGACGACGGCCCCGGGTGTCCGGGGTAACCGCGGTGTGCGTAGGGCCTCTGTGGTGTGGTGGATTGCCATGGCGTGCACGGTAGCCAGGTCCGGACTAATTTTCTACAAGATCACTCCAATACCTTTAACGGCCGATCAGCCCCGTCGTCCTCGCACGTTAGGGGTCCCGAGCGCCGCCTTCTCACTCCTCCCGTCGCGCCCGTCGGACACCGCCTGCGCGCTGGGGTGTTTGCGCACACGACGCGGGGGCAGCCGGAGGATGGCAGCAACGGGGGCGATGAGAAGGGAGTGATCGCATCATGAGCGCAGGAGAGAAGGCCAAGGCCAAGGGCGAGCAGGTCAAGGGCACGGTCAAGAAGGAGGCGGGCCGTGCGGTCGGCAATGAGAGCAAGACCGCCGAAGGCCGGACCGAGAAGTCCAAGGGTGATCTGCGCGAGGCCAAGGAAAAGGCCAAGGACGCCTTCAAGGACTGAGGCATCGCACTCCGCAGGAGTTGGCGGGGCCCAGCCGTCATGGCTGGGCCCCGCTGCCATGAGACAGCGGGGCGGCCCCTCCCGATCCCGTCAGGCGGGGGTGTCCGGCTGCTCCGGTGTGGTGCCGGCCGGTGAGGGAGCGACGAGGTCGAAGCACGCGTCCACCGAGGCCGCGGTGATGATGGCCTGGTCCATGCCGGTCAGGGCGAGTACGTGCCGCACGTGGCCACCGACCGCCGCCAGGGCGATCCCGCCACCGGCTGCCCGGGCGCGCTGCTCGGCGCCGAGGAGGGCGTTCATTCCGCGCGAATCGCAGAACGCGAGCTGAGAGCAGTCCAGAACGATCCAACGGTGCCCGCCATCCAGCACCTCGGTCATGGCCGCGGCCAGGACCGCCTCACTGTCCAGGTCGAGCTCACCCGTCAGCCGGAGCACGGCTTGCTCCTCCTGCTCCCGGCTCGCGGGGAGGACCACCAGCCTGGTGTTCACCGCTCCTGCCTCCTCGATCGACGCGGTCGCGGCGCACAACAAAGTCTCCCCGCGACGCACTAAAAACTACCTCACCTGAGGTAGATATATTACGGGTCGGGGATTAATTTTCGGTTAGGGGGCAGATGGCTTCCCGCCATCGTGCGCACGGGCGCGTGTCCCGTCCGCACGTCCGAGACGCGAAGCCTCTGCCGAGCGCACCGAAGTGCGCTGCGGCGAGGCTTCGCTACTCGACTGGTGACCGAATCGCATCGTGTTGCGGCAAGCGGAGGTGAGGCCACCGGAGGCTGCGCGTCAGCGCTCTCCGGTCGGCAGACAGTGGTCCTCTACCAGTAGTGCCGCCGCCCGCCGACGGCATGTCCGACCGCGCCGAGGATCCACAGGGCCGCGCCGATGACGAGCAGAACGATCCCGATGGTCCACAGGATGGCGATGTCGGCGAGGAAGCCGATGATGAGCAGAATGACTCCGAGGGCGATCACGGTGTCCTCCGATCTCGCGAGGTGCAGGCTCAGTTCCACTATGTGCCGCGTCGGGTCCCACCGCAACGGATACTTTTGGGTGAGTATGCTCAGATGAGCGGCAGGGGGCGGAAGAGCCTGATTCTGCCGGGCGAGGACCGGCGTGCCCCCGGATATCACCGAACTCGCACATGATCGGACTATCCCGGTACTTCACCCGTCGCCAGTGTCTTCAGGGCCTTCTCGAGCCGGAGCTTCCTGGTCCTCGGGGTGCGAGCCTGGAGCAACGGCAGGATCATCAGATAGCGCCCGGTCCTGTCGAGTGCCTCGAACGCCTTCATGGCAGCGGGGTTCGCATCGAGCGCCGCCGCGAGATCGGGCGGCACCGTCGCCGTCTTCTGCGACTCGTAGGCACCGGCCCATCGCCCGTCCTGCTGTGCTTTGCGCACCTCCGCCAGCCCGGGTTCGCGCATCCGCCCCGCGGCCGTCAGCATCGCGACCTTGTCCACGTTCACCTGTGACCACAGGCTTCCGGGCCGACGGGGCACGTACTTCTGCAGGTAGTACTGCTCGTCGAAGGACCGCCGTTGCCCTGAGATCCAGCCGTAGCACAGCCCGATGTCGACCAACTCGTCGTCGGTGACCGTCGGAATACCTGACTTCTTCTTGGCTGTCTTGATCCACACACCCTCGTGGCGGGGGTAGTGCTCGGCCAGCCAGCTCTCGAACGCCTCGGCGTCGAGGAAGGCGATGACCTCCACCCCGTCGATGTCATCCATGCGTTTCAGGCTATCGCCCGCCTGGAGCGCGCCCCGGCCCCGCGGGCAGAGCCCGGGGCTCGGCTACCGGCGGAGATCCCAGACGGCGGCCTGTTGCTTCTTCGTCTCGTCGATGCGGTCGGCCGGCAGGAAGTTGCGATAGAGGCCGGAATCCTCCTCGGCAAGCCGCACGAACAGCTCGACGATTTCCTCCGGGGCCTTCTGGTTCTCGCCGGTCAGCTCGCCGTAGTCGTCGGTGAGGTGGACGTCGACGCCGAGGTCCGTCGTGAACCGCTCGGCGCTGAAGCTGCTCCCGGGGTCGAACCAGGTGCGCAGGGAGTTGCCCATCCGGTCGTTGAAGCCCGTTTGATACGGACCGGGATTGATGGTGGCGACCTGCACGCCCAGCGGTTTGAGTTCGTCGTGGAGGGCCTGGGCGATCGACTCGATCGCGTACTTGGAGGCACAGTAGGGGGCGAGATAAGGGTTGGTCGTCAGACCGGCGATCGAGGACAGCCAGACAATGCGTCCACTTCCCCGTTCGGCCATCTGCCGGGCGAATCCCTGGGTGAGGGCGAGGTTGCCGAAGACGTTGACCTCGAAGACTTTCCGAATGAGGTCCAACGGCATCTCCGACAGCGGCCCCATCTCGCCGATGGCGGCGTTGTTGAAGAGAACGTCGATGTCCCAGGTGTGGGCATGACGTCGGTGGAGCTCGTTGGTGACATCGAGGTTCTCCACCTGTAGCTCGACGCCGCGTTCCTTCGCCGCGTCGATGAGGCCGGTCATCTGCGGCCGGTTCTCGGTGGCAGCGATGACATGGTGGCCGCGCTCGGCCAGGCGCAGAGAGGCACTACGGCCGAACCCGGAGCCTGCCCCGGTGATCAGGATGCGCTTGCCGTCGGGCATGAGGGTTCCTCCGAAGAATGGGCAGACCCTGACCGGGCCCGGGGAAGGGCGGCGACCCGCCGAGGGGAACGGGCCGCCGTCACGTCGGACCGATCACCACCGCCTCACCCGCGTGTGGGTGTGGCACCGGCGACCGCCTCGGCCGGCTCACTTCGGGTCAGGCATGATCCAGAGCTTGGTGCCGAACTTCCCCTGCGTCTCGTCGTTGTTGAGCTTCTCGAAGTCGGTGAGCTTCTGCTTGGCGAACTTCTCCAGGCCCGCGGTGTCCGAGTACTCGGCCTTGGGCTTTCCCTTGAGCTTGGTGGTGACGGTGTTGACGGCCTTGGCGTGGGCCGCAGGGTCCTTGCACATCTTCCGCCGGGTGACGGGATTGAACTCGCGCGTGCCGTAGAGGCTTTGCCGTACCTCGCCGGCGATGGTCTTGGTGTTGTCCTTGAGGGCGTAGGGAGCGCGGTCTTCGATCGCCGAGTACTTCTCGTACCACGTCTTGGTGCGGTCCTTCGGGCTGCAGACGAAGTTGAAGATGGCTACAGCGCGGTCGGCGTAGGAGTCGTCGTACACCGGTGCTGCCACGGCAGTGGTGGGCGTCGCGGTGATGGCCAGGCATGTCAGCGCGGTAGCGGTCACTCCCGTGCGCAGTCCCGAGGCGACGAGCCGCGTGTGGCTCCGGAGAAGGGATTTCATGAGGTGAATATCCTTGTCTCGACGAGAATCTCATGTGATGAGCGGGGCCGGGCGGCGGCGAGGCGCACGGACGGCCCCGACGGGGCGGTACGACCCGAACGACCCTATGCAGGCGCCACGGTTCCGGAGCGCTGCCGCACGGGCAAGGTCACCCATGCAGCGGGTCACCTGCCGGTGGCTGCCGCCATGATGGAACCGGGCCCCTCGCCGGCCCGGTAAATCCGGTGGCGGACCGGGCCGCCGGTGGTGAGGATTCCCGCATGCGCAACTTCCTGGAAACCGGCCGGCTCGTCCTCCGTGCGTTCACCGAGGCCGACGCCGGCCATCTGCTCGCACTCGATGGCGACCCCGACGTGATGCGCTTCATCAACGGTGGCCGGCCGACGGATCGCGAGGCGATCGAGTCCCATACCGTCCCGAGGCTCCTCCGCTCGTACCCCTGCCTCGGCGGCCGAGGCTACTGGGCGGCGGAGGAGAAGGTCACCGGCACCTTTCTGGGCTGGTTCGAATTCCGGCCGCTGGCCGAGCACAGCCCCGCCGTGGTCGAACTCGGCTACCGGCTGAACAAGGCCGCGTGGGGCAGCGGCTATGCCACGGAAGGGTCGCGGGCCCTGATCGACAAGGGCTTCACGGGCCTCGGAGTGGAACGGGTGACCGCCAACACCATGGCCGTCAACGCACGGTCCCGGCGTGTCATGGAGAAGGCCGGCCTGTCCTTCGTCCGGAGCTTCACCGGGGACTGGCCGGAGGTGATCGAGGGTTCCGAGCACGGCGAAGTCGAGTACGAACTCACTCGGCCCGACTGGCAGAGGCGGCGGCAGGAGCCGGCTGCGGCGGTCCGCCCCGGGCCCCGAACGGCTGAACGGGCCGGCCTCCGGGCATGCGGAGTGCCCGGGCGTGCCGAAGACTGAGCGAGCCGCGAACCGACCAGGGAACGGCCCGCGTCGCGGCTCGCGAGGATCAGACAGGGAGTGATCGAGTTGCCCCCACCGCACGAATCCGGCTGCGCGATGATGAAGCGCATCGCGAAGGAACTCGAGAAGGAAATCGACCGCACCCGAGAACGAATCGGTGAGCTCCAGGACAAGATCGCGGCCCTTGAGGCGCAAGCGAATCCGGACCAGCAGGAGATCCAGGCTCTCAAGAAGATCGTGGAGCAGCTCCAGAAGAAGCTGGAGGAGGACCAGAGCTCCCTGTCGACGCTCCAGGACGTCATCAGCGAGAACTGCTAGTCGCCACCGCCGGGTGGGGCATGGCAGGATCACGTGCGGTTTGGCATGATTGATCGCTTGTCCTGCCTCCACCGGTCGGCGCCGCGTGCGGGCCGTATGGAGCAACGCGTCACCCGGGTCATGGGCGACCCGCCCATGGGTGCCCAGGGCACGGCCGGAGCCATGACAGGATGTCCTTATGTCTACCAACGTTTTCTTCGACATCACCATTGACGGCGACGCTGCCGGGCGCATCGTCTTCAAGCTGTACGACGACGTCGTTCCCAAGACGGCGCAGAACTTCCGCGAGCTGGCCACCGGCCAGCACGGCTTCGGCTACGAGGGCTCCGGCTTCCACCGCGTCATCCCGGAGTTCATGCTCCAGGGCGGTGACTTCACCCGCGGCGACGGCACCGGCGGCAAGAGCATCTACGGTGAGAAGTTCGCCGACGAGAACTTCAAGCTCAAGCACGACCGGCCGTTCCTGCTGTCCATGGCCAACGCCGGCAAGAACACCAACGGCTCCCAGTTCTTCATCACCACGATCGTGACGTCGTGGCTGGACGGCAAGCACGTGGTGTTCGGCGAGGTCGTCGAGGGCCAGGACCTGGTGACGAAGATCGAGTCCCTGGGCAGCCAGTCCGGCACCCCCCGGGCGAAGGTCGTCATCGCCAAGTCGGGCGTCGTGGGCGAGTAACACCACCTCGTCGCAGGATTCGGGGCCGCGGGCCGGAGACCACTCCTGCCCGCGGCCCCGCGCCTTGCGCCGGGCCCCGTGGCCGAGGGTGCCGCCGTCGCGCCACGGCGCGTCACGCCGCGGGGTAGAGCGTGCGGATTCCGTCGATGTCGTCCTGGGAAAGGGTCCGGTGGACTCCGCTGTAGGTGGGTGCCATGACCGCTGTGGCCACCTGGGAGTGGTCCAGTCCCAGCAGGTGTCCGATCTCGTGCAGTGCGACCGTCTCCGTGTCGAAGGTCATACCGCCGCCGGTCATGCTCCACTTCTCGGCGTCGTCGAAGTGTAGAGCTCCGGCATGGGTCCCACCGCACGGCGGGGGGAAGAACGCGTGGGCGAGCGTATTGCCGATGCCGTCGAAGCTGGACCCGTCGCCATGTGATCCACTGGCCCATCCGACCGCGAAGTCCGCGTCCGAGGAGGTCGTCGCCTCGAAGCCCATGTCGAACAGCGCACGGGCCCAGGTGTCGAAGGCATTCCCGACCGAGCCCCGCTCGTCCTCCGCGGTGATGTCCGGCGTGTCATTGAAGAACCGGTACGTCAGATTTTGTTGCTCATACTTGCAACCTCTCAGTACGAATTCGGCACTGTCGCCGTCCAGTACCCGCTCGACGCTCCGCGTGTCGGGTACTCCGCAGCGGGGCTTCTCCATCGCCTCTATGGTTGCCCGGTCAACCTCACCGGTCTCCTCGAGTCCGAAGAAGCGCTGGAACGTGGTCAGCGCGTCGCTCGTCGCGTCGTCGAGCAGGCCCCGCTGCCCGCTCTCGCGAAGGTAGCCGTAACGTGACAGATACTCCTGGACCTTGACGAGCTCGGGGTCCTCCGCGCCTCTGGTGGCGTGTTCGAGCCCGATCGTGAATCGTTGCTCAGCCATCTCGTCTCCCGGCCTTCGTCCCTGCTCCTGATCCCCCTGTTCCGCCCGGTTCGCTGCGCCCGGGGCTTACTTCCATCGTGGGCATTTCTCCGCGGCTCCGCACTTCGGTGCGCCGGGATCACGCGCGGCGATGACGCACGGCCCGCCGGGTCGTAGAGAGGCGGCCAGTCGGTGCGTGCGGCCAGCAGGTCGGCGAGCACGGGCACCGCCGGGCGGCGGTCATTCCCGGGCGGCGGCAGCGCGTCCCTTCTGCCGCTCGACCGGTCGGTCGGCGCTCGCGCCCTTGGCCCACAGCGAGCGCACATGTCCCAGGTGCCGGGCCATGCACTTCTCGGATCCCTTGGCGTCACCGGCCAGCATCAGATCGAGGAGTTCCAGGTGCTCCTCGGCCGAGTGGATCAGCTCACCGCGCTCGTCCAAGCCGGTCAGCCCGTACAGACGCGAGCGCTTGCGCAGGTCGCTGACGGTTTCGACGAGGCGTTCGTTGCCGGAGAGGGCCAGCAGGGAGAGATGGAACTGGCGGTCCGCTTCCAGATAGCCGATGAGGTCGTGGTCGCGCGCGGCGCGCACGATCTCCTCGGCGACAGGCCGCAGGGCCTCCAGGTCCTCGCGGGCCGCGGTACGGGTGATCCGGCCCGTCATCGGCACCTCGATCAGCGTGCGGATCTCGGTGTACTGGTCGAGGTCGCGCTCGTTGACCTCGGTCACCCGGAAGCCCTTGTTGCGGACCGGCTCGACCAGGCCTTCCCGGGCCAGATCGAGCATGGCCTCGCGTACGGGCGTCGCGGAGATGCCGAAGTCCTCCGCGAGGCCCGGCGCCGAATAGACCTGGCCGGGGCGGAGTTCACCGGAGATCAGGGCGGCCCTCAGGGCGTGGGCGACCTGGTCGCGCAGCCGCTCCGTGGCGGTGATGAGGTTGCGCTGCTTGAGGTGCCCCATGGTGTCCCTTTCGTGCCCCGATGGACTGGACCACCAGCGTACAATGTCACATTGCGATCAGGGTGCCAGGGTGTAAGTCCGGCTCGATGTGTAGAACTCCATTGCGGCGTGCCCCTGTTCACGCTGTCCGTGCCCCGAGGCCTTGGCGCCGCCGAAGGGCAGATGGAAGTCGACGCCGGTGGACGGGGCGTTGACGCGGACCATACCCGTGTCGAGCCGGTCGAGACCGTGCAGAGCCGTACCGAGGTCGGCGGTGTGCACGGAGGTGACCAGGCCGTACGGGACGGAGTTGCTGATCCGGACGGCGTCCGCCAGATCGTCCGCCGGCAGCAGGGCCGCGATCGGCCCGAAGACCTCCTCGCCGAGCAGCCGGTGGCCCTGCGGCACCTTCTCCACCAGCGTCGGGGCGGCGTACCAACCGGGCCCGTCGCAGGTGGCGCCCGTGGCGAGGACGGAGACATCGCCCCGGGCCGCACTGACCCGGTCGCGCGCCCACGCCGAGATGAGCGGTCCGCACACCGTGGCCGCATCGGCCGGGTCGCCGACGGGGAGCGTACGCACCGCCTCGGCCAGCGCCTCGCGCAGCGGTTCCAGGGCCGCGCCGACGGCGATCACCCGGCTGGTGGCGGTGCACTTCTGCCCCGCGTAGCCGGCGATGGCCGAGGCGATATGGGCCGCGGCCCGCTCGATGTCGGCGTCGGGCAGCACGATCGCCGCGTTGAGCCCGCCCATCTCGGCCTGGACCGGGATGCCCCGGGCGGTGGCCGCACGGACCACCGCGGTGCCTACGGCCGTCGAACCGGTGAACGAGACGACGTCGGCGGTGGACAGCAGGGCGCCACCCTCGGTCGGACCGCCGGGCACGACCGTGAACACCCCGCCCGGCAGGGCCTGTCGAGCGATCTCGGCGAGGCGGAGGGCGCAGGCCGTGGCCTCGGGCGCGGGCTTGAGGACGACGGTGTTGCCTGCCGCCAGAGCGGGCGCGGCCTTCCAGCTGGGAATGGCGAAGGGGAAGTTCCAGGGGGTGATCAGGCCCGCCACGCCGTGCGGCCGTCGGCGGGTCAGCAGGAGCCCGGGGCCGGTGGCCGTCTCGTGGACGGCGCCGGTGGGCTCGTAGGGGGCTTGGGCGTAGTACCGCCAGATCGCGACGGTGCGGGCCACCTCGGCCCGTGCCTCGGCGATCGGCTTGCCCACCTCCCGCACGGCGAGGTCGGCCAGCTCCTCGGCGGCGGCCTCGACCGCCCCGGCGATCGCCGAGAGGGCCGAGGAGCGCGCTGCGGCCCCGCCGTGCAGCCAGCCGGCCTGGGCGGCACGCGCCCGGTCCGTGGCATCGGCGGTGGCGAAGGCGCCGGGCGCGGTGAACTCGGCGACGATGTCCGAGGGGGCGGCCGGATTGCGGGAGACGAAGGAGGTCATGTCGTCCGGTGTCTGCTGGGCGGTCATAGGAGGAAGCCTCCGGGGAAGGGGTCGTCCGGGTCGAGGAAGTACTGGGCCGTGCCGGTGATCCAGGCGCGGCCGGTGATGGTCGGTACGACCGCGGGCAGCCCGCCGACCTCCGTCTGTGCCACCAGGCGACCGGTGAACTCCGTACCGATGAAGGATTCGTTGACGAAGTCACGGTCGAGCGGCAGAGCCCCGCGGGCGTGCAGCTGGGCCATCCGGGCCGACGTTCCGGTGCCGCAGGGAGAACGGTCGAACCAGCCCGGGTGAATGGCCATGGCGTGCCGCGAGCGGTACGCGTCGGAGCCGGGCGCGGCGAGGTAGACGTGCTTGAGACCGTTGATCTCCGGGCGCTCGGGGTGGACGGGCCGGTCCGGGGAGGCGTTGACGGCGTCCATGACGGCGAGCCCGGCGGCGAGGAGTTCGTCCTTGCGGTCCCGGTCGAAGGGCAGGCCCAGCGCCTCGAGCTCGACGAAGGCGTAGAAGTTGCCCCCGAAGGCGAGGTCGTACGTCACCGTCCCGTAGCCGGGTACGGCCACCTTCCGGTCCAGACCGACGCAGAAGGCGGGCACGTTGGTGAGCGTGGCGGACTTCGCCGCGCCGTCCTCGACCCGCACCTCGACCGTGATCAGTCCGGCCGGCGCGTCCAGCCGTACGGTGGTGACGGGCTCGGTGACCGGCACCATCCCGGTCTCGACGAGCACGGTGGCGACTCCGATGGTGCCGTGTCCGCACATCGGCAGCAGCCCGGACACCTCGATGAAGAGCACCCCGTAGTCGGCATCGGGTCGCGTGGCCGGCTGGAGGATCGCGCCGCTCATGGCGGCGTGACCACGGGGTTCGTACATCAGGAGGGTACGGAGGTGGTCCAGGTGCTCGATGAAGTGGATCCGGCGCTCGGCCATGGTGGTGCCGGGTATCACCCCGACGCCGCCGGTGATGACGCGGGTGGGCATGCCCTCGGTGTGCGAGTCGACGGCATGGAAGACATGACGGGTACGCACGAGCGTCCTTTCGGCAGGGGGCCTTTCGGCGGTCGGCGGCGGGTCGGTCGTCAGCGGTGACCGTCGGCGACGGCCTTCTCGGTGGCGGCGCGGACCTGCGCCTCGGTCTCCCCGCTGAGCGGGAAGCGCGGGGGCCGGGTGGGCCCGCCGTGGCGGCCGACGATGTCCATCGAGAGCTTGATGGACTGCACGAACTCGGTCTTGGAGTCCCAGCGCAGCAGCGGGTGCAGCGACCTGTAGAGCGGCAGCGCCGTCTCCAGGTCTCCGGCGACGGCGGCGTGGTAGAGCTCGGCGCAGGTGGTGGGGAAGGCGTTGGGGTAGCCGGCGATCCAGCCGACGGCCCCGGCGGTGGCGAGCTCGAGCAGGACGTCGTCCGCGCCGATGAGCAGGTCGAGTTCCGGGGCGAGTTCGGATATCTCGTAGGCACGCCGCACGTCGCCGCTGAACTCCTTGACCGCCACGATGCTGCCCTCCCGGTGCAGCCCGGCGAGGAGGGCGGGGGTCAGGTCGGTCTTGGTGTCGATGGGGTTGTTGTACGCCACGACCGGTACCCCTGCCGCCGCGACCTCGGCGTAGTGCGCGCGTACGGCGTGCTCGTCGGCGCGGTAGGCGTTCGGCGGCAGCAGCAGGACGGAACCGCAGCCAGCTTCGGCGGCCTGGTCGGCCCAGCGGCGCGCCTCGGCGCTGCCGTAGGCGGCGACGCCGGGCATCACCCGGGCGCCGTCGCCCGCCGCCTCGACCGCGGTGCGGACCACGCGGGCCCGCTCCTCGGCGGTGAGGGTCTGGTACTCGCCGAGGGAACCGTTGGGGACGACGCCGTCGCAGCCGCTGTCCAGGAGCCACCGGACGTGATCGGCGTAGGCGTCGTAATCGACGGAGAGATCCTCGCGCAGCGGGAGCGCGGTGGCGACCATGATGCCGCGCCAGGGGCGGTCGGTGTTCCAGGAGGTGGCGGTCATGCCGGTAACCCTTCTGATGGGAGACGTTTCATGTCACGCGGAGGCAGTCGAAAACGGTGTGGCAAGGGTCAGCCGGTGCCCTCTTCGGTGGACGGCGGGTCGTCGAGCGCGGCCAGCACCCCGAGGGGAACGGGCACGGCGAGCGGCCTGCGCTCGGCCGACGGCGGTACGGTCCCCTGCGCCGTACCCCCGGCGGCGAGGCAGGCCACGGCCGTCGCGCACATCCTGCCCTGGCACCAGCCCATGCCCGCGCGGGTGAGGAGCTTGACGGTGCGCGCGTCGTGGGCACCGAAGCAGGTGACCGCTTCGTGGATCCTTCCCGCGGTCACCTCTTCGCATCGGCAGACGTCCGTGTCGTCGGTGAGCCAGTCGCTCCAGCCGGCTGCGGGGGAGTGGGCGGCGGCCATGGCGTCGGCGAAGGCGCGCATGCGGACGCGGCGGCGGCGCAGCTTCCGCACACGGCCGCTGCCGGTGAGCTCCGGCTCGCCGCGCAGTCGGGCGGCCACGGCGATGCCCGCCAACTCACCTTCGGTGCGGGCCAGTTGCCAGCCACCGATCCCACCGGTCTCCCCGGCGGCCCACAGGCCCGCGACCGAGGTCTCCTGGAGATCGTCCAGGGCGAGGGCGTACGTTCCGTCCGGTGTGCGGCGCATCGCGCAGCCGAGCCCGGTGACGAGCTCGGTCTGGGGTATCAGCCCGTGCCCCACGGCCAGCGCGTCGCAGGCGATCCGGCGGCCCGTCCCCGGCACCGGCCGCCAGTGGCGGTCGAGGCGGGAGACCGTGACGGCTTCCACCCGGTCGGTGCCGTGCACCTCGGTGACCGCGCTGCGGGTCCGCAGGGCGACCCGGTGACGCAGCAGTGCCGAGCCGTGCACGGCGGCTTCGAGGAGCTTGTGCGGGTTGGTGGCCAGGGCCCGCGGATGCCGGGCGTAGCCGAGATAGCCGGAGGCCTCGACGACGACGGGGACGTCCGCGCCCGCCCCCGCGAGCGAGGAGGCGACGGCGAGCAGCAGCGGTCCGCTGCCCGCGACGACGATCCGTGCGCCGGGCAGGACGAGCCCCGACTTGAGCATCGCCTGGGCGCCTCCGGCACCCACGACGCCGGGCAGTGTCCAGCCGGGAAAGGGCAGCTGCCGCTCAACGGCACCGGTCGCGAGCAGGACCGCGCGGGCCCGCACGCGGACCGGGCGGTCGCCGTCGCCGTCGGCTCCGGTCAGGGCGTGCGCGCTCCACAGGCCGTCGCTCTCCCACGTCACGCTCCAGACGTGGTGGAACGTGAGGTGGTCGATGCCGTCGGTCTCCAGGCCACGGCGCAGTCGGGTGAAGGCGGACCAGTCGTGGTGCAGGGCCTGTGGCCGCCGGGCGCCCGCGGCCGGGGCGGGGTGGCGGAAGTACTGGCCGCCGGGTTGCCCGGAGGAGTCCAGGAGCGCGACGGACAGGCCGAGGCGGGCAGCGGCCCCGGCACCCGCGAGACCGGCCGCCCCCGCACCGATCACCGCGAGGTCGTACGGCTCAGACGCTGAGCTCGGCATGGCCGTGTCCTTCCTGGGTGGTGATCGCGTCGCCGGGCCGGGCGGGCACCAGGCAGGCCCTTCGGTTGGGTTCCCCGTTGACGGTGGCGAGGCAGTCGTAGCACTGTCCGATGCCGCAGAACGCCCCGCGCGGGCGGTTGCCTTCGCGCGTGGTGCGCCAGGCGAGGATGCCGGCCCCCCACAGCGCGGCGGCGATGGACTGACCGGGCAGGGCGGTGAGCGTACGGCCGTCGAAGGTGATCTCGAACGGCGGACCGGGCTCCGCCCTGACCAGACCGGCGGGGGTACGGGCCACTGCGGGCCTCCTCTCGGGACGGGACGGGAACAGAAGGGAACAGGGGGTCAGGCGGCGGACGCGAACCGGCCCGGAAGGAACGGTCGTATGTCCATCGGCGGTCGCTCGCCCGTCATCAGCCGGGCGACGATCAGGCCGGTGGCGGGGGCCAGGCCGATCCCCGCGCCTTCGTGGCCGCAGGCGTGCAGCAGCCCGGGCACGCCGGGGTCGGCTCCGATCGCGGGCAGATGGTCGGGCAGGTACGGACGGAACCCCGCGTAGGTCCGTATCGCCCGCGCCTTCGCCAGCACCGGGAACAGGGCGGTGGCCCCCTCGGCGAGGCGTCGGAGCACCTCCACCGACAGGCTGCGGTCGAAGCCGACCCGTTCACGGCTGGCGCCGATCAGGACCGGTCCCGCCGGGGTGCCCTCGACCACGGCCGAGGTCTGCAGGGCCGCCGATCCGCTCGCCACATCGGCGACGTAGTCCGCCGCGTACACCTTGTGCCGCACGACGCGCGGCAGCGGTTCGGTGACGAGTACGAAGCCCCGGCGCGGCAGGACGGGCAGGAACGAGTCGGCGAGCCGGGCCAGTTCGCCGCCCCACGTGCCGGCCGCGTTCACCACGTACGGCGCGTGCACGTCACCGGCCGGCGTCCGGACGCCCCGCACCTCACCGCCCGGGCCGGTGAGGATCGCGGTGACCTCCTCGCCGGTACGGACGCGGGCGCCCGAGGCGCGCAGCAGGTGGGCGGCGGCGAGGGCGGGCTGGACCTGGGCGTCCTGGGGGTAGTGGAAGCCGCCCGCGAGGGCGGGGGAGAGGTGTGGTTCCAGCTCGCGCAGCAGGGCGGCCGGGACCTCGTCCGCCTGGACGCCCGCCTTCGACTGCGCCGCGGCGAAGTCCCGCAACGCGGCCGTCGCCGGGGCGTCGGAGGCGACGACCAGGCCGCCCTTCGCCTCGAACTCGATGCGCACCGGCAGCTCTTCGGACAGCTCCCGCCACAAGCGTGTGGAGAGCAGGGCCAGCTCGAGTTCGGGGCCGGGCGCCTTGTCGGAGACCAGCAGGTTGCCTTCACCGGCCCCCGTGGTCCCGCCCGCGACGGGACCACGGTCGATCACGGTGACGGAGAGGCCGGAGCGGGCGGCGTAGTAGGCGCAGGCGGCGCCGACCACGCCCGCTCCGACGACGATGACGTCCGAGGAGTTTCTGGTGGGCACGGCAGTAATATTTCACATTGCACTACCGCTGCCAAGGGTCGTCCTCGGATAACTCTTCTCAGCCTTCCAACAGTTCGCCCATCCACGACTCGATCGCGTCCGGGGTCCGGGGCAGCGCCCCGGACATCAGCCGCGCCCCGTCGGGGGTGATCACCAGATCGTCCTCGATGCGCACCCCGATCCCGCGCAGCGCGGCCGGCAGCGTCTCGTCGTCGCTCTGAAGGTAGAGCCCGGGTTCGACGGTGAGCACCTGCCCCTCCTCCAGGACGCCGTCGAGGTAGGTGTCCGCTCTCGCCTGGGCGCAGTCGTGGACGTCGAGACCGAGCATGTGCCCGCTGCTGCACAGGGTGTAGCGGCGGTGGAGGTCGCCTGCGGCGCTGCGCAGCACGCCCCACTCGGCGAGACCCTCCGCGATCACCCGCATGCCGGCCCGGTGGAAGTCGCGGAAGCTCGCCCCCGGCTTGAGCGCGGCGATGCCCGCCTCCTGGGCGGCGAGGACGAGCTCGTAGACCTGGCGCTGCACGGGTGAGAAGCGCCCGGACAGCGGCAGGGTGCGGGTGATGTCGGCGGTGTAGAGGGTGTCGGTCTCCACGCCGGCGTCCAGGAGCAGCAGTTCGCTCGGGTCCAGCCGCCCGTCGTTGCGTATCCAGTGCAGCACGCACGCGTGTGCGCCCGAGGCGGCGATGGTCTCGTAGCCGGTGCCGTTGCCCTCCGTGCGGGCGCGCAGGGCGAAGACGCCCTCGATCCACCGCTCGCCGCGCGGGTGGGCCAGCGCGCGGGGCAGCGCCCGCACGACGTCCGTGAAGCCGGCGGCGGTGTGGTCCACGGCCAGTTGCAGCTGTTCGACCTCCCATGCGTCCTTGATCAGCCGCAGCTCGCTCAGGGCGGTGGCGAGCTCGGGATCGCGGGAGGCGTCGCGCCCGGGCGGCAGTTGGGCGTAGGTGTCCTGGTGGGCGCAGCGGATGCCGGTCATGCGCTCCGCCTCGGCGAGGTCGGGGCGCGGGCCGACCCAGAACTCGCCGTAGCGCCGGTCGCGGTAGAACTCCGCGCCGTCACGCGGGGAGCGCGGCCGCACATAGAGCACCGGCTCGTGCCGGTGCGGGCCGTCCGGTTCCAGGACGAGCACATGACCGGCTTGCTCCTCGCCGGTCAGGCCGGTCAGCCACGCATAGCCGCTGTGCGGACGGAAGCGGTAATCGCAGTCATTGGAGCGGACCTTCAGTTCTCCCGCGGGCACGATCAGCCGCTCGCCCGGAAAGAGGGCGGAAAGCCTCTCCCGGCGTACGGCGGTGAGGTCCGCCACGGGCAGCCGGATGTCACCGGGCAGCGGGCTCGCCGCCCATCCGTCGGCCATGAAGGCCGCCAACTCCGGTGAAACGGGCAGGTCGTGACTTACCGTGCGGGGTGCGGTGACCGCTGGTTCGTTCATGGGGACTCCTCCTCGGACACAGGTGGATAACGGCGAGGCTGACACCTTGTCAGTGCAATTTCACATTACTATGTTACGGGTCACATTTCAGTCTCCCCGACTGTTCGACTGTTCACGGAGTGACCACTGATGAACAAGCGCACCCGTACTGTCCTCGCCGCCCTACTGGCGGCCCCCCTCGCACTCGCCGCGGCCGGATGTTCCGGCGGGAAGCAGGCGGGAGGCGACGGCAGGAACGGCGGCAAGAACCCCGCCGGCGAAGGCTCCGTGATCGGCGGTGCCCCGCAGAAGGGCGGCACGCTCACCGTGCTGTCCAACCAGGACTTCACCCACCTCGACCCGGCCCGCAACTGGGTCATGAACGACATGGACTTCGGGACCCGGCTGCTCTACCGGACCCTGGTGACGTACAAGGCGGCCCCCGGGACACAGGGCAATCAACTGGTCCCCGATCTGGCCACCGACCTGGGCACCCCGTCCAACGGAGCCAGGACGTGGACGTTCCACCTCAAGCGGGGGGTGACGTACGAGGACGGCTCACCCGTCACCGCGCGGGACGTCAAATACAACGTCGAACGGTCCTTCTCCCCGGATCTTCCCGGCGGCGCCGACTACGCGGCCCGCTACCTCGCCGGCGCCGAGGGCTACCAGGGCCCCGCCCAGGGCAAACACCTGGACTCCATCAAGACCCCGGACGATCACACCATCGTCTTCGAGCTGAACAAGCCCTTCGCGGAGTTCCCCAATGCCACGGTGATGCCGACCTTCGCGCCCGTACCGCAGGGCCAGGACAAGGGCCCGCGCTACGACAACCGGCCCTTCTCCTCGGGGCCCTACAAGATCGAGTCCTACGACCGGGGCAAGAAGCTCGTCCTGGTACGCAACGACAAGTGGGACCCGAAGACCGACGAGGTGCGCAAGGCGTACCCGGACAAGCTGGTCGTCGTCATGGGGCTCAAGGCCAACCAGATCGACGACCGGCTCATAGCGAGCCAGGGCGCCGACGCCTCCGCCGTCTCCTGGGGCGCCCTGCGGCCGGAGAGCGCCGCGAAGGTGCTGCCCAGGGCCGAGGTGAGAAAGCGGCTCCTGGCCGAATCCACCAACTGCACCGACATGGTCCAGATGCACACCGGCCGCGCCCCCTTCAACGAGGTGAAGATACGTCAGGCGGTGCAGTACGCCCTCGACCGGGGCGCCGTCCTGACCTCCTCCGGCGGCCCCGCCTTCAACGACCTGTCGACCGCGTACATGCCGGCCGCGCTCTTCGGCGGCAAACAGCCCGACACCCTGAAGATCCCCGCCACGGGCGACACGGCGAAGGCGAAACAACTGCTGAAGGAGGCCGGAAAGCCGGACGGCCTCTCCACCAAGATCACGGTCTCGTCGGGTGACAAGGGCCGGGCGGAGGCCATCCAGCAGTCCCTGGCCCGGGCCGGCATCAAGGTCACCATCGAGACGGTCGACCCGTCCGCGTTCTACGCCACCATCGGCGACACCAAGAACCGCACCGACATGGTGTACACCGGCTGGTGCCCCGACTACCCCTCCGGCTCCACCTTCCTGCCCTTCGTCTTCGACGCCCGCTTCATCAAGGAGAAGGGCAACTCCGGCAACCACTCGCTCTTCCGCGACGACGCGACCATGAAGCAGATGGACCGCATCGCGGCCCTGACGGACGCCACGGAGGCCGGCCGGGCCTGGCAGCGGCTGGACGGCGAGATCCTCGCCAAGGCCCCGACCGTGCCGGTGCTGATCCGGCGGTGGCCGCTCGTCCTCGGCACCAACATCGCCGGCGCCTACGGGCACACGTCCTTCGGCGGCCAGATCGACTACGCCACGGTCGGCCTCAAGGACCCCGCCAAGAGCCAGGGCTGAGGACCGGTACCCCCATGACCACCACCACACCCCCCGCCGCCGACGTCCCCTCGGGCAGCGGCCCCTGGCGGCTCGCCCGCGCCGAACTGGGCCGTCGCCCCTCCGTACGGATCTCGCTCCTCGTCGTCGCGCTCTTCCTGCTCATGGCCGCGGGCGCCCCGCTGCTGAGCTCCCTCGCCGGCTGGACACCCGAGGAGTTCGACAAGAGCGCCGTCGACCCCTATCTCGGCGGCCAGCCCCTCGGCCCGCTCGGCGGCATCTCCGCCGACCACTGGCTCGGCGTGGAACCCGTCACCGGCCGCGACCTCTTCGCCCGGGTCGTCCACGGAGCCCAGGTATCGCTCCTGATCGCCCTGACCGCCACGGCGATCGTCGTCGTCGCCGGTACGGCGGCCGGCATCGCGGCGGGCTACTTCGGCGGCCGCACCGACACCGTCCTCTCCCGGCTGATGGACCTCACCATGTCCTTCCCTTCCCTCATCTTCATGATCGCGACGATGTCGGTGGCGAAGGACGTCAACCGGATCGTGCTGATGACCGCCGTCATCGGGCTGTTCGGCTGGCCCGGCATCGCCCGTGTCGTCCGCGGCCAGACCCTCTCCCTCAAGCACCGCGAGTACGTCGACGCCGCCCGCGTCAGCGGCTCGGGGCCCTGGCGCATCCTCACCCGCGACATCCTCCCCGGCGTCCTCGGGCCCGTCATCGCCTACACCACCCTCATCATCCCCGGCATGATCGCCACCGAGGCGGCCCTGAGCTACCTGGGCGTCGGCGTCCGGCCGCCCACCCCCTCCTGGGGGCAGATGATCGCCGAGAGCGTCGCCTTCTACGACACCGACCCCATGTACTTCGTCATCCCGAGCACCTGCCTGTTCCTGACCGTGCTCGCCTTCACCCTGCTCGGCGACGCGCTGCGCGACGTCCTCGACCCCAGGAGCGGCCGCGCATGATCCTCTACATCGGCCGCCGGCTCCTCGCCGTCATCGGGGTGCTCATCGCCATCGCCGCCGTCACCTTCACCATCTTCTACGTGCTGCCCTCCGACCCCGCGGCCGCCGCCTGCGGCAAGTCGTGCAGCGCGGAACGACTGACCGCGATCCGCGCCCACATGGGCCTCGACCAGCCGCTGTGGCGGCAGTTCGCGGACTTCGTCACCGGCATCTTCACCGGCCGGACCGTGGGCAGCGGCCAGTACGCCCTGCACTGCGACTTCCCCTGCCTCGGCTACTCGTACGAGAACTCCCAGGCTGTCTGGGACCTGCTCATGGACCGCCTGCCGGTCTCGGCGTCCCTCGCCCTGGGGGCGGCCGTGCTCTGGCTGCTGCTCGGCCTCACGGCCGGGGTCACCGCGGCGCTGCACAAGGACTCCCTCACCGACCGCGCCCTGATGGTCGGCGCCGTCGCCGCCGCCTCCCTGCCGGTCTACTTCACCTCGATGATGCTCATCTACGGCCTCATCCGGGTGGCCGGACTGCTGCCCTACCCGAGTTACGTCCCCTTCGGCCACGACCCGCTGGACTGGGCGTCGAACCTGCTCCTGCCCTGGCTGGCGCTGGCCGTGCTGTACGCCGCGATGTACGCGCGCCAGAGCCGCAACTCGATGATCGAGACCATGGCGGAGCCCTACATCCGCACCGCCCGCGCCAAGGGCCTGCCGCGCCGCACCGTCGTCGTCAAACACGGCCTGCGGGCGGGCATGACCCCGATCCTCACCCTCTTCGGCATGGACCTCGGCGGCCTGCTCGCCGGTGCGGTCATCACCGAGTCCATCTTCGGGCTCCCGGGCATCGGACGGCTCTTCTACGGCGCGCTGTCCACCGGCGACCAGCCCGTCATCCTCGGCGTCACTCTGCTGGCCGCCACCTTCATCGTCGTCGCCAACCTGGCCGTCGACCTGCTCTACGCCGTCGTCGACCCGCGAGTGAGGTACTGATGACCGCCGAACAGCCACCCCTGCTCCACGTGCGGGACCTCACCGTCACCTTCCCCACGAAGCACGGCCCCGCACGCGTCGTGGACTCCCTCGCCCTGACGGTGCACCGCGGCCGGACCCTGGGCATCGTCGGCGAATCCGGCTCCGGCAAGTCCGTCACCTCCATGGCGGTCATGGGCCTGCACACCGACGCCGAGGTCACCGGCTCCATCACTCTCGACGGCCGGGAACTCGTCGGCCTCCCCGAACGCGAGCTGCGCCGACTGCGCGGCCGCCGGATGGCGATGATCTTCCAGGACCCGCTCTCCAGCCTCCACCCCTACTACACGGTCGGCGAGCAGATCGCCGAACACCACCGGGTCCACTTCGGCTCCCGCCGCGCGGCGGCCCGCAGACGGGCCGTCGAGATGCTCGGCGAGGTCGGCATCCCGGAGCCCGCGCGCCGGGCGGGGGAGTACCCGCACCAGTTCTCCGGCGGCATGCGCCAACGCGTCATGATCGCCATGGCGCTCGCCTGTGAACCCGAGCTGCTCATCGCCGACGAGCCGACCACCGCCCTCGACGTCACCGTCCAGGCCCAGATCCTGGAGCTGATCGCCCGCCTGCAGGAGGAGCGCGGACTCGCCGTCGTCATGATCACGCACGATCTGGGCGTCGTCGCCCGCGTCGCCCAGGACGTGCTGGTGATGTACGGCGGCCGGGCAGCCGAACAGGCCCCGGTGGACGCCCTGTTCGCCGAACCGGCCCACCCCTACACCCGTGGCCTGCTCGACTCCCTGCCCCGCCTCGACGACGGCGACGACCAGCCGCTGCGAGCCATTCCGGGCAGCCCGCCCTCCCTGCTCACGCCCACCCCCGGGTGTGCCTTCGCGCCGCGCTGTCCGCGCGCGGCGGCCGCCCCGCCGGCCGACCGCGCCCGCTGCACGGAGACCAGGCCCGAGCTCAGCCCCTCCCACGGCCACCTGGTCGCCTGCCACCTGTCCCTGCACACCACTGCCCACCCGTGCGGAGGCACCCGATGACCGCGCCCGCCGAACCCCTGCTCTCCGTCCGGGACGTGACCATGACCTTCCCCGGCAAGCGGGGCCGTTCGGCTCCCGTACGGGCCGTCGACGGCGTCTCCTTCGACGTGGCGGCGGGCGAGACCCTGGGGCTCGTCGGCGAGTCCGGCTGCGGAAAGTCCACCACCGGCCGCATGATCGTGCGGCTCCTGGAACCGACCGCCGGGTCGATCACCTACGACGGCCGCGACATCAGCCGGCTGCGGCAGCGCGAACTCAAACCGCTCCGCCGGGACCTGCAGATGGTTTTCCAGGACCCGCACTCCTCCCTCAACCCGCGCCAGACCGTGGCCCGGATCATCGCCGACCCGCTGCTGGTACAGGGACGTCCGGCCACGGAGGCACGCGAACGGGCGGCGGAGCTGATGGCACTCGTGGGCCTCATCCCCGAGCACATCGACCGCTACCCGCACGAGTTCTCCGGCGGGCAGGCGCAGCGCATCGGCATCGCCCGCTCCCTCGCCACCGGCCCCCGCCTGATCGTCGCCGACGAGCCGGTCTCGGCCCTCGACGTCTCCGTACAGGCCCAGATCGTCAACCTGATGGAACGGCTGCAGCGGGAGCTCGGGCTCGCCTACCTCTTCATCGCCCACGACTTGTCGGTGGTGAAGCGCGTCTGCGACCGGGTGGCCGTGATGTACCTGGGGCGGATCGTCGAAATCGGCGACAAGGAACGGGTGTACGCGGCGCCGGCCCATCCCTACACGCGGGCCCTGCTCTCCGCCGTCCCACTGCCCGACCCGGCCGCCGAACGCGCGCGGGAGCGGATCACCCTCCTCGGCGACCCGCCGAGCCCGGCCGCACCCCCGCCCGGCTGCACCTTTCATCCCCGCTGCCCCAAGGCGCGGGAAATCTGCCGGAGCGAGGCCCCGCTCTTGCGGATCGCGGTGCCGGGGGAGGCGCGGGAGGTGGCCTGCCACTTCCCCGAGGAACCCTGAGCGCCCGGGGCCCGCCTCACGCCCAGGACCCAAGGGGCCCTGGGCGTGACCGGTGTTCAGGGGATCATGCCTGGGTGACGCGGACGATTTCGCTGTGCCGACCGGAGCTCAGGACATCGATGCGAACGCCGGCGGCGGAGCCGGTGAAACGACCGGTCCGCCCGGTAGGGGGCGTCGTCCAGCGGCCGTCGGCCGCTCGCGGCTCGGTCACGCGAAGCGTCGGAAGCGTCGGACACGTCTTGGAGGCCATCCGTCAAGGGCGTGTTGATCAGCTGCCCCTGACCGGCGCTTTCGATCGGGCCGACCTTCACCGGGGAGCCGGAGCCGTCCGTGACGGGCAACGTGGCGGCGCCCGGGTGCGGCACTTGGCAACCTTGACGCTCTCTTTGGAGCCGGCCCCGGCGGCCGTGCCCTGCCCGGCGGAGCTCTCTCCGGCGGAGCTCTGCCCAGGGGGTCCTGACCGGCGGAGCCCTTTCCGCCGCCCTGATCCGAACCGCCCGAGCCCGAACCGCCGCCCGAAGGAGACGCGGAGGAGGCGGACGACGGGCTGCTCTGACCCGTGCCGCCGTCGTCGTTCTGGCAGGCCGTGAGCGAAAGGCCTGCGGCCATGGCCAGGGCGGATAAGGTGAGCTTGTGAGCGCGCATTGCTTCTGCCTCAATATCGGTTGGGGTTGGGGGGTGCCGACCGCTCGGTTCGAGTTGGTACGAGCGAACGCTTCTGATCACCAGGATGAACCTGACCCGGTGAAGGGTTCCGCCCAACCGCTGGCTCATACATGTCGGTTACATACACAGCTATGGGCGACGCCACGGCTGACTCTGAGCGCCCCCAACCGATCTCAGCGCCCCACTACGGTTCCACCTTCGTCCCCGAAGCCGGACTGAAGCAGGGCAGCGGACGGCACAAAAATGGGTCACCAACGCCCCATAAAGAGGCGCTCCTTGCCATGTGCGGGGAGCTGACCGTTACGGTCGGGTCATGGTCAGCAGCAGACATGAGTCGGGGGTCCGCGGCCGTACGCGGCAGGCGATCCTCGGCGCTGCGGCGTCCGTCCTGTCCCGTCGGCCTCATGCCACGTTGGCGGAGATCGCGGCAGCGGCGGACGTCGGGCGCAGCACCCTCCAGCGGTACTACCCGGACCGGGAGGTGCTCGTTTCGGCGGTCGTCGAGCACTCCCTTCAGCGGCTCGACGAGTCGTTGAAGGAGGCTCGTATCGATCAGGGCCCGCCCTTGCAGGCGTTGCGTCGGCTGGTGGTCGCGATGCTCGACGTGGGCGATTACGTGTTGTTCCTGTACGGCGATGCGCGGATCACCCAGTGTGTGGCCGCGCGGGGCGGCCCCGATCCGGCGGGCGAGGAGATCGGGCGGCTGATCAGGCGGGGGCAGGCCGAGGGGCTGCTGTACGCGGAGGTGAGCGGCGACTGGATGGAGCATGTGCTGTGGGCCCACGTCTCCGCGGGCTGTATGGCGGTCAGCGGGGGGACGTTGCCGCGCCACGGCGCCTCCGCATGGGTCATCCGCACGCTGGAGAACGGCATCGGGGCCCGCACGGCATGTTGACGGATGTGACGAGACGAGACGAAAGGTGATCCATGACGATCCTGGTGACGGGAGCGACCGGCAATGTCGGGCGGAACATCGTGCGGGAACTCGTGGAAGGAGGGCATGCCGTGCGGGCCCTGACCCGCCGGGCGCGCACCGGGGTGTTCCCGGATGAAGTGGTGGTCCACGAGGGCGATCTCACCCGTCCGGAGACGCTGAAGGGCGCCCTGGAGGGTGTCGACGCGCTCTTCCTCTTCCCGGTGGCGGCGACCGCCGAGGAGGTGGTCCGCATGGCGAAGTCAGCGGGCCTGCACCGCATCGTGGTGCTGTCCTCCGGCGCGGTCACCACCGGATACGACACCGACTTCCACCTGCCGGTGGAGCGGGCGGTCGAGGCGTCGGGGCTGGAGTGGACACATGTGCGCCCCGGTGAGTTCGCCATGAACAAGCTGGCCCTGTGGGGGCCGCCCATCCGCGCGGAGCGCGTGGTGCGAGACCCGGCCCCGGACGCCGCGTGGTTCCCGGTACATGAGCAGGACATCGCCGATGCGGCGGTGGCCGCTCTGACCGAGGAGGGCCACGCCGGGCAGGCGTACACCCTCAACGGGCCTGAACTCCTCACCCACCGACGCCAGGTGGAACTCATCGCCGAAGCGATGCAGGAGGAGATCCGCTTCGAGGTGGTGACCCCGCAGGAGGCGCGCGAGATCTATCTCGCACAGGGCGGCTTCGCGGCCCAGAGCGCCGACTTCCTCCTCGGGTTCGAGGACTACAGCGGCAATGATGCGGACGCCTCACAGGTCGAGGCATACGATCCCTCGTCCATCGGCCCGATGCCGACGGCGGAAACCGTTACGGGACGGCCCGCCCGCACCTTCGCGCAGTGGGCCCGGGACCACGCCGAGGAGTTCCGCTCCTGACGAGCCCACGGAGCCCCAACCCCGGGGCGCGCTCAAGCCGGGCGGGTGGCGTCGGTCTGCTCGCGCAGGATGTCGCTGTGGCCGGCGTGGCGGGCGAATTCCTGGATCATGAGCAGGTAGATCCATCGCAGGCTGACGGTGCCGAAGGCAGGGTGCTGACGGGTGACATCGAGGTCGAAATCCGCGGCGATCGTTCGTGCGCGGTTGCTGGCGCGCTCGAATTCAGCGATCACGTCGGCCACCGACTCGTCGTCACTGACCACGAAACTGGCCTCACCCACCATCGGGCCGTCGCACTCGGAGTCCGGCAGCCCTGCCAGGATGCGCTGGAACCAGTTCCGTTCAGCGAACGCGGCATGTTTGACCAGACCGATCGACGTCGTCATGGACGGGACGAGTCGGCGGCGGGCCTCTGATTCAGACAGTCCGCGCACCGTGTCGATCAACTCGGCCCGAGTGTGGTCGAGCATGTATTCGAGCAGCTGACGCTCGGAGCCGTCGGTGGTGCGAGTCGGGTTGTTCATGGTGCGCACGTCCTTTCGTGGACAGCGTTGGGGTTCACGGATTTGATCGATCGGAGTGTCGATGCTGCCGGCCGAACGCCGTGTCGAGGCGATGCTGCCAGCTTCGGTGTGGGGCGGATCGGCGGGCGCGCTCGGCCAGGTGGGACCTCATCAGCCGGCCAAGCGGATCCCCCGCGTAGAGGCCCTCATCGTATGTCGCCGATGGCGCGTCCTCGCAAAGGATGCCACTGACAGCGACCGCTGGTCTCGGTGATGTCCGTTGCCGCGGGGCTTACCGGACCGGTCTTTCGCTGGATTGGGCATCGGCAATGACGGCCATTCGCCGGGGGAGCCGAGTGTGCCGACTTCTTCACCCTTCCACGGGGTGACCTCAGCCCACGGTATTCGGCAGCCTCTCGTACAGGTCCGGACATGCATTCCCGTAAGCCGCTGAACATGGCCTACCCTCCACCGCATTGATTCGGCGTACCGGAAACAGCAGCAACACCATGAGGTCCACGCCACGACACCACCGCTGACTTGAACCTGGGCTCCTGGCAGGGCTCCCCGCGCCCCGGCCGCCTCCGGTCACAGCCTGCGAGCGTACGACTGCGCGGGACGGCAGTGGTTCGCGGTTCCCGCTCGGCAGGGTGAAAAGCGTCCGGAAAGCCGTTCGCTGAGGATTCAACAAAAAGCTCACCGGAGCACCTACTTCCAGATGGTGCACGGTACTTGGTTGTACCACTCCGGGTACAAGTAACGTTTAATGTCCGAGTTTTGACGAAGGGTAAAGGACTTCACGTAGCGGTAATGCATGGGTAAAGTAATGGGCTCCGGCGGTCGAGCAGAATTGGCCGCAGACGGCTGGCGCCCGCGCGATGACGCCGTGCACCACCATGACCGCTCGACATGCTCTTCGAGTTGACCCGACCACGCGCCGCACCCGGCGACACGCTGCGGTGCCCCACGAGGCAGGCCACCATGCAATCAATCATCGACAACGCCCGTTCCTTCGCCACCACCCTCGTTGCCGATCCCGAGCGCGCCGAGCGCCTCAGGGCTCTGGAGGCCGGACAGTCCCCGGAAGTCCTCTTCATCTCCTGCGCGGACTCCCGCGTCATCCCCGCGCTCATCACCGGCGCGGACCCCGGCCAGCTCTTCGAGCTGCGCACCGCGGGCAACATCGTGCCCGACTACCACAGCGCCCGCCCCACAGGTGAGGCCGCGACCATCGAGTACGCGGTCAGCGTGCTGGGCGTCCGCGACATCGTCGTCTGCGGGCACTCGCACTGCGGCGCCGTCGGCGCCGTCGTGCGGGGCGACGACCTCTCCTCCGTGCCGGCCGTACGGGGCTGGCTGGAGCACTCCCTGCCCCACAACGCACCCGCCCGCACGGTGAACAGCGCCTCACCCGACATGGCGGAAGCCGTCCAGCGTCACGCCATCGCCCAGTTGGACACACTGCGCACCTACCCCTGCATCCGAGAGCAGATCGACCGGGGTCAGCTGGCGCTGCACGCCTGGTACTACGAGGTCCATACCGGCGTTGTCAGCGCACAACGGCCCGACGGCGTCCTGCCGTTCCCGCCCCTGTGACCCGCCCGGAAGAAACACACAAGGGACTCTCACCCATGCTCTCCAACCTCAGGAAGCCAGGCGTCCTGCGCCAGGACGTACTCGCCTCGCTCGTCGTCTTTCTCGTGGCTCTGCCGTTGTGCGTCGGCGTGGCCGTGGCCTCCGGCGTACCGGCCGAACTCGGTCTGATCACCGGAATCGTCGGCGGCCTCGTGGTGGGCGCGATGCCCGGCAGCGTCATGCAGGTCAGCGGCCCGGCCGCCGGCCTGACGGTGCTCGTCTTCGAGGCCGTGCGGGAATTCGGGCTCGGTGCACTCGGCGTCATCGTGCTGGGCACCGGCCTGCTCCAGCTCGCCCTTGGATTCGCGCGGTTCGGCCGCTGGTTCCGCGCGATCTCCGTGTCGGTCGTGCACGGCATGCTCGCCGGCATCGGACTCATCCTGATCTTCGGTCAGCTCTACACGATGGCCGGGGTCAAACAGCCGCGCGGCGGTCTGGACAAGATCGCGGGCGTCCCCGGGCTGATCGCGGATGTCGTGACCAACCGCGACGCGCTGACCGCCTTCGCGGTCGGCCTGTCCACCATCGCTGTGCTCGTCCTGTGGAAGAAGCTCCCGGCCAAGGCCCAGCTCGTCCCCGCGCCGCTCGCGGCGGTCGCGCTGGCCACGGCGGTGACCGCGGTGGCGGGCTTGAACATCGCCAACGTCGAGGTGAAGGGCCTTTCCGGTGCTATCCAGCCGCCGGGCCTGAGCGACTTCTCCTCACTCGGCAGCATCGGCCTGATCGGCACCATCGTTGTCTTCACGCTCATCGCTTCGGCGGAGACGCTGTTCAGTGCCGCCGCGGTCGACCGGATGCACGACGGCCCCAGCACCCACTACGACAAGGAGCTGGTGGCCCAGGGGGTGGGCAACACCGTGTGCGGCCTCCTCGGCGCCCTGCCGATGACCGCCGTCATCGTCCGCAGCTCCGCCAACGTCCAGGCAGGTGCGAAGACCCAGCTCTCCCGCATCCTCCACGGCGCATGGCTCCTGGTGTTCGTCGTGGCGCTCCCGGCCGCCATCGGCCTCATCCCGCTGGCTGCGCTGGCGGGCGTACTCGTCCACGCCGGCTGCAAACTCATCCCCGCCCAGCAGTTCCGGCCGCTGTGGCGCGAGCACCGCGGCGAACTCGCCATTCTCGCGATCACCGCCGTTGGGATCGTGGTGACCAGCATGTTCGAGGGAGTGATGATCGGCATCCTCCTCGCGGTCGTGAAGTCGGCCTGGACAACCTCCAAGGTCAACACGCACATCACCGAACTCACCGACGGCAGGATCCGGGTGCGGCTCACCGGCAGCGCGACCTTCCTGCGGCTGCCCCACATCCTGGACTCACTGGAGGCCCTGCCCCAGGACCGCCCCATCGAGCTCGATCTCTCCGAGCTGCGGCACCTGGACCACGCCTGTCACACAGCATTGGAGGGATGGGCGGCGCGCCACAACGGACAGGGAACGGAAGCGGTGCGGGTCAGGCACCCGGAAGTGGTGACTGCAGCATGATCGGCGAGGCCCACGACGTGCCCCCCTGCATGCTGACGAGACCGCATGCACCGCTTCTGGCTTGATACGCGAGCTTTCCTCCGGCGCCCCGGGCAATGCGCTCACATGGTGCAGCAGGCGCACCGCGGTCGACGTCGCCGGGGCCGATAGCTCTCCAGATGCGGTCACCTTCTCCGACCGGCCGGCAATCGCTGGCCGGTCGGAGATGCGAGGGGCCGGGATCCCGGGCGTCACGCTCGCCGGCTTCCTGGACCGCTTCCACTACCTGAGCAAGGGCCTGGCGATCATCTTCGCCTTCATCGGCGTCAAGCTCATCCTCCAGGCCTCCCACAAAACGATCAGCCCCAGGATCCCGGAAATCCCCTCGCCCATCAGCCTCGCGGTCATCGTCGTCGTCCTGGCCGCATCCGTTGGCCTCTCCATGTTCCGACTACCGGGATCTGTGGTGAAAGATGAGCAAAGTCCAGCATGAGACCGGTCCTCAGGGAGAGCTTCTCTGCCCGGTCTGCAAGCAGCCCGTGACCAGGACGATCAAGAGGCGGCACAAGACCCTGGGCGTCTTCGTACCTGTCTGGGCCCCCAGCCGCTGCCACAACGCCGACTGCCCCGCATACCTGGAAGACCCGGCACCGTCCCGGGAAGACGACCGACCCCAGAACCGCTGATTCCTGTTCCTTAACCTCAATGCCCGATCTGGGGTTCGGCCGGTTGGTAGCCAGGGGCAGAGCTTTGCGCTGTATGGGGGATAGGGCCGATCCGCCTCCAGCTGGGACCGCACCCCCTGGTCATGGTGTACGAACCGGCCCTCGTCCGGCACGTGCTCCTCAACCCCCGCACCTTCGACAAGTACGGCCCGATGTGGCAGCGCGTCCGCGAGGTAGCCGGAAACGGGCTGGCCAGCTGCCCCCATGCAGAACACAAACGACTGCGGACCCTGGTCCAGCCCTCCTTCCACCCCCCGTCGCCAATCTGTTCCGCACGGACATGCCCGAAGCGGTCCGCGCGGCCGTCGCCGCCTACCTGAACACCCTCATCAAGGCGGGAGCGGGACCGAGAACACCGGCGAAGAGCGGCAGACTTGTTGGACGCCCTGCTCGACAGCGGATCGCCCTCATCTCACGTCGATCCGCCGGGCTCAGAGCCGGGGCTGAGCGACGAGGAAGTCACCGACCAGGTCGTCACCTTCTATGGTGCCGGCGTCGAGAGCACCACCTACATCCTCACCTGGGCCTTGGCCCTGATCGCGGCTCACCCCGATGTGGAGGCCCGAGTCCACGACGAGGTCGACCGCGTCCTCGCGGACGGCGCTGGCGCCCATGAGCACCTCGATGACCTGCCCTACCTGGGCCAGGTCATCACCGAGACCCTGCGGCTGTATTCCGCGGGCTGGTTCCTCACGCGCACCACCACGCACAGCACCGAACTCGCTGGTGTACAGCTGCCTGCCGGTACCCTCATCGGCTTCAGCACGTACGCCATCCATCGCAAGGACGCATGCTTCCCTGACCCCGAACGCTTTGACCCCGGCCGCAAGGACGCACTGGCCATCAACCCTGACGTCCCGAACAAGTCAAGGCGGTCTGTGACAGGGCCCGCCACCGCAGCTCAGACGCCGGTCGTGGTCTTGGCCCAGGCGGTGTGGGGGCTGGTGCGGCTCAGGCGACGGGTGGAAGGTCTGCTGCGAGCCAAGGGGCGGGGGAGGGGCAAGCCCTCCCGGGCGCCCTGCACGACCTGGTCACCGGCCTAAAGCGTTCTGGCCCGACGGACTGACCCTGGTCGCACATCGAGGACACCCCACGGCCTATATGCCCCCTACGGTCTGTTCATGACCACTTCGTCGCACAACCCGACCCCACTTCTTCGAGGCGAGCGCGGTGAGCTTCTGCATGCGCTTTCGGAGCAGCGGGAGTTGCTGCTGATCACGGTCCGCGGTATCACCGACGCACAGGCCGCCCAGCGCACGACCGCGAGCGACCTGACCCTGGGCGGAATCATCAAGCACATCACCCGCGGTGAGCACGTGTGGATGCAGATCATGGTCAAGGGGGACGGTGAGCTGCCAGAGGGCATGCTGGACATGGGGCAGTACGACATGGCCGATGACGAGACGCTCACCGGGCTGCTGAATCAGTACGCAGCCGCGGCGCGGACGACTGACCAGGCGGTGGCCGACCTGCGGGACCTGGACCGAAGAGTGCCCCTCCCCAGTACGCCGTGGTCCCCGCCGGAGACGGTCCACTGGTCGGCGCGCCGGATCCTGCTGCACCTGATCCGAGAGACCGCCCAGCATGCAGGGCACGCGGACATCATCCGGGAATCACTCGACGGAGCCAGCACCACCGCTCAACGGTGATCGCTCCAAGGGGTTCTGGCGCGGGGAAGCCGCAGGTCCGGCGGACGCCGTCGTCGCCTCCGCCGGCGATTCCGCAAGGCGGCCCGGGCGCAGGGGCAAGGCGTACCGAGTTCCTACCGTGGCCCGCTGGTGAGGGCGTCGAGGAGGCGGGTGAGGGAGGGGCTGGCATTGTCGGTGCGGTGGACGAGGTGGAGTGTGGTGCTTGTGCGGTTCAGGAGTCGCGGGGTGACGCCGGTGCGGCGCAGGGCTCGGTGAGAGTCGGTCAGGACGGCGGCGCCGAATCCGGCGGCGACCAGGGCGAGCAGGGTCTGGACGCTGTGGCCTTCCGCGGCGATGCGGGGGCTGACGCCGACGCGGTGGCACAGAGCGATGATCTCGTCGTAGGAACGTGGTGAGACGTCGCGGGGCCACAGCACCAGGGGGATCTCGCCGAGGATCGTCGGATCGGCGGGCCGACGGGCCAGCCCCTGGGCGAGGGGGTGGGCGGCGGGCAGGAAGACGGAGAGCGGCTCGCTCCACGCCGCGTTCGCCGCGCACGATCCGGAGCAGCTGCTCGCCCTGGTCGACGAGGACGCCCACTGGTACGTGCCGGGCGACCCCACTCTGGTGCCCTGGGCCGGCGAACGCCGCGGGCACGCGAGTCTGCGGGAGTTCTTCGAGCTCGTCTTCACCGTCGCCGAACCGCTCGCCTTCGACATCCACGGCATGGCCACGCTCGGTGACACGGTCCTGATCCCCGGCCGCTTCGCCTACCGCTACCACCGGTCCGGACAGGTACTGGACGACGAGTTCGTCCTCAAGATCACAGTGCGGGACGGCCTGGTCACCAGCTACCGCATCTTCGAGGACTCCCTACGCCTGGCCCGCGCCTACCTCGGCGAGGACGCACCGGTCCTCTCAGCCGAGGCGGCCTGACGCACCTGCTCCCGCCGCGCGGTTGCCCCGTGTACGGATGTGGCAGGCGCATTCAGATGTGCGTCTCCGGTGGGAATCCGGTCCAGCGCAGATCGGCGGGCAGATGCCGCATGTCGTTTGAGGTGAGGACGGAGGCCGGCCGACCGGGCGCGTACCGGATGACCGTGAGTGCGGCGTTGCCGTGGTTGAGGCCGAGCCAGCGCCACTGCGGGGCGTGCATGGCGTCCCGGACGAGCCAGGCGACCAGGAAGTTGTGGGTGACGACCAGTTCGTGCCGGTCCTGATCACCGTTCACCGGGCCGGTGAAGGCGTCCAGCGCCTGGCGGGCCAGCGCAGGTCCGTGCGCCCGTTCCTCCTCGGTGGCACCAGCGAGAAAGCGGAGGAGGAAGTCCGCTGATTCCTCGGGGAGCTCGTCCCTTTCCGGCGTATAGGGAACGTAGTCACCGGCTGCTTCCGAGATACGCAGGGGGACGTTCGTCAGCTGGTCGCCGATCAGACGTGCGGTCTGTTCTGCCCGGGGCAGTGGACCATGGTGAACAACGGCGAGAGGGATGTCCCGGAGGCGTTCGCCGATCAGCACGGCCTGCCGACGGCCGGCCTCCGTCAGCCCGCTCTGCTCCGACGCTGCCTCGCCGTGCCGGACCAGATAGAGGTACCGGGTGGCTGTGCCGGCCATCTCACGCTCCTGTGCGCCCGCTAGCGATCTTGTGCATCGACGGACGCTGCCTCCGCCTGCGCCGGTTCCCTCTGCCCATCAAGGAGACAACCTCTGGCTTGGGGTGCAGGTCGCGCAGCCCTTGGGCCGCGTCGTAGTCTTCCGCCCATGACTGATTCCCTCACTGCCCAGGGCGCTTTCGAGATGTTGATGGCCGGTAACAAGCGGTTCGTCGCCGGTTCCCCGGAGCATCCGAACCAGGATGCCGCGCGTCGCACCGAAGTCGCGCCGGGGCAGAATCCGTTCGCTGTGATGTTCGGATGTTCCGACTCCCGTCTGGCCGCCGAGATCGTCTTCGACCGTGGTCTCGGTGACTTGTTCGTCGTCCGTACGGCGGGGCATGTCACGGGTCCGGAGGTGCTCGGCAGTATCGAGTACGGGGTGAGCGTGCTGGGCTGCCCGTTGGTCGTGGTGCTGGGGCATGACTCCTGCGGTGCGGTCGCGGCGACCCGGTCCGCGGTGCAGGACGGTACGACCGCGGGCGGGTATGTGCGGGACGTCATCGAGCGGGTGACCACCAGTGTGCTCGCCGCCCACGCGGCCGGCCGTACGGAGGAGGAGGACTTCATCGCCGAGCACATACGGCACACCGTGGACCTGCTCCTGGACCGTTCCCGCATCCTGGCGGAGGCGGTCGCCGAGGGCCGGACGGCTGTGGTGGGCCTGTCCTACCGGCTGGCCGACGGCACTGCCCGCCTGGTCACCGCCAAAGGCATCGACATGAAGGACGCCGCAGCCTGACAGGCGCTGGACAACAAAACACCGCCCCCTCACATGCGGGCCAGGCTGCAATCTCTGCTCCCGCGCAGCGAGCACAGGCAGCAGCCCCGCTGCTGGAGCACCCCGCGTCGACGGGGCTCTCCACCGGCCATGCCGTGACGTGTCCGGTGTGCACCCCACGGTCAGTGGGGTGCACACGCGGCCGACTCGACGGTCGATCATGCCCAATTCATCCGACCAGAGGTCCCGCGCACACCTCCAGGAGATCCACCACGTGGCCGCTGTCATCCCGCCTCGTACCGATACCGGCCCGGGCTTGCTGTCCGTGCGGCAACTGCCCCGCAGCGAGGACGGCCAGCGGCTGCACACCCTGCTGTGGTCCGCCGGACCGGGCTGGCAGATGATCAGCAACGCCGTTCTGGGCGGAGGCATCGGCGAACGCGCCTGGGTCCTCAACGCCCAGGTGGCCCACGGCTACCGGCGTACCGACCCCGACCGGCACCTCGCCGACCTCGCCGAGGCCGCAGGCGCACAAGGAGCGGGCGTGGGATTGATGACCGCCGCCGACATCACCGCCCACGCGCACGCCCGAGACGAAGGTGTCGAAGCCCTCGCCACGGCAGGCGTCACGGTGCGCGGATGGGCAGCGTCCCCGGAACAGGGCATTGTCTCCCCGGCACTGCCCGGCACGATCAACATCATTGCCGCGCTCCCCGTGGCCCTGACTGACGCCGCCCTCGTCAACGCCGTGGTCACCGCCACGGAAGCCAAGGTCCAAGCCCTCCTCGATGCCGGTTACGACTGCTCCGGCACCCCCACTGACGCCGTGTGCGTAGCCGCCCGCAAGCCCCGTTGTGGCAGCGCGGCACATGCCTTCGCCGGACCGCGCTCCCTGTGGGGCGCCCGCCTCGCCCGCGCGGTCCACCACGCCGTCCTCACCGCCCTGCCCTGCCCCTGACGATCGGTACCAGGCCTGTGGGGCTGCCGGACATGGCGGCGGAGGATGCGGCGCACCAGCACCGCCCAGGCTTCCCGCCTGTCGGGGGGCCCGGAGATGGTCCGGGCTGTTGCCGTAGTCGGCCGGCAGTCGTACTGCCGTCTCTCAGCGCTGTCACGACGAACCGTGGAGTCGGGGGCGGGCTACGGGGCGGGGAGCTCCCAGGCGGACGCGACGGACCCCTGGTGAGAAGTGGAGGACGGGGGTGCCGTCGGGTGGTGGGAGGCCTGCGGCCTGGGTGAGGGATTGTTCGAGTCCGTCCTCGCGGGCGGTCGACAGCGGCCAGGGTTCGTGTTCGACGGGGGTCTGCCACAGCCGTCCGGCCCGGCGGGTGACCGCACGCCAGCGGGAGGTCAGCCAGATGTCCCGTCCGTCGGGGACGAGCGCCGGGCCGGGGCGGACGGTCAGGTGGTAGGAGGGGGTTCCGCCGCGGCGGACTCCCGTGTAGGTGATGCTGCCGTCGCCTCTGGTGCGCAGGCTGAGGTCCCCGAGGTGGTAGGGGGCGCCGGCGAGGCGGGCGGTGAGCATCAGGGCGCTGGATACCTCGAGGGAGAAGAACCACAGGGCGTCCGTGCCGTCCTCGAGGCGGACATAGGTGCGCAGGTTCGTTTCGGGGAAGGTGGCCCGGGGCGCGGCCGACGGGCCGGGCGGTCGTACGTGGCTCATGAGGAAGGGGGTGAAGCTGACCCAGGCCGCGTCGTCGTAGAGGTCCGCGCTCAGGCCGGGGGGAAGGGCTGACTGCACCACGGCCGGCTCGTAGGGCCAGTGGACGAAGGTCTGGCACAGCCACTGAGCCTTGAGCAGGGGGAAGGTGACGCGGTGCTCAGCCGATGAGGACACCATGGGGGCCTGCCTTTGCCGGGCCGGGGTCGCCGTTTGGGCCCGGTCCGCCCCCTGGGTACCCCGATGGAGACGGTGTATGCGTTCATGGCCCTGAGCGGGGTGCCCAGTGCCTGTGCGAGGAGTCGGGCAGTCCGACAGCCACCACCCCTTCGAACGGTCAGACGACCGTTTTCCCAGCCTTGGACGGCCTCTTCTCGCCGGCTGCGCTTGTGCGCGGAGCACCGGCGCCCCGCCGGTCGAACAACTGGCGGAGCCTGGCGGTCCGGCAGGGCTCGGGCGACGCCGGCCAGGGCGACCATGCCGACCCGGCGGCGTACCTGTGCGAGGCCATGGGGCGCAGGATTTCGTCGGCGTCGTCGTCGGCGCCGATGGTGACGGCCTCGCCCTGGGCGAGGCCGCCAGAGCGAGCGCAACTGCAGGCCGCGGGCCAGCGCCGCCTGCGTACGTTGCGCCGGCTCCCACAGCGCGCCCTGACCGCCGCCCGGCTGGGACACCAGGAGTTGCCGGGACGCGTTCGCCACCAGGGTGTCCACGCACGCTCGCAGATTGCCGAGACCGGTGACGACCTCGGTGCTCTCCTCCCTCAGCCGGTGCATGACCCCCGTCGTGGTACCGGTCGGAGAGGGCCGAGATCCCCCCGTAAGTGGGACAGCGCCTCCTGGAGCTCCGCGACCTTTCGCGCGGCGGGCATGAGCACGTGCAGTTCGGCGCTGTCCGGGGAGACGACGGTCAGTTTGGCGGGGTCACCCTGCGCCGGTCGCAGCAGCCGCAGCAGAACCCGGGCCGAGTTCGCGTCGTCCTTCTGCGAACGGCCGATGACGTCCTGGTGTGCTTGGGCCAGGACGCTGGAGGATTGGAGGCAGGCCTCGAGAAGGCCGGGGGCCGTCCCGGCCACGGCCCCCGTCACGGACACCCACAGCGAAGCGCTGGACGGTCGACTGGGCTGACGGTGCCCACCGGTCAGGGGCGGCCACCGCGTATACCGGCGGCGCCCGTCAGCTACGTCGGTTTGTGCGTTACGGGCGAGGTGGGGCGGGGATACAGGACACCGCCTGACAGGTCCTCGTCCTCACGGAAGACATAACGTGGTTTGGCGAACTGCTCCTGCTCGGTGAGCGAGTCGAGGGAGACCAGGGTTCCGGGTGCTACGGCCCGGGTTTCGATCGTCACACCGAGCTGGTGGCGCAGGAGCTTGCGGAGTTCGCTTTCGGCCTCCCGGGCGGCCCGCGGCTCGCATTCGATGTCCAGGCGCAGGCTGCCGGAGCCGCTGACGGCACGCCAGAAGAGCACGCCAAGGTGTTCCGGGAGAGAGTAGACGGCCTGTTCCAGGTCGAGTGAGGACAGGGGTTTCGCCCCTGTGTTCAGCAAGGCCTCGGGGCGGCCCAGCACCTGGAGGGTGGGAAGGTGCCAGTCGCAGTCGCATGCGTCGTAGCGCAGTTCGACGAGGTCGCCCACCAGGTAGCGCAGGAGCGGCATGGCCCGGCGGTACAGCGTGGTGATGACGAGTTGTCCGGTGCCTTCGGTGGCGAGCGTTCCTGTGCTCGGGTCGTACACCTCGGGCAGATAGCGGTCGGCCCACAGGTGCAGTCGCCCCGAAGGACACTGGCCGCCGAGGTTGCTGCCGCATTCGGAGACACCGAAACTCTGGTAGACGGTGGCGCCCGTCCACAGTGCTTCGATCCGTGTGCGTTTGGCATCGCTGAGGGGCTCGCCGAAGGAGACGATCCCCCGCAGAGGCCCTCCTCGCTCGGGCAGCGTCGCCGCTTCCGGCCACAGGCGTGCGCATGCTGCCCACAGCAGTGGTTCCAGCGGAACGCAGCAGGCCACGGTGACCTCCAGATCGCGCAGCAGTCGCAGGACGCGCCGGAACGACATCGCCGAGCTGCGGCTGTCCGCCGGCACGACGAGGGCTCCCACCGCGCGTGCTGCGGCGTGCATCTGGTGCGTAGCGGTGGCCATCGCATAGGACATTTTGACCAGGACGGTGTCTGTGGACGCCAGCTTCACGCTGCCGCGCAGCACACGGTCCATGAGTTCGGCCCAGTCGTCTTCCGTCATGTAGGAGGCTGTGGACCGGCCGGTCGCGGTGCCGCTGGACTCGTGGTAGGCGACCAGCTCGTGGCGGTGCACGGCGAGAAAGCCGAAAGGATAGCCCTGCCTCAGCTGGTCCTTGGTGGTCAGGGCGAGCCGGCTGAGGTGTTCCATGGCGTCGTCGGGGCGCTGTGGTGTTCGCAGTCCCGCATAACCCGGGGACCGTGCGGCACGTTCGAAGGCATCGGGGAGCGCGGCGCGCTGAAGGGCGAACAGCTCGTCGGTGTTGTTCCAGTCCCCGAGTCGTGGCCAGGAGCCGGCGCTCATAGGTTCTCCCGTCGCTCTTGCGTCGTTCGCAGGCGTGCCTCGCGGATATGCGCGGCAGGTCTTACGGAGGAGGAGCGTGCACGTGCTGCGGCAGGGGTGGATAGCCGTTGAATCCTGCCAGGGCGCTGGTGGAACAGTAGGCGCCGGTTGACCAGATGACGACGCGGTCACCGGTGGCCAGCGCCACGGGAGCGCGGTAGGGCGTAGTGGCGGTCAGGCAGTCGAGCGGGTCGCAGGTGGGGCCGCAGAACGTGACGGGCTGGGTGGCGCAGCCGCTGGGGTGGCCGGGGAAGGTGATGCGGTATTCGATGCCGCAGAGGTTGTCCAGAAGTCCTGCGTTCCACATGCCGACGTCGAGAATGACGTAGGTGCCCCAGGGCCGGCCGACGACGGCCTTCACGGAGGCCGTGGTGATGCCGGCGTCGGCCACCAGGGCCCTGCCCGGTTCGATGATCAGCCGTGGCTGTCGGTGGCGGGGGAAGTGCCGGTCGACGGCGGCCAGGATGACACTGGCGTAGGTCTCCACGGAGGGTGTGCTCGCCCGGTAGGTTGCGGGCATGCCGCCGCCGAGGTTGAGGTGGTGGACGGTGACACCGTGGTGGTCGGTCCGCCGGACGATGCGGGCGGCGCGTTCGAGTGCCTGCTCCCATTGCGTCGGGTCGCGTTGCTGACTGCCTACGTGCCACGTCAGACCGGCCACCTTCAGTCCGCGTCGGACCGCCAGGAGGGCGAGTTCGGGCGCTTCGTCCTCCTGGCAGCCGAAGCGGCCGGCGATCGGAATGGCAGCTTGGGTGAGGTTCTCCTGTGCGATACGGATGAATACGGCTGAGTGCGGGCACACGTTGGCGATGCGCTCGATCATGTCGGAACTGTCAGCGGTGAAGGTGGTGACGCCCCTGATCCGTGCGTGGGTGAGTTCTTGCCGGTCGGCGAAGGCGTTCGAGCAGGACATGTGCCGGGGTGCACAGCCGGCACGCAGTGCTTGCTCGATCTCTTGCGGCGCTACGACGTCGAGTCCACTGCCCCGCCGGACGAGCGCTGTCAGCAGCGCATGGTCCGGGCGGGCCTTGACTGCGTACTGTATGCGTACCCGGCCTTGGAATGCCTTCAGCAACCGGTCGTATGCAGCCACAGCCTCGCCGATGTCGAATCCGGCGCGGGGTGTGGAATGCCGCTCGTCGGCAGCGAACCGCTCGAGCCATGTCCCTGGCAGGTGCATCGTCTGCCTCCTCCTGAGGGGCAAGGCGCCGGGCCGGGTCGGGAATGCTGCCGACGGGGACTCGTCTCAGCTGCCATGGTGGTGACGCGCCTCGCGCAGATATCGGCGGAGCTGGTCGACAGCTGCGGGATCGGTGGCCGTGGGGTCCAGGAATTGAGGGTCGACGACTTCCGGCGGCAACGCGACGGGGTCCTGCAAGCTGTCGTAGAACCGCTCGATGCGTTGGTGGGCCCATTCTTCGAGAGGCATGTGGTCGAGCCACCACGGCATGTTCATCCCCTGGTCGTGCATGGTGTCCGCCGCGTGCCGGGCGGTATCGGTGATGGCCTGGGCGACGGACAAGGTCTCGATCGGCAGCCGTTCGGGCGCGAAGTGGGTGAACGGAGCCCCGTGATCATCGGTTATGCCATGGAGGAGGGCCGTCGCGACGTGCCGGGCGATGGCAGGGCTGCTGTGGAAGCCGTCGCGATAGGTGCCGGTGGCGAAGAACAGGCCGGGTACCGAACAGGGCCCGATCAAGGGAAAGCAGTCCAGCGGAATCGGCCGGACGCCGATCAGGCAGTCGCGCAGGTGGGCGACAGCCAGGGTGTGGTCGATCTGTTCGAAAGCCTGCCTCAGCATCGTCTGCGCCAGGCCGAGATGCACACCCGGCGCGGGCCGAACGCTGATGACGTTCGTCGCGCCGATGTACTGTTGGTCCTCCCCGGTCAGCGGCACCACGTGCAGGCCGCAGGTGCCGGCACGGTTCGGCGTGCGGATCACGTACGGCCCCCGGGACCCCGTGTTCGGTTCCCTCGTCACCCTCACGGCCAGGCCGGTGCCGTAGAGCATGGGCGGTACCGCACCCGGCGGCAGCACATCTGCTGCCAGAACACCGCTGGCCGCTCCCGCGGCCAGCACCACCGTGCCGGCTCCCAGCATCCGGCCGTCCCCCAGCCGCACGCCCGAGACCGCGCCGTGCGGCGTCAGTGCCAAGGACCGCACGGTGGCGTCCACCAGCTCGACACCTCGCCGACGCGCTGCCTTCTCCAGGGCCGTGACCACCGCTCGGGCGTCCACGGCGCCCTCCCGCCGGAGGTACAGGGCTTGCATGGGACGGTGGTCCAGGCGAGGTGAAAGGCCGTCGACGCGGTCGTACGACACCAGCTCGTGAGCCTCGCCGGTCTCCGCGGCGGCTGTGCGCATGGCCGCGAAGTTCTCCTCCGCGATCCGCCCTGAGCGGCTGCTCATGATGACGAAGGTGCCCTCGCTCCACGATGCCCGGACCGCGGTGGCCTCCGGATCACCGGCGTCTTCCTCCAGAGCGGACAGCCACTGAGGCCACAGCGCGAGCGCATCCCGCGCCGCGGCGAACCGGGCCTCGGCGGCGGGATGAAGGCGGGTGTAACGGGTCACTTCTCCGAAGCAGTTGAGCATGGCTCCCGCGGCCACACTCGCACCTCGGGTCCGAGCCGCAGGCGCCACGACCGTGACTCGGGACTCAGGGGATCTGCGCGCGACCTCGACCGCCACCGACAGCCCCACCGCGCCGTTCCCGACCACCATCACATCGGCCAGACGCTGCACCCTGCCCCTCCTCTGCCCAGGCCGCGCTCGGGCGCCCCCTCTGGTCCTCGGGCAGGCCCGCCCCCGGCCTCACCGGAATCAGCAGAGAAGCGTCCGGCGCAGAAACCGGCCGGTCCATCCGCGTCCTCCTGCCAGGAAACAATCAGGACAGCACCGCCCCGAAGAGGACGACATGGATTTCATGCCTTTGAGTACACCCTCGAACGCATGCCCGGCTCGCCTGTCTTCGGCAGGAGGTCTCCCGGTACCTACTCCGGGCCAGGCGGACACCAACCGCAATGTGGATGACACGAGTCTCACCTGCGGCAACGGAACGCCGAGTCCCAGTGGCGCCGCGCTTCCCTGCACCGAGACCCAAAAGGTCCGCCAGCTGATCAGCGCCCGCTCATGGACTACGTGGGTCTGACGGTCCCCGTGGGGCTGTGAGCCCGTGACCGGGGGATGAGGGCAGCCTCCCGTCACATCCCCACGGGGCGTTCCGCCCCGCCCCGCGTGGTCGCGGCGCCGACGCAGTGGCGACTTCACTGATGCGCAGGTCGGCCCGGTGCCCCACCGTCCGTGACACCGGGCTTGGCGGCTCAGCCGCATCGCGTGCGGCACGCACAGCCCGCCTCACCGTCGTGATCACGGACGGGTTGTCGGTGCGGCCAGCAACTGCGTGACATACGACCGGGCATCCGCCGCGGTCACCCGGTGGTCGGGAAGAAAAGTCGCCGCCACGGGGCCCGACCCGCCGGTGAAAACAGCCAGGGCCCGCTCACCGGGCGAGATCGTGCCGTCCTCGATCGCTTCGAGCACACCTGCCAGCGAGTACAGCCCGGCCCGTTCCTGCGGCCGCCCGTCGACGGAGAGAGTGATCTCCGCGCCCGCCTCGCCCATCATGGCGACCGCCCGCGGCTCCCACTGAAGGTAGCGGGCATTGGGCAGGCAGCGCACAGTGCCATTGCTCGCGACGCACATCTGCCGCACGCGGTCGATCAGGTCCGCCGGCACCGACCGGCGAAAGAGCGTCGGCTCCAGCATCACCACGTCCTCTTCCGGCGGCCCGGCACCGCTCAGCGCGCGGGCGTACGGGGCGACCGATTCCTGCTGTACTCCCAAAAAGCGCGGCACCTTCGCCCTGGCCGGACTCGCAGAGCAGGTCTCGGCCAGCCCCCGGTAGAAGCCCAGAGGCCCATAGGCGCTGGACAGTGCTTGCGCATGCCAGTCCCACCCCTGGCCGCTCCTGCCCACGGCATCGCGCAGGAAGTAGGCCCGCAGTTTGTTGCCCTCGTACTGGTCGTGCAGAGTCGGCAGGGCAGGCACGTCGGCGGCGCGTGCCGCGTCCTGCAGAATGTCCTTGATGTGCTTCTCGCAGGCGTCCACCTCCACGAGATCGATGCCGGGATGCCGTGCCGGAACGGCGTGGATCCGCCTGCGGGACTGCGGAGGGTACAGAATCACGGCGCGCAGCCCGGCGCGGGCGGCGTAAGCCGCCAGCGCGTTGGCCGTGTTGCCCGAGCTCTGTGCCGCGATGACATGCCGGCCGGCCGCCCGCGTGCGAGCGACGGCCACGCAGGCCACCCAGTCCTTGAAGGTTCCGGTCGTGGACAGCGTGGACAGGTCCAGGACGTCGATCCCGACCTGACGGTAGGGGGACAGCCGCAGAATACGGGCCCCTTCGCGCATCGAGACCTGGTGCAGCCCGGCCGGGGAGAGACCTTGCAGGTGCTCGGCATAGCGCAGAACCACGCTTTTGTCCTCGCGGTAGATCTCCATCGTTCCTCTCAGGCCAGTGCCTCGTCGCCGATGTGGGACAGGAGCGTGTCACTGGGGACACCGATGATCGGTAGCGCCAGAGCGTCCCGGTAGTGGCGGCCCAGGGCGGCTTCGCCACCCGCATAGCCGGCTCCTCCGCACAGCAACGCCGCGTTGCGGACGAGTTCTTGGAGCGCCGAGGTGCAGAACACCTTGGCCTCACCGGAAGTCAGCGACGGGCGGGTCCCGGTCGTGCTCTGCCAGACGGTGCGCATCACCGCGCGGCACGTGGTGAGCTCGCCCATCCGCAGATTGACGGCACCCCGAGCCTGTGGGGACCTGCCGCCCATTGCCGCGCGCACGTGGCGCAGCGCGGCCTCGTACACGGCGTCGGCCGATCCCAGCGCCCGTGCGACATAGCTGGTCAGGTCATACGTCCGTAGCGCTTCGGTGAGGTCATGGCCTCGTCCGCCCAGTACGTCCTCGTCCGGGTCGAACTCGTACCCGGTGAAGGTGACCTCCGCCAGTGAGATGCCGAGCATTCCCGGCCGCGGGAGTTCCGGACCGATCTCCACGCCGGGCCGCCCGGGGTCGGTCAGCACGGCGACGGTGGCGTCCCCGGCGCGGGCGATGGCCACGATGCGGTCGGCGTGCCGGGCGTTGGTGACCCAGCCCTTGCGTCCGTACAGCCTGCCGTCGGCGTGCACTCGGGTCCGCAGCTGTGCCGGGTGCGGCACGCCCTGCTCGTGGTAGGCCCGGGCGAACACCTGCTCGCCGCGGGCCATGGGGGCCAGCCATGCGGTCCTCTGCTCGGCGGTTCCGTGGCGTTCCACCAGCCGGCACAGCTTCAGGTGGGTGCCCACCAGGCCGGCCAGTGACTGCCAGCCGCGCGCGAGTTCGTAACTCAGCCGAGCCGTCCCGGGAGCCGGCCAGTTCCCTCCGCCGTAGGACTCGGACACGGCGGCTCCGAACGCCCCGAGACCCCGAAGCCGTGCGACAAGGCGGTCGGGGTAGAGGTGCTCGGCATGAGTCGCCAGGTAGGCCCCCACTTCCTCGTCGACGAAGGCACGGATGGCTGACAGCTGCTCGTCCGCCGGGGTCGGTCTCCCGGACCGAGGCGCCTGCGTTCCCTCTTCGAGCTCGGTTGGCCGACGATCGGCATTTTCTGCCATAAGGGTCATGAAACAGGTGCACACCCTGGCGTGACCGCGTATGCCGGGTCCCGCTACTCGAACGGGTGAAGGGCGGTTCATGGCCGAGCGACGGACAGGGCTTGTCGACCGACGGACAGGGCTTCCGGAGTTCAGTCATCCGCTTGGTGTTTTACCGAACTCAAGTCCCCTGAGGGCTTGTCAGTAACATTTCACATTACTACGTTACACATCACATGGCGCCGCAGCGGCCCCCACGTACCGCCTGTTCGGAGGCGGCTGAAGCTCCGCTGCGCCGTCATCGGCACGCACGCTGTCCCTCCTTCGCGTGCGGCTCACTCCACACCTCCCACACAGGAGTCATCGGTGTACCAGTCCACAACCCTGCGCAGATCCCTGCTCACCGCCGCCATAGCGGCGACGCTCTGCGCCACCGCCGTCCAGCCCGGCCACGCGGACTCCCCCTCGCCCGCGTCCTCGTCCGCGGCGACCACGCGCGCGGACACCCCCACCCCGAACCCCTTCGACGAGGTCACCCGACTGGCCAAGGCCCCCCGGCCGGCCATTCAGTCCCCGACCGCGCCGGGCGGCCTCACCGACGGGCGCGTGCCGGGTCTGCGCACCGACCGGCCGAAGACCGGCAAGGGCAAGGCCGATCAGGGCAAGGGGAAGTCCACGTCCCCCGCTCCCACCGTCACCGTCGGGAACACCGCGGTTCCCTGCACGCTCGACGGCATCACCCGGCTCGGTCCCGAGCAGTTCGCCGACTTCCTCGCCGACGGGGCCGTCACCGCCGACGGCTGCCTGCGCGACATCCTGTGGACCTGGGACCAGCGGCTGGTCCCGGTCATGTCGAAGGCGCACGTGCAGGCCGTCTCCCGCCGGATCGAGAGCCTGGCCTCCGCGCACGACGGGAAGAACGGCAGTCACCTGCTGGAGATGTTCACCTACCTCCACGCGGTCGCCTACCACGACTTCTCGCGCGACGAGATCGACATCACCGACGCACCGACCGTGGAGGCCATGCGCCGCGCGGTGCATTCCTTCGGCTCGGCCGCCCGTACCTTCGACGTCACCCGCACCAACGCCGAGTCCCTGCGCGAGGCCCTCTACGCGGCGAGTGCGCCCGGTCTGCGCCAACACCAGCTCCCGCTGCTGAAGCGCGTCCTGGCCACCATGGACGCGGCCCACCCCGCGACCTCGCGGGACACCTCCTGGGCCGGTGCCGCCCTCGCCGCCCTCTCCCTCAACTACCTGGGCGTCTACCCGGGCAACCAGGACAGCGCCTTCCACGCCGCGGTGACGGCTGACCCCTCCTACCGCGCGGCCCTCAAGGCCTTCGCCGACCACACCCACCTCAAGGGCACAGCCAACGCCTGGGTGGCCCGCGACGGCGTCAGCGAATACGGCCGGCTCGGCCAGGTCGGCGCGCTCAAGAGCGAGATAACCTCCGCCCTCGGCGGGCTGCTGAGCACCACCGTGCGCAACTTCGGCGAAGGCAGCGAGCCGTGGGGCAAGGTCGTCACCTGGCTCAACGAGTTCGAGGCGTGCAAGCAGTACGGGGTGTGCAAGACCGACATCGAGCGCCGCATCTTCCCGCACACCTACACCTACGACAACGGCGCCATCAAGGTCCGCACCGCACTCGCCCGGACCACCGTCGACCGGCTGTACTACGCGAGCAAGCAGGTCAAGGCACAGTTCCACCGCGTCCTGGGCACCGAGCAGCCGTTGGCGGGCGACACCAACACCAGCCTGAACATCGTGCTGTACGCCTCGCGCTCCGACTACGAGATCTACCACCCGCTGCTGACGGGCATGAGCACCAACAACGGCGGCATCTACATCGAGAAAGGCGCCACCTTCTACACCTACGAGCGCAGGGTCCCGCAGGACTCGACCCTCACGCTGGAGGAGCTGTTCCGCCACGAGTACACGCACTACCTCAACGGCCGCTGGGCGGTGCCGGGCTTCTTCGGCGAGGGGCCGTGGTACCAGGGCGATCGCACCACCGCGATGGACGAGGGCACGGCGGAGTTCTTCGACGGCGCCACCCGCGACGACGGCATCAAGGTCCGCAAGTCGCTGGTCCAGAGCATCATCAACGACACGGCCGGCGGCAAGCCGCGCATGAGCGTCAACCAGCTGCTGCACGCGGAGTACGACAGGGACGGCTTCCGTTTCTACTCCTACGCCGGAACGTTCTTCGAGTTCCTCTGGGCCGAACGCCCGTCGCTGCTCAAGGAGATGTACGGCTACACCCGGGCCGACAACCCGGCCGGCTTCGACGCCTGGCGCAACCGTCTCGGCAGGGACGCGAACCTGCAGCGCGCGTACGACACGTTCCTGGACCAGCAGATCGCCAAGGTCAAGGACCTCTACGTGCCGAACACCACGTACACGCCCGTCGGCGGGCTGGACGCCGGCCACCCCGCCACGGTCCGCGCGTCCTTCCAGGCCACGACAGGCAACAGGCCCGACTGCCGTAGCAACGGCGACCCGCAGCGCCCCCGCTTCATCTGCACCGGCCGCATCACCGCCAACCTCAGCAGCCCGGGCAACGCCGACCTGGTCTTCAAGGACATGTCCGAGACGGTCGACTACTTCATTCTCGACCGGACGAAGAAGGGCACCAACAACTTCGCCGACATGAACTGCTCCTTCGGCAAGGTCGACCTCTGGAGCGACCGTCCCGCGGGCTCGGCGGACTTCACCTGCGAAGGCCCCCTCCGCGGCTGACGGCCCCAGGCGACCGTGAAGGGCCCGGCGGAACGCCGGGCCCTTCACGGGTGAGAAAGCGGGGGACAGGAGGTGGGCCGTCAGTGGCTCACGTCACCGATGACGGCTGTGGCGAGCACGGAGCCGGCGCTGATCATGCTGCGTGTGACGTCGTCGATCTGCCTCCGCGCCACGACCGGCAGGCAGCCGTCCTCCCATGCCTTGACCGCCCGGTCGCCCAGGGCCCGCTCGGCCTCCTCCCGGGAGCACCCGTGCCGCTCGGCGTGGACCATGACCTCGTCCGGAGTGGGCAGGACGGGCGGGTCGGTCAGCCATGCCCGCTCCATGTGGTGGGCGAGCGGGCCGAAGGGCCGCGCCGGGGCGACGTAGGCCCGTAGGAGCGTCACCATGGGGCTCCCGAGCGGGCACCGGGTCCGCCACTGGTCGACGAGGGCATCCGCCATGCTGACCAGGTCCGTGAGCCAGGCCAGGTACTGCGTCGTCCACGGGCCCCACGGCTCCGGTCGCACGGGCATCGCCGGACGCGGGTGTTTCTGCAGTTCACCTCGGCGGAAGAGGAATTCCCCGCCCAGATCCTGTTCGCTTCCGGTCGGGACCCATTCCCGCCGGCGGAGAGCGGCCTCGATGGCCTCGACGGTGTCAGTCACCCCGCCACCGTACGGCCCCCGGTCGAACCGGGTGCTCGCCGGCCCGCCCCGGTGGAGGTGGCGCACGCGGGCCGGGCGGGGGAGTGCGGCAGAATCCCGGTATGCGAATTGTGATCTTGTGCGGTGGAGAGAGCCCGGAACGCGACGTCTCCAAGGCCTCGGGCCGGTCGGTCGCCCGGGCCTTGCTCGAGCGGGGACACGAGGTGGTGCTGGTCGACCCGGCCGCCGCGGAGCCGGTCCTGGCCGGGCCACTGCGCCCCGGTGATGTGGTCGACGCCGTCGAGGTCGGCAAGGAGCCGCCGTCCCCGTCGGAGCGGCAGCGGTTGCGGGGGCGCATGCACGCCGCCCTGACCGGCGGTCCGGTCCTGGAGCTGCTGCGTGACGCGGAGCTGGTGTTCCTGGCGCTGCACGGCGGCTGGGGCGAGGACGGGCATGTGCAGGCACTGCTGGAGATGGCCGGCGTGCGGTTCACCGGTGCGGACAGCGCGGTCTGTGCGGCGGCGTGGCACAAGGGGCGGGCACAGGCGGTGCTGGGTGCGGCAGGGGTGCCGGTGGCCGAGCGGGTGCTGTGGCGGCCCGGGGTGAGTGACATGCCGCAGGACGTGCGGCGGCTGGTGGCGGCCGGCCCGGTGGTGGCCAAACCGGTCGCGGACGGTTCGAGTGTGTCGGTCCACCGGGCGGACTCGCTGTCACAACTGGCACAGGTCGCGGCCGAGGTGCACTCCGGTGATGTCGAGCTGCTGGTGGAGCCCTTCCTTCCGGGGCGGGAATTCACCGTGGCCGTGGTCGGCGGCCAGGTGCTCCCCGTGGTCGAGATCGAGCTGACGACGCCGATGTTCGACTACACGGCCAAATACCAGCCCGGTGCCGTCAGCGAAGTGTGCCCGGCGCGGGTCCCGGCCGACTTCGCCTCCCGGCTGCAGGAGTTGGCTCTGCGCGCGCATGATGCTCTGGGGTTCGGCCCTGACGCGTACTCGCGCACCGACTTCCGCTGCGACGCCGACGGTGAGCCGATGTGCCTGGAGGTCAACACGCTCCCGGGCCTGACGGCGACGAGCCTGCTGCCGCTCGCGGCGTCCGGGGCGGAGTGGACCTACCCCGACCTGATCCAGCGCATCGTGGATCTCGCGACGTGATGACTCCACCGGGGTCGAGCGCTGCCCGGGAGTGAGTGCGCCTCGACTGGGCGGGTCCCAAGGCGTGTTCTAGGGTGCGGTTCATGACTGACGCTGCCACCACCAGCCTTTTCGACGAGCTGCGCAAGGATTCCGTACGGGACGTCGCGGGGCTGCGTTCGCTGTACGAGATGCCGGGCGCCGCCGCCGTCCGCAAGGAGATGGGACACCTCACCGACAAGACACGGCAGTTGGTGGGCCTCTCCTCCCTCGTCTTCATCGCGACCGCCGACGCGGACGGCCGCTGCGACTCGACCCCGCGCGGCGGGCCGGCCGGCTTTGTGACCGTGCTCGACGAGCGGACCCTCGTCATCCCCGACGCCACCGGCAACAAGCGCCTCGACAGCATGCTGAACGTGCTGGAGAACGGCCACGTCGGCCTGCTCTTCGTGATTCCCGGCCGCACGTCCACGCTGCGGGTGAACGGCCGGGCGTGTGTCTCCGCCCGGCCCGAGCTTCTCGACCGGCTCACCGCGGTGGGCAAGCGGCCGGTCAGCGCGCTGGTGGTGGAGATCGACGAGGTGTACCCGCACTGCCCCAAGGCCCTGATGCGCGGCTCGGCCTGGAAGCCCGACGAGTGGCTCGCCCCCGATGCGCAGCCGTCCTCGGCGGAAGTGACGCTCGCCCAGCTGCGCATGCCCGGCATCACCGTCGAGGACATCCAGCGGGTCGAGGAGGAGTCCCTCAAATACCGCTACGCCTAGGCAGCCCGGCACGGTCATGCCGTACGGCCGTCCGGCATGAGTTCGAGATCGCTGAACGTGTCCGCGACCCGCGACCGCCCGCCCGCGTCCTCGTTCGTGCTCCGTCTGCCGCCGCCGTCCAGCGTGCGCAGCCGGGAGACCGCCTCCTTCAAGTGGTAGGCCCCGCCTCCCAGCACGACCCACTTGCCGACGTCCGGGTGCATGGCCAGGGCGGCGTCCCGGTTCTCGGCGTCGGACGTGGGACGGTCCACCCAGATGTCGCAGCTCCCGGTCACCCCGACCGGCAGGCCGCCGGCGGACCACGCGACCGTCACCGTCACGGTGTGCCGGCCCGGTCGTTCGAGCGGGAACCCGTCGGAGCTCCAGAACACGCGGTAGCCGCCTTCCAGGGTGCCGCCCGGCTCCAGCGGGGCCAGCTTCGCCTCCTCGCAGGTGATGACGAACGGGCGGATCGGCCTTTCCTCACCACTCTCGTCGAGGCTCGACATGGTGGTGTACAGCGCCTCCATACGGAGGTCGTTGGGGACCAGCAGGTCGGCGTCGGAGGTGTTGGTCAGCTTCCACGAGACGGTGACGGGTGCGCCCAGGGGCGCGCGCTCGGCCTCGGCGCTGACCTCGAACTTCAGCTCGCTCGCGTAGAAGAGGTTGCGGTCGGATGCCTGCGGGGCGCCGGCGGGGAACCAGCCGCCGAACGGCCAGCCACCGGGGCGCACCACCGGGTCGGGCATGTGGGCCAGATGGTTGCGCACTGTGGCGTTGAAGCCGAGGTTGATCTGGTCGGGGAACACCCCGGGTGCGCCGGTCGTGGGTCCGGCCAGGACGTCGGCCACGCTCGGCGTGGTGGTCATGATCGAGTTGTCCGCGGCGGTCTCGGTCTCCTGGTGGATCTGGTTGAAGGCGTGGGTCACCTCATGGGTCGCCGACCGGAGATAGGCGCGCAGCACGTCACGTTGCCGCTGGTCCGCCGCGGTGCCGAAGTTCGGGGAGTTGCTGCTCGGGTAGCCGTCGTCGCTGAAGCTTGCGGATCCCTCGCGCGGTGCCCCGATCTGGTCGTACATCACTCCGCGGGCGCAGCCCATGGTCGCGGGGACGACCACGAGGTGGGTGCGCCACTCGGTGTCCAGGTTGGTGCCGGCCTTGCGCACGCTCGCCATGAGGGCGTGCAGGTCGGCGGCCGACCAGCAGGCGTTGGGGTCGACGCCCGCGGGTGCCGGGATGTCGGTCTGTGCTTCGGCGTGGTCGATGGTCAGCTGCCAGCGGGCCGTCGCGTAGACGGTGTCGAAGAACTCCGTCCCGGTGCCGGTCGGGCTCGGGACCGGCTGGGGTGCGACGGCCCCCTTGAGCGTGTCGATCTCGAGTACGGCACGGCGCAGGAAGCTCGACACCCAGGTGAGGGTCACGGAACCCCGGTCGATGCCGCCTTCGAGGACGCGGCCCTCGAACCTCGGTCCGGAGAAGAGCGGGGAGGGGACGGTGCCCGGCACCTGGTTGAGGACGAATCTCAGCGACCGGCTGGGTGAGTCCGGGAACGCCCCCTGGAACGAACCGGCCGTCGGCTGCTTGTAGGCGAAGTCGTCCACGTCGAGGGTGACCTGACACGGTTGCCCCGGCAGGGAGGCGCTCGGTACCACCAGGCGCGTGCCCTTGAGATAGGAGCGGTACTGGTCCCGGGGGAAGATCGGGATACGTCGTCGCGGGAAGGGGAGCGGCCCGTCCGCCCGACTGGCCGCGGCGGCGACGGACTCGCCGGGGGCGCCCGGGATCACCGGGGTGTCCTCGTCGAGCACGGCGTCGGACAGGGGCGACGACCCCGGGTCGTCCGCGACCGGTTGTGCCACGGGTGGTGGCTGCCGGTACAGGTCGCCACTGATGATCACCCCGTCCGGCCCGGCGGCCGGTGCCTCCCGGTCGACCCGCAATGTTCCGACGGTGATCTGGAAGGAGCCCAGGGTCGGGCGGATCGTGATCTGGTAGCAGCCGTCGCGAAAGTCCGGTCGGCAGGACGGCTGCGGGGCGGGCGCGTCGGCGTTCGTGGCGGATGTGCCCGGCGCTCCCGGTGATTCGTTCTCGACCGTGAGCGGGACGGCGACCGGGACGCCGGGGGGAACCACGTCGGCGCTGTTGGGTGACAGGTGCTCGTCGACGTCGGAAGTCTGTCGTGCGCGGTCACACATGAAGTCCTCCTGGGGTCGATACGGGTCGATACGCAGGGTGGACACGATCCGTGTCCTGTCCCTTTCCGCACCGATCCCCGCCCCCCTCGGCCCCGGGACGCGCGGGCCGGACACGGCAGAGACTTCTCCCGACTCAGCCTGCGCCCCGAGAGGGAGCGCGGCAACATGACGAGCGGCGTCGGCCCCGGGCCGGCATGGCCGCCTATAATCGGCCGCACTATGACGGATCCGGGCGCTTCAGAACCGCGGCTCGTCTCGGGCCGCTGGCGTCGTGTCTCCGACTCCGAGTGCGTTCGCAGATACCCGGCCGCACTCACCATCGGTCCAGGGACCCGGTACCTCGGCACCCGCGCCCCCGACCAGGGGCTGCCGGTGTGGGATGTGGGCACGGCCCAGATGCCGGACGAGTCGACCCTGGTGATGAGCACATCCAGCGACGAACTCGTCAGCTATCCGGTCGAGGTCGTCGGCGGGCGGTTCACCGTCACCGCCCCGGACGGGTGCGTCGTCACCTTCGAGCGGCAGGACTGACCCAAGGGGCGTTCGCCGCCGGTTCTCCCTCCGGACATCGGTGGGGCGGAACGCCCGTCCGCGCTCAGCGCTCTTCGTCATGGCTGTGGCCCGGGTGCCGCAGGCGCATCCAGATGTCCCTGGCGCGACGGCCGGCCTCGGTCCGGCTGTCGGCGACCAGCAGCCGTGCCTGTTCCGGCGTCTCCACCATCGGCCCGGAGCCGCGCAGCGGCTTGCCCGCCGTCTCGTGGAGGAAGAACGCCGAAACGAGCCCGACCGCACCCGCGGCCATCAGGTAATAGGCGGGGATCATGGCGTTGTCGGTCGTTTCGAGGAGAGCGGACACCGCCAGGGGAGTGGTGCCGCCGAAGAGTGACACGGAGATGTTGTACGAGACGGACAGTGCCCCGTAGCGCAGCCGGGTGGGGAAGAGCGCCGGCAGCGTCGCGGCCGCGGTGCCCGCGAAACACACCAGCAGCAGCCCGAGGATCAGGCAGCCGAGCGCCGGGAGCAGGGCCCCGTCGGCGCGGACCAGGAGCATCGAGGGGACGGCGAGCGCGATCAGGGCGGCGCTGCCCGCCATGAACATCGGCCTGCGCCCCCAGATGTCGGAGGAGCGTCCCACGACGGTGATGGTCAGAGCCACCAGGATCATGGTGCCGAGGATCAGCAACTGGGCGGTCGTGGCGTTCTTGCCGAGCGTTTCGGTCATGTACGTCGGCAGATAGGAAGTGACCATGTAGCTGGTGACGTTGTAGACGACGACCAGCCCCATGCAGATCAGTACGGCCTCCCAGTGCCGGGTGAAGATTTCCTTCAGCCGTCCGTGGCCGGACTGGCGCGCCTGCTCGACCTCTTCCTCGTGGGAGCCGGTGCCGGCCGAGGACCGCGCCTGGGCCGCCTCGGTCTCCGCGCGGAAGGCGGGCGTCTCCTCGAGCCGCATCCGCATGTACAGACCGATCAGCCCGAGGGGGCCGGCGACCAGGAAGGGCAGGCGCCATCCCCAGTCGGTCATGCCGTCGGTACCGAGAACCGCGGTGAGCACCGTCACCAGCCCCGAACCGAGCGCGTAGCCGACGAACGTCCCGAAGTCGAGCCAACTGCCCAGAAAACCACGGCGGGTGTCGGGTGCGTACTCGGCGATGTACGTGGTGGCGCCGGCGTACTCACCGCCCGTGGAGAAGCCCTGCACCAGACGGCAGATGAGCAGCAGTACCGGCGCGACGAATCCGGCCGTCGCGTAGCCCGGCAGGAAGCCGACGGCGAAGGTGCTCACCGCCATCATGATCATCGTGGCGGCGAGCACCCGCTGGCGTCCGATGCGGTCGCCCAGCGGACCGAAGACAAGCCCCCCGAGGGGTCGGACGAGGAAGGCGGCCGCGAAGGTGGCGAAGGTGGAGATGACCTGTGCGCCGGAGGAGCTGGAAGGGAAGAAGACCTTGCCGAGGGTGACCGCCATATAGGCGTACACCCCGAAGTCGAACCACTCCATCATGTTGCCCAGTGCGGCGGCCAGCACCGCGCGGCGGACCTCGGGGCGGTCGGTGACCGTGACGTCCTCGATGCTCAGCTGTTTCTTGCGGCGCCGCAGCAGGGTGCGGAGCATGCGGTCGGTGGCCACCGCCCCGCCGCGCAAGGGGGCGGCGCGTCCGGGCTTCGGGGTCTTCTTGCGATCGGCGCTCACGGTCACCTGCCGGTGGGTCGGGGGTCCAGGCGCTGGGGCTCCTGGGGCGTTCATGTACTCATGGGCCGTATCTTGCGGTTTATGCATTGAACCGTGTTCGGGCCCCGACAGGCCCATGACCCGCCCGTCGCGCCGGACCCGGGCAAGCGGGAGGGCCGGCGCCGTGCCCGGAGGCCGCTCTCGGGATGCGTCCGGGCCGCTGCGGACGGAGGCTGGAAGCATGCCTGGACATGTGCGGATCGTCGTCCACCCGCCGTCTCCGTCGGGTGGCCGGCAGGTGACGGTCGGCCGGGAGGTCCTGGGTACGGCGTACGGGGTGATCGACCTCTATGAGTTCATGCGCCGGGCCGGTGTGCCGAAGGACGACGTGCGACTCGAGGACACGACGCTGATCGACTGGCAGGGCGGGGGCCCTGGCGTCTGGTCGTGACGCGCGGAAGGGCCGGCTGCCGCGGGTGCCGCGTTGTCGTCAGGCGCGCGGTTTTCCACCGGCCGCCCATTCAGGACGTGTTGTAGCGCAGCAGGTAGGCGGCGAAGCGGGCGAGGTCGGCCTCGTCCCAGTCGGCGAGGCGCTCCCGGAAGGCCGCGCGGCGATGGCCGCTGACCTGTGTCAGGGCGGCGGTACCGCGGGCGGTCAGATGCAGCATCTGCGCCCGCTGGTCGTGCGGGTCGGGGCGGCGTTCCACGAGGCCGAGGCGTTCGAGGTCGGCGACCTGCCGGCTGACGGTGGACTTGTTGAGCAGGAATCGGTCCGCGAGGTCGGTGGCCCGGCAGCCGCGCTGGTCCTCCAGGTGGGCGAGGAGGGCGAAGGAGACCAGTGACAGCTCGGGGTGCATACGGGCGGCTGCGGCCCGGGAGCGCCGGGCGAAAGCCGTCAGCTCGCGCTGGATGGTCTCGACGGAATCGTCGCGGTCGGACACGGGTGGCCTCTCTTCCCTATCTAGATGTAGAGTACAACTGGATTAAGTAGTTGTAGATGCCAACCATCCCCTTCGGGGGAGTCGAGGAACCACCATGAAATCCGCGACGGGCGGCGCGCTGCGCCATGTCCTCACCCATCTGCTCACCCCGCTGCTCATGTGTATCGGCATGGGCCTGGCCTACCTCGGCGCGTTCGCCGATCCCGTACCCCACGACCTGCCGGTCGCCGTGGTGGGATCCGGCCCGAGCGCCCAGGAGCTCGCGCGGACCATCGCAGGCAAGGCGGGCGACGCCCTCGCCGTCCACACCGTCGATGACCGGGCGCAGGCGGAGGAGCAGCTGCGCCACCAGGACATCTTCGGCGCGTTCGTCCCCGACGAGAAGAGCCCCGAGCTGCTGGTCGCCTCGGCCGGATCGGACACCACGGCCTCTGTCGTCCAGAAGGTGTTCACGCCCGTGGCCGCCCACCAGGGCGCCCCGCTGAAGGTCACCGACATCGCGCCGCCTGCCAAGGACGACCCGACCGGGCAGGGCATCTTCTTCCTGCTGGTCGCCGTCAGTATCGGCTCCTACGCGTCCGTCGCGGTGATCGGCGGCGCCGGTGCGGTGCTGCCCATGCGGATACGGGCGCTGCTGGCCGCGGCGACCTCCTTGGTGGTCAGCGTGATCGGCGTGCTCCTGGCGGGGCCCGTCTTCCACCTCGTCGACCATGGCCTGGGCGGACTGTGGGGGATGGCCTGGCTCTACTCCGCCGGTGTCCTGCTGATCGGCACCGGGCTGCACACCTTCCTCAAGCGCTGGACGACGCTGACGATGATGGTGCTGTTCGTGATGCTCAACTTCACCAGCTCCGGGGGCATTTTCCGGCCCGAGCTGCAGAACGGCTTCTTCGCCTCCCTGCACGGTTTCTGGAACGGTGCCGCCTTCGTCGAAGGCACCCGCGGTCTCGCCTACTTCAACGACGCCGGCCTGGGCGGGCACGTAGGGACGCTGGTCCTGTGGCTGATCGTCGGCCTGGCGGTGACCGCCCTCGCGTGGGCAGCCGAAGCCCGGCGGCAGACCCCGGCCACGACCACGGACTCCTCCGGCACCGAGGAAGAGATGGAAGAAGCCGTCGGCGTCTGACCCCACCGCCCGCCCCCTCCCGCAGCCGCAGTCACGGCGGACACTGCCCGTGTGACTGCGGTCTGCGTCCTAGGAGGCTTCGGCCTCGTCCAGTACCGCCCGGATCACATGCCGGGCGTTGCGTGCCATCACCGGGTTCGTCCTGCGGTAGTACGGCAGCGCGATCAACGCCTGCGAGAGCGTGCGCCCCCGGCCGCGGTTCCAGGTCGCGTCGTCCACGCCGAGCGCCTCGCGGAACACCTTCCGCGCATCGGCCGGCAGTAGATTCCACGCCGGGAACAGATCGCAAGCCGGATCGCCCACGCCCATGCACCCGAAGTCGATCACTGCCGTCAGTCTGCCGCCGTCCACCAGGAGATTGCCCGGCATCAGATCGGCGTGCAGCCACACCGGCGGCCCGTCCCGTTCCGGGGTCCGCAGGGCGTCCTCCCATACGGCGGCCACGGCATCACCGTCGACACCCTCCTCCGGGATCCCGCGCAGTTCCTCGATCGCCGCCCGGGTCGACGCGTCGAGCGAGGCGAGGGGCCCACCGCGGTAGGCCTCCGGCGCCCCCGGTAGGGAAACGCTCCGCATCGCCGCCACGAACCCCGCCAGATCCTTCGCCAGCAGCACGGGATCGCTCAACGCCCCCGCCTCGGGATTCTCCCCCGCCAGCCACCGGCACACCGACCACGGCCACGGATACCCCGCACCGGGCTCCCCGGCCCCCAACACCTCGGGAACGGCCGTGGGCAGCAGGGGCGCGAGCCGGGGCAGCCACTCCCGCTCCATCACTACGTCCGGGGCTCCGCCCTTCATCAGCGGCAGCCGAACGACCATGTCATCGCCCAGCCGGTATATGGCGTTGACCGTGCCGCCGGACGTGAACCGCTCCACCGCGACCCCCGCCCACCGGGGAAACTGGTTGGCGATCAGCCGCCGTACGAGGTCGTCGTCGACGGGGTGCGGGCCGGGACGCGTCTGTGCTGTGCTCATGGGCCGCCATCCGACCGCCGGACGCAGGCGGGCGTCAAGCGCTTTTCCGGTACGGACCATGTACTCGCTTTGCCACCAGGCCCGTTGAGGTACCCACGGCTCCGGACCGTGGATCCGCTCTTGGCGAACCCTGTTGGTGCTCGGCGTGTGCGGTGCTTGAGTGCGGGCATGGAGATCCTTGTTCTGGGTGGCACGGCATGGGTGGGCCGCGAGCTGTCGCGGCAGGCAGTCGAGCGCGGTCACAAGGTGACGTGCCTCGCGCGCGGCGAAAGCGGAGAAGTGGCCGACGGAGCGGTGCTGGTGCCCGCCGACCGGCGCGACCCTTCCGCGTACGAGCCGCTGCTCGACCGCATATGGGATGCAGTTGTCGAAGTGTCATGGCAGCCCGGCTTCGTTCGTGGAGCCCTCGACGCGTTGGGCGACAGGGCACGGCACTGGGCCTACATCTCCTCCGTCAGCGCCTATGCCTCCCATGCCGAACCGGACGCGGACGAGTCCGCGGCGCTCCTGCCCCCGACCGATCGGAGCGAGGTCGGCCGCGAGTTGTACGGGGAGGCGAAGGCCGCCTGCGAGCAGGCGTCGACGGCGGCCGTTGGCGACCGGCTCCTCATCGCGCGCGCCGGCCTCATCGGCGGCCCCGGTGATCACAGCGGCCGCTCCGGCTACTGGGTGGCTCGTGCCGCACGGGATCCGCAGGGTCCCATGCTGGTGCCGGATTCCCCTGCCATGCCGACCCAGGTGGTCGACGTCCGGGACCTCGCCGCCTGGCTGCTCGACGCCGCGGAGGCGGGGACCGTCGGCACGTACAACGCCGTCGGCCCGGTCGTTCCCTTCGAGAAGTGGATCGCGCTGTCCCGCACCATCGGCGGGCATACCGGGCCGGTGGCCACCGTCGACGGGGCATGGTTGCTCGCGCACGGTGTGGCCGAGTTCATGGGCCCCGAGTCGCTGCCGATGTGGGTGGTCGCGCCGGGCTGGGAAGGCTGGTCGGCCCGCAACGGTTCCGCGGCGCGTGCCGCGGGGCTGCGGCATCGCCCCCGGTCGGACGTGCTGGCCGACACGCTGCTCTGGGAACGCGAGCAGGGCCTCGACCGTGAGAGGCGTGCGGGCCTCAGCGCCCGGCGCGAGCGCGAACTGCTCGACGCACTCGACTGAACCCCGCGCCGCAGGTTGCCGTGGCCTCTACCGCCGCCGGTAGACCGAGCGGTGAAGCTGGTCCTTGGCCGGGCCGGTGGTGCGCCAGCGCAGATGCCATTCGTCCCGGGAGACGATGGTGAACATCCCGTCGTAGAGGTCGTCGGCGCAGGGGTGACGGACGTCCCAGCGGCCCGTGCGCAGATCCAGTGAGTGGAAGAACCGGCCGTCGGCGAAGGTCACCTCAGCGGTGCCGTCCGGCCCGGGGTACAGCCGGAGCATCCGGCCCGCCCGGTTGACGGTGCCGTTCCAGGCCAGTTCACCGTCCTCGACGTGCAGGACGTACGCGGGGTCGCCGGACGCCCGGAACGTGGCCGTGCCGTGGAACGCCCCCTCGGTGCCGGTGGCCAGATCGAGGAGCGTACGGTCGACCGCCCACTGCCCGCCCAGATAGGCCACCGCATCGGCAACGGGATACGGGGCCGAGGCCTCGGCGGGGAGCGGATCGTGGGCGGCGGAACTCATGACCGCATTATCGCCCGGCGCCGCGTGCCCCGGTGCTGCGGTCACCGGTACGGTCCGGGACCCCTAGGGCAGGTCCAACGCCGAGTCCGTATGCAGCGTGATGTGTACCGGCACGAAGCCGGTGGCATCGACCGCCGGCTCCCCGGTGCCGGGATTGCGGGCGTAGCGCGGATGGGCGCCCCCGCTGATCTGCAGCCGTATGCGGTGACCGGCGGCGAAGCGGTACGCGGTGGAGCTCATCGCCACGGTGACCACCGAGGACGCGTGACCGGTGGCCCGCAGCCGGGTCAGCCCGTCGCAGACGTTGGTGGAACGGCCTTGGGCGTCGACGTCGCAAAGGCGGGCGAAGACGTCGGCGTATCCGGTGTCCGTCGAGATCCGCAGTCGCGCGGAGACGCTGCCGAGAATCTCCATCGGCTCGGTCAGTGGCGGGCCGGTGAAGGTCAGGACGTCCTCTCGTTCCTCCAGGGTCCCGTTGTCGCGGGGGCCGGCGCCGCGGGAGAGCAGGGGGCCGCCCACGGAAGGGGTGGGATCGGCCGGGTCGTAGCGGAAGGTCGCGAGCGGTGTGGAGTCCGTGGGCGGCTGCCGGGTGAGATGCCCGTCCGGGGTGGGGAACCAGGGAACCGTGCCCGGCGACAGCGGCCACTCGGTGAGCTCCCGCCAGGTCTCCTCGCCGCCGACGTGCACACGCACTCCGGTGGCGCGCAGGCCGGAAGGGTCGTCGCGCAAGTGCGCGCGCAGCCACGCGAGGCTCTCGGCGAACACCTCGGGCCAGCCCTGCTGGAGCGCGGAGGTGTGGGTCCAAGGGCCGACGAGCAGGGACGTCTCACCTCCGGCCCGACGCAGTCGGCCGTACTGCTCGAGGGTCTGGTCGAGCAGCACGTCGTGCCACCCGGTGATCAAAGCGGTGGGCACGGCCGGCTGCTCGGCCGCCTGGCCCATGGATGTGCCGCGCCAGTACGGATCGTCGGCGTCCGTGGTGGTCATCGCCTCGTCCAGCCAGGGCACCTCACCGAGGACGGCCGCGTGGGCCCCGCGCAGCGGCTCCGCGGTGGTGATCTCACGCAAGCGGCGCTGAAGGCGCAGGGTCGCCTTCATCATGGGGGCCAGCCCCTGGTGCTGGAACGTCATGCCGACGCCGGAGACAAGGACGTTCTCCAGGTTGAGCGCACCGCCCGCGTGGAAATAGGCATGGGGGTCGTGCATACCGACCTGTACCACCATCGCCTTGAGCTCCGGTGGCGGGTCCTGGGCGAGGGCCCACTGCGTATAGCCCAGGTAGCTGGCGCCGATGGTGCCCAGGGTTCCGTCGAACCACGGCTGCTCACGCAGCCAGGACACCGTGGCCAGGCCGTCGGCGGCCTGGTCGCGCCACGGGCTGAACTCACCGCCCGAGCCGCCGGTGCCGCGGCAGCTCTGCAGGATCACATGGAAGCCCTGTTCGGCGAAGAGCACGCCGTACAGGGGTGACCACGGCAGGCCCCTGCCGTAAGGGGAGCGCACGACAAGGGTGGGGAAGTCGCCCTCGGTGCGGGGGAAGTAGTGGTCCGTGACCAAGGGACTGCCGTCGGCAGCCGGCACCACGAGCCCGGGCTCCCACCCGACGTCGTGCTGTTTCGCCGGAAGGCCGCGCCACGTCGCCCTCATCATCCGCGAGCTCAGCGGCGGTTTCTCCGTCGGTGCGGTCCAGGCGGGCTTCGACACGACGTCGTGCGCGTGTGTGGGCATGTGGATTCCCCTCCGTCATTCCCGTACGTTGTACGAGAATAGCTGATGCTTGGATGTCCTCCGCAACCCGCGGCGACCAGGAGAGGAACGAGAAGAACATGACCCGTCGTGACGGGACCGGCGCCACAGGCGTCGATCCCCAGCAGCTCTGGCTGAGCCCCGGCCGGCCCGGCAGGGGGCGCAAGCCCACCTTCAGCCGTGAGGCGATCACGGCAGCGGCCGTCGCCCTGGCGGATGCCGAGGGGCTGGAGGCGGTCACCATGCGCAAAGTCGCCTCCGAGGTCGGAGCCGGCGTCATGTCGCTCTACAGCTACGCCCCCGACAAGGAGACGCTGCTGGAGCTGATGGTCGACCACGTCAGTGGCGAACTCCCCGTGACGGGTCCCCTCACCGGCGACTGGCGCACCGATCTGAAAGCCATCGGTCACCTCCAGCGCGCCCTCATGCTCCGGCATCCCTGGCTTCCCGCAGCGCTGTCCACCCGCCGAACGCTCGGCCCCAACACGCTGGCGTTCCTGGAGCGCGCACTCGCCGCCCTGCGCCCCACCCGACTGGACGGCACCACGAAGCTGGAGATCTTCAGCCAGCTCACCGGCTTCGTCACCGGACACGTCGGCCACGAGATCGCTCAGTCCGCTGCCGCGGACCAGCCCGACCGGGCCGCGGCCGAAGTCCGCTACCTCGCCGCCGTCGCCGCCGACGGACACCACCCGGAGCTCGCCGAAGTCCTCTCCGCACCCGGGCGCCCCCTGGACCCCGAAGCCACCTTCACCCGGTTCCTCGACCGCCTGGTCGACGGCCTCGACGCCTCCCCCTGATGCGGTCCCTCGCCGTGATCACGCCGGAGCGGACAGGGCCCTGAAGCAGTCGGACAGGGCCGCCGCGGTGTCGGTGAGGGGGAAGCGGGCGCCGAGCTGCCCGTCCGGGCGGACGAGGAAGCCCGTCGGGGCGGTAGAGCCGGGCGAACTCACCGGCGGCGTCGCGGTATTCGGGAGACGGGCGGGGCGGGGGCCAGACGGCCGACGACGGCCTGGAGGCGGGAGCTCCGGGCCGCAGCATGCGCGCCCCGGCCGGTCAGAGCGCGTGGCCACGCATCTCGCTGAGCACATTCGGCCGTACGCCGCGTGACGCCGCCGAACCGGCCTACCGCTCGGCGACCGGCCGGTAGGTGCACACATTCACGCCTGTGCCGCTGGTGACCGCGGACACCAGCTCGAACGCGCGCAGTACACCGTCGTCAGGGAAGATGCTCTTTCCGCCGCCGAGAATCACCGGCTCGACCATGAGCCGGAGCTCGTCGACCAGCCCCTCGCGCAGGAGAGTGCGCACGAGGGTGGGGCTCCCCATGACCAACAGGTCACCGTCGTCCCTCGCGCGCAAATCCACGATGCGGGCGACGGCCTCGTCGCCGGGGATGCGTGTGGTGTTGTCCCACGTCAGCGCGTCGTCGCCCAGTGTCTGGGACACGACGTACTTCGGAATGGCGTTCATCCGGTCGGCGAACGGGTCACCGGCTCGCCCGGGCCATGCCGCGGCCATCGTCTGCCACGTCCGACGCCCGAACAGCAGCGCCCCGGCCTTGGCCAGCGCGTCGTCGAAGGCGCCGCCCATCACCTCCGGATCGAAGAATGGGTGCGACCAGCCGCCGTGGGCGAAGCCATCGTCCGTGTCCTCCTCGGGCCCGCCCGGCGCCTGCACGACCCCGTCCAAGCTCATGAACTCAGTGACAACGATGCGCACGGGACTCGCTCCTCATCCTCGTCCGGGGTACGGCACGGGCACCGTCGCGCCACTCGGTCCACCGCCGGGTCCACCGCACGGTCCACCGCCACGATCCGTTTCGGATCCGACCCTAGCCGAGCGGCCCGGCAGCGACGCGGTATGACGTGACCGCGCGCGATTCCCGGCGCGGGACGCCTCGGTGGGAGCACGTCACGCGGCCGGGGATCTGCTATGCGTGCTGCACCGCGTGCACCAGTCCGGCAACGAGTTTCGCCCGCTCGGCCATGGCGTCGATCACCAGGAACTCGTGGTCGGCGTGGGCACCGCCCCCGACCGCACCCAGGCCGTCGAGTGTCGGCACTCCCAGCGCGGCCGTGAAGTTGCCGTCGCTGCCGCCACCGACTGCCCTGCCTTCGAGGCCGGGAAGCAGACGCCGGGCCACCGCGAAGAGTTCGGCCGACGCCGACTCGGGCATCGGGGGCCGGCTGATCGCTCCCTGCACCGCGATCTTCGCCTCGTCGAGATGCGGAGCCAGTGCCGCGAAGGCGGATTCGATGCGTTCCTTCTCGTCGGCCGACTCGACCCGGACGTCGACGATGACGGTCGCCTCCGCGGGAACGACGTTGTCCAGGGTCCCGGCGGACGCGACGGTCGGGGTGACCGTCGTGCCCACCTCGGGCCGGCCGAGCGCCGCGATGTCCAGTACCTGGTGTGATGCTTCGATCAAGGCGTTGACCCCGGCCGCGGGCTCAAGGCCCGCGTGCGACGCCCGGCCCGTGATGGAGACGCGGAACGTGCCGCAGCCTTTACGGCCGGTCTTCAACCCGCCGCCGTCAGCAGCGCCTTCGAGCACCAGCACAGCGCCGCAGGCAAGGGCTCGTTCCTCGATGAGAGCGCGAGAGGAGCGGGAGCCGACCTCCTCGTCGGCGGTCATCAGGATCTCGACGCCGGAGCGGTCATCGAGCGTCGCCAGGCCGTGAACGGCCTGTACCAAACCACCCAGCATGTCGAAGACCCCGGGGCCGGTCGCCTGCCCGTCGGCCACCATGAACGGGCGGCGCTCCAGGGTGCCGAGCGGGAATACCGTGTCATGGTGACCGAGGATCAGGACTTTCGGATCCCCGCCGGCCGACCAGTGGACGTGCGGTCCGGCCTCGCTCTCCACGAGGGTGGCCTGGCCGCCGAGACGGTTCTCGATGACACCGGCGACAGCCTTGGCCGATGCAGCCAGGGCCTCGGTGTCCCGCGAAGGGGACTCGATTTCGACGAGTGTCCTGAGGTCCTCGAGCATCGCGTCGACACTCACGTCGACGGCTTGGTGCATGGTCACGTCGCCAGGGTACTTGGTGGTCCGTGGCGGAGTGGAGTTCACAACGCCATGGCCCGGCTGCGGGCCGAGGGCGCCATTTGAACAACCTGGACCAGCCCCGACCGCGGTGAGGCTGGTCCAGGTTGTTCAGCCCGGGGATTCGGCCCGACCTACCTTCACGGTGAGGTGAGGGGCTCGGCCCGGTAGGCCCGGTGAAGCGACTCCAAGAAGGACGGTGCCTCGGGCATGGGCACCGAGCCGATCCGGTGTACCGCCACACCCGGCGTCCACGAGTTCATGACCACAGCACCGGCCAACGCCGGCAGGTCGGCGAGCGTGACCGCCTCGACGCGTTGGGGGACACCGAGGCGGTCCAGCTGCCGGCGGACGATCCCCATGGTCGTCCCGCCCAGCATGCCGGCCTCGGGCCACACCACTGCGGCGCCGTCCCAGAAGGCAAGATTCCAGATCGTCCCCTCGCTGAGCCGGCCCCGACGGTCTACGAAGGCTGCATCGTCGAAGCCCTGCCCCACGGCCTGCCGGAGGTAGTACGTCTTGGCCACTTCGCCGACGTGCTTCACTGCGGGCAGCACCCGTTCGTACTCGACGGTCGCCAGCGCCAGCGGGCCCTCCGGGCCGGACGCGGCCGGGCCGGAGCGGACCAGCACCTCGGGCTTCGCGCCTGCCACGCCCGCGGTGAACTCTCCCGTCGGCGCGTACATGGTGGCCGTCAACGAGACGTCGGCCGGACCGGCCTCCAGCGCGGTCCGCAGGAAGGACCGCACCTGGTCGTCGGGCAGTGCCTGACCGAACAACTCCACCGAGGCCGACCGCAGCCGCTCCAGATGGAGATCGAGGCCCCGGACCTGGCCCCCACGCACCTGCATGGCTGTGAAGTGGGCATAACCCGCGAAGGCGAGCGGGGCCAACTCCTCGACGGTCGCCGCCCGGCCGTTACGTTGAACAACAAAAGAGGTCACGCTGTCACTCCGCGGTAGGAATCGAGAGGAGGGAAGAACAGGCCACCCGGGCACGGTCCACGTACCCGGAATGTTTGCGCCTGGGGCGACGTTAAGGCTTCACACCAATGGGAAGGTCAACCTCGGACAGGGCGGGTCACATGCTGATAGGGGAGTTGTCCCGGCGAACCGGGGTCAGGCCGCGAATGCTGCGGTACTACGAAGAGCAGGGACTGCTCGACGTCAGGCGCGGCCCGAACGGATACCGCTCCTACGACGAGGAGGCGGTGGTCACCGTGCGGCAGGTTCGCGCCCTGCTGGACGCGGGGCTGTCCACCGAAGTGATTCGTTCGGTGCTGCCGTGCGCCCGGGGCGAGCGGCCGGAGATCGACATGTGCGTGGACCTGCGGGCCGTCCTGGGCCGGGAGCTGGCGGCCACGGAGGAACGGATCGACGAGCTCCAACGCAGCCGCGACACCCTGGCCGGCTACCTGACGTAGTCCGGAGCCGCCGCCCCGTTTCCTCCTCGCGGCAACAGGGCTGTGCTACTTACCTCCGTCGGCCTCCGCGAGCGTGTGGGCGACGAGAGCGTTGGCGTGGCCATGGCCCAGGCCGTGCTCGGCCTTGAGCCAGCCGACCAGCTCCATGTGCTTGGTCAGGGGCGAAGTGCGGATGAGGTTCTTCCACTCGGCTATCGGCTTGCCGTACTTCTTCTCGATCGACGGGAAATAGCTGGCGGGGCCCTTCACGGGTTCAGTCATGGCCGCAGTCTGCCACCCGCCACTGACATCCGGCTGCGCACCGAGCCCCCTTCAGGCACCCCGGGCGTCCGAGGGGGAAACGGAGGTGGTGCAGGATGACTTCTCGCGCCGGATCACCTCCTGGCCCGGCGCGATGTTCGAACCGTCGGGACAGGCAGGGACTACAAGGTGACGAATCATCACTCCGAGCTCACGGCAGCGAGCGGCGCCGTCGCTCCGCTCCACGGAACGGAGGACGCACGCCGATGAACCGGGCTCTGACACTGCACGACATCATCGCCGCAGGCATCGCGGTGGCCGCCGGCCTGGCCGTGGCGCTCGTGCTGCGGATCATCCTGCGCTGGCTCGGCGAACGGGCCCGCAGGACCCGATGGACCGGGGACGACATCATCGTCGACGTGCTGCGCACCCTGGTCCCCTGGTCCGCGGTGGCCGCCGGCGTGGCCGCGGCGGCAGCCGCCCTCCCGCTGACCCGGCAGGTCGGACACATCGTCAGCCAGACGCTGACGGCCCTCGTCCTGCTGACCGCGACGCTCACCGCCGCCCGAGTGATCAGCGGACTGGCGCGGTCCGTGGCGCAGTCCAGATCCGGCGTGGCCGGATCGGCCACGATATTCGTCAACATCACCCGCGTCGTGGTCCTGGCGATGGGCTTCCTCATCATTCTGGAAACCCTCGGCGTATCCATCGCCCCGCTGCTCACCGCCCTCGGTGTGGGCGGCCTGGCGATCGCCCTCGCGCTGCGGGACACCCTGGCCAACCTCTTCGCGGGCGTGCACATCCTCGTCTCGAAGACGGTTCAGCCCGGTGACTACATCCGGCTCAGCAGTGGCGAGGAAGGCTACGTCCGCGACATCAACTGGCGCAACACGGTGGTGGAGGAGCTCTCGAACAACCTGGTCATCATCCCGAACGCCCAGCTCGCCGGCACGAACATGACCAACTTCAGCCGGCCCGAACAGCAGCTGACCGTCACGGTGCAGGTGGGCGTCGGCTACGACAGCGACCTGGAGCACGTCGAACGGGTCACCAACGAGGTCGTCGGGAGCGTGATGAAGGACATCACCGGTGCCGTGCCCGACCACGAGGCGGCCGTGCGGTTCCACACCTTCGGGGACTCCCGCATCGGCTTCACCGTCATCCTCGGGGTCGGTGAGTACAGCGACAAGTACCGCATCAAGCACGAGTTCATCAAGCGCCTGCACCAGCGGTACCGCAACGAGGGCATCCGGATCCCCGCTCCCGCACGAACGGTCTCCCTGGAGCAGAGCGCGGAGGCTGTGATCCCGCATCCCCGCCCGTCTCTGGACGCCGCCCCGGGCCGCCTCGGCACCACGGCCTGACGTCCGGACACACGCGGGTGCCGCGATGTCGAGGTCGGCCCAGGGACCCCGGGGGCGATGAAGTCCTGGAGGAACAGGGTGGCCTGCACCGTGTCGCCGTGGCGGTGGGAACAGTTCACGCGGTCGGCCACCGCGGAGCGCAGATGCCGGCGATCATGGGCGCCGCGTGCATCTCACCCGGCGGCTTCAGGGACAGTCCGCCGGAATCGAAGGTGACGCCCTTGCCGACCAGGCCGACCGTGAGAGCCGGTGGCCCCGCCGGTGGTGTGTAGTCCATCTCCACGTATCCCGCTGACTCGTGGGAGCCCCGGCTGACGGCGGCCAGGCCGGCGAGCCCCATGTCCGTCAGGTGTTGGATGCGGTGGGCGAACGTCGTGGGTGCCAGGGTGCCGGCCGGGCAGTTGACGCTGGCCGAGCGGGCCGGGCCCAGACCGACGTTGAGGACGACCGAGCGGCCGTCGGGGGACGGCTCGGCGACCACCTGACCCAGCCGGGCCGTGAATCCACGACGTCGGCAGAAAGGGCTCGCGGACGCACCCGTATGCCGGGGCCGGGCGGTGACGTCCGCCGGTGTGCGGGCGTCACCGGCCACAACGCTGACCACGGTCAGACGCGCTCGTACGCCGTGCCGGACCTGTTCCTGTTCAGCAGCCCCTCGTCCACGAGGGCGCGGCGCAGACTCACCCAGTCGTCGAGCCATTCGCCGCAGAGCGCGTTCACCTTCGCCTCGGAATAGGCCACACCGGGCTCGAACGAGTCGGTCACCACGGCCAGCACCCGACGGCGTACTTCCGCGTTGCCGGGGATGGAGGTCAGCCGTCCGCGCCGGAAGTAGGACCCCGCACCGTCCCCGTCGCCCCGGCCGGAGATTTTGGCCTCCGCCTGGACCGCCAGCCGGAAGGTGTCGTCGAGCAGCCGGTATGTGTGCTTCTCACTGTCGTAGGCGGCGATCCGTCCGTCCGTCAGCTTCCGCAGCGCCGCGGCGGCGGCCGGCGGACGGAGTTTCGCCATGTCGGCGACTTCCGCGACGGAGGTCGCCCCGAGCGCGAGGGCCGCGTAAGCGGCGCGCCGGTCGCTTTGCGCGAGGATGCCGACCAGGTCTCGACAGGAGGGCGGATGGTCCTCAGCGGGGGCCGTGTTCATGATGTCCATCTTCCGGTTGTCGTTCGGGGCGCCGAGGCTGTCGGCTATGTGACACAGGCCCGCAGGAAACAGGTCCACGTGCCACACATCCACGTACCACAGATCCACAGGTCCCCTACAAGTACCGCGATCCCAGGCTCCGGTGAAAGCGATATCCAGCGAAGCGGCACATTCCAGCCGGTCCGTCGGGGCAGGCGTGGAGCGCCGGCTCTTCGAGGGGAGAGGGGCACGGCCCGTTGTCGGGCGGCGCGTCATAGGTGCTCAGATCGAAGTCCAAGGTGACGCAGCCTTTCAGTGGTGGCCATCGGATGCGGCCGCTGCCCGCCCTGTTCCTTGTCCTGGTCACCGAGAGGATTCCGGAGGAGGTGCGCGGCCGGGTGCTGGGACTGCGGAACGCGGTGTCGATGACGGCGGTTCGCTGGGCACCTTGGGTGCCGGCCTGTCGGTCGAGTGGATCGGGCTGCGGCAGGCCGGAGCACTCCTCGCCGTCGGGTGGGCCGCGGTGGCCGCGCTTCCGGCACTGGCGCGGTTGGACGCCGAGCCGAAGGACAAGGGGGTGACGGCGGTTGATGCCGGCGCGGCCAGCCCGGCCGTGACGGGGCAGTGAGCCTTCACGTACTGCTGACGAGGCATCCGTCACGGCCCGGCGTCGGCGCGGCGGGTGTCAGGAGGAGAACCCGATGATGCCGAAGCCGGGCCGGCTCTCCGCGTGCCGCATCCACTGGATGCACTGCATGACGGCTTCCACCACCTCGGGTTCGAGCGGCGGGGCGTGTCCCGCCTTCTTGGTGGCCTCGAACTGCGCCAAGGCCTCCGCGCACTGCTCGGGTGTCCACTGGCCGCAGCCCGGCAGGCAGGTCCACGGCAGAGGATCGGGCAGGTCGGAGCTGCTTGTACGCGTAGGCGTACTGGAAGGCGTGGTCCGGGTCCTTGGAGAAGGGCCCTCCGGGCACGACCGCCTGCAGCGCCTCGTACGCGGTGGGGGCGCCCGCCGCGATCGAGTGCTGGAACCAGTCGTCGTCACGGGCCAGGTCGTCCCCGAAGTTGTCGCGTATGGCCTGGAGCAGTTGGTCATCACCGGATCCGACCAGGGCGCGCGTCGCGTTCAGGTCGAGGAGGTGAAGGCTCAATGAAGAACTCATGCGAGGAACCTCACCGCGGCCACTGACAACGCGGCGGACGGGTCTGCGGAGGTGACCGGGGGAGTGGTCACGTGATGGTGGTGTCCCCGAAGGAGATGAGGAGCCGGCGCAGCATGCCCGCGAGTTCTTCGCATTCCGCGCGGTCGAAGGGTTCCAGCATGCCGGCCTCGTGCGCGAGGTGGTCGGTCATGTAGGCGCGGGTGATCTCATGCCCCCGCTCGGTGAGCCGGATCTTCACCGAGCGCCGGTCCGCGGTGTCCCGCACCCGTTCGACCAGGCCCTTGGCCTCCATGCGGTCGAGGCGGTTGGTGATGGCGCCCGAGGTCACCATGGAGGCCTTGCGGAAGGCGCCGGCGGTCAGCTCGTACGGTGGGCCCGACCGCTGCAGTGTGGACAGGACGTCGAACTCGCCGAGCTCCAGGTCGCGTTCGGCGGCGAAGGTCCGGAACCTCTTCTCCAGTGCCGTACCGAGTCGCTGCAGTCGGCCGAACACCTGCACCGGCCACAGGTCGTCGGCCATATCGGGGCGCTCCGCGACCCACTGCTCGATGATCTCGTCCACTGCGTCGCCGCTCATCGCTCTCCTTCGCGTCGGTCCGTGTCGTGCCGTCTGTCGCTGTGTCGCACCCCGACTGTATCTCAACGTTGAAATACTTGACGCTGAACGATCGGCGTGTTTTTATCTCAACGTTGAAATAATCAACCTTGAGCAAACGGAGAACGTCATGTCCACGTACCCCCTCGCCCTCGACGCCGACGCCCAGAACCTGCTCTTCCGCGAGGCCCGCACCGCGAACGCCTTCTCCGCCGAGCCCGTGACGGACGAGCAGATCCAGGCGATCTACGACCTGGTCAAGTACGGCCCCACCGCCTTCAACCAGAGCCCGCTGCGCGTCACCCTGGTCCGCTCGCCCGAAGCCCGGGAACGTCTGCTGAAGCACATGGCCGAGGGCAACCAGGCCAAGACCGCCGCCGCGCCGCTGGTCGCGGTCCTGTCCGCGGACAACGAGTTCCATGAGGAGCTCCCGCAGTTGGTCCCCCACTACCCGCAGGCCAAGGACGAGTTCTTCGGCGAGCGCCCGGTCCGTGAGCAGTCCGCGCTGCTCAACGCCACCCTCCAGGCCGCGTACTTCATCATCGGCATCCGCGCCGCCGGTCTGGCCGCGGGCCCCATGACCGGCTTCGACTCCGCCGGGCTGCAGAAAGAACTCCTGGACGACGACCACACCCCGCTGATGGTGATCAACATCGGCAGGCCCGGCGAGAACCCCTGGTACCCGCGTGCCCCGCGCCTGGCCTACGACCAGGCCGTCACCACCGTCTGACACCCGCCGCCCGCCCCTCCCCAGGAGTTCCCATGTCCGACCAGTCGGTGGCCGAGCCCGCCACCGCCTCCGCGTCCCCGCTCACCGGCAAGGCACCGTCCGGGAGAGTGCCGGCCCTCTGGCTGGCCCTCCTCGCGGCCCCCATGGCCATGGGGGCCAACGCGCCCGTGCTGATCCTGCCCTCCATGGCCCGCTCCCTCGGAGTCCCCACCGCCACCGCGACCTGGCTGGTGACTGTCTTCGCCTGGGCGATGACCATCGGCAGCCCGCTGTGCGCGGGACTGATCAGGCAACGGGGGCTGCGCCCGGCCCTCCTCGTGAGCGGGACGGCCGTCGCCGTCGGCACCACCCTCGTCACCACCGCGCCCTGGTTGCCTCTCGCCCTCACCGGACGCGCCGTCCAGGCCATCGGCGGCGCGGGCCTCGTGGCCGTCGCCATGAACCTCACTGGCTCCACCCGGCGCATGGGAGTCATCACCGCCGGTTTCGGGATACTCGGCGCCTCGGGGCCGCTGCTCGGCTCGGTTCTCGCGAGCGCGGTCTCCTGGCGGCTGTCCCTCGCCCTGTCCGCGGTGGCGCTCCTCGCGATCCCCGCCGTCTGGCGTCACACACAGCGGACCCCACCCGCCGCCACCACCTTCGACGCCACGGGAGCCGGTCTCGTGGTGGCCCTGGCGTCGGCACTCGTGCTCATCCCCACCGCGCCGCTCGGCGCCGCACTCGCCGCCCTGGTCATCGCCGTCCCCCTCGTGGTCCACGCGAAGCGCAACCCGGACGGATTCGTCCCCGCCGTCCTCCTGCGCTCACCCGCCTTCATCGGATCCGCGCTCCTGGCCTGTGCGTTCTCGACCTCGTACTTCGCCCTCCTCTTCAGCCTGCCGCGGCTGATCGCGCAACGCACACCGTGGAGCACGGACGCCATCGGCACCGGGCAACTCATCGCCCTGCTCCTCGGCTCGGCCCTGTCCTGGCTCCTGTCCGCGTCCGCCGGCCGACTGTCCTACCGCGCCGTCCTCACCACCCTGATCGCCCTGGGCACTCTCGCCCCCCTCACCGCGGCCTTCGCCACCTGGGGGCCGCTGCTCCTGCTCGCTGCCACAGCAGCCGTCCTCGTCTCCACCGGCAGCAACGCCGTCCTGTCGATCCGCGCCACCAAGGACGCCCCCGACCACCAACGCCCCACGGCGATCGGTCTGTTCGTGCTCTGCTACCAACTGGGCGGAGCCCTGGGGCCCGCGCTCGCGGCCTTGTTGGTCCTGAAGTGACAACCGCCGCCTGGCAGCCGACGGGCCCAGGCGACCGATCGGATGACGCGATGTTCCGGACGGAGTGAGTGCCTCCGTACGCGGTGGGACTGCGCTGTTCGCGCCGGTGACGTCGGGCGGAACGGCGGGCTCAATGGTGGTGTGGACACGATTCCAGCCCGGAGCCGGGCTTCCCGGAGCCAGGTCGACGCGTACGCAGAGCCGAGCGCCGACACCGTCGTCGAGATCGAGGAGGCATTCACGGATCTGTACCTTGCCCCGTCCGCCTGCGCGGCGCCCGCGCCGGTGGCGTTCTGCCTGCCGGAGGGGGCCGAATGCCTACCGGGGATCGACGTCTGTTGCTCGGGATTCTGCTTCACCGCCGCGGGGGAGACCAGGGCCCACTGCCACGGGTGACCGGAGCGGGAGGAAGAGATGTGACGGTTCAGCTGAGTCCTGACGCCCGGTTGGTGGAATTCGACGACGGCGCGATGTTGCTGCGCTGTGACGTTCCCGCAGCCGCCTGGGTGTCTCCTGCCGCCCTGGACTGGACACGTGGTGCCCCTGTACCGCCTGAGCACGCGGCCGACTACGCGCGGTGTCTCGAGACTTGGCGGTCGGCAGGACTCGTAAGGGGCCCGGCCCGGCAGGACGAGCCGGCTCCCGCGGAGGAGCCCGCGGACCGGCAGGGGCCAGGACTCGACCGTGTGAGCGTCTCCCGTCCGGTTCTGGTGGTGGCTTCGTCTCCCGACTGCGGCTACTGCCGGCAACTACGGTCCGATCTGGACGCCAACCGGCAGACGCTCACGCTCAGCGGAGCCTCGGTGCTCCTCTTGGGCGAGGGCAGTCCCCTGACGTGGGGTGCCGCACTGGAACCGGCCCAGGCCGAAGAGCTGACCGCGACGTACGCGCGTCTGGGGCGGCGGGGCACCCCTTCCGCGGTTCGGCTGTCACCCGGCGGCGGTGCCCACCGGGCGGTGCGCGGCTTTGAAGCGGTGACCGCGGCCTTGATCGAGCTCAGCGGATCGGAACCGGGCCGGGTGGTCTGCGAAGTACCGACATCCTGCTCGGCCGGAGTGAACGGTGCCCCCGTGGACGCATTGGTCATCGCGCCGGCCGGTGGAAGGGCGGTGGGGATCGCCGCGCGGGGCGAGGGGGCAGTGCGGATGGCCACGCTCGTAGCGGAGGGCACCCCGGCCACGAACACCGTACGGGGATACGCACCGGTCACCCTGCTCGTGGAACGTCCGCGGAACCTGTGGCTGGTGTTCCGCGGTGGTGAGCTGGTAGCCCGCTCCCGCAGCGCGGACGAGGCACTGGACGCGCTGAGACGAATCGTCGCCGGGTTCGAGCCCCCCGGGGCCCACCAGGTGCGGCTGATGTGCGGGGCGCTCGTGCGGAGCGAGGGAGGACGGGCTCTGCTCTTTCCCAGAAACTGGATGTCGTATCTGGTGGCACGCAACGCCTCCCTGGCGCGAGCCGGTTGGCGACTCGACCCCGACCCGTTCGCCTGCCTGGAGCCCGGCCCGGACGGCGCGGCCCTGCTCAGCCATTCGTCGCGGACGGCTGGGCTTCCGCCGCGCACACGGGTGGCGGGAGTGCTGACACCACGACCGACGGCTTTGACGCCGGGGCCGGGCACCCGGGCGAGACTGCTGACCCAGATCGTCAACTGGGCCGTCCGGCCGGTAGCGCCCCATCACGTCAGGACTCTCTGCGCGTGGGTTGCCGACCTGCCCCTCCACTTGGGTACTCCGGAAGAAGCACTCGCCTTCCTCACCCGTTCTCCGGGCGTTGTGTAACGACGGCCGGGAAGGCCTCGCAGCGGCAGCGGTCGTCAGTAGAGGATGGAGGGGAGGTACGCTCCGGCGGGTTCGTTGTAGAGCCCGATGGTCATCAGACTCATGAGCTGCTGGACCTTGAGCCCGCGTCGCAGGCACCACTGGAGCAGGGTGCTGTTCCGCGCGGGGACGAGGATGCCGGGGCCGCCGAAGGCGGGAGCCGCGGCGATGAGCGCTTTGATGTCGTCGGTGCTCTCACCGACCGCGTGGGCGAAGAACGACAGGTCCGTGGCGTAGCCGGTGACCCGTCCGTCGTGCTCGGTCACGCGAGCCGTCCCCATCGTGAGCGCGTCGGTCACCTCACCGCCGCGATCGGTCCCGTGGACCTTCCGGCACACCTCGTCGCAGGCTGCCAGGTCAGCGTCCGTCGCCGCCCGCACCCCGTACCCGGGCACGCTGCCTCCGATCGGCGGTCCCTGCAGGCAGGCCACCGTCTCGCGGAACTCGAACCCGAGGCCGGCGTAGAGCGCGAACGACCGTGCGTGATAGCCGCTCTGCAGCAGTCGGATTCCGGGTGCCTGCCGCTCGGCCGCCCGTCGCATGACGTCGTGCATGAGACGGCGCCCGATGCCGCCGTTCTGGGTGGCCGGGTCCACGGTGATCGGCCCGACGCCGGCGACCGGCGACCGCTCGTCGAGGAAGTTGCTGCCCACGATCCGGCCGTCGAGTTCGGCGACGACGCTGTAGAAACCGGGGTGGCTGAGCAGCGTTCCGCACATGCCCGCGGCTTCGTCCGCACCGGGAATGTCAGAAGGGAATCCATGCTCGCGGGCGATCCCGGAAAAGGCCTCGAAGCAGATCCTGCCGCACTCCGAAGCGTCCTCCGCCCTTCCGGGGCGCAGTACGAGATCCACGATGGCATCTCCTTCCGGCCTGCAACCCGACCGAAGCTCTCCTTCCATCAAACGCGCCCGCCGCCGCATCGGCAAACGGGTCCGCCCCGCTCCGTGCGGCCAGGTGTGCCGGCTACAGGTGTCCCACGGGAGGTGTCCCCGGATGAGCGGCATCCTGGCCGACACGGCTACCGCTTCCTGGTGGCCTGACGGCCGGCGTCACGTCAGATGTCGGGTGAAGAACTGGGCCGCGGCGTCGCCCGCGAACCGCGGGACGCCGGTGTGCCCGCCCGTATTGGCGTGCAGCGTCTTCTCCTTGGAGCCGAAGGCGTCGAACAGGTCCAGGGCCGCCTGCCGGTCTTTCCCTTCGTCGTCCCACTGCAGCAGGACGTGCAGAGGAATGGTGACCTGGCGGGCTTCCTCGAACATGGCGCGCGGTACGAAACTCCCGGCGAACAGAACAGCGGCCGAGATGCGCGGCTCGACCACCGCCAGCCGGGTCCCGATGGAGATCACTCCCCCCGAGTACCCGACCGGGCCGCCGATCTCGGGCAGCGACAGGAGGACGTCCAGGGTGGCCTGCCATTCCGGGACCGCCTTGTCGACCAGGGGGAGGATGAGGGCGTCGATGATCTCGTCGCTGACCGGCTCGCCGGCCTCCATGGCCCGGCGCAGGTCGGCGAGGGCCTGCTCGGCGGCGGGCCAACGGGGCCGGTCGCCGCTTCCGGGGAGCTCGATGGTGGCCGTGGCGAATCCGTCCGCCGCGGAGTGCAGGGCTCGGGCCACCAGCCGGGGGTACGTCTTGCGCAGCCCGAGAGGAGGGGGGCTGAGCAGGATCAGCGGCGCCGGTACGGATGCGGATGACGATCCGGGCGTCCACAGGATGCCGGGGATCTCGCCGAGGATGAATTCGCGCTCGAGGACAGCGTCACCGAGACGCTGTTCAGAAGTGAATCGCATGGTCGTGCCTTTCGGGAGTGCCATGGAACGGCGCTCCCGGACGACCTATCTCCCGACCGTGACCCCGGAGGGGAGCACCCATGTCGATACGTTCACGGGTACCACCTCCTCGCTCTCCTGCACGGCCTCCGGAAACGTAGCAGTGGCTGTCGTGGATCCGCCATGAACCGGCCCGGAATCCGGGCCGGGACGCTCAGCCGTAGAGGAGGTGGGCGCGGCGGTCGGCGTCGAAGGCAGCGAGTTCGTCGTGCCAGGAGGCGGTGATGTCGTCGAGGCCGGCCCCGGCGTCGATCATGGTGCGCAAACGGTCCGACCCGGCGAGCTTGTCGATGAAGTGATCGGTGCGCCAGGCGAAGTCCTTCCAGATCTTCCTGGCAGTGATCAGCAGCGCGACGCCGGTGCGGACGGGGTCGTAGGCGGCACGGTCGTGGACGTGGATCTGGAGGCCGCCGACGACCTTGCCCGCGTAGGTGGAGAACGTCGGGGTGTAGTAGGCCTCGCGGAAGTGGGCGCCCGGCAGACCGAGGCCGTTGACGGCGTCGGCCCAGGCGCCGTCGACGCCGGGGGCACCCAGCATCTCGAAGGGGTGCACGGTGCCGCGGCCCTCCGACATGTTGGTGCCTTCGAAGAGGCCGGTCCCGGAATAGACCAGGGCCGTCGCGGGGGTGGCCATGTTGGGGCTCGGGGGCACCCACGGCAGACCGGTCGCATCGTGGAAGTCGCCGCGCCGCCAGCCTGCGACGGGGACGACCTCCAGATCGACCCGGCGTCCGGCCGCGCCGGGGAGGAACCGGTCGTTGAAGAGGAGAGCGAGCTCGCCGGGGGTCATCCCGTGGGCCTGGGCGATCGGTTCGCGCCCCACGAAGCTGGCGTACTTCTTGTCCAGGACCGGGCCGAGGGCCTGGCGTCCGCTGACGGGGTTGGGCCGGTCCAGGACGACGAACCGCCGACGGGCCATGGCGGTGGCGACCATCGCGTCGTAGAGGGTCCAATTGCAGGTGTAGAAGCGGGCCCCGCAGTCCTGGAAGTCATAGACGAGGGTGTCCACCTTCGAGCGGTCGATCACCTCCGCGAGGGCCTTGCCACTCCTGAGGTAGGTGTCGAAGACGGGCAGCCCGGAGGCCCGGTCGACGGTGTCGCCCTCCGACTTGCCGGCTTGCGGGGTGCCCCGGTAGCCGTGCTCCCCGGTGAAGATGGCCGTCACTTTCACCCGGTCGTCCGCGTGCATGACGTCGACGATCGAACGGCAGTCGCGGGTGATGCCTGACATGTTGGTCAGCACCCCGACCCTCTGTCCCTCCAGCATCCGGTAGCCGTCGGCGGCCAGATTCTCGAAGCCGGGCAGCACAGGGGGCGATACGGGAGCCGTTCCGCCCGCGGCCATGTCCGTGCCGACAGCGGCAGCGGAGCCGTTACCGGACGCCAGCAGCATGCCCGTGCCGGCCGTTGCCGCTGCGGCGAGGAGCGAGCGCCGAGAGGTCGTCATGGCCACGGACAGTAGCGGTAGTGGTGCGGGGGCGTGACCGCGACGCGCGAGGGTGGGGGTGTGATCGTGCGTCGGTGTGACGTCCGAGGGCGGGTGTGACAGCCGGAGCCGGCTGTCACACCCGCCCTCGTGGCGGCACCCCTGATTAATCGTCAGGAACTTCTGGTCAGCAGGTGGGGCCGGCCGGCGGGGTCTCGAAGGTCTGACCGTTGGCCTGGAGCAGTCCCACGTACTTCTTGTTGCAGGGGTAGCTCATGTTCCAGGTCGTGTTGGCCCGCTCGCCGGTGCTGATGGTCTTCCACGGGCCCCAGTCCGCACTGTTGGTGCGGAACCCGAGGCGTGCCTGGATGGTCGAGCCGGCCTTCTTGGTGTAGAAGACCTCGATACGGGACGGGCTGGTGTTCAGCGAAATGCAGAGCTGTCCGTTGCTCATGCTCGTGCACTTGACCCGGTCACTTCCCGCCGCCGCGGCGGCGGCCGGTGCCGACGCCGGTGCCGTCGCCTGAGGCGACGCGTCACGCACGGATGCGTGGGCGGGCGCGGCGACGAGCGAGGTGCCGGCTGCTACGCATGCGGCGACAGTCAGCGCGATCCGACGGCTCATATGGTGTTCCCCCTGGTGGTGTTGGTCTTGATCAACGGTGGCGAGACTACAGGGGGGTGATCACGATTTCCATGGTTGAAGCGTGCTGGTAGTGACTGATGTTGGGCGTGACCGGCACGAGCTGCCGGCCGCTGCCGCACCCGACGGGACCGGGCACAGGATGTCGGTCCGGCAGGGTGGGTTCTTCTTGACATGAGTGATCGAAAGCGAAGGAGGCCGCGGTGCTGGAGTCACTGAACCAGGCCATGGAGCACATCGAGGACCGCCTCGATCAGCGGATCGAGACGGCCGACTTGGCGCGGATCGCGGTGACGTCGGAGTACCACTTCCGGCGGCTGTTCTCCGCGTTGGCAGGGATTCCCCTGTCGGAGTACATCCGGCGCCGACGGCTCACCGTCGCGGGAGCCGAGGTGCTGGCCGGGGACCGGACGCTGCTGGAGATAGCGGTGCGGTACGGCTACACCTCGGGGGAGGCGTTCGCGCGGGCATTCCGTGCCCTGCACGGCGTCGGTCCCGGCGAGGCCAGGCGGTCCGGTGCGAGCCTGCAGTGCCAGCCGCGGTTGTCCTTCCGTCTCACCGTCGAAGGGAGCAGCAGCATGCGGTATCGGGTTGTGGAGAAGGACGAGTTCCGCGTGGTGGGCAGGAAGGCGCGTGTCCCTCTCGTGCACGAGGGGGTGAACCCGGCCATCGCGGCCTTCATCCGGGACATCGGCCAGGAGACGCTGCGCCGCATACAGAGCCTGTCCGATCAGGAGCCGAAGGGGATCGTCTCGGTGAGTGACCAACTGGACGACAGCCGCGCCGAAGGAACCCAACTCGATTACTACCACGGGGTGGTGACCGGCGCTGCCGTGTCCGAGGACATGGACGCGCTCACCGTCCAGGCCGGGACGTGGGCTGTCTTCGAGAGCTCCGGACCGTTTCCGCGGGCGCTCCAGTACCTGTGGCGGGACGTGTTCACCCAGTGGTTCCCGTCCAACCCCTACCGGAGCCGGCCGGGGCCCGAAATCCTGCGCACCCAGTTGTCGCAGGACGGGGCTCGGGCGGACGCGGAACTGTGGGTCCCCGTGGAACGGACCGCGGTCTGAACGGTGGCTCTCCTGCGCCCAGGGTCACCGCCCCTGACGATGCGTGAACCTTCGGTTCGTAGGTGCCCCTGCGGGCCCACGTCTTCGAAAGTGTCTGCCTGGAGAGGTAAAGCCTTTGTTTCAAAGATTTGTTCACGGCTGCGACCTCGGGCCTGGCGGCAGCACGGGGGGATGAACCTCCAGGACGACCGCGGTGCCCGCGACGGTGCGGTCCTCGTGCATGGTGATCCGCAGGCCCGGCTGGACGTCCTCCCATTGGGAGGGTGTGAGGGGCACGAGGCGAACCGTGGCCCGCCCGCCGGGCTCCAGATACGGCATGCCCTCCACCCAGAGCCGGGCAATGTTGACCGCCGGTTCACCGGTGGGCGACAGATGTCCGATGTCCCACATGGGCCGGAGAACACCGGGGCCGGAGATCGGCGTCGTGCGTCGTGCCTCGGCGGCAGGACGGAGCGTCAGGTCCGCCCGGATCACGCCGTTGCGGATTTCGGAGCACCGCCAATGGCACCAGGCCGCGCTTCGCTCAAGCCGGAGCTGCTCAGCCGCGTCGGCCAGTTCCTCCCAGAACAGGAGAGGGAGCGGATGACCGTTCCCGAGCTCCTCCAGCAGGCCGAGGGCGACCTCCCACTCGTCGTGGACGAGGTACTCCCAGATGTCTCCCACCGTGATGTCGTTCTCGGTGGCGATCGCTTCCGGAACCAACAGGGAGACCGATTCGAGCAGCTCAGGGACATGCATGTGCTCATTGTCGACCACCTCGTCCGCAGGCTGCGCGTCTCGACTTCACCACCTCTCCTGCGCCCCTCCATGCGCGCAATGCGCCCCCACAGTGCCGCTGTGCGCCCAGAGATGTGAGGCGATCTGTTTCGGTCAGCGGCGCTGCCCTTGATACTGACGTAACGCCATGGGTGGGCACGGACGGGGGAGGAACTGTGGCACGCAAACGAGCACGCGAAGACGCACCCGAACGAGCATTGATCACGAAAATCGCCAGAGACGTGATCGAGGAGATAGCCCCGGAAGAAGTGCCGACCTTCTCGGCGGTGAGCCGGGCATACTTCGCCGATCCACAACGGGCCCTCTCCGGGAGAGGGTCACGGCAGGCGCCGCTGGGGTTCGGATCCGGGATGGTCGAACTCATCTTGACGCCCGTCGTCCTGGCCGCCACAGCCAAGGCCGTCGAGTGCCTGGCCGGCATCCTCTTCGAGCGCACCCCGGGGGAAGGCACCACCGCAGCCCTGCGACGGATCTTCCGCGTCGGGCATCGTTCCCCCGGCACCCCTGTATCTGTACCCGATGATGCCGAGCAGAGCACGTCCCCCGGAGCTGCCGCCGTCGCCTTGCGGCAGGAAGACATCGAACGGCTCAGGGACGTGGTGGAAGCCACCCTCCGCGACTGTGGGACCGCTCCGGAAAGCTCCCGGCTGATAGCCGACGCGATCATAGGTCGGTGCCGGACTCCGCGGCCGACCAGCTAGCGCCGCGGCACCGCGATGACCGCGATGAGGGACGCATTCTCCGGGCGGCGTAGCGGACAGCGTGCATCACCCGGTCTTCCCGGCGGCACGACCAGCCGGCTCGTCCTCCTGATCGCGGCCGTGGGTGCGGGCGGGCTGTATGTGTTCCTTCAGGCATACTTCCTCGTCCCACAGAACGCGGACTTCTTCTTCGGCACGTTCAGCCGGTGTTTCCGGGACCCTCGGATCGGGCTCCCGCAGCAGAGCAGTCATGCCTTCGAGGAAGCGCGGCGCCGGATGGCGACCTGTCAGCAGCCCGCTTTCGTCGACCAGGCGCAATGGGTCGGCATCGGGTTCCTGCTGCTGTGCGGCGTGTCGTTGGCCTGGTACCTTTCGCACCCCTGGTGGGTGACCCGCAGCAGGTGCGAGAAATTCCCGGTACTGCCGAGCCTGCGGTCCCGCTCGCTGTCGCGGTTCCCGTCGAAGGACGACCCCGACGGCCAAGAGATCGCGGAGTACCTCGACGAGCAGTGCCGCACCGCCGGCGTGCACCCCTCGCCCGTCTGGATGCTGGACGCCTTGGCACGTTCGTCCAATGGGCTCGCCTTCGGCCTGCCCTGGCGTCGGCGCGTCATCATCGACGCCCCTTTGGTGAGCCGTTTTCGCTCCGATCGCGAGGTGTTCCGCGCCGTGATCGCGCACGAGCTGGCACACCTGCGCAATCGTGATGTGGACAAGACCTATTTGGCCTTCGGTATCTGGTGGGCCTTCCTGACCGTCGTGGTGATGCCCTTCGGAGTGCTGACCCTGTACAACGCATGGTCCGGCGGGCCGCCCGTGATCCCTCCAGGCGCCGTGCGGTACCTGGTGGACGTTCCGCATGCCGTGGGGCTGATGGCCGCCCTCACCGTGCTCGTCCACCTCATCCGCAACTCGGTGCTGCGGGCTCGCGAGTTGCACGCCGATGCCACGGCTGCGGCGCAGAGCGGGTACGACGGGGCAGCGGCGATCCCCCGGGCGCTGCTTGCCCCTGCCACCGCGGGCCGAGGCCAGGGCTCCGCACGCGCCGCCCTCGGTCGGCTCACACGCCGACTGGGGTACTGGCCGACGCCCGAGAAGCGGCAGCGCGTCCTGCGCGAACCGGCCCTGCTCACCCGCCCCACGGTGTGGGAGCTGCTGGGCGCCGGAGTCGTGGCGGGCGTCTTCACCGCCAGTGCCGATGACCTGGTGGACACGCTGTTCCGCCTGCTCTGGGGCAAACTCAACACCCGCATGGGCGATCTGACGGTCGGCTGTGCCGTCGGCGCCGCACTCACGGGAGTGCTCGCCGCAGCCGTGTGGCGCGCCGTCGCAGTGGCCGACCTGGAACCTCGGCCCCCCAGGTCCGCCTGGCCGGCGCTTCCTGCCGGGCTCGTCGGGGGATACCTCGCCGGAGCCAGCCTCCCTCTGCTCACGGACGGAACCGAGCTGCCCGCCACCACGATCGAGGGGCAGGGCTTCGCGTGGCTGCTGAGGGCGGGGCCGGTGCTGCTGGCCGGGGCCGTGTGTGCCACCGTCTGGCTCGTCTCCGCAGCGCGCGGTCTGCTGCCCCGGGCCCGGGGACGCGGGGCCCTGTACGCGGTGGTGGCCACGTCCGTCGTCTCCTTCGCCCCGTGGTTCGCCGTCTGGTACTCCGTCCGGCGCACCGGCCGGAGCGACGGGTTCCAGCCCGTCCTGGGGGACGCCCCGGACATCGGCTCCTCGATCGGCTGGTACACGGTACTCAGCCGGTGGACAGGCTTCACATGGCAGCCGCTCACCCTGCAAGGGCGGCTCCCGTTCACCCTGGTGGGTCTGATGCTGCTCTGGCTCGTACCGCTCACCTTGCTCCTGGTCCTGGGCAGGGCAAGCGGCACCCACACCGACGTCCGGCCACAGATCAGGACGGCGCTGCTCCTGGGCCTGGCCGGAGGGGCGTCAGTGATCGTCGCGGCCGTGGCGTTGCCGTTTCTCGCGCGGGCCGCACTGCCACCCGCTGTTCTGCACTATCCCGGAACGCGGCAGGACACGGGGTTCCCGGGCGTCTACTGGCACACCTACATCGCCGTCGCCTGCGTCGCCCAGGGCGCTGTGGCCGTGTTGATCTCTGCCACTGTCGGAAGGCACCGGCCCGCACTCGTCCTGGTCGGCACAGCACTGACCGCGCTGGTGGCGGATCTCGGCCGCGCGCTCGCCTTCGCGGTGGTCGGCTGCACCCGCCTCTTCGGCGCAGCCGTCCGCCAGTGTTCCGTGCCGTTCGTCCCGGAGGTCCTCGCGGAGGACCTGCGGACCATCGCCCTGCGCGGTTTGCCGGCCGTAATTCCCGCGACCTTGCTGGGAGTCGGCATACGAGCGCTCACACGGAGCCGGACGGTCACACAGCACGGCACGCACACAGCGGGCGGGCGCCGGAAACCCGTCCGGCCCCGTACGTGGCTCCTGGCTACGGCCCTCGTCGTCCTCGTCGCAGCCGACGTCGCCGCAGTGGCCCTCGCGCTTCCCGGAGACCAGTACGTCTGGGAGACCTGGATCAGAGGCTGACGCCGTCTCCTGGCCCTCACGGCAGGGCGCGGTGACCCGGGGGCGTGGGCACCGCGCCGGGCCGTCCCCGTGTGAGGGTGACGGCCCGGCGGGCGGGGCGAGTCGCCTCCGCGCGTGCGTTCGGCTCTCGGCTCCCGGCCGCCCTGAGCGTTGCGCCCAAGGCCGGCGTGTACCCGTTGTCAGATGCGTGTGTCCTCCACGGCGGGGACGTCGTGGCTGCCGCGCTTCTTCCCGGTGAGTGAGCGCTGCGGCGCGGGGGACGCGGCGGTCCTGCTGCAGAACGCGGGCTCGAGCGTGTTCGTCAGGCTCTGGGTGACGGCACCGTTGTTGGACGCGTTGGCGAAGAGCACGACGGTGCGCTGGCCGTCGGGGGTGGCGAAGCTCTGCGTCTGGTAGCCCTGGACGATTCCGCCGTGGCCGAGGACCTTGCCGCAGGAGAGGGTGATCTCCCGCAGGCCCAGCCCGTAGCTGATCTTTGCCGTGCTGGTGGGGAGCACACTCGCCATCTGCCGCAGTGACTCGTCGGAGACCAGCCCTCCGGAGCCGCCGGCGAGCAGAGCGGTCAAAAAGCGGTCGAGGTCGGAGGCGGAGGAGACGATGCCTCCGGCGCTCCAGATCCAGGACGCGGTCTGCTCGGTCGAGTCGAGCAACGGCTTGCTGCGGTCGTCATTGGTCAAGTAGCCGGTGATGCGCGGGCCGGCGATGCCCTTCTCCGGCACGGTGAACGAGGTCTGCCGCAGCTTCAGCGGCTCGAGGATCTGCTCGCGCAGCAGCTCGGCGTAGGGACGCCCGGTGAGGTGCTCGACGGCCATGCCCATCAGCACATAGCCGGTGTTCGAGTACGAATACGCGCCACCCGGGGTGTACTGCAGGCCGCGCTTGACCGACAGGGCCACGAGGTCCTTGGGCTCGTAGACGTTGTTGCGGATGCGCTTTTCGAAGGCGTCGGTGGTCTCCTCACCACTCTGCTCGAGGAGGCTGTTGGTGTGGTCGTACACCCCGGCGCGGTGTTCCATCGCCTGGCGTGCGGTGAGGAGCCAGCTCTCCGGAAGTGTCCCCTCCGGCAGGTAGTCGCGCAGCGGCTTGTCCAGGTCGATACGGCCCTGTTCGGCGAGGCGCATCACGAGGACGGAGGTGAACATCTTGGTGTTGCTGCCGACTCTGAACCGCCAGTCGGCGTGCATGGGCGTGCCGTCGAGGTCGGCCTTGCCGATGGCCAGCGACCGGTCGAGTCCGTGGTCGCCGTGGTCGCGGATCACCGCGAACGCGCCCGGTGCGCCCGAGTCCAGGACGCGTTGCAGCGCGGCCCGCACCGCGGAAGTGTCCGGCGTGACAGGGGCCTGCTCGGCGGACGCGCTCACCGCGCCGCCGGCCACGAGCACCACAGTGGCCGCGAGCGTGGTCACCGAACGCCTGAGCCTGGTTGTCACCATAAGTACCTCTGTTCCCCGGTCACTTGTCTATAGTCCCGGTTTTGTCGCATGTATGGGACCAAGATCGTATATGGGTTTCGGAGTCCGTTCCCCCTGTGGCGCCTCTCCGACCCACCTCGACGACTCCGGGCCTAACAGACATCGAAGCCTTCCGTCACTCGGGGCACGTCAGCCGAATCCTTGGACCTGACGGCGTTTTTCTCACTACTCTCGACAGAGCCCGGGAGCGCGGTGCGAGTCCGGCCCCTCACGCGGCCGGGAAGGGGCCTGTTCGAGGACGCCTCCTGGGGCTCCCGGCCCGGCACCGGAGCAGCGAAGGATCCTTGTGAGGGAACACGCGTGGGAGTTGGTCCGGCGCCTGACCGAGCGGCTGGACGACCACAGCACGCTGCCGGTCGAGCAGCGGCGCATTCTCCAGATCCTGAAGATCAGCGAGGAGGCCGGCGAAGTCGCCGAGGCGGTGAGGCGCGTTGGGGCAGAACCCGCGCAAGGGGTTCTCCCACACCTGGGACGATGTGCGGGCCGAAGTGTGCGATGTGATCACCACCGGCATGGTCGCCCTCGACCGCCTCACCCCCGATGCCGCCGAGGTGTTCGCCCGGCACCTGGCTCGAATCGCCGAACGCGATCTCGGAGAGAGGCGCCGGCTGGTCCAGGTGTCTGTGCCCGCGCCGTCACCGTGCGCGGGGACCGCTCCCTTCTACCGCCGCTACCGCTCCGGGCCGCCGGCCGAGGTCGGCGCTCTATTGGCCCGCTCGGTCGCCGATGTGGACGAGCCGACCCTGCTGGACCTCGGTTCCGGTACCGGTCAGGTGCCGCTGGCGCTGCACGCGGTGTTCGCGCAGGTCGACATGGTCGAGCCTGATGCCGGCATGGTCGCCGAGGCCGAGCTGCTCCTGCCGTACCTGCAAGGACCGGGGCAGACCGTGCGTCTGCACCCAGTGAAGGCGGAGGACTTCACCCCGCCGTCGGAGGCCTGGCGCGCGGATCTGGTGACGATCTGCAGGGCTTTCCACTGGTTCGGCCAGGACGCTGTTCTGCGGCAGTTGGATGCCTGGACCACCCCGCGGGCCACGGTCGCGGTCATGGGCGACAGAAGCCTGTGGACCCTCGACAACGACTGGACCAAAGCCCTGTGGCTGCTGATCCAGTCGTTCCTGGGGGAGGACCGGCGCGCCGGCCCCGGCGACGTCTTCACACCGCCGGGCCGGCCCTACGCCGACGTCCTTGCCGAATCGGCCTTCAGTGACGTGCGGGAGTACCGGTTCGAGGAACAGCGGGAGTGGACGCCCCGCCAGGTCATCGGCTACCTCTCCTCGACGTCGTTCGCCTCCCGGGCGGTCTTCGGGGACCAGTGGCAGGCGTTCGAGCGGAAGGCGCTGCGGCTACTGAGCGAGCACTGCGATGAAGGGACCGGGCTGCTGACGGAGGACAACACCTTCACCGTCCTTCTCGCCAACCGCCCGTGACCGTGTCTCTCATAGGGATCTGTCGAAGACCTGCTGCCGATCGCTCCCCGGTCGGCCCTGTCCAAGATCTTGATCGACCGTGCCGGTGTTCGTCACCGTTCCAGCAGCGGACGCAGCTGGGCATGAGCCCACCCACTGAGCGGGGTGGGGGTGGTGGTGAGCAGGTCACGGGACTGCTCGGGCACCAGATCGCGCGATCCGGTGGTCATCCCGACGATGCCCTCCACCGCCGATGCGGGCAGCCCGGCCGCGCGCAGCGCGTCCCGCGTCGCGTCGTCGCTGACGGGGTTGAGCCGGACCGTGCGCCCGAGCGCCTCGGTGAGGATCCGCGCGACCTGGCGGAAGGTGAGGTCTTCCGGCCCGTGGACGGCCTGCACCACCCGGCCCTGCCAGGCATCGCTCAGCAGTCGGGCCGCGACCACGTCACCGATGTCGCGCGGATCGACCCACGGCATCGGGTGGTCGGGATCGAACGCCGTGGTCAGGACGCCTTGGGAGAGCCCTTCGAGGTCGAGCAGCAGGTTGGTGAAGAAGTACGCGCACCGCAGATGCAGCACGTCCACTCCGGTGGCATCGAGTTGTTCCTCGATCCCGGCCAGGGCGTCGATGTGCCCGACGCCGTGCCGCTTCTCCGCCCCGACGCTGCTCAGCAGCACCACCCGCCCCACGTCGCGGGCCCGGGCGGCCTCTACCAGCGGCGCCGCGGTCCGCAGCGAGACTTCGATCGGGTCTGCCGTCGCGTGGGGAGTGGGATCGACCCAGAAGACCGTCCGCACCCCCGTCACCGCCTCGCGGACGAACCCCGCGTCCGTCAGGTCACCCCGGCGTACCTCGACTCGCGCGCGGGTCGCCTCGTCCAGGCGGGCCGGGTCCCGTACCAGAACGCGGGGGCGGACGCCGGCCTGGAGCAGCAGCCGGACCACGCGCGATCCCACGTGTCCGGTCGGTGTAGTGACCACGATGGTCATCGAGATATCCCTTTCGTGCACATCACTGGCGTTCCCCGCACTCTAGACTCCGCGTGGCCGCAGTCGCCTCATGAGACGAGCCCATGCCCGCGAATCAGCCATTTCCACCGCGGCCCATGTCCTCGGCCGGAAGCGGAACTTCAGGTGGCGAGACCGGCCGCAGGGCGCGGGGTGAACCCGGTGGACACCCAGGGCCCGCTCACCCGGCAGTTCGGTCTCTCGTGCCGGACTGCGCGAGGAGGCGCTGGAGCCAGCGGGTACGGGCGTTGCGTGCGTCCTGGCTGAGGGTCGCCCGTGGCGCCATGCCGTCGAAGCCGTGGTAGGCGCCGGGCCATACATGCAGTTCGGCCTGGCCGCCGGCCTGCCAGATCGCATTCGCGTAGGCCACGTCCTCGTCCCGGAACATCTCGGCCGACCCCACGTCGATGTAGGCCGGGGGGAGCCCGGAAAGGTCCGTGGCGCGGGAGGGGGCCGCGTAGGGCGGCAGATCCGCGGCACCGTAGCGGTCACCCAGCAGTGCCTTCCACACGGTCGCGTGGGAGATCCGGTCCCACACGCCGACGCCCGACATCTGATGGGTGGAGAAGGTGCTGTCGCGATCGTCGAGCATCGGGCACAGCAGCAGCTGCCCCAGTGGCTCGGGGCCGCCGCGGTCACGGGTCAGCAGGGCGAGGGCCGCGGCGAGACCGCCGCCGGCGCTCTTCCCCCCGATGACGATGCGGTCCGCGTCGATGCCGAGTTCGGCCGCGTGGTCGGTCGCCCACACGAGCCCGGCGTAGCAGTCCTCCAGCGGTCCCGGGTACCGCGTCCGCGGCGCCAACCGGTACTCGACGGAGATGACGGCCATTCCCAGCGGGAGGGCCCACTCGCGAAGAATCCGCGGAAGCACGGACCATGCGTTGCCCATGATCATTGCGCCTCCGTGCATGTAGTACAGCAGAGGCAGCGGCCCGGCGAGCCCGGACGGCCGCGCGCTCACCAGCGTGACATCCGGTCCGCCCGGCGGCCCCGGCACACGGAGCTCCGTCACCTCGAAACGGCCCTCGGCACGCAGATCCTCGGCCGTCGGCCTGGGCCGGGACGCGGCGTCCCGCTCCTGCCGGGCCTCAAGGTTCTCCGGGGTGACCGGCTCCCTCGACTCCTTGCTCAAACCCTCCAGTACGACGCTCAGTTCGGGGTCGAAGGGGGGTACTGCCTTCGGCGCCGGGAAACGGCCGGACTCCGACTCCGACGGCGCGCGGCCGGCACTCACGACCCACCCCCCGGCCGGACAGCGGGATACCGTCCGGCACCCTTGCCGAAACAACTCGGCTGTACACGCGTGCACTCGAGGAATGTTCGCCTGATACCCATACGGCGTAGCCAATCACACCACCGTTTACGGACTTTCGCGGTCGGCGACGCTCGCCGAACCTTTGACCGGGACCCGGACGAACCGCGTGAAGGCGTCGGACCGATCCTGGCCAGCTGCGTGCTCTCTATGCTGACGACATGATCAATACACCTCTTTCCGCCTTGGAAGTCGCGATGGTCCAAACAGGCACCCGAGCCGTGGACACGTTGCGCGACACCGCGGCCTTCGCGCAGGGCCTGGAGCAGCTGGGCTACCACCGGCTCTGGTACGCCGAGCATCACCACTCGCCCGCGATCGGCGCGTTCCCCCCGGTCGTGCTGACCGCGCACGCCGCCGCCTCGACCTCATCCATCCGTATCGGTTCCGGCGGAGTGCTGGCCCCCAACCACGCGCCCATCACGCTGGCGGAGCAGTTCGGAACACTGGCCGCCTTGCATCAGGATCGCATCGACCTGGGGGTCGGCCGTGGCCCTGGAACCTTCGACGAGGCCACCGCCCGGGCGCTGCGCCGCGGAGCCGGACCGGCGACGGATGAGGAGTACCGGAACGACATAGCCGCGATCCTGTCCCTTCTGGTCGACGAGGTCGCACTCGGCCCGCTACCGGAGCCATGGCTGCTGGCATCCAGCACCGCGGGTGCCGCTCTGGCCGCCGAGTTCGGCCTGCCGATCGCCGTCGCACACCACATCCGGCCGGAGAACACCCTCGCGGCCCTGGAGCGTTACCGAGCGAAGTTCACCCCGTCCCGTTGGTGCGAGCGACCTCGGGTACTGGTGTGCGTGGAGGCGCTGTGCGCCGAGACGGAAGTAGAGGCCGTGTGGCGCCTCGGGCCGATGGAGGTCGTCAAAGCGGGGCTGCTCAAGGGCCGGAGTGAGACCCCCTTCCCCACCCCGGAGGCCGCGGCCGCCCACCGCTGCACAGCGGAAGAACGACAGGCGCTGGACGGCTTCCGTGCACAGCAAGCCGTAGGGACACCCGAGACCGTTGTTCACCGGCTCGCACAACTGGCTCGCGAGACCGGAGCGGACGAACTCATGCTGACCACCCCCGTCTACGACCTCCGCGACCGCATTCGCTCGTACGAACTCATCAAGCAGTACATCGAGGCCACGACAACACGGTAGGGACCGGAACGGGGACGGCGGTTCGCCGCACCGTGAACCGCCCGTGCCGACCGCGTTCGATTTCTTCTCGCACGAGTCCGCAGACCGCGGTGCGTGAGGTGTGCATGTTCTTGCGCGGCGATGGAAAAACATGCCACGCTGCGGTACTCGGAATGTTCCCGAGCCGCTCGTACGTGACGAATCAAGGGGCCTCGCGTCCTGCGGGTCTAAGGTGCAAGCATGTCGAAGGTCTTGAGCAAGCTGCCGGTCGGCGAACGGATCGGTATCGCGTTCTCCGGGGGACTGGACACCTCGGTCGCGGTGGCATGGATGCGTGAGCGCGGTGCCTTCCCGTACGCGTACACCGCCGACATCGGCCAGTACGACGAGCCGGATCTCGCGGAGGTGCCGGAGCGCGGCCTCGCCTACGGAGCCGAGCGGGCGCGGCTCATCGACTGCCGTGGCGCGCTGGTCGAGGAGGGCCTGGCCGCGCTGGTGTGCGGCGCCTTCCACATCCGGTCGGCCGCCCAGGCCTACTTCAACACCACTCCGCTCGGACGTGCCGTGGTGGGCACCCTTCTGGTGCGGGCGATGCATGAGGACGACACCTCCATCTGGGGCGACGGGTCCACCTACAAGGGCAACGACATCGAGCGGTTCTACCGCTACGGCCTGCTCGCCAACCCCAATCTGCGCATCTACAAGCCCTGGCTCGACCGGGGGTTCGTGGCGGAACTGGGTGGCCGGCACGAGATGTCCGCCTGGCTCGCGGAGCGCGATCTGCCCTACCGCGACTCCGCGGAGAAGGCGTACTCCACCGACGCGAACATCTGGGGTGCCACGCACGAGGCCAAGCTCCTGGAGTACCTCGACACCTCCCTCGAGACCGTGAAGCCGATCATGGGGGTGGCCTTCTGGGACCCCGAGGTCGACATCGAGACCGAGGACGTCACCGTGGAGTTCGAGCACGGACGGCCCGTACGGATCAACGGGCGTGAGTTCGCCGATGCGGTGGAGCTGGTGCGGGAAGCCAATCGCATCGGCGGCCGCCACGGGCTCGGGATGTCGGACCAGATCGAGAACCGCATCATCGAGGCCAAGAGCCGCGGTGTGTACGAGGCTCCCGGTATGGCGCTGCTGCACGTGTGCTACGAGCGGCTGCTCAACGCCATCCACAACGAGGACACCGTCGCGATGTACCACAACGAGGGGCGTCGGCTCGGGCGGTTGCTGTACGAGGGCCGCTGGTTCGACCCGCAGGCGCTCATGCTCCGCGACAGCCTGCAGCGCTGGGTCGGCTACCCCATCACCGGCAGTGTCACGGTGCGGCTCCGCCGCGGCCAGGACTACTCCGTGATCGACACACAGGGCCCGAACCTCAGCTACCACCCCGAGAAGCTGTCCATGGAGCGCAGCCACGACCCGGCGTTCGTCCCGGACGACCGCATCGGTCAGCTGACCATGCGGAACCTGGACATCGCCGACACACGGAAGATGCTGGAGGAATACGCCAAGCACGGTCAGCTCCGGCCCTGGAGCGGTCTGATCGGCGAGCTCGCCCCGGGCGGTGCGGTGGCCATCGCCGCGGGAAGCGAAGAGGCGGAAGCCGCCGCGGCGGCTTCCGACACGCTCGACCATGCGGCTATCGAGTCGGGGACGGACTGAGAGGCTCGCGCGAGGACCCGGTCTCTCCGGCGGGACAGCGGGCACGACCCAAGACTGTGAGCCGACCGGCCCTCGGCAACTGCCTCCTCTGACGTCACCCGACGATCTGGCTCACAACCGGCCAGCGGCGAGTTGAAAGGGGCCGCCCGGAGCGGGATCGCCCAGCGGAATTCGGTTGCGCTCCCGTCACCAGGCGCGAATGCTCGGCGTCCATGGACGTGAGTACCCGGCGTCACGTCCCGTTCAGGACGGCGACGCCGAGTCGACGAGAGGTACACATGACGGACGTACGGGCTGCGCAGGTGGCAGGACAGAAAGCTTCAGCTCGTGAGTACCTCGTCGGCGTTCTCGACCTGCTGCAGCACAACGCCTTGAACCGGGATCGCGTCGACTGGGAACGGCTGCGCCGGGAGGCATTCGCCCGGACAGCGGAGGCGACCTCGGCAGCGGAGACCCATGAGGTGATCCGGGAAGCCATCGAGGCGCTGGGGGACCCGCATACGTTCTTCCTTTCGCCCGAGGATGCCGTTGAGGCGTGGAGCGAGTCGGCAACGCGCGGCGCGCCCGTGCCCACAGGACACCTCATCGACAGACTGTTCGGGTATGTCGTCATCCCTGAGGCGAGCGGCGCCGAGGAGGCCGATCAGCGATACGTCCAGGCAGGAGTCACGGTCGTGCGGGACCTCGACGCGCACGCCCCGCCCATCGCGATCCTCACCGATGCCAGAACAATGAGCGCCGCGGAAGCAACGCTCATCTCCTTTCTCGGCTTGCCGAACGTGCGCACCTTCGGTGCGCCCACGGCCGGGCTGGCCACTGGTAACGAAGCGATCGACCTCAGCGACGGAGCCGTGTTGGTGCTCACCGCGGTCCGCGAAGCGGACCGTACCGGTCGCCTCTACGGGAACGAGCCGATTGCGCCTCACCAGCCCGTGCCGCCTGGCGAGGACGCACTCGCCGCCGCGACCGACTGGCTTGCTGCGCTTGCCGAACACCGGCCCCCTACGCGTGGGGCGTCGCAGACCCAGCTGTAGTCGAACACGTCAGGAGTCGGTCGGACTGCGAGCTGTCTCGACGTATCGGCGGACGACCGGACAGAGGTAGTCGACCAGAGGCCCAGCGAGTTCCGCCACCTCGGTCTCGGAGTGGATCAGGGCGATCCGGTCCAGTTCCGGATCATGTCCCAGCGCCGTCTCCGAGGACACCAGAGCGGCGAACCGTTGGTGCAGCAGTTCGGCTGGTCGACTCGGAGCGAGGAACACGAAACCGATGTTCCCGTGCTCTCCCCGCGTGATCAGCCACAGTGTCAGGTCCGGGGGCGCGGTGTCGACCCCTGTCTCTTCGAGAAGCTCCCGAGCCGCATGGTGACGGAGCGCGGCGACATCGAGCGGCTGCCCGTGATGCGGCGGCTCCATGGAACCGCCGGGCAGCTGCCAACGGCCAGGAGCGGCCGTCGACGACGACATGCGCCCGACCAGCAAACCTCCGTCATCTGTCACCTGCAGGACGCAAACGAATACAGAGGACACCGGGGGAGCGCCGGGAACCCGGCGCAGGGCGCGATACCGATACGTTGACCTCGCCCAGGAGAGGACCAAGCTGCCTGTCTGCTCCTCCCAACCCAGTCCCGTGCACGTTACCGCCGGCCCGTCGAAGAGACTCGAGTTGGCCTGGACGGCCTCGTCCCAGACGCGGTTCATAGCCAGTTGCTCTTCGGCCGACAGCCGGGGGCCGGCCCCTTCCATGAAGCGGACCCGGTGAGCCTCGAAAAGAGCAACGGGGGAGGATCGCAGCGGTGGTTCGGTCACGGTTCATGCTGGCACACCGGAGAACCGAGCGGGCTGAGGATCGGCAGACGGCCGTGATTCTTGAGACGGCCTGCAGGCTCGCGACCCGTCAGCCGACACGAATCCGCCACGGTGCGGTGACCCTGGACCCGCCCGGCGAAAGTGGCGCAGGCTCTGGCTCGGTGGTGATGACGGTGGGATCATCCCGTCATGGATCTACGCGACGCGAGGGTGTTGGTGACGGGCGCCACCGGCGGGATCGGGCAAGCGCTGGCGGTGGCCCTGGCCGCCCGCGGTGGTGAAGTGGTGCTCACCGGGCGCCGTAGGGACCTGCTCGAGCCGTTGGCCGAGAGGCTGGGCGGCCGGGCCGTCCCCGCCGACCTGGCCGACCGGGACGCGATCGAGGAACTGCTGGAGGCGGCGGGCGAGATCGACGTGCTCGTGGCCAACGCCGCGTTGCCGGCGGCAGGCCTGCTGGCCGACTTCTCCATCGGCGAGATCGACCGCGCGCTCGACGTCAACCTCCGCGCGCCCATCGTGATGGCGAAGCTCGCCGGGGAGCACATGGCCGCCCGCCGCCGCGGTCACCTGGTCTTCGTTTCCTCGCTCTCCGGCAAGGCCGCGTCCGGGCAGGCCTCTCTCTACAACGCCACCAAGTTCGGAATGCGCGGCTTCGCCCTGGCCCTCCGCGAGGACATGCGGCCCCACAACGTCGGCGTCTCGACCGTCTTCCCTGGCTTCATCAGGGACGCGGGCATGTTCGCGGAGTCCGGCGCGACCCTGCCCCGTGGAGTCGGCACCCGTTCGCCGCAGGATGTGGCGCGCGCGACCATACGCGCCATCGAGAAGAATCTCGCCGAGGTGGACGTGGCCCCGCTGAGCCTGCGCCTGGCCGCTCTGTTCGGCAGCGCCGCGCCCAGCGTGTCCGCCGCTGTCCAACGCCGCGCCGGCGGTGACAAGACCACCGAACAGCTCGCCAAGGGGCAACGCCACAAGCGCTGACGCCCTCGTCATGCCGGCTGCCGCCGACCGGTCAGCTGATCGCCGAGAGAGCTGCGGCGATACAGGACCTGCCGTCCGTCGCGTGCCCGGGTGACGAGGCCCGTGGCGTGCAGCACGCGCAGATGCTGGGACACGGCACTTGCGGTGACCCTGAGGCGGCGGGCGATCTCGACCGTGGGCAGCGGCTCGTCGAGGAGGCCGAGCAGTCTCGCTTTGGGGGCACCCAGAAGGGACACGAGAGCGGGAGTGTCAACGAGGGGCGCCTGGCCCCAGAGCGTCGCTACCCCGCGGCTGGGATACGCCAGCATCGGCGGTTCCTCCGGGCTGACCGGGGGCGCGGGCTTGTGAGCGAACACGGACGGTACGAGGAGCAGGCCCCGGCCGGACGACGGGACATGGTGCCGGCCGATCATCTTCTCGATGTGCAGCACGCCGTTGTGCCAGCGCAGATTCGGGTGCATGTCGGCGAACAGCAAGCGGGCGCCTCCCACGGCCAGTTGCCGCGCGCGATAGGTCATGTCGGCCTCCAGCAGTAGTCGCATCTGCGGCCACATCGGCTTGATGGCGGACTCCCAGTACTGCCGCAGGAGTTCGCAGAGGGCATCGCGGAGTCCGACCACGCGCGCGTCGTCGGCAGAGGCGGCATCGAGCAGAGCGCCGGGGAGTGGGTCGGGGGCGTGCGTGGCCAGGAGATCGCGGCGGACGAGATCAGGGGACGTCCGGCGGACGGATGCCAGTTCTTCCTCGAAGGACGGGGCGAAACTCGCGGGTCGTGGGGTCAGGAAGTCGGGAAGGGTACGCCTCACCGACACCAAGGACATCAGCAGGTCGGTGTCGAGCGCTTCAAGTCCGCCGAGAACGGACCTGCGCCACGGGAGGTGCAGCGCGGACAAGCCCGGCTCGCGCAGCACCCGCAGGCTGAGCACCGTCTCGTGCAGCGGTGAGACGGCGAACCGCGTGTCCGCAAGATCCTCGACGCCGAGCTCGTAGCTGATCATTAAGTCATACGCTACATCGATTGGCGGCGACGGACCGGTGCCGTGAACTCCACTCATGAGACATGCGGCTTGCGCACAGTGCGAAGCGATCGTCAACGGAGCGGCACGCGGTATCGGTCACGAGTGGGACGGTGAACCGAGGTGAGCCGCCGATTGGTCCTTATCCTCGCTCTGACCTGCGCCGTCGGCGTGGGCAACATCTATTTCCCACAAGCGATCAGCCCGTTGGTCGCGGCGGGACTGGGCGAGTCACCCGATTCCGCCGCCCTGGTGGTGACCGCGACCCAAGTCGGCTACACAGCCGGGAACTTTCTGCTGGTGCCGCTCGGCGACCGGCTCCCTCACCGCCCGTTCCTCGTCACCTTGCTCGCCCTCACCGGCGTCGGCCTGCTGGCCGCGGGCTGCGCTCCCGCCCTGCCGCCCCTCGTCACCGTCAGCGCACTGATCGGCATCACCACGGTGGCCGCCCAGATCATCGCCCCGCTGGCAGCCGGTCTGGTGGCCCCCGACCGCCGCGGAGCGGTCATGGGCACCTTGCTGAGCGGCTCAATCGGAGGCATGCTGCTGGCTCGCACCTTCAGCGGCACGCTCGGCGAATGGCTGGGATGGCGCGCCCCCTACCTGGTGGCCGCGGTCCTGGTCCTGCTGCTCGCAACCGTCCTGGCGTGCACCCTGCCGGCCGGCACCCCGCCCTCGCGCCAGCCGTACCCGGCACTCCTGGCAGAGCCCTTGCGCCTGCTGTGCACCGAGCCGGACCTGCGCCGCTCCTGCCTCTACCAAGCGATGATCTTCGCCGGCTTCTCGGCCATCTGGACCTGCGCGGCACTTCTCCTCACCGGACCGGCCTACGGTCTGGGCGCCCAAGCGGTGGGCATGCTCGCCCTGGTCGCCGCGGCGACCATGCTCTGCACTCCGTTCGCCGGACGGCTGGTGGACCGCTGGGGGCCCGACCCGGTGAATCTGGTCTGCATGCCGGCAGTCCTCGTATCGGCCGCGGTCCTGACAGCGGGCGCCAGAGGCGGCGTACTGGGGCTGACCGCCCTTGTCCTCGGCACGCTGCTGCTCGACATCGCCATGCAGTCCGGCATGGTCGCCAACCAAGCGCGGGTGTTCGCCCTGCGCCCCGACGCCCGCAGTCGGCTCAACACCGCCTACATGACCTGTGCTTACCTGGGCGGCAGCGGAGGCTCCTGGATCGGGGTACGAGTCTACGGCCAGGCCGGCTGGCGGGGCGTGTGCGCGCTCGTGGCCATCCTCGCCGCCGTCGCCCTGGCCCACCACCTCATGGCGCTGTACGGCCGAAGCGGCCCTGTGCTCCCGAAGCTGCCGCGAAATGACAAGTAGCGCTCGGCAGTCAGAGTGACCCTCGGTCAGGGTGAGCGGACCGGGAGGCCGGGGGCGTCGTCGGCCCGGAGGACGGTGAAGTCGGCGTGGGCATCGTGAGGTGCCGCTTCGTGCCGGAGTTGTCGGCAGCGGCCTCGGGGGTGATGCCGTGCTGCTCCTCCTCGGGGCGGCCCTCCTCGGGCAGCAGGAAGGTGATCGCGAGGAAGGCCGCCAGCAGACACGCCTGGACGATCAGCGCGCGGTGGAAACCGGCGGTGAAGTCACCGGACTTGGCCTGGGTGAAGAACACCGAGCCGAAGATCGCGACGCCGATGGAGCCACCGACCGCCTGGACCGCCGTCAGGACGCCGGAGGCGGATCCGATCTCGTCGTCGTCGACCGCGGCCAGGATGAAGCTGAACAGGGCGGCGATCACCATGCCGGCGCCGATGCCCGCCACCGCCGTGCCGGGAACGATGTCCCAGATGGAGAACGAGGCGGTGTCGAGGCCGTCGAGCTCGAACCACAGCACGGCCGCGCCGGCCAGCTGGACCAGCGGTCCGATCTGCAGCACCTTGCGGCCGATCCTGTCCGCGAGGAACGCGCCGCTGACAGCGCCGCCGATCGCGGTTCCCACCGCGAGCGGCAGGTTGCCGAGTCCCGCTTCGCCCGCGGTGAAGTGCCGGCCGATCTGGAGGAACAGGGTCAGTACGAGCTGGGTGCCGATCAGTCCGCCGAAGAACAGGGCGATGCCGCCGAGCCCGACGGTGAAGGCCGGCTTGCGCAGCAGACCCGGCGTCACCAGCGGTTCACGGCCCGCGGCGGCCGTTCGGCGCTGCCGGCGGGCGAACAGGGCGAAACCGATCACCGAGGCGGCCATGCACAGCCATGTCCACAGCGGCCAGCCGTCCTCCTGCCCCTGGTTCAGCGGCAGCACCAGCAGGGCGCAGGACATCACGACCAGGGCCGCGCCGGCCATGTCGACCCGTACCGTGCGGTCGCCCGCCTTCTTGGGCACGAACGTCGCTGCGACGACCAGCGCCGCGATTCCGATGGGCAGGTTGATCAGGAATACCGACCGCCAGCCCAGGCCGAAGAAGTCGCCCTCGATGAGGAAGCCGCCCAGGACCGGGCCGATGATGCCGCCCAGGCCGAGGACCGGGCCGAAGATCGCGAACACCCGGGTGAGCTCGGGACCGGAGAAGTTCTCCCGCAACAGGCCCAGGCCCTGGGGCAGCAGCATCGCTCCGGCGGTGCCCTGCAGCAGACGGAAGGCGATCAGAGACTCGATGTTCGGCGCGATCGCGCACAGCAGCGAGCTCGTGGTGAAGGCCGCCAGACCGATCAGGAACATCCGGCGCCGCCCGTAGCGGTCTCCGAGCCTGCCGCCCAGGACCAGTCCGGCGCCCAGGGTGAGGGCGTAGCCGCCGATCACCCATTGCAGTCCGACGGAACCGGCGCCCAGAGATTTCTCCAGGTCCGGCCCGGCGACGTTGACGATCGAGGCGTCCAGGAGATCCATGAGCTCCGCGACGATCATCACCGCCAGGATCAGCCACCGCCACCGGTAGGGCTCGGTCGTCTCGTCAGGGGTGGGGGACGGGTCACGCACGCCAGATACCTCCATGGTGAAGTAATTCCATGGTGAAGGTAAAGTGGTGGCGGTAGGTTGTCAAAGCGGGGTGACCGTGTGGACCGCACGGCAGGAGAGAAAGGTGGAGGGGCTGCATGGAGGAAGCGATGCGCGACGACGTCGCGGAGCGGCGTGAGCGGCTGATGGAATCGCTGAGGATCTACGGTGGCCACTACGCCGAGCTCAGTCGGCGCTTCGCCGCCTGGCTGGGCCTGCACTCCACCGACGCGACCGCGGTACTGGAGATCGCCGCCGCCGAGGAGCGCGGCACCCCGCTGTCACCGGCGCGGCTGAGCGAACGGATCTCCCTGTCCACGGGCGCCACCACCGCACTGCTGAACCGTCTCGAAGCGGCAGGGCACATCACCCGCGCCCGCGAACAATCCGACCGGCGCATCGTCACCCTGCGCAGCGGCGGGCACATCCAGGAACGGGCGGACGAGTTCTTCGGCCCGCTCGCCCACCGCCTCGACGCCACCATGTCGCACTACCCGCCCCAACTCCTGGAACAGTTCGAAGCGTTCATGGCCGGCCTGAACACCACCATGGACACCCACCTCACGGAACAGGTCCCGGCGACACCGCGCTCCCCGCACCCCACGGGTGGCCGGACTCCCTGACCGGCGCGGTGCCGACTACGCAGGCGGAGCCCCCCCCGCGGCTACCCGGCTGCCGCAGCGCGGCACGGGACTTCCCTCGGCGTCCGGCCATCAGCGCGTACGCCGCTTGGTGGCCAGCAGCAGGGGGGCCAGGCTGATCCAGAAGGCAATTCTCGCGAGTGTCGGGGTGACCACGGCAAGGACCCCGAGTCCGACCAGCGAACTGCCCGCTGTCTTGAGACCGATCAGCGGCAGGGTGCCTCCGGTGAAGCCGACGACGCTGCACCACAGCCCCAACAGGGCAACGGCACCGGCAGCGGTGTACGCCACGACGAACGGCCACGTAGCTGCTTCCTTGCCCGACACCCGGCCCCCAACTCCGATACGTAGGAGGAAACTACCCCGCCGCGCGGGGGAGCGCCGCATGCGCCCCCTTCCGGTCCGGGCAGCTCGGCGGCCCGCGCGGCTCGGTGGGGGAGTGGCACGGTGGCCGCTGCTCCTTGTCGGCAATGCCCCGGGGGATAGCCCCACCTGGAACGGGTGGGTGGCCTGATCGCCCAGGGCGGTCACATCCGGACATGCTGGGCCCTGTACACCCGCTGGTTTCCCATCGATTCCCAAGGAGTTGGCTCGTGCGTGAGCAGGCATGGCGAAAGTTTCGTTCTTCCGGGCAGCAGCGAGGCGGTTCGCGCAGAGCCGCGTCGGCCGCGGCCGCGGTGGCCGTCGGCGTGATGACGATGAGTGTCCTCGCGCCGCCCGCGGCGTCAGCCGCCGCCAGGCCGGATGCCCTTCAGCAGAGCCTGGACGCGCTGGTGAGCGATGACGGCCTGCCCGCCGCGCTGGCGAGCGTCAAGGGCCGTGACGGCCGCACCCGTACCTACACCGCGGGGGTCGGCGACCTGGCCACCGGCTCGAAGGTGCCCAACGACGGCCAGGTGCGGATCGGCAGCAACACCAAGACGTTCACCGCAGTGGTCGTGCTGCAACTGGTCGGTGAAGGGAAGATCGATCTCGATGCCCCCGTCGACACCTATCTGCCGGGCCTCGTACGCGGGAAGGGCATCGACGGAAGTCGCATCAAGGTCCGTCATCTTCTGCAGCACACCAGCGGACTTCCCAATTACGTCAAGTACCTCGGCGAAGACGTCCAGCGCTACGAACCCCGCGACCTCCTCGACATCGCGCTCCGGCACGAGGCCGTGACCGCCCCCGGGGAGAAGTGGGAGTACAGCAACACCAACTACGTGCTGGCCGGACTGATCATCGAGAAGATCACCCACCGTCCCCTCGCCGAGGAGATGGACCAACGCATCATCAAACGCCTCGGGCTGCGCCACACCTACTTCCCCGCCCCCGGGGACGGGACCATCCGCGAGCCCCATCCCAAGGGTTACTACCAGGATGCACCGGGTGCGCCTCTGCGCGACGCCACGGAACTGGACCCCTCCTGGGGCTGGGCGGCCGGTCAGATGATCTCCACCAACTCCGACCTCAACCGGTTCTTCACCGCGCTCCTGGCGGGCCGCCTCCTCGGCCCCGCGCAACTCGCCCAGATGCGCACCACCGTCCCGGCCGGGCTCCCCTTCCGCTCCGGCGCCGGCTACGGACTGGGGCTCGTGAGTACGCCGCTGTCGTGCGGTGGTGTCTACTGGGGCCACGGCGGGAGCACAACAGGGTACGAGACCCGGGGCGGCGTCACCGACGACGGCCGCGCCGTCAATGTCGCGGTGACCATCCAGCCGAACGACAAGGCAGCCATGCAGAGGGTCGAGAGGGTCGTGGACACGGCCCTGTGCCGCTGAACCGCCGGGCCGGGGCGCGCGAGCGCCCAAGCGCGGGGGGTACGACCCGGCCAGGCAGGAGGGCCGGCCCCCTGCCCGGTCCCGGGCTACCCGCCCTCAGGCACCGTTGAAGGATGACCGGGCACTGTCGAGGGTGGCTTCCATGCGGACCACCTGTCCCTTGGTGAACATGAACATGGCCCGGTCGTCGGTGTAGTCCATGTAGTTGACGAACATGTCGCCGTCCGGGCCGTTGTTGCACGACAGCTTGGGGAAGGTCGGGGCCTGGAAGTTGGGGCCGCCGCAGTTCGGGGTGTCCGCGACGAGGTCGCTGCCGTTGCAGCCGCCGCCGTCGTCGCCCCAGATGTGGAACAGGTTCAGCCAGTGCCCCACCTCGTGGGTCGCCGTGCGCCCGCCGTTGAAGGGGGCGGACGCCGTGCCGGTCGTGCCGAAGAACCGGTGGCCGATGACCACACCGTCCGTCTCGGCGGGGCCGCCCGGGAACTGGGCATAGCCGAGTATCTCGTTGGGGTCGCCGGGGTCGAAGATGCGCGGGCAGACCCACAGGTTGAGGTAGCGGTCGGCGGGCCAGGCGTCGTGACCGCCGCTCGACGAGTGCTTGACGGTGTTGGTCCGTATGTTGAATTTCGCGGCCTGGGTCGGTGTACGGGTGATGCCGTCGGTGGGCTGCCCCTGCGGATCCTGCGTCGCGAGATGGAACTCGATGCGGCTGTCGGCCACGAGCGGCTTCCAGACCGGCGGTACCTGATCGATGTCCGGATTGAGAGCCCGGAAGTCCTGGTTCAGCACCTCGATCTGGCTGTTGACCTGGTTCTCGCCTATGTTCTGTTCGGCGGTGTTGAACACGACGTGCACAACGACCGGGATGCGGGTCACACCGACACGTGCGGTGGCCTCATCACCGGTCTCGTAGGCGAAGGCTTTGTTCTCGATCCGGACCCGGGCCTCGGCGTACGCCGGATTCTCCGCCATCAGCAGATGGTGCACCGGCATGGTGCCGCAGCCTCGGCGGGCAGGAGCGGTGGTCGCATCATTCTCAGGCATATCGCACCTCCAGTTCGGCCGCGGGTCGCGGCTGTGGCCGGGTGAGGCATTACCGTTCTCCGGTGAATGAGCCGTGGTGATACGAATAAATTTAGCCACTAAAAGGCTATCATTTGTTGCAAATCAGGGCAAAACGTGCCTCCGAGGGAAGGTCGGACGATGAGCGAGCTGCCTGCCGAACTGTTCCAGCGGTGGACGCACTCCTATGAGGAGGACACCGAGGGCGTGACCGTCTACCGCCCGGTCGACTACTCCTTCCCACCCGCTCGGGGCCGCAGGGGAATGGAGATCGTCGCGGACGGCACCTACATCGATCACGCCATCGGCGCCGCCGACGTACCCGACGCCATTCCCGGCCGCTGGTCGACGGCGGACGGAAGGTCACTCGTCATCAGCTTCCCGGGGTCGGACCGGCCCGACCGCCGGCTCGAGATCCTGCAGTGCGACAGCGAGCTGCTGAAGGTGCGCAATTCCTGAGACGGCCGCACGATCGGTGCCCCTGCTGCCGAGCGCTTCCGATATCGCCCCCGCTACGGGTTCAGGTGCGCGCGGGCAAGGGCCGTGAGGACGCTGCGAGTCTTGGAGGCCTGAGGCGAGAGGGACTGGAGGTCCATGTCCAGGAGAGCCTGTTCCAGCAGGCCCTGTGCGCCGGAGGCTTCCGCGGGACGCGCCCGGAGCGACAGCTCCAGAAAACGTAGGTCAGAGCCGACGCTCCAGAATTCCGCGGCGAGCGGGTGGATCAAGTCGCGACGGGAGGGCTTCCACTTGATGGCCTGAACCGGGCCGAGGGGCACCAGGCCCTCCAGATCGTCGTCGGTGAACCCGGCGCTCGACAGCAGTTCCCCCTGCTCCCGGGACAGCCGGGGCCGACGCGAGTCCCCGTCATCCCCGTCGTTGGTATCGGCGATGGGATGGTCGAAGTCGCCTTCCACCTTCAGCGAGGCCGCCCAGACGCGGTTGCGGCCGCTCCAGTCCTCCTCGACCTTGAACTCCCAGTCCTTGCCGTCACGATTCGCCCGCCAGTCGGCAGGCAGCTCGTCCGGGACGCACGGCCGCAGTTTCACGGTCAGGTCGTCCGCATCGCCCTTCGCGGCCTTCCGCAGCCGGACAATGACTCCGGCCTCCGAGAGGGGGAGACGGATGTTGTCGCCGTCCGCCCACGGCTTCTCCCAGAAGTAAATCGTGAGGCCCTTGCCGTCATCGGCATCCAGCCCGAGTTGCTGGCGCACGGCTTCGACCGCCTCATCGGACACGGTGGTCTTGACTTCGACATCGGCGTTCTTCAGCGCATCCGCCATGTTCCCTTTATCGCATGGGGGTACCTAGTGCGCATCCTTGCAACGGTCAGGCAGCCGCCGTAGGAAACAGCCGAGCGGAGGGTCGCCGACGGCATGCGTGTCAGCCGCTAAAGAGCGAGCTTGAAACCATCGTGACTGCGCGCGAAGCCCAAACCTCCATAGAAGCGGTGCGCGTCCTCGCGCCGCTTGTTGCTGGTCAGCTGGGCAAGCGCGCAGCCCCGCGTGCGGGCCCGCTCGATCGTGCGCTCCATCAAGATCCGCCCGAGCCCGTCGCCTCGACGGTCCGCACGGATCCGCACCGCCTCGATCAGAGCCCGCTCGGCACCGCCCTTGCCCAGTCCCGGGATGTATGTCACCTGCAGACAGCCAACCACCGTGCCACCATCACCCTGGTCGTCGACGCCTTCCACCAGGACCAGCATTTCGTTACGCGGGTCCGCGTCGATGGCCGCGAAAGCCTGCTCGTACGCCTCATCGACTACGAGCGTCGCCGGGTCCACGACCCTCTCCTCGTCAGCGAGCAGAGCGAGCACCGTGGGCAGGTCGGCACGTGTCGCGGGGCGCAGCGTGAGAGCGGTCACGTGGGCGGGTTCAGAGGCAGCCGGCATGGCACCGACCATAACGTCCCCTCATCTGCTCACTCGCCTGTGACCGGCCTGTTGCCGGAATCGTGGCTTCCATCACGGCCGACATGGTCTGGTCCTGATCGACTCAGTGAATGCGTAACGCCTCCCTCACTTCTCCCCTCGTCGTCCTCGCCGGCGTCCTGCTGCTCACGGCTTGTGGATCACAGAAGGCCGGTTCCCGGAGCGACGGCTCGCCGCAGAGGCAGGGGTCCGACTCCACGGGCCCTCCAGGTAAGTCTTCCTGCGGGGCGAAGAACTCCGACACACCGACCGCGCCCAGCACTTCGGCGCTTTCAGGAAGCCCTTCCGGTCCGGAGAAGGGCGGAGTGAGAATCACCGGCTCGAGCGGTGGTGCCCGAGCCTGCGCCGAGTTCGACGTCACCAACCACGAGACCGAACCCTTCACCTACATGATCACCTTCGATTTCCTGTCGAGCTCGGGAGAGGTGTTGACGAATACGCAGCAGACTGTGCAGTCCGTCAAACCCGGTCGGACCGTGAAACGCAGAGTCGTCATGGGCGAACTCCCCTCGCGTTCCCGCGGTGCGGTACAGGTGCGGATCGCCAAGGTGAGGAGCGTCCCCGCTGACGAGGCACCCTCCGACAAGGGCACTTGCCCGTCCTCGGGAGTGCGCGTGTACGCCGATGACGGCGATGCCGCCATGGGACTCCGCGTCGTGAGCCTTCATTTGGAGAACTGCGGCACTCGAACCCACCGGCTCAACGGCTACCCGCAGATCCAGCTCCTCGACGAGGGTCACAAGCCCGTCAACAGCGTGAAGGTCCTCAAGGGCGGCAGCGCTATCGCCACCGGCACCGGAGCCGATGGCACGCCCCAGCCGCTGGACTTGAAGCCCGGCGAGCGCGCCTACGCCGGCCTGGTCTGGCGCAACACCGTTGCAGCCGGTGTCGGCGATCCCGTGAACGCGCCCTATGTGAGGGTGTGGGAGAAGCCCGGCGCCGACCCCGTGACGGTCATCCCCGAGTTCGATCTGGGCACCACGGGAAAGCTCGGTGTCGGCCCCTGGAAGAAGAACGAAACGAATGGTCCGGTCACCGACGGCGCCTCCGGCGCGTCGCGGTGACCGCCACTGTGGCGTAGGGCATCGTGAATGTGCCGCCCATCGCGTCGATGGCAGCCCCGACGTAGTCCAGCACCTCCGCGAGCTTGTCCGGTGGGAGCCGGGTGAAGGCGCCCTGGGTGGGCATCTGCTCCAGCCACTCATCGCGGGTGTAGGACCGCTCCCAGTCGAATCGCCACTGTTCCGGATCGCTGAACCCGCCCGCCTGCCGCACCCTGTCGGCGACCCGGGTGAGCTGCTTCCGGTACGTCTCCGAGGCCGGCGCCGTCATCGCCGCCCAGTTGAACGGCGCGTCCGGCATCACCCGTTCGCAGACGGCGACGGCGGCTTTCGCCACGTCGGGCGGGAGCTGGGGCACGTGCCAGAACGGTGCCAGCAGGCCTCCGGGCCGCAGCACCTGGCCGGCCTTGGTGGCGCCCGCGACCGGGTCGACCCAGTGCCAGGCCGTCCCGGCGACGACCGCGTCGAATCCCCGCCCCGCAGGGTCCCAGGCCTCGAACGTCGCCACCTCGGCCTCCACCCCGCTCCGCCGGGCCAGTTCGGCCATCCGCGCGTCGGGTTCGACCCCGAGCACCCGGCAGCCGGCCGCCTGGAACTGCCGGGCGGCGATGCCGGTCCCGCAGCCGACGTCGAGGACGTCGGGCCCGGGAATGCCGGCGACGATCCGCCCCACCAGGGCATCCGGGTAGCGGGGCCGGGTCCGGTCGTAGCGTTCGGCGTCCGTGCCGAATGACTCGGCCGTCTCTCGGTGCCGATGGGGCTCGGGCTCGGACGGACGCGCTTCTTCAGACGGTAAAGTGGGCATGTGCCCACTTTAGTGGGCACATGCCCACTCTTCAACGGTGCAGGGGATGAGACGATCACGATGCCGACAGGGACAGCGCTCCGCGATGCGCGTGAGCAATTGTTCGACGCCGCCGAACGGGTTCTGCTCCGGGACGGATCGAGCGCGCTGACCAGCCGGGCGGTCACCACGGAGGCCGGCTGCGCCAAGGGGGTCCTGCACCGGCACTTCGCCGACTTCGACGCCTTCCTCGCCGACCTCGTCATGGACCGCATCGCCCGGATCGACCGCCAGGCCGCCGCCCTGCGCGACTCCGCCGGGACCGGAACCGTCGCCGACAACCTCACCGGCGCGCTGACAAAACTTTTCGGGCCGGTCGCTGTCGCGATCGTCGCTCTCGTCACCTCCCGGGACGGCCTGCGCGCCCGGCTGCGCGAGGCCGGGGTGGCCGGTATCCCGATCGTGACGGAAGCCACGGCCATGATCGCCTCCTACCTCGTGGCCGAGCGCGAACTGGGCCGTATCGCGCCGGACGCCGACATCAATACGCTCGCTCCCACGCTGGTCGGAGCGGGACACCTGATGTTCGCCGACCGGAATGGCACCCCGCCGGAGGCCGAAGCCGTCCGCAAGGTCGTGACCACCGTCATCCGCCCCTGATGACCGGCGCGCTCGCCGGCTGCCGCGGCGCTCTAGCCGGTCGGTGCGCGACGCGCGAGGATGCGCTCCGGCCCTGGGATCACCCGGAGCCGCCGTCGAGCACTGGAGGTTGACCGGTCGTGCACCGAAGACTGTTACGAGGCGTACTGCACAGTGTGATCGCGACGCTGTTCGCCTGCACCGGACATGTGCTGCTCTCTCCCGCCGCACACGCCGCAGCCGCGTGCGCGGGCGACAGCAACGCTAGGGGCCTCGCTTCCCGGCCCGCTCCGGGAAGCCTGGTGTCGGTGACGCGGGCCGACGGGCGGGTCGAGCATTTCCAGCAGTTCTACGACGACTCCTCGACGAGCGGCCTGCCCTTCGTCTGGCACCGGGCACAGGACGTGGCCGGCGGCCCCTACGGCGACTGGGCGCGGATCAGCGCCGTCCCCGCCGGGCCGAAGCTCTACCAGGTGACTGCCGCCGAGAACAGCATCGGCGGGCTGGAGGCGTTCATCCCCTCGTACGGCCGCTTCTGCCACACCGTGCTGCCCGTGCCCGGCAGCCGATGGGGCCCGCCGGAGGACTTCGGCCTGCAGCCGGCTCCGTACCACGGCGGCATCGTGCTGTTCAAGGAACGCGACGGGCGTCTGCACGCCTTCGCCTCCAGCGGCAGCCCCTACTCCTCGATGGACGTACGCAGCCAGTACAGCTCTTCCGGAAGCCACTGGGCGGACATGCGGTCGCTCGGGAAGGCCCCCGAGGCGAACGTGGGGCTGGGCGCGCCGACATCGGTCACCCAACTCGCCGACGGGCGGCTGCACATCGTCGCCCGCGAATGGAACCGCGACCGCTACTGGCAGACCACCGAGCGGGATCGCTTCCTGTCCTGGGAGCCGTGGCGGATGTGCGCGGATGCCACGTGCACGTGAGCTCGTGAGGAAGCGGGAGCGGCTTCGGCTGTGGTGACGGGCACTCACCGCGTGAGAGGCTCAGCAGGACTGGTAGGTGTAGCCCTCAGTACCGGCAGGACGGACGTCGCGGTCGCGCAGGGTGATGGACAGGTCCTTCCCCCAGGCCCGGCAGGCGGCGGCAAAGTCCCGCTTCGCGTACTCGATGTCGAAGACCCTGGCCCCGTAGGCGTCGCTGAAATCGGGGCACTCCTTGTAACGTCCGCATTCTTCGACCACGGCGAAGTCGAAGCCGATGCGGGCGCGCTGGGGGAGCAGGTCAGCGGTGTTCTTCTGAGCAATGGCCAAGTGCCGCTGGTGCGCGCGATCGGCCAGGAGCTGGGCGAACGCGGCCGCGTGCTGGGGGGTGAGCTTGCCTTCGGACCGCTCGTAGGAATCGAGATTGTCCGGTTCCACCGCGTCGTAATGCGCTGCTGCGCAGCCGTCGATCCAGGGGCCGACGATGTTCATGAGCGCTTTGCGTTTGGCCGGGGTGGATATGTCGAGCAGGGGCTCGGACCAGTCCTCATCGACGACCAGGTCTCCGTCGTCGTTCTTCAGGAGCAGCTCCGGGTGGTGTTTCTTCCACCAGGTGACGGCTTCACCGGGCTGCGTCTGGAAGGCGTTGACGTAGCAAATGTTGTAGAGACCGTCGACGGGCTCGGCCTCGCGATCGCGGGACACGGCTCGGACCTTGCCGGGAGGCGGGTACGCGCCACCGAGCTGGTAGTCGAAGGCCGCGTTCGCGGCGGGCACCCGAACTTTCTTCGGGGCGCCGGTGCGGGACGGCTTCCGGGGGCTGTCGCCCTCTTGCGATCCGGTGGTGGAACAAGCTGTGGCAAGGGCTACGGACAGGATCACGACGGTGAGAGCGACGCGGGAAGGGAGATGGGTCACGGAGGCAGCCTACGGTCGGGCCGTCCGGCGGACGAGTTGCCCGGGGAAGCCGGGAGCTGGGGAGCCGTGGGCCGACGCTTGGCGTCCGCGCCCTGGGGCAGGGGACGTCACTGATGCGCGGGTGCGGGGGACAGGAGTGTGGATCAGTCCTGACCGGCGGCCCAGTCGGCGAAGCTGTGCCAGCCGATGTCGGGGTGGTCGCGTCGCAGGCGGGCGACGTCCGCATCAAGGCCGCTGGTGGTGAAGTAGTCGCACATGGCCGCCAGGCCGGCGGATCGGGCCCGGACGTCGGGCAGAGGCACCTCTTGGGTGATCGGGCGGCCGATTGCCGCCGCGAGGATCCAGCCTCCGGCGTAATTGTCCATGAAGGCCGCCGAGGCTGTCCCTGTCCAGGGCACGCCCGCTGCGCGCAGGTGCTGCTCGACCAGGTGCTTGCACTCATAGTGCGGGACACCGGTGTCGCGGTCGGCGTGGGCGACGGAGGCGAGCACGATGTGCCCGAGCCCCGGCGGCTGCGGCGGCGTCGAGAGAGGCGCGATCGTCGAAATCGGCGTGGCGTACCTCGGCGCCAAGGGCGCGCAGTGTGTCGGCGGCAGGCGAGTCAGGGCGGCGGGTGAGCGCACGGACCTGGTGGCCGGCGTCCAGTAGATCACCTGGGGGTGCACCCGACCGATGTGCAGGCGTTGAGTTTGCCGTCAGCCGCCCCCGGGCCGCTGACGGTCAAGCAGATCGCCGACACGACGGGCCTGACCACGGGCTGCGCCACACGGCTGGTGGACCGGCTCGAACGAGGGGCTACGTGGTCCGCGTACCCGACCAGCAGGACCGTCGCCGCGTGCTGGTCACCCCGGTGGCCGATCGTCGCCCGTGTCACGGCCGTGTGGGACGAGCTCGGCCAGGCCTGGCAGACGCTCCTCGACGGCCACACCGAGGACGAGCTCGAGGTGATCACCCGTCACATGCGACAGGCACACGAACTCAGCCACGACCAGATGCGGCACCTGCGCTCCCGGCCGAAGCCGGACTGAGCAGGCACCAGCCGGGGCAGCACTGATCGACACGGGACGGGCAGACATCCCGTTGGCCGGCTCCGCCGGGAGGGCCCAGCGGCACAAGCCCCCTGCCGGTCCGCCCCCCGGGGTGCGCGGCGAGCCCTCGGCCGAGCCGGGCACGCTACGCCTGTGCGGCTTTCGCCTCCACGTTGCGGATCATGCGCTGCAGGACGGACAGCGCGATCACGTACTCCTCGTCCGGGATGCCCTCGTGGATCTCGGCCCGCAGTTCGTCGACGAGCTTCTTGATGCGGCCCTGTGCCTCCCGCCCGGTGTCCGTGAGGCGGAGACGTTCGGTGGCGTCGGCGGCGAGCCAACCGCGGGCGAGGAGGCCATCGGCGGCGCGGCCGACCATTTCCTCGCCGTTGTCGACGAAGCCGCCCAGTCGGACCCGGAGCTCGTCGCGGGTGAGGCCTTCGTCGGCACCGCTGACGTGGTTGATCACCCACCAATGCGGCTGGGTGATGTCCAGCCGCGCCATCGCGCTCTGGATGTGCTGGAGGACCGCCTTGCTGGCCACCGTGGACCAGTACCCGATCGGCTGCGTGGCCACGGGGGTGCTGTCGGGGTTCGCGGGTGCGGTTGTCGCTGTCGTCGTCATGGGCAGGACGCTAGGAGCTCAACCGCACTTGAGGTCAACGGCTCCGGCCCGCGGGTGATGCACACCACGGGGGGCGTCGCTTCGGCGCCCCGGGTCAGGAGACGCGCTTCAGCTGCCATGCGTTGTGGTTGAGGCTGGGGGTCGCCGAGTAGCGGCAGCTGCTGCTGTAATACGAGCTTGTCTGGACCCAGCCCGCGGGCTGGTAGGTGGAGGCACAGGCCTGGACCACGGTGCCGACAGGCAGCCCGGTGAGCTGCTTTATCTGCTTGATGTTCGGGCTGAAGCTCTGCGTGCCGCAGCTGCTGCTGTAGCCCCAGCTGACGTCGACGAAGCCGGTCGGGGTGAGAACGCTCGCGCAGGAGGTCGTGACATCTCCGGGAGCGGCGTGGGCGGGCGCGGCGGTCAGGGCGAACATCGCTGCGGCGCCGACGAGGGCCATACCGGCGGTGCGAAAACGAGTCATGGGTGATGGCTCCTTTTGATCACGGCGGCCGGTCAGGCCGAGAAGCCATTCCTACGGGGTGGCGATCAGTTTCTGATAGCGACTTTCAAGCCTAAAGACGGTCACGCGGCGGGGAGGCGGACGGCTACGAACTCATCCCCGCACTACGCCCGATCCGCACCCGGGACGCAGCCCCGCGGACATCCTCCTGCTCGCCGGCACCGGAAGGCACCCTCACGGCCTGTCATCCGCATATTCCTTGCCCCCTCTGTTAGCTTGCGGTCCATCACCGCCCGATGTGCCTCGCCACTCCTCCCTCCTACCGGCGGGCTGAAACTGACCGCGCGCCCCGTTCGCCGAGAGTGACGAGAGGTAGCGCCTGTCCTGCCCCTCCTTCCACCGTGTAGGCGTGCAAATGCGGCACCTGCTTCCAGCCCCCTCACCGGTTCGCAGTCAAATGAAGCCCTCCGTTCCGCCGCTGCGGAACGCGGACGCTCCCGCTGTACCCGGAGTCGCCGACAGGCTTTTCATCCACTACGACCGCACCGTCGCCTTCGGCTTCGTCCTCGATATTGACGGAGCGCCACCGGGCATCGACGCCTTGAGGGAACACCTCCGACACCGCACCGGGCCCCTCGCGGCGCTGCATCTGTTGCCGCACCGTGCCTCCTCGGGCTGGCAACCCGTCGGCCGCCCTCTGGATCTGACCGTGCACGTCAGGCAAGGCCCCGACAATCCTTCCGGGCGCGCACGCGACGAGCTGACCAATGAGCTGATCCGCGAGGACCTGCCCCAGCCACCCCACCCGCCCTGGGACATGTGGCTGCTCACGAACCAGGAACACCCCTCGTACCGCATCTGCTTCCGTATGGACCACGCCCTGTGCGACGGCGTCGGCGCTGCCTATTACCTCGCGGCTCTCCTGGCCGACCAGGAGCTGCCTGCTCCGCACCTGCACCGGCCCGCTCGGCCCACCCTGGCAGCTGCCTCCCGCTTCGCCCGTAACTACCTCCGCCGCCAGCCGCGCGGCCGGGCGTGGCCGGACCTGTCCGCCGACTACCCAGGCGGCGCCCGGATCGCATATGTGGACGTACCGGATGACCGCCTCCTTGCCCTGGCCCGTGCATGGGGAGTGACGGTCAACGACGTGTACCTCACGGCCCTGGCTCTTGCCCTGTCCGTCTGGCACAGCCGGGAGTTCCCCGAGTCTCCCTTTCTTGGGCTGACGGCAGCGGTTCCCCTGTCGGTCCGGGCATCCGGGAACGAGGGCGCGCCCGGCAACCACGTGGTTTCCATGGACCTCGCCCTGCCCCGCTCACCATCCGACCCCCGGCACTGCCTTGAGGCCGTCCTGAAGCAAACTCGTCAAGCTGCCCACACCGGGTACCGCGACACGGCCCACTTCTTGATCGAGCGCGTGCTCTCCCCATGGCTCACGCGTCCGAACCCGCCCCCGCGTCACGCGTTGACCGCCACTCACCTCAAGCTTCCGTCGCCCTGGACCGTTTTCGGCTCCTCTCTTACCGCGGCCGGCCTGTTCTGCGTTCCGGCCGGGAAAATGCCCTGCTACGTATCACTGACCAGGACGGCGGCCATCGCCAGGCTCGGCGTGGTCCACGACCGGCGCAGCCCCGGTGCGACCAGGCTGCCCGAGCTGTGGAGGAATGCGTTGAGCGAACTGGAAAGCCAGGTGGACCGCCCGGCCGGCGAGCCCGCGACCGGCGCCTGCTCTCCCTCTCCGGCATCGCCCTGAGCCGGGCACCCTTGAACCGGACACCCTTAAGTAGGGTGGGCGCGACAACACATCGTGAACCGGAACAAGGAGCAGACGTGAGCGAGCCGGCGTCCATCGCCCTGCAGCAGGAGATAGCCCGGGAACTCCAGGTCGCCGAGACCTTCGAGGCAGAGCGCGAGGTCGAGCGCCGGGTGGCCTTCCTCGCCGAGCGACTGACCTCCACCGGTCTGCGCTCCCTCGTGCTCGGCATCAGCGGCGGCGTCGACTCCACCACCACCGGTCGGCTGTGCCAGCTCGCCGTCGAGCGGGCCCGGGCCGCCGGGCACGAGGCGCGGTTCTACGCGATGCGGCTGCCCTACGGCGTCCAGGCCGACGAGCACGACGCCCAGCTCGCGCTCTCCTTCATCCGGGCCGACCACGTGCTGACCGTGGACATCAAGCCCGCCAGCGACGCCGCGCTCGAGGCCTCGCTGGCCGCCGGGGTGAGCTTCCGCGACGACCACCACCAGGACTTCGTACACGGCAACATCAAGGCCCGGCAGCGCATGATCGCCCAGTACGCCGTGGCCGGCGCGCACGACGGCCTGGTCGTCGGCACCGACCACGCCGCCGAGGCGGTCTCCGGCTTCTTCACCAAGTTCGGCGACGGCGCCGCCGACCTGGTCCCGCTGACCGGCCTGACCAAGCGCCGGGTGCGCGCCGTCGCGGACGCCCTGGGCGCCCCCGCCGAGCTGGTGTGGAAGACCCCGACGGCCGACCTGGAGACCCTCGACCCGGGCAAGGCCGACGAGGACGCCCTCGGGGTCACCTACGACGACATCGACGACTTCCTGGAAGGCAAGCCGGTGGACGAGCGGGCCTTCGAAGCGATCGTCCGCCGCTACCGCGTCACCGACCACAAGCGTCAGCTGCCCGTCGGTCCCTGAACAGCGGTGCGGTAGGTGTTACGGGAGGCTCACCGGACGAGCCTGCGGTGCCGCCGCGACCCGGCTGCGGCTGAACGGGCTGCCTGGCCGGAGTGGCCGGGCAGCCCGCTCGGACCCGCGCCCAGGGAGCGGGTCTCAGGAAGCGCCGCCGGACAGGGCGAAGCCGCGGTACCCGTCCCGGGCGGCCGCGTCGCACTCCGCCCGGTACCGGTCCGCGCCGCCCGTGTAGGCCAGGAACACGCGCGGCTTGCCCGGCACGTTCGCCCCCGTGTACCAGGAGGCGACATCCGGGTAGAGGGTCCGGGAGGCGAGATCGGCGACGTGGGCGCACCAGTCCTCCTCGGCGTGCGGGGTGGCGTCGATCTCGGTGAGGCCGTTCCGCCGCAGGTGGGCGATGCAGTCGGTGATCCACTCCACATGCTGTTCGATGGAAACCACCGCGTTGCTGAGCACCGACGGGCTGAGCGGACCGATGACCGTGAAGAGGTTCGGGAAGCCGGCCGAGAGCAGGCCCAGGTGATTCCGGGGGCCGGCGGCCCACTTCTCCCTGAGAGTGGTGCCACCCTTGCCGACGATGTCCACGGCGACCTGGGATCCGGTCATGGCGTCGAAGCCGGTGGCGAAGACGATGACATCGACGGCGTGTTCCCGCTCCGAGGTCCTGACACCCCTCGGTGTGATCTCCACGATCGGGGTCCTGGTGAGGTCCACGACCCCCACGTGCGGCTTGTTGTAGGTGGCGTAGTAGTCGGTGTCCAGGCAGGGACGCTTGGTACCGAACGGGAAGGTCCGTGGTGAGAGCGTCTCGGCCGTCTCCGGGTCGGTGACGATCGACCGGATCTTGGACCTGACGAACTCGGCGACCGTCTCGTTGGCGGCCCGGTCGGCGAGGATGTCGGTGTACGTGCGCAGCAGACCGCTGAGCAGGCCCGAGCCCCAGCCCGCCTCATACGCGGCCGTGCGCTCCGCCTCGTCCACTTCCAGGGCCGACTGGGTCGGCAGCTCGAAGACGGTGCCGCCCCGGGACTTCCGCTGGGCGGCGCGGAACTCCGGATAGCGGGCCTTGAACGCGGCGGTCTCCTCGGCGGTCAGCGGCCGGTTCAGGGCCGGCAGTGCGTAGACCGGCGTGCGCTGGAAGACCGTGAGCGCGGTGGCCTGCTCGGCGAGGAGCGGGATGGCCTGGACGCCGGAACACCCGGTACCGATCACGGCGACCCGTCTGCCGCTGAGGTCGACGCCCTCATGCGGCCAGTCGGCGGTGTGCAGGGCCTGGCCGGCGAAGGTGTCGGCCCCTGGTATGTCCGGTTCCTTGACGGCCGACATGCAGCCCGTGGCCAGCACGACGAACCGAGTGGTGACCGTCTCCCCGGTGTCGGTGGTGACCTGCCAGATGTGACGGTCCTCGTCGTACACCGCCCGGGTCACCCGAGTGCGCAGGACGACGTCCTTGCGCAGGTCGAAGCGGTCGGCGACGTGATGGAGGTAGCGGAGGAGCTCCGGCTGAGTCGCGTACCGTTCGCTCCACTCCCACTCCTGGTCCAGTTCGGGCGAGAAGGAGAAGGAGTAGGCCGTGCTCTCGACATCGCAGCGGGCCCCGGGGTACCGGTTCCGGTACCACGTTCCGCCGATGTCGTCGCACGCTTCGAAGACGCGGGTGCGCAGGCCCAGTTCACGCAGTCGGTGCAGCTGGTAGAGGCCGGAGAAACCGGCCCCGACGACGACGGCGTCGAGCTGCGGGGTGACGGGGTCGGAGGGGGAAGAGGGCCGGGGGGCCGTGTGCATGCCGTTCTCCTGACAGGTGTCTCACGCCGGGTGGTACGGGCGGACGCGCGTCGGTGCCGACGGTCTCCGGTGCGCGACGCCGCGAACCCGTCCGGCGAGGCCCACCGGTGCCGGTGACCGGCTCCTTCGCGCGCTTCCCACAGGGGGACATCCTGGTTCACACCCTGGCCCTTGGGAAGACCCAGACCCCTGACCGGAGCCACCGCGGCCCGCACGGCCGGTCGCCGCCAACTCCGCCCCGCTCAGGGCGGATGTCTGGTGCCATGGCGGCAACCGGCGGAAGTTGAGGGAAAGAGGGAGGCCTCACTCCCTTCCATGATCAACATATAGCGCACCGGGGGCTTGCGGCAAGGCCCCGGTCGTACCGCACAATCACCCACCGAAGCCAGGACCTGCGGAAATGAGAATCACGACATGCGTGTGGTGTTGTCGACGTACGGGTCGCGCGGAAGCGTCGAACCCATGGCGGGACTCGCGGTGCGGTTGCGGGAACTCGGCGCCGAGGTGCGAGTGTGCGCGCCGCCGGACGAGGAGTTCGCGAAGCGCCTGTCCGAGGTCGGCGTGGAGATGGTGCCGACCGGACGGCCGGTGCGCCCGCTGGTGACCTCGGTGACGCCGGGGTCGGCGGTGGGCCTGGCGCAGCGTGCGGCCGAGTTGATGGCCGCGCAGTTCGACACCGTCGCCGCGGCGGCCGAGGGAGGTGATGCGCTGGTGGCGGCCGGGCCCTTGCCGGTCACCGCCGGTGCGCGGTCGGTGGCCGAGAAGCTGGGCATCCGCTACGTGCACGCGAGCCACCAGCCCGTCATCCTGCCGTCGCCGCACCGCCGCCCGCCTGGGCGGCGGGGCCGGCCGTTGCCGTCGGATGTGACCGACAACCGGGAGCTGTGGGACCTGGATGCCCAGATCGCGAACGCGATGTTCGGCGAGATGCTCAACACCCGACGGGCGTCGATCGGCCTGCCACCAGTGGAAAGCGTCCGGGACTACGCCTTCACCAGCCGCCCCTGGCTGGCCACGGACCCGATCCTGGCCCCGTGGCAGCATTCGGCGGACCTCGATGTGGTGCAGACCGGTGCGTGGGTCCTGATCGATGAACGCCCGCTTCCGGACGAGTTGATGAGGTTTCTGGACGCCGGCACACCGCCGGTGTACGTGGGCTTCGGCAGTCTGCCCATGCGCGACCCGGAAAACCTCGCCCGGGTGGCCATCGAGGCGATTCGCGCGCAGGGCCGCCGCGCGGTCGTCTCCCGAGGCTGGGCCGAACTGGCCCTGATCGACGACCAGGACGACTGCTTCGTCGTCGGCGAGGTCAACCACCAGGCACTGTTCCGCCGGGCGGCCGCCGTCGTGCACCACGGCGGCGCGGGGACCACGACGACCGCGACCCGGGCCGGCGCGCCTCAGGTGGTGGTCCCACAGGGGGCGGACCAGCCGTACTGGGCCGGCCGGGTGGCCGACCTGGGCATCGGCGCGGCACACGAGGATCCGACTCCGACCATCGAGTCCCTGTCAGCCTCGCTGAAGACTGCCCTGGCTCCCGAGACGCGCGCACGAGCAACCACCTTGGCCGGCTCGCTGCGCAGCGACGGGGCGACGGTGGCCGCGAAACTGCTGCTCGAAGCGGCCAGTTGAGAGGCCGTCGGCACCCGTGTGAACCACGTGGCATCGTCGGTCCAGGGACCATGCCCGGCGAGAATCGGGCGGGACACTCGGCCTGCCCATCGCAGCGCTCGGTCCCTCCACCGAGGTGCTGATCCGCCAAGTGAGGCGCTCAGTCACAGCTCGTGTGACTGAGCGCCAGACGTGGTTGTGGCCGCTCCGCCGTGACGCGTATGGCCGGAGCGCATGGGTCGAGACGAGAGAGCTCGTGTGCCCGCGAGGATCTCGGTCAGGCGCCCACGTAGGCCGCGAGGTGCTCGCCGGTGAGGGTGGAACGGGCGGCGGCGAGGTCGGCGGGTGTGCCCTCGAAGACGATCCGGCCGCCTTCGTGACCGGCGCCGGGGCCGAGGTCGATGATCCAGTCGGCGTGCGCCATGACCGCCTGGTGGTGCTCGATGACGACGACCGACTTGCCGGAGTCGACCAGCCGGTCGAGCAGGCCGAGCAGCTGCTCGACGTCGGCGAGGTGGAGGCCGGTGGTCGGCTCGTCGAGGACGTAGACACCGCCCTTCTCGGCCATGTGGGTGGCCAGCTTGAGCCGCTGCCGCTCGCCACCGGACAGCGTGGTGAGCGGCTGGCCGAGGCTGAGGTAGCCGAGCCCGACGTCGGCGAGCCGGTTGAGGATGCGATGCGCGGCCGGCGTGCGTGCCTCGCCGTCGCCGAAGAACTCCTCGGCCTCGGTCACCGACATCGCCAGTACCTCGCTGATGTCGCGGCCGCCGAGGTGGTATTCGAGAACCGCTGCCTGGTACCGCTTCCCCTCGCACTCCTCGCAGGGGGTGGAGACGCCGGCCATCATCGCGAGATCGGTGAAGATGACGCCGGCACCGTTGCAGGTGGGGCAGGCGCCCTCCGAGTTGGCGCTGAACAGCGCGGGCTTCACGCCGTTGGCCTTCGCGAACGCCTTGCGGATCGGGTCGAGCAGTCCGCTGTACGTCGCCGGATTGCTCCGCCGCGAACCGCGGATCGCCCCCTGGTCGACCGACACCACATCCGCGCCGGCGGGGATCGACCCGTGCACGAGCGAGCTCTTGCCGGAGCCGGCGACGCCGGTGATCACACACAGCACCCCGAGCGGGATATCGACATCGACGTTCCGCAGGTTGTGGGCGGTGGCACCACGGATCTCCAACGTGCCGGTGGACTTCCGCACCGTCTCCTTCAGGGAGGCCCGGTCGTCGAAATGGCGGCCGGTGATGGTGCCGCCGGACCGCAGCCCCTCGACGGTGCCCTCGAAGCAAACGGCGCCACCCGCTGTACCCGCGCCGGGACCGAGATCGACGACGTGGTCGGCGATCGCGATCGTCTCCGGTTTGTGCTCCACGACCAGCACCGTGTTGCCCTTGTCCCGCAGCCTGAGCAGCAAGCCGTTCATCCGCTGGATGTCGTGGGGGTGGAGGCCGACCGTCGGCTCGTCGAAGACGTAGGTGACATCGGTGAGCGAGGAGCCGAGGTGGCGGATCATCTTGACGCGCTGCGCCTCGCCGCCCGACAGCGTGCCCGACGGTCTCTCGAGCGAGAGGTAGCCGAGACCGATCTCCACGAACGAATCGAGAGTCTGCCCCAGCGCGGCGAGCAGCGGGGCCACCGACGGCTCCTTGAGCTCGCGGACCCATTCGGCCAGGTCACGGATCTCCATCGCGCAGGCATCGGCGATGCTCAACTTCTTGATCTTCGACGACCGGGCCCCCTCGCTGAGCCGGGTACCGTCGCACTCGGGGCAGACGCTGAACGTCATCGCCCGCTCCACAAAGGCGCGGATGTGCGGCTGCAGCGCGTCGATGTCCTTGGACAGGAACGACTTCTGGATCTTCGGGATCAGACCTGCGTACGTCAGGTTGACACCATCGACCTTGATCTTGGTCGGCTCCTTGTGGAGAAGGTCGTACAGCTCCTTCTTGGTGTACTTACGGATCGGCTTGTCCGGATCGAAGAAGCCGCAGCCGCGGAAGATGCGGCCGTACCAGCCGTCCATGCTGTAGCCGGGGATCGTGAGCGCGTCCTCGTTGAGCGACTTGCTGTCGTCGTAGAGCTGGGTGAGGTCGATGTCGGAGACCGTGCCCCGGCCTTCGCAGCGCGGACACATCCCACCGGTGCGGTGGAAGGTCGCCTTCACCGCCTTCTTCGCACCGCGCTCGACGGTGATCGCACCGCTCGCCCGGACCGAGGCGGTGTTGAAGGAGTACGCGCCGGGCGGGCCGATATGAGGCTTGCCGAGCCGACTGAAGAGGATGCGCAGCATCGCGTTGGCGTCGGTGGCGGTGCCGACCGTGGAACGGGGGTCGCCGCCCATCCGCTGCTGGTCGACGATGATCGCGGTCGTCAGCCCGTCCAGTACGTCGACCTCGGGCCGCGCCAGTGTCGGCATGAAGCCCTGCACGAAAGCGCTGTACGTCTCGTTGATCAGCCGCTGTGACTCCGCGGCGATCGTGTCGAAGACGAGTGAGCTCTTGCCCGAGCCGGAGACGCCGGTGAACACCGTCAGCCGGCGCTTCGGGATCTCGATGCTGACATCCTTGAGGTTGTTCACACGCGCGCCGTGGACGCGGATCAGATCGTGACTGTCGGCAGCGTGTGGCGCGGACGACCGTTCATGCGTCCTCTTGACCGTGCTCATCATGTCTCCATCTGTGAGGCGGGCCGCCCTCGCGGTGTCCGTCGGCGACGCCTGGCTCGATTCTCACCAGCTTCGAACAATACGTCTGTCGTTCTTCGCCGGCGCGGTATGGCAACGGTCCGCCGCATACCTGATCGGCGGTGCCGGCCGGGGTGGCGTGCCGCCTGTTACGCGTACGAACCGGCGCCCGCACCGACGTTGACCACGGTCCGCGCTGTGCCGAGGGCCCGAGCGATGACTGCCGCCGCCTCACGCCTCGCGTCTCGACGCGGCGGCTCATCCCGCACGCAGTTGACGGTCGGCTCCCAGGTTGCCCGCCTACACTGACGGGCATGGCATGCCGCATCAGTGAGTTGGTCATCGAAGCCGCCGACCCCGACCGGCTCGCCGCGTTCTGGAGCGAGGTCCTCGGCTATGTCGAACTCGACCGGGAGGACGACGGAAGCATCGAGATCGGGCCGCCCGACGTCGGCTTCGGCGGCCCGCAGCCCACCCTCATCCTCAGCCCCAGCAGCGCACCGCGGACCGGGAAGCTCCGACTGCACATCGACGTCAACGCCACCGACCGCGACCAGGACGCCGAGCTGGAGCGGCTGCTCGCTCTCGGCGCCAGGCCCGCCGACGTCGGCCAGACCGGCACCGAGAACTGGCACGTCCTGGCCGACCCGGAAGGCAACGAATTCTGCCTTCTGCACACCCGGCTGAAGCCCCTCTGACCTCGTGTGAAGCCCCTCTGACCACCTAACTGCCGTCGGCTGGTCCTCGCCGCACGTGCCCCGCGATGGCCGACCGTGCTCAGGCCTGCGGCTGACCGGGACGCCGCGACCCCGGGACGGGCTCCGGTTCCCCCTCGGGCGGCAGGAAGTGGCTGAGGCCCTGCGCGGTGCGTGTGGCCAGGTCCGCCGCGCGCGGCAGCATGACCTCCTCGTAGGCCCGTACCGCGGCGTCGGCGTCCGGGTGCGTGACGAGGGCCAAGGCGAGCTCGGCGCCGTCGAGGAGGGCGAGGTTGGCGCCGACGCCGAGCGGCGGCATCAGGTGGGCCGCGTCGCCCACCAGCGTCAGGCCGGGCACGTGGTCCCAGACAGGGGGTGTGGGCAGCGCGTACAGGGGCCGGTTGACGAATCCGCTGTCGCCGGCCCGCAGCAGGTACAGCAGGCTGTCGTGCCAGCCGTCGAACATGTCCAGCAAGTGGGCGCGCACGGCGGCGGTATCGGCGAAGTCGAGCCCGGCGGTGACGTACCAGTCCTCCGGGGCACGGAACATGGCGACGGCGTCGAGGTGACCGCCGCTGTTGCGCTGGGCCGTCAGCCCCTTGCTGCCGGACCGGGCGGACATGGTGCCGTCACCGACCAGCCGGGCGAACGCCGGATGACGGGTGTCGGAGTCGTGGAACCCGGTCCCGACGAAGCTGACACCCGTATAGCGCGGCACGGCGTCGGACAGCGCCGGACGGACGCGCGACCAGGCGCCGTCGGCGCCGACGACCAGGTCGAAGTCCTCTCCCGTGCCGTCCTCGAACAGCAGCCGGTGCGTGCCGTCGCCGTGGGGGACGACGCGGCTGACCGGACAGCCCCAGCGGACGGTTCCGGTCGTGAGGGAGTCGAGCAGCAGCCCGCGCAACTGCCCGCGGTCGATCTCCGGCCGGCCTGCGTGGCCGTCGGCGGGCCGGTCGACCTCCAGGACCTCGGCGGTGAAGGGGTCGAGCCGCCGCCACACCTCCCCCTCCGGCCGGGCCAGCGCGTGGAACTTGTCGAGCAAGCCCGCCTCGCGCAGCGCCTGTTGGCCGGTGGTGGTGTGGATGTCGAGCGTGCCGCCCTGCGTACGCGCGGCAGGGGACGCCTCGCGCTCGAAGACGGTGACGGACCAGCCGTGCAGTTGCAGGATGCGGGCACATATCAGCCCGCCGGGGCCGGCCCCGACGACAGCGATGCGAGCGGAAGTGGCGTTCACGAAAGACTCCTTCGGTGGCGGGAGGATGCGGAAGTGCGTGCCGGATGCGGCACTCTCACGAAAGCACACCCACTACGAAGGTGCAATCACTTAACTTTTTGCCTGACTCAACCTGAGGGGTGTCCGCGGGGTATGGTGTGCCGGTGAACGCACCGACCGGACGCCGCGAGCGCAAGAAGGCCCAGACCCGTAAGGCCCTGGCCGACGCCGCCTTGGAGCTCTTCCTCGACCGCGGCTACGACCAGGTCGGCGTGAAGGACGTGGCGGACGCCGCCGACGTGTCGGTGACCACGCTGTTCAAGCACTTCCCGTGCAAGGAGGCCCTGGTCTTCGACCTGGACGAGGACATCGAGGCGGCCCTCGTCGCCGCCGTGCGCGAGCGCGCGCCCGGAGTCTCCGTTCCGCAGGCCCTGCGGGAGCACCTGCTGACGGCGGTGGGCCCGCACACCCTGGTGCTGAGTCCGCACACCCTGATCCCCCATCCGCCGGGCGAGCAGACCGCAGGGACGAGACTGGCGGAGTTCAGCCGCATGGTGGAGGAGACTCCGGCACTGCGCGAGTACGCACACCGGATGTGGATGCGTCACGAAACAGCCCTGGCCCGGGCCATCGCCGAGGAGACCGGCGCCCCCGAGGACGACGCCGCCTGCGCCGCCCTGGCCCGCTTCGCCCTGAACGCCCCCCTCCTCGCCCGCAGCCACCCCGACCCGCACCGCGCCGCGAACGAGATCTTCGCTCTGCTCGAACGGGGCTGGGGCGATCCGACCGCCCGCTGACGGCTCCGGTGCCCCCTGTTGTGTCGGGAGCACCGTGCGGCCCCCGGGTACGCGCCCGAGGGTCCCTCCTTCCCGCCCACAGCCGGGAAGGAGGGACGTGATGCCACCGTTCCGTCCCCGGAACGGTCACGTTCGCGGTGACGGAACTTCGAACGGCAGCGTTACGGGTTGAAGATCACGCTGGAGAACGTCAGGCCTCGCGCCCCGTGCTGCCCCGGCCCCAGGCGGGTCGCTGTGCCCTTGCACTTCTTGCCCGAGTACACGACAAGCGACTTCTTCGTCTCGTTGTGCGGAGCCCGGGCTTCCTGTCCCATGTCGAGGCACTTGCGGTCCGGGGGGTTCTGGACCGAGTAGATCTTTCCCTTGGGCCCCTCCCAGATGAAATGGCCCCCTGCGGCGACCGCCGAGGCGGTGGCCAGTGAAACGGAGAGCACAAGCCCCCCGAAGGTGGCGACTCCGATGCGGAACAGGCGCATTACGGCTCCTTGAGGCGACGAGAAAATGGGCTGTCGATACGGACAACGACGTTCCCCGCCGAACGAAACTCGCCGAGCGGTATACGCTGCCCAGTCGCAGCAAGCCGCCTAGGGCCCAGCATCGGAAACCCCCCGAGCTGCAGCTGAGCGCTTCATATGACAGCCCTCGCCAACTGGAGCTCTCAAGAACAGGCGGGCTCTCCGGCCTGCACGGGGAGGGCGGTCGTCCGACGCCGGTAGTACGCGATGGCTGCCAGCGTCAATAGCGGCGCCCAGGCGAGCAGAGGGGCGTAACAGACGACGAGGAGCGCTTCCTGGGCCGCCGAATTCGTGATGCCGCCCGCCGTCATGTTTGAAGTCTGCAGGTAACCGACCCAACCGCACAGGCCGAACAGCGTGGCCGCGCCCAGCAGCGCCGGAATGACGGCGGCGAGTGGGCGCACCGTACGGCCGCCGATCAGCGGAATCCAGCGCGGCACGATTTCGCCCCACGGCTGCACCAGGCCGAGTGTCAGCAGGGCAAGCGCTTCGGAGACGACGGTCAGCGAGAGGACGTACAGCACACCCCAACCGGTTCGGACAGGCTCTCCGGCCACCGGAAGTCCGGCGACCAGGGCGACCCGCCACAAGCCCGACGGCAGAGTGATCAGCGGTACGGCGTAGGCGGCGAGTGCGGCCCAGCGCGGTACTCCAGGCAGTGCGTTGACTCTCAGCATGTGTTCCATGATCGTTCACGGGGGCATCGCCGGACCTCAGCCTCAGGGCCCGTCCCCCTCCGCCGAATGGGGGAGGGGATGCGCGTATGCCCAACACGCCGAGTGCCCCAACGCTCGGGCGGGGGCAAGCGGATCACGACCCGTGTCGATCAGGCGAGGTTGTGTTCCAAGGCGGCGATGTACTTCTTGATGGAATGATCACGCACGCCGTCGCTCGTCGGGGCGAACATGTCGGCGGTCATGCCCCTGACGCGATCGGTCAGTGTGCTGAATCGCGGTGTGGAATTGTGGACCTTGCCCGTGGAGTCGATGTAACGCAGGGTCTCGACGTGGGTGTAGGCGGGCTCGGGCGGCATTTGGGGCACGATGTCGTTGTTGTTGACGAACCGATAGAGCCGGTCCTTGAAGCCCTTGTTGCAGGCAGCCGCCAGGAGCCGGTCGCAGGTGCGCGGCTGCCCGAAGGTGTAGACACCGTCCGCACGCAGCCTCGGCTCCTCCAAATACATCCGGCATCCCGCGAGCATGGCCAGCGCGCCACCGAGACTGTGGCCGGTGAACCAGACCGTTTGCTCCTGGCGGCGTAGTTCGGCGAGGCTGTCGCGGACCGACGGGAAGACCGAGTCCAGTGCTTCGCCGAATCCGTAGTGGACGTACCCGGTCTTGGCCGGGCCCGGCCACGGCGGCGTGGTGACGTCGGACAGCCAGTCACGGATCTGTACCGGCTCCGTGCCACGGAACCCGATGATGATCATGTGATCGCTGGCCATCGTGTACGCCTGCGTGTCCTCGAGCGGGAAGGGTGGCGTGAACCGGGACTCGTGGTGGTGGACCTGGTCGAAGCCCCACTGCCCGGCCTGCCGATCGATGGTGGCCTCGTCCTTGTAGGCCAGGTCGGCGGCCTGGGCCATCCAGTAGGCGTGCTGCAGGCTGTAGCCGGCCGCGTGGTGATCGATCACTGGTGGAGCAGACACAGGTGGACCTCTCGGACAGGACAGCCGTGACGGCTGCTCAAGCGACTGGGGCGTCACCTGTCGTATCTGTCCGCGGCGGCACCTCCGATGCCGCCCCGCTTGCCCTTCACCCGGAAGGGGGCATAAGTGCCTGCGAAGAGGCCTGTCATTATGAAGGGCTTCCGGGCGTCAGGTCATTCAACGGCAGGAGCAAGCAGCCCTTCGAGCTGACCGACGAGCGGGGTGCCGCTGCCCTGCCGGACGTGGTGGCGGCCGATTCGCTGGACGGCTCGGTGCCGGCGCAGCCCCACGATGTGGCCGCGCTGGCCACCGCTAAGCGCGCCGTCCCGCACCGGGCCTTCGCTGTCGACTCAGCAGGCGGATCCGGCCGTCGCGGCCGCAGTCGACGTCAGCACCGCCGTCCGTTGCCGGTCGAGTTTCTCCGCGACACGGTCGCGGAGAAACTCGTGGCATCCTGGCCGAGACCACTGACAACCGCCGGGAGGTACGCCCGACGACTGAGCCGCCCGAGGAACAGTAATTGACCCCGTACTCTCTGGCGTTCTACGTGGACGTCATCACCACCGGCACCGTGCTCGGCCTGCGCCCCACGGACTCTCCCGACCGCGTCACCGAGGTCCTGGGGGCGGACTACGGTGAGAACCGATTCGGCGACCGCAGCATGTGCCGTGACTACGGCCTGACCGAATTCTACTGGGACCGCGCTTCCGTGGAACTTCCATGGGCGGGGCACCACTTCACCTTGCAGGTGCACAGACTGGCGTACCGGGGCCAGACGCTCAGGCTCACCCACGAGACGCTCCGCGCCCGGTACGGGCGATTCACCCCCAGGCTTCGATTCGAAAAGCTGCGGCGCCTGCTGGAGCGGCGCGGCGTCCCCCTGCTGGAGATCCCGGAAGCCCCGGCGAACGCACCGTACTACCGGACGTTCTGGCAGCCGGACTCCCAGGTTGCCGTCTCCGTCATCGGCAGCTATGGCGAGTACAGCACACCGGACAATCTGCGGGTCGGCGACGTGGACAGCATCCGCGCCGCCATGACCGCCGATGAAGTGGAGTGGCGTAGGGCACGGATCGGATAGCTGAGAGGCCTTGATGACCGCCGCCGGTCCAGCACCTGCCCGGGCGGCCTGCCCTCGGAGCGTCACCGCGGAGCTGTGAGATGGCATCGGCACCAAAGCAAGCCAGAGCGTTTGCTGCTCAGACTGGTTCTCTGGGTTGCCGGGGACAGCGTTCCACCACGTTGGCGAGGTTGCTGAGCATGCGGCGGTGGCGCAGTTGCAGCACGGCGTCCAAAGCGGTGTTGTGAAGCCGCGCGCTCGGCCCGCGCAGGGGGTGTTCGTCCATGGTGAGGAGGCTGTTGCGCTCCCACGGCTGGATCTGGATGGCGATCCTGACGGTTCCCAACCGGCCGCTGTCCACTTCGAGTTCGAGTCTGTGAGGTGGCTCGCAGCGGCGTACGTAGGTGTGGCCGCAGGCTGTCCACGGGCCGAGCCGGACGGTGTACTCGATCGAGGATCCGAGCTCGGGCCAGGTGCCCTGGGCGGGGGCTGACCTGGCGGTGCCCACAACCCATTCGTCGTAACGGGAACCGTCGGCGAGGACAGCCCAGACCGCCTCCGGGCTCCGCTCGATCAGTTGGTGCCGTACCGCCATGGGTCCTCCGGCGTCGAGGTGAACGGGGCTTCGTCGTTCAGCCGCCTCCAGCCTAAATCCGTCGGTGATTCCCGGCCTGCTGAGTCAGGCGGGGGCGAGGGCGGCACCCCGGAAGAATCGAACACATCTCCTGCGCGGTGCTGTCAACGACGGGCTACACAAGAGGGGTGGGGGCCTCCGTGGAGGCGGCACTCAGATGATGGCGCTGCTGGCGGAGATTGTCTGCGTTCGGCCGGGGGATGTACGTGACCGTCGGTGTTCCGGTAGCCGACTCGTCGTGGGCCAGCGGCCTGACCAGTGCTACCGCCAGGAGAGCGAACCATGTTCCCACCAGGATCAGGTGTGCCCGCTGCGGAATGCCATGCCAGCCCGGCCCGCCGAACAGGGGGCCAACCGTGGCCACCGCACACACCATGGCGCACGGCAGCAACCAGGGACCCCAGCGGCGGATCAATGGCCACCTGGGGCACCCGGCCTTGGCCGCGGCGCTGAGCAGTGCCATGGAGGAGAAGATCGCGAAGTGGACCAGTGCGCTGGTGGTCGTGTGCCACGGGTTCACAGCCTCACAGGCGCGTTCCACCGACGGCGCGCAGCGCATCGGCACGATGGTGTCGGCCACCGAGCACGCGGCGAAGGCAATCACTGCCCACCAGCCGGCAGCGGCCAGGCGGCCCGGCAGCGTGTACCGCGCCAGCAGTGCCCCTGCGGTCACGAGCAGCGCGCAGGCGACCTCGATCCCGCTGAACAGCCCTTGAAAGGGCTGGTCGGCTGCGTAGAGCTCACTTACGTACGAATGCCTGGGGTCCAGCCCTGTGGGCAGAAGGAACTCCAGAAGCCAGCCGTTGTAGGCCACCGCTGCCGTGCCCAGCAGCATCGCGGCCCACAGCCTGCGTCGGCGTCCGCACAAGCGCGGCGTCCTGTCGCACTCAGGGGCTTGGTGCATGGTTCTCCTCGAAGTCCTGGTCGCGTGTGGGAGGCGGAATCAGTGGTGGAGCTGTATGCGAGGTCGCCGACAGCGGCCAGTGTCCAAGACACCCTTCACAAAGAAACTCAACCCATCGAGCTACTGAGCCATCCGGGCGGCACAGTGCACCTTTTGGCGGAGAGCAGCCTTTTGTGCGTCGTCGGGGCAGTCGATGTGCAAAAGGCAGTGAAGACGGCATCTCCAGGCCCTGAGGCCTCCCGGACAACGAATGGCCAAGGAAAGGAGAGCTCCCACTCCGTGCGTCTCTCGACATTGAGCCGCACTGGGCCCAGCTGGCTACCCAAGCGGTTCGGCGCTGCCGTCAGCTGCTAAAGTACTGCTACACGCGAGCCTTCTCGGTGCGGACCTCGATCCGCCGGGAAGGCTTTTTTCATGCCCGGGTTCAGCCTGCCCCGGCCCTGGTGAACCCGTTTCGAAGGCCCTCGCCCCGCCGAGCGATCTGAACGCATCGCGGGTACCCGCCCCCTAGCAACAAGAGGAGATCCATCTCATGAGCCCACAAACGAATACAGCGGCAGCCTCAGGCACCAGTACGTGGCAACTCGGTGATCTGACCGTCAACCGCCTCGGGTTCGGCGCGATGCGCCTGACCGGTACCGCGCCCTTTGGTAACGGCGTGCCGCGTGACCGCGAGCAGGCGATCGGCGTGCTCCGGCGGGCGGTCGAGCTCGGCGTGAACCACATCGACACCGCCGCGTTCTACTTCTCGGCGACGCGTTCGGCCAACGAGCTGATCAACCGGGCGCTGGCACCATACCCGGAAGATCTGGTCATCACGACCAAGGTCTGGCCGGGACGCGGCCCCTCGGGCGAGTGGTGGTGGGCAACACCGGAGCAGTTGCGCGGACAAGTGGAAGAGAACCTGCGCCAACTCGGCCGCGATCACCTGGATGTGGTGAACCTGCGCGTGCCGCCGAGCCGGCGGACCGGCTCGATCGGTGAGCATCTTGGCGCGTTGGCCGAACTGCGCGATGCCGGACTGATCCGGCACCTCGGTATCTCCAACGTCACGTCCGAGCAACTGGCCGAGGCCCTGGCCATCGCCCCGGTGGTCTGCGTGCAGAACCCTTACGGGATCGGTGCGTCGAAGGAGGACCGGGCTCTCCTGCGGCTCTGCGGTGAACTCGGCCTCGCCTTTGTCCCGTTCTTCGCCATCGCCGGTTCCGGGCGCGAGACGGGCCCAGCGGCCCGGGACAGTGAGTCGGTGTCCGCCGTCGCTCGCGCGCATGGTGTGTCCGTCGCGCAGGTCCGCCTGGCCTGGACCTTGCACCAGGGGCCGCATGTGCTGGCTATCCCGGGGACCGGTGATCCGGACCACCTCGCGCAGAACATGGCAGCCGGCGCGCTACGGCTCTCGGAGGAGGAGATGGCACGCCTCACCTCACTGCAGCAGACCAGCGTATAGAGGGCCGTTCGCCCGGCCGGGCGCCGAAGTCTCTTGCTGCGCAACGAGGTTAGCTCTGGAGGTACTGGCATCCAATACAGAGCAGTGCTGTATTGTAAGTGTCCGTGAAGCTGGACAACGACAAGGGCGGACACGCCGCCGACACGCCGACCCCGTCCGCGCAGCCTCCCGGCCGGCCACGCAGCCGGGAGGCGGACGAGGCGATCCTCACCGCGGCACTCGACCTGCTGATCGAGCGGGGTGCCGGCTCGACCAGCATCGAGCAGGTGGCACGCCGCGCCGGGGTCACCCGCGCCACCGTGTACCGGCGGTTCCCGACCTTGACCGACCTGCTGGTAAGGGCGGTCGAATGGGAGTACCGAGACGTGGCCCCCGGCTCCCTGGACTGGCCGGACATCGACGGCATGATCACGGACTGGGCCGACCATCTCAGCCGGCCCCGCGCCCGCCGACTGATCCGCCGTCTCTACAGCACGGTGGACGACCTCCCCGAACTGCTGCGCGCCTATGACCGTGCTCATGGTCGCCACCGTGGCCGGGCGGTGCGTACCACCCTTGAACGGGCACGCGCGGCCGGACAACTCCCGCCGGGCAGCGACCTGGGGATCCTGCAACAGATACTCAGCGGCGCGGCGCTCCAGCACCTCGCTGCCTACCCCGACACCACCAGCGCGGAAGAGGTCAGGACCTATTTCTTCGCTGTCCTCGGACAGATAGGCCTCCCAGCCGTACCCGCCACCCGAAGGAGGACTGGTCAATGAGTGAGAGCACGGCATGGCTGGGGCGGGACATCCGTCGCGCCCGCAAGCAGGGCATGGCCGCGATCACCCGGCGGCAGCGTGATCGGTTAGCCGGCATGGTCGCCCATGCCCGCACCGCATCGCCGTACTACCGCGAGCTTTACCACGGCCTGCCCGAGCGAGTGGAGGATCCGGCCCTGCTGCCGGTCACCGACAAGAAGAAACTGATGGGGCGCTTCGACGACTGGGTGACCGACCGCGACATCACCCTGGAGAAGATACGCACGTTCGCAGACGACCCGGACCGGATCGGGCAGCGGTTCCTCGGAAAGTATCTGGTGGCCACCAGCTCGGGCACCAGCGGCCGACGCGGCCTGTTCGTTCTCGACGACCGGTACATGAACGTCGGCTCCGCGCTGACCTCCCGCGCACTCACCTCCTGGCTGGGACCGTCGGGCACCCTCCGGGCCACTGCCCGCGGCGGGCGTTTCGCCCAACTGGTCGCCGTCGGTGGGCACTACGCCGGATTCGCCGGGTACTCTCGCTTGATCCGCGAGGGTGGGTGGCGAGGCAAGCTGCTCCGCGCCTTCTCGGTGCAGACTCCGATGCCGCAGCTGGTCGCCCAGCTCAACGCCTACCAGCCCGCCATCGTCATCGGCTACAGCAGCACGATCATGCTGCTCACCGCCGAGCAGGAGGCCGGGCACCTGCACATCGCCCCGTTGTTGATCCAACCGGCCGGCGAGACGATGACCACGCGCGATACCGACCGTATCGCCGCCGCCTTCCGCACCACGGTCCGCACGATGTACGGCGCGACCGAGTGCACCTACCTCAGCCACAGCTGCGCGGACGGCTGGTACCACGTCAACAGCGACTGGGCCGTACTCGAACCGGTCGACGCCGACTACCGGCCCACCCCGCCCGGAGAGTTCTCGCACACCGTCCTGATCAGCAACCTCGCCAACCGTGTACAGCCGTTCCTGCGCTACGACCTCGGCGACAGCGCTCTGCTCCGCCCCGACCCCTGCCCCTGCGGCAACCCGCTGCCCGCCATCCGCGTGCAGGGCCGCGTCGGCGACTTCCTCACCTTCCCCACCGGTTGCGGCGACCACGTTCGCCTTGCCCCACTGGCCTTCGCCACCCTGTTCGACCGCATCCCAGGGGTCGAGCTGTTCCAGATCGAGCAGACCGCTCCGTCGACCCTGCGGGTACGCATACTCCCGCGTGTCGGAGTCGACTCGGACCGCGTGTGGCAGACCGCCCACAAGGAGCTGACCCACCTGCTCGCCGACAACAAGCTCGACCACATCACCGTCCAACGGGCCGAGGAGCCACCCCAGCAGGCGCCCGGCGGCAAGTACAGGACAGTCATCCCGCTCGTCTGACCGCCACCCCCGCTTCCACATGGGGCGATGCCGTACGACTACGACGCCTTCGGCTGCATTCCCCCCGTAACCGTACTCTGGCGGGACACCCGCGACCGCGCCCGAACACCTGGCCCGCGTCGCGCGCGGGTCTACGTCCGGATGATGGCGGCCCGGTCGCTGTGATGTCCGGCGGCGAGCAGGGGCCTCTACCCCTCGCGCCTGATCAAGCCCAGAGCATCGATCGCAGCCGGGGACAGCACCGACTCCTCCAGGTCGTGCAAGGGCACCCAGGTGACAGCGCACGTGGAGTCGTCGGCCTTGGTGACCACGAGTGGACCGGGCTGGAGCTCGACGATGTAGAAGAGCCCCACCAGGTTCCAGCTCACCCCGAGTCGGTAGGCGGTATACGTCCGCGCATCCACCAGGCGAGCGTCGAGGAGTTCGAGGCCGGTCTCCTCGTACAGCTCGCGTTCCAGTGCCTGCCGTGGCTGCTCGCCCGGATCGATTCCTCCGCCGGGCAGATGCCACAGCCCCGGCGCAAAGACGGGCGAGGAGTCCGAAAGCTGGGTCAACAGTAGTTGGTCCCGCATGGCAGCAACGGCATACGCCGATACACGCGAACGCACGCGCCTCTCCAATGTTTCCCTCCGGGCCTCGAGTTCTGCGGCTCCGCCCCGGCCGCACAGGACAATCTAGCGATCACGCAACAAGGGGGAGGGGCGCATTTGAGGTCATCGGTGTTCGTCCAGCTCCGAGAGCAGTGAGGGGTTGACGATGCGGACGATGGCCTCGATGTCGGCTCTGCCGGCGAGGGGCCAGAGCACAGCGCGCGCGGCCCGGTACTTGTCGGCGAGGCGCCCCTGTTTGTCGGGCGACAGCTGGGCTGCTCTGTCGGGGCGGGAGTTGTGAGCGTTGTCAGCGATCTTCACGAGCGTCGCCTGGGCGTCGCCTGTGATGCGCTGAATCCTCTCGGTGTAGGGAGTGCCCGGCTGATTGGTCACCGCCTCCACGATCTCCACGACCCGCACGGGGATGCCGGCGGCACGCAGTTGCTCCGCGGTCCAGTCGGTGTCCTCGATGATGTCGTGCAGGAGCCCAGCCATGACGAGTTCGTCACCGAACGGCGCAAGCCCGGCGGCTACGGCGCGGACGTGCTCGATGTACGGCACGCCGATCTTGTCGACCTGTCCGGCGTGTGCGCGGTCAGCCAGGAAGTCAACCTCGTCGACGGACGTCACGTCTCCTCCTCCGTACTCTTCGCTGTAATTGCGATGGTGTCTTGCTGGTGGCCTGTTTCCAACCCCACCACAGTTCTGCCGCCGTGTGAGAGTGGGGGCAGGGTTTGAACCTGGGTGCTGCCTTCCTCCGATTCCGGATCCGGCACTGGTTCGCACAGGCCCCGGGGCTACCCCGAAGCCTGACCGGGAACCGCCTGTCCCAGCGGCAGGATCAGCTTGCCGACCGTCCCATGCTGCGCCGGACCAGGCACACGCCGACGCCACCCCCGCCACTCCACTCCGGGAAGCGGGGGAGTACGGGGTCTGAGGAACATCGGTGTCAGATCGTGCGCTAAGGGTTCTCCGGTCTGGTTGGGGCTTTGACCTGGGGTGATTGAGCGTCGGAGTCTTCGAGGGTCGCTGTTGTCGATCTTCGGAGAGTTGTTGTGGCGGTCGAGTTCCTGACGGACGAGCAGGCGGCCCGGTACGGGTCGTTTCACGAGGTGCCTTCGCGGGCGGAGCTGGAGCGGTACTTCTTCCTGGACGACGCGGACCGGGAGGCGGTGCAGGCCAAGCGTCGGGCTCACAACCGGCTTGGGTTCGCGGTCCAGCTCACGAGCGTGCGGTTTCTGGGCCGGTTCATGCCGGACCCGCGGCAGGTGCCGGCGGAGGTGGCCGGGTACCTGGCCGAGCAGTTGGAGATCGCGGACGTCTCGTGCCTGAAGCTGTACGGCGAGCGGGACGGTACGGCCCGTACGCACGCTGGGGAGATCCAGGAGCCGGGGGCTGGCGGGACTTCGCCGAGGTCCGTGACGAGCTGGTGGTCTGGTTGGACGCGCGGGCTTGGACGACTGGGGACGGGCCGAAGGCGTTGTTCGACGCGGCGGCGGGCTGGCTGCGCGAGGGGCGGGTGCTGCTGCCGGGAGCGAGTCGTCTGGCCCGGCTGGTGGGCACGGTGCGGGAAGCGGCGAACCAGCGGTTGTGGGACACGCTGTACGGGCTGCTGAACGTGGGTCAGCGGGCGGTGCTGGACTCGCTGCTGACCGTGCCGCCCGGTGAGCGAGTCTCGGAGCTGGACCGGCTGCGACGCGGTCCGGTACGGGTGTCGGGCCCGCAGATGAAGTGGTCGCTCCAGCGGGCGGAGGAGATCGCTGCCCTCGGCATGGGGGACCTGGACGTCTCGGCGATTCCGCCGCGGAGACTGGCGGAGCTGTCTCGGTACGGCGTGGACGGCAAGGCATCGCTGCTGCGCCGCCACGGCGATTCCCGCCGGCTGGCGACGCTGCTGGCCACGACGGTCTACCTGACGACCCGGGCCGTCGACGACGCGCTCGATCTCCTGGAGGTGCTGATCGCGACGAAGCTGCTGGCCAAGGCCGAGCGCGAGACCGTCAAGGAGAAGATGAAGACGCTGCCGCGCGTGGAACGGGCCTCAACGAAACTGGCGACCGCGTTCCAGGTCGTCTTCGACACCACGAGCGAGCTGGTCGACACCGACACCGGGGAGGTCACCGGCCCGGCGGTGGAGTCGTTCGAGGCGATGTGGGAGCGGATCGAGGCGGTGGTACCCCGGCACGAGCTGGCCGCCGCGATCGCCGCGCTGTTCGAGCTGACCCCGCCGCTGGACTCCGACGCGGACGAGGCGTGGCGGTCCATGCTGGTCAGCCGGTTCGGCACCGTCCGGCCGTTCCTCAAGCTCCTGGTCGCGGTCGTCGACTTCGGCGCCACCCCCGAGGGCGAGGCCGTGCTGGACGCGCTCAAGTCGCTGCCGGACCTCATGGGTCGCAAGAAGGTCGGCCCGGCCGAGATCGACACCGGCCTGCTGGTCGGCTCGTGGCGGCGCCTGGTTCTCTCGGCTCCGCACCTGGAGCCGGGCACGGTGGACTGGAAGGCGTACACCTTCTGCGTCCTGGAGCAGCTGCACCGGATGCTGCGGAGCAAGCAGGTGTTCGCGAGGAACTCCTCCAAGTGGGGCGATCCCCGGGCGAAGCTGCTGGCCGGTGAGGCGTGGGAGCAGGCCAGGCCGACCGTGCTGGCCTCGCTCGGACTGCCCGGAGAGGCGGGCGAGCACCTGGCGGCGAGGGCGGCGCTACTGGACGGCACGTACCGGGAGGTCGCCGGGCGCCTGCCGAACAACGCGCAGATCGTCTTCGACGACGACGGCCGGCTGCACTTCGCCGCGCTGGAGCCGGAGCCCGAACCAGCCTCCCTGCTCGATCTGCGGGCCGCGGTGAACGCGATGCTGCCCCGCGTAGACCTGCCCGAGGTACTTCTGGAAGTGTTCTCCTGGACCGGCGCCGACCAGGCGTTCACCTCAGTCACCGGCGGCGAGGCCCGCCTGAGGGACCTGCACGTCACGATCGCTGCGCTGCTCGTCGCCCACGGCTGCAACGTCGGCTACACCCCCGTGATCGGCGGGGCCGACGCGCTGAAGTACGGGCGGCTCTCCCACGTCGACCAGACCTACCTGCGGCTCGCGACCTACCGGGCTGCGAACGCGACCCTGATCGAGCACCAGGCGTCCATCGGCCTCGCCCAGGCGTGGGGCGGCGGGCTCGTGGCCTCGGTGGACGGGATGCGGTTCGTCGTCCCGGTGCCGAGCGTGTACGCGCGGCCGAACCCGAAGTACTTCGGCCGCCGGGGCGGCGCCACCTGGCTCAACATGATCAACGACCAGGCCGCGGGGCTCGGCGGGAAGGTCGTGGCCGGCACACCGCGCGACTCCATGTACGTGCTGGACGTCCTCTACGACCGCGACGGCGGCAAGCGCCCGGAGATGATCGTCACCGACACCGCCTCGTACAGCGACATCGTCTTCGGCCTGCTCACGCTCGCCGGTTTCGCGTACGCGCCACAGCTGGCGGACCTGCCCGATCAGAAGATGTGGCGCATCGACCGCGCCGCTGACTACGGCGCCTTCGCGGACGCGGCCCGCGGCCGGGTCGATCTCGCCCGGATCGAGCGGCACTGGGAGGACATCCTGCGGATCATCGGCTCCATCCACACCGGCGCCGTCCGCGCCTACGACGTGATCCGGATGCTCTCGCGCGACGGCCGCCCCACCCCGCTCGGCGAGGCGATCGCGCACTACGGGCGGATCGCGAAGACCCTGCACATCCTGCGCCTGGCCGACGAGCCCGGCTACCGCCGCCAGATCAAAGTGCAGGCAGACCTCCAAGAAGGCAGGCACGCGCTCGCCCGGAAGATCTTCCACGGCCGGGCCGGGCAGCTCTACCAGCGCTACCAGGACGGCATGGAGGACCAGATCGGTGCCCTCGGCCTCGTCCTCAACGCCCTGGTTCTCTTCAACACCCGGTACATGGACGCCGCCGCCACTCAGCTCCGCGCCGACGGTCACGAGGTCCGTGATGAAGACGTCGCCCGCCTCTCCCCGTTCGTGCGGCACCACGTCAACATGCTCGGCCGGCACTCCTTCCAGCTCCCCGACCTGCCCGGCGGCCTGCGGCCCCTGCGTGACAAGAACGCCCCCGAGGCCGAGTAAAGACACCAGCAGAAACACGACATCAGCCGCAAAATGGCAAACTGCAAAGAGTTCTTCGCGAAGGTCTATTTGCGAAGAACTCTTTGCGGACTACGGTGTGCCGCATGACTGATGCTGTGGAGAGGCCAGATGGCCCGAACGTGGAAGAGGACTCCGTCGTCCTGGATGCCAAGGGGCTGCGTGCCCTGGCGCATCCGGTGCGCGTGCAGGTGCTCGGGCTGCTGCGGAAGTACGGCTCGTCGACGGCCACCCGCCTTGCGGAGCGGCTGGGCGTGAATTCCGGTACGGCCAGCTACCACCTCCGACAGCTCGGTGCGGCCGGCTTCGTCGAGGAGGACATCGAACGCGGCAACGCGCGAGAGCGCTGGTGGCGTTCGGTGCACCGGACGATCTGGTTCAACGACCGTGAGCTGGCCGAACGGGAGCCCGAGGCCGCACTGGCCTACCAGCAGTCCGTCGCCGCCATCTACACCCTGCGCACGCAGCAGACCCTGAACGGGCTTCAGACGATGCCCCGCGCATGGCGGAACACCTTCGACATGAGCGACTGGGCCCTGCGGCTCACGCCGGAGGAAGCCGGTGCCCTATACCGGGACCTGGCGGACGTCATCGCGCGCTACCGGCGCGACACACCGGAGACGGCGGCAAGCGCCCCCGAGGGAGCCGAACGGGTCGCCGTGATCACGCAGATCCTGCCCGAACTGGACGCGCCTGCCGCGTCGCCGATCCCTTCCGACCCCCGGGACGAGGAAGGAGACCCGACGTCATGACCGACGACGCCTCGAAGGCCGACGGCATACCCGGCAAGAAGTCCTTACGGCCGCTGGGCGGGGTGCTGGCGGCCATGGCTGTGTCGCTGACCGGCACTCGGATCTCCGTTGTGGCACTGCCCTGGTTCGTCCTCGCCACAACCGGCAGCGCCACCCAGACCGGACTGGTCGCCTTCTGCGAGATGGCTCCCTACGTGATGGTCAAGGCGTTCACCGGACCGCTGGTGGACCGGATCGGCCCCCGGGCCGTTTCCTGGACCACCGACCTGGCCAGCGCGACCGCCGCCGCCGCGGTTCCCCTGCTCCACACCCTGGACCTGCTCTCCTTTCCCCTTCTGCTGGTTCTCGTCGCGCTGATCGGCGCGGCCCGAGGGCCCGGCGACCTGGCCAAAGAGGTGATGGTCCCGGAGGCGGCCGAGCGGGGCCAGGTGCCACTGGAACGGGCCACCGGTCTATCCGGCGTGGTCGAGCGGCTCGCATCCACCGTCGGCCTGGCGGCCGGCGGATCCCTGGTGGCGATGCTCGGTCCCCTCACCGGACTCGCCGTCAACGCAGGCTGCTTCGCCCTCGGATCAGTGATCATCAAACTCGCACTGCCTCGCGGCATGGGGCACGCCGCCGAGGAAGCCCCCTGCCAAACCGGGGAGACGGAACCGGGCTACTGGCGGCGGTTCGGCGAGGGCTTCACCTTCCTGCGCGGTCAGCCGCTCCTGCTCACGGTCATCGTCATGGTCGGCATCACCAACCTGCTGGACGCGGCGTTCACCTCGGTGCTCGTACCCGTCTGGGCCAGGGAGTCCGGCAACGGGCCGGCCGCGATCGGCCTGATGGGCAGCGTCATGGGGGCCACGGCGGCAGGCGGGAGCCTGATCGCCGCGATGATCGCACACCGGCTGCGGCGACGGACGGTGGTTCTCACTGGGTTCCTGCTGGCCGGAGCACCGAGGTTCCTGATCCTCGCCTTCGACACCCCGCTGTGGACGGTACTGGCCGTCTTCGCAGTCAGCGGGTTCGGCGCCGGCTTCGTCAACCCGGTGCTGGGGGCCGTCCTCGTCGAGAGGGTCCCGCGCCGGATGTTGGGCCGGGTCAACGCGCTCGGTGACTCACTGTCCTGGGCCGGCATCCCCCTCGGCGGGCTGCTCGCCGGGGCGGCGGTGACCGCTGTCGGACTCGTGCCGGTGCTGCTCGCCGGTGGCAGTGCGTACTTCCTCACCACAAACCTGGCCGGACTACGGCCGGAATGGCGCGAGATGAACCGTACGCGGGGGCGGGGCGCCGCAACAAAGGAAGACGCCTCACGAGACAGTGCGAATGTAGTGACGTGATGTTCACGGGAGGAAGGTGGTCCCTCTTGTTTCCTCCTGCCACGGTCAGCACCGCGGGCACGCCGCGAGCCGCAGCCCGCTCCGCTCAGCGGTGGCTGTCGCCCGGCGCGAGCAGACTTGTGAGCTCGGCGATCGCCTCCGGCGACGGCTTGAAGTAGCGGCGGACGTTCTCCGGTTTCTTGTGCCGGGACTTGGCCATCAGCATCAGCAGCGATGCACCCTGCTCGCCAAGGTGGGTGAGAGAGGAGTGGCGGTATTCGTGCAGGTCCCAGCCGGTGCCCGGCCCGCGTACGGCGGTGTGCTCGTCCAGAAGGGCGCGGGCCTGCCCGTACGAGAGCCGGGCGAACCCGGTGTCCGGGCAGACGTCGCGCGGGCTGACGACCTTGCCGGGACCGGGCTTCCGGTGGGTGACGAAGACCGGCCCGCGGGTGCGGCCGCGCAGCAGGCGGGTCAGGAGCCGGGCGGTGCCGGCGTCCCAGTACACGGTCTCCAGCACGTAGTCCTCGCGGGCCTGGCCGCGGCGGCGGGCCTTGGTCCGGGCACCTTTCGCCTTGACCGGGCAGCGGCGTCCGGCGAAGTCCAGATCCTCGATGTTGACGCCCAGAATTTCCTCCGCCCGCCCGGAGGTCTCGTAGAGCATCCGCCACAGGGTCTTCTCCCGGAGGTGGACCTCGCGCCGGGCGATCAGCCGGTCGATCGCCATTTCGAGCGGGCCGGGGTTTCGGAGTCCGGCACCGCCAGCCGGTTCGCCCAGACCGGTACCGCCGGGCCCTCGTAGCCGCGCTCCCGGCACCAGCTGAACCAGGACAGCACTCCGGCCCTACGGGAGTTCCAGGTGTTGACAGCAGCGGTGCCCCAGAGCAGTTCGAGAGCCTCGCCGATCTCGTCGTCCGCGACCGACGTCAGCGGTCGGCCTTCGCCGATCCGCTCGGCGGTCTTGCCGACCCCGATCCCGTAGTTCCGGACCGTGTTCGGGTTGCCGAGCGAGTCGAGGAACACGTCGGCCGCCGCCCGGACGGTCAGCGTCTTCCCGGTCGGCAGCTGTACGACGGTGGGCACCGCTTCTCCCTTGCCGCAGATAACAGGGCTGCTTCACGTAGCGACCGGAGAACGTCGCCGCAGGTGACGGATCAAGCTACCGCAGATATTGGGGTGTTATCTGGGGACGACTTCAGACCGGCCCCGTTGCCGACGGCCCGCCGGCCGCCCACCAGGGCCGACGAAGACTTAGCGCACGATCTGACACCGATGTTCCTCAGACCCCAGTACCCCCGTGGGCTGGCCGTGCTGCTCGGCTTTCACGCGGCCTGCTTGCGGTGGGCGAGAACGGCCAGGTCGATCAGGCACAGCACGGCGACGACTGCCGTGAACCACTGGACGGCGTGGAGCAGGCCGGTCACGCGGGCGAGGAGGCCGACGCCGATGACGGGGACTCCGACGCCTAGGTAGACGACAACGTAGAAGCTGGAGATGACGTCGGCGTGGCGGTCCGGGGGTGCGGTGCGGTTGACCTCGGTGATGCTCCCGAGAAAAGCCATGCCTTGGCCGACCCCGCCGATCACCGTGGCCACCAGGAGCAGGGGCAGAGAGGAGGTACCTCCGGCTGTGGCGAGGAGGATCAGCCCGGGAGCCAGCAGTGCGAGACCGGTCATCTGCAGGATGCGCGCCTTCTTGCCGTAGGCGAGCAGTTGGGCGATGCAGGAGCAGGCCAGCATCAAAGTGACCGCCCCACCTGCGAGTGCCAGGTTGTCACTGCCGGAAAGTTTGGTGACGTAGGTGGGGACCAGGGCGAGGAACAGCCCGACGACGGTGAAGGCCAGGAAGCTGGCTGTTCCGCTGGTGGTGAAGACGCCGCGCACGGACGGTGGGATCGACGGTCGCCGCGGCCGCCACTTCGTAGCGGGTCGAGTGGCCGGCAGTAGCATCACGGTGATGAAGGCCGGCACCAGTAGGACGATCTCGACAATGAACGGAAGTTCGTACGGGTGAGGAGCGTACTGTGCCAGGACTCCTGCCAGTAGCGGGCCGGTGCCGAGGCCACCGACGGATGCGACGGTGGAGACCAGGGCGGCCCGTCGGCGGTTGCCGGTGGGCTCGGCCTCGTTGAGAGCCGCGGTGAGTGCGCCGGAGGCGGCGCCGACGGCAAGCCCTTGGAGCAGGCGGGCAGCGAAGAGCCAGGTGACATTGGTGGCCAGGGCGAAGGTCACGGATCCGAATGCGGCCACAAGTATGGCCGGGACCAGGACTTTGCGCTGGCCGATCGCGTCGGAGAGTGGCCCGAAGACCAGCAGGGACGGAACGAGCGCTGCCACGTAGACCGCGAAGATGAGGGTCAGTATGAGAGGCGAGAACCCGAACTGTGCCTGATAGCCGCGGTAGAGGGGAGTGGGGACGTTCGTCCCGGTGAGTAAGAACAGCAGTGTGTAGGCGATGGCCCAGAATCTGCCCCGATTCCGTACGGGCTGGGGCGCTACTGCGGGCGGTGTTGTGGCTTGCTCCGTTTTCATCTCGTCCTCGGGAGAGCAGGTGACAGGGGATGGATGGCCGGCTGGCCACCGGGGATCGGGCCGACCGGCAGCCGGCTCAGCGGTAGGCATCCGACTGAGTGACTGGCGGTCAGTCAAACAGTTCGGGCGGCGAGGGGCAACCATTGACCGGTGGTCAGTCATAATGTGCCCGAGGCTGGGCTACGGATCACGCCGACCAGAACAACCCACAACTCAGGACGATTTGGGCGGGGAGTGTCGATGGCACCGAGTACGCGACGCAAACGGGTCACCAAGAGTCAGATAGATCGCCGGGAGGACATCTTGCAGGCAGGCGAGAAGGTCTTCGCCACCGTCGGCTTCAATCAGGCCACCATCGTTGAACTGGCCGACGCCGCCCAAATCGGCAAAGGCACCTTCTACCTGTACTTCGACTCCAAGGACCACCTGCTCGGAGCGTTGTGGGAACGCTACGTCGACACCATCGTCACCACCACGCAGAACATCCTCGGTGAAGGTTCCTCCTGGTGGCCCACCATCGACCGGCTCCTGACCGCCCTCATCCACCACGCCGTACGCAACGCCGAACTGCACCGCATCGTCTACGGATCCGCCAACGCCAAGGCACTGGAGATCTGCAAGCAGGCCAACCAAAGGGTCATCGATCTCATCTGCGCCTTCGTCACCCAAGGCGCCCAGGCCGGAGCCTTCCAGGCCACCGATCCCAGCACGGCCTTCCGCATGATCTACCACGCTGCCGACGGCCTCCTGGACGACCTGATCTCCACCGGTAGCGACATCGACGCCGACCAGGTCATCGCCATGGTGCTCGAACTTACCCACCGCGCCCTAGGGGCACCGAATGCGGGCAGGCTCCCCGGTCCGCTCCATACAGGCAAAGTTGAGCCGCATCAGGACGATGACCTTGAGGATCTCGAGAAGCGCTCTCGGCGCGAGCGTCAGTGAACCGATCCGCAAGGTGGCTGCAGACGCGGCACTCCGGTGCTCTGCGCGTAGGCGGTGGTGAGCTGGACGAGTCGCCGGCGACTGCCGACCCCGCGGTGTCCGCTCAGTGCAGGCATGTGGCGTGGGAGGATCGCGATATGGAGATCCCTGATCCTTCGTTCCGTCGACGGTTGCTCATCGAGTCGCTGACCGTGGTGGCGGCTGAGGCCTCGGTTCAGGTGGCCTGGCTGGACCGGCATGGCGTCCTTGCGGATGAGATCGCGCTGGACTTCGGCGATGCCTTCCGTATGGCCGGGCGTCTGAAGGAGGAGGGGCTTTGGGCGGGAGGCCCTGCCTGATCTCCGAGCGATCGACACGATCTTCTGTGAGATGAGCGGTCAGGAAGACGTCGGCCGGTGGACAAAGAATGCGCTGTCCACCGACGAGGGATGGCGGCAGGCACGGCGACTGGCCCGCAAGGTCCTTGTTGCGGAACTGGGCGAGTGGAGCCTGCCCATGCCGGAGATCTGCGTCATCCGCTGACGGGATCGGGACGTCATCTCCCTCCGAAGGAGGGATGCTGCGCGGCGAGCCGGCACCCACTGGCCCCGGCCCGGCGAGTAGCCCGTGCCGTTCGGGTTGGCTTGGCTTGGTCCGGTCAGTAGCGCAGGCGAGCACTGTTTCCGTCGATACGGACGGGTGCCCAGCCGGAGCCGGGGATGAAGCGGCAGAAGAACATCGGCTGATCGACTGCGTACTCCCTTAGTTCGCCGATCGAAGTGTCGCCCTGCATGAGCCGCCACGTCTTGTTCGCCACGATCCCCTCGGTCCCAAACGCACCGAACAGAACGAAGGCCGGGGAGACGAACCTGGTGAGCAAGTCGCTCCGCGCAGGCGGAGGTGAACCGCCACCGCCTGAGTTTGCCGCACGAGGCCTTCGGCCAGACAGGAATGCGCCCCACACACTCGCGTGAGAGGCACCCGCCCACCCTGCTAGGACTTGTCCGGCTGATCATGTTAGGGAGCCGACCACCCCGGGGGTGCGAACCGGCCGCCACTGACGCAGGGCAGGGCAGTATCGTCGGGTCCGGGGTGAGGCCACTCGGCCCGCGACCCACGGGCGGAGCGGCCCGCTTCGCACCACAGTCTCCCGCCATCGTGGCTCGGACAACGGAGGTACCGCACATGAACGCTGACACCGACCGGCCGACCTTCCTGCTGGTCCACGGAGCCTGGCATGGAGCCTGGTGCTGGGACCACTTACGCGCCGCGCTCGACGCCGACGGTTGGCGGTCCCACGCCGTCGACCTGCCCAGCGCCAACCCCCCGGCCGGCCGGCACGACGGTGCCCGCCCGGCGGGCATGTTGGACGACGCGGAAGTCATCGGGGACAGCCTCCGGCGCATCGACAGCCCGGTGGTGGTGATAGCCCACTCCTACGGCGGTGTCCCCGCCACGGAGGCCATCGCGGATGCCGCGAACGTGGTAGGGGTGATGTACCTCGCCGGATTCCAACTTGACGTGGGCGAAAGCATGTTCACGGCCCTGGGAACGCCCGTGCCGGACGACGGCACGGGCCACGCTCCGCCGTACGAGAATGCCCGGCGGATACTCTTCGACGACGTGCCTGAAGCCGAAGCCGACCGAGCCGTGGCCCGGCTGCGCCCGCAGAGTGTCCGGTCCTTCACGGAGCAGGTGACCACGGCAGGATGGCGCACCGTGCCCTCCAGCTACATCGTCTGCGACCGCGACCAGGCGCTCGAACCGTCCCGGCAACTCGTGCTCGCCACGCGCGCCGATTCCGTCCACCGGCTGCCGAGCAGCCACTCGCCGTTCCTTTCCATGCCCCGGCAACTTGCCACTCTCCTGGGCCGGATCGCCACCTCCACCCTCCCCACCCCACGACGATGACTCGCCCCGCCGTGATTTGACGGATGCTGATCGGGAGCGGCTGCGGCCGCTCCAATGGTCAGCAGGTCGGCCAGCTCCATCGAGAAGAGTTGTCGCGATGAGAGCATCCCGCCCGGCCAAGGCGGCATGGCGTCAGGGCGTTGTCTGGCGGATCGTCCGCTGCGTGCTCTTGTATCTTCTGGTCTATGCTCTGGCCTGGACGGCCGTCGGGCTGGTGGCGCCCCGGGAGACCACTTCCTTCTCCGAGCAACTCTCGTGTTGGGACTCTTTCTTGTCCTATCTCGATGCGGGAATGTATTGCTTCGTACTGATCGGGCTTCCGTCGATCTTCATCATTGTCCTGGCAGGGCTGTCCCATCATGAGATGGAGTCACCGGTGTTCAGGGCGATGGTGACCGCTCTGATCCTGTTGCCCACATGGTTTCTCCTGTTCGGTAACGTAGTGGAAGAGCTGCTGTTTCAAGTTGCGGCCCAGGTAGTGTTCACCACACTCGTGATGCCCGTCCCTATAGTCCCCCGACGGGATTCCGAGCCATGAGCCGTCCGTTCTTCACTGATTGAGGGCTTTCGGGGCTGGGAAGCAGCCCGTACCGGGCGCTCCCTGGAAAGGGATCTGGCCCTGTCTGCGGAGCGCCACTGCGGCGGCTACATCCACCTGGCGTGGGGCTCCCCCGACCGAGTAATGGCACTTCAAGACCAGGCCGTGCCTTTTCGAGCAGTCACGCGGACGGGGGAGCCCTGTTTGGCCGCCCCTGACCCGTCAACCCAAGCCGAGAGCGCTTGGCGCTGGCCAGACCAGGGCAGGAGGATGGGCCGTCATGGGAACCGACATACATGGGTTCGTTGAGTGCAGGGCCACCTTCGGAACACTCGACGAAGAGGATGCCGCCTGGCACGCCGCGATCAGCCTGGACCTGCTGTACGGCGGGCGTGACTACGACGCTTTTGGCTGCCTGTTCGGCGTGCGGAACTACGCCGGTTTCCGCCCCATCGCCGAAGGTCGAGGCCTGCCCGGCGATGTATCAGCCCAGACCCGCGATGCCTACGAGACATGGGAGCCGGACTGCCACAGCTCATCCTGGGCCAGCTGGGCCGAGCTGGACCAGGTGGACTGGGACGAATCCGCTGACACAGTAGACGAACGTGTCCACCAGTACACGTTCACTCCCGACCACGGCCGGGTCCTTACCGGGAAGTCATTCCAGGATATTCAAAGCAGACCCGAGCGGGCTGAGTGGACACAGGGCGACGTGCTCTACCGCGTCGTGCGGATGATCCGGCGGGACGCGATAGCGGAAACCAGCGAATGGACGCCGGTGTGGATGGCTATGCAGGCACTTGCTGACGTCCACGGTAGCGAGAACGTCCGGCTCGTCGTGTGGTTCGACAACTGAAAGGTAACTCCGTGGCCAGACAAATTGTTTACAGTCGCCCCACATCCGAGACCAGGAGGCGCGATGCAGCCCACCCCGCCCCGCTGCGAGGACACCGCCCTCATCATCACCATCAAAGAATGACTGTGACCTGTCGGAAGAGTCTGCTCCGCATGCGCGAACACGACGGCGCCACTGAGGCCAGCACCGGGCGGATTGCCCGCGACTGCACGATCTCGATGGCCGCCCGCGAACTTTTCCTGACGTGCCCACCCAGCACATCTGCAACTTCTAAAGCAGAGCCCGGCGCGCCACGCGGTAGCGGAGGTAGACGACTCCTGAGCTGAAGGTGCGGGTTTCGACGAGTTCGAGATCCACTCGGCGCTCGCGCTGGGGAAAGAAAGGGATGCCATCGCCAACCAGGACGGGGTAGACCATGGTCCGGTACTCGTCGATCAGATCCAACGCAGCCGCCTCGGCGGCGAGAGTCGCGCCGCCGATCGCGATGTCGCCCTCCCCGGGCTCGGCTCGCAACCGCTCGATCTCCTCCGCCAAGCCGCCCTCGGCCAGGCGGGCATTGCCCTGCACCGCCGACAGCGTGGTGGAGAACACCACCTTCGGGAGCGGCTTCCAGATCGCGGCCCACTCGAGCATTGAGTCGTCGAGCGATGGATCCTGGTCGGCGGTCTCCCAGTACAGCATCGTCTCGTACAGACGTCGTCCCAACAGATGGACGCCGACCTGTCGAATTTCGTCGATCCAGAAGCGAAAGACGTCCTCGTCGGGCGCCGTCCAGTCGAAGTCGCCGTCCGGTCCGACGATGTAGCCGTCAAGCGAGACGCCCATCGAATAGGTCACGCTGCGCATCAGTAGTCCTCCTCGGTAACGGTTCGACAGTACGACCGCCGACCGCCGTAGGACTCGTCACGGCACGCGGGATCTGCTCAGATTTCCCCACCCCACGCGAAGATCATCATGAGGGAGGGTGCTCTTTCAATGCGCGACCTACGCGTATCCGTGGGAATCATCAACGTCGCTAGCGGTTTGGTTGCGTGCCAGGCCCCCGGGCGCGCGTGGTAGCCCTCGAGGTGGGCCACGGGTCCGATGGGGCCGCCCGGTGCTGCAGTCGAACTGGGCCGGTCTCCCATCCGGCGGAAGCGGATGCTTGTGCGAAGATCGCGGCGTGAGTGATCTACTTTTCCGCATGGCTGCCGGCGCCGACCTTGCCTCCGTCGTACGCCTCCGTGACGACGCCGCACGCTGGATGAACGCCCAGGGCATCACCGGCCAGTGGCAGCCCGGAGAACTGGGCGAGGACCACTTCCTGCGGATCATGGACGACGGGGAAGTCTGGATCGCGGAGGCCGACGGCCGTGCCGTCGGGGCCTGGGAGTTGTGGTGGGAGGACATGGACGCTTGGGGACCCCAGCCCCCGACAGCCGGATACATACATCGGTTGATGGTGGACCATGACACGGTCCCGCCGGGGACGGGACAGCGGCTTCTGCGGGCCGCCGAGCGCCGCGTGGCCGAATCGGGCCGAACCTTGGTCCGCCTCGATTGTCTGGCAGGCAACGCTCGTCTGACCGCCTACTACCTCGACTGCGGGTACCGCGTCGTCGGCCACAAGGAGGGCAAGCCGCAGCCGGGCGGTACGACCAAGTCGTTCACGCTCCTCGAAAAGTCCGTGCGGTACGCCGGTCGCTGAAAGGCGACGGCGTTCACACCGCCCTGCTCGGCATCGCCCGGCTGCACAACCTCGCCCTCACGGGATAATTCCCGCCCCATACGTTCAGTCGATACAGAATTCGTTGCCCTCGATGTCCAGCATCGGGGTGCACGAATCATTACCGTCATACAGCGTTCGCACGTGTACCGCGCCGAGCGGGATCAGTCGTGCGCATCAGCCTCAAGTGCGGCGAGGCGTTCTTTACCCACGAGTCCGGTGCCGACCCGCACATCAAGGTGCACCCGGTTCTTGGCGGCCTTCCCTTCGGGGACGCGTTGAAAGGACAGTCGCGGGCCCACACCTGAAGGATCAATGAAGGCGAACCATGAATCCCGCTGCTCAGGTGGCTGCGAACGCTTGAAATCATCCCAAGTGGCAAGCCCCGCTGGCGGCGGCGGTATGACGTACCCCAACACCTCGCACTAGAAGCGAGCGAGGCGCTCAGGTTCCGCGCAGTCGAAGGCGATTTGGCACGTCCTGATCGCTGACATCGGTGCACCGTACCAAGGGGACTTGGGACTCTGTCGCTCATTTCGCCAGATGGAGCTGCCCGCAACCCCGTCGCGCCCTGGGCCACCTTGGACACCAAATGATCAAACCGGACAGTCCACGAGAACGAAGCGATTCCGTGAGCGGAGCCAACAGGTGGTCCCCAGGACCCAGCCCTGACCAACCGCCCTCATGCGAAAGATCAGTTACGGGACAACCCGTAGGGGTGACGGTGGTGTGATCCCTGCGGCATACCGGGAGGATGCGGTGTTGCCGCTGGGGTGACCTGATGCGTCGTCGCGTCTGATGTGCCGGTGGGGCAGGCATGTTTCGGTGCCTGCCCCACCGGCGCGACCGGGCCCCGTGCGCCCGGGGTGTGCTGCTTTGTCTTAGCCCGGGTTATTGGGTGGGGGTGGGGTAGGTGGGGTGTTCGATTCCGGTGATGTGTTGGATGACGCGGATGACTTGGCAGGAGTAGCCGTATTCGTTGTCGTACCAGAGGTAGAGGATGGCGTTGTCGCCGTCGATTTTGGTGGCGCCGGCGTCGATGATGGAGGCGTGGCGTGAGCCGATGAAGTCGCTGGAGACGGCGTCGGGGGCGGTGGTGAAGTCGATTTGGCGTTTGAGGGGGGAGGTGAGGGAGATGTTGCGGAGGTGGTCGAGGACTTCTTCGCGGGTGGTTTCGCGGCCGAGTCGGAGGCTGAGGATGGCGATGGAGACGTCGGGGACGGGGACGCGGATGGAGCTGCCGGTGATGGGGGCTTTGAGGTCGGGGAGGGCTTTGGCGACGGCGGAGGCGGCGCCGGTTTCGGTGATGACCATGTTGAGTGGTGCGGAGCGGCCGCGGCGGTCGGCGCTGTGGTAGTTGTCGAGGAGGTTTTGGTCGTTGGTGAAGGAGTGGACGGTTTCGACGTGTCCGCGCAGGACGCCGTATTCGTCGGCCATGGCTTTGAGGGGCGGGACGATGGCGTTGGTGGTGCAGGAGGCGCAGGAGAGGATCTGCTCGTCGGGTTTGACGGTGTGGTGGTTGACGCCGTGGACGATGTTGGGGATGTCGCCCTTGCCGGGTGCGGTCAGGACGACTTTGTCGATGCCGGGGCGCAGGTGTTGGGAGAGGCCTTGGCGGTCGCGCCATTTGCCGGTGTTGTCGATGAGGACGGCGTTGTTGATGCCGTATGTCGTGTAGTCGATCTCGGAGGGGTCGCCGGCGTGGATGACGGTGATCTCGTTGCCGTTGGCGATGATTTTGTTGTGGGTCTCGTCGACGGTGATGGTGCCCTGGAACTGGCCGTGGATGGAGTCGCGGCGCAGGAGTGAGGCGCGTTTGACGAGGTCGTCGGCGGCGCGGCCGTTGCCGGGGCGGACGACGATGGCGCGCAGGCGCAGGCCGTTGCCGGAGCCGGCTTTCTCGATGAGGAGGCGGGCGACGAGGCGGCCGATGCGGCCGAAGCCGTAGAGGACGACGTCGCGGGGCTCGGGGCGTTCGGTTTTCGCGGTGCCGGTGGCGCCGGCGACGGCGCGGGCGGTGAAGTCCTGGACGGAGAGGCCTTCGTCGTTGCTCTTGTAGGTGGCGGCGAGCATGCCGATGTCGATCTGGGAGGGGCCGAGATCGAGTGTGGTCAGTGCCTGGAGGAAGGGCAGGGTCTCGGTGACCGAGAGTTCTCCGCCGGCTATCTGGCGGGCGAACCGGTGGGTTTTGAGGATGCTGATGACCGATTTGTTCACCAGGGAGCGGCTGTGGAGCAGGACGGTGACGTCCTGTTCCCGGTGCAGCTTCCCGATGATCGGGATCATCGATTCCGCGATCTCCTCGCGGTTCTTCCAGTTAGTGAACGCGTCGTCATTGACAGTCACAGGTCCATCTTTCGAGCTAGGCGGCGCTCATATGCTAACCCGCCGGTGTGGTGGTCCTTCAGGCGGAGCCCCCGGGCAGGGGGGCCGTGACCAGGCCCGCAGCCCCGCTCGACGGGCACCGCCCCGCCCGCCCGGTGGCACCGGCGCCGTTTTGTGCCCGGCGGCGGCCGGCGGTGGGCCGGTGGCCGCCCGGTGGCGGGCCGGTGGTGGGTAGGCATGCCTGAGCCCGTCTTCCCGCACGGGAACGTGGCCGCGAACGGGAGTGTGAACGGGGGCGTGGCCCCGAGAGCGAACGCGAGTGCGGCCTTGAACGGGCACGGAACGTGAACGTGAACCCGCAATGCGGGGCTGCCCGGCGGTGTGGTCCTGATCAACGGAGTCTTTTGTGTTGTGCCGGGGTCGTGCCGGGTTTCTGCGGGTCTTTTCTGCGTTGCCGGTGTTCATGGTGAGGGTCACGCTCGCGGGGGGCGGGTGGGGGTGCCGATGCCGGGCGGCGCGGAGGCGGCAGCCCCTCACACTCTCCGGGCCGGGTGCCGCCGGGGGAGAAGGGGTACCGGGCCTTCGGGTGGTCGCCCCCCGGGGGTGAGCCAAACCGGTCCCCGCCTCTTCCGCCGCCGCTCAGCCGCCCCGCCCCCTGGGCGTCCCGGCCTCCCGGGGTGCGCCTGCCCGGTCCACGCCTCCTTCGCTGCCCGGAGCGCCCTTCGCCGCCGGGCCGGGTGGCCGCCCCCCCCCGGGGGGCACGCCTGCCCGGTCCCTGCTTCCACCGCCTACGCTCGCCGGCCTCGGCTCCCGGCCGGGAGGCTGCTGGGGCGTGTCCGCCCGGTCCCCGCCTCCGCTCTACAGTCCCTGCCCCGGGGTCGGGTGGCTGCTGGGGTTTGCTTCGGAGCCGGGCCGGGGTGGATGCCCGGTGTGTTCGCGTACGGAAGCCGCCGGATGGTGCCCAAGTGTGCCCGGGTTCACGGGACTTGCCGGTGGCCGGGGGCTGTGGTGGTGGTGTGCCGGGGGCGGGGATACTCCCCCCCCCCGGGGGGGCAGGGTGCTGTCCGGGGTGTGTTGGGCTCGTGGTGGGGGGTCGGGATGACGGACACGGACGTGATCAAGGGCGGCGGTGTGAGTGTCGCTGCCGCGTTGCGGGCGCCGCTGCGGGGGCTGTCGCGGGTGTGGGGGCGGGGTGCGGAGGGGGTGGCGATCCCTTGCCAGGAGCACGTCGCGGGAGGCGTGTTCGTAGTCGTTTTCCTGTCGGTGGTGGAGATCGCGGTGGTCGATGTCCTGCTGTCGGCGCCCTGGGCGCGGGTGGCAGCCCTGCTCACGGGGCTGGTGGTGGCGTATGTGACGGCGGGGTTCGCTGTGGCGCTGGCCGCCTGTCCGCACCGGCTGGCGGCCGGGACACTGACCGTCTCCTACGGTGCCGCTTTCCGCGCGGAGGTCCCGCTGGGCCTGGTGGGGGAGGTGGCCGAGCGGCGGGTGATGACCGGCCAGAGCCGTACCGCGGAGCTCAGTGACGGGGTGCTGTCGGTGCCGGTGATGTCGGCCACCAACGTGGTCCTCCGGCTGCGCCGCCCGGCCCTCCTCGAGGCGGGCCGGGCGAGTGGGACCGTACGGGAGATCCGTATCCACGCCGCCGACCCCGGCGCGGCGGTACGGGCCGTGCGCGGCGCCCTGGCGGCCGGCCCCGAACCGCCCCCGGCCCCCACCGCGGGGGAAAAGCCGTCCGGCGGGCGGGGGGCCCGCCGGGTGCGGTGGCTGCGCCGGGGCCGGTGGGCGGGGCTGTCGGTGCTGCTGGCCGAGATCGTGCTGGTGGCCGCCGGTGCGCTGGACTGGCGGATCGCGGCCGGGGTCCTGGCCGTCACCGAGGGCACGCTGGCCGTCCTGGGCCTGGTCTTCGGCGCCGCCCTCGTCCGCGGGTACCGGCAGCTGCGCGGGGACGGTTCCGGGCGCCGGGCCGCTCTGGGCGGTGCGTTCTTCTCCCTCGTGCCCCCGCCGGTCGCCCAGGCCGTGCGCCAGGAGCTGTCGGTATGGGGCATCCTCGCGCGGGCCGTGACCTTCCGAACGGAGCCAGGGCCCGGGGAGCTACCGCTGGGCCGGTCGCCCGGGCCCGGCCGGGCCCCGGCCGCCGGGGCGGTGGTCCTGGCCGCGGGTGCGGCGGGGCTGCCGGCCTGGCTCGGCACGGCCCCCCTCGTCCTGGCCGGGGCCCTGGTGCTGCTGTACGCGGCGGCGGCGGCCGCGGCCTGGGCGGTGGCCGGGCGGGTGCGCCCGCACGGTGTGCGCGCCGGGTGTGTTGTGCTGCGCTGGGGGCTGCACCACACGGTGGAGATCCCGCTCGCGGCGGTGGAGCGGTCCGGGGTCGCGGACTGGGCGGGGCAGCGCTCGTCCGAATCCCGCTTCGTCCTGCCCGGCAGGGCCGCCGGTGCCCTCGTCCTCCACCTCGGCTCCCCGGTGGAAGTCCCCGCCCGGATGGGGGCGTTACGGCCCGTCACGGCCATCACGGTTCCCCTGCACGACGCCGCCGCGGCCCGCACCACCCTCCTGGACCACCCCGCAGGAGATCCCCGGTGAACCCGGTCAACTCGGTGAAGGCCCGCGAAGCCCGGGTGAAGGCCCGGGGGCCTCGCGGGCCGTTCCGGCACCCGTAAGCACCCCCCGCCCGCACGCCCCCCGCACGCGGGCCGAGCCGGTGCCCGTCACCGTCACCGTCGGGCGAAGCGGACTGACTCCACCGCCTGGGCCCCGATCGCGGCGACCGGCCCCACCATGCCCACCAGGGCTGACGGGATCACCGGGCCCACCAGGCCCACCGACAGCGGGCGGGATCACCCGGGTGACGCGGTGACCGTCTCACCTTCCCCGGCACGGCCATCGAGACCGGTACCGGCTCCTACCCCCCGCCGCACCCGGGCGCGAACCGAGAGCCCGCCGAGCCCTCTCCGTGCATGCCGCGGGGTCTTTCCCGCGGTCTCTTCACCGTCTCCGGCCGGGTGTTCAGAGCTGCTGTCGCAGCCACGCGTCGAGAGCCGTGTAGTCGCTGTCGGTCAGGCCGTGGCGGGGATCGAGACGATGGAGCAGGGCGTGTCCTTGGTGGTGGGCGGCGACCCAGGCCCGGTCGGTGTCGGTGACCTCGTCGTCGACCCAGACGAACGGGCGTCCCGCAGCCCGTTCGACCAGTGTGCGGGTCTTCCAGTGCAGTCCGTTCCGCTCGTCCTGGTCATCGATGCCGGAGGGCCCCGGCCAGATCACCACGTCCAGTTGCGGCAGACCGATGCGGGGGGCGATGCACTCGTTCGCGTCAGCCATCCATGTCGTCGCCCAGACCACCTCGCACGGCAGTGCCGCCAGCCGCGGCCCGTGCCCGGGATCGATCCTGTTCAGGAGCGGATTCGTACCGGCACCCAGCGGTTGGGGACCCGTCGCATAGGTCGGATACGGCCGGGATGCCGCGCCGAAGGGGATGAGTGGCCCGTCGACATCGAGAAACAACAAGGAACACCGCGCAGAGCCAGTCACGGGAGCCACGATAGCGACAGATCCCGCCGGACCGCCTCGATGCCCGCGCCCCTGCACCCCCCCGTCGCCCCGTCCGCTGCTCTTCCCCGGGAACATCCGCGGGCCCGGGATCCGCAACTGCTGCTCACGGCGTCGAGGTGCAGCCAGGGGCATGCCGAGTGTGTCCAGGTGCGTGATGCGGTCCTCGCCCCTGGTGTTGCGGGCGCGGAAGCGCCCCACAATGATCCATGCGGGGCGCGTGCCCCGGGTGGCGGACCGGGAAACGGCAACGGCCGCCCCCCGGCCGGCCCATCCACCCCGGGGGGCACCACGGTGCTCCGCCCCCCGGCTGGCCCATCCACCCCGGGGGGCATCACGGTGCTCCGCCCCCGGGCACCGCGACCGGCCCGTTGCGGGGTGCGGGTTGCGGGTGCCGCGTTTTGGCGGCGCGCCGGGCGGGGCCGGCCGCTGTCCCTCGTCACCCCCTGTCACCCGTTGTTATGCCTCGTCATGTGCGTCGTTCCTTGTCGCTGGCAGCCCGGTGGTCCGGGGAGGGGCATGGAAGTCCGCCGGTGTGGCAGGGGATCGTCATGAGGCACGCTGCGGGAGGGAAGGTATGTGCGGAGGCGGCCGGGGTCGCACGGTCGGTGCGGCGGGCCTGGCAGGGGCCGGGCCGGGAGCGGGACCTGGTGGTCCTGGCGCTCAAAGCGACACTCGCGGCGGTCCTGGCGTGGTCGGTGGCCGCCTGGCTGTTGCGTAACACCCTTGCCCTGATGGCGCCGTGGGTGGCGCTGGTGCTGGTGCGGACCACGGTCTACCGGTCGGTGGCCTGGGCCGTCCAGCAGACGCTGGCCATCGCGCTGGGGACCGTCGTGGCGACGGCCGGTGCGATGGCCTTGGGCCGGCCGGTCGCGGCGATGCTCCTCGTCCTGCCGGTGATGCTGCTGATCGGCAACTGGCAGCACTTCGGCGAGCAGGGCATCGCCGGGGCGACGTCCGCTCTGTTCACTCTGGCGGGCGGTGAGTGGTCGGCGGGCATCGCGGCCGACCGGGTCCTGGCGGCGTTCCTGGGCGCGGGGGTGGGCGTGGTGGTCAACGCCCTGGTCCTGCCGCCGGTGTACCTGCGCAGCGTCCACGAAGCCGCGGGCGGTGTGGTGCGCGAGTGCTGCGCGATCCTCGAGGCGGTCGCGGACGGGCTGAAGGGACCGTGGCGGTACGAGCAGGCGGTGCGGTGGCAGGAACGGGCCCGCCGGCTGCCCGGGCTGCTGCGTGGCCTGCGCTCGGCGGTGGAGTGGGCCGAGGAGAGCACCCGCCTGAACCCCGAGCGCCGTCGCCGCGCCCGGCCGAACGGGCCCGTGCCCCTGGGGGAGGAGACCCTGCGCACCCTGGAGGACGTGGCAGACCACCTGCAGGGCCTGACACGGGTCCTGGCCGAGGCGGCGGCGGACTCCTCGGCGGCGCGTTGCGTGCGGCACACCGACGTCACCCGCCCGTACGCGGACTTCCTGCACGGGGTGGGCCAGGCCCTCACCGCCTACGGCCGCACGGTGACCGGTGAGGACACCCAGGACGCCCGCCGGGAGCTGGAGCGGACGCTGCGGCAGGTGGAGGCCGCCCACGAGGACTTGCGGGCCCGCCTGGCCGAACGGCCGGTCCTGGGGCCGGCCGCGATGGAGCTGTCCGGTTCCCTGCTGGCCGAGGCCCGCCGGCTGACCCGCCGCCTGCGCCCCGGGCAGACACGGGGCGGGACGGATGCCTCCGCGGGGAGCGGACCGCCGGCCCGCTGAGCGCCCCCACGCGCCTCCCGGCAGCGGTCGCGGTGACGCACCCGGGGGAGCGCGGGGCACCGGGGGAGGGCGGGCCGGGGGGCGCGCAGGGCCACCCACCCACCGGGCCTCAGGTCCCCCTCGTCCCGCCGGCGTCGTCCCCCTCCTGCTCCCCTCCCTGCCTTCCGCCCTGCTTCCCCTGTTCTCCCTCCTGCTCTGTCGGCCGTTCCCCGGGGCCGGGGGTGATGTGCAGGGCGGCCTCCTCCGCGGACGCGGCCCCGCCGTCGGTGCCGACGTCCCTGGCGACCATGTCGTTCGCGTGGCGCGGGAGCCCGTCGTCGGCTGCCACGAGCCGCCCGGCCCGGGCGTCGCCGGCCTCCTCCTCCAAAGCCTCGCCGTCGGTGTCCACCTGGTCGCCGATGCCGTCGCCCTCGGGTGGTGCGATGTCGGGCTCCTCCTCGGCCAGGCGCTGCTCCAGGCTCTCGCCCTCCCGCTGTTCCCGCGCTGTCGTGCCGTGATGCTCCGCGGCCAGGGGTTTCTCCGGCGGCGAGTAGCCCTCGTCGAGGGTCTCGTCGAGCCCGTCCCCCTCCAGCGCGTTCTCCAGGTCGAGACCGTCGGGGCGGTCCCGGGTGCCCGAGCGGTCCGGCTGGTAGACCTCGTCACCCATCGCGTCGTCGGACATCAGGTGCTCTCCTTCATCCATCGGCCGGACAGCCGGGTGCCTGTCCATCGTGGAGCGGCCCGTGACGTCCAGCCGCCCCGGCGGTGCGTACAGGTGAGCCCCGCCGTCCCCGGCCCCCGCCCGGTGACCCGCCCCGTGGGTCCGAGGACCCCTCACGGCTGTACTCCCTGTGCTCTGGGGGATGACCACCCGTCTTCAGGGGCCCGAACAGCCGGCCGCCTCGGTTTTCGCTCTCCTGCCCGCGCCCGCGTGCACGGCTTCCCGGGGGCGGAACCGTGTTCCTGCGGAGTCCCCGCGGACGAGCCGCCGGTGGTGCCGGGTGCAGTGGCCTCATCCCGGTGAGCCGGGCAGACGGGGTGCGACCAGGCCCGGGGCACGCCTGACCGGGGCGGTGCGGCGGGGCGTAGCCGTCTCTTCGCCATCCTGTGCGCCCGGCCGGCCCCCGCTCGCCCCCACCACCCCACCCCTCACCCCAGGCGGGCGAACTCGCCCGAGGCGAGGCCGTCACCACCGCCGCCGACGCCACAGCCGGCCAGATCCAGCGCACCACGGGCTCGCACCAGGCACGCCGCCTGCCGGTCATCGATGCCCACCGCCTGGCGGGTGTGGTCGCCCTGGCCGAGCCGTCCGGGCCCTGCCCGACCGTCAGGCCGGCGACCTGCTCCAAGCCCTGTCCACCGACTGACCCCCAAGGCGGCGTCCCGAAACAGCGGAAAGAAGGGGGACTGTACCCCTGGCGGCTGTGCTCGGGCCGCAGCAGGCGGTCCGCACACACAGCCCCGCCGGCACCGCAGCCCAACCGCCCAACCGCCCAACCGTCCGGCAGCCCGGCAGCCCGGCATGGGAAAAAGGCTCTGCGAAAAACTCCTGGACCGTCCGGATGGCGTGCGGCACCCGGACCGTCTGTACGGCCCGGCCCGGGGTATGCGGCTGAGGGAGGTGATCGTTGTGACGCAGGAGAACCGGGACAACCCGGCAGAGCGCTACCCGCGGCCTGAGTTCCCCGACCAGGAACAGACACCGCCCGGGCACACCGGCCGGATGGATCCCCGCCCGGACCACGGTGAGGACACCTACCGGGGCAGCGGCCGGCTGGAGGGCCGCCGGGCCGTCATCACCGGTGGCGACTCGGGTATCGGACGGGCGGTGGCGCTGGCGTTCGCCCGGGAAGGCGCGGATGTGCTGTTCACGCATCTGCCCGAGGAGAAGGAGGACGCCCACGAGACCTGCGCCCTCGTCGAGGCCGCAGGGCGCCGGGCGACGGCCCTGTCCTGCGACCTGCGTGAAGAGGAAGAGTGCCGCCGGGTGGTGGACCACGCGGTACGGGAGTTCGGGCGCATCGATGTGCTGGTGAACAACGCGGCCTACCAGATGGCCCAGCCCGACGGCCTCGAGGCGATCAGCACAGAACAGTTCGACCGGGTGCTGCGCACCAATCTCTATGCGATGTTCTGGCTCTGCAAAGCGTCCCTGCCGCACATTCCCGCAGGCGGGAGCATCATCAACACGACCTCTGTGCAGGCCTACAAACCCAGTCCTCACCTCTTGGACTACGCCATGACGAAGGGGGCGATCGTCACCTTCACCCAGGGGCTGGCCGGCCAGCTTGCCGAACGGGGCATCCGCGTCAACGCCGTGGCTCCCGGCCCGGTATGGACTCCCCTTATCCCCGCCACTCTCCCGGACACGGCTGGCTTCGGGAAACAGAGTCCCCTGGGGCGCGCGGCCCAGCCGGCCGAGATGGCACCCGCCTACGTCTTCCTCGCCTCGCAAGAAGCGAGTTACATCACCGCCGAAATCGTCAACGCCACCGGTGGTATCCCCCTTCCCTGACCCGGTATCCGCCCGAACCGCACCCAGCCGAGGAGTGTGCCCCCGGGCGGGTGGCAGCTCTCGCGGACCGCACCCCCGGGGCCCCTCCGCCCCGGGCTGAGCGCAGCACTCGGCAGGGTGTGGTGGCGGGGTATGCGGACGACAGCCTCACCAGTCTGCGGAAAGTCCTCCGGGCGGGCGGCACGCGGGACGGAGATGACTCCGGGCGCGCTGAACCGACCAGCCCGCGGGGGCGCCCGGTCCGGGCGGGGGCTGCGGCGGGTGCTGGTCGGCCCGGGAGGTGTCAGTGCCGTCTCCTACGATCCGCACCATGCGTGGATTCTTCATGGTGGGTGGCCGGAGACTGTCGTATCTGGACTTCGGGGGTCCCGGCAGGCCGCTGCTGGCCCTGCACGGGCATTACAACGAAGCGTCGGCGTTTGCTCCGTTGGCTGCGGCGCTGGCTCCGCGGTGGAGAGTGATCGCGCTCGATCAGCGCGGGCATGGGGAGTCCGACCGTGCTCACCGTTACGAGCGGGCGGAGTACGTAGCCGATGTGGCGGCCTTTCACCGGCATCTGGGGGCCGGCCCGGTGCCGGTGCTGGGCCATTCGCTGGGCGGGGTGAACGCCTACCAGTTCGCGGCCCGGCACGCGGACAAGGTCAGCGCGCTGATCGTCGAGGACATCGGTGCGGTCGTGGACTGCGACTGGTCGTTCACCACACGTCTTCCCGGCGTCGCGCCGTCCCAAGAGGCCCTGGCCGCGGCTCTGGGGGAGGCGGCGCCCTATCTGGAGTGTTCCTTCCGTCAGACAGACCAGGGCTGGGGCTTCTCCTTCGGCATCGCTGACACCGTGGCGTCTCAGAAGGCACTCAACGGGGATCACTGGGATGACTGGATGTCGGTGACCTGCCCCACGCTGCTGGTCCATGGAACCCACAGCGACGAGCTGACGGCCCATCACGCCCAGGACATGGTCACCCGCCGGGCCGGCCGTATCCGTCGCGTCGAGCTGCCCGCCGGTCACGTCGTGCACCACGACGTCCCGGACCGCTTCGCCGAAGCCGTCGCCGCCTTCCTCTCCAGGCCGTGCTGACGTCGGACTTCAGACCAGGCGGCGGATGCCGCCCGGGCCGCCGCGCCGGACCGTTCCCGCCGCGCCGGACCGTTCCACCCGGGTCACGGCACCGGCCGGCGGAGCCGGGACGCCTCACCATGGACGCCCCGGCCGACAAGGCCCGAGGAGGGGGAACACGCCAGGACCCGCCCCCCGGGGCCCGCCTACCCGCCCTGTCCGAACAGGGTCGCGGCGAAGTACTGCGTGTCGAAGTACTCCCGCATGCTCACGATCCTTCCGTCACGGACCGTGAACTGCGCGCTGATATCGATCGCGTACGGGGTGCCGTGCACGGTCCGCGAGCGGGTGACGCACTCGACCGACACCTGGTCGCCCTCGGCGAGGACGTGCGAGACCTCCACCGAGTAGGAGGCCTCCGGGTCGAACAGCGCCCCCATGGGGGTGAAGAACTTCTCGGCGATCTCGTCCAGGCCGCGGAAGGTCCCGGCCAGCGGGTGGCTGCCGGGTATGCGGTAGACGGCGTCAGCCGCGATGAGCTCGGGGATCGCCTGCACGTCACGGGTGCGCAGGGCCTGGAGGTAACGGGTGACGACGGTGCGTGCGTCGGGCTGGGTCATGCCTGCTCCCTGGTCGTATCCGGATGTCTCGGCCGCACGGCCTGCAACGGCCCGTACGGGCTGCGGGGCTCAACTGCCCAGCAGCTGCGGGGTCAGGGCCCGCTGGAAGGGGGCGAAGAGCACGGACTGCGGAGCGCGGCGCAGGTACGCGTCGCGGACGGCACACAGCACCGGGTTCTCCACCTGCTCGAAGCCGGCGAACTTACGGGAGGTCTCGACCATGAACCGGGTGCGTTCCCGGCGCGTGTTCTCATACGCCCGCAGCGCCGCGACGGGGTCGCTGTGCGAGGCCAGGCACTGGGCCAGCACCACGGCGTCCTCGATGGCGGTGCTCCCGCCCTGGCCCAGGCTCGGCAGCATCGGGTGCGCCGCGTCGCCCAGCAGGGTCACCGGGCCGTCGCCCCACTGCTCCAGGAAGGGCCGGTCCAGCGCCGGCACGGCGACGATGTCCTCGACGGGCGTGGTGCGCACGGCGTGGCGGACCTCGTCGGCCCAGCCGGCGTAGGCGCGGACGATCTGGTCCTTGTCGCCGTTCCAGGCGCGGGCGGCGTGGGCGGGCATGTTGATGGTGCCCCACCAGTAGGCGCGGCCGTGGCCCACGTCGTGGATGCCGAACCGCTTGCCGACCCCCCAGTAGTGGCCGTTGAACCCCTTGGTCATGCGCGGGTGTTCGTAGGGCGTCACGGCCAGCCAGCACAGGAAGCCGCCGTAGCGCGGCCGCCCGTCGCCCGTGCGCTGGCGCCGCACGACGGAGTTGATGCCGTCCGCGCCGATGAGGATGTCACCGGTGGCTTCGCTGCCGTCCTCGAAGCGCACCCGCACCCCCTCGGGCGTCTTCTCGTAGCCGGTGGCCGCGGCGCCCGTGCGGACCGGCACCTCGCCCATGCCCTCCAGCAGGGCCGCGTGGAGGTCGCCCCGGTACATGGCCACGCTCGGTGCGCCGAGCCGGTCGCCCTCGGACTCGATCGGCAGCGACCGCAGGGTCCGCCCCTGGCCGGTCATGATCTCGGTGTGCGCGATGGTCTGCCCGCGCGCCTCCAGGCCGAGGTCGATGCCCAGCACGCGCAGGGCGGCGACGGCGTTGCTCACGACGGATATGCCGAATCCGGCGGGCCGCAGCTCGCTCGCGCGCTCAAAGACCTCCACCTCGACGCCCACGCGCCGCAGGGCGACGGCGGTCGCGAGCCCGCCGATGCCGGCTCCGACGACGATCGCCCGGGTACGGGTGTGCAGGGACATGGTTCAGTGTCCTTTCGGGGTGGAACGGGTGGGGCGGGTGAGGGACGGCGGTGCGGTGACCGTGCCGGTCAGGTCCGCGATGGCCTGGGCCACGTCCGCCACGTGCGGCTCTTCCATGATCGTAAGGTGGTCGCCGGGGACGGGCACGACGTGCACCGTGCCGGTGGTCACCTCGCGCCATCCGTTGGCCGGGTCGGTGTAGCGGGTGCCGGCGGCGCCGTGCATCGACCGCAGGACCTCCGGCAGCGGCTCGCTCGCCCGCAGCAGGACGATGTCCTGCTCGGCCGGTTCCGGCCGGTGGTCCACGGTCGCACGCCAGTTGGCGGCGTAGACCGTGAAGAGCCTGCGGACCAGGGCGTCGGCGCCGTCGGCGGGCAGGACGCCCTCACGGACGGCCAGGCCGGCGATGAAGGAGAACTTCTCGTCCAGCGTGGTGAGCTCCTCGGGGACGACGGCCAGGGGTGAGGAGCCCCCGCGGCGCAGCCAGAGCAGTTCCCAGAAGAACCAGCCCAGCAGCGCCTCGTCGGTGTAGGCGCCGCGCCGCGCGTCGGGGCCGACCGCGACCGTGTCCAGCAGGATGACCCGCGCCGTCTCCTCGCCGGCCGCCCGCAGCTGCCGGGCCATCTCGAAGGCGACGAAGCCGCCGAAGGACCAGCCGCCGATCAGGTACGGGCCCGTCGGCTGGACGCGGCGCATGGCCGCGATGTACGAGGCGGCGATCTCGGGCAGGGTCCGCAGCGGTTCGGTGCCGGGCTCGGCGCCGGCCGCCTGGAAGGCGTACAGCGGCTGGTCGTCGGGCAGGTGCCGGCCCAGCGGCAGGTAGCACAGGACGTTGCCGCCCATGGGGTGGGTCAGGAACAGCGGCCGCCGGCTGCCGCTCGTGCGGATCGGCACCAGCGGGTCGAAGGCCGCGGCCGCGTGGCCGGCGCGCAGCAGGTCGGCGAGCGCGGCCACCGTCGGTGCGGCGATGAACCGGGAGAGCCCGATCGCGACGTCGTAGCGCTGCTCGATGAGGACGACGAGCCGCATCACGGTGATCGAGGTGGCGCCGCGGGCGAAGATGTCGTCGTGGATCCCGACGGGGCCGCCTCCCAGCAGGTCGGCGAGCATCTCCACCAGCGCCCGCTCGTAGGCGTCCCTGGGCGGGGTGCCGCCGCGGGAGCCGGCCTGGGACAGCGCCACGGTGCGCAGCGCTGTGTCGTCCCGTTTGCCGGAGGGTGTCAGCGGCAGTGCGGGCAGCCACTCCCAGTGGGTGGGGACCATGAAGTCCGGCAGCACGGTGCGCAGTTCGGTGCGCAGCAGGCGGGTGTCGGTGCGGTCGGCGTCGCCGACGAGGAAGGCGACCAGGGTGGTCTGTCCGCCGGTGTCCTTGCGTGCCACCACCGCGGCCTCCCGCACGTGCGCCCCCTTCTGGCGTGCGGCCAGCTCCGTCAGGGCGAGTTCGGCCTCGGCGGGCTCCACCCGGTAGCCGCGGACCTTCACCTGGGTGTCCGCGCGGCCGGCGTAGTGCAGGGTGCCGTCGGGCAGGACCAGGGCGAGGTCGCCGGTCCGGTAGAGCCGGTGCTCCCCCCGGTGGCCGGCCGGCCGCACGAACCGCTCGGCGGTCAGTGCCGGATCGCCGAGGTAGCCGTCGGCGAGCACCGCACCGCCCAGGTACAGCTCGCCCTTGACACCGGCCGGCACGGGGCGGCCCCGCTGGTCCAGGACGTGCACCTCGGCGCCCTCGACGGGGGTGCCGATCGGGGCGAGCAGCGGGAAGGAGGCCGGGGGACCGGTCATGGTGTGGCGGGTGACGACGTGCGACTCGGTCGGCCCGTACTGGTTCTCCAGGACCGCCTCCGGCAGCGCGGCCAGGAGCGCGCGGATCTCGTCGGTCACCCGCAGCTGCTCGCCGGAGGAGATGATGATCCGCAGCCGCCGCGGGACGATGCCGAGCGCGGCGGACGCCTCGGCCAGCTGTTGCAGCGCGACGTAGGGCAGGAAGACGCGTTCGACCTCTTCCCGGTCGAGCAGCCGCAGCAGTGCGGCCATGTCGCGCCGTTCGTCCTCGGTGACCAGGCGCAGGGTGCCGCCGCAGCAGAGCGTGGAGTAGATCTCCTGGAAGGAGACGTCGAAGCTCAGCGGCGCGTACTGGGCCGTCGTGCGGCCGGGCGCCGCCGAGGCGCCGCGGATCTGCCAGCCGATGAGGGCGGCCAGTGAGCGGTGCGGCATCGCCACGCCCTTGGGCCGGCCGGTGGAGCCGGAGGTGAACAGGACGTAGGCGCCGCCGGCCGGGTCGATCGCCGGCAGCACCTCCTGCGCGGTCCGGGCGTCCGGCGCGTCCAGCAGCGACTCGGCGTCCAGCAGCAGGCCCGGGTCCGGCACGAGGGCCGCGTCCGCCGCCCGGGCGATGATCCGGACGGGACGGGCCTGGTCGACCATGGCGGCGAGCCGCGCCGCCGGATAGGCGGGGTCCAGCGGCACGCACACGGCACCGGCCTTGGCGATGCCGAGGACGGCGGCGATCGTCTCCCGCGAGCGGCCCGTGGCGAGGCCGATGCGGTCCCCGGGGCGGGTGCCGAGCGCGAGCAACCGCCGGGCCACCCGCTCCGCCCTCTCGCGCAGATCACGGTAGGTCCATGCACCCTCGCCCTCACTGTCGCCGGGGCCGGCGGAGACGGCGATGGCGCCGGGCGTGCGGTCGGCCTGCCGGTCGAAGAGACTCACCACATCCTGCGTGGCCGCCGGGCCCGACGAGGGCCGCGGCGCGGCCGCGAGGAAGGCGAAGTCCACCCCCTCCTCGGGCCGGGTGACGATCCGGCGCAGCACCGCGGTGAAGGTCCGGGCGAACAGCCCGGCCTGGGAAGCCGTGATGCCCTGGCCGCCGCCGTCGACCCGCAGCCCCATACGCCCGTCGACCGGGTCGGTGAAGGCGTTGACGAGCAGCTGGAAGTCGGTCTCCTCCCGCGTCGTGAAGGACTCCAGCCGCAGACCGGGCAGGCGCAGCACCTGCGCCAGGACGTGGAAGTGCACGTAGTTGAACGCCGTGTGCAGCACCGGGCCGCCGTGGTCCTCCTGGATGGCGCTCAGCGGGTACCGCCGGTGGGCATGGGCCTCGCGCTCCTGCCGGAACAGCTCCCTCACCACCTCCAGCCAGCTGCCCGGCGCCTGGGCGCGGGCATCACCCACCCGGACGGGAAGGGTGTTGAGGAACAGGCCGGCCATCCGCTCGGCGTCCTCACGCTCGGGACGTCCGTGGGTGATGAGCCCGGTGGTGAACTCCTCGAGCCCGGAGAACAGGCGCAGGGTCAGGCAGTGCGCGGCCAGCAGGACCGACTTCACCGGCAGGGCGTGCTGCCGCGCCAGGGCCCGGACCTCCTGTGCGAGATCGTCGGGGAAGACGGCCTGGTGCACCACATGGCCGCCCCCGCGCGGCGCTTCGGCCGGGGCGAAGCCGTCCAGGCGCAGCACCTCGGCACCCTCCAGCGTGCGCCGCCAGTGCTCCCGCGCCGCGGGGTCGGCCTGCGCCGCCCGCTCCTCGCGCACGTGATGGGCGGGGCCCGGCGGCGGCGCGTCCGCCACCGGGCCGATGGCCGCCCCCAACATGTGCTGGTAGTCCTGGAGGAGCTCGCGCAGCAGGTTGGCGACACTGCCGCCGTCGAGCAGGGCGTGGTGGAAGCTGAACACCAGCTCCACCGCCCCCTCGCACACATGCGCACGGAAGAGATACAGAGGAGCCCGCGCGAAGTCGTAGCGGGTAAAGCGCCGTTCCTCCACATGCGCCCCGATCGCCGCCTCGACGGCCTCCGGCGTGCTGCCCCGCAGATCGACGACCTCGAGGCCGCCCGGTGCGCTCGCGTGCACGATCTGCAGCGGCTCGGAGAACCCACCGAGATCGAAGGAGGAACGCAGAGCCGCATGGCGGGCGGTGAGCCGGTCGAAAGCACGCCGGAACCGCTCCTCGTCCCACACCATCGCCAGCCGGTAGCGGAAGACGTCGTGGTAGACGGCGGAGTGCTCCTCGCGGCGGCTGTGGTAGACGAGCCCGATCTGCAGCCGGCTCATGGGGAACGCGTCCACGGCGCCCTCCAGCCGCCCCCGGTCCACGTCAGGGACCAGCGCGAACGGCGCCAGCGCACTGTCCTCCACCGCCGGCCCGGACGTCTGCGCCACGTGCGCGGCGAGCCCGGCCACGGTCGGGTGGCGCATGAGGTCGTCCAGAGTGAAGCGCAGCCCCCGCCGCTCCGCCAGCGCCCGGACGCGCAGCATCAGCAGCGAATCACCCCCCAGGGCGTAATAGTTGTCGTGCGCCCCCACCCGCTCCACACCCAGCACCTCGGCCCAGACGGCGGCGAGCGCCTTCTCCCCGGCCGTGCACGGCGCCGCACCCGGAGCCTGCGCCTCCACGGCGCCCGGCGCCGGCAGCAGACGCCGCTCCAGCTTCCCGTTCGGCGACAGCGGCAGCCGCTCCAGCCGCACGAACCGGACCGGGATCATGAACTCCGGCAGATGACCCGCCAGTTGCCCGCGCATCCGGACCTCGTCCAGGTCCCGCCCGTCCTCGGCGACGTAGTAACCGACCAGGTACGTGCCGCGCCCCTCGGAGACATGGTCGGCCACCGCGGCCTCGCGCACCCCCGGCACACGGGCCAGCGCGTCCTGGACCTCACCCAGCTCCACCCGGTTGCCACGGACCTTCACCTGACCGTCGATGCGCCCGAGGTACTCCAAAGTGCCGTCGGCCAGCCAGCGGGCCAGATCACCCGTGCGGTACAGCCGGCCGCCCAGCACCCAGGGATCGGCGACGAACTTCTCCCGCGTCAGCTCGGCCCGGTTCAGATAACCGCGGGCCACCTGGACACCGGCGATGCACAGCTCACCCGGCACGCCCACCGGCGCCGGCGCCCCGTCCGGCCCCAAGACGTACAGCTCCGTGTTGTCGATCGGCCGCCCGATGGGCACCCGCCCGGCCGCCGCCCCCGGCTCGCACTCGTACACCGAGACATCGACCGCCGCCTCCGTCGGCCCGTACAGATTGACCAGCCGCGGCGCCCGGCCGCCGGCCGGCGCGAAGACCCGGTGGAACTGCTCGACGCGCCCCGGCGGCAACGCCTCACCGCTGCAGAACACATAACGCAGCGACCCGACCTCCGCCAGCCGCTGTGGCGCCTGCTCCAGCAGATCCAGGAACGGCCCCAGCATGGACGGCACGAAATGCAGCACACTGACACCGCGCTCCGCGACGGTGCGCAGCATCAGCTCCGGGTCCTTCTCCCCGCCGGGCGGCAGCAGGGCGACAGCGGCACCCTCGATCGCCCACCAGAACAGCTCCCACACCGACACATCGAAGGACACGGGCGTCTTCTGCAGCAGCACATCACCGGCGCCGATCGGGTAGGCGCGCTGCATCCAGGCCAGCCGGTTGACCACCGACCGGTGCTCGACCATCACCCCCTTGGGCTGCCCGGTCGAGCCCGACGTGTAGATCACATAGGCCAGGTCCCGCGCCGAGGCAGCAGCCCCCGCCGGGCCATCCGCACCGGGCGCACCGTCCGGTCCGTTCAGCAGCTCCTCCACCGGGCACAGGAGCACCCCCTCCGGCAGGGGCACCGCCGGCACCGGGGCGTCCGTCACCACAGCCTTCGCACCACTGTCCGCCAGCACGAAGCCGGTCCGCCGCGCCGGATGACCGGGGTCCACCGGCACATACGCGCCCCCCGCCCGCAGGATGCCCAGGATCGCCGGCAGCAGGTGCGCCCCGCGCGCCATCAGCACGGCCACCCGGTCACCCGGCCCCACACCGCGGGCACGCAGCGCCGCGGCGATCCGGCGGGAGCCGGCCTCCAGTTCCGCATAGCTCACCGCACCCTGCCCGCCCGGCAGGAACACCGCCGGCCGCCCGGGCACCAGGGCCGCCCGCGCCTCGAACAGCGCAGGCAGCGTGGCATCCTCGGCGAACGCCACGCGCGGCCCCCGGGCAAAACGCCGCAGCCGCTCCCGCTCCGCCCCGCCCGCCAGGGGCAGCTCGGCCGCCGGCCGCTCCGGCTTGTCCAGGCCGTGCCTGATCAGCGACATCAGGTGCTCGACGAGCGAGGTGACGGGCAGGTCCTCATCGAAGACGTCCGTGGCGTAGTTGAGGGCGACGCTCAGCTCGGACGTGCCCCGCGTGCCGACCACGTAGACCGCCAGCGCCTCCTGGTCGTGCGGCGGCGCGAAGTGCATCGGCCCGCTGCGCCCGACGCCCTCCGCCAGCGCCTTGACCGGCTTGAGCGACATGAAGGACAGCGTGACGTCGTAGAGCCTGCGCTCCGATCCGCCGGCCGCCGGCAGCTCGCGCAGCAGCTCCCCGTAGGGCAGCCGCTGGTGTTCCTGGAGCAGGGCCAGGGAGTTCTGCACCTGCGCCGCCACGGCCGCCAGCGGCCGCCCACCGGGGACCTCGACGCGCAGCGGCAGGGTGTTGGCGTACTGCGCCACCGTGGAGAGCTCCGCGCGCGTACGGCGGTTGAGCAGCGGCGTGCCGAGCACGGCCTGGGAGGTGCGGTGGACGCGCGCCAGCCAGGTGCCCAGCGCGGCCGCGAGGAACGCGAACGGCGAGCCGCCGCCGTCCTTGATGCGCTCCACCACCTCGCCGGGCACGGTGAAGGTGTGCCGGCCGAAGGCGGGCACCGCCTGCGGCTCGTGCCGCCGGGCGAAGAAACTCGGCTCCGTCCGCGCCAGTTCACCGCGGTGGAAGGCCCGGTCCGCCTCGCACTGCGGCGAGGCGAAGTAGTCACCCCGCCCGGCGACGGCCTCCAGCGCCGACGGCGCCACCTCCCGGCCCTTCGCGGCCCCTGCGCGGACCCGGCGCGCGTACTCCTCCGTCGCCTCGGTGTGCACGAGGTCCATGGCCCGCCCGTCGGCGACCAGATGGTGCGTCTGGATCAGCAGGTGGACGGCCGCATCGCTCTCCCGCAGCAGCGCGACCTTGAACAGCGGCCCGCCGCCCAGGTCGAACGGCGTCCGCAGGACCCTCTCGCGCCAGTCCAGGCACGCGGCCCGGGGATCCGGCGCGGACGACAGGTCGACGACCTCGACGGGCGGTGTGCCGTCCGCCACCAGGGCGTCGGCGAGCCACTGGCGCGGAACGCCGTCCCTCTCGCCGAAGCGCAGCCGGAAGGCGTCGTGCCGCTCCAGGGTCAGGGTCAGGCAGTCGCGGAGCAGGAAGACGTCCACGGCACCCGTGAACTCCTCGACGATGGTGGCATTGAACTGCGGACTCTTCGGTGCGCGCGTGGCGGCCAGCCAGATGTCACGCTGATACGGCGACAGCGGAACGCTTTGCTGCGTGGGCAGCCGAGAACTCCCGGTGTTGATGAGCTTTTCCCTTTCCCGGAAACCGTGCTGTGGGCAGCCGGACACACGCCCTCGACGGGGCGTGGCGGCGGAGGGCGGGGCCGGGCGCTGTCACTCAGCGCGTCGAACAGACCGGTAACGGTCCGCAGTGATCCAGCCGATGTGCCCATGGACGCGAGATCGACGGCCGGAACGGCCCCAACTGCGGCGGTGGCACCAAGCCACATCGCCTGACCTCAGCGTTGTCTCACAATGTCCTTCACAGGGCTCCCCCTTGATCCCAGCCGGACGGACTGATCTGGCTATCGTGTGCGTGGCGTGATCTATTCGAAAACCAGGGAATAAGCCACTCCGCTGGCCGGAAACTTCCGTGACGAACACGACCCCCGGCCGCGCAGACACTCCCTCGCCCCACAGACACCCGCACTGCTACCGTCAACGCCCCCACAACGCACCTGGCCTGTCACAACGCCGGCCCTCCGGTACGCCGACGGCCGCCCTCGAAGCCCGAAGCCCCCGCGGCCGGCCCCCGGATGCTTCAGCGCTCCCGGCCCCTCGCCCCGAGTCCCGGATACGCGCCGCTACGCAAAGGGGCCGGCCGGCGGCGTCGCCCGAGATCACGTTCAGCACGCGGGGCGGGCGCCTCGCGGAACAGCTCGCCCGTCCGCAGCACCCCAACGGGGAGTCGGGGGAAAGCTTGAGCACCACGGTGTTGACCGCGAGCAGCGCCGGAGCGACCTTGCAGACGCTCAGGAGGACGGGGAAACCGGACGGGGCGATGGCAGCCACCACGCCGTGCGGCACACGCCGGACGGCGACCCGCGAGACCCGCCCGTCCGTGAACGACTCGTCGGCGACGGTCAGTTCGGCGGCATGGCCGAACCAGTCCGCAGCCAGCCGCACCTCGGCCAGGGCGCGGCCTCCCGCAGCGGCTTCCCTTCTTCCGCGGTGAGCAGCCGGGCCACTTCACCGGCGTGGGACCTGCAGGACGTCCCGGCAGGCCAGCAGGTGCGCGCACCGGCCCTCGCGCGGCGACGCGGACCAGGCGGTGAACGCCGTGGCGCCGGACTCCACAGCCGCGTCGCGGAGCCCGGGGGTGCGGCAGGGGGCATGGGCGAAGTCGCGGGCCGTCGCCGGGCCTCGACGGGCAGGAGGGCGGGGAGGGCTGGCGCGGAGCGCCCCAAGGGGAGGGCGCCGGCCGGCTGTCCGGCGACAGTCATGGTCACAGCTGTCCGCGCGTTCTCCCTCGCCCTCTCTTCCAGAGGTCGTCCGGTGGGAGTCCGTGCGGGGACCGAGGCCGGGCAGGCCGGCCCGGGCGGCACAGTGAAAAAAAGGGGGGCGCCGGCAGTCCGCGGAGAGAGCAGAGCGGCGGCTTCCCGCTGACGTGTCATACAGGACATCGGCGCGCCGCAGGAGCGGAGTTCGGACGTCCGTCATGAATTGACGCGAGCGTCTCCCGGCAGTTCCGGAGTGCCTCCGGAGATGGTTGCGACCCCGTTCCGGATGTGGTCTCATCGAGGAATCTCGGTAACTCGTTCATGAGCACGGTCACTCGCACAAAACCCTTGGGGGATCTGTGTCGGAAAAATTGACTTACCGGAATTCCGAATCCTCGACTCACGCCGTTGCGGAGCGCGTCCAAAAAATCTGGGCCGAAGTCCTGGAAGTGACACCCGAGTCCATCGACATCCACCACGGCGACTTCTTCGAACTCGGCGGATACTCCCTGCTCGCACTCCAGGCCATCGGCCGTCTGCTGGCCGAGTACGGCGTCGGCGAGATCGAGTCCGTGGAACTGGAAGGCACCCTGCTGGACCGGCTGTTCGACAACCCGACGGCCATCGGCCAGGCCGAATGCCTGATCGCCGCCGGCTACGGCACGGACGACGCATGACCGCTCGCCCCGGCCGCGCCGCGCCGACGTCACCGCGTCCGCCGGCCGCCGACCGCCCCGCGCGGCCGACGGCGGGCAGCACCTACCCCCTCACCTACGGCCAGCAGGGCATGTGGTTCCTCGAACGCATGACGCGCCCCGTGCAGTACCTGGACCCGGGCACCTTCCGGCTCACCGGCGAGCTGTCCGAACCCGCCCTCCGCCACAGCCTCGTGGACGTGGTACGCCGCCACGACGCCCTGCGCACCGCCTTCCCAACGGCCGGCGGGCGCCCCGTGCAACGGGTCACCGCCGAGCCGGACCTCCCCTACCGCCTCCACGACCTCACCCGCCTCCGCCCGCGCGAACGCGAGGCCGCCGCGGCAGCGCTCCTCGAAGCCGATCTCCACGACCCGTTCGACCTGGCGCAAGGACCCCCCATCAGGGTCGCCCTCGTCCGGCTCGCCCCGGACGAGCACCTGATCCGGCTCACCCTGCACCACCTGGTCTCCGACGCCTGGAGCGGATGGGAAGTGATCTTCCGCGAGTGGGCCGGGCTCTACCGCGCCCGCCTCCGCGGGGCCGAACCCGCGCTTCCCCCGCCCGCGGCCCAGTACGGCGACTTCGTGGCCTGGCAGACCCAGTGGTGCGACGGACCCGTCTACGCCCGGCAACGGGACTACTGGCAGCGGACGCTGGCCGGAGCACCCCCGCTCCCGGACCTGCCGCTCGCCGCGCCCGGCGACGCGCCCCCCGAGGGCGGACGGAACCCGTCCGCCACCGAGCGGCTGACCCTGCCCGGCCCCCTCGCCGCGAGCCTCCGCGAAGTCGGCCGCCGCGAGCGGGTGTCGCTGTTCATGCTGCTGCTGGCCGCGTTCGACGCCCTGCTGTACCACCACACCGGCGCCACCGACCTGGTGGTGGGGACCCGCGCGGCCCTGCGCACCCGCCCCGGCTTCGAGCAGGCGGTCGGGTTCTTCGTCAACGTCCTGCCGATCCGCGCCCGCGTCGACCCCGCCGCGCCCTTCACACACCTGCTGCACGAGGTGCGCCGCTCCTCGCTGGGCGCCTACACCCACCGCGAGATGCCCTTCGAAAAACTCCTGACGGAGCTCGGGCTACGGTGGCGCCCCGGCTCCTTTCCGCTGGCCAACGTCCTGTTCAC